>JAUJMR010000094.1 GCA_030446765.1 Chloroflexia bacterium
CCAATGCCGCCGAGCCGATCTCGCGGCCCACGCGCATCCGAAAGAGCGCCACCAGTTCGTTACCGAGGAAGCCGATGATCTCCCACCACCTGAAGCTGCTGCGAGAAGCCGGCTTGGTCAGCGCGAGCAGGCGCGGCACCTGGGCGTACTACTCCGTGCGCGACGAGGGGCTGCTCCAGGCGAGAGAGGCGCTCGGTGATCTCGTCGGAGACGCTCTCGTCAGATAGGCATTCTTTTTTGGCGTGATACATTGATATCTGTCGATGCATACTGTGAGGGTGACCTGCATCCACATGGGGGGTTAGTCCGTCCATGGATGCGATGGACGTCGAGCAAGGCACAGAGGGATGAAACATGGACGAGCAAACAAGAAGGGAAAGCTTGCCGGTCGTGGTCATCGGGGCGGGTCCCGTGGGCCTGGCCGCCGCCGCGCACCTGGTCCGGAGGGGGCAGACCCCGCTGGTGCTGGAGGCCGGCAACACGGTCGGCGCGGGCGTCCTCGGGTGGGGTCACGTGCGCGTCTTCTCGCCGTGGCGCTACATCGTCGACCCCGCATCGAGCGCGCTGCTAGCCGATCGGGGCTGGGAGGCGCCGGTCCCCGACGGCTACCCTACCGGGAGCGAGATCGTCGATGCGTACCTGCGACCCCTCTCGGAGCACCCGGCGATCGGCCCAAAC
This sequence comes from Chloroflexia bacterium, assembly GCA_030446765.1. Taxonomy (GTDB): domain Bacteria; phylum Chloroflexota; class Chloroflexia; order Thermobaculales; family Thermobaculaceae; genus JACDAU01. The sequence goes on from JAUJMR010000094.1 coordinate 679, forward strand.
ATCAGACTGGGTACTCGGGTCCTCTCAGTCACGAGGCGCGGCTTTGACAAGATGAAGACGGATGGACGCCGGGACGCGCCCTTCGCCCTGCGGATCGATTGTCCGGATGGCTCGGAGGCCCACGTGCTCGCGGGCGCCGTGATCGACGCCTCGGGCACGTGGGCCCGCCCCAACCCCTTAGGCTCGGGCGGCGCACCGGCGGTGGGCGAGGTTGCCCTCGCGAGTCACATCCATTACGGCATCCCCGACGTGCTGGGCGCGCAGAGGGACCGCTACGCGGGCAAACGCGTGCTCGTCGTGGGCAGCGGGCACTCGGCCTTCAACGCCCTCCTCGATCTGGTGCGCCTCGCCAGTGAAGCGCCAGGGACCGACGTCACGTGGGCGGTGCGGGGTTCGCGAGTATCCCGACTCTTCGGCGGTGGGGAGGACGACCAGCTACCGGCGCGCGGCGAGCTCGGGCAGCGGGTGCACGGGCTCGTGGAGGCCGGTGCCCTGCGCGTGGTCACGGACTTCCGCACCGAGCGCCTCTCCCGCTCGCCAGACGGCTCGGTCGAGCTGCGGGGCGAGGACGGCCGGGCACTTGTCGCGGACGAGATCATTGCGGCGACCGGCTTCCGGCCGGACCTCTCGATGCTGCGTGAGCTGCGGCTCGACCTCGACGAGGTGGTGGAAGCGCCAAGGGCGCTCGCGCCGCTGATCGACCCCAACGTTCACTCCTGCGGCACCGTGCCCCCGCACGGAGAAGCGGAGCTTGCGCACCAGGACGAGCCCGGCTACTACACGGGGGGCATGAAGAGCTACGGTCGCGCCCCCACATTTTTGATGCTCACCAGCTACGAGCAGGTGCGCTCGGTCGTCGCCGCTCTCAGCGGTGATCTCGAGGCCGCGCGACGAGTCGAGCTGGTCCTGCCGGAGACGGGCGTATGCTCGGGGCCGATCGGCGACACCGACGTGTCGTGCTGCGCGTCCGGTCCAGATGCGGTTGCGCCAGAGCCGGTCGCGGCTCATGCCACAACCCCTGTCCCCCAGGTGCTGGACACGCCGCGCGGGAACCCCCTCACCGTGGTTCAGGCCGGCGGGAGCTGCTGTGGCTAGCGGCGGCTACTCCGGGATGTTCCGCGGGCGGTGAGGGGGCTGCTATCCTCACCGCCCCGAGGTCTTTACTATGGCTGGGTGGTGGTGGGCTCGCTCGCCGTCACCGAGACCGTCTCCTGGGGCGTGCTCTACTACGCCTTCTCCGCCCTGCTGGTGCCGATGCAACGGGAGCTCGGCTGGTCGACCGCGCACCTCACGGGTGCGTACTCGCTCGCGTTGCTGCTCTCCGGCCTGGCGGCCGTGCCGGTTGGGCGGTGGCTGGACCGGCACGACCCCCGAGCCTTGATGACGATTGGCTCCATCGCGGCCGCGCTCCTCGTCCTGGCGTGGTCACGCGTCGACACGCTGCCCGCGTATTACCTCGTCTGGGCAGGGATCGGCCTGGTGATGGCCGCCACGCTGTACGAGCCCGCGTTCGCGACCGCGACCGCGTGGTTCGAGCGGGACCGCGATAAGGCGATGCTGCTGATCACCTTCGTCGCGGGCTTCGCGAGCACCATCTTCCTGCCCCTCGCGGGATGGCTCGCGGGCGAGCTCGGCTGGCGGTGGGCGCTGATCGCCCTCGCCGTACTCCTGGCCGCCATCACGATCCCGCCCCACGCGTTGCTGCTGCGCCGGGGACCGAAGGATCTGGACCTGAGACCGGATGGGAGGCTCCTGGATGAGGGCGCGGGCGCCGCCCCCCGGGCGGTCGCGGGCACCAGGCGGCGCGAAGCTTGCACTTCCTGAGTATGGTCGCCTTCACCGTGTTCATCGTGATCCACGTCGCGATGGTCGTCCTTCACG
>JAUJMR010000095.1 GCA_030446765.1 Chloroflexia bacterium
ATCCCAGCTGGTCACCGCCCTCGGTGAAGTAGAACGTCGTGTGCCGATGCCCCGGCTGCTCGGCGAGCAACTGGAAGAAGCGCCCGGCGATCTGTTCAGCTTCCGTCCTCGTCCCGGGCCTCAGGGAGAACGTGGTCAGTCGAGCGTGCATGCAGCGCCTCCTCGTGTCGCGTCGAGGACGTGCGCCCCGCGCTTCGGTAAGAAGGGCGACAGTATAGCACCGTTGAGTTGTTGGCGCGGAGTGGGGGCACGGTGATGCGTCCGGAGCGACGAGGCGAGATCGGGTGTGCCGCGGACTGCTCCCTCGGGAGTCGGCGCGATGGGAGCTCGGGGATGCGGCGGGTGGAAGGGCGGCCAAATCGTCGCGTCTGTCTTCCTTGTCCGGACGTTGATGATCGCTCGCGGTGCGGGTTCCCTCGACCGTGAGGAAATCCTGTGCGGCATGTGGCACGCTCGTTGGTCGGAGGCCGCCGGGGTGCGCTGAGGACCGCTACGCCGCGACTCGGTGCGTGGATGGGAGGTTCTGGGGCGATGGGGCCATCGGTCGGTGCCCGTGTCGCGAGTCGTACTCCCACAGCAGACCCAGCGGGTCGCCGGAACCGACGTTGAGCTTGGCCCGCAGCAACCCCCACTCGAGCCCCACCCCATAGTACCGCGGCTCCGTCTCCCCGACCAGCCGCGCGGTCACCTCCAGGCAGTCCGGTCCCCCAAACGTGCGGCACTCGAGCACCAGCACCTCGCCGCCGATCGCGCGGCTGCAGGAGCGATCACCGAAGGGTCGGGGAATGTCCCCGCGGCCATCGCCCGCACCCTGGACGAGCTTGAGCACCTCCCACTCCAGGTCGCCGCAGAGACTTTCCAGTGCGAGATCTGTATACATGATCGTCAGCCCGCGCATCGTCTCCTCCTTCTCGGTGTGGCCCATCCTGTGGCTATGGACCCAGTCTCGCACCATCGGGTACTGGTCGCCATAGCCCATTGGTCCCGGACGGCCCAGCCTCCGCTACTCGACGGCTGGGAGTGCCGCGGCCAGTGCAAGCGCCCGTGCCGACTTACCGACCTGATGCGCCAGCTCGCTCCAGAACAGGAGCCGCTCGCGGTCGCCCGAGCGATTCGGTTCCCACAGGCGAGTGTACTCCGCGTGATAGGCGCGCCTGTACGCGCGCTCCCCGCCGGCCTCCGACTCGGTCAGGTACCTGTCCAGCGTGTCCATGGCTCACTCCTTCGCACCGCCCGGCCGGTCTGGCCCATCGGACGTGCTGTGGTCTTCAGTGTAGGCCGATCTCCTGAGTGTCGCGTGACAATCCGCGGCGCCGACGTAACAGCCCTGTCACAGGGACAGGGACACGCCGACCGATTTCCGAGGAAATGTCGCGCAAGTGGATGATGTGAATCCACGGATCGGCGGCAAGCCGTTGTCTCTCCTGCGACCACCCGGGCCGCGCACCGCCTCATGCCGCGAAATCTGGGAGCAATCGAGCACGAATTGCCGCAGAGTCAGCTCGCGGCGGGTCGCGCGCCAGCGCGCCCTTGACGAGGGGGGTACAGTGGGCGGCGCGGCGGGACGGGCAGATGGAGCGTCGTCAGTGCTGAGCGCCCCCTCGCTGCTGCTCGTTACCGCCCCGTCGGCACGTGCCCCACACCCCCCTCGTCAAGGGTCTGGCCCCAGGGAGCGCCGCCATCGCCGGCGCCCTTTCCACTCCCGCAGGCATGGTGCGATAATTGAAGGGCGCATCGGGGGGAGTTGAGATATGGACATCTGCTCCGCGTTGTTGTCCGGATTGCTCGCCGAGGAGCCGAACCTAAGCTTCTCGACGGCGGCTGGCAGGATCATGGGGTTGGTGTTCATCGTGATGGGCATTCTCACCATCATCGTAGCGGTCGCCGCGTGGCGGAGGGCCGTCGCTAGTGAGGTCTGGCCCTCCGCCACCGGAACGGTGCTACGGACGCGCGTGGAACCTCTTTCCATGTACCACCCAAAGATCACCTACGAGTATCGGGTGGAAGGCGTCGCCTATAGGGGTGACCGTCTGACGTTCGACGACATCAGCTACGCCTATGAGGACGAGGCTCGGGCGGAGCTGGATCACTACCCAGTGGGGTCCGAGATCGAAGTCTACTATGCGCCCGGCAACCCGAAGTTGTCTGTCCTACGGATCGGGCGTGTTCGGACGGACTGGGGGTGGTATGGCAGCATTGCCGGCGGAGTCCTCCTTACGGCACTCGGTGCTCTCCTCGCCCTGTCCGAGGTCACACCATCGAGACAGCCGGAGGACAGCGTCACGTGGTCCAGTTGGCTATATGGGATTGTGGCACTCACCTTCCTAGTCGGAACACTGCTCGGCCTCCTGATTTGGGCGAGAAGGCGCCGCGGCTACTTCAACCCCATGGTGCCGACCGCGATCGCGTCCTGTTCACTGGCTGCGTGGATTGCCCTGATGGAACTTGGTGACGCCGATCCGTTCCAGCTGGCGTCGCTACCGTTCCTGGCGGGCTTCTGGCTTGTCGGATCGGCCGTGTTATTTCCGGTCTTCC
>JAUJMR010000096.1 GCA_030446765.1 Chloroflexia bacterium
GCATGGACTCAAGTGAGCGGCTGGGACGGCATCGCTGGGTGGTCGAGCGAACGTTTGCCTGGCTGCTCGGCTGCCGCCGGCTGGGCGTTCGTTACGAACGGCGCGCCGACCTCCTGCAGGGGCTGCTCCACCTCGCTTGCGCCCTGATCTGCCTCAAGTTCCTCGATCCCGGCGTGGCCTAAAATCCCACGCCGGGCCAAGAACCGAGTCCGCACAATTCCCACGCAGGGGGCTTGACATGGCGCCACAGGCGAGCTATCTTATCGACGTTCACTACATTTAATCTGATTAAGCTATCTAACAGTGGTTCAGAAAGCGAGGGCACATGGCGGCCAAGGCGATCACGGGCACTCGGAGCCTTTCCCTGCAGGAGCGGCGGCGGCGCAACCGCGAAGAGATGCACACCGGCATCCTGGCGGTCGCGCGCGACATCATGCGCGAGCAGGGGATCGCCGCGCTCAACCTGAACGAGATCGCCCGTCGGGTGGGGATCACGCCGCCCGCTCTCTACACCTATTTCCCGAGCAAGATGGCGCTCTACGACGTGCTGTATTGCACGGGAATCCGTCTCTTCTGCGAAGCCGAAGAGGAGCTGCGGAGGACGACGGTGCCCGACTGGGCGCGCGTCCACGCCTGGTTCGCGCAGCGGGTGGCCCTGGCCGAAGCGCACCCCGACCTCTATCACCTGGTCTTCGACGCGCCACTTCCCGGGTTCGTGCCGTCGCCGGAGAGCCTGGAGGAGGTGCGGCGGCTGTACGACGCGACGGTGGTCGGGATCGCGGAGGTGATCGCGGCGGGGACAATGCGGCCGAATCTCCCGCCCGAGCAAGCCACCGACCTCCTGATCGCCATGCGCCTCGGCATCGTCGCGGCCCACATCGGCAAGCACCGACAGCTGCCCCCGCCGGAACGCATTGCGCGGTTGGTGCCGGAGGCCATAGCGGTGCTCCGGGCCGCCTGGCAACCGACGGACGACGGGCCTCGGCAGGACCGAACCGACGCGATAGGAGGGAGCGCCATGGCGAGCGGCGACATTGTGCAGCCCAGCGGGGAGAGGACGGTTCCCGTTTAGGGGGCCGAGGTGACCACGCGGGCCGAGCGCCTGCAGAAAGGGGGACGCAGCACGGTCACGGCAGAGCGGCGAACAACAGCCCGCCTCCTTGGGCGGACCTGGGAGTTTCGAGTGAGAAGGAGCGTCGGTCATGTACACCGTTGAGCGGATCGATCCCAGCACCACGGCAATGATCGTGGTGGACATGCAAAACGACTTTGTGGCCAAGGGCGCCCGGCTGGAGTCGCCTGCCGGTCGGGCCATGGTGCCGCACCTCCAGCGGGCGCTGGCCTGCTGCCGCGAGCACGGCATCCCGGTCATCTACACGGCGCATGCCCACCGTGCGGGTGGGTGCGACCTGGGGCTCTTGGCGAACGACCCGCCAATCGCCCGGGGGGACGCCCTGGTGGACGGCTCGCCTGGGGTAGCTATCTTCCCGGAGGTCGCCCCGCGCGGCGATGAGATCGTGATCACGAAGCACCGCTTCAGCGCCTTCTACGGCACCGACCTGGAAATCGTCCTGCGTGGGCTTGGGGTAACCACGGTGGTGATCACCGGTGTCACGACGGAGAACTGCTGCCACGCCACCGCCCGAGACGCGTTCTTCCGTGACTTCCAAGTCATCTTCCTCGCCGACGCCACCGCGACCGTTGACTATCCCGATCTCGGGTACGGCGGCATGTCGGCCGACGAGGTCCATCGCGCCATGCTCGTCGTTCTGGCGCGGGACACGGCGGACGTCGTCACGACCGAGACCTTCGTCGCTCGAGTCGCGACGGCGCCAGGTGTCGAGCAGCGCCAAGCGGCGGTCGTCGCGTGACTCGACCGCGACGGGTGGGGCACCACGCTGAACGGCGTCGGCGGCCCCATCCGCCGCGGTCGATCACTGGGGCGCTCCGTCATGGCTGGCTGAGGCGAGCATCCAACTGACAAGCGCCGCGATCACACGCGCACGAGGCAGCCCTGGGCTTTTGTGTTGGCGCCCTCCCCAGGTTCTTAGATTCACCCCGAGGGGTTTTGCAACACGCTCTTAGGTCTCTACGTCGCGCTGGACATCGGCGGCTCCCGTCATCCGTATGCCGAGTCCTTGGCGATGAAATTGATCGCTCATGAGCGCCGGAGCCGACGCCGCCAGTGGCTCATGAGAACGCTTGCGGAAGCGATCGATCTTGACCTGGAACTGGACAGCGGGATCCTCGCTGGGCGTGTGAGCAGGGTGCATTTTGACAGCGAGCGGATCATCCAATCGATGTCCAAGGTTGTGCGGGGCCTCTACCTGCATGACCTTCGCAGGGAACTGGCCCGTGACACGCCCATCCACGCCATGCGCATCCCATGGTTTGACAGCCCGGGTTTCGTCTCCGTCATGGGCGAGTTTCCGTCATGGCGGATCCAAGCTCGGGGGGACAACACTGTGTGGTGGAATCATTACGACGACGTCGCCG
>JAUJMR010000026.1:0-11668 GCA_030446765.1 Chloroflexia bacterium
CGCGAGGGCGGCCGCACCGTCGGCGCAGGCGTCGTCACCAAGATCACCAAGTAACGAATAGCCCATTTGATGGGAGGGACGGCGGAAACGTCGTCCCTCTCTTGCGGAATAGGCAAGGGAGGAGGCGCGGGTGGCAAAGCAGAAGATACGGATCCGGCTGAAGGCATACGACCACAAGATACTGGATCAGTCGGCGCAGCAGATCGTGGATACCGCGCAGCGCACTGGCGCCCAGATCGCGGGACCGGTTCCCCTACCCACCGAGATCCAGAAGTTCTCGGTGATTCGAGGTCCGTTCCGGCATAAGGACTCGCAGGAGCAATTTGAGATGCGCACCCATAAGCGCCTCATCGACGTGCTCGAGCCTAGACGCCAGACGATCTCCGAGCTGATGAACCTGAACCTGCCCGCCGGTGTAGACATAGAGATCAAGCTGTAGAGGACGGGAAGTCGAAGCAATGGTCGAGGGATTGATTGGCAAGAAGATAGGGATGACGCAGGTCTTCGATGAGGCCGGCCGTGCTCTGCCCGTAACCGTCATCGAGGCGGGACCGTGCGTCGTGACCCTTATAAAGACGCCGGAGCGCGATGGCTATGCGGGTGTGCAGATCGGTTTCGACGAGGTGCGGCGCCTGAAGAAGCCAGAGCGGGGGCATCTTCATGATCTTCCCGCCCTGCGACACCTACGCGAGGTCCGGACCTCGGACGCGAGCGACCTGCAGCGAGGACAGACCGTCGATGTGTCTATCTTTGCTGCGGGCGGACAGGTGGATATCACTGGCACGTCCAAGGGCAAGGGTTTTGCAGGGACCGTGAAGCGGCACCACTTTCGCGGTGGTCCGAAGACTCACGGTCAGTCCGACCGCCTTCGTGCCCCCGGCTCGATTGGCGCTACCACCACACCGGGCAAGGTGTTCAAGGGGAAGCGCATGGCCGGACGCATGGGCAACGAGCGAGTCACGGTCAAGAAGCTCGATGTGGTGCGCGTGGACCCGGAGCGCAACCTGCTGCTTGTGAAGGGCGCGGTGCCAGGGGCTAACGGTGGCCTGCTCGTCGTCCACAAGGCCGGGCGATAGGACGTTTGGAGTAGATAAGTGCAGTTACCAGTACACAACTTAAACGGCGACGTTGTCGCCCAGACTGAAGTCAACGATCTCGTCTTCGGGATTGAGCCGAACCTTGCCGTCATGCACCAGGCGCTGCTGCGCCAGCAGGCAAACGCCCGCACTGGCACGCATAACACCCTGACCAGGGCGAACGTTAGCGGCGGCGGTAAGAAGCCGTATCGCCAGAAGGGCACAGGGCACGCACGCCAGGGAAGCATACGCTCGCCCCAGTACAAGGGGGGCGGCGTCGTATTCGGACCGCACCCGCGTTCATATAAGCAGGCTATGCCCCGCAAGATGCGCCGGCTGGCCGTCCGGTCTGCACTCTCGCAGAAGGTTCAGGAGCAGCGGCTGTTTATCCTATCGGGCCTTGCGGACCTTGAGCCGCGGACAAAGGCGCTTGCTGCGACGCTTGCGGCGATAAACGCGGAGAGTGTGCTGATCGCCACCCAGGGCCGCTCCGATTCGGTACTAAGGGCCGCTAGCAACCTGCCGCGGGTGCGAGCGATTCAAGCCGACAACCTCGGCGTGGAGGATATGCTCAAGTATGACTGCGTCGTTCTCGATGCGGACGCAATAGAGCCGATGCAGACGGTATTGCTTGATCGCGGCAGGGGCGCTGGCCCAATCGAGCGGGAGGAGTCCGAGCAGTTGGAGACGACGAGCTTCGCTGTCGCGCCTCGTGCCAGTGCTCCGGGAGGTGAGGCACAATGAGTCCGTACGATTTGATCCGGCGCCCAGTGGTCTCGGAGAAGAACACACTACTGATGGAAAGTGGTCAGTACATCTTCGAGGTGATGCCCGATGCAACAAAGCACCAGGTGAAGGAAGCGATCGAGTCGATCTTCAACGTTCAGGTGCTGACGGTGAACACCATCAACGTGCATCCACGGGAGAAGATGAAGCGCCGCAGGGGTGGCAGGCCGATCGCGGGTCACACCGCGAGTTGGAAGAAGGCAATCGTGAAGATCGCCCCCGGTCAGCGCATAGATATATTCGAAGGTTTGTAAAAGACGGGGTTTGAGCAATGCCGATAAAGCGATTCAATCCGACCTCTCCCGGCCGCCGTGGGATGACAGTTTCCACGTTTGAGGAAATCACGAAGTCCAGCCCGGAGAAGCGCCTTACCCAGCCGATACGCAAGCGTGCGGGGCGCAACTCGCAGGGACGGCTGACCGTCCGGCACCAGGGTGGCGGCCACAAGCAGCGTCTTCGCGTTATCGACTTCAAGCGCGACAACACGGGTGTGCCAGGAGTCGTGAACGCGATAGAGTATGACCCCGGCCGCTCGGCCCGCATCGCGCTGATCTTCTATGCGGACGGCGACAAGCGCTACATTCTGGCTCCGAACGGTATCCGGGTGGGGGACAAGATCTCCTCCGGGCCAAGGGCTGAGATTCGGGTTGGCAATTCGATGCCCCTCACGCGCGTACCTCTGGGTACTCAGGTGCATAACATTGAGCTTACTCCAGGCCGCGGCGGGCAGCTTGCGAGAAGCGCCGGACAGTCTGCGCAGTTGGTTGCCCGTGAAGGCGGCTACGCGACATTGCGGCTGCCGTCGGGGGAGTTCCGCCGCGTACGGGCCGAGGGCCAGGCAACGATCGGTCAGGTCGGCAACATCGAGCATGACCTGGAGAATATCGGTAAGGCGGGTCGCGCCCGGTGGATGGGTAAGCGGCCCGAGGTGCGGGGCTCGGTCATGAACCCTCGCGACCATCCGCACGGCGGTGGTGAGGGCAGGGCGCCCATCGGTGGTCAGCCCAAGACCAAGTGGGGCAAGGTTGCGATGGGCCACAGGACCCGCAAGAAGAAGCCGAGCGATAAGTACATCGTTCGACGGCGCAAGTAAGGTAGAGGGGAGAACGAATGTCCAGGAGCACAAAGAAGGGTCCATATGTGCAGGACCGTCTGCTCGAGCGGGTGCAGCGGATGAACTCCTCTGGGGAGCGGCGGATCCTGCGGACCTGGTCCCGGGCCAGCACGATCTTCCCGGACATGGTGGGCCATACGATCGCCGTACACGATGGTCGGCGGCATGTACCCATATACATCTCGGAGAACATGGTCGGTCACAAGCTTGGCGAGTTCGCGCCGACCCGTTTCTTTCGTGGTCACGGTGGCGGCTCAGATCGCTCGTCCCGGCTGAGATAGGTAGATTTGATGAGAGTCAAGGCAACAAATAAATACGTTCGTTCATCCCCGCAGAAGGCACGGCTCGTTCTGGACTTGGTCCGCGGCAAGCCCGTGAATGAGGCGCTTTCTATCCTGCAGTTCACCAACAAGAGCGTTGCTACCGAGATCGCCAAGACGGTGAAGTCTGCGGCCGCAAACGCGGAGAACAACTACCAGCTGGATCGCGACGACCTGTACATCGCCGCGATTTACGCGGATGATGGCCCGACGTTTAAGCGGATCCGCCCTGCGCCGCGCGGGCGCGCACATCAGATACTGAAGCGCACGAGTCACGTCACCGTGATCGTGGACGAAGTCAACAAGGAGGGATAGGCATTTGGGCAGAAAGGTAAACCCGATCAGTTTCAGACTGGGCGGGGTGAAGGACTGGGAGAGTCGGTGGTACGCCGACAAGGAGTACGCCACTCAGCTTCACCAGGATCTGCAACTGCGGCAGCTTGTGCGTTCCCGCCTGGCAAATGCCGCGGTCTCGCACGTTACGATCTCCCGCTCCGGCGACCAGCTCACGATGAATGTCTTCACCGCGAAGCCCGGTATCGTGATCGGCAAGGGCGGGGCAACGGTCGATGCGCTTCGCCGCGAGCTTGAGCAGCGCACGGGCAAGCGCATTAACCTTAACATTGAGGAGATCCGCCAGCCGGAGCTCGAGGCGCAGTTAGTCGCGGAGAGCATTGGCGAGCAGATCAACAAGCGTGTGTCGTACAAGCGTGCCCAGAAGCAGGCAGTTCAGCGGGCGATGCGCTCCGGTGCCCGTGGTATACGCGTCCGGGTGTCGGGCTTGCTGGCTGGACCCTCCTCGATGTCCCGCGCGGTGACCGAGAAGGACGGGCGTGTTCCTCTCCAGACCCTGCGTGCGGATATCGACTACGGCCAGGTACACGTGCACACGGGCGGTGGCCGGATCGGTGTCAAGGTCTGGATATACAAGGGCGACGTGCTGCCGGCCGGTGAGATCGACATACGCCCGGTAGCGGCAGCGCCCGCTCCCCCGGAGCGCCCACGACGCGCCTCGCGTGACAGGAGATAACCGATGTTGATGCCAAAGAGGACGCGGTATCGCAAGCCACATCGCGGGGATGTCAACGAGCAGACTGCGTCGCGTGGCACCCTGGTCTCGTTCGGGGAGTTCGGGCTGCAGTCGCTTGATGCGGCGTGGATCGATAACCGTCAGATTGAGTCAGCACGGCGCGCGATCACGCACCATGTGAAGCGTGGCGGCAAGGTATGGATTCGGATTTTCCCGGACAAGACCATCACCGCGAAGCCGGCTGAGACGCGGATGGGTAAGGGTAAGGGCGCGCCGGACCGCTGGGTCGCCGTGGTCCGGCCTGGACGGGTGATGTTCGAGTTGGCAGGGGTCCGCCGCGATGTCGCGGAGGAGGCCCTGCGCAAGGCTGGACATAAGCTGCCCGTAAGGACCAAGATCATAGAAAGGGAGGGCGCGACGAACGAGCCCGAGAGCTAGGGCATGAGTCGCGGAAGAAACGTGGAAGCAACGGAAATCAGAGGCACCGATGACGCGGCTATTCATCAGCAGATGAGAGACGCGAAGCAAGAGATGTTCAACCTGCGCATGCGCCTGGCGGTCGGGCACTCCGTGAATACCGCTCGTATACGCCATCTCCGGCGAGATGTGGCGCGGATGCAGACGATCCTCAATGAGCGCCGGAGGGACCAAGGAGCATAATGGCAGAACAGCAGCAGGGAAGACGACAGATCAAGACGGGACAGGTCGTGAGTGACAAGATGGACAAGACCATCGTGGTGTCGGTCACCTACCTACGCAAGCACCCGATCTATCAGAAGACCGTGCGCCGGTCGAGCCGCTTCAAGGCGCACGATGAGACGAATGAGGCGCGCGAGGGCGATCTCGTGCGGATTGTCGAGTCCCGCCCGCTGTCGAAGACGAAGCGGTGGCGGTTGCTCAATGTAGTGCAGAGAAGCGAGTAGGAACGAAATGATTCAGCAGCAGAGTCGGCTCCGCGTGGCGGATAACTCCGGCGCTCGGAGCATCATGTGCATTCGGGTGCTCGGTGGCTCGGGGCGCAAGTACGCGTCCGTCGGGGATGTGATTATCGCCTCCGTCAAGACCGCTCAGCCAGGCGCTGCGGTTCGCAAGGGCGAGGTGGTCCGAGCGGTAGTCGTGCGCACCGCGCAGGGCATCGGCCGACAGGACGGGTCGTACATTAAGTTCGATGATAACGCGGCGGTGCTCATTAACCCGCAGAACAACCCTCGCGGCACGCGTATTTTCGGCCCAGTTGCGCGCGAGTTGCGCGACCGGCAGTTCACCCGTATCGTGAGCCTTGCGCCCGAGGTGCTGTAGGTTTCTGGCGGCGAGGGTCGTGGTAAGATATAATGATCTTTCGTGTCCAGTATAAGAGAGCTTTGTAAAAGTGAGGCGAATGTGAAGATCAGGCGGGGCGACGAGGTTGTCGTTATCTCCGGTAAGGACAAAGGTAAGCGGGGCACGGTACGTATCGTCCGGCGCGCCGAGAACCGGATCGTCGTCGAAGGTGTCAACGTCGCGAAGAAGCACCAGAAGGGCAGGCCGGGCGTTCGCCAGGCGGGTATCATCGAGCAAGAGAACCCGCTGAACGTCAGCAACGTCATGCTTCGCTGCCCAGGCTGTTCGGCGCCGACACGCGTTGGCGTGCGCGTTACCGATACCGGGCACCGCGAGCGCTATTGCCATCACTGCAACGAGACCGTGGACCGGACGTAAGAGGGGCTTGAAGAGAATGACTCCACGTTTGCGAGAGCACTACCAAACGAATGCAGTGCCCCAACTCACTGAGCGATTCGGCTATACAAACCCGATGCAGGTGCCGACGATTCAGAAGGTCGTCGTCAACATCGGCCTTGGCGAGGCGTTGCAAAACTCAAAGGCACTTGACGCTGCGGTGAACGATCTCGCGGCCATCACCGGGCAGAAGCCCGTCGTCACCCGTGCGAAGAAGAGCATTGCTGCCTTCAAGTTGCGCGAGGGAAACGCGGTCGGCGCGATGGTGACGCTGCGCGGCAGCAGGGCCTGGGAGTTTCTGGATCGTTTGATCGGCATCTCACTGCCGCAGATTCGCGACTTCCGGGGCGTGTCGAGCAACTCGTTCGACGGCCGTGGAAACTACACGCTTGGACTACGGGAGCAGGTCATGTTTCCGGAAATCGACTACGACAAGGTAGACCGGGTGCGTGGGATGGAGATCAGCATCGTCACCACGGCCAGGAACGATGAAGAGGGACGGCAACTGCTGGAGCTTTTGGGCATGCCCTTCCGCCGGCAGCAGGCAGCATAAGGAGATAGGGAAGATTGGCTAAGACTTCGATGATCGTAAAGGCGGCGCGCAAGCAGAAGTTCGGCGTGCGGGTTCACCATCGCTGCAAGCTTTGCGGACGGCCACGGGCGTACATCCGCAAGTTCGAGATGTGCCGGATCTGCTTCCGCGAACTCGCCTCGCGGGGCGAGATTCCCGGCGTAACGAAGTCGAGCTGGTAGGAGAGACGATGCAGACCACCGATCCAATCGCGGACATGCTCACCCGTATCCGCAACGCAAGCATGGCACGGCACCAGACGGTGACCATGCCGAGTTCTCGAATGAAGCAGAACATTGCCGCGATACTGCAGCAAGAAGGGTACATTGGCGGATACACCGTTGTCCCGAGTGAGGGCGTTCAGCCCCACCTGCAGCTTGAGCTGCTGTATGACCAGCAGCGGCAGCCGGGCATCCGGGGAATCCGTCGCGTGAGCAAGCCCGGCCTTCGGGTATACGCCAAGACAACGGAGTTGCCGCGTGTGCTGGGTGGTATCGGGACCTCCATACTCTCCACGCCAAACGGTGTGGTATCCGGCCGACAGGCGCAGGCGCAGAAGGTAGGCGGTGAGGTTCTGTGCTACGTATGGTAGTGCAGCATAGCGTGGAAGGAACGACGGTATGTCGCGCATAGGTTTTGCACCAATCCCACTGCCGGACGGCGTCGAGGTCACCCTGGAGGACCGAGCGGTTCGCGTTAAAGGCCCGAAGGGCGAGTTGGCACAGGCGCTCGTTGGCGAGTTGGAAGTCGTCCGCAACGATGGGACGCTGGAGGTGCGCCGCACGTCTGAGGAGAAGTTCCACCGCTCGCTGCATGGCCTGACACGCACACTCATCAACAACATGGTGGTGGGTGTCACGACTGGGTTTCGCAGGGATCTCGAGATCAGCGGCGTTGGGTATCGGGCCGCGCAAGAAGGCAAGACGCTTGTCCTGTCCGTGGGGTACTCGCACCAGGTACGGATGCAGCCGCCCGAGGGCATAACTTACGTGGTGGAGACTCCGACGCGCATCAGCGTGCAAGGCATTGATAAGCAGTTGGTCGGTGAGCAGGCGGCGAAGATTCGCCAGGTTCGCAAGCCGGAGCCATACAAGGGCAAGGGCATCCGATATTCTGATGAGGTTGTACGCCGCAAGGCGGGTAAGGCCGGCAAGACCGGCGGTCGCAAGTAAGCTTTTGTGAGAGGGTAGTATGAGGCGCAGGACTCCGAGAAACATCACAGCGCGCAAGAAGCGGCACTACCGCGTGCGTGGCCGCGTAAGCGGCACCGTTGAGCGACCGCGGCTGAACGTATTTCGCAGTGGTCGGCATATCTATGCGCAGGTGATAGACGACACGCAGGGCCACACGCTTGCTGCTGCGTCAACGCTTGATGCCACGCTCAAGGAGCAGCTTACGGACCTGAAGATGGTTGATGAGGCCCGGCAGGTGGGCGTTCTCGTCGGAAAGCGGGCACAGGAGCAGGGCGTAACCAAGGTGGTCTTTGACCGTGGCGGATGGCAGTATCACGGCCGCGTTCAGGCGCTTGCCGAGGGAGCCCGCGAGAGCGGTCTCGATTTCTAGGAGGTCTGTGTGGCGCGTATTAATCCAAATGAGCTAGAGAATCTGTCCGAGCGAGTTGTGCAGATCAACCGAGTGGCCAAAGTGGTGAAGGGTGGTCGCCGGTTCAGCTTCAGCTCCGTCGTGGTCATCGGCGATGGTCAGGGCAATGTCGGCGCGGGCATCGGTCGCGCAGGTGAAGTGCCGGAGTCCATCCGCAAGGGCGTGGAAGACGCGAAGAAGCATATGGTGCGGGTACCGCTCAAGGATGGGACTCTGCCCCATGAGGTGACGGTAAACTTCGGTGCGTCACGCGTGCTTATGAAGCCGGCCTCGCCCGGTACGGGCGTTATCGCAGGCGGCGGCGTGCGGGCGGTTATGGAGGCGGCGGGTGTCCGCGATGTGCTCACTAAGTCACTTGGCAGCAACAATCCAGTCAACGTGGTGCGCGCGACCCTCAAGGGGCTCGAGCAGATGCGTCCACTGAATCAGGCTGGCAGGATGAGCAACCGGCAGCCTGCACAGACCACGGAGAATGCGTAAATGGCGGCGACGATACGAATAACGCTCAAGCGTTCCACCATCGGGCGCCCGCCGAACCAGCGCGCCACCGTGCGCTCGCTCGGCCTGCGCCGGATCAATCATACCGTCGAGCAGCAGGACACACCGGCAGTGCGCGGGATGGTGCGCACGGTTCAGCACCTCATTGACGTTGAAGAGATGCAGGCGTCCGAGTAGGGCACTCACTCTCTGGGGGATATTCTAATGAAGCACAACGAACTTCCGGCGCCGGAAGGCGCATACAGGGACCGAAAGCGCGTCGGGCGCGGCTACGGTTCCGGCCATGGTAAAACGTCGGGCCGCGGACAAAAGGGTCAGAACTCACGTACGGGTGGAGGCGTCCGTGTCGGGTTCGAGGGTGGACAAAGCCCCCTGATTCTTCGCATGCCGTATAAGCGCGGCTTCACGAACGTCCTGAAGACAGAATGGCAGATACTCAACGTCGGGGATCTTGCGCAACTCGATTCGTCGGCCGAGATCACGCCGGAGTCGCTCCTGGCTTCGGGGCTCGTCGCGCACAAGAAAGCATCGACGAAATCCTTCCGGGTCAAGCTCCTGGCCAACGGTGAGGTGACCGCTCCCCTGAACGTGCGGGTCCACCGAGTTTCAGCGGGTGCTCGTGTGAAGATCGAGGCGGCCGGTGGCCGCGTCGAAGAACTGGAGCCCGCGGTCGCAGACGCCGAGGAGGCCTCGGTGCCTGGCGGTGAGGTGTCCTCCTAATGCTGCAGGCAATGGTTAATGCGTGGCGGATACCCGATCTCCGACGCAAAATCCTGTTTACCCTGGGGATACTGGTTATTTTCCGGATGCTTGCACAGGTCACGCTGCCTGGCATCGACATTAACGCGCTGAAGCAAGTCTTCAAGGACAATGAGGTCCTCAATCTGCTCAACGTATTCTCGGGCGGCACCCTCAGCACGTTCTCAGTTGTGGCGATGGGCGTGTACCCGTACATAACGGCGAGCATCATCATGCAACTGCTTGTGCCAATCATCCCCCGGCTCACGGAACTGTCCAAGGAGGGCGGTGAGCAGGGCCGGAACCGGATCAATCGATACACCCACTACCTGACGGTGCCGCTGGCGGCACTTCAGGGCTACGGCCAGGCGACGCTGCTGAGCACCAGTTCCCCGCCAGTGGTCGCCGAGTTCGGGCTGTTCGGTCCGGCGTGGCTCACGACGCTTTCCCTCGTTATCACTATGACTGCCGGCACGATGCTGCTGGTTTGGATGGGTGAGCTTATTACGGAGCAAGGCATCGGCAACGGCATCTCGATCCTGATCTTCGGCGGCATCGTCGCTCAACTTCCGACGTTGGCACGCAATGTGTTGTCCGGGGGTAGCGCATTCGTGAGCTTCTTCCAGATCGTCGCGATCATCGCGATAACGTTGGTGACGATTGTGGGGATTGTACTCATCACGGTCGGCGAGCGCCGGATTCCCGTGCAGTATGCTCGGCGGGTCCGTGGTAACCGCGTCGTCCGTGGGGGTGGGAGCACGCATATCCCACTCAAGGTGAACTACGCGGGCATGATTCCGCTGATCTTCGCGCTTTCGATTATGATCTTCCCTGCGACGCTGGCCTCGTTCTTCCGGAACGCCCGAACAGATTGGGTGCGCTCCACGGCGCAATTTGTCGAGCGGGTCGCCAATCCGAGTTCCACGCTGTACCAGCTGACGTTCTTCGTGATGGTGGTGCTGTTCACGTACTTCTACACGCTCGTGATCTTCCAGCAACAGAACATCCCGGAGAACTTGCAGCGGCAGGGCGGCTTCATTCCCGGAATTCGGCCGGGTCCGAATACCGCGCGGTACCTGCAGCGTGTGTTGAATCGCATCACGCTGATTGGTGCCCTGTTCCTTGGCTTGGTGGCGATCCTGCCGTGGATCGTCGGTCTGCTCATCCGGTCGCCGAACGTTCTCATCAGCAGCACCTCGCTGCTGATCGTCGTGGGCGTCGCCATTGACACGATGCGGCAACTCGAGGCGCAGCTTCTGATGCGCAATTACGAGGGCTTTATAAAGTAGTGGGCCTGCGACAGTGAACATCATATTGCTCGGACCGCAAGGGTCGGGCAAGGGTACCCAGGCTGCACTTCTGAACGCGCGTATTGGCGTTGTCCAGGTGGCGAGCGGGGATGTGCTCCGTGCTGCCATTCAGTCTGCCAGCCCGCTCGGCCTGAAGGCCAAGTCGTATTACGACGTTGGTGAGTTGGTGCCCGATGAGATCGTTATCGGGCTCTTGATTGAAGCCATCGATCAAGTTCCGGCTGGGACCGATGTGTTGCTGGACGGCTTCCCTCGTACGGTTGCCCAAGCACGGGCGTTGGACGCGGCACTAGCGGAGCGCGGGAGCGCAATCGATAAGGTGATAGAACTGCGCCTGCCGCTCGATGTCGCCAAGGAGCGCCTGTCCGGAAGGCTCGTATGTCGAACGTGCGGAGCGGTCTACAACGAGCGGACACGCCCGCCACGAGTTCCGGGGGTATGCGACATCGATGGTGGTCCGCTGTGCCAGAGAGCGGACGATTACCCCGAGGCAATAGAGAAACGTCTGAAGATCTGGGAGCGGGAAAACGACGCGCTTGTTGGTTACTACGAGAGCCGGGGCATCCTTGAGCGGGTTGATGCTCAGAGGTCTCCCGAGGATGTCTCGAGTGATCTATTGGCGATCTTCACAGCTAGCGACGCGTCGGCGTAAGCACGTCATCAAGAGAGGCATTTTGGGTATAATAGTCAAGTCGCGCGCCGAACTGGCGACAATGAGGCGCGCGGGAACAGTTCTGCGCGATTTGTTCGCCGAATTGGTCACCGTTATTCGGCCTGGGGTGACCACCGGCGAACTTGACGCGTACATTGAACGGACAATTATAGACCGGGGATGCCGCCCTTCGTTCAAGAACTTGTACGGCTTCCCCGGTTCGGCGTGCATAAGTGTGAACGACGAGGTCGTGCA
>JAUJMR010000026.1:11768-25645 GCA_030446765.1 Chloroflexia bacterium
GACTACGTCGGCCACGGAGTCGGGCGCGACCTGCACGAGGACCCGCAGGTCCCGAACTTCGCGAGCGGTGGTTACTCGCCGTTGCTGCGCGTTGGCATGACCCTGGCGGTGGAGCCGATGGTGAACGCTGGAACGGCCCAGGTGGTTGTCCGCGACGACAAGTGGACGGTATGTACGAGAGATGGTGCACTCTCGGCGAACTACGAAGACACGGTGGCCGTCACCGAGCACGGTCCATACGTGCTGACACGGTAAGGAGGATTCTTGTCCAAGAAAAAGGATGCGATTGAGGTTGAGGGAAAGGTTATCGAGCCCCTGCCGAACGCGATGTTTCGGGTCGAGCTGGACAATGGTCACGAGGTGCTGGCACACATCTCCGGAAAGATACGGTTGAACTTCATCCGTATCCTGCCGGGAGACCGAGTGCTGGTGGAGTTGTCTCCATATGACCTCACGCGTGGCCGGATCACTTATCGGTATCGGTAGCACAGGTATGGCAGGCGAAGCACGGTAAAGGAGCGAGGAACGTGAAGGTACGAGCATCAGTGAAGGTGCGATGCGAGAAGTGTAAGGTCATCAAGCGGAGCGGCCGCGTCATGGTGATCTGCACGAATCCGCGCCACAAGCAGCGGCAGGGCTAGAGGAGTATATCGATGGCAAGAATCGTAGGAGTCGACCTCCCGCGCGACAAGCGGTCGGAGATCGCGCTGACGTACATCTATGGTATCGGTCCGACGTCGAGCAAGCGCATCCTGGCGGAGACGCACGTCAACCCTGACACACGCGTCAAGGATCTGACGGAGGAGGAGGTTGCGCGGCTGCGCGAGGTGATCGACCGTGAGTTCGTCACCGAGGGCGACCTGCGGCGGGAAGTCAACCTCAATATCAAGCGGCTGATGGAGATCGGGTCCTATAGAGGACTTCGCCATCGAAGGAACCTTCCGGTGCATGGACAGCGCACCAAGACCAATGCGCGCCAGCGGCGTGGAGCGCGGCGCACGGTCGGAGCACGACGCAAGAAGTAAGGCGGGCAGAGTGCCCGTTAGCAAGGTGGAGGAACGATGGTAGAAGGCAGGAGACGATCAGGCGGGGCGCGCGGACGACGGCGCGAGCGAAAGCAGGTTCCCCGCGGGAACGCATATGTCGCCAGCAGCTTCAATAACACGATGGTGACCCTGACGGATCCAAAGGGCAACGTGCTGTCGTGGGGCAGCGCCGGGGCCTCTGGCTTCAAGGGTTCCCGCAAGAGCACCCCATACGCCGCGCAGATTACCGCGGAAGGTGCCGCCCGCCGGGCCATGGACCACGGGCTTCGGCAGATCGACGTTTTCGTGAAGGGGCCGGGCTCGGGGCGGGAGGCAGCGATCCGGTCGCTGCAGGCGTCGGGACTGAACGTGCTCTCGATCACGGACGTCACCCCGATACCACACAACGGTTGCAGGCCGCCGAAGAGCCGGCGTGTCTAATCGAGTATCAGATCAGAGGTTGGAGGTTTAATGGCTCGTTATACTGGTCCGCGCTGCAAGCTCTGCAGGCGGGAGGGGCAGCAGTTGTTCCTGAAGGGGGACAAGTGCCTTACCGAGAAGTGCCCGGTGAAGAAGCGGCCGTATCCCCCTGGGGAGCGCGGTCAGCGCCGGGGCCGCAAGGTGAGCGACTTTGGGCAGCAGCTCCGTGAGAAGCAGCGCACTCGTCGAATATATGGCGTGCTGGAACGGCAGTTCCGCCATGAGTTCGAGATCGCCGAGAGGCAGCAGGGCCCAACCGGCGAGAACCTGTTGCGGATTCTCGAAACCCGGCTGGACAATGTCGTCTATCGCTTGGGTCTGGGTGACTCGCGACAGCAGGCGCGGCAGGTTGTCACGCATGGCCACTTCAACTTGAATGGACGCAAGACGGATATCCCGAGCGCGCTGGTGAAGCCCGGCGACGTTATTTCGGTGCGCACGGAGAGTCGCCAGTCGGAGTACTTCCAGACGTTCGCGGAGAAGCTCGCACGGCACGATACGCCGCCCTGGCTTGCGCTGGACGCGGCGAATATGACTGGTAGGGTGGTGCGGCTCCCGCTGCGAGAGGAAGTCGATATGCAGATCAACGAGCCACTAATCGTCGAGTTTTATAGCCGGTAGTTGGCGGAAAGCAACGGAGTGGGCCGCGCCGTGCGATCGTGCGGTGCGCGTCCCGCTCCTGGTCTGCGCTTTGTTGATCGCCCTGAGGAGGCATAAGTAATTGATAGAAATGTCTGTCCCGAAAGTTGAATGCATTGGTATCGCAGATAACTATGGGCGGTTTAGAATTTCCCCTTTGGAGACTGGCTATGGCCTGACTCTCGGCAACGCCTTGCGTCGTGTTTTGCTTGGGAGCCTGGAGGGCGCAGCGATCACCTCGGTGCAGATCGACGGCGTTTACCATGAGTTTGCTACACTGCCGGGACTGAAGGAAGATGTTACCGATATCATCCTTAACGTGAAGCGGTTGCGGCTCCGGAGCTACTCGGAGCGGCCGGTTACGCTTCGCATGGACGTCAACGGACCCAAGACCGTCACTGCAGCGGACATACGGCCGCATGCCGATGTAGAGATCGTCTCGGAGGACGTCCAACTCGCGACGCTTGACTCCGAGGACGCATCGCTGCAAATGGAGTTCATCGTCGGCAAGGGCCGTGGCTATGTGCCGGCCGAGGCGCAGGACGACCTGCCCATCGGCATGATCGCGGTGGACGCGATCTACAGCCCGGTGACCAAGGTGAACTACGTCGTGGAGCGAACGCGTATCGGTCAGAAAACTGACTACGACCTGCTGCTCATCGAGGTCTGGACCGACGGCACGATCGCGCCGGGCGACGCGCTCAGCCAGGCGGCACGTATACTTGTTGATCAGTTTCAGGTGGTGTCCGCGTATGCGGATGGTGACGGTGACTTAACGGAGGGTATACCGGGCGGTGTGCTCCTGTCGCCGGAGGCGGACGCTCGGAGTATCGATGACCTTGCGTTGACAGCGCGCACTCTGAACTGCCTGAAGCGGGCACATTTGACTACGGTCGGGCAGGTGCTATCGAAGAACAAGCGAGACCTGCTCAGTATCCGCAACTTCGGTGACAAGTCGCTGAATGAGCTGCAGGAACGCCTTGCCGAGTTTGGTTACTTGCCAAGTGGATTACCGAGCACCTTCCTCGTTGACGCCGAGGACACCATGCCGATAGGCGTGCTTGCGCAGACTGTTGGTGCGGGCGGCCCGGATAGCGATGACGGGTTGATTGGTGCCGTGAAAGCCGACGATGTTGACGTCGATGACGACGAGAGCGCGGAGGACCTGGTCGGTGCGCTGAGCGAGGACGTGGAGCAGAAAGAGGGATATACAGAGTGAGACACAGAATGGGCGGGTCGCGCCGGTTTGGCCGGCGTCCCGATGAACGCGCCTCGATGCTCAAGAACTTGGCTGTCTCGCTGATCACGCACGAGAAGGTGCGAACGACATCGGCGAAGGCGAAGGAAGTGCGCTCCTCTGTCGAGCGACTGATCACCCTCGGGGTGACCGATACGCCACGTAATCGCGAGTTGGCGGAATCCCGTCTCGGCAACCGGGTCGCGGTGGCGAAGTTGTTCGATGATATCGGTCCACGGATGGCGGGCAGGCCCGGCGGGTATACCCGTATGTATCGCCTGGAGACCCGCCTCGGAGACGGCGCGCCGATCGTGCAGATCGAGATTTTGGACTGATTGTGTCACGGACGGTGGAGCTGTGTGTGTCATACGATGGGAGCCGTTTCGCCGGCTCTCAGATGCAAACGAGGCAGCGCACCGTTCAGGGCGAGTTGGAGGCGGCGTGGGTGCGGAGCACGGGTCTTGAGGAGAGAGTCACCCTCGCTGGCCGAACCGATGCTGGCGTACACGCCGCGGGGCAGGTCGGTAGTGTGGTGACGCAGTCGGACATCGCCGTGAGCGGCCTGGAGGATAGGCTGGCTCGGGAGCTTCCGGCGGATATGCGCCTTCATGCCATTGTGGAAACGCCGTCAGACTTCAATGCCCGAACGTCGGCGCGGTGGCGAATGTACGAGTACGATCTCGCAACGGCGGCGAGGAGGTTCCTGCACCGTGGGCGCATGCAGGAGGCGGCGGATCTTTTGCTCGGCGAGCACGACTTCAGGGCGTTTGCGAGTGAGGGACAGCTCGGCCCGAGGGGCGCGGTACGGCGTGTGCACTCGGTGGTGGTGCGCGATGGCGGTGACCTGGGGCGCCTGGTGGTCGTCGGCGATGCCTTCCTGCGGCAGATGGTTCGGCGGTTGGTCAGCGCGCTTGTGGCGGTAGGAACTGGTAAGATGGGTGCGTTGGAAATACAGCGCGCACTCATCATGCGCGAACCGCGGTTATTGCCCACTCCGGCACCACCGGGCGGGTTGACCTTGGTCCGGGTCGGGTATCAAGAGTATACAGGAGAGACGTTGTGAAGACATATACACCCAAGCCGGGAGACATCGCCCGGGGCTGGTGGGTTGTTGATGGTGAGGGCCAGCATCTGGGGCGGCTTGCGTCCGAGATAGCCAAGCTGCTTCGGGGAAAGCATAAGCCGATGTTCACGCCGTTCCTCGACACGGGCGACTTTGTGATTGTCGTGAATGCCGAGAAGATTGTCGTTACGGGGAAAAAGCCACAGCAGCAGGTGTATTACCGCTACAGCGGCTATCCCGGTGGATTGAAGGCACGTACGTTTGAGGAGATGCGCGAGCGTAATCCCGCCAAGGCACTGGAGCTCGCGGTGAAGGGTATGTTGCCGAAAAACCGGCTTGGCGACGCCCTGCAGGGCAAGCTCAAGGTTTACGCGGGTGCTTCACACCCGCATGCGGCCCAGCAGCCGCAAGTGTTCAATATATCGCCTGGTCGCAGCGATGCACCTGCGGCGAAGTCGTAGTCTGAGGAGACAGGATTGAGTACAGTCAGGTATCTCTATGGCACCGGTAAGCGGAAGACTGCGGTTGCCCGCGTGCGGTTGCTGCCGGGCGATGGCCAGATCATCGTGAACGGCAGACCGGCGAAGGAGTACTTCGGTGGACGCGACGTCTACCAGCTCGTGATGCAGACGCCGTTCCAGCTTACGGGCACTGAAGGTCGTTACAGCGCGAGCATTAAGGTCGCCGGCGGCGGTCACACCGGCCAGGCCGAGGCGATTCGTCATGGCGTCTCCCGGGCATTGTTGCTTGCGGACGAGGGGTACCGCCCGGTCCTGAAGAGCGCTGGCTTGCTTACCCGCGACGCGCGTATCAAGGAGCGCAAGAAGGTGGGACTCAAGCGGGCTCGCAAGGCGCCGCAGTACACCAAGCGGTAAACACTGACTCGAACGGGTCCAGGGCGCGCACCGAGTGCGCCCTGTTTTTTCGTTCCGTACCTCAACTGTTCCGCGATCTTGCGCCCTTAGCAGAACCGACTCTCCGTCCATCGCTCGGATCAGCGCTGAGCCTATGTTCGTTGGCTTCCTACGGTAGTGTTCGCCCTTCAACCTTGGTCCAGAGTCGCCGGATTGACCACCTGCCGTGCCGACCCTATACTGGACTCGTACAATGATGAACGGGGCCCAGGGGAGGAGGTTGCTCATGGCACGTCCGGAAAGGGACGGTACCTCACGCGTGCGCAACCTCGCACGCCCGCTGCAGGTCATTGGTCGACGCCAGGCCGGCCGTGCCGTGGTACCCGAAGACGCACAAGACCGTCGCCGGGAGATCGTCCACAACGGCCTCCGCTGGATCGACATACAGAACGCCACGCAGGCCGACATCGACGAGTTGGGCGCGGAGTTTGACTTTCACCCGTTGGTGCTCGATGATGTACTGTCCCGCGTGCAGCGCCCGAAGCTCGACAACTACGAGCGTTACCTCTTTATCGTTATGCACTTCCCGCGCTTCAACACGAGGGAGCGTATCGCGATCACAAAGGAAGTGGATTTCTTCCTCGGCCCCGACTACGTCATCACGGTCCACAACGGCGAGCTCCCACCGCTTCAGAATTTCTGGACGAGTGTCGCCGAGAACCTAGACCTGCGCGCGGAGTACATGGGCGGCAGCGCCGAGCTGTTGCTCTATCACATACTGGATCGTCTGACGAATTATCTCTTCCCGATGATGACGCGCATCGACAAGAACCTTGACCAGCTCGACGAACGCATCTTCCATGGCAACGCTAGCCGTGCTGTCCGCGACGTCGGAGATTACCGTCGTGACCTCATCAGTTTGCGGCGTATCATTCGCCCCGACATGCTCGTCGTCAGTCAACTCGAAAACGGGCGGGCGGCCCTCCTCTCAGAGGAGATGCAGCCCTATTGGAGCGACATCGCCGACCATTTCACCCGCGTCTGGGACATGCTCGCCGAGTTCAAGGAGGAGGTCGAGAGCCTCGACGACACGTTCAATACCCTCTACAGCTACCGGACAAACGAGACGTTGCGCGCGCTCACACTGATCAGTGTGATACTCCTGCCGCTCACCCTCATATCCGGGATCTACGGGATGAATGTGAAGCTCCCGTTTGACGGTCAGGAGGGTTCGCTGGCGACGTTCACCGCGATCGTGACTTTCATGGTCGTCATCGCGAGTACGATGCTGTTCTTCTTCCGCCGCAAGGGGTGGTGGTAGACCGGGGGGCAAGAAGTACGATACCGCTGCGGGTGCAAGAACGCGATGCGTCGTACCGACGCGCAGGAAGCTTGTTGAAACTTAAGTCTCCAGGCTTGCCCAGTCGACCGGCAGCCATGGACAGCGTTCCGGTACCTACAGAGAGTCGCTATGGACGCATAGAACTGGTATCTGTCACCGGACCGTAAGTACGGGCAGGATCCGCCTGAGCTGATAGGAGAGAGGGCTGCGCAGGCGGAGCAACAGGAATCCGCCGAAAAGCAGAATCTTGCGGCCTATCGGCATGGCGTCCCAGAAATATTCCCGTTCGATGCGCCACGACTCCCGCCAGTCCCATCGCTCGGGTACTTGGAACTCGCTCCCGCCACCCTTGTTCGTGAGTAGCGCTATGGACTGGTTCTCCATGGCATTCGGTGCCTTCTTTGGATACCAGACCCAGATGTGGTCGAACGACGCCTCCAGGCGGTAGGGGATACCCTTGCGTTCCAGGATGCTCGCCAGCACGAGCGCACGTGCCTGACAATCCCCAGAGCCACGGGCGACCACTTCGCGCGTTGACGGGAAATACCACGGTACTCCATAACTCTGCCATGGGACGGAGTACTGTACGTAGCGGTCGAGCACCTGCCGCTCGATATATATCGGGTCGTCGGGTAACTCGGCAGCCCACGCGGCCACCGCGACCGGATCGACTTGCGGATCCCAACCCTGTGGCACCGAGCGAGCGAGCAGCACCGGGTTCGGATACAGCGCGAAGAGCGCCCACAAGAAATACAGGGGGAGAAAACGGACCCGGCGCATCATAGGCTGCCCCTTTATGGTGGTGCCGGATTATAAATGAGTTTGAGGTGCCCTGCAAGTCGCGTAGCGAGGACCCTTGTGCGTA
Source organism: Chloroflexia bacterium (assembly GCA_030446765.1). Classification (GTDB taxonomy): domain Bacteria; phylum Chloroflexota; class Chloroflexia; order Thermobaculales; family Thermobaculaceae; genus JACDAU01. The sequence continues at coordinate 19,274 of JAUJMR010000026.1, forward strand.
GACGGCAGCCACCACGAACATGCGGGTGCCACTTGCGCGCCGCTATACTGCACGGAGGACATCGGCAGCAGGAGAACAGGAGACGCAGATGGCACAAGCAGCGAAGGCACTCCCACACTGGGACATGACGGTCGTGTATCCTGGCCTCGAGTCGCCGGAGTTCGAGCAGGGCTGTGATGCTGTCACGCAGGACATCGGCCGGCTCGCCGACCTGTTTGATGCTCACGGCATCACCAAGCGCGAGCCCGCTCCGCTCGATCAGAAGACCGTCCAATCGTTCGAGACCGTCATCACTCGATACAACGCGGTGCTCGATGAGACGCACGTGCTGATCGCGTACCTGTATTGCCTCGTGAGCACGGACTCACGCGATGATGCTGCCCAGGCACGTATGAGTGCGCTGCAGAATCAGACCATGCGCCTCTCCCAGCTTGGCACGCGGTTCACCGCCTGGCTCGGCACGCTCGACATCGACGCCCTCATCGAGCAGTCAGAGATCGCCCGCGAGCATGGTTACGCGCTGCGGCGAGCCAAGATCGAGGCCGAGCACCTAATGTCCCCCGAGGAAGAAGCCCTGGCTTCCGAACTGAACTTGTCCGGGGGCACTGCCTGGTCCAAGCTGCACGGCAACCTCACATCCCAACTCTCGGTGCGCATACAGCTCAATGGTGAGGAGCAGGAACTGCCGATGAGCATGGTTCGCAATCTTGCGCTGGATCCCGATCGCGATGTTCGCCGCCGCGCGTACGAAGCGGAAATCGCCGGTTGGGATAGCGTGGCACTCCCCCTCGCTGCCGCGCTGAACAGCATCAAGGGCGAGGTGAACACCCTCACACAGCGGCGAGACTGGGATACCCCGCTTGACGAGGCGGTGTTCGAGAACGCCATCGATCGGCGGACACTGGACGCGATGATGGAGGCTGCGCGCGAATCGTTCCCCGACTTCCGTCGGTACCTGCGGGCGAAGGCTCGCGCCCTCCGCCTGCCCGCTCTGGCCTGGTACGATCTGCTTGCACCCATCGGGGAGCACGCGCGAACGTGGGAGTACGAGGAGGGCGCGAAGTTCATCGAACGGCAGTTTGGAACATACTCCGCGAAGATGAGCGAGTATGCGGCACGGGCATTCCGGGAGCGATGGGTCGACGCGGAGCCCCGGTCCGGCAAACGCGACGGGGCGTACTGCATCATGCTGCGCGGCGAGGAGTCGCGGATCTTCGCCAACTTCAAGCCTGCATTCACCGGAGTGAGCACCCTTGCCCACGAACTCGGACACGGGTACCACAACCTCAACAAGGCGCACCGCACGCCGATCCAGCGCTCCACGCCGATGACGCTGGCCGAGACAGCAAGCATCTTTTGCGAGACGATCATCCAGAACGCGGCACTCAAGGAAGCCAGCGAGGCGGAGCAACTCGCTCTCCTGGAAACGTCGCTGGAGGGCTCTTGTCAGGTCGTCGTCGACATAACTAGTCGGTTTCTCTTCGAGACGAGTGTCTTCGAGGCCCGGCGCGAACGCGAGCTATCGGTGGATGAGCTCAAGACCCTCATGCTGAGCGCACAGCGGGAAACATATGGGGATGGTCTCGATCAGGACGTGCTGCATCCGTACATGTGGGCGGTCAAGGGGCACTACTACAGCACAGGCCGCTCCTACTATAACTATCCGTACATGTTCGGCTTGCTGTTCGGCCTCGGTCTGTACGCGCGGTACACGCAGGAGCCGGAGGAGTTCAAGCAGGGGTACGACGATCTGCTCTCCTCAACCGGCCTTGCAGACGCGGCAGGGCTCGCGCGCCGATTCGGGATCGACATCACCACACCGGCGTTCTGGCGCTCGTCGCTCGACGTGATCCGTGATCAGGTAGATCGATTTGAGGAACTAGTACGCAGCAGGGTGGGGTAGGCCGCGACTGTTCGGGCAGTGTCTCACCTTGCTGCGCCGCCTGCCCTGAGTTCTGTGTTGGGTACGTCTGGATGCTTCGGCAAGTCGGTTCTGTTCTGTACGTACTTGCCTGCTTAGTGGTGCATCCGGTAAGTAGAATACAATATGCGCCTCACGAGGGAGGTGTCATGATGCGAGCGTCGGTCCGGATACGTGCCCTTACCCAGGAGGAGTATCAGAGTTCAAGCGCGTGGAGCGCTCCCGCAAGCTTGCGGCGGGTCGGGTCAAGCGAGCCCAGATCATCCTGCTGTCCAACCACGGGTATCTCGCCCACGAGATCGCCACTCGTTAAGCGAGGCGATGTCCACGCAGATGAACGAGGCGAGCCTCGAGGAGCAGCGCCCAAGAGCCGCTGCCCAGTGTCAGAGGGCCAGGCCCTGGAGGCGACCGTGGGGCCCGCGGCGTAGTTGCTGATCCCCCGGCGTTCGCCGGGTGCAGCGCGTGCAGCGCCAGCACCGACCCGGCGAAGAAGGCCACGCCGGCGGTGGTGACGAGCGCTAACCACCCCGTCGCCGTCGCCTCGGTCGCCTCCGGGCGCGCCTCATCCGTGGGCGGCAGGGGAAGTAGTTCTCCTCGTGCAGTTCCTCCGCGGTGTTGAGATCGAGGCCAGCGTACCGCCCACTCTGGCTCGCAGGAATCGGGTACGCCTCCGAATTCGGGTGAGGGAACCCCCATCCCCAGCCCTGCGGCCTCCCTCATCGACACCGCTCCGACGAAACTCATGACCCCCGAGCATCCTGGCTCCAAGCAGCAGCGAGGGCAGCGCGGGTGCATTCTCAATGGGCCACCCGCTCCCAGTGCTCGTTGTTCATGCCCAGCACTCTCAGGCCGATCCACCCGGACCCGATGAGCAGGAGCGTGTGGGCGAGCAGGTTCGTAGGCTTGTGCTCTGCGATCGCGCCGGCAGCGTCAATCAGCAGGAAGACGGCAATGAGCAGCACGGCCAGACGCGGGGCGGTTCTTGCTCGCCAGAGGGCCATCGCGAGGATGAACGTGCCGACGACCATGCCAACCAGGAAGAGGAGCAGTGTCACGAGCCCGCCAGCACCCTCCTCCAGTTGCCCCATCACCGCCGCCACCTGGCGCTGGTCGATCCCCCCTCGGATCATCTCCAGCTCAGCGAGCTCGACGCCGTGCAGGGCAGCGTAGGCGAGGGCACCCGTCAGCGCTAGCGCACCGCCGATGAGACTGAGCAGAGGGGCGCGGGCTCGCGACAGGTGGACGAGCCCGAGCACCACCGGTACGAAGAGAACGAGGGCGAGCAGGCCGACCAGCGTGCCGAGCAGTCGTTGGTCCGGACTGGCGGCAATGGCCGCCAACTGTGCGGCCCGGTCCGGGCCCGCCTGCGGGTCGAGCGCGTGCTCGGCGAGGCCGGCGATCGGCTGCGTTACTAGGGCGACCCCGACAATGATCCGGCGGAGAGTAGATGAGGTCGAATCCCCGACTGCTTGCTGCTTTGCCGAAGGCGAGTGGACAGGCTCGATCGGATTGGTCACGGCTGGTTCCTCCTCGATGTTGGGATGGGACCAGCGTACGGCTCGATTCAGTTCGCAGGAACCCGGTATGCCTCCGATCTCGAGTGAGGGAAACCCCACCCCTGCTTTGTGGCCTATCTCCTCGACACCACTCCGCCGAAGTGCGATCATGCGGGCATGCGCAGCGTCATACCGTACTGGATTCTGCTCGTGGTGGGGGCGCTCGCCAGCGTGGCGCACCTCCCGCTGGCGCTGCCCGCCGACCGTGTGCTCGATCTGCTCCGCAACGGCGATGTCCTGGTGTTCGTGGCCTTCTACGTCGCCGGGGTCTTTGCCTACCTCAAGCGCCCTGACCACCCGGTCGCGCGCTGGCTTCTCGTCTTCGGCGTTTGCCTCACCACAGCCTTAGCGCTGGGCTCCACCCTCTCCTGGGTCATCGTGCTGGACCCGGCGGCGTCCTGGCTCTGGGCGGGGAATGCGCTCGAGCAAGCTGTCGAGGTGGCGGGCCTCGCCGCCTGGGTCGCCGCGTTCGCGCTCTTCCCGGACGGCGTCTACCACCGCCCGTACGAACGCTGGGCTGTGCGCGCGAGCTTCCTGCTCGTGCCGGCCGTTCCACTCCTGCTATTGCTCACGCTGCCCACCCTCTACCTCAACGACAACTTCTTCTGGGCCACCCCGGGGCTCCCGAACCCGCTCTTCATCCCGGCGCTCGCCTGGCTCGGCCCGGTCGCCATCGCCGCCTGGTGGGCGCGGCTGGCCCTGGTGCTGCTGGCGGCCGGTGTGCTGGCGCTCCGCTATCGCCGGCTGCCGGCCGAGCAGCGGCTGCAGGCGAGGTGGCCGCTGCTGGCCGTGCTCGCCTTCGGGCTGGTCGGGATTGGGCCGATCCGCCTCCTGATCGAGCTGGGCGAGGCGGCCCAGATCCTCCCTTCCTTCTCGGGCTGGCTCGCCTACGTCAGTACGAACGCGCTGACGGCGCTGGCCCTGGCGGTGGGGCTCCTGTGGCACCGGCTGTTCGACATCGAGGTCGTCGTCCGGAAGTCACTGGTTTACGGCGCCCTGTGGCTGGCCATCACCCTTGGTTATATCGGCTTGGCTGCCGCCCTGGGGATCGCGGCCGGCACGCACCTACCAATGGGCTGGGCCATTCTCGGCACCATCATCGCCACGCTCCTGTTCCAGCCGGCACGCCGGCGGCTGGAGCGGCTGGCCGACCGCTGGGTGTTCGGCGAGCGGTTGGGCAGCTACGAGCTGCTGGCCCGCCTGGGGGCGCTGTTGGAGCAGACTGTCGCGCCGGAAGACCTGGGGCCACGGCTGGCCGCCGCCGTCCGCCGAGGGCTGGGCGCCACCTGGGCCCGGGTGGCAGTCTACCAGGGCCGTGGCGAGGGCGAGACGGCCGCACCGGACTTAGTGGGCGCGGACAGGATCGGGTTCCGCGAGCCGGCGACGCCCACCCTCGCCGTCTCCCTTCGGCACGGCGACGAGCTCGTCGGCGTCATCGAGTGCGGGCCGAAGGATGCGGGGGCCTACACCGACAAGGATCGGGAGCTGCTGGCGACAGTGGGGCAGCAGGCGGCGCTGGCCGTCCGCAACACCCATCTGACCGCCGAACTGGCGCAGCGGCTCGCGGAGATTCAGCACCAGGCGGCAGAGTTGGCTGCCTCGCGGATGCGGCTGGTGCGGGCCGAGGAGGCCGGGCGGCGGCGCATCGAGCGGGACATCCACGACGGGGTCCAGCAGGAGTTGGTCGCGCTCATAGCGAAGCTGCGCCTGGCCCGGAACCAACTCCAGCGGGACCCGGCGCTGGCGGAGCGCACGCTCGGGGAGTTGCAGGCGGACGCGCGCCAGGCGCTGCAGGACCTGCGGGAGCTGGCGCGGGGGATCCACCCGCCGCTACTGAGCGACCACGGGCTGCTGGCGGCGGTTGAGGCGCGCACAGCCCGGCTGCCGGTAGAGGTCAGCGTCGAGCCCGACGGAGTGGCGGGGGTGCGGTACGCCCCGGAGGTGGAGGGGGCGGCCTACTTCCTGGTCTGCGAGGGGTTGGCGAACGCGCTCAAGCACGCTCAGGCACGGCGGGTGGCGGTGCGGCTGGCCGAGCAGGAGTGCCGGCTGTGCGTGGAGGTGACGGACGACGGGCGGGGCTTCGACCCGGAGGCGACGGCCGGGTCCGGGCTGCGAGGCCTCGCCGACCGGGTCGAGGCACTTGGGGGAACGCTGCAGGTGCTCAGCCGGCCGGCGGAGGGCACCCGGCTGGCGGCCGAGTTGCCGGTGCGGGAGCGGCACCATGCCTGAGCGGCTGCGCATCGCACTCGCCGAGGACAACTACCTCGTGCGCGAAGGCACGCGGCGTCTGCTGGAGGACGGCGGCGAGGTGGAGGTGGTGGCGGCCGTGGGCACCGCGGAGGAGTTGCTGGATGCCGTCCACCGCCTGCGGCCACACGCCGTGATCACGGACATCCGCATGCCGCCGGGCCACCACACCGAGGGCATCGAGGCCGCCCACGCCATCCGCGCCCGCCATCCGCGCGTGGGGGTGGTGGTACTTTCGCAGCACGCCGACGAGGCCTACGCCTTCGAGCTCCTGAAGAACGGGACCGCGGGGCTGGCCTATCTATTGAAGGAGCGCCTGGGAGATCTGGACGAACTGCTCGTGGCGCTGCGGGCGGTGGTCGCCGAACGATCGGTCATCGATCCTGTCGTGGTGGAGGCGCTCGTCGCGCGGCGGGCGCGGCTGGAGAGGTCGCCGCTGTGCGCGCTCACGCCGCGCGAGCTGGACGTGCTGCGCGAGATGGCGCAGGGCAAGACCAACGCCGCCATCGCGGAGGTGCTGGTGCTCTCGGAGTCGGGCGTCGAGAAGCACATCAACGCCATCTTCTCCAAGCTGGGGCTCGGGGAGGAGCCGCAGGTCCACCGACGCGTGGCCGCCGTGCTGGCCTACCTGCGGGACACCGGACGGTA
>JAUJMR010000097.1 GCA_030446765.1 Chloroflexia bacterium
CCGACTTGCGGGTGCCTGTAGTGCGCCACTCACCGTTAGCAAGACACCGCCATCCAATGCTGCAGTTCACACACAGGGACAGGAGCCGCGCGAGGACCTCCCCATCGCGGATGTGCAAGGAAGCGGAGCGAGACTACCAAGTGGACGTGCTGGCGCTCCTACGCCGCTAGCTCGGCACGCTAGGGTGCCAGTTACCAGCCAAGAAACAGTGCCAGTTAGCATCCTGAGTCACAGGGGAGACGCCGGGACGCCTCGCCTATACGGGAACGACAGGGGCGATAATGGACATTATCGCGCGTTTTCCCGCCCTTTCTGCTACGATCGGCCCTCTACAGGGGGTGCTAAGGCGTGGGAAAAACGAGCGATAAACAGGTAGGGCATTCAGCTATTGAGGGTTTGGTCTCGAAGTGGGCTCGCGATCTGGAGTCGGCCGACCGGTCCGGGCACACGGTCCGGGCGTACTTAGGCGCGGTGCGCGGCTTCCTATTATGGTACAGCGACGAGGAGCGTAGATCGACCGACCTCGCCGACCTCACGCCGATCGCACTGTTAGGGTATCGCAACGAGCTCCAGCACGGGCGGGCCAGGTCCACCAGCACCGTCAACACCCGCCTCGCGGGTTTACGCTCCTTCTGCGGCTGGCTGGTGGACCAGGGATACCTCCCCGCCGACCCCTCATCGCGCCTGAGATCAGTAGGTCGGCAGGGACCGCCGGCACCCAAGGGTCTCACCGACAAGCAGGTGAACGCGCTGCTTAGGGAGGCCTCGCGCTCCAGGCACCCTGCCCGCGACTACGCGCTCGTGCATGTGCTCCTGCAGACGGGGATGAGGATCGGGGAGTGCGCCGCGCTCGACTTCGAGGACATCTCGTTCGGGGAGCGGGGAGGCTCGGTTACCATCAGGGCGGGCAAGGGCAACAAGGCCAGGAGTGTGCCGCTCAACGCCTCCGCCCGGCAGGCGCTCGCCGGCTACACTGCCATGACCCTTGAGGTAGAGCCGACGGTGCCGGCCGTGGCTAAGGCCTGGCCGCGCAGGCGACGAGGAGCGGATGGCTCGCCGCTCTGGAGCAGCCAGAAGGGCGGGCGCCTGAGCGTGCAGGCGATGCGGCGCGTTATAGATTGCCTTGTGCGCGGTTGCTCGGCCCGAGGGCTGCTACCCGAGGACGCGAGTGCGCACACGCTGCGGCATACGTTCGCGGCCTTCTACCTCAAAGACAATCCCGGCGACCTGGTCGGCCTGGCGACGCTCCTGGGCCACAGCTCGCTCGACACCACCCGCATCTATGGTCAGCCCACCGCGGAGATCCTAGGCTCGCGGGTGGACAGGCTCTCGCTCAACGCGTACGCCGAGTAGCCACCAGGCGAAAGTTGCGTCACCCAGCCCGCAAGAACTGCGGCCGCTGAGAATGCAAAGTTACAAACCGCGTTTCGAGTACAATACCTTGCGCGACAATCGCGCCATGCCAGTCGTTGAAGGGATGAGGCAGTGAGCAACGCTATCATCGGCAGGAGCCGTGACCAACTCTTCGACGTCTTCGATAACTACGCCTACGAGCGCAAGGCGGAAGTCGACCGCTACGAACTGGGCCAGGACACGGGGATGCTGAAGTCGTATGTCCTGGAGACGGCCGACCACGGAGATTCGCTCGACGTAGAGAAGGCTCTTGGCGCGACGCAGTGGCGCGCACATCGGGTTGGGCGGGAGGAGCTCTTCCGTGTGCAAGGCCCTCAGGGAGTGGTCGGTTACGCGGAGCCGCTGGGGAGCCGATATATCGTGCTGCACTCCTACGGCAAGACGGAGCCCACGGATCGGGCGGTGAAGCGTGCCGTTATGAACTCGCCGGATCTTGATTTCCTGTGGCTGGCCGGCGAGACGTTCATGGTGCTCTGGCGCCAGTACATCCTCCCCAAGTCTCCCTCAAGCTTTGTCAGCATCAAGTGCGAGCAGAGTAATAGCTTCGAGTCGGGGCGATCGCAGGACATCTGGTATGACGAGGAGCAGGAACAGGAGGATGTCACCTCCGAAGCGGATGATGAGGTCGCTGGTACCGACCACCGCGCGACGAGCTCGGCTTTCACGGAGAGGGCGCTCCGGCTTGAGCAGATCATGTCGCAGTTCCAGCGCATCTACCCGGCCTTCCGGGCCGTCAAGATGCTCCGGTTTCCCGGGGAGGAGCGCGGCGGATACGACGTCTGGTCCTGGGGCAAGATGACCCACCGGGCACCCAGTTTTCGGGAGGGGCGCAGCCAGCTGGTGGAGATCACGCGGTTGTACGACAGCGTGACGACCGCGATAGAGGAGGCGATTTGGCTCAACCTCGAGCCAGTAGCTCTCCCCGGTGGTTCATCGATGCGAATCGGTGGCGCCCCGGTCGTCTTCGAGTTCAGCAGCCCGTTGCCCGATCAGACCTTCCGAAACCTGATCTCAACCACATTTGAGCAGGGACGGGGTCC
>JAUJMR010000027.1 GCA_030446765.1 Chloroflexia bacterium
CCAGCTCACGAGTGAGAACGTTCAGGTGGCCGGCCCAGATATGCCGGCGGCTGGATGGGCTGCCGCTGGCTCTGGAGCTGGCGGCAGCGCGGAGTAACCTGCTCTCCTTTCCTGAGATGCTGACACGCCTGCAGCACATTCTGGGGCTGCTGACCAGCGGCGTGCGCGATCTGCCGGAGCGTCAACGAACGATCAGGGCCACGATGCGAGTGGAGCCACGCCCTTCTGGGCTCGGATGAACGCATGCCTTCCGGCGGCTGGGGGGTGTTTTCGGTGGCTGGACCCTGGCTGCGGCGGAGGTGGTGTGCGGCGAGGGGGGCCGGGCATTGAGGTGCTGGAGGCGCTCGGAACACTCGTGGACAGCAGCCTGGTGCGGCGGGACCTCGCGAACCGCACCCAGGCCCGCTTCCGGATGCTCGAGACGGTGCGCGAGTATGCGCTTGAGAGCCTCCCGGGGAGCGCGGCGAGGTCGACCAACTGAGACTGCGCCACGCGGAGTACTTCCTCGCACTGGCGGAGGAGGCCGAGCCGGCGTTTACCGGTCACCATCCCCAACAGGTCGGGTGGCTGGACCGCCTCGAGGAGGAGCACGACAATTTCAGGGCGGCGCGGGCGGTGGAGCCTGGACCGGGGCGAGGCGGACACCGGGCTGCGGCTCGCCGGCGTCTCTCCAGTGGCTATGGTTCCACCGAGGGTACCTGACGGAGGGAGGCCGGTGGCTGGGAGGCGTTGCGTGCCGGCGATGGGGCGCCGGCTGCCTTGCGGGCGAGAGCCCTCCTAATGGCCGGTTTTTGCATCCTCGCGAGGTGAATGGAATCCGCAAGGACGTCTCTGGAGGAGTGCCTCTCGCTGTATCGGTCCCTGGGGGACAAGAGCGACGTCTTTTGGGCCTTTGTTGACCCTTGGTAGTGCCTGCTATACTACTGCGACTACGAGCAGGCTCGGGCCTATTTCGAGGAGAGCCTGGAGCTGGCGAGGGAGTTGGGCGACAGGCGCCCGGAGGGCGTCGTGCTGAACGGCCTCGCGAGATGGCGCGTTTGGATGGAGACTTCCGGCGAGCGGCGGCATCTGTGCGAGGAGAGCCTCCTGCTTGCCCGGGAGACGGGAGAGGACGGGATGGCCTCGATGGCGGAGGTCAACCTGGCGCTGATCGCGATGCACGAAGGGGAGTACGGGCGCGCGACCGCGCTGCGGAGGCACTCGGCCTAGGTAGGGCAATCAGGGAACCCGGTCGTCGTCGGCTGGCTCGACGCCCTGTCGGGGGCGGCCGCGGCTCGGGGGCACCTGGCGCGGGCGGCGACGCTGCAAAGGGGCGGCCGAGGCGCTGCTGGAATCGGCCGGCGCCACGGTAGAACCTGGGGAGCGCGCGGAGTAATGAAGGGCGCACCTGCTCTCGGCGCGCGAGGCGGCCGGCCCGGCGAGGAGGCGCGTGTCCGTGGCAGGGCGATGAGCCTGGAGGAGGCCATAGTGTACGCGCTCGGCGACGCCGACGAAGGCTGACAGTCGCCACCGGTCGCGCCCGGATGCCGCGCTACCGCGGGCTCCATCGGCTACCGCGACGACCAGAGGACCTTGCCTGCATACACCTTGGGACCCTCCGTGATGACCCGGTCACGCGGCGCACGCTGTATGTTCCTCCTGCGCCCGTTGGAATACCTCCGAGTCGTAAGCCTCACACCCTTGATCCACAGGGCGTGGATGATCCTCACCCACTGGTTGGCAAGCGCCCTCAAGGCCATCGTGTGGCTCTTGCCCTCGTTGCGCTTGCGCCTGTAGTACTCCACCGCCCACTCCTTCTGCAGGCTCGCCCACGCGTACTGATACAACGTGTTGCGGAACGGCCTGCTGCAGGCGTGGCGCTTGCGCACGCGCGAATGATTCCCGCTCTGACACACCTTTGAGCTGAGTCCAACTCTACATGCGCGGCATGGGCACTGGGCTAAGATCCTGAGTTGTAAGCCACGGAGCAAAAAGCATCCGGTGGCAGCATTCGTCCTGCACGAGGATCGGCGCGCATGGCTCGTCCGGAGGCGCGCCCGAACTTGCCGTTCGGCGGCTCATCCGACAACCGCTCATCGCACAGAGCACCCTGCCCGATGGTATGCCTCGTGCCGGGTGCACCGTGCGCGTCGGCGAGGCCGCTCGATACGCCGTCATCGCACCGATCGTTCGCCCGAGGAGGAGCATCACGACCGTGGAACAACGCCCCGAACGGGACATCGAGACGATCGCCCGTTGGATCGTCGAGGGCAGGCACATCGTCGCCTTCACAGGCGCCGGCATCAGCACCGACTCCGGCATCCCCGACTTCCGCGGTCCCGACGGGGTGTGGACGCGGCGCGACGCTGGCCTGTCTCCGCCGCAGTGGCGGGTCGCGTCGAACCGGATCGAGCCGAATCGATCGCATTTGGCGCTCGTCGAGCTCCAGCAACTTGGCAAGATCCAGTTCCTCATCACGCAGAACACCGACAACCTTCACCGCCGGTCTGGCATCCGCCCGGATCTTCTGGCGGAGCTCCACGGCAACGGGCAGCTCGTGCGCTGCCTGGGCTGCGACCGGCAGTACGCCCGGCAGGAGGTGGGGTGGGACGCGCGCCAGTGGGGGCCGGGCTATCGCACCCAGAAACCGGTGGCGGGACAGCCGGCCTGCCTCGCGTGCGGCGGGAGGCTTATCTCGTCAGTGGTGAACTTCGGGGATCCGCTGCCGCAGCAAGAATGGGCGCACGCCGACCGGCACGCCCGCGCCTGCGACCTCATGCTTGTCCTCGGCTCCTCGCTCGTGGTCGACCCGGCCGCCTCACTCGTCGGACGGGCGGTCGGGTCCGGTGCCCGAGTTGTCCTAGTCAACAGGGGCGAGACTCCCTACGACGTGGTAGCGACGCTCCGGGTGTGGAGCGGCATCGGTGAGGTGATCCCGCCGGCGGTGGAGCGGGCGAGGCGGGCGCTCGAGCAGCGACCGAACGGGTCCTGAGGGCGGGCCTGGGGGTGGGCGGGATGGTCGAGCGGGAGCGGGTCCGGCTCCCTGGATGCGCGTGCCGCACTGCCGCGTTTCTGCTCTCCGCGCAGAGTGAGCGACGCGGGATCAATACACGGGCGTAGATGGAACGCAGCTCCGCCGATGCGAGGCCATGGCCGCTGATGCCCCAGCGGGCATGCCAGACTAGACGTCCCTCGCCCCTAAGCAGCCTCCAAGCCTTACTCGCCCATGGCTTCCAGGTGCATCCTGATGCGCGATAGGATGGCCCTGACCTCGCTGCTCCGAGCACGGTCACCTAGCCATAGCAGCCACCCGTCGACGGCGCGCTCGAAGGCCAGTGCGCTCTCCAGCGCAAGCTCGTCCGTCACAGATCCCTCCGTCCAGGGCTTGCCAGATACCTTTAGCGCGGCGTCCTCTATGGCCCTCCGCGCGGCGGAGATCTCGGGTTCCCACATCGCGACCGGTCGGGACTCCGCCGCCTGGCGTACTGCTTCCAGGTACGAGCTTATGGATGCGGGCTCGGGAGGATCCCCCTGGGTGTTGCGAATCGCAACACTTGACGGATTATCGTCATTGCCGTTCAGCGCATGGCGAGGGTTCGCCGCCTTGGCCTGGCTACGCACCTCGGCGATCTTTAGGGGCTGCTTCTCTTTACGGCGGCCCGCGATGAACTGCACGAGCCGGGGCCGCTCCTCACGCGGCACCACCAGCAGCTCTTCCGCCTCGCTCTTCCTGATGAGGCCGTCGCTGACGGCTACTGCGAGCTCGGGGTCTTCGTAGACCCGGACGACCCGGCTGACCTTAGAAGCGGCGATTCCCAAGCGCTCCGCGATCTTGCGCGCCGAGTAGCCCTTGACGAGCAGCCCCTGGTAGGCATCGGCCTCATCCGCCGGATCGAGGTTCGCTCGCTGCAGGTTCTCCACGAGCGCCGCCAAGAACGCATCCTCGTCGTCCATCTCCCTGACCAGGACGGGCACTTCCTCGAGCCCCGCCAGCACGGCCGCGCGATACCGGCGCTCGCCCATGATGATCTGATAGGCGTCATCCGCCGGCCGCACCACGATCGGTTGCAGCACCCCGTCCTGCCGGAGGGAAGCAGCTAGCTCCTCCAGTGCCTCCGCATCGAAGTGCTTGCGCGGCTGCTGAGGGTTGGGCCTGATGCGGTGTAGCTCGATGAATTTTGCTGCGGAGTTGTACCGCTCACCGCCCGGCCCGCCCAAGCGGGGCAGGGGCGTGACGACCGACATCTGCCTGTCAAGGACATCAGCCGCGTTCCTCCTATGCGACGACGGCATCGCGCACCATCCCGAGCTTGGTAAGGATCTCCCGTGTGAGCGCGAGGTAGTCCGCGTGGAGGTCCTTGTTAGAAAGGTCGAACACCGTCTCGTCGTACATCGCCGCCTCCTGGTATTTGACGCTGTACCGGATCGATGTTGCCAGAGTCTCCCGCGGCCAGCGGCGCTCGAGCGCCGCGCGCACGTCCCTGGTCACGATGGTGCGCGAGGCTTTAGTGAGCACGGCCCCTAGCAGGCGTAGGCTGGGGTTTTGCAGTCGCGCGTCCTCGGCCGTCTGCATCAGCATGTCGAGGCCCTGCAGACCCCACTTGGCGCTGTCGACCGGGACCAGCAGCCAGTCGGCCGCTGTCAGCGCGTTGTATGTTACCTTGCCGAGGTTCGGGGGACAGTCGATGATGCAGATGTCCCAGTCCCGCTCCCTCATCGCCAGGCGCAGCGCCAGGTCTCCGTTGCGCTTCATGGCAACGCCCGTCTCTATGTCGGCCATCGCCAGGTTCGCAGGTACTATCCGCAGGTGCGGCCGCACGGGGATGGCCACATCACGTACCTGCAGCCCGCTCTCCGATAGGAGCACGTCGCGGATCGTCGGAATGTCCACCGGGTTGATCCCGAAGTTGCGCGTCAGTGGGTGCTGCGAGTCGGCGTCGATGGCGAGCACGTCGTACCCCTGGTCCGCGAGGGCCACCGATAGGTGGATCGCGGTCGTGGTCTTCCCGGACCCGCCCTTGGCGTTGACTACGGCGAGCACCGGGCTCCTCCTCTCGCCGGTGGTAGCGGCCGTCATCGTCCTACCCCCTCAAGCGTCTGCTGGTTGCGGTAGCTGCGGATCGCCTGCCGGATGATTTCCGAGCGGTCCGGGTTCCGGCGCTCCGTACGCCTGACGTGTGCCCTGAGCTCGTCGAGCGTCGCGAGGTCCTCATAATCCACGTAAACCGTGATCCTCATCCGCTCCTCGGCGCCCTCCCTCTCGTCCGTCTTGCTGTCCATGCCAGCCGTTCCTCCGTACACGTTGTCCTGGCGCTTTCGTGCTCATTGTGTTGTGGGAGCAGCCTCGTGCGCAACGCTTCATTAACGTTTCTTTGCGCACTCGGACACGCATTGAGAGTGCGACCCACACGTCCTGGCCGCCACACCTGTATCTCATCCCTAACAGCGTGGCTGGAGCGCAGGAGGAACTAGGCGGTTAGGACTACAAGGGCACAACGAGTTCGCTGGTGTGGGACCGGACTACGGTGAAGAAAAGCGTGCTGCAGTGGGAGTGGGTGAGGCTCCAGCTTGTAGCCTCGGACCCCTAAATACCTCCTCCGTCAACGGGCGGCGTGCCTATCCGATCCCCCTGCGTCACCGTCCAAGTTTCGCCGTACGCTGTCGCTGGGAGGGCAAGGTTTTGTTCGGAGGCATACGCTTGGGCGGGCTCGCGGGCATATCTCTGCGCGTGCATCCGAGCTGGTTCGTCGCGTTCGGGTGGGTCACGTACTCCCTGTCTACCGGCTACCTGTGCACCGCGGTGCCGGGGCTGGAGAGGTGGGTGTACTGGGCGATGGGAGGTACGGCCGGGCTCCTTTTCTTCGCGAGCCTGCTCGTACACGAGCTTGCGCACAGCCTTGTGTCCAGGGCTTACGGCATCCCGGTCCTCTCGATCACACTGCACCTGTTCGGAGCCGTGGCGCGGCTGGGACGCGAGGTGGAGCGTCCACGCGAGGAGCTCTGGATCGCCTTGGCAGGCCCTGCGGTGAGCGCGACGCTCGCCGTTGTCGGCTGGATGGTGCAACTCAGCTCGATCCACAGGCTCCCGTGCTCGCCGCCACTGTGCCGCTCCTGGCATCCCTGAACATCGGCATAGTTGTGTTCAACATAATGCCTGGCTTCCCCCTCGATGGCGGGCGGGTGCTGCGGTCGCTCCTGTGGACTCTTACCGGCTCCTATCTGTGGTCCATGGGATGCGCCACGCTCGTGGGAAGGGGGCTGGGAGCCGGGTTCATAGTTATCGCGGTCTTCCTGACGGTGCGCAACGGCCACGTCGGCAACCTCTGGTTCGCGCTGTTGGGGTGGTACCTCGTGGCGCTCGCGGGTCAGGCGTCTCGGCATGCACTGGCGCACGAGAGACTCCGCGCGTATACAGCGCGGGACTTGAGGACGAGGCTCCCCACCATACCCGGCACGCTTACGGTTGAAGAGTTGTGGGTGGAGCGCTCGGGAAGGCACTACCTGGTGGAGCTACGAGGTGAGATCGCGGGGCTCATCGGAGCGCAGGCGTTCACTCGGCTGCCTAGGGCTACATGGGCGGTTACGCCACTCGTCGCGGTCATGCGCCCGGTCGGCGGCCTGGCCCCGGTGGATGTCTCCGCACCGGCGGCCCGCGCTCGCGCTTATGGACGAGAGGCGGGTGAACCTCCTGCGCGCCGAGGAGGAGGAAAGGCGGTCGGCGTGGTCACGCGCGAGAGCATCCTGGTGCTGGCGAGTACCGGGGGCCCGAAGAGCCTACGTCGGCGCGCGTACGTATGTAGAGTGCATTACAACGTTCCACGTCGCCCGGAGCAACACATATGCATCGGACCAGGGCGGGCGACTCGGACGTGCCGGTGATCCGAGAATGTGGGGTAGATGTCCACGTGGACCACCGCCAGTTGGTTGATGTCCTTACACAGTCGCCTCGTTGAGTTACGACGTGCCGGCTTCCAAGGCTACCGCGCTCCTCCCCCCACCCCTATGAGCGTCGCGTATCGTCCCCAGCTTCCTCCGAGGGTACGAGTGTTACCGTGCCGGGTGCCACGAGTCCCCATATCGCGTGGACACGGCCGTCTCCGTAGAACAAGTCTGCAACCGCCTGCACGTCCGCGAGCGCCTCCGCCTCCGCCACTGCTATCGCATCGTCGTCCAAGCGGACCGTCGTGGGCGTGCGGCCCTCCATCGCCTGATACCTCGAGCCGCATGGCGCACCACTCGGCGAAGTAGGACCGGACGGTTTCGGTGGCGGGGGCGTCTCGGCATCCGACGTACCGGAGCACCCGCCCATCCAGGAGTACCAGGTCCTGTTCCGCGCTCCAGACATCAACTTCAGCCATCTACCTCGCCTCCCGTCGTACGTGGCAGCGAATGCCCTCTTCGGGGTGTCACAGCCCTGCCGCTTGCATCGTATCCTCGGCTAGCCGAATCAGCAGGACCTCGCGTCCCGGCAGCTCGCGGCGCTACTTTCTGCACCAGTCCGCGGGCGTGCTGCCAGCGATCAGCGCTCACAGCGTCTACCAATGTGGTGGCGTCTGAGACACTGTCTGGCTTGAGGCACGCCTTCGATCGACATACTGCGACATGGAGGGTGCTATGAATTGTCCTCGGGATGCGTAATTTCGCATGTGCTTGAGTAGCCATCCAGCCACAGAAGGTAAGACCCAGCCTGCCGACCTCAGAGCGGTTCGCCTCGGGCTGCGATCTCGGGCGCATCCATCGCGGCAACCGCCCCCGCACACCCAGGATATAGAGGTGCCGTGACCATATGTTGCTGCTTAGGGGACTCGGAGGGCGTACGAATGTCGTGGGGCGGCCATCGCTACACATCTCACAGAGGGCAATGAGGGCGTGCAGGCGCACGCCGACTTGCGAGTGCGCCTTCCCAGCGAGCCGGAGCGAGTACTGCAAGAGTCGCGGCCCGGTCCCACTCGGGCTCAGCCCTAGAGCTCTAGGCCGCGCGCGAGCACACGTATGCGGCGGCGAACTGGGGGTGCTCTGCGCTCATGCGCCGCGCTCCCTCAAGCATCAAGGCCTCAGAGTTCCCTACGTCGGGCCTGGCTAGCGCATGCCGCCAGCCTTCGTAGTCGTACACAAAGTGGATGTGCATCGCGCAGGGGCACTCCGCGCCCAGTATCGTGTGGCCGGGAGCGTTGCATACGGCCCGGGGGAACCCTGTGTACAGCAGCGTCAGCTTGTACCCGCCATCCCCCGTGAGAGCGAGCTCACGCGGCTCCCACCTCGGCAGGTCCTCTATCTGGTCGAGGATCGCCAACACCTCCCCCCACACGAGGTCGGCGGCTGGCAGGTAGGGGTCCCGCGGAGCTATAGCCTCCGCTGGCTCGACCGCGAGGCGCGAGGGGAAGTCGGGGAAGAGACGGGCGAAGGGCGAGTAGTCCGCGAAGCCGTAGCACGCGTCGGTGATGTTGTCGCGCACGTACACGCGCCACTCCCCGTGCCAACGGGCGCGGGTCACCGTCAGGCGCATGCCGTCCCTCTCTACCTCTACGAATAGTCGCCTCAGTTCCCGGTAGTTCATCCCTCACCGCCTCTCTCGTCGTGTGCCTACCAACGTTATATGCAGCGGTGGCGCACAATTGCCATGGCTGTAGGGTGGGAGACGGGCGTATGCCCAATCCTGCAGCGCATGCAATGTCCTTGGACTTGGACCGCGACAGGGAGGTAGAGCCAAGCTATGAAACGACTCAATGGAGGCGCGGAAGTGCCGCCTGCTGGACTTGCCCTTACGTCCCGAGACCGCTCCGTGGAAGTTGTCGGCGCACGAGCTATACGTGCTCCCCGGATTCGTGGACGACGTGGGTACTGTAGGTCAGCGGTTCGTCACGGTGCAGGTAGCAGAATTTGGTTTGGTCTGCATGTGCCGCGTGTCCGTGCAGCCGGCCAACTCCCTGTAACGATCCTTGCTAGGGGCCGCTGGTGTTGTCGAAATCCGCCCCCGCGAACACCCGTTACTGCGTGCTCCCGCCTGTGGGCTGGAGCTTCCGCACCCGTTCATAACCAGACGCGCACCCGGCAGTCGCGAGTAGGTAATCCCCGACAAGCTATCCGAGCGAGACCGCCAGGATTGCCGCCGTGCACAGCGCCGTGCCGTACGGCATTCGCGCTCGCCGGTCGCCGTGCCCGAGCAGGAGCAGCGCGACCGCCCAGACACCGCCGAGGTAGACACCCCATACCAGGGCTTGGGTGAGCCGTTCGATACCCACCATCGCACCTATCATCGCTGCGAGCAGAACGTCACCGGAGCCGAGTGCCTCGTGCCCCAGCAGGCGAGCAGCGATCTCCCGAATGATCAGCACGATGAGTCCTCCGGCAAGCACCCCCATCAGTCCGCTCGCCAGCCCGCCAGTTGACGTCCTGAGCACGAGCGCCAGCGCGATACTTGCCAGGACGGGTCCTCCGTACACAAGTTGGTGCCGCAGGTCAATGAGGGCGTGGGGAATGAGCACGAGGGCGTACGCGAGCCCCAACCACCATCCTCCACGAGCCGCAAGGGCGCCAGCGACCAGCCCCGCTACCCCGCCCAGCAGGTGATCGTGCCGGAGTTTCCATGAGCGTGCCTCGCCCGCCGTCATAAGCGCGAGTTGCCCTGCGCCAACGCCGCCAAGCGCTCCGAGGGCCGCGAACAGCACCCCGCTCACCTGTATACCCGGCTACCTGCGGGGCGGCGATCCTGAGTGTGCCTCCTGCATGGGCCTGTATGTGAGTCAAACAAAGGATTGCCCACACCCCTCTTTGGACCGATCAGGGCGACCGGGTGGAAACCCTTGAGGGCGTGCATAACCTCTGTGGCCCCTGGACGGTCCAGTCCCTGCAGGCGGGACGGGACACTCGCCACGCCACTGTCGATCTCCTGGACCTGTAGCCCGGGGAAGGTCTTTCGGGGCGGCTCCGCATCGACACCTTCTCCGGTCGCGTGGTCCAGCGGCTCGTTCCTCTGCAGGGCGCCGCCGGGCTCATGGAAATGACGCATCCCCTCTCCTAAGGTCACTATCTGCTCTAGCCGGCTTTGATCCACTCGCGACCTCAATGGCGTCGAGTCTAGGTCATACCCGCGATGCCGCTTCGCTCCGCCCGGCACATACATAGCGCGAAGAGGAGTTGGCTAGGCTGCGAGCAGGCGTGGTCTGAGGGGTTCGTGACGCCCTGGGTAGAGGTGCGATCACGCGCCCTCGCTCAAACCTTGGCGTCCGTGGAGTGGTTCGTAAACGGGTCGGAGACCCCGCAACTTGGGGGTTATCGCCGTCCAGGCCGCGAGCAGCAGAAGGCACATGCCGATCAGGGCTATGGTAGGCCGGACGCCTACTACCTGTAACGCTAGCCCCGCCAGCAGCACGCCCACCGGGCTCGCTACGGTCGCGAGGGCAATCAGTGTCCCGAAGACCCTCCCTCGCACCGGCTCCGGGGTCTGCTCCGCAGCGATTGTCGTGAGCAGCGGCCCGAACGGACCGAAGGCAATGCCGCCAAGGAAACCTGCCACTGCCATGACTCCGTACGGGGGCACGGTCGCAAGGGCAAGCGCAACCGCGCCTAAGCCAAGGGGTCCCACCGACATGAGTAGTCGCCGTGGTATACGCTGCCCTGCTATGTAGAAGGTGCCGACACCGATAAGACCGCCTACGCCCACGACCGCGATTAAGAGCCCTAGATCCAGAGCGGTCCTCCCAATACCCCTCATGTACACGGGCATTAGGACTGAGGCGAGCGGCGCGAGCATCGCGCTTGTGAGCGCGTTGAGTCTGACGACGGTGAGCAGCGCCGGGTTCTTGTACACGACGCGGACGCCTTGGAGGAGGTCGCCCCCATACCCGAGTGCGAACTCCTCACGGGACGTCCGTCCCGACACGGTGACGAGGAGGGATACCACCAGTGCAGAGAGGCCGAAGCTGGCCGCATCGAGCCAGAGCACGGAACTGGCATCGAGGACGGCAATCAAGCTCCCCGCGATGGGAGGTCCGATCAGCAAAGGCAGCCTGATCGCTACCTCCTCGAGCGAGTTTACCCGCTCGAGACTCATGTGCGCTTCGTCTGCTAGGCCCAGGATGAGCGCTGAACGCGCTGTGTCGCCGGAACTGTCGAACAGCGCTCCAAGTGCTACGAGTGCCAGCAGCACCGGGAATGGGAGACCAACCATAGAGGCCAGCAATGGGATACCAGCAATGCTCAGCCCACTTAACAGGTCTGCCAACACACTGGTCCGCTTGAAGCCCAGTTCGTCCGCCACCATGCCGCCGAAGAATGCCCCGAACACGAGTGGCGCCATGCCAAAGAACGCCGCGAGCCCAGTCCGCGATGGGCTCTCTGTCGTGGCAAGCACGTACCAGGGCACGGCTAGCCGCGCTACTGTGTTGCCGATATTAGAGATGAGGATAGCGCTGAGCAGGGCGAACAAGGCCAAGCGCCGCCCAGGCAGCACCGAGAATCCCTCCACGTTAGGAATCCGGTAGCACAGATATGCCGGCCCTCTCCTGTTCGCGCACCCAAGCCACCGCCTCCATTCGGCTGCGCACGCCCAGCTTGTCGAAGAGCCTCGACAGATAGTTCTTAGCTGACCCCTCCGTTACGACCAGCGTCTCGGCGATCTTCCGGTTGCCGTAACCGTCCGTTAGGAATCCGAGCAGCTGCCGATCGCGATCCGTAAGCGGCTTCGAGAGGAGGATGCTCCTTCTGGGTCACCGCACCTTCATCGAGCACCTCTGCAGCCACCTCCGGACTCAGCCACATCTTCTGCTTGCCGCTCACCATGCCGCGCAGCGCGTCAATGATGTACTTCGGCTCCTCGTCCTTCGTCACGTACCCAGATGCACCAGCTCTCAATGCCTCTTGAATGAGGCTCTTGTGCACGTACGCACTGATGGCCAGGATCTTGGGGCGGTCTCCGTCCTGCCGTAACCGTCTAGCCACCTCCGTGCCGGATATCTCCGGTAACCTCATGTCGAGGACCACTACGTCCGGCTCTAAGTCGCGAGCCATCCGCAGTGCCTCTTCCCCGTCAGCCGCCTCCCCGACGATCTCTATATCCCCAGCCCTCTCGAGGAATGTGCGTATGCCGATTCGGACGACGCGGTGGTCGTCGGCAAGCAAGACCCGTATGCGACCGAGGGGAGCCACCACTCTAGTTTGCAAACCTTACCCTCCTTCCTGCGTCCCCGTGGGAGCCGTCGTTTGAGCCTAGTCTTAGACTATCGGCACCTCGGCTCGTACTGTGGTGCCTTCGCCCGGCAGCGAGCTGACATGAAATCGCCCACCGATAGCCACGACCCGCTCCTCCATTTGAGCCATCCCGAGATGCCTCTGCCTCACGTACCCGCCCCACTTCGCCGGTACTCTGAATCCGCGCCCATCGTCGCACACCGAGAGGACCGCGCATTCCCGTGAATTTGTAAGCTCACCGTCACTCGACTAGCGCGCGCGTGCCTGTGGGCGTTTCGTACCGCTTCCCTGTATACACCGAAAAGTCGCCTTCTGTGCTCCATCGCTAATCTTCGACCGTCCGGCACCAGTTCTAAGTGGATATCCGGCCCCTGGTCCTTCCCGAAAATATCCTGACATCCGTTTCTATCGCGGATGCAAGACCGCTCTCAACAGGTCCGACGAGCCTAGGTATAAGCTGAGATCGCGCAGCTTGGATACCGTCTCCTTTAGGGTAGCCCGTACCTGCTCGATCCCCTCCAGCGTAGACTGGTCCAACTGTCCTTCGGGCGCATACAGTAAGTTAGTGAGCGTGATCCGAGCTCCCGACAGGTCCTGCACTGGCTCATCGTGCAACCAGTGAGAGAGCCGTGTCTGCTCATCCTCAGCAGCACGTAATATCAACTGCTTCGCGAGTGCCAACTCCTCGTTCGCCTCCTCCACCTCCACGACCCGTTCGCGCAGCCTCTGCACGAGCGCCACGTTTTCGGCAGCTGTAGTGGCCTGCCCGGCGACGGTTTCTAGT
Organism: Chloroflexia bacterium; assembly: GCA_030446765.1. Classification (GTDB taxonomy): domain Bacteria; phylum Chloroflexota; class Chloroflexia; order Thermobaculales; family Thermobaculaceae; genus JACDAU01. The sequence continues at coordinate 12,953 of JAUJMR010000027.1, forward strand.
ATGAGGAGGTCTCTTGGTTCCAGCGCGTGCTCCTCCTCGCGCTTGCCGAGAATCAGTACTCCCCGCAGCTCACCTGCGCTAACCAATGGTACCCAAGTGGCCAACTCGTCCTCGCGCAGTAGCCTCTTCTCTGCGTGCCGCAGCCCGCTCCAGCCCCCTGAGAGGTTCAACTCCCTCTCTATATCTTCACGTAGGCGCACCTTCGCGCCCTGCACCAACTCCTCGTGCAGAACGCCGCCGATTGGGAGCGACCAGTCGGTCGGTGGTGGTTCGCAGTATTTGTAACTCTTCTGGGGGTCAGTTCCTCTCCCCGTGGCCAGAAGAGCACGGCGCTACGGAAGCGCATCTTACTCGCTGCATTGAAGAGTGGACCCGCGAGCCCCTCCAAGTCTCGTACGTGCCTCAGCCGGGCGCTCAGCCTGGCCGACCACAGATTCGTAGTCGTACCACCCTCCGAGGACTACGTTGTCCACATATCTCTCGACGCGTGCGCGTACAGGTTCGAATAGTACGGCCGTTCCCAGCGTTGCCACGGCAATCGCCTGCCAATCGTTCCCCCGCGAACCAAGCACTACCCTGTCGATTACCGACCAAGCTACGATGAAGCCCGCTAGGAGAAAGGCTGCCGCTGTGAAAGTCACTACACTGCGGTTTAGCGCCCGCTCGAACCTCCTAGTTCCCCGGTGCGCAGGGCGTATCCATACGACAGGGGTAGCAAGAGGAACGACGGGACCGTAATGGTGTAATGCACGATCGGGCTCCAGTCACTACCTCCGGCAGTAGTGAGAGTACCGTGAAAGGTAGTAAACTCCCTGCTAGTCCGGTAATCAGTGTACGCCGCACCCGCCGGACCCGTTCCGGTAACGCCTCTCGTCGACGCCGTAGCAGCCGTAGGAACAACATGTCTGGGCGAACGATCAGGAAGATCGTCGTTAGCAGCAACACGACGAGATAGGTGTGCCGCGGTATCGTCATCGCAGGGTTCCGTCGCACTACGCCGTCGGCCCACGCGTCGTACAACGTCCATGCCACGAAGAAAGCTCCGAAACCGAAGGCGAGCCGAGTGAGGATACTTCTCGTCCTCGCGGGAATGGGCTGCGGGAACTGGCTATGGAAGCTAACTATAAACGGTGGCAGGACCAGCACGGCGAGGTCGGTGACCAGGAACATCGACGTCCAGCGGGCGTACGCCAGGAAATCCAGCGCCAGAGTGCCCGCGCCGAGCTGACTCAGAAGGAAGAACTGGCTTGTCAGTCTGTCGCTCGATGGCCGCCTCATCCAGATGTATATGCTTACTGCCCAGAAGCCGAGGGACACCAGTAACTGAGCCATCTGTATGACGCGCGTTTCCCAGGGGAGGTGTGCGAGCACCACGGACGTCGTGAACCGCTCGCTGCCCCGTTCTATTAGGTAGGTCACCCGGTCTCCTGGTACCTTGCCCCTGTACACCCATGAGATCCTCTCCAGCGGCACCCTATCTATCGCCACCAGGACGTCCCCATTTCGGAAGCCCGCCCGGTAGGCCGTCCCTTCGGGGTTCACCTGCGATACTCGATTTGCGCGATCCGCCCTTCTTGCCGATCTGCGCCCCCGTCGTATGGCATCTGCCAGACGACGACGGCAGCGACAAAGATCGACAGGAAGGTGCTGAGTGCTATGAGCGCGAATAGGTAGGAGCGGACCTGTTCCGCCCTACGGCCCCTCGGCAGGAAGCGCAATGGCCGGTAAGGATCGAGCCGTGGGGCACCGTTCATTGGCCGAGGTTCACCACTCCATCGAGTCATGGCCGGCTGAATACCCCCAAATCCAGCCTATCCATCACAATCCCCGAGGAGCGCAGGCTGCAATGCGGCGAGCCAGCCGTCCAGCATCGCGCGCCTATTTGGGTCCAAGTCCACTGCGTCCAGTGCTCGCCGCGCACGTCGCCGGTAGTTGGCTATCTCCGCCAGCATGTAGTCCGAGGCACCAATGTCCGCCATCAGCTGGCGAGCAGCTCCCTCGGCGCCAGCGTCCTCATTCACGTTGTCCAGCAAGTCTTCGAGCCGCGCCCGCTCTTCTGGTGTCGCGACAGCCAGCGCGTACAGCACTGGCAACTTCCGCTGGCTACCCGCTAGGGCAAGATCGCCCCCAGCACCGGCTTCCCAAAATCCCTCGGTGTCGTCGAGGAGTTGGATGATCACCCCGCAGCAAAGCCCCCACTCTCCGATTGCCTCGATCACTCGACGCTCGGAGGTGCCGCACCGCGCACCACTCCATGCCGCGATCTGGAATCCCCAACCCAACTTCTGGATCGCCGTTTCGAGGGCTACGTCCAGGCTCTCCCGATCGTACAGAGCGAACTCCCGCTGCTGGGCGCCAGCTACGCACACGACCCCCCTGTCGAAGCTTGGTGCCACCTCGAGATACACTGGGCCTGGAAGCCGCCAGAGCGCCAGTAACGCCGTGCCCCAGAATGCCATCGCCGTGTTTATGGCCCTCGGTACGGCATCGGGTGCTCCAACTCGCTGGACGTCTCCGTCTACCACGTCGTCGAGCAGCTTCGACGAGATCGTCAACGCCTGGAACGCCGCGCCCACGGGGAGAGCATCTCGCAGATCCCCTCCCACTGCAGCGCACGCGACCAAGGGCAGCATCGTGGCGGAGACGGACGGATTCTCGTCCGCCTCGACCTTGTTCAGAACCCGTCTCATCTCGGCCAGTATGACGGGATCGGCACCGGACTCCGAGCAGCACTTGAGAAGGAGTGCGTACGCCTCCGACACCAGCGACTGGGCGTCCATGGCAATTGGTTGCTCGCTGATGGACACTCGTATGCAACTCCTAGGCCGGGTGCGAGAGCAGTTCTGGCGTGAAGTTGTATATCCTGAACCAACCCTTCCCGCCCGCATACACGACCTCGTGCGGGAGTTCCCGGCTCCGTGTACGCGCTAAGTCCACGAGTGCGGCAACCCTCTCCGCAGGTAGGTCCACACCGATACCGGCCAGCGTGGCGTCCGGCGCCTCCGCGAACTGAGTCCGGAACTGGGCGTCGGTGGTGACCTTGCGTATGATCTGTAGATAAGCGTCCAAGTCAGACCTCCTTCTTTCGGGCTTGTCCATTGCACTTACGGGATGCACCACCTAAGTGCACACAGTATAGAAAACCTTCTACATGTTTGCGTAAGACTAACGTCACTCATCGCAGATGACTTTCGTCACCTTCCCGTCACTGCGGGTCGCGGTTATAATCTCCCGTTTAGAAGCGTCCGCCAGATAGCCAAGCGTCGGATAGGGGGCAAGAGTTCTGGATGGTTTTCTCGTTGTCCCGATCGAGGGATTACTTGGGCTGACTGGGCAGCCAGTGCGCCACCCGCCGGTCGGCTATGCAATCGTGTATGAATTCGCCGCTCCGGGTCCTTATGACCGCCTCATAAAGTTCGTCATGAGTACCAGCCGCGTACTCGGCGTTCTGGGTTTCCACGTGCTGGCCGCACGGCTGCGACCTGACTACACCTTCAAACGCCGTTCGTTCCTCGCCGAGTTCCTGCTCGGATACGCAGGTAGCTGGCTAGTAATGCCCGAGCTCCACGAGGGGATCCATGCCGCCGCCCTCTGGCTCTACACAGGGGAACGACCCGAGCTCTCGATGAAGCTCGGCGCTGACTACTGGACCGCGGCGGCCCCCTACTGGTACTTCCCGCGCGGTGCGTATCGGGTCATTGGCCTCGGGCCGCTCATCCTGCTAACCGTGCCGCCGCTGCTGGCGCTCCGCACCGTCCCTCGCTCGCTGCTTTCGCTGCTCTGCTTCCTGGCCGGCCGCAACGTGTCAGCGTCCGTGCTCGATATGTTCATCGAATGGCAACTGTCACGTCGCCCTGCAAGCTACCTGAACTTCACCGGTATGGTCGTAGCGATCTGGCAGCCGCACGAGTAGGGGGCTTCCCACGGGCGGTGACCCGCTAGCCCGAGGGTACACCTTCTCCACAACAGCCGCCTAAGTCGCCAGCGGACGCCACCGAATTTGGTCCCAAACTGATGACTTTCGGTGCACCGACAGGTGACCTTCGCATCTTCCCCGCGCTCGTACCCTCTTGCTAGCCTAAGTTACGCTGCAGCACCTCCCGATATTCAATGCTTACCTGATGGGTCCGCCTGTGACGTGTCAACTCAGGTGCCGCAACATCAGTGTGCCCGTGTCGGCAAGGGGGGTGTCGACGTGGTGAAGGGAGGCGGAGTGGTCCGCCGGGGTTGGGAAGAGTAGGAGGTGGGCATGACTGCCGACGCGTTTGCACCTGCGAGGGCCGCACGCAGACCCAGGAGATGGTTCCTCTCCGGGCGAGCACTTACGGGCGCGTTCCTCTTCGGTGCGACTCTCCTCGCCGGGCTGGTCATGTTCCGCCCGAGCCATACGCAAGCCGTGCTCGTCGTGACCCATAACCTGGCCGCAGGCGATGTGTTGGGACGCGACGACGTGCGCGTCTCTGACGTCAGGCTTGAGGGCAGCACGTACCGGGCGGTCGTACCGGCAGGTGAGCTAGGTCGCGTCGTCGGAAAGACCATCGCTGAACCCGCGCGCGAGGGTGAGCTTCTTAGCCGCGCTTCCGTGAGTGGGGGACGTGGTGTGGGGCCCGGCCAGGTGGCCGTAGCGCTCGTGCCCGACGCGGATAAGGGCAGGGTCGCGGGCGTCCAACCCGGCGACCTTGTACAGGTCTTCGTAACGCGCGCGCCGTCGGACAATGCGTCGACGCGCACGGAGGTCGTGCTCCGGAGCGCCCATGTGTACGACGTCGGCTACCCAGAGGGGGCCGAAGAGGCCGACTCGCCGGCAGAGTGGCTCAGCCTCGCGGTGAGCGAGGAGGATGCCCTTCGGCTCGTGGGGGCGCTCAGGTCGGGGGATGTGGATGTCGCGCTCTTGCCCGCCGGAGGGAGCCGGTGAGAACAGGCTCGTACGACTGGGACGGGCAAAACCCCTTGCCGCTCGCGGTGGCGATCGCTCACCCTGAACAGGAGGGGCGATTCTTCGCACGCCTAGAGGAGGGTGGCGAGTACGTCCTGGGCGGCGTGCCTCTGAACGCGGAGCAGCTCCTGGAGATGGCGCGCTCCGGTCGGGTCGCGCCTGCGCTCGTCGGCGAGCGCCTGCTAGGGCTTAGACTCTCGATCTTGCGAGAGTTAGAGGATACCGGGGTCGCCGTCGTCCTCGTCGCCAATCAGCCCGACAGGTGGCAGGGACTACGATACACCGTGGTGGTCGCTCCGGGACCCAGTTGGGAGGAGGCGCTGGAGGCGCTGCGCGACGCGGCGTCCGGGAAACCCGTGTCACTGCCGGCGGCTCCCCTCACGTCCGTGCCCCCCAGCCCCACCCACGAGCCACTGGAGGGCAAGGCGCCGGCCGCAGAGGGCACAGGCGAGCTGCTCGTAGTAACGAGTGGCGCGGGTGCCCCGGGCAGGACAACTGTCGCGACCGCGCTCGCAGCCGCGCTCGCGGCCATGCAGCCGACCGTGCTCGTGGACTGCGACCTCGGAGCCCCCTCGGTGGCCGCTACTTTGATCGGCTCACTCCCGATCGAGACGGACCGCAACATTCACTACTTGCTCGCGCACGCCCGGCCGCACTCGGACGCCGAGTGGGACGACGCGCTCTCCCGTGAGGTGCAGCCCATGGGATGGTGGGCGCGGCACGGGACGGTGCTCCTCGGCGTACCGCGACCGGAGGCGCGCGACGACCTCACCCCAGGGCAGTTCGTGGAGCTCGCCAGGCACCTGACACCCAGGCAACGCTATGTGGTGGTGGACACCGGCTGCGACGCGCTTGCCACGCCGCTCTACCGGCAGGCACTCGTGCTCGCGGATCGAGTGTTGTTCGTGGCCGCTACTTCCTTCGTGGCGCTGAGCCGGGCGCGTGCCGGGCTTGACGGACTGCGCACCCAGCTGGGCATTCCGGAGGACCGCATCTCACTCGTGGTCAACGGATACGACCGCTGGCGCGACGCACCAGTCCGCGAGATCGAGGATGCCCTGGGCCTGGCTCCGATCGCGGTGCTGCCGTGGGATCCGTCGAGCGTCCGCAGGGCTGAGGATGCGGGGCTGCCACTCTCGTGTATGCGGCGGAGCTCCGCTGGACGGTCGGTGAGGGAGCTAGCGGCAAGGGCGGACCCGAGGGTTCGGGCGTTCCCATTGGAGCCCAGGAAGGACCAGAAGAGGCGGCTGCGGCTCAGTCGTGCGCCTCGGTAGGGGAAGGCAGGCACATGGAAGGGATATTCGGGTACGGGCAGGACAGGGCGATCGAGCGGCGGCTGCGGGACCAGCTAAGGCACGCCCTTGCCGATGCGCTCACGGGCCAGCGGCTGTCGCCTCACGACAAGGAGCGCAGCGAGCCTGTGCTGGGCTTGCTGCGTCAGCGGTTGGTCGAATACGGCCGCGACGCCGCGCGCCGTGCGGACGGCGTGCAGCTTGTCGATCCGGAAGCGACGGCGTGCCGGCTGTACGACTCGCTCCTCCGGTTCGGTCCCATCCAGCCGTACATGGACGACCCCACCGTGGAGGACATCCTGATCAACGGCCCGTGGCGGATCTTCGTGCGGCGCAGGGGCGTCAAGACGCTGCAGGAGGGATTGGGTTTCGACTCGGACGAGGACCTGCTGCTGACGGCGAAGCGACTGCTCGGCGACGCCCACCAGCTGGACACCTCCCACACCTCGGTGGGCGCGCGCCTTCCCGGCGGCTCGCGTATCCACGTAATCATCCCGCCGACGAGCAACGTGACCGTGATCAACATTCGCCGGTACAGGCTCAGGGCGGATTCGCTGGACGACCTGGTGGAGGTGGGCACACTCACACCAGATGTGGCTGACTTCTTGGCTGCTTCGGTGCGCGCGGAGGTGAACCTCCTTATCTCGGGCCCGGGCAGCGCCGGCAAGACAACGCTCCTGCGGGCGCTGTACTCCTCGCTCACCAGCGACCAGGAGCGAGTGGCGACCATAGAGGACCCGGCGGAGCTCGGGCTCTCCGACCTGCTAGTCGACTCGTGGGTGATGGAGCCCGGGGAGCATCGCTCGATCCGCGACCTGATCGCGGACGCGCTCCGGATGAGCCCCACGCGCATAGTGCTCGGCGAGGTACGCAGCGCGGCGGCGTGGGACATGCTCTCCGCGATGAACACGGGCCACCCCGGCAGCGGCGGAACGATCCACGCGAACAACCCGAGGCAGGCACTCGACAAACTGGCGATGTTCGCGGCTCAGGCGCCCGAGCGTGTGCCGAAGGCTGAGTTGCTCGAGATGATCGCCCAGACCGTCGACCTGGTGCTTCAGCTGCACATCGACAAGCGGTCGGGCATCCGCAGGCTGACGCACCTCTTCGAGGTGGAGGGGTGGACCCCGGGCGCGGGGATCACGGGCCATAACCTGTGGGAGATGGACGCGCGCGGTGGGTTGGTGCGGACACCCATGCGTCCGAACAGGGTGCTGCGCAAGATGGAGCTCGCCGGTGTCGCCTGCCCGCTCATGTCCGGCAGGAGTCCGGAGGAGGCAGCATGAGCCTATTGCTCTCGCTGGCTCTGGCCGTAGCAGTGTGGCACCTGTACTGGGGACTACTCGATCCGGAGCGACCCAGGCAGCCGCGCAGGGTTCCTCTAGTGGGTCGGGTGCGCCGTTTCCTCGACCGGGCGGGGCTCGTCGACGTGCGGGTGAGTGGGTTCCTCGGGATGAGTCTCCTCTCGGGGGCGGTCGTCGGCACACTTGCGCAGCTGTTCCTGTGGATGCCCGTCGTGAGTGCGGGGGCAGCATTCGTCGGCTCCACCTTCCCGCACCTGTACTGGAGTTGGGAGCGCGACAGGAGGCGGGATCGCACACAAGAGGCGCTGGCAGACGCGCTCGCGCAGATGCGCTCCTCCATCCTTGCCAGGAACACGGTACAGGCAAGCATCAAGACGCTGGCGACGGACGGGCCCGAGCGGTTGCGCGGCTATTTCGTGGCGCTCTCGCAGAACATCGACACTTTCGGCTTTGAGCGCGCGATCGCGCTGCTGCGCGAGGAGCTGGACGACCCCCTCTTCGAGGCACTGGCCGAGGCGCTCGTGGTGAGCGACCGTGTGGGCCTGGAGGATCTTCCGAACGTGCTCGACCGGATGGTGCTGACGGCACGCAGCGAGTTGAGCTTGCAGAGGACGATCCGCGCGCAGCAGGCGCAGGGGGTGCTGGAGATGCGTGGGCTGCTGCTCGTACCGTTCGTGATGCTCGTGGTCGTGATGGGCCTCAACCAGGACTATGCGTACTTCTTCCGCTCGCTCCCCGGCCAACTGGCCCTGCTCGCATGCGAGCTCTGGCTCTGGTTCGCGTACTGGCTGATGCAGCGGCTGCGCCGACCAACCATGGGTGAAGGGGGCCGCGCGTGAGTATGGCCACATTGGCACTGGCGGTACTCGGCGCGCTAGGGGGGTACCTGTTCGGGACCGCTTCTCCCTGGTTAGCACATAGGCCGCTGCTGCGCGAGAGGTTACAGGCGCTTGATCCCTCAGAGCGCAAGCCGGCGCGGGGTACCCGTCTAGTGCGGCCGGTGTTCGGTAGCCGCCTGCTCGGCCACACACTCGACTCGCTAGGGGAGCGCCTCGGCCGTGGTACGCTCGGCAGACTCCTGCCTGGGCGCGGCGACGACCTGGCGCGGCGCCTCGAGCTGGTCAGGCCGGACACGGCTGTCGGCGGCTTCTATGGGGAGTGCCTGGGCACGGCGGTGTTCCTGGGCGCGATCCCCTGCGTCGCGTGGACCGTGAGCTACGCGCTCGCCGCCGGCGGCCCCCCGTTCCCGCTATGGCTCTCGCTCCTCTTATTCCCCGGAGGCTTCCTGTGGTCACAGTACCAGCTCACCCGCGAGTTGCGGGAGCGAGAGACGCGCATCCTGATGGCAATGCCGGCGGTGCTAGACCTACTGGGTATGCGGATCGCGGCGCGCGAGTCCGTGCAGAAGGCACTCAGGGAGGTGGCCACGAGGGGCGAGGATGAGTTCCGGCGCGAGCTCAGGCGTGCCCTGGCGCGCGCGCAACTCGCAGGCGAGGAGCACAGCCTGCCGAACGTACTCGAGGACATGGCGCTACGCAACGGCATCAACGAGATCTCGGTGTTCGTCGCGCAGGTGCGGGTAAACGATCAGCTTGGCATCAACATCCTGGACACGCTGACCGCACAGGCCGAGAACCTCCGGGAGTGGAAGCGCCAACGGATTATAGAGGCGGGAGGCAAGGCGAGCACGAAGATCGTCATCCCGCTGCTGCTGATCGTGCCGGTGTTATTCGTCCTGGTGCTGCTGCCCGCGGTGCACCAACTGATGAACGCGGGGCTGTAGGAGGGGGCGTATCAAGCAATCCGGTAACTGGCCCACGACAGCCGTACGCTGAAATCACATGGAGGTTACAGATGCAGTCTACAAGCAAGGTCAACGGGTTCCGCGAGCGAGTCGAGATGCTCATAGTCCTCGCTCTCTTCGCCCTCGTGCGTGCTGCCGGCGCGGCCCGGGTGCGGGGGCGGCGGGCGGCAGCGGGCTACGGCACACTGGAGTTTGCGGGCCTCGCGCTCCTGGTGGTGGCGCTCGTGATCGCGGCGGACAAGGCGCTCGACGCGCCCATAGACCAGATGTTCCAGCGGCTCGTCGGCCGGATAGGAAATATCGGGGCCGACTAGTGGGAGTCCCTGCCCGGCCATACCGGAACGCCTCGCTCGGTTACTCCACGCTCGAGTTCGCGTGCGCGCTCGTCCTCGTGATGACCCTTATCGTGGGTCTCATGCAAGTCGTGGTATACGTCCACACGCGGGACGTCGTGAAGGTGGCCGTGCAGGAGGGGGCACGGGTAGCCTCTTCCGATGGCCGCTCGACGAAGGACGGAGCCGCCCAAGCGCGAGCCCTGCTCGAGGCTGGTCTCGGCCGCTCCGGGGAGCGGTTTCGCGTGGTCGGTATCGATCAGGAGGACCGTGTCGTCATGAGGGCCGAGGGTTCTTTCCCGTTCTCGATCCCGGGTGTGAGCGTGAGGCTGCCTCTCACGGTCGAGACGGGCATGGAGAAAGAGCGGTTCGAGCCCTACCGGGGGAAAGGCGCGCCGTGAGGGCGTATTCGGGACACTCCGTGCTCGAGCTCGCCGGCGCGCTGCCCGTGCTTGTGCTTCTCATCTACGGGGTTGTGGGCGTACAGAGGGTCCTGGAGACACGCATCGAGCTGAGCGCGGTCGTGCGGGAGGCGGCGAGGAGCGGTGCGCAGGCGCCGACACCCTCCGAGGCGCTCCGCGCCGGGAAGGAGCGCGGGCGCCAGGTCGCGGAGGCGTACGGCACGACGCCGGACTACCTGACGCTGGACGTGCGCAGCTTCCGTCCCGGTGGGTCCGTCACCGCCGAGGCTGGGTACACGGTCTCCTTCCGGGACCTTCCGGGGCTGGGTTGGGCGGGGGTGGAGTTGCACGGTAGCCAGACGGAGCCGGTCGAGAGGTATCGTAGCCGGCCCGCGGCGGCTGACCAATGAGGCAGGCGCGCCGCGGCCAGGCGCTACTGCTAGTAGTGCTCCTGATGACGCTTCTCCTCAGCCTCATAGGCGTGCTGGTGGACGGAGGCATCCTGCTTATCCACAGAAGGGAGCTGCAGAACACGGCGGACGCCGCCGCACGGGCTGGTGCGACGCGGCTCGACGAGGGTACGTATCGAGCCAGCGGCGGCCGCAGGGCGGTGCTTCGCCGGGTGAATGCGCGGGCGGAGGCGGAGCGGTACCTGGACTTGAAGGACACTCGGGGGCGGGTGTCCGTGGGGCAGGACACCGTGACAGTGGTGGCGACCCAAGACGTGAACCTCGCGTTCCTCGAGATGTTCGGTATTCGCACGGTTGAGGTGCGCGCTAGGGCGGAGGCGACGCTGCGGCACGGTGTCGAGGGACCGGAGGGTTGATGGGCACGAGCAATGTGCGGACAGGGGGAGGGCATGGATAGACGGGAACTCTAGACGTACGATCGTCATCGGAGCGGGATTGCTGGCTCTGGTGCTGGCCGCGCTCGGCGTCAGCTACCTGCTGAACGGTGCATCGGAGCGCCAGGTGCAACTGAGCGACGAGCTCGCCCAGGGGGGCATCGCACCCGCGGTCGGAGTGACGTCTACTGCCGCGACCTTGCCCACAGTAACTCCGACGCCGCAGGTTCGTCTAACCCAGCGGTCGGAGATGGCGGCAACGCAGGTAGTTAGTCACCAGGCAACGGGGACACCGCGGTCGAAGGGCTCTTCTTGGGATCCTGGTAGCGGCACTCCGTTTGAGCCGCGTGTGAGACCGACCGAGCCGGCAGTGCCACCTGACGTGCCGCCAGCAGGCACCACGGCGACTCCTCAACCGCCAATCACTGCTCGTGGTATTGAGGACATGAACGGGTGGTTGCAGCGCGCACGCCCCAGCCGCGTGCCGTACTACAAAGCTTACGTGGGTTACTGGCGCGTGGTAGCGCAGTCATATCGCACGGGTGACACATCGAAGCTCGCCGACGTTCTGACCGGCGATGCACTGGCGGCCGCCATTGCTCGGGTGGATGAGCGTCGTCGACAGGGCAGAGGGATGGAGATTCGAATACGGACAAACAGCCTGTCTCCACTTGGCATAGAGCCGGACAGTTTCGACATGGTGCACGAGTACGTAGATGCGAGCGTACTTATCGACATCAAGTCGGGCTCTCCAGTCGCTCCGGCAGGTGGAGGTGAGGCAGAGGCGCACCGCTACAAGCAGCTAACCCACTTCCGGAAGGTAAACGGGCAATTGAAGGTAAGCTCGGTCAACGTCTATGAGATACCCCAATTCAGTCCCTAGGTTATGTGTGAAGCGGGAGAACATGATGATTAGAAGCCTGGTGCGGGTCCTATGCTGCCTGCTCATGGCTCTCATCGCCCTGGTCCCCGTTCTCGGCGAGGTGCCACGCGCGCTGGCCCAGGCCGATGGGCAGAGCGGTGACCAGGGGCCAATCGTGTCTACGGGAGCAAATGCCTCCGTGACCCAGACGGACCGAGGACCGGCGTGGCAGATCAACATTTCTGCGCGCAGCATAACCGATGGCACGGACCCGCAAACCCAGGCCGCCATTCGGGAGGTCGTTACCAACGAGGGGACGCCTGAGCGAGCGAAGCCATACATCGACAAGGATGGGTTGCCCCGAACCACGTACTTCGCCTACCTCTACGACCAAGACCCAAAGCACGTGGTGTATTGTGTGCTGCGCGAGGAGGCAGAGCGGCCCGGCCAGTTCTGGGCCTACTGGTACGAGCTCTGCCTGCTACCCGCCTGGCATCCCGAATATCCCGACCCCGTCGAGATCAGCAAGCATCCCAACACGCGACCGCACATACTCACGACCAACATCCCGGTGGAGTGGCTCAGGAGCCCCCTGTGCCATGGGGATGATCCCAGGCTCCCAGGCATCGAGGGGTGTGTGTAGGGGGTTGAGAAGTACTTCCGCGACCTCGTATACGTACCTCAGAGATACAACGTCGACGACATCGAGTTACGCGGTGACATTATCCAGGCGACGAACCCCGAAGATGCTCTCGCGCAGGTCATCCGCAACATCGAGTTGCCGCAGATCAAGCTGCGCGCGAATCCGCAGCGAGGTATGGCCAACATGGAAGCGTGGTGGTGGGTGGACGGCTACGACGGCCAACCGATCTATCACTCAGAGGAGGTTTTCCTCGAGGGGGGCGCTGCTCAATCCGGTGACCCTGGAGGCACGGGGAGCATCCCTGCAGCCGTCCTTGCCGCCTACAGGAATGGCGGGCAGCGTTTCGGCGTCGCGTGGGAGGTGCTAGCGGGTGTCGGGAAGGTAGAGACGGACCACGGCCGTCGTGGAGAGACGGACTCGTCGGGCTGTATCCTCGGTCCTCCTATCCAACAACTCGGCGGGACACGAGCGAGGGGGCCCATGCAGTTCCTGCCCAGTTCATGGGAGCGCTTCGGCGTCGACGGGGACGGCGACGGGGACCGCGACGTGTGCGACATACGTGACGCCGCCGCGGGCGCCGCTCGGCACCTGAGAGAGGTGCCCCCGGGCAATGGTCCCATAGATTACGGCCGGGCGCTGTATGCGTACAACCACGACAGCGACTACGTCGAGACGGTGTTGGGCTACGCGCGCAGCTACGGCTGGGGTGATGGGGAGGGAACGGACACCACGGCGACGCTCGATACCTCGGCCCCTGGCGCACCCCTCGCCTCCCGCGGCGATGCAGACCCGACCGCCTGCCCGCCTCAGCGCCCCGCATTCCCTGCCTTTAGCGAAGAAGCCAAGGCGAAGGTCGCGGGCTCGGGCGATGTGAGTGGGATAGTGAACGGCGGTGCGTACCCGCGGCTGGGGTTACAACAGCGACACCTTCTTGTATCGTATATGGGTGATGCGGCCGTAGGCTCGGCGCCTCTGTATGTGGGCGGGTGGAGAGGGTATCCCAATGGCCGGTGAGCCCGGGACAGTCCCTCCCCCGACCGCGGCGTCGCCGGACGGTATCGGAGGCCACCTCAGAGCCGATGTGCAATGGGCTACGTCGCACGGATGCTGCATACAGAGAGGAGGGCAGGCAATGGACGGTTGGGACGTCGAACGTTCGGTGACCCTGCTTGCGAGGGCAAGGGTGGCACACAGGTGTTCTCGATGGACACGCGCGGGTTCGCAGCACTCGCTCGCCGCGCGGGGAGGCGGGGCGGTGCACCTGCATGGAGGCGACCGGCGAGTACTGGGCGGGACCTTCCTGTTCGAGGCGGGACACGTCCGTCGTTCGCCCGGCGCGGACGGCCGCCTCGCGAAGAGCACGCTCGCGCGCTCGGACCGTGGACTCAGCCCGCATCGCGACCTTCTGCCGCCTGCAGCCCTGCATCGTGGATTTCCGGCGGCACGGAGGTCCTGCCTGGTGCGGCGCATCGAGATGCTCCAGGAGATGGCGCAGCAGGAGAAGAACCAGGCAGGGGTGGCGAACGGCCGGTGGTGTTGGGCTCGATCGAGACGAGGCTGGCCTTCCTGGATGCGGAGATCCCCCGTGCAAACCCTCATCCGAGACCACGGGCACGATGACCTGAAGGGCAGAGCCTGTGCTCGATCCCGGGGATCGGGGAGTGGACGGCGGCTCGCGTCCTCGCCGAGATAGTGAATACGCAGCGTCGGCGCGAGGAGGCGCACGTCGTCCCGACGAGACAGAGGTGCTCCGGGAGCTAACCCCCAGACGCGTACCTTCCAGGGCTGCAAGGGCTCTACAGCGCTCGCACACCCGGTTCGTGTTACTCTCCCGATATATGGGCCAGCCCGCACGGCGTCCTCAAGTCCACAGGCCGACCCGAGCATGCCCTCCGCACCGCTTGACTTCCAAGACGGCATTCATGGTTGCTGTGGGGCACTTCCATACTGGCTGGCCGGTAGGCACGCGCCTGTATGCACCGGTCGCCGGCAGGATCCTCGTATACAAGGACGGAATGGGTGCCCTCACGCAGATGCTCGCGCGCCGAGCGGTCACGCGTACATATTCATACACCCTCCGGCTATGCGGTGACCAGTGGTGAGGCGTGGCCGGGCAGTTGATCGATACTCGGGCAACACCGGGTACTCGGATGATGGTCTCCACCTGGAGATGCGTCGTCCGGGTCTGGGTACCCAGTGGGGCACTGGGTGTCGCCCGAGCACTGGACCTGCCTCGGCGGCTCCGCCGTGCACGAGCACCGCTCTCGAGGTGGTCATACGGCCGACGGGAACGTATCGCTGGAACTTCGGGGACGGAACTTCCGTCGAGACCAGCACGCTCGGCGTCCGGTGTGAGCGGACCACTAGGTGCACCGGTGCGAAGGTAAGCCACAACTACCGGACGAGCTCCGCGGGCAGGGTCGCCGGGTTCCCGGTAACCCTCACCGTGACGTTCACGGGCACGTACAGTGTGGGTGGTGCCGCTCCCGGGAGCCCCTGCGCCCATCGAGGTGGAATATGCAGCGTCGTATCAGGTCGAGGAGGCGCAGAGCGTCCTCACCGGGCCATGGGAGGAGGGCGGTAGCCCCGCGATGCGTACCGTACGCGAACTGCGCGGGCTCGTCGTAGCGCTCGTCGCCGGGTTCGTGCTGCGTGCTCCGAACTGATCCGGGAGGTGATCCCTGATCGATCCCCAACACCCAGTCGCGTAGCACGAGGGAACCCTGCTCGTACGCAACAGGCGCGCGATGATGCCACCGAGCCGACAGCCTGGTACGCAACTGCCAATCGATCCACGGTGGCCGGCGTGCTCAATGGGGCGCCGGCTCTCTGGGGGGCTGTTGTGGCGGCCCCCTGGCGCATCTTAGTACACGGTGCAGCCGCCGAGGCGGACCTGGGCCTGCGCAGGAGCTTCCTCCGGGAGGCTCACCAGGCAACCCTCGCTGGTGGGGGCGCGCGCCGAGAGGCCGGGCGAGGACCAGCGTCTTCCTCGATCGCCTGGCGCTTCCAGGGCGCGTGCTTCTCGGTGCCCGAGATTGTCGACCACGCACGCGCAGCTGGTAACGGCGGGCGATGGTCAAGCTCGACCACGAACACACCCGTGGACCGCGGCTACCAGCCAGTCGCCTTCACCTGGGGTACAACGCCGTCGCGGCGACGAGACCCCTGGCCACGCCGGGCATCAGACCAGGCCGCGGACTGCATGGCGCGCGAACCACTCGCCAGAAAGCACGCCGTGGGCAAGGGCTCTATCGAGCCAGTGCGCGAGGCGGGTGTGGGGCGACTGCTCGCACGTCGACGAGTGCCACCGAATCAATGGTGGCTCGATGTGGATGAAGGGTCCGAGGGTGAGGGTAGCGACCCCCGGACGGCGGCACGCCTTCTTTGGGGCGCTGGATGCCGTCACTGGGGAGTGGCACGACCACGACAGGCGGCGCATTTCGTCGAGCCTCCGAACCTGGCGCTCGATAGCCTCAGCCGCCAAGGTCGTCTAGCACTGACCGCGCGCCGGTGTCGAGCGAGTCGTCGACCGTCGGCGCGGGGTGCCGGGCGCTAGCGTCGACCCGAGATCCCACCCCGCACCACCGCTCTGATTCCGATGTGTTACGGCGGCGAGACCGCCGATATCATCCCACTCCCGGCCCAGCCACCGCCCGGCGGGGAGCCCGCCGGATCGCCCCGCCGCGAACCAACGGCAGGGGTTCAGACGATAAGCGGGTTTCGCGACAGGGGCGAGGAAGGCCGAAGAGCCGGCCACTGGGGCGGCGCGTTCCAGGGAGCCGCGGGCAGGCGCATCAGCCGCCGTCTCCCTCTCTCCCCGCCGACGGTCAGCCCGGCCGACGCCGGCCGCTCGCCGACGCGGGGTCGGCGGCCCGCGTTGACCCGAGTCCGACGCCGGCGGCGAGGGAGGTCTCGCCCGAACTGACGGTGCAACGGCGGTGAGTGGCGACGACAGGCGGTTCAGACGATCACGCTTGCGGCTCCGAAGAGGGCGGTCAGCGACGGGACTGACGGCAGGAGTCGGCGAGCCGAGGCTCCCGCGTGCGGCACTGGCCGCCGCTGACGGCGTCGAGTGGGCACGGCAGGAGCGCACGCGCTCGCCGACCCGTGAACTCGGTGGCATAGCGGGCGTCCACTCCGCGCCAGACCCAGGTGCCGGTCGACGTGCGCCTGCTCGGCGTGTCGGCCGGTCCAAGCGAGTGTGCCTTTTCACCGCCGACAGGTGCGCCGCCGCCAACTCGGTGGCTGCTGCCCCTCGACGCGTGCTCGGCGTGCCTGGAGGTCGGAGACGCTGCTGCTCAACTGGCCGGCGGTAGGGCACACCACCGTCGCGGCGCGCCGGGGATGGGCGTGGCTGAGGTTCTAACCAGCCTGATCGCCCGCCTTGCGGACGCGCGAGAACCCGGCGCGCTCAAGCTGCTCACGGTAGCAAATGGCGGACCCGGCGGCCTGCCAGCCCGGCTGCTGGGCTGCCACAGGCCTGGAAAGCTGCTCGACCCTGCCGACGCGAACGGCGTGGAGCAGCTGATCGGGGAGCTGAGCGACGAGTTGGGCGACCGGCTCCGCGCATCTCAAGCGGGCGGCTTGGCGTGGCCGGCCCGAGATCCTGCTCGTCGCCGCGGAGGTCGGCACGCTGGCGCGCTACGCGAGCGTCCTTTCGACGATCTCTACACACGGCGAGCGGGTGCGGATACGGATGCTCGCGGGCACCGGAGCGGCCCTCCGCGCTGCCCGACGGACTGATCGCGTACTTCCCGACGCGGCGCTCGTCACGCCGACTCGCGATCGGGACGAGAGTATCCGTCTGTTAGGCCCTTGATGCGGCGTCCGTGGAGGTGCCGGGGACGCTGCACGCCAGGGTACAGGGACGGCACCAGGTGCGGGTGGGCGCGTACCGCCTGACGGAGCGCTGGCTGGATGAGTTGGCGCGGCGATACGCGCGAGTCCCGGGACCGGTCCCTGTCCCCCCCGGAGGAGCACCGCCGCCCGAATGCCCCGCGGCGCGGAGCGCGGCGGCCCCGGGAGACTGGAGCCTGAACCAGGGGATGAAGCCGGAGCAAGCGGCCGAGGAGTCGAAGGTCCCGGACCCTGTGCGACTCGCCGATGTGCCCCGTCGCGCCGCTACCCTGAGCGCAAGGCTGTGCACGCGTGTCTTCGGCCAGGGCTCGGTGTTGCTGCGCGCGGAGGACGGCTCCTACAGGGCGATCAAGATCGCCGCGAAGCAGGAGGAGCT
>JAUJMR010000098.1 GCA_030446765.1 Chloroflexia bacterium
CCCGAAAATCCCTAGCCAGAAGGCCGCCTGGTACCCCCGAAGCCCGCGTATGGGCAGCAACTGCAGCTACGCATAGATGCGGAAGTTGTATGCGAGTCGGGAGCGCAGTCCACCCCCCATCGCATGCCCAGCCCAGCCTCCCGACGCCCGCCTTCGGACGCCGCGTTCGATCCGCCGGAGCGTGGCGTCCGCCGCCGCGAGGCGCTCGTCCAGACTGTCCGACCCCACCATCGTGGCCTTGCCCGAGAGTATCCCTCCGAGCACCGGTCCGCCCAAGGCGTGCGCCGGGCGCAGACAGAAGCACAGCTCGTAGCCAGCGAGCACGTCGCTGTACGGTACGTCCAGCCCCCAATCACTTGTGAGCCCCGAGTGGAGCGCCGCGAGCAGCGCCTCGTCGTCCATGTCCGGTCCCCAGACCTGGATCATGAGCGCGACGGTCTGGCTGAGATCCGCGCCCGGCGTGCCTGGCCCCGCGTACGACCAGTCGATGAGCGCCGTCTTACCGTCCACCCGCCCCAGGTTGGGCAGCCACACGTCGTGGTGCAGCAGCGTCTGCGGCAGGGCGTCCAGCTTCAGGTACACAATGTCTGCCGCCCGGCTCAGGCGCATCAGCAGCCGGCGTCGGTCGTTCGTGAACACGCGCGAGATCTCCCGCTCGTGCTCGTGCCCCTCGATCGCCGCGCAGTTGCGGGCGATGCGCTCACTCCATAGCCCGTCGTACATCGCCTGCGCCCGCTGGCGGAGGAAGGCCATCCTCGACAACTCGTGCCCCCGGCCCCACCAGCGGGCGTGCAGCTCCGCCAGGTCGCGTACGGCCTGCGTGAGGAGCTCGGGCGTCCATTCCACATCGAAAGCATCGCCCAGGTCCTCCATCCAGATCCAGTATCGCTGCGCTCCCGCGTCCACGTCGACCTCGAAGGCCCTGGGCACGCGCAGGCGCTCTCCCAAACCGGAGAAGAGGTCGTGCCGGTAGCAGTCGGCCTCCCTGCTGGGGTAGTCGGGGTCGAGCGACTGGGAGCCGATCCCCCGGGACTCCTTGAGCACCAGCGCGGCCGGGGGCACCTGCTCGGGTACGCCGGACGCCGACCGTACGATCAAACGGTACCGGTGGAGGTCGCCGCCCCCGTGGGATGTGCCGGCGACCGGTTCCCGCGTGAAGCCGGTCACTTCCGCGCCGGCGTACCCCGCTCGGCGCAGCAGGCCGGTCAGGGACGCGGCGTCCACGGATTCGAGAGGGAGAGAAGCATCACCCCTCGCCGGCCCGTCACTCATACCATACCCCCTTGCGTGTCAACGCTGGTGCAAAGCGTACCAGATCAGTGGCCCGCCCCCTGATAGCGCATCAATCCCCGTCGCCATATCAGGCTTGAGACGAGCCCCACCGCCGGGCCGGCGAGCGGGGATAGGTATCCGAGCCAGGGGGTGGCATCGGTTCGTCCCAGCAGCACGAGCCCCGGGTAGTAGCTCACGAAGGCGAACGGTAGCACCCAGGTGAGCAGCACCTGCACGAGCCGCCCGTACAGTGTGATGGGGAACTTGACCAACTCGAGCGTGTGGCCAACGAGGAACGGGAAGGCGCTGTTCGCCGAGGGGTCCCAGAACGCGATACAGTTCGTGGCGAAGTTGATGGATCCTATCAGCACGACCGAGCCGAATATCGTCGTGAGCAGGAAAACGTACTGCGCCGGCCCCCACACCACATCCAGTTCCACGACCGCGCGCGTCACCACGACCAGGCCGAGCAGCACACTGCCGAGGCCGTGGATGCTCGACATCTGGGTTATCAACTGCAGCGCCGGGGAGACCGGGCGCACCAGGAGCCGGTCGAACTCTCCCCGATTGACCATCAGCCGCAGGCGCCACTGGCCGTCGCATAGGATCTCGACGAGCCCGCGCGGGATGATGGCGAGCGAGTACAGGAAGGCGATCTCCCACAGGTTCCAGCCCGCGACCTCGGGCACCCGACCGAAGAGGATCCACACGAACGCGAGCCCGGCGCCGTGGGTGAGCATCACCCCCACGATCCCTATCCAGAAATCGGCCTCGTACTCGAGGTGGGTGCGGATGTGCACCAGCTGCAACTTGCCGTAGATGCGGAGCGCATGCAGGAATCGCGCGAGCACTATCAGCCCCCCTGGATGTCCAGTGCTCGGACGCTCGGGGCCCACAGCAGGCGGGCAAGCAGCCACAGCGCCGCCGCCCAGAGCGCCTGCACACCGAGCGCGCCCAGCATCTCCAGCCCGCGAACCCTGCCGAGGTAGATCGCGAGGGGCGTGTACACGATGCCCTGGAAGGGAGCCGCGAGCGCGATCGCCCTCAGCCAGTCCGGGAAGAACGCCAGCGGGATGAGCGCGCCGGAGAAGAGGTTGACGAGCGCCGTCTGCGCCCAGATCAGCCCGATCG
>JAUJMR010000028.1 GCA_030446765.1 Chloroflexia bacterium
TGACCTCGGCACTCTCAGAGCTAAGTGGCTCCCTCGACCAGCCCCCGTACTGCGCATCGATCCCAAAACCGGCGTTGGCGAGGAAGCCCGCGAGCGTGTCGAGATCGAGGAAGCGGAGACTGTCGCGGTCAACGCGCAGCGGAACGCCATTCGGATCGCACGTCGTTTCGGTAAGCGTGACGACGTCGCCGACGACCGATTCCACCTGATACGAGATACGGACCCGCCGGCCCGTCGGGTCAACGACCTCCGTCGCGTTGTGCGGATTCCAGCTCTCCCACTCGCGCGCGAGCGGGTTTCGGGTCTCGAACGCGAAGCGGCCACCGTCGGCGAGCGCCCTGCGGATCGCGGTGAGCGAGGCGCGCAGCTCGTCGTCGTCCACGAGGGCCTGGAAGGCCTGGCCGGTCATGATGGCCAGGTCGAACTCGCGGTCCCACGCCATCGATGCCGCGGTGGTGGTCACCCACTCGATATCGGTGCGGCGCCGTGCCATGCCGAGCATCGCCGGGTCCGGGTCGACTCCGCACAACCGTCCGGCAGGCCCAGCCTGCCGCGCGCGGTGCAGCAGCGCTCCCGTGCCGCAGCCTACATCGAGCACCGACTTCGCGCCCATCACCAGCGCGAGGTAGAAATCATCGCTCAGCCCCCACGGTTTGAGCACGTTATACAGGGCCGCAGACTCTTCGTCCGTGTACATCGCCCAAGCCTATCACAGGAGGCAACTCGACGATGACCTGGCACGGCTCTCCCCAGCAGTTGGGGGCTGTCAAACCACATACGGCAGCGCGGCCACGACGTAGGGGCGTTCAATTGAACGCCCCTACCGTTTCGTGCGAATCATGAAGGTGGGAGTTACATGCAAGTCGGTGGGATAACCAGGCAAGGGCAACCTGGACGCTAGAAGGGTATCGGACAGGGCACAATGGCGTTCTCGCGATCAAAGAGGGCGGAGCCGTTCCGGCTAAGCCGGCGCTCGTATTACTCCGCGGGGACGACCCTATCGCGGTCGAGCTGGATGAGCCATCGCATAAGCTCATCGATGTCGACGGCCATCTCGCAGGGCAAATGGTCCTTGGGCTCGCACAAGCGCACGACTGCCTGCCTCGGCGTCATCTCAAGCGCGCTCTCAACGAACGTTTCCATCACGACATCGATGGGGGCAGGGGTGGCGGCTGTCTCGACGGTATCAAGGAGGAGCATATCGGTACGTCCTTGTGTATTCCTGGCCCAAGTCCTATGGTCCTCAGTATAGGCGGAGCTGCTGAACACCGGGTGAATATCAGGAAGAGAAACGTAACAATTCCGTCAACGACCGACGCTCGCCCACACGGGCCGCCTGGGCAGGCGGGCGGGTTGCGCCGCGCGGCAAGGTATGCGGCATGACGAAGGGGGTGGCTAGTTGGGCCACCCCCTAGTGATCCTGATGGGGCGCCGTGTCTGGCCCCACGCCCTGCCCGCCTCGGGCTAACTCCGAACGGAGACTGCATCTTCCACGAGCTGCTGCAGGCTCAAGAGCCCCGAGACCAGCTCGCCCGTGATATGCACCCGCAGCGTCGGCCGGTTGCGCCCGGAGAGCGCCTGGTAGTCGCCGAGCGCCTGCGCGCGCTTGAGCGTGTTAAAGTCGTAGTCCGAGCCGGGGATCCGCAAGGAAGCGGTGTCCTCCGCCGTCACCTGCACGAAGACTCCCTCCTGCGGACCGCCCTTGTGGAACTGCCCGGTGGAGTGCAAGAAGCGTGGGCCATAGCCCAGCGTCGTCGCCGCCCGCGTCCCATCGCGCATCAGCATCCTGGCGTCCTGCAGCGCCGTATGCACCTCGTCCGTCGTCTGCACATACGCCATGATCGCGATGTAACTGTGCTCCCCCGCCTGCGCGAAAAAGCGCGAGAGCGCCTCGGACGCCGACCCACCCTCCACGCCGTAGAACGCGAGCTCGTTCTCCGTCAGCGCTGGCTGCTCCTCCGGGAGCTGACCCTGCTGCTTGTATTGGTCCAGCAGGCGGGACGTGTTGTCCTTGCTCTCCTGCACGTTCGGCTCGTCGAACGGGTTGATGCCGAGCACCGCCCCGGCGACGGCTGTGGCAATCTCCCAGCGCAGGAACTCCCCGCCAAGATCCAGCGGGCCGGTGAGCTTCAGGCGCACCACCGGATGCCCCGCCTGCATTAGCGTGTCGAGCTTCTCGCTCACCTTCATATCTTCCGGCGCGTCGATGTCCAGGTGGACGAAGATGCGGTCGTTGCCGTAGACCTCCGGCGCGCCGAGCGCCTCGCCCTCGACGGGCAGCAGGCCGCCACCCTCCTTGCCCGTGCTCTCCGCGATGAGTTGCTCCACCCAGTAGCCATACGTGGCAATGCCTGGCGAGATTGCAAACGTGAGCTTGTTCCTGCCCGCCTTCGCCGCCTCACCGAGGATCGCGCCGAGCCATAGGCCCGGGTTCTCCGAAGCCGGTACCTCCGGCCCGCATGCGCGCACCATGTCCGTCACGGAGTCGAACATCTTCGTGAAGTCGACGCCCATCAGCGCGGCGGGCACGAGCCCGAAGTACGAGAGCGCGGAGTAGCGCCCACCGATGTCCGCACGGTTCTCGAACACCCGCCGGAACCCACGCGACGCACCTTCCTCCGAGAGCGACGTGCCAGGGTCACAGATCGCGACGAAGCTCTCGCCCGTCTGCTCTGCCTTGACTACCTGCACCTTCTCCCAGAAGTACCGATACAAGGAGAGCGTCTCCGTCGTCGTGCCGGATTTGCTGGAGACGATGAACATCGTCTTCGCCGGGTCGATCTCTCCCTCGACGGCCTGGATGCTCGCGCTGTCCGTCGTGTCAAGCACTCGTAGCTCCGGGTAGCCCTCGTGCGAACCGAAGGTATGGCGGAATACATCCGGCGCGAGGCTGCTGCCCCCCATGCCGAGTACGACGACGTGGCCGTAGCCCTCGCCGCGCACCTGATCCGCGAACGCCTGCAGATCACCGATCTGCGCCTGCATCTCCTCGACGACCGGGAGCCAGCCGAGCCGGTTCGCGATCTTCTTCTGGGTCTCCGCGTCATCCTTCCAGAGCGTAGAGTCCATCCGCCACAGCCGAGCCCCGAAGTTCTCGTTCTGGATCTGTGTGAGCCGCTCGTCCACGGCGGCCTGGAGATCGCCGAGTTGCGCGTTCTGCCGCTCCTCAACGTCCGCCTGGAACGCCGCGATCTTCTGATTGATGACCCGATCCAGCCCGTCGAAGGAGGTGACGAACGCCTCTGCTCCGTCCTTCAGCAGCTTGTCGGTCACCTCCTTGATCGGGATGCCAAGGTCTTCGAGCTCGCGCATCACGACATGCGCCTCATCCACATCCTTGTCAATCGTCCGGTCGACGGTGCCGTGGTCCAGGAACGCTGCGAGCGTCGCGGGCGGAACCGTGTTCACCGTGTCCGGGCCGATTAGCTCGTCCATGTACAGCACGTCGGAGTACGCGGGGTTCTTCGTGCCGGTGCTGCCCCACAGCGGCCGCTGCACGCGAGCGCCTGCTTGCATGAGCCGCGCGAACCGCTCGCCGGAGAACTTCGCCTGATAGTGCTCGTACGCGATGCGTGCGTTCGCGACTGCCGCCTTGCCAAGCAGGTCCTCGATCTGCTTGCGCCGCGCCTCATCCGTCTCCTGCTCGATGATCTGGCCCAGCCGCTTGTCCACCTCGGTGTCCACCCGGCTTACAAAGAAGCTCGCGACCGACGCGATGCGGTCCACCGGCTGGCCCTCCGCCACGCGCTGCTCCAGCGCCTCGAGGTAGGCATCCATCACCTGCTCGTGGTAATCCACGGAGAAGATGAGCGTGATGTTGATGTTGATCCCCTCGGCGAGGAGTTGCCGAACGGCCGGGATCCCCTGGTCCGTCGCCGGCACCTTCACCATCAGGTTCGGGCGGTCCACCGCCTTCCAGTACTTGCGCGCCTCCTCGATCGTGCCCTCCGTGTCGTACGCCAGCTTCGGCGACACCTCGATGGAGACGAAGCCGTCGACGCCAGAGGACGACTCGTACAGCGGGCGGAGGAGATCCGCGGCGCTCCGGATGTCCTCGGTGACGAGCGCGTCATAGATCTCCGACGGCCCTGCGCCGTTTGCTACGAGCTCGCGCATCGCGGCCTCGTAATCTTCGCCGCTGCTGATCGCCTTCTCGAAGATCGTCGGGTTCGAGGTCAGGCCGCGGACGCCCTTGTCGATATAGTCCTGCAGCTCGCCGGTGGACATCATCCCGCGCGTGATGTTATCGATCCACGGGCTCTGTCCCTGTTCTTCGTATAGCCTGTGTAGCGTCGTCTTAGCCATTCGTCCGTACCCCTTCCGGTCGTCGGAACCTTCGCCCCGTCGTATGGGCGGGCTTGAAACCCGCCCCCGTAGACTTTTGCGCGCTCAATTGAACGCCCCTACTGCGCTGCCAACTCCCGCACCGCGTTTGCGATGCAGTCCGCGTCGATGCCCGCGGCGTGCAACAGTTCCTCCGGCTTGCCGGAGCCGGGCATATGACGCACCGCGAGGTGGCGCAGCTTCAGCGGCATCAGCTCGTATCCCTCGCCCTTGATGAGCCCGCTGAGCACCGCCGAACCGAGCCCACCCTCCGGGTAGTGGTCCTCGACGACGACGACCTTGCCGCCCGTCGCCTCGGCGGCTGCGGAGAGCGTCTCGCTGTCCACCGGCTTCACGGAGTACAGGTCGATGAGCCGGACATTGATGCCCTCGCCCGCGAGCTCCTCCGCCGCCTTGTTCGCCTCGTGCAGCGTAATGCCCGCCGCGACGACGGTCACCTGATCGTTTTCCGACTCGCGCACTACGCGGCTGCCGCCAACGTGGAACTCCTCGTCCGCGCCGTAGATCACGGGTGTGTTCGCGCGCGTGGTACGGATGTACGAGATGCCGTCCAAGTCGGCCATCAGCGCGACGAGCTTCGCGGTCTGGTTCGCGTCGCTCGGGTAGAGCACCGTCGAGCCAAACACCGCGCGCATCATCGCGAGGTCCTCCAGCGCCATCTGCGATGGCCCGTCCTCACCGATGGAGACACCCGCGTGGGAGCCAGAGATGCGGATGTTCGCGCGGCTCACGGCCGCCATGCGGATGAAGTCATACGCGCGACTGAAGAACGCAGCGAACGAGGAGGCGAAGGCCACGCGCTGGCGCACGCTCATCCCCACCGCCGCCGCAACGAGCTGCTGCTCGGCGATGAACATCTCGAAGAACCGCTCCGGATACTCCTTCGCGAACTTCTCCGCGTATGTGGAGTTCGAGACCTCGCCGTCAAGCGCGACCACGTCCTCGCGCGCACCGAGTGCCTTGAGCGCGTCGCCGTACGCTACGCGGGTGGCGGCCTTGGCGCCAAGATCATACGTCGGCAGTGTGACTGAGGTGTTCGACCCCTTCGGGAACGGGCTCATCGGCTCCGGCTTCTTGGTCTGGACTACAATGTTGCTCTCGCCACCGAGTTCCTGGATCGCCGCGTCGCCCTTGTCGGCCTGCACGGGCTTGCCATGCTGGTCGAGCTGGTCCTCCAGGAAGGAGACGCCACGCCCCTTGAGCGTCTTGGCGATGATCATCGTCGGCTTGTCTTTCGTATCGAGCGCCTCCTGGTACGCCCGGTCGATCTCCTCCAGGTTGTGGCCGTCGATCTGGATCGTGTGCCAGCCAAACGCCTCTGCGCGTGCGGCGTAGATCTCGCCGTGATGCTCAAGCATCGTGGGGCCGCGCTGGCCCAGGCGGTTCATATCGAGGATGCCGATCATGTTGTCGAGCTTGTAGTAGCTCGCCGTGCCGCACGCCTCCCACACGGAGCCCTCAGCCATCTCACTATCGCCGAGCAGCACCCATACCTTGAACGGCAGCTTGTCGAGGTACTTGCCCGCGAGCGCCACGCCCACGGCGATCGGCAGACCCTGACCGAGCGACCCGGTCGCGACGTCCACGTACGGAATCTCCGGGGTTGGGTGTCCCTGTAGCCGCGAGTCGAACTTGCGGAACGTCAGCATCTCCTCATCGGGGATCGCGACCGCCTTGTACATCGCGTACAGCAGCGGCGATGCATGACCCTTCGAGAAGATCAGGTGGTCGTTCGCGGGATTCTCCGGGTGGTCCCAGTCATACGTTATATACTTGCCGATGAGCACAGCCATCAGGTCCGCGCCCGAGAGGCTCGAAGTCGGGTGGCCAGAGCCCGCGGCCGCGGTGGAGCGCACGCTGTCCACCCGTAGCTGCTGTGCGAGCGCGTGCCACTGCTCGGTATGGGTTTGTGTCTGGTCGATCGTCGTCGCCACGTCAGTACCTCCTGAACCCCTAAATCGCTGCCATGCCTGCTATCCGCTACTCTTGTGCCGCGTATTATGCACCAGAACGCCTTACGTTCGGCGCATGATTACTCATGCAACAATCGCACCGTAACCGGGCCGCCGCGCCGCTCTCTCCCGCTCCAACCGGCTATATATCGCGTGCCGCCGCGGATCGGGCACGCGCGGCGGTGAGAGCTCCGCCTCAGCGTGAGACGCACTGAGCGTGCCTAGCGCGTCGAGCACCAGGAGTGCCGCGCCACGCAGCGTTGCCTCCGACTCCGTGCATACCCGGGTGGGCCTGCCAAGCGCGTCAATCAGGCCCGCGCGCAACGACGCGGACTTGGCCACCGCACCACCGCTGGCGTGGATCTCGTTCAACGTCACAGCTTCACTCAGCATATTATGTACCGTCAACAACTCGATGAGCACCCCTTCCACGCCCGCCTGGAGTATCTCCTCACGGGAGGTGTCGAGGCGCATCCCCGTGAGCGAGCCGGTCGCGTTCGCGTGCCAGCCGGGGCTGCGCTCCCCTGAGAGGTGCGGCACGAACTCGAGCCCGGTTGCCCCTGGCTCCGCGCGGCGCATGTGCCGCTCCACCTCCCCGGGTTCGAGTCCGAGTGTCTGCAACAGCCACGCGTACACGTTGCCCGCGTTGCTCACCGCGCCGCCAAGCAGCAGCCGCCCCTCGTCGATGCGGTACAGCCACAGCCCGTCCGGGAACCGCACCGGCTCCGTGACCACCGTGCGGATCGCGCCGCTCGTGCCGTAGTTGAGCGCACCAACGCCGGGCCGTCCCGCGCCGCTCCCGAAGTTCGAGCACGCCCCGTCGCCTATGGCGGGATACCACACCGCCCGCGCGAGTTGCGGCCAACGGTCGGCGTGCTCCCGGCGCAGGGAGCCCGAGGGCCGGGAGATGGGCACGAGCGGCGAGAGATCCGCCGGGGAGATGTTCAGCGCCTCCAGGATCGGACCATGCCACGCGCGCGCCCGCTGGTCGTACAGCCCCGTCGCGGATGCCATCGCCTCCCCGCACACGGTCTCCCCGAGCAGTTGCAGGTGAAGAAATTCCCCCGGCGAGACCCACCGCACAACGCGCCCGAAAAGGTCGGCTGCTGTCTGTCGCAGCCAGAACAGTTTCGCCGGCAGGTACGACGGGTGCAGCGGGCATGCCGTGCGGTCGTACAGGTCGCGGGCGTCCACTCGCCTGGCGAGCGCGGGCAGGGTGGCGGCGGCGCGGTTGTCCGCCCAGGTATACACCGAGGTGAGCGCCGCTCCTCGCTCGTCCACCCCGACGACGCTGTGCCAGAAGGAGCACGTCGCGACCACCACGGGCTCCACACCGGGCGCCCCGGTGAGGCTCCGGTCGATTAGCGCGCACACCTCTTCCACAAGCGCGTCCGCGTCCAACTCCGAGCCGCCGTCCGGGGTGGTCGCCGGCGTGTGTGGTGCGGCGGCGAGCGTTCCCGGTACCAGGTCACCGCGCGCGTCGTAGAGGCCAACGCGGGACGAGGAGGTGCCCACGTCGATCGCGAGCACAACCGGCCCAGGGATCTCTGAGTCGTTCATGCTTTCGGTACCGCAAAACCCGCGCCGTAGCGGAGGATGCGGGGCATTCATGCCTGGCACTCATCATAGGGGCGTTCAATTGAACGCCCGTTGAAACGCTCCTCCGTGACGCTCCAAGCTTGCTGGCGCTGTTCCCCTACCCTCCGGGCAGAATATATCCAAATATGCCGATTAGGCCCAGTACAACCCAGGGCCATAACAATGCGAAGATGACGCCTGAATACCACACTATCGGCTCAACTACCAGCGTGTACAGCACCATAAGTAATAAACCCAGGCCAAGGTACGGGGCAAAGGTCATCACCCATCCCAAGACGCTCCGAGCGAGCAGCATCCACGCCACTACAAAGAGCATAAAAGAGCCGGGAAGCAACAATCCTGAAGGTCCAAGGGGTTCGACCAGTGACTGGCGCCATCCTTCGCCCTTCGGGCTGACGAGCCAGTAGGGCAACAACGTGCTCCCGAACGCGAACAGGCCGAGGGTGTATGGGGTTGAGCGTGCACCGATAAGCAGGAGCCCCGTCGCGGTGAGGACCAGAAAGGCAACCACCAGCACATCCAGCCAGGCAGGCGCGGCTTCCCGCGACTTGCCCGAGGCAACGGCGCCCAACACTCCGGCGACCAAAGCTGCCCCGACCAGAGCGAAATAGACCACCCGCCGTGTTTGCAACGCCGCACCCCGAGTGCCGGACTCCTCACTCAAACTTTCGCAGCAATTCCACAAGCTTTAGCGACACCTCCCTGGTGCGGGCGCTCACGGAAACGTACGTGCCGCCCACTTTGAGGTGTACCGAGTTGTCGTTCCTCTCCTTCGCGTCGCACAGCTTTACGGTGTTGCCATTGATGATCAACGGCTTCCCGTCTACCTCGAACGTGGTTCCCTCGCCGCGACAGGGCGGGGGCGCCTGCGCGACTGGTCCCTGGTTGAACTGAATGCCTATCCGATCCTCGCCTGCGAGATAGACCAGCAAAACGGTTGGCGCGCGCCCTTTGTGGTCTCCATTGATGGTCCCCTCAAAAAGAATCGTATCCAGCGTCCGGGATCCCAGCGCCGGTCCGACCCAGTACAGGTCAAACTCGTCAAACTCCCGCGCACGCTCGATCGTCATGTACGTCCGGTGCGTACTCCTACTGACTTTTGGCACGCTGAATGTGTCCGGTGGAACCTGGTCGCGCGGGACATACTCGATGACCGAGTACGAGGTGTGTTGCCGATACATCTCCCGCAGCCCGGCTGCTCCTCCATCCTCGAAGAAGACCCTGGAGTGCGTGAGGCCGCTCTCCCGATCAACCCGGATGTGCAAGGTCACCTCCTGCCCACCATCAAACACCTGCTTGTCCTGCAGCACATCGACCCGCCTGCCGTTCACCATCTCGGTTCTGAGTAGCTCGGCCCTGCCCCGTGCCACCGCGTCCTTGTATCGCAGAAATGGGTTCCGCGCGTACTGTAGCGCGGGATTAATCTCGCTGACATATGTGGTGTGTTCGACCATTGTGACGCCTCCGTCGGACGTCCATGTGCTGGAGGTCAGCCCCCGGCGCAGAGTGATATGGCTAACCTCGCCGTCTGCCTCACCCTGCTCATATCGCGCGTCCTTCGTTGAGGGGTCATACCAGAACTCTCCGATGACCGGTTCCATTACATCGTCTGGCAGATCCGGAGCGACAGTTGTGTGCTGCGCCTTGACGTGCAATACCCCCTCGCCTTCAGCAGGCACCCGGACGCTCGTAGGGACACGAACGAATGCCGTCGGCCTCCGTTGCGTGGCGGTTGCCGCCGGTGCAGCCTGCATCGCGGTTGCCGTCGGGCTGGGTCGTGCCACGCTTGCGGTTGGGCGGGGTGCCTGTGTGTCGTGTGCAACACGAGCCACTGGCGCGGATCGCTCGGCGACCACCAGCAAGGATACGCACAGGACCAGGAACATAAGCAGCGTGAGCATCCACTTGCCGTAAAGCTTCTTCACGTCACTGCCACCCGTCCTCAACTGTGGCGCACGATGTCCTGCCCCCTGAGAACAGGCGCACCCTCAACCGTGGTTGCTGCATCATACGCCCGTACAGCGACGAAGGGGTCTGCGTGTCCACATCGGCCTGGACCCACGAGTTGGGGTTCAACGGTAGCCGCTGGACTATCCACTCCAAGCGTGAGAACTTGCGATAAAAAAGCTCGCCTGGCTGCTTCCCGGACTCGCACATCGCGTCCTTCGGTGCATCGGGCGCCTGCGGCATACCGTACCCCCTTAGCCGCGTCGCTCACTCCGTCACCCTCGAGTTCCGTCCTGCAGCCTGCCTCAGCGTAGCATCGGCAAAACCTTCTGTCAACTCGATGCCACGCTACCCTCCGCGTTGGCGTGAGTAGGGAGCGGAAGGTGTCCCGACGCTCTCACAGCTGACGAGCGACTTCACGAATCTGATGTAGCGACCACGCGATGCGCGTTGCCCCGACACGCCGCGAGGGTTACAATCGGCGTACTGTACCGACTGCGAGGAAAATGATGGCGACGATGACCGCCGACGAGTTTCTGCTGATGCCCGACGGCGACCAGCGGCACGCGCGATACGAGGAGAGGTGCGGAGCACATCCTTAGCTGGAGGTGGAGCACGGGCGCACCGCATGGAAATCGCAGTTCCACTTGGCGGTTACCGTCGAACAGGATGCCCTCGGCGTGGTGTTTCTAGCCGAAACTGGCTATCGCATCGCCCGCGATCCCGACACCGTTCGGGCGCCCGACGTGTCGTTCCTCCACGCGGAGCGCTGGGATGCCATCGAGCGGCCGCAGGCATTCATTGGAGGGGTGCCGGGCCTCGCTGTCAAGATCGTCTCGCCGTCCGACTCGGCCGAGGAGGTCCACGAGAAGGCGCTATCGTGGCTCGAGGCTGGCGTGCGGCTCCTCTGGGTCGTGCATCCCCGCGGGCGCACGGGGACGGTGTACGCCCCGGACCGGACGGCGCGCGTGTTGGGCAACGATGACACGCTCGATGGCGGCGATGTCGTGCCCGGGTTTCGTTTGTGGATTCAGAGCATCTTCGCGTAAGGAGGCATGGTGTACGAGACGGAGGTCAAGCTTCAGACTACTGACCTGGCGGCAGTGCGCGCGCGCCTGGAGGCGCTAGGGGCTCGGCTGAAGGAGCGCGTCGAAGACGAGACGGACCTGCAGTTCGGCGTGAAGGACGATCCAGAAGCGCTCGCGGAAAAGGTGCTGCGCCTGCGGATTATGGGCGACGGCGGGATGCTCACGTGGAAGGGGCCTCCGGAGTTCGAGCGCGGCGTCAAGAATCGAGAGGAACTGCAGACCATCGTCCAGGACGCCGCGATGATGCGCCAGATCCTCGACCGGCTGGGCTACCACGTCCGCCTGGAGTACTCGAAGCGTCGAGAGTACTGGGACCTGCGTGGCCTCACGATCAGCCTGGATGAGTTGCCCTTCGGTACGTACGTCGAGGTCGAGGGCGACGGCTCCCTCATTGAGCAGGCTGTCGCCGATCTTGGCCTTGCCTCCGCCGAGCGCATCAAGGACGGCTACCCGCAGCTCGCGGCACGCTGGCTGGGACAGGAGTAGCACACGGCGGTGCGGTGGCTCGCCCAGGTTGGTGAGCAGTGTAATCTCAGAGTCGCTGTCGCTGGAAGGCGGACGGGCGGCAGCCTCTGTCCACAACATTGTCTGTCCAGGTGCTGTTTCGTCACCAACGGTTAAGCGCTTTCGACGTCAAAAAACGCACGGTACGACGGCCCCGAACAGAGCGGCAGAGGCAACCTACCGATTAGAGACCTTTGATATACTGTACTTGTAGGCAGTTGCAGGAGATACCGATGGGTGAGGGCGCGCGACGCAGCTATAGATTCCCCATACTTGCAGCGATCGCGCTCGCCGCTGTCGGCTTTCTCGTGTTCCGAAGCACGAGCGCGACGAGCGTGTACTATCTCACCGTGAGCGAGTTGCTTGCCCAGGGTGAGGTGGCGCGCAACGAGCAGGTTCGCGTCGCCGGCAAGGTCGTGCCGGGCACCATCCAGCGCACGGCGGAGACGCTCACGTTCACCGCCTCCGATGGCACGGGCCAGGTGAAGGTCACGTTTGGTGGTGTCGTGCCTGATATCTTCAAGGACAATGTAGAAGTCGTGCTTGAAGGCTCGTACGGCACCGACAAGATATTCAGAGCCGATACACTGCTCGCGAAGTGCCCGTCGAAGTTCGAGTCCGATCCGAACAGTATGGCGGGCTCCACGGGGCCGTAGCGAGGGCCACTTCCTATGATGTCCAGCGACCGATTCACTCGCCCATTGCGCGCTATCATTTTGTGCCTCATCGCGGTAGTGCTGCTCGCCTCCCCTGCAGCGGCGCAGACCGAGATCGACCAACAGTCGCGGGAGATCGCGAACGAGTTGCAGTGCCCGGTGTGCAACAACCAGAACGTGCAGGACTCGCAGAGTCAGCTTGCCGGCGAGATGCGGCAGATCATCCGAACGAAGCTGGAGCAGGGTGAGAGCCGTGAGGAGATAGAGGCGTACTTCGTGGCGCGCTACGGCGAGTCCGTCCTGCTTGACCCGCCGAAGAGCAACTGGAGTCTGCTTGTCTGGACGTCACCCATCCTCGGAATACTCGTCGGCATAGTCGTCGTCGGGCTAGCGGTGAGCCGCTGGTCGCGCAAGCGCCCCGAGATGCTCCCTCAGCCAAATGCGCCTGAAATGGCGGAGTATGACACGTTGCTGCGTGAGGACATGCAGCGGCTGCGCGGGTAGACACCCATCCCCAGGAGATAGTTATGGCCGATACCAGTGCAATTCCCGCCCCTGTTGGTCTGCCTCGCACGGCACCGACGAGCGGACTCTTCGAGAAGCTGACAACCGTGCTGGGCGTGCTCACGCTCGTCGCGTTGGCGGTTGCCACATACCTCGCGCTCGTGTACGCCCCGCGTGATGCGCTCACCGGGCAGGTGCAGCGCATCTTCTACTTCCATGTGCCCGCTGCATGGGTTGGCTTTCTCGCATTCTTCGTCGTGTTCGTCGCGAGCATCGGCTACCTGTGGCGGCGTACCACGGTATGGGACGCTGTCGCCCGCTCCTCCGCGGAGATCGGGCTGCTGTTCACCACAATCATGCTCGTCACCGGCTCCATCTGGGGCAAGCCTGTGTGGGGGACGTGGTGGAGTTGGGACCCGAAGCTCACAACATCGCTCATCCTGTGGTTCATTTACCTCGGCTATCTCATGCTCCGGGCATACGCGCCGACGCGCGAGCAGGGCGCGCGGTACGCGGCGGTGCTGGGCATCGTCGGATTCGTGGACGTGCCGATCGTGTACCTGGCGACGACGTGGTGGCGCACGCTCCATCCGGAGGCGGTGATCACGCCCGAGGGGGCCGCGATGGATCCCGCGAATGCTGCTCGCCTTCCTCGTTTCTCTCGGAGCATTCACGTTGCTCTATGGACACCTCATGCTCCGCCGGGTCCGGATCGAGCGGCTTCAGGAGCGCGTAGAGGCGCTGGAGGATGAGGCGGCGTACACAACAAGGGAGGTGCCTTCCCGTGGATAGTCTCAGCTACCTCATCGCCGCGCTCGCCGTGACGATCATCGGCATCCTCGTCTACGTCTACTACCTCGGCCAGCGCACGCGCGAGCTCCGCCGCGACCTCGCCGCGATGGAGCAAGGCGAACCACCGCGGCCGCCAGTGATGAGGACGCTCGGCCCGACCCGCCTTTCCCACGCACAGTTGACCGCGCTGGCGATCATGGCGCTGCTCATCGCATTCCTTGGGCTTCTGGGCTACCGGCTCGCGAACCCGGCGGGCGCTGGGGGAGCGCCTGGCGTGAACGCCGAGGGACGACCGGGACTGCTGCGGTCGGACCAGCCCGCCGATTTCACGCTCCAGGGCTTCGACGGGCAGCCGATCGCCCTCGCGGACCTGCGGGGCAAGGTCGTTGTCGTCAACTTCTGGTCCTCTTGGTGCGAGCCCTGCAAGGACGAGGCACAGGAACTGGAACGCGCCTGGCAGCGATACAAGGACCGAGGCGTCGTCATCGTCGGCGCGAACGTGTGGACGGAGGATCAGGAGGCGCGCGGCTTCCTGGAGGAGCAGGGGATCACGTACCCGAACGGTAGCACCGAGGCAACGCTCGCCGCAGAGTACGGGCTCACCGGCATCCCGGAGACCTTCATCATCGACCGCGATGGCAAGCTCGTCCGCCGCTGGCTCGGCCCCCTCACCGAAGCCCAGCTCGCCGACATGATAGAGACCACTATCGCCACCGCCCAGGTCCGGTAGCCACAACGGCACACCGATCGCCTTGGTCTCCGCTCAGACGCACAGACTCGCCGATCTGACGGTTTCGCCTGGAAGCTATGAGCCCCTCGCCAGGCTACAAGGGTAGTTCCTCGCCGGCCGCAATGAGCGCCTCGACGTCCTCGTCGGTGGCGTCGGGCGGTGGGGGCGATCCCAAAGCCGACCGCGTAGCTTTGCTCGATGATCCCGCGCCGCGCGAGACGCATGGACTTCGCGAGGGTCTCCACGAGCGGGGAGTCGGGGTCGACCGAGAGCAGCATCTCCCGCACCTGGCGCATCAGGTCAACCGCCTTGTTGAAGGTGAGCACAAGGTCACCCTCGGAAAGCTCGACTCTCTCCAGCACTCGTGCCAGCGTCACGCCGTTGCACCAAGCGCGCATCGTGCCGAAGAAGTACAGGTTATACCCCTCGGAGAGTGTGTAGCCCGCTTTGCGTTCGGCCCGCAGCACTTTGCCCTCAAGCTCTCCCAGGTCGCGGCGCAGGTGTACAAGGTGCGTCGGCAGTACGTGCCGGTTCCCGAACTGGCGGTCGCGATCATACGCAAACCAGGAGAACACCTCTGCGAGGTCAGGAGGGTTCAGGTCGTCGACGTACCCCGCCGCAATCATCTCGCAGATGATGAGCCCGTTCGTGTCGAACACGTTCGCCAGAAGGTCGGTCTTCTCCGTCGGCTCGCCGCGCCGGAGGTACCCGAAGTTGTGCAACACGGAGACGATGCCACGCAGGGTGTGCTGCGCACGCTTCTCCTCCTGCTGAGCCCGCCCCTCGAGTTCACGCTCAGCCCGAGCCTTCTCCTCCAACAGGCGGCTCGCCTCGCGCAGGTTATTGCGATGCTGCTTGCGCACCGGGCAGGGATCGCACACGTGCTCGGCGATGCGCGCGTCCAGCGCTCGCTGTTGCAACTGCGTCGCCTCCTCCTCACGCGAGAGCCGCTCAAGAGAAGTAGCCACCGTCTCGCGCATACGCTCACGGTGCCGCTGCGCCCACTCGCGCAGGTCGGGCAACTCTAGCGTGGCCTTTGCCGCCTCCATGGCGTCCCAGTCGGCCGCGGCGACTTCCTCCAACGCCTCTCGGCCGATGGCATCGAGCATGGACGAAGACAGCTCCACGCTGAGGTCGGCACTCGGCAGGTAATCGATCTCAGCGTAGCCTTGGAGGCTGCGGAGCCTGCGCCCGTCGAGGACGCGCAGTGCGCTGTCGGCGCCACGACCGGCGTATACCAGCCAGCCATCCTGCGCGCTATGCAGCATCACGCCGGGCTGGAAGCCACGGAATAGTTTGCGCAAGGCCTCGCGCGTCGGCTTGCGCCAGGGGGTGTCTTGCAGCCGCGACTCGAAGGCATCACGCTCCCGACGGATGGCATCGAGCTTCCGCTTGAGCGCGGCGCGGTCGTGGCCCAGCGCGTCGTACTCGTTCAGCAGCTCCTCGCCATCGGGGTAGCCGATGAGACAGCCGCGCGGCACCTCGTCGAGGCCCTGTTGCCGACCCTGCATCACATCAGAGAGCTCGCGCACCTTACGGCTCATCTGGAACTGCATCAGACTGTCGCGTACCACGGCGAGCACCCGGTCGCCACGTGGCGGATCCCACAGGTTCAGCACGGTGTTATAGCGCAGCGCGAACGTGCTCTCCACGGGAAGCAACTCCCCGGTGGCGATGTTCATCGCCTCACCGAACCGCACCCACGGGCTGTACGGCACGACGACGTACCCCTCGGTGTCGATCCCGCGCCGGCCCGCCCTGCCCGCCATCTGCTGGAACTCATTCGGCCGCAGGGGACGAACGCTCTGACCGTCGTACTTGCTCATCTGCCCGATCACGACGGAACGCGCGGGCATGTTGATCCCCAAAGCCAGCGTATCGGTCGCAAACACCGCGCCCATCAATCCGCGGTTAAACAGTTCTTCCACGAGCTGCTTGAGCACGGGCAACAGGCCGGCGTGATGATACCCAATGCCGTTGCGAGCGAGACTCACCACGGTCTTCACCTGCTCCAACTCGCGATCCTCCGGCAACAGCCGGTCGAGGAAGCGCGTCAGGATCTCATCGATCTGCCGGTTATGGTCGGGAGAGCGCACCAGCCGCATGCGGAGCGAGGTGCAGAGCTCGGCGGCGGCCTGACAATCCCGGCGACTGAACAGGAAGTAAATCGCGGGTAATAGGTCCGCGTCACGGAGCCGGGAGATGATCTCCGGCGGCGTTGGCTCGGACCGCTCGTTCGCGGCTAGCTCCACGCGCCTTCCGCGACGGAACGACTCGCGGCGGTTGCGTGCCCGCGCCTCACCGCCGAGGTTGGCGATCCGCGGATTGAAGCGTCCCTTTGCGTCGAACGCAGGTTGAAGCTCGCCATCCACAAAATACAGGTGTGAGAGCGGCACCGCACGCTGCGTGTGGGTCACGAGCTGCGTTGGCCGGTGCACACGGCTGATCCATTCCGCGAGTTCCCCCGCATTCGAGACCGTCGCGGAAAGCGCGATAATCTGGACGTGATCGGGGCAGAGGATAATCGCCTCCTCCCACGTCGTGCCACGCTCGAGGTCGGCGAGATAGTGCACCTCGTCGAACACCACGCACGCGACCTCGTCCACCTCCCACGGACTCTGCAGCAGCATGTTACGCAGAACCTCGGTCGTCATCACGAGGATGCGCGCCTCGCGGTTCTCGATCACGTCGCCGGTGAGCAGTCCCACATCGTCGCCGTACCGCTCGCGGAAGTCACGATATTTCTGGTTGGATAGGGCCTTTATGGGCGTGGTGTATACGACGCGATGCCCGCGCAGCCACGCATCATGTACGCCGAACTCCGCGACGACCGTCTTCCCCGTACCCGTCGGAGCGGCGACCAGCACGGAACCGACGGTGAGATAGGCTTCGATCGCCTCGTTCTGGAAGTCGTCGAGCGCGAAGGGATAGAGGGAGCGGAAGCGCTCCACGATGCTCTCATGCGTGACGGTCATAAATAGGCGGCTCTTGTAGCTACTTTCTAGCTGGACATCATGGCCAGGTCGCCGTTGCGGGGAAAAGCGCGCCCAAACCAGCGATCACGCGATTGGGAGCTCAGGCCATGAAATGGTGGTGCTCTACGGCGCGCGCACGATACGTCACCACGTAGACCTGAGTGCCGTCCGGCTCGGGAGCCAGTGCAGTCTGAAACTCCATGATGACGTCCTCATTCTCATTCAGCCACGCGAGCATCTCAGCGAGTACCCGGTCCTGCTTCTCGCCGACGAATCGCTGAGCCTGCCACATCCTCGCGCTCCTCCCATCCAAAACGTCCCTCGCAGTATATCACGCTCAGGGACCCGCATCGGATTGTGCCAAATGCGTAAAATTTCATTTACAGAATATGGAAACTTTTCGAATCGTACAGCGTTATTAATCATGGACAGTACATGGAGCAGACATCCCTCCGGGAGGGGGCGGAAGTGGTGAGCCGCCTCCTCCAACTGTCCCTTTCCTGCCGCCCTATCGCGGCCACGCCCCAGCTTTCGAAAACGTTCCGCGTCTATGCTTCACCCATGCGCTACGCACGCACAATTCCACGGCGCGGGCCTGCTCCTGGCACAGGACTTGCAGCAATTACGGTTTCGAGAAGACCAGGAAAGAGCAGCGGATTACAGCTTCTGGAGGTGTCTACGTGACTAAGGTAAAAGTGAAGATACCGGAGGTTCGGTTCCGCAAGGAGACCATCGAGGTGCCGGCGACTAGAACCGATCAGGTGCGCCAGGCGCTGATCGCGCAGCAGGCGCGGGTGAACGATCTGCTTGCGAAACGCAACCGAGAAGTCATCAAACAGGTGGACAAGGCTTCGGGACGGTCTTCCAGTCTGTTCTCGCCCGGCAAGCTCGGGTTGCTTGGTCTCGGGGCGCTTCTCGGTGCAGGCGCGGGCATTATCGCTTCGCCGACCACCGGCAAGAACGCGCGCGCCATGCTGTCGCAGAAGGGCGGCAAGGCGGTTCGCGCTGCCAGCCAGCAGACTGCCAGTGCGTCAAGGTCGATTAGCGCTCAGGCAAAGGCCCGCGCAGCAGCGGCCAAGTCGAAGGTCGGCAAGAACGGCGAAGCGGATCTGGAGCCAGAAACGATCACCGACCGAGTGCAGACCCAACTGGGCGAGGATACATCTTTGCGGCACCTGCCGAGGATCAACGTGAACACAGAGCCGGGTGGAGTCGTTTACCTGCGCGGACCCGTGCCATCGGAGTCGGAGCGCGAGCTCGCCGAGAAGATCGCCAAAAAGCAGAAGGGCGTCACGCAGGTCATCAACGAGCTGCACGTCCATGGTGCCGACGCAGTACAGTAGAGTAGTCGGAGCTTTCGGGTCGTTTTGACGTACCTACAAGACACGCACAACGGAGTGGCGGGGGTAATAACTCCCGCCACTTCCTCATTCTCACGGTCTGGAGCAGGCATGCGGCTTGGGTTCGCGGTGAAGGTCCTCGGAAAGCCGGGGCTGAAGAGCAATGACAGCAGGCGATGGCAGAGCGGGCCGCATCTCCGGGTCAGCATCGAATACCTGCATAGGATCTTTGATTACCTCGCTGAGCAAAAGATAACGATGTACCGCATCTCATCGGAGATCGCACCGTACATCACGCACCCCGACCTGCCGCAGTTCCACGATCAGATCTCGGAGTGCCAGGAAGAACTCGCCGCCTTAGGTGAGCGAGCGCGCTCGCTCAACCTGCGACTGTCGATGCACCCATCCCAGTACATCGTACTCAACTCGCTCGTGGAGAGCGTATACGAGGCGTCCGTGCGCGACTTGATATATCACAGCAACTTCCTCGATGCACTGGGGCTTGGGCCGGAAGCGGTGATCGTGACGCACGGAGGAGGGGTGTACGGCGACAAGCTGACGGCGATGGATCGCTTTGTGGATCGCTACAAGCGTTTGCCGGAGAGTGTGCAGCGGCGGCTGGTGCTGGAGAACGACGAGAAGAGCTACTCCGTACCGGATATCCTCTCGATCAACCAGCGCACGGGCATCCCTCTCGTCGTCGACAACCTGCATCATGCGGTCAACAACACCGGCAGTCTCTCGAACCGGGAGGCGACGGAGGCGTGCGTGGGCACATGGCGGCCAGGTGTGCGCCCGAAGATCCACTACAGCACCCCGCGCACGGAGGATCGTATCGTGAGCCGCCGCAACCGCAAAACCGGGGAGGTGACACAGGTGCCGTCAGCCCCGCTCGCCTCACAACACGCGGACTGCATCAACACGGACGAGTTTGTGACCTTCCTCGAGGAGACGGTGCCGCTGGACTACGACGTGATGCTCGAAGCGAAGCAGAAGGACCTGGCTATGCTCAAGCTGCGTTCGGACCTCCGCGAGCGTGGTATAGAGGTGGAGTAGGAGACCGATGGGCATCACATTGATCGAAGCACCCATAGCCACGGGCACGACGCAGAAGGGCATGGCGCTCGCTCCGGAGCGATATGAACAAGCAGGGGCCGCGACGGCTCTCCGAGCGCAGGGGCACGAAGTGTGGACTGTGTGTGTCGAACCTGGCCCGGATCATGAGGACTTGGAGGCGGTGGTCCACGGGAACATCGGCCTGGCCGCGGAAGTCCGGCGTGCGGCAGACGCCGGTGAGTTCCCGCTCGTACTCGGTGGCGCGTGCAACGTCTGCCTGGGGAGTATGGCAGGGCTTGGCACAGGGCGGATCGGGGTGGTGTGGCTCGACGCCCACGGCGACTTCAACACGCCGGAGACGTCGCCGAGCGGGTATTTTGACGGTATGCCGCTCGCCGTGCTCACCGGACGAGGGCACAAGGAGCTGCGCGGGCGCATCGGTGGCGAGACAGTGCCGGACGGCAATGTGCTGCACATCGGCGCACGCGACCTCGACCCCGAGGAAGGCCGGAATCTGCACCGCTCCGAGATTCTCGTCGTGCCCGCTGCGGCGATGAGGGAGACGGGCAACGCGGCAATCCTGCGACCGGCGCTTGAACAGCTCGCGGCGCGGGTGGACGGGGTGTACCTGCACCTCGACATCGATGTGCTCGACCCGGCATTCGCGCCCGCGGTCAACTTCCCGACGCCGGATGGCCTTCAACTGGATGCGCTGGAGGACACCCTGCGCCTCGTCTCAGAGACACTGCCGCTTCGGGCCGCATCGCTCACCGCGTATGACCCCACTCGCGACGTGGATGGCACGACGCTGCGCACGGCGATGCAGGCGATGCAGATGATCGCGGCGGGGGCAGCACGGTCACAGCCGGTTTGAGGAGTGAGACGGTGGAGTGGTCCTGCTTTTCCTGCCAGGGGAGATGGCCCTCCTGCAGGGTGCGTCGCAAGGACGTAGGGGCAGGTCTCCGTGCCTGGCCTCGTCCGCGTCATCCGAGTTCTGTTTCCCTTGGAGCCGGATGAGGAGCGACGAATGGTGACCCAGACCTACACCACATACATCCACACCACGCCGGAGCGACTCTGGGACGCGCTTACGATGCCGGAGCAGACCGTTCGATATTTGACTTCATGGCAGTGGAGTCCACGTGGGTTCCTGGCTCCCCGGTGACGTACCGCGTAGGCGGGACGCGGCAGATCGAGGGACGGGTGCTCGATGTCGAACGCCCCACCCTGCTGATCACCAGCTTTACCCTACTGTACTACCCGGAGGAGGAGCGGGACGCGCAGTCCCGGATGTCGTGGGAGATCACGCCGATGGGCGAGGTCTGCAAGCTCACAGCCATGTGGTCCGGGCAGCAAGCCGAAGGGCCAACCGCCCGCGATGTCACGATCTGCACGCCCTCTATCATGGCCAACCTCAAGGTCCTGCTGGAGACGGGCCGGCCGCGCCTGATCAAGGAGATCGTGTTCGACTGCGCCGATCCGGCAAGGCTATCCGCGTTCTGGGCTGCGGCGACGAGATACGTCATGCAGGGACCACCACCGACGGGTCTGCGAGGACGACCTCATCGCCATCGCGGACCCGCTTGGCGTGGGCCCGGAGCTGGCGTTCCAGCGCGTGCCGGAGACGAAAGTTGGGAAGAACCGAGTCCACTTCGACCTCCGCGTGGACGATCCCGCGGCAGAGATCGAGCGGCTGCTAGCACTGGGTGCGCGCCGGGCGCCGGGCTTTCCAGACCAGGTGTGCTGCTCGACCCGGAGGGAAACGAGTTCTGCGTCGTGGGCTGATACATACGGGCCTATCTCGGCAATCGCCCCGCCTGAGACCAATCGATTAGCGCTCCAGGGCACGAAACCACCGCAAACGC
Source organism: Chloroflexia bacterium (assembly GCA_030446765.1). Taxonomy (GTDB): domain Bacteria; phylum Chloroflexota; class Chloroflexia; order Thermobaculales; family Thermobaculaceae; genus JACDAU01. Next base: position 21,353 of record JAUJMR010000028.1, read on the forward strand.
TCCGGGGACGGGTGCGAGATGTGATGTCTGGTCATCGGTTCGGAATGACGCGGATGTCGCGAGCCAGATCCAGCAGTGCGTCGGTGACTGCGGTCGGATCGACGAGCAAGTGAAAATGGTTACCCGCGATGTGACGATAGGGCCAACCGAGGCGGCGTGCCTGCTGTGCGTCGGCGTCGTACGCGGGCGTGAACTGGAGGTAGGCGCCCGGTGCGTCCGGCCAGTTGCCGACCACGGGCAGTCGCTCCTCCCAGAAAGCGAGTGGCTGTGGGCGCAGCTCGGCTATCAGGCGCGCCCGCAACGCCAGGTCGGGCACGGTGTCCCGCAGGTCCGGGTCGCGCCAGTTCGGGAAGCGCTCGTCCCGGGCATAGAGGTCGCGAAGGTAGTCCGCGAAGCCACCGGTGCTCATTCGACTCGCACCACCCGTCGGCAGTCCGGCGTCCGCGAAGATATACGCCGCCACCGGTCTGCCCGCAGCCCGTCCGATGGCCGGCAGGAGCGGTCCAGCGCCACTGTGGCCGACGAGCACGACGGGATCGGCCGCCGGCAGGTCAGCCAGTGCGCCGACGACCGAGTCTAGGTGCTGCGGCCAGAACGGAGTCTCGGTCGGACTGGCCAACTCCGGGACCAGCGTGCCAAGACCGCGTCGCCGGAGCTCGTTCGACACGAGCGCCCAGGTGATCGGACCGACCAGAGGGCTATGGACGAGCACAAAACGCGGGTCCACGTTGCGCTATCTCCTGCAGAACCGCCGTGGCGCTACTACCGCACAGCGAGCCAGTGCCATATTCTCGCGTCGTAATGATCGCCCACTCCCTCCGCATATTGGTGGCCGGCGATTCGCAAGCCAAACTGCGAATCGTCAGCGCCCCGCAGCACCATAGACGGAGGATCGTCGTGCCGCGCGTCCAGCGATCAGGCGCTGCGCTTGAGCACCGGGCAGCCTTACGGGCGGCGGGCTTGCGGCGAGCGACGACCTTCTTCGGCGCCACCTTGCCGTTCGCCTCGCCATCCGCCGCACCGAACGGCTTCGGCGGGTTGCACACGATGCACCGCAGCACGCCTTTGCCCGCCTGCACCTGCAAGCCGCCGCATACCGGGCACGGCTCCACCACCGGCTTGGAACTCACCGTGAATGCGCAGTCCGGGAAACGCTCGCAGCCCCAGAACGGCCGGCGGCCCTTCTTCGCGCTCGACGAGCTCGCCCTGCTTGCATTCCGGGCAGGTAACGCCCGTGCGTACGAGGATCGGCTTCGCGGCTCCGGGTAGTCGGGGCATCTTGACCAGCGATCTTGAATACCATCTCGCGCCCACAGTTCGGGCACTCCTCCCCGCGGGCTCATCCTTGATCTTCACGCGTTCCATCCGTCTGCAACCGGTCCTCGAACGGGGAGGAACAGCGGATAACCGGCACCCACGTCCGTGAGCCGGAGGAGATCTCGTCGAGTTCCTCCTGTGCGAGGTGAAGCCGGCATGTCCGGGAAGTACTCGACGAAGCAGCTCCGTCGGCGGAGCTGCTTGCCTTCGCGCGTGATGTAGTAGCGCTCCTGCCCATCACGGGCGCGAATAGCTCCTCCAGAATCTTCACCAGCGTCGCCTCGGAGTACCGCGGCGGTGGCTGCAGTGCTGCTCCGGCACGAGCCAAGAGGTCGCGGCTCGTCCGCTCATCTGCCCCTCGTCGCGCCCCTCCTGGTACACCGCGAGGTAACCGTCGAACTTGATCACCGAGCCGGTCGCGCGAAACGTATACGGAGCCTCCTGTCCTTGCCGACCTGCCGCGATGTCCACGGTCGTGCCGTCGAGTAGCGTTCTGCATCTGGCTCGCGACGAAGCGCTGCCAGATCAGCTTGTACAGCTTGTACTGGTCGGAAGTGAGGTACTGCTTGATGGCCTCTGGGTCACGGCGCACGCTCGTAGGTCGGATCGCCTCGTGCGCCTCCTGCGCGTTCTTCGCCTTGCGACTGTACAGCGGCGCCTTCTCGGGCACGTACTCAGGACCGAAGCGGGCGCTGATGACCCCGCGAGCTTCCTGTTGTGCGACGAACGCGACGTTCGTCGAGTCGGTGCGCATATATGTAATCAAGCCCTGCTCACCTTCGGAGCCGAGCCGCACGCCCTCGTACAGACTCTGCGCGACACCCATTGCGCGCCGAGCGTTGAAGTTGAGCTTGCGCGACGCTTCCTGCTGGAGCGTGCTCGTGATAAACGGCGCGCTGGGTCGACGCTGCGTCTCACGCTTCTTGACCTCCGCCACGCGATACGACGCGCCTTCTAGATCAGTTACTACCTGCGCGGAGTCCGCCTCGTTGGCAAGCTCGGCCTTCTTCCCGCGCACCCGGAACAACTCCCACCGTCGGAACTGATCCTTGCGTGTGGCCTTCTTGCCACCGGTGGGAATCTTCGACTGATCCTTCGCGCTTCGTGTACGACGCGCCTTCCAGATCGGCCACCACCTGTGCGGAGTCTGCCTCGTTCGAACTCGGATCCTTGAACTGATCCTTGTGGCCTTCTTGCCACCGGTGGGAATCTTCGACAGGTCCGCGCCGATCGTCCAGTACTCAACCGGATCGAACGCCTCGATCTCCCGCTCGCGGTCGACGACGAGCCGCAATGCGACGGACTGCACCCGCCCTGCGGAGAGGCCGCTCTTCACCTTCTTCCAGAGGATGGGGCTGATGTTATAGCCGACCAGCCGATCGAGCACCCGCCGCGCCTGATAGGCGTCGACGAGGTTCATGTCCAGAGCACGGGGATGCGCTATCGCCTCCTTGACGGCTTCAGGGGTGATTTCGTGGAACACCACGCGCTTCGTCTTGCTTGAGTCATCGCCCAGGCCGGTGGCGTGGGCGAGGTGCCAGGCGATTGCCTCCCCTTCGCGATCGGGGTCCGTCGCGAGATACACCTCACGCGCCGATTCCACGCTCTGTTTGAGATCTTTCACCGTCTTGCTCTTGTCGCGCGGGATGAGATACTGCGGCGCGAAGTCGTGCTCGGTGTCAACGCCGAGCTTGCTCTTGGGCAGATCGCGGATGTGGCCCATCGATGCCTTCACCGTGTAGGCACGGCCAAGATACTTACCGATTGTCTTCGCCTTCGCGGGCGATTCTACAATTACTAGTCTGTTTGCCATGTTTTTTAGACGCCTTGTACTAATGCAGTTGACTTAAAGGAAACGCCGGACTCCATACTACCGCACTCGTTCATCGAAGCGGCCTGACAGATGTTAACACCACCGACGTTCCTGTCCATACCAGCTACCCGGGCCGCCCTTCGCGGCTTGTGGTTAGGATAGGAACCGATCATGGCGATGTCAAGCCGGTGGAACGTGCCTTGGGGTAAGGATAACCTCGCGCATGCTCACTGGGAGCCGGCTCAGGGTGATCTCAGAATGCCAGTTGTGCGGGCAGCAGACTGAGCCGCGCACTGGCGGTCCGAGCCGGTGCGACATCATCGCATCGTGCAAATGCTGGCAGGCAAAGCCACAGCCACACAGGCGGCTGAGCGTTCGGACACCTGCCTTGACAGCGGCCGGGACGCGGCATATACTGCTGCGAATAGTTGTAACAGGAACGACTTGCAACAGGCCTCTTGCTATTCTACCCGATGGCGTGTTGCGCCGTAGGAGAGTCCCATGCACATCCCGGATGGTTACCTTAGCCCACAGACGTGCGCGGTGATGTACGCCGCCGCCGCGCCGTTCTGGTGGGTGGCGCTGCAGCGCCTCAAGCGCAGCCTCTCCGCGCGAATGGTCCCACTCATCTCGATTTTCGCCGCGTTCTCCTTTCTGATCATGATGTTCAATCTGCCACTGCCGGGCGGGACCACCGGCCACGCGGCGGGGATGACGCTCGCCGCCATCGTCCTCGGCCCGTGGGGGGCGATCATCGCGGTCTCCGTTGCGCTCATTCTGCAGGCCCTGTTTTTCGGCGACGGCGGCGTGCTCGCGATCGGCGCGAACTGCTTCAATATCGCCGTCGTGGGCTCGTTATGGGGATATGGCTTGTACCGCCTGCTCGCGGGACGCGCGACGCTGCGGTCGAGGCGGCGGGTCGTTGCCGGTGCCATTGCGGGGTACGTCGCGCTCAATGCCGCCGCGTTCATCACCGCCGTGGAGTTCGGCATTCAGCCGGAGCTCTTCACGGACGCGAGCGGCGCACCGCTCTACTCCTTCTACCCGCTCTCCATCGCCATCCCCGCGATGATGCTCGGCCACCTGACTTTCGCGGGAATCGCGGAGGCGGTCGTGACAGGCGGGGTCCTGGCGTATATCCAGCGCGTGGACCCGTCTCTGCTGCGAACTACCGCGCGGGGGTCTGGAGACAGTGATGCGACGCGGACGACGAGACCACGGCGACTGACGCCGTTGTGGGCAGGGCTCGCCGCACTGGTCGTGCTCACTCCGCTGGGTCTGCTCGCCTCCGGCACGGCGTGGGGCGAGTGGGACAATGCGGAAGTCACGGCGGAGCAGGCCGCATACCACATACGTGAGCTCCCGCTCGAGGACCGACAACGCCTCGGCGCGGAGTTCGGCAGGCTCGCACAGAACAGCGAGTCGCCCAAGTCGATCCAGGAGCTCGTCGCCGCGGGCAGGGCGGTGGCGGAGGGCGAGCTATATGAGGCGGGCGACATCGTGCAGCGACAGCTTGCGGTACTGCGCGCCGCGGACCCCGCGCGCTACCCGCAGATCGCGAGGATGGCCGCGGCCATCCGCAGTCCGGAAGGACTGAGCCGCTGGTCCACCGTGTGGACCGCACCCGTCCCCGACTATGCGCCCTCCTTCCTGAGAAGCGAGGCGGGTGGCTATGTCATATCCGCCGCGGTAGGTGCTGTGCTCGTCGGCCTGCTGGCGTGGATCATCGGACGCATCTTGGCTGGGCGCGAAGGCACCACCACCTAAGGTCGGAGGCGGGGTGCGTTCGACGACGCGGCATGCGTCTGTCGAGCGGGTCCGGATTCTGTGCCCGGCCCGAATCGCGTGTGTTGCAGTAACGAGATCATGGACCGGCAAGCCGCCAGTGCAATGGCGATGACAGGGAGGAGCGTCCAAGATAGCGGCTGAAGACGTTCGGCTGAGCAAGCGCGGCAGCGGGGGCGCAGTGGAGAAAACGCTCGCGGCATTGTCGGGGGTGCTGGAGCGCTCGCTGCACGGCGAAGCGATCAGTCAGCGGCCCGGCCTGCTCCAATCGCTCGACCCGCGCGTGAAACTCGTCGGTCTGCTCGCGCTGATCATCGCGTCCGCTGCCTCCCGATCTCTTTGGGTTGTGTGGGCGGTGTACGCCGCGGGGCTGGGCATGGCGCTACTCTCCGGCATCTCACTCGGCGTTCTCCTGCGGCGGGTGTGGCTGTCCACCTTCATCTTTACGGGGATCATCGCATTTCCTGCGCTCTTCCTCGTACCCGGCCGCGCGGTGTGGAGCGTACCGGTGCTCGGCTGGGCCGTCACCGAACCCGGTATCCGATCCGCCACATTCCTCATCTCGCGCGTGCTCACCTCCGCGACGCTGGCATTGCTGCTCATGCTTACGACGCCGTGGAGCCACGTGCTCAAGGCGTTGCGGACCCTGCGCGTGCCGGCGGTGCTCGTCGTGGTACTCGGCATGACGTACCGCTACCTCTTCCTGCTGGTCGAGGCCGCACGTGCCATGCTCGAGGCGCGACGGAGCAGGGAGGTGGGCAAGCTTCCACCGGCGGAAGAGCGGCGAGCGGCCACCGCGCTCCTCGGTGTGCTCCTGTCGAAAAGCCTGCAGCTCAGCGGCGATGTGTATCTGGCGATGCAGGCCCGAGGGTTCCGTGGCGAGGTGCACACCATCGACGAGTTCAGGATGCGCTCGCACGACTGGCCGGCGCTCGGCGCAATGCTGGGCGCGGCCGCGCTTGGCCTCTGGCTTGGCCGGTAGCGGAATGCAATCAGCTACCGCGTTCCACTTGAAGGATGTTACCTACCGCTATAGCGACGACGTGTGCGCGCTCGACCACGTCTCGCTCGGCATAGAGGAAGGAGAGAGCGTCGCGCTGCTCGGCGCGAACGGCTCCGGCAAGTCCACGTTACTGCGCGTGCTCGACGGGCTGTACTTCCCCGAGTCCGGCTCGGTCTCCGTCTTCGGTGAGCCGCTAACGGAGGAGCACCTGCGGGAGGAGGAGTGGGCGTTCCGGTTTCGCCGTCGGGTCGGACTCGTGTTCCAGGACCCGGACGTCCAACTCTTCTGCCCGAGCGTCTTCGACGAGGTTGCATTCGGCCCGTTGCACCTCGGCTGGCCGCGCCCGGAGATCCGACGGAAGGTTGCCGAGACACTCGACCTCCTGGAACTCTCGCACCTCCGGGACCGTCCACCCCACCGGCTATCGGGCGGTGAGAAGAAGCGGGTGGCGCTCGCTTCCGTGCTCGTGCTCGACCCGGACGTGCTGCTCCTCGACGAGCCGACGGCCGGTCTCGACCCGCGGAGCGAGAGCCAGTTATTGGACTTCCTCATCGGCTGGAGCGACGGCCCGAAGACGGTCGTGACCGCCACACATGATCTGGGCGGCATCGCCGATATCGCCAACCGCGCGTATATCTTCCGTGCCGGGAGGATTGTCACCGAGGGTACCCCCGAGGAAATACTTGGCGACGAGGCGTTGCTGCGCAGTACCAATCTCCTCCACGTCCACCGGCACCAGCACGGCCCCGAGACTCGGCACGAACACCCACACCGGCACACCCACCGCGATCACCGTCACCACGATCCTGGCATATAAGAGCGCACTGGGACAGCGCCCACGGAACATTTTTTACCGTTCCCCATACTGCACTGAGACCTTCTACGGCGAAGCGCTCCCTGTTCCTCCTTGCCTCGCGGATATGGCCATCGGTAGCATGAGGCAAGCGACGATAGGAATGCGATATTGATGCCGGACTGCTGGCAACAGACCGCTGGCACCAGCCTGTAGCCCAACGTCATTGGTAACCGTCCTGGCAACAAGGGCGCCATAAGCCACTCCGTGGACAAGAGGTAGCCAATAGAATGCACAGGCGACTCCAGGTGTCCGGCTCACCGATAGCCACACTGAGCCGTTCGCTGTCAACGGGGGTTGCGCGCTATCCGCTCATCCTTTCCATGTCCTTCATCCTGCTGTGCGTACTCGTGATGAATTGGCCGCTGATCTGGGCCGGTCACGTCCCTCTCGCCAACGACATGATCTTCTACTTCTACCCAGTGAGCGCCCTTACTGGCCAAATACTGCAGTATGGTCAATTGCCAGGGTGGAATCCATACAGTATGAGCGGGATGCCGTTGATGGGAGATCCCCAATCCGGATGGGGACACCTAACCGTCATGCTCCCGTTCAGCCTCCTTGCCATCACGGAGGCGACGATCACCACCTACGTCGCGAACATGGTTCTGTGCGCGCTGGGTATGCTGTTGTTTCTTCGTGCAACCGGTGTGGGGATCGCCGGGGCGACGATCGCCGCGCTCTCGGTGGCACTGAACGCCCGATACAACTTTGGCTGGATCGGGGCGCGGGCATGGCTTCCATGGTTGTTCCTGGGCGCATATATGGCGACCGCGTACGGGGGCCGACGCAGGTTGCTTGGCTGGACGCTCATGGGAGTCGCGGCCTCTCAGGAGGTGAGTGCCTGGTCCGGACAGGGCGCCTACTACGCGTTCGTCGCCGTCGCTGCATACGTTGGTTTTATGGTCCTGCTAGGACCACCTTCCAGGGACCGGCCGGTCTCGCAACGGTTTGTACAGCTGCTGTTCCACAGCGCGATCATGTCAATGTTCGTGCTGATGCTCTCCGCGTGGACTCTGTTCCCAAGGCTTGAGTTCATCGCGTCCTCAAACTTGCAGAGTGGCTATGGACCTGGAGAACAACCGTATGTGTCCGGCATTTCCATCTCGGACCTGGAGATCTTTCTCCGGCTCGGCCCCACCTATGTCGGCGCGACGATTATCCTTCTAGCGATCAGTGCGCCCTTCCTCAAGCTGGACCGGACGCAGGTTTTCTATGCAGGCATGGTACTCCTGACTTTTCTGGCCCAGCTATACCTACTGGGCCACCTGGCAAGGACGAGTGCGATCGCGCGCTCGGTCTTTGCTTTTGTTCCCGGACTGTTGCAGTTGCACCTGCACTACCCTGGGCGCCTCTCCTTCGTGATGGTCTTCTTCCTCGCGGCGCTCGCGGGGACCGCCGTGGATAAGTTGCTCGCGACTCAGAGGCGAAGACGGATCGTCCTGCTCACCGCTGTTGGTTTACCGTTGCTGAGCTTAGTCTGGATTGGTGGCGCTCAGATAGCGCGCGACGCCCGCTACTTCATGTTTGCCATTGGATTGCTGCTTGCTGCGGGTGGCGTGCTGTTAGCCTGGAATGGGCAGGTCCCGGCGCGACGGGTTGCAGCACTGCTCGTGTTGCTCACCGCTGCGCAACTGATCCACAATTTTCACTACGCGGTTAACAACACCCAGTCGTTCACGATCGGAGACGCCGAGGGTTTCTATCGTCATGAAACGACGCAAGCAAGCGCCGCGCTGCTTGGCTCGCTTCAGGGCCACGGCAGGTTCTTCGGTTACTACCCCAGGGCACTGAGCCGCGATAGTGGATATCGCCGATATAACATCTTCTCCGACCGCATTCGGGATCCGGTGGGTCAGGTCGCGTTGCGCGGGCTGCTCGTGGCCGGCCAGGGAAACCTGTACGGGCTGGAGGACGCCCAGGGCTATAACCCACTGCATCTCGCGGTCTATGACCGGCTACTGGCCACGGCAAACGGAAAATTCCAACACTATCGGAACGCGTACATCTTTCCGCCAGCGCTCGACTCTCCACTGCTGGACATGATGGGGGTACGCAGCATACTCACGACGCGCGACCAGCCCTTAGGCCCCGGGCACACTCATCATCGCTTGCATGGATCGACCGAGAAAATCCTGCACTACAGTAATTTGCACGTCCTGCCGAAGCTCTGGGTTGTGCATGACGTACGCGCTGCATCCGATGATGACGCCCTACGTCTGATCGACTCCGGGCTGGTGGATCCGCGCACCGTCGGCATCGTCTCCAAACCGATCTCTGGTGTCCAGCCACAGCGGGCGCTGGAGCAGGTAAAGGAGACCCATTACAGCGCCAGCCGGATTGACGCGACGGTGGAGCTTGCATCGTCCGGACTGCTGGTCGTCAGTGAGCTCGACTACCCGGCATGGAAGGTGCGGGTGGATGGGATACCACAACGTTCCCATCGGGTCAACGGTGCGTTACGCGGCGTCGTTGTCCCCGCCGGGCGGCACACGGTGACGTGGCACTACGATTCCACTCCTACCCGCCTGGGATTCTGGTTGAGTGGCCTTGGCGCCGTCGGGATTCTGAGCGTGCTCCTCTGGTGTGATCGGCTGC
>JAUJMR010000099.1 GCA_030446765.1 Chloroflexia bacterium
CACCCTATTTAAAGACTCTGTTGGCGAAGTCGTGTTCAGGGGTCGTGTCGTCCGGTGGCTAGCGTTCGGGATAGCGAGAAGCTCCGGAAGCGGATGGTCATCTCCTCGCGCGGCCAGAGCAGCATGCGATGATCGAACTCGCCCTCGCCTGCTAAGCCGACCTCATCGTAGAGTACCTCGGTCTTGGAGGCGCGCACGGCGGCGACCAACTCCGGGGTATAGCCAGCGAGCAGAGTGGCGCCCCCGTACCTCAACTCGAGGTCGAAGTAGCCGACCTTCAGGTCTCCGCACCGCAATCGCAGCCGGAGGAGCTTCGACACCTCGTCGTACACGAACTCCCTGAACAGGCAATCGTGGAGCGAGATCTTCCGGGCTAGGAGTGTGAGCTCGGGCGTCAGTGTCGGCTCTATCTCATCCAGGCGACGCAGGTAGGTGTGCCTTACCTCCTCGGCCTGGTCGTCGTCGGACTCCTCATGCCAGCTTCGGGTAAAGTACCTCACACCGAACCGCTGCCTCCTTGCCTCGCTGTTGGCAAGATTATAGGGCAGGCGGCGGAGTGCTCTGTTGTACCGTCAGGGGGAAGAACATGTCGCTGCGCCCACAACCAGTCCAGCCAGTACCCGAGCAGACGGCACGGGTTGCCCGCACCGCCTTCCCCAAGGGAAACCCGTACATCCGGATGCGCGATTCGCTGGGGACTCTCTTCTCCGACGAGGACTTCGCGGCCTTGTTCCCCGCCCACGGCCAGCCCGCGGCACCCCCCTGGCGGCTGGCTCTGATCTGCGTGCTGCAGTACGTCGAGGGGCTCACCGACAGGCAGGCGGCCGATGCCGTACGCGGCCGCATCGACTGGAAGTACGCGCTCTCCCTGGAGTTGGAGGATGCCGGCTTCGATTTCTCGGTCCTCAGCGAGTTCCGGGCGCGCCTCGTGGAGGGCGGCGCGGAGCAGCTACTCCTCGACCGGATGCTCTCCGGGTTCAAGGAAAGGGGGCTGATCAAGGGGCGAGGCAAGCAGCGCACCGACTCGACGCATGTGCTCGCCGACGTCCGGGCGCTCAATCGCCTCGGGATCGTCGGGGAGACGTTACGCCACGCCCTCGACGGCCTCGCCGTCGCGGCTCCCGAGTGGCTGCGCGAGGTGGCACCAGCCGAGTGGTACGAGCGGTACGGGGCCCGCTTCGAGGAGGGGCGAGCGCCCAAGGGGAAGGATGAGAGGCGGGCGCTGGCCGAGGGAATCGGCGCGGACGGCCTCAGCCTGCTCGCGGCTATTGATGCACCGTCAGCATCCGCCTGGCTGCGGGAGGTACCCGCGGTCCGGACGCTGAGGCGGGTGTGGATCGAGCAGTACTACGCGCCCACCGAGCCGGGCGGACCTCCGGGGTGGCGCGTCCCCGAGGACTTGCCGCGCTCGAGCGCGATGATCCAGTCGCCCCACGACACCGAGGCCCGCGTCAACACCAAGCGCGAGACCTCGTGGATCGGCTCCCAGGTCCATGTGACGGAGACGTGCGACGAGGATTCTCCCCACCTGATTACGCACGTGGCTACCACGCCGGCCACCACCCCGGATACCGCCGTGACCGCAGACATCCAGGAGGATCTGGCGGCCAAGGGGCTGCTGCCCGAGGTACACCTGGCCGACCAGGGCTATATCGACTCGGACGTCCTGGTGAGCAGTCGAGAGGAGCACGGCGTGGACCTGCTCGGCCCGGTACCGGCCGACCTCGGCTGGCAGGCGCGGGCCGGCGAGGGCTTCGACATCCCCTCCTTCTCCATCGACTGGGATGCTCGCGAGATCACCTGCCCGGAGGGGAGGAGGAGCAGGTACTGGGTGCCGAACAGGGACAAATATGGCAACCGCGTGGTCAAGGCGGTGTTCGATCGCTCCGACTGCGGCCCGTGCCCGAGCCGCGCGAAGTGCACCAGGGGCAGGGGCGGGTACCGCACCATCACCGTCCGCACCCGCAAAGAGCACGAGGCGCTCGTAGCCGCCCGGCGCAGGCAGGGCACCGAGGAGTTCAAGGAGCAGTACTCGCTACGCGCGGGGGTGGAGGGCACCATCTCCCAGGGCACCCGGGCCTTCGGGCTGCGGCGGGCTCGGTACAGGGGACTTGCCCGCACGCACCTGCAGCACGTGATCACGGCGGTGGCGATAAACCTCATGCGCCTGCTTGTGTGGCTGGCGGACCCATCTGCATTCAAGCCGCGACGCTCGGCATTCGCTGCATTAGGAGCCTCGCCAGCCTGATGCGCGGACTTCGCCAACAGAGTCTTCAAAGAGGGCAGTGGAGGATACACGCCCTGGCACCAGGATCAGTACTACTG
>JAUJMR010000100.1 GCA_030446765.1 Chloroflexia bacterium
TGGACTTAGGGTGGTAGCGGTCTATCCCCCCGTGTGCAGGAGCGACAGAGGAGCTCTAGTTCGCGTTGTGAGGTAGTATTGGGAGTAGCGAATCCTTTCGTCACGGCAGGCCAATGGTTCAAGGGCAACCTGCATACACACACCACCGAATCCGACGGAGCGTGCTCGCCCGCGGAGAACATTCGTTGGCACGAGCAGCACGGGTACGACTTCGTCAGCATCACCGACCATAACCGCATAACCGACCCCGCCCAGTTTTGCGATCCCCGGATACTCACCCTGCTGGGCACAGAACTCAGCCTCGGCGTCACGAAGGGCGGCGGGCCCTCTCACCTGGTCGCGTGCGGTCTGCCCGCTGATTTTCAGGCGCCACCACCCGATTCGCTGACGCCCCAGGAAGGGATCGACCTAGTCTCTTCCCGCGGCGCGGCCTGCTTTGTGGCTCATCCCCACTGGTCCTGGATGACGATGGAGGAGTTGGGCGAGCTGACCGGGTGCGCCGGCATTGAGGTGTATAACACGGGATGCGACCGCGAGAACCGCACCGGACTGGCCGAGCCTTACTGGGACGATCTGCTCCGACGAGGGCGGCCGGTGTGGGGCTTCGCCACCGACGATTCGCACTGGCGGACGCCCGATTACGGTGGCGGATGGATCATGGTGAAGGCTCCCAAGCGCTCCCCCGGAGTGATCCTTGAGGCTATCAAGACAGGACACTTCTACGCGAGCTGTGGCCCGGCAATCCAGGATATCACCCTGGAAGGTCAGCTCCTGCGCGTGAGCTGCTCGCCCGCTCGGTCGATCTACTGGAGCGAGGGCACACGCGGCGGGAGCGTCCATGCCCGGGGCGAAGAACTGCTCGAAGGGGCGGAGTTCGAGGTTGATGCGCGCAACTACCTCCGCATCCAGGTCGTCGATGGCGCCGGCCGCTGGGCCTGGAGCAATCCCTTCTTTCTCACATCCGTTGCGCGGATGGTTTGATCAAGCGGACAGCGAGGGGATAGATGCACATCGGTGCAGCATTGCCAGCGGTCGACGCGGAGCTAATCGTATTCGACAAGGACGGAACGCTGGTAGACCTGCACGCGCCGTGGGGTACGTGGGTGGAGTCCGTCGCGGCCACCCTCGCCGCAATAGTTCCCCCTGAGCACCTGCTGTCCCGTCTGGGGTGGAATGCGACATCCGGACGGGTCGAGGGGGAGACCCCACTGGCGATCGCATCGCTGCCGACGTTGCAAGCGGTGATCGCAACACGGCTCTACGAGGCTGGTATGGGCTGGAGTGAGGCGATGGTCACGGCTCAGCGAGCAATGCTGGAAGCCGATAGACCGCCAGCGCCACCGATCTGTGCACTACTGCCGCTCTTCGAGGCGTTGACGGCTCGTGGTAGCCGGCTGGCAGTGGTAACCACGGACGATCTGACTGGGGTCGAGCGCGATCTGGCCCCCTTGGGCGTGTTGCAGTATCTGAGCGCGATCGTCGCTGGGGATCGGGCGCTACCAACGAAACCGGCGCCCGACATGGTGCTCGAAGCCTGCGCGGCTGTCGGCATAACACCGATGCGCACAGTAGTTGCCGGGGACAGTTCGGCGGACATGTTGATGGGACGGGCGGCTAAGGTGGCCCTCACAATTGGAGTGCTATCCGGCAGCGGCACCACCGAGACCTTATCGCCCCACGCCGATGTGCTCGTGCCCACGGTTTGCGCCCTCGCCACAGACGGCAGCCATTAGCGCCAGTGAGCGCCTGCTCGTCTGCCGCCCGAGTCGGAGGCGTTCCTAGTCCTCTTGGTCCTCGCATTCGTCGCGAGGCAGGCAGGTGTACGAGCCGTGGTGGCCGGGTGCCGCCGGCGCCTGGACTCGGATAAGTATGCCTGGCGCCAACATAGACCCCTCTTCCCGCAGGAGATCCTCTCACATGCCGTTTGGCTGTATTTCCGGTTTGCCCTGAGCTACCGTGATGTTGAAGAGTTAGAAAATGTCTGAAAAGACTGGATGGCCCTCCAGTCCACCCCTTGAGCACCGCTGAAAGCGGCATAATCACTGGTCCACATGCACGCCTCGCTCGGCGAGCCCCTAAGATCGACGCAGGAGGGCCACGTAGCGAGCGCCCTCCACCTCCACAAGTTCCAGATGCCAAGGCGAGTCGGCGAGGAGTCCCTGCAACTCTTCGATGCTAACGAACAGATAGTCAAACCACTCGGTCGCCAGGTTCTCGTGCCGCACACGCATACGGATCTGCCCCGACATCCTCCCCGGTTCTGTTGCATGGGAGTGGGCGGTAGAATCGTCAGTCTTCTGGTTAGAGTGAG
>JAUJMR010000101.1 GCA_030446765.1 Chloroflexia bacterium
GCGTGTCGCGCCCTCGCAGGACGGCACGAATGGGTTCTTGTTGGCCGGGGCGGACCTCCTCCAGGCCGAAGCCCCAGGGACGGTTCAGGGCCCAAACGAGCGGGACCCCGTCCCGGATCATGTCGAGCGAGACGGTCATCGTGTCGTCCGGGTAGGCGCGGGCGAACCTGAGCAGCGCCCCGTTGTGCACGAGCCACATCCGCAGGGCGAGGTCGGGCTCCTCCCAGAACCTCCGGTGCACGTGCCTGTTGCCCCTGTTCAGGAACAGGTCGGCCGAGTGGCGCTGCGCCAAAGAATACGTCGCATCCGAGAAGTGCCTGTAGACGAGGAGGACCTTGGCGTTCGGGAGCAGGTACTTCCAGAGCATCAAGAACAGGCACGCGCGCGGGTCCTTGAACCCCCAGAGCGTGTGCTCGGTGTTCCGGCGCTCTATTACCTGCTGCATCAGCCGCCAGTGAAACCAGCTCACAGCTGGCAAGAAGGGCTCGCCGACGAGCCAGGTCTGCTCGTTGTCTGTGAGCATCTGATGGTGAAGCTCGACCACCTCCCGGTCCTCGAAGTGGCCGTGCGGGTTAGACGGGTTGGCCTCGAGCAATTCATAGCCCAAGAACAGCCCCGCCCGGTGCAGCAACTGGGCGGTCGCCGACGTGCCGCTACGGTGGAAACCCGCGATAAACAACTGATCGCTCACAGACTACGCTCTCTTTCAGGGTGACCACGCGGATCATCCCTATACAAACCTACCTCGAGCGCCGCTTATTGTAGAACAACCGCCCCACCCCTACAGAGACCACCGATGTCCTCAACCGGAAGGCCGCCCTCGAAAGAAAGCGTCGTCCCCTTGGCTTGAAACATCGGAGGAGGAGGCAGAGAGCCCGCAAGACCCGGCGGCTACCCTTGTGTTGGCAGGGCGGCGGGGATTAGGGCCGCAACCTCTCGAAGCTCGCCTCGTAAGTCGTGGCGACCGAGGGCGTCGTGATGGTGTGCCTGGCGGCGCGGCCGTCGGACCAGGATCGGAACACCCACGTCCGGCCGTCGTGGCGCTGCTGCGGCGCGTAGACGTTCAGCTTGTAGCCCTCCCACGATAGGAACGTCCGCGACGCGCGGAATTCGTGCCCGTTGACCTTCAGCTTGAGGTCGATCGGGCTGGTCGCGAACCTCACGTCGACCTGCCTTGGGTCTATCCTCCGGACGACCGTGCGGCTCAGGCCCTCCGAGTCGGTCGCGGTGAGACGGACCTGCAGGTAGTTGCCCGCGCCGGTGGAGAGCAGGTCCTCGGGTGGAGGCGCGGTAAACGTCAAGTCGTTCCCGGTTCCCGAGAAGTACGGGTGCCAGTGGTCGCCGTTGTGGTACCTGCGGACCTCCCAACGCAGGCTGCCGTCAGGAAGCTGGCCGTCTTCGCCGTCGGTGGCGCCACCGCGCAAGGCGATCCGCTGCCCGACCTCGAAGAGGGTGGACGGGGACGGGACCTCGATCTTCGGCTCGGGCGGCGTGTTGCCGGGGAAGACCTCGACCGTGTCAGGGGCGGAGACCTTGCCCAGGCTGTCGCGCACCGTCAACGTGGCTGCGTACTTGCGGGCCTCCGGGTAGGTGTGGCTGGTGGTCGGGGTGGAGGTCTCGGCGGTGGTCCCGTCGCCGAAGTCCCAGAGGTAGGTCAGCGGCGTGTCGCCGTCGGGATCGCGGCTCCCGGAGCCGTCGAAGTCTATGGTTAGCCCGGGGGGCGGGCTGTAGGGCGGGTTCGCCGCTATCGCGGCGGCCGGGGCCAGGTTGCCTGCGGTGTAGGCGATGCGGCGCACCTCCCCGCCGCCGGCGAAGGTCGTGTAGTAGAGTGCCTCGCCGGTCTTGTAAGGGCCGAAGCTCATGGCGATGGGGCCGCCCTGCCCCAACCCGGTGGCGAACGCGGTCCTCACGAAGCCACCCCCGCTCTTGGGTTTGAGCTCGAAGATCTTACCGCACACGTAGTCGCCGAGGAGGTAGGCGTCGTCGTACGAGGCGGGCCAGACGCCGTCGGGCACGAACGCGCCGCCGGTGACCGAGGAACACCCGGTATCGTGGCTGTACTCGTGGATGGGGGGCGTGTAGGGCGCCGCCGAGCAGTCTACCGAGCCGTCGCGGAAGGGGTTGTCGTAGCGGCCCTCGCAAAGATTCCAGGCGTAGTCGGCACCCCTCTTCCCGGCGTCGATCTCCTCCCAGGCTTCCCCGCCGACCTCGTTGATCCGGAACCGCGTGCCGGCGGCGTCGGGATCGAAGGCCATCCTGAAGGGGTTCCTCAAGCC
>JAUJMR010000102.1 GCA_030446765.1 Chloroflexia bacterium
GCGGGGCTGACCTGGTGCAAGTCGGACCCGGTCGTGAGCCTCGACGGCACACTCGTCGATATCACGGTCGGCATCCCCCTTGAGTACGTGCCCCTCGTCAATGGCCCTACCCGTATCGAGATCCAGACGCCCGAGTCGGTGGCGCGACGATTGATCGCGAGCGGACCGGGCTATAACGGGTACCCGGAGGTGGTGGTCTTTACAGATGGGACCGGAGAGGTAGTCGACAAACGTTTCCCGACCACGGTCAAGGTGCGGGTGCCGATCGAGAAGTCCAAGCTGTCCCCGGGTGAGCATGTCCCTGTCGAGGTGACGGTGCTACCACACAATGCCCCCGTTCCGGTCGTCGTTGAGGGCACGAGCGACTCCACGGTGGTGGAACTCACGGTCGTAGGGCAATGATCCGTCCAGGATGCCTCGCCTAGGGCTGCGGCGGCGTGATGTGGGAGAGCGTTCGGATCCCGAGCCAGTTCTGTCGCCCGCATAGGGAAAGAAGACGATGGGAATGAATGGGCATTGGCTCTCGGCGAGGATTTATATTGCGGCGCTCGCCGTTGCCACGCTGGGCCTGGCCGCCGTTGCCCTGGCGCGGGCCAGCTTGCCGGACCTGGAGCGAGGCATACTGGCCGCAGTACTGGCCGGTTTGACCGCCGTCGCGTACTCCTTTCAGCTGCCGTTCGGCCCCAAACTGAAGCTCTCGCTCGGAACCAGCGTGATCTTCACCGCGATCCTGCTCCTGGAGCCGGGCATAGCCATGCTCGTCGTGGGTATCGGTACGCTGACAGCGTACATCCTGCGGGGTAGGGACTGGGACGAGGTGACGTTCAATAGCGCGCAGACCGCGCTTCAGGCGGGCGTCGGGGGGCTCGTGTTGGCGAGCGCCGGGTGGGATGTAGACAACCTGGTTCTCAACCGTCCGTCGCAGGCACCGGCCGTGCTCGTGGCTGCGCTGGCGATGTACCTGCTCAATACCGTTCTGGTGGCGACGATCGTGGGCCTCCAACTGGGCACGAGTCCTTTGCCCATCTGGCGCCAGGCTCTCGCTTCCGACCGCACACAGGAGCTGGGGCAGTTCGCTCTCGGCTTTCTCGCGGCCGTGGTTGCGGCGGTGTGGGTCTGGGCGCTGCCGCTTTTCCTGGTCCCGCTGTTTGTCCTGTATCGCTCGCTGGTCGCGCAGCAGCGGTTAGAGCAGCGAAGGGAGAGTCTCGTCGCCGAGGTCGAGCGGGCGCTGGAGTCGCGCAGTCAGTTGATAGCGCTGACCCTGCGTGAGCTGGAAGGGCCAATCACGGTGATGGATGGGTACACTCAGCTGCTGAGCAGGACCGCGGAGCGGGTTGTCGACGACCAGATGCTGAGGCGCCTGGGCGCCATCCATCGGCAGGTGGGGCGTCTGTCGATCCTGGTGGACCGGCTGATCCGAGTCCGCGATATGGAGCAGAGCACCGCTGGCTTGGAGCTGGTACCCTTCGATCTGGCCATAGCCCTGGCGGAGGTAGTCAACGAGGTCAAGACGATCATACCTGGCGTCGAGCTACACCTGCAGGGACAGGCTCAGGGGGTGTGGGTGCGCGGGGACGCGATGTGGATCGAGCTGGCGCTGAGAACCTTGCTGCTTGACGCAGTGCAGAGATCCGGCCCGCGCGAGGGCGCAGACATCCGTATCCGGATGGACGACGATCGAGCGGTGGTGGAGATCGCGAGCCGCGGCGTGCAGACCCCCGAGCTGGATGCGCGGGCCGTGTCCGAGACGGACCCCATCGGACAACACATCGCCGCTAATGGCCTCGGTGATCCCGGGACGGGGTTGTACATCAGCAAGCTGATCGCGGAACGCCACGGGGGAGAGATCGGATCCGCGCCGGAGGACAGTGGGGAAGGCCGCTTCTACTTCTCGCTGCCCGCCATGGCCGAGGGCTCTACGGCGCGGAGAGAGGCTACGCCCGCGTCCTCCCGAAGCGATCGATGACGGCTATGCCTTGGAGCCCAAGTTCCTATCGGTGGGCGTTGGCCACCTTCAGCCCGCGTCGTAGCCGGGCTACCAGCTCCTCGAGCGCGAACGGCTTCCTGATGTAATCGTCGGCCCCCCGCTCCAGGGCTACCTCGACCTCCTGCGCCCCTCCAAGAGCGGTGAGCATCATCACGAAGGAAGAACGCAGCATCGGGTCGGATCGGATATAGCGAAGGATGGCATAACCGTCAAGCACGGGCATGCGAACGTCCAGCAATACGACCCTCGGCACCAACCGA
>JAUJMR010000103.1 GCA_030446765.1 Chloroflexia bacterium
ACGCCCCGGGAGAGCCCGTCGGCCCTGCCCCGGACCGGGGCGGGCGGCACGGCGGAGCGGTGAGGATCAAAGCAGCTCGCTCCGTCGCTGATCCTCCGAGCCAGCGTAAGGTGGCGGTATTCCGACTCGCTGTCTAACCTGTCGCCCGCAGCACAGTCCCATATCAATGGGCGATAACGATGAGCCAACGTAGGGGCAGGTCTCCGTGCCTGCCCCCGCTCCCCACGAGTCTCCAGCACGCCCCTATCCTGACATTCTGTATACTGCCGCACACGCAATACGGACTCTGCCTGACCGCTCCAGCACGGTCATTCCGAGCGTAGCGAGGAATCCGTGACCCGGGGTATACTCAGCCGCAATGCCGAATGCGCGGCGCGGGGGCGGCCCCGGTAGCCGCTCCGCGCTCTGGCCAAACACACCCGGAGGACGCCCGATGACCACCGTCGACCTGCGCGAGGCTCGGAACACCGACGCGGCCATCCAGAAGGTGCTCGCCGCGCCCTCCCTCGACGCCGCCCACCAGGCCCTCCGCGACCTCTTCGCCGGTCAGCTCGACTTCCAGCCTGCCCATGGGGCCATAGCCCTGCACGGCGCCGGCCGGCCCGCCAGCGCGACCCGCATCGCCGAGCGCGAGGGCGTTCGCGTCGTCGCGCTCGGGCTCCCCGACAGCGGCCGCGTCCGCATGGAGACGACCAGGGCGGCGCTCAGGGAGGTCCGCGCCACGCTCGCGGGCGACGTCCTGCTCGTCCTCACCGACCACACCCGTTCCGAGTGGCACTTCGTGTACCCCGCCATGACCGCCGGCCGCGAGGTGCTGCGCCGCATGGTCGTGAACCGGGGCCAGCCCTACCGCACCGTCGCGG
The DNA here is from genome assembly GCA_030446765.1 of Chloroflexia bacterium. GTDB lineage: Bacteria > Chloroflexota > Chloroflexia > Thermobaculales > Thermobaculaceae > JACDAU01. The sequence goes on from JAUJMR010000103.1 coordinate 864, forward strand.
AGCGGCTGGGCTCGATCTACGATGAGGCCGCGCGAACCGACCTGCGCCGCGCGCTTGAGGCCGCGTACGACGTCGAGGCCGTCACGAAGAAGTTCTTCCGGGAGTACAGCCGCATCTTCGAGCTGGTCCGGAGCCTGTTCGAGGGCGACCTCACCGACGACGAGCGCAAGCTCTTCTGCCAGACGCTCATGAACCGCCTCATGTTCCTGTACTTCCTGCAGAAGAAGGGCTGGCTCCGCTTCAACAACGACACCAACTACCTGCACGCGCTGTGGCGAGACCACCAACAGCAGAAGGACGGCAACTTCTACGAGACCCGGCTGCGCCTGCTGTTCTTCACCGCGCTGAGCAACCCGAGGGACGCCGACTACGACACGACTCGCGCCGTCCTGGAGCCGCTCATCGGCGTCACCCCCTTCCTGAACGGCGGGCTCTTCGAGCAGACCGCGCTCGATAAGCAGGGCGTCCACGTCTCGGACACCGCGATCAACCTCATCCTGAACGACCTCTTCGCGAAGTTCAACTTCACCATCGCGGAGAGCACCCCGTACGATGTCGAGGTCGCGGTCGACCCCGAGATGCTCGGCAAGGTGTTCGAGGAGCTTGTGACCGGGCGGCACCAGACCGGCTCCTACTACACCCCCCGCCCTATCGTGTCGTTCATGTGCCGCGAGGCGCTGAAGCACTACCTGCAGACGAAGGTGCCCGGCATCTCCGCCGAGGTCGCGAGCGCGTTCATCGACGACAACCGGGTGCAGGGGCTGACCGTCCAGCAGGCCGGCGAGATGCTGCGCGCGCTGGAGACCGTTACCGTGCTCGACCCCGCGTGCGGCAGCGGCGCGTACCTGCTCGGGATGCTCCATGAGCTGATCGAGCAGCAGCGGCTCCTGTACAACAGCGACCTGATCGCGGACGCCAAGAGTCTGTACGAGCTGAAGCTGCGGGTGATCGAGCGCAATGTCTACGGCGTGGACATCGACCCGTTCGCCGTCAACATCGCCATGCTCCGCCTCTGGCTCTCGCTGATGATCGACTGGGAAGGCCTCGGCGACCCGCCCGCGCTGCCGAACCTCGCGTTCAAGATCGTCTGCGGCGACAGCCTGCTCGCCCCCAATCCACAGGAGGCGGGCGACATCTTCCGCCACGCCGCCCACGAGCAGGCGCGAGAGCTTGCGAAGCTCAAGGCCGCGTTCATGCGCGACACCGGCGAGAGCAAGCGCGAGGCGGAGCGCAGGGTGCGCGAGGCGCAGGCCAGCATCACCGCCATGCTCAGCCACCGCCCCTCGCCTCCCGGCTCCGTGGAGTGGCGCGTGCAGTTCGCAGAGGTGTTCGACTCCGGCGGCTTCGACGTCGTGCGGGCCAACCCACC
>JAUJMR010000104.1 GCA_030446765.1 Chloroflexia bacterium
GTACCGTGCCATCTGTGCCTCCATGAGCAATACATCCAGAGTTGCGAACGAGCAGCCTTACCGGACCCCACCACGCTCGCCGACCTATACGAGCCGCATACCGAGATACCCACCGCTCATCCCAGTCGACGGCGCAAGTATAAGCGGATCGTGATTTCCCGGACGCTTGGAATAATAGGGTCGCTACCATCTAGGCAAGGCTGGTTTGACATCCTTGAAGGGCCCCGTCTCAGCACGCATACGTGGGATCCAGGGAAGGCCGGTATTGCCAATGGGCACGGCGTGCGAGAGGGACGAAGCACAGGGCCGGCCCTCCCGCCTGTCGTGCCATCGAAGCGACCGCGGGTCAGGACTTCTTGAGGGTGGCGATCACCTGGTCGGGTCCGGAGAACTCATTGCCGCCGATGGCCCGGAGCTGCTCGACGACCTCGCCCGGCGCGCTGTTGTTCTCGGCGGTGGACACCAGATCGTCCTTGCTGGCCGGGTAGTTCGCGCCCTTGAGGTACTTCTGCATCTCTATCGGATTCGTCTCCATCCACTCCATCCTTCCGTGTACTGGTGGGTTGCGCGCAACTCGACGGAACGCTTTATGCGCGCCGGATGCCGAAGTCCGCTCGCGCCACAATCGCAAGAAGCTTGCAACGCGAGCCACGGGAGGAGAGCGAGATGACGAACGCAACGACCTTTCAGATCACCGACTCGCAGAAGGAGCAGTTCCGCGAGGAAGGCTACTTCATCCTGGAGCGGGCGCTGCCCGACGAGTACGTGCAGACACTGCGCGACGAGTGCCAGCGCTTCATCGACCGGATGAACGCGGAGATGGACCGGCAGGGTGTGGACGTGCTGGGCATCAACCACCGCGACAACCGCTACTTCATCCCCCACCCGTCGCAGGAGAGTCCCGCGATCCGTGAGATCTTGTTCTCCGAGGTCTTTGCGGAAATCTGCCGCGCGACGCTCGGCGACGATGCCTACCTCTACTGGGAGCAGTACGTCGTCAAGGCAGCGGAGGTCGGGATGAAGTTCAGCTGGCACCAGGACTCCGCGTTCGGGCAGGCGGCGCCGCACAAGCCGTACGTCTCCTGCTGGTGCGCGCTCGACGACGTCAGCGAGGAGAACGGCACGGTTTACGTCCTGCCCTACTCCCGCGCGGGCACCCGAGAGGTCGTACCACACGTCAAGGAGGAAGGCACGAATGACCTGGTGGGATACAACGGTGACGACCCTGGAGAGATCGTCGAGATCCCGGCCGGGGGCATCGCCGTGTTCTCCAGCACGAACCTGCACCGCAGCGGGGTGAATACGACGGACCGTATGCGCCGGGTGTACCTCGCGCAGTTCTCCGGCGAGCTGATCCAGAACAAGGATGGCTCCGGTCCTTTTGGCCGCGCCGAGCCTTTCCTAAAGGACGGCAGGCGCGTGGCGTAAATCCCGAAGCGCAAGGGATGCTCCGCTCGCGCCGTACGAGCCGGTTCAGGCCAGAGCGTCCCCGTCGCTCGGGGCATACGCGCCGAAGGGCGGGGCACTGTTTGCTGCGCCCCACCCTTCCTCTCGGATCCGGCTCCCGTGGATCGCCGGCTTGCCACCTAGAACGCGCGCTCGGGCCAACGGGGCCACGCATCGCCGTCCTGGTGGCCGCGCCCGTGGCGTACCTCGACCCTGCCCCATTCGGGGGCCAATGCTGCGGCGCTTTCCACGCTCATCCCAGCGGTGTTGTCCGTCTGCCGACCGGCCTTGTTCTCGCCGATCTTTACGTGCACCGATTGTTGAACGTCAACTAGACTTGTGATTTAACTGTTTGCCGGCTCTAGGGGGTGGCCAGTGGTCGGTTTCTGTCGCGTGGTGGCACAATACTGCCGCTATGAACACCTCCGAAGCCCTCTCCACTGTGGCCGCCTTCCGCACCTCGCTCCACAACTGCTTTGGCAAACGTGCCGATGCCCTGTTCGAGTTGGTTGACACCATCCTGACCGCCGATACTGTCCCCTCGCTCGTCCACTTGAGCCTGGAAGCCTCCCACCGGCGCAGCTGGGGGAGCCTCTATGCGGCCTTGCGCCACGGGCAAGTCAATGCTGAGGCGCTGCGCAGCCTCCTGGCCCGCTATCCTCTCAAGGATGGTCAGCCCATCTATGCGGTCGACGTCAGCGTCTGGCCGCGCTGCGATGCCGAGACCAGTCCCGAGCGCGGCTATTACTATCACCCGTCGCGCC
>JAUJMR010000029.1 GCA_030446765.1 Chloroflexia bacterium
GGGCAGGCTGGAGGGGACGAACTCGACAATAAACAGGTGTATGATATCATACACCTCCCTGAGTCGGCTGTGGCTGCGGATAAGGCTACCTACGACCGTGCCCATCCAAGGGCGGCGGAGCAGCCGTCCGACACTTCTCCGGTCCGACTGTCCGAGGGAGTCGTCGACAGACTCGACGGCGCGGAGATCGAGCCCACGGGGGGACCAGCCCAAGAGCGACAAAGTCCACTATTCAACTTCGCGAGAGTGCTGGAACATGCTTCGGAGTTGCTGCAGGCGCTAGAGAGGCAGCCGGAGATGTGCACCCATCCTGACATGGAGAAGGTGCTGAATAGGATTTTAGTTGTTCGGGAGCATGCACTGGCTTCGAGCAACGGAGACGGCGGGCCCTGAGACCCGCCCAAGGGATAATGAAGCGCCGCTGCGTCAGCTGGTAGCATTCCCATATTCGTCGCTGTACTCCTTAGAGATGGCCTGCTGGTACCTCAACACCTTCCCCCTTCCATTGAACGACCCGCTGCTCCAGCCGCATAGAACCCTGTCTGATTAGCGATTCAGCTGAGGCTGAGGACCCGCCACAAGTAGGCAACCCTATGCTTGATGGGCTCGTCGCCTTTATGCGCTCCCGTGAGTCCGTCTAGGACGGGCTGATAGAGTCGCATGCGCGACAGTGCGGTAATGGTTTTTAAGGAATCACACTTATTGCCCCACGAAGCCCGCGTACGCGCCCCTGAATCGTGATTATTACACTGCTCTAATCACGATTGTCGCGTTGGGCGATCCCCACTGACCACAGTTGTTGCTCCCAGGGCACACGCGAGAGCAACGGCCGGATAGACGGGGCGACCGCTCGGGTTCGTGCGCCTCATAGCTGTCAAGTTTCGGGGCCATTCGCTGATAATCATGTAGGGAAGGTACGACACCGTAGTCGGTAACGGCAGCATCCAGGGGAGGGCCGACCGAATGGCACAAGTATTGGTCGGCGAAGCCACGATTATCGGTGAGCGCGCCAGGCTGGTGCGCCTGTGCTACCGGCTGACCGGCAGCCTGGACGCGGCCGAGGATCTGGCGCAGGAGACGCTCTACGAGGCGCTGCGCAACGCCCATAAGCTGCGCGACCCATCGGGCTACTCGAGGTGGCTCTCCTCCATCGCGTACAACGTCTGCTTGCGCTGGAACTCCGCGAGGGGTCGCGATGCGCGGCGACGCGCGATCCCAGAGCCTGGCTGGGACCCGCCCGACGATCACTACGACCTCGACGTCGAGCTGGAGCGGCACGAGCTGGTGGACCTGCTCGACCGCGCGCTGGCGATGCTGCCCCCCGAGAGCCGCGACGTGCTCGTGGAGCGGTACGTCCGGGAGTCGCCGCACGCGGAGACAGCAGCGCGCCTGGGGCTCACCGAGGCGGCGGTCGCCAAGCGGCTGGAGCGCGGTCGGCTGCGGCTCAAGCGGGAACTGTCCACGACGTTCATCCACCACTCGGTCGCGCACGGCCTCGCGGAGAGCCTCTTCGACGACTGGCGGGAGACGGACATCTGGTGCCCCGTGTGCGGGCGGCGCCGGCTGCTCGGGATGGTCGTGCCGGGCGGCCGGCTCTGGCTCATCTGCAAGCCGTGCATCGGACCCCACCACAAGCTCCCGGTCTCCCAGTACGGCGAGTTCGAGACGTACCGTGACGTCAAGGGATACCGTGCAACGCACTTCCGGGCGGCCGAGGAGCACCACAGGACGTTCGGTGGCGGTATCGACGGGCTGGCGTTCTCGTGCGCGCGCTGTGGCCGTGCGAACCCGTACCGGATAGGGTTGGACCGGGCCGGCGACGCGCACTACATCCACAAGCACTGCGCGCACTGTGGGCCGTTGGGGTGGCAGTGCGTGACGGGCTGGCACCTGCTCGCGACCCCCCAGGGGCGGGAGTTCTGGCGGGAGCACCCCAGGGTGCGCGCCGTACCCGACCGCGTCGTGGAGGCGGGTGGGCTGCCCGCGATCGTCGCGGGCTTCGAGAGCATGGCGGGGAGCGGCCGAATCGAGGGTGTGTTCCTCCGGGACACCTTCCGACCCGTCGGGGTCCACGTCATGCCGGGAGGCTGATGGACGCGCGGACGGATACCGCGCCGGCCATCCTTGCGCCCAAGCCCGCCCCGCGGCTCCAGGAGCGTCGGCCCGGCCGCCTGCGGATGCTGCTCGACCTGGCGTGGCTGCTCGGCGCGCTGCTCCGCGCGGCGCCCCCCCCGGCGGCGCTGTGGGCGGGGATCGCCCTCGCGCAGGGCCTGCTCACCCCCGCCCAGCTCTGGCTGACGAAGGCGGTGGTGGACGGTCTCGCGCTACAGCTCGCAGGACGCCACGCAGGTAATGCCTCCCTCTGGCTTGGGCTGCTCGCGGGCTCGGTGCTCGCGGAGAGGGCGCTGGACGGGGTGCTGCCCTGGCTGCAGGCAACGGTGCGCGAGGCCGCGGGCGCGCGGCTCCGGGAAGCGACGATGCGGAAGGCGGCGGGTCTGGACCTCGCCGCGTTCGAGCACCAGCCCTACTACGATCGGCTGAACCGAGTGATGTCCGACGCTGAGGAACGCGGTCCGCGGCTCGCCGAGCACGCGCTGCAGTTGCTGCGGACCGTCCCCCAGCTCGCGGGCTACGCGGTCGCCCTCGCCGCCCTCGCGCCGGTGCTGCTGCTCATCGTCCTCGCCGCGAGCGTGCCCGTGGTCGGCGGCTGGATGCTCTCCGGGCAGATCTACTGGGACGTGCTCCGCGAGCAGACGCGCGAGCGCCGCCTCGGCGACTACTACGCGCGCGTGCTCACGGATCGCCCGTTCGCCAAGGAGGTACGGCTGTACGGGCTCGCGCCCTACCTGCTGGAGCGATGGTCCGCGCTGTACTGGCGGACCCGAGACGAGGCGCGGCGGCGCGCCACCCGACTCGCGGTGCGCCAGCGGGCGCCTAATCTGGTCATGACCGCGATCGTCATGCTCGGCGTCGTCTGGGTGGCCACCGCCGGCGTGGCGCGGGCCTCCGCGGGCACCTACGCGATCCTGTTCCAATCCCTCCTCGGCATCCTCACGACGATCTTCGGGCTGGGCGAGGCGATCAAGGCGCTCGGCGAGGGCTCCGGCTACGCCAGCGAGTTCCGCGCCTTCACGCGCCTCCCCGAGAAGGACGTCGGGGAACGTAGCCCATCCACAGGGACGGGGGAACGGGTCGGGGCGGCGGTGCTGGTTGCGGGAGGCAGCAGCGGGGCGAACGGTACGGCGCCGATGGGACCACCCGCATCCGCGCCGCTGGGCGCGTTCCCCCGTCCGCTCCGTGAGGGCGTCCGGTTCGAGGACGTCTGGTTCACGTACCCGGGGAGCGACCGGCCCGCCCTGGCGGGTGTCAGCTTCGCGATCGCGGCGGGCGAGAGCGTGGCGCTCGTCGGGGAGAACGGCGCGGGCAAGACGACGCTTGTCAAGCTCCTGCTCGCGCTGTACGCGCCGGACCGCGGGCGTATCCTCTTCGACGGCGTGGACGCGCGGGAGATCGACCCGTGCTCCCTGCGCGCCGCCTCGTCGGCGGCTTTCCAGCAGTTCGTGCGCTACGGGCTCACGTTCGGGGAGAACGTCGGCCTCGGACAGCCGGAGCGCATGGGAGACCGGCGCCGACTGGAGGGGGCGGTGGCGCGGGCCGGCGCGCAGGGGATAGTGAGAACGTTGCCGCAAGGGTACGACACGCTCCTGGGGCCGGACGTCGGCGGGGTGGACCTCTCGGGCGGCCAGTGGCAGCGGGTGGCGCTCGCGCGCGGGTTCTTCCGGGACGCCGAGCTCCTCGTGCTCGACGAGCCGACGGCGGCGCTCGACCCGCACGCGGAGCTCGCGGTCTTCGAGCGCTTCGCGGCGCTGGCGCGGGGCCGGACCGCGGTGCTCGTCTCCCACCGGCTGGGGATGGCGCGGCTCGCCGGCCAGGTGCTCGTGCTGTCCGGCGGGCGCGTCGTGGAGGAGGGGGCGCACGAGGAGCTGCTCCGCTCCGGCGGGGAGTACGCGGCGATGTTCCGCGCGCAGGCGAGGTGGTACGAGTGAGCGCCGTTCCGGTGGCGGCGGTCGCGTCGGACCGCGCGCGCGCGCGGCTGTGGCGGGACGTGGCCGGCCTCATCCGGGAGATGGTGCGGGCGCACCCCGTCGCGGGCGTCGCGTCGCTCGTGCTGCTCCTGCTCGGCAACGCGCGCACGGGGCTGTACGTGGCCGCGATGGGCGGCATCGTCGACGCGCTCATCACGGGGCGGTCGGCGCTGCCCTGGGTGCTGGTGTTCGTGCTCGCGAACGCGCTGGAGGAGTTCTACTGGGGCGCGCGGGCGGTGCTCTACGCCTACCTGCTCGACCACGCGACGTACCGCATCCAGCGCCGGGTGCTCGAGCGCGCCTCCGCAGCACCCCTTATCCAGTTCGAGGAGGGTGAGTTCTTTCTCCACCTCCAGCGCGCCAGCGACGACATGGGCGGGCGGCTCCACCGCGTCTGGTACGCGATCACCGACTTCCTCCAGGTCGCCATCATGGTCGGCTCCCTGGGGATCGCCCTCGCCTTCGTCCACCCCGCGCTGCTGCCGCTGCTGGTGCTCGGCGCGCTGCCGGCCGTCTGGCTCCAAGCTCGGACGGCGCCCGCGGTGTACCGGGCGCAGCGGCGGCACACGGGGGGCGACCGCGTGCGCGAACACCTCGAGGGGCTGCTCACGGGGCGCGAGGCCGCGCCGGAGATCCGCCTCTTCGGCTCGGCGCCGTACCTGCTCGGGCGCTGGCGCGCGCTCCGCGATGCGCGCAGACGCGACGTGCTCGGGGCGGAGCGACACCGGGCGCTCTCGGGCACGCTCGGCGGACTCGCCTCCGGCGCGGCGTACGCGGGCGCGCTCGTCCTCGTGGCGTGGCTGATCCTGCGCGGGGAGCTGTCGATCGGCGGCTGGGTGACGGTCGCGACCGGCGCGCTCTGGCTCCAGGGGATGCTGGGCGCGTTCGTCTCCGTCGTACGTGGGCTGGAGGAAGAGTCGCAGTACCTGGGCGACCTGTTCGACTTCCTCCGTGTCGCCCGCACCGAGAGCGACGGCGCCGGCGAGGGACAGGCCGAGCCGACGGGCCCGGCCCCGCCCATCGACGCACCGGGGGCTGAGGGGATGGGCCGTCCGGGACGCATGCGGCGGGGGATGGCCGTGGAGGCGGAGGGGCTGACGTTCTCCTATCCCGGTCGCCCGGAACCGGTGGTGCGCGGCGTGGATCTGCGCATCGGGCGCGGTGAGAGGATCGCCATCGTTGGGGAGAACGGCGCGGGGAAGAGTACACTGGTGAAGCTGTTGATCGGCCTGTACCGGCCGGACGCGGGGCTGGTGCGCCTCGACGGCGAGCCGCTGACCGGAGGCGGCGCCCTCGTGGCGCGGCGGCGGATCGCCGCCGTCTTTCAGGACTACGCGGCCTTCCAGCTGACGGCCCGCGAGAACGTCGCGTTCGGCGACCTCGCGCGCCTGAGCGAGGAAGAGATGCTGGCCGCCGCGCTGGAGCGGGCTGGGGCCGCCGGACTGATCGAGGGGCGGCCGGAGCGCTACGATGCTTACCTGGGGCGGCAGTTCGGTGAGACGGATCTGTCGGGCGGGCAGTGGCAGCGGATCGCGCTGGCGCGGGCGTTCTTCCGCGACGCGGATCTGCTGGTGCTCGACGAGCCGACGGCCGCCCTGGACCCGCTGGCGGAGTTGGCGCTGTACGAGCGATTCGCGGAGCTGGTGGAGGGGCGGACCGCCATCATGATCTCGCACCGGTTGGGGATGGCGCGGCTCGCCGACCGCGTCGTCGTGCTGCACGGCGGCGAGATAGTCGAGGAGGGCAGCCATGACGACCTCGTCGCCAGGAAGGGCGCGTACGCCCGGATGTTCGCCGCGCAAGCGCAGTGGTACCGCTAAGCCCGCCCGTCACCTGAGATCAGGAACCGGAGGTCCGTGATGACCCGGATCCTGCTCGCCCAGGGGGTACGGTACCGCCGCGACGGGCAGGTGTACCTCGTGCGCGAGGTCCTGCCCGGAGGTCGCCTCCGAGTACGCAATCAGTCCTTCGGGGCCGAACTGATCGTCTCGAGGGATGACCTCTACGCGCCGTGGCTATCCGGCGAACTGCGCTTCGAGGTGGGCGGACCGAAGACTGCGCCCGGTGGGCCACTGATCTTAATGTGGACAGGACCAGAATCTGGATAGGGGCACGGGCTCGTCCCGGCTACCCCGAGTCGAAATCCAGATGCGCAAGATAAGGCTTAGGCAATGACCCTGCAATTGCTTGGCGACGCATCAGACCTCGTCACGTGAGTGGGTACTCCTCGGTGTCTGTATAGCCTGCTGTAACACACCTCCTACAACGTGCGCTACGCGCGAGAGCGGCGATGGTGATGAGAAGAGCGGGGTCAGGTGCCACTACCTCTGGGGCCAGCGGTGGATGGGCGAGCACTACACCCGGTAGTCGTCACCCCATAAGTGCAGCAGATCCCCATTTATTGTGCGCACGGTGCCTCATCAACGTATCAAGCTGCCTGGCTTCCATGGTGGCCGCGATGGCAGGCGATGCGCCATTGACCAACCCCTCTGGCTCTGCTAGCATCCGCGTATGACAGCGAGTCGTTCTTATACGAAGCAGTGCTGGTGGTGGCCGCTCGAGTAGGCGGCTGCAGACGTTGCGCGTGTAAAACCGACGGAGCCGCCTCATATGGGGCGGCTCTCGTGCTTTTTGGGGCTGCCTCCGAGTGTTCGGGGGCGGCCCATTTGCTTGGAGACGGGAGGTAGGAAGTGATGGCTTTGAGGCTGGAGAACGTGGTGCCCTGGGGGCGATCAATGGAGGAGTATGTCGCGATGTTCGATCTCTCCGCCGGAGACCTCGAACGCCGGATACTGGACTGCGGTGGAGGGCCCGCGAGCTTCAATGCTGAGATGGCCGAGAGAGGGACGCGGGTTATCTCCTGCGATCCCATCTACGCGTTCGGCGCTCGTGAGATCGAGCGGCGCGTGGAGGAGACGTACCCGGTGATGCTCCAGGGGGTCAAGGAGGAGAGGGAGCGCTTCGTGTGGACGCGTATCGGCTCGCCAGAGCAACTCGGGGAGGTCAGGATGCGGGCGATGCGCCGCTTCCTTGAGGACTTCGAGGCAGGGCTAGCCCAGGGGCGATACGTTGAAGCATCCCTGCCCGAGCTGCCGTTCCAGGCCGGCGCGTTCGACCTGGCGCTGTGCTCGCACCTGCTGTTCCTGTACTCCGACCAGTTCGACACAGGGTTTCACCTGGAGGCCGTTCGCGAGCTGCTGCGGGTCGCGAGGGAGGTCCGCGTCTTCCCGCTGCTCGATATGGCTGGCATGGAGTCAACCCATCTGGAGCCGGTGATAGAGAGCCTGGAGCGGGACGGGTACGAGGTGCGCGTCCAGCGGGTGTCCTACGAGTTCCAGAGAGGTGGGGACCGCATGCTCGTGGTGGTCAGGAGCGGGCGATGAAGGCACGGTTCCCTCGTAGACCTGAGGGGCAGCCCTACCGCTCGGTAAAGGTGAGCGCTGTCGGACTCGGGCCGTATGGATACTCAAGATACTGGGAGATAATGATGTCGCAAGTAAAGATCTATGGGATTAGAGAACGGATCGGTCCGATCAAGACGGAGCTCTCGGACGTGATCCACGAGAGCGTGGTGGAGGCGCTCGACTTTCCCCCGACAAGAGGTTCCACCGCTTCTTCCCAGTGGTTGAGTCGGACTTCTACTACCCGCCCGGTCGCACCACGGCCTACACCATTATCGAGATCAGCATGTTCGAGGGGCGTTCCGTGGCTACGAAGAAACGGCTCATCGGGCTGCTCCTCGAGAGGATAAGCGCGAAGTTAGGGATCTCCCCGCAGGACATTGAGACCACGATCTTCGAGACCCCGAAGCACAACTGGGGCATCCGGGGGCTACCTGGAGACGAGTTGGAGCCGAACTACAAGGTAGAGGTGTGAGGGCGACACGACTGCCGACCCCGAGAGGCACAGGTGCGTTCGTATCGCAATGAGCAAGCGAGAATCCGCGTCGCAGCGAGCTACGTTTCGTAATCCCGCCTGACCGAGAGCGCCAGTCGCAGACGGTTCGTGGAGAGCTGGTCTACCCCCAGCTCGAAGGCGGCTCGCAGCTCCACCTCGGTGTCTGTGTTCGCCGCATGCACCCTGAGACCGGACTCCTGAAGCTCGCGGACGTATTCCTCGGTCAGTATGCCGAGCGGGCAGTGCGCTACGTCCACGCGCCCGAGCAGCAGGTGCCCCTTTGCGATCGCCTGGCCCAAGCGCAGCGACATCCAATCCGGGAACGGCCGGACGAAGCTGCCGATAGTTGCGTCCGGCTCCATCTCTTTGAGGCGGGCGAGCAGGAAGGGCAGGTCGGCGGTGAACTCCACGCGGCCGAGCAGGCCGTACCGGCGGACCAGGTCAAGCACCGCGCCAAGGAACTCGATATTGAAGCCTTTGAGGTCCACCTCGTACTCAGTGCGGTTGCCGAATGCCTCCAGGACCTCCTCCAGGTAGGGGATCCTCTCACCGCGGAAGTCCGGTGAGAACCATGAGCCGGCATCCAGCGACCGCAAGTAGGCGGAGTCTCGCTCGAATATCAGCCCCTCACCATTGTTCGTCTGCCCGAGATTGTAGTAGTGATGGACCACCAGCCGCCCGTCCAAGGCACGGTGCACGTCGAGCTCAATCCTGTCGGCGCCGGCATTCAATGCTTCCCCGAAGGCGAGCAGCGTGTTCTCCGGGTACCGCTCGTTGAACCCCGCCCGGGCTGTGATCTTGGTCGTCGATCCAGACCGCTTCATCCGGAGCCCCACCCGACGACCAGCAGGGCGGCGGACAGTGGGCGTTGGACGGATCGCCCTGTCCCGGTATGGCGTCGCGACGCGCACTCGAGAGCCCGCGGCCGCAGCCCCCGTAAGGCGCGCCCGCACTCCAGATCGCCCTGGCGAATGGGCGCGGGGACGAGGCGCTCGGTCTCGCGTGTGTCCATGTCCACCTCCTCACAGCCCCGCGCGCAGTGTCCCTCGGTTATCCGTGACGCATCGATCAACTCGCCCACCGGTGGCCGGACCATCTCATACGTCCTTGCGGTACATGACGCGGTCGCCCGTTATCTCGAAGCCCAGCCGCTCGTAGAGGCGCAGGGCCGAAGGGTTGTCGCGGTTGACCGATAGCGCCGCCCGGCTGAGTCGCTCCCCCTGGTAGCCCTGCATCACCCGGGCGAGCAGCGCCGCCCCCACCCCGCGGCCGCGCCACCGCGGGCGCACGCCCAGCGACGCCACCCAGCCCTCGGCTTCATCTTTCGTACACGCGCCCACGCTGCCGATCTCGCCCACGACGAGGCCCGCGCCCTCCCCGCCCTGCATGGCCAGCAGCGTCAGCTCCGGCCGGAAGTCGGCGTCCTGCTCGAAGCCGGCGATCCAGTCGTCCAGGGCGATCCCCGGCTGGCCCGGGGGACGGCGGGTGGAGAAGGCGTCGTTGTACACCTCCACGGCCAGGGGTGCGAGCTCGCGCGCGTAGGGCACGAAGCGCATCCCCCGGGCAGGGGAAGGTCGGGCACGGGCAGGGTGAGATCGCGGCACATCCAGTACTCGTGGAAGCCCAGCCGGTAGCCCAGGCGCTCGTACACCGGGATGGCGTCGTCGCGCCGGTCGGAGAAGTCGATGCGCAGCACGGCGGGCAGATCCTGGCTGTGCGGCGATCAGCTGCTCGCCGCGCGCCTCGGTCCAGCGCAGGATGAAGGTGCCGAGGCCGCGGCGCCGGTACCGCGGGTGCACCTCGCCGAAGAGGCCCGTGCGGTTCTCCAGGGGACCTTGGGGGTCCGTGCGCACCCACCCGAGGGCGATCAGCCGTCCCTCGCGATCGACGCAGCAGATGGTGTCCCCGATCGGCGGGCCGCCGAGCGCGCCGATCGCCCGGGCGTAGTCGACCAGCTTGTCGGCCGGGTTGCCGTACACCGCGGCGCACGCCAGCTGGAGCTCTCGTATGGCGGGCAGGTCCCCTGGACACACAGGGCGCCAGGTGTGACCGGGTACATCGGGCGGGGCCGGCAGGGACGCGGGGCCGTTGCCGGTTTGCCCGTACGATGGGGTCTCTGGGGTCATCGTTGTTGCTCCCGTGGTATCGTCCGGCTATCGAGCGGCCGGCGCCTCTCCATCACCCGACTGTTGGGAGTGGGCTGCCGACCCGGTACGTCCTCGAAGATACTCGGATTACCATCGCTGGCATCCCCTTGACGCTCCGCCGAACCGATCGGGACGCATCGTATACCGCCGATAGCTCGGGGGCAAGTGCCGGTGCTGAGCCGCGTCCGAGCAGATCTGGCTGGAGCCCCGGCAGCTTCGTTGAGGACGGCGTGTCTGTCCGCAGGTACCTGTACACCGCCCCACGCCCGCAGTTCGCGCGGACAAGGGCCTCAGGCCGTCGAACTGAGGGTGCTGGACCTCACCGGACTGAGGCGGCGGTGACTGCCGCAGACTGCAACGACAGCGACAGGTTGGCATCGATCAGGGGAGCGTGGGCGGGTCGGTGTCGCCGTACAGCCCGAGGAGAGGCAGCACCGAGGCAGGCACCAGGAAGGAGCGCCGGCCCGAGGACGTATCCAGGTGCACCACCCGGTCATCCCTGAGATGACCGCTCGCCTCCGAGAGATCAGCCGCCCGCCGGCCGCCAGTTCGAGCAGCTCCCCGAGCGCAAGTGGTTCGCCGCGGGGCACGATCGCCCGCCGCTCGCTCCAGGCATCGCCCTGTATCTCCTGTACCCGCAAGTCTCCCGCTTCCTTCACGCCACCCCCCGCTCCTGGTCACAGGCGACGCGGCAAGCGGCGTGCCGCCCACGCCGCGACCAGGGCGACCGAGACCTGCCGGGGGACGCTGGAGTACCGGATAATATCACCCTGGCCGCCTTGGTCCGGTGATGCCGCAGGCGAGGTAGCCGCACCGGGCCATCACGCGGAGGCGCCAGGCGCGAGCGAGGGTGGGGGCTTGCCGGGCGAGTGGCGGGAAATGGCGACTCGGCTCCCATTCTGACCGGCGAGGTGCGCGTGGTTCTACTCCGGCGGGGAGCGGGACGATCGGTTGCCGTTCCCAAAGAAAAGTCCCGGGCGATCCGAATGAACCGCGCTCCGACGTGTCCTCCCGGCCTGCTTCGGGTTTTACCCCTCCACCGCCTCGGCGACCTCGTCGTCCGCTTCGAGATGGACTTCTCGAAAATCCCTCGGGCGCAAAGACCACGCCGGCACCCGCTCGACCAGATCCCGGTACGCCGGTCCGCCTGTGCCTAACGGGCACCACATGGTCCCTAGACCTCGCCGTAACATCCGCCATATCTGCTTGCAGCGATGTTGGCAGGACACTGCGACCCTGGGGATGTCTGCGTAATGAATCCGCCGGCCTAGATCGAGAGGGCGGCGAGCGCGTCCGGCAGCTCGGCGAGCGAGGAGATCCTGGCATCCGCGCGGGCGGCGGCTCCCGAGCGCCGTCGCGATCCAGCCACACCGCCCTCATCCCCGCCGCCCTGGCTCCCCGCACGTCGTTCATCGGCGAATCCCCGACGTGCGCGACCTGCCCGGGAGGATCCCCGCCAGCGCGACGACCGCCCGGTAGAAGCGTGCATCCGGCTTCGAGAAGCCCACGTCCTGCGCGAGCACCGCGAAGTCGAAACGGCCCGCCAGCCCGCAGCGTTCGGGGTAGCTGTTGCCGTTGGTCGCGAGTCCTAGCCGGTACCCCACGGCGGCAAGCGCGTCGAGCGCGGGCACCGCATCGGGGTACAAGCGGACCTTTTGGAAGCGGCGTTGGAGGTAACGGTCGGTCAGGTGCGCCGCGAGCGCCGGATCGGGTGCACCGATCTCCATCAGCGTCCGCCCGAAGGCGAGCAGGCGGATCTCCTCCATCGCCAGCACGCGGCCCTGTAGATCCCCTGCCACCTCCCCACGGATTGCGATCAAGCGCTCGACCGTCAGGGCGTTCGCGGCCGCTCCGGGCACCGCGGCGCGGATCTCCGCGAGCGACCGCGCGAGGGACGCGCGCATCGTGCCCTCGAAGTCCAGCAGGGTACCATCTGCGTCGAAGGAGACGCAGCGGATCACCCGTTCGCCCCCGTCGTCGGGGCCCATCGCACCCGCTCCAGGAGCTGCGGCAATGGGAGCGTGGCCAACGAACCGAGACAGATGTCGGCTCCCGAGAGAGGTAGATCCCGCGTCAGGTCGTTCGGGACGGCGACGCAGAACAGGCCCGCCGCCTTCGCCGCGGCGACGCCGTTCGGCGAGTCCTCCAGCGCGATCGCCTCCTCCGGCCGGACGTCCAGGACCTCTAGGACCCGGAGGTACAGCCCCGGGTCGGGCTTGGTGCGCGGCGCGTCTCCCCGGCACGCGAGGGCGTCGAAGCACGCGAGCAGCCCCAGACTCTCCAGGTGACCGACGACCCACTCTCGGGACGAACTGGACGCCACGCCAAGCCGCAGCCCCAGCCGACGCGCGTCCGAGATGTAGTCGAGCACCCCCGGCAGCACCTGCTCCTCGGCGACGAGCTCCGCGTAGCGGGCGCGGCGGCGCGAGCGGACCTCGGCCCGGTCGAGCGGTCGCCCCAGCTGCGCCTCCAGCTCCGCGTACGGGTCGAAGCCGTGCTCCGCGGTGCCGATGAGTCCCGCCCACCGTTCCAGGGGAAGCGCGCACCCGTACCCCTCGTACAGCTCCCGCCAGGAGCGGTAGTCCGGCCCCTCCGTCTCGAGGATCAACCCGTCGAAGTCGAACACGATCCCGCGTATCACCTGTGGCCCTCCCCGGACGCCTCCAGCAGGTCGCGCGTGAGCTCCGCCTGGCCCAGGTGCTCGGCGCAGTGCCGTGCCACCACCAGCAGCACCTCGTGCCCGGTTATGCGTCCACGGCGCGGATGCTCGATCTCCTCCTCCAGCCGCGACTGAGGCAAGTCCGCCAGGCACGCCACTAGCCGTGGGCGCAGCTCCCGCCACCGCTCCTCGACCTCCCGCGCTGACGTGCCCCGTGCGGCGAACTCTGCCCCTCGATCGCGCCCGATCGGCTGTCCGCAGAGCGTGCCCAAGATGTTCTCCTCGGCATTGGCGAGGGTGTGAACGGCCAGCACGTATAGGCTGTTGGCGTGTTGTGCCGGCGGTCGCCAGTTCAGCCCCGGCTCGTCGAGGTCAGACAGGCACCCCACCAGCCGATCCAGGGAGGCCACGATATACCCGGCGTACATCTGGGCCTCACGGCTCACGGACGCCCTCCGGCCGCTATCGCCAGTACGTCGGCGAGCGCCTGGAGCTCCAGCCCTTTCCACGTCAGCACCTCCGGCCGGTCGGCGTCGGTTGCCTCGTCGTAGGCCACCCGGATGAGCGCCGCTCGCATCCCCACCGCGAGCGCGCCCGACAGCTCCTTGCCGACACCATCGGCCACGTAGAGGCACTCCTCGGGACGCACGCCCAGGCCCTCACAGGCGAGCACGTAGATGCGCGGATCGGGCTTGCGGAAGCCGGCGCGGCATGAGAAGACTGGCACGTCGATCAGGGGCGCGAGCTCAGTCTCCGGCCACAGGAGGGGTACCTCTGATGAGCAGTCACTGACGAGGCCGATCGCGTAGCCGCTCTCCCTGAGTTCGGCCAGCGCCACCAGGGCACGAGGCAGTGGGGCGAGCAGGATGCGCCGGGTGAGCTCCGTCCGCAGCCGCGCCGCCTCCCCCACCCGCGCCGGATCCGGTCGGACCCCCAGAAGCCGGCAAACGTACTCCACGTTCGCCTCTGTCGTGGGCAGCTCCCCGGTGAAGCGCAGTCGGTACGTCCCCTCGCCGTAGAGGTACACGAACTCCTCGATCGGCGCGCCGACGGCACGGGCCATCCCCTCGGCCGTCGCCCGGAACTCCGCGTGCGACAGGTTGGGCACGAGCGTGCCGAACAGGTCAAATACGACGGCTCTGGTGGACACGGTCGTCACTCCGAGCCTCCGGTGATNAGGAGCGAAGCACCCTGGAGTTGTGCGCCGGTACGATCCCTTACCCCGGAATGTTCTGTCTGCCCGCTGGCCTGTCTACGGCCGGTACTGCGATCAGGGGTCAGCGGCCGCACTCAGCGCACCGCGACCAACACCCGATCGTCCCCGCGCTGCCAGACCACCCCGACCTCGCGGAAGAGCCCCGTGCTTGTTCGGATGGCCTCGGGCTCGTACTGATTAGGCCGTGCTCCGAGCTACGACTCAACTCGCGCAACAGCCGGTCAGGCGCCGGATGCGCGGCGAGCACTCCCGAACTCCTCGAACCACGCGAGGATACGCTGCCACATGTCGCGGATATTGGCCGGGCTTTCGAGGATATGGCCCTCTCCCCAGTAGCGCACGAACTCGGCGCGCTTGCCCTGCCGGTAGAGCGCGGTGTAGAACTCCTCCCCCTGCTGCATGGCGATGTAGTCCATATCGCCCTGAACGATCAGCAGCGGCGTCCGCACGCGGTCGGCGTAGTAGATGGGGCTGTTACGCACGTAACGCCCGGAATCCCTCCACGGCGCGCTCCCCATCCGGCCCTGCCCGGCCTCCAGAAGCGCCGGGAGAAACAGGTCCTCGTGCGCGTCGTCCGCGTACCGCTGCCACGCCTCGAACATCCCGTAGAGGCCGGCGAGGTCGGCGAAGCCGGCCAGCGCGACCGCAGCGCGGAAACGGTTGGTCCGGGTGACCAGCCCGTAAACGCCGTACCCCCCGTAGCTGTGCCCCAGCAGGAACACCCGGTCGGGATCGGCGACGCCGAGCTCGACGGTACGCTCCACCGCCGGTAGCACCCCGTTGGGCAGGTCGAGCAGGGGATCGGAGGCCTCGCCGTGCGGCCCCAGCGGCATGCTCGGCTGGAGCACCGCGTAGCCCCCCGCGGCGAGCACCTGCAGGTTGAACGCGTGCGCGTTATTGATCCCCGTCAGCCAGTCGGGCGACGAACCCTGTACGGTTCCCGGATAGACCTCGACGACGAGGGGGTGCCTCTCGCCGGGGCGGTGGCCCGGTGGCAGAAGTATCCACCCCCCGAGCTCCTCGCCGTCGAGGCTGCGGTACTCGATCCGCTCGCGCTCCCCCGCGGTTACCCCGCGCAGGAACGTGTTCGTCTCGAAGAGGAGCGCGAAGTCGCCATACGGAGCTTGATCGGCCCAGAGGTACGTGCCCGTATCCTCATCCGCACCCAACAGGACGGTCCCGCCGACCGGGTCGAGGACCGCGACCGACGTATTGGGCAGAGACCTATGCAGTTTCCTCGGCGATCCCGCGGGCAGGTCCACCAGGTAGTGGTCGGTCAGCTCACCGGTCTGCGCGCCCAGGAGCAGCCGGTCGCATCCCGCTGCGGCCGCCTGGTCCGTGCGGATGTCGCCGTGCGCGGACGGCCACGCGATACTCCCCAGTTCCGGCTCGAAGTCCGCCGTCAGGTTCTCCGGAGCGTCGCCACCCAGCCGGAGGTTCCACAGGTCGCCCCCGGACAACCCGACGAACGAGGCGAGACCCCTCCTGGGGACGAGCTCGGAGGGGGGCTCCTCCATCCCCTCGGTCAGCGCGCGCTCGCCGCCGCCGCGATCCAGTACCCACCAGTCGCAGCGGGCTCCCCGGCTCGCCCTGCCCCCTCCGCTTGTCGTCGCGGCGTACGCGAGTAACTCGCCGCGCGACGTCCAGAGCAGCTTGGGGTCCTCCTCCGGACGGGCAGAATCGAGCCGGCCCGTGCCGAAGGTGTGCACCGAGCCATCGGCCGGGCTGAAGCTGTGGATGCGGGGCGGCGTCCTTCGGCCGTCCGCGTAGCCGATGAACGCGAGCTCGGACCCGTCCGGCGACCACCGCAGCGAGGCCGCGACGACATCTCGGCCGATATCTGGGGGCACTGCCGCGGCCGCGCCGCCGTCCGTTGTAGCCACCTTCAGCGCGTACCGGTACGGACCGTCGAAATCGAGCGGCACGTCGGGATCGAGCGCGGGCGGCTCGATCTCCTGCAGGTACGCCGCCAGGCGCCCGTCCGGCGATACCGCGAGGCCGGGTGCGTTGATCGGCGCGGCGATACCGGTGGCGATCACCGTGCTGCTCCCGTCCGTGGCGTCGACGAGCAGCAGTTGCCCCTGCGGACGGCCGGACGGCCCAACGGGCACCCCACTCCGTAGGACGCTCGCGGTGGTCTCGCGCCCCTCCCAAGCCCTGGGCCACGCCCGCACCGCGGTCTCCGCCGACCACGAGTCCATCCTCATCAGGAATGGCTGCTCGCCCTCGGGTAGCACCGGGCACAGGATCTCCTCCGGTGAGACCCACGCGTACGGACGGACGGAGAAGTACACGGGGACTCCTCGTTGGGTCATCCGCCGGAGTCGCCCTGTAGCCCGTTCCCAGACCCAGAGGGCCGTTTTGCCTCCCCTCGTCGAGAGCATCGCCAGCCGCTCCCCGTCCGGCGACCAGGCGGGCGCCCAGTACCCAGCAGCATCGGCGAGCCCTTGCGTAAGGTTCCGGGGGGGGCCTCCCATCGGCTCGACCAGCCATACGTCCGCCCGGTCATTGCCGACGAGGCGCGGATACTTGTGCAGGGCCGCGGTCTCCTTCGGTCTCTGAAGCACGTAGGCCAGGCTCCGACCGTCCGGGGAGAAGCTAAAAGGCCCGCCGTAGAAGCGTCCGAGATGCTCCATGCGAAAGAGATCGTCCACCTCAAACTTTCTCACACCCACAGACTCCTAACTTGATGCGCGAACCGTGCCCCGGTTCGCCGCAGAGCCAGATCCTTATTTACCCACCTACCGGTTCAGGTCTATCCTGTAGCGCACCTCCTCGAGCACGACACCGGGTCCCTGCTCGGTCTTGGTCGCGCCGTCGGGTCGCCAGCCCAATGCCTCGTAGAACCGCCTTGCGCGATCATTGCCGGTCAGCACCCACAGCGTGGCGGCGGTGTAGCCGCGCCGATGGAGGTCATCGAGGCTGTAGCCCAGGAGGTCGCGACCGAGGCCCTTGCCGGTCGCCGACTCGGCCAGATAGATCGCGTACAGCTCCGCCGTGCCGTGGATCGCGTCCTCGTCCCGGGCGGGGCCGGTGTCCGCGAATCCGACAATCGCGCCTGCCCGCTCTACCACCCACGTGCGTCCCTCGTAATCCCCATGCGACAGCTGCTGGCGTCGCCACGCCGTGCGCCGAGCGATGTCCGCGCTCAGGCCGTCGAGGTAGGCGTCGGGCAGGAGTCCCCGATAAGCCCACTGCCACGCTCCGACGTGCAACCGGGCGATCGCGTCTGCATCGGGGGCCGCCGCTTCACGTATGCTGTAATCCTCTCCGCGCCGAGGCTCGGACAAGAGATCCTCCCCATAGGTGTGGTAGGGCCCAGGCGCGTGTCCGTCACGCCCTTGGCCGGTGCCACCATCGGGCTGCTGCCCGCCCCGTACCTCAGTACCGCGAGGAGTCCTTCGGGACGGCCTCGACGTCGAGCGCAATCATAGCCCATAGCGCGATAGCCTACCTTATCTGCCAGTATGCACGCGAGCGCTGGATCTTCCCCCTCGGGCATTGACCGGGCAGGACTCCGGGTTCCCTTATCCCGGATCGGATATCACTGCGTCGGAATGGCCGCATGCTGGCATGGACATCAGTCCGGGTGCAAGGATAACCATTGCGCCGAGCTACCCCGGGCCAGAAGGTAGATGCGCGCGCTGTGGCTTGGGCCCACCCTGACAAGACCCGAGAGCGCGGCCATCACTAGGCGTATATCGCAGTGCATTCCGGCAGGTGCGGCAGCGACTCGACGTACGCTATATACTGCGCGCGTGACCACGCGAGATGTTGCGGTCGGGTTCCTCTACCACGCCGCCTCGGGCAAGGTGCTGCTGCACCTACGCGGTGCCGACGCGCCACCGAACCCGGGCAAGTGGGCGTTCTTCGGCGGCCGAGCCGAGCCCGAGGACGGCGATGATCTCCTCGCCACCTGGTGCCGGGAGATGCGCGAGGAGATCGGGGTCGCGCCCGACCCTGCGCGCGTCGTGTCGCTGCTCCACGGCACGTACGACGACGGCACGCGGTGGCACGCCTTCTACTGCGAGTGGCCGTCGCCGGACGAGGACCTCGTGCTGACCGAGGGCCAGGGCTACGGTTGGTTCACGCTCGACGAGGCACTCAGCCTGCCGGACCTCGCCGACTACGCGCGCGATGACCTGCGCCTGTTCCGCGAGAGCCTCGTTCGCGGTCATTGACCGGTGGCGGGATGAGGCTGGGGACACCAAGGCCGACCACCGAGTTGGCCCACTTGCCGAAGAGGATGGGTTCGGCGGGCGCGGGCTGGCCGAAGTGCTCCAGCACGTCGCGGTAGTTCGTCGAGACCCCGACCACCTTGCCCGGCCGGGGTACGGGGGCGCGGAGCCGCAGCGACGTCAGCGGCACCGGCTCGCCCTCGCTCGACTCCCCCGTGGCGAGGTAGCCCGGCAGGTCCCTCCCCATCGGCACGACACGGTCTCCATCCAGGCGGCCGTACCCGCCCTCGAAGCTGACGAGCCTCATCAAGACCCCCTCAGCGCTCGCGTGTGCGAGGTAGCGGCGTCCCGCGGGCGAAGCGCCGTGCGAGCCACTCGGGGTTGGGGAAGAAGTGACTCGCCCCGATCGCCCGCACGACCGCCTCGCCATCGTACCCGACCCGATGCAGGGTGACGCGGTGGCCCGCGGAGTCCGCCTCGAGCAGCGCCCAGGAGGGGCGCACATCGGACTCTTCGGGGAGGGGGTTGCTCACGCCACCCTCGCAGCAACGTAGCCCACACATATATGTAGCGTGCCCGAGAAGAAAACCAGTTCAGCGCCAGCCAGGGTAGTACAACGGCTCCCACCTCTGGTTCGGGCCGAACATATTGCGCTGCGTATACCACGGGGCTATGATGCGCAGGACGAATGCGAGCAGAGGGATTCCCTATGACCTGACAAGGCGCAAGCACAGGACACACGGCATAGCTGGTTCATCAACCGCGACTTCTCGTATCTCTGGTTAGGGCAAGCCGTCTCCCAGCTCGGCGATGCCGTGATCGAGGTGACGCTGCCCGTATGGGTGGGGCTGCTCACAGCCTCTCCCAGCCACGTGGCGGGCGTCGCCGCCGCCGAAACCCTCCCCGCGCTCCTGGTAGGCCCGTTCGCGGGCGTGCTCGCCGACCGCTGGGATCCTCGCAAGACGATGATCGCCTGCGACATCCTGAGGACGCTCTTGATCCTCACACTGCTGGTCGCGCCCGCCCCTTTGCTGCTGCCCTGTATCTACATAGTCGGCTTCTCGATGTCGCTCGTTGGGCTCTTCTTCAACCCCTCTAAGAATCTCGCCATCAGCTCTGTGATCGGTGAGGATCAGATTACCAGGGCGCAGGGGCTCTCCCGGACGACTGAGTCTGTGGCCCTCATCCTGGGGCCCGTGCTGGGTTCTGGCGTCCTGCTTCTGTTCGGCCCTGCTGCCGGACTGGCCTTTGATGCACTCACCTTCTGCGTGGGTGCGGTCGCCGTAACGCTGGTACGGCTGCCCGGGTGCGCCGGTGCCAAGCGTGTAGATCGAGCGTCGGCAACTCTACCCCGACTGCTGATGGAGCTACACGCCGGTGTGCGCATCACGCTCCAGAGCGCCGACCTCGTTACGGTGCTTGCTGTGAATATGCTTGTCTCGGTAGTTGGCTACATCTGGTTTGCCGTCGACATCTTCTTCGTTGAGGCTTCCCTGGGAGCACCAAGGGAGTCGGTAGGGTTCCTATGGACGGCATCGGGCGCCGGAGGTCTGGTGGGGGGACTAGCTGTCGTCGCGGCGGCTGCGAGGGTGCGGCAGAGCCGGTTGCTGTTAGCTGGACTGGGTGTGAAAGGAGCCGCCCTGGTGTGGTATTCCCTGATGACGAGTTATGCCTGGGCCTTGCCAGCTGCCTTCGCTTCAGGGTTCGGAGGGGCGCTGCTCTCGGTGGCAATAGGCGGTATCCTCATGCAGCGCACGCCGCAATCGGTGCTGGGGCGGGTGACGGCGCTGTTCGAGACCTTGGCTCAGCTTGCCTCGATCGTCGCGATCCTCGCCGTAGCCGTGACCGAGGACGTCCTCGCGCCGTCGCAGATGCTGCTAGGGTGCGGGCTGGCAGTCTGTACGGTCTTCGTGGCGCTGGCGCCGTGGTTGGGGCGGCGCGGAGAGAGCGGGTAGGCGGGCTGTAGCCTTCCTCCAGGTCCCTGCGGCCGATCACGAGGCCCGGACGAAGCCGCCTCCCGCGGGTTTCTTACCAGGCTGGCTGCCTGTATGTATGGACGATGTTGATGCGAGGTATGCTCACGCTGCCATTGATCAGGGTGGCGACGAACTCCGGCCACGGCTCGAGCTCGCGCTCGATGAAGAGGCGGGTCAGGCGGATCAGGTCACCGTGCTTGTCGGGGCCTCGATCTGTCGCCATTGCAAAGTCCCCTCCCTCGGGTCGGGTAAGGGCGCGAAGAACATCTGCTCGGCGCCCCCACCCATCGCTATATGCCGGTACGACGGACGGTCGATCGTACTACGGCTTCGCCAGGTTGCCCTCGCGCTCGCGGAGCCAGGCAAGGCCAGCCGCCACCTCACGCAGTGTGGCGACCGCTTGGGGATGCGCGCGCTCGGTCAAGCCGCCGACCGTGGCCCACCGCACCTCCGAGCGCGCCCACGCGCGCGAACCTGCCCAGCAGCTCGAAGTCGACCGGCGTCATCGGCCCGCCGGCGTCGAGGTAGCGACGGAAGAAAGCGCGGATCGGTGTCCGGCGCGCCGAAGCCGACCTGGGCGACCTCCACGCGATCGGCTCGAGACGGCAATCGTCCCAGTCGATCACAGCCGCGAGGGTATCGCCGTGGAAGATCAGGTTGCGCGGGTTGAAATCGCCGTGGACCGGAGCGCGCGGCAGTGGCCGGCCGGAGCGGTGGAGGTCGTCGAGCCACGCATCGAGTTCGGATACCTCACGGTCGAAGAAGGCGAACAGCTCGCCGAGATCGGCGTCGCCGAGGTCGCGCTCCAGCACCGGCCGGACCGTTGGCCATATCGATCGCGGATGCTCGTCGACCGAACGCCACCCGGGCCGCTGGCCGAACCCGAGGTCGATGCCGGCCCGATGGATCCGCGCGAGCGTCGTCGCGGCCTGCCGACTCCGGACATCGGGCTCGACCTCAATGCCGGGCGTGCCCTCGATATAGGGGAACAACGACAGGATCGTGCCCCGCCACTGTTGGACGGTCTCCCCGTCGCGACCGGGAAGTGGTGCGACGACCGCGGTGATGTGCTCGCGCAGCGCGCGGATGAGCGCGTGTTCGTACGCTACCTGCTCCCGCGGCCGCTCCGGCCTGCTCACCCGGAGGACGTACGCACCCGTCGGGCGAGTCGATCCGCCACGACTGGTTGAGGAGTCCTTCACCCAACAACCGCGGAGCGGTGACGGTTCGTATAAAGCGCGCGCGGACGGCGTGGACGACCTCGCCCGGCGGCAGCCACAGTGGCTCCCACGCGCCGCCGCTGCCCCACATACGTTTGCCGTCGGGCGAGAGGTCGCCGATCCCGACACTCGGCTCATTAGCTCGGTCCACTTGCTGCTGCGCTCCAGTCCGAGGTGGTCGTCGCCCCCGCCGCTCCTATCCGTCGGTCTTTCGGTCCGCCAATACGCCCCACGGACCGCCCGACCGTCCCGTCGCCGTCCCACGCGCTCACGGTCGTGGGAGCGGGAGAGCCGCGAAGTACCCCCGCCCGACGAGGAGCCGCAGGTCCCGCCCCAGCTCCCCTGCCCTCGCGCCGTCCCCCTCCCGGATCGCCCGGTCGAGCTGGTACAACCATCCGTTGCCCATCCGGAACACCACCGAGTGCTCGAGCTCGTCCTCCATCACCCCCAGCTCCGTCATCAGCAGGGGGCCAGCGCCGCCCAGAAGTCGCCCAGCGGGGCGATCCGCCCGTACTCCTCGCGGTACCGCTCCTCCACCTGCGCCTCCGGGCCGACCAGGAAGCTGTAGAGCATTGCGAGCTCGTAGCCGAGCGGCATCACCTCGCTCATCTCCCAGTCGATGAGCCACAGACGCGCCTGGGTACCCTGCCCTGTGGCGATCAGGTTGCCGAACTGCAAGTCCCCGTGGATGATGTGTCCCGTGGTGTACCTGCCGGCCAGGTACTCCCCGCCCTCGCGACCTCCTGGGCGATGTCCTCGAAGCCCGGCGGGCACGTGGTTCCCTCGATCTTCTCCCGCCAGGTGGCGCTCACCTCCTCCGTGTGCGTCTCGGCCATCAGCTGGAGGAGCCGCACGATCTCCCGTGGGGCGTGCGCCGTCCAGTACTCGGGGTCGGCGAGGTACTCAGCACCGAGGTTGCGACCCCGGACGTACCGCTCTTGCAGCCAGGGGTAGCCGGAGCCGTGGAAGTCGTCGCCCACCTCCAGCACCTCGGGCATCAGTCCCTTCCCGGCGTACACGGCGTTGAGAGCGAGGCACTTGCGGAAGTCGGCGCTCGCGTACCCCAGCACTGCGGGATCGGTGGTCACGGCGACCTTGAGGATCTCCTCGCGACTGACGGAGAGATACACCCGGTTGGTGAGCATTCCCCCGATGTGCCGGTATCCCAAGGACCCGGCGATTGCATCGACCCGCTCGCGGCTCACTGCTCGTCTCCTCCCTCCTCTGCAGACTAGTGCCCCGGACTCACCCGCTCTCGAGCAGACGGGCTGCAAGCGGCACGCCAGGACCGGAAGGAGAATCCGCACACTGCCGCACATCGGCAGCGCGAGGAACGTCTCGGTGTATGCAGCGGGTGCATCATCTATCCACTGCTCCCGGATATGACTTCTCGATCCCTTCACCAGGTCGTGTCCCCGAAATGGATGGGCTCGCGCTCGAACGCCCGGCGACCGCGCCTGCCCTTCTCCGAGAGGAACCGCATCAGCAACGTCTCGCCCGTCGAGAGGCTCCCGCCGCCCGCCTCGATGATCGTCTGCGCGGTCTCCATCGGGATCAGCCATTCCTCGCGTAGAAGCCCGCAAGGCCTGGCTCACAGTACAGCATCGCCACGTCCGCGTCCGTGTGCCCGATGTACTCCGTCCCGCGCACGCACCACCAGCCCGTAGCCCCTCCCGCGGCAGTCGGGGAAGCTGAAGACCATTGAAAGGCCGTGCACCGTGTAGGTCTCCCCACGTGCTCGAGGGCTTGCGCATCACGACCGTATGGGCGAGCACGAAGCCGCCGCGCATGAGCGAGACGTGCACGGGATGGAACTCCTCGCGGCAGATCCAGTCCCGCGGCCCGTGCTCCTCGGAGTAGTCCTCGGCCAGACAGCGCAGCCCGGAGAGTATTCCTGCCACCGTAGCTCAGCGGCAGATCGCGGCCGTCATAGATCAGCGTCTGTGCCCTGCTGGCCTAGGCTCACCCTCCATCGCGCGTTGCGTCCTTGCTGCGTATTGTGTGCGTTGAGCATAGATATATGCATCGATCCTATCCGATCCGGCAGATCCTCCTTGTTTCCGCCTTCAGCGCCCACAACGCCTGCTGCAGCGCGAAGTTTCTCGCAATCGACGAGGTGGATCTACGCAGCCCCGGCGGCCAGGGTCCTAATGATCGTATCAGGCCCGATATGGCGGAACTGCGGCTATTGAGTCTTGTGCATATACCGGGCCTCCGCGTCACAAAGCCGCGCCGGCCGGCTCGTTCTGCGCGCGATGCCGCCTCCCGGTCGATCGTGCGGTGCATCTTCCTGAGGCCCTCCTGCTGCTGCCGCAGCCGCCGCTCCGCCCCGGCCACCTCGCGCCCTGCCTCCACACCGCCCAGCAGGCGGAAGCCGCTCCACAGCGTCGGCCAGTGCTCCACGGATACGGTGCTGGGGCGCGCCTCTGGTGCGATGCCCAGCGGGGACAAGATCCGGCACGCCGCACGCACGCCCAGGATTGCGGCGAGCGTGCCCGCAGCGTGCGGTGCCGGGACGTAAAGCAGTGGGTCACGAAGTCGCGATAGTCCTGATGTGCGGCAGCGGGCAGCAGGGGCGGTCCGCGCTTGCGCAGGCGGAGCATCACGACATCGACGTTGGGGTGAGGGCGCGAAGTCGGATCGTGCGAACCGGTACAGCACCGACAACTCGAGGTGCGGGTGCAGCAGCGCTGCGTACAGCGTGCCTACTGGCCTGCCGATGAACCGCTCGGCCGCCTCCCGCTGCACGACGAGGTAGGAGTCCTCGGGTGGGACCGCAGCGGAGGCAAGCCTGGTGATCACCGCCGACGTGACAGCGAACGGCACGTTGGCGAACACCTTGTAGGGCCTATCCGGCAGCGCCGTGTCCAGAAGTCGCCCTCCAGAACCACCACGTTCTGTACCGCGCCAGCCTGGCTTGGAGGCATATGGCGAGCGCGCGCATCCTTCTCGACGGCGGTCAGCCGCCCGCAGCGCGCGGCAAGCACCTCGGTTATGATGCCCTTCCCGGCCCCTATCTCGTAGACCAGATCGGGCGGTGCAATGGACGAGGCGTTCAGGAGGTGGCGCACCAGGCGCGGGTCGCGGAGGAAGTTCTGGGAGTGGGTGAGGTCTGTGTGGTCTGACATCGACAAGGGACTGCTCCTAACAGGTATGCGGGCACGCAAAGAAGCCGCACGGCATCAGCCGGTGCGACTCCAAGAGCGGGACCTGATATGTTAGAGACAGCTATACGACTCCGCCCAGGACTTACTCATTGCCCTGCGCCTGCCTAAGCACGTGATCCTAGACGGGACCCGCTTAGATCCAGTCGTATCCCTATCATCCCCATTGCCGGTCGACCTCCAGATTGCGGTGCAATTATAGACTATGGGCCGCAGACTACGCACAGTGCGAGGGATGCTACAGACTACAGGGCTTGGTGCGCTGGCCCCATCCATCGCCGTAGATGCTGCGGCTAAGTTGGCAGCGATGCAGGAGGAGGAGTCGGCCAACGGATGCCTGTGCGCTCGGGCTGTCAGTACGGGTGGCGGTCGGTCTCGTAGCGATTCCGCCCAGCGAGTTGCTAGGAGCGGTATCGTGAGGTCAGGAGAAGCACGTCTCCCTCTAATCTAATTATGCCACACATCTTCCTGCGTACATCGTACGAATGGCGGATTTATTCCGACGAAATATCGGTTATTCTTGATCTATCTCCGCCGAACCGGACGCGATGAAAAGGGTTGGACGGAGCGCCCTCCTTCAGCACGAGGACGGCTTTGAGCACGCTACTGTGGGAGCTCTTGCCCCTACTGGCCCTGCATCGCGGTGGGATTGTTCCTATCGGTCGTATCGGTTCTTGTTCCGGCCTCGTCCAGCCACTCTCGATGAAGGCAATCGTGGACGAGGCGATTCCGGGGAGGCGCGTCGGCCTCGCTCCTGCTCCTCCTGCTCGGGCTCGTCGTGCTGCCCGTGGCGATCACGCTGCTGGGTGCCAGCCAGACGTACTTTCTCAACTCCATCGGCCAGCGGGTTGCCCGCGAACGCATGCGCTTGTACGACGCAAATGTCCCGCCTGCCGATGCCCGTCGTGGCCGACACGAAGCCGGGCGATATGGTGCACACGGTGGCCAACGACTGCGGAGAGATCGAGGCGTACCTGTCCGAGGACCTCCTGCCCTCAGTCAGCACGGCTGTCCAGCTAGTTGGCTTGATCGCCGTGATGCTGTACCTGGACTGGCGGCTTGCCCTGGTCGGGCTGGTCGTGTTGCTGCTCGCGATGGGCGTGGTGCGCTATGGCGGGCGTGCAGCCGAGGTGAGCCGGCTGCGCCTGAGCACCGGGCAGAGGGCTCGCCTGCATGAGACGCTGGCAGCATCAGGGCGACCAAGCTGTTCGGGGCCGAACGCTACGAGGCGCGCAGGTTTGAGGACTGGAACCAACGGGACCTAGCGCTGTGGCTGCGCCACGAGGTGCTGGAGCGCTTCGTCGAGCAGGTCTTGTACCGGTCGCTGAACTCCTTGGTGTGGGGCTGGTGTTCGCCTGGCGCCTGGCGGGTGATGCAAGGGGCGGTGAGTCTGGGCAGCCTCGTCGCGTTTGTCGCCTATCTTCCGCAACTGTACCAGGCGCTCAACACGCTGCTGTCGACGCACGTCGTCACCGCCCGCATCGCCGCCTCTTTAGAGCGAGTGTACGGGTACATGCACGGGAGTGGCCTCGAGCCAGAGCCGTCACCAGAGGCGCACCGTGGCCGCAGCAACCAGAACTGGAGCCATATGGGGAGAGCAGTTCGAGCGGGTCTCGTTCGCCTACGGGGACGGTAGGGGCAGGCTCGACGAGGTGACGTTCAGTAAGTCCGGGCGAGACTGTGGCGATCGTGGGGTAGCGGCAGCGGCAAGAGCACGGTCTTCGACCCGATTGCCGGGCTGTACGTAGCCCCAGGGCGGACGTATCCTGCTGACGGCCAGGACCTGCAGAACTACCTGCTGGAGGAGGTGCGGCGGCACGTGGGGCTGGGTCGCAGGACGCGACGATCTGGAACACCTCCGCCCTTGAGAGAACATCCGCTACGGAGCGTGGTGGGCCGCGCCCGGAGACGTGGAGTTGCGCCTGGGATCGCGCAGATCCACGAGTTCATTGAGAGTCTGCCCGAGGGGGTACGACACGCTGGTCGGGGACCGCGGGGTGAGGCTCTCCGGGGGTGAGCGGCAGAGGCTCGCGATCGCCCGCGTGCTGCGAGAGGCCCTGGGTAGTGCTCCTCGACGAGGTGACGTCTGCGCTTGACTCGGTGGTGGAGGAGCGGTTGATGCTTGCGCTGCGCCCGCTGTTTGCCGACAGGACCGTCCTGATCGTCGCGCACCGGCTCGCCACGGTGCCTACCGCGGATCGCGTCCTCGTGCTCGACGAGGGCCGTATCGCCGAGGAGGGGAGCCACAAGGAGCTGATCGGAGACGCTGTACCGGCGGCTGTACGAGACCCAGTTCGTGGGCGTTAGTCCGCCAAGAATAGTGTCGATTGCGATGATCTGGTGCGCTGCTGGACGAAGACCACCGACCTTGCTGGTGACGGTACGAGATCCCTGCATACCTCGGAGGGTAGCGTGCAACCTGGCCCACGAGCCGCTCCATTCAATACTCTACGTGGATTACCGCCGGTTGGGAATCTCGTTTGTGGCTTATCCGCTCATCCTCCCTTGATTCCATCCTCGAGAAAGGAGCAGTCGAATGAAGGAGAGTCTTTAACCGCTTACTGGACTACGCGTCCACGCACGTACGCGCGTTGCGCCTCCTGTGGTCCGCGTCTCCGGGAGGCTTCTGTCATGGTTCTGCTGCTGCTCCTCAGCAGCCTCTCGCCGCCGATCACTATCTGGCTAGTCAAGAATGTCGTGGACATGGCGGTGGGTGGGGGCAGTGTCGCTCGCGCTACCTTCCTGGTCGGCCTGTGGGCGTTGGTGCTACTCGTCGGCCAGCTCAGCACCCAGTCGATGAGCTTGCTGCAGGTCCACCTGAACGAGGCGGCCGTCGGGCAGGTCGAGACGATGCTACTCAGGAAGGCGAACAGCCTGCCCGATCTGACGCTGTTCGAGGACCCCGCGTACTACGATCGCCTCCAGTCCCTGACGCGCGAGGCGTCGTACCGTCCCGTCAATCTCGTCGTCACGACGTCCCAGCTCGTGTCGAATGGGCTGACGGCGATCGGGCTGCTCGTGCTCACCGGTACCCTCGCGTGGTGGCTTCCCCTGGTGCTCCTCGTGACACCGCTGCCGCTGGCGTACGTATCTATGAGGCTCATGCACCGGTCCTGGCAGGTAATGGGGCGGCGGAGCCGCTTCGCGCGGGTCATGCGGTACATGGTATCCGTGCTCACCACAGACGAGCACGCGAAGGAAGTCCGCGTCCTCGCCCTCGGTTCGTTCTTCGAAGAGCGCTACAGGAAAGCGTTCGCTGATCTGCACGCCCTGGACCAGTTCGAACGGCTCCGCAGGTCGCCAGTCTCCTTCGCCGCGGTCCTGATCTTCGTGGCGGGCGGGGTGGTCGCGCTCGGCTGGGTGGTGAGTCGGGCGCTCGTCGGCCAGCTCAGCGCCGGCAGTATCGTCCTCGTGCTCCAGTCGCTGCTCGCACTTCAGCAGAACCTGGGGCAGATCGTGGCGATGCTCTCGGTGCTGGGCGGCCACCTGCTGTACTTCAATGAGCTCTTCGACTTCCTGGCGGAACCATCCCCGATGACGGTCGCCGAGCCTGGTGTAACGCTTACACCTCCCTTGAAGCGCGGCATTTACTTCGACAGGGTCAGCTTTCAGTACCCAAGGGGGACCATAGCGTTGGATGGAGTCAGCTTCGAGATCCGCCCGGGTGAGCGGGTAGCCCTCGTCGGCGAGAACGGCGCTGGCAAGAGCACCCTGGTCAAGTTGCTCTGCCGCCTGCACGATCCCACGGCGGGTGTGATCCGAGTGGACGGCATCGATCTACGCGACCTGGACCTGGGGATCTGGCGGCGACGCATCGCGCCGGTGTTCCAGGACTTCGGGCGGTACCAGCTGACGGTCGCCGAGAACATCGCGCTGGGCCGGCCGGAGTTCCTCGATCGACCGGAGGCGTTGCGGCAAGCCGCACGCGAGAGCGGCTTCGAATCACACCTATCCGGTCTCCCCGACGGCCTCACCACTCAGCTCGGTACTCAGTTCGATGGGGTCGAGCTCTCCCACGGGCAGTGGCAGACGCTCGGCATCGCCCGAGCGCTGATCCGCGACGCCGATATCCTCATCCTGGATGAGCCGACGGCCGCCCTCGATCCGCGGGCCGAGCACCAGCTCTTCCAGCGGTTCGCTCGCCTTGTCCACGGCCGCACAGCAATTTTCGTCACTCACCGCATGGCGTCGGTCAGGATGGCGGACCGCATACTCGTGCTCAAGAGCGGGAAGCTCGTTGAGGAAGGTACACACGACGACCTGATGCGACTCAACGGGGAGTATGCGGAGCTGTATACGTTGCAGTCGGAGCAGTACCGCATGGCGATCGAGGAGGAGGTGTAGTCGGAAATCAAGCGTGAACCCAGCCATGGTGCAAATGGCATCGGCAAATGGACACACTGAGCGGCATCCCGTCTGTGGAGGTTGGTGAGCACCGGCTGCGAGGCTGAGGTCGGTGGGGCGGCAGGCACAGCCCGCGCCAAAGGGTCTGAACGACCGGCAGGTGAACGCGCTGCTGCGGGAGGCCTCGCGCTCCAGGCATCCTGCCCGTGCCTATGCCCTCTTGCAGGTGCTGCTGCAGACCGGGATGAGGATCGGGGAATGCGCCGCGCTCGACTACGAGGACATCGCGTTCGGGGAGAGGGGTGGGGTGGTCACTGTCCGCGCGGGCAAGGGCAACAAGGCCAGGAGCGTCCCGCTCAACTCCTCCGCCCGGCAGGCACTCGCCGGCTACACTGCTCCGACCCTCGGGGTGGAGCCCACGGTGCGGGCAGTGGCCCCGGCTTGGCTGCGCAGGCGACGAGGCGTGGAGGGTACGCCGCTGTGGGGCAGCCAGAAGGGCGGGAGGCTGAGCGTGCAGGCGATGCGACGCGTGATCGACTTTTTGGTGCGCGACTGCTCGGCCCAAGGGCTGCTACCCGAGGTCGCGGGCGCGCACACGCTGCGGCATACCTTCGCGACCTTCTACCTCAAGGACAATCCCGGCGATCTGCTAGGTCTGGCGACGCTCCTCGGGCACAGCTCACTCGATACCACTCGCATCTACGGCCAGCCCACCGGAGAGATGCTTGCCTCGCGGGTGGACAGGCTCTCGCTCAACGCGTACGCGGAGTAGCTACCCTGCGAGAGCTACGTCACCGAGCCCGCAAGAACAACGGCTCTGTCGCTGATTTCGTGAAGCCGGGCCAGCCGGCACTACTACTGGTACCAGGAAGCGGTGGGTGACCACTACATCCGGTGGCCGTCACCAGAAGTGTGCCAGAGCCCACTTCGGGATGCTCTGTGGGGCGTGTGCGCTTGACCGGGCGGCTATCTGCGGCTGGCGAGGGAGGTCTTGAGTAGTATCCGAGCACGGGGAGAATGAGCGACGCTCCCCGTATTCATATTGTATCGGAGCGGGTCCGCTGGCCGCATCGGACGAAAGGTCGATGTTTTTCGAGCTATCGCACGTTAGACTGAAGACCGGCCACCGGGGGCGAGGGTGCTAGAGGAGGGGGGCTCTGAGCCACATATACTTGAGTGGAGACACAGCGGGTGTGTCTTTACCGCATGTGCTGTGGATCGGGGGGCCGCCCGACGCGGGCAAGACCACGGTCGCGAATATGCTCGCCGAGAAGTATGGCCTCGGTGTGTACCAC
>JAUJMR010000105.1 GCA_030446765.1 Chloroflexia bacterium
CGTGCGGACCTCGTCGGGCGAGTCCAGGCTCTTGCTCTCTATGGACATTGGATACCTCCTTGACCGTCGCACTCTACTCGATTGCTGCATCACAGCGACGGCGGCTCGCATTATAGCACCGAGCGGGGGATTGTCAAGGTTGTCGACCGGACACGAAGAGGCTCGCGCTCCGGATGGGCATCAAGCGCATGGGCCCGAGCGCTGCTATGCTTGAGACCGGGCAGCTAGGAGGAGCAGACATCCCTCATTCAGAAAGGGCGAAACACCACACGCCGTGGCACTTTCTCCGGCCCGGCTCGAGCGGATCGAGCCTACCCTTGGACTGGTTGGCTTGACCGGCCCTAGTCTGCTGATCCTTCCGCGCTTCACCCGCTAATCGAGAACTATGGCCTCCAGTCGGTTGGGGAATCCCGCAGAATCCACCTCCACCCACCGGCAATCTGCGCGTCGGTCATGCCAGGGGAGCGGCCGCGGGGAGTCCTCCGCACGCTGCTGGAATTCCCGCGGCAGAGCGATCTCTGGGGAGACACGGTGGCGCAACTGTTGCAAGCGCCCGAGACACTCGCCTTTGCAGGCGGGAGCGCGTGGTTGGGTAGGCGGCAGTTCGGGAGGTACGGGATATGGGAGCGGATCGGGGACCACTTGCCGGGTACGATCAACAGGACAACGACGAGCACCCCCTGGCCGGGTACGCCGCCTTGGTAGCACTGTACAACGCGCTCTTCGTCGGTGGGCTGGTACTCGTGCGCAGGACAGGACGGAAGCTGCCAGAGCGATTTGATCTGGTCGACGTGCTGCTGCTTGCGGTCGCGACGTTTCGGCTCAGCCGGCTCATTAGTAAGGATTCCGTCACGAGCGCCCTGCGTGCTCCGTTCACGGAGTTCCAGGAGCCGGCGGGGTCCGGGGAGGTCAACGAGCGGCCGCGCGGGAGCGGGCTCAGGAAGGCTGTCGGTGAGCTGCTGACATGCCCGTTCTGCGTCGGCCAGTGGGTGGCGTCCGCCCTGGCCTTCGGGATGGTGTTCGCGCCCCGTTTCACCCGGCTTGTCGCTGCAATCGGCGCAATGATGACCGTGGCCGACTGGCTCCACTACGGCAACGAGTTGCTCAAGCAGAAGGCAGAGGGATAGGGTATGCGGGGTAAGCAGGCAAGGGAGGTCGTGGTGATCACCGGTGCCTCGGCGGGCGTGGGGCGTGCCACGGCGATCGAGTTCGCCAGGCGCGGGGCGAGGGTTGCCTTGCTTGCCCGCGGCGCGGACGGGCTGGAGGGTGCCCGACAGGACGTTGAGGCTGCCGGGGGCGAGGCGCTGGTCCTCCAGGTCGACGTCGCGGACGCCGACGCGGTGGAGCGCGCGGCGGCGCAGGTTGAGGCGGCATACGGGCCGATCGATATCTGGGTGAACAATGCGATGGTGTCGGTCTTCTCGCCGTTCATGGAGATGACCCCCGACGAGTTCCGGCGCGTGACCGACGTGACGTACCTGGGGTATGTCCACGGCACCATGGCCGCGCTCAGGCGCATGCTGCCTCGCGACCGCGGTACGATCGTCCAGGTGGGCTCGGCGCTGGCTTACCGGGGCATCCCCCTGCAGTCGGCATACTGCGGGGCGAAGCACGCCATCCAGGGCTTCACGGAGAGTGTCCGCGCCGAGCTCCTGCACGAGCAGAGCAACGTCCACATCACGATGGTGCAGATGCCCGCGCTCAACACGCCGCAGTTCAGTTGGGTAAGGACGCGCCTGCCGCGGCACCCGCTGCCCGTCCCCCCGATCTACCAGCCCTGGGTGGCCGCGAGAGCGATCTACTGGGCGGCCCACCACAAGCGCAGGGAGCTCAATGTGGGCGGGAGCACTGCGATAACGCTGGTGGGCAACAAGATTCTGCCCGGGTTCGGCGACCGCTACCTCGGCAGGACGGGCTATGACGCACAGCAGACGGAGGATCCAGTGCATCCGGAGCGCCCCGACAATCTATGGAACGCACCTCCGGGTGACTTCGGGACGGAGGGGGTGTTCTCTGACCAGGCTCATCCGAGGAGCCTGCAGCTGTGGGCCACGACGCACCGTGGGACGCTCCTGGCGGGGGTAGGTATCGCGGCCTCGGCGGCCTTCGCGCAGCGATTCGTCCGCGCCACGCGATGAAGCACACACCACCGTTCATCGCGTACCCTCCGATCGAGCGGCACGGCGTCATCGGCGACCG
>JAUJMR010000106.1 GCA_030446765.1 Chloroflexia bacterium
TGTCATTTGAACAGGTGGCCAAGTGTCTGGAGGGCCTGGGGCGCCGAGTCGCCCAGTGGCATCGGGTGGCCGTCCCCCCGAGGTTCCACTCGAGGCCCGAACACCTCGACGCACCGCGGGTCTCGGGAGCGTGGACGCAGCCCGATGCGATCATCAGGACGGCGCAGCTCGCTGCCGGGTCGCTGGGGCCGCACATGGGAGATGTGCCGGTGGACCTGTGGACGGAGGCGCTGCTCCCTATCACAGCCATAGAACCTACGACGGTCCACGGCGAGGTCTCCGACGGGCAATTCCTCATCGACGAGAGGCTGCACGTCACCGGCGTGGTAGATTGGGACGGCCTCCACCACAACCATCCGTTCGTGGACCTCGATTTCGGGGTGGGCGGGTATCGCATCTGCCGGTGGGAGCAGCGCTGGATCGAGCTGAGACGACGTATCTGGGTGGCGTATGCGGCCGAGCGCGGCATACCGTTGCCCGAGTGGCGGTGCGTGAACCTGTTCTGGTGCCTGCTCGATGCGATGACGCTCGTGCGCTCCGAGCGTGCCGACGCCCGCTGGAATACGGCGCTCACCGACCTGTCCGCGGCCACGCGTGCACTCCGATAGCCGTCCAGCGTGGGAAACGTCGGAGTTACGTGCCCCCTGTGGCTGTTGAGGGCGCGACCTATGACTGCGCTTGTCGCCGGTCCACGACGTTCTCGTGCCCGCAGTTTGTACACATAACGACAAACGTCCGTCGCAGGTCGTGCGGGGTCAGGTCCTCGGGTAGCCCAGCCTGGCGGTTGCGCTTCCTGAGCATCCCGTATACCGCATCATCTGAGAACCCAGAGTCAAGCACTCTGCCGCCCTTGTTGATCCGCAGGAACAGCGGCCCGGGCTGAGCCGCCCGTAGCACCAGCCAGTCGGCAAGCGCGGCGGCCGCCCCCCGATCACTGGCAGCGCCCGCCCCCGGTTCCCCTTGCCCACCACCCGCAGCTGCCCCTCGGATGGGGAGTAGCTCTCCAGCCGCAGCCCCGCGAGCTCGGCGCGCCTCAGCCCGGTGGAGTACATCAGCGCGATCATCGCGGTGTCCCGGGCGTCGGCGGGGGAGCGGTCCCTGGCGCAGGCGTCGAGCAGTGCGCCGATCTCGCCCTTCCTCGCGGAGCGGATGGCTGGGAGGCGGGTGCCCCTCGCGGGCCCGAGCCCCTTGAGGACGCGGGCGTGCTCCTCCGCCGTTATGTACCCCAGCTCCCACACCGCGGTGGCGACGCCCCGGAGCGCGGATAGCGCGAGGTTGACGGTGGCGGGCACAAGGCTGCTCTTCGGCTCTTGCAGGTCACGCCGGTACGCCCGCAGGAGCTTGGCGAGCTCGGCGTAGTGGGGCAGGCACAGGTTTTCCCACGGGACGGACTCGATGGAGGGGAAACCCGTGAGGCGGGCGTTGCGCTTCAGCTGCCTGCGCATCCGCTCGCGGCTGGACTCGGCCTCCAGCCCGTGCAGGTAGAAGGCGACGGGGTCGTGCAGCAGGACCTGCGCGCGGGGCGAGGTCGGGCAAGGGATGCATAATCGGCCCGATGGTCGCGCCCGCGGTCAGCCCACCTCCCCGTCCAACCACACCGATGGATCTCCGCTCCGCTCGAGCTCGCGGTACGCGTCCGGCACCAACGCGAAGATGTGCGTGTCGGCGACGTCCCCGGCGGGCGAGAGACGGCTCCGCCGCAATGTGCCCTCCAGCGCGTAGCCCGACGCCTCGGCCAGCGCGCGGCTGCGCCCGTTGCGGGTATCGATCCTGAGCTCCACCCTGTTGGCGCCCAATCCCTCGAACGCGAGCCGGGTAACCGCCCACACGGCCTCGCGCATATAGCCCCGACCGTACGCGCTCGTGCGCAGCCAGTAGCCCATCTCGAAGGCGCGCACCCCCCAGTCGATGCGGTGCAGGTCGATGTCGCCCACCAGACGGCCGGTCCCCCGCTCGAAGATCCCCCACGCGAGCCGCTCCCGCAGCAGCCACGCGGCGCGACCGCGGATGACGTTCTCCCTCGCGTCGTCGAGCGAGTGCACCCGGCCGATCCACCCCAACCAGCGCTCGAGCTCCGCGCGCGACTCCTCGATGGCCTCCAATAGGTCCGGGGCGTCCTCCAGCCACCGGAGGCGGAGGCGGAGACGGGGGGAGTCGAGCGAATCCGGTATCGGCATCAGCAGCGGCGAAGGCGA
>JAUJMR010000030.1 GCA_030446765.1 Chloroflexia bacterium
CAGAAAGGACGTGCCGGGTCCGGTCGGCCGGGGCGGGCTGGGCTTGCGGCTCTATGAGCACTCGCTCACGCTCGCGCTGTTAGCGATCTTCGTGTTCTCGTTCGCGCTCCACGTGATCGGTGGCGCGCGAGAATACAGCTCGGAGCAGATGGAGCACGGCGAGCGGGGGGTCTCGGCCCTGGAGTACCTGGGGACCTCCCGGTTGTGGTTCGAGTCGTTCCAGAACTGGCAGAGCGAGTTCCTGGCGGTGGGGATGCTGGTGGTGCTCTCGATCTTCCTGCGACAGCGCGGCTCCCCGGAGTCCAAGCCAGTCGCCGCCCCACACGCGGAGACGGGTGCGTCGTAGGAGCGTTCGCTACACGTAACCAGTTGGCGGGCGGCGGGTAGGGGCGTTCAATTGAACGCCCCTACGGTGCATGGATCCCTTCGGCTGCCCCGGCACGGGGGTTGCGGGCGGTGTGGAGAGAAACCGACGCAGCGAAACGGAGGGACCTACCATGGCGACGTACATCATGCTCAGCACCCTGACGGACGACGGCCGCGAGACGATCCGCGACCGGCCGGACCGCATCAGCGAGGTGAACAAGGAAGTTGAGGCGCTCGGCGCGGTGGTCGTGCAGCAGTACGCGGTGCTCGGGCCGTACGACTTCGTGAACGTCGTCGAGGCGCCGGACAACGAGACGATGGCCCGCCTATCGGTGGCGCTCGGCGCGCGCGGCACCGTGCAGTTCCTTACGATGCCGGCGATTCCCGTGGACGAGTTCACGGTGAGCCTCAAGCAGTTGAGCGAGTAGGGGCGGCCGGGAAAGATCGTGGCGAAGGCGCAGGTTGTAGAGACGTTATATATAACGTCTCTACGGCTGTCCGGTAGCCCCTAGACGAGCGGCCATGCGGGGATGCGGGCGTCGATCTCGGCCATGAGGGTGATGGTACGGGCGAGGGCGGCGAGGGTGCGCTTGTAGTGCTGCTGGTCGTCGTAGGTGAGCTTTCGGGTCTTGCGGTCCTTCAGCCACTTCTCGGCGACCTGGTAGCCGCCGACGTGGAAGTTCCACACCTCGGGCGGGACGTTGGTGAAGTGCTGCGTCTTGTTGATGAAGACGCGCCGCTCCTTTTCGTCGTACGTGACGCGGTCCACGATGTCGGTCCCGGCCTGCGGGTAGCCGTGTGGCGGCTGGGCGAGCGCGGGGGAGCGCAGCAGGTGCAGGTCCACGAGCTGTGCGCCGAGCGCGGCGAGGTCGCGGAAGAGCGCGAGATCGGCGGTGAGGGGCACGCGGGGGAAGTCGGACTTCAGGAACGGGGCGTAGCGGGAGCGGTACGTGGGGGAGTGGAGCACGGCGTACGTGTAATTGAACACGTCCTCGGGGCCGAACGTGGTGTGCAGGTCGCCGGTGCCGTCGGGCACCCAGTCGAGGCCGAGCCGGGCGGCGATGTCCGCGATGAACGCGGGCGCGAGGTTGGGCCAGCGGGGGTACTCCTCCTCGGGGTAGAGGCGGCGGACGAGATCGGCGACGGCGTTGAGCTGCCGCATGGTCTCCGCCGCGCCGAGCTCCCCCTCGCGGGCGCGGATCGCCTTGCGCGCGGCCCCAATGGCGTCGCTGCGGTGGTACGTGACGTGGTCGGGCTCGGGGTAGAGGTAGAGGGGCAAGAGCGAGTTGATGTCATACGCAGCAAGCGACTTGTGCCCCATAATATGACCTGTAACCAGTACATGCCACTCATCCCGCGTTTGACGGGTAGCAATCAGCCCCAAATTGTTATTGGGCAGCAGGTGAGCCATAACGCGCTCGCGGCGATGGACGGCAACGTTCGAGTTGAACACGGTCCAACGCAGGTCGAACGGACGATACAGAATAGGCTGTACCTGGTGTTCCCAGTTCTTACTCGCAAGCTCCTTCTTGGCACGATGATAGCTCCATTGAGACTGACTGCACAGCCGCCAAATGGATCTTGCTTCATTCTCAGACTGAGTCTGCAGAAAACGTTCTACCTTCTCCTTCGCAGCGTTTGCGTTCCACGAGATAGCAAATTCATCATGGGTGGTTACGATTCCGGGAGCTGGATCTCCGTTTAGGCTCATTGCGTCCGTTATCTTCCAACCATCTTGATACTCAGACAGTAGACCAGTGTCCTGTTGTTTGAAGAGATAAGTAGGAGACTTGGGTGTAAGCTCAACCCACTCAGTCGTGTCCATATCCAGTCTGCAAAGTGCTTCATACTTGGCCTCACGCACGCCCCAAAGGTCCGCATGGAACACCTTCGCCGAGCCACTCACGCCGAACTCCTTTACGAACAGAGCTATGGTGACTCCCTGCTGAATGTCGAACACGTTCTCATCGGGGCCGTCATCAGGCGTGCGCTCACGCTTGTTGCTGTTCCCGTGTAGGTCGAGGATGTAGATGCGGCTGAATGTCTGCATCAACGACTGGCGCATGCCCCGGAACGTCGGGTTGTCGAGGTAACCGTTGTTCGAGATGAACGCGAGGATGCCCTGGCCGGTGCGGTCGATGCGCCACTGGCCGAAGCGGATGAACCTCACGTAGTCGTCTTGCAGCCACTTCGCTTGCCCTGGCTTGCGGAGATCAGGATATGGCCTGCTGTATTCATCGACCAGGGATTTGATCCACTGGCCCTTGTTCATTGAGTGGCCGGAGTACGGTGGGTTGCCGATCACGACCTCGATCGGGGTGGTGCGCTTCACGCCCGCGGCGGCGTTTGCCTCATCGGAGATGTAGCCCGCGAACGGGATGGGCGGCGCGTCCACGCCCTCGGCGAGCGTGTTCGTGAGGTAGACACCGAGCCGAGCGTCGTCGGTGCCCAACTCATAGCCCGTCTGCCGTAGCAGTAAGCCGAGCTTGAGGTGGGCGACGGCGTACGGGGCCATCAGCAGCTCGAAGCCGTAGTACCTCCTCCGCGCCGGAACAAGTTCAGAGATCCGACGGTGCGGCTGAAAAACACAACATTCCACTCATCTCCACCAACTGCCTGACCAGCTCTCCCGACACGATCAGTGCCAAGTTGCCTTTATGGATAACGTGTTGCATTACTCATGGCGCGGCCAATCGATCATCCAGGAAACATAGTACAAAAGCGTGAGTCAAACGGACGATACACGTAGGGGACGATTCGTTGCTGCCACTGCGCATCTGACCGAACTCGGGACCGCGCAACAGGAAGCTTCCATCCGCGAGAATCACCAGGTGCATACTGTGGAGCACCCTTCGCCGGAAAAATATTGGTCTCGGAGCGTTTCGTCTGAAAAGGATTCATCCTGCAAATCCCGCATTCGGCCCATGATAGGCTTCGGGTCAAAATCGACAACGAAATGATCGCGACTCGTCTGGATGCCGGTCGTACTTGTCCCCATGAAAGTGGGGATTCGCCAGTAGTCTATGTACTCGGTGTCGAGACCGGCATCCTGCGGCTTGAACAGGTACGACGGGAATTGCGGGATAATCTCAGACCAATGAGTATTGTCTACGTGACCTTCGAGCAGCATTTGGTACTTTAGTCTGCGCTCCCCAAAAAGGTCCGCGTGAATACCTTTGCCGAGTCACTTGGGCCAGGCGTCTTGACAAACAGCGCTATTGTCACGCCCTGCTGGATGTCGAACACGTTCTCATCTGGGCCGCCGTCCGGCGTGCGCTCGCGCTTGCGGGCATTACCGTGCAGGTCGAGGATGTAGATGCGGCTGAAGGTCTGCATCAACGACTGCCGCATGCCCCGAAACGTTGGGTTATCGAGGTAGCCGTTGTTCGAGATGAACGCGAGGATCCCCTGCCCGGTGCGGTCGATGCGCCACTGGCCAAAGCGGATAAACTTCACGTAGTCGTCCTGCAGCCATAACTTTCTTTCGCCGAGCGACTGACCATCTACTTTGTAGTAATTAGCGGTGGTTTCCTTGGTTGCGTCCACGCTCCTGTCTATGCCTCTCAAGAGGTTAGTGATCCAATCCCCCTGTTGGCCGAAACTCCAGAGTACGGTGGGTTGCCGATCACGACCTCGATCGGGGTGGTGCGCTTCACGCCCGCGGCGGCGTTCGCCTCGTCGGAGATGTAGCCCGCGAACGGGATGGGCGGAGCATCCACGCCCTCGGCGAGCGTGTTCGTGAGGTAGATGCCGAGCCGCTCGTCCTGGGTGCGGGGCTCGTAGCCGGTCTGCTGGAGCAGCAGGCCGAGCTTGAGGTGGGCGACGGCGTACGGGGCCATAAGCAGCTCGAAGCCGTAGATGCGCCCGAGCAGCTTCTCCGCGACGTAGCTCGGCCACGCGCCGCGTTGCCGGACCCGACGAAGCCCTGGTAGAGCTCGTCGATCACGCCGTACAAGAAGGTGCCGGTGCCGAGCGCGGGGTCGAGGATCACGGTGTTGGGGTCAGCGAGCCCATCGGGCCTGCCGAGCCGGCTCCGATGAGCCGGTCCACGGAGCGCACGATGTAGGAGACGACCGGCTCGGGGGTGTAGTACACGCCCCGGCGTTCGCGCACATCGGGGTCGTACTTCGCGAGGAACGTCTCGTAGAAGTGGACGACCGGGTCTTCGCGGCGGGTACGGCGGCCGAACTCCCGCAGCACCTGCCCGATGTCCGCCGCGCCGATGAGCGCCGCGAGCGCGTCCACCAGCCAGGAGACGCGGTCGTCGAGGTCCGGTCCCGCGATCTGGTAGAAGAATTGGCGCAAGAAGGGGTTGGTTCGAGGCAGGAAACCGGCTGCGTTTGTGCGCGAGAAGGTAGGCGCGATGGGGGTGGCGACGCGGGCGGCGAAGAGGCCGTACGCGACGGTCTGTGCGTACATGTCCGCGAAGCTCTCCGCATCGAGGTCGGGCACGAGTGTGCGGCGGAAGGCGCGGAGCTGGGCGTCGAGATTGCCCTGCTCGCCCTCGGCGCTCAGGACGACGAGCACCTGGTCGCGCAGGGCGTGGGTGAGCCCGGCCATCCGCTCTGCGAGCTCGCGCGGGTTGCCGATCTGCGGTGGCGACTGGGCGATGAAGCCGCCCAGCAGGTCGAGCACCGCCCGCTCGCCCGTCCTGTCGCGCTTGATGGCGCCGTTGCGGTCGGGCGTGCCAATGCGGGCGGTGGCGCGGAGGTCGCCGTCGAGGTACCAGCGGAACTCCAGGTAGTCGGTGAGCATGAGGTTGGAGAGGGCGCTCCGGTAGCGCGTGAGCTGCTCGCCCTTCTCGACCGAGCCCAGGTCCAGGCCGACGTCCTTCGCCTCGATGTGGCCGATGGGCACGCCGGACGGCACGCGGGAGACGACGTAGTCGATCGCGCCGAACGCGCTGCGCCGGGGCTCGTTCGTCGCCTGGATGTTGCCGTGGTCGAGGCCGTCGATCAGGCTGGCGAGCGCGGCGCGGTGGGTGAGTTCCGTCGCGTTACCCAGGCGCAGGTTCCGCTCGATGCGGGAGACGTACTCGGGAGGTTCACGACCGGTTCCCTTCTGTGCGTGCTCGGAAGTATTGCGGGCATTGTACAAGAGAACCGGCGTTCTGCCGGTGGGGACGGGGCATGCGTACCACTAGACGATTAGGAGACGCCGACCGCACTTGTCCGTTAACTGGACGCCAAAACCCGGGCAGTTCCCACGCAAGGCTAGGCCCCTCTAGGCGCCCTGTGGAGTGATGTTCGACCAACGGGTCCGGGAAGCGGTGACACTCACACCTAGAGCAGCCACACAGCGAATCGTTGTAATGGGCGGCGGCCACCATCTGAGCCCAGTCGCGGACGTGCGGATTGCCGCAGAACCGACACACGTCCTCTCCGCCGATGCGATGTTCCAGTCGATCCAAGCCGGCCGCAGATGCTCACAGCCCCGCATCCCGGAGGGTGTCACGGGCTTGCACTGAGGGTGATGGGTCCTAGACCTGCTTCGTCGGGCTTGTCGAATAGATTGAACGTGATGGGCGGCTCTGTCGGCTCGCAGCCATCCGGCGTCACGATATACCACCGACCATTCACCTCGGCGCCGAGCTCGCCTGTTGACGGTGCCTGGTGCCACGTCACGATCACGGCGCCGGTAGTGGGCAGATGCGGCCTTAGCGCGGCTTCAGCCCAGTCGGGCACCTCGCCGTCGTACATCACCCATAAGACCACGACCAGCGGGCGCTCCGGTTCCGGCCGCAGCTTGGCCTCCAGCTGCCGGATGCGCGCGCCGTATCTGCTCACGCGCCCCACCTCTTGCGCGTCTGGGCTGCGGCCTCAAGGGCTTCGAGTCGCCCCTGCATCTCGCCGACCTCGTGAACGCGCACAACAGCACTCGCCGCGCTAGCCATCGCAGACAGGCGCTTGGGTTCGAGCTCACCGGCGTAGCACTCGGTGATCGCTGCCATAAGTTGCGAGGCCAGCGACTGCATGTCCTTGGGTATCCGCTTGGATGCCCGCGCCGGGGTG
Source organism: Chloroflexia bacterium (assembly GCA_030446765.1). Classification (GTDB taxonomy): domain Bacteria; phylum Chloroflexota; class Chloroflexia; order Thermobaculales; family Thermobaculaceae; genus JACDAU01. The sequence goes on from JAUJMR010000030.1 coordinate 6,378, forward strand.
CTGCTATGCTCCCCCGCCCTTGCGCCTGGCCTCCGTCGCCCGCTCCCGGTTCTCGGGGTCATGCGCGAAGCACTGCGGCCGGTTCGGCAGGGCAGTAGCCCGGCACCGATCGCCGGTAGCACGGATAGGGCTGCACTGGTTCATAGGGCAGTCTCCTGACACTTAGGAACGCTTAGAAGGTTAGCACCTACGTCCGATATAGATTCGGTTGACGCTCTCCCCATTTGGAGACACGCTGCGCATATTTTGAACATCATTTCGCCTTCCAGAAGCATCGGTCACGGCAATCCACGCCGCGCCGGTCCCCGCGAGTACAGGTAGCCGCGACTGACTCACAGACACCATTTGCATAGGTCTGCATCCGACCGTCCGCAGCGTCCGCAGCGTCCGCAGGAGTCGTATAGGTAGATGGGGCTTGGGGATCCGTGCGGACTGTTGCTGGAGGTTCGTGCCGTGCACCGTCCGCAGAATCCTCGACCGTCCGCAGTCCGTCCGCTTCGAACACCGCGTCATCACTGGCATTTCCGTGGATTGTGCTCGGCGCGGTCCGTGCGGACGGTGGCGCCCCCACTTTCTGTAGTCGAATACCTCGGGCATTGTCCCTGTCCACGCGAACACCGAACGCCACCTCGACGCCGATGGCTCGCAGGTTGGGGGCGATTCTTCGGAGCGTGCCTGACAGCGCCCGCGCACTCTTCGGCCAGCCTTCCGGGCGTCGGCCAAGCGGCTCGATCCCCGCCTTGTGCTCCAGCGCCTCAAGCAGTTGCGCCGCAGTTCCGAGCCAGGCACCGTCCCCGGCCTGGGCGAGCAGGGCCGGCACGATGGGTGCTCCCTCAAGCGCCATCTGATTCGCCTCGGCACGATTCCCGGCATAGGCCCTGAGGAACGCCCCATCCTCCAAGCCCAGCGCACCCTCGGCAGCCACGACCCAGTGGGCGAAGTCGCTCATTCGGGGCGACCGTTCGAGCCTTGTGTCCGGGAGCCTGCGCAGGGCCGCGCTCACCGCGGTGAGCAATGCACCCAGGATGTGGGGCGTGCAGCCTCGAACCGCCGCTCCAGCTCCGCCTCAGCCCGGCGTCGGTCCTCGGGGATGTGCGGCAGGGTGACGATGACAGAGCGCTCCAGCAGGTCGGGGCGTGCGACCACTTCAGTGATGCCATTGAGGAGCACCGGGCGCTCGGCGTCGAAGATGACCTCTTCGCCATCCGTCCACAGCTGGCGCGTCGTGAAGGCGCCGCCGGTCGCCAGCCGACACAGGCCGTCGCTCAGCCAGGGGTGAGCTTGGACAGGTTATCGAGCACGATGCACCAGGAGTTCGTCGCGGCGATCATCAGGTCCCGTGCCTCGCGGGGGCTCGGATCGCAGCGCCGCCGCGTTCGGGTCGACCAGCGAACGCAGGAACCTCGCGGTCGTGGACTTACCGGAGCCTTGCTCCGCCTGGAATACCAGCACGGGGGTATGGACCGCGCGGTCGGAGTGCCGCAACCAGCCAGGCGAGCACCAGTAGCCAATCCGCATCCCCTCCGACGTTCAGGAAGGATCGCAGTTCATCTAGGGTGCCGCCCCGCACAGGCTCGGGCAGTCGAAGCATCCCCCTTCGGGCGACGGAACTTGACCGGGGGCTTCTGCACCCGGCGCCAGCCCGTCTGCGTCACCTCGATCACCCCCATGAGGCATCGGCGAGGTCCAGGTAGATGCGCCCTTTGTGCTCCGCGAGGCGTATATGGACCTCCTGCTCTGGGCCGTCGAAGAGCGCACGGCCCGCGAGCGCATCCACATTGTCCTTGACCGCCTGGCTCGGGGTGGGGAGCCGTAGGTGGCGTGGAAGCGGCCAGCGAGCCAGCGCTTGAACGCCTTCGTCTCCAGCCCGTAGGTCTCGTGGTGGTCGCCGACCGGGACGGTCGCAAGGGGTCGCCCGATGGCGTGTGGAACAGCTCGGCATCGCCGGTCGCCAGCGTGAGGTCGAAGAGTTCCGCCAGGTGCTCGGAAGCGGCAGGCTTGCGCTTCCCGTCGCCCTTCTCTTTCGGCTGCCTCTTCACGTTGTTCGAGCACTTGAGGCAGGACACCCGCACGATCTTGCCGGTGTGGTCCTTCGCGATGGAAGCCGGGCCGCCACAATCGGGGCACTTGCCGGGACCGATCGTCTCAACGGTCATAGCCACGCCCATCTTCCTGCTGCAGCTGGCATCTGTGGACGCGGCCGGATGCGAGCTCGAAAAACTCGCGACCACCTGCGTATTTGGCTGAGTGGTGGCACTGAATCTCGGCGCCGCATTTCCGGCAGAAGTAGGTGACTCTCCCCAGAAGTTGCCTGCCTCCGTGCGAAAGGTTATGCTTTCCATGGCCATAGGTTCCGCTCCTGTACGGTCCATTCCCCGCTAGCTGTTGACTGGCGCGGGGATTCTCCTTGCTCATCGAACAGCGCGTAGTTGCTGTGGTGGATTCTCTGGTGTCCAGGTTTCGGCGATGTCGCGTCTAATGTGGACCGTCACGCCGACACGGCGATGCGGGAGCTGGCCGGAGCTGCAAAGCTGGTACACGCGGTTTCGTCCCAGGCGCATGAGTGCTGCAGCCTCGGGCACCGTGAGCCAAACGGCTCGGGAGGGCGGGGGTTGATTCTTATGATTCATCGTCCCGTCACCCGCTCAAACAGAGTGTCGAGATCACCGCGTGCCCACGCCTCCAGCACCGGGCGTCGATACCGAACACTCCGGCCAAATCTGAGTACGGCCTGCTCGGGTAACTGGCCTGCCGCCCGCATCGCATGCAGACGCTTGGTGGTGTACCCAAGGAGTTTTGCCGCCTCGCTGGTATCAATGAGAAGCGGGCCCGTTCTGTCTACCTGTACCATCTGTTGCCACCTCCAGAGTGCTACCGGCCACGCCTGACGCGCGGCGTCCTCTAGAGTTACAGTACGATGGAAGAGTGGGAAGCGCGATACCAATCCTGCGACGTGCGGCCGGATTGGTATGAGATGCGCACCGAAGATCAGCGGGACAGACGGACGCCTATGAGCGGAGCGACGCGGTTGACCTGCTTGTCGATGTACTGGGGAGTGAGCACCGTGGGTGAGTTGCTCGTGAATAATCGCGATATCAGGATAGGACTCGTGGAGCGCCACATAGAGGAATGCCCAAGCAAGGTAGCGCTCGAACCGCGGCTGCGGGTCGGAGAAGACGTAACCAGCCGCCTGCGCGCGCCCTCTATTCGGTTTAACTCACGGTCCACGTGCTCCTGCATGCGTTTCAGTATTCGCATTCGCGCCCGCTTCTTGCTCTCGTGAGTTGGGTGCCAAGCGCTAGTGAAGCCCTCAACCTGGAGCGGTGCGGCACCGGAGCGGTCAACCGCGATGTACTCAGTATTTCCGTGCATCCCCAAGCTATGGCGTCGCTCCTCTCCGATCTGCGGCACGAAGCCTGTCCCACCTTGCCTCAACACGAAGAAACCGTTGCCTTCGCCTACCTGGCTACCCCACCTGGCCTCAGTACGACACCATTGATGCACCACAGCGGCTCCGATTGGCTCCGCTACGTCGAAGGCTGCGGCCCGGCCAGCCGCCTTCGACTTAGCAGTGGCCGCCACGGCGGTATCTTCGCCATAAAGGCGATCCAGCCCCCACCGCTCACAGAATCCACGAACGGCTTCTACGTACCAAAGCGCATCGGGAATGTAACGCCAACCGCTTGAGTCTACTTCGCGGGGTACATTTTCGTACAAGTATTCGATGGCAGACAAGTCGGGCTGGCTATCCTCCCGGAGACCGTTTGACCGCAAGACTTGAGGGTCATCGAAGACGCGCGATGCAGGTACGTAGGTGCCTCGGTAGAATGCCTCCAACTCACGCCGAACCTCGCGCAGTGCTCGTAGAACAAGAGCCATCTGTCACGACGGAACGCCGCGAGAGCCCATGCCTCTCGCGCCAAGGAGCCTAGCGACGGGAAGTCTGGCTCATCTCGCAACACGCAGACATAAAGATCGTCGCAGGATATTGTCGGATGCAAGCGAGCCTCCTAACTGGCGACATGGCTGCAATATTCAAGCGACTAGAAAGCATCGCGAACAAATGGGGTGACATCGCCGCTGCCCCAACTTTACGTGACGAGTTTCGCACTGTCACCATGCACCTCGTGCGCTCCCGGCTGACACCATTTGACACCACTTTTTGACACCACCGGGCGCGGTTTCAGCCGGTAGGGGCCGGGATTGAGCGGTAAGCTAGCCGTCACTCTTGGCCCGAAACCCCGCATCCTATATAATGCTTTGCGTCAGACAGGTATCGGCTGGGAGTGGCCGGGAGAGCCGATGATCGGTTTTGTAAACAGTAGGTTGCGGGTTCGATTCCTGTCGTCGGCTCCCCTGGAACCCGAGTAACTACGTCTCTTTTGGCGAGTTAGAGCCCCTTCGCTGAGTTGGCGAAGGGGCCTTGGTCCAGTTTACCCGCCTATGTTTTCTAACTTCAATTTAACATCACAACATTTTTACGCCTAACAAAACCGTCGCGTAAGCAGCCAAGGAAGCACAATAGGAGCCATGGAGGAGGGTGCGATGGTGAAGGAACTGTTGCTCGAAGCGTTGTGAGCGGGGATCGCGCCGCTGCTCCTGCCGGAGCCGCCGAAGCCCGAGGGCAGACGGCCCCAGGTGTCGGACCGGGCGGTGCCGACGGGGATTGGGCCTGGACCGCCGCGCACGGCCTCTGCTTTACTAACCAATGGTGCTAGTTTGACGGAGACATAGGGCATTCTCCATCTTGTTGTTATCGAAGCAGCAAGGAGGAGCGCCCTATGTCCACAGAGGATTTTATCATCGAGCTGTTCTGCCGAGTAGATGACCGGATGCGAGAGGTGTCCAAGCACGCGCAGGCCAGTCTGCATCCGAGCGAGACGGTCACGCTCGGGTTGCTGTTCGCCATCAAGGGCGTGGGCAACCGGGCTTACTATCGGTGGATCAAGCGTGACGGCTTGTCGTTGTTCCCACACTTGCCGGAGCGTACGCGCCTGTTCCGGCTCTTCACCACGCATAGGGACTGGGCGCAGCGCTTCCTGGCGGACCCGACGGTGTTGGGTATCGCAGACTCATACGGCATCGAACTGCTGCATCCGATCCGCGAAGGCAGGAGCGAGGCACAGATCGGCAAAAAGGGCAAGAGCAACTACCGCTGGATCGTGGGCGGCAAGCTGTGTTTCGTGCTCAACCAAAAGGGTCAGGTGGTGAGCTGGGCCGCTGCCACGGCGAATGTACACGACGCTGCCTTCCATCCGCTGATCGCACGGCTCCTCGATGAGTCGGTGGTGCTCACGGACTCGGGCTTCCACAGCAGAGATGGTGACCCAGCGAACATGAAGTATGCAAGCGGGGCACGTGGAATGTGCGGATGGTGGTCGAGACGGTGCTCTCGATGCTGACGGTGGTGTGCCACTTCAAACATCTCAGTCACAGGGTGTGGACCTGCTTGCGAGCGCGACTCGCCTGGACCATGGCAGCGTACAACGTGCTCATCTCCTGGCACGGGCTCAAACCGGACGAGCACGGACGCCTCCACCTCTCTATAGCCGACTTCAGCCTTTGATACTAGCACCACTGGTTACTAGCGTCATGACGATCAAGAGATTGGACCACGTCGCGTCGTCGTCGACGACCTTGCAGCCACTATCGCTTTTTTCACCGCGCTCGGTGATGACGATCGAAGGCGAGACGTCGGTCCAGGGCCCGTGGGTGGACCGCATCAACGAGCTCGAAAGTGTCCAGGTCGACATCGTTATGATGCGGACCCCGGATGGGCACGGGCGGCTTGAGCTGACGAAGTTTCGCAATCCAAAACTGGTGGAGATCGAACCGGTGAGCGCACCGCCGAACACGCTGGGCCTCCGGAGCGTCATGTTTACAGTCGAGAGCGTCGACGACACTGTCGCTCGCCTGCGCGCCAACGGCGCCGAACTCATCGGCGAGGTCGCCCAGTACGAGGACATGTACAGACTCTGCTACATGCGAGGCCCTGCGGGCATCATCGTCGCGCTGGCCGAGGAACTCTTCTGAAGCGTTCACCGCCTTCACGGAAACCGGTGGAGCCCTGGGCGCTCCTTCGACTCGATCCCATGGCTCGCAACCATCCTGCTTTCTCACCTACTTGCGCCGCGGTTTTGTTAGGCACACCTAGTCATAGGGAATGAGGATGTTAGGAATTGATATATTTATTCCAACTCACTCGCGAGAATGTAGTCTTCATCTTCGCTAGGAGGTTGCCAGTACGTCAGATACTTTTCCAACATTTCTCGGCTAATCTCAAACGAGTCCTTCGTGAGATTATCATTTCTTCCAACAACCCTTTCTCGTATCGTTTCTATCGGCGTTTCAACATAGTACATTACCGTTTTAGCACCAATTGCAACGGTTCTTCTTCTCATCTCATCTCGATGTTCTCTTGCCCAAAGTCCCTCGTCAATAATGACATCAATACCTTTCTCAGCAATCTGGAATGCAACATCCCTTGATAACCCGCAGATTTTATGATCCCATTCCTCATATCCATCGATTGTAGGATCGTTGCCAATTAAACGAATTGACCACTCATCTTTCGTGATTCTCACTGCACCAGTTTTTTCTTCTAGCTTCTTTGCAAAAGTAGTTTTACCAGCACCGATAAATCCACAAGTTAAATAGACGATAGGTTTACTTTCCATGAACGTATCATACAGGTTCTAAATCAAACTAAAAAAAGATATCGCACAGGCGTTGAGGCTAATTAAGGCTATAAATATATGCTCTCCCTAGCGGACTCGAATATGGGATGCTGCCCATCGGCGGCGCTTCAGGTCGGTAGTGCCGAGTGTTCGGTCACGGTCCCATATGTACACCGGGTCCGAGCAATCGAGTGGCCGCAAGGAAGATGCTGTGCTGGCGAAGTGGGGCAGGGGCTAAACCCTAGGCGCTTCCCCAGACCAAAAGTGCGTCGAGCCTTGCCGCCGCATCCTTGTCCTGCTGCTCCAGGACGTGGGTGTAGCGCTGCAACGTGAGCCGGATGTCGCTGTGGCCCATGCGCTTCATCGCTATCGTGGCGGGCACGCCCTGCAAGGCCATTAGTCTACAGACCGTGTGCCGCAGTGCATTAAAGAGCAGGTTGGGCAGAGCGGCCACTTCGAGCAGCGGCTTGAACCGCCGGTCCACCACGCTCTGAATCATCGGGCTGTCGCGTGGCGTGCCGGGACCGCGCCACTTTCCTGGCTCCAAAGTGGCGAACTCCAGCCCGGTGTCGTTCCACTCATCCGACATGAGCCGCACCTGGCATGGCCGAGCTTACACGGCCGCCCCATTGAGATTAGCGCAACTGCGCGCGGTCGGAGTGGGCCTTTCCCTATAGGTGCCGCGAGACCGGCGAAGTGGCTCATCGAATGCGACCACTTTCCACGACGCAATTTACGATGTCTCAAAGTCATCGTCAGTCACCTGATCGCGGCGCGAACCAGGGTTCTAGGGCGTGTCTGATGAATGGGTCTGCTTCGTATATTGGCGTGTTGACAGTGACGAGGAGAGGCCATGGCAGGGCGTGGGGAACTCACGGACGAAGCTTGGGGGCGGATAGAACAGCTGCTGCCGAGGAATGGGCGAAGAGGCAAGCAGTGGACCGATCACAGGCAGGTGATAAACGGCATCTTGTGGAGACTCAGGACGGGAGCACCATGGAGGGATGTGCCGGATAGGTACGGACCGTGGCAGACGTGCTACGACCGGTTCGCGAGGTGGAGTCGGGACGGCACGTGGGAATGCTTACTGGGGCACGTACAAACCAAGTCCGATGCAGTGGGCGAGATACGGTGGACAGTAAGCGTAGACAGCACGACGGCAAGAGCGCATCAGCACGCGGCAGGAGCGAGGAGTAGTTTCGGCAAGGGCGACAAAAAGGGGGACCCAGAATCCTGAGGGTGAGGCGCTGGGTCGTAGTCGAGGAGGACTGACGTCGAAAGTGCATCTGGCGGTGGATGGTCGAGGGCTGCCGCTGTCGATAGTGGTGACACCGGGACAAAGGCACGATAGCACGCAGCTACAGATGGTGCTCGACACCATCAGAGTGCCAAGGGAGGGTGCGGGTAGGCCGAGGAAGCGTCCCGAGCACTTGGTAGCGGACAAGGGCTACAGCTACCCGACGTGTCGGCGATTGCTCAGAGGGCGAGGGATTCCTCATACGATACCGCACAGGAGTGACCAGAGGCGGCGACGAGCCGCCAGCACAGGACGTAAGCCTGGCTTCGACAAAGAGGTGTATCGAGGCAGGAACGTAGTGGAAAGATGTATCAACAGGCTCAAGCAATGGAGAGCGATCGCCACCAGATACGACAAGCGGGCTCTCAACTACCGAGCCGGCATCATCATCGCATCCCTCATCCTCTGGCTGGCAGCATGATTCATCAGACACTACCTAGTGTGGCCTAAGGTTCTGTCGCAGAGTCCGGGGTGCCTGGTGAAGCGCGGTCTTGATGTGAACCGTGGCGGAATCACTATGGGGCCACTTTTAGTCCAGTTCAGGTGGACTTGTATGTACCGTTCTGGACACAATGGCGGTAAAGCGCCTGGATAGGTGGCGTAGACGCTACGGGACGGACCCTGGTAGACTGTGGCGCAGCAAGTGCATGCGGTTCTGCGAACAGTAGGTTGCCCTTTCGGTTCCTGTTGTCGGCTCCACGGCACGTCGCCGAGTTGTTACCACGCTCGGGTATGACAACTGGATCTTTGTGCAGACTGTTGTCATCATGCTATGGATCACTTGGACTTGCTGTTTTCGAAATGGCCCGGTCCGGGCTGACAAAGTAGCTCGGGACCTTACCCGACAAGAGCGGGGAAGAGGAGGTGCTATTGTGGGACTTGGGCTAACACGGCCAGAACTCGCGGTCATTCCGCTCGCCCTCATTCTTGTCTGGCTCGTGATCGAAGGGCTGCTATTTGCCTATGCCATGCGGGTCGCCGATCGCGCGCAAAAGGGTGGGCAGCTGCCCCGGCAGTCCCGCTTCGGTCGCCAGCGAGAGATTGCCGCGGGGCTCGGCCCACACGGTGGCATCCTTGCAGTGTGCCCCTGGTGCAACGGCAAAGGGACACTCGACGCCCAGCTCGGGTCACACCTCAAGCTCGAGAAGCACTCGGAGAACGAGGAGCCGGATTGTCCGCGCTGCCACGGCGCTGGCTACACCGAGAACCCGATGAGCGCAAGGAAGCGCGCGGCTATGCGCCGGCACCTGCTGGAACAGGAATGGCGCGACCCCAGTCACCGTTCATAGCAACTCGCGTTGACCCGCAGTTGGTAGGCGGTTACTCCTCGATTACGTGGTCGAACAGGAGATAGCCGCCCAGGATGAAGAGCACATCGAAGGCGAAGAGCAGGCTTGCCCAGGGGGCAGAGCCCATCGCCGGCGTCGGGGCAATACGCTCCGTGGTCGCCCGCACCGTGGCAATGATGATTGGCACCAGTATCGGGAAGAGCAGTACCGGTAGTAACACCTCGCGCGCACGGCTGTTTGCGCTGAGCGCAGAGAAAAGCGTGCCGACCGCCGCGAAGCCGATCGTGCCCAGCAGCATCACCCACAGGACAACCGGATCGAGAACGGGTAGGTTGTACATCGCCGCAAACGCCGGGAGCAGCAACACCTCGACCACGAGCATGAATAGAATGTTACCCAGCAGCTTGGCGGCATAGAGCACACCCGGTTCCAGCGGGGCAAGCAGCAGTCCCTCCCATCCACCGCGTTCGCGCTCCAGCAGAAATGTCCGGCCGATGTTCAGCACCCCCGCGAAGATGATCGCTACCCATAGTGCTCCCGGGCCGGCCGCGCCGAGAAACTCCGCCCGCAGGTCGAATGCGAAGTTGAACACCACCAGGAGCAACAGCGCGAAGACGAACGTTGAGACGATCAGCTCTCTGCGCCGCAACTCCAATAACACGTCCTTGCCTACGACTGCACCTACCTGCGCCGCGAAAGGTCTCATCGGGACACACCGGCAAGACGCGAGTATTCCGCCCGAAGCTGCGTCTCGTCGAGCAGGGCGGTGGGTGCGTCCAGTACCAGCCCCCCCGCCGAGAGCACCACAACTCGATTAGAGAGGCGGAGCGCGAGTTGCAGGTTGTGCGTGCTGAAGATCACCGTACGCCCTCCTCCGCCGTCGCTCACTATGCGTTCCAACAGACCAAGCGCGTCCTGGTCCAAGCCCGTCTCAGGTTCGTCCAGCAGCAAGACGTCCGGCCCGTGGAGTAACGCTCGGACCAGCGCCAGGCGTTGCTGCATCCCACGGGAGTAGGTGCGCACGAACGCATCACTTGCATGCTCCAACCCAGCGGTGATTAGCAGCGGTCCGTAGCTTTGCTCCGCGTCCGGGGCGGCGTACAGCCTTGCATAGAATGCGAGGTTCTCGCGTCCGGTCAGGTCGTCGTACAGATACGGCCGGTGTGCGACCACACCAATTCGCCGGCGGACGTCACGGGGCCTCTGCACGGGATCGTGCCCCAGAATCGTCAGCTTACCGTGGGTTGGGCGCGTGAGTGTGGAAGCAAGCCGGAGCACCGTCGACTTCCCGGCGCCATTCGGGCCGAGCAGGGCGAGCCGCTCGCCCTGGCCCACTTCGAGATTCAGGTTCCGGAGAGCCCATCGACGCCCATATCGCTTCCCGAGTCCCGCAGCCTCGAGGGCAAGAGGGAGTTGCACGACTCCTTTATCCCGCCTCGGGCGATGTGGCGAGGAGAGCGAGGAGCCGCTGCCGACGGAGGTCGCGCTCCCGCTGGTATGTCCGCTCATCGACAGCGCCCGACTCGTGTTGTTTCTCGAGTGCCGCAAGCGCGGCGACGAGCCCTTCTCGCTCCTCGGACGTGGACTGCGCGTCAGCTTCCTTCTCAGGGCTCCGGCGCCACAAGATGTAGGCGGCTGTCACGAGAAGCATCAGGAGACAGGCACTGCCGACCCAGAGCACGGGGTTTCCGACGCGCAAGGGGTGAATGTTAACCGGCAAGTTCGACGCCGATATCTTCAACTTCGTCCGAGCCGGCAGTTCCGATGCAAGCATCACGTCAAACGTATCCCCAGGATTGCGAAACAGCTTCTGCGGCTTGTCCGCAGTGAGATTGGGGCTCGTGAACCGCGCCTGCTTCTGCGGCGTCATCAGCCGAAACTCGCCGGTTGGGTACGGCATCGTCATCTCGAATGTCAGCACGCCGGACGGGTCGCGATACGGCACCTGGTACGTGAAGCAACCTCCGTCTGTCCCGGCCGGAGCGGGAGGTCTGTTCCAAAGCCACGGTCAGTCTGAATAACCTCGCGGCTGGAGAGCTCGCCCATCGCAGATAGCTGATTGGCATTCGGTGGAAGTGAGAATCGAAGCAATCCCATTGGGCCGCGCGGCCCGTCGACCACTGGACGGAACGTTCGCCTAGTCGGGTTATCGAACACGTACGTCTGGAGAGCGAACATCGCCTGCGATTCCTTGTTGACGTCAAGCACAACCGTCGAAACCTGCTTGACTCGAATTGCGGAGTCGTCGTTGGTGGAAGCATACGCCCGCAACGGAATGGTCGCCGTCGGCTTTGCATTCGTCAGCGCCGTCCGTTCCGACGTGTACTCCACGCCCTGAAACACGTTGTAGACCACGTAGCCATAGTCGTCCCCGGTCGGCAACCGGTCAAAGCGATACCGGCCACCGGCGTCCGTCGTCGCGGTACGTTCTGGCTGCGGCTCCTGCCCCTTGGCCCAGTAGAGTTTGACGCGCGCACCGCCGATCGGCGCGCCCGTGGTGGCGTTGTGTAGCGATCCCGCAATGACGCCGCTTGTTGCCGCCTCGCCGGTGATTGGTGCGCCAAGGACGGCTGCCAGCGCCGCGAGCAAACAAAGTGACGCAAGCACTGACCTTAGTTTTCCGCCCACGTAATCCCCCGGTCATTGCTACGGAATACCTCACCAACGGAGCTCACGGCGAGCAACAGCTTCGATCCTGGCGGTCCCGCCGCTAGAGCAACGATATTCTGCTTCGGGCCGAGTGGGAACCAGTCCTGGCCGTAATCCGTGGAGCGGAACACACCTTGATCGGTGGCCACGTACGCTGTTCCACGCACAGTGCTCCCGTCAGGCCTTTCAGCGGTCGACCCCGAGCTTGGATCATAGACTATGGCGTGTGCGACTTTCGTCGGCAGCGCCCCGTTGACAACGCCATTCGCGCTCGCCCAGCGGTTATCGGACCCCGAGATAACGCCCACCTCCGGCGCAGTCGCAAATAGCTCGAGGGGTTGTGCCACGGCGACCGTAAGCGAGGCGACTGGCCCGGCAGGTTCGAAGCCAGTCCTGTCCCACGCATCGCCTGCATTCCCGCTCTCGAAGAGTGCGCCGGATTGATCGAGCGCGAGGAGCCTGCCCGCTTCGGCGGGATCGGCTGCCAGCGACGTAAACCGCACATTCCGGGGTAGCGCACCGTCACGCGTCCACGTCATCCCACCGTCCGCGCTCCTGTTGAGCCGCCCATCGACGAGTGCATAGACCTGCCCTCCGCCTGCGTCCTGGGCAAGCGCAGCGACCTTACCAGGCAGTACCGGAGTGGCGGTCCACGTCGCCCCAGCATCGGTGCTGCGGCGTACGCCGGTAGCATCGCCAGAGAGCGCCCAAGCACCCGCCGTGTTGTCAATCAGTAAAGCGGTATGAGCATCCCCGGCTATAACACCGACCGGTTGCGCGTTCGCGCTCGCTTGTGAGCCCTGTGACCAGACCAAGAGCGTTCCCGCAGTAAAGACGACGAACAACACGCCGACAGCCGACAACCAGGCACTGGGCCGTCGGTCAACAGACTGGGTGAAGCGTTCCCTGGCACTTGGCGAGGTAGCTGGTATGGCGGGCGTGGTAGGAGCAACCGTCAAAATAGCCGAACTGCGCGCCTGCTGGACCTGCTGATCAATCCGAGCCGAGAGGACAGCCTCACGCTCTCGCGCCGCCTTGAGCGCGGCAACTGCCTGTCGCCGGTATCGCTCATACAGGCTGCGATAGTCCGACTCATCCAGCTTACCGAGTTCACGGTCAAAGTCGAGTTCGGCCATCGCGTCATATGCCGCTTTGCGCTGTTCCGTCAGCAACTCTTGCTGCCCGTCGCTGACGGGTACCGCCGCCCCAGTACCGCGCTGCCACAACGGGTACAAGACGAAGAGTACCGAGATCAGTGCCAGAGCAGTGGCAATACCTACGAACACCATGTCGTCCTACGCCCCACTCGGACTCGGCTCAGGGACCCGCACCCGTACCGCACGCTCCTTGCGAACAACCTCGGGCCATCCGCACAGCACCGTGCCCGCGAGCAGGAGCAAGCCACCGAACCAGATGACGTTGACCATTGGGTTGATGAACACGCGGAACGAAGGAACGCCGCCGTCGATGGTGCTCATCAACACGTACATCCTCTCCCGTTGGGTAGATGGTACGGATAGCGACACCGGTCACCGGCTGATCCTCCCAGTTCCGATAGGTTCGCCGCTCGGGCCGGATCGAGCCCAGGCTTTGCCCGTCTCGCATCAGCTCCATCTCGGAGTACACCACCTGGGCTCCCTGATCCTCGTACTGGAAGAGCCCTTTGTTCTTGAGTGAGTAGTTGCCAATGGCCACGGACTTGCCCTCCGGCAGGGCACGCGCCGTCTCTTGCTGGAAGAACGATGAGGAGATGACCCCAACGGCTAGCAGCAAGATCCCAACGTGCACCACATAGCCACCGTAACGGCGACGATTGCGCGAGACGAGACCGGCGAGCGCGACAGGAAAGACCTCTCCTGTGTTGCGCGCCCTCACCCGCGTACCACGCCAGAACTCCATGATGATTGTCCCGAAAACGAACGCCACCGAGGCATAAGAGAGCACCGCTAGCGGCTTTTGCACACCGAGCAGGAACAGGCCAGCCCCGACGACCAGTCCGAGCGCCAGCGGCCATCGCACATTGCGCCAGAATGCGCGAGGTGCACTACGCCGCCACGCGAGCACCGGACCGATGCCCATCAGTATGACGAGCGCGAGTAGCAGCGGTCCGTTCACCTGTCGATAAAACGGCGCGCCCACACCCACCTTGGTACCGCGGAACACTTCGGAGATCAGGGGGAAAACGCTCCCCCAGAATGTGGCACCGGTGATGCCGATGATGAGGAGATTGTTGACGAGAAAACTCGACTCACGGGACAGCACCGAGTCGAATTGCCCCTCGGTTTGCAGCTTCGGTAATCGATAGAAGATCAAACCGGCGGAGCCGATCACAACCAGACCAAGGAAGACAAAGAAGAACGGCCCGATTGACGACGTGGCAAATGCGTGGACTGAGGACAACACACCGCTGCGGACCACGAAGGTGCCGAAGATCGCGAGCGTAAACGTCAGCATCACGAGCGCAAGGTTCCAGACCTTGAGCATGCCGCGTCGCTCCTGAACCATCGTGGAGTGCAGGAATGCTGTTGCAGTAAGCCACGGCATGAGGGCCGCGTTCTCAACCGCATCCCAGCCCCAGTAGCCGCCCCAGCCGAGGACGTGATACGCCCACCAGGCGCCAAGCAGGAGGCCCGCGCCCTGTACCGCCCAGCCGAGCAACATCCACCGACGGATAGCGCCGAGCCATTCACGGCCGAGGCGGCCCGTAATAAGCGCAGCAACCGCGTATGCGAATGGAATGGAAAAACTCATATAGCCGATCAGGAGAGTCGGCGGGTGTATGCGCATACCCGGGTCCATCAGAAGCGGGTTGAGGCCGCGGCCGTCGAACGCGGCGACCGGAAGTCGCTCAAACGGGTTCGTCAGGAATCCAAGCACGAGGAAGAAGAAGCACTGAATGCCAAGCAATGTTGTGCCCACGTACGGCGCCAACTCAGGATGCCTATTGCGGCTCCGTAAGGCGGCGACTGCGGAGAAGAGTGTTAACATCCACGCCCAGAACAGCAGGGAGCCCGCCTGGCCACCCCAGAAGCTGGTGACGAGATACGAGAGGTTCATGTCGCGGCTCGACGTCTGCGCAACATAGCTGAGTCGGAAGTCGTGGGTGATCAGGGCATACCAAAGCATCCCGGCCGCCACGGTGGAGAGCGCCGCTGTGGCGATAATCGCATGCTGCGAGCTCCGCACCAGTCGTTGAGATCCGCGACGAGCGCCCAGTCCACCGGTCAACAGTCCATATGTGGCGATGACAAATGCGAGCACAAGGGCGATGTAACCGATGTCCGTGACTATCAAGAGGTGTTGTTCTCCCTAGGACCGTTACCGTCAATCACAGTATAACAAAGGCATGTGGCGCTCCTAGCTTCGAGCGTAAGTGACGGCTGGTTCGGGACACACCACTCAGGTGAGCCAGGAAGGAGGATTCTCTATCACATTGTGACACTCACGGCGAGCTTTGGGGGACAGTGGTCTTGAGCCGGCTACTCTATAGCAACCTCAGAGCAGCGAACGTGCTACGTCAATGGCCCATGCGCCCGCCAGTCCCTAAGGGCAAGAATCGGGTAGCGCGACTAACAAGGAGCTGACTGGAACGCGCAAGGCATAAGTGAATGCGGGAAGGCGTCTCCGGAGAGACAGGGGTTGTACGACCCAAAACCAGAGCTGAAGTAGATTGATAGGTCAGTTGGAAATGGATTGTGATCGCCAAAATGCTCTACCAACGGTAAAGACACAACGACCGCCGAGCCGCCCTCGCCTCCCGCGAACTAATTATCTGCATCCACTGGATGTAGGATCGTGGAGGACGAGGAGTCGGCCCGGCTGACGATGCGCCTTTCAGAAATTCGTGCCAGGCCCTAGGCGAATAGGGGCTCCATTTCCCGCTGCTCGATTAGGCGATCCATCTGTATGTCGGATGGACGGGCGTCCAGGCGACTAGCAGCATCGAGTACCTTTGGCAGCACATCGATGTCACCCACGGTGTTGAGGAACAATCCTGGCCTGCCCAGAACCCAGTTGACGGCCAGATCAATATCAGCCTGCTGCCGCAGCGGCTCATACCACGTCGCAGCGGTCTGCTCCCGGTCGCCCCACGGCGCCTGGGTGATCGACTTGATCGTCTGGATCGCCACATTGCGCTCCTGACAGAGACGGACCAGCGCCTCGAAGTCCGCCGCGTACTGCGCGTTCTTCATTAGCGGATAGCTGTAGGGCAACAGCACAGAATCGAAATCAAAGCGCTCCAGAGACCGCATGTGCATCGCAGCTATCGTGACCCCGTGACCGGTGACCCCGATGAAGCGGACCAATCCTTCGTCCCGTGCCTCAACTGCGGCTTCTAACGCTCCACCAGAACCCATGGCCTGCTCCCACTCCTCCGGCTCGACCAGATTGTGGAGTTGAATGAGATCCAGCTGGTCGACCCGCAAACGCTCCAGTGAGCGATGTATAGAGTCCTTGGCCGCCTGGTAGTCCCGGTCCCCAGTCTTCGTGGCCAGGAAGAACTTGGAGCGATGTTCCGCCATCCACGGACCAATGCGCAGTTCGGAGTCCCCGTACGACGCCGCGGTGTCGATGTGGTTGATGTCATGCTGGAGCAGCAGCTCCAAGGTGCGGTCGGCCTCATCCTGCGTGACGGACCCGAATGCCGCGGCACCAAAGAGTGTGAGCGTACTCTCGTGTCCGGTACGGCCGAACTGTTGCGTCGGAATCATGATCTCTCCTTCAGCGGTTACTATTCGTTTGACATCGCGAACTGTAGCACGGATCGGGCCGCCGCTTTCCCACTGAGTTCGCCCTGAGAAGAGTGAGAAAATGCGGTAGAAGCGGGTACAATGGATGTGTGTAGTACCCCGGTCGGTTACTCGATCCGAGAGTGCTGGCGCAGGTCAGGGCTTGTTTGGCGGTGTTTGGATGGCGAGCAGATCTTCGCTCATGTCAGGCAGGAAAGGATTCAGCGGGTTGATACGCACTGCTGGCTCGTGGCTACCTGCCCCCTTGTCAACTAGGCTAGCCCGGTTGTGGCTTGCGGCGCTCGTTGTAGTACGGGCCCTTCGTGGCGTCGTGGTCCCGCGGTACAGGGCAATGACGCTTGCTGCGGCTGTTTGTGTGTGGCTCCTGATCGTGCTGGGCGGCATCGTACGTGTCACCGGCTCAGGAACCGGGTGCGGACGTTCGTGGCCCGTCTGCAATGGCCGTTGGCTACCCGCCCTTGAATACCACGCCCTCATCGAATGGAATCACCGACTGGTCGGTTTCCTCGTCGGCTGGCTGATGCTGGTGACGGTCCTCTCCACGATTCTCTTCTTCCGGCGACCGCGGCGTTTGCTGTACGCCGCATTGTTGGCGGGCGTGACGTACGTTGGTCAGGCGCTGCTCGGTGCTATAACGGTCTGGCTGGAACTGGATCACAAGTGGGTTGCCGCCCACATGGGTAACTCAATGCTGCTGCTCGCGGCAATCATACTGCTCGCAGTGTTCGCCCGTCTTGCGCCCGCGCAGACGGCACAGCCCGTAGCGCAAGGCTCCAGCCGGCTGTGGTGGCTTGCGGTCGGCACGGTCGGCTGGACGTATCTGGCGATGTTCACCGGTTCTGCGGTCATTGGGTACGAAGCGGAGCTGGCGTGCCCCACCTGGCCACACTGCTCACCTCAGACCTGGTTCCCACAGACCTGGCAGCAGTTCGTGTCGTTTGGCCATAGAATCGCCGTCGGATTTTCAGACGTTCTGATGCTCGCACTGGGTGTTACCATTTGGCGTACGCGACGGCACGACCAACGACTGTTGCGAGCCACGCATCTTCTAGGAACGCTGTACGTTTCGCAGGTGTTCCTCGGTGCGTTCACGATCTGGTGGGAGCGCCGCCATTTCTCCGTGGCGCGCACCTCGCGCTCGCCGCGCTGACGTGGGGCGCACTCGTAGTCATGACGGCGTTCATTCGGCTTGGACCGGCGAGCCCAGAGCCGCCAGCGGCCCATGACGCCCTGCGAGACGAGACGCCGCGTGACCCATACAACTCGCGCGTGCCGGCAGGTGTGCGCGTGTATATCAGTCTCATCAAGCCGCGCATTATCCCGCTGCTCCTGATTCCGACCGTTGCCTCCATGCTCATCGCTGCGTCGCAGCACATGCCGGAGCGCCCGCTGCTGCCGCTTATACTGCTAACGATGCTCGGCGGCACGCTCGCGACCGGCGGCGCGCACGCGATCAATCAATACCTCGACCGCGATCTTGATGCCCTGATGCGCCGGACGCGCTCACGAGCGGTTGTCACAGGCCGCGTCTCCCCAAGGAACGCGTTGATCTTCGGTATGGTGCTCTCGGGCATGGCGTTCTTCCAGCTCTGGGCGACGGTGAATCTGGCAGCGGCCGCACTGGCGATTTCCGGCAACCTGTTCTATGTTTTCGTGTACACGTTGTGGCTGAAGCGAACAACCGTGCAGAACATCGTTATCGGTGGCGCGGCAGGGGCGGTACCGCCGCTCGTCGGCTGGGCGGCGGTAACCGGCAATGTAGGACTCCCCGCAGTCCTCTTCTTCGCGATAATCTTCTTCTGGACCCCCGCTCATTTCTGGGCACTGGCGCTAGTGCGGCAGGAAGAGTATCGCTCCGCGGGCGTGCCGATGATGCCGGTGGTACACGGCGAGGCCGCGACACGGCGCAATATCCTTCGGTACGCCATCGTACTGCTAGTCGTGACCCTGCTACCGTTCGCTACCCACTCGCTTGGTCTTCTGTACCTCACGGTAGCGCTCGGCCTTGGGATCGTGTTCGTGATTCGAGCGTTGGAACTGGTGCGGAAGGGGACGACGGCACGGGCGTGGAAACTTTTCATGTACTCCAACACGTACCTGGCGCTCCTCTACCTCTCGATGGTAATCGATCGGCTGCTCGCGTTGGGATGGCTGGGCACTTAACGCAACCGAGTGGACCTGCCGGGCAATACACGTTTTAACGGTACAGGTCTCACTTTCCGCTCTCGTAGCTTACGGACCGCTAGCCAGAACGGCTCGTCGCCATTTGTACAGAGGCGATTCTACGCTGAGGTCATCGATGAACGGGCAACCTCTCGCTGAGGTGATTCCTCCGAAAGCTGCATCAACTCGATCGGGTTGCCATCAGGATCGGAAATCCATGCCTGCATGTTGTGGTCGAGCCCTTGCTTCGGTTCCTGGTCAATGGTGATGCCCCGTGATCGCAGAATGTCGACCGTGCCGCCGAGATCGTCGGTCAACAGGCAGAGGTGACGGAAACTCTGGCGCCGCTCGCGATCCGGCTCCGGACCGTTTGGGAAAACCTCGATGAAGCGATCCCCCGCAACATGCAGGTAGACGAGCATGAGCGAGCCATCCTCCTTATGCAGCCGGAACGATTCTTGGATACCCAACAAGGTATAGAACGCCAGCGTTTTCTCCACGTCATAAGCCGCGAATGCGGGATGCCCTATGTCTCTGATCATCTACTCAACTCCTAATGATTCAAGCAAATACACTCGCCCGCAAGCAGAGCGCCATGAATCGAGCAGCCATCCGCATGCCGCACCAGTTATGCCCGTTTGCGACGCTGACTGTGGTAAGCGATTCGGGGCAGTTTCGGCAGGCTCGGAACCATTTCCAATAGACCGCTTAAACGATCGACAAGTGCGGCAACGGACCTACTGCATAAAGCAATGGCTCATCGATACAAGATGATCCCGACCGCAGCCGCCACGAGCAGAATCGCTAGCACCGGTAGGCGCCTCGTCAGCGTCAGTGCGACCGTTCCGATCGTAATCGCGAGGGCACGGCCATCTATTCCGTTCGCCTGCAGTAGCCTCACGAGCACGACCAGAAAGACACCGATGACACTGATGCTCAGGCCGCGGACAAACCCTTCCACAAAAACGTGATTCTGGAGTTGGCGATACACCCGCTCTACGGCCAGTATCGCGAGCGGTGGCAGGCAGATGGCGATGACCGCGAGCATGGAGCCTGCCCAGCCGGCGGTGAGGTAACCGAGACTAATGACCCAGAGTCCGCTCGGTCCAGGACTGATCTGTCCCACGGCGAGCGCTTCGGCGAATTGCCGATCGGTTGCCCAGCCACGGGCGAGCAGATCCTCGTGAAGAATCGGCAGATTGCCAAGTCCTCCGGTTGAGAAAAGCGATGCCTTGAGCAGCAGCCAGAAGTAAAGTAGGAGATCCATCAGCCGGTCTCGGCCCTTGACGCAGTCCGAGCACGCAGCCAACCGTACGTTCCAGCGGCAGTTCCCCCCGCAAGGAGCACGGCAATGATGGGTGGGCTGAAAAAGAGCACGAATAGACCGCTCGCCGTGAGCAGCAACAAGTCAACGAGGAGGCTGCCGTTTCCGATTCCGCGGCTCGCCGCGAGCAGCGGTTTGGCGATCTGCCAGGACATGAGGAGACCAAGACCCACGGTAGCCGGTATGATCCCCTTGAGCGCCGCGCGCACAACGGGGTGTTCCCGTACGCCTGCATACAGAGCCGTCATGAGCACGGTGATCGTCACGCTGGGCAGGAGCAAACCCGCAAGGGAGACCGCGACGCCGGTGGGACCGCGCAGCCGCCAACCGAGCAGGATCGTCAGCGCCAGTAGGTTGATGCCCGGTGTGAGCTGGCACACGGAGAAGCTGTGCGCGAACTCCTCAGGACGCAGCCAGCGGCGGCGGTCGACGAACGCTTGGTAGATCAGGTACTGGGTTGCCGTACCACCCCCAAACGACTGCGCGCCGATTGCAAGCCAGAGCCGAAATAACGTCCAGCCATTCGGACGCGGGTGTGCTGCAGTACCCTTTGCGTTGACTTCAAAACCCTGCGAGTTCTCTGCCACTCGTCTTCCCTTCTATGAGTAGCCCAGGAGATCCGAGGCACTGATCCGAAGAGACATTGTCCCATGTCAGTGCCGGAAGTGGCGGAGGACAGTGGCGATATAATGAGACTTATGAGGCTGGCCCGTGCAAAGGTGGACGCGTCGACCTCAGGCTCGAAGCAGACCGAGTGCAAATAGACCCTCACGATACAAACTGTGAGAACGCTCTACTGCGTTCGAACCGTTGCACCATGGCTGACGGTTTCTTTATGAAGGTTTCTAGTTAATTCACCCATCATTCAGGGCTTCCGATATACAATGGGCATGAAGTGCCGGGTCCATTGCGGTCTGCTCGTGTGGTCATGGCCCACGCAAATTAATCGCCAGTCCCTGTCTTTCGGTTCAACGTCGCGGACCACACGTCGAGCCTTGGCTAATTGCGGCGGTGCGCCGAGTGTTTGTCAACGGATGCGGACGTTAAGCACCAGTCAGCGCGTGATCGACATGGTTTATCAGAGGCTTCTTCCTACCGCAAATGAGCTAGAGAAAGATCGCTCATATGCACGATGGCAAGCACAACGCCCCCGTATATGCTTGGTGTTATGCTGTCACGACTGTGCGATGGCGGGTGAGCAGTGGACAAACGAAAGTGCGGCTCGCTCATAGCTGTTCATATCATCGATCTCATCGAGCGGCCGGCGAGGCAGGCATGAGACCGACCCGGAGTAAACAGTGGTTCTGATCATCGACGATGATGTCAACATACAGGAGATGCTGCTCGATATACTCGAGGACGAGGAGATCGAAGCACGCGCTGCTGGACCACAGGAGGCCCTTGCCGCACTCAGCAGGTTGAAGCCTGAAGTGGTGCTACTTGACGTGACGATGCCTGGCCTAGATGGTTACGAGATATTGCGCCAGATGCGTCAAACCGCGCAGCTTCGAGACACCTTTGTGCTCATGGTGACCGGTAAGGGAGAGGTCTCCGACATACAGGCGGGGCTTGAGACTGGCGCTGACGACTACCTGCGTAAGCCTTTCCATACCGAGGAGCTTATCGCCCGCGTCCGTCGCGGGTTGCAGAAGGCGTCGTGATGCTCCGAGAGCGCTAGGTGGAAGTCTCCCGGCGCGAGCGTCGGCGTTCGCGCGTGGCAGGGAGCGTGAAGTAGAATACGCTTCCGCGGCCCACTTCACTTTCCAACCACATCCGCCCTTGATGTGCCTCCACTAATTGCCGTGCGATCGTCAGGCCAAGCCCCGATCCGGTCGTAGCTTCAAGCCCGCGCGCCGCGACCGGCTGATAGAAGCGTTCGAAGATGCGCTCGTGCTCATCCTCAGGGATCCCCGGTCCTGTGTCCTCGACACTGAACTGGACCTCGGTCCCCAGGTACTCGACCCGGACTGTGACCCGGCCGCCGCTCGGCGTTACCTTGAGCGCGTTGCCGACGATATTGATGAGCACTTGTTCGACACGGCGCGCATCCCCATTTATCGCCGCGCCACTGTCCGGCACGTCGGCTTGGAGCGCTACGCCTGCGCCCCGCGCCATCTCGGAAAGTTCTGCGACTACCTGCCGCGCGATGTCGCCGGGCAACATGGGGCCAGTGCTCAAGTGGAACCGACCGGCGTCCATGCGCGCCAGATCAAGGATGTCGTTGACGAGTTGCACGAGACGGCGGGAACTGGTCCTGATGTGTTCCAGGTACTCGATCTCCCGGTCGGACAAGCGGTCCCCGGCACTTAAGTACAACACATCCGCAAAGCCGAGCACCGAGCCGAGCGGGGTACGGAGTTCATGCGACACCATTGACATAAACTGAGCCTTCGCGCGCTCCAGTTCGCGCTGATCCGTCACATCACGAAGGGTAAGGATGCGATGCTCTTCGCCAGCCGATACAACCTCGGAGGTCGACATTTCCACCTCACGGCTTCCTCGGGGGGTAGACAAGGTGTAGAGCGCCCGCTGGCCCGGTGCTGTATCGACGGGAGAGAGCGGAAGTACCGATGCCTGGTCCTCGCCAATCACCCGATCCGGCTCCACGCCCAGCAGTTGGTATCCCGCAGGGTTGACGCGCGTGACTCGCCCGTCCGTGACCATGAAAATGGCATCGGAGCTGTACATAAAGAGAGCTTCAAGGCGCTCGGCCTGATCTATATTCCTCCGATTCAGTGCGGCGTTCCTTAGCCAGAGTGCCACTTGTCCACCGAGAGTCTCCAACATTGCTATATGCTCACTGCTATATCCCGCTCGAGTACTCGTACCGACGAGCAAATATCCGAGCGCAGTGTTTGCGACGACCAGCGGCACGTAGAGTAAGTGGCGACACTCGGTCCCACTCGAAGGGATTGAGCTAGTCGGCAGGTCGTCCGGCTTCAGCACACGAGCGCCGCCGTCCATGAGCGCACTCAAATCAGGCCACTGGGTGGCAGGTGCGGGGGACACCGCCCACCACGTGTACGGCTCCGAACGGACCGGCGCGATCTGGCGAAGGTGCAGCAGGTCGCAGGACATCAGTGCGCTGACACTCCGCTGCAGTTGATCGAAGACCTGATCCGTGTCCGTCGACGCCAGTAGCTGCTTTCCCGTCTCGTAGAGCACCTGCATTTGCTGGGCGCGCACCAGCTGGGCAAGGGAACGTCCGGTCATTGACGCGAACATCTCCAAAAGGCGTAGCTGGTGTTCGTCAAAGGCATTCTTCTGCTGGCTGACCGCGGTGATCGTCCCGAGCAGCCGACGCCCCTCCTGTAAGATCGGAACGCACAGCATCGAGCCCACAGGACGCTGCCCGAGCTGAACGAACCGCGGTTCAGCGGAAACGTCCGTCACCAGTTCCGGCTCCAAGCTCTCCGCGACATGGCCACCGATCCCTTGCCCAATCTTGAAGCGGGTGTGGGGAGCATGCAGTTCTGCATTTGAGCCGGCCAACGTGACCAGCTCCTGCTGGACGGGATCGTACAGTGCGATGGAGCAATCTTGGAAATCGATGAACTGCGATGCGTCGACGACAATTTCACGCAGGCTGCTATGCAGATCCCCCTCGCGGGTAAACGCGAGTGTATCCACATCGAACGACGTAGGGGAGTACTTCATCGGGCGCTACAAACTTGCCGAGTCGGACGACTGAAACTTGTATCCACTGCCACGCACCGTCACGATGTGTCGGGGTTTGTTCGGGTCATCGCCGATTTTCTTGCGGATGCGGCCAATGTACACATCGATGTGATTCGTCGTCGTGTCCGCACCCGCGCCGATCGCAAACGACGTCAACTCCTCGCGTGATATCACGTAGCCTGCCCGCGACATCATTCGGTGCAATATACGCGTCTCTGTCGGCGTCAGTAGCGCCGACTGCCCTGCCTCATTCGTAACGGTCATCCCAGGCACGTCGAGACGCAGGCCACCACGCTCGACAATCAGGTCCGTAGCGTAGGTGAGATGCTTCTTCGAACGACGTAGGACGGCCTTGACCCGCGCAAGCAGTTCCGCTGGCTCGAACGGCTTTACCACGTAGTCATCCGCACCAGTCTCCAATCCCATAAGACGGTCCTGCATCTCGGCACGCGCGGTGAGCATGATGATCGGCACCGCGTCGTATTGCCGCTTCAATTGGCGCATAATCGTGAAGCCGTCTATCGACGGGAGTTGCACATCAAGCAGGATGAGATCCGGGACGCGGGTCCGTATTGCCGCCATCATGGCCTCGTAGTCACCGGCCGTTACGACGCTGTGCCCCTGAGTCTCGAGCAGAACCTCTACCAGCCGGCACATCAGTACATCATCGTCGACGACCAGAACGACTGCCCCTTGCTGCGTCACATCAGACTCCATTTCGGTTACAGGGGATCAACCTGCACGTTCAGTGAACCGTGATGACAATGGCAAGACCTGAACTGCATTGGGCCAAGCGCTGAGTTCTACCGCACCCTGACTTGCGCGAGAAGAGTTTGAGGGAGGCTCGCGCACTCTAAGTCTGACAGTAATGTAACCGATTGCGGGGCAACAGTCACGCGATCGTCAGCGTTTCGAGAGTACAATTGGCATGGTCGCGGCATAAGGCACGTGGTGGACAGAGGTGTGATGTATGAAGACCGAAGCAGAATCCCCAATAAAGCCGGACATTACTGTCTGCCCATTCGCTATGATCGACCCTACGGGTGCGCGCGGCAATCGCTGCGGCGCCAACACACCGGCAACGGCGATCAGTTCCAAGTACTCGTCCACGTACTGTGCAACCTCGCAGCACGTGAATTGCTCCCTCTTCGTAGCCGCGCGTGGCGCTGGTGGCACGAATGGGCCAGCCGCAGTACCAGGGAGCGCCGCCCGGGGCGCAGCGCTGAATGTACCGTCCCTCGTGACCGGCCTCAGGAGCCGGACGCAAGTGGAAAAGACAGCAACCAAGCGCGTATCCCCTTGAGCGTCTTCCAATCGCGGGTCTCGGAAGGGTCTCAGCCCTCGCCTCAGGTCATGACTCTGGGACTCGGACTCGTAGCTGTGGTGGCGCTGGTATTCGCACTCCCGAGCCTGAACAATCGTCCGGATGGGACGAAGCTGACCGACTCCCCGGTAGTCCAGAAGATTTCCAAGTCTCCGGCGGTGAAGCAGGTATCCCAGACCACCGTGAAGGCGCTCGACCGTGCAGCCAATCTAGTAGGGCGCGGGCCCGAGACAGCTGCTGCTGAGCCACGGCCAAGGAGTGTCGCAGGCAAGCCGGCCGCCAAAAAGAGCGCTGCCGTGCAGAAGCCAGCGAGCAAGGTACCAGCCAACTCGCGAACCGCGAGTGCTTCGACAAAGCGTCGGATACTGAGCGAGCGAACTGTTGAAGAAGGAGACTATCTGCGGCGGATCGCCGCCCGGTACTACGGCGATGAGATGCTCTGGCCCCTGGTTTGGCAGTACAATAAGCAGCGGGCGAAGCAG
>JAUJMR010000107.1 GCA_030446765.1 Chloroflexia bacterium
TGGCAGTAAGATCGGGAGCCGGACGGCGGAGGGTTTGACCTCCGGAAGCGCGCCGAACACGCTGCCCGCGATCCCCGGAAGCGCGCGCGGCCCCTCGCCGGCTACGCATTGGACGGCGCTCTCTGCCTCCACGCGGGGACCTCGGACGTCAAAAAAAAGGCGGGCGGCCACCGTGGCCGCCCGCTTCGTATCCGGAACCTTCGGTCAGCTCTCCTCGAGCCACCCGCGGCTGAGTGCGTACCGGACCATCTCCGTGCGGGTGCGTAGCCCGAGCTTGTCGGTGATGCGCGCCTTGTAGGTCTCCACCGTCTTGGTGCTGATCTCCAGGGTGGCGGCGATCTCCTTGTTGCTCTGCCCCCAGGCGATCGCCCGGAGCACCGCCTCCTCGCGCTCGCTGAGCGAGGCGGATGGGATTGCGAACGAATCCGACGCGCGGCGCGAGCTGCGCAGCAGGTTGCCGGCGAGGCCGGGGTCGACGTAGGTGCCTCCCTCGGCCACCATGCGGATGGCGCGGACGAGCTCGTCGGCGGCGGCGCGCTTCAGCACGTACCCCGCCGCCCCCGCGTCCGGCAGCCGCGTAAGGTGGCCGCGGTCGTCGAAGGAGGTCAGCACCAGCACCTTCACCTCCGGCAGCTCGCGCGAGAGGCGGGTGGTGGCCTCGGCCCCGCCAAGCACGGGCATGGAGAGGTCCATCACCACCAGAGCGGGCTTTAGCTCCCGCGCGCGGGCGATCGCCTCCTCGCCATTGCGCGCCTCGCCCACCACCTCGATGCCGCGGCTCGCCTCCAGCATCGCCTTCATCCCGGCGCGCACGACCTCGTGGTCGTCCGCCAGTACGATGCGCACCGAGCTCACTGCGCCGTGCCCGTCGCGAGCTCGCCGGCCGGGACGGGGGCGCGGATGAAGAGGCAGGTGCCCACGCCGGGCGACGACTCGATCTCCACGCTTCCGCCCAGCCGCGCGACGCGTTCGCGCATCCCCCGCAGCCCCAGGCGCCGGGCCTTGTCGGGGGCGACGAGGACCTCCTCGAGCTCGAACCCGTCGCCGTTGTCTTCCAGGATCAGGGAGAGGGTGCCGCCCCGCCGCTCGATCAGCAGGCTCACGTGCGACGCGCGGGCGTGCTTCAGGACGTTGGTGAGGCCCTCCTGCGCCACGCGGTAGAGCGTGGTCTCCACCTCGGCGGGGAACCGCTCTCCGGTGATCCCGATGCTCTGCAGGTCCGTCTCGATGCCGTTCCGCGCCGACCACTCGTGCAGCAGGTTCTCCAGCGCGGCCGGAAGCCCCAGCGTGTCCAGCGCCGGCGGGCGCAGGTCGAGGGCGAGCTGCTGCACCTCCCGCGCGATGCGGTCCGCCAGCTTCTCGAGCTCCGCGATCGTCGCGGACTGCTCGGCGGAGGTGGGCCCGTGCTGCAGCGTGCGCAGGCCGAGCAGCAGGGCCGTGACGAGCTGGCCCATCTGGTCGTGCAGCTCGCGCGAGAGGCGGAGGCGCTCCTCCTCCTCGGCGACGGCGAGCTGCCGCAGCAGCGAGTTGCGCTCCTCCTCGACGGAACCGACGGTGATCTGCCCCATGAGCAGCGGCACTCGGTTCAGCCGCCCGAAGACTCGTCCCACGCACTTCGGGTCGGGAACGCCGGGGTATTCGTCCAGCCAGCGGAGCGCCGCGGCGTCCAGCAGCCGCGCCAGCTCGTCGAACTCGCGGATGATCTCCTGCACGCCGAACCCCTGCCCGCGCCGCAGCCGGGCGATGTCCCGCATCTCGTCGGTCACCACCTGCTCGGCCCTGAGCTTCTCGGGATCGGGGACGAGCAGGAAATCCGCCGCCCTGGCCAGGACCACGGGGATGTGGTCCAGCAGGTCGTGGTGAGGAAGCACGCGGCGCGGGTCGACGCTGAGCTGCGCAGACAGCGTGTCCACCCAGTCTGCCGTGATCAGGTTGCGGTCGCTGACGAGCCGGGATGCCGCGAACTGCTCGAAGGTGGGTGCGGCCTGGTTCATGTTCCCCGAAAACGAGGGCGGGGGGACCTCGGCTGTCTTGGGCGAGGTCAGAGAACCAGGCCGTCGGGGAAGCGGCTCCCCTTGGAACAAGTCCGGTGGTCCCGAAGAAGAAAGCAAAGCTGCGCAAGTTGCGCCATCTCAACAAGATAG
>JAUJMR010000108.1 GCA_030446765.1 Chloroflexia bacterium
GTGCCACTCTCAGGTACTCATCAGATTAGGAGCGCATGTCCAGAAGCGTACACACCAGACCGCGGCGAATCCTCTCGGGGAGGCGCGTGAGGGCGCCATACGAACCTCGCGGCCGTTCGGACCTCAACGCGGCTCACGCACTCGGCAGAGGGATGAAGGAGCTGGGGCTGCCCTGCAGACCCGCCCTGTCGGCCTCCTCGCTCGATTCCTCGCTACCCCTCCCACGGCTTCGCGCGCAGGATCCCGGGCGGGGCCGCATTCACCCGGCGGCGCGGGCGGATATCCTGGCAGTACTAGAGTTCTTCGGAGCGGAAGTCACGTACGGCCTGCGTTCCATCGAGCTGGCGAGGAGTCGCGGCGATGCGGTCGACGGTCTGCTCCTCGGCAGGCTCCTCGTGCCGGGCAGGATCGTCCTCTATGATCAGCCGTCGTCGCCATGGTGGCTACCGGGTCGGCTGTCCGCGCAGCAACTCGAGAGACTGGAAGCCGCGGGTGCGGAGGTCGAGCCCGCTCGGTGCGGCGGGACACGCGTGACCTGGCCCGGGGAGACGCTCAAGGAGTTTATGCTCCTCGACGTGCTGCTCCACGAGATAGGACACCACATACTGCAGCACCACAAGGGGAAGCGCAGGGAGCGAACAGCCCGCACTCGCGATCATGAGGCGTACGCCACGGCCTTCGCCGAGAGGTACCGGCTGAGGTACCTGGAGGGCAGGTCCGCCAGCCGGTGAGAGAGGCTATCACCCTCGTGGGGGACGGCATCGAGAACCCCTGGAACGCGCTCACGATGCTCCACGCCGCGGCCATGTTCGATGCACCGTGCGTGTTCCGCGACCGCAAGGGGCTCGTGGCCAGCTGGGAGGAGGTCCAGCCCGCCCGTGGTTCTCTCCCGCTCGTAAGCTACACAGAACTGGCGGATGGCTACTCCCCGGTAGTGGCCCTCGACAACCTTGACGGTGCCGCGGACGTCTACGGCTACAAGCTGCCGCGCGGACCCAGAGCGGCGCTGCTGGTCGGTAACGAGCGGAGGGGACTCGCCCAGGACGTGATCGGGTTGGCAACCGAAAGTGTGCAGATACCCCTTGTCTCCCGCAACCTGAGCAGCCTGAACGTCGCAGCGGCCTCAGCCGTCGGCTTATACTACCTCTCTCGCGGGGGCGGCGGGAGTATGCAGCTCAGGGCGCAGCCGGAGAGGCGACGACCGGAAGTGCTGATGCTCGGCGCGGCGGACCACTGGGAGCTGGGCAGCTCGATACGCTCGGCGGCGGCGTTCGGCTGGGAGCGGCTGTGGGTCGACGATCGGGCAGGGGTGTGGTTCGGACCGGACAGGGCGACGAGATCCGAGGGCCGGGCCGCGGCTCGGCGCGGGCGCAACCCAAGCCGCGTCATCCCGGCCACCCTCAAGCGGCTGGGCGGCTTCGCCGAGGTGTGCGTCATCACCACCAGGCACACCGGTGTCCCGCTCCACCGCGCGAACCTCGCCGGCGGGCAGCGGCAGCTGATCGTGGTCCCGGACGAGGGTGCGGTGGACCCACACGCCGAGGACTGGAGGCGTTTGGGTCCTGATGTGCGGCTCGTCCACCTCGAACTGCCGTGCGAGGAGTTCACGTACCACTACAGGCTGATCGCCACCATCGCCCTCGCCGAGATCGCCCGGCAGGTGGGGCGGAGAACGCGTGGGGTGACCAGACCCCCTCGCACCGCGCCGCTGTACGACAGCGCGCTACAGGTCCTGGAAGAGAAGCAGGGCGAGATGGTGTACCCGGAGGACCTGGACACGTATTGATGCCTGTAGGCTCGGATCCAGCGCTCCCACCTGAGCCCCATCGCCTCCTGACGATTACCGATGTCCGCGGTTGGGCCGGAGTCTTTTGCGGGATGCCGTCTGCGAATCAAGCCGCTGCAGATAAGTACCTTGGGTCGAAGGGTATCGCGGATCGCAGAACTCCAAAGATGATGTGTAGGAGCTTGCGCATCACCGCGCCCACTATCACCATCGGGTGCTTGCCTCGCTCCCGCAGCCGCTCGGCAAATGCACGCAGCACCGGATTGTGCCTCATCGCGACGATCGCCGGCATGTAGAGCGCCTTTCGCAGCCTGTTATTGCCCGTCTTGGACAGGCG
>JAUJMR010000109.1 GCA_030446765.1 Chloroflexia bacterium
CCGCCGCCACGAGCGCGACTGGTAGATCCCTTCCGGATTTGGTGTGAGATTTCAGAGTTATGCCCTCAGGGTCGCCGGAGTTAGCCTAAGTAACCAAACTTATCGCTTCGCGTGCATCATAGTTATCGGCCCTATCCCCTCCCCCGCTACGCATTGATTGTGTCCGGCCGACCTGCCGGCGCGGGCTTCCCCGTCTCTTCCGAGAAACTGCGTAGGATTCGATGCAACGAGGGCATCCTATATATAGTAGGGTGTCGCGGGCGGGAGGGATTAGGTGGGGATGCAACCGGCAGTTCGGCTACCCGGCGGCGAAAACATGGCCATATCGGAGCGCACGATGTTGGTGCGTTTCTGCGCATCCTACACGGGAGATCCAGGCGCGGCCGAGGATCTGGCCCAGCAGGTACTCCTCGATGCCTGGCGACGGGAGCACCAGCTCAAGGACCCACAGGCGCGACGAGGGTGGCTGCTGAGCATTGCCCGCAACCAGTGCCTGGTGTGGGGACGGGCTCGTAGCCGCGAACTGGCGCGATTCGTCGGAGCAGAGCGGACCCAAGGGCCTGAGACCCCTGACCGGCTGGCCGACGACTTCGACCTGGAGGTGAAGCTCGAGCGCGACGACCTGGCTCGCCTGCTGGATCGCGCGATGGCGCTGCTGCCGCCCGAGACGCGAGATGCGCTCGTATGGAAGTACGTCGAGGACTCTTCCCAGGGGGAGATCGCGGCCCGCCTCGGGCTCACCGAAGGCGCGGTCGAGGCCCGGCTACATCGCGGCAAGCTCGCCCTCAGGAAGGTGCTGACGACCCAGTTGAGCGCCGAGGCCATCGCGCACGGTCTCGTCTCTGACGGCGATGTGGGCTGGCAGGAGACGCGCATCTGGTGTCCGGGGTGCGGCGTGCACCGGCTCGATGGTTGGTTCCGGCCGTCCGAGGGGAAGCTCTACATGCGGTGCGCGGGCTGCTCATCGCATCGGGGACATTTCATCCACTCGAACATGGGGAATGGGTTTGAGGGCCTCCGGAGCCACAAGCCCGCGGTCTCCCGCGTCCTCGGAGTCATACACGGGATGTTCCGAGTACGCGCGGCGGAAGGCACAGCGCGCTGCCCGGGTTGTGGTGATTGGCTGCCCATAAGAAGGGGTACTCCACCCTGGGTGCCGGAGAGGTTCGCCGACCCCGACAGCATCTATCTCTGGCACCCTGAGTGTGGGGGCGGTGACTCCGAGACCTGGCACTCTCTGACGTGGAGCCTACCGGAGGCGCGGGCGTTCTGGCGGGACAACCCTAGGATGCGATTCATGCCCGCGCGCGAGATCGAGTTCGGCGGGAGTCCGGCCGTGGTCACCGGCTTCGAGAGCGTCACGGGTTCGGCCCGGCTCGACGTCGTGAGCCTCCGAGACACGCTGGAGGTAGTGAGCATCAACGGCCGTGGATCCCGGGGAGCTGGGCAAGATGGCTGAGGCTGTCGCGAACGGCGTGCGGTCGCGGCTTCTGAGGCGGTCGTTGCCGCCCGAGGTCTCGGGGGTGCTCGCCGTACTGAGCCTGCTGCCGCGCATAAGTACGCCGCTGGCCACGCTGCTTGCGGCCGCCGTCGTGGTATCCTCGGTCCTGCCCCTCGCTGTCACCATCACCGCCGGCCTGCTCGTCGGCTCCGTCCCTGCCGCCGTGGAGGGTGGCCTCGCCTCTCCCCCGGGGCGGCGCACCCTCACCCTGCTCGCGATCGCAGCGCTCCTGATCGTCGCCGAGCGGCTACTGGGGCCGTTCCAACATGCACTCGCATCGGTCCTCGGCCGTCGGCTCGACCGCTATCTGCAGGAGCGGACGATGGCGGCGGTCGGGCATCCTGCAGGGATCGCGCATCTGGAGGACCCCGCTGTGCTCGACCTGATCGAGAGTGCGCGGGGCGTCGGCATGCAGGGGCTGCGGCCGGGCGATGCCGTCGCCGCACTCGCCAGTCTCCTCCCGAGTTGGGCGCTGGCGCTCGGATCGGCGGCGATCCTCGCGACCTTCCGGTGGTGGCTCGGGCTTCTATGGCTCGCGATGTGGCCGGTGGTGCTGTACTACCTCCAGCGGGAGTACCTGCGCGTGGGGGAGGTGGGGTACGGGCA
>JAUJMR010000004.1:0-4674 GCA_030446765.1 Chloroflexia bacterium
GTGTGCTCGAATGCGTGCCCCGTAATCATACTGTAACGCGGCTCCAAGCGGGAGACTGTTCTGGTCTCCTGCTGCGCCTCGTTCCACAGCATCGTTGTCGGACTGTTTTTCATAGACGCAAGGCAAAATGGGCTCCCAATCCTCCCGCGCAGTCGCGACAATGGAACGCAAATGTGTCGCAGATTTGACATTCCCCTCCAGAGTTTCTATGCTGCCTCATTTAACCTCAGCGAGCCGCGAGCGAGCGGCGTCCATCGCCGTTTTGCGGCACACTCAGGGGGTCATCTTGAAGCGATTGTTCTCCGTACTTTTGGTCCTCACCTTCGCCCTGTCAGCGGGCACGCAGGTCCGCGCGGCGCAGCCCACGGCTCCTGCCGCGACGTCCGGGTTCCGCGCCCAGAGTGGGTCAGAGGCACGCGCCTTCCGTGTACCTACGGACGTGCGCGTCGCGTGGACGGCGACGGACGCGCGTGCCGGCATCGTCCAGACGCGCTACGAGCAAGTTGTCGGTGGAGCGGATGTTTACGGTGGCCAGGTCACCACGTTGCGCAACCGGGCCGGCGACACACTCGCCGTCATCGGCGCGCATTATCCCGGCCTGAAGGCTGTCGGGAGTGTCAAGCTCACCGGCCAGGCGGCGCGTGATGTCGCCGCCCGCGAAGTCGGGAGTCATGGCAAGTGGGAGGTTACTCTCTCTATCAGCCCGCAGACCGGCAAGCGGTTCTACGTCGTGGACACGCAGCGGTTCACTGCTCGCTGGATCTTTCACATCGATGCTGAGACGGGCAAGAAGCTCAAGGAGTACAACGCGCTTCAGCACTCGGATGATGTCGGCGTCAAAGGTGACTCGAAGCAGATCGACGCGAAGTGGAACGGCACCTCGTACGAGATGACATCCGTGGACGGTCGACAGAAGACGTATGTCGCCAAGCAGACGCAGAGCAGCCGCAAGCTTCCGGGCACGATGTTCACCGATGCGGACAACACGTGGGACCTCCTGGGTCGCACGTCGCCCAGTCACCCCGCCGGTGTGGACGCCCACTACTACTCGAACGTCACGGACGACTACTACAGGCTGACGTTCAACCGCGACAGCCTCGATGATGGCGGCACGACGATGGTCTCCAGCGTCCACTACGGCACCAGCTACGACAACGCCTTCTGGAACGGCTCGCAGATGGTGTACGGCGACGGTAGTCAGACCGAGGGCGGCTTCCGGGAACTCTCCGGTGGCCTCGATGTGGTGGCGCACGAGCTCACCCACGGCGTAACCGACTACACGTCGAATCTGGTGTACCAGGACGAGTCCGGGGCGCTCAACGAGGCGTTCTCCGACATGATGGGCAACTCCAGGGAGTTCTTTGCCCAGGCTAATGGCAGCGATCCGATCGTTACGGCGGACTGGCACATTGGCGAGGATGTGTATATCAGCTCCACGACGGCGGAGGCGGGCTTCCGCAACATGGCAGATCCTATGGAGGACGGCGACGCCGACCACTACTCCGAGCGCTACACCGGCACGGAGGACAACGGTGGGGTGCACTCCAACAGTGGCATTCCCAACCATGCCTACTACCTGCTGGTCAACGGCGGGCAGAACGCCGGCTGTGACACGATCGACTCTGGCGGGCACACCCACACGGCGGACTGCGACGTCATGGTTACTAGCATTGGCGTCGAGAAGGCTCAGCAGATCTTCTACAAGGCGTTCACCAGCCTTAACCCGACCGCAACGATGGGCAACGCTGACGCGGCCACGGAGGCTGCGGCTCAGGCACTTTACCCGAACGATACGGCCACACTTTCGAGCACAAGCGCGGCGTGGCAGGCGGTGGGTGTGTATGCAGGTGCTGCCCCTGCACCTACCTGCGACGTGGCGAACGCAACGATCCCGTTTGAGTCGGAGCACCCGTACAAAAACAACACCGCCTGCACCTGGACGTTCGACGCGGGAACCCCGAACTTCCGCTTCCACTTCAGCCTGCTGGATGTCGAGCGCAACTACGATTACGTGGATATTCTCGATGCGAACGGCAAGGTGTTGGAGTCCGTCACCGGCCCGAAGCGGGGGGGGTACACGAGCGTGATCGTCCCGACGAGCGTTGGTAAGGTGCGGCTCCGCACCGACGCCTCCGTCACGAAGCAAGGCTTCACGGTGGATTCAGTAGTCCGCTAGGCGAGTCCGTACGGCTGCAATCGAGGAAGGCCGGGCCACTTCGATCCGGCCCTCCTCGTTTCTGTGGCGCCGCTGATGGATCGCCGGGATGGCAAACCCGCCTCTGTGCCGTCGCCATCCACACCACCTGCGGGCACCGGTCGGCATCCTCCAACTTAGAAGCCCACTGCCCCAGGGATATGATTCACGCCGAGCAGTTTTCCCGACGGTGAGAGGTGGATGCCCACGACGTCGATCCGGCAGTCCGGCGGGTCGGTGTCGGGGTAGTGTTCCGCGAGCCAGCGCTCACCGAGCGCGAGCAGCCGGGCCTGTTTCGCGGGCGTCACCGATTCCTCCGGCGTGCCTGATGCCTCGCCCCGGCGGGTGCGCACCTCGACAAACACAAGCGTGCCGGCATCGCGCATGATAAGGTCGATCTCCCCTCCCCGGCACCGCCACTTCGCCTCGACTAGCTCGTAGCCGAGCGCTTCCAGGCGGGAGAGCGCAAGCCGCTCCCAGCATCGCCCAGTCTACGGGTGCCGCTCACTCTTGGCACCGCTCCGGCTGACGCATGGGCGCAAAGGAGCGACGGTGCAGCGCACAAGGCCCGTGGAGACAGAGGGCGTGGCGATGGTGCGGCGTGCCATACCCCTTGTTGTGCTCGAAGCCGTAGTGGGGCAGCGCCATCGCGGTCGAACGCATCTGCCGGTCGCGCGCGACCTTCGCCAGGATTGAGGCCGCGGCGATAGAAAGGCTCTGCGCGTCGCCGCGCACCAGGGCAGCTGCGGAAGGTCGGACTCCGGGAGGCGGAACGCATCAAGCAGCAGGTAGTCGACCTTGCGCAAACCGTCGAGTGCGCGCCGCCAGGCGAGGCGCGTCGCCGGGGCGATGCCGAGCTGGTCGATCTCATCGTTCGATGCGGCCCCGACCCCGGCGTAGCGCGCGTGCGCGAGGATCACACCGAACGCATACTCCCGCGCGGATGGGGTCAGCTTCTTGGAGTCGTCCACGCAGCCAAGCAGATACTCGAGCGAGTCCGGGTCGTCGGAGAGCACGACCGCACCCGCGTACACCGGCCCCGCCCACGCGCCGCGGCCCGCCTCATCCACGCCCGCGACGCAGCGATAGCCCGCGTCCCATAGTTGAAGCTCATGGATACGTTCGGCGTCGCCGCCTCGGACTGCCGTTCCGTTCATGCTCTTAGGATACATCCCGGCCGGCACGGGCACCAACTCCCAGGTTCTTCCTCGCTTTGCCTGCAGCCAAGCACTACACGCGAATCGTTCAGGCACTTGGTCTCTGATACAAGGCAGTGTAGAATCCCACCCAGTGGCAGCGGGGAGGTTTGTATGCGGCGAGTAGCTGCATGGTGCGCGCTAGCTGGCTGGCTTCAGCGGGAGCCCAACCGCGGAGGTGGAGTATTCCTCCTGGCGTTCAGTGCGTTCTTCCTCTGGCGGGGGTACGCGACGGACGCATCGGGCCTGCGGCTCGTGTTTTACGCCCTGATCGTCTTCGCGTGCGCCGTGGGCAGTGTCGCGGAGTTGTTGCCGCCGAGGCTGCGTGGGGCGACCGCAGGTCTACGCTCCGTCTATCTTGTGTGCGTGCTCGCGGCGCTGTTGCTGATCGTCGTAGGCTATTTGGCTGGCGCGTAGCCGGGGACAACGCCGCGACTTTCGTTGGTCAGGCCGACCCTGCGCGTCAGGAGTTACAGCGGCTCAGGTCACCCGCTCCATCAGCTCGGCAGCGAGTCTTTTCTTGGCCTTCTTGGCGGCCTTGCGCGCATGCTTCTCCGCCTTGCGTGCGGCCTTAAGTTGCTTCTTCGCCTTTTTTTCGGACGGAGTACTGTCCTTGCCATTCGGGATCAGCGCATGCACCGGGCGACCGCCGGCGAGATGCTCGCGGACTATGCGCGGTATCGCCTCGGCGTTCAGTCTGGCGTACACGCATCCCTCTGGGCGCACCGCCATCGTCGGACCGCGGTTGCACAGACCGTTGCAGCGCCCGCGCCGTGTCGCCACGGTGCCCTCAAGCCCGTGGGCAATTATCTCCTTGTCGAGCTGAACTGCAAGGGCCTCAGCCCCTCGCCTCCGACACTTCGACGCATGGCACACAGCCACACACCGTAAATCGGTCGACTCGTCCATCACAGCGCCCAAACACCTCGCCTGGTTCAATGCACCCGCACTCATGAACAGTGTACCTAGTCGAACTGGCAGCAGGCATACAAAAGGGCCACACCTGACGATGCGGCCCTAATCCGACTCTTGTAGGTAGGAGCTAGACTCGGCGCTCCTTGAGGCGGGCCGCCTTCCCGCGCAGGTTGCGCAGGTAGTACAGCTTCGCGCGCCGCACCTTTGCCCGTCGCATAACCTCGATCCGCTCCAACCGCGGAGAGTTCAGCAGGAACCGCCGCTCCACGCCAATGTTATGCGCCGCGATGCGACGCACAGTGAAGTTCTCTTGTATACCACCGCCACGGCGGCTGAGGACCACGCCCTCGAAGACCTGCGTCCGCTCCC
>JAUJMR010000004.1:4774-5853 GCA_030446765.1 Chloroflexia bacterium
TTCGTTGCCCTGCTTTCTGCATTTCCTCTGCCGCGGGCTGCGAGCAGCCGGCAGTTCCCACTGTTATGCTTTTACCAGGGTCGGCAACAGATCGTGCCGAAAGCGGCAATATACCGACGCGGTCGATAGAAGACAGACCGTACGCGCATGGGCACGGGCGCAGACAAAGGAGCACCGGATGGCCACGACCGATTTCGACTGCATCGTAATAGGCGGGGGCGGCACGGGCTACGCCGCGGCGAGCACCGCGACGAAGCTCGGCGCACGCGTCGCGATGGTCGAGCGCCACCGCCTCGGCGGCACCTGCCTGAACGTGGGGTGTGTGCCGACAAAGACACTCGTGCGCTCGGCACAAGTACTCGAAACGGTTCGCCGCGCGGGGGAGTACGGAATCGAGGTTAGGGATA
This sequence comes from Chloroflexia bacterium, assembly GCA_030446765.1. GTDB lineage: Bacteria > Chloroflexota > Chloroflexia > Thermobaculales > Thermobaculaceae > JACDAU01. Next base: position 5,182 of record JAUJMR010000004.1, read on the forward strand.
TCCGCCTCGACTTCCGGGCGGTGAAACGGCGGATGCGCTCGATCATCGCGGACATGTCCGGCGAGGGTCCGGAGAACTCACTGCGCGAGCAGAACATACAGCTCCTGCGCGGGAACGCAGTCTTCATGGACGCTCACACCCTACGGGTGGGCGATCGAGTATTTCGGGCGGAACAGTTCGTGATCGCCACCGGTTCCACCGCTGTGATCCCCGCGATTCCCGGCCTGGACTCAGCCACCTGCCTGACAAGCGACGACCTCCTGGAGCGCGACGATCTGCCGGCTTCGATGCTCGTCATAGGCGGCGGCGTTGTGGGCTGCGAATTCGCGTCCATCTACCACGCGTTCGGTACAAGCGTCACGATCGTTGGCAACCGGCTCCTCTCAAAGGAGGACGAAGATGTTAGCGAGGAGCTCATGCGTGCATTCACAGAGCGGGGCATCGCGGTACTCACTGGCAGCAAGGCGGTAGGCCTTCGCCGCGAGGGTGGCAGCACGCTCGTGGAAGTAGAGTACCAGGACAAACGTACAGAGGAGCGCGCGGCGGAGATGGTGCTGCTTGCCGTGGGGCGGCGGCCGCGGCTCGACGGACTGAACATCGAGGCCGCGGGGGTGTCAGTCAGCGAGCAGGGTGGCGTCGAGGTCGGCCCCGATATGGCGACGAGTGTGCCGC
>JAUJMR010000004.1:5953-20294 GCA_030446765.1 Chloroflexia bacterium
GTTCCGGACAGCCTGGAACTGGCTGAACGCACCGTGGACGACGATGACAGCACCACCGACGCACCGGTGACGGACGAGCAGATATCGGCGATGCTCGGCGACCGCTCCGGCTATGGAGAGGTGGAGGACTGCGTGGGCGAGCCAGTTGGCGGCGGGTAGACTGGAGCCGGACATCGCACCGTCCTAATCAGGGTAAGGCTTCCGTACTGCCCAGCTGAAGCCCGAATACCAGGCGCCGGGACCGCAGTGCCGCGACATCCGTCCCCAGCCGCGGTACGGACGCCAAAGGAGCCCTATACGCCAGCGCCACCCCGCCTGGACACGCAAAAGCGCCCCGGCTGCATCGCCGGGGCGCCGTGGTCGCTGCCGTGCCGCAACTACTTCTGGTTGTCGCCAATCAGTTTGTGGAAGAGGCCGAACAGGATAAAGGTCGGCGGCCACTGGCCGACGAACAGGCTGAGATCGTTCTTGCCCGCGAGCCGAAGCCCTGCCGAGGCGAGAATCGAGGCCAAGGACGCCCAATACCATACCTGGCCGGGTACCTGGTCCGTTATCCGAAAGTATTGATCCGTGGGTTGCTTCGCCATGTGTATCTCCTTTATTGGAATCGTTCACGCTGCGTCATAATGCACAGATACCCTTATGACGCAGTAAGTGTGCCAGCCACGCCCGATCGCGCTCGGCCCCAGCTAGTGGTGCGGCTGGCAGGTGCAGTGGTGCACGAGGCACTCCACCGCAATGTTGCGCTCGCCCGCGAACAGCACCACGTGCGTCGGTTGTAACTCCGGCCGGACTCTCGCACCAAGCTCAAACAGGTCCGTGCCCGGCCGCTCGCTGCGCAACACCTGGCCACAGGGCAGCCGCAGGGTGTACGTCAGCGCGGCGCCCCGAAACTCCCGCCCGGTGACAGTCGCGCAGCCCTCGGCGTCGGCCACGAGCCGGATGTCCTCCGGTCGCAGCAGCATCTCCGCCCGCGCGCAGACCGGGATGCCGGGATTCGGCAGCGCCCCCGCCTCCGTCTCCAGCTTGTGCGTCGTTATCTGTGTGGGCAGGAAGTCCGCCAGGCCCAGAAAGCGCGCGACGAAGCGGGTCGCCGGTGCGTGATACAGCTCCGTTGGCGTGGAGAGCTGCTCCAGCCGCCCTTCATTGAGCACCGCCACACGGTCGGCCATCGTGAGCGCTTCCGCCTGATCGTGCGTGACGAGGAGCGCCGCCGCCCCTTCTCTCCGCAGGATCTCACGCACCTCTTGGCGCATATGCGCCCGGCCCGAAGCGTCGAGGCTGTTGAACGGCTCATCGAGCAAGACCGCCTCTGGGCGCGGCGCGAGTGCACGCGCCAATGCCACCCGCTGCTGCTGCCCGCCGGAGAGCTGGTGAGGATACCGGTCGCCGAGATCCGCCATCCCGATCGTATCAAGCAGCTCATCGATGCGCTTCTGCTTCTGCGCGCTCGTGCCGGTGCGGAGTCCGAAGGCGATGTTGCGTGCAATGGTGAGGTGTGGGAACAGCGCGTAGTCCTGGAACACCATGCCGATGCGCCGGCGCTCGGGCGGTGACCACGCCCCGCCACCCGCCACGCGGCGCCCGCCGACGAGTACCTCACCGCCATCCGGCCGCTCGAAACCCGCGAGCAGGCGCAGCGTCGTGGTCTTGCCGCAGCCGCTGGGGCCGAGCACGGCGAGGAGCTCCCCGGGGAGGAGTGAGAGGGAGAGATCGCGCACGGCGTGCTTCTCCGCGCCGGGATACCGCTTCGAAACGCCGCGCAACTGTACGATGGGTTCGGCCTCGCGCGGGGTCAGGGGCGGCGCGCCGAGGGCCTCCAGGTGGTGCGTTCCGCTATCCACGGCCATCCATCACTCCTTGTTTGTGTGCGACGCGTCTCGGGTGTGCATCACCCACCACTCGTCACGCCCCGCGGTCCTCGCGCGAGCAGCACAAGCCACGGCACGCCCACCAGTACCACGAGCAGCAGCGCCACCGCCGCCGCGTATGGGTCCGGCCCCACGTCCATTGTATGCGTCCAGATACGGACAGGTAAAGTATCGTATCCCGCCGGGCGAAGGATCACGGTCGCGGAGAGCTCGCGCAGGCAGAGCACGAACGTGAGCAGCCAGCTCGCCGCGATCCCCGGTCCCGCGAGAGGTCCGACCACCCGTACGGCCGCGACGAGTGGCCCGCGGCCGAGCGCCCGCGCGGCCTCCTCCATACTCGTCGGCACCTGCGCGAGCGCGGCCTGCACCCCTTGAAGCGTTGGCGCCGCAAAGAGCACGACGTACGCGAAGCCGAGCATCAGCACCGGCCTCCCGTACAGCCACGGCAGCGCCGCGAGTGTGAGGCCGACGAGGCTGAGGCCGAGCACCGTGCCCGGTACGGCGTAGCCTGCCTGGAGCAACAGGGACGCCGGACCACCAGAGCCCCGGCGCCACGACCGCAGGCCGACGAGACACGCCAGCCCGAGCGCCGCCAGAGAGCCCGCGAGCGCCACCCGCAGGCTGTTCCACACGTAGCCGCGCTGCTCCAGGAGAAACGCGCCGAGCTCCGGGAGCGAGAGCTTCGTGAGCTGAGCGAGGAGGGTGCCCAGCGGGATGAAGAGCGTCAGCGCGGCGGCGAGCCCCAGGTACGCGAACGCCGGCCAGCGCCACCGCCCGAGCGGCGTGTGCCGGGTCGCGCGCCTGCCCCGGCCGGCCTGCGTGTAGCGCGCGCGCCCGAGCGCCCGGTGCTGCACGACCAGCACGCCCCACACGATGCCCACGAGTACGAGCGAGAGCCCAGCCGCCGCCGAGAGGCTGAACCCGGCGATCAGGTAGGTGCGCACGACGGTGGTGAACGTGCGGGCGCGCATCAAGGACACGACTCCCCAGTCCACCCAGGCGTACACCCATACCAGCAGCGCCCCTGCGAGTATCGCCGGCCGGAGCAGCGGGAGGGTGACGCGGCGGAACACATGCACCGGCCCGAGCCCCAGTCCGCGCGCGGCGTCCTCCAGCGAGGGGTCGAGCCGCTGGAGCGCGCCGTGGACGTTCAGAAAGACGTACGGCGAGCCGAATACGCCGAGCACCCACGCGGCGCCCGCGGGGCCGTACAGCAGGCTGGGGTACGGGAGCGCGAACGTTTCCCGGCCGAGCAGCGACGCCATGCTTGCGTGCAACAAGCCACCCGGCGCGAGCAGCGTGATGTACACCAGGGCGCCGACGTAGGGCGGGATCGCGAGCGGCAGCGGGCCGAGCCAGCCGAAGACCCTGCGGCCGGGCACGTCCGTCCGGGCGACGAGCCACGCCCACGGCGCACCGAGCGCGACGGCCACGAGCGTCGCGCCGGTCGCCATGAGCGCGACGCGCAGGAGCAGGCCGCCCGCATCTGCGCGCACGAGCCCCTCCCACAGATCGGGCAGGCTGGCGCCGAGCGCGAGCCACACAAGATAGGCCAGCGGCAGCGCGACGGGCAACGACACGAGGGGGGCGGCAAGCGCGCCCAGCGACGGCACGCGAGCGCGCGAGCGCATCACAACGAATGCCGGCGCCGCGCGCTGCACCCCTCGCACCAAGCCGTCCTTACTCGCCCGCGGTAAGTTCGGGGCCGAGCAGCTCGACGACCCGCTTCTCCGCCTCGGCCAACTCCTTGAAGTCCACCTTCGGGCGCTTGATCTGGTCGATCGTCCGAACGCCCTCCGCCTTGGCGGACCCCAGGGCCACGCCGGGCACGAGCGGGAACTCGTTCTCCTGCGTGGTGAGCGGCTCCTGCCCGGCGGGGCTGAGCGCGAAGTCGACGAACTTCTTCGCCGCGTCTTTGTGCTTCGCACCCTTCACGACGCTCACCGTGAGCGGCATCACAAGCGTTCCGGGGTCGTTCTCGCCCTGGTCGGGGTATATGAGCGCGACGGGGTTGTTATCGCGCTTCTCGAACACATAGTAGTAGTGGTTCGTGATGCCGATGGGCACCTCTCCCCGGCCGACGGCCTGCGCGACGTCAGAGTTCCCCGCGAGCACCTTCGCGCCGTTCGCCTTCAGGTCCTTGATGTACTTGACGGTGAAGTCCTCACCGCGGGTGGTGAGCAGCCACGCGAGCCAGAGCTTCACGCTGCCCTCCTCAATGGAGGCGAGCGCGACCTGGTCCTTGTACTTGGGATCGGTAAGCTCGAACATGCTCTTCGGGGCGTTCGCGGGCTTGACGCGCTCGGTGTTGATGATGATGTTCCGGGAGCGGCCGATCACGCCCGTCCACGTGCCGTCGGCGGCCTTGAACTCCGCGGGCACCTTCGCGGCGTTCGGGGACTTGTACGCCTCGAGCAGCCCCTGCTCGCCGAGGCTCTGCGCGCCACCAGCGTCGGTCGTGAAGTAGACATCGGCGCGGGGGTCGGCCTTCTCCTGCTGGATCAGCAGCTGGATCTCGGCAGGCTTACCGCTCTTGAGCGTCACCTCGATGCCCGTCTCCTTCTCGAAAGCGTCGACGAGTGGTTTCATCAGGTCTTCCTTGCGAGCGGAGTACACGACTAGCTCGGCGCCCTCCAGGTTGGCGGTGCCCTCCGTTGCCTCGAGCTCCGGGTCCGCTTCCGGGTCCGGCTCGGTCACGGGCTGGACGGCGGTGGGCGTTGATTGGGCGGCGTCCGTGCCGCTGCCGGGCGCGATCGGCGTCCCGCATGCCGCGAGCACGACGATGCCGAGCATCAGGAGGAGAGTTCCGAGTATGGTCCTGCGCATGTATCCTGTCCCTTTCTGCCGATTCTGTTCTTTCCCGACTGTTCCGGGCCGGGTCTCGATACTCCAGTGTACCAAGACCTTAGCCATACCGAACGCCCTTTGTTAGGACGGCCTAATGTTAGCAGTGGCGTTCTGGCCTGTCAACCGGATTCCGCGATTCGGCTGCGCCTTAATGGAGCCTTAACCGTCCATTAAGCTCGGCTCAACATCCCGTTGCTACGGTGGTGGTGCGAGTGACGAAGAGGCGCGCCTGGCGTGCCACGGTAGCCTCGCACGACGACTCGCACCGAATCTGGAGGAGGGATGTAGTGGCGACAGAGGAACGCGGGCAACAGAGGGGCATCAGCCGCAGGCGGTTCCTGAGCGTGACCGGCGCCGGAGCGGCGGCGCTGCTGGTTGGCGCCTGGCCGCTCGGCGCGTATCAAGCGCGGGCACAGTCGGGGCAGCTGAGCGAGACAATCGGGTACGGGCCGCTCGTGGACAAGGGCGAGCTCAGGTTGCCCGCAGAGTTCCACTATCAGGTGATCTCGCGTCAGGGCATACCGAAGCGGGACGGACGGCCGACTCCTGGGGTGTTCGATGCGATGGGCGCCTTCCCCGGCGAGCCGAGATCGGATACGACGATCCTGATCCGCAACCACGAGAACCGCGAGCGCCCGGGCGAGATCAAGGTCGTGACCGGGCCGGGGCTGGAGTACAACGAGTCGTCCTTCGGCGGCAACACGAAGGTCGTCGTCCGCCGCGACAAAGCGCCGGGCACGGACGCGTTCGGCAACCAGGTGTATACCTACATGGTCGTGGACCAGTTCGCCATCCTCGGCGGGACCTCAACGAACTGCGCCGGCGGCATGCGCAGCCCGCAGCGGTGGCTCTCGTGCGAGGAGGTCGTGAAGCGGACGAACGGCAAGAAGCACGTCTACACCTTCGAGATCGACGCCCGGACCGATGGTCCCGTCCCGGCGATCCCGCTGCCGCAACTCGGCCGCTTCGTGCATGAGGCCGCGATCGAGCGCGCCGGCATCATCTACGAAACGGAGGATCGGGGCCTGCAGCCGGACCCGGTGCTGGGCACGATCGGCGCGTGCTTCTACCGCTACATCCCGGAGCCGCGGGGTGGCGGTGTGCCGCTGGCGGCAACGACCGGGCCGCTCCAGGCGCTCGCGATCAAGGGCGAGCCGCACGTGAACATGGATACCGGCCGCGTTCCCGACGTGCAGTACCCGGTCGAGTGGGTGCCGGTGCCCGAGCCGGATCACGAGGACGACACGGACAACCGGCGTGACCGGGCACCCGGGTTCACGCCGACGCGCATCCAGGCGCAGGACAACGGGGCGGCGTACTTCGATCGGCAGGAGGGAATGTGGGCTGGCCCCGGCGACCAGGCGAAGGTGTACTTCGACTGCACGACGGGTGGCGCCCAGAACCTCGGCCAGGTGTGGGAGTACGATGCCGGACGCGAGACGCTCACGCTCATCTACGAATCGGTAGACCGGAACATGCTCGAGAACCCGGACAACGTGGTGGTCGTCCCGCAGACGCAGGACATCTTCCTCTGCGAGGACAGCTCGGGCGAGCAGTTCGTGCGCGGCGTGACGCAGGACGGGCAGATCTACAACTTCGCGCAGACGACGGTGAACGACACCGAGTTCTGCGGCGCAACGTTCGACCCGGACGGCCAGACGCTGTACCTCAACCAGCAGGGCGGACGCGGTTTCCTGCCGGAAGGGCTACCGGAAGCACGGGCCGTGACGTACGCGATCTACGACCCGTTCGAGAAGCGCTTCGGCGAAAACAGCAAGAACTTCGGCACCGGACCGAGCCGTTAGCGGCCGGGTTCTCGGACCCTAGAGGGTGGGCGGCGTGTGTCGCCCACCCTTTCCCGCGTCACGCCGGTGTCCTTAGTGCGGGCGCGGCAAGCGATGCCGTCCTACATACATCTTCTCCGAAGCTCAGAACCACCTCTCGCTCCCGGGGTGGGGCACGACGGCGCTTCGTTGCCATTCGTGCCGGGGCGTGGTACCTTGCAGTCCGTAGGAGGATGGCATGAAGATCACACGGCAGATCATCGTGTTCGACGCCGCCGATCTGGCCGCCGAGAGCAGCTTCTGGGCGGGTCTGCTGGGCGGCACGGTCGAGGCGGACGACGACTGGCACAGCGTGCTGGTCGACGGCGAGTGGCGGCTCGGCGTCCAGCTCGCGCCGAACCACGTACCCCCCGATTGGCCCGACGGGACGCCGCAGCAGATACATCTCGACCTGTGGGTCGACGACCTTCGGGCCGCGCACGAGGAAGCGATCTCGCTGGGCGCGCGACTGCTCAAGCCGGCCGACGACCTCGATGCGGCCGAGGGCTTCCAAGTGTACGAGGACCCGGCCGGCCACCCGTTCTGCCTCTGCTGGGGCTGACGCACGCCTAGCCGGTAGAGCCAGTACCCTTCAAACCGGGTATGGGCCTCAGAAGTGCGCTCCCGATCCTACACTGGCGGGCTGGAGCTTTGCTCCACTTCAGACGGGCGGCGCCTGCGGACGGGCAGGCACGGAGACCTGCCCCTACTCGGCTCTAGAGTCGTAGCCTTGCCGGCCCCTACGGATGGCGGGTAACAGTATGGTCCCAAAACGTCCATTGCCACTCCCCTGCCATGTCTGGTGTGTTACCCTGCGACGCGCTGGGCCAAGAGCCCCTGCACCCGTGATTGTCCGCTCTGTCTCGTGTGTGGAGAGAAGCTATGCCGTGTCTTCTGCGCTTGCGCCGGTCCACCCTCGTCGCATCGACCACCCTCGCTCTACTGCTCGGGCTCGTTCTGGTCTCAGCCGGGCCACTCCCGGTTGACGCCGCCGACACCGTGGCGCCCACGGTCAAGAGCGTCTCTCCCGCATCTGGCGCGACGCGTATCTCACGCACGGCGAACGTCCTCGCCACCTTCTCCGAGCCGATGAGCGCCACGACGATAACGACCTCGACCTTCACCCTCGTGCGTAAGGGCACGACCACGCGTATATCCGCAGTTGTGAGCTACAACGCAACGACGAAGCAGGCGATCCTTAACCCAAGCTCAAGCCTGGCCTCCCGCACCACGTACACCGCAAGCGTGCGAGGCGGCACCGGCGGCGTGCGGGACCGGGCGGGTAACATGCTCGCAACCAGCAAGGTCTGGTCGTTCACGACACAAGACACCGTTGCGCCAACCGTCACCAGCGTCTCCCCCGCACCCTACGCTACCGGCGTCAACGCCTACGCGAACGTCACCGCCGTGTTCTCCGAGCCGATGGCCCCTGCCAGCATCTCCACATCAACGTTCACGCTGCTCAAGGCCGGGGCAACCTCGCTTGTCCTCGCCACCGTTACCTACGATGCCATGACGCGCCGGGCGACGCTCAACCCCGGATCGAAGCTGGCGTCAAAGAGCACCTATACCGCGACCGTCCGTGCCGGGTCGACCGGCGTGCGCGACCTCGCGGGCAACCCGCTCGCTGCGAACAAGAGTTGGCGCTTCACGACCGCGGACACCGTTGCACCGAACACCACGATCAGCTCCGGTCCGAGCGGCGCCGTGTCCTCCACGTCCGCGACGTTCGGCTTCGCGGCGTCCGAGGCCGGTTCGACGTTCGCCTGCAGCCTAGACGGTGCGGCATATACGGCCTGCTCCTCCCCGCGTAGCCTCACGGGCCTTGCCAACGGCACCCACACCTTCCGTGTGCGGGCGACCGACCCTGCGGGCAACACCGACGCCACTCCCGCCACGCGCACGTGGACGGTCGACACGCTGCCGCCAAACACCAGCATCACCGCCGGGCCGTCCGGATGGTCCACGAGCGCCGCGGCCTCTTTCTCCTTCGCCGCAACGGAGCCTGGCGCTACCTTCCAATGCAGCCTCGACGGCTCGTCCTACACCTACTGCGCATCGCCCAGCTCATACACCGTCCTGCCCGACGGAGTGCATACCTTCCGCGTGCGCGCCAAAGACGCCGCGGGGAACCAGGACGCCACCCCTGCCGAGCGCATCTGGACGATTGACACCGTAGTGCCGGACACCGACATCGACGGCGGGACGATGGGTCCCATGCCCTATCCGGAAGCTACCTTCCCGTTCAGTTCCCCGGACCCGGCCGCGCGCTTCGAGTGCAGCCTCGATGCCGCGGCATACACCGCGTGTATCTCGCCCATGAAGTACACTGGCCTCGCGGACGGGCCGCACACCTTCTTCGTGCAGGCCATCGACCCGGCGGGCAACGTGGATGCCACACCCGCCTGGCGCGAGTGGAGTGTGGACACCGTGCCACCTGAGACGGCAATCCTGAGCGGCCCGCCAAGCACCACGGAGAGCGCCACGGCTACGTTCATTTTTGATGCCGCGGGGGAGGATGGTACGACGTTCGCCTGCTCGCTAGATGCGACCGACCCCATCGCCAGCGGAGTCGAGTGCTACGCCCCGCATGAGCACACGGGACTGGAGCCCGGTTCGCACACGTTCGCCGTGTACGCGATCGATCAGTCTGGCAACTACGACTCCACGCCGGCGACTTATACCTGGACCGTCGCGCCCCCGCCATAGTGCAGCGCCGCAGCCTCAGGCGTCCGTACGACACCTTGCCCGAGGTGGCCAACCTGTTCCTGTACTGCCCACTCACAGGTAGGTGCCAGACAGGCATCAGCCAACAGCGGACCGGCGCGGACCGGAGATGTCATACGAGCTACGATTGAACAGTAAGGTATCTGTCATTTCGAGCTCGCGATGAATCCACGGTACGCTTTGCGGATCCCTCACTGCGTTCGGGATGACCTGCATCATCTTGCAAGCAGATTGCGTTTCAGATCGAGAAGTTGGCGTGGATAGTCGCTGCATCGCCGAGTATACGCGCACCGTGCTCAAGCACTGCTACTCTCCACGCACAAAACGGAACGCTAACGGTTGCCTTGTCCCAGCCCCGCCTCACGGGCGCGCACGATCGCCTCGGACCGGTGGGCCACCTGCAGCTTTGAGAAGATATTCGAGATGTGATTGCGCACCGTCTTGGGCGTGATCACCAGGCGCTCGGCGACGGCGGCATTCGTGAGCCCTCGGGCTATCAGGTCGAGGACCTCCCGCTCCCGCTCGCTGAGCTCCGGGAACGCCTCGGGTGGTGCCGGGGGCTTCGGCGCCCCCCAGTACTCCATCACCCGCCGCGCCACCCCAGGGCTGAAGATCACCTCGCCATTCCCGACCGCCCGTATCGCGCGCAGCGTCTCGGCCGCCTCGGCGCCTTTGAGCAGGTAGCCCCGCGCCCCGGCCCGCACGGCCGCGAACACCGACTCGTCGTCGAGCATCGTGACGACGAGGACGCCAACGCTCGGGCTGGCCGGAGTGATCCGCCGTGTCGCCTCGATGCCGTTCATGCCGGGCATGTTCAGGTCCATCAGCACCACATCAGGCTGCACGGCGGCAACCAGTGCAACCGCCTCCTCCCCGTCGGTGGCTTCGCCCACGAGCTCCATCCCCGGATCGGCGGCAATCAGCGCCCTCAAGCCGTAGCGGAACACCGGGTGATCATCGGCGATCAGAACGCGCAACTTCTCCATCACGCTCCCCCCGGGGCAGAGGCAGTCGTGCGAGCACGCGTGTGCCCCCTCCCGGCCGTGCATCGACGGTACACACGCCGCCCAGCTCTTCCGCGCGCTCACGCATTGACCGGAGCCCCACCCCGGCCCGGTGGTCATCGGGCAGCCCTCGCCCGTCGTCGGATACATCGACGCACAACTCGCCCTCCCCGACGGTCAGGCGCAGCGTACATGTGCGGGCGCCGGCGTGGCGCATGGTGTTTGTGAGCGCCTCCTGCGCGATGCGGTAGGCGGCAACCTCGACCGCAGCCGGCAGTGGCGGCAGGCGCTCCGCCGCGTCGATCTCGATCCGGAGTCCCGCCTGTCCGTACCGGGCGGATAGCTCCCTCAGGGCGGGTACGAGCCCCAGGTCGTCGAGGGCGGGCGGGCGCAAGTCGTAGATCAGGCGCCGAATATCAGCGATCGCCCCCTGTGCATGCCCCGTGACATCGGCGAGCAGCATATCCGCCGTCGACGGATCAGTCTCCAGCAACCGGCGGGCGGTGTCGATGGTGAGCGTCAGGCTGGCCATCTGCGGCCCTAGCCCATCGTGCAGGTCGCGCCGGAGCCGGCGTCGCTCCTCCTCACGAGCCGTGACCAGCCGCTCGCGGGACCGCTGGAGATCCGCCGCGAGTCGGAGCGCCTCTTCACGAAGCCGCACAGCCCGCTCGTGCAGGGCCACCGCATGCGCGGCCACGCCCGCATGCCGAGCCAGGTCGTCCAGCAGCCGCTGATCAACGGGCGAGAAGCCATCGGTCCCGGCACGCGGCGACAGGTGGAGCCGACCCACGCTTTCGCCCTGGTACGCGAGAGGCAGGACCAGCTCGTTGCCCCTTGCCACTCCATCGGCTGCGACCTGGACGTACCCACCGCCGTCTTCCCTCAGCTCGATCGCGGCGTGGGGTAGTCTCAGGGCTTCCTTCACCGTCCGGACGATCGTGGGGAGCAGCGCGTCCGGTGCAAGCGTCCTTTCCAGTTGCTGTCCCAGGCGCGAGATAACCGCGTACGGCTCGTCGCGGTCCCCGTACATCAGCCGGTTCACGCCCCGCTGCAGCCATCGGTGCAGGGGAGTGACGGCGACCGCGATCAGGCCGGTAGCCAGCAGCGAGAGCACGACGTTGCCCTCCACCTGTAGCAGCGCGCCAAGCCCACCCACGACCAGCACGTACAGACCGACGATGACGGCGCTAAGGCCACCATAGAGCAGGGTGCGGCTGATGATGAGGTCTATGTCCCACAGCCGATGGAGCAGGATAGCGCCGCCGATCGAGAGCGGCATGAGCAGGAATGCGGCGTACAGAGCGGTGGTATTCACGAACGATGAAAGCGTTCCAGGCTCGTTGAACGAGGGGATGAGCATTGGGAGCAGCATCGCCACTATGAGTACCAGCAGTGCGACCGCGAACCCGAATACGACCCACTTCGTCTGCTGGCGCTGCATTGGCCCTGAGACGCGTCGGTACCGATAGACCTGAGCGAACAGCATCGTGCCGAACAAGCAAAGCGTAAACGGTATCCCGATGGCGGGAGAGGCGGTAAACAGGTTGAATCGCGGGAAGAAAATCGCCAACGCCTGCGTCCCGACTACCAGGAGCGCGGGCGCCATCGTCCACCGAGGGACGAATCGAGCGTCGGGGAAGATGTAGAAAAAGGTTATGAGTAGCGGGAGGCCGAATAACTCCAATACGGCAATCGACCACCGGAAGAGCGGGTGCACGTCCGCGAGGGCGAGGGTGGTGTTCGGGAACTGCGTTCCCCATACGACGAGCAGGAGCGAGACGAGTAAGGCCATCGGCTCGTCGGACCTGCGCGCAAAGATGATGATTCCAACGACGCAGCAGATGGCGGTAAACGTCACGGTGAGCGTAACCAGATACGCAGCGGTGAACTCGACGGAGAGGCCAAGCTCGGCCAGATTGGCGCGTACGTCGGGCTCTCGCAGGCCGGGAATGCGGTTGCGGTAGTCTATCGGCAGGCTGATGAGGTACAGACCGACGCTCAGGACAGTGAGTACAATCCACATGGCCCGCGCGAGGCCGAGCCAGCGGCCACGGAGAGAGGGAATCGCCGGCGAGCTGGTATACACCGTGGTCTGTGCCGGGGCGCGCCGGATGTTCACGTGCGGACTCCTCGTGCGATCGCGTTGGCAGAGACGCCGATCAGCCTCCATCGCGGATTCTACTTCAGATGCACCTCGTCTGCACGAAGCGAGAGCGCTCGGAGAGACCCCGCGGCCCCTCCGAGTCTCTGCTGCAAGCCCGACCATACTCGGCTTTACCTTCGCAGCCTATCGACCGCGCTGCACTCGTCGCACCAGCGCCATGAGGACGATCAATAGAAAGCACAGCACGAGCAGGAGGAAGCTGAAGAAGCTGACATCGGCTATTAGCCCTTGAGCGCCCGGATCGCTGCTGTGAAACACGTTGCTCAGCACGAAGAACATCACCAGGAGACCCCCGAGGGAGATCAGGATTCGAGACTGAGTCATTGTGTATCTCCTTTAGGCTGTCTTACCGATCATTTGGGGTTCCGACGGGCCGGATCAAACTCGGCGTCCGACCCAGTATCGACGCCGGACGACGTAGCCTCCCGCCGCGACCAGCGACAGCCCAACCGCGATACCGGCCACTGGAGCGCCATCGTTGCTCATCCCGCCGGACCCGGTCGCCGGCAGCTGCGGCGTCTGCTGATTCCCAGCCGCCTCGAAGCGGTACCAGGCGCTGTTCGTTGCGTCGGCATCGAGCGTCTCATACCTCAGGCTTTCGGGATTCTCCGGCTCCGGAATCTCCGTGAAGATCTCCAACGTGTTCTGCGGGTCGCTCACCGACAGGGTGACGAACTCCAAGAACACACCCGTACCGCGGTCGAATTCCACCTCTGCCCGGTATACCGAACCATCACCCGCACACACATCATCCGAGATTACCTGGCTCGGCGGCTCTCCGCCCTCTACCCGCGGGCCACAGAACTGCACCAGGCCCGCCGGGTGAGCCTCGGGGCTCACGTAGTAGAACGCGCCGAACACCCTGTCCTGCGGCACTTCCCCGTGCAGGGTAAGTTCCAAGGTTATCGTTACCGTGTCGTCCTGCTCGCCGCCCGCGACGGCGGGTGCCGCCAGTAGCAGGGCGAGCGCAAGGGCCGAGAGTGTGGATGCGATGATCCTCATTGGTTTCGTTCTCCTTTGTCTGATTGGTGACGCATCGTTGCAAGGCCTAGCCGTAGCGTACTATCGAAGGGAGCGCCGGTCATGAGGCCAGCGTCCCAGAGTTGCCCGCAGGCATGGGACAATTTGACCCAATCTGGCTACATGGGAGGGAAGCTGTCACCGGGGAAAGTAGGGGGGAGTGTCGTGGTGTTGGCGACGACGGATCGGGTAGGTCGGAGTGGACGTCGGGGCCTAATTCATCGAGGTTCGGCGTCGACCAACCTTGCCCCCTAACGATGCCGCGAGGAAGCTGAGCACCGCGGCTAGTACGATCGCACCGCCGGGTGCCAGGTCCAGCATATAGGAGCCGAAGAGGCCCGCGAGCACCGAGACCACACCGAAGACGACGGCATAGAGCACGGTTTGCCGGAAGCTGCGCGCCAACTGGAGGCTCGCGGCGACCGGGATCACGAGCATCCCCGCCACCAGCAGGATCCCAACCACCCGGAGAGCCGCCACCACCGTGGCCGCGGCCAGCACCACCACCAGGTAGTTCAGGGTACTTACCGGCAGTCCCGAAACGCGCGCCAGGTCTTCGTCATACGTGAGCGCGAAGAGTTCCCCCCTGACCAGTGTCAGCAGCGCCAGCACGGCTACACCGGTTGTGACGATCACAAGCAGGTCGAGCCGGGTGACCGTGAGAATACTCCCGAATAGGTATCCAAAGAGGTTGGCGTTCATCCGCTGTGAGAGGCCGGTCAGCACCACGCCCAGCGCGATCCCCGAGTAGAACACGATCGCCAGGGCCAGGTCCCCGTATTCCCTTCGCCAGGAGCGCAGCCGCTCGATGACCACCGCCCCCAGCAGCGCGAATACCGCGGCGCCCAGCAGTGGGTAGACCCCGAGGAGCCATGCGCCCGCCAC
>JAUJMR010000004.1:20394-38932 GCA_030446765.1 Chloroflexia bacterium
ACGTCGTGCTGCTCCCCCAGGTCGCCGGGCGTGCCATAAAAGAGCAGGCGTCTGTTCAAGAGCGCGACCTTGCTGAAGTACCGCCGGAGGGTTTCGAAGTCGTGCGACACGTACACTACTGCCAGCCCGCGCTCCTCGACGAGCCGCTGAAGGAGATCCAGCAGTTCCAGCTTCGCGACCGCGTCCACACCTGCTGCCGGCTCGTCCAGCAGCAGCAACTCGGGCTCGCCGGCCAGCGCTCGCGCCGCCATCACGCGCTGGTGCTGGCCCCCAGACAGCTCCCCGATCAGTCGGTCGCGAAATCTGGACATCCCAACCGAGTCCAGCGCACGCTCCACCGCTCGGTGGTCGTCGTTATTGAATCTGCGAAACAGACCGCCACGGCCCACGCGCCCAGTTGACACCACCTCCACGACGGTGGCAGGGAAACCCGTCCTCGAGGCCGTAGCCTGCGGCACGTAGCCAATGCGGTGCCGGTCGCGGAAGCGGCCGACGGGCGCGCCGAAGAGGCGTACCTCGCCGGCACGCGGGTGCAGCAGGCCCACGGCTAGGCGCATGAGCGTGGACTTGCCCGACCCGTTCGGGCCGATCAGCCCCACGAACTCCCCCCGTCCAACCAAAAGGCTCACGTCATCGAGCGCCAGCTCGCTGCCATAGCCGAAGGAGACATGGTCGATCTCGAGGACCGGCGGCGCGTTCACCGACATCCCAGCCCCGCCTGGAGGTTGCTCAGGTTCTGGCGCATCAGGTCCAGGTAGTCCTTGCCCTCGGCCTGCTCATCGGGCGTTAGTCCCTCGATCGGATTGAGCACCATCGTCTTGGCCCCCACCTCGCGCGCTATAGTCTGCGCAACCCTCGGGTCCACCAGCGTCTCGAAGTAGATCACCTCGACATCGTGCTCCCGCGCGAAGCGCACGATCTCCTGGAGCCTCCGAGGCGATGGCTCGGCCTCTGGGGAGATTCCGCTGATAGCAACCTGCTCCAAGCCGTAGCGCTCCGTCAGGTACCCGAACGCGGCGTGGCTGGTGACGACCTCCTTCCGGCGACAGCCCTCCAGGCCCCGCCGGAACTCCTCATCCAGCGCTTCCAACTCGCGCTGGTACCGGCGAGCGTTCGCCTCGTACACCCGTCGTCCGTTCGGGTCGATCCGGACGAACTCGTCGCGGACCTTCGACACGATCTCTCCCATCAGCACCGGGTCGAGCCACACGTGCGGATCCTGCGGGTGCTGCTCGCCTTCTCCCTCGGCCTCGTGTTCGTCAGCGTGCTCGTCCTCCTGCCCCTCCAACAGGCGCATCTCCCGCGTGACGTCCAGCGGCCTCAGGTCGGGGGACTCGACCGTCTCCAACCCGCGCTCGAGGCCCGGCTGGAAGCCTGCCCCCACGTATACTACGAGCCGCGCGTCCCTCAGATTGTCGAGCTCTCGGGGTGAGAGCTCAAGGTCGTGGGGCTCGGAGCCCGCCGCAACCAGGTTGGATACATCTACCCGGTCGCCGCCTACCCGCCGAACCACCTCGTAGAGCGGGTAGAAGCTGGCCAGCACTCTTACCTTGGCGCTGGCCCCTTGCGCCGCCGGCCCCCCCGCTACCGTCGGGCGGGAGGTCGCGGTGTCGGAACCCGAGCCGCAGGCGGCGAGTATCGAGGCGAGAAGTGCGACCAACGCACAGAGTGACAGGATGCGACTAGACAGAGTCATCGCTACGCCCCCTCCACGAATGACGCGATCCGTACCGGACGAGTGGAGTCGTCCGTGGCGCACGGCGCACAGACGCCGGAGAGCTCCAGGGCGTGCGAATGGAGGGTAAAGCCCGAGTCTTCGACGGCGGCCGTTAGCGTCCTCTCAAGCGCCCCGCTCTCCACCTCGCCGATCGCACCGCAGGAGGAGCAGACGACGTGGTGGTGATGATGGGGGTCGCAGAGCAGATACGCCTCCTGCCCGCCGGGTAGGCGAACACGCTCCAGGGCACCTAAGCCTATGAGGATGTCCAAGGTGCGGAAAAGCGTTGCCCTCCCGACCTCGGGTGCCCTCTCGCTGAGAGCCTCCAGCAGCTCGGCCGCGGTGAATATCCCCTGCCGCCTGGCGAGCAGCGCGAGTATGTGTCCTCGAGGCGTTGTAGGCTTGTAGCCCGCACCCACCAGGAGCGCCCGCAGCTGATCTTCCCGCATGCCCTAGCCCTCCATATGATACTGGTATCACCTTCACAACGATACCAGTATCATATGGAGGCGTCAAGGAGCTGGGATGGCGCGTTCTTCCTGCCCAGCGGGAAAGGCACTCGCGACGCATCAAGTGCAGTTCTTGATCGGGGCATTGACACTTCCAGTCTGTCTGGCCCGCTGTTGCTTCCACCCGCACTCTCGGTTACAGCCCGAGTCACTAGAAAGAGCCGTCACCTACCAGCGACGATACTCCACTCCAGAGCATGCCATCGCGACTACATGGCATCTCGCCCAGGGTCATGCACGTCCACAGCCGTGGGCACGGAGATATAGCCAAGTAGGGGCAGGTCTCTGTACCTGCCTGCGGGCCCCAGCCCGCCCGTAGCCGACGTGGAGGCTCAAACTTCTTGCCCGGCCGGTGTAGTGCCTACATCGCTACAGGAGTAGCCGCTGAATGCGTCTCTGGACGGCCGACTAGCTCGCGGAGCATCGAGGTACGCGGGCGTGTCACACTCCGTTCGTGAGCGCGTCCTGCACCATCCGGTACACCGCCACTTCTACGGGGGCATGCAGGGTGGGGTTTTTCTCCGAGACGCGTCGCTGCGGCGCCGGACCTTGGACCAAACGGGTCCCATTCGGGCGAGCCCACGACGCAACCGCGGACTTGTCGCGATATACTACAGCAGCCGGATAATCACCGTCGGGACCGGGTTGGTATGCCTGCTGAGTGACAGTTCCCAAGGGAGCCCGGGGTTGAACACGTCGAATCGCGGGGGACTGAGCTCCAAGGGTCTATCCGGCCAAGGAGCGGTACCTAGTGGGAATCGCGGCGTATGCAACGCAGGTGGGACCCGTTCATCGCACGCAGCCAGGCGGCGGGCACAGGACCGCACCGCAGCATTACCGATGGAGCGCCCGGAGGGGCGGAGGACGATATTTGACCATGTTTAACCAAGCGCGACGCACCTGGCGGGAGTTCAGCAATGGCCAGCCGGGATACCGGTTCCAGCGGCAGTACAGGCGTCGCCAAGAGACCACGAATGGCCTGTTCGATCCGAAGAACTTGTTGTACCTCGCCGGGGGCGTCGCCATTATTGTCCTCGGTGTGTTACTAGCGCCGATACCCGGACCTGGGGGCATCCTCGGATTCGTGGGGCTGGCGATGGTTGGCAGCCTGTTTCTCCCGGTCGCCCGCGCGCTGGACTGGGGGGAGCTGCGAGCGCGGCGCATCCTGCACTGGGCCGGGGACGTGTGGCAGGTGTTACCGCCGGGTCTGCAAGTGGTGCTCGGGCTGCTGGCGGTCATCGTCGCGGTCGCTGTGGGATTTGTCGCCTACCGGCTGTTGGCCGGCGGGTAGCCAGCGCAGCGATACGGCGAACGAGCACGCGACGCGCCGATCGTCGGGGTTACTGCATTCATGCACCCCGCTGCGTCGGATGCGCGCCGGAAGTAACCAGGAGTACAGGCACTCCCATTGGTCATCTACATCTGCAGGGTGAACCGTTGACCGATTCGCACGAACGGCGCTAGAATGCCGGGACCAGCGCACAGGGTCGGCGACGCGGGTGGATAACATATCGGAGGTGAGGAACTACCTTGACATTGACGAGCACTCGGTACGTCCCCGCCTTACCCCCTGGAATCTCCGCCTGCCTGTTCGATCTCGACGGCGTCCTCACCGAGACGGCGAAAGTGCACGCGGCGGCCTGGAAGCAGATGTTCGACGCCTTCCTGCTCGAGCGGTCCGAGCAGAGCGGTGAGCCGTTCCAGCCCTTCGAGATAGCGACCGACTACGCCCAATACGTCGATGGCAGGCTCCGACAGGATGGCGTGCGCGCGTTCCTGGCCTCGCGTGGGATCGACCTCGAGGAGGGATCGGTCGACGATCCGCCGAGTGCACCAACCGTGCATGGTCTCGGGACGCGCAAGAACGACCTCGTTCTCGAGATCATACGACGGCAAGGCGTCGACGTATACGAGGGGTCGGTGCGGTTCCTGGAGGCGGTGCGCGACGCCGGGCTCAGGCGGGCGGTCGTCTCGGCAAGCAAGAACTGCCGGGAGGTACTGGCCGTCGTCGGTATAGAGCACCTGTTCGAGCTGCGCGTTGACGGCATGGTCGCCCAAGAGGAAGGGCTGCGCGGTAAGCCCGCACCCGACACGTTCCTTGCCGCGGCCGCCAAGCTGGGCGTGGCCCCGGCGCAGAGTGCCGTGTTCGAAGACGCCATAGCCGGCGTCGAAGCGGGCCGTGCGGGTTCGTTCGGGTGGGTCGTCGGCGTCGACCGCGTCGGGCATGCCGCGGCACTGCGCAGCCACGGTGCCGACACGGTGGTCAATGACCTCAGCGAGCTGCTGGAGGAACGGTGATCGAGTCGAGCGTGTTCACTGTCGAGCCGTGGGCAGTCGCGGAGCCAACGCTGCATCTCGACCTGCTGGCACAGACCGAGTCAATCTTCGCCCTGTCGAACGGGCACATTGGGCTGCGCGGCAATCTCGATGAGGGTGAGCCTCACGCGATACCGGGCACCTACCTGAATGGCTTCTTCGAGACACTGCCGATGCCGCACGCCGAGGGTGGGTATGGGTATCCGGAAGAGGGGCAGTCACTGATCGACGTGACCAACGGCCAGCTGATCCGCCTCCTCGTCGACGACGAGCCCTTCGATATTCGATACGGGACACTGCTGCGCCACGAGCGCGCTCTCGACCTGCGCGACGGCGTCTTGCGGCGCGAGGTGGAATGGGTTTCACCGGTGGGCCAGGCAGTCCGCATTCGCTCAGCCCGGCTCGTTTCATTCGTGCAACGCGCCGTGGCGGCGATCTGCTACGAGGTTGAACCGATCGGCGCACCGGCACGGATCGTTCTCCAGTCGACCCTCGTCGCCAACGAGCCAGTACCAGAGCACCAAGACGACCCCCGGGCGGCAGCTGCGCTCCGCGCGCCGCTCGTCGGCGAGTACCACGCGCACGAGGATCTCGAGGCTGAGCTCGGGCATCGAACACGTCGCAGCGGGCTGCGGATAGCGGCCGGCATCGACCATGTGGTCGAGGGCCCGGCCGGGACGGTGTCATCGTCGGAGAGCGAGCCGGATCTGGCGCGCGTGACGATCAGCACAGAGTTGGCCCCCGGTCAGCGGCTGAGAGTAATCAAGCTACTCGCCTACGGATGGTCGAGCGGGCGCTCAATGCCAGCACTGCGCGATCAGGTCGATGCCGCACTCGCGGCGGCCAAGCGGACCGGCTGGGAGGGGCTGCTCGCCGGACAGCGCGCGTACCTCGACGAGTTGTGGGACGGAGCCGACGTGGAAGTGGAGGGCGATCCGGCATTGCAGCAGGCGGTGCGGTTCGCGCTTTTCCAATCGGTGCAGGCTGCCGCGCGAGCTGAGCGGCGCGCAATCCCGGCCAAGGGGCTCACCGGACGCGGATACGACGGGCACACGTTCTGGGACATGGAAACCTACACATTGCCGGTGCTCACCTACACCGCGCCCGACACCGTCCGGGACGCCCTGCACTGGCGACACTCGACGCTACCCCAGGCGCGGGAACGAGCGCGTGAGCTGCGGCTGGCGGGTGCGGCGTTCCCCTGGCGGACGATCCGGGGTGAAGAATGCTCCGGGTACTGGCCAGCCGGCACCGCTGCCTTCCACATTAACGCCGATATTGCTGACGCCGTACGCCGGTACGTCGCCGCGACCGGCGATGCGGAGTTCGAGCGCGGCCCTGGCCTCGAGCTGCTGGTCGAGACGGCGCGCCTCTGGCTATCGCTCGGGCATCACGACGCGGAGGGATGCTTTCGCATCGACGGGGTGACCGGCCCGGACGAGTACACGGCGCTCGTAGACAACAACGTCTTCACCAACCTGATGGCGGCGCGTAATTTCTGGGCCGCCGCTGACGCGGCGATCCGGCACCCGGAACGAGCCCTCGAGCTCCACGTCAACGAACGGGAGATCGACGCCTGGCGCAAGGCCGCGGACGCGGTTGTGGTGCCCTTCGACGACGAGTTCGGCGTGACTGCGCAGTCGGAAGGATTCACGCGCTACCGCTCCTGGGACTTCGAGGCGACCAGCGATGCGGACTACCCGCTACTCCTCCACTATCCGTACTACCTCCTCTACTCGAGCCAGGTCATCAAGCAAGCAGCCGATCTCGTCTTCGCGATGTACATCTGCAGCGAATGCTTCGACCCTGAACTGAAACGGCGCAACTTCGAGTACTACGAGGCCATCACGGTGCGGGACTCGTCGCTATCGGCGGCCATCCAGGCAATCGTCGCGGCCGAGGTCGGCCACCTTGACCTGGCATATCGGTACTTCCGCGAGACGGCCTACGTCGACCTTCACGATACCTCGGGCAATACCGCGGATGGTCTCCACCTCGCCTCGCTCGCAGGCACCTGGCTGGTGGCGGTCGCGGGGTTCGGCGGCATGCGCGACCACGGGGATACCCTCGCGTTCGCTCCGCGCCTGCCGGCGTCACTCACCAGACTGACCTTCCGGCTGCTGTACCAGGGCCGGCGCCTGCGCGTCGAGGTTCACCCCGACCACGCTCGCTACGAGCTACTCGCCGGCGAGCCTCTCCACCTGCTCCATCACGGCGAACCATTCACCGTGGCGACCGACTCACCGCAGGTCCGCGCGTGCCCGGCGACACCGGAGGTGCCACGAGTCTCACCGCCGCCCGGTCGCGGAACGGGCCGCCAGAGCGTGGGGGCAGAAGGCAGCGGGACCGTGCTAGATCCGCCACACGACAGTATATAGAGGTAGCGCAGGGAGCCGTCTCGTAGCGCTGTCACCGAACGACGCGATCTTCGCAGGCCGTAGATTGACCACTTGAGACGCCTTTCCGACGTGCTGCTCAGTTATCACCATTGGATAGGGATGCCAGGTCCTCAGAGATCGCCTGCAGCGTGTCCTCAGGGAACTGCTCGGGCGCGAGCGCCGCGATCTGGGAGAGGGTGAAGCCCATCGCCATCCCGAGTTGAGGACTCTCAGCGTACCCTGGCAGTCGTCTCTCGAGCACCGCGCGGGCCGCGTCGTCGGCCAGGAGCTCTCGCAGAGATGTGTCGATGCCCAGGTCGGCGCGACGTGTTTCCGGACCGCCGAACGTTGCGGTCTCCGTCAGCCGAAACGCTGCCCGCCCGCGGATGTCGCCGGAGGAGCACCCGACCAAAACATCGAAATCACCTGCCTCCGCTACCCACGTGTGCCGTGCGTCGTCCCAGTACGCGAGGGAGCTGCGGTCGAGCGTCATGGTAGCGGTGCTCGTCTGCCCTGGCTCCAGCACGACCCGGGCGAACCCCTTGAGCTCCTTCTCCGGACGGAAGACGTTGGCCTCAGCGTCGCGCACATACAGCTGCACCACTTCCGGCCCCGCTCGTCTCCCGGTGTTGGTCACGTCCACCTCGACGATGAGCGTCTCGTCCGGTCCGATGGCGTCTGCACTGAGGCGTGGCTCACCGTAGGAGTAGGATGTGTACGAGAGACCGTGGCCAAATGGGAAGAGCGGCTCGACTTTCTTCTTGTCGTAGTAGCGGTAGCCGACGGAGACACCCTCGCCGTAGCGGACGCGGCCGTTCTCGCCGGGATAGTTGATGAAGGCCGGGTTGTCCTCCAGCCGCACGGGGAACGTCTGAGGCAGCTTCCCAGACGGGTTCGCCGCGCCGAACAGGACATCCGCGATGGCATTGCCACACTCCTGGCCCGGATACCAGGCCTGGAGCACACTGGGGACCACATCGAGCCAGGGCATAGCAACGGGCGAGCCTGTCTGCAGCATGACCACAGTTCGAGGATTCGCAGCGGCGACGCGTGAGACGAGCTCGTTCTGGCGACCGGTCAGCTCCATATCGTTTCGGTCGTGCCCCTCGCTCTCCCAGTCGCCGTTGAGCCCAATGAAGAGAAGCGCGGCGTCCGACTGCGCAGCGAGATCGACCGCCCGCTCGATGGCATCATCCGGCACGGGCGGCAGATGCCCCAGCCGGAACGCATTGAGCATCGCCGCGCCCTGGCTGCTGTACTCGACCCGCAGATCGTACTCGCGGCCGGCCTCCATGTAGACGGGAGCCGTCGCCTCGGCGCTGCCGAACCCGAAGTAGGTCTGTCCCCGCTCCTGCCGCGTCCAGTTGTCGATCGCCTCACGGCCGTCCACGTAGAGGCGGCACAGCCCGGCACTGCACAAGCTAAATGTGTGCTCTCCGGTTTGCTCTGGCGTAATCCGCGCAGTCATGCTGGCGGAGAATGTGCCCGGATCGACACCCTGGACCACCTCCCCAGCCACACTTGTTCCGAGGTTCGGGTGGTGGCCACGTGGACGGGCTCGCCGTCGAGGTGGTGGTTGTCGTGGTACTGAATCAGCAGGCCGGGTTCGCCGGTGCCACCCGGATGGGTGGTGAGGGATGTGTCGAGGTGGGGGATCATTTTGTGATTCGTGCAGCCGATTTCGTAGCCGAGCGCCACGCTGTCCCCCACAGCGGCGGCGATCCCTTCGTACGGGCTGACGGCGTAGTGGGCGTTCACCTGCGCGCTTCCACCGCCCATCATCTGCACGGCTCTCGCGTTCGGCCCGATGATCGCCAGGGTCTTCAACTCTCCGGGCTTGAGGGGCAGCACGTTCCCCTCGTTCTTCAGGAGCACCGTGCCCTCTGCGCCAGCTCTGCGGATGAGCGCGCGGTGATCCGGCCGGTCCACCGACCGCTCCTCGTCCGGCAGAGGCGCTTCGAACGCGCCGGTCCGCTCGATCAGCCGGAGCATCCGCCGCGCTGCCTCGTCTACCGCCGCAAGGCCCACCGTGCCCGCCTCGATAGCGGCGAGCAGCTTTTCCCCGCGCCATGCGGGCGGGCCGGGCATCTCGAGATCGAGCCCGTTGTTCGCGGCGTCAACGGTACTCTTCGTGCCGAACCAGTCGGACATCACAATCCCCTGGAAGCCCCACTCGCTCTTCAGAAGCTCGGTGAGAAGCGTACGATGCTCGCCCGCGTATGTTCCATTGACCCTGTTATAGCCGGACATCACCGCCCAGGTATCCGCCTCACGCACCGCCGCTTCAAATGGTGGGAGATATATTTCGCGCAGCGTGCGCTCATCCACCTCGGAGCTGATCGTATTGCGCTCAAACTCGGAGTCATTGCAGACGTAATGCTTGACGGTAGCGCCGACGTTCTCGCTCTGGATACCCTTGATGTAGGCAACGGCCATGCGTGCCGAAAGATACGGATCCTCGGAGAAGCACTCGAAGTTCCGGCCATTGAGCGGCGATCGGTGGATGTTGACGGTCGGCCCGAGGAGCACGCTGGCCCCCTTCGTCTTCGCCTCTTGGCCCAGCGCCGCGCCGATCTGCCCAATGAGCTCCGTGTCCCAGGTCGCGGCCAGAGCGATGCCTGCAGGGAAACACGCCGAGGTCACGGCTCCACCGACGAAGCCCCCGCCGCCGCGCGCGCCGTTCGGGCCGTCCGTCACCTTTATGGACGGGATGCCGAGCCGCTCGACGGGCGTGGTGTGCCACATATTCGACCCGGCGAGGAGCGCAACCTTCTCCTTGGTGGTCATCTCGCTCAACAGCGCGTCGATCCGCGACTCACGAGCCGTTCCGGCACCGTTTTCCTGTTTCGTAGCCATGTGTGCTCCCTTTCAGCGTTGGACGGGTTCCGGTCGAACGCTCTAGCATCACGAGTGATGCCACCACCACTGGCCGCTGCTCCGCTTCCAACACCGGTTGCGCAATCCGCACCATTTGCACCATGAGCCGGTAGTAGCGCAATGTAGCCGGGGTCACCTGAAAGGAGGCTGGGTCAGACAGCGCATATAGAACCATGTGCCGCTGGACCGGGGCATGGTCTAGGATAAGGTAACCGCGGACGTGGCCCTCTTTCGGCGGTCCTATCGGGTGTTTGAGTTGGCCGTGATCCCGCTGGCATGGATGCGTACGATCCTGCAACCGCCACTGCACCCTCTGCGCATCACTCGTCGCTCAGTGCCTGGTAGTAGCGAACAAGCGGCAGGCCCGTATATCCAGCTTTCTCATACGCTTTCCTCGCCGGTGAATGCCCCGGATCGCCCCCGTGGCCGCGACGGCCAGCGTCATCCCCCGCGCCTTCATCTGCGCGAGCGCGAATTCATTCAGCTGGGTGCCGATCCCCTGATTCTGATACGCCGGATGCACCGCGAGCAACTCCACCTCACCGAGCTTCTCTGCGTCATTCATCGAGCAGACGATAAAGCCGGCAACGGTTCCATCGACCTCCGCTACCCAAACGCTGTTGCCCTCGCTGTCGCCACACAGCCGCTCGACCGCCGCGCGCTGACTGGCTCTCCAGTCCGGGTAGATTAGGCTGTAGATGCGGGACCCCAGGACCTGCTCGAAGGAGCGAAAGACCGGCGCCCACGCCAGCAGCGACAGGCGAACCACGTCCTCAATCTCACCGGCACCCAATGGCCGGATCGGTACGTTCAAGGCAGTCCCCGGATTCAGCAGTGAGTCATCATTCGGAGTCCGGACGTCGATCTCGCCTGCACGTTCAAGCGAGCAGCCAGGAGCACCGAATAAAGGGTCGGGGCGTTCAACGTTGAACGCCCCGACCCCCACGCAACGTAACGAGCGATGACCCGCTTGCTAAGCGCACACCGCTCGCTCCCGCTGTGGCTAGTACCGCCTGGGGCGGAGTCGTTCGTGGGCCTGCGCCGCGGGCCTGGACATCCGATCCCTGGACGGCGGCCGGCCGGTCCCACGGCTGTCCCGTCCGCCGCGGTCCCACCCGCCATCGCGCTCGTTCCCCCGATCCGGCAAAGCACTCCCCGGACGCGCGATCACCGCCTCCGGCTGGCGTCCGCGGATCGTCGTGCCGTTCAGGGCCGAGAGCACTCGGTGGGCGATCCCAGCGGGCACCTCGACGAATGAGAACGCGTCCCCGATCTCGATGCCGCCGACCGCCTGCCCCGACACCCCCGCCTCGTTCGCAATCGCGCCGACGAGGTCTCCGGGCCGCAGGTTATCGCGCTTGCCGATTCGCACGAACAGACGGGTCATCTCCCCGGAGTCGCGGCTGTCCTCACGACGCGGCGGGCGCTCGGGAGTCCGGTCCGGACGATCGCTCGCGAACGGCGGCGTGAACGGCGCGGGTCGCCGATCGAACCTATCACTCTGATCAGTTTGATTGAAGGGGCGCTCAGGTGCACGATCCGGCCGCCGATCTGGAGAACGCCCCCGCGGAAGCTCTCCTCGGTCGCTCTGGCTGCGCAGGTACCGACCGGACACGCCGCTGCGCGGTGCGGCGCGTCCCGCGTGCCTGCACTGCCATCTTAAACGCCGCCGCGGCAACGTGCGAGGGATCGTGCGTCTCCGAGAGCTCATCCACGAGCGTCTGGAACGTATCGAGTTCGCCCGCCTCCAGGACCTGCAGCACCTCCTCACGGAAGGCAGCCCGCCGGCGCGCACTGACGTCGTCCGGCGTCGGCACGTGCAGTCGCTGCAGCCGGGTATGAATCAACGACTCGATGATCTTCAGGTTTCGCCGCTCCCGTGGCGTGACGAGCGTGAGCGCCACGCCGCTGCGCCCGGCCCGCGCCGTCCGGCCGATCCGGTGGACGTAGATCTCCGGGTCCTCCGGCAGGTCGTAGTTGATGACGTGGCTCACCTCGGGGATGTCCAGCCCGCGCGCCGCGACGTCGGTCGCGACGAGCAGCTGGGTATGCCCAGTTCGGAACCGACCGAGCACGCGCTCCCGCTGCGCCTGGCTGAGGTCGCCGTGGATCGCCTGCGCCGGGTAGTCCAGCCCGTTCAGCCGCTCCCCGAGCGAATCCGCCTCGCGCCGCGTGCGCACGAACACGATCGCGGACTCTGGCTGCTCCAGGTCGAGGATGCGGGCAAGTGCCTCGGGCTTCTGGTAGTGCGGCACCTCGTAGTACACCTGGCGCACGAGCGGCCCCACGGCCTCGCGCTGCGCCACGCTCACGCGGACGGGATCGCGCAGGTATTGCTCCGCCAGCCGCTGCACGCGAGGCGGCAGCGTCGCGGAGAACAGCGCGGTCTCGTGCTCCTCGGGCAGCTCGGAGAGGATCGCCTCGATGTCCTCGATGAAGCCCATGTTGAGCATCTCGTCCGCCTCGTCGAGCACGACGGTGCGCACCCCGCTCAGGTCGAGCGTCCGGCGCCGGAGGTGGTCCAGCAAGCGGCCCGGTGTGCCGACCACCACCTGCACTCCGCGGGCGAGCGCGCGGAACTGCCGGTCGTATGCTTGCCCGCCGTAGATCGGCAGGGTGATGACCTCGTGGTACTTGCCCAGGGAGTGCATCGCCTGCGCGATCTGGATGGCCAGCTCACGGGTCGGCGCGACGACGAGCGCTTGTGGACGGAGATCGTCCTCGTCCATCCGCTCCACGATGGGCAGCGCATACGCCGCGGTCTTGCCCGTGCCGGTCGGCGCCTGCGCGATCACGTCCCGGCCCTCCAGCAGGTGACGGATTGTCTGTTCCTGGATCGGCGTCGGCGCCTCGAAGCCTGCCTCGGCCACGGCGCGCAGCGACTCAGGGCCGAGCCCGAGTCCGGCGAACCCATCCATCTCCACTGCTTCGGGGTTGTCTACCACCGGTTCGATCCCCTGCGTTCCCTCTGTATCCATTGTTTCAACTGTCATGACTTACATCCATCCCCTGTTTTTCAAACAGACACTTTTCCGCCCACACACCGGGTTCACTACTTGCAGAGTGCATACCACCGCCGCACTCATCTGTTAAAGGGTACCAGTTTATGTCCCGTTCACGGCACTTCCACACACCGGGGTTCAGCCGCGCCAGAAGCTAGATTATCGCCATACAGGGCGGCCACATACGAGGAACGGAGGGGCTATGCTGACTGAAACGCGACGCCGCGTCGTATCAGAAATCGAGCGCCTGCCAGCGGACGAGCAGGACGCGATCGCGCACGAACTGCAGGTGCGGCTCGAAGAACGCGAATGAGATGCGCTCGTCCGCTCCCCCAAGTCTCAGCATCTGTCGGAGCGCCTGGCAACAGATGCGCGTGCCGAGAATGACCAGGGCGAGCCCCGAGACCTGGCCAACTCCTTGTGAGTTCGCGGACAATTCGGGGTTTCCACCCTAGTAGCGGCGCTGCTGGTTCTGGACGGGCTCGTGCTCGGAACTGCGTCGTCTCCGCCGAGCCGTTACGGCTTCCAGTACACGCGGCCCCTCAGGCTCTCGGGCAGGTGCTCCTGCTCGACCTGCGCGTCCGCGTAGTCGTGCGCGTACTTGTACCCCGCGCCATAGCCGAGATCCTTCATCAAGCCGGTTACCGCGTTGCGCAGGTGCGGGGGCACGGGATCGTTGCGGGTGTTTTGCACGTCCTCGCGCACCGCACCGTACGCCCGATAGAGCGCGTTGCTCTTCGGCGCGAGCGCGAGGTAGACGGTGGCCTGCGCAAGCGCGAGGTTGGCTTCCGGCATGCCCAGGAAGTGGACCGCCTGCTGCGCGGCCATCGCCACCACGAGCGCCTGTGGGTCCGCCATGCCGATGTCCTCGGTGGCCATTCGCACCAGCCGTCGCGCGACGTAGAGCGGATCATCACCCGCCTCGACCATGCGACCAAGCCAGTACAACGAGCCGTCCGGATCGGAGTCCCGCACGGACTTATGTAACGCGCTGATGATGTTGTAGTGCTCCTCGCCGCCCTTGTCGTAGAGCAGTCCCCGGTGCTGCAGTACGTCCGCAAGCAACTCCAGCGTGATCTGCCCATCCAGCGCCGCGTCCGACGCCAGCTCCAACGCGGTGAGCGCGATCCGTGCGTCGCCATTCGCATACGTCGCGAGTCGCCGCAGAACCTCCTCCTGCGCCCGTACAGGGGATTCGTGCCCGCCCACCCCACGTTCGGTGTCGATGAGCGCCCGGTGCAGCAACGTCACGATCTGCTCATCTGCGAGGGCGCGAAGGACGTAGACCCGGCAGCGGGAGAGCAGCGCCGCATTCACCTCGAAGCTCGGGTTCTCCGTCGTTGCCCCGATCAGGGTGACCGTCCCCGACTCCACGTGCGGCAGGATGGCATCCTGCTGCGCCTTATTGAAGCGGTGGATCTCATCGATGAACAGCACCGTGCGCTTGCCGGTCGCCGCGCGGAGCTTCCGCGCGTCCTCAACGGCGCGGCGCAGATCAGCCACCCCCGCGGAGACGGCGCTCAGGCTGACGAACGAGGACCGGACGCTCCGGGCGATTACGTGGGCAAGTGTCGTCTTCCCGCTGCCCGGGGGTCCCCACAGGATGATCGAGGGAAGCCGGTCGCGTTCTAACGCGACGCGCAGCGCCCGCCCCGGCGCGAGGATGTGCTCCTGCCCGAGGATCTCATCGAGCGTGCGAGGACGCATCCGCGCCGCCAGCGGCTGCCCGGGATCCACCAGCTCATCATCCGCGAGGCCGGGCAACATCTCGATGCTCATACGGCAAGTATAATGCGCCCTGAGTCGAGTTGCAGGCGAGGTACCGGGCACGTATGGTTGATGACGCGTTCCTCCACCAATGGGTCGAGACGCTGCGGTCCGAGGAGCAAGGCGCGCTCGCCGTGCTCCTCACGGGCAGCTACGCGCGCGGAGTGCCAGAGTCGCACAGTGACGTGGACCTGCTCGTGCTCACGCGTGACGAGCCGGTTGTCGAGTACCGTGCGCGGCTCGTCGAGCTCCCGGATGGGCGGCTGCTGCACGTCTCCATCGGCGTGGAACGATGGGATGCGTGGCTGGCGCAAGAGTCGGAGCCCGCCGACTGGTCCTGGTACCTGCCCGCTGTGGAGGCGGCACGGGTGCTGTGGTCGGCGCCCGAGGTCGAGGAACGGCTGCGGCGGCCCGTGATCGAGCGGCCGCCGGCGGAGATGGAGCTGGAGGACTTCCTGGAGTGCGCCGGGAAGGTGAAGAACGCCCATCTGCGTGGGGATGAGCTGGCACTCCGGCTCGCGGCGCAGGGACTCGCCGAGCGCTGCCCCTCCGTTCTGCGTCCGCTGAATCCCGCCCAACGCCCTGGAACCCGCTACCAGGCACTCCTTGCCGCGCTGGACCTGCCGACCGCTCCACCGGGCTACCGCGACGATATGCTCCTCTGCCTCGGCCTCACTGGTCGCCCGAGCACGATGGACGAAGTGTACGCTGCGGTCCTCCGCCTGGCGACGGGCGCCCTGGAGTTGCTGCGTCCACACGCCGCGCGACTCACCCCGGAACTGGAGCCGGACCTCGGGGAGTATCTCGCCGACGGCAGGCTACAGCGCTACCTGGCCCAGTAGTGGGCCTTTTCCGCACCAAGCCCTGAAGACAGTCAACCGCACGATGAGTCATCTGTCGGCTAGCCGCGCGGCTCTGCGTGGATGATCACGCTCTCCAGGTTCGCGATCCGTCTGCGCAACTCCTGTTCGATCTTTTCCGTGCGGCGGTGGATGTCTCCCATCGGGATGTCGGGCGGAAAGCCGCAGTGCAGAGTCAGGTCCCACCCCGGCTCGGAGGAGCCGTACAGCCGCGCCTCGTGCAGCAGCGCCCCGACTCCGGCGGCCTCCACGCATGCGCGACCGTCTCGACGATCGCGGGGTGCAGTCCAGCGACTTCACGCCGGAGGCTGGGCTCCGGCACTGCCACTTCGATATGGGTATCGACCTGCTGCATCAGCGGGTTGTCCGCACGAACGGCTTCGGTCAGCCGGTGTGCGAGCGCGTGCGCCTCCGCGAGCGTGAGTTCCGGCTCGACCTCGATGTGCAGGCTCGCCACCAGGTGGTCGCCGACCCGCGACACGTACTCGTGGTGCGTGCGCGCGCCAATCTGCCACGCGACCGCGCGGATCGCCTCAGCCGCCGTTTCAGCCTCACCAATCGCCGGTTCGACATGCACCACGGACTGAGTACGCGGCGACACCTCCTGCATCGTCGCCTCGACGGACTCTGAGATTCCGTGTGCCTCGGACAGGCTGGTCGTGCGCGGCACCTGCACCGTGATGTCGGCGAAGAGCCGGTCGCCCGATTCTCGCAGCCGAACGGGCTGCGCGTCCACCACGCCCGGGACCGCCGCTACCGCCTGGGTCATGCGCTCGCCTAAGCGCACCGGCGCGCGGTCAAGCAATACGCTTACCCCCCGGAGGGCGAGTCGCCCACTCATCACGATGATCACGAGCGCGACGAACAGGGCAGCGGCGGCATCCGCGTGGACCGGCCCGCCGAGCGCGATCACCGTGAGGGCAACGATAACCATTGCGGAAGCAAACATGTCGGCCCGGAAGTTCAGCGCGTCGGCCTCCATCGCTCGGCTGTTGTACCGCCGTGCCGCGGAGGCCAGCATTCGGGAGCGCCAAAGGTCCACGCCGACACTTACAAACATCACGACGAAGATCCACACGGAGCTATGAATCTCCGGGGGCTGAAAGAAGATGCGGCGCACGGATTCGTAGATGATCACGAGCGCGGTGCCGATGAGCAGAACGGCCTGCACGATCGCGGAAAGGTTCTCCACCCGACCATGCCCGTAGTGATGGTCCATGTCCGCCGGCCGCCCCGCGATGCGCACGGTGACGTACGTGATCACGGACGCCACACAATCGAGCCCGGAATGTGCGGCGTCGGAGAGCAGCGCCAGGCTGCCGGTCAGCAAACCAGCAACGAGTTTGAGCAGTGCGAGGGCCAGCGCAGCAACGACGCTTACCAGCGTGATCCGGTTCTTCTCCCGTTGTTCGCTTACAGTCGCCACCGCCGCCTCCGCGCGATACCACGCACCACCGTCAAGTATCCCCCACGCCGATCCGGTACCCATCTTCCTCGCCCCGGAATCGCCCACTAACTGGGCCACACGTGCACACTACAGTGCGGCCGCGCCCCCCGCTCGACCAGCCGTTGGCGGTGCGTAGCGGACTTCGCAGCATTCCAGCGGTCGCGTCACCAGTTGTCCGCCTCGCGTCTGCCGGCACATCATAGCACTAGGCGTAGAGTGCGTTGCGCACGGAACTCCTCAGTCTCAGATGGGGCCGATTCGCCGCCCGCCGCTCATCGACCGGCTTCCCGAGCCACCGTCAGGATCTGCTCGACGTCCGGCAGGTCGCCTGGTTCAGCGTGCCAGGCATAGCGGATCGTACCGTCGCGGCCGACGACGAACACGGCGCGGCCCGAGACGTCCTTCCATGGACCGTAGTCGATAAGCACCCCGTAGTCCCGCGACACTTCCTTATTGAAGTCGGAGAGCAGCGGGAACGGGATCTCCCGCTGTCGGACGAACGCGGCGTGGCAGTAGATACTGTCCACCGAGATCCCGAAGACCTGTGCGTTCGCCGCCTCGAACGCCGCCGCCATGTCCCCGAACTGGGTCAACTCCTGCGTTCAGGTACCAGAGAAGTCCCAGAGATAGAAGACGAGCACGGCCACCTGTCGCCTGAGGACGCCCCGCAGCGACCACCGTTCCCGATCACCGCTCATCAGCGCGAAGTCCGGTGCGGCGGAACCCACCCTCAGCGCCTGCTGTGCCACGATGGTCCCCTCCTGCCAGTTGGTGCGCTGGTCGCCCGGCCAGGTCGCGGCTATTGTACCGTCCGCATGGCCCAGCACGCGCGCAACCCGCCCATTGCGCGATACTCTGAAACTCGCTCTGGCAATCCTTGACATACAGGCGCGGTGGTAGTATCGTACCGACACGCGCCGGACGGGTCCCACGGCAGCGTACGCGGCGCCTCGCCACCGGGCCAGGTGCGCGCGGTACCCGACAGGAGCATCGGGCGGCACACGAGTGGACTCGCATATATAAAGGAGGCCCTGGCATGGCGGGAGTGGTTTTCGAGAACGTAAGCAAGCAGTACAGCGGCAACAACATCGCGTCTGTTCAGGACCTGAACATCGACATCAAGGACCGCGAGTTCCTGGTACTCGTCGGGCCGTCCGGTTGCGGCAAGAGCACGGCGCTCCGCATGATCGCGGGGTTGGAGGACATCACGCAGGGTGACCTGTTCATCGGGCAGCGGCGGGTGAACGACGTCGCGCCGAAGGACCGCGACATCGCGATGGTGTTCCAGAGCTACGCGCTCTACCCCCATATGAGTGTGTACGACAACATGGCGTTCGGCCTCAAGCTGCGCAAGACCCCCAAGGCGGAGATCGACACCCGCGTGCAGGAGGCAGCGAAGATCCTCGGCATCCAGCAGTTCCTGGACCGCAAGCCGAAGGCGCTCTCCGGCGGTCAGCGCCAGCGCGTTGCTCTCGGCCGGGCTATCGTCCGCGAGCCACAGGTGTTCCTCATGGACGAGCCGCTCTCGAACCTGGACGCGAAGCTGCGCGTGCAGACCCGCTCGGAGATCTCCCGCCTGCACCAGCGCGTCCAGACGACAACGATCTACGTGACGCACGACCAGACCGAGGCGATGACGATGGGCGATCGCATCGCGGTGATGCG
>JAUJMR010000004.1:39032-40697 GCA_030446765.1 Chloroflexia bacterium
GAGGAGCGCGCGGCGAACATCAAGGTGGACGTGGTCGAGCCGCTCGGCAACGAGAACGTGTTGTACCTACTCGCTGGGGACAATCCCTTCGTAGCCCGCGTCGCGCCCGAGTGCCGGGTGACCCCCGGCCAGAACGTTGCGGTCTCGTTCGACCTCGACAAGGTCCACGTCTTCGACAAGGAGACGGAGAAGACCGTCATCTAGCACGGACGGCGCAACCGAGGGCGTGTCGCGGCTTGATGCCCGGCACGCCCTTTATGCTGCCTGTTGATCATATCGGCCGGTGGGAGAAGAGCACCTACGCCGGCAAGGACAGAAAGCGAGGAGCGATGAGTACGGAGCCCGCGTGGCTGGAGCTACGCATCGAGGCCGATCGCGAGGCGGTTGAGCCCGTCAGCGAGCTGCTCGCCCGACACGGCTACCAGAACGGCATCGTCGTGCAGGAGCCGATCATCGATGAGCTGAGCTGGGGCGAGTACGTCACCGACCCCGGGAAGCCGGTGATTCTGACGACGTACATCCGCGAGGACGAGGCGAGCGATGCATCGCTCCAGGCGGTGCGCGAAGGACTCTGGCACCTGGGCCGCATCCGCCCCGTCGGCGAGCTGGCGATCATGCGCCGCACGGAGAAGGACTGGACGGAGACCTGGCAGAGCTATTACCGCGTGATGCGCGTCGGGCAGCGGACGGTGATCGTGCCCTCGTGGCTGGAGTACGAGCCGGAGCCTGACGACATCGTGCTCGACCTCAACCCCGGCATGGCGTTCGGCACCGGGCTGCACCCCACCACGCGACTCTGTCTGCGCGCGATCGAAGCACGGCTCGGCGCGGGCGTGCGCGCCCTGGACCTCGGCACCGGCTCCGGCATCCTCGCGGTGCTGATTGCCAAGCTCGGCGCGGCGGAGATCGTCGCGCTCGACACCGACCCCGTGGCGGTGGATGCCACGACGGCGACGGCGGAGCGCAACGGCGTGGCGGACGTCATTCGCGTCGGGCAGGGCTCGCTGGATGCCGCGGAGGGGCACTTCGGCTTCATAGCGGCGAACATCATCGCGAACGTCATCATCGAGCTGGCGGATGGGCTGGCCGACGCACTGGAGCCGGGCGGCACGCTCGTGGTCTCCGGGATTATTGAGGACCGCTATGAGGAGGTCGCGCTCGCCCTGGCCGCGGCCGGCCTGGTGCTCGTGGACCTGCTACGCGAGACCGACTGGGTCGCGATCGTGGCGGAGAAGCGGTAGCGCCGCGGTCGCGACGTTTTGTCCCCCTACATGTTAATAGGAGTTGAGACGGTTCGGCTGGGCACTTTTGCGGGGTTTCTAACGGAACTCTAACCTCAGGGGTTCGGGGTCGACAGCGCCCGCGCGGAGTGCTATATCTTTTGGGATATGTATGGTTTCCGCCCGACTTCGTTGCCTCTACGTCGTGCGCCCGGATATGGAGCTTTTTCTAACCACGGCGTTGAGCAGGTGGCCTTAACCTCCATATCGGCCACGGCATAGGGACGGAGCCCCGCCCCCTCGCGACTCAGCCTGTAAGTCCCCCGCTCTGGGGACAGACCGTCCGGCCCTGTCGTAGGGCGACACCTCGTGGTCCGTTGGGCTGTCGCTGCATCGACCCCGTCATACGCGATCCGCTTGAACCGTGGTGCGTGTCATCCCGAAC
>JAUJMR010000004.1:40797-79807 GCA_030446765.1 Chloroflexia bacterium
CAAAACCAGGCATATCACCGGCGCACGATGCGCCCAGCACAACGACCATGACACGCAGAAAGACGCCAAGGGGGAATACCAACATGACAGCAGCCCTCGGGGGACTCACATCGACCGAGCTCTCCACCCTTAAGGGTGGGGCGGCGGGGTGCGAATCGGTCCAGACGATCATCGACATCGCGGTAACAGCGGAAGCGTTTGCGGTCACCGCCCTGGGTGGGGCGCTCCAGAACGCCGCCGACGGCAAGCTCGGCCTCAACGAGAACCACATCCTGCACATCAAGGCGGCGCGGGCCGCGGAGCAGGCACACTTCGACTTCCTGACCGGCGCGGGCGCCAAGCCCCTGACCACGACGTTCACGGTGCCCGACGAGAAGATCGTCACGGACGTGCCGACCTTCCTGAAAACGCTAATCACGCTGGAGGAGGCATTCATCGCCGCGTACCTCGCGGCGGCCCAGGAGTTCGTCGTGATGGGGGAGGGCAAGCTCGCCCACGTCGCGCTCCAGATCGGCGCGGTCGAGGCCGAGCACCGCGCGGGAGTCCGCTTCTTCGCCATAGAGGCGGGGGTGCTCTCCGGCACGCCGAACGATGTCGCATTCGAGAAGTCGCTCTTCACCAGCGTCGGCGAGGCGGCTCAGGCGCTCAAGGACCTCGGCTTCATCGGCGGCAGCGGGACGGAGATCTCCTACCCCGGCCCTGGTGAGATCGACTACAGCGGCGTGAAGTTCCTCAAGCCTTAACGCCTCAGACAGAGACAGGAGCACGATCGATGACCATACACGACACAGTAGCGAGCAAGCCCTTCTCGCGCCGCACCCTGCTCAAGGGCGCGGGCGCGATGGGCGCAGGTTTCACCGCAGCCCAGATCGGCATCGTGCGGGCGGCGGCCGCGGAGTCCGAGGAAATCCAGGAGATCCTCAACATCACCGCCACCACCGAGCGGTTCGGGGTGACGGTGCTCGGCGCGGCACTGGCGAGTGACGCCGAGGGCAACTATGACAAGCCCTTCCCGGCGCCGGTGCGCGCGATCGTCACGGCGGCGCGGGCGCAGGAGCAGTTCCACCTCGACGCGTTCGAGAGCCTCGGCGGTGAGGCGATCACGGGAACCTTCACCATACCGGAGGTTCTGCTGACGGACTTCAACGCCTTCTTCAGCGCGGTAGTGGCGCTGGAAGCCCACGAGATCGCCCTGCAGATGACCTCGATGCACATTTTCGCGGAGATGAAGAGGCCGGACATCGCCAAGGTGAGCTTCCAGTACGCGGCCGAGGAGGCCGAGCACCGGGTGCTGGCCAACTACGCGCGGGGCACCCGCCCGGCGCTCGACACGGCGTTCTCGCCGTCGTACTACGACCAGCCGTCAGACCACGTGGCGTTCGTGAAGGAACAAGGGCTGATCGGCGGCACGGGACAGGAGTTCAACTACCCGGGTCCCGGCGAGATCAACGCGAGCAATGTGACCAACAGGACCCCGGATGGGCCGATGGTCGCGTGCGCGATGAACATGCCGCAGAGCGGCGGCGGTGGCCTGTCGGGGACCCGCGACGGTGGCTGGAATGCGCAGGGATCCCTCGGGCTCCTCAGCATCCTCGGCCTCGGCGCGGCGACGCTGAGCCTGCGCAGCCGGCGCGTGGCCGCACAGCGGGAGAGCAACCAGCAGTAACCTGCCGGATGCCGTGGTGCGAGACATTACTTCGCGCCACGGGCACCGGCCCGGTGCCGGACGTAACGGCGAAGCGTGGCGCTGGTAGCGCGGAGTTACTGGTTTCGAACACGATGGGCGGGGACACAGGTTTCGCCAATCAACTTGTCGCCGGCGTCTCATACGAACTCCGGCTGGATAGCAGCGTATTTGTCATTCCGAGCGTGCGAGGAATCCGTGGTACGGGCTACGGATCCCTCACTGTGTTCGGGATGACACGCACCACGGTTCAAGCGGATCGCGTATCACTCAGGCCACGATCCCGCCGACCCCTGTGAGCTGAGCGTCAGTCCAGGCGGAGGGCGATCAGAGGGACGATCATCTCCTCGGGGCTGAGGCCGCCGTGCTTGCCGACTGTGGTGTGCTTGCGCTCGTGGCCGGGGTGTTGGTACTTGAGGTTCCAGTTCTCGCGCGGGAGCAGGAGCAGCTCCCCGATGCGCTCTCGTGCCCGTGGCGAGGGGGGCTGGAGACCGTACAAGCCCAACGCCAGTGACTCCTCCGCGGTGAGGACATGCGCGGCGTTGCCCAGGTGCGCCTCCACGTAGCGCCGGGCGTCTGCGTCCAGGCCGGGGCGGACGTACAGCACGACCGCGCGGTCGAGCCCAGCGGG
This sequence comes from Chloroflexia bacterium, assembly GCA_030446765.1. Taxonomy (GTDB): domain Bacteria; phylum Chloroflexota; class Chloroflexia; order Thermobaculales; family Thermobaculaceae; genus JACDAU01. The sequence continues at coordinate 43,113 of JAUJMR010000004.1, forward strand.
CGGCGCCTGCAGAAGCGCGAGCAGTTCCGGGTGATCGTTCAGCCATACGATGCGGTTCAGGTCGGAGTCGATGTGGCCGTGGTCGGCGAGGATCAGCAACAGTGTTCCTGGCGCGCACAGGCCGCGCAGCAGGATCTCCCCCAGGGCATGGTCGATGACGCGCACTTCGGCGTCGTGCTGCGGTGATGCCGCGCCGTACTCGTGTGTGATGGTGTCGAGTGTTCCCCAGTAGGAGTGGACGTAGGCGCGGCCGGTGGGTTCCTCCAGCACCGCCCGAAGGTTCACACAGAGATCGGAGATCGTGCGGAAGCCGCGGTATCGCGCCCCCCGGTGGTTGATGCGAGACAGCGCGGTGCCCTCGAATTGCGCGTGGTTCACGACGATCGGCTCGACACCCGCCAGTGCGAGCTTCTCGTACACGCTTGGCAGCCCGATCCACGTGGCCGGCTCAACGCCCGCCTTCTCGAGCAGTCGTCCCGCGACGACGGGGGCGAAGGACAGGATGTCGATCAGGGTGCCGAGCGCGGGGTCGTACATGCGCTGATTGGTGACACCGTGCTGACCGGGAGGCAGTCCGGTGCCGAGCGTGGTGAGCGCGCACACGGTCGTGGAGGGGAAGGTGGAGGTGATCGCGCCCAGGTGCGCGGAATCGCGGGCGATGATCTCGGCGAGATACGGCGCGTGGCCGCCGCCCATCGCGCGCTCCAACTGAGTGTACCCGAACGCGTCGATCAGGAGCGTGACGACTCGATGCACGCCGTCGAGCATAGCGGGCGGAAGCGCGGTTTCCGCAAGGGAGGGGATGTCCGTCGGGAAGCCGAAGAGATGTTCGACGGTGGGCACGACGTTCGCGAGGCCCAGCCCGCCGTACTCCGGCAGAATCGTCTGCGGCATAGGCCCGGGCCGAAAGTGGCGGCTATCTACCGGGACCAAGCTGGTTCTCCTCATGCGCGAATGGTTGTCTCTCCGCTCAAGGATAGCAGGTGGCTTCGCCTGGGCGTACGGCAGTAGTCCGGAGCCTGAGTCACCACATCGGCTGGGGACCTTCAGGCATCACCCAAGCCTCGCTGAACTTCCTCATCCATTGCGGCGTTGAGGACATTCCGATCCCAAGAGGTCGCAACAGCAGGGTAATCAAGCCAATACGTCGCCGGAGTTTTATTCCCGGTCGGCGAGATGCCGCCTGCACGCATCCAGGAAGTGATTCTCGAAGCCGAGAACCTGCCGGCACAGACCACGCAGAGACTGGCGTGCCTCCTCCTCCCTTGGGATGCCGTAGCCCCACCGTAACTTACAGCACTCGTATACGCCCTCTACGACCTCGGTCCATTCGCCGCCGATACACTCCCGATACTGCCGCACCGCGTCGCTCTTTGTGCCGGCGTACCGGCCAGCCTGCAGGGCTACCAGCGCCGTCGCCATCCAACTAACGGTTTCCACCAGGATTCGTGTTCCCGGCTTACCGCCGTACGCCTCCTCCCGGTAGTCGTACCCGTAGAACTCCCCGTCGCCCACGGGGTACGCGAGGGGAAGGGTGAGGGCAGTTGGCGGTATCCCGCGCAACATGCCGAGTAGATCGAATGAGAGAGCGATGGCGTGATCGGTTTGATCGCTCAGGCGAGGGAGCGGGATCGAAGCGCGGAAATCTTCGCCGTACACGAGCACGCTCGCCGTCCCGAGCGTCACGTCACCTCTCCCGAAGAGACCGTCCTCATCGAGAGCGACAGCGTCGAGCTGGTCGAGACCGAGCTGGCTCAGTTGCTCACAGGCCCGGCGGCACTTCTTGAAGCGGTCCCGCTCATGCTGCTCGGCCTTGCCCTTAAAGACTACCGTGATATCGATGTCGCTGGAGTTCAGGCTATCCCCATCGACGTGTGCCGCAGTGCCGTCAATTGAGCTGCCTGTCAGGTAGCAGGCCCGAATACGACCCGGAAACAGGAGTTCAACGACATGGATGAACCCTCTCGTCACGCTGTCCACCCGGCCATCGCCGGTCGTGTTGGGGAGTAGGAATCCGTCCATCCTGTCTTTCCTCGGCTCGCCTGATACGCTCGCGATGTCGGAGTATAGCGTTGGTGCGCTGTAGTCCCAAGCAGGCTAGCGAGGCAGCAACTCATTGAAAGTTGCCAGGCCGCGGTCGGCGGCGGTCCACACAGCAATGCCTGCTATGTCCACCCAATGAAACTCTGCACATCTCCGAGTAAGGGGTGCCCCTTCTCCGCAACCTAATGAGAATGCAATGGTGCCTTCCTTATAGGCGCCAAAGATAAAAACAGATTCCAGTCCAATACCTACAATACGGTTGAAGCAGAGATCCCAAATCGCACCGAACGCTACACTTTGTATTTATCGCCGCTTAGAGCTTCGGTAATAGGCACGCAGTACTACAAGCAGTGTCGGGCCGACAGAGGCACTCCATAAATCCCATTCATCTTCTCCCAGGATGGTGGTGATCCTCGCGCCGAGAGCAACTCCTAAGAGCGCAGCTGGATCTAATCGATGATTTCCTTGCGTTTGCGCCATATCACCCACCTCTAGCTGCTTAATCAGGGTGTCAGCCCGATGGCGCGGCTGCGCCTGGAGAGTGGCAATGCGCTCGTGCCCTGTCCTACCATCATAGGCGTTATTGCCATTCCCGATGGGCAGAGTTAGGGGCGGGCCGAGATCCTGATTACCATCCTGCTAGGTGTCCTTGCTGGGCGCGCTATCTTCCTCCGATCCCTGGGCAATGCAGCGGACCATCGCGGCCATCAACTCCACCGCCTCAGAATCGTCCAAGCCTTCCTCTCGCGCCAGCGACCGCCACGTCTGGAAGCCGATCGTGTGTCCGATCGCGGCCCGCAGGAGTCTCACATCCCCCTGTTCGGCCTGCCACCCTGCCGCGAGGACATCGCCGATCCGTGCCCAGTGCTCGAGGTATGGGGCGATGACCTCGGCGAGTGCGGGGAAGCGAGGGAGATCGCGTTGCGCTTTGTAGTTCATCTCCTCGGTCCTACGGTGGTAGGCATAGATCTCAGTTAGCCCCACCTTCAGGCGCTCCTGAGGGTCGGCGATGCGGTGGAGCGATGCCGGATCGGGTGGCGGGTTGGCCGCGAGGTAATGCCCCGTGCAGGCGGTGAAGAGGCTGCGCTCGTCCGGGAAGTGCCGGTACACCGTCGCTCGTTCCACGCCCGCCCTCTCGGCTATCGCGCTGATCGTGGTATAGGCCAGACCGACGGATTCGTGGAGCTCGACCGTGGCTTCCACGATCCTCCGCCGAGTCTCTTCCTGGTGCTCGGCCCGCCTCTTCAGCTCGTACTTTCTGGCCATTCACCTAATTCCTTGAACACAAGTGTCTAATGATATTGACAAGGACGCTCAGCGGGTGTATCATCCCCTCATAATCATTATACATGGGTGTGCGCAATTCGGCGAGCACCCGTAAGGCAGTGAGGAGGTGTCCCGTGTTGTACCAGCAGAGCGTCGTATCCGATATGCGGACCCTGGTGTCTCCGATACCGGGCCCGGGAGGCTGGGCGGCGCAGGCGACCGCGGCGTACAAGCGCCGAAATAAGCAAGGGGCGTCAGGCCTGCAAGCGCAACTAGCGTCCCGCCTGACCTCCCTCACCGGGGGTAAAGTCGCAGCGGGGTCCGTCTGGGCCGATGATGCAGGGGAGATGGCGATGGCGAAATTGGATGGTCATACCTTCCGCCTGAGGGGCGAGGAACTCACCCTCCTGCGTTCCTGTAAGTACTGCGGCATACCGAGCTTCGACAGCCCGAGCATACGGACGGTGGAGGATCTCGGCCGGGCTCTGGCTTGGGAGCCATACTGCCAGGCGTGCGAGCCGGACGATGAAGACTGGTCCTACAGCTGGTGAAACCGATCGCCTACTGGAGCCGGATCCTATAGGGTTGTAACCAGCCTAGATGCTGGCCGAACGACGAGAGATTACGGGAGGGAACACGTGTACACTGTGGATCTGAACCACCTGGAGATGTTCGAGGGCTGGTACGAGGAAGACCCGGCCATGCGAGTCAAGGCGAGCTACCCCTTCTACGCGGCGACAGGCAACGAGAGTTCTTCGGTCGTCTACTTCGAGATCGAGCCGGGGCACTACCTCGGGACGCACACCGATAGCGCCGAGGAGATCGTGCTGCTGTTGTCCGGGACGGTCGAGGCGAGCTTGGGCGACGCGAAGGGGCAGCTATCCGCCGGCCAAGCGGTGCTCATCCCGGCGATGGTACCGCACGGGGTCCGCAACATCGGGGACGAGACCGCGCGCTGCGTCGGCTTCTACTCCGCGGCAATCGTGGAATCGACCTTCGAGCAGCCGATAATGCCGATCGGGGAACGGAAAGTGGGCACTCCGCCCGTCGAGAGCGCAGTCTGACGGGCACGCGAGAGTAGTGGAGCCGAAGCTACGCCCAACCCACCACGACGGGCCGCCCAAGTACCCGCGAGGCTCGGCGTACTCCACGTCAGCGTCCGCACCGCCACGGCGGCTCGAGTCCGAGCATTGCCACTGCAGATGCGCGCCAGCTCGTCGAATGCAGAGTACCTTTAAAACCTGATGAGGAAGTTGAGGCAGACGAGGGAGCAGCCGAGATGGAGGAGGGCCAGATGGATTTCGGCACGACGCTCGTAGCGTATGGTGAGCCTTCTGTGCTTGCCGAGCCACGCAAGCGTCCTCTCCACCACCCACCTGTGCCTGCCCAGCTTCTCGCTACTCTCTATCCCCCTACTGGCTATCCGCGGCTTGATGCCTCTGACTCTGAGTGCCTGCCTGCACCGCGGCATGTCGTACGCCTTGTCCGCGTGCAGCTTCTCGGGACGCATCCTGCGTCTGCCTCTCGGGCTCTTGATCGGCTCGATAGCGTCTATGAGTGTTTCCAGCAGCATCGAGTCGTGCCTGTTAGCTCCGCTGAGCCTCACTGAGAGGGTTAGGCCTTGCTCGTCGACCACAACGTGACGCTTCGTGCGGGCGCCCTGTGGGGATTGCCCCTATCCGTCGGATTCGGCCCGGTCTCAAGGCCCCCCTTTTGGCCGGGACGGAAGCGCTATCCAGGCTCGCCCTCGACCAGTCGATCTTGTCGGCTTCCCCGAGCCGATCCAGTAGCACCCGGTGTAGCCGCATAGCTCGACGGCAGGCCAATGTTATACCGACGTCTCGTCTCGCTACTATATTGGTTCAGCGAGGCAGCAGCCGGTCGAACGTCGCCAAGCCGCGGTCGGTGGCCTTGGGATCGGCGCGGTCGGCGGCAATGCGGGCGGCATCGAGCGCCTGGTATGCCGCGAGGGGTACCGGGCGGCCAGTCTCCAGGGCGGCGAAGAGGCGCTCGTATCCGGCCTGCACCGCCTCGATCCCGTCGAGGTAGCGGCGGCTGTCGGGCGCGTACGGGCCAGCGGCACGGTCCGAGCGCAGGTACGCCCGCCACTCCGCCTCCAGCGCCGAAAGGTCCTTGCCGTACACCCCAACATAGTCACCGCTCGTGTACACCCGCTTGAACTCCGGCAGGCCGTACGTCCGGATCAGGAACCCGACGAATGACCCCGCCTCGTCGTACGGGTAGCGCTGCGGCAGGCGGCCCATGAAGCGGACGCTGCCGTCGCTGAGGCGCGTGATCGGTATGAGCCGGACGTCGTCCAGCGCCGCGCGGGAAAAGCCGTCGAGCGAGACGTGGCCATCGGCGACAAGATATCGCTGCCCGGCGTACATCGCGAGCCCCTCCGAGAGCATGGTGGAGGCGGCCGCGCCGATGCTGTCGGCCGCGATCTGGTGGGTCAGCTCGTGCGCGGCGAGGTACTGCCGCTCCAGGCGCGTGCCGCTACCGTCGTAGAGCTGGAAGATCACGCGCTCACCCGAGCGATTGTACCCGCGCAGGCCGGGATCCGGCGGCGGGAAGATCGCCCACGCCAGGTAGTAGTCCACCGCGCCGCGCAACCGCGCGCCGAGCAGCCGCTCGACACGCCCCACCGCCGATGTACTGTCGCGAGCGAAGTGGTCGATGTCCTCAAGCGCGAAGGCGTCCGGCCGGTAGTACAGCGTCAGTCGACCGGCGCGACGCGTGGATGGCAGCAGCAGTTCCAGCTCCGCGCGCGACAACGGGTTCTCAGGCGGGTACACCGGAAAGAAGCGGGCGGTATCCACCGGCTGTGGTGTCGCTCCGGTGGGGGTTGCCGCTGGCCAGGGCGTGGGGGTGCGCCTCGCGGCGGGCGGGAACGGGGTGAGCATCGTGCCTGCAACGTACCCCGTACGGTCCCGGTAGCGCACTTCGTACCACGGCTGGCCACCTCCGTCGTCCACCGCCCGCGCGACGGCGGATACCCGCACGCCGTTCGGTATCAGCAGCTGCACGCGGGAACCATCGCCCGGCGCCTCGCGCAACTCCGCCCCACCCCGCTCCTGCGCGAGAGCGTCGACGTACAACAGTACCCGGCCGGCGGACGGCGCCACGGTCGCTGGGCGGGTCGCGTCCGCTCGCGGGGCAGCGCTGATGGGCACGGCTGGTTCTGCGGTGCCAGGCTCGGTGGGGCGATTTCGCACCGGGGTGGTGGCCGCCGTGGGGGAAACGGCTCGGGGTGTTGTGGTTGGGGTCGGGACATCGGCGGTAGGCTGGGAGCGTCCGGCGGTGTCGATCACGGAGTCGGCGGTTGCCCGCGCGTCTGCAACGATAGACCGCGCGGTGGCCGCCCGGTGCGTCGCCTCGGGACGCGCGTCGTTTCGCCCTCCACAGCCTGCGAGCACGAAACCGCAGGTCAGGATCACCGCCACGATCGTGCTGAAGCGAGCGGACATGCTTGCCTCCGGGCGATGACAGCAGGTCACCACGGGCTGCGCGGACCGGCGGGTCACGGTCGCACCGCAGAGCTGATCACTTGCCTTACCCACGGGATACGCGCACCTCGCTTATGGTACGTTGCCCTGCACCTGCAGCACGACGCGGGCGTTCGCGAGGTTGCCCTCCTCCAGCACGAATTCGAAGGGGGCCGTCTGACCCGCGCGCAGGCTCTCTGGCGAGGTATACGTGAAATCCGTGGCGATGACGCGGTCCCGCTTGTCGTAGAACGTCGCGACTATCTCGACGTACTCCAGCCTGCGGCTGCTGGTGTTCTTCACCTCGCCAACGATGTGCAGGAAGTCGATGTCGTCCACATATTGGGAGCGGGAGAGAATCTTCAGACCCGATGGCGGGGCGGCGTCCGCCTCTTCCCAGTCGACGTTCAAGGTGTAGCGCGCGGCGGACGTGGGCAGCTCCTTGAGGATCTCGAAGGGCGACTTCCCCGGGACGGCACGATGTCGAGCGCGGCGTAGGTGTAGTCGGTGGCGATGACCTTCCCGGCCTTGTTGTAGAACGTCGCGGTGATCTCCACGAACTCGACGGGCGTGTTCGTGTTGTTCCGCACCTCGCCGACGACGTGGGTATAGTCGATGTCGTCCGTGTACGCGCGGTCGCTGAGGATGACGACCTCGCCCTGACCGCCGGCGCCGGGCGGCATCGCTGGCTCCTCTGGCGTCTCGTCGGGCGGGCTGGTGCTCAGCAGGGAGCCGAGGATATATGCGGTCCGGCCCTCGTATGGGACCTTATACCACGGCTTACCATTGTCACCCGTCACGGTGTCGGGGTACGCCTCGACGCTCTCCCCATTGTCGAGGGTGTCGAGCAGATCGGCGTTCAGGCTGGGCCGTGCGCGGACATTCGCGCCGGTGTAGCCCTGGTCCGCGGCATCCACGTACAGGGTCACGGTCTCGGTGGTCTCTTCTGGCGTCGGGGTGGGCTCGGGGCGGAGCGCGATCGCCTGGCCCGCGGCGGCCTTGCGGATCAGCGGGCGTGCGGCGTCCACCGGCACCACGTACCCTACCCGACCCGCGTCGTCCACGACCCCCGCGCTCGGTATGCCGATGAGATCCCCGGCGTCGTTCACCGCCGCGCCGCCACTGGAGCCGTGCGTGAACTGGGCGTCCGTCTTGATGAGCGAGAGGCCGTCGAACGGTAGAAAGCCGGAGACCACACCACGCGTGAGCGTCACCGAATCGCCACCAACCCCCGGGAAGCCAAACACACGCAACGGGTCGCCGATGTCCACGGAGTCGGAGTCCGCGAGCGCGAAGACCGGCGTAAGTTTGATGCCGCGTCCCAAGGCTCCCCCGTCACTCCGTGCAGTCACCTTCAACACCGCGACGTCCGCCTCGGGGTCGATCTGCACGACGCGCGCTGCGTAGCGTGGCTCGGCGGGCTGTCGGGGGTCGGTCGTCACGGAGATCGTCGCGCCGCCATCGGCGTCGTAATACGCCTCCGCATCGGAATCGTACACCACGTGGGCGTTCGTGAGGATCAGTCCATTCGCGCTGACGATGGATCCCGAGCCGGTGATCTGCAGCCCGTCGTCACCCTCAACGGTGATCTGCACCGTTGCCTGCTGCAGATCGGCGATGTCGCGCCCAGCTGCCGCAGTTGGAACAGCGGTTGGTGCCGAGGTGGCCGTTGGTGCCGGGGTACTGGTGGGCGGTATCGGCGTTGGTTTCTCGGTTGGGCGCGGGGCCGGCGTCACCGTTGGGGACGGCGTTGGCTGTACGGTAGGCTGGACTGTCGGGGCTTTCTGGCGGGCAGACAGGTTCACGCTCCGCGCGGTGGCATTGGCGCTCTCGACGATTGCCCGAGCAGTCGCCTGCGCGTCGCTCACCTGATCCGTGTCGCCGCCACGCCCGCTATCGCACGCGGCGAGGATCAGCGCGAGGAGCGCGGAAAGCAGAAGGAGCGGTCTGGACATGAACACAAGCCTACCTTTCTGCGCCACCTGCAGGATGCCCCGGTACACGGGCGTTCACCCACGCCACAGGCAACTTGACAGGTGCAGTATAGCGGGAAACGCGGCTCTCGCTTCTTCGGGGTTACCAGGCGATCGTGGCGGCTGGTGGCGAGCCGCGGCTACAGCGTACTCCCCTGTGGCGGGGCACGGTGCGTTATTCGCGGTTCGGTGGTGGATCCCCGGGGTCCGGCGTGGCGAGCGTGGCGCGGGCCGCGGCGATCTGCGCGCGGTAGGCGTCTTCGGACGTGTGCTTCTGATTGCTGGTGAGCCTCTCGCCGTGGGCAGCGTGATGCTTCCGAAAGGCAAGCTCGGCGGCGGCCTGGAAGAACTGCCGCTGTGCACCCCGCATCGCCGATCCACGCCGCTCTGCCTCCGCCAGGGCGCGGCGGCGGGCGGCGTTGTCGGAGAGCAACGCATGCTCCCCCGCCGTGATCACGCCGCCCGTGACCTCCCCCGCGAGCTGCTCGTGAATGATGCGCGCCTCTCGTGCTTGGGCGACTCGAGACACTATGTACAACAGGAGGATGGCCGGGACAAGGAGCGCGAGCGTCTGCAGACCGAGGCGAGCGGGCGAGGGAAAGTTACGGCCGAGGCTTGCTGCGAGCACCACACCGCCGGTGTTCCAGAGAAAGTGCTGGAACACCGCCAGCGCCCAGCCAAGCACCGGGACGACGAAGCGGAGTACTCCAACCCCGTGCCGCCCGCGGGCCCAGCCGACGGCCGCTCCGGTGGTCCCGGTGAAGAGCGCATGCGCCGCGCCGGTGAGTACGGGACGAAGCAGCCACTCCTCCCCGAGCCCGGCAAGGCCCCGCTCCATATACGCACCGCCCAGATACAGCACATCCTCGGTCAGCTCGAAGCCCATACCGATCAGCGCGCCGTAAATGAGGCCATCGAGCATGTTGTCGAACTCGGAGCGAAACATCACCAGCAACCCGAGGAGGGCAACCCCCTTCAACGTCTCCTCGACCAGTGGCGCCCCGATGGTGCTAGCGAAGAGTTGGCCGAGCAGGGCGGCGTTCAGGGAATTGAAGATGCCCGCGAAGAGCGTCGCCACGAGCGCGCCCCAGCCGAACGCACCCAGCACCGTGCTCCAGGGCTCCCGCTCATATCGGTCGATGGAGAGGATAATCGTGGTGTAAATCGCGGCCGGGATGAACGCCGCGGCGAGGCTGAGCAACAGGCCGACCGGGTCCGGCACGGTAGCCGCAAGCGCGAGCCCGTTGCAGGCCAGCAGGATGAGGGTCAGGATCCCCAGCCCGATCGCAATGGGCACTCTACCGCGTGAGTGGCTTTTCACTTCGGGCGGTGCCGGCGGAACGGGGAGAACGGCGCCACACTGAGTGCAGTGGCGAGCGCCCACCCGCGCCGGGGCATCACAGTTCGGACAGTGCATCCGGTCGACCTCCGACGGTTAGTCTACCGGAAACGAGTGCGCGGGACTTTAAACGGCGTGGAAGAGCTGCTCCGCTGGTGTAGCAACCCGGACCAGCACGCGCTCCATCCGGGCGCCGGCGGGAAGCTCGCTCGGCTGCACCGCCGCCTGCCCCTCCTGGAGCCCGCGCCGCTCGTCCGCGTTCATCGCCTCCAGGGCGCGCTGCAAGGCACCCTGCACGACCGCTAACGCCGCGCTCGGCGACCCCAGTGTGCTGATGCAGCCCGGCAGACCGGGCACGCTGACATTGTAGATTGCCGGGTCGTCCTCGTCGCGCTCCAGCAACACGGTTATGAGTAGCTCGCTCATATCGCCTCCTGATCACTGCCCACCTTTTCAACCATCGTATGAGCATAAGGGACCGCTTGCCACGTCCGGGTCACAAAGAACTCCGGCGTTGTCGTAAATATTCCATGAACATAGCTGACCTCCACTACGAGAGCGCTTGTCTGGTCCGAGACGGAGAAGTAAGCTCGGCGTGTTGATGTGTCCCGCGGGACACAAAGCGATCAGACAGGAGGTGCACAGGTGAGTGTGAGTCCCATGATCGAGAGACCGGCGACGGGCAAGACGCCCACGACGCGCGTGCTCGCGATCAGTAACCAGAAAGGCGGTGTGGGTAAAAGCACTACCGCGCTAAATCTTTCGGCGGCGCTCGCGGAACGCGGCGAACGCGTGCTGCTCGTCGACCTTGACCCCCAGGCCACCGCGACACTGGGCTGCGGCTACGACCCCGCGGACCTGGAGCACACGGTGTACGACGCGCTGATCGAGCGGGTGCCACTCTGCAGAACGATCGTCCCGACCAAGATGGGCTTCCATCTCGTCCCTTCGAACATCGACCTGGCAGGGGCGGAGATCGACCTGCAGAACGAGCCGGGCCGGGATTCGCTCCTCCGCGCGGCGCTCGGCGGCGTAGGGGATCGCTACGACGCGGTCCTGATCGACTGCCCGCCGAGCCTCTCGCTGCTGACATTGCTTGCGCTCTCGGCAGCCACGGAGGTGATCATCCCCGTGCAGTGCGAGTACTTCGCGCTCAAGGGGCTGCAACTGCTCAAGGACACGGTGGGAAGGTGCAGCGGCGGATCAACCCTGCGCTGCGGATCGGCGGTATCCTGCCGACGATGTTCGACAGCCGGGCATCGCACGGCCGGGAGGTAATCGCTGCACTCCACGAGCTGTACCCTGATGAGGTGTACCCGGTCATCATCAAGCGCAGTGTACGCCTGGCCGATGCCCCCTCACCCATCGCAGCGTCCTGCAGTACAGCACCGGCTCAGATGCGGCAACTGCGTATCGCGCGCTCGCATCGGAGGTGCTCCGTGAGTCGTAACAGCAGACCGTCGGTGATGCAGAGCCTGCAGCGGGGCAAGGGCGTTGACGCCCTCTTCGACGCCGCCGCTCCCCACTCCAGATCGTCGAGAGCGCGGACACGTCCCGCATCGTGCAACTCCCCGTGGACTCGCTACGGCCCAACCCGAACCAGCCCCGGCACGAGTGGGACGACCGCGCGCTCGAAGAGCTTGTGCTCAGCGTACGCGAGACGGGCGTGCAGGATGCCATCAAAGCCCGGCGGGCGCACGATTTCGACGGTCACTACATCATTACGGGGCACCGGCGAACGGAAGCGGCTCGGCGGGCGGGTTTGCGCACGATACCGGCGCGGGTCCTGCAGGATGTAGACGAGCTATCAGAGCGCATCATCATGCTCGATGAGAACGCTATGCGCCAGGATCTGAGTGTTGTGGATAAGGCAGCCGCGATCCTCGGCATAGTGGACCAGATCCCACATGGCGAGAAGGAGGGTTCTACTCTCGCTATGGCGTGAGCAGGCCACAGATCCACAAATGGCGCCGCCTGCTTGAACTCTCTGATGAGATACGCGACGATATCCGTCGGGGGCGCTACACGGAGCGCCACGCCCGCGCGTACTGGAAGCTCCCGCCCGCAGCGCAGGACGTGCTGCGCAACCGCATCCTGGAGGACTCGCCGACGAGCGACGCGGCGGTGGAGATGGGCGCGCGCGGTGCTCGCGGCGCTGTACGGCTCGCTCGGGGATGAGTACCCGCATGCGCCGGGGCAGGAGATAGCCGCGATCGCAGAGCGGGCGCTGGTGCGGCCGGCAACGGAGAAGGCACCGGAGGGACCGCGCAAGCGACACCGGGCGGATGTGCCCGCATTCCAGCGGCTCTTCACGCTGCAGCGCTCCCTCTCGCTGATGAGCTGGCAGGAGGTGCAGGAGGACCGGCGACGCATGAACCCCCTGCTCGACGAGATCGTGCTCACCGGCGTGAAGCTGCGCCGGCAAACCGGTGCGGCGGGCCTTTCCGTCGAGGAGCTTGAGGAGAGCCGGGAGAGAGCACGTGACCTCATCGAGGAAGCCGAGGCATGGCTGCGGGAGATCTCTCCTACCGAGCGCTAGCGCTTTGTGTCCCGCGGGACACTTCCGGGGCGGGTCCGTGGCGCGGGAGTCCGTGCGGTTGGACCTGCCCCGTATCACGCCACGAGCTGGCCCTACATCCCTGAAGACCCGACTGATGCGCTCAGATGCCTGGTAGCCAGTCCGCAGCGTAACACGTCCGGATGCATCGCCCTGCCAGCACGCAGAAGCACGGCACCCGGGAACACAATGGACACACGCTTTTAGAACCGGACACCGCCTGAAACTGGTCACTCTGTCGGTATAGGGGATTGATGGCCGGAACGAAACGGTGGCGTGTACAGCTTTGCTTATCGATACACTGAATGTCATATATAAACAATACTATGGTGCCTTGTGCTATACTCCCGTTATGGCGGGGCAAGCGGCATGCTTGGCCGACCCGCACGTAGCGCCGATCGCTGGGAGGGATCCGAAGGGCTGTCGCAGTCTGGAGGGTCCCTTTTGTGTTTGGTGGGGCGGGTGAGCGTTGGGCTCCGGGCCGGTATAGTTGCACCTCCGTCGGAAAGAGGGCGGCATGGCAACGGGTACCATTCAAACGGCTGACGGACAGGAACTTCGGGTTCATCGGCATGGAGGGACGGGACGACGTCTTCTTCCACGCCTCGCCTTGCAGGAGACGTCTTTTGACTCCCTGCGCGTCGGGCAGACGGTCGAGTTCGACGTGGAGGCGGACCCACGCGGCAAGGGCGACCGAGCCGCGAACGTCCGGCCCGCCTAAGGCTCCAACCCGCACCAAGTCGTCTGGTTCAACCAAGCGGTCGGAACTCACGGGATCGGAGGGTTACCATGTCCAAGAAGGGCGGCACCAAGAAACAGGTTGTCCACAAGCCACCGATGACGAACAAGGCCGAAGAAGAAGTAAGGCCTAACCCCACGGCGCGGGCAACGCCAGTTCGCGCCCCCATCCGTTTGGACGGTCTGTGCTGGGAGTTCATCATCTCCACAAAGGGGTCGTGCGGGACGTTCGCGCGTCAGCGAGTGCGCGTGCAGGACGATCGTAGCGACCGACAGCGCAGTGTAAGCAGCGTAGCCAAGGAGAACGTTTATGAGCATCGTCGATAAGAGCCTGACCTGCAGCGACTGCAACAAGGAGTTCGTGTTCACGGTCACCGAGCAGGCGTACTACAAGGACAAGGGTTCGATTACCAGCCACAGCGATGCGCTGGATGCCGCTCGACGCTCTTCGAGCGCCGCCGGGAATCGGGGGTCCGCTACCGCCACGGGCGCCGCGCGTCGTAAGCGGGGGAGATTTGCACTGGCGGCAGGGCGCCGCGCGTCGTCAGGCGGGGAGGGTATACCCCCCGTCCACGAGGATCGTCTGGCCAAGGATCATCGCCGCTTCCGGTGAGCAGAGGAAACCCACCGTCTGAGCCAGGTCCTCGGGTGTAACCAGTCTGCCCACTGGGGTCCGGAGCTCGCCCTGCTCCAGCATCTCTTCCCGGTTCGGGAAGTGCTGCAGCGCGTCGGTATCCACCACACCGCCCGACACGCAGTTCACCGTCACCCCGTCCGGGGCGAGCTCCACCGCAAGGTACCGCGTAAGCGCCTCCAGCGCCGCCTTTGAGACCCCGACGCTGGTGTAGTTCTGGAGCGCGCGCAGCGCCGATACTCGATACGCTCACGATACGGCCCCCACCGCGCTCGCGCATGGACGGCACCGTCTCCTGCGCGAGAAAGAGCAGCGCGCGGGTGTTGATGTTCATCGTCCAGTCCCAGCCGGACGCCTCCAACTTCAGCGCCGGCTTGTTCGACCCCGACGCCGCGTTGCTGATCGCGTAGTCCACGCCTCCCAGCTCACTGACGACCTGCGCCACCATCTCGTGCACGCGGTCACGATCGCGCACGTCGGCCTTCACGGCGAGGGCTTGTACCCCGAGCGCGCGCAGGTGCTCGACGGTCTCGTCGGCAGGTCCGCGCCGCCGCAGGTAGTTCACCGCCACTGCCGCGCCCTCCCGCGCGAACATCGTCGCGATCGCCCTGCCGATACCCCGCGTACCGCCCGTAACCAGCGCGACGCGCCCGGCGAAGCGGGCGGTTGCGGGATGCGCGGGGCTTGCCAGATCGCCGGTGGTCATTGCTGGAAACTCCTTGTGCCTCCGCGCCCGCAGGCTGCTGCCGACGTGCGTCCCATTTAGTCATACGGGCTCCGGCTGAATAGTAGCGCATCTGTCATTCCGAGCCTGCGATGAATCCGTTGGTCCAAGTGGATCGGTATCAGCCCCACACCGTTCGGGATGACAGGGCATCATTCAGCCGGATCGCGTATCAGCCCCTGCCACCGCCGCGCCCCAGTCGCCCTGGCAATGGCGCGTCGGGCTCCTACGGAACTGGGGCTGAATGGAAAGCCACGTCCTCAGCGGAGCGGCAGGCTCGACACCCAATCGGTGTCAGACAGCAAGGCTCCTCTATGCGACTGGCCGCGAAGATGCCCTCCTGCACGCTCGCCACAGCAGCACGGTTGCGCCACCTCCGTCTGCCGCCGGTGAGCAGATCCTCACCGGTCGGCGGGATGCCCAAGACCCCAACTATCCCGCCCATGGCCGGTGAACCCCACTTGCGCGTATCCCACACGCCTTGGCAAGTCTGGCAACACACTCGACCGCCGGCATCCCGTCGGGCGCCGAAGCCCATCACCCCCGGACCAGCGCCTGCGGCCTCCTCGACGCACACCGCGGACTTCGGGGCCTCGGCGATATCCTGCAGGCGCGTCTCCAGGCCGTGCGCCGTCTCCTCGGTGGTCTCATCCGCCTGGCCGACTTCCTCGGTCCGGAACAGTCGCCCCCTTGCGCCAACCGCCCATTAGCACCTGCCCATCGGAGAACTGCCGGAAGTACTCGTAGCCGTAGTTGGCGTACGCGAGCGTCCTGGAGTATCCGCGTTGACGCTGCCGCGAGCAGCATCTGCGCGCGCGTCGGGAGCACGCGGCCCCGGAACAATGGGTGGAGCAGGGTCGGAGTACGCGTTCGTGGCCAGCAGCGCGTGGCCCGCACCGCAGTCCGCGGCAAGGCGGGAGCGTAGAGCCACAACGCAACCATCGGAGTGCCGCCAGCGCGTACACCTCTTGACGTGTGTCTCTCCGTCGAAGAGCAGCGTCGCGCCGGACGCCGCGAGCATGACCTCCGTGAAGCGGGCTGGGTCGATACTATCAATGTCCTGTGGCTGTTCGAATCCTGCAGGAGGCTATTCCCCCGCCGAAGAGGGTCGGTCGCGTGGAATACGGCGGCAAGGCCATCCGCGGCCATCACCCAATCGGTGTCAGCAAGTTGCAGATGCCCTCCGCAGCTTCGGCATCGTCGATCACGAGCAGGAGCGAGCCGCACGCCTCGTATGGGAGATCCAGTTCGTCGTGCAGCGCGCGCGAGCGGCGGCCATTGGCCAGGGTGCGCTGCCAGGCGGATCGGGCAGGAACGGTGCGGCCGTGCCGCTCGATCGCGGTGTGATAGTACTCCCCGAGGCCGGTGAGGGCCATCCCGGCGTTCCTGCCCGTGGCCCCCGCCGCAGGGAAGCGGGCCTCCAGGGCGCGGCACGACAATGGGTGGAGCAGGGGAGAGACGTCGAGCCCCTGGCGTGGAGAGCGCGAGCGCAAGGTAGGCGCCGACCACCCCCGCGCCGACGATCGCCACGTCGCACGTGATGTGGCGCTGGCCGCTACCTGTCCTGCCAGACGGACACCGTCACAGTTGTACCTCCTGCAGCCCTTTCAGCAGCGTCGCTCCAGCGCGGTATTGTACCGCACCCCCACGAGCAGCCGTGTCCGATGGCAGGTGCGCGCTGCGCGGCGGATAAGCTGGACGGAGCCGAGTCGCGGTGTGATTTGACCGGCCACCCTGCCGCGGTTCGTCGGCGGGTCAACAGCCCACGTGCCCCTTGAGAGCGCGGCCGCGTAGGCGCCGAAGGCCGACGATCGCCCTCGCACGTGATGTGGCGCTGGCGCGTGCCACGGCTGTTCCTGGCCCTTTCAGCAGCGTCGCTCCGCAGGGGCCACCACAGTGTCCGATTGCGATCCGCTGACTCGAGTCCAGCGCGCGATGCTTGAGGTCGGCCCTACAAGGCCCGCGCCCTCCGCCAGGAGGCCAGGAGGCGCGCGCCACGGCTGTTGTCCGCGACGATGGACAGTTCGTTAGTGCGACCGCGAGGGGTCCGCATCGCCGGGGCGGGGAAACCGAGCGCCGCGTCGTCCACGACCAGCACCCAGTCTGGACCGCCTCCGGGTGGGCTGAAGCTCGCCCGGGCCTGCTTGTCGATCACGCCGATGGAGCGCGCGGTGCCCGTGCGCGGATCGTACCAGTAGCCGACCAGGCGCTCACCCGAGAGCCTGGTGAGGTCCAGCTCGACCGGCCTGCCCGATGGCAGATAGATGAGCGCATACCTGCCGTTGGCATCCCGCGTCGCGCGCACATGGTGCGTCCCGGCACCCACCTCCGACGCGATCAGCGACTGGTCGGGGATGCGCTCCAGGAACGGGCGGGAATGGAGCAGGGCGCGAGCGTGCTGCATCTGGTCAGAGCCCGGCAGATGCAGCGCCTCGTACCAGGGACGCCGCGCCCACAGCAGGGGTTCCCGCCCCTGGCGCCACATCTGCCAGATCGAGTTACAGCCATAGGTGTGCCCGTGCGCCCCCGCGAACAGCGCCCAGTAGAGCGACTTGCGCGCCTCATAATCGTCGAGGTACCCGCCGTCGAGGGTGTGTAGCCCATCGGGCATGTCCTCGTAGCCGGGCTCGGCGTCCATACACGGGCTCGCGGGCTCGCGCGCGTAATCGGCCTCGATGAACCTCCAGTTCTCGGAGTTGCGCTTGTGCCGCTCTGGGACATGTGCAGGTCCAGCCAGGGCTCCTCACGTACTCCGCCGACGAGTGCGGCCCCCAGGTATGGAAGCCCATCAGGTGTCGCCCGCCATCGCCCCCGCGCACACCCTCGGCCATGGCGCGCACGATCGCACGATGGGCTTCGGTTTCTGTCGGGCGGTCGCCGCCAAGGATCAGATGATGGGCCGATCCGCGTACCGGCGCCAAGGAAGGTTCCGTAGGCGCGGGCGTTGTCCGGCGTGAATATCTCCGGTCCGATGCCCCACTTGCGGTTCCACTTGTCGCCCCAGGTCGGCAGCAGGCCGATATGGAGGCCGGTGAACTGCCGCGTCAACGACATCGTCGACATGCGCAAAGTAGGCCTCGTTGGGTCGCGAGGGTCGTCGTCAATGAGCGGGATGTCGCCCCGCGTGTTCGGCGTGTGCAGGCCGTCGATCTCGGCGAGCGCGACGGCCTGGACCACCGTGAATCGCTTCGCCGCGCGATCGCGCAGGTAGTGCTCCGCCTCCTCCAGGGTGCAGCGATGAAAAAGCTCCCACGCCGTGTCGCCGAGATAGAAGAACGGGGTGCCATCATCGTGCACCAGAAAACCGCCGATTCTGGCTAACCTTCAACATACGCCTTGCTCCCTCCTTGCACTCCGCCGATGTCGAGTTGCAAACCGTCTTCAGGCCGCACGCCCTCGCGCGTAGCTGCTGCAGGACTGTGGCCAGCCAAGCAAGTGCAAGCGATTCCAAGTGCGCTGCGCCAAGTTGACGCTACCGATCGCCTCAGGATCAGAGGGGGACGGCCCACCACACTTTCAGTGGGGTACCTCCGAAAACAGCATACGAGAGGTTTGTGGGGCGGGGGACCGGAGAATGGGGTGCCGTAGGTGCATGCGCCAATCGCACACCCGACGCCTCGCGGAAGCCCTGTCACTACAGACGGAGGCGTCGAATCCGCTACTATGAGTGCTCCAAAGCAGGACGTTCTCATTCGGATTCAAACTGCTGTAGCGATGGGCAACTGAGTGGCAGATAGCAGGTACAGGCGCAAGCCAGGGGGATCGGGGTGGTCCGGGTCGCAAAGCCTCTGAACGAGACAGTGCAGACCGGGGGACCAAGGTACGGAGGCGCGGGCGCAAGCCGGCTCTGGTGTTCGTCGCCGGCTTCGCAGCCCTCATCATGCTGGGAACCATACTATTGAGCTTGCCCGCGGCGAGCCGAAGTGGCGAGAGGACGAGCCTAGTCGACGCCCTGTTCACGGCCACTTCCGCCGTGTGCGTGACGGGACTCGTCGTCGTCGACACGGCGACTCATTGACCCCGTTCGGGCAGGTGGTGATCTAGGGCTCATTCAGCTCGGCGGCTTCGGATTCATGACATCATCCATCGCGCTCCTCCTGCTCATCGGGCGGCGTCCCCGGCTGCGGGAGCGAATGCTGGCTGGGGAGTCCATGGGCGCGGGTACGCTTGGAGGCGCCGGCGACTCGTCAGGCGAGTGGCGGTTGCGACCGCGATCATCGAGTTGATCGGGGCAGTGATACTGCTGCTCGCTTTCTCCAGGCATAACTCATGGGGCATCTCCTCCTGGTGGGGGCTCTTCCACAGCGTTTCGGCCTTCAATAACGCCGGGTTCGATCTTCAGGCGAGTTCCGAAGTGTGACGGCATACCAGCAGGACTGGCCGGTGCTTGTACCGCTTGCGGGACTGATCATCCTCGGGGGCATCAGTTACACCGTGATGGCGGATGTGGCTGGGCGGCGATCCTGGCGGCGCCTCTCGGTCGACACGAAACTCATCCTCAGCACCTCCGCCGTGCTGCTGCTTGTCGGGACCGCGCTGATGCTGATAACCGAGGCCGCGAACCCGTCGACGCTCGGATCCATGACCTGGCCCGATCAGTTCCTGAACGCTGCCTTCCACAGTGTCTCGTTGCGCACCGCTGGCTTCAACACTGTCCCGCTGTCCGAGCTACGCGAACCGACTCTGTTCTTCAACATGGCGCTGATGTTTATCGGGGGCATCCGGCTCAACGGCGGTGGCATCAAGGTGCAGACCTTCAGCCTGCTCTTCTTCGCCATCCTTGCGAGCATTCGCGGGAGCGACTATGTCGTCGCCTTCGGGCGAGAGATTCCACACGCCCAGGTCTACCGAGCGCTCTCCGTTGCGTTGCTCGCGGTTGCCATAGTGTTCGCGGTGGCACTGACCCTGAGCATTACGGAGCCGTTCGATTTCACCGACGTGTTCTTCGAGGCCGTCTCGGCATTCGGGACGGTCGGTCTGAGCACGGGTATCACGCCCGAGCTCGGTATCTGGGGAGGCTCATCGTGATCGCGACGATGTTCGTTGGCCGCCTGGGCCCCCTGACGCTGGTGCTCGCCCTGGCGGCACGCGCGGACAGGCCGAATTACCGATATGCGTCGAATTACATGCAAGATAGGCTGAGAGGAGTGCTTGGTGCCACACAGGTCATCGTCCGGATTGGGACGGTTCGGCAGCGCCGCAGCCCTGGAGCTGGAACGCCTCGGTCACGAGGTCCTGGCGGTCGATATGGATATACGGGCGGTGGATGAGATCGCCGATCACGTCACCCAGGCCGTGCGCGCCGACGCCACCGATCCCGAGGCGCTCCAAGAGCTGGGCGCCCAGGACTTCGATGCGGCTATCGTCGGGACGAGCAGCGACCAGCGGGCGAGTATCTTCATGACCGTGCTCTGAAACGCATGGGGATGCGTTTCGTGCTGGCGAAGGCCCAGGACGCGCTGCACGGGGACATACTCAAGATGGTCGGCGCGGATCGGGTGGTTTTTCCGGAGCGCGAGACCGGGACGAGGGTGGCTCATAGCTTCAGCATGTCCATGGTCGTGGACTACTTCGAGGTGGCCCCAGGTTACGGCATGGAGAAGCTGACCACAATTGCGTTCACCGGCAAGACCCTGCAGGACCTCGACCTGCGCGGGCGCTATGGCGTCACACCGATCTTCCTGCGGCGCGGGGACAAGGTCACCGTGAACCCACATCCTCACGAGCGGCTGGAGGCGGGTGACGAGCCAACTATCGCCGGGCCGGATGAACGCCTGGAGAAGCTCCGCCCCTAACCTCTGGTTCTAACCACCCGAGGAAAGGCACGGTGCCGTTCCTGCTGTGCAAGCGACGCTTCGCCCAAGATCCTTGGATACACGACCCTGAACGGGGCTGAGGGCCGGTTGCCTTCGTATGTCGCGTGGTAGTATGGAACGCTGGCGTTCGCCGCTCCATGCGGAAGCCAGTTGTCGCGTGATACTGCCGGAGGGCGAACACACCCATAAGCGACACCACACTAGAGAACCCGACAGTGATGCAGCCCTTGCCCGACGGGTATACCGTGCGGCCCGCGGAGCCGGCGGATGTCGACGCCGTGCTCGAGCTTGTCACGGCGTGCGACCTCGTGGATTACGGCGAGCCGGACTACACGCGAAGATCTGCTGGAAGAGTGGGAAGGGGTGGGGCTACCCACCGACTCCTGGCTGGTTCACGCCCCGAGCGGGCAGCTGGCGGGCTACATGAAGCTCAGCCACCGCAATCACGTCAGCTTCGAAGCAGACGGGTACGTGCATCCCGACCAACAGGGCAGAGGTATCGGCACGCACATCGTCGAGCGTGCGGCGTCGCGGGCTCGCGAGCTGGTCCCCCTCGCACCACCGGGGATACGCCCCACGCTCGGCTTTGCTACCAACAGCGCCAACGAGCAGGCCGCATCATTGCTGCGGGCGCGGGGCTACACGCTTGCCCGCCGCTTCTGGCGCATGGCCATCGAGATGGACGCCCCGCCGAGCCCACCGGAACTCGCCACTGGGATCACGATCCGGACTGTCCGGGACGGCGAGGAGTACCGGCCAATCTATGAGGCGCAGCAGGAGTCCTTCCGGGACCATTGGGGCTTCGTGCCGCGTCCATTCGAGTCGTGGATGCGCCGGACGATGGGCCCGAGCTTCGACCCCAGCTTATGGTTTCTCGCCGAAGAGGGTGGAGAGATCGCCGGGATGGCGCTCTGCACGACGTTTCTCGAACAGGGGTGGGTGCAGACACTGGGCGTGCGCAAACCATGGCGACGGCGGGGAGTGGCCCTCGCGCTGCTGCGGCACGCATTCGGGGAGTTCTACCAGCGCGGGCGGCGCACGGTGGCGCTCGGCGTGGACTCCGAGAGCCCGACGGGCGCGACCAAGCTGTACGAGAAGGCGGGGATGCGCGTGATACGCCAGTTCGACATCCACCACCTGGAGCTGCGGCCCGGGCGTGAGCCCACAGGATCCCGAGGAGTAGCGGCATTCAGCCGTCGCGGTGCCGGCATGCGGCGGCGTTCGATTGAACGCCCCTACCGGTCATCACAATGGAGTCCTTCCGGACAATTGGTATACCCAATCCGGGAGAGCGGTGTCCCGCCGGTGCCAGCTGTTTATACGCAATCTGCATGAACAACGGTGCACGTCGTCCCGAACGCAGTAAGGGATCCGTAGCCCGGTCCACGGATTCCTCGCACGCTCGGAAGGACATACCCACCACCGTTCAGTCGGGGTCCGTCTCACTCACCGCGGAGGGCGCGCATGGCTTCCTCGAACGGGATCTCGCCTGCCTGGAAGCGCTCGAGTATCGCCAGTCGGTCCGGACGCGGCTGCGGCTCGGGCTGCCCGCCGAGCGCGGCGACGATGTCATCGAGCCGGTTGCGCGCGGTGTTGTACGCGATGCCGAGCTCCGCGGCGAGCTTCTGCACGTTGCCACGATACCGGACGAGCTGGCCTGCGAACTCGAACTGCTCTGGCGTAAGGCGGCCGACCCAACCGAGACTGAAGCTCCCCTCGATTACGACGCCGCTCTGGGGACACTCCAGCCTCGTCACGATGAGCTCACCACCGCTCGCGGGGTCGCGGGTAAGCAGGGGATACATCACATGCTTCGCGTCCCACGCCTGCGGACTCAACACCGAAGTCGCGCATCTCACGCACGTACTCGGAGTTCACGCCGTGCATGCGCATCTCCGTCAGTTGGCCCAGGGACAGGCCATCGAGTCCTTCAGCGCGCATCTCACGCACGTACTCGGCGGTTACCCCGTGCATGCGCGCTCGACAAGCTCGCGTATGGTGAGGTTAGAAGCCCGCCTCGGCCATCTCACGGATGTAGTGCGCGGTGACCCCGTGCATGCGCGCCTCGATCAGGTCATCCAGCGAGAGATCGGGGTAGCCCGCCGCGTGCATCTCGCTCATGAACGCTGGGGCTCACGCCGTGCATGCGCATCTCCACTAACTTCTCGAACGGTAGTCCCTGCAGACCAATCGACTGCATCTCCCGGACAAATCCGGCATGCACCCCGTGCATCCCGGCCTCGATCAACTGGTCGACGGCCAGGCCAGGATAGCCAGCATCGGCCAACTCCTGTCTGAGCCTGGCGTCCACGCCGTGGCTGCGCATCTGGATCATGCGCTCGATGTCTGGCCCGCGAAACTGCTCGCGCGCCCGGTGCCCTCGGTGCGGTGTGTGCGACTGCCAGTCCGGCGGCGCCTCGCGGGGGCCGTGCTCCGCGTGGCGGGGCTGCTCTCGCGCGGTGCCGAGCAACTCCAGAAACTGGTTCGCCTGCTCGGGTGTGATGGTGCCCTCGGCGAGCATTTCCCAGCACCTTCCTTCGCTCCTCTTCCATGATCTGTTCCTCCTTGTTACCGCTTCTGTATCGAATCGATTAGCTCCATGAGATCGGCATCCATCCCCGCGCGCTTGAGCTTGATCACCTTGCCGACCGTCAGGTTCTCGAAGCCCAGATTCCGCATCTCGTCGACGAATGCTTTGTCGATGCGTGAGGGCGCGGAACTCGATGAGCTGATCGAGGGTGGGCTGAGGCAGCCCCAGTTGCGCGATCTCGGCGGTCAGCGGGGCCAACTGCTCCGGCGAGACCTCGTGAATGCGTGCCGCGACGAGCTGGCGTGGAGTGACGGGACCGTAGCCGAGGTCCTGTGCCGCGCCGATAAAGTCGCGGACAAACGCGGGCTCCGCACCGTGGACGCGCATAGCGATGAGGTCGTCGACCGGGACAGGCGCGATCCCCGCTGCCTGCAGCGCTCGGATGTACTCGGCGGTGACATTATGGATACGCGCGGCAACCAGCTGGTCCGGCGTGAGACCGCTCAGTCCGGCTTCCTGCAAGCTGCGGACATACCCTGCGTGGACGCCGTGGATCTTGAACTGAATCACCTGATCGACAGTCAGGCCCGATAGCGAGGCCCCGTCCGTCTCACCACCCGGTGCCGGTGGATCCGTCCGGGTACCGGCATTCCCACCGTCCTTCGTCCGCAACAGCCGCGCCGCCTCATCCGGGGTGATTGCACCCGCCGCTAACCGCTCCAACACACCCATACGACTGGTACTCATCGACTCCCCCTCAGCCGTTTGCGCTCACCCGTCTTGCAGAACTGGGTCTATATTATCACTGAATCTCCAAAATTCAATATCTTGATAGCAAATATTTGCATGATATAAGTAATCTTCACCAATCTGGAAACATATTTTTGTTTGCATGGAAACCGTGAACATTGCGTCTACGGTGGTGCGGAGGAGAGTGAGCCGTTACATTCAATGGGAGTGCTGCGGCCCGCGGGTGGGCACAGAGACCCAGTCCTATCCAGATACGCGTTACCGCCCGATGCTGTAGAAAACGGTGTGGTCGGCAGCGATCGAAAGGGGCGCGAATGCCGGACTGCATGAGGTGCGGCTTCGGTGGGCGCACTGTACTCAGGGTAGGCCTGCGAAGGCATAGCGAGCCGCAGCCTGCGGATAGGGCGCTACCAGCAGGCGAGGTTGGTTTTACTCGCCCGGTGCAAGACGAACCGGCCCGGCGCCCGGCTGCGGCCTCGCAGCGATACGCGCGGTCTCCTCCTGTTTCAGGCTCCGGCGGGCAGGAACAGCGCGACGAGGATGATGAGGCCGGTCGCGAGCGTCAGCAACCAGAACACATTACTCATAGAGACCGCCGCTGCCAGCAGTGGGAGGTCGCGCGGCGGTGCCCCCGTGGACTGCGCGCGGCCCGCGATCTCGGCGGCCTCCGAAGCCGTGCCCTGAATGAACAGGGTCGAGATGACCGCGACGCCGATGGAGCTGAAGATCTGCGCCGTGGCGTTGTAGAGAGAGCTCGCCTTTGGCAGGGCGCGGCCGGTTACCCCCGAGAGCGCGAGTGTCTGCAGGGGGAGGCCACCCCAGCCGAAGCCCACACCGCGCAGAAAGAGGATCGGCGTCAGGCCCCACGCCGTGATGTTCGGTTCGATGCCGACAAGCAGCCAGGAACTGATCGAGAGCGCGACGAGGCCGATCACCACGAGGTAGCGCGGTCCGATGCGGTCGTACAGGCGGCTGCCGCTGATAATGCCGAACGCGGCGCCTAACCCCTGCGGCATCAGCGCGAGCCCGGTCGAGACGGCGCTCAACCCGCGGAACTGCGTCAGGAATAGCGGAAGCAGGAAGAAGCTGCCGAAAACCGTTGCGCGGACGATCCACGTCAGGACGGTCGCCATCGAGAAGCTGTAGTCCCGGAACAGTCGGAGGTCGAGCACCGGGTCGCGGGGCACGCGGCTCTCATACAGGCCGAACGCGAGTAGCAACGCGAGCCCGGCGCCCAGTAGCGCCCACACCAGCCAGTAGCCCCAGCCCCAGATCTCGCCGCGTGGGCTGAGCGCGGTAATAGTGCCGGGACGGGTCTCGCCGACGAGCGCGAAGGCGTACACGACCAGCACGACGCCGAGCATCGAGAGTACGAGCCCGGTCCAGACGAATCGGTCACGCACGGCGGCCTCCCGCGGCTCCTCGGGCCGCATGATGCGGGAGATCAGCGCGATCGTCACGATGCCGACGGGGAGATTGATGTAGAAGATCCACGGCCAGCCGTAAGCGCTATCGACCAGGAGACCGCCAAGGGTCGGGCCGAGCGTCGGGGCGAGCAGCACCGGGATGCTAACGAAGGCAGAGCTGGCGGCGCGCTCGGCGGGCGGGAATGCGCCAAATGCGATGGAGGTCGCGAGCGGGAAGAGCATCCCGCCGCCAATGCCTTGCAGAACCCGGAACGCGATGAGCAACGCGCCACCGCCACCGGCGATAGTGGGCGAGAGGCCGCACAGCAGGCTACCGAGGGTGCACACGGCAAGCGCGAAGATGAACATCCGCTTCAAGCCGAGCCTGTTGCTGAAGTATCCCGCGGCGGGGATCACGGCGGCCTGCGCCAGGAAGTACGCCGTGATAACCCACTGGATTGTGCTGATGTCCGCGTCCAGGGAGCGCTGCATCGCCGTGAGCGAGACGTTCACGATGGTGTTGTCCAGCACCGCCATGAAGAGGCCGAGCGCGGCGGTGAGTGCGACGGCGTATTTGTATGGGATTCTCAACGGTCGTATCCCTCCGTGATGGTCGCGGCCTTCAGGGAAAGGCTCATGGCCTTGGCGCCTCCTGGTCCGGGCGCGCGGCACTCTCAAGGATGCGGAGGGTGCGCCCGAGGTCCTGCACCTGCTCCGGCGTGAGATCGCGGGTGAGGCGTTGCTCGATCTCGGCGACGCACTCGCTCAGCCCCGCCGAGCGTTCGCGCCCCGAAGCGGTAAGGTACACACGCACGAGGCGATTGTCACGCGGATCGCGCTCCCTGCGGATCCAGCCGTGCTCGCCCTCCATCTCCTGGACGGTGCGGGTAATCATACTCGCGTCCACGCGCATGGCCTCGGTCAGTTCGTGCTGGCTCCGGCCGTCGCGGTGGGCCAGAAGTGATAGGACCCACGCGGCGAGCGGCGAGACGCCCAACTCCGCGGTGTACGCCTGCTTGAAGGCGGTCAATGTGCGGCCAAGCTGCTGCATGAGCGGCGGCTGCTCGTGCGCAGCGGGCTCCATGCCCGCCAGTCCCACTTTATGCAGGTTCATAAGCGCCTACCCCCACTGGAAGTGTGTCCGAAGACACAGGACAGTGTACCGGTCAACGATTGACGAGTCAACGATTGCGACTTCAAGCGATATTCCGATGTACAGGCTGTACCCGTGGCGTCGGAGCACCCATCCGGCCTGTTCGCGTCTTCCCACCCCGCACCGTGCTGCATCTTGCCCGGCCCACTTGGTGGCCTGCAAAGTTGCCAGCCAATTGACACAGTGAAGCAGCCGATGTACTATGCGGTATATACATATGTATTTGTACATATAGCGTGTCGTGAGGAGGGATGTATGAGGTACCCGACCACCTTCGAGTTGCCGACGACGGATGCTCTGACCGGGCTGCTGACCACGGTGTATTTCCGGCACCTGCTGCGCACCGAGCTGCTGCCGCGCGCGCAAGAGTCGGGCAACCCGCTTACCGTCTTCCTGTTCGACCTGGACAACTTTCTGACGGTAAACCGCGACCACGGCCGCGAGGCCGGCGACCGGGTTCTCACCGTTGTCACGGCCGCGCTAAAGGACACTGTGCCTGAGACCGCGATACTCGTGCGCTACGGCGGCGACGAGTTCGGCGGCGCGCTGCCGGACGTGCGCCTCGACGACGCCTTCACCCTCATGGAGGAGTTCCGCCGGAAGGTGGCGGCGCTGGCGATTGAGGGGGACCCCCCGCTCCAGTTCACCTGCTCCGCAGGGCTGGCGGCGTTCCCCGCTCACGGCAAGACGGACGTGGAGTTGATGCGCGAGGCGGACCAGGCGCTGTATCTCGCGAAGACGACCGGACGCAACAAGGTCTCCCTTCCCCTGGGTGACAGCCGGATGGTAACGAAAACGAGCTACTACACGACGACACAGCTGGAGCGGCTGGCTGATCTGGCAAAAACGCTCCGGCGCAACGAGGCGAGCCTGCTGCGCGAAGCGCTCGACGACACACTGCGCAAGTACACTGATCAGCCAGGAATGCCGCCCGCCGGCTGAGCACCATCGCGCGTGGCACATGTGATAACCGACGAAGTGCACCGGGAACCTCGCTGCCTCCTGACGCAACCCGCTTGCCGGGGCTGGACAGGGTGGCTATGCTGAAGGGGTAACGGCTAACTCTTGGAGCGTCCCCTTGTATGCACATGGTTCGGGACGGCGGCGCCTGCTCGGTCCGCGAAACGTCCTGCTGTATCTCACCGCGGTGTTGCTGCTGATAATGGTCGTGCTGGCGATCCTCACCTATCTGTACGACCCGACGAACGGCGGCGCGGGTCAGCGGCTTGACCCACCGAAGCAGCTCGAGGCGGGCGATACCGCGCCACCCCTACAATTGAAGACGCTGGACGGCCGTGCGCTTGGCTCCGCGGAACTGCGGGGGAAACCGATGTGGCTCAGCTTCTGGTCGCTCAGTTGCACGCCGTGTACGGCGGAGATCCCGGCCCACATCGCGCTCAGCGATGCGGCACGGGCACAAGGCGTCGCGGCGCTCGCCATCAACGTCGGGGACAAGCCGGCCGAGGTCGCGACCTACCTGCGCCACGCGGGCTACGGTGCGCTGCCCGTCGCGCTCGACGAGCAGTACGTGACCGCCGAGGCGTACACCGCGTACTACATGCCATACCACGTCTTCATCGGCTCGGACGGCACGGTGCGACGCGTCGAGTCTGCCCAGATGACCGCCCCACAGATGCGCGAAGCTCTCGAATCGTTGGAGTAGGCAGCTGCAGACCGCGGCGCGATCAGCGCGTGGCGGCGTCCTTCTCGACGAAACGGTTGGTGTACGCCGCCTTCAGGTCCACGTCGCTCTTGATCGCGCCCGAGCGCCGCAGGAACTTGAGCGTCTCCTCCCAGGCCTTCGGATCGGTGTACCCTGCTCCGTTTGCCTCCGACAAATCGCTCTGCCACAGGGGTATCGAGGCGTTCAGGACCTCCCTCTGCGACTCACGGTTCTCCGCTGAGCCCGCCTCTGGGGCATACTTCAGGCTCATCTTGAACGCGGCATCGGGTTCGCGGATTGTCTCCTGCAGCCCGCGCATCGTCGCACGGACCAGCGAGCCGACCTGGTCCGGACGAGCCGCCAGATTCGACTCATTCGTGACGATGCCGTTCGAGACCAGGTTTGTCGTCTCCCACACGGGGAACGTGCGTACGGGCACCCCGAGTCGCTTGAGCTGCAAGGGCTCGTTGTTGGCGTACCCCATCACGGCGTCCACCTGCCCGCGCTGCAGCGCCTGGACCTGCGTGAAGCCGATCGAGCGCGCGGTCACATCCGCCTCCTTCAGGCCGGCGGAGTCCAGCAGTGCCTTCAGCCCCGTGTAGGTCGCGCCGAAGAGACCGGGCACGCCGACCGTCTTCCCTTTGAGATCACCAACCGACTTGATGCCGGACTTCTCGGAGGCGATCAGCGTGACCGGGTACTTCTGGAAATACGCGCCCGTGTATACCAGCGGTACCACCTGGGAGCGGGCGACGAGCATCTCGTCACCGCTCGCGACGGCGTACTGCAAATCCCCGGATCCCACGATCTTGAGCAGGTCCGGCTCGATGCCGTGCTTGAACTCGACATCGAGGCCCTCGTCCGCGTAGTAGCCGCGCTCCGCCGCGACGTAGAACGGCGCGAACTGCACGGAGGGGATATAGCCGAGCGCAAGCGTCAGCTTCGTTACACCCGTAGCCTCGGGCGTTGCACCGGTGCCGGACGCGGTGGGCGTGGTTGTCGCGGCTGGATTCTGACCCGGCCCTTGTGTGGCGGGCGAGCCACAGGCGGCGAGCAGCACGGCGAGGATGAGCATGGCGGAGTACGATACGTGAGAGAGTTTCAAGAGTCTACCTTTCAATCCGATTGTCCAGGGCGGTGGCCGCCCCATACAGCAGCGATGCTATCGCCATCAGCGTCACCAGCGCGACGAACGTCAGCGGCGTGTCGAACATGCCGCGAGAAATGTTGAGGAGCGCGCCAAGGCCGACATCGGCGCCGATGAACTCCGCGACGACCGCGCCCGTGATGGAGAGCGTGAGGCCCAGCCGGACGCCTCCCAGCAGCACCGGCAGCGCCAGTGGCAGCTCGACCAGGCGGAGCATCTGCCAGCGGTTCGCGCCGAAAACCTGCGCGACCTCCAGCAGGTCGCGCGGCACGTTCCGGATGCCGACCAGCGTGTTGACCAGGATGGGAAAGAAGACCACGAGCGCGCAGATGAGCACCTTCGGAAAGAGCCCGTAGCCGAACCAGAGCACGACGAGCGGCGCGATCGCTATGACGGGCATCGACTGGCTCGCCGCCAGGTACGGGGAGAGCGCCCGCTCCAGCGGCCGAGAGCGCGCGAGCGCCCACCCGAGAGGCACGGCGACGCCGAAGCCCAGCCCGAAGCCAAGCAGGCTCTCCAGCAGCGTCACCCTCGTATGCCGCCACCACGTCCCGTCGCCGATTGCCGTCACAAAGCGCTCCGCGACGCGCACGGGCGATGGGACCAGGTACTCGGGGTACTGGCCGAGCCGGACGACAGCAGCCCACAACAGGAGGGCCAGTGCGAGGGACATCGGCGGCCAGACCCAGTGAGGGAAGGAGCACGCGACCCGCCGCCGTGCGCGGGGACGTGCCACGTCTTGTTGACTCGCAGCATACGTCCGGTTCGGTTGTGCCTTCGTCGCCATCGTCGCACCGCCCATTCAAGCCGTCAAAAAACCCCGAGGCTACGGCCTTCGGGGCAAGGCGACATGAAAGGAGAGCACGGCACGGCCATGCACGAGCTACTACCTTCTCCCATCCGGACTATACCGTCGGCCCCGGAGTCTCACCGAGTCGTGCCTGTCACCAGGCTTGCGGGCTGTACCGCCGATCTGGAATTGGCGCTGAACGCGCCTCACCATGCCCCGAAGGTGCTCTGCGTCAGTATAGGAACGACGGACAGTGTTCGTCAAGCACAGTGATGGACTAGAATCGAATCGCGTTCGAAAGTAAGGTATGATCCGCTTACGGCGGAGTAACTGGAACCTGGGATCGGCCATATGGGAGATAACTGAACGTGCCTACGGACAGGACAGCGCCACCCATAGTCGCTCCAAGCCAGCAGAGCCCGGTCCTCGACGGATCCTTACCGACTTTGTTATCGGTGCCGACGCACTGGACGCAGCTTCCGCGCTTCTGTCGCTCGATCAGGACAGCTACCGCTCGGCGTTCCCTGCACTGCGTTTGCGCACACACGCGGACCCTACGCTTCGGAATTAACTAAACTCGTCAGCTATTGCTGACGAAACCTCCTGCAAGGGCAACATGCAGGAGGCGCAGGACTTCGTTTGAAGTGGCCTACCGGCGTGCCCGTTTTCATGGGCTTCCATGCGTTTCTCACGTCGGGTAAAACAGTCGCCTTTCAACTGCTGCTTGCAAGCGCCACGAAACCAGGGGTATTGGGACTACAAACGAACTGGAGGGGTAGACCACGGGTCGCGGTGGAAGCGGACTTGATACGCAACCATATGGTTGCGTAAAATGAAGGGAATGGCAGCCAGCGACGACAGGAACCTCGATGCGATGTTTCACGCTTTGGCCGATTCGACCAGACGGGTAATTCTTGACGAGTTGGCGGAACGAGACGACCAACCGTTGTTCGAGATTTGCGTTCGCCTTGTGCAGGGCCACGGCATGAAGCTCACAAGACAGGCGATCTCCAAGCACCTGACGGTGCTGCAAAACGCCGATCTCGTGGAGGTTCGTTGGGAGGGCCGCACGAAGTTGCATTCCAGCAAACTGTCGGAACACCTGCCTCGGCTCATCGAGCGGTTGAACAAGCACAAGCGGTAAAGGAGAAGTCGAATGCGAATTGTCGTGACCAGCGTGTTTGTCGAAGATCAAGAGAAGGCTTTGAGCTTCTACACCGAAGTCCTGGGGTTCCAGAAGAAGACGGACGTACCGGTAGGTGAAGATCGCTGGCTGACGGTTGTTTCACCGGGGGAACCGGAAGGGGTCGAGCTACTACTGGAACCGAGCGGCCACCCCGCCGTCAAACCGTTCAAGCAGGCACTTGTCGAGGACGGCATCCCATTCACGAGTTTTGGCGTCGAAGATGTCGATGCCGAACACGCCCGCCTCGAAGGTCTCGGCGTCAAGTTCTCGCAGCCCCCGACTAGGTTCGGCGATGTCACGACGGCGGTGTTTGATGACACATGCGGAAACCTGATTCAGATTGCCCAGAGGTAGCGGGGCCACAATGCGGTCTTGATCTCCGACGGCCACTGCGGGGACCAAGGAGTCCAGCTTGGAAGTTCGGTACTTGAACTCTCCGCCTTCCGCTCGAAACCCTATGCATACTCCGGGCGGCGTGCGGACGCGCTTTTTGAGCTAACTGACGCCATCCTGACTACCAGCACAACGACCCCGCCAACCAGACGGGGGAGTTCGTGCCCGTCGGCACCCGCCCGGCATACCGCAGGATGGGACTCGGCAAGGCCGTCATCGTCGAAGGTCTGCGCCGGCTTCGGGGTAGGGGATGCGAGACCGCGGTCGTCTGTAGCGTCCACGATAACGAGGCCTCTACCAAGCTCTATGAGTCCGCGTGCTTCCGCACCTTCAACCGGGTGCGCCTGTACGGGAAGAACTCTAACTCCGAGCACGAGCGCGAAGATACCGGTTAGCCTGAGCACCATTCACGGTAAGGCGGACCTAGGCAGGTGTTGCCGCCCTCATGTTACCGTCCCCAAAGCCCCAAGCTCATAGCAGTTTCCAGGCTGGTAGACCATGCGGAGGAGTTCTTCCAGCCGCTCCGCAGCGTTGTGCTACCATAGACAATAGTCGAATCTATGCCAGCCCAGCGCACCAGGAGGGTCATAGCGTGGCCGACACGTTCATGGAGTCCGAGAAACTGCTCTTCACGAGCGAATCCGTAACGGAGGGGCACCCGGACAAGCTCTGCGATCAGATATCCGACGCCGTGCTCGACGAGTTTCTGAAGCTCGATCCCCACGCGCGCGTCGCGTGTGAGGCTGCGACGACCACCGGGCTTATCCTCGTGATGGGCGAGATAACGATCGAGGAAGGCTACGTCGATATCCCGACCGTCGCACGCCAGACCGTCAAGCGGATCGGATACGATCGCGCGAAGTACGGCTTCGACTACGAGACGTGCGGCGTCATCGTCTCCATCAAGGAGCAGAGCGCCGATATCGCGATGGGGGTCGACCAGGCGCTGGAGGCCAGGGATGGCGAGTCGAGCGACCAGCAGATTGACGCGCTGGGCGCGGGCGACCAGGGCATGATGATTGGCTTCGCGTGCGACGAGACGGCAGAGCTGATGCCGATGCCGATCAGCCTCGCGCATGGCATCACGCGCCGTCTCGATACCCTGCGGAAAGAGCGCGAGATCCCGTACATTCGCCCAGATGGCAAGAGTCAGGTGACGGTTGAGTACCATAAGGGCAAGCCCGTCCGCGTGGACACCGTGGTGGTGTCCATCCAGCACGACCCTGAGATCAGCCACGACATCATCGAGCGCGACATCGAGCGGCTCGTCATTCGCAACGTGGTCCCGCGGGAGCTGCTCGACCGCGACACCAAGTTCTACATCAACCCGACCGGTCGCTTCGTCGTCGGCGGGCCGATGGGTGACGCGGGCCTCACGGGCCGCAAGATCATCGTTGACACGTACGGCGGGATGGCACGTCATGGCGGCGGCGCCTTCTCGGGGAAGGACCCGACAAAGGTTGACCGCTCGGGAGCGTACGCCGCCCGCTACGTTGCGAAGAACATCGTCGCCGCCGGGCTGGCAGAGCGCTGCGAGATCCAGCTTTCGTACGCGATCGGCGTCGCCCGGCCCATCTCGCTGATGGTAGAGACTTACGGCACGGGCACGGTGCCCGACGCGACGATCGAGCGGTTGGTCCAGGAGCACTTCGACCTGCGCCCAGCGGCGATCATCCGCGACCTCGACCTGTTGCGGCCCATCTACCGGCAGACGGCAGCATACGGGCATTTTGGCCGGGCCGATCTCGACCTCCCATGGGAGCGCACCGATCGGGCGGACCTGCTGCGACGCAGCGCCGGGATTCAGGAGCAGGCAGAGCAGCACAGCCGGGCATAAGGGATCAAGGACCTCGCAATGATAGATCCGACAGGCATGGGCACGCCCGAGCAACTGACAAACGAGGAGGAGGAACTGGGGCGTATGCTCACGGAGCAATACCCCGAGATCGCCCGACTGCTCCTTGCCGCCGCCGATATGACGCAGATGTCGTATGACCAGCGCAAGAACGAGGCGTTCCTCCTCAGTCTCTCGGACGTGGCCGCAGAGGTGCTGGTACGGCGGATGCCGCGCGAAGAGGCGACGGTCTTCGTTGCCGCTGCCGTGGCGGACCTCAAGCGCGAGTTGCGCGACAACCTGCTCGGCCCGCAGACAGGGCCGTTCGCCCGCGGCGACCTGCCTCGGTTTTAAGGTTTGGGCACACAGGGAAAGTATGTGTCCCCGCCCGGCGCTCAGTCGGCACAGAGTCCATCCTGGCCGTATATCTTGATCATCACTACACCCGAGGACAACGACGGGCTATGACCGAGCGCCCGCGGCCCATCCCGAAGGTCCGACCTGAACAGCGGCGCTCGATCCGCCGCGAGGGCTGCGATCGTGAGCCGCCGGAGGCGCTGCGGCTGGGTGTGCGGCAGTTTAACGCCGGACAGTACTGGGAGTGCCACGAGACGCTCGAGGAGCTGTGGGTCGCGGAGTCGACGGACGTGCGTTACCTGTACCAGGGGATACTGCTCATCGGCGTCGGGATGCTTCACCTTCATCGACATAACCACCACGGCGCGACGACAAAGCTCGCGAGCGGCCTGGACCTGCTCCGACCTTTCGAGCCGTCGTGCATGCGGATAGACGTGGCGGCTTTGCGGAGCCAGGCGGCGAGGGTGCTCGATATCCTCGAGGATGGGCTAGAAAGCCTTGAGGCGGCACTGGCCCACACGCCACCACACTGCACGTTCACCGAGCCAGGGGAAAGCGACAAGACCGTCCGGTAGCAGGCCGATGTATCTGGGCGATGGCGCACTCACCATAGGGCACCAACTCATATATCAGTCACGCGCCCGGCTGGCCACTCGGAGGGCTCGCAGTGTGCGCAGAAAGTGGATAAGCGCGCCCGAACATCCCTCCATTGGTGGTAAGTAATACGCGATCCGCTTGGGCCATAGCGCATGTCATCCCGAACGCAGTGAGGGATCCGGAGCCCGTACCACGGATTCCTCGCATGCTCGGAATGACAGCTGCCACACCGTTCAACTGGAGTCCGTATAACCTTGCGCCACGCTGGTGGGCATACTCACTAAGACATCGTGGGCTCGGTACTGTGGCGCACTACGATTTAGCCGGACTTCGCCGGGGTTCGTACGAGAGGAGCCTGCTGTTGCGATATTTCCTAGACACCGAGTTCATCGACCGAGGACGCGCGATTGATCTCATCAGCGTTGGGGTGGTCGCGGAGGATAAGCGGGAGTTCTACATGGTCTCCCGTGACTTCAATGCAGCCGACGCCAGCGACTGGGTTCGCGCGCATGTGCTGCCCCGACTCGAACCGCGCGACTCGGGACTGTGGGCATCTGAGATCACGATCCGCGAGAGGCTCCGCGCGTTCGTCGGCCGCGACGACGCGCCGGAGTTCTGGACCTGGGGTGGGGGTGCGTACGACTGGTTCGCGGTTATCGGGCTCTTCGGTGGTGGCGATCACCTGCCAGGGGGCTGGCCGTACGTGACCAACGACCTGGATCAGTGGCTCCACCAGATGGGACTTACCGGCGATGACCCGCGCGTCCCCGAACACACGGGGGAGCCGCACCACGCCCTCGCCGACGCACGCCATAGCGCGCTGGTGTACGACTTCCTCTCCCAATACCAGCGCGAGTGGATCTGCCAGCAGGCACGCGCACTCGGCTGTGCTGATGCAGCACCGCAGGAAGCGTAGCTGGCGGCAGAGGAAGCGATCCCCAGCCCGGGCGAGCGCGAGGCGCTGCTTGTACTGGAGTTCACACGTGCGGACGTTCACCGGACGGTTCAGTTGATTGTTCCATTCGTGGAACCCACCCGCACAACAACCGATAGACTCCTGCTCAGCGCTGTAGGGAAGCCACGCAGTGTAGTAGAATCCTGCTCTGACCAGCCATGCAGCACACGAGGAGAAATACCTCATGGCCACACCGATGCCCGAGCAGGCGGACAGCCTGCGCGAGTTCGGTCAGGAGCACGCCCAGAGGGACACCGGCACGTCCTGGCAGCTCGAGAACCTGAAGGCGCTGGAGATCAACCTCCGCAACGAAAGGGTGTTCCTCAAGGTGGGCTCCATGATCGGCTACTACGGCGAGATCCGGTTCGCGCGCACCACCGGCGGAGGCGGGCTGAACAAACTCATCAAGCGGGCGGTCACCGGCGAGGCGGCAACGTTGATGGCAGCGGAAGGAAGTGGCACGCTGTACGTCGCGGACTCCGGCAAAGAGGTGACGCTGCTCACCCTCCAGAACGAGCGCATCTTTCTCAACGGCAGCGACATGCTTGCGTATCAGGACGGCCTCGAGTGGGACATCCAGATGACGCGTGGCGCGGGGATGGCCGCTGGTGGGCTCTTCTCCCTGCGGCTGGAAGGCAACGGGCTCGTCGCGTTCACCACGCACGGCCGCCCGCTCGTGCTCACCGTCCGCCCCGACCGGCCCCTGCTCACCGACCCGAACGCGACGGTCGCGTGGTCCGGTGGTCTGTCGCCGAGCATCAAGACCGACGTGAACTTCGGCACGCTGATCGGCCGTTCCAGCGGTGAGACGATCCAGCTCGCGTTCCAGGGCGAGGGCTTCGTCGTCCTCCAGCCGTATGAAGAGGTGGTGGTCCCGGCGAACCGGCGGTAGCGTCAGATTCCGAGTACAACGTCCACGTGCAGATGATGGCCCGGTGCCTGCCTCAGAGCCTCATCAGTATCCGCAGCCGGTACTCCACGGCTGAGCCAGTCCGCGCCGAGACATTGCCCAAGCGACGGACCAACCGCTCCTTCAAAATGGAACGGATGTCTTCACACTTGATATAGCTTTGGATGAACAGCCCGACTTCCGGCGGGGATACAGGAACGTGCCAGCGGATATTTCTCGCTCTGCTGGTAATGGGAAGGACGATAAGTAGCCCAGCAGGGCCGTGATTGAACTCGTCTACCGAGACGACCGGTGCCGGGCGAGTGCCGGACTGTTCGTGCCCTCGGGTCCAGGTCCACGAGCCAGACATCGCCCCGCGCTGCTCCGTCCAGGGTCACTCTTCCTCCAGTCCGTCCGCCAGGGTCGCGTCCTATTCGCCACGTTCCTGCTGTTCCTCGCGCCACGAC
>JAUJMR010000004.1:79907-90108 GCA_030446765.1 Chloroflexia bacterium
ACGCAGGGCGGCGAGATCATCGTTCGCGCCTTCCAGAAACCGCTTCCGCCCGTACTCCTCGATGGCACGGGCGAGCACCACGCTCATAGGCTCACCCGCCTGCTCGGACAGTTCCTGCAATGCCTGATGCGATTCGCGTCCAATCCTCACCATCACCGTTCCCATGGAATGCCTCCTCCCCTGTTGCTTCGTGCGGGGGTTGAGCCTGCACACCGGCCGACGGCAGGCACGGAGACCTGCCCCTACACCGGCGCGACCACTATGCCCACCGCCGTAGATGATACGTACCAGGATAGAGAGTCGTACACGAGTACGGGTGAGGATGGACATGGCGCTCGCTATGAGATCGCTTGCACGCCCGAATGGATATGGGCGTATAGCCGCTGCGGCTCACGCCCTGATACGGTCGAGTATGCCTCGGCCGGACCACAGATACATCAATCCACTAGTGACGGTGAGGGCGACGGACAGGTAGAACAGCCACGGACCGACCGAGAAGATGGTGCCGAGGATATCAGATCCTGCGGTGAAGCCACCGTAGCGGTGGTCCCCCCAAAGCATCATCATGCCGAGCGCGAGGTTCGTCACCACCGTCTTTTGCTTGCCCCACCCGGCCGCGGGGATTACGACACCCTCCGCAGCCGCGAAGGTCCGAAACCCGGTGATGATGAACTCGCGGCCCAGGATCACCGCCGCCGGCCATGTGGGAATAAAGTTCAGGTCCACGAAGGCGATCAGCACCGAGCTCGTGACGAGCTTATCGGCAACAAGGTCGACGAAGACGCCGACCTTGCTGACCGCGGCCCTCCGTCGGGCAAAGTAGCCGTCGAAGACGTCGGACCATGAGGAGATGAACCAGACACCCGTGGCGGCCAGAAAGCCGGACGGCGGCTGCCACAGGAGCAGGACCAGCAACGGCGGGGCAAGGACCAGCCGTAACAGGCTGAGGCCGTTCGCCAGTTTCACCTGCCGCTACCGGTAGTTCACGAACTGCAGGTCCACGGGGTAGTCCTTACCCTTGAGCAACTGGATCACGTTCTGCAGATCGTCCTTGCTCTTCGCCGTGACGCGCAGGGAGTCGCCCTGGATCTGCGCCTGCACCTTCGGATACTCGTCGCGGATCGCCTTAGTAATCTGCTTGCCGAGATCCTGCTCGATGCCTTGCACGAGGTCGGCGTGTTGCCGGACGTTGCCGCCGGACGCGGGCTCCGGCTCGTCGTAGCGCAGCGCCTTGAGAGAGACGCCGCGGCGGACCATCTTGCCCTCCATAAGGTCGCGCACCGTCTGCAAGCGGTAATCACCGTCCGTCGTAATCGTTATCCGGTCGCCCTCAAGGTCCAGGGTGGTGCGGCTGTCCTTGAGGTCGTAGCGGGTGATGATCTCACGCCTCGTCTGATCGAGGGCATTGATGACCTCCTGCCGGTCGTAGCGGGAGACAACGTCGAAACTGCTGGTCGATGCCATGGGGTACCTCCAAGGAACTTAGCTACATCGGAAGTAGGTGCGTGGGAAATTGTAGTAGGCGGTGGTGCAGCCGGGGCAACCGTATGAGTCGAGGGTGCGAAGCGCACAACCGTTCACTGAGACCAGCACGTTCTGCGCCGAGGTGGAAAACACATACAGGTTCGCGTTCGCGCCGAACGTCTGCGTCTGCCCCGGACTTATCGTGCCTGAGAACACCGTGCGCCCATCCGATTTCACCGTTACGGTGGCCGGCGTGTTGGTCTGTACGGTCCCGACAACCTCGCCAGTCGTCGGCGCCGCCGGGGTGTTCGTCGGCCTCGGCGTCATCGTCGGTTCGGGGGTAGGCGTTCGGGTTGGCCGCGGCGTGGGCGTCGATGTCGGCGTGGGAGTAGGTGTTCGCGTTGGCCGCGGTGTGGGCGTCTTTGTCGGGCGCCGCGTTGGGGTGCTCGTGGGCGTCGGCGTAGCGGTAGCCCGCGCCGCCGTGTTCCGTACAGGAGTATTCCGCTTGACGGCAGGCTTCGGCGTACTCGTCGGCTCCGGTGGGGTTGTGGCAGTCGGTGCCCTGGCGATGCTGACCTCCGTGGGCGTCTCGGCGGCACGCCGCTCCGTGGGAGCCGCGACTTGTGGTTGCGTCGTCGGCGACGGCAGCACGGCGACCGCGATGCTGCTGGGTGTCGGGACCGTCGATGCAACGGTGTTGCCGGACCTCGATGGCGGCGCCAGAAATGCCCGGTATGCGAGCGCGAGCCCCACGATGGCGAGCACGGCAAAGGCCGCGGCAACGCCGAAGTTCGGCCGCCAGTGGCGACGCGCGACGGGCGCACGGTTCGCCGGCTGGACGATTAGCGGCGGAGCCTCCCCACCACCGTTCTCCATCTGGACGAAGCGCTGCACCAGGCTTGACGAGTCCAGATCGAGGAAGTCGGCATAGCGACGCAGGAAGTTCTTCGCATAGAAGTTTCCCGGAAGGGCGGAAAGATTTTCCTCTTCAAGCGCGGCGAGAAACTCGGGGCGTATCTTTATGATTTGTGAAACGTACTCGTGCGTCAGCCCGCGAGAAAGTCTTTCCTCGCGCAGCGTTTCCCCGATGCCGGGCATACAACCTCCGGGTTAGATGTGGTCCCCGGCTATTATAGGGAGCAGTCAGAGTACAGGCAAACGAGCCAGGCAGGTCGCCAGAGCGCACGGCGCGTGCGTCCGAACAATGGCACATGATCCATCGCGCCCGCGCGTCCCTGCCGTGCCCCACACCCTACGCCGCGCCGCGGACGCCAAGTACATCGAGCAGGAATGCGTACTCGAAAGCTACTTCGTCCAGGTGGTCGTAGCGGCCGGACGGACCACCGTGACCGGATGTTGTGTCGGTCTTGAGGAGCAGCGTATTGCCGTCGGTCTTTGTTGCACGCAGCTTCGCGGCGAGCTTCGCCGGCTCCCAGTACGAGACGCGGGGATCGTTCAACCCGGCGGTGAGCAGCAGATTCGGGTATGCCTTCGGCTCCACGTTGTCGTAGGGCGAGTAGGAGCGCATGTACTTGAAGTACTCTTTCTCATCCGGGTTGCCCCACTGCTCGTACTCGATCACCGTCAGCGGCAGCGTCGGGTCCGTCATGGTGTTGATCACATCCACGAAGGGCACCCGCGCGACCACCGCCCGGAACAGGTCGGGGCGCATGTTCATCACCGCGCCCATCAAGAGTCCGCCCGCGCTCGCCCCGCTGATCGCGAGTCGCTCGGGGGAGGTGAACCCCTCCGCGATCAGGTGCTCCGCGCACGCGATGAAATCGGTGAACGTGTTCTTCTTTCGAAGCAGCTTGCCGTCCTCGTACCACGCACGCCCCAGCTCCGAGCCGCCGCGGATATGCGCGATTGCGACGACGAAGCCGCGATCGATCAGACTCAGGCTGTTTGCCGAAAAGACCGGGTCGTAGCTATGGCCGTACGAGCCATAGCCATACAGCAGGAGGGGGTTCCGCCCATCGCGCGCGATCCCCTTGCGGTATACGACGGAGATCGGCACGTGGGTGCCATCGGGTGCAGTCGTCATTAGCCGCTCCGAGATGTACAACAACGGATCGTACCCGCTGGGGATCTCGTCCTGCTTGCGCACCGTCCATGTCCCAGCGGCCATGTCGTAGTCGATCACGGAGTTTGGCGTAACGAGCGAGGTGTACGTGAAGCGCAGCAAGGAAGTCTGGAACTCCTCGTTCGGCCCCGGCTTGTACGTGTACACCGGCTCGGGGAACTGTACGGACCGGCCACCGGTCCCATCAGGGCGGACGATCTGCATGCGCTGAAGTCCGCCCTGCCGCTCGTACACCGCGACGTACTCCGCGAACGCGTCCACCCCGTCGATGAGTACGTCCGGGCGGTGGGGGATGAGCTCGCGCCAGTTTTCTTCGCCGGAGTGGTCACGGGTGCGGCGACGAGCTTGAAGTTCTTTGCCTCATCGTTGGTGACGATCAGAAACTGGTCGCCGTGATGGTCTACCGTGTACTCCATACCATGCTGGCGCGGCTGGATCACCGTGAACGGCGCCTCCGGCTCATCGGCGGGGAGGGCGTGGACCTCCGACGTGGTGGTGCTCTTCAGGGAAAGCAGCAGGTATCTCGCGCTCTTCGTGCGCGATATCCACAGGAAGTACGACGCATCGGGCTCGTGGTACACGAGCGTGTCCTGCGAGGGGTCCGTGCCGACCGTGTGGCGGAAGAGCTTGTAGGGCCGCATTGTCTCGTCGAGCACGTTGTAGAAGATCGTCCGGTTATCGTTCGCCCACTCGACGCAGTAGTACGTGTTCGGCACCCGGTCCGGCAGCAACTCGCCCGTCTCCAGGTCCTTGATGTACAGGGTGTACGCTTCTGCACCGGACGTGTCCAGGGAATACGCGAGCAGCCGATTATCGGGACTCACGGTGTACGCGCCGATGCGGCAGTAGTCGTGCCCCTCCGCAAGCGCGTTCTGGTCGAGCAGTTGCTGCTCGGGCCCGTCGGGGCTACCGTGTCGGCGGTAGTAGATGGGGTACTGCTTGCCCTCCTCCGTGCGCCGATAGTAGTTGTAGTCGTCACGCTTGACGGGCACGGTGGTATCCGTCTCCTTGATGCGGCCACGCATCTCGGCGTACAACTGCTCGCGGAGATCCTTCGTGTGCGCCATCACCTGCTCGGTGTGCGCGTTCTCCGCCTCGAGGTACGCCAGCACCTCCGGGTCCGAGCGCTCCCGGAGCCAGAAGTACGGGTCCACCCGTGTCTCGCCATGCAACGTCGTCTCGTGCGGGACTTGCCGGGCGACGGGTGCCATATCAGTCTGGGCCATCACAGAAGCTCCTTTCGAGCCTGTAGCGGTTTCGAGATCCTGGCGAGTGTCCGCCCTGTGGGCTCTGCCGAGTGGCACATTGCAGGGTACCGAAGCTCGGCGCTAAAGTCACACCCTGCAACCGGTGAGCATCGCAGGCAGGTATGCCCAGCTCGCAGTTGACGTCCAAAGCTGCCTCTGGACACATACGCCTACAAGGACGAGGAGGGGGAGGGATGAATACCCTCCCCTCCTCGCAGCCTCGCACGGCGTCTCGACTACTTGATCATCGTGCGCAGCGTCTCGACGGCGCGGTCAAACTGCAGGCCGGCGTCGTCCCGGTCCTTCGCGCTCGTTTTCACCAGCACATCCGGCTTGAGCCCCTTGCCGTGAATATCCTTCTTATCTGGCGTGAGCCAGTGTGCAATCGTGATATGTGCGCTGCCACCACCGCTCAGCCCGTGCACGCTCTGCTCGGAACCCTTGCCGAACGTCACATCGCCCACGAGCTTCGCGCGGCCCCGCGCCTGCAAGGCGCCTGCGACGATCTCGCTCGCGCTCGCGCTGCCCTTGTTGACCAGCACGACCATGGGGATATCGTACGCCTGAACGGACTGGCTCGTGATCACGTTCCGAGGCTTCTCGCTGCCAGGCTCCTTCGTCGGATCCTCGTAGAGTACCACGCCGTCCTTCACGAAGCGCCCGACCATCTCCTGCGAGGCGGTGACCCAGCCGCCTCCGTTGTCCCGCAGGTCGAGGATGATGCCCTTCGCGTTGTCCGCCTTTGCACTCTTGATCGCGGCGTCCAGCTCGCTTGTCGTCTTGTCGCCAAAGATCGACGCGCTGATATACGCGATGTCGCCCTCCACCAGCTTGTACTTCACCTGCGCCACCTCGATGGTGTCGCGCATCACCTTTCGGTCAAAGGGCTTCTGCTTGCCCCGTTGTATGGTGAGCAGCACGCTGGAGCCTTTCGGCCCACGGATCTTGGTGATAATGACAGTCTGGTCCTTGCCGGTGATGTTCTCGCCATTTACCGCCAGGATCACGTCGCCTCGCCGCAGGCCAGCCTTCTCCGCCGGGGAGTTCTCGATCGGCGCTACGATGGTGAACTTCTTATCCTTCGTCACCTCGACGTACACGCCGATGCCCTCGAACTGTCCCTGCATCTCCTCGCGCAGCATTTGCTCCTGCGTCTTCGGCAGGTAGGAGGTGTACGGGTCGCCGAGGCTGGAAACCATCCCCTTGGCCGCCGCATCCACGAGCTTCTGCTTGTTGACGGGCCGGCCGTAGTACTCCTTGTTGATCAGGTTATACGTTTCCCAGAACGGCTTCCAGAGTTCTTCTTCGGATGGCTGGTTATCTCCGCCGCTATCGCTCGGCAGAGAGGCAACCGCCGCCGGCTTCTCCTGCCCCGTTGCATATGTGTAGCCGGCGAGCCCGCCGCCCGCGAAGAACGCGACAAGGACGAGCAGTGCAACAACGCCCAACGCCCATCGATTTACCCTCAACGTCATCAATTACCCCTTGATTGGCGCCAGCGAGCCGGCCACTTCATGTCATTCCATAATAGCGCACCCACCACCGCCCACAAAGCTTATCTAAGGAGCGAGTAAGAGAGCGGGACACGCTCCATGGACAGGGCATAGCTGTACGTAGGCCTCTGCCCATCACCCCGCAGCGCACGCCACCAGCGGGATACCCGCTGTGGTGCAAGGTACCCGTGGCGCACAGGCACCGCACATACGGACTCCGGCTTAACGATAGAGCATCTGTCATTCCGAGCCCGCGAGGAATCCGCGGCAGGGTCTACGGATCCCTCACTACGTTCGGGATGACACGCAACACCATTCAGCCGGGTCGCGTATCAGTCCGCCCTGCAGACACTTGGTATACTTGTCGCTGGACGGCTCCACCTGGATCGGGAAGCGACCGGGATGATAGCCTCCATGGAGACCCACTTGACCATCTCGGATCAGCCGGCGCTCGGATTCGTTGGTGCCGGCAAGGCCGGCACGACCCTCGCCCTCGCGTTCTCCGCCGCGGGGTATCCGGTCACCGCTGTGTACAGCCGCACCGCATCTCACGCGGAGCGTGTCGCCCACGAGACCGGTGCGACGATCTGCACGTCACCGGCGGATGCCGCGCGCTTCTCGGAGGTGCTGTTCCTCACGGTCCCCGACGATGCGGTCGTCTCCGTCACGCACAACATCGCCCAGGCCGGGGGGTTTCGCTCCGGGGCAGCGGTGGTGCATTGCAGCGGTGCGCTCCCGCTCGATGTGCTTAACGAGGCGGCGGACCGGGAGACGCTCACGGGATTCTTCCACCCTTTGCAGGTGCTGCTGGGTGCGAGCTCCATTCGGCAGTTGCGTGGCGCGGCTGTGGGGATCGATGGCGGGCTGGACCTGCTGCCAGTGCTCCGAACGATGGCAACGGACCTCGGCGCAACGCCGGTGGACGTACGCGACGACGCACGGGTACCATATCACATCGCCGCCGTCCTCGCGGCGAACTACCCGTTCGTCCTGCTCGCCGCAGCATCGGACCTGATGCAGGCGGCGGGCATATCCGAGGAATGCTCCCTGTCCTCGCTGCTCACGCTTGCTCGCGGCAGCCTGAGCAGCATTGAAGCGCTTGGACCCCGTGCGGGCTTGACAGGACCCATCGTACGCGGCGACGCCGCAACGGTCGCCCGGCACAAGCAGTACCTGCGAGAGCACCAGCCGGCGCTCCTGGAAGTGTATCGCGCGCTCGGTCTGCTGGTCCTCGAATCCGCGGGGGATTCGTTCGCGCGCGGCAGAGTGCGGGAGGAACTGGAGCGGTGAGGACGCTCACCACCATTGCCGAGCTGCGCGCCGCCCGCGCCGCGCTGCCTGGTCCGGTTGGGCTCGTCCCAACAATGGGATACCTGCACGAGGGGCACCTCGGCCTCGTGCGCGCGGCTCGCGCGGAGAACGCCAGCGTCGTCGTCAGCATTTTCGTGAACCCGACGCAGTTCGGTCCTGGCGAGGATCTCGCGACATACCCTCGTGACCTCGAGCGTGACTTCAAACTCTCGGAACACGAGGGGGTGGACCTCGTTTTCGCGCCATCGGTAAGCGAGATGTACCCACCGGACGATGCAGTGACAGTGGATCCCGGGCCGATCGGCTCGCGGCTGGAAGGGGCGGCACGGCCGGGGCACTTCCGTGGTGTGGGGACGGTCGTCACGAAGCTGCTCAACGTGGTCCAGCCGGACCGGGCCTACTTCGGGCAGAAGGACGCCCAGCAACTGGTGGTGATCGA
Organism: Chloroflexia bacterium; assembly: GCA_030446765.1. GTDB lineage: Bacteria > Chloroflexota > Chloroflexia > Thermobaculales > Thermobaculaceae > JACDAU01. The sequence goes on from JAUJMR010000004.1 coordinate 87,945, forward strand.
GCACGTCGTCCGAGGCCTGTTCCTCCCCGTTACCATCGTCGCATGCCCAACGGTGCGCGAGCCGGACGGCCTGGCGCTGTCCTCGCGCAACGTGCGCCTGACGCCGACGCAGCGCGCAGCCGCACCCGCGTTGTACCGGGGGCTTGCCCGCGCGAGCAACGGGTGGCGCGCGGGCGAGCGCTCGCCGGAGTGTCTGCGCGCTGCGGTGCGCGCCGAGGTCGAGCCGGAGCGGGAACTCTGTCTGGAGTACGTCAGCGCCGCGCACCCGCGGACGCTGGAGGAGCTGCAAACCGTGCCGGCGGAGGGGGTACTGCTGTCGCTCGCCTCGCACGCGGGCTCGGTGCGCCTGATCGATAACGTACGGCTTGGTGAGGAAGGAGCTACCGGGTGAGTGCGGTTCTACTGGGCATCGAGGCCGGAAACACGCAGGTCGTGGTGGGCGCGCATGACGGTGCGACCTGGTGCGCGCGCTGGCGCATCAGTACGGTTCGCACCCGCACCTCCGACGAGTGGGCCGCGATCCTAGGCGGGCTGCTGGCGGGCGCGGGCTTGACGCTCGCCGATTGTCGGGATATCGCGATCAGTAGCGTGGTGCCGAACGTCACGACGGAGCTCCAGCTCATGGCGCGTGCCTATGCGGACACGGACCCGTTCGTGGTTGGTCCCGGCGTGCGGACGGGCGTGCGGATCCTCACCGACAACCCCAGGGAGGTGGGCGCGGATCGGGTGGTGAACGCCCTCGCGGCGCGGGAGCGCTATGGCTCGCCGGCGATCGTCGTCGACTTCGGGACCAGCACGAACCTCGACGTGGTCTCTGTCGATGGCGACTACATCGGTGGCGCGATAGCGCCGGGGCTCGCGGTCTCCGCCGCTGCGCTTACGGGCGCGACTGCGAAACTGCCCGAGGTCGAGCTTGTGCGTCCGGCGCGGGCCATCGGACGCAACACCGTCGAGTGCATGCAGGCCGGCATCGTGCTCGGCTACGCGGGGCTTGTAGAACGGCTGGTGCGCGAGACCCAGAAGGAACTCGGGCCGAGCAACGTTATCGCGACGGGCGGGCTCGTGGGCGCGGTTACCCAGGCAACGGACATCATCGATTACGTGGACCCGGACCTCACGCTGGAAGGGCTGCGGCTAATGTACGCACTAAACCGGGCACCCAACAGGACGGACCCCGTTGAACGCTGACCTGAGGGTTGTACGGAGCCGGATCGACTCGCGCCGGAGGAGGTCGATCCGTGATGCCGGGATCTACGCGTGTCAATATTCGATGCTGTGAGAAGGGAGTGAGGTCGTGCTGAAGGGTGAGAGGGTGCTGCTGCGAGCCAGGACCCGCGCTGACCTGCCCCGGCAGCTCGCCATGGACAATCACGTGGCACTCGCGCTCCTGTCGGACGACCGGCCGCCCCTGCCTGTGTCAATGGAGCGGCTGGAGGCGGAGTTCGAGCAGCAAATGAAGGAGCCAAACGTCGCCTGGTTCGCAATTGAGGCAGACGGCAAGTTCATTGGCCGTTGCGGCCTGCACGCTTTCGACGCCACACACCGCACGTGCACACTCGGTATCACCATCGGCGACCGGGAGTACCAGGCGCGTGGGTATGGCAGGGAGGCAATTGGCCTCTTGCTCGACTACGCGTTCCGCCTGCGCAATGTGCAGAAGGTGTGGCTCACGACCAGCAGCAACAATGAACGTGCCATCCGGTGCTACCGCGCGTGCGGCTTCGTCGAGGAAGGACGCCTGCGCCGCCACGAGTGGTCCGGCGGGGAGTACATCGACCTGGTGTACATGGGGATCCTCCGCGAGGAGTGGGCTGCCGGGAAGGAGGCGACATGAGCGACGAGGAGCGTCGCGCGACGATACTCGCGGATCTGCCGGAACACGTGCGCAAGAACCATGCGCTGTGGCAATCGTCCAGCGACAACTACGAAGCAGAGCACGCCGTCGATCTGGGCGATGACAAAGCAGCGGCCTGGGGGCTGTGGCGGATACCAGAGTCGGAGCTGGGGGTACTCGGCGACGTCACCGGCAAGGACGTGCTGGAGTTCGGCTGTGGGGCTGCCCGGTGGTCGATCGCGCTTGCCGGACGCGGCGCCCGGCCGGTCGGCATGGACTTCTCCTCGCGGCAGCTGCAACACGCGCACCGGCTGATGCAAGAGGCGGGCG
>JAUJMR010000004.1:90208-157231 GCA_030446765.1 Chloroflexia bacterium
GACGTGCTCGGGCGGGAGCTCATCAACGACTACTTCGGGATGCACCGCTTCGAGTGGGAGGACGAGGTCAACTTTCAACTCACCTACGGCGAGTGGATTCGGCTCTTCCGTCGCAACGGACTGCTCGTGGAGGACCTGATCGAGGTTCAGCCAGCACGCGGCGTCACCAGCACCTACCGGGATGAGGCTGAGACGAAGTGGGCGCGCCACTGGCCGATGGAGAACATCTGGAAGTTGCGCAAGGAGCACACGTGAGCCTGCATGGCCGCAACGTGATCCTGGGGGTGAGCGGCAGTATCGCCGCGTACAAGGTGGTACAGGTTGCGCGCGACCTCACGCAGGCGGGGGCGAGGGTGGACGTGCTGATGACGGAGGGCGCAACCCGCTTCATCACCCCGCTCACCTTCCAGACGCTCACCCGCCGCCCGGTGATCACGGACCTTTGGCAGGACTGGTCCGAGGATGCGCAGGGCCATATCTCGCTGGGGGAAGAGGCGGAGGTGATGCTCATCGCACCGGCGAGTGCACAGACCATCGCCCGTCTCGCGCTCGGTCTCGCGGACGACATGGTTAGTCTGACCGCGCTCGCGACGTACACCCCGCTCGTGATCGCCCCGGCGATGAACTACCACATGTGGGAACACCCTGCCACGCGGGAGCACATCCACACCTTGGAGAGCCGAGGCGCGACGATCCTCAGTCCGGGTAGGGGAACGCTCGCGTCCGGCGCGGTGGGCGAGGGCCGGCTCGCCAAGCCCGTGGAGATCCTGGGCGCGGTCCGCTGGCGCCTGGGGAGGGGCGGGCGGCTCGCGGGGACGCGGATCGTCGTGACGGCCGGGGGGACGCGGGAGCCGATCGACCCGGTGCGCTATCTGTCCAACGGCTCCAGCGGGCGGATGGGATACGCACTCGCGCAGGCGGCGATCGACGAAGGTGCGGACGTGACGCTCATCAGCGCGAACGTAGATCTGCCCCCACCGTGGGGTGCGGATGGCGTGCCCGTTACGACGGCCGCCCAGATGCTCGATGCGACGAGCCGGGCGTGCGAGCGGGCGGACGCGCTCGTCATGGCAGCGGCGGTCTCCGACTACACGCCGGCCAGCCCGAGCGGCCAAAAGCTCAAGAAAACAGGCGGCGGGCTCGCGCTGGACCTGGCGGAGACCGCCGATGTGGTGGCCAGTATCACCCGGCCAGGGCTGCTGAAGGTCGGTTTCGCCGCGGAGACGGAGCATCTGCGGGAGAACGCGCGCGCGAAGCTCGAGCGCAAGGGACTCGACCTGATCGTCGCGAACGACGCCAACGCGACGATCGGCGCGCCGGACGCCGCGCTAACGCTTATCCGAGCGGACGGCAGCGTGGAAGAACTGGGACGCCGCCCGAAGGAGCAAGCAGCCGAGATGGTCATCGCCGCACTTACGGGCCTGATGAATCGAAAGGACACCTAAGGCGCTCGCTAACCCGGCCGGCTTTCAACCGACCTCCGTTGCGCACGTTGCCATTCAAGATGTGTACTCCAGTGCAAGAGGAGCAGCGAATGCGCGTTCAGATCGCACGCCTGATGGCGTCATTCATACCGTTTTGTCGCACCGCTTCGGGCGGTGTGCGTGGCCCTGCCCCTCTGCTGTCACCGCCTTGACGAAGCAAGGAGGAACGGCGCCGCTTTCGGCCATGGAAGTGCGGTAGAGTCGGGGGAGACAGAGCCAGTGCGCGTAGTGATCACGGGGGCGGGCGGGAATCTGGGCACCAGATTGGTGCCGCTGCTCGCCGATGCCGGCCATGAGCCGGTGCTGTTCGACAGCCGACCCGTCGAGACCCCATACGAGTCGTTCCTGGGTGATATCCGTGACTTCGCCGATGTGCAGGCGACGCTGAGGGGCGCGGACATCGTCGTACACCTGGCAGCGATCCTTGGTATCGCGGCCACCACGCCACACGACTTCTACGAGATCAACCTGACGGGGACGTTCAACGTGTGGGAGGCAGCGGCTCAGGCGAGGGTGCTGGGCCTCGTATTCAGCAGTACGATGAGCGTGTACAAGCCGCACGACAGGCCGCTGCGGGAGGATGCCCTCACCGAGATGGGTGAAGACCTTCCGGCACGACCAAGGGACTTGTACGGCTACACAAAGGCGGCAGGTGAGGAGATGTGCCGGCTGTACGGGCGCACCCATGGCATTCCGAGTGTGGCGCTCAGATACGGGATGTTCTCCCCCGAGCCTTTCTTCCCTTACGGCATCCGCCTCCTTTATGGTGGGGTGGATGCGGATGATGTGGCCTGGGCGGTGCTGGCCTCCGTGGAGGCACTGCTGAGTGAGAAGATCGGGTACGACGTGTTCAACGTTGAGTCCCTCGTGCCCTTCTCGAAGGATGACGAGGCGCAATTGCTCCACGATCCGCTAGTCGTTCTCGACAAGTACTATCCCGGCTCGGCCGACCTGCTGCGCTCCCGCGACGTCACGCGGCTCGCCCCGATTCGAGAGTACTACCCGATGTCCCACGCGGCGGACGTTCTCGGCTTCCGCCCGGAGTGCAACTTCGACCGATGGCTGGACGAGCTACAATCGCGCCCGGAGGAGAGGTCGCAGAGAAACCCTCCCTGGCCTTAGGAAACTAGCGCAGTTGGGTGGGCGATACGCTCGCCAGTCGGAGCGTGGGTGAACGGGATAGGCAACAGAATGCATCCGGTGTTTCGTGGCGCACAAGCGCATGGGATCGGTGGGGTCGTCAGGACATACAGGTAAATGCCGCTACGACCGGCTGCGTACCTTCACGTTCGCGCACGAACTCTCCCTTGACTGCCGACTTAATACCCGCCGGCAGGCGGTCCAGACTGGTACTCGCCACGCCTGAAGCGCTTGCGTCGTCCGCGGAAGAAGAACACGAGCACGAGCCCCGCCAGGAACCCGCCGACGTGCGCCCACACCGCCACACCGCCAGAATCGCCCTGCCGCATCCCGAGCGATGCCAAACCCTGAACGAATTGCAACAGGAACCAGATCCCGATGAGCACGAAGGCGGAGACGCGCGTCACGGTGATGAAGATGATGAAAATGATCAGCGTCCGCACCTGCGCCCGAGGGAAGAGCACGAGGTACGCCGCGAGCACCCCCGCGATTGCGCCGCTGGCACCCAGGCTAGGCACCATGGAACTGAGGTTGAAGAGGATGTGCGCGAAGCTCGCCAGCACGCCGCTGATCAGGTAGAACGCGAGGTACTTGAGATGCCCCATGTTCGACTCGACGTTGTCGCCGAATACCCATAGGAACAGCATGTTGCTGCCGATGTGCAGCAAGCTACCATGCATGAACATCGCGCTAAACAGCGTCAGGAACTGCAGCGGCGGATCGGCACCGACGCTCACGCCGGAGGTATACTCCGCCGGCACGACCGCCCACTTCTCGAAAAACGCGACCAGTGCCTGCGTCGTGCGGCCAAGGGTGAGGCTGCTCAAGGAGACCTCGTACAGGTACACGAGTACGTTGATAAGAATTATGGTGATGTTCACGAACGGGAAGCGCTCGCGATAGTTAGCGTCCGAGAGAGGTATCATACGGTCTCCGCAGCAGGGCCGGGCCGCTCTACGGGCGAAGGGCGTAGCCTCCTCACGGAAATGCTACGCCCTCCTGTTTCGGCTGGTCGCCCAGGGGCTAGGTGTCTTAGGCGGGACCACCCGACGTGTAGGTTGTGGATGTGCCCGACTCGCGCATCTCGTACGTCGCAGGATCCATCTGATTGCTGGACTGCTCCGCCTTTGATGTCGCCTGGTTCGTCGTCTGCTGCGCCCTCTGCGTGACCTGGTTCACGGCCTGGCTTCCCTGGTTGAGCGCCTTGTTCATGTACTGGTTCGCTGCCTGGATGAGCTGCTGCCGTGTCTCGCGCCCACTGCGTGGGGCGAATAGCAGTGCCAGGCCAATGCCATACGCAAACCACTTGAGCGCGGTGGTCAATCTCTTCACGCTACGCCTCCTCCTAAGCTACTTCGCCTTGAGCTAGACCCTGCTTCGAGTCCTCCCCATAACAAACCGAAGAAGGAATGCAAGGAGGATCGCACCGAGAATCGCCGGGATCAGCGAGACCTCGGCAATCTCCGGCCCTATGTCACCTAGCAAGAAGCCCCCGATCAGCGCTCCGACTATGCCGACAACGATCGTACCGATGATACCGCCAGGGATATCGCCTGGCACGACGAGATCCGCGATCCAGCCAATGATTGCTCCAACAATGATCAAGAGAATGAAACCGAGCATACTACCCCCTCCTTACTACTGCCGCTAGACGAACCACCAAGGCGACGACTCCGAGCCCGATAAGCGATGAGGTACAACTGCAGCAACTCTTCGGCCCGCGCAACTCGCCTGGTGTCAAATGGTTTTCCATGCCTCGCCCTCCTTCTCTCCGCGTCTAACCCAGATTGAGCACATCCCACGCGAGCGGCCAGTCCATCAGCGGCGCTAGCACGATCACGTAAAGCACAGCCAGCAGGATAAGCAACACGAGCAATCCTATCGCGACGCCGCCGCCGCCCCTCTGGCCTTGAAGTCTTGCCACTCGTGTCAACCCTCCTTATTCCCGCACATTCCGCGCTACAGTCGATTGGTAATTACCCCCAAGCCCACGTGCAAGAGTTGTGCCAATTCCCGCGGGAAGCTGGCATATATTATGCGCGGCGGTCCTGAGAAGTCAGCCGCGTTCACAGCAAGTTTGGAGGGGAAACTCGTGCAAGATCAGTCAAGCATCCGCCCGGGCATGGCCGTACTGGACATGAGCGGCGCTACGGTCGGAATCGTCGAGCAAGTGCAAGCCTCGCCAGACGGTCAGAGCTACCAGCTTCTGCTCGATGGCGGGCAGATGGTCATCGAGGGGACTTTGATTGACTCGGTACGTGGAGACCAGGTCTGGCTCCGGATGAACTCGAACACCCTAGACGCCACTGCAGCCACGGGCATACCGACGGAGTACGTCGCGACCGACACCGCAGGCGCGCAGTTGACGGGCACGGCGAGTGGCAACGTTGACACCGATGCGGACCACATCGTGGTCGAGCGCTTTGAAGAAGACCTCGTCGTCAACAAGCGACTCACGGAAGTTGGCCAAGTCAGCGTCACGAAGCGGGTCGTAGAAGAGCCACAAACTGTGCTCGTGGACATTGAGCGCCAGGAGTGGGACGTTGTGCGTACGGACGTGGAGCGGCCCTGGCAGCAGGGTGATGACGCCCCACGGACCGAGGGTGATACAATTATCGTGCCCATCATCGCGGAGAAGCTTGAAGTAATGCGCCGCCGGGTCGTGGTCGGCGAGGTTCGACTGACGAAGCGCGTGAGCACCGAGCAGCGCGAGATCACCGAAACGGTCCGCCGGGAAGTGGTCGAGGTCAGCGGGCCAGGCATCACCGATACGGCCGCAACGATGGAGAATCAAGGAGGCGCCGCGACGACCTCCTGACGACATCCCACTCGCCATGAACAGGAGGCCCGGTAGATGCCACAGGCAGTGATGGCAGACTTTGGGAATCGCGCGGACGCAGAGCGCGCGGTTGCCCAGCTCCAGGCAGCGGGCGTCTCCCCTGACGATATTTCCGTGATCCAGGAGCGTCCGGTCTCGCACACCGAACGACGCCGGGATACAGACGATGTGACCGCCGGTGCGTTGACCGGTGCTGCGACGGGTGGCATCCTCGGCGGTCTCGCCGGGTGGGTGCTTTCTCTCGGGGCATTCGATGTGTTCGGCGTTGGCCGATTTGCCACCGAGAACGCGACGGGCGCCACGATCGCGGGTGCGGCTATCGGCGCCGCACTGCTCGGGCTGCTGGGAGGCATCGCGGGACTCAGCTTCGATGGCTCGTCGGAAGCATCCACTGATGAAGATGGCGATGTGCTGCTCACCGTTCGCAGCAGGTCCGCGCCGCGGGAGAGGATCGAGCAACTCATGAGAGAGAACAACGCCCTGAACGTGCAGAACACCGACGACATCACTGAGCCCACCGTCGCTCCCGGCAGCTTGCCACACAGCGCACCGGAGTCGCATGAGCCGGCCGCTTATCACGATAGCGCGGCAGGCACGCCAATGGTGCAACGCGACCAGGACGTTTACACCCTGGACAACCATCGCCTCGGCGAGGTTGGGGATACCAGTGGTGATTACTTCGTCGTTCGGCGGGGGCTCCTGCAGGCGGACCTGTACATCCCCTACGAGGATGTCCATGAGATCCGCCCGGAGCGCGTGACCGTGAACGCGGTTGCGGGCGAAATTGAGTTAAAGAACTGGCGCGAACAGCCCCTCCATCGCGGTCACCACGGCGAGGGTCCAACACGTCCATAGTGCGTACCCGCCTCACTCACCGGGTGCCGTACGCGCCGAATCTCGGGAACCGCGCCCTGGGGGGCCACGGACAACACCGTTGGCTCGGATCCTGGATTACTCACTGCATCCAGGCGCTCGCCTTCTGTTTGCTCCTGCCGTTCCTGGTGGCTGCGTGTGGCGGCGAGGCGCAGCCGGACCTGGGCAGCGAGGAGCGCACGTATGACGCCGTGTACGTGCCCGGCGGCGGCGACACCGAACCCGGCAGGGCGCATGCGCGTATGGTGCTCGACGCCGATCCGCAGCGGACCACGCTCACGGAGGCGTGGGTGCGGGAGGAGCAACTCCTCGGCATCGTGCTCCGCAAGGAGATCAGCGGCGAGGTGCGGCGCGACATAATGCTCGGGCTCGCGGCACAGATGGCGGAGACGTTCAAAGACCGCGACGTGGAGGTCATCGCGTACGACGAGGCCGCGCACGCACCGGTTGCCCAGGCGGTATACTCCGCACAGAGCGGTAAGACGACGTACGAGACCGTGCCCTGACTCACTTAAAGAGCGTGTGACCCTGGCAACGGCACGGACGTTGTGTTTATAGTGGGCGCGCCGTTCGGGTGCCTCCGGCAACGAGGCTTAGACTTCCCACAGGTTTTAAACAGCAGGTTGGAGGAAGGGTGCACTGCGGATGATCCAGTTTCCGACCACGATGGAGCACGACCCGACCTCTGAGCGGCAGCGACGAATCTCGACTCCCCCGATCCGGCCCGAGGATGCGCCCCGGCCACTCTGGTATCGCGCCGCTGGGGCGCTGGAGCCGTTCCGCCCGCTCTTCACGTGGGCGGTCGCGCATAAGAGGCAGATCAAGCGGTATGCGCTCCCACTCGTGGGCGCGACGACATTAGCGATCGTCGTTCGCAGACGTTTTGGGCAGCATCAGGGAAAGTAGCCACAAATGAAGATGTCGATCACTGTTCGCGTACTCGTCCTGCTCTGCGCATTCGGCCTGCTCTCCGCGCCCGTGCAAGCGCAAGAGGCGAAGAACCTCGAATGGCGGCGATACGACGTTGCACTCGACGTGCAGCCGGACGGCCGGATGCGCGTCACCGAGACGCAGGAGATCGAGTATCTCTCGGGCCAGTGGATGAACGGCGGCCGCAAGATTCCGCTGGACCGCGTAGATAAAATCTCCGATGTCCAGGTATCCCTCGTGGAAGAGGGCGGCGACACGCGCCCGCTCCAGGCTGAGACGTACCAGGAAAACGGCGAACTCCAGATAGGGTGGCGGTACCCGCCAACATTCGGCGGTGAATCACGCACCTTCGAGGTCAGCTACACCGTCGAAGGTGTCGTTCGGGTGTACTCGGACAACCAGCAGATTCGCTGGATCGCCGTGCCGGACGAGCGCCGCTTCCCGGTGGATGCAAGCACCGTGACCCTGCGGCTGCCCAAGACGGTCTCGCTGCAGCCGGAAAACCTGGAGAGCTATCCCGAGCGTCTCGGCGGCGAGGAGCGCGCCACGCAGGACGGCGCGGTGTACACGGTCGATGGCCTGCTCGCGGGCGAGGGATTCGAGATCCGTGCACAGCTACCCGCCGGCACCGTGGCCCAGGCGCAGGCACCCGCGTGGCAGCAAGAAGCGGACAGGCAGGACCGCCTGAACGAGACCGTGAAGCCGAGGAACAACGCGGTCCTTCTGGGGCTGGGACTGCTCATACCCGTTGCCGGGCTGGTTGGCCTGCTCGGGCTGTGGTTCACGCGCGGCAAGGACCCTGGCGTCGGGCGCGATGCGGAAAGCATCAACCAGCCACCGAGCGACCTCCCCGCCCCGCTCGCCGGCGTGCTCCTCGACGAGCAAGCGGATGTGCAGGATGTGGTGAGCACGATCCTCTCGCTCTCGGAACGCGGCGTCATCCGCATCACGCAGGAGGAGAACGCCGAGCTGCTGGGGTCGAACATCGACTACCGGGTGGAGCTTATCCAGCCGTACAAGCCGCAGGAGCTCCGCGCCTACGAGCGTACGCTGGTCGACACCCTTTTCGCAGAGGGCGATACCGTGAAGCTCTCGGAGGTAAAAGGCAAGTTCATGGCGGCGCTCCCGGTCTTCCGCGACCGCTTGTATGACGAGGTCGTGCGTGCAGGGCTGTTCCGGGCCAACCCGGAGCAGACGCGGAAGCGGTACCGCTCACTCGGCACCGGGGTGCTGGTGCTCGGCATCCTGCTCGGCTGCGTGGGGACGAGCGTGCTCTCGGCATATGCGAGCCCGTTCTTCCTCTTCCTGCCCGCGCTCGGACTCGCGGCGGTCGGCATTGGACTGATGGCGCTCTCCCGTGCGATGCCGGTGCGCACGCTCAACGGCGCGGTGGAAGCCTCCCGCTGGCGCTCCTTCCGCAACTACCTGGCGCACATCGAGCGTACTCCGGATATCGTGGAGGACAAGGGGGCGTTCGAGCGCTATCTGTCGTATGCGACCGCGTTCAACCTCGGACGCTCGTGGCTCGAGAAGTTCTCCTCGGTGGGCGTGCCGGCGCCGGCGTGGTACGGTCAGGCAGGGCCGATGGGCGGGGACTTCGATGGCTTTGATATGGGCACCGGGCGGTACGGGAGGCGGCGTGGCGGGTTCGGTATGGGCGGTGGGCCGATCATCATCGTGCCGCCCTTCGGCGGCGGCTTCGGCCACGGGCACGGCGGCAGTGCGGGCGGCCCGGTCGCCGGGGGCGATGCGAGCGGCGGCGGGTTGTTCGGTGGAGATAGCGGGCTCTTCGACTTCGGCAACCAGCGCGGCGTCCTCGACCAGACCAGTGGTGGCTTTGGCGACCTGCTGGAACAGGCGTCCGACGCGTTCGGCGGCGCGGACTGGGGTGGTGGAGGTAGCGGCGGCTTCGGCGGTGGCGGTGGCGGCGGAGGAGCGGACTTCAGCTAAGAGGTCACATCGAATGAGACTGCTGCGAGCACTCGGGCTTCTCCTCGCCGCCTGCTGGCTCGCCGTGCCCGCCGCGGCCCAGGAGGACAGGGACCTTGCGTGGCGGCGCTACGATGTCGCGCTGGATGTGCGGCGCGACGGGCGCATGCTGGTCACGGAGACCCAGGAGGTTGAGTATCTCTCAGGTACGTGGAGGAACGGCGCCCGCAGCATACCGCTCTCCCGTGTTGATTCCCTGTCCCGTGTGGACGTGTTCGAAGTCGTCGCGCAGACCGAGCGCCGTCTGCAGAGCGATGAAACCGAGGAATCCGGCGAGCGAATGATCTCGTGGCAATATACCCCTGCCACCGCGGGCGAAGTCCGCACCTTTCGCCTGCGGTATACCGTCGATGGCGTCGTCCGCATATATCCGAACAACCAGCAGATCCGCTGGATCGCCGTGCCCTAGGAGCGCAGCTTCCGGGTGGAGGAGAGCCCCGTGACCCTGCAGCTACCCGGTGGGGGCAGATCGCAGGTCCTCGCTAGCTATCCTGAGCGGCTTGACGGTGAGGAGTCAGCTACCGCGGACGGCGCGACGTTCCGCGTCCGGGACGTGCCTGCGGGCGAGGGCTTCGAGGTGCGCGCCCAGTTCCCGGCGGGAACGGTGGACGCCGCCGCGCCCGCGTGGCAGGCCAGCGCCGACCGGCAGGACTACCTGAACGAGACCGTCAAGCCCCGCAACAACGCCCTCCTGCTCGCCGCGGGGCTGCTCATCGGCAGCGTCGGCGTCGTGGCGCTCATTGTCACGTGGCGCACCAAGGGCAGGGAGCCGCGCCTCCGAAACGAGGCCGGCCTGTATACCTTCCCGCCGAGTGACCTGCCCGCGCCCGTTGTGGGCGTGCTGCTCGACCAGCGAGCGGACGTCCACGACGCGGTCAGTGCGCTGTTCTCGCTGGCGGAACGCGGCTTTGTGCGGATCGCCGAGGTCGCGGCGTCGGATGCGGAACCGGACTACCACCTGGAACTGCTGGTGCTGCCCGACCATGATGAACTGCGCCCGTACGAGCGTGCCCTCGTGGAGCAGGTCTTCGCCGGAGGGCACAGCGTCCTGCTCTCCGAGGCGAAGGACCGCTTCGCGAAGGCAGTCCCCGCGTTCCAGAAGGAGGTCTATGAGGAGGCGACCCGCGCCGGGCTGTTCAAGGACAACCCGGAGAAGGTGCGCCATCGCTATCGGCTGTACGGCGGGAGTGTGTTCATGGCCGCGTGGTTGGCGCTGTGCGCCAGCATCTCCGGCGGGTTCTTCCTTGCCGCCGCCTCCTACGCGGATGTGGTCTACCTACTCCTCCCCGGCTTCAGCGTCTTCATGCTGGGGCTCGGCTTGACGCTGCTATCGTACGCGATGCCCGCGCGCACCACGACCGGCTCGGTTGCCGCCGCGCGCTGGCGCAGCTTCCGCGCCTATCTCGCCGATATCGAGCAGTCCCCCGACTTCGAGCAGGACCCCGGCGTGCTCAAGCGGTACCTGTCGTACGCTGTCGCGTTCGGCCTGGGGAAGACCTGGGTGGACAGGTTTGCCACCGGAGATGTGCAGGTCCCGGCCTGGTACGGCAACTCCACGAGTAGCGCGAGACTTTGGGGTTTGGACAGCGCAATGCCTGGCTCGAGCGCGTCCACCCCCGCCGGTTCCGGTGTCTCCAGCTCTGGCATATCAGAGCTCGGCACGCTCCTGGACCAGGCATCCTCCGCGTTCAGCAGCGGGTTCAATAGTGGCAGCGGTGGCGGTTTTAGCGGCGGGGGTGGTGGCGGGTCGAGCGGCGGGGGCAGCGGGGGCGGGAGCGCGGGCTTCAGCTAATGGCCCGCGAGTCCCACACAGCCACGGTCTGCCTGGGTGCGATGCGGCTAAGATCGTCAACGGGCGGGCATACTATTTGCAGCGGCGGCGCGCAGACGACAGGAGGAAGACTTGCTGGCACAATCGCGGCTCTGGGGTGGACTGATGGCGGCAGGCGGGCTGCTGCTCGGTCTGATCTGCCTGCTCTGGGTGTTCAGCACGGCGAATACCGGAGGGGCCATAATCTTCGGGCTCGGATTCGTGTTGATCGTCTCGCTGCCGCTGCTCGCGGGCGGCGTGTTCCTCTATCTGCGTGGTGGGCAGGAGGAACAGCGGGAGCAGCAGGTGGACGCGCGACGCCGGACGCTGGAGAGCGAGAGCCTGAGCCGCGCGGATCTTGCGGACCGCCTTGCCCGCCAGCGCGACCGATTGCAGACGGTGCTCCAGGCGGCTCTTCCCGCCTCGAACCCAACTAACCGCCTCCTGCTGGAAGATGCCATCGCCCGGCTCGACGGCGTCGCGGGCGCGCTGCGGCGGACTTCCTACGAGCGTGTGGGGGCGTTCGATGCGCTCGCCGCGGATGCGTCGGATCCCGATACTGTTCGCAGCATCGACGCCGCGCTCGACTCCTCCAGCCGGTCGCTCGAACAACAGGTAACTGCGCTCACACAGTCGCTCGCTACGGGCCAGCCCGACTCATCGGTCGTGAATCGGCTCGGCGGTACGATCGCCCGCCTGGAGAACGCGACGAACGAGCGGTCCCAAGTGCTGACCGCTGGGGAGCAAAAGGCGCTGCCGAGCGTCGCGGATCTGCTCCGAGGCACGCAGCCAACGGGTGTGCCCGAGGCGAGCGGCTTCACGAACCTCAAGCCGAACGACGCGCTGTCGTACGAGAGCGAGGACTACGTCATCACTGGCAAGCTCCAGTGGAGTGAAGGCGCGTCCCAGTGGTACACCTACCTGCTCGGGGGCGGCACGGGAGAGTTATGGCTCTTCGTGGAGCAGGGAGGCACGAGTCTGGCTATGATGCGGCCTGTGCAGGTACCGTCCGACGCGGGCAACCCCACCGTGACGGTAGAAGGCGCACAGTGGACACTCGCCGGGCGGGGCACCGCCACCGTGTCGGTGACGGGTGCCAGCGGGAGCCGCGGCGGGCTTTTCGTGGGGTACCAGCGTTATCAGGGTCCCGGTGGATTCCTCTGGGTGGAGGAGTGGGATGAGGGTCCGAAGGCGTATCTTGGCCAGCCCGAGCGCGCCGAGAACCTCGAGTTGTGGATTCGGTAGAGAAAGCATTCAGGAGGCAACACAGTGGCGACAATCTTTGACAGGATGAGCACGATACTACGCGCGAACATCAACTCCATGCTCGACAAGGCCGAGAACCCCGAGGTGGTCATCGACCAGATCATCCGCGATATGTCCAGCGCCATTGCCGAAGCACGTGGCCAGGTAGCGGACATGATCGCGCAGGAGAAGATCCTCCAGGCGAACGTGCAGCGCGACCGTGATCTCGCCGCAGAGTGGCAGAACAAGGCATCGCTCGCGGTACAGAATGGACGCGACGATCTCGCCCGTGAGGCACTGCGCAGGAAGAACGACTACGACGAGAACGCCCGCGTCTACGGCTCGCAGCTTCAGGCGCAGAGCCAGATGGTAGATAAGCTCAAGAGCGAGTTGTCGCAGTTGGAAAGCAAGTATCAGGATGCGAAGCGCAACCGCGATATGCTGATCGCCCGGCACCGCCGCGCGGAGACCCAGCAGCGGGTCGCACAGGTTAGCGCGCAGCTCAACACCATGGACCCGTCGGCGGAGCTTGGTCGAATGGAGGAGCGTATCCGCCTGCAGGAGGCGCGCGCTGAGGCCGAAACGGAGCTCGCCGACACCAGCATGGAGGACGAGTTCGCTGCCCTTGGCGCCGACAGCCAGGTGGAGTCGGAGCTGATGGCGCTGAAGCAGCAGCTCGGCGCAGGCAGCCAGCCCGCCGCCCTGCCCAGCGGGGAGAACGCGGAGCGGCAGTAGCCCACAGCACACCTGTGGAGGGGAATCCGAAGTGGCTTCCCCTCCACAGGTCAACGGCCACGAGTTCCGCATTGTACGCCCTGCAACACGGCACAGTAACCAGTCTGGCGTACCCGTGTGCCACGGAAGATCGTGCGGAGCGGGGCCGCCTGCGCGTTAGAACCTGGGTATCATACTTGCGTCAATAACGTTGGCAGTGATGTGTACTTGCCGGGCAACGGCCGGGCACCCTGTATACTGAAACGAGGCGAGAGCCGAACCAGAGTTTGTTCAGCAGGAGAAGTACATGACAACCGCGACAGACAGTATCGGGACCGCGGCGGGGACGCTGCAGGTTCATCCGGGTCCGTGGACCCGACAGGCGAAGCAGAAGGCTATCCAGGAGGAGACCCGAGCGGCGTTCCAGACGTACTTCCGCAAGTCCGTCAAGACGCGCAACTGGACTCCGTGGGACGATATACCCCTCCACGAGATGGGGGAACGTGGCCATCTGCTGAGCGATGATACTGTCACCCTCATCGAGAGCTTCCTCGGCGTCGAGGACTACGTTGGCGACTACGTCGAGGATTCGATGGTGATCGTCGGCAAGATGCGCGAACGCCGAAACGTGCAACTCCAGTGGGGCGCGGAGGAACTCAAGCATGCCGAGAGCTGGGAACTAGTGCTGCTGCACTCCGGCAGGCGCACGCAGGAGGAGCTCGACGCGTATCGCGATAAGGTAGCGGAGCATAAGTGGACGATGCGCGAGAACCATCCCGGGCTCGATACCCCGCTCGGAGTCTGCGTCTACGCCATGGTCCAGGAGCGGGCGACGTATTTCAACTACGATGAGCTCCGCAAGCGGATCCGCACCGAGTATGGCCTCCCCGAGAAGGTCACCGCGGAAGAGCGGACTCGCGGCAAGCAGGTAGGTGCGGCGGGCGCGTTCAAGATCGTCGCCAATGACGAGATCGCCCACCACGCCATCTTCTTGCAGATGTTCGACATCTATAAGAAGTACCTGCCGTACGAGGCATTCGACACCCTCTTCCAGGTGCTGGGCTCCTTCAATATGCCCGCGCTCTACCTGATCCCGAATGAGTCGGAGATGCGCGAAGCGCTGTACCGCACGAAGCTGTACACGCCACTGAAGCACGGGCGCTACGTGGCCAACCCGATCCTCGACGCGCTGGGGCTTGAGAACAAGCGCGCACTGGAGCGGGCCGTGCAGGAAGCGAAGCACCTACCCGCAGGGCTTGGGCCCCAGCAGGTAACCCTCAGCCGCACGGGTGAGTGGGTAATCGCCATGAACGCGGAGAGCCCGGTCGCCGTCTAGCCCGTCCTTTCCGAAAGTCGGGTCTTAATGTTGTGGGACGCTCGATCGAGCATCCCACGGTTTTTGTCGACAAAAAATATGGGCTCGGGCAAACAAACATTATCGTTCAAGCGGATTGTGTCTGAGCCTGTGTCCGCGGGCGGTTCATACATTTGTACTTCCGGTGACACAAAATCTAGGCACGCCATGCCAAAGCACCTGGTCGAGTGTCGACCCTGACTTCGAATTCAGGCCCCATCGCCCGACCGTTCTAGGTCCCGACGCATCGCGTCCGCAAGTCCGCGCTCGACAACATCGTCGCTCGCCGCCAGCGCCCCCACCACCCGCCGCCGGTCCTCAACGGAGCGATTCTGGCTGAGCTTGAACTTACCCTCCAGCCGGGTGATCGGGATCTCGAAGGCGACGATCCCGCGTATCATCTTCCCAACGTACGCTTCGGGCAGCACCTCCATGTCCCACGGCTGCGCAAAGCCGCGTTCATGCTCCTCCACGAGTTGCCGGAGCGAAGCGGTGACCCGGCCCGACTCCTCTACAATTCGGGGCGCTCCGTATACATGGACCACCATGTAGTTCCAGGTGGGCACACTTGGCTGGTCTTCGTACCATGTCGGCGAGATGTACGCGTGCTCCGCCTGGAAGATGACGAGCGCCTCCGCGCCGGACGCGAAGCTCCGCCATTGCTCGTTCGCCCGCGCCATGTGACCCAGGAGCGTGCCACGCGCCCCACGGTTGCGCTCGAGCACGAGCGGCAAATGCGTCGCGAACGGCGTGGCGTCGTGCACTGTCACAAGTGTGGCAAAGCTGAACCGCTCCATCAGGGCAAACAGCGGCCCGTCGTCCTCAACGCGATTGTGTCTGGGGATATACATTCGCCACCTGCCAAGGTATCCCGCGAACCTAGCCGACCACCCAGTATAACGGTCGCCTATCCCCTCGGGAAACGGTTCGCACCTTGTGTAATAAGCAACGCGGTTGAAGCCTATCGCATTTCATCCCGAACGTAGTAAGGGATCCGTAGCACGTACCACGGATTCCTCGCATGCCCGGAATGACAGACACTCCACCCTTCTGCCGGAGTCCGTATTACAGGGCACCGCGCCGGCGAGCATGGGCGTTGGCTGCAGCCGACGAAGGCAGGTTGGGATTGATCTGGAACCAGACATGGAAGCCCCTCCGGTCAGCCCGTGCCCCATTCGCTCGGTAGCGCCGCAAGCTTTCAGCATATCTGCTATGCATGGAGCAGGAGTGCCACGTACCCGGCACATCTCGACGGGAACAGCAAACACCTTCCCGGCCAGACTACGTAGCAGATAGTAGAACGAGACGTCCCTGACCGGACCACCGCCTGCAACGCCTGACGACTGATGCTACCTTGGAGAGGAGACAAACTATGCGACGTATCCTGCTCGCCCTCGCCGGACTCATCGTCCTCGGAGTGCTCGGCGCGGTGATCTATACCCTCCGACTGACCGCGGACGTCGAGGTGGCGACCACCCCGCCTTCGGTGGCAACCCTCGCCCCAGAACCAGAACCAACCGTAGCGCAGGTCCCGACGGACGAGATCACCCCCTCTGCCCCGGCGACCACAGAATCGTCCGCAGCGACGACGCCCGCGGTCGACACCGCGCCGGGGGACAGGCCCGCAGCCGCAGATCCCACCGCGAGACCCAACCGGCCGGCGCGGGTTTACCGGATAGACCCGAAGCGCTCGCAGGCGACGTACAAAGTGGATGAAGTGTTCCTGGAGGACAACCGCCTGGAGTCGCCCGTGGGCACGACGCGAGCGGTATCGGGGGAGATACGGGTCAACCCCGACAAGCCAGAGGCAACACGCGTCGGCGAGATCGCGGTGGACATCAGCCAGCTCGAGACCGACCAGCCGCGGCGCGACAACGCGATACGGCGCCAGTGGCTGGAGTCCGCGAAGTACCCCATCGCCCGCTTCCGGAACGCGAAGCTCTCCGCACTGCCCGCGCGCGTCGAGGATGGCAAGCCGTTTACGTTCAAGATGACGGGCGACATGACGATCCGTGAGATGACGCGGAAACAGACATGGGATGTGACCGCCACGCTCGACGGGGACACCCTGCGAGGAACGGCGACAACGAAGCTCAAGATGACGCAGTATGGCGTGGACCCGCCGAACATTGCCGGCTTCGTGCGCGTCGAGGACGACGTGGCACTGAGCCTGGAATTTGTCGCAACAACGGGACAGTAGGGACGCCAAACAGGAAACCGGGATAACACGTGGTGCGTACTATCGGATATGCGGAGTCAATTGCTCCACGAAGAAAGGCTACAATGCAAACCATCTTCGACCGATTCGACCGCCTGGACACCCGGATGAACGGATGGCTGGTCACACACAGCATCTCCCTCCTGCGGATCAGTCTCGGCCTGATCTTCCTCGTCTTTGGCGCTCTGAAGTTCTTTCCCGGCGTGAGCCCGATCGAGGGGCTCGCCACGCGCACTACGGATGCGCTGAGTTTCGCCATGGTGTCACCGGACGTGGGCATGAAGATCATCGCAATTCTGGAGTGTGTCATCGGGCTCTCTTTCATCAGCGGCAGGTGCCTGCGCGTTGCGGTATGGCTGATGGGCGCGCAGATGATCGGCGCCATGTCTCCCTTGGTGCTCTTTCCTGGTGAGCTCTTCTCGGGCCCGTCCCATGCCCCCTCGCTCGTGGCGCAGTACATCATCAAGGACATAGTGCTCGTCGGCGCGGGGCTCGTGATCGCCGCCACCTGGAATGGCGCCCAGATCGTGGCGGAGCCCCGCAGCATGCGCAGTACCCTCAGAGCCCCTGCGCCCAGGGTGATGCGCAGGATGCCCGCGGAGATGCAGCCGGCAGCCGAGCGCTAGCCCGCGAAACACCCTCCATAGGGACGTGGACGATGCCGGCTGCGTCCGCTCCTCACTCTAGAGCCATCACATAGCAGCATCGCTTCACGCCTACTCAAAGCGAGGCGGTCCCTGCCTGATGCGGGCACGGACGTCCTTCGTTCCGTTCGGCTCCGACCACATCGCCTCCAGCCACCAGGTCACGCCCCGCTCGGCCCACGCGCGCACGGCGGACGCCGTCTGCTGGGGATCATCGCCGCGCGGGCTGCCCTCCATCACGATGTCGAACGGGCTGTCCAGGGTACGGTGCTCCTGGACATACGTTCGCATATCCCAAAGGTCCTCGGGTGTCCAGTCATCCGACACGAGGATCCCGTCGCAGCGAAGCACCCGCCGCATCGTCTTCATCCGCGGCCATGCGGCAACCACCCAGATCGGGACGCGCGGACGTTGCACCGGGGTGGGATCAAGCTTCGCATCGCGCAGGTGGTAGTGCGTTCCGTCGTATGTGAACGGCTCGCCGGACCATAGCCCGTCGATCACATCCAGCCCCTCGTCCATCAGTTGTGCCCGCAACTTGCGGTCGACCACCTCGCCGGTTCGGGTGGTGCCTGCGGCCCATTCCGGGTCATGCACCGCCCCCAGCCCGATCGGGAGCACCGCCCGCCCGCCAGAGAGCTGATCGAGTGTGGCGATGTCGCGGGCGAGGAGCCAGGGTCTGCGCCATGGCAGGGGATGCAGCACGGCCCCGAGTCGGATGCGTTCGGTGTGCGAAGCGATGGCCCCGAGCGCCACCCACGGGCTCACGCCCCAGTCGCCTTCCCAGTAGAACACCGCGTCCCAGCCCGCCGCCTCGGCCTCCCTGCCAAGCTCCACGATGTCGCGGACGCCACCACCGGGGATGATAAAGCCGTAACGCATCGATCGCTCCTCCCTTGTCACCGCCTGCGCGCAATATCGCGGGATGCCCGTACGCTCGATGATACAACGGGTTAAGTCACAACCCGTATCATGTATCACCGCATCTAGGTACCCAACCGCCGACGTGACGCGCGCTGGCCGTAACAACGCGGCGCGGACCGGGTGCGATGGAGTTAAGCACCAAAGGGCACGCGTCGAAGTTTGGCCTCCTGATACCAGCGCGCCACGGATTGCTACCTGCACGTCGAAGCATGGTACCTTACGTGCGAATTATGGTCAGGTCTGCATATGGGCGATGCCCGAGGAGGAGTGCTATGGAACGACGACAGTTCGGCAGGACAGGGGTAGAAGTGCCCATAATTGGCTACGGCACGGCGACACTCGGGCATATCGAGAAGGACGTGCCGATCGACGCCGGGGTGGCCGCACTCAACCACGCGATTGACCGGGGGGTGACGTATCTTGACACATCGCCCGACTACGGCAGCGAGCATATCGTCGGGGAAGTGATGAAGCAGCGGCGGGACGAGGTGTTCCTCGCCACGAAGTGCAACCTGCGCACCCGCGACGGCGTACTGAAGGACATCCACGACTCGCTGGAGCGGCTACAGACTGACCACGTCGACCTGCTGCAGATTCACGCGGTCAACACCCATGCGGACCTGGAGGCCGTACTCGCCGCCGATGGCTCCATCCCCGGCGTCGAAGAAGCGAAGCGCCAGGGTCTGTGTCGGTTCATTGGCATCACTGGACACGCCCGGCCGGACGTGCTCGCCCGCGCGATACAGGAATATCCCTTCGACACGGTGCTCATCGCACTCGGCGCTGCCGATCGACTCGTCAGTGGTCCGGAAACAGCGTTCCTCCCGTACGCGCGAGAGCGAGGGACGGGCGTCATCGCGATGAAGGTACTGCTGCACGGCGAGATCGACCGCCGAGACCTCGCACTCCGCTACTCGCTCGGGTTGGAGGGCGTCTCGCTCGCGATCGTCGGGATGAAGAATGAGGCCGAGGTGGACGCCGCCGTCGAGATCGCCGAAAACTTCACGCCGCTCACGGAGCAGGAGGACGCGGAGTTGGTCGAGATCGCGCGTGAGCTCGTGCAGAAAGACGCCGAACAGCAGGAGTCGGAAGACGGTGGCCAGAGCCCACTGTTCTGGCTGCACGACACAAACACGCTGGCTTGGAGCTACGGCGACGAGCCGGCGCTGGTGGCATATTAGGGTCCTGCCCGGGTGGAGCGTGTCACGATTTGCTTTGCCCGCTTAAGTGAACTGGATAGTGAGGGCCACACCGGCACGGTAGCCGCATCAGGCACCAAGGTACGGTGGTCACCCGCCACAACAGTCGGCACACAAAGAAGGGGAAGTGTTTACGCACCTCCCCTTCGCCTATGACTTCGTTCCCTCAGCGCGGGGTGAGCGGGATGAAGGTGCGGTTCGCAACGGCACTCGGGCGGTTCTTCAGCGTCAGCACGCTGATCCGCGCTGCAACCTGCTCCGCCGCGCTACGGATCGCCCGTGCCTGTGGGGAATCCGGCGCGGAGACGACGAGCGGCTGGCCGATATCGCCTCCCTCACGGATCGCCGGGTGCAGCGGCACCTCGCCCAGGGGGTGCAGATCGAGCTTCCGGGCCGTCATCTCCCCGCCGTGGCCGAAGATCTCTGTGCGCTCCCGGCAGTGCGGGCAGACGAAGTAGCTCATGTTCTCGATCAGCCCGATCAGCGGCACCTTCAGGGTCTTGAACATCTCCACGCCCTTGGCGACGTCCGAGAGGGCCACGTCCTGCGGCGTCGAGACGATCACCGCGCCGGTAAGTGGCACCGACTGGGCGAGAGTGAGGGACGCGTCACCCGTGCCCGGCGGCAGGTCGATCACGAGGTAGTCGAGATCGCCCCAGCGCACCTTCGTGAGCAACTCCTGGATCATCTTGGACACCATCGGTCCGCGCCAAACCGCCGGTGATTCCTTCGTGAGGAAGAAGGCCATGCTCATGATCTTCACCCCGTGGCTCTCCGCCGGGATCAGCGCTTCGCCCTCCTGGCCAGGCGGGATTTCGACCCCCATCATCATCGGGATGTTCGGGCCGTAGATGTCCGCGTCGAGCAGCCCGACTCGCGCGCCACTCTGCGCGAGCGAGACCGCAAGGCCGGTGCTCATCGTGCTCTTGCCGACACCACCCTTGCCTGATGCCACCGCGATCGTGTGCGTCACACCCGGCAGGATCTGCCGATGCTGCGTCCGCCCCGAGACCACGCGGGAGGTGAAGTTGACTTGCACCGCCTGCACGCCGGACACTTCCATCACCGCGGCGCGCGCCTCGGATTCGATCTGGTTCTTCAAGGGGCACGCCGGGGTGGTGAGTACAACGGTGAAGCCCACCGCGCCATTTTCCACGTGGAGGTTCTCGATCATCTTGCGGGACACGAGATCGCCGCCAAGCTCCGGCTCCTCGACGGTACCGAGCGCGGCCATTACCGCATCGGGGTCGATCTCGACGGCTGGGGGGGTGTTCCTGTTTCTGCCAAACATGTCTCATCTCCCGCCTGGCAAACCAGGCTTGTTCGTTACTGTTACACTACAGTTTACCCGACACGTTCCGGCGCAGGAGGGGACGGGGCTCCGGTCATGGTTGACGCGCGATGGAGGATGAGATGGCGGAGACGGCGCAGATCACGTTCGCGGACTTCCACGCGGTCGATATCCGCGTCGGGCGCATCGTGGAGGCGCTGGAGTTCCCCGAGGCTCGAAAGCCTGCCTACAGGCTGCGGGTAGACTTCGGTGACCTGGGAGAGAAGCGCTCCAGCGCGCAGCTCGTCGCGAATTACCGGCCCGAGGATCTCGTCGGCCGGCTCGTGCTCGCGGTCGTGAACTTCCCACCCAGGCAGATCGGCCCCGTTCGCAGCGAGGTGCTCGTGCTCGGCGTACCCGACGACGCGGGCGAGGTGGTATTGCTGGAACCGGAGCGCGACGTTCCCCTCGGCGGACGCATGTACTGATCCCGTTTCTGTATCGCAGTCGTAGTTCTCCGGGTCCGCCCTGTAGCCGGCAGGAGCGGCGTCCCCGGACTCGAGGGGCGGCAGCGGATCCCCGGCCGAATGGGCCAACGCGATGCGAGTCCTTTCGGCTGTTGCAACCCGGAGACCTGCTGCGCGAGCCAACCTTCTCAGGTGAAGCGCACCGAGAAGCTTGCCAAAGCACGTTCCCGGGCGGTCTTCGGGTGTACGGTTTCCGCCACGTCGCTGCTCTCCCCGTAGATGATCATCAGTTCGTTGCGATTGTCGGGTTCGATGAGATAGACGAATCGCTGCGACTCTACATCGTCGGACATCCCATAGCCGTGCGCCCGGAGATGATTCGCGGCGGCGGCAAGGTCAGAGTCGGGGCGTTCCGCGATCGCGGGGCCGATCGCTGCCGTGCTGGTGTCGTAGATAAACGGCACACCGCCGATATCCACGGTCTGTGTCACGGGATAGCGGTAGGTGCGCTGGTTGTCGGGCAAGTACCCCTCGAACTGGACCCACACCAGCCGCTGAATCATGCGCCGCTCGTCCGCAACAACGAAGAGATGCTGTTCAGCGTGCGCGATCCCATAGAGCTGAAAGCTCGGACCGCCGACATAGGTAAAGGCGGGGTCGATGGTGATCTCCACAGGCGGCAGCGCAAGGGAAACGATCCGGTTCGCATCGACGAGGCGAGTGGGACCCATTGCCATTCACATCCTCCTTTTCATCCACACGATTCAGGGGCTTACTACGGATTACCTGCTACGACATTGTAGGTTCTCCGACCGGGTCCGTGACAATCATCGCCCCATCAAGTGCGGCAGATTCGTTGGTCCAGGTCTATGGGCCGCGGGCGGTAACCATCCTGGTGGACGGAAGCGCTCGACTTAAGCACCCACTCCCGCCATCGACAGTTCCGGGGAAGTGTGACCCTGCGCACCTGCCGTAGCACGCCAGTCCACAGAGAAACGGACAGAACACCCGAACCCGTATGTGGCATCGCGAGTCGTGGAGGGAATGCTGGGTCTCCTGCTATCATCTGTGGGTTAGAGAAAGGGGCGTAGATGAACGAGGAGGCACGGCGACCATTCCGGCTGCACCTGCCGGGTCTACTCAAGGTGCTGGCGGAGCATCTGTATTCGAGCAGATAAGTTGGAGTCTGTGAACCGATACCGAATGCGCATGCTAGCGCAATGCTCCACGCCATTAAGTCGGGCAATCCGGATTACCGCTCGTTTTCCTGGGATAGCGACGATGCCATATATCGATGTGGTGACTAAGCTGTCCGATCCACCCTGCATGATCCCAGCGCGTGAGCGCGTGGTCGAGCATCAGCTAGCTGCTCGTGCTAGCGGCCAACTTCGAACGGATAGCGCCCCAAAACATGACAAGATCCGGAGACCGCATCATTGGACTCTGAGGGACTAGCAGCGCTGCTCTCCGCCCAGGGGCAGGGGCTGCTCGCAACGGTCGCGAGTGCAGGGCACTCGCCAGCGGCGGAGCTCGGGCTCAACAACCGGCTACGCCAAAGGTATCCTGCCTCGATGGTTGCCGCTGCGCTGGAACTCACCGAACTACGCACCCGCGCACGCACTAAGTTCGACCGAGCGGATCATCTGTACCTGACGCGCGAAGGTTTGGAGCAAGCGTCGGCCCAGATCATCTCGGCACACCGGGCTCGTCGCTACACGCCATACCGATATGTCGCAGATCTGTGCTGCGGCATCGGGGGCGACCTCATCGCGCTCGCGCCGGGCAGGGATGCACTCGCGGTGGACCGCGACCCGCTGCACCTGCGGATGGCGGGGCTCAACGCGGCGGTGTATGGCGCGTCAGCCGTGCGCACCCGCTGTGAGGACGTGCGCGCGTCGGACCTGACCGGGGTGGAGGCCGTGTTCGTCGACCCCGCCCGCAGGCACGGCGGCAAGCGCGACCTTCGCGAGTCCGAGCCGCCCCTCGCCTGGTGCCTCGCGCTCGCCGAGCGGATACCCGCTGTGGGCGTCAAAGCGGCGCCGGGATTGCCGCACGAGTCGGTGCCGCCGGACTGGGAGTTGGAGTTTGTCTCCGTCGGCGGGGATCTCAAAGAGGCCGCGCTATGGTCTCCGCCGCTTGTCACGGTGGAACGTCGGGCGACGCTCCTGCCCGACGGGCACACGCTCGTGTCCGAGCCCGGACCGGCGGTTGAGTGCTTGCTGCCCGGCGCGTACCTGCTGGATCCCGACCCCGCCGTGACCCGAGCGGGACTGGTAGAGGAGCTTGCGCGCGCTCTCGGCGCGTGGAAGCTCGACCCGGAGATTGCCTTCCTCTCGCTAGATAGCCCGGTAACGACGCCCTTTGCCCGCCTGCTGCGCATCGAGGAGTCGCTGCCGTGGAACCTCAAGCGATTGAGGGAAGTCCTCCGCCGATTCGATGTGGGGGCAGTGGACATACGAAAGCGAGGCTCTGCCGTCGACGTCGAGGACCTGCGCCGCCGCCTGAAGCTTACCGGCAACCGCCGGGTGACCGTCGCGCTCACCCGCGTGAGCGGCCAACCGTGGGCGTTAGTCTGCTCCGATCCCTGATGGCGTTGCAGCCCCATAGCCGGCTCCACGCCCACGTTTTGTGCCCGCCAAGCAGATCATCGAACGACGCTTCTTGTTCTGCGTTGGGAGCAGCCCCTCAGCGCTATGGCGGGAGCAGGTGGTCGGCCCACGGCGGTGGATCCGAATATGCATGCGTGGTTTCCTCGCTCGCCCTGTCCGCCGCGGTCAGGCGGCCGGCGTGCTGACGTAGGTGCTCCTCCCAGGACGGGACGCTGAAGGTTTCGAGAAAGCGGTCCGGTCGCTCGCCATCCCGGTACAGCTCCCAGCGAGTCGCCCCAGTCCGGAGGCGAGACCGGCGAAGCTGCTCCATCGCCTCCAGGAAGGCTGCCTGGCGCTCCGGCGTGACGGTGTAGTAGACGATGACCAGGACGGGTCCGGTGTCAGGCTCGGGCTCGTAGGCCAGGCGTGCCTCGGGCCAGTAGATGGCCGGCTGGGGGTCGAGGTGACCGGTCTCCGGCACCCGCCAGAACAGACCGGCAATTACCCCGGCCAGCACCACCACGGCCGCGAGGAGGACCGCCGGCAGCAGGCCGACTCGATTAGCGGCGAGTCCCCAGAGCAGTGCCCCAGCGGTCTGTGAGCCCATAAAGGTGACCGTGTATCGGTCTGGCGGTAACAGCTGGACCTACTCCTAGATCACCACCGCCTCTTCACCTCGCTGGACCACGAGCCTGCAAGTGCTGGATGNAATGTACGCAGCTCGAATCCGCGCCCGACACCACCGGCGTCGGCCGCGAGCACCTAGGTAGGCGCCACCTCATCGATCAGCTGCAGCTCCTGCTCAGACAACAGCGGCCGTACTGAGGCTCGGGCGTTCTCCTCGACCTGCTCAGGCGTCTTACCACCGGGGATAGCTGTGGAGATAGCCGGGTGGCTCAGCACGAATCGGAGCGCCAACTGCCCCATCGTCTGCTCGTCCCTCTCGAGGACTTGCAACCGCTCGACCTTCTCCACGCTCTCCGTAAACCACGGCTCGTTCGGCCAGTTGTGCCGAACATCCCCCTTGGGGAAGGTGCTCTCGGGCGTGAACTTGCCGGTCAGCAACCCCTTCTGGAGCGGACCGCGCACCACTACCCCGATCCCGTGCTCCTGGAGGTACGGCAGGATCTGCCTCTCCGCCTTGCGGTTGAGGATGCTGTACTCGAGCTGCACGACATCCAGGCCGCCGTTCTTGTTGAAGTGCTTGATGTACTCGAAGTCATCGGTAGACACACCAACCGCCCTTGCTTTACCCTCCGCCTTGAGCGACGCAAGCGCCTCTATGAACGCCTCCGTCTCCTCGTGCCTGTCCCACCAGATGTGGTCGAAGTAGAGGTCCACGTAATCCGTGCCCAGCCGATGCAAGCTGTTTTCCAGAGCCTCGCGCACCTTCTCCGGGCGGTCGTAGACCGGTGTGCCCTTCGGGTCGCGGTGATGGCCCATCAGCCCGCCCTTGGTCGCGACTATGACCTGATCTCGCCTGCTCTTGATTACCTGGGCGACGAGCTCCTCGCTGTGCCCATCGCCGTAGACGTCCGCGGTGTCTATGAAGGTGATGCCGAGCTCAAGCGCTCGCTCCATCGCCGCTACGGATGCCTGGTCCTCCACCGGCCCCCACGCGTCCCCGCCGATCGCCCACGCCCCGAACCCGATCTCCGACACCTCGATGCTTGTCTTGCCCAGCTTGCGGTACTCCACGTCGGCCCCTCTCCTTCTGTGTATGTAGATTTCCAGATATCGAATGTCTTGTAGCGCAAAGGATGGTATGGAAGCTCAAGCCCGATTGTTAGTTACTGGCCCCGCCCCCAGATCCGGTTGAGACAGGCCAGCGTAATCGGCATCCGTACTTCTGCCACTCGATTCCCTCGCGCCCTCAGCCCACGCGGTCGATCCATACCCCCAACCGGGCCCGCTCCTCCTCTGAGAGTGGGCCGCGTGCGACCGAACGGACGTTGACGTGCACCCACTCCGTCTTACGCATGGACACAACCACCCGGTCCACCATGTCTTGCGCCGCGACCCAGCGCAGGAGGATGTCGGACACCAGCGCCTTGTCCTCACCAATCTCGTCAAGCTTCCAGCCCCGGATAAAAGGTGACATCGCGATGTTGCTTAACCCGCGCCGCTTGGCTTCCGAGAACGTGGACAGCGCTTCCCGATTGAAGGCGTTGTACGGCGCAAAGACGTGGGTTACCGGGTGTCCCTCGGGCAGAGAGTGGAGGTGACCGGCCTCGACCATGCCCAACGCAACCCGCATTACCTTCCCAGCATGCATCCAGCTCGCAGCCAAGTCCAACTCCCTATGCAAAGTGGCCTCATCGTCCTCTGCGTGGATGACCAGGAGGTCCACTCGGTCGGTCTGCAACTCGGAGAGCATGATGTCTATGTGCTGCGGCTCATACGGGGTCCACGGCGCCAAGTCGTCCTCCCTGCCTGCGTGCGCGAAGAAGTTCCACGCGGCAATCTCAGCCTCCTCGCGACG
This sequence comes from Chloroflexia bacterium, assembly GCA_030446765.1. GTDB lineage: Bacteria > Chloroflexota > Chloroflexia > Thermobaculales > Thermobaculaceae > JACDAU01. Next base: position 116,379 of record JAUJMR010000004.1, read on the forward strand.
ACCTAGCTCACGAAGCACTCGCCCTAGCGCAACGCGTTCCTGATAGTACGTTGTGTCGAGAAGGGTGATGCCTGCGTCCAAACAGGTCGCGACTAGCTCACACTGCTCCTTGAAGGAGGGGCGAGGGTCGTTGCCGAGCTGCTCGATGTAGGAGTGGCCACCCAGCCCCAGCTTCCATGCCATGCTTGATGTCTGGTTCACCATACCGCTCCATTTCGCCCTACACTTGATGGCAGTTCGGGATGTAGTCGTTGAGACTTGGTACTCCTAAGCCTTAGGCACGCATGACGAACTTCAGGAAGGCGAGCGCGATTACTGAACCGGTCGGGTGCAGGCGGTACACCAGGTGCTGGGAGGAGCTCTGCCATTCCGGCGCCCACGGGCGGCTGCGGCGTAGAGCTTCCCGTGAGCAACTGATATTTCAGCGCGACGATTCCCCGCTTACCTTCTATCAACGGCCAGCCCATGTGACATTTCGCAGAACTACGGCCAGGGAGGACTCTTCTCCGCCCTCTCCTCGGGTCGGCCTCTGAGTTCCTCCAACCATTGATCGAAGTTGCACTCCGGCCTGAAGCCGAGCACGTCCACCATGGTCCATCGGGTAGTACACCGTGATCGGCGCCAGGCTCTCAACACCCGCTCTCGCAGCAGCTCCACGGCGCCCGGGTAGTATTTGTCCAGCACGGGCATGGGATCGCGCGCCAGTTGCTCGGCGTCCTCTTCCTGGAATGGCACCACCGACTCGACGTTGAACGTATCCCACGTCACCCCACCGCCCATTAGCGTTTCCATAGAGGCCATCACCGAGCGTGCGACATCGCGGTCCACCCCCGCCCGTAGAGCCGGTCCGTAGAGGAAGAACGGCTCGGGCACGAACATGCCGTAGCGTAGCGCAATGCTCGGGATGCCGTGGGTGCGCCGTACAACTTGCACAACTCCTCGCCGGCAACCTTCGTCCAGCCGTAGATGTCCCGCCGGGACGCAGTGGCGTATCCTCGCGCAGCGCCGTGCCCTCCCCGGGGGCGTTGTAGGGCTTGTACACACCCATCGTGCTGCTGAACACCACCGCCTTTGTGCCTACTTGGCTGCCATACTCCACACGTTGAGCGTGCCCGTGAGGTTCAGGTCGTAGAAGTCGCGGGGCAGTGATCACTCAGGTGTATGCCGTGGATCGCCGCGGTGTGGACGATCACATCCGCCCCCCGCTGCGCCGGGATCTTCCGGGCTGCGCACGTCACCCTGGATGGACTCGTACGGCGTCTGCCCGCACGTCCTGTAGCACCGGCTCGTGCCCCGCATCTGCCAGCATCGGCGCGAGCGCCGTCCCCCGTGCCCCCGGCACCCGTGATAAGTACCCTCATACCCGAACACCCCTTCCTTGGTATCGTAAGTGCTGCCCAGTGTGCAAGTCCATCGAGAGCGCGTGAGCGGCAAGGCTGGGTCAAGTCCGGAACTGTCTGTAAAATCCTCCAAGTGCGCTAGCTGCTCAGGCTAGTGCACAGCCATCATTCATACTTGTTCCTTGTACGTCCTCTGGCTGGCTGGCTTGCCATCTTCCACCGACAGCTGCCTCGCCTCGATGTCGCTCCAGGTTGAGCCAGGAGCAGTGCTTCATCCCACTGAGCCAGGAAGCTGCGCCTCTCCGATTGCTCGACCTCCAGCTTGATGCCGCCGTCACCAGCCTCCAGCACCTCCGACTGGTGGGTGTTGAGGAACACCCATTCTCTGTTGGGAAGATCCTCACTACCCTGGGCGCTATCACCTCGCCCGTGGCTTGAGTTCCTCGGTGCAAGCGCTCCAGGCCGTCATGGTCGAGCGCAGCCTGATCCCCGTCTTCTCATGTGCTCTGGGTACACCCCCTGCTCGGCAACTCCTGCGAGTAGACCACCAGGCACTCCTCGATGCGCTCGTCGAGGGTCTGGGCTAGTTCTTCCCCAAAAAACGGATGGCTGGCTCGCCATTCACCGCCTCGCGTGCAAGCTCCAGTTCTGCTGCCCTGTCTTTGGATCCTCTGAAGCCAGTGCTACTATCCACCTGCTCAGGGGTAAAGGTGGCACGCGTACCACTGCGAGGGGCGTCCGACAGACCTCTTCTGCCACGCTCAACGCCTTGTCGTCATCCTCTCGCGCTTGTCCGGTGCACTCCGCCTTGGCGACCAGTTCGCTCACCCGCTCGTAATCGGCACCTGACAACGCTGCCAGTCGCTGAGGGCTCGTGTGCCCTTGGAAATGCCGGTCTATTGCCGCCAGCTCATCCCCTTGTGGTCATCGCTCGTCCCTGCACAGCTTCTCCCACCACCGAAGCTGCTGTTGGCCAGAGCCCGCGGCTGCACTTCGGTTCTCCTCTGACCAGAACAGATCCTGATGTCAGTACCGCATCTCGCTTTCGATTGCTCGACGCACATCCACCAGCCTCAGGCAGGATGCTCTCTATGCCCGTCCGCCTCTGACTCCCTTGACGATCAGCACCCCTGGCTGACGATACGGCACTCATCGACCCGCACCTTCTCATAACTGCTGCCTATCCACGTAGGCGCATTGAATACGGGTACCGGGTGGTGAGATGGCAGCCAGTTCGCGCGATCGCCACGCGCTGAAATGCCGGTCTATTGCCGCCCTCAGCCCCCTTGTGGTCATCGCTCGTCACCAGCTCAACATGAGAGCCCGCGGCTCTTCGCCGATATCCTGATAGGCTCTTGGAGGGTCTCGTCCCACATCCAATCTCTCTATCCGTGATCTCGGTTACCTTGCGGGCACCCCCTGGCTGACGATGCGGCCTCGACGTACATCTCCATCAGATACAAGACCAGCGCCTTCTCATCGCCACGCGCTGCGTCGAACCTGGCATTGATACCAGGCTCTTCAGAAGCTCGTCCTCCTCCGTGATCTCGGTTACCTTGCGGGTACTGCAGAGCGCCTCCATCCCAAGACCAAAGCCTTCTCATTGCGCTGGTACTTGGCGAAGACGTTGAGAAGTCCCTTCACCAGCAAGCTGAGCGTGCCCACTCGCGTCCTCAGTTCCCGCGGCTTGTAGCCGTTGCGGTGCCCGGTCCTGCCTTCCACCCCGCTCGTACCTTCCCGCACCCACATGGGCGGTCATCTCCGTCTCCAGCACCTCTTGCACCGTGCGCTCCACGATCCACGCAGGAACTCAGGGTCGTCAAGCAGCTTCCCCGCGACCGAGTCCTCAAACCTGCTACCATTGCGCCTGGCCATCCGTCTCCTCCTTGTTGTTGTTTGAGTCACAACTATCCTGGAGGAACGATGGCCTTCTCTCTAGCCATCTAATTTACAGAAGTTGCAGGACACAACCTGTGTGCGGTCCTCTACGCGTGGTTCCGCCTTTAGTCGAGTAGGAAGGGATGCAGTGCGGTTTGACAGCCACGAGGCCGGGAACGGTAACCCTGAGCGGCCTGAGGGTAATCTAGATCACAGACAGGGTGTCGAGATGTGGCACAATCGTTGTATGGGACGGGTCCGGAGTGCAATAGATAGACAAGGATCTTGGATAGAGTCTGCGAGTTACTTGGCGGACGCGTACAAAGGATGCTTTCCACTTTGGATGCAAGGGGCCTCACTTTGCCGGTGATGAGTCGCGATAGGGTGCATCCGAGTGAAGCTAGCAGGATCTCGCCGGAAACTGTGCGGTCCGACATGCGCTGCCGGGATCGGGCCCGGATAGGGGTGGGAAGGTCATGACCACCGCACCTGGCTGGCTCACGCGCTCCGATCTTCAGGAGCATGTATCTCGGCTGTTCACCCCGCGCTTCTCCGGTAAAGACGATCCGGGCTGCATCGGGCTCGAGATCGAGCTCATCGGTCTACTCAAGGCGTACCCTCCCCGCCCGGTGCCGGCATCCTCGCTTGCTGAGATGCTGTCCGCTGATAAGGACCTTGTTAGCGACGCCTGCCTCAGCTTCGAGCCGGGCAGCCAGGTGGAACAGGCCCCCCCCGCCAGGGCTACCGCGCCGTGCTGCCCTCGGAACTGCCCGGCAACTCACAGAAGGCTGCGCCGGTGCGTTGCGCCGCACGGTGTCTCCATGCTCAGCACCGGCACCAACCCCTGGCACACCTGCGACGCCCTTGGACTTCATACCGACCGTCCCCGCTATCGCGCCATGCAGGACCATTTCGATGGCATCGGCATCGCGGGGCGCCGATGATGCGGCAGACGGCCTCTTTGCAGGTCTGCCTCGACTTTGGGTCCGGCGAGGTTGGGCGCGAGCGCTGGGTGCTGGCCAATCATGGGGCCGGCTCTGACAGCTGTCTTCGCCAACTCACCGCTGCTGGATGAAGACCCCACTGGATTGCGAAGTACCCGCTCCGCCATCTGGCAGGAGGTGGATTCGAGCCGCACGGGCTTCGACGGCACCCATGTAGGGGACGTCGATCCAGCCGAAGCCTACGTCCAGTTCGCCCTCCGCGCCGAAGCCATCCCGCTGACGCGTGAAGAGAGCGAGCCCACGCTGCCGTTCCGCCTGCCCTTCGGGGACTGGCTGGCCCGGGGCGGCGCGAGGCCCGACGCGGAGGACCTGGCCCATCATCTCACGACGCTGTTCCCACCGGTCCGGCCCCACGGGTACATCGAGGTGCGCTACCTCGATGCCCTACCCGAGCGGTGGAGAGCCGTCCCGGTGTGCCTGCTGGCCGCGCTGCTGTACGACCCGGCAGCCCGGCGGGAGGCGCTCGAAGCCCTCGCCAAGCCGGCACGTTCCTGGCGGGAGGAGTGGAAGGCGACGGCAACGCTCGGGATGGCGGACCTGTCCCTGCGCGGGTCCGCCTGCGACCTGTTTGACATCGCGCTGAGGGGCATGCAGCGGCTTCCGGCAGGATATCTACCACACGACGCCGCGGCGCTCGTCGAGGAGTACCGGGAGCGGTACCTCGTCCCCGGCCGCTGCCCGGCCGACGAACAGCTCGATCGCTTCCGGGCCTGCCCGCAGGACCTCTCAATCTGGATATAGAGAATAGATGACCGACTTTCAATGGATGGGAGACAAGACTATGATCACGACTGTTAGCGATGCCAAGGGTCGCATCATTGCGGAACTCGAAGAGGCACGTAGGCGCACCACAGATCTGCTCGCGCCCGTGGACGACCTCCGACTTATAGCCCAGCACAACAGGCTCATGAGCCCGCTCGTGTGGGACTACGCGCACGTCGGGGTATACGAGGAGTTGTGGCTGGTGAACCAGCTCTCCAGCACGCCTCCCATCAACGAGGGATGGCTTCACCTGTACGACGCGTTCGAGAACCCGCGTGCGACTCGGGGCGAGCTGCCCCTGATGGACCGCAGACAAGTCGAGGAGTACAGGGACGAGGTGCGCCGGCGAGCGCTGGAGATACTCGACAAAGCGGACCTGGCCTCCGACAACCCGCTCCTGCAGGACGGGTATGTTTACGAGATGGTCATCGAGCACGAGCATCAGCACGACGAGACTGTCCTGCAGGCACTCCAACTGTTGCCCGGGGGCTATTGCCCTCCGCTTCCGGCCGCACCCTCTGGTCGCCTCGTCACGCTCGACATGGTACCGGTGCCAGCGGGGCGGTATCCAGTTGGCAGCGACCGCCATACACCCTGGGATAACGAGGGTCCGGCTCACGAAGTGGAGCTGAAAGGTTATCGCATCGACCGCTTCCCCGTGACAAACGGCCAGTTCCGGGAGTTCATGTCGGACGGCGGGTACTCTCGGCGCGAGCTCTGGAGCGAGTCGGGATGGGAGTGGCTCCAAAACAGCAGGGTGACCGCACCCAAGTACTGGCGCTTTGAGCACGGCGAGTGGCTGACCGACCGCTTCGGGCACATCGTACCCGTGGAATGGGACCGGCCAGTGGTGCACGTGTGCTACCACGAGGCCGAGGCGTACGCGCGCTGGACGGGCAAGCGCCTGCCGACCGAGTTCGAATGGGAGGTGGCCGCGTCCTGGGACCCGTTAGCGGGCCGGGCAAGACTGTACCCATGGGGCGATGAGCCGCCCACTCCGGATCGTGCGAACCTCGACCAGTGGCTCTACGGCCCCGCGCCCATTGCGGCGTACCCCGGCGGGGTGAGTGCGCTGGGGTGTGAGCAGATGGTCGGGGACGTGTGGGAGTGGACGAGCAGCGACTTCCGCGCATACCCCGGCTTCAGGGCGTTCCCGTACGCCGAGTACTCGGAGGTGTTCTTCGGACCCGAGCACAAGGTGCTGCGCGGGGCGTCATGGGCTGCGCGGCGGAGCGTCGGGCGGGTTACATTCCGCAACTGGGACTACCCCATACGAAGGCAAATCTTCGCGGGCTTCCGCTGCGCCATGGACGGCGGGGCGTGACGGTGCTAATCCCCGCCATACCCATCTACTGGGCAGCAGAACCGGCGCCAACAAGGTTGTAGGACGCAGGTATGTGCCGCTTGCTCGCATACGTTGCACCAGAGCCTGTCGCAGCCAGGGACCTGCTGGGAGACGGGCTGGAATGCTTTGTCCATCTCTCTCACTCCCACGGTGACGGATGGGGCATTGCCGGGTACGGTGAGGACGGTAATCTCACCTACGCGAAAGCCGCCGAGGCAGCCTACGGCAGCGCCGAGTTTGCCGGGTTGGTTGGGCGGCTCCACACCGATGCGTTTGTAGCGCACCTGCGGTGGGCCACGCCGGGGTTGAGACTCTCTCAGGAGAACACGCATCCGTTCGTGACGGACGGCTTCGCCTTCGCTCACCACGGCCGTGTTGGCCCCTTCGACAAGCTCGATGGGCTGATCTCCCAGGAGCGACGCTCGGCACTTGGTGGCACGACCGATAGTGAGCGCCTCTTCCTGGCTCTCATGTCAGCCTACGACGGTTCTGCAACCCTTGAAGACGCCTATCGAACCCTCCTGCTCGCGGCTGACAGGGAGTTGGAGTACACGAGCCTGAATAGCGTACTGCTGACACCGCGAGAGATATACGCCCTGTGCTGGTACGACCCACAGAACTCCGTCGTGCGTGAAGAGATGCGCAAGGACATCGGCTACTACGACTTGCGCTACAGGATTGATCGAGGCGCCGTAGTGATAGCATCGCAGGGATTGGGTGGCGAACGGTGGGAGAGGGTGCCGAACGGTCACGTGCTCGCTGTGCAGCGAGGTACGCTCGAGACCAGGCTTGTAGGAATTGGGAGCCGTCAGACGTAGTACCGCCCGGCATACCAGCAGCGCTCGGATACACAAGGGGGGGGGGAGGGCAGCGGCGTTGCCGGGTCAAAAAAGCGAAACTGCCAGGACATACCCCCGGCAGGGCCAGGGATGTCTGCCAGGCCTGCTCCGAGACCTCGACACACGGTGCCGCCGCTCCGGGGAGAGGTTGATCTCGACAGCTTACGTGCCGGAGGACTCTCTGAGCAGGTGCTGGACGTGGTGCTCGTCGCCCTGCCTGTTCCTTCGCTGACGCGCCTCGCCGATGGGTTAGGAGTCGAAGTCGGGCTCGGCAAGGAGAGGCCGTGAACAGGTGGCTGCAGGTCCGGCCAGGTGCCGAGTGGAACTGGCTGCGCCATATAACCCGGGGAGAGGCCAGCGGACTATCGGCAAGGAGAATGAGACATTGATCATAAATACTCTATGACCCTTGGTGCCGGGCCCACTTGTCGCTCCCGCTTGAGCGGGTCGATGACGACGAGTATCTGGAGCGCGAGATGTCGGAGAACAAGGTGACTGTCTACTACGACTACACCTGCCCATACAGCTACCGAGCCCTTCTGTGGCTACAGCAGCTGGAGGAGGCGGGACGCGAGAGCTTTATCTGGAGTGGAAGACCTTCTCCCTCAAGGAGGTTAATCGCGGGGTAGGGGAGCCCTCGATATTCGAGTCGTCCCAGACAGGGAGCGTCAGTGTCCTGGCGCTGGGATGGCTAAGGCCGCCGAGGCAATGGGGTCCGAGGTCTTCGAGCGGAGGTACCACCGCACCGTCTATGCAGCGATGCACGGGGATGGGAGGGTGACGGCGAGGCTCTCCTCAGGTTCGCTCGGCAAGCCGGACTCGATATCACTCCCTTTGAGCTGGATCGACGGGAGGAGGTGGCTGCGCGAAGTAGAGCGCGACCACCGCGAGAGGGCGCGGAGCGCTGGAAGGTGTTCAGTACACCGACACTAGTGCTCGACGATGAGACCGCCGTGTATCTACAAGTTCACGCAGGCGTCGGCCTCGCCCTCCGACGCTGCCGAGGTCTTCGACGCGCTTGTGTGCCTCGCGCGAGTGCCACCCGGAACTGGTCGAGATCAAGCATCCGCCCGGGGGCTTCGTGACCAGGAATCGATTCGTCATCATCGGCGCGGACGCGGCCGGGATGAAGCGCGGCCTCCGAGGCGCGGCGGGCCGACCAGAGTTGGAGATCGTGGCCTACGACCGGGGCGGAGTTCGCCTCCTACAGCCAGTGGACTGCCACCTCATAGGCGGGGCAGTGGAGGACCGGCAACGACTGGTCGCGCGCAGCGTCGGCGAGTTCGAGCGGCGAGGATCGTGGTGCGACTGCATCACGAGGTGACAGATATCGACTCCAGGGCGCGGGTCGTGAGGGTGTGGCACGGCGGGAACGGAAGTTCGAGGCCCTACGACCGCTTGCTGATCGCTACCCGGCGCCTCCCCGTGAGACCGGAGGTGCCCAGGCTCGACCTCCAGGGCGTGTTCCACCTCGATGTCATGGAGGACGCCATGGCTATACAAGGCTACCTGCGGGAGCAGAGACCAAAAAGGGCGGTGATCGTAGGTGGGGCTACATCGGCTAGGTCGTGGAGGAGAACCTGAGGGCTGGGGCTCGAGGTGGGCCTGGTCAAGCGTGGCCAGCAGCACTTCCCATCGGTGGACGCGGGCACCGCTGGCCCCTATCGATGAGGGCTGGCTTCAAACGGTGTGGACGTGAGCTTGTGCAGGCGTGCTCCGCGCATGCGAGGAAGCCGTGGCAGTGTGACGGATGTGCATACCAGCCAGGGAGAGGAATTGCAGGCGGATCTGGTGCTTGGCTACCGGCGTCGCCCGAACGTAGCACTTGCCGCGCGGGCCGGGATAACGATCGATACGGGCGCCATAGCCGTCGATCAGCTGCGCACGAATGTTCACGGCATCTTCGCCGCGGGCGACTGCGCCGAGCACTACCACCGCCTCCTAGGTCGCCCTTCCTGGGTGCCGCTCGGCACGACCGCGAACAAACAGGGGCGGGTAGCCGGTAGGAATGCGGCCGGAGGAAGCGGAGGTTCGGTGGCATCGTGGGCACGGCGATAACCAGGGTGTTCGGCCTCGAGGTTGGGCGGACAGGGCTGACAGAGGGGAGCGCGAGAGGCAGGAATGGCATGCGTGACCACCACCCTGGATTCCACAGATCATGCGGGCTATTTACAGGATGCACAGACGCTCACAGTCAAGATCGTAGCCGAGGAGGGGACTGGGCGGCTGCTGGGAGTTCCGGGCGGTCGGGCGGGCCAGTGTGGACAAGCGGATAGATGTGGCGGCGACCGCGCTGTACGCCGGGCTCAAGATCGAAGACCTGATCCAGCTGGATCTGGAGTACGCGCGCCTCCTTTCAACGGCGTGTGGGATCCCCTACAGGTCGCTGCAACATCACTGCGGAGGCGAGTGGCCACGAAGCGGGCGGGATAGCGGTATCACTCCGGTCATCACCGGCTGCCGGAACTCGTGTCTGGGGAACGCTCCCGAGAGCGTGACGCGAGGGTATTTGCGATGCCGAGCTTCCCATCGGAGGGGATACAAGGAACTTGTGGAGACGACGTACCGCTGGCAGATCGCGATCGCCGCCGATTGGGGATGCTGCTTTCGGCGTCCTCTGTCATGCTCGTGGTGCTGGTACTGGTGGGCATGGTAGTCGAGCGATCGCCCCGGGCACTGGTCCGGTCAGGCAGCCGGCACCCGACTTCACGTTGCCGTCCACGAACAGGGGCGTGGTGTCGCTTGTCACGCAGGACACCGGCCCGTCGTCCTGGTCTTCTTGCCGTCCGTCCGATACACAGCCTGTGCCGCGAGCAGCTGCAGGCGATTCAGACGGTGCTGCCCGATCTGCAAGGGCGAGGCGTGCTGGTGTTCGTGGTATCGACCGACACCCCGGCGTCAGCGGGCGGGCGCTATGGAACTGGGCCTCACGTACCCCTCCTCTCGGAGGCGCCGACCGTGGGCCGGCATCCCGTGGGTTCGGCCTACGGGGTGTACCACTACCCCGAGGAATTTCGGGCCGGTCGATGCTAACGGCATCGTGGTGATTGACGGGGCGGGCATAGTGCGGGCGGTGCGCGTGCAGCCGGGCAGGGTTATGACCGAGACGACATTCTGGCAATCGTCGGACAGCTCTCGACCTGCCTGGAGGTGATAGGTGAGGATTAGCATAGTGCCGGTGTGTAGAGGCGTTGGAGCGCTGCTTCTGCCATCGATCCCACTGCTCTTCGTGTTTGCGTACCGCGCGCTTCGAGGGCGTCCCGCACTTTTGCTTCATACGCTCATAGGCTGGGACGTGGCGCTCCTCCTGCTTCCTCCCTAACGACCACGTATCTAGGCCGACCACCACGCTCGAAGGGACGGTTTCTTGCCGCTCGGTCTGGCCCTCTACGCGTGGTACCGGACTTCGTATACTTCGGCGGACCCGAGCACCGCGACTGGATGGACGTCTTCCCTGTTCCACATCGCGCTCGACGAGATACTGCCCCTCGCGCTACCGGTGCTCGCGGTCAACTGGGCACTGCTGCTCCTGGCCTATGCGCGCTACCGGCTGGGGACCGGCCTGGGTCACTCGGCAGCAACGCGCTCGAGCCCTTGGTAGCCCATCCATATCATCGCACGGCATCTTGCCGGCTGCGGACAATACAATGCCGAGGCGATGCCGGTGGTGAGACAGGCGCGGTTTCCCGCGTTCCGGGCTCCATACTCAGATGCCATCGTCGGTGGCACGCTAGTCCGTTTCGGTCCCATCGCGCCGACGCTCGCGAGTCTCAGCCACCAGAGGAAGGGCACCGCCCACAGCACGAAGAGCGCGCCGAAGATCAGGGCCGACCACCCGGGGCAGCTCACGAGGAGGTCGCCTACTGCGACGATCGCCACGACGGGAGGGCATGCCGAGGAACGTGGCCACGGCGAACATGCGCACCGACATCGAGGTCGAACCCGCTGCGTAGCTGACCCAATCGAAGTTGAAGGCAGGCAACAGCCGCATCAGGAAAACGGCTCGCCACCCCATCCGCTCCTTCAGCTCATCGATCCTCTCTATCCGCTCTTGCCCCAGTCTGCAGGCGACACTGGCGACCGAGACGGCGAGCGAGCCAGAAAGCGATGAGTGCGCCCAGTTCAGCGCCTACGAGCGTCACACACCGTGCCCCAGAATAGACCGAATGCCAGCCCCGCGATATCGAGCGGCACGGAGGGTATCGGCGTGAATACTATCGCGAGGACCATCAGCAGAACGTACGCGGCGAACGAGCGCGCCCCATCCCCGCAGCCAGTCCCGGATAGCGAGCGGCTCGAGGTCGAAGAATTGCCCGAACAGCCGCTCCAGAGCAAAGAAAGCGCGAGGCTCGCTACCGTGAACGCGACCACGTACGCCGCCTGCCGGCGCTCATACGCGGGATGCCGCCCGTAATGCCCTTGCTCACAACGTCACCAGGACACCGGGTACGGCCGCGAGTTCGATACGGCGCGCGAGGGCCTCAGATTCTCGCAAGTTGCCGTCTACATAACTGAGCAGGTACGCGGCGATACCGATCAGGGCGGCGACTGGCAGCGTGACCAGCCAGGCCGAGGCCACCCTCGCCCACCGTGCGCCAGCGCACCGCCCCCAGCCGCGGCGCCCTCCACCCCTATGATCGCGGCACTGGCCACGTGGGTGGTCGAGGCTGGCGGCCGCGTGGGGCGAAGCCTACAGCAGAGCCGTCGCCAGGTTCGCGCCCAACCCTTCGCGGTCATCCAGCTGCGTCACGCGCTCCACGCGAGGTGTGCGTCACCCTGTGGCCGCCGGCCCAGCTACCCGTCACCATGGCAGCGGCGCCGTCCCCAGAAGATCCACACCGGCACGCGCTCAGGCCCGGTACCACTAGGAAGCCGGCGCCGAGCGCGACGATCTTCGGGGTATCGTTGAGCGCCCGCGCCATCGCTCGCGCCTCCGCTGGAGAGCCAGTGCAGCCCAGCGCATATGGACCGCTCCGGTGACACCCGCAACAACGCGTACGCGCCCAGTCCCAGTCCACGGCGAGCATGGGGCTGGCGAGCGGCAATGCGGCACCTTCTGCACCACCTTCTCCCACGCGACGCCAGGCCGCTCGCGCTGATCCAGCTCCCGACCCCGACTATGCCTCCGGTGATCGAGTGCGTAGTGGAGGCGGGCAGGCCGTTCGGGTTGCGAGCAGCAGCCACCCGATCGTCCCCAGCAGGACGATCGCCGCCTGTGGCGAATCGGACGCCGTCGATAGCAGTCCCACGCTGAAGGTCGTCACGAGCTGTCGCGCGGCGAGGCGGACGCAACCGCCCCTATCCTGTCCACGGTGTTCCCATAGGGCGCGCCCGTAATCCGTCACGCCCGCGCCCACCAGCGTCGCAATCCTTCGAGATGTCATTCGCGCCGTTGGCGTACGCCAGCCCAAGCATCGCCGCTAGGCCAAAGGGCGTCAGTAGCCAGGGGGTAGCCGTCCACCCCAAGCAGTACGGCAACGGCAAGCACAGCGACGATCACCCGCCAGATGGGGGGACCTCGATCACGCGTTTCGGTGCACATAGCACCCTGCCCGTGATTCCACCTCCCGCGGGTCCTCTCAGGCACTCCTCGGCAGGTGCGGCTCGTCGTGCCAGCACCAGGCTATAGCCTAGGTTTCCCCGTTCTATCGCCTTCGCAGCGGCGCGCGCCATGTCCTTGGCCTGACCGAGATCGCCCACGGGTAGCGTGATCTTGCCGAGCTTCGCCATCAGTTCAGCGCCGAGGAGCTTTGCGCGCACGTCCGCAACATCTGTCCCAGTGCCTCGTCGTGCGGCTCGATCTCGATCTCCGCGAATCCGGCATCCCGGAGAGACAGAGCGTATTCCTCAACTGGGCGGGCGTCGCCCAGGCGCCACCCAGCCCGGAGCGCAACCCAGCTCCACGCAGGTCGCCGCTGCGGGTGAGGTCTGAGCCCGATCCTGCCCCAGGACGCAGCACGCGGGTAAACTCCCGAGCCCGCCGCCTTTCCGGGCATTACCGTGCGCGCACTCGCACACCACCGCATCGAACTCGCCATCGTCGAACGGTAAGCGCTCCGCGTCTCGCCCTGCCGAAACCAGACCAGTTCCGCAACTCCGGCCTCCTTCGCAATGTCGGACGCCTCCGCCGCATTCCGGGCGCTGTAGTCCACGCCCACCACATCGCAGCCAAATCGCTTTGCTGAACACCGCGCTCGCCCTTGCCCGCCGCTACGTCGAGCACGCGCTTGCCGGGACTGAGACCGAGCAGGTCGCCCAGCCGCTCGGTGGCGCAAGCCCCGGGTGGAAAGAGTCGCCGAGGAGGAGCCCGCGCCACTCGCTCTCGTACACGTTCGCGCAGCAACTCTTGACCTCCTCGGCAGGCACAACCAACGGTTTGTTCTGTGTCATCCCCGTGCTCCCGTTCTCTTGCCCGTTACCTGAAGCATGGGGAAAGGAGAACGTGATAGCGGGCAGGTCAGACGCAACACCCTCGTGACGGGCTCGCGCTCGTGCGCGAATTTGCGGGCGCTGAGCTGCTCGAAGGCCTGCTCCCGGTAGCCCACGTTGTTGGTACGCAGAACGGGATCTGCTTGCCGTCGGGCAAGAGTATCTCCTTGCAGCGCTTCATCAGGTTCTTCTGGTTGAACGTCAAAGGTCCATAGTCCTGGGCATGATCATGAACCCGATCCGCGAACAGGCGATGTCGAAGCCGTCGAGGCCGCACGCCGCGCAGGACACGGCGAACTGGTCACCAGCAGTGTCGAGCCGGGCACGGCAGAAGAAGACCATAACCCCTCCAGCGCGGTCTTGATCTCCGAGCCAGGTCCGGCAGCACGCGGTTCGTTATATAGTCGAGGTAGTCTTCGACATCGAGGATCCGCGGAAAAAAGCGCCAGCACCATCGCCATCGACGTAAACATACGTAACTGAGTTGCAAGTCGGGAAGCAACGGCACGGGCACAGGAAGTCCCTTGACGACGAACATGCGCTGGTCTGCTTCTCCATCAGACGCAGGATGATGTCGGGGATGGTGTGCGCTGCAGCGGGTCGTGCCCGCCGTGCCTGCCCGACATAAAAGGCTGGCTGGAAGTTGATGCTGACCGCCGGGTGCTTGATGCCGAACTCGACGGTTACCCGATCTCCGTGCTCGTTGACCCCCGGCTGGATCGCGGGCACGAGCACCACGCTGCAACCGATCTCGGCAAGCCGGTCGAGCGCTCGCAGTTTTGTGGGCAGAGGATCTCAAAACCGGCGCGGATGACTCTGTACGTCTCCTCCTCAAACCCATCGAACTGGAAGTAGATGGCGGGACGGATCTCTGCCAGCTCGACAAAGAACGCGTCATCGTCTGCGATCCGCTTGCCGTTCGTGTTGAACATAATCTGGTGTCTGATGTTGCGTGCCTTGGCTGCCCGCATCATTGGGACGATCTGCGGGTGGATCGAGGGCTCCCCGCCGGAGAACTGCCACCTCGGGGTCGCCCTCCGTCTCCACCAGGTGATCCAGGATGCTCTCGACCTCCTCCAGCGTCAGGCTGAAACCCGAGGCGGCGTTCGCGAGCACAGGGGGCAGTTCATGTTGCACGCGCTGTTGACCTCGATGATGCCGAGGCAGGCGTGCTGCTGGTGGTCGGGGCAGAGGCCGCAGTCGCATGCGGGCAGCCGTGGACTATCTCCGTCGTGTATTGCAGGGCATGGTGCAGAAAGCGTTCATCCGGGCGCTGGGACATACGCCTGCGCGTCGCCCATACACGAGCGACTCGAACGTGCCGTGCTCGGGACGCGCATGTACGCGCCTTGTTGTCCTGAGCGCGTAGACGTCGATGACTCGGCGGCAGTCAGGGCAAGGATACCTGCGCGTGAGTTCGTAGAAGACGTACTCCGCGTCCTGTTTGCGGGTACGGTTGTTGTGGGATCGAGTCTGTCCTGGATCAAAGCCATTGCTCCTTCTTTATGGCCTGCTGGCCGTCGCTCGTACGGCGTCCGGTAGCGTGTCTATTACCGGCCGGTCCGCGGTTCCTCGCTGCGTGCTCATACACCACCCTCCCAAACGCATCGAGCAAAGAAGTCGCCCCCGAGCTGACGATGTCGCACGCGGCAGGCTCGGGAACCTGCCCTTCAGCAGACCACGTCGCAGCCGTAAGGTCCTCAGGCGTTGGGACTCCACACTTGGGATGTGCCCTATGCTCCAACCCGAATGCCGGTACGCCCTGCGCTCGGGTCGCTGTAATCGGGTACAGCAACGACTCGCGGTCGGCGAATTGCGTGATGACAGAAGGCTCCTCAAGAGGAGACTCCCAGCGCGACGGCCCTCGACTTATCAACTCCTCCTAGTACTCACGCAACTGCGCGAGTGCTCCCGGCAGGACCTCAACCGAGCCACCTGAGGAAGACCAGGACGACTGGGCGACCGCGGAGATCCCTGAGGCATACACTCTGGCCTTGCTGATCCAGTAGCTCGATATCGAGCACGGCGGGATAGTCACTCATCACTGGATGACCCTTCTCGGAAGTTGTGCAGCCAGTCCCTTCATGCCTCGACCTCCTCGCTACTGGGTGTTGTGTGCCAGTCGCCATCCCGGACTTCTAACCGCACTATCGGGCCCTGGGCAAAGATCTGTCCCCTCTCCATGTTCACGGCCCGGTAGGCGTGCTCGGGGACCCCGATGTCCGCCAGGTAGATATCGCCCACGTAGGGCCGCGCCGCCTCGGCAAGCAAGCCCGCCTTGGGCCATGCGAGCGTGAGCGTCGCGGCTGCGCGGAAACACGGCTGCTGTGGGATGCCGCTGTCGCCGTCGAGTCCGGAGGGGATGTCCAGCGAGACACGGGCCACGGAAACAGCATTGGCCGCACGGATGAAACTGGCGACCGGCTCGCGGGGAGCGCCCTGCAGGCTGTAGCCCACGAGCGCGTCGAGCACCAGGTCCGTGCCCGCCATCAGCGCCGTGAGGTCCTCCGAGGGTGTAGATCTGTCGCTGCCGTCGATGCCCATCCTCCGAAGCGTGCGGAGCTGACGCCCGGGTACCTCTCCGAGCTCGCCGGGCTCCGCCGCGAGCGCCACCGTAACGTGTGCGCCGGCGTTGGCCAGGTGGCGCGCTGCCACGAGGCCGCCGCCGCCGTTGTTGCCCTTGCCCACGAGGACGAGTACCCGCCGTTCCGCAGTGCTTCCGCCAAGCATCCGCCGGCCGGTCGCGTCGAGGCTGCGGCCGGCGTTCTCCATCATCTGGAGCAGCGTGATCCCGTACTCCTCGATCATCAGCCGGTCGACCTTGACCATGTCAGCTACGCCGATGGGCCGCATCGCTTATCCTCCTGCGAGTTGTCCGTCCGCATCACGTTGCCCCCTCATGCTCACGGCCACCATCTGACGACGGCACGGAGCACCTTTCCCCAAGAACGTGACGCCGCGCTCGACGGCGGACCGGATCAGCGCGATCCCTTCCTGCCGATCCGCGGCCGGCCCCATACCGTGGCTCAGCCCCATACATCCGAGGCCGATGGCCGAGACCTCTAAGTTGTTACCGAGTTTGCGCTTCTGCATGATGACTCCTTGACGATCGTCGCCTTCTGTATCAGGAGCATACGGGTTGCGGGTACTGTTAGGTCGTGCGTCTTGCTTCGCCCAATGCCTTCACGATTGCCGGGTCCCGATGGTCGAAGAAGCTGCTGGTCTTTGTGTCCAGTGTTGCGATCGCCTCCATATCTTCCGGGCTGAGCTCGACATCGAAGACGTCGAAGTTCTCCTCGATGCGCTCCTTGCGCACCGACTTGGGAATCGCCGCTACCCCTCGTTGGGTCAGCCAGCGCAGGATGATCTGGGCGACGGTTTTCTGATGCTTGCCCGCGATGGAGCGCAGCAACTCGTTCTCGAAGATGTTGTGTTTGCCCTCCGCGAACGGCCCCCAGGATTCGATCTGCACCCCGTTGTCCTGCAGGAACTTCTGGGTTTCGATCTGCTGGTTGAACGGATGGGTTTCGATTTGGTTCACCGCCGGCACCACGTCGTTGTGCACCATCAGGTCCATCAAGCGGTCAGGCTGGAAGTTGCTCACCCCGATGGCTCGTATCCGGCCGTCCCGGTACAGCTGCTCCATGTCCCGCCAGGCGCCGTACACATCCCCGAAGGGCTGGTGGATCAGGTACAGGTCCAGGTAGTCCAGCTGCAGCCGCTCGAGCGACCGCTCGAAGGCCTGCCTCGTGCGCCCCTCCCCGGCGTCCGCGATCCACAGCTTGGTGGTGACAAACAACTCCTGTCTCGGCACACCACTGCTCTTGATCGCGTTGCCGACGGCCTCCTCATTCCCGTAAGCAGCCGCCGTATCGATCAGACGATAGCCGGTGCGTATCGCTTCATGGACGCTTCTTTCGCATTCCTCGGCATCAGGTATCTGAAAGACGCCGAACCCCAGGAGGGGCATCTCCACACCGTTATTGAGCGTGACTGATGGAATAACTGACATAAGCAATTCTCCTTGTTTCGCCTCTATGATAAATCATCGTTGTATTCAGCGCGGCAATAGCTTGATCGTCCCGTCCTCGGCCTCAGGACCAACGACGGTGCCCACGATCCTGGGCCCGTATCGGTCGTACTTGGCGTGGTAGGCCGCGTCGATAGCTGAGTGCAAGCCCGGGCCGGCTTCGGCGAAGGTCACGTCCCGCTCAAGACCACCGGCCCGGATGCGACCGGCACCGCTGGCCTTCGCGCGGCGGTACCACGAGTTGTTCGGCCCGTAGGCGGAGCGGACGTAGAGATCCTCACCGGCCCGAACGCCCCACATCGTCACGTAGGGACGCCGCGTGCCATCCGGCCGTGCGGACGCCAGTTGCACCTCCTCAGCCTCGCCGATGCGGGTCAGCTCCTCATCAGTCCACATCGTCATCGGTTCACCTCCTGAATCACGCGCGGGTTTAAGGGCGCAGAAGCGCCTTGATGGCGCGGCGCTCGTCCATCGCACGGTAGCCTTCCGCTACCTGGTCTAGCGGCAGTGTCAGATCGAAGACCAGGCCGGGGTTGATCTTCCGGTTCCACACCAGGTCGATGAGTTCAGGCAGGAAGCGGCGCACGGGGGCCGGGCCGCCGTGCAGGTGCACGTGCGACATGAACAGCTCGTCCCCGGCCAGATGGACGCCGTGCAGGACGCCGACGTATCCGACGTGGCCGCCGGGTCGGGTGGAGCGTATGGCCTGCAGCATCGCCTCCTGGGTGCCGACGGCCTCGACGACCGAGTGCGCGCCGAGCCCGCAGGTGAGATCCTTGATGCGCGCCACGCCATCCTCGCCGCGCTCGGTAACGATGTCGGTAGCCCCGAAGTCCCCCGCGAGCTGCTGGCGCGACTCGTGGCGGCTCATCGCGATGATGCGCTGTGCACCGAGCTGCTTGGCCGCCAGCACGGCGCACAGCCCTACCGCGCCGTCACCGACAACCGCCACGGTCTTGCCCGGGCCAGCCTCGGCCGCCACGGCACCGAACCAGCCCGTACCGAGCACGTCGGAGGTCGCGAGCAGGCTGGGGATCAGGTCGTCGTCGGGCAGATCGGGGGTGGCGACGAGGGTGCCGTCGGCCAGCGGCACCCGCATCCGCTCCGCCCGTGCGGCACCCGAGGTACCCAGGATCTCCCGATTGAGGCAGGAGGTCTGGTAGCCAGCGCGGCAGATCTCGCACGTGTTGTCGCTAGCGAAGAAAGAGCCGACCACGAACTGCCCGGGCCGGATCGTGCTGACCGCCGCGCCGACTTCCTCGACGATGCCTGCGTACTCGTGCCCCATCGTCAGGGGCTCGGTCACAGGGTCTGCACCGCGGTAGGGCCACAGGTCCGAGCCGCACACGCAGGTGGCGGATAGGCGGATGATCGCGTCGGTCGGCTCAATGATCGTCGGGTCGGGACGCTTCTCGCTGCGCACGTCCCCCGGGGCCGTATAGCATGGTTCCTCGCATGGTGTATCTCCTTCTGCAACGTCTAACTACCTGTTCGCGTCTGCGATGAACGCCACCGCGACCGTCGCGTTCGCCGCAACGATGTCACGCTCGGCGGCGACGGGCGCTACGTCGTCTGGCCGCCGTCGACCACCATCGCGGCTCCGGTGACGAAAGAGGCCGCGTCCGAGCACAGCCACAGGACGGCTGCCGCGATCTCCTCGGGCTTGCCCATCCTTCCGATCGGCTCCTGTGAAACCATAGCTCGGTAACCTTCAGGTGTACCGCCGCTGACGCGCCCGATCATCTGGGTGTCGATGATCCCGGGGCACACGGCATTCACACGGATGTTGGACCGCGCGTAGTCGAGAGCGGCCGACTTGCTGAGGCCGACCACGCCGTGTTTGGCGGCAACGTACGCGGCTCCACCCGCGAAGCCCTTGACCCCGGCACCCGAGGCGGCGTGTTCACGATCGCGCCGCCGTGCTCGAGCATCAGCGGAATCTCGTGCTTCATCGGCGACCACAGGAACACGCCCCGGAGGTTGATGGCGACGACCCGGTCCCAGTCCTCCTCCGTGATATCCGCCGTCGCCATTGTCGCCTGCTCAATACCTGCGTTGTTGAAGGCGGCGTCCAGCCGCCCAAAAGTTCGATGGTCACGTCCAGCGCACGCTTCACGTCCTCAGCGCTCGTCACATCGCACCGAACCGCGAGCGCCCGTCCGCCAGCCTCTTCGATCAGGCGCGCTCATCCGTCGGCTTGAGCGTTCGGTTCTGAGATGAGATCCTGCTCGGCGACCACCACGCCGGCACCCTCACGCGCGAACGCCAGCGCCGTGGCGCTGCCGATCCCGCCCTGGTCGGCTCGGTCATCCTCGAGGCCGGTCATCTCGTCCCGCCGCGCCAGTCCGCCGTGTTGGCCGTCGACGTGAGCCCGCTGGACGCGGGCCTGCTGGACGCCGTGGTGCGACTGGTACGGCTGGTGGACACGCCGACCGACGCACGTGTGCTGGCGCCACTCATCACCCGCGAGATCGTCTACCGGCTCCTGACGGGCGAGCAGGGCGGGAGGCTGCGGCAGCTGGCGGTGCTAGGCGGCGTCACCCACCGCATCGC
Source organism: Chloroflexia bacterium (assembly GCA_030446765.1). GTDB lineage: Bacteria > Chloroflexota > Chloroflexia > Thermobaculales > Thermobaculaceae > JACDAU01. The sequence continues at coordinate 136,559 of JAUJMR010000004.1, forward strand.
CGATGCGGTGGCGCGCCTGCGGAAAGACTTCGACCAGCCGCTGCCCGTGGAGAAGCTGGCGCGCGAGCTGGGCATGAGTGTATCGGGCTTCCACGAGCACTTCCGGACGGTCACCGCGATGAGTCCGTTGCAGTTCCAGAAGCAATTGCGGCTGCAGGAGGCGCGGCGGCTGATGCTGGGTGAGGGTCTCGACGCCGCGAGCGCCGGCCTGCGGGTGGGCTACGGCGACGCATCGCACTTCAATCGGGAGTACAAGCGTTTATTTGGCGCCCCACCAATGCACGACGTGGAGCGGTTGCGGAACAGCCCTAGGGAGAGTGCCGCCTTGTGAGCCAATCGGGGGCAGCTAACGGGCCCGCTTGACCCGTCGCGCTGCAGGACTGTTCGGTTCACTACGACCCGGTAGCAAGTCGCTTCGCGTATGCCAGCGAGGACAACGCTCCAGCTGCGCGCTTTTGCCATGTTGTGGCCCGTGACAACTCCTGCGGCTGGTCACTGGGGGGGTGGGGGCTACTTCACCGTGAAGGACCGGTAGGCGGACCACTCGCCCGAACCGTAGTTATCGAGGGCCCGCACCCGCCAGTAGTACGTGTAGCCTCGGGTCAGTCTGGTCGGGGTCGTGTGGCTGGTCCCCGTCACCCCAACGTTTCGCACCAGTGTGCTGAAGCTGGTGTACCGCGATATCTGCACCTGGTACTTTACCGCGCGTGACGCGCCATACCAGCTCAGGGTCGGCGTGGTGTCGGTTGTTGACGTGCCACTCGCCGGCGATGAGAGCGTCACCCTCGCAGGTGCGTAGGACACGTGGGAGTACGTCGTCCACTCGTTGACTTCGGCCGCGGTCATCGCCGCGTTCCTGATTGCCATGTAGCTGAACGTTCCGTTTGCGCCATACGTGCCCTCGACTGTTGTGCCGAGGAAGATGTATGAGCCGCCGGACGAGAGCACGCCCGTGCCGGTACCGCCGCCCAGCGTGCCCCGGGCACCATCCAGGTAAAGCCCGAGCTGCCCGTTGTTCCACGTGAGCGCGATGTCGCTGTAGCCGGGCGAGTAGCTCCCCGAGCCCGGCATGTTGTAGGTGTCCACCGCCACACCGGTCCATTTCTGGATGCCGTTCTTGTCCGTGACCACCAGCCTCAGGATGTTGCCGCTGGTCTTCTCCAGCAGCAGGCGGTTCTTCGTGCTGCTTGCCCCCGTGTCCAGCAGCACGTGCCGCAGGCCATCGTTGCCGGCCCACGGGTGGCTGACCGAGAGGGTGACCGTGCCCTTGCCGAGATCGAGGTTGCCGGCGCGCGGGATCCGGATGGTAGAGCTGGGCGTCGAGGACAGGTAGAGTTCCGAACGATACGGCAACTTGTGGGTGACCATCGCACCAGCCCTGATGCGCTGCCCGATCCGGATCGCCATCTGCCGGGCGGGATGGTTGTCCTCGAGATCGCTCAGGTTCTGCACGGTGCGAGGCTCAAAGTGCCAAGAGTACCAGAGCAGCCCGTCGAACCCGCGCAACCCGGTGTCCGGCCCCGCCCGGAACCAGTCGTTGGCCTGCCGGTAGAGGTGATGCGGCCTGGGGGTATTCGATGGCGTCACCACGAGGCCGTGGGCCTGGGGCACGGCCCAGATCGGCGTGGCGGTGCTGACCTTGTTCACCACGCGGCGCGCGTGGCTGTAGAGCTGGCGGATGGCGCCGTAGTTGTAGTTGGGCACGGAAGCGATGTAGATATTCAGCCCAACTATATTGGCGACGCCGGGGCCGTACGGGTTCTCCGGCTGGCCGAGCAGGCCGTCGCTCAGGCCGTCCCCGTTGTAGTCCGGCATGCTGGTGTTCTGGTTGTAGCAGATGAACACCGGTATGCTCGGGAAGACGTCCTTGTGCGCCTTGTATATCTTCTGCAACTCGGAGAGCGACATGTTGCGCTGCATCGGCTCGTCCAGGGAGTACCACGAGTGGATGACCGACTCGAGATCCGGGCGCTGCGTGAGGATCCGCTTGAGCCGCTGCAGGTTCTGGTTGGTCGCTGTGGCGTCCATCGTGAAGACCTCTGAGCCAGCCATGGTGGTAAGGTCGCCGGTGCCGGTATCGGTGCTGGTGCCGGTGCGGGTGTTGCCGCCGCCGCCGCGGGCCGTGGGCGTGTCCGGCCTGTTCAGGAACTCCTGCTCCTTGAGCCCCTCGCGCCTGGACTTGCGCGTGACCGTCGTGCCCTCGGAGGTGGTCGTCACCGTGGAGGTGGTCACGGTGAGCTCCGTCGCCCGGACGACCAGCTTCATACCCCGGTCGCGAGCGCCCTCAAGGACCCGGATGACCTCCGCCTCGTTGCTTATGCGTCCCAGGGTGGAGGAAAGGGCCAGGCCATACACGCCGTCCGACTTCATGGCATCCATGAGACGCACCGGATCAACCTCGCCGTCGTCGGTGTAGTCCTGGTCGCCGTTGGTATCCGTTCCGGTCAGGCCATACGCGCCGTACGGGAAGGCGCCGAGGCGAGAGTCCCTAGGCGGGGTCAGGCTGGGCATCCGCACGTTGAACGCCCTGCCGTAGCTGCTGAACTGGGGGCTGCCGAGCAGCGTCTTGGTGCCATAGCGATCGGTATAGCTGCCGCCGCCCCCGTCAAGGTGCACCAGCACCGTGCCACTCGCGGCCAGCGCCGCGCCCGCGGGGCCGAGCGCCCCGAACAGCAGGCTCGCCGTAAAGAGGAGTGCCACCAGCCGGGTGGTTGCGCGCGATTGTTTCTTCATTCAATAAACTCCGTCAGAATCGTACTGCTGAATCAGCGCGAGACAATGCGAAGAGAAGGTATGTCGCGTATCGTTTATGCGATAGCACTTCGTACTAGTGATACATCAACCCAGTCTAGCTTAAGCTGCCTGACAATCCCCTGAAGATCAGGCAGAGCGGCCTAACAATCCTGTTATGGGGAAGCAACCTGATAGACTGACCACCGCCACCTGGGAGGACTCCCGTATGGGGACTGTGCCAGCCACTCGGCGATCCGGCGATTCCAGGGACAGCAATGCGACGTTCTCCCGGAAGGATGAATGGTGCACGATCCACAATACCGTGATCCGCGGATCGGTGATATCGATCAGCTGCTGGAGGGAAGCGAGCCCGACGAGGCTGGATGGTACGACGGCGTACGCCGCTACCTCGAAACCGCGTACCTCGCGGGAGAGAACCCTCGCGCGCAGTCGGGATTCGGCGGCGATGAGGAGTACTGGGAGCGTGCCAGACGGCCGATGACCCGCGCCATCGAGCGCGACGGGTCGTTCCTCGACGTGGGATGCGCGAACGGGTTGCTGATGGAGAGCGTCGTCCACTGGGCAGCGGAAAATGGCTACCACATCGAGCCATATGGCCTGGACTTCTCGCCGTCGATCGCGGACCTTGCGCGGCGCCGCCTACCTCACTGGCAGGACCGCATCTACACGGGCAACGTGATAGACTGGCAACCGCCGTTCCGGTTTAACTACGTAGGTGTGGGGTTGGACAGTGTGCCCCCCGCGCGGCAGCAGCAACTGGTGGAGCGGTTGCTGCGAGAGTGCGTCTTGCCAAACGGCCGCTTGATTCTCCGATCGTACGGCAGCGCCAGCAGGCCAGCGCCTCGCGCACTGCCGGTTGGTGATCTGGTGCGCGGCTGGGGGTTCTCGGTCGCGGGCGAGGTAGAGGGCATAGCGCCGAACGGCGTGGTCGTGGCGCGCTTTTGCTGGGTGATTAGGCAGCCGGACGGAGATGGCGATGTTTGACGATGGACGCCTCGGTGGGGATTCCAAACCCAGGGTGGTGGTATGAGCGAGCGGACCATGCCGGCGGTCGTGCAGTACGACCTCGCGGCGGGCGCGGTGGAGTTGCGTGAGCTATCGCGGCCACAACCAGGCGAGGGTGAGGTCGTACTCGCCGTGGGCGCGGTCGGGGTGTGCGGTAGCGATGTACACCAGTACCACGCCACGCAGTCGTGGCCGGTGGCGACGCCGGTCGTGCTCGGCCACGAGTTCACGGGCGTCGTCGCGGCGCTTGGTCCCGGCGTATCCGCTTGGCACGAGGGTGACCGCGTGGTCTCAGAGACCGCCGCATTTATCTGTGGCGCCTGCGCGCTGTGCCGCTCAGGCAACTACAACCTCTGCCCGCATCGCAAGGGCTTCGGGTACGGCATAGACGGCGCGATGGCCGGGTACGTGAGCGTGCCCGCCCGCTGCCTCCATCGCATCCCCGAGCACCTGCCGTTCGAGGCAACCGCAGTCACTGAGCCGGCGTGTGTCGCGTACAACGCCGTGGTCGAACGCTCGGCACTCCGTCCGGGCGACTCGGTGCTCGTCCTAGGACCCGGCCCGATCGGCTTGTTGTGCTTGTTGATGGCGCGCCTGCGCGGGGCGAGCACGACGATCGTTGCTGGCCTCTCCCGAGATGCGGCCAGGCTAGCGCTCGCGCGCACACTGGGGGCGACGCATACCGTTGAGATCGACACCGCGGATGTTCTGGAGGCGGTGCGCGGCACGGGCGACGGCATAGGCGTTGACCTCGTGATCGACGCGGCGGGGGCGGCGAGCGCATTCCAGTTAGCACTCGCCGCCGTGCGGCCGATGGGGCAGATCACCAAGGTTGGCTGGGGCCCCGGACCGCTCGGCTTCTCGCTCGACCCGCTCGTGCAGAAGGCCGTGACGCTCAACGGCTCATTCAGCCACACCTACGGGACCTGGGAACGCGTGATCGGGTTGATGGCGTCGGGACAGCTCGACGTCACACCACTGGTGGGCTTGCGTGTCCCGCTGGCGGCGTGGCAGCAGGCGTTCGACGGAATGCACACAGGGGATGTTGTAAAGGCGGTACTTACACCATGAACGCACAGAGATCGGGGACCGGACGGCTGGAAGGCAAGATCGCGCTTGTCACAGGCTCGACGAGCGGCATCGGCGCGGGTATCGCCTCCGTGTTCGCCCAGGAGGGCGCGCGGGTACTCGTCCACGGGCGCAACGCCGAGGCGGGCGCGCGCGTGGTCCAGGAGATCGAGGAATCGGGCGTCCCTGCTGACCGGCTCGCGTTCCACGTCGCGGACCTGCTGGACCCCGGCGAGTGCGCGGCACTGGTCGGTCGCGCGGGCGAGGTGTTCGACGGGCTGGACATCCTGGTGAACAACGCAGGCGACTTCACGCGCGGTACCATAGACAACACGAGCGTTGAGCTATGGGACCGGCAGATGGCGCTGAACCTTCGGGCGCCGTTCCTGCTCACGCAGGCCGCACTGCCGCTGATGCGGGCGCGCGGCGGCGGGGCCGTGGTGAACATCGGCTCCGTGAACGCGTACATTGGCGGGGCGAACCTCACCTCGTACTCCGTCACGAAGGGCGGGCTGATGACGTTCACGAAGAACGTCGCGCAACAGGTGAGTCGCGATCATATCCGCGTGAACCAGATCAACGTCGGCTGGACGCTCACGGAGGGTGAGCAAAGGGTACGGACGAAGGAGACGGGACGCGCGGACTGGCTGGAGGCGGCGCTGCCCACGCGGCCGTTCGGGCGCTTGCTGTCCCCCCGGGACATCGCGCTCGCCGCGCTGTACCTTGCCTCCGACGACAGTGCGCTCGTTACCGGCTCCGTGCTCGACCTGGAGCAGGGTCCCGTTGGCGGGTCGTAGCGGCAACGCATACCCAACCCATCTGAACTCTGGTCCAATGGCATCCCGAACGCCGAGAGGGATCCGTAATCCAAGCACGGAATCCCCGCACGCGCGGAACGCCAGTGCATGAGCTTTCATACATCGTTCGTGGATCGTCTCTCCCCCTTCTGCTCCAAGGGCCGCAGCCAGAGCGACACGTGTGCCGGCTGAACCGTCTCGCGCACCACCGTAACCAGATCCTTGCTCAACATGTTGAGATCCACCTCCTCTCGTAGCCGGGCGCCGAAGTCCTGCGGCAACTCATCAGAGTGCGAGGCACAGACTGCTGGGTCCGCCGTACCATTTCGTGCTTTTGTACGCTGAGGAGGCGTGCACTGATTTCTTGACGCTCCTCACCCCGGCACCTATACTCGCAGTAGAGACACCTTCGGGGCATGGTGAGGCGCTTGGCGCCAATTCCAGATCGGCGGTATAGCCCGCGAGCCGTGATGAGCGGCAGGATCCGGTGAGATTCCGGAGCCGACGGTATAGTCCGGATGGGAGGGGGTGTCGTGCGGTACGTTCCGAACTGTGTTCGGCGTGTCCTGTTTACCTGCTCGCCCCGAAGGTGTAACACCCTCCGGGGGTTTTTATTGGGCAATGTAAGGACGCGAGTATGGCGGTACAGCACGACGGGACGACCACGGCTTCCCCGCCGGATGCACACGATGAATATATGCGGGAAGCTCTCTCCCTGGCGCGGCTCGCGCTCGGCCGGACTGCCCCAAACCCTGCCGTGGGCGCCATCGTGGTCCGCGATGGTTCGGTCGTCGGGCGCGGCCACACCGAGCCAGCGGGCGGTCCCCACGCGGAGGTTGTCGCGCTGCGGGAAGCGGGGGAACTCGCACGGGGCGCGTCCCTGTACGTGACCCTAGAGCCCTGTGCACACTGGGGCCGGACGCCCCCGTGCGTGGACACGGTCCTCGCCGCCGGCGTGCGGAAAGTCTTCATCGCCACCGCCGACCCCAACCCCGTAGCGGGCGGCGGCATCGGGCGGCTCCGTGACGGCGGCGTTGGGGTGCGAGTTGGCCCGTGCGAGCACGAGGCACGGCAGTTGAACGAGGGCTTCCTCAAGCGCATCTCCAGCGGGCTGCCCTTCGTGATCGCGAAGTACGCGATGACGCTCGACGGCCGCATCGCCACCCGTACGGGCAACTCACGATGGATCACCGGTGAGGAGGCGCGGCGAGAGGTCCACCGCCTCCGCGATCAAGTCGACGGCATCGTGGTCGGCGCGGGCACGATAGCCGTGGACGACCCCGAGCTCACGACGCGCCTGCCCGGTGACCAGGCGGGGGCGGGAGGGCCGCACCAGCCGCTCCGCATTGTGCTCGACGGCTCGGGAAGGACACGGGCATCCGCGAGGGTACTCGGTCCGAATCTCCCTGGCCGCACGCTCATCGCCTGCACGACCGCCACGCCCCCCGGACGGATGCGGGAGTGGCAGGAGGCGGGGGTCGAGACGCTCGTATTCCAGGGTGATGGCATGCGGGTTCCCGTGCGCACCCTGCTGGAGGCGCTCAGGGAACGCGGCCTAAATACGGTGCTTATCGAGGGTGGCGGCGAGACGCTGTACTCGTTCCTCGCAGAAGGACTCATAGATCGCGTGCAGGCGTACATCGCGCCGAAGCTTGCGGGCGGTCGTGAGGCGCCTGGTCCGTTCGGTGGCGCGGGCATCCGCACAATGGACGAGGCGTGGTCGCTGCGCGAGGTGGTGATACGGAGCTTTGGATCGGATCTACGCGTGGACGGCTACGTCGATTACGAAGCGACAGGTTAGGAGGGGAGATGTTCAGCGGTATTGTTGAGGAGATAGGAATCCTGCGGGAGGTCCGGCTGGAGGGTGAGCCGAAACGGCTCGTCTTCGCTTGTCGAGATGTGCTCGAGGGTGTGCGCGTCGGCGATAGCATCGCGGTCAACGGCGTGTGCCTGACGGTGGAAAGCTTCGACGAAGGGTCGTTCACCACCGGAGTGATGCCCGAGACGCTACGCCGGACGGACCTGGGCCAGCTTGGTCCGGGCGCGGGGGTCAACCTGGAGCGCTCCGTCCCCGCGGGGGGGCGGGTCGGGGGGCACTTCGTTCAGGGGCACGTGGATGGCACGGGAGAGCTACTGGAGATGCGGCCCGACGGCGCGGCCGTTATCGTCAAAATCGGGGTGTCACCCCGGCTCGCGCGCTACATCGTCGAGAAGGGGTACGTCGCCGTGGACGGGACGAGTCTCACGGTAGTTGATGCGGGGGTGGACTACTTCACCGTCTCGCTCGTCTACCACACGCAAGAAAACATCACACTGCCGAGGAAGAGTACGGGCGACCTCGTGAACATCGAGATCGACGTACTCGCGAAGTATGCGGAGCGGTTCGCAGAGGCCGGCGAGGCACTGCCGGCCGATACGCGCGAACTAGCGAGCCGGGTTGGACTGACGTTGGAACGATTACCCAACGGCGGGAAGGGAGACGGCGATGCCGCTTGCGACGGTCGCTGAGTCGCTGGAGGAGCTGCGCTCGGGCAGGTTCGTGATCGTGGTGGATGATGAGCAGCGCGAGAATGAGGGCGACCTGGTGATCGCGGCTGAGCACACCACGCCCGAGGCGATCAATTTCATGGCGCGGGAGGGGCGCGGCCTGATCTGTCTGGCGATGACGGCTGAGCGCCTCGACAGCCTGGGGATCCCGCTCATGGTGCCTCCGGGGCGCAACACCTCCCCGTATGGTACCGCCTACACCATCTCCGTAGAGGCTCGGCAGGGCATCACGACAGGCATCTCCGCGCACGACCGCGCCACGACGGTTCGGGTAATGGCGGACCCGGCTACTCGCCCCGAAGACTTCGCCATGCCGGGGCATGTTTTCCCGCTGCGCGCCCGAGAAGGAGGGGTGCTGGAGCGGCCGGGTCACACGGAGGCTTCCGTCGACCTCACGCGGCTGGCCGGCATGCTCCCCGCAGCCGTCATCTGCGAGATTATGGCCAAGGACGGCAAGATGGCGCGCATACCGGAACTCGAGCGCTTCGCCGCGGAGCACGGCCTGAAGATCGTGACCATCTCGGACCTCGTCGCCTACTGTGGGGCGAGAGAGAGTGCGCCCACACGCGCCTCAACGGTGGACCTGCCCACGCGACACGGGCGCTTCACGCTGATCGCGTACCCCGAGTCCCGCGATCGAGAGCCGAACCTCGCGCTGGTCCGCGGCGACTTGCCGGGAGGCAAGCCGCCTCTCGGCGCCGGACGGCGCCGCCGGCAGGCCGGGCCCGCGCCAACGCGGAACCGGGGACGGCCCGCTCACGCGCCCGCCTCCTCCGCCCCGCGGGCGGACTCCGCGCGGCACGGAGGCGGCCAGCGCAGGTCGAGGCCGAAGGTCTCGGCGAACGCCTCGGCACAGACGGGGGCAACGTCGTCGACGGAGACCGGGCGGCCGAGCAACCGGGCGAGGGACGTGACGCCCCGGTCGGGGATGCCGCAGGGGATGACGCTGCCAAAGTACGACAGGTCCGGGTCGACGTTGAGGGCGAAGCCGTGGTAGGCCACGCCCCGGGTGATCCGGACCCCGATCGCTGCCAGCTTCTCCTCCCCAACCCACGCGCCGGTCAAGCCCGGCACGGTGGCGGCTTCCACCCCGAACCGGGCCGCCGTCCGGATCAACGCCGCCTCCAACCCCCGCACGTAGTCGCGGGCGCCGAGGCACAGCCGGGCGAGGGCGACGATCGGGTAGCCGACCAACTGACCCGGGCCGTGGTAGGTGACGTCGCCGCCCCGGTCGACCTCGTGGTAGGCGGCCCCGAGGGACCGGAGCACGGCCCCGTCCACCAGCAGGTGCCGGCGGGCGCCCCGGCGGCCGTTGGTGTAGACGTGCCCGTGCTCGAGCAGCAGCAGGAGGTCGCCCAGTTCGCCCCGCTGCCGCGCGGCCGCGAGCGCTCGCTGCCGCTCCCACATCGGCAGGTACGGGACCGAGCCGGGGAGGCGGGAGGCCGTGATCGCGCGCGGGGCGGACGCCGCGGCAAGGAAATCCACGGCCCGGACATCCGAGAAGCCGGCGTCGACCATCGTCAGTCCGCCGCGTCGACGTGCCCGCCCCGGTCCTTGCGCCGCAGCCGCGCGAGCTGGTCGCCCGCGTGGTAGGAGGAGCGCACGAGCGGTCCGGATTCGACGTGGCGGATCCCGATCTCCTCGCCGGCCCGCTTCAACTCGGCGAACTCCTCCGGAGTGTAGTAGCGGTCGAGGGGGGCGTGGCGCTGCGACGGCGGCAGGTACTGGCCGACGGTGAGAACGTCGGTACCCACGGCGCTCAGGTCGCGCATCACCCCCAGCAGCTCGTCGTGGCGCTCGCCCAGGCCGACCATCACGCCCGACTTGGTCAGGACGGCGGGGTCGATCGCCTTGGCGCGGCGGAGGAGCTCCAGGCTCACCCCGTAGGAGTCCCAGGGCTGGATCTGCCGGAAGAGGCGGGGCACGGTCTCGACGTTGTGGTTGAGGACGTCGGGCCCGGCGGCGAGCACGGTCGCGAGGGCCTCCGGGTTCCCCCCGAAGTCGGGGATCAGGACCTCGACCCCGCACCCCGGCACCGCCGCCCGGATCTCCCGGATCGTCTCGGCGAAGATGGCCGCGCCGCCGTCGGCGAGCTCGTCGCGGGTGACCGAGGTCACCACGGCGTACCGCAGCCCCATCGCGCGCACCGCCGTCGCCACGCGCTTCGGCTCCTCGCGGTCGAGGTGCGTCGGCCGGCCCCACTTGATGGCGCAGAAGCGGCAGGCGCGGGTGCAGGTGTCGCCCAGGATCATGAAGGTCGCCGTCCGCTGATTCCAGCATTCGTAGATGTTGGGGCAGCGCGCCTCCTCGCAGACCGTGTGCAGGTCCAGGCCGCGCGCGATCCCCTTGATCTCCCGATAGTGCTCCCCGTGCTGGAGCCGGACCTTGAGCCATTCCGGCTTCTTCTCACGTGGGACCGGAGCTTCTCCCTCCCTCGGGATGATCCGGATCACCTGCTCCCCCGGCCGCAAGCCACGCTCCCCCTCGTGGTCCTGCACGGCCTTCTGGTTCGGGTAACGCATGACCCTAATTCTCCTCGGCGGCGCCTCGCTGCCCGTGGAACGGGGAGGGGCCGCGCCATAAACGATCGGCACAAGTCGAGATTGCGGTTGCCGCGGAGCGTTCGGGACCACCCCCGTCCGCGGATCGTCGCCCGCCCCAAGCGTCGACCACCATGCGGATCGGCAGGACCGCCTCACTCCTGCCGCGGTTGACGCGCGCCGGACGGGGCCGGGTCAACCCCCGGGAGCAGGCGCCAGGCCGAGGGCAGGGCGGAGGCGGCGAGCAAGAGCTTCACGGCGTCGCCCGGGACGAACGGCAGCAGCCCGAGGGGCACCGCCCGCTCGGCCCCGACGTAGAGGGTCAGCCACGGCAGGCCTCCCAGGTAGATCACCGCCTCCCCGACCAGCATCGCCGCCGCGGCCCCCCGGAACCGACGGTCCCAGCCGCGCTCGGCGAGGAGGCCCACCGCGACGGCGGCGAAGGGGTAGGCGAAGAGGTAGCCGGCGCTCGGGCCCACGATCACCGGCACGCCCGCTGCTGACGGGCTCCAGGCGCTGGTGCCGCCGGCGAAGACCGGCAGCCCGGCCAGCCCTTCCAACAGGTACACCCCCATGGCCAGCGCACCGCGACGGGGGCCGAGCAGGGCGCCGGCCAGGAGCACGCCGAGGGTCTGGCCGGTGATCGGCACGGGCGTGAACGGCAGCGGGATCGCGACGCGGGCGAGCAGGGGCATCAACGCCGCGAAGGCGAGGACGAGGAGTGCTTCCCGTGCCAGCCCACGGCGTCCCGGCAGCACCTCGTCCAGCAGCGTCCCCAACCGCGCGTTCCGGGCATCGACCGCCATGATCCCGCTCTCCTTGCCGATGTTCGCCCTTCCGTGGGCCGCGCAGGGCGCGCTTTACGCCAAGCCCTTCGTCCCCGTTGGCTATCCGGCGCCGGCCCGGACGACATCACGCCGGCTCGGCGTCTGGACCACAGGCAGCAGGGGCGGCGCGGCGAACGAGGCCCATCGGCGCTCCTCCGGGACCGGCCCATAGAGGGTGGTCCGCTGGGTCGGCTCGCGCCCGAGCGAGCGGATGATCTCCTCCATCCGCTCCGGCGGCAGCTCCTGGCCGTGCTCGCCCCCGGCGGCGCGGGTGATGCTCTCGTTCATCAGCGTGCCGCCGAGGTCGTTGGCGCCGGACCGGAGGCAGGCCTTCACCCCGTCGACGCCCATCTTCACCCAGGACACTTGGATGTTCGTGATCTTGGGGTGCAGCACGAGCCGGGCGACGGCGTGCATCAGCACGGCCTCGCGGAAGGTCGGGCCCTTCCGCGCCTTCCCCTTGAGGTAGACCGGCGCCTCCATGTGCACGAACGGCAACGGCACGAACTCGGTGAAGCCGCCCGTGCGCGCCTGCAGCCCCCTGAGCCGGAGGAGGTGGCGGGCCCAGGAGATCGGTCGCTCAAGGTGCCCGTACATGATGGTCGAGGTCGTGCGGATGCCGAGCGCGTGCGCCTCCGCCATCACCTCCAGCCACTGGTCGGTGTTGATCTTGTCGGGACAGAGGGTGGCGCGGACCTCGTCGTCGAGCACCTCCGCGGCCGTCCCCGGTAGCGTGCCCAATCCCTCGTCCCGGAGCCGGGTCAGGAAGGCTGGCACGTCGGTCCCCAGCGTCTGCGCGCCCTGCCAGACCTCGAGCGGGGAGAAGGCGTGGACGTGGATGCCGGGGACGGCCGCCTTCACGGCGCGGCAGATCTCGAGGTACGTCTCGCCCGTGTACCGCGGGTGGATGCCCCCCTGCATGCAGACCTCGGTCGCGCCGCGGTCCCACGCCTCGCGGGCCCGGCGGGCAACCTCGTCGACCCCCAGGTCGTAGGGCGTCCCCCGCAGGTTCTCGCTCAGCTTGCCCTTGGAGAAGGCGCAGAACTGGCAGCGGAAGTAGCAGATGTTCGTGTAGTTGATGTTGCGGTTCACCGCGTAGGAGACGGTGTCGCCGCTCACCCGCCGCCGCAGCTCGTCGGCCGCGGCGCAGACCGCATCGAACTCGTCGCCGCGCGCCCCGAACAGCCGCACCACCTCGGCCTCGGCGAGTGCCGTTCCTGCCGCCGCCTTGCCGAGGACCTCGACCAAGTCCGCGCCAACGCCGTTCCCCCACGACCGCTGGGGCACGGCCCCCTCGGCGGCGTAGGCGTCGGGGATCGGCACCTCCGCCCCCGGCCACCAGTCCTCGCGGGCGTAGCCCTCGCCATCGATGGCGCGTAGGACGTGCGGCACGAGCGGCTCGTCCTGCCAGCGCGTCGCCTCGAGCGCGTACCGCGGGTAGACCGCCAGTCGCTCGACCAGCAGCTTGCCCGCGGACGCGGTACGCCGCCGCAACTCCTCGAGGTGCGGCCACGGCGCCTCGGGGTTGACGTGGTCCGGGGTGACGGGCGAGACCCCGCCCCAGTCGTTCAGGCCGGCGGCGATCAGGCGCGGGTAGGCGTTCGGGCTGAGGTTGGGCGGGGCCTGGATGGTGACCGACGGCCCGAAGACGATGCGGGCCACGGCGACCGTCCAGAGGAGGTCGTCCAGATCGGGCTCCGGGGCGCGAGCCATTCGGGTGCCCGGCTTGGCCCGGAAGTTCTGGACGATGATCTCCTGGATGTGGCCGTACCGACGGTGCAGGTCCCGAAGGGCGAGCAGCGACTCCACGCGCTCCAGCCTCGTCTCGCCGATGCCGATGAGGATGCCGGAGGTGAACGGCACCCGCAGTTCCCCGGCCAGCCGGATCGTTTCGAGGCGGGCGGCGGGGCGCTTGTCCGGGGAGCCGTGGTGCGGCCCGCCCCGCTCGCCCAACCGCTCGGAGGCGCTCTCGAGCATGATCCCCTGCGAGACGGACACGCGCCGCAGCGCCGCGATCTCCCCTCCCGTCAGCACGCCCGGGTTGACGTGGGGGAGCAGGCCGGTCTCGCGCAGGACCAGCTCGGCGGCCTCGGCCAGGTACGAGACCGTCGTCTCGTGCCCGAGTTCGGCCAGCTCCCGGGCGGCGGCCTTGTAGCGCCGTTCGGGCTTGTCCCCGAGGGTGAAGAGGGCCTCCTTGCAGCCGGCCGCCGCCCCAGCCCGGGCGATGGCGAGAACGTCGTCGCGGGAGAGATAGGCACGCTCGCCGGGCCGCGGCGGCTGGGCAAAGGTGCAGTAGTGGCAGACGTCGCGGCAGAGCTGGGTAAGAGGGATGAACACCTTGCGGGAGTAGGAAACCAAGTTGCCGTGGCCGCGGTCCCGCAGGAGCGCCGCCGCCTCGAGCAGGGGGCCGAGATCCGCCGCTTCGGCGAGGAGGAGCGCCTCCGCGTCCGTCGGCTCCCGGCCGTTTTGCGCTGCTAGGATGACCGGGTGACGTCGCGCGTTCACGGCTACAATCCTCCCGTCGGGCGCATCCCGCCCGGCGTCCGATCCGGGTTAGGCCGGCCATGCCCGAAGGTCCGTGCGGCTGGGGTAACCCCGTTGTCCACGCACCTGCCCCGTTCCCCAAGGTCCGAAACTGCGTGCACCTTCTCCAAGAGACTTACGGCGTCGGCGAGGCGACCGGCGTCGAGACGGGCGCGGGCAGCAGCGCCGTCGTGAACNAGAGAAGCTGAAGCTGGCGTGCCGGCCGAGCGCGTCGCTGCGCGTGTGCATCTCTCCGATATTCAAGGGCTCGTTCCTCCTTTTACGGCGTCATTTCCACACGGATGAAACGGCCTTCCCGCACGGAGGCCGCCACCGCATCCCGCGCCGTCGGTCTATTGCGCCGAACACGCACTTTCGGGCACTCTCCAGGCGGTGTTCGTCCGCCGTGCAGCACGGTCAGGCCTACGAACATCTGGGGTCTTTAGTGCAGCCAGATGCCCGCAGATACGGTCAAGCAGTTCCTCGCGCCGCAGCTCGACGCGACCCCATGGCCCGCGTGCACAGAGGGCGCATCCCACCGAACGGGCAGGTGTCCGCGCCTGCCCAGGGTGCTACTTGCCTGACGGAACCTTCATGCCGTCACGCGCGATCCGGGCGATGAGGAACGCCAGGTCCTGGGTGAGGGTCTGGTCGCCGGCGACGATCATGCGCGCGGCGACGTTAGCCTTACGAAACGTGAAGTAATACACATGGCCGCGCATTCCCGACCGTAGCCGTCCATGGTATGCGTACGTGCCAGCGCCGAGCGTGGGTGGACCGGCCAGCCGAGTGGGCTCGGGCAGGCCATACTCCGGGGCATCCGGGACGCTGCGGGCAACGAACGCCTGGGCGTCCTTCGTCGAGTCGAAGCGAAACCGCTCATCGAGCACGCCCATCCAGTCGTTCGTACCTGGGCGTCCCCGCATCCACGGGCGGGCAAACAGCCGCCGTCCGTTGTGCCGAGTGAGCAGCGCACGCATCTGGTCACTCACCTCCGCGTTCCCTGCGGGCGTTAGGCCAAGCTCCGAGAGCAGCGCCGAGGGGGTCGCCAGCGATGTACTGGCCGGTACCGACTCTGCGGACTCGACGATCTCGCGGCGCACGACGAAGGTTTCCGGCGGGAGGCTCCGGCGCGATACGCGCTCATTGCGCAGATACACGGTGTCCCGGGTCTCGCGCCGTTCCAACTGCATGCCGGCATTCACATAATAACCGATCACGCGCAAAGGTAGCTTCGTCTCCCGGTCGACCCACACTTTGTGTACCATCTGGCCATGCTGATACAGCCCCAGGTTGAGGAGCACGGCAGGGCGTCCCCGGAACCGCACCGCTCGGGTGCCGGCCACGCGTTTCTCGGCAAACAGGTTTCGGTATTTGAACGATATCGATTGAGGTGGTCCAGTAAACGGCTTCGCCGGGTCCGGGACCATGTACATATCCGCCGTACCTTCTAGCGGAAACTCGACGCTGTAAAAGCGCCCGCTGCGCACGTAGACGAGCAGCCGCGGAAAGAGGGCACTGGTCTCGACGTAACGTGCATCCCCGTTGCGCGGGTCGAACCAGAGCTCGGTGTGTCCGGAATCGAATTTTCGCCCAGCCGTCGTCCGCCGGACATACCGGGCCTTTATATGTAAAACGGTTTTGGACGCCGACACTGGTTTGTATACCACTCTGTCCGGTGCCGGCCACTGCTGTATGCCGGAGTATATGGAGTCACCGGCGCACTCGACTTCGCGTGTTCGCTCCCGGCGCCCCTGCGCGCACACCTCGCGCTCCTCAGCGGCTGCGGGGGGCAGGCTGTCGAGCGATGCATTGCGTGGGACAGCCGTGGCCGCGGGTCGCGTCGTTGTTCTAGGCGTCGCTGGCGGCGACTCTTCCGCGTCACCGAGGAATCGAGGGCCGATGAACACGGCGAACAGCACGAGCGCGACGACGCCCACGAGCGGCATGGGCATCGACCCACCTTCCAGGTCGGAGTACGTCAGGTCCTCCAGCCGCGCCGTCCCTACCGGGCGGGACGTCTCCGCGAGTGTCCGCCACGCCTCGCGTGGGGCGGCATCACCTTCGAGCGACCTGGCGATATGATCGAGATCCACGCCGATTGAGTCATCGTCCCGGCGGAGTGCGGCGGCCACGTCGGGGATGCTGAGCCCCACGTAATCCCGCAAGTAGATGATATCGCGCTGTGTCTGGGTGAGGGCTTGCAGCTTCTCCCCAAGCACCGCTGTCGCCTGCCACTGCCGGGATCGGAGCAGGGGACGCTCCTCGGCAAATGAGTAGCGCGGACGAAACGGCAACCGGCGCTTGCGTGCGAGTTTCAGACCCGTATGGAAGAGCCATTCCCGCGGGTCGCGGGCCGCGCGAACCTCATCCTCCGCAGCCACCGCACGCAGAAACACATCATGCGCCAAGCCTTCGGCAAGCGTCGCATCATCGGTATGGAGGGCCAGTGCGGCGGTGAGCTCGCCCGCGTGTTTGCGATAGAGCCCCTCGACCATCTCGCTCAAGAGCGCCTCTCTTCCGCGTGCTCGTCTTCGTACTCTTATACCACACGCAGGCAAACAGCGGCAGCGGCGCTATAATCTCCACGTTATAGGAAGGCGCTGCGATGTATGTGATCGGCGATTTGCACGGCCAGCTCCCCAAGCTGACCCGGCTGCTCTCGGACGCCGGTCTGCTCAGGGACGCTCAACGCTGGGCCGGCGGCGATGCGGCGTTGCTCTTCATCGGCGACTTCTTCGACCGCGGTCCGGACGGTGTCGGCGTCATCGAGCTGGTGATGCGGCTTCAGCGGGAGGCCAGAGCCGAGGGGGGCAAGGTCTACGCCCTGCTCGGCAACCACGATGCACTGATCCTGGCGGCGCGGCGGTTTAGCGGCAAGTACTGGCTGGACGCGTGGGAGCGAAACGGCGGCAACCATGCCGATCTCTCACGCCTCCGCGATGAACACGTCGAATGGATCACGAAGCAACCCGGGATGCTCCAAGTCGGCGACGTGCTGTACGCGCACGCGGACGCGACCTTCTATGCGCGCTACGGCGACACCATCGAGGACGTGAACGCCGTGTTCACCAATCTCCTACAGGCCGGCGATGAGTCCGCATGGGACCGGCTCCTCGACGACTTCTCCGAGCGCCACGCCTTCCACGGTCCGGACGGCGCCGATTCCGCCGCGCGGTTCCTGCGGCAGTACGGCGGCGATCAGCTCGTGCACGGCCACACGCCGATCCAGAAGGTGACCGGTGCTCCACCAGCAGCGGTCACCCGCGCACATCAGTACGCTGGCGGCCGGTGCGCGAACGTAGACGGCGGGATGTACCTCGGCGGTCCCGGATTCATCCACAAGGTGCCAGCGCCTATCAACTCCCGTTGAATCGTGCCGAGACGGCTTGAGTCTCAGACAGTGGTTCGAATGGTCATCCCTGATGCAGCCACATGGTAAGAAGATCCGATAGAACCGCGAAGCAAACTGGCCGAACCCGGGAGTGTCATACGCAATCCGTTTGAACCATGCTGCGTGTCATCCCGAACGCAGTGAGGGATCCGTATCCCGTACCGCGGATTCCTCGCAGGCTCGGAATGACAAATACGCTACTGATCAGACGGATTGCGTATGAGTCGTTTCGGCCATTCCGCCGTGGAGATGCCAGCCGTCCGTAGTCCTATAGTGGATCGAGGAGGCGAACGCTCGCTACCAACGTGGGTTAGTGTTGTCGGAAGAGCGCAGCATGTACGACTATGCCATCGTGCAGCAAGGCTGCCCCCATCACCCCGTTCCCGACGACTCGCACATCCTCACCTATGCCCGGCGTGCGGTACCACTCGAACTGTGCGAGCCGCGCCCTATGCAGCATACGCACGGCACGCTTGATATCGACGGGGCTGCCCGCCGGGTGCGACAGCGCGTCAACAGCGGATGCCCGAATAAGCTTGCCCCATAGTTTGCGCATGGTGCGCGGGGAGTCGACGAACTCGAGTGAGACGATCTGTCCCCCTATGGCGACGATCGCTCCGACGGCACCGTCCGGATAAGGCAGTGCCCGCTCGAAAGCCGCGATGGCGTCACGGCGGCTGACATAGATGTCGGACATAGCTCCGGTAACAGACTTCACTCCCGTCGCCTGTTGTTGCTGCTGGATGCTCTGCCACACCGCCGACTGGTTAGAGATGTGCTTGCCCGAGCTTTGCAACGAGTCGTGCACCTGTGCCGCCTGTGCCGCGCGGAGCCTTGGATAGCTCGACTCGCCGGTGCTGAATTGGACCGCAACGTTGTGCCAGCGCCCCTGCTCCACGCAGCTGACCGGCAGAACCGTCTGGCCGCGTGGTGCGAACACCGTGCTGTTAAGCGTCCGGTGCTGCCAGCCACCCACCAAGATCTCACCATCCAATAGGAGTGCCGGCTCGGGAGAACTGTTGACGGCGAGCAGTTCAGGGACGGCAGGAGAGGGCAACTCCCGCACTGCCAGATGACCTGCCTTCACCGCTTCGTCCATCAGGACGTACGCGATCTGTCCCTGCCTGCCCCCGGTCAACGCAAAGATGGTGACAGCACCGTGTCCTGCGTAATTGGATGCCCAACCCATAAGCCCTTCAACCTCTCCAAGAGCACACTACTCATTCACGCATCTCCTATGGGCGATACCTCTGAGGGCCTCACGCTGCAGGCGAACGAGACGCGACCGTCGCGCTACTGGGAACGGAAATGTCGCCCCGGCACGGAGAACCCAACGCATATAGGATCGCCTGTTTCTAAGCCACTTTCTCCACTTCTCGGATCCACCCACTTCGTAGCTACCGACCTTCCCGACTCACCATCACAGTCCGTCCTCCCATCCGGTGTGAGTTGACTATACATCATTTTATGCTTATAATGCAAGCATGAAACACGCGCAACAGCTTCGGTGGCCGTGGACCTGGTGGTCCTGAGTCTGGTGAATGGGGAGTTGTGTGTCTGGGCGCGCTGCTTGGGAGGCGTCCCCATCCTCCCTATCCGGGCTACTCTGCGCTTCCTGGAAAGCTGCGCAGTACGGGTGTCCCGGTCGATAGCGTAGCGCGCGACCTCCTGTCCGACACCACGGGGCTCGAACGCGCTTGGGTGGAACAGCTTCTACGGACGTTCGACCGCCCAGAGCAGCACAGCGAGGATGGCATGGTGCTCGTGCCCGGTCGCGATCCCCGCGGGGACGTGATCTCGGTGGCGTATATCGCCGTCGTGCCGGCCGACCGCGTCCGACCTGAGTTCGGTGGTGAGTTGGGATGGCAGCCCATCAGGCGCCTGCCGGTGGAGGTCGCCTTCGACCATCGCGAGATCATCGACTACGCGCTCAGGAGGCTGCGGAGCAAGCTCGGCTACTCCAGCCTGGGCTTCGAGCTGCTGCCCGAAGAGTTCACGATCCCGGAGTTGCAGGCGATGTACGAGCAGGTACTGGGCATCAGTCTCAATCGGGGCAACTTCTGGCGCAGAGTATTGGACGCCGGCGTGATAGAAGATACGACCAGGACCCGTCGGGCGCGGGCAAGCCGGCGAAGTTATACAAGTTCACCGGACGTGCATTCGGCCTGTTCGAGGAACCGGATGGGAGGGCGAACACACAACAGAAAGGCGCCGCGGTCCCAAAAGGAGGCGGCGGAACTACACCGGGGGCACGAAGGTGAGCGATGGGTTGTGGCGGGTGGAACGGCTGGTGCCGCCGGAGTTGCCGAAGCCGAAGGGCGGGGCTGGTACGATAAGCTGCCTAGAGAGTTGGGTGCGAGCAGCACGGTGCACGCGAGGTTCCATCGAGCGGCTCTGGCGGGCGGGGCTGACCGAGTACGACGAGTTGGTCGGCATCGACTGGGAGTGGCAGAGCGTGGACGGAGCGATGGGCAAGGCGCCGCTGGTCCCAAAAGGCGGTACCGGTGCTGCCAGCCCGAACCCGACGGACCGGGGCACGAATGAAGCGTAGCCCGCTTGTGGACGGTAACCGTGCCCCTTGCCGTGGCGGTGGCGGGGGCGAACCGTAACGATTGAGAATCAGGTCGAGCAGCACCTGTGCCTGGACAAGGGCTACGACCACACCTTTGTGCGTGGACCAGCACCATATCCGCCGCAGGGGCGAGGAGCGCGCCGAACTGGGCAGGTGGGTGGTGGAGCGCACCCACTCCTGGCTCCACCGGTCGCGCAGGCTGCTCGTGCGCTGGGAGAAGAAAGCTGAGAACTACACCTCGCCTGCGCCCAGATCATATTCGCTAAGATCGAGCGGCTAGAGTATCGGGATAAGCACTTAGAGCGATACAGGGGGGCGTTGCTGGGGCAATCCGGGCACAGGGTGGAGTACAGGCGGATGCCCATACGCGACGGATGCGCCCCGAGCACTGAGGAGATGAAGGCCATCCTCGATGCGATCGACGCGGCCACGTCGGACGGTCACGTCGTGTACTTCCACTGCTGGGGCGGCCACGGCCGCACCGGTACGGTGGCGGGGTGCTACATTGTGCGCCACGGCTGGACGCCGGATGAGGCCCTGGACGCGATCAAGCGGCTGCGCGAAGGTGCGCCGAGATGCGAGCGTAATTCTCCAGGGTCGGGTGCTCAGACGGAGATGGTGCGCCGCTGGCCCGAGTTGGATATGC
>JAUJMR010000004.1:157331-177238 GCA_030446765.1 Chloroflexia bacterium
TTGTCGCGCGTGTCGTTCACCGCCCGGACGATGGAACCCTCGGGGTCGTGGCCGTGCGTTGCCAGGATGAGGAGCGCGGTCGGTACGGTCTCGAGGAGGTACGCCGCCGAGTACCACCGCTCGCACGCCTCCAGGACGGGCGTTCTAGCTTGGACTGCTGGGCGCACGAACCGCTCGACGAACTCCGATACGCTGCCCTGAAACTCGATCTGCCGGGTTCTCGGCTCATACAGCTTGCTGGATTCCACCGGCATCGCGTAGCCCAGGAAGGTATCCAGCCACCACTCAGGAGCGGGAGCTTGCTCGCTCGACCACGCGAGGCACGCGCACAGCAACCCGATGAATCCGATGCTTGAGGCAACCGCCGCCTCGTCGTTGTGGGTGAGCGCCGTTGCCACGATCACGTCCTCCCAAAGCTTCCGGGAGGGTTCGGGCAGGTGCGGCAGCAGCACGGGCGCGATGCGCATCAGCGCCCCGTTGCCCGCAGATTCCTGGCCCGCCTCGTACCAAGGTCGACCCTGATCGCGGTAGGCGCGCACGAACGCCGACATCGCGTCGCCTATGCCGTAGATGTGGGAAGAGCAGAACGTATCAGCCAGGTCATCCGGATCGAGGCTCCGGTGACGTATCAGCGACTCCAGGGTCCAGAACGCCAACTGCGTGTCATCCGACGGCGTGCCCACGCGGCGCCCTCCCGCATGGGGGTTCGGCAGGTAATCCGTGATCTCGCCGTACGTCGCCATACGCTGCGGCGGGTTCATCGCCTCGGTGAGGCTGCCTAAGGCATCCCCGACGGCGAGACCGAGCATCATCCCGCGGACCCTGTCCGGGCTCGTTTGGATGTGTCCCGGCAGGGGGATGACCGACGGGTCCCATCGCGAGAAGTAGCTTACCGCGTGTGCCATAGAAACTCCATGAGTTGGATACGGGTAGAGGGTGGCTGGAGTACGGTCCGGAGATCGTGCTCGCGGTACAGACAGGCTCGGCTCGTGCGTTAGCCCGACCTTGGATAGCTCCTCACTTTTCAGTGAACGCTAGTATAGTCCAACTCTCACCGTCAGCGTGGTCACGGAAACGATGCGAGATTCCCAGTCAAGACGCCCGGTAGTCCGCGGGACCGGGTATCGATAGTGGGCGCTCAGGGTATTGGAGGAAACACCCCTGAGCGCTTCGTCCAGCAGCTCGAACAGGTGCCCATCATCGTGAGACCGGGTCCTGCCCAGGAGGTTGTCTCGCCACCGTTCGGGCAGCTTGCCCTCCCCGTGCAGCGCCCCGACTGCCGCGCCGACGATGGCTGCGACGGTGTCGTTGTCGCGCGTGTCGTTCACCGCCCGGACGATGGAACCCTCGGGGTCATGGCCGTGCATTGCCAGGATGAGGAGCGCGGCCGGCACGGTCTCGAGGAGATACGCTGCCGAGTACCACCGCTCGCACGCATCCAGGACGGGCGTTCTAGCTTTGACTGCTGGGCGCACGAACCGCTCGACGAAGTCCGATACGCTGCCCTGAAACTCGATCTGCCGGCTCCTGCCGGCCTCGCGTAGCGGAAAGTTCCAGCCACCTCAGAGCAGCTCATACAGCAGTGACCGTCGCTGGGGCACCAGGGATTCCACCGGCATCGCGTAGCCCAGGAAGGTATCCAGCCACCACTCATGGGAGCTCAGGAGAGGGGAGATTGCTCGCTCGACCACGCGAGGCACGCGCACAGCAACCCGATGAATCCAACGCTTGAGGCAACCGCCGCCTCGTCGTTGTGGGTGAGCGCCGTTGCCACGATCACGTCCTCCCAGAGCCTCTGGGTGGGTTCGGGCAGGTGCGGCAGCAGCACGGGCGCGATGCGCATCAGCGCCCCGTTGCCCGCGGATGGCTGGCCCGCCTCGTACCACGGACGATCCCTGTCCCGGTAAGCGCGCACGAACGCCGACATCGCGTCGCCTATGCCGTAGATGTGGGAAGAGCAGAACGTATCAGCGAGGTCATCCGGATCGAGGCGACGGTGACGTAGCAGCGACTCCAGGGTCCAGAACGCCAACTGCGTGTCGTCCGACGGCGTGCCCACGCTGCGCCCTCCCGCATGGGGGTTCGGCAGGTAATCCGTGATCTCGCCGTACTTCGCCATACGCTGCGGCGGGTTCATCGCCTCGGTGAGGCTGCCTAAGGCATCCCCGATCGCGAGACCGAGCATCATCCCGCGGACCCTGTCCGGGCTCGTTTGGATGTGTCCCGGCAGGGGGATGACCGACGGGTCCCATCGCGAGAAGTAGCTTACCGCGTGTGCCATAGAAACTCGATGAGTTGGATACGGGTAGAGGGTGGCTGGAGTACGGTCCGGAGATCGTGCTCGCGGTACAGACAGGCTCGGCTCGTGCGTTAGCCCGACCTTGGATAGCTCCTCACTTTTCAGTGAACGCTAGTATAGTCCAACTCTCACCGTCAGCGTGGTCACGGAAACGATGCGACACTACCCGCACAAGCACGGGGACAAGAGCAGGCACCGTTGATGGGCAGCGCCTGAGCAGCCCGAATCGAGGCGAAAGTACAGAAGGCGGAACCGCTGCCATTACGCCGATCTCTCCTTGCCTCACAGCGATCGCGCCGCACCTGACGCATATGCCGGCCGGGTCGCTCTGGTGCGCTGGTAGCCCGGCAAGCACGAGGAAATCTAAGGCTCCAACATAATCAGCCCAGCAGCGCTTCGGGTTGGGCAAGGAGCCACTCGCTCAGGCGCATGTACGGCAGCTCGGCCTTCAGATGTCCCGCGGGATCGTTCGTGAAGCCCGCGATCGCGGCGTGGTACAGCGGCGCGGCGGCGGTATACGGGGCCAGCGCCACCCTCTCGGCCGCCGTGAGCACTGTATCTGCCGCCAACTCATAGGCCGCAACAAGCTGAGGGATGATCGTCCAGTCGAATCGATTCAGCGCGAGGTGGCCGTCCAGCGCGAAGATCGACCACGATAGCGAGTACGCGATTTCGTGGATCCGCGGCCTGCGGGCGAGAAAGCCGAAATCGAGGTACGCGGTCCCACCTTCCGGCGTCCGGCACACATTGCTCAGGTGCATGTCACCGTGCACCAGATGGACGGGCAGCCGGGACGCGGACACCCACTGACCTCGCAGACGGCCCGTAAGCTCGCGCAGGAGGCGCGCCGCAGCCGCAGCCTCCGGGTCGCCGCGTACCGCCGACTCTGTGATCGGCAACCATCTGCGCAACGTGCCCGGCGGCGCGTATATGGCGACGAGGGGTCGCGGTACCGGCAGATTGATCTTCGCCATGGCACGATGGAGTGTGCCCATCGCCGCGAACATCGAGACGAAGGTCTCGGGCGTCGGCTCGGGCCGCTCGTGCGGTATGAACCCCTCCAGCTCCGCCCACCGCCTGCCACAACGCAGCACGGTCGACCCGCCGTGCGGGATCGGAACGGGCACGAGCAGTCCACGCGCGGCGAGGCGGCGGCGCACCTCCTGCACTGCGAGGAGCCGCTGCCGCGTCACGAACGGCCGGTGCACGCGGAGCACCAACCCAGCGGGTTCCAGCGAGGCGTTCAGGCTCATCACACCGCCGAGGTCGGTGGCGCGGGAACCGGGGCAATGCTGGCGGCGATCAGCCGCTGCACGTCCGGGTCATAGAGGTCGGATCGGCCGGGGTCCACGGGGTTGTTGTTATACCACCCGAGCATGCGCGGATGCAGACCTGGTTCCACCGCTCTGCCTCTCGTAATCCCACCGTCGCACCGATTATAGGTGGACTAGCAGCACGCGACCGTCGCCTCGCCGTTTGGGACTCGATCGCGGAAACTGCCCCTATGGTCTCACTCCCGCCTGCCGTACCAGAACCTGCATACGCAGGTGCACGCCGTCCATCACGAGCCGGACCTCGCGCTCCCGCCGCCACCGGCGCGCCTCCCGCGCCAGCACCTGCTCGAAGAGTCGCGCCTCGCTCGTGAGCAGCACCATCCGCGCACCGGGAACCGCGACGCGCGCCGCCTCCGCGAGGAGCCGGGGATACAGCAGTTCATTCTCCCGATGCGAGCCGACGATGTGGCCGAACGGCAGGTCACCGCAGAGCGCGGAAACCGAGGCATCCGGCAGGGGCAGGCTCCCGGCATCCTCCTGAGCCAACCGAGCCACGCGGTCGATACCCGCCGCGCGCAGGTTCGCCCGCGCACACGCGAGTGCTTGCGGATCGATATCCACGCCGAGCACCTCGCGCGCCGGTCCCCGATCAAGCCGCTCGATCATGAGCGTGCCCGAGCCACACGCGAGGTTGAGGTACCGGTCATCCGGCGTGGGCAGGGTCAGGTCCACCATCACGCGGGCGACGCTTGCATTCAGCGCACCGGGCAGGTCGCACACCCGCCAGCGTCGTGCGGAGAGTGGCCGCGGGGAGAGGCGCACGGACACCTCGAAACCGTCCCCGGAGAGCGCCCGGCGGACCCGCACCATCAAGTCCCCGCCCTCCACTGTGGGTTGCAGTCCGGTGTCGTTCGCGATCTCCGCGCGCAGGCGCTCGAACACCCGAGTCCCCTCGCCCGCCGCGCTGATACGGAAGGTCTCGAAGGCACCGGGAGGATGCAGCGCGAGCGCCGCCCGCACCAGACGAAACACCTGCTGGAGGTGCTGGTGCCCAAGCAGCGCAAGCGGGCGGGGTATCGCGAAGCTATGGACGACGTACACCGCACCAGCGGTGCGCAACTCAATAAGATCACGCGGGTTACCCGCGTACTCGAAACCAACGTTGCCAGGCTTCGCCGCGGGGAGGAGGGTGGCTTCGGAGGCGTGACGTCGCTGAAGCTCGGCGACAGCAAACTCTTCCAGACCCGGCGTGACCTCCAACTCGTACCGGGTCGGGGCAGGGCTGTTGCGATCCCGCGATTCACGCGGTTTCTGTCCCGGACGCCCTCTGGAGGTCTGCTTGCTCACGCTTCAGTATACTTGCTGGACCAGAGCAGTCAGGCATGAGACAGCGGGAGGGGATGTGGGGGCAGGGCTTGCATGGGTGCGGACGCCGGTCGGGCGGGGCTTCGCGCTCGCAACGATAGCGACGGCCGCAACCGGATTCGCGATGGCGGCGCAGCAGAACGTCGTCGCGAACTACTTCCAGGACGAGCTAGGGCTCAAGGGGTCGCAGTTCGGGTACATCACGGCGATCCGCGAGATCCCCGGTTTTCTGCTGATCTTCCTCACTGCGCTCTTCTACCGGCTCTCGCTGCCCCGGCTGACGGCAGGCGCGCTCGTGCTGCTCGCGATCGGCTACGGCTTTTTCGGTGTGTCGAACAGCTTCTGGACCGTCGCTCCCTGGGTCGTCTTGAGCTCGATGGGCTACCACACCTGGCTGCAAACACAGTCCGCGCTCGGCATGAGCCTGACCGTGGAGAGCCGATCTGGCAGCGTGCTCGGCCGGCTGGCGGCGGTGAACAGCGCGGGCACGCTCGCGGCGATGCTCGTCGTGCTCGCGGGCTTTCAGTACGGCTGGCTGGGGTTTCGCTCCACGTTCGCGCTCTGCGGCGTGCTCGCGCTCGTGGCCGCGGTGGCGATTGTCGGCTTCCCGCACATGCACGATGGCGAGGTTCGCGCAGAGGCGGTCCGGAGGGAGCGTATCGTGTTCCGACGGGAGTACCGGTACTATTACCTGCTGAGTTTGCTGGACGGCGCCCGCCAGCAGATCTTCTTCTCGTTCGGGCTGTGGGTGCTGGTGAACCACTTCCGGCTCGACGTCCCCCGTATCTCCGCCATCCTGCTCGCCGGGACCACGCTCGGCATGCTCACGGGACCGTGGATCGGCCGGATGGTGGACGAGCACGGCGAGCGGCAGATGCTCGCCATCGTCAACGTGGCATACGTCGTGGCGCTCGTGGGATACGCGCTCGTGGACAACGTCGTGGTAGCGGTGCTGTGCTACGTGACGTACACGCTCGTCTTCCCGCTCTC
Organism: Chloroflexia bacterium; assembly: GCA_030446765.1. Lineage (GTDB taxonomy): Bacteria > Chloroflexota > Chloroflexia > Thermobaculales > Thermobaculaceae > JACDAU01. The sequence continues at coordinate 163,260 of JAUJMR010000004.1, forward strand.
CCACATCGGCGCGGCGACGTACCTGCGCAAGGTGGCCACGTCAGATGAGATCGCCCCGTCACTTGCCATGGGCCTCACGATGCAGCACGCTGCAGCGATTGTGGTGCCGATCGCGACTGGTTACGTGCTCAACTTTGTGGGCTACCAGTGGCCATTCCTGGTCGCGAGCGGATTCGCGTGCCTCACCTTCGGGGTCACTCGCCGCCTGTCGCCGGAAACCCAGAAGTCTCCGCGGCGGCTCGCGGAGGAGGCTCAGGCAGGACGCGGGAAAGCCCCGGCAAGCGTCGCGACGGTCCGGTGAGCGAGGCACCGCCAAATACCACGGCGAGCATCTCGCAACGATGCCGCATCGCGATGGCTACGTTCGCTGGGGAAGTGGGCACGGCTGCTGAAGAAATGGGGGGGTTGCAATGAGAGTTGGGTTGTTCGGCGCCGGCCGCATCGGTGTGTTCCACGCGCGGACCCTGGCGGAGCACCCCGATGTCGACACTCTGCTCATCGCCGACACGGACGCCGCACGCGCGAGGACCCTCGCCGAGCAGGTCGGGGGAGAGGCGACGGACGCCGATGCCCTCACCACTTCCGAACTCGACGCCGTGGTAATCGCCGCCACCACGTCCGCGCATGTCGATCTCATCACCGCCTGCCTTGACGCGAACCTGGCCACCTTCTGCGAGAAGCCGATCGCGCTCGGAATAGAGGAGACCCTGGCGGTCGTGGAGCGCGTCGAGTCGTCGGGCGCGATCTTGCAGATCGGCTTCCAGCGGCGCTTCGACGCGGGATACCGGGAAGCAAAGCGCCGCATCGACACGGGCGCGATTGGCACGATCTACTCTCTGCGCCTTGCCAGCCACGACCCCGACCCGCCGCACGACGAGTACATCCCCACTAGTGGCGGCATCTACCGCGACCTGCATATCCACGACTTTGACGTGCTGCTGTGGCTCACCGGGGGCACGGCCGACGAGGTGTACGCGCGCGGCAGCGTGCGTGGCTTCGAGGCGTTCGAGCGGCACGGGGACGTGGACACCTCCGCCGCCCTGGTGACGATGGCGGATGGGGTGCTCGTGGTGCTCACGGGCGGGCGGCACGATCCGTTGGGCTACGACGTCCGCACCGAGGTCTTCGGCTCCAAGGACAGCATCTCGGTCGGGCTGGACGCGCAAACGCCGTTGCGCTCCGTTGAGCCGGACGTGAGCTTCCCGGATGGTACCGGCTATCCCGGCTTCATCGTGCGCTTCGCAGACGCATACCGGGCCGAGATCGCCGTATTCCTGGACGTGGCGCGGGGTAGAACCGAAAACCCGTGCCCGCCGCGCGAGGCACTGGAGGCGCTGCGCCTGGCAATGGCCGCGGACACGTCGCTGCGGGAGCGCCGCCCAGTGCGATTGAAGGAGGTCGGGGTAGCCACCGGGTAGGGATGCGTCACAGCATCGGCGGTGTTGTGCATCAGGCAGAGGATCGCGACGCGGTCAGCGTGCAGAATCGCCGCGCCTGCGCCTCTAGCTGGGCCGGAGTGCCGTGGCACGCCTTGTAGGGCCGTTCAATTGAACGCCCCTACGACCCAACTCCCTCACTGAGCCGCGCGCTGTCCCCTACTGGCGCGGGGAAAGAGTGATGTTCCCTTGGTCGATGTCGATCTCGACATTGCCCGTGGGGTCGGTCGTCAGGTCGCCGGAAGCTTCCGCTCCCGCGTCGTCGGGATCATCGCTCACCTCGATGGGGAAGCCGCCGGTGGTAATGTTCCCCGAGTTCACATCGGCTTTAACCCGAGCGTCGGTGTCGCGAGGGAGAACGAATTGGGCATTCCCATTGTTTACCGATATGTCCAATTCAGTCTCGGGAGCGAGGGCGCCGTCTATCACGATGCTCCCGTTATCTACCTGCAGCGAGGAGTCGCCGGAGAGCGTCGCCGCGTCGATCGAGATGTTCCCCTGGTCCACCTCAGTGACGATCTCACCCTGCACCTTGCTCACGTCGACGTTGCCAGCCTCGACCTCGATATCGAGGACGGACGCAGGCGGCACGGTCACCACGAGATCACCACCGCGTCCACCTGGGGAGGACCGGAAGGGACCACCGTCCCCATCGCTGTCGATAAAGATCGTGTTGCCGTCCTGCTCGGCGCTGAACGGTGCACCCCAGGGCTCGCTATCGCGACCCTCAGTGGTGACGCGCACCAGGCCCGGATCCCCGGCGGCCACCGTGACGTTGTCATCTTCGCTGTGGATCCGAATTGTGGGCTGGTCGGTGACGACAAATTCGGTGAGGGAGCTCGCGGTGAATGCCTCGGCCATGTAGTCGTCGTTGACATCGTGGTCGTTGAACGCGCCGACGATACCGCCCACCGCTGCCCCGAGGCCGCATAGCGCCGCGATAGTCATCAAGCAGCCGCCGACGACCGGGACATACCAGCGCACCCGACGTCTTTTCGCGGCACGCGGCACACCGGTTTGCGACGCCGTCGAGCCGCGGCGAGGCGTGACGGCGAACGCGCCCACGGCAGGGCGCGAGCGGGCGGCTGCGCTGCGCTCCACGTCATCCTGCGTGACGGGTCGGCGCAGTGCCCTCAGGCGGCGCTCGTACTCGTCGACATTGATCTCGCCGGCAATGAACCGCTGGCGCAGGCGCTCGTACTCTTCCATAACGGTGTCCTTCTTGGTCTCCTACGGGTTGGCCAGGTGTGATCGTGCTGTAAGGACACTATCGCAGGGGCGTGCGCTGCGTATCAAGCAATTGTGACGAAAGTGTGCCCGGACGGATGCATCACTCAGGGCAGGAAGCGATAGCCGACACCCCAGACGGTTGCTATCTTCTCGCCCGTGGGACCGAGCTTGCGGCGGAGCCGGACGATGTGGCTGTCCACCGTGCGGTCGAAGCCATCGTAATCGTGTCCCCAGACGCGGTCGAGGAGAAACTCCCGACTGAAGGCGCGGCCCGGGTGCGACGCGAGCAGGTCGAGGAGGTCGAACTCCCGGCGAGTCAGCTCAACGGGCTGCCCGCCAATCGTGACGCGCAAGTCGGCGAAGTCGATGTGCAGGGGACCGCGGACGACAGGCTCACGCGCGGGGGGACGGCAATCCCGGCGGGGTCGTCGGTGGTGGGCGGGATGACGGTGCGGGTATCCATTTCGATGCGGCGGAGCATGGAGCGGACGCGGGCAAGGAGCTCGCGGATGCCGAACGGCTTGACAACGTAGTCGTCGGCGCCCACCTCGAGCCCGAGGACCCGGTCAATCTCCTCCGAGCGGGCGGTGAGCATGATAATCGGAACAAGGTGATCGCGGCGTATCTCCCGGCAGACGGCCAGCGGACGGTGTGCGTCCGAGAGATCCCATCGAACGCAGACGATCCAGGTCGAGGATGATGAGGTCTCGTCCTCGACGAGTATCTTGCGTCCTCCTGCGGTCTGGATGAGCCACGAGAGAGCGCCTCGGGCCGTCGAACGCTCGTGGGGCGCGATGACGATGTTGCCGTCGTTCTCCAGGTAGCTTCGACGAGATCTCGGACTATGGCCAGGTGCAGCAAGGCCGAAACCGCCGGAAGCGCGGGTGCGCAGATGTCTACCTCGTCCTCGACTACGAGCCGGTATCTTCGCCACGCGAGCGTCCTCCTGCGGTCTGGATGAGACACAGAGCACCGACCACGACGCCACCATGCGCCCAGGGGCTCGGCTTGCATGATTCAAGCGAGCGGTCAACGCTCGTGCGGGGCCGCGATCGGCATGGCGCCGGGGTGCTCTCGGGCAACCCCTCGGAAGGAAATCCTGCCCGCGCCTGGGGCGCTCTCAGCAACCACGGTTCCGCCCATAGCTTCGACGAGATCTCGGACTATGGCCAGGCCGAGGCCGAAACCGCCGGAAGCGCGGGTGCGCGAGGCATCGGCACGGTAGAAGCGATCGAAGACCCGAGCCGGTCAGGTCCTCCGCCGAAATACCGACGCCGGTATCCGAGACGGTCAGCGCCTTCCGCCGGAACTCGTTGAAGCCTTGAGGTGGCCGGGAGAGGATCACTCCGTGGAGAGTGACGGAGACGATGCCGCAACACCACACCCTTAGGGGTATAGGTAATAGCATTGCGAACGAGGTTGAGCAGAACCTGACTGAGCCGCTGAAGGTCGGCGCGGACCGGCGGCAGGCCAGGCTCCACCTCGCGCACAACCGTGACTTCGCGTTCGCGGCGGGCGAGCGGGGCGAGCGTTTCATACACCTCTTCAAATATCCCGGCGGCATCAACGGGCCCCACCTCCAGCCGCAGCTCGCCTGCCTCGGCGCGCGCCAGGGACAGCAGGTCGTCGACGAGCGCGTTCCAGGCGCTCCGTCTCGCGGTGGACGATGGAAAGGTATCGCCGGAGCTCGGGCGGTGCGGGAGCGTCCGGCTGGACGCCGTCTACGGCCAGCAGCAGCGACTCCACGTGGCCGCGGATGCTCGCTGCCGGGGTTCGAAGCTCGTGGCTGACGTTGACTATGAGCTCGCGGCGGCTCTGTTCAGCAAGCTCGGCCTTGACCTCCTGCCGCTCCGCGCGCGCCTCTGTTTCCTGGAGTTTTCGCGCGGTGTCACTGGTGCCGAGCATGGCGAAGGCAAGCGCGCCCAGCCGCGTGGCCAGAAAGTTAAGCCCGTGCAGCGAGACCGGGAAGAGCACCACCGCTAAGGGCGGACCCAGGAGCGCGCCGATGATGGCACCCACCCCATCGACCGCGCCTGTGACGAAAGCGACGGGTAGTGCGGCGAGCCAGGTGATGAGCGCGATCGCGCCGACGGACAGGAAAAGCCGAGCACGCCAAGCGGGAACCGCAACAACAGGTATGCGAGGATGGTCCAGGTGACCGGCGAGAAAACATACTCGACCACGCGGCGCGGGAGGTGGCGGAGGCCGTGTCCGGACCGACGATCGGCGGGATCTCGATGTCGAGCCACCCAAAGCCAGCTCGCGCTCGAACCGTCCGAGCCACCACCATGCGGCGCCGAGGCCCAGGAGGATCGGCACGCCGACCAGCACGAAGCTAGAGCTCACACCCACGGCCAGGCCGACAATGAGGAAGACGAAGTAGGCGAGACCGAGTGGCAAGGAGGCGATGAGGTAGAGCACGTTGAGGTACGTCTGCCTGCGGAGGGCGATGTGGAAGATCGGCGCAACGGACGCCAGACGAAGGCCGCGGTTCGAGTACCTGGCGGTGATGCTCCTGCTCACGTCACCTCTGCCTTCTTGCGACTCCTGCAGGGCGCGGCCCGCTACCGCATCCGGATACCCCGGATTATAGCCTCAGCATGTTCCCAGAGTATCAACAGAGTGTGGCGAAAGTGTACCACTCGCCCGCACGCCGCGCGACGCCACGGCTCGGATCGCGCGCAACCACCAAACAGCGGTAAAGGCAGGGAAGCTGCTACGAGCCGCCAACTAGCCGCGCGTGATGCACCGACGATGCCCCAGCGAGTCTGTTCCTGGGGCACAATGCCCCTGCGGCAATCGGCCGGTATCCCCTCCTCCCGAACGCCCATGGGATCCGGGTCCGTCGGGCCAGGTACAGAACGTTATTGGTTTGGTCACAGAGGCGGATCAGGAATCTCGCCGAAGTTGGTGTAACTGCTAACCCTCTGTGGTGACATGTACCTGCTAGAGGAGCGGCGGTCTTGCTGACTTTGGGCGCCCGTATCGAGCTAGTGGATGTCTGGGTAGTGGAAGAGTAGGGTAGTTGTACGAGTTCATCGACGAGCTCTACAGGGAGCACTCCGCGGAGCTAACCGCGGCCCTTGCCGTGTCAACCAACGACCAGCAGGCCGCGGAGGACCTTGCCCACGAGGTGTTCGTGCGGGCCATGGATAAGCAAGACCATCTGCTGGAGCACCCGAACCCGCGCGCCTGGCTCTTCCGCACCGGCTATAACCTCGCCGGCAAACCGCTGGAAGCTACTGACCCGGCGGCGGCACAAGGTCAGGCGAGAGATGCCCATCCTCTCTACCGAGACGTGGGATGACAGCATAGATTTGCGGAACTCGCTGCAACGGCTGAGCCGGAGGCAGCGGGATGCGGTGATCCTACACTACTACCTGGGATTCACCGCCGCGGAGATAGGCGAGATGCTCGGGTGCGCCGAGGGCTCCATCCGGTCGCACCTGCACCGTGGCCGCGCAGCCCTAGATCAGATGCTCGCGCCACAGGAGAAGTTCGATGAACAATGACCGAGAGATGTTCCAGCGGCTGGTGGAGACGGCGCGCCCGGCGCAGGCGGCGCACCTCGACAGTCTGCATAGCGAAACGCGCCGTCGCGCAGGACCTGGCATCGTGCCAGCGGCCGCGCTGCTCGGCATGACGGTCTTGCTCGTGGTAGCGACGATCGCCTCGCTGAGCGCCGCCAGGAACTTCCTGCCGGACAACCAGACGGCACAGACGGACGCAACCGCCACCACGCTACCTGCCGAGACTGCGTCGACGGGGTCCACCCCCATTCCTGCTGGTGAACCTACGGCCAAGGCGCCGATGCGCCAGGCGACCGCGACGCCATCCACCGTCCCAACCGCAAACCGGATCGCTTTCCCCCAGCACCCGCAAGGATCGCACGACCCCTCGAACCTAGCGCTCATCCGAGGCAGGCTCGTCGAGCGGGACGGGTGCCTGTGGATCGACGACGGTCTCGTCATCTGGCCGCGAGACTATTCCCTGACACTTCCGGTGAGAGGGCGCGGGTTTTGAATGGGGAGGGGCGCTTGGTCGCGCGCGTCGGGGATTACGTGACTGGTGGCGGCGGTGTAGCAGAGGGGAAAAGGGCAGCACCAGTGTTGCGGGGGCAGTGTGAAACTGCCCCCGCACTGCCCGGGACCGTATCTGATTATGGGTGGGTTACGGGCGGTAACTGGGACACCGACAGCCGACTACTGCCTCGAGCCCACAAAGGACCAACTGGGCGTGACCGGGGCAACCGCTAACGGCCCGAAGCTGTCGTTCGAGCAGATGATCCATGCAGCCGACCACATCGTCATTGGCACCGTCGAGAGTATAGACATTCCCCGTTGGAACACAGTTGACGGCTGCTACGAGGAGTGGAACGATGTCGGGATCATGCTCTATAAGCCGGTGCGGCTCGATTTGGGCCAGGTGCTCACCGACAAGGTGGGCGTGCCCTTAGATGTCGACTACGCGCTCTTCGATGAGCGCCTGGGCGACATCGGCCAGCGAGGGGCTGAAGACCCGCCGCAACTCGTGAAGGGGCGGAGATATCTCTTCTTCAGCCGTCCATCGCTCAATAGGCAGACGGAGCAGGACACCGGCCTGATGATCCTGGAGCAGGCGTACCCGATAGACGATCGGAACCGCGTGATCGTGGGACCTGAGACGCGCGGCCGCTAGAACGGACGGTGGAAGACATCCTGAGGGTGGCGCGGATGGTGGAGGTATACGTCCAATGCGGGCGAGAAGGTCGCGAGAGCGTCACGATCATCAACCAGACGGACCGCGAGATAACGGTGAGCAGCATCAGCGGTTCCCATTACGACAGGGAGAGGGACCGGGTGGTCACCCATGACGAGGCCGAGCTGAACATCACGCTCGATCCCGGCGAGAACACACACGCATAGACCGTCCGAGCGGACGTTCTTTTCCGGTCACAGCGAAGGGGAAAACTCTACGAGTCTGCACTCGTCGTCACGTCATTCGGTTCCGCAGCCGTGCCTTGCGGTAACAGCACGAGCTTTACCGAAGGACAACGCATCCAGCAGAAAGTGCCCGCGAGCGTTACCTTCCGGCTGACACTAGACGGAGAGGCGCCCCAGGGTGAGTCGTTTGACCTGCTGGGCAGTTGGGAGGTTCGCACGACATGGTCTTGACAGGCGTGTTCTGTGGAAAGGTGAATTCGGTCCGGAGGCCATCAGCAAGGCCCCCTGTGAGGGTGGCGCAAGGTGTATACGATTGGCCCGTTCGAGTACTTCGCCATAGGCGACACAATCGACTTCAGCATCAGACGACAAGGCGATGGCCAGGAAGCGAAGAACGTTCTACAGGGACCAATGGAACTGACCGAGAGGGATACCGTCATTGACGCGCAGTATGACTTCCCGTAGGCGTGATAGTACGCACAAGACGGGGGCTGGATCACGACAGGACAACGAGGATGAAGACTCCGCGAGCGAATAGCAGGGGCGAAGCATATGGCCAAGCGCTTCGCCCCCGTGCATCAGGCGACCCGCTGTCCCTGGGGTCGATCCGCCGGCTGGGTCTTCGTGGTGAGCGCGACGGCGAGCTTGCCGCCGCCGACGATCACGTGCGGCAGCCAGTAGCGCCTGCCGGCCTTGGCGTACTTGAAGAGCCATGGCGAGGCTGCGAGCAGCGCGCCGGTCGCGACATCAAGCGCGAGGTGCCCCTTCATCGGCAGCTTCCGGACGAGGCCGACCTCGTAATCCGTCGCGGCGCTGTACGCGGCACTCAGGCCGCCCGCCAGCCGGGGCGCGAGGGCGGACGCGGGCACGCCCTTGAGCTTGAAGATCTCCGGCGCCGCGAGCAGCGCGGGACCCTCTATGTAGTCCACGATCCCGTGGACCTTCGTCGGTATTACACGTAGCTGCATGGTATCGCTCCTTATCCTTGGTACACACCCGGAACATGCAAGCGTGCTGCCAGGAAGTGCCGACGATCAGAAGTGTTTCCAAGCCCCGGATAGCGGCTGCGGATCCGATGCATCGTCACGGTATGGGAGATAAGCCCCGCCCGACGCTGGCCCTTGTCCTGCAAGGAGTGACGCACGAACACCAGCAGCAGGAAAGGGGAGGAGTGTGGAGTTCAATGCGCGCGGGCGGCGGTTGCTGGCGATCGTCTCGCACCCGGACGACGCGGAGTTCAGCGCGGGCGGCACGATCGCGCGCTGGATACAGGAGGGTGGCGAGGCACACTACCTTGTCTGCACCGATGGGGCCGCGGGCGGTGGCGACCCGTCGCACACGCCGGAATGGCTGCGGGAGAATCGCGAACGGGAGCAGTGGGACGCGGCAACGTTCTTGGGCGTGACCGGCGTCCAGTTCCTGCGCCACCGGGATGGGGAGCTTATCGCCTCGCTGGAGCTGCGCCGGCAGATCGCGCGTGTCATTCGCCAGGTCCGGCCCGACGTTGCCCTCGCGCCAAACCCGGTGCGCCACTGGCGCGCGGGCGCTACATCACTGCGCATCTTCCACCCCGACCACATCGCGGTGGGCGAGGCGGCGCTCGCGGCGCTGTATCCCGGTGTGGGCAACGCCTGGACCTTCACGGACCTGCTCACCGAGGGACTACAGCCGCATACCGTCCCCGAGATCTGGTTGACCGGCGCCGGGGAGCCCGATTACGCCGTGGACATCGCAGCGACGTTCGATCGCAAGGTCGGCGCGATCTGCAAGCACCTCAGCCAGGTCGGCGACCGGCCGCTGGAGGAGCGGCTGGCGGAGCGGGCGCGACAGGCTGGCGAGCCGTTCGGCCTGCAATGCGCGGAGACGTTCCTCCGGCTGGTCATCGACTGGTAACCGTAATCGCCAGCATCCTTTCGATTTCTACAGCGATGAGCAGAGGAACCAATCCGCTGCGCCGCTCGTAGGTGCGTCCCAGCGGGTCGCCCGGTAGTGTGCAACCCGCCACCATGCCTGTGCCGTGGACTCAATACCCACGCCCACGGCTGTAGTTGAGCACGACCCCGCGTCATTCCCGACCTTCCCTGTCATCCGGACGGTCGAGAGCGAGCATACGCAATCTGGTTGAAGACTATCGCATGTCATCCCGAACGGAGTGAGGGATCCGTAGCCCGGACCACGGATTCCTCGCACGCTCGGAATGACACATACCCTGCCGTTCAGCCAGATTGCGTATCAGCCCCGAGCACGAAGTCTTCGCAGACGCGGATAGACACCGCCGCTACCGGTAGCCGGAGTCACCGCCGTGCCACACTGAAGCCTGAGGGGAGGCGGTGCCCTGCGGCAGACGCCTCCTCTCGACACAGGTCGTTCGGGATTGAGTACTGTAGAACGCCTCCCGTCAGGCTACCGTGGCTTGCCGACCAGTGGAACGTCAAGCGGCAGTGCAGCCCCTGCACGCCCCGCCATGCCGCCCGCACCCGTGCCCGGCATCTGGACGTCCTCGCACCCTTGACCCGTGCCGCCGCTCCCCGCACCGGCAGCATCGCCCTCGCCATCATCCTGGTCCGTCCCGGTATCAGGCCGCTCCTCCGTACCCAGGTCCCCGCTGCCCGTCTCCGGCGTGCAGTCGGGCCCACTCAGATCGGCGGTGGGCAGGAACTCCGGCGGCCGGCGCACCTCGGTGGCCTGCTCGAACGCGTACGCGAGCCCTATGAGCGTCCCCTCGCTATATGCCCTTCCCATAAAGGAGATGCCGACTGGGAGCCCGTACGAGTACCCGGCGGGCACGGTGATGTTGGGATACCCCGCGACGGCCGCGGGCGAAGAGCTGCCGAAGAGGAAGTGGTCCCCGTTGATAAGGTCCGTCGGCCATGCGGGACTGCCCGTCGGGGCGATCAGCGCATCCAGGTTGTGCTTCTCCATCACCGCGTCGATACCTTGCTCCCGCGAAAGTTTGTGGTTGTTCGCGAGAGCCTTGCGGTACGTGGGATCCGTCAGCGGACCCTTCTCCTGCGCCATCTCGAAGATCTCCTGGCCGAAATATGGCATTTCCTTGCCGGCGTTCTCCTCGTTGAACGCGATGAGATCACCCAGCGAACGCATCGGCCCACCGCGCTCGGCCAGATATTTGTTCAAATCGGCCTTGAATTCATACAAGAGCACCTCGAACTCCGAGTCCCCATACTTGTCGATATTTGGGATGTCCGCCGGATCGACGATGACCGCACCGGCTCGCTTCAGCGCCGCGATGGCGTCCTCCATGATCGCATCCGTCTCCGGACTCGTGCCGAAGCCGTTGTTACGGGCGACGCCGATGCGCGCCCCACGGAGACCGTCGGGGTCGAGGAACTTCGTGTAGTCGCCTGCGGCCTTACCGCGCCCCTGCCTGGTCGCGTCATCACGCGGGTCAACGCCGGTGATGGCGCCGAGCAGGACCGCGGCGTCGGTGACGGTGCGTGCCATAGGTCCGGCGGTGTCCTGGCTGTGCGCTATCGGGATGATCCCGGACCGGCTTACGAGACCCAGGGTCGGCTTGATCCCCACGATCGAGTTCGCCGATGACGGGCACACGATCGACCCGTCCGTCTCGGTTCCGATTGCGACGGCGGCGAAGTTCGCCGCGATAGCCTGCGCCGAGCCAGAGCTGGAGCCGCACGGGTTGCGATCCAGCGCATACGGGTTCTTGCCCTGCCCTCCGCGGCCGCTCCACCCGCTCGATGACTGCGTCGACCGGAAGTTGGCCCACTCGCTGAGGTTGGTCTTGCCCAGGATCACCGCCCCCGCTTCCCGGAGCTTGCGCGCCACATGGGCGTCGCGCGATGGTCGCGAGCCGAGAAGCGCCAACGATCCCGCGGTGGTCTCCATTCGGTCCGCCGTATCGATGTTGTCCTTCAGCAGCACAGGGATACCGTGCAGCGGCCCCCTCGGACCCTTCTCCTCGCGCTCTTGGTCCAGCCCATCCGCGATCTCCAGCGCATCCGGATTGATCTCCAGGATGGATCTCACGGTCGGGCCGCTATAGTCGAGCGCTTCGATGCGCGCGATATACATCTCGGTGATGGCGCGCGAGGTCAGCTCGCCCGATTCCATCGCCTCCTGCAACTCGGCGATGGTTACCTCTTCAAGCGCGAAGGACTCCGATCCCTCTCGCGTATCTCCACCATAGGTGCGGCTCGCGGATGCCGGCGTCGTGATGAGCAGCAGGAGCATGGGTACTACCAGCCATACTCGCAGCGAACGGATCACCATTTCCATGCTTCATATCTCCTTCCGACTGTATTGTCCGCAATGTCCTGTTGCGTCGAGCCGCGGGAAACAAGGACAGTACCAACGACATTGAGGTCCACAAGGCAAGCACCCTCCGCGCCCCATCGCTCCGCACTGACATCCCGCCGCCCGTTCGCCTGACTACGATCGTCAGGCTCGGCCGCGTGCATAGTACACCGCCAACGCCCATTCGTGCTACCGTCGGGGCCGAATCTGCCGGAGGTAGGCCAGCGGCGCACCATTGGCCCAAACTTTCCGCGCAACCCCGACGGCTGCCCTCGAGTCATCGCCGACGGCCGCCGCCGAGCAGGCCGCCCAGCAAGCCGCGAGAGATGCCCTGTCCAATCTGCGCGCCGATTGAGCGCGCGGCGCTCCTCGTCATTGCCTCGACGATCCCCTGACGCTGTCGCCGTGCCCGCCGCTCCCGCGCTTCCTGTTCCTGCTCTGCCAGTTCCTGCTGTTGCCGGGCCATGTGCGCCGCGCGGGCCTTCAGCATCTCATATGCCGACTCCCGATTCTCCAGCCGCTCATACTCACCGTAAATGACGGAGCTTCGGATGATCTCCTGACGCTGCTGCGGGGTGATCGGACCGATCTGGCTGCGCGGTGGCAGCACGAGCGCCCGCTGGACGATTTCCGGCCGCCCGTCGATATCGAGGAAGGACACGAGCGCCTCGCCCACCCCGAGCTCGGTAATGGCGGCCTCGACATCCAGATCCTCGTTGGTCCGGAAGGTCTCCGCTGCCGCGCGCACCGTCTGTCGGTCACGAGGTGTGAACGCACGGAGGGCGTGCTGGACGCGGTTGCCGAGCTGGCCCAGCACAATCTCCGGGATGTCGGACGGGCTCTGGGTGACGAAGTACACGCCAACACCCTTGGACCGAATCAGCCGCACCACCTGCTCCACCTTGTCCTGCAGTGCCTCGGGTGCGTCTACGAACAGCAGATGGGCCTCATCGAAGAAGAACACCAGGCGAGGCTTCTCGAGGTCGCCCACCTCCGGCAGCTGCTCGAAGAGCTCGCTGAGCAGCCAAAGCAGGGACGTTGCGTATATCTTGGGCGATTGCATGATCTTGTCCGCGACGAGCACGTTGACGACCCCGTGGCCGTTCCGGTCGGTCTGCATCAGGTCGTCAAGGACGAGCGCCGGCTCGCCGAACAGCTTCTCGCCCCCCTGTTCCTCGAGGGTGAGCAGGCCGCGCTGGATGGCGCCGACACTAGCGGGGGAGATGTTGCCATACTCTGTGGTGAACTGCTTCCGGTTCTCGCCGACGAAGCGCAGCATCGCCTGAAGATCCGGGAGGTCGAGGAGGAGCAGCCCGTTGTCATCGGCGATCTTGAAGGCGATGGAGAGGATGCCGCTCTGCGTCTCGTTGAGGTTCAGGAGCCGACCGAGGAGCAGTGGGCCCATCTCGGAGACGGTTGCGCGTATCGGGTGACCCTGCTCCCCGAGGATATCCCAGAAGGTCACAGGACAGCCCGAGAAATCGAGAGCGGGAAGACCGAGCTGCTGGGCGCGTCCAGCGACGGCGGGCGAGGATGCGCCGGATTGGCTGATCCCGGAGAGGTCGCCCTTGACGTCCGCGGTGAAGACGGGCACACCCTGCTTACTGAGTGCCTCGGCCATGACCTGTAGGGTCACCGTCTTGCCCGTGCCCGTCGCACCGGCGATCAGCCCGTGGCGGTTGGCCATCCGCGGCAGGAGAAACAGATCCTCGCTCCCGCTCTTCGCGACGAGTATGGGGTCGGCCATGCCATCCCTCCTTATGCAGGGTTGTACAGTGGTATCGCGGGATGCACTATGGTGTTGCCAGCTTCGCGGCCAAGGCGGCATAGCCCAGCGCGGCCTCGGTGAGTTGGGCGATCGGCACGCGCTCCTGGTTCGTGTGCGCCAGCGTCTCATCGCCGGGGCCGAACCCGATGCACGGGATGCCAGCGGCCATCAGGTGCCCGCCGTCCGTCGCGAACTCCCAGCGGCGCACCGGGATCTCCCGACCAAATGCCTCCTCGAGCGCGCCCTTTGCGGCTATGAGGAGCGGATCGTCGTCCGCGAGCACGAACGAGGGGAAGGCTGCGGGCACATCCCGCTCAACGCCCGTGTGGGTGCGCATGTGCTCCTCCTTGA
>JAUJMR010000004.1:177338-180395 GCA_030446765.1 Chloroflexia bacterium
AGCGTGTAGTGTGGGTTGATGCCCCGCTCCGGCATGCTCGCGTGCGCGGAGCGGCCGCCGATGCGCGCGACCAACTCGATGCGTCCCCGATGACCGCGCCGCAGCTCGTTTTTCGTCGCCTCGCCGATCACCGCCGTGTCGGTGCGGGTGGTGCGGGCGAGCTCGATGGAGCCCAGCCCGCCGACCTCCTCCTGAACCGCGGCGGCAACGTAAACATCACCCGGTGGCCGTGCGCCGGTGGCGTGGAGCAATGCGGCGCCATAGACCTGCGCGGCGGTCGGCCCCTTGATGTCCATCGCCCCTCGGCCCCAGATCGCCCCCTCGTGAACGCGTCCCTCAAATGGAGGGAACGGCCAGCCCGATTCGTCGCCCGCGGAGACGTGGTCGAGATGCGTGTTGAGCATCACCGACGGCCCGCCGCCGGTACCGCGCAGCACCCCGACCGCGTTGCCCACGTCGTCGATCCAGGCATCGTCGTAGCCCAGCCGCTGCATCTCCGCCTGAACCGCACGGGCGGCGTCCGCCTCCTCGCCAGGCATGCTGCGAGTCTGGATTAGCGCCTGGCAAAACGCCACTAGCCGCTCCTCGTGCTCGCCCGCCGCCTGCCGCAGCATCTCCGGATTCGGCATGGTCGTGTTCCTCCTTGCTGTTTCGTGCGGAATGATACCGTATCTCGCGGCGCGCGATGCACCTGCGCTGGCACGGTGGGTGCACGTACAGCGGCAGATTGAAGCGTCAGACCACAAGCCAGGAGATCACACCCGTGGCAACGAAGAAACACCTCTCGCGCCTGCTGAGCATCCTCATCCTCGCCTTGTCGCTCGCGCTCGTCGGCTGTGGGGGGGATTGGCCGGACCTCAACACACCAGCGGCAGGAAACCCGGAGCAGACACTGCAGGACTTGGTCGAAACACCGGAGGCACTGACTGCAGGGACTGCGGTCCCTGGCACGCCCACGGCCAGCCCGTAGCGCATGTGGCGGTGGCCTGACATCGATCCGCCGGAATAAAGTCGCCGCTGAAGAGGACGTCCACGGGTACCCGCTCCAGCGAAACACAACACCTCAGCCTTCCAGCACCGTCAGCTTTAGCTGGTGGATGCCCACGGCTCCGGTCACCACTGCGTCTTCCGGCGAGGAAACCGCCGCTTGTGGTAAGCGTTGCGTGTCCGCCTGGGCGATGTCCTCATCATCGTAGGCGCGCGCCATCACCGCATATGGACCGGGGGCCAATGGGCGCCAGGAATAGCTCCACAGGTGCCACGTCAGATCGCCGAGAGGTGGGTCCACCGCTGCCACCTCCCAGGTCTCGCCACCGTTCACGCTGACTTCCACGCGCGAGACACCGCGCCGGCCGGTGTACGCGATCCCGGTGAGCAGCATGCCTTCCCGGGCTACGTTCCCATCGGGCGGCCAGTCTATCCGGCACTCCGTGTGGACCGCTCCAAGGTCCGTCCAGCCGGACTCCTTTTGCCAGTAACCCCGGTAGTTTTCGTCGACCACGCGGATGCGCTCGACCCATTTCGAGCTCTTGAGGCCGTATAGCCCCGGCGCCTGGAGCCTGACCGGCGCGCCGTGCTTGGGGGTGATTGCCTCGCCGTTCATCTCGTAGACGAGCAAGGAGTCCGGGGACATGGCGGTGGTGATGTCCAGACTCTCGGTATAACCATCGGCGCACATGGTCACGACGTCATACGCCCCATCCCGGACTCGCGCCCGGCCTAGTACCTCTGCGAGTCGCACCCCTCTCCACAACGCGTTCCCGATGAGGTTGCCGCCCACCGGGTTAGAGATGCACTCCATCGTCGCCCACTGCTCCGTCGCCGGCAGCGCGCGCAGGTCTTCGAGCGTGAGGGTGAGCGGCTGCTCGACGCTTCCATCGACGTGCAGCCGCCATGCGCCCGCATCCAGCGTAGGGTCGAGGACGTTCTTTGACACCACGTAGAACTGTTCGGCAGGGGTGACCTCATCGGTCCGGCCTGCGGTAGCCCCCAGGCGCGTGACCGTCAATCGCCCGAGCACGGCCCAGACACTACCCGCGAGCCCCGCGACCGCCAGCACGGACCAGGTGGCTCCGCCGAGCACGAACGCGCGACGGGTGCGGTCGAGATCTCGACTGTCGTGGTCGAGCAGTCGCCGCCCGCCGTACAGGCCGGCGCCCCACAGGACGTACGTGAGGAGTGGGCCCAACGCCGAAAAAGCCTGGCCGCCGGGCGAGCGGAGCGCGAATGGACCCAGCCCGGCGAGGGGCATGAGGACGGCTCCCGCAATCGCGTAGACACCACCCACCAGTCCCAGCAGCACCGCCGTGGAGAACTTCCATTCCCGCCGCAGCCAGAGATATCCGAGCGCAATCAGGACGCCGGTCTCCAGCAGCATCAGCCCGCCGAAAAGCAACGGCTTGGCGTTCCCTCCCATGGTGCGTATGCCCCACGCAAAGAACGGCACGGGGAGTAGTTGCACGACCCGGCCAAGTATGAGCTCGGGCAGGGGGTGGATGCCCCAGAGGACACGAGCGAGCAGCGCCACCGCTGTCGCGCTCATCGCGGCAAGCGTGGAGAACTGCAGGACCAGAAGCCTTCGCCTGTGTACACCGCCCACTCGCGTGCTCCGTTCCGGGTATTATGGGCCTAGTGCCAGTATGGTATCCCATACTCCACGCGCGCAAGGTTAGGGATGGGTTAGAAAACACCCCAACGGCGCGCTCTTGCTTGACAGAGCCGATTGCGTACTCTACAATCCGCTCTTCGGAACGTGGTTCCGCGAGATCCCAACAACGAGACAGAGCTTGTTCGGCGTAGACCCTGAAGACACCGCGCTAGGCGTGCAGGGACCCGTATGGATTGTCTGGGGGTGATAGATCGAAGATCAGAGGACTGGCGATCCCATCGGCTGGATCTGAAGGGGTAACATCCTCCATCGTGTGGTCGTTCACATTGCACTACCTACCAGTTCTATCTCAAGGAGGCGAGGGATTTGACGGCAAGAACCAGAACGTATCGATGGTTCGTACTCTTCGCGCTGGTACTCCTGCTGACACCGCTCATCGCGGCATGCGG
>JAUJMR010000004.1:180495-182417 GCA_030446765.1 Chloroflexia bacterium
CCGGCAGTCGAGACAGCGGCCCCAGCGGGCGAGACCGAGGTTGCCGGTGACGGCGGCTCGGAGGGCGCTCCTGTTCAGGCCGCGTTCGAGCCCGGTGGGGAGTGTGCCGCAGGCCAAAAGGGCGGCACCGCTGTCGTGAGTATCCAGCAGGAGCCGGAGATTCTCGACCCGTTCATTACGGGTATGACCTTCTCCGTATGGTTGCTGCATGCGCTCAACGTGCCCCTGGTGCGTGCCACACCGGAAAGCAACTCGCTTCAGCCGGTACTGCTCACCGAGGTTCCTTCAGTGGAGAACGGCGGCATATCCGAGAACGGCCTGACCTACAAGCTCAGCTTCCGTGAAGGACTCAAGTGGAGCGATGGCCAGCCTCTCGACGCGTCTGACCTCGTCTTCACGTGGAAGACCATCATGGACCCGCAGTACGGGGCCGGGTCCCAATTGGGCTGGGACAAGATCAAGGACATCAAGCTCTCCAATAACGACCTGACGGCGACGATCACGCTGAGTGAGAAGTACGCGCCGTTCTTCGCGACCGCGATCGCGGGATCAGGCGCGACGACCGGTGGCTTCATGCTACCGGAGCACGCGTTCAAGGGCATGAAGCCCGCCCAGTACGCGAAGAGCAAGTATGGTGCGCAGGGCACCGCCGGTCACATCGGCTCGGGGCCGTTCAAGATGGAGGCGTGGAAGGCCGGCCAGACCATAACGATGGCCCGCAACGAGAACTTCGTCGGGAAGCAGGCGTGCCTCGACAAGCTGCTCTTCACCATCGTACCCGAGGTCGACTCCCAGATCTCCCTGCTGCAGCGGGGCGACAACGACCTGGCGACGAACTTCTACGCGAGCGACATCCCCGTGCTCGAGAAGCTCGAGCCACAGGGCGTCAAGGTACTCGCGTACCCGGCGTACCTGGTCGAGCGCTACCTCTTCAACTTCAACGATCCGAAGGATCCGAACATCACAGTGGATCCGACGAAGGCCAAGAAGCATCCGATCTTCCAGGACGTGAACGTCCGGAAGGCCATCGCGCTAGCCATGAACCGCCCGGCCATCGTGGAGAAGCTGCTGTTCGGCAAAGCAGAGGTCGCGGTCAATGAGTGGGACAACAGCCCCTGGTTCAACGAGAAGCTCGAGCCATATCCGTACGATCCGGAGCAGGCGAAGCAGTTGCTCGATGAGGCTGGGTGGAAGGATACGGACGGCGATGGCATCCGCGACAAGGGCGGTGTGAAGCTCTCCTTCAACCACTCCACCACGTCCGGCAATGCGATCCGCGAGTCGATCCAGCGGGCAACGATCGGTGACCTGCAAAACGTGGGTATCGAGATGAAGATCGTAAACCACGATCCGAGCAAGCTGTTCGCGCAATTCAGCGAGGGCGGCGTGCTCTCCCGACGCCAGTTCGATATGGGCGGATTTACCACCGGTATCGGCCTTGATCCGGACTTCAGCGCCTACTACATGAGCAGCGAGATCCCGAGGAAGGCCAAGCCCGCAGGCTCGAACTTCGGTGGCTACAGCAACCCTGAGCTGGACAAGCTCTGGAAGCAGCAGGCTACGGAGACCGACCCTGCCAAGCGCAAGGCGCTCTACGACCAGATCCAGCAGATCATGTACGACGACGTGGCGATCATCTGGATCTACGACCGGCTACAGATCGACGCCGCGGGGCCGCGCTTGACGACACCCAAGCCGGACTTCACCGGGTACATCTGGTGGGCTCCGGAGGAGTTCTCGATGAAGAAGTAGGCGCGACATCGTTCGCGTCGCGGTGGGGCGAGCGCGCGGGCCGACCCCCCCACCCCCCCACCTACCGCGGTTGTCACGGTGGCCAAAAATAAAACCCCCGGTGAGGCAGGCGAGACACCAGCGCAAACGAAAAAATCAAGCCGAATAAAAATCGGGCTTTTAGCCGGGGG
>JAUJMR010000110.1 GCA_030446765.1 Chloroflexia bacterium
TCTGAACGCTGCAGGTTCTCGACGAGGGCCAGGGTGAGCAGGGTCTGGTCGTCGAACTCCTTGACGACGGCCGGGATCTCAGTCCAGCCAGCGCGGGTGGCTGCCCGCAGTCGACGCTCACCAGCGATGATCTCGTAGCCGCTACCGGTCGGCGACGGGCGCACGGTGATCGGCTGCAGCAGCCCGCTTGCCTTGAGGCTCGCCTCGAGGTCGGCGAGCTCTTCGGGCCGGAACTCCTTGCGCGGCTGGTATGGATTCGCGCGAATCTGTGCGATGGGAACGCTCCGCAGACTCCGGCCCCCAACGCTCGGTTCGGAAGCCGTTTCCTCCGCGCCATCGGTGGCTGGTGCGGCATTGGGCCGCGTCGCGAGCAGTGCCTCGAGCCCCCGGCCCAGGCGGCGCGGCTTTTCAGGCGTCATGGCTGGTAGTCTGGTATTTGTAGAATGAAGACGGCGGGTCGACAGCAGGCCGGCGCTGCTACACATGAGGAAGACCCGCTCGGAGCCCCGTCAGGCGCAGCGACGTTACGACGAAAGTTTGGTGGACAAGGCGGGCTCGCGATCCCGCGGCTGCAGCTGATCGCGCCCTCGCTCGATAAGCTCGCGGGCGACGTTCATGTACGCCTGCGCACCAACCGACCCCACGTCGTACACGATGATCGGTTTGCCGAAGCTGGGCGCCTCGGCGAGCCGCACGTTCCGCGGAATCACCGTGTCGAACACCTTGGTTCCGAAGTAGTCACGTGCATCCGTGGCAACCTGGCGCGAGAGGTTGAGCCGAGCGTCGTACATCGTGAGCAGAACGCCATCGACGGTGAGCTTCTCGTTCATCGCGCGCTGCACGAGATGTACGGTATTGAGGAGCTGTGAGAGGCCCTCCAGGGCGTAGTACTCGCACTGCAGCGGGATCAGGAGCGCGTCAGCCGCCGCGAGCATGTTGACCGTGATGAGCCCGAGCGACGGCGGGCAGTCGATCAGCACGTAGTCGTACTCGTCGCGCACGGGCGCGAGCGCTTCGCGCATCGCGCGCTCTCGGCGCGGATGGTCCACCAGTTCGATCTCCGCGCCGGCCAGATCGGGCGTGGCGCCGAGCACGTCCAGATGCTGGAACTGCACACTGCGCCGTCGTGCGGCAGCGATGGTCGTCTCCGCGAGCAGCACCTCGTAGACGGTACCCTCCAACAGCTCGCGTCCCACCCCGATTCCGCTGGTCGCGTTCCCCTGTGGATCGCCATCGACGAGCAGCGTGCGCTGCTCGGCGACCGCCAGGCTTGCCGCGAGGTTGACGGCTGTCGTCGTCTTGCCTACGCCGCCCTTCTGATTTGCGATCGCGATGACTCGGGCCACGGTGGTTTCGAGCTCTAGTGCTTGGAGATCTGACCGGAGCGCCGGTGTGGCGCTCGGGTCATCGGCGTCGGAAGCCGTTCACGGTGGACTCGCCGGGCTGTCTCCCTGCTGAAGCAGCCGAGACCGTTGCAGGCGTGCTCCGATATCCTCTGGTACTCACCGGTTTTCGGAACAACCTGTCTCTTTCAACACCCTGATGGCGCTCGAGCTGGAACCGCCTTCGTGGCTTCTCGAAGGTAGCTGGTGTTTATGCAGCGCAGTGTTCCACGTGAAACAACGTAGCCATCAACTCGCCGTTGTTTCACGTGGCACAGTGGCACAGTGGCACCCCACTGTTCTCCTGGAGTACAGCACGACGTGATTGCACCCGGATGCGTTACTCTGGGCCTGCAGGGTCGGTCCTGTCACTGCTACGGAAGCAGCACAAACCATCCGGGCAGGGGTACTGCTGGATGTCGCATATGTCGCAACAACTCAAGACTCGATTGGAGGAGTGAATGATGAATGGCCTGTCTCGTTCGAATGTGCGCTCGTGGACGCTCGCTGCCTCTCTTGGCGCGGTTGGTATCTCGGGGCTCACCGGGTGTGCGTCGCTCAACAACAAGGAGCGCGGGGCGGTGATCGGCGGAGCCGCCGGCAGCGTCGTGGGTGGGGTGATTGGCCGCAACAATGGG
>JAUJMR010000031.1 GCA_030446765.1 Chloroflexia bacterium
CGGCCGGATGCGGGCAATCGTGCCAAGCGAGCCACCGGCGGCGCTGCTCGCGTCGGTGCCTGTCTACCTGCGGGGCACGCCACCCGAACCGCCACCCCCACCGCCGTGCGAGCGGCTCGAGCACCTCGAGGTGCGCCATCTCACCCATACCCACCCGGGCAGCACCGGTGGGATCATCGACGTCTCGTTCTCCCTGGAGCGCGGCTCCTTCACCGTGATCACCGGCCGTATTGGAGCCGGCAAGTCCACGCTCCTGCACGTGTTGCTCGGCCTGCTTCCGCGCGACGCTGGCGAAATCCGCTGGAACGGCCGGGCAGTTTACGAACCTGCGAGCTTCTTCATTCCACCGCGCAGCGCCTACACGCCGCAGGTGCCGCGGCTCTTCAGCGAGACGCTACGGGAGAACCTGCTGCTCGGGCGTCCCGAGGACCGGCGCGCGCTCGATGCGGCGATCCACGCGGCGGTCCTGGAGCCGGACCTGGCGGCGCTCGAGGGCGGGCTGGACACGCTGATCGGGCCGCGCGGCGTCAAGCTTTCGGGCGGCCAGGTCCAGCGAGCCGCCGCGGCGCGGATGTTTGTGCGTGACGCTGAGTTGCTGGTCTTCGACGACCTCTCCTCGGCGCTCGACACGGAGACGGAGGCTGAACTGTGGAGGCGGCTCTTCGCGCGCCGCACCGAAACGACCTGCTTGGTCGTCTCACACCGCCCGGCAGCGCTACGCCGGGCCGACCAGGTGCTGCTCATGGATACCGGCCGCCTCGTCACACGAGGTTCCTTAGATGAGCTACTCGCAAGCTCCGCCGAGATGCAGCGACTGTGGCAGCACGAGCAGCGTCCGCCCGAGGCGACTATGCGCGGACCTTGACAGCAGATGAGTGTGCTGCCTGGCCCCTGGCACGATAGAATGGCTGGATGCCACAGAGCCCTACGACCAGCACCATCTCGATTGACGGCGTGACGCTCACCCTAATCCTGGAACGCAAACGCGTAAAGAACGTCAATGCTCGTCTTCGGGGCAGAACCCTCGCCGTGAGCGCGCCGTTCGGCATGGCACCGGGCGAGCTCGACCCGATCATCACCGCGCTCGCGCGAACGCTGGTGCGCCGGGAACGGCAGGGGCGGGTGAACGAGCAGGAGGACGCGCTCGCGCTGGCCGAGCAGGTGGCCGCCCAATTCCCGACCCCGCCGCGCGTGACTCGCGTAATCTTCGTCACGACGCAGATCAAGCGGTGGGGGAGCTACAGCACCAGAACGGGCACAGTTCGGCTCCACGCGGCATTGCGCGAGATGCCGCGCTGGGTGCTACGGGCCGTGATGGCTCATGAGTTGGCGCACGTCGCCCATCCCGATCACTCCCCGGCGTTCTGGTCGCTACTCCAAGACGTGTGCCCTGAAACCGACAAGGCCGAAGCGTTCCTCGCCGGGGTGAGCTGGCTCGGTCAGCGCTGGGAGCAGTTGCCGCCGGTGGAGCGATCGCTCTTGGCCGGTAGGGAGGCGGGCATCGACGACGTAAAGGGCGACGGCGACTTGCTGGGACAGGATGCGTAGTGACGACGCCGGAAACACACCTCTCGAAGTGCCCAACATCTCAACTCCCCCGGCGTTCGCCGTCAGGGCAGATCGATGGGACAATAGAAGTGAGACTCATAGTCGCAGAACGTGCTCGAACATCACAGTTCCGACGGATGGCCCAGTCAAGGCGTTTGTGCTGCCAGTATCGGCTTCATTCGGGATAGACGCGAGGCTGAGGTTAGGCAGGCAGGCGTTTCAGTCGTCCGCCAGGACCCCGCCGCCATTCACCGCAAAGAAAAGAAAGAGGGAACCCCATGCTCAGATCTCCGCTCGGACGCCTGCGCATCGTCAGCCTGATGGAGGGTGTCTCATACCTCCTCCTCCTCGGGATCGCGATGCCCCTCAAATACCTGGCTGACCAGCCGGAGGCGGTTCGGGTTGTCGGCTCGCTCCACGGCGCCCTCACCATTCTGTTCGTGCTTGCCGTTGCCCACGTCTGGCTCGCGCGACGGTGGTCCATCGTGCGTGTCGCGATCGCGCTGATCGCGTCGGTTTTACCGTTCGGTGCGTTCGCACTCGAGGCGAGCCTGCGGCGCGAGGACCGGACAGATGCCCCACGCCCCAACGCACCAGCCAGCGGCACTCCTGCGCCCCACGGCTCGCAGTAACGATAGGGCGTGCGGTAACGGCGATAGTTGAAGGCACGCAGCTATTCGTCAGCGTGCAGGCCAGCGTCCCGGAATATTCGTTCCATCGTCGCGCCAACGAGCTCGAGCCGCGCGGCATCAGACGGAAGATCGCCAAGTTCCTGCTTGAACGGCTCGGGCGTGACCGGTCCGTCGTAGCCAATAGCGCACATCGCTCGCAGGAACCCGATGATGTCGATCACACCCGTCTCTCCAGGCAGCGCGCGAACGTTGTCGACCTGCTCATCGACCGGCACTCCTGTCGGGGCGTCGTTAACATGCACGTACACGACCTGCTCAGGACACAGCGCGTGCAGCTCATCTAGTGTCCCGCCCGACGTGTACCAGTGCCAGCAATCGAGCAGGAGGCCAACGTTTGTGCCGATCTCCGCGCCCATTTCGAGCATTCCGGCCATCGTATAGATGAACGGGTGTCGGTTACTGTCGCGCATGGTCTTTGGGCCAACGAACTCCAGACCCAGCTGACAGCCGTGCTCGCCGAGTATCCGGGCGATCGGGGTGAAACGCTCCACGTGGAAGCGGTAGTTCTCCTCGAACGGAAGCTCATGGGAGCTGGGCAGCACCCAGGTCGTGGTGCGCGGGCAGCCGATAGCCGCGGCCGCGGCCGCCAGGCGCGGCAGCTTCTCAAGGTCGCGACGCCAGGTCACCTCGTCGCCACGCCAGTCAGTCGGGAGCGACCACGCTGCGGGACGCACACCGGCATCTTCGAACAGGCCGCACACGTGATCTGCGCTGTGCCGCTCCACGAGGCCCGCGACCTCGTCCGCGACGAACTCCACCCCCTCGAAGCCACCCATTCGAGCCGCCTCAATAGCGGCCGGCAGATCGCTCGTCCGCACCCCAATCGCGTACGGCGCCAACGCTGTGTACATGTCATCCCCTTAGTGTGGTGTGGAAAGTGGCCTACGGCGCACGCCGGCCCGGAGGCACGGAGTGTGTTGACCATCGAAGAGCAGCATCTTATACTGCGGGGAACCGTTCCCGCAACCATTTGACCAGCGAAGCCGATGCGCGACATACCAAGTCTACCGTTCGGCTCATGCTGGAGATGGCTGAGGGCACAAGGGTCGAGACGTTCCCTTGTTCGACCGGGGGTACTCGACTTCCCACCCGTTTCCCTGCGCCCGACAGACATCGCTACCATGTGGCGACGCAATCCGGCAACCGTCCCGCTCACTCGCAGATGAGACGGGACAGCGCAGATCACACGTGGGCTTATAACGTGCCGTTCTTGGTCGTATCCGACAGTTCGAAGTAGTACAGAAAGCAGGGGGAGATGCAGAGGATCCGGGTCGGGGTGGTTGGATTAGGCGAGGTGGGGCAGATCACGCACCTGCCGATCCTGCAGGCGCTCGGTGATCGGTACGAGATCGGCGCGCTCTGCGACATCTCACGCGAACTGCTGCGCTCACAAGGGGAACGCTACAGCGTCGAGCACCGGTACACCGATGCCGGGGAACTCGCGAAGCAGGACGACCTGGACGCGGTGTTCGTGCTCAACAGCGACGAGTACCACACCGAGTGCACGATCGCCGCCCTAGAGCACGGCAAGCACGTGCTCGTCGAGAAGCCGATGTGCCTCACCGATGCCGAGGCGGACGCGATCATCGCGGCCCGGGACCGTGCGGGCAAGGTGGTCATGGTCGCGTACATGCGCCGCTACGCCCCTGCCTTCCTGCGCGCGGCTGAGGAGGTGCAGTCACTCGGTGACATCCGCTACGCGCGGGTGCGGGACATCATCGGCCCGAACCGCCTCATGATCGAGCAGTCGAGCGTCGTGCACCGCCCCGACGACATACCCTGGGACGCCATCTGGGATAAGCAGCAGCGGGCGGAACACCTGGTGCTCGAGGCCATCGGCGACCGGCACGAAGAGTTCGGCGGGGTCTACCGGCTGCTGTGCGGGCTGAGCAGCCACGACCTCTCCGCGATGCGCGAGCTCCTGGGCATGCCCGAGCGGGTCCTCGGCGCCGCCGTGTCCGGGAACGGCCGCTTCATCAGCGTGATCTTCGGGTACCCCGGATACAGTGTCGTGTTCGAGACGGGCACCGACAGCCAGCGCCGCTTCGACGCGCACATCGAGGTCTACGGGGAGGCGAAGTCGGTGCGCGTCCAATACGACACGCCGTACATCCGCCACCTGCCAACGACGCTCACCGTGACGGAGACGGTGGGTGAGGCGTACACGGAAACGGTGGAGCGGCCGACGTACACCGACCCGTACACGTGCGAGCTGGAGTACTTCCACGAGGTGGTCACAGGCGCTGGCCAGCCGAAGACCACCCCCGAGGACTACAAGCAGGATCTCGTGCTCTTCCGCATGATCATCGACGCTCTCAGCGACAGAAGCCACTGAGCAGAGAATCCAGTGGTATGCGAGAGCCCCATAGGTTTACTATGTGTCCGATTCGGCGCAATATAATGGTGCTTTCGCCATCGCGGTTGTGATGACGCCAAGGGCACGGCAGAGGGTAATCCTGGCGCAAAGCTCGCCATACAAAGAGTCGACAACGAAAGCTTAGGGGGAGGCAGGGGAAGCCATGTGGCGCATTTCCGAGATGCGAACCGGACTGTTGACAGATCTCTATCACCCGGACTCGGCCTATATCAGCTGGCGCAGCGGGCGCAATGAGCTCACGACCTTCGACCTGTACACCCGCACTGCTCCCTTCGGCGGCGCCTATATCCTGGTCGCGGGCCTGGAACTGGCGCTCGACTTCGCCCGCAACTTCCGGTATGCCGACGAGGACATCGCGTATCTGAGCGAGATACGAGACTACGACGAGAGATTCCTGGAGGAGCTCCGGCACCTGCGCTTCACCGGTGAGATTTTGGCGCTGCCGGAAGGATCGGTCGCGTTCCCAAACGAACCGCTCATGCGCATCACGGCGCCCTTCCGTGAGGCATTGCTACTCGAATCGGGCTTGCTCCACGCGCTGAGCGTGTCGTCGCTTATCGCGACAAAAGCGGCCCGGATTGTACAAGCCGCCCAGGGCCGGTCGGTCGCGGAGTTCGCGTTCCGCCGCGTGCAGGAGCCGTTTCTCGCCGCCCGCTCTGCATCGATAGGGGGATGCACCAGCACCTCGTTCGTCGCGGGCGCACGAGCCTACCGGTTGCGCGCCACGGGCACCGTACCCCACGCGATGGTTCAGTTGTTCGAGACCGAGCGCGACTCCTTCATGGCGATAGCCGAGAGCTTCAACCGCTACACCCTACTGCTCGATACGTACAACACCGAACGCGCCATTCACACTGCGGTCGAGGTGGCGCGCGACGCCCAGCAGCGCCTGGGACACACGCTGGCCGCCATACGACTCGATAGCGGCGACCTTCACGCAGTGAGCCGCTATTGCCGGAGAGTGCTCGATGAAGCGGGACTGCCGGACGTGCGCATCATGGCAAGTGGCGACCTCGACGAGCAGAAGATCGCCGCGCTGGTGAAGCAGGAAGCGCCAATCGATGGTTTCGGGATCGGGACAATCCTGGCAGGGGGAGCGCTCGGCACGGTCTATAAAGAGGTGTGGTACCAGGAGAAACACGTCGGCAAGGAGGCCAGAATCAAGCTCGCGGGCGCCAAGACGACGTGGCCGGGGAAAAAGGAAGTCTACCGCATCGGCAACTACGTGGAGGATGTGATTCAGCTCGAGAGCGAGCCGGTGCCGGAGGGGGGAATACGAATGCTCCGGCCGGTGATGATCGGCGGGCAGTTGATGCCGGGTAGCCAGCCGCCAATCTCCGAGATCTGGGAGCTGGCACAGCATTCCATCGCGCGCCTGCCCGACCAGTACAAGGCACTCGACAGTACGGAGCCATATCCGGTCCGGTTCAGCCAGGCGCTCCAGGACCTGCGGCGCTCGACCAGCGAGCAGTTCCGGCGCGGCGGCGAGGTTCAGCCAGAGGAGTGATACAGACGCCGGCTGAATAGTAGTACAACTGTCATTTCGAGCTTGCGAGGAATCCGTGGCACGGACTGCGGATCCCCCGGTGCCTACGGGACGACATCCACCACGGTCCGCGCCAACTGCGTATGACGGGGCAATTCGAACTTTGGCTAAACCGTAACGGTCGTGTCATCCCAAGCCGGTGAGGAGTTCGTGATCCTGGTTGACGGCTCTGATACAGCGTTAGCTGTGATCGTTCCCGTCGCCTGCCGCCGTTGGAACTGATGGTGCTGTATCCATGATCCGGACGGTCCCCTGCTGCGCATCCACTTCCAGGGGTTGTCCCTCGTGCACCATCACCGTGGCTATGGACGTTCCCAACACCGCCGGGATACCATACTCGCGCGCAACCACCGCCGCGTGACTCAGGATGCCTCCCGTGTCGGTAACAACGGCCGCGGCCCTCGCAAACAGGGGCGTCCAGGAGGACGACAGCGTTTGCGCCACGAGCACCGCGCCACGTCTCAATCTGCCCGCCTCCTCCAGCGAGTGGGCGATGCGCGCCGGGCCGCGCGCGATTCCCGTCGAGCCGGCGCTGCCCCGTATGAGATCGGGCGCCACGGCGTGCGCGCCAGTCGCGGGTCGGGTTGCTCGGCTCGTTGCCGGGCGGGTACCGAGTGCTGGCGGCGGGTCAACCAGGCCAAACCGCTACATCTCGGCCCGTCGGGCAGCCACCAGCGCGCGCAGATCAAGGTCGGGGATCTGGTAGACCGCCTCCGCAAGCTCGGCGGGCGTCAGATAGAAGACATCATCCACGCGCTCGATAGCGCCGGCACCGGCCAGTCGTTTGCCGAACTCCCGGAAGACGCGGCGTACCTGATACATACCACGAGCGTCGATCCAGAAGTTGTGATCCTCCGAGAGCACAACCGCGTGCTGTGGGGCGTTCAGGAGAAACTCGAACTGGTCGCGCACCGGCGCCGGCTATCCTGCAAGGCGCCGCCTCGCCTCTGCGACGAGCAGATCTCGCCCCTCCGTGGATGCGGCTAACTCGGCCGCTAGGTCACGGTCGGGCTGAGCCATGTAGCCCTGGAGGTTCTCGATGACCGAAGTTGGGTCCTCAAGCCACGATGGATGGCCCAGGCTCAGTCCCTCGGCCCGCTGCCCGTACTCCTCCAGATACGCACGCAGATCGATCAGAAACGCCTGCCCCTCAGGAAAGGTGCGGAGTGCCGGCACAATCTCGGTCGACGGGGTGCTCTGCAACACCTGCCGGACCGGTTCCACCGCCACCGCCTGCCTGCTCAACTGCTACAACGCCCTGGCAGCGCGCATGATCTTGTTATCGAATCCGGTTAGCAGGCGGTACGCATTCAGTTTGCTGCCGCCAAAAAGCTCGATGTGCAACTTCCCAAACTCGCTGATCGCGCCGTGCATCGGCGACGCCAGGAGGAAGTGAATCTCCCACAGACGGTCGGCACGGGCAAGGGTCTCCTGCAAATGCACCACAAGTTCCGCTATCGAGGCGGCTTCGAGGTCGAAGCCCTCCCAGTACTTCAGGTGCTCCTGGATCTCGGGCAGCCATTCCACCGACCAGAGCGAGTCGAGCCGCCCAATCGCCGCGCGCAGGCGTTCGTGGGAGCGCTCGCGCCGGGCGGCCGCTTCGGCCGACGTCAACTCAAGGGGAACGTTCGCCTGATACCGATAGCCGTTGATGTGTGCCATGCGGACATCGGCAATCGGCAACTCATACGCACGGGCGGCCGCCACAAGTCCCCGCGCAACCGCGTCCGCTGCTATGGCAAACACCAGGGGAGGCATCGGCCGGGGCCAATGCACGCGGTCCAGCGTCCACAGGAGACGCTCATCCGCCGGGTTGTCCCAGTGGACCGGGAAGTCTGGCGGTGTCTCTGTTGGCGTTCCCACGAACGGATCTGGCTGAGTATCCCTCGGCAGTGTCTCCATGTGCTTATTCTTCCTCGCTGGCTGAACGAGCGTCGAGCGTCGTGATCGGGCGACACTGGAGCAAGTACAGCTTTTGCGCATGATACTCGCACTCGATGTCCACCGGCCGGCCCGCCTCCGCCTCAAGCGCCAGGCCGATGCGGGCCATCTCGACGGCTTGTTCCTCAGTGAGCGCCGGACGGGTGCGCAGAAACGATGGCACGTCCACCTCCGGCGTGCCCCAAGCAGCAGCGACCGTCATGTGTTGCTTATTGGAGATTTGCCGGCCTACAACCGCCAAGTTCCCCTTGCCCACGCGGTACGTATCGGGCGTGACGGTCCCGCCCACGATGCTTTCCCCCAAACCCCAACTGGCGTTGATGACGATCTCCTCACGTGTTCCTGTGACGGGATTCGCGGTGAAAACCACTGCCGAGACATCCACCACGACCAACTGCTGAACCAGGACAGCCACTCGTACACCGTCGATCGGCAGCCCCTGCTTGCGGCGGTACTCGATCGCGTGCGGTGTATTGAAGGACAGCCAGCAGTTCCGAACGGCGTCCATCACGGCATCGACACCGACGACATTGAGAAACGTCTCGTGCTGACCGGCGAAGAAGGCGTCGGTGCCGTCCTCATCCACCGCGGAGGAGCGCACCGCCACTGCGGGGTTCTCCATGTCGCACAACGCTCCCAACTTGTGATACGCCTCGCGCACCTCCCCATGGAGATTCGGCGGCAGGATGAGTTGCCCTGTTTCCACCCATGCACCCACGGACGCCCGGTCAAAAGCCGCGGTGGTGAGGCTGAACCCTGGAGGTACTGGATAGTGCTCGGCAAGGCGGCTCAGGCTTGCGGCCTTCCCGCCCACAAGATGCTCCGTGGCAGTTCGCTCGCCGGCGGTCCGTCCAGCAGCGCTCGCTCACATTCCGAAGATGCGCTCATCCTGCCTCCTCTCAGGCGATCCGCCACCCGCTCACAGGTACTCCCCTTCTTCAAGCGCATATTCCACGGCCTGGTCCAACGAGAGTTTCCTGCCTTCGGCCCATGCCGCCGTGAACACCGCGTGGTCTGTGCGTACGCGAGCGGCTTCGATGTAGGGCTCGTAAAAAGCACGGTCATTGGGCGCCAGTCGAGCGTGCAGCGCCTCACGCAGCGCTTCCGATGCCCCCAGAGCCGTGCAGCCCGCTCGTTCTTGCCTTGATCCGGCCACCGCCGCGAGACCTTCCAGGCAGTACACGGCATTCCCTCGGCTGCCAACCTCCTCGGACAGTTTCAGCCCATAGGTGAGCAGACCGATGGCCCGGAACGGATTCCTGTCGAGCAGGGCAGACATCGCGAGGGTATTGAGGGTAAACACTACAGTGGTCGTGTCCCCCAACTCCAGCAGCGTCGCGATGCTCTCCTACAGCGCCCCCGAGACCAGTTCCAGGTCTCCCTGCCTCGCGGCCAGCCTGGCAATATACCCCAACATGATGGCAATGCCCCACTTGTTCCCCAACGCGCGATAGAGTGCGAGGGCTTCTTCGAACCTCGTGGTGGCGAGATCGAGGTCGTGCCGGTACAGGCCCACCATTCCCTGTCCGCCAAGCGCCAGCGCTTCGCCGTCCTGGTCGCCCAATTCGCGGAACAGCGCCAACGCCTGGTCACATAACGGGGCCGCCCGCTCGTGGTCGCCCTGCCGGATTCGGATCGTCGCCACGACGGCAACCGCCTTCGCGCGGGGAGGTCCTGTGGCCCCACCGTGAGCAGCCCGAGGGAGTGTTGCAACCGCGCGATGATAGCCTCGGGCGTTAAGAGTCGTGACCGGGCCGCGGCAAGCTCGATGGCAAGGGGAAGACCGTCCAGGCGGCGGGCTATCTCCACAACGGCTGTAGCGTTCTCCTGCGTGAGCGTGAAGCCAGGTCTGGCCGCCGACGCCCGCTCTACGAAGAGTCGCACCGCGTCGTAGCGCATCAAGGAGGAAACACCATCCACCGCGGCGGGCGATTCGGTACCATGTCGAACCCTGCTTCTTGGGATGAACCGCTCACCACTTGCAGGCCGATCGGTTGCGTTGCGCAACGCAGTCATTTTCGCTTCCAGCACATCCGAGTCGGGCAGGGCGAGGGGCGGAACTGGAAACTCGTACTCACCGGAGATGCGGAGCACTTCCCGGCTCGTTGCCACGACCTTAAAGGTTCGGTGCGGCTGCCAACAACTCGGACACTAGGGGAACGGCATCCATCACCTGCTCGAAGTTATCGAGCACGAGCAATATGTGCCGGTCCCGAAGGTATTGCACTAAGTTATCGACCGAAGGCGTCCCTCCACTTCCTTCAGGCCAATCGCCTGGGCAATAGCGCCGACAACGAGATTGGGGTCCCGCAAGGATGCGAGGGCAACGAACCATACACCACCCTCGAAGTCTCGGACTCGCGACGCCACCTCAATAGCAAGTCGGCTCTTGCCCACGCCGCCTGGCCCGCCAAGGGTAACTAGGGCGTGTCTGATGAATGGGTCTGCTTCGTATACTGGCGTGTTGACAGTGACGAGGAGAGGCCATGGCAGGGCGTGGGGAACTCACGGACGAAGCTTGGGGGCGGATAGAACCGCTGCTGCCGAGGAATGGGCGAAGAGGCAAGCAGTGGACCGATCACAGGCAGGTGATAAACGGCATCTTGTGGAGACTCAGGACGGGAGCACCATGGAGGGATGTGCCGGATAGGTACGGACCGTGGCAGACGTGCTACGACCGGTTCGCGAGGTGGAGTCGGGACGTAGGCACGACGGCAAGAATGCTTACTGGAGGCACGTACAAACCAAGTCCGATGCAGTGGGCGAGATACGGTGGACCGCTGTCGATAGTAAGCGTAGACAGCACGACGGCAAGAGCGCATCAGCACGCGGCAGGAGCGAGGAGTAGTTTCGGCAAGGGCGACAAAAGGGGGGACCCAGAATCCTGAGGGTGAGGCGCTGGGTCGTAGTCGAGGAGGACTGACGTCGAAAGATTCATGCATCTGGCGGTGGATGGTCGAGGGCTGCCGCTGTGGTGACACCGACCATGGGACGAGAACTGCCGCAGGCGGTGAACACACAGGGACAAGCTCAACACGATAGCACGCAGCTACAGATGGTGCTCGACACCATCAGAGTGCCAAGGAGGGTGCGGGTAGGCCGAGGAAGCGTACCAGCCCCCGAGCACTTGGTAGCGGACAAGGGCTGCCCGCACCACAGCTACCCGACGTGTCGGCGATTGCTCAGAGGGCGAGGCCATTCCTCATACGATACCTCGCACAGGACCCTGGTGACCAGAGCCTCATACGATACCGCACACGTATCAGCTCGTCGGCGACGAGCCGCCAGCACAGGACGTAAGCCTGGCTTCGACAAAGAGGTGTATCGTCGGCAGGAACGTAGTGGAAAGATGTATCAACAGGCTCAAGCAAGCACGTCCCCCGTCATGGAGACAGCAGCGGCAGTTCTCTCTAAAACTACCGAGCCCATCCAGATCCTCTGGCTGGTTCGACTCGTCGCGCTCTCATCCCACTCGAGCCGGCATCATCGCATCCTCACCTCCAGCGCGATTCAGCAGACACTACCTTCCATGGCGGCCGCCGGAGCAAGAGGTCTGCACCGCCGCTGCTTCGGTTTCGCGCCCGACCAGCGGCGTGGGTGGCGTTGGTAGGTTGTCCGGACGTCGCTCGAGCAGTTCCTGCACCGCCGCTGCTTCGGTTTCGCGCCCGACCAGCCGTGGGTGGCGTTGGTAGGTTGTCCGGACGTCGCTCGGGCGCCGTCTCGACCACCGGGCGGCCTCCGCCATCTCGGCGCTCGGCAGCAGCAGCATCAGGTCGTCCTCCAACAGCCGCCGCAACCGCGCCGCCGTTGAGAACCCCTTGTACGATACCGTGTCGTCGGACCGTATCCGATTGAGCAGGCCAGTGAGCCGATCCTGCCGGCCCGGCGCGGGGCTCTTAACTTAGATCAGCTTGGGCCGGTCGCCTGAGAGCAGGTACTCATCTTCCAGACGGAGACCGACTCGCCCGGCGCGACCCAGCCGTAGCTCTCCCAATAAATGCCCACGAAGATGTGGCTCTGTTCCAGGTAGGCGCGGTAGAGTTCCCGCGCCGGATGCGGCCGCGCCCCCAGCTCGAAGAGCACCGGCGCGAGCCGCAGCCGCGCAATCGCCGCGCGCGCCGCCTCACGCTCCGGCGCCAGCTCGCGCAAGGTTGAACTCACAAACACCCGCAGTTTCTGGTCCGGCGTCCGGATTAAGACCGGTGCTCCTGCCTTCTCTACCATAATTGAACTCCCCTTCCAAAGGGATTAGATACATGCTTGCAGTCGCCGGTTTACTCTCTTCAGAAAGATCGGCCGATAAGGAGGATCGGCCAGCGGACTCGCTATGGGGCACTAGGGCTCGCACTTGATTCCGGCCCGCGGGGAAGTGGTGGGCGGCACTGGGCGCATGTCCCGCGCGCCCCAATGATAGCACCAGCCGCGCCTCCTGTCAGCCTCTTCGCGAGCCATAGATGGTGAGCTAGGGACAACTCAGCAGACCAGTGTCATGCGTTTGGTGCGACCTGGCGGATGCGCAGATCCCACACCGCGAAGGCACAAGGGATTGAAGCATGACACCCTGCCTCAGAGCGATACCGCCGTCAGATGCAACCGAACCCAGCCGCTACTACCTTGGTAGACACAAATGGATCCAACCACGTGGAGGTACCGGAATGTGCGGCAGGTTCGGGCTACTGTCCCCAGCGAGATCAGTGAGCGCTTCGCCTTGGTAGCGCAGTTGAGCTTCGATGCGCGCTACAACGCGGCGCCGACCCAGGTTATGCCGGTGGTGACCGAGGACGGCACCAGGATGGTGGAGGCGATGCGCTGGGGATACGAGCCGCAGTGGCTGAAAGAGAAGCGCGGTGGCAAGCCGCTCATCAATGCCCGCGCGGACAAGCTGGACACCGCCCCTACCTTCCGTAAGGCGCTGCAAGCACGCAGGGCGATCGTTCCGGCCAGCCATTACATTGAATGGCGTCGGGATGGGCATCGCAAGACACCATACGTCTTCCGGCTCAAGGATGGCGGTCTGTTCGGCTTTGCGGGTCTGTGGTTCGAGGACGACGGCGAGCGCCGGTTCGTCATCATCACCACGGAGCCCAACGAGCTGACGAGTCCGGTTCACGACAGGATGCCCGCGATGCTATTGCGCGAGCACGAGGACGAATGGTTATCGTCGGGCCAGTCGGAGCCGAGCAGGCTGATATCGCTTCTCGGGCCGTACCCAGCGCGTGAGATGGAGGCGTACCCGGTCTCCGCTCGGATCAATAGCCCTGGTAACGACTCGGCGGATCTGCTGGAGCGCGTCGCGTAGCGGATTACCGAAACTGCCCAAGTTTCCGGGCCAGCCGGTGGAAGTTCGCCCGGACCGTATCCAGCCCGGCGGGCGCACCGGGCCGCGCGCCAATCTCGGCGCAGGCTGCTTCCAACTCCTGAAGGCGCTCGTACATCACCGTCCATGCCGCCTCCTTGTGCGGCAGCAAGTATCCGCTGCGGTAGTACTCGAAGCTCGGCCCGGCGGTCTTGCCCGGAAGGTTCGGACCGATCGGAAGTCGCGTCAGGATACTCGCCAAAGGTCGAATGATCATGAACATAGAGGACACGGCGGTGTCGGAAAGCGTGTCCAGCTCGTCGTCGTCATCCTCGGTATGAGCAAAGAACCGCGCGAGCATCTGCACCAGGACCTCATAGCTCGCGTTGAAGAGATCCGCCACATCAGCTGTCATCGGATCGGTGACGAGGATCGGGGCAGCTACGTCCGGCGTCCCAGGGACGCGGCACCAGGCCATCAGCACAGGACGAGCCGGATCAAACGTGGGGTCATTTCGAATGAACTCCTGGTGCTCTGCCAGCAACCGCAGGAACTGTCCGTAGTGTCCCTCGTCTATGTGGCCACGCACGCCCTCGCCTTGCTCAACGATCGTCTCGATTGCGGCTACGGCGGAGCGCAGGTCGGTCACCGCCACCAGCTCAGGCCAGCGGAAGTATGCTTCGGTTGCCTGCGCCCTGGGCGGCCCGATGAACCCACGATCCTCGCCGTACTTCTCCGCGAGATGACGAAAGCCCTGTTTGATGCCGCAATACAGGTGACCAACAGTCGCGAAGTCCTGAAGGAACGGGACGATCTCGTGTCCAGTTGGCGTGGGGGTGGGCGAGGTCCGTGATGAATCCAGGGGCATCTTCCGCCTGCATCCCCTCCGGACGCTCGAGGTAGATAAAGTGCCGCAAGGCGATCTCACCAAATGGCAGCAGATCAAACTGGACACCAGCAGGAAAGTAACTGGCGCGCTGTGGGAAGTTGGGACGGCGAAAGTGCGGCGCGGCGCCGACCGCGGTGAGGAGGTTGCAGCATAGGGCAAGGTGCAGCATCTCCTGCGCTGCGACATACGAAATCGCGCGGTCCCATCGTTTGCATGCTGCGAGCTGCTCAGGGGTGAGTCCCTCGTCTTCATCCCGCTTGAGGCTGAATGCCGCAAGAGGTACTGGAGCATAATCATATGCTCGAGCTCCGCAGCCTCGCAGAGCATGAAAATCAACTCTTCCCGATCCTCGATGATGATGGGGTTCTCCGCCGCGCTCAACGTTTCCATAATTCTAGATTACTCCTCTCAGATCTGCGAAACCCGCGGCCGCGCGCCAGCGCTAACCATTTGAAGACGCCGCCGCGCCCTCCACCTCGCTCCTACTCCGCCGTCCAGACCCAGTCACGAATCTCCGGCGGATCCTCAAAATGCTCGTGCGCGTATGCCACGGTGCTGATGGATGAGCGCGCGGCATTCATCCATCAGCGCCGACGCTCGTTCGTATCGGTGTGCCACGCGCTGAAGCGCCGCGATGCACAGGTCATAGCGGCTCATCCCGTTGAGCACAACCATGTCAAATGGGGTCGTCGTGGTACCCTGCTCCTTGAAGCCCCGCACGTGGAAACGGTGGGCGTTCACCCGGCCGTGCACAATCTCGTGGATGGCGCGCTGGTAGCCATGAAAGGCAAAGATCACCGGCTTGTCCGCGGTAAAGAGTTCGACGAAACGCGTCTCGTCCATACCGTGCGGGTGCGACTCCGGCACGAACAGGCTCATCAGGTCGACCACGTTCACCACGCGCACCGTCAGCTCAGGCATAAGACGGCGCAGCCACCACGCCGCGGCAACGGTCTCCAGCGTCGGGATGTCACCCGCCGACGCCAGCACGACATCCGGCTCCTTCCCATCCCCGTTTCCGACCCAATGCCAGATGGAAGCGCCCGCGGCGCTGTGCGCAATCGCCGCGTCCATATCGAGCCACTGCAGTTGTGGCTGCTTGTCGATCACGATAAGGTTGACGTAGTTGCGGCTGCGGAGGCAGTGGTCCGCCACCGACAGCAGGCAGTTGGCGTCGGGGGCAGGTAAATTCGCGCCACCGTGCCGCGCTTCGAGAGCATGACGTCGATCAGGCCCGGCCCCTGGTGACTGAAGCCATTGTGATCGTTTCGCCAGCACGTGGATGTTAGCAGGATGTTCAGCGATGGGATTGGGTCGCGCCACGGCAGGTTAACCGCCTCCTCCAGCCACTTCGTATGCTGCACCGTCATCGACGCGGAGACCATCGCGAATGCCTCATACGTCACATACAGGCCGTGACGCCCGGTCAATATGTAGCCCTCCAGCCAGCCCTCGCACAGATGCTCACTGAGCACTTCCATCACTCGTCCATCGGGGGAAAGGTGCTCGTCACCGGGGATCTGCTTCCCGACAAAGCACCGATTCTCCACGTCGAAGACCGGCCCCAGCCGGTTCGAGTTTGCCTCATCCGGACTGTAAATTCGGAAGTTGCTCTGTGCGGCATTACGAGTAAAGACGTCCCGTAACATCTCCGCAAGCCGGCGGGTCGACTCGGCGCGCACGACGGCTGGCTGCTCCACCGCAAGCGCGTACTCCCGGAAGTCTGGCAGGTCCAGATCGACCGCGAGCGTGCCGCCGTTGGCGTGGAGGTTGGCGCCCATGCGCAGGTCGCCTTTGGGAGAAAGCGCCGCGAATGCAGGGACCAACCTGCCCGTCTCATCGAACAACGCTTCGGGCTGGTACCCGCGCAACCAGGACTCGAGCTGTTTGAGCTGGTCCGGATCCGTCCGCACATCCGAGAGTGGCACCTGGTGGGCGCGAAACGTGCCTTCGACTGGAACGCCATGAACCGCCTGCGGTCC
This sequence comes from Chloroflexia bacterium, assembly GCA_030446765.1. Lineage (GTDB taxonomy): Bacteria > Chloroflexota > Chloroflexia > Thermobaculales > Thermobaculaceae > JACDAU01. The sequence continues at coordinate 16,272 of JAUJMR010000031.1, forward strand.
GGTCCAGCCCTCCGGCGTGCGCAGAACGATTGCTGGCCACCGGACGCGGTCCGAGACACCGTTCTCTCTCGCGTCTCGCTGAATGTCCCGGATCCGCTCGTAGCACGTGTCCAGCGTCGCGGCGAACGCCTGGTGCATCGCTGCAGGGTCGTCGCCCTCGACGAAGAAAACATCGTAGCCATGTCCGTGAGCATCGCGCGCACGTCGGCGTCGCTGGTGCGGCCGAGCACGGTCGGATTCGCGATCTTGTACCCGTTGAGATGCAGGATCGGTAACACCGCCCCGTCGCGCGCAGGATTGAGGAAGTGTACGCTCTTCCAGGACCTCCAACGGCCCCGTCTCCGCTTCGCCATCACCAACGACCGCCGCGACGATCAGGTCTGGATTATCAAACGCCGCGCCGAACGCGTGCGTGAGCACGTAGCCGAGCTCGCCACCCTCGTGGATGGACCCAGGCGTCGGGACGCTGACGTGACTTGGTACGCCACCGGGAGTCGAGAACCGACGAAACAGCAACCGCATGCCCGCGAGGTCCGAGACATCCGGATACACCTCTGAGTACGTGCCCTCAAGGTAGACCGTCGCGAGGATTGCCGGTCCGCCGTGGCCTGGTCCGGCCAGATAGATGACCTGCGCGTCGCGCTCCGTTATGAGCCGGTTCAGGTGGACGTAGATGAAGCTAAGGCCCGGCGATGTTCCCCAGTGACCGAGCAGACGCGGCTTGATGTGCTGGACTTGGAGGGGCTCGCGCAGCAGCGGGTTGTCCTGCAGATAGATCTGCCCGATCGTCAGGTAGTTGGCGGCCTGCCAGTATTGCTGTATCCGCTGAAGGAGTTCTTCCGACAGCGGCCCGTGGACGGCAGTCGTTCGTACGGGGGAGAGGTTGATCCGTTCGTGGCGACCGCGCTGGAAATGGCGGGGGCAAACTGGTACAAAGTCCGCTCCTTTCCGAACGATCAGGCGTTGAACATGCCGTGCGATCATCAGTTCTTCGTTCGTTTGCATAACCCGGACGGTCACGGAGCCACCCGCGCGGGAGATAACAGGCGCGTGTGTTGTTGCGACGCTCATCGAGCTGGACCCCAAGGAACTCCAGACCAGCGCAGATTCGCCATCGGACCGGCGCGGCAGCCTCGCCTATGCCCCCCGTGAACACGAGGGTGTCCAGCCCACCGAGCACAGCAACGAGCGCCCCGAGGTGCTTGCGGGCCTGGTAGCAGAAAAGATCCACCGCATCGGCCGCACGTGGGTCGTCAGCTTCACGGCCAAGCAGATCCCGCATATCTGAACTGGTGCCGGACACACTGAGCAGTCCTGCCTGCTTGTTCACCAGCTCACTGAACTCCGAAGGACTGAGTTCCTCGACCTGGAGCAGGTAGAGCATCACACCAGGATCGAGGTCACCGGTGCGCGTGCCCATCACGATGCCACCGGTCGGTGAGAAGGCCATCGTGGTTTCGACTCCTACACCGTCGCGCACCGCCACCATGCTGGCGCCGTTGCCCAGGTGCGCGACGATGACCCGCCCACGGGCAGCGGACGCATCGAGCGTCTCCAGCTCCTGCATGATGTACTCGTACGACAGGCCATGGAAACCATAGCGCACCACGCCCGCGTCCTCGAACCTGCCAGGCAGCGGGTACAACTGCGCCACACGGGGCATCCGCCGGTGGAACGCGGTGTCGAAACAGGCCACCTGGGGCAGCTCTGGCAGAGCGTGGCTGATGGATTCGATCGCGCCTATCGCCTGCGGCAGGTGATCCGGATCTATTGGCGTCAGGTCTCGAAGTGTCTCGAGGAGTTGCGGGGTGACCGGCTGTGGCTCCCAGTAGTGGCTGCCGCCATGCACCACCCGGTGCCCTGCTGCTGCGAGGTCGTCGTGCGGACGGTTATCCTGCAGCCACGTGAGGAGCGCCCGCAGGGCCGCCTCGTGACTCGGCAGCGCCTCCTGCTGCTCGAAAAGCCGGGCACGTGGGAGTCAGCGATACGTATCCGGCTCTCGGCGGACCCGATTCGCTCCGCGCGCGCACCGATCTCCAGCGTGCCAGTCCCGTCCAGCGGATACAGCGCCGCCTTCAAGCTGGAGGAGCCGGTGTTCACCGTCAGGATGCTTTGCTGCCTCGCGCGATCCATGGCCATCATCCCATCGGTGCCGACCAGCGCATTTGATGCGTGCGGTGGGAGAACCACACCACGTACCTCATCGCCCGGCGCCGCTCCCCGACCCGGATAATATCCGCTTCACTCGCACTTTGCCTAGTGAGATAACACACCGAAGCACAGCATCGATTATGAGGCTGTGCAGCCGGAGTCCAACAGGGACCGTCCGTAACTCTCAAACCAACGCGTTGCGCCATCGTGGTGCGCAGCCCGCCAGAGCGAAGGCGTCAGCTTCCGGTCAACCCATGCTACGATTGCGGGGCAAAGAAACCCACTGGACCTCAGGTCCGCATACCTTATTCAGTGACAGGCAGAGGAGACGATGATGCGAGATATCACCGTGTTCAGCGGCGGAGCCCACCCTGGGCTCGCCGACAGCGTGTGTGACATTCTCGGCATCGACCGATCGCCGGCCACGATCTCTCGATTCAGCAACGACTGCCTCGGGGCACAACTGGACGCGAGCTGCCGTGAGAGCGACGTCTTCTTGGTCCAGCCGCTCGTCCCGCCGGTCCAGGAGCACCTGATGGAGCTGCTGCTGATGCTGGACGCCGCCCGTGGCGCCTCGGCAGCGCGCACCACTGCGGTGGTGCCGTACTACGCATACGCGCGCTCGGACAAGCAGGACGCGCCGCGCATCTCCATCGCGGGCAGGCTCGTGGCAGACCTGCTGGCGAAGGCGGGGGCGAATCGGCTGCTGACGGTGTCGCTGCATTCGCCGCAGGTCCTCGGCTTTTTCAGCGTACCCGTGGATCACCTCAATGCGCTGCATGTGCTCGCTGCCCACTTCCGTGGTCGCGATCTGGGTTCCACCGTTGTGGTCTCGCCCGACCTGGGCAACGTCAAATCGGCATCGCAGTTCGCTCGCCTGCTCGACCTGCCGGTAGCTGCGGGAAGGAAACAACGCATTAGCGACGAGACCGTGGTGATCGACACGATTATGGGAGATGTGGCCGGCAGGAAGATTTTGCTCCTCGACGACGAGATCTCGAGCGGAGGCACCATCGTGGAAATGCTCGGCGTGCTCCAAAAGCACGGAGCGGCGAAAATCACTGTGGTCTGCACCCACGGCCTGTTCACGAAGGACGCGCTGCAGCGGATTGCTGTCGCGCCGGGCGTTGTGGAGATTGTCACGACGGATACCGTTCCGCCGCCCCTGGATGCCCAACACCACAACCTGCAAGTGCTGCCTATGGCCCCGCTGCTGGCCAGTGCTATCCAGAACATTCACAACGGGGAGTCTGTGAGCAACTTGTGACAGCTTCGGCGATTCCGGTCGCGGGTATAATCACGACCGTACGCCACTGAGACCATACTTCGCGGACATAAGGGCACGCCGCTGATCCCTCGACAATCGACATCCGACCCCAAGTCCGCTTCCCGCGGAGTTCTAGCCCCCTCTGCGACCGAACGCTGGCTTGGGATTGCGCGTCCTTGCTGGCTACTGTTAACCGGATTGATCATCGTGCTGTGGGCGCTCGGCGTACCGTCGACCTTCGACAACGCGCGCAATCTCGGCGGGGACGCACGGGGAACGCTGAAGCCGATATCGCTCAACGGCACCATCGCCGCCTATTACCTTATCGCCCTGGACTCCTTCATGATGGTCGGGTTTGTGGTAATCGCGGGTATGATCTTCCTGCAGCGTCTGGAAGACCCGATGGGGGTCTTCGTGCCAACCGTGCTTGTGCTGACGGGCATGCTGTACACAGCGCCTATGTAATTAGAAACGCCGCTCCTGCTCCTCACCGCCCTGTGCGCCCTCGCTGAGATCTGCCAGGTCGCCTTTGTCTATCTCTTTCCGGGCGGCCGCTGGGTGCCGCGCCGTGCCTGGCTGATCATCCTGCCCTTGCTGATCTGGCGGCCCACGATGTGGTTGGTCTACTACCTGCCCGATTTGTACAATCAGTGGCGGTCGGGCGGGGGATTCCCGGGCGTTGCACAAGATCTTTGGTTCCAGCGCGGCCGGACGGCAAGCCAAGAACATACTCAATGGCGTGCCCATGCGGCATCGGATCCACCCAGCAATGGTGATCGTGCCGCTTGGTGCATGGTCAACGGCCGCTCTCCTCGATGTCATGGACGGCGTCACGGCAAGGGACGGCCGGAGCGAGTACCGCAAAGCCGCGGATGCCGCGGTGGCGTTCGGGGTGGCCGGTGCCCTGCCCGCAGTAGCAGCGGGGCTGGCAGACTGGACCGACGTGGACGGCCATCCGCGGCGGGTCGGTATGGCGCACGCGTTGCTGAACAGCATCGCGCTTAGCCTGTACACGTCGTCCCTCGCGCTGCGGCTTGCAGGACGACGCCGAACGGCACGGGGTATAGCGGGACTGGGATACGCCGTAGTCATGGTCAGTGGCTCACTGGGCGGTGAGATGGTATTCAACCTCGGCGTGAATGTGACGCACCAGCCACAACCGACGATCCCCGATGAATCGTTCGACGTGCTCGCGAGCGCCGACCTGCCTGAGGGCGAGCCGGTGGTAGTCGACGTACAGGACACCCCCGTGATGCTGCTGCGGCAAGGTGGCGAGATATTCGCGGTCGATGCAAAATGCACCCACGCCGGTGGTCCGCTGAACGAAGGAGAGTTCGAGAACAATACGGTGCAATGCCCCTGGCACGGGTCGATCTTTTCGCTCGCAGACAGCCACCCGGTGCAGGGTCCGGCTACCGTGCCGCTGCGGACCTTCACCACGACCGAAGCTGGAGGGCGCGTCCGGCTCACACCGGGCAATCCGCGGAGCGGTCAGTACAGTAAGAGCCGGGGGCGGGTCGCGGCAGCGATGCCAGACGCAGGACGTCCCCCATTCCAGGGGGACGACCCACCGCTGTAGGGCAGGAATGGGCGCGGCAGCGATACCGGATCTGGAGAATACGGGGACGAGCAATGGCGGGCGGCCAGTTTCCAGCCCCTCGGTTATGATAGAAGTGATGACTGATGCATGTGCAGGAGGTTCCTTATGCCCGAGTTGCAAACACTAACCCCTGAGGAAGAGCGGGTGATCGCTCACAAGGGTACGGAGCGCCCGTTTTCGGGCGAGTACGACGATCACTTCGTTCCCGGCGTCTACACCTGCCGGCGATGTGGCGCGGAGCTGTATCGCTCTGAGGACAAGTTTCATTCCGGCTGCGGCTGGCCGAGCTTCGACGCCGAGATTCCGGGCGCGGTACGTCGCTTGCCCGATCCCGATGGCAGGCGGACCGAGATTATCTGCGCTGCGTGCGACGGACACCTGGGCCATGTCTTCGAAGGAGAAGGACTCACCACCAAGAACATCCGCCACTGCGTGAACTCCATCTCCATGCGCTTCACCCCGGCGGAACAGTCCGGAACCTGAGTGCCCGGTGGCTATCGGCCCGGGACAATATCCCGGAACGGTAGATCGGTATGTCCTCTCGTCGGCAGGGTGCACCGCCGCTCCCCGCAAAACGGAGGCATTATCATTGCGCGACTCACCGCCAAGGGACGCTCCACCTGGTGGGCTTGGGCGGAGGCCGGACAACGGTGGCGAAAGCTGAGGCCCTGCCGCTTCATCTCCTTCGAGTGCCGTTTCCTGACCCAGGCAAGCCATCAGGTGCGTTGAAGCGTCCTTGCGCAGGTCTACCGTTAAAACAAGAAAGAGGAGGTTCTCGATGAGCGTCACGGATGAGCTTGTAGGCAACAACCAGGAATACGCCCGGTCATTCGACAAGAGCGCACTGCCGATGCCGCCTGGCAAGCCGGTCGCCGTGCTGGCGTGCATGGACGCCCGTCTCAACGTCTATGGGATGCTGGGACTCCAGGAGGGCGACGCGCACGTTATCCGCAACGCCGGCGGCGTCGTGACCCAGGACGCCATTCGTTCCCTCGTGATCTCCCAGCAGCGGCTTCTTGATCCACCACACGGACTGCGGGATGCTCACACAGGAGCAGATCCGGGAATCTTGAGTTTCCGCTGGAGACGACGGGGCTCACCTTCCGAGACGTACGCTTGATCGTGACGATGATGCGGGGTGAGCCGAGCGATGATCCGGGACGAGGTGGGCTTCAAGCCGGAGTTTCCGCTGGAGAGCTTCGGCGATCTGGAGGGGGACGTGCGGGAGTCGGGAGCCAACCCCTTCATACCCGCACAAGGAGATACGCGGCTTAGCGTTACGACGTGAGCTTCGGCGGTGTGAGCAACTCGTACGACGTGGGGCTTCGGGAAGCTGAAGCCGGATGGCCAAGCGTTCCCTAAGCGACCTCGGCGGTGTCCACGACGGGCGATAACCGGGAACCAAGAACGGAAACCGCGGACCTCAAGCCCTCCAACGTTGGGGGATGGCTAGAGAGCCGGTCACGTGAAACCGCTCGCGGGAGTCGGCGATCCGACCGGCTGCCCTACCTTCTGAGCCGGCGAACTGGCGAGTCCAACGTACGGCACCTGATCCGGCCCATATTGACCACTTCTTGGAATACTTGACCGGCTCTCTAGCCGTCCTGAATACGCACTCGGGACGGCTGCCTTAGGGTATCGGCCCCACGGCCGCAGTCGGCCGTGCCCCCGCCTCCAATTGCGCATTAAACTCACTCCGAACCTGATACCACAACGCTCGAGCACCGAAATACGGACTCTGGCTGGATGGTAGGTCAGTGTCATTCCGAGCGTGCGAGGAATCCGTGGTTGGCTTTACGGATCCCTCACCGCATTTGGGATGACATGCCCCACGGTTCAAGCGCATCGCGTATCACTCTTATGGATCGACGCGTCATCTCTACAAGAGCACCGGCAGGCAGCGCCTTGCGATATGCCGCCATCACCATGAGGCTTGCACTACCACACTTTTGATACACACTTAGGTATACTAACTCATAGATATGTGAATCAATAGACAGGCTAATCTGTATCGCGCCTTGTTCGACAGGAGGGAAGAGGGAATGAGACAACTCGGGAACGAGCCTGTCGAGCTGGCCGAGGCGCTGATCGACGTGCTTCGCAGTATGCATCGGCTCATGCGTCAGCCACATGCCGCCAGCGACCAGCAACATCCAGGCTCTGGCGCGGGCCGAGGTGGGCACAGCCAGCCGGAAAAGCCCGGCCAGTTCAAGCTGCTGATGATTCTCACCAAGCGCGGGCGGCTCGCTATGCAGGAACTCGCCACGGCGCTCGACGTCGCGCCCCCTACCGTCACCGCGATGGTCAAGCGGCTCCTGGAGCAAGGGTATGTCGAGCGAGTACGAGACGACGCGGATTGGCGCACCGTTTGGGTAAAACTGACGGACCAGGGGCGTGAGGCCGTCACTCAGCACCACCGGGAACGGGTAGCCGCACTCCGGCAGCGCATCGAGCAGTTAGACCCGGAGGAGCGAGAAAAGCTGCGAGACGCCATTCCCGTACTCGCCCACCTCCTTGAGCTACAGCCGGGAGCGGTGGATATGCCAGACGTCGTCGGCGCCGTGCAGGGCAGCGGCTCGGCAGACCGAGGAGGCAAGGCTGCCCAAGGAACGGAGGACCGATGAGGGCGACGCGCAGGCTTGGGGTGTTCCTTAAACCGTACTGGCTCTGGGCAACTCTCGCCCCACTGCTGATGGCGCTCGAAGTCGCCATGGACCTCATGCAGCCACGGCTCATCCAGAGAATCGTCGACCAAGGTATCGCTCGCGGGGATATGGGCGTCGTCATCGAGACGGGTGCCTGGATGGTTGGCCTGGCGCTTATCGGACTCGCAGCCGGGCTTGGCTGCGGTGTCTGCGCCATCATTGCGGCCCAGCATTTCGGTGCTGACCTGCGCGGCACCCTCTTCGGGAAAGTACAGGCGCTCTCCTTTGGTAACCTCGACCATCTCGAGACCGGAAAGCTCATCACCCGCCTGACCAACGACGCAACGCAGGTGCAGGAGGTCGTCGCGATGCTCCTGCGGATCATGGTTCGGGTCCCGCTGCTCCTGATCGGGAGCCTCATCAGGGCGATCCTTACTAGCCCCGAGCTGTCGCTCCTATTCGTGGTGCTGATGCCCATCGTGCTGCTCGCGCTGGTCTGGATCGTCAACCGGACCTATCCCCTCTTTACCCGGGTACAGCAAGAGCTCGACACGCTCAATACGGTTATGCAGGAGAACCTGTCCGGCCTGCGCGTGGTTCGTGCGTTCGCCCGCGGTAAGCATGAGGTTCGACGCTTCGGACAGACCAACGACACTCTCATGGAGCGCAACACCGCGGCTTCGCGCATGACCGCTCTCACGATGCCGCTGATGATGCTGACGCTCAACATGGGCGTCGTCGCGGCGGTGTGGATCGGTGGTGTCCGCATCGTCGGTGGTGAGCTCCAGGTCGGCGAGCTGATCGCGTTCACGAACTACCTGATGCAGACCTTGATGTCGCTGATGATGATCAGCATGCTCGTGGTCCGGCTCTCCCGTGCGGAAGCCTCAGCGGAACGTCTTCGGGAAGTGCTAGACAGCGAACCAACGGTGACCAGCCGCCCTGGCGCGATCACCACGTTTGCGCCCGAGGGCAGGGTGGTGTTTGAGGACGTTTGCTTCAGTTACGACCCGAACGGACATGATCCCGTGCTACGGGACATCAACCTGATAGCCGAGCCGGGGCAGACGATCGCGCTCCTCGGCGCGACCGGTGCGGGAAAGACGAGCCTCGTCAACCTCATCCCCCGCTTCTACGATGCCCAGAGCGGCCGGGTGATGATCGACGGCGTCGATGTCCGCGATATCAACGAGGAAGCGCTCCGCGGCAAAATCGGTGTCGCCTTGCAGGAATCCATCCTGTTCACGGGTACGATCCGCGATAACATCCGGTATGGCCATCCCGAGGCGAGCGACGAGGAGGTCATCGAGGCGGCGAGGATGGCGCAGGTGGACGATTTCATCCGCCGCTTCCCCGATGGCTACGACTCCATTGTTGGGCAGCGCGGGGTGAACCTCTCCGGCGGGCAGAAGCAACGAATTGCCATCGCGCGCGCCTTGCTGACCCGCCCGACCATCCTGATCCTCGATGACAGCACGAGCGCGGTGGACGGCGAGACGGAAGCCCGGATACAGGGCGAGCTTGCCCGGCTGCACCAGACCCGGTTCGTGGTGGCGCAGCGGATCAGCACGGTGCTCACGGCGGACAAGATTCTGGTGCTCGATGATGGGCGGATCGTCGCGGAGGGGTCGCACGACGAGCTGCTGAGTTCAAGCCCGATCTACCAAGAGATATTCGATTCGCAGATGGAGCGCGGAGGGGTTTTACATGGCGCAGCATAGCCCGCCACCCAGCCAGGCGCCCGTCCCGCCGTCTCCCTTCCCGGGACGCGGCGGCCCCGGCGGCCGCATTATGGGGCCGGTCGCGAAGGCACGCGACAGCCGCGGGACAGTTCGTCGACTCTGGCGCTACCTGCGACGGCAGCGGCACGCCCTGATTCTAACGGCGATGCTGGTGCTCGCGACGACCGGCCTGAACCTGCTGGGACCGTACCTGCTTGGCCTGGCCATTGACGCGTATATTCTGCGCGGCGACCTGGCCGGGCTGGGCCGGATCGTGCTGCTGATGCTCCTCGTCTACGCCCTGACTTCGCTCCTGACGTGGATGCAGGCCTATATCATGGCGGGTGCCGCACAGCGCACGATTCGCGACATCCGCAAGGATCTGTTCGGGAAGATGCAGGGGCTCTCTGTCCGGTTCTTCGATCAGCGTGCACACGGCGACCTGATGAGCCGCCTGACGAATGACGTGGAGACGGTCAACCAGGTGCTCACCGACGGCGTCGTTCAGATCATCTCCGGCGTGCTGACCACGATAGGCGTCGCGGTGGCGATGTCCATCATTAACCCACGCCTGGCCGCGGTCAGTCTGATATCACTCCTCCTCCTGACCTTCGGACTCAATCGATGGGTCGCCGGGCGAACGCGCGACGGCTTCCGCCGCCAGCAAGCGACGCTGGGCACGCTGAACGGCCTGGTCGAGGAAACGCTCACCGGCCAGCGCGTGGTCAAGGCGTATCACCGCGAGCGCACAGTCATCTCGCAGTTCGCCACCGCCAACAATGACTACCGGCAGGCCGCGACGCGGGCGCAGATCTTCGCCGGTTTCGTCGGACCTATGATGAACTTTGTGAGCAACCTCAGCCTGGCGATCGTCGCGGGGGTGGGCGGCCTGCTGGTCGTGGCCGGTCAGGCGAGCATCGGCACGATCGCCACGTTCATCAACTACACGCGCCAGTTCGGCCGGCCGCTGAATGAGATCGCGAACCTGTACAACCTGATTCAGTCCGCCATCGCGGGGGCGGAGCGGGTCTTCGAGGTGATCGACGAAACACCGGAGACCGACGCGCCGGATGCCCGTCCGCTTGACCAGATCGCCGGACGGGTGGTCTTCGACGACGTGAGCTTCTCGTATACCGGGGATGTCCCTGTGCTCTCACACGTCAGCCTGCAGGCGGAGCCCGGCCAGATCATCGCACTGGTCGGCCCGACCGGCGCCGGAAAGACCACCATCGTGAACCTGCTGACCCGCTTCTACGATCTCGACAGCGGACGGATCACCATAGATGGCCGGGACATCGCGCTGATCCAGAAGGAGGATCTGCGCCGGAAACTCGGGATCGTGCTCCAGGATACTTACCTGTTCTCCGGCACGGTGATGGACAATATCCAATACGGGCGGCTCGACGCGACCGATGATGAGGTGATAGAGGCGGCTCGGCTCGCCAACGCCGACCTGTTCATCCACCGTCTGCCGCAGGGCTACGATACCCCCATGTCGGAGCGGGGCGGCAACCTGAGCCAGGGACAGCGGCAGATGCTCGCGATCGCGCGCGCCATCCTCGCAGACCCCAGTATTCTGATCCTCGATGAGGCCACTAGCAGCGTAGACACGCGCACCGAGCAACACATCCAGGAGGCGATGTTACGTCTGATGCGCGGCAGAACCAGCTTCGTGATCGCGCACCGGCTGAGTACAATCCGCGACGCCGATCAGATCCTGGTCATAGACCGGGGCCAGATCGTGGAGCGCGGCACGCACGCGACACTCCTGGAACAGGGCGGGTTCTACGCGCGCCTGTATGCCGGCCAGTTCCAGGCACCTCGCGCGATAGAAGGCACGATGGACGCGGCGCCCCAGCCGGCCTCGCGCCGGCATGAGCGGCTCGCCAGGCAGGTTCGCTGGCTTCGCGGTGGGCACACCACGCACTGGCGAACCCAGCGTCCCCTGCCATCCAACACATCGCCTGACCGACCGCGCGGGCCCGAGATGTGCTGTGCGCAATGGGGCAGAGCAGGGCTCTTTGTGCAGGCACGCTGAGGATGGGCAGATGAGATTTGGCATGAGTCTCCCGATAACACATGACTACGCGGACCCAGCGCTCCTGTGTCGGCTCGCCAGTGATGCGGAGCGCGCGGGCTGGGATGGCTTCTTCCTGTGGGATGATGTAGCTGGTGGGCCGGACGCCCCACCGATGACCGATCCGTGGGTCGCGCTCTCTGCGATTGCCGGGGCGACCCGCACCATGCGGATCGGCCCCTTGGTCGCGATTCTCCCTCGGCGCAGGCCGTGGAAGGTCGCGCGCGAGACGGTGGCGCTGGACCACATCAGTGGCGGCAGGCTGATCCTCGGGGTGGGCATAGGCGATGGTCCGACCGAAGGGCCGCAACTGAACGAGGAGCAGGACCAGCGGACGAGAGGCGCCATGTTGGATGAGGCACTCAATGTCATTACCGGGCTCTGGTCCGGTGAGCCGTTCTCCTACTCCGGAACCCATTACCGTACGCAAGATACTCGCTTCCTCCCAAGACCGGTGCAGTCGCCCCGAATACCGATCTGGCCCGGCGGGGCATGGCCGAACAAACCGCCCTTCCGCCGTGCTGCCCGGTGGGACGGCGTCTGTCCGCTCGGAAAGGGGCTGGGCATCGGGGAGATGCTGCGTCCCGAACAGGTGCGCGAGATAGCGTCGTACGTCGAGGCACACCGCACAACGACGGACCCGTGGGACATCGTCCATATCGGCACAACGTCAGGTACCAATGTGGCCGCTGACACTGCCATCGTCCGGGCTTACGCAGATGTGGGCGTCACATGGTGGCTGGAGAACATCAGTCCCTGGGCGTTTGCCTGGACGGAGGGTTCACCGTGGCCGCTGGAGCAGATGCATCACCGTATCCTGCACGGGCCACCGACCGTGTAGCATGCGGCCTCGCCGCCGAGAGCGACGCCTTGTTGCGCCGTGGTCCCGTGCATCGTACCCGGCCGCCAGCGTATGACCAGCTTTCAGAGCCGCCCCCGAGCCCTTCGAGCCCGCACCGGCCCGCAGCTCGCACTGATGAACGGCACTGACGGTGTCCCGCCGATGCTCGGTGGACGGTGCTACAGGTGGCAGGTGCGGCTGACTGCACTCCCTGCCCTCGATGATACAAGGCGCGCCGGGTTGCAATCGCCGCAAGCTTTCGGTTGGTACTGCAACCGTCATGCTATCATCACGCGAGATTGGAGCAAGTACAGAAGGGGAGCGAGGGAGGTAGCACCGTGTATGAGGGAATGATCGCTGAGACGATCTCGCTCCCCGGCCACAACGGGGACCATATCCTGGCGTACTCGGCGCGGCCGCTGGGGAATGGCCCCGCCCCTGGTGTCGTGGTCATTCATCATATGCCGGGCTGGGACGAGTGGACCCGAGAGGTCGCGCGCAAGCTGGCCGCGCGTGGCTACGCCGTGCTCGCCCCACACCTCTATTCCCGACTGGGACCCGGCAGCCCGGATGACGTCGCCGCCCGTGCGCGCGCCTCCGGCGGTGTGGCCGACGATCAGGTGGTGGGCGACATCGGCGCATCGATTCGCTACCTGCGGACGCAGCCGTCTTCCAATGGAAGGGTCGGAATCATCGGTTTCTGCTCCGGTGGCCGCCACGCCTATCTTGCCGCCTGCCGCTTGCCGGACGTGGACGCCGCGGTCGACTGCTGGGGCGGCGGTGTGATCGTCGACGACCCGTCGCAACTCACCGAGAGAGGGCCGGTCGCGCCCATTGATCTGACCGCACAATTGGGCTGCCCGCTGCTGGGGATCTTCGGCAACGAGGACGGCAACCCAACACCGGACCAGGTGGACCGCACCGAGGAGGCGCTACGTCATCATGGCAAGGCGTACGAGTTCCACCGCTACGACGGGGCCGGGCACGGATTCTTCGCCGTCGACCGCCCGGCCTATAGACCACACCAGGCTACTGACGCCTGGGGCAAGGTTTCCAGGTTCTACGATCAGCACCTGCGCTCACCCGCTGGTGACTGATAAGGAGCGTTGTTATGTGCACTCATATCACGGAGCAGGCGGCGATCGTCGGCAGCGCGAAGGGGCCGGACGGCTGGATGACGGTTGACACGGCGACGGTGTACTACGATCACCCCTACCACGCACCACTCGAGCACAGCCTTAACATCGACCTGGTGAACGCCTCAGAGGGTGCCGGGTCGCGCGTCGCACTCGAGTTGAGTGCGGAGTCGGCCCGCGCCCTGGTCCGCGCGATTCACGCCGCACTGGAACAAGGGGCAGACGCGCACGGCGGGTAGTCGGCGTCCGGATCCTGCCCCCGCTGCGCCCGCGGAGTTCACTGCCACACGCAGCAAAACGCTCAGGAGGATGTACCCCGTTGTTCGTTCGCCTATAGCCAGTAAGCCGTATTGATCAGCTCACGAACAAGGTGAGTATATCCATCTCCTGCGTAGTCATTGGCTGGTCGGGTGTGGGCGGCCAGGTGCAGGAATCGGGCGACAGGTTCGCAGATTTCGGCCAGTTCTGGCGATGGTGCCGATTGCCCCTGGCGGCATTAGCGAAGCGAAGAGGACTGCCGAATGCTGATCTTCCACGTCCCGACGGTCCAGAGCCTTCTGCCCAACCCTCCCGTCCATGGACGCGACGATGGGAGATTCCTCGGCGCGACTACGATCGCGCAGCTGACCGGGCCAGGATCCCCGAACAAGACCGATACCAAGTGGAATCTTTACGGCACTGATCTGGGGCACATGTTCGTGCACGGTGACCGCACATACTTCGTGTTTGGGGACAGTTACGGACCCGATAAGAGCCATCCCAGGAGCAACGCCATGGCGTGGTCCGAGGACGACGACCCGTCCGATGGTCTGCACTTCCAGGGGATGATCGTCGACGGACAGAGGCGGGCTAAGGAACTGCTACCGTCGAAGAAGCTTTGGGGCATCGAGACGACGGTCATCCCGACCGCCGGTATCTCGGACGGGAGGCGGATGTATCTGCATTACATGTCCGTCCGCTACTGGGGCAGGCCGGGTCGCTGGAGGGCCGGTCATGCCGGTGTCGCGTACTCGGATGATGCCGGCGAGAGCTGGACGAAGCACCCTCGCACCCGCTGGCCGGGGGATAGCAACTTCGTGCAGGCGGCATTCGTCCGGTATGGCGATCACATCTACATGCTCGGCATCCCTGCCGGACGCTTCGGCGCGGTGAAACTTGCCAGGGTTGGACCGACAGCCCTCCTCGACGGGAACGCGTATCAGTATTGGACCGGGAGCGCCTGGGAATCCAATCGCCACTGGGATGCCGCCGTCGTCGTGCCCGGACCGGTCGGGGAACTGTCGGTACAGTGGAACTCGCACTACGGCAAGTGGCTGATGATGTACCTCAATGAGCACCGCGCGGCGATCGTACTGCGCACCGCCGACTCCCTCACCGGTCCATGGGGGGAGGAGGTGGCGGTGGTAGGAGCTGCTACCCACCCCCAGCTATACGCACCGTATATCACCCCCCGCTGGAACGACGGCCCGGAGATCTTCTTTACGCTGTCGCTGTTCGGCCCCTACAACGTCTTCCTGATGCGTACCACGCTCTTCGGCCAGGGGCAGGTAGCCAGAGAGCCGACCATGTAGCGTGCCTGCACTGCTTCTCGAGCGACGG
>JAUJMR010000032.1 GCA_030446765.1 Chloroflexia bacterium
GGTGAGCCGAGGTATGCTGCCACGTCGATCCAGAACTCGATGAGCCGCAGGTCGTGCTCCCGCTTCTTATCATCCGGCTGGGAGATATCGCCAACATCGATCGGCACGTTCACGACTCGGACGCCCGCGGCCTGGTAGTTCGCCACAATCTGGTCTAGGCGCCGCGCGTCGGGCATGGGGATGTGCATCTGACAGACCTCAACCGCGCCCACGCCGAAGGCTTGTTTCACGTGGGGACCGAACTCCTGCACGGGGAAGTCCTTGTTGATATGCGATCGCATGCTCCAAGACGAAACGGCGAGCTGCATTGGGTTCTCCTCTTCCTGGTGGTCGTTTGCCGATGCATCTTAGCACGTTTGGACGCGGAGGCAATATACTACCCTTGTCCGCATTTCGCGGTCACGCGTGATATGCGCCTCGGCTAAACGAAAGTGGGTGCCCGGCTTGGCGCCGAATCGGCGTTAATGGAAAATAGGAACTAGCGTGACGCATGGCGCGTAAGTACAAGCAGTTGTCGAGACTTGCCGCCGGTCAACGGACTGTGCTGGGGACGGTGGGCATCAGCATCGCTCTGACCGTGGTCGCCATGCTGGCGGTCGCCGGGACGGATGACAGCCCGTTGTATGTCTTCAGTCTCGCGCTGTTGATCCTTGTTGCGCCGTTCATCACCCTCTTGCACGGACTTGGTCCCGGGATGCTGAGCGCCGCCCTGGTGACTATTTTCTCGGCGTTCTACTTCTCGACGCCGGGTCGTTTGTTTCACTACTCCGACGGTGCGCTGCGGCTTGTGATCACGCTTGGGATGCTTTCCTTCATCCTGACCGTGATGATCGGCGCATTGCGGCGCGCCGTCCAGGCAGGGGAGCGGAGACTGCGGCATCAGCTCACCTTTTCGCAGGCGATCACCGGGAGTATGGGCGAAGGGCTGTACGCCCTGGACCAACAAGGAAAACTCACCTTCCTGAATCCCGCCGCCGAGCGCCTGCTCGGGTGGCGGGAGGAAGACCTGTTGGGGAAAAGTGTCCACGACATCATTCACTGCCGGAAAGCCGACGGCACGCCGTTCCCAAGTTCCGATTGTCCACTACTCAGCGCACTACGCTCCGGCTCAACGTTTCGCAACGACCACGATGTCTTCGTGCGCAGTGACGGGACGTTAGTGCCCGTCGACTACACATCGGCACCGATTACCACGGACGGGCGCGTGTCCGGTGCGGTTGTGGCGTTTGGGGACATCACGGAGCGCAAGCGCGCGGGCGAGGCACTGTGGGAGAGCGAGGAGCGCCTTCGGACCATCATGGACAATTCTCCGACGGTAATTTTTATGAAAGACATGGAAGGGCGATACACGTTCGTCAATTACCGCTTTGAGCAACTATTCCACGTGGGGCGAGAGCACGCAATTGGCAAGTCCGACGCCGACATCTTCCCGCCAGAGGTAGCCGCGGCGTTGCGTGCGAACGATCTTGAGGTGCTGAAGACCGGAGCACCGCTGGAGCGGGAGGAGGTCGTTCCCCAGGATGATGGCCTGCATACGTACATTTCCATCAAGTTCCCGCTCTACTCCAGTAAAGGTATACCCGACATCGTCTGTGGCATCGCCACCGATATCACGGGACGCAAGCAGGCCGAGGAACAGAGAGCGGCCCTCCTTGCGGAGGTGGAGCGCGCGCTCGCGGTGCGGAATCAGTTCCTCTCGATTGCCTCTCATGAGCTCAAGACGCCGGTTACCCTGCTGCGCGGTTACACTCAGATCCTTAACCGGCACGCCGAGAAGAAGAACGATACCATTGCACTCCGGCCGTTGCAGGTGATCGACCGCCAGATAGAGCGGATGACCCGTCTTATCGACGATCTGCTGGATGTATCGCGCATCGAGAGCGGGGCGATCGAGTTTCAGATGGCGCCGTTCGATCTGGTAGAAGCACTGCGCGAGGTGGTTGGCGAAGTCGGCGTCTACTCACCGGGCTTTGAGTTGCGCCTGCAGGACGGCGTAGAGGACCTGTGGGTGCTGGGGGACCGGCAACGGATCCAGCAGGTCATGACCAACCTGATGACCAATGCGATCAAGTATGCCAGCGACCGGAGAGAGGCGGACGTGCATGTCACGCGCGATGGTGATCAGGCGGTCGTGTCGGTCACGGATTACGGGATCGGCATCCCGCAGGAGCAACAGGCACAGGTCTTTGAGCGCTACTTCCGGGGCGCGAACGCGTCTGCAAACAACTACGGTGGGCTCGGCATGGGGCTGTATATCAGCCGGTATATCATCAGGCGCCACCACGGGAGCATCAGCGTCGAGTCAGAGCAAGGCAAGGGCAGCACCTTCACCTTCACGCTACCGCTGACGGAGCGCCCCACCACAAGAGACGGTACATAGGGAACCTTGCACGGAAACGGCTGCGCGACCACTCGCGGAAAACTACAGCCGGGTCAGTAGCGTCACAGAGCTATCGGATGGTGCCGATACACCGGCGTCCTGGAAGCCGTGACGTTCGTAGAGACGGCGAGCCGGATTCTCTCGGTCGACGGACAAGCTGAGCGCAGCGAACCCCTGGGCCTGTGCGGTGGCCTTCAACTCTTCCAGCAGCGCACTTCCAACGCCCTCACCACGCGCCTCGGGCGAGACGCCGATGCCGAGTTCGGGGATGTCCTCGGCGACGAACCCGTACCCTGGGGCTGTCGCAGGGAACAGGCGGTACCAGGCGGCGCCGAGACACGCACCTTCGGCGGGCACCGCGACCACCGCGGCGTCGCCTGGCCGGCCCCAGTTGTCAAGATATCGTCTAATGGACGGCAGTGCGAGCGCTCGTTCCCGGCCCATCTCGCGCACATCCGGGGAGACAGCCGCGGCCTGCCATAGCATCTCCCACAAAAACGGTGCGTCCGCGACGATTGCGGCGCGCGTGGTGTATGTTCCTTGCATTCGTTCCTCGGAGGCTATTGCACTATGCCGGGGAGCGTGGCCCCGCGCCATGGAACCACCAGTCTACACTATGAACAAACTCTCTCCGTCACAACACAACCATCGTGCTGCCCAACCGATTGCGCTGTGCGCGAGGGCAAGAGCGCTCGGCGTGCCGACGCAGATCACGTATGCGATGCAGGCTGCGCGACACAACATCAATGCTGTACTTGCAGGGTACCCAGGGATCACTGAACCGTGCCTGGAACATTCGCCGTTGCGCGCGTTTTATCGTCGTGCGGGCGAACCGGGGGGAAGGCGTGATCCAACGGATGCGGTCAGTCAAACCGACCCGCGTGTGATACGCAATCCGGTTGAAGACTATCGCATGTCATCCCGAACGCAGGGAGGGGTCCGTAGCCCGCACCGCGGATTCCTGGCAGGCTTGGCATGACAAATACGCTGCTATCCAGCCGGAGTTCGTAGGACAAATCCGCTACTGATCAGACGGATTGCGTATCAGTTGGCGGTAGATCGATCGGTTTACTCATCGCTAAGTGACGCAGGCTTTTCCCCACGCGCAAGCGGGCTGAGTTGGCGCAGGTCCTCCACGCATCTGGCGGCGGCCCGGAGCGGGCGCGTCGCACTGGTCGGGGGTTCGCTGAACCGCTCCGGTGCGCCGACACCGTACGTGCCTTCGAAGCTCTGACGCCACGGTTCGGGGACCCGTTCCGGCAATGGCACGTTGCCCACGGCGTGCGCGATCGCCGGCCATACTAAACAGACGTTCGCCGGATTGTAGCCGCCACCGCCCAGGAGCAGCAGCCGACCGCCCGATACCTCGTGCGTGAGCGCGTGCACCGAGGCTATGATCTCGGTGTACGTACCGAGGCTCCACTCCAGCATCGCCAGGGGGTCGCCCGAGTGTGCATCTGCGCCGCACTGCACCACGATCAGTTCCGGTCGAAACGCGCGTATCGCCGGGACCGCCACCTCGCGCCAGGCCAGCAAAGCCGCGTCGTCGCTCGCTCCCGGTAGCAGGGGGATATTCAGCTTGGTTCCCGCCGCATCGCCCCCGCCCAATTCCTCAACGAATCCCTTGCCGGGAAAAAGCGTCCGCCCGTCCTGGTGGAAGTCGATGTCCAGTAGCCAGCCGTCCCCGTAGAAGCCGTAGAACACCCCGTCCCCGTGGTGCACGTCTATATCCAGGTACAGTGCCCGCTTGATCCCAAAGCGCTCCCGCGCTGCGGCCAGAGCGATCGCTCCATCGTTGAGGATGCAGAACCCTGAGGCGTGATCACGATACCCGTGGTGCCACCCGCCACCTGGGCTGAACGCGTGCCCGTCATCGGTCATCACCGTATCGAGCGCTTCCAACGTTGCCCCTACACCCCAGAGGGCAGCGTCGAGACAGCCAGGGAACGCGGGCGTATCCCCCTGGTCCAGCACTCCCTTGCCGGTCTCGGAGGCACGTGCCAAGAAGTCGAGGTATCCCGGCTCGTGGAAGAGCAGGGCGTCGTCACGCGTGCCTTGTTGAATCGGCCGCAATGTGTTCCCATTCCCATCGAAAAGCCCGCACACTTCCATAAGCCGAACCGACAGCTCCACGCGCCGCTGGTTGAACGGGTGCCCCGGCCCGAAGTCGTACAACAGGATCTCCGGGCCGTAATATACGTGCAGTGGTCCGCTCATCGTCCCCCCTTATCAAGACCAGTCTGTCCGATGTTCAAATCATAGTGCAACCGAAGGGCGGAAGCGCCACGGCGCCGAACTCGTTGGTCATCTGAACCGCATCAGCGTGAACCTCCAACGCTCACGGGCATCGAAGCGTCCGTCTGGTATCCACCGGACATTACACGGTAGATTCCGCGTGCAGTTGTGGGTGATCGCGCAGTCCTCGGATCGGCGAGAAGTACAGCCAGGGCAGGGCAAGCAGCAGCCCGAGCACGCCGATGGCGACCGTCGGCCGCAGCCCGATCCACTGCCCAAGTACTCCCCCGACCAGCAGACCAAGCAGCGTCGCGAGATCTTGCGTCACAAGCATGCTTGCGTTCACCCGGCCTAACATTCTCGGGGGCGTAATCGCCTGCGTCAGACTCACCTTGTTGATCTCATACGCCATCCCAGTGCCATCTAACGCCTGTTCGGTCGCAAGCATTCCCGCGGCCAGCGCCGGGGGACCGAATGCGAGCGGGATGAAGAAGGTCGAGGAGATGCTGATCGTGAGCGACCCGAGCATCGTTCGACCCACGCCCCACCGCCGCGTGATCGTACTCCCCCGAGAACACCAGGCCAAACACGGCGAGCATAGAGAAGGAGCACCGCGACGTGTCGATGGTCGATACTGGTGGCTAATTCCAACGCCCCATCCGCCGCGTGGCGCGCTCAACGAAAAGCGCACCGACGAACGCGCTTAGAGATCGTGCCCTCTACCCGCGCGCCGATGGCGAACACCAGGCCAAACACGGCGGGTTCCAAACCCAGATCCTTCGTAAGGTAGAGAAGGAGCACCGCGACGAATATGTGTGCAAAGAACTCCATGGTCGCCGAAGCTGCAGCAAGCGCACGCAGGATGTTGGTGTACCCCAGACAATTCGCAGTCCATCGGCGATCTCGCGAAGTACCTCCGCGGGGGTTCCGCGCCGAGCGGTGCTGCAGCCCTCCCTGTGGTATGTCAGATTCCAGGTTTGTGGTTCTGGTGTGCGGATCAGGCCGAGCGATACTGCGGAGACAACGAAGGTCAAAGGGCATCCACGACCTCGGATCGCCCACGGCGCGGTGAAGATCGAAGGCTCTGTCTTCAGGCACATCCTTGCCCATGATCCCCGCTCCAGCAAGCGCACGCCAGCCCGAAGCGCCGCCACCTCCGCGAACAGAGTTCGTCGCCTCCAGCTTGCTGTTGCCCTCGATCAGGTGATCGCGCCCGACGATCGAAGGCAGGTACGAGACATACGAGACATCGAAGAGCACGTTGAGCACGCTTACGCATAGGGCGACTCCGTAAAGCTGCGCGATTCCCAGTGCGCCGAACGCGTACGCCGCCGGCACTGACCCCAGCAGCGCGGCCCGCCCCAGGTCGGCGAGGATCATCAGTGGCTTGCGGCGCAACCGGTCTACCCAGGCGCCCGCGAAGAGCCCGAGCAGCATCCCTGGTGCGAGCTCCGCCACCGCCAGCAGCCCTACCTGAAACGGACTCGCTTGGAGCGTCAGAATCGCCACGAGTGGCAGGGCAAAGCCAGTGATCAAGGAGCCAAACACGGATACGCTTTGTCCGGCTTTAGAAACCAGAGCTTCAGAAACTCCGGGTTGCGCCACAGCCCCTCGAATCGCGGTCGTTTCACGAGCGCGGCCACCTCCGCGAACAACCGTCAAAGCCTACTGGCGAGCCGCCTGCCCGTCAAGCGTTTGCACGGCGTTATGGATGGACTCACACACGATGCGCTACACAAACGGCCCTGTACACCTCGACTAATAGAACCCTCGCATGTTCGCCATCCGGGGCGAGCTACCAATAGCTCCTGTGCTTCACGCTTATACCGCAATGTGGGTCGCGATCACCGGCTCCCCGAGCAGCCGCGATGCGACCGCGCTGACGTGCGTGATCTCCCCGCTCGTGAACAGTTCCAGACGACCTGGAACATCGCCGGTGTGCAGCAGTCCCTGTTCGGCCAGTACGTGTCTCGTGCGTCGCGCCACCGCTGCCCCGCTATCGATGATCGCCAGGTCCGGCCCGGAGAGAGCGGTCATCGCACTTCGCAGGAACGGGTAGTGCGTACAACCGAGCACGACGGTATCGACACCCCGGTCCAGCAGGGGACAGAGCAGCGGGCGCAGCGCGTCCTCGACCTGCGGGCCGGATAGTAGCCCCGCCTCCACCAACTCCACAAGCCCTGGAGCGGGCACGGCGTGGACCTCTGTGTCGCGGGCATGCTCACGGATCAAGGCCGCAAGACTCTCACCCGTAACGGTGAGCGGGGTCGCGAGCACGCCGATCTTGCCTGACCGTGTGGCAGCGGCCGCGGGTTTCACCGCGGGCACCATCGCGACGATCGGCACATCGAATAGTGTGCGCAGCTCTGGTATGCACACGGAAGTGGCGGTGTTGCATGCGACGACGATGATCTTCGCCCCACGCTCCACCAGATACTCCGTGACCGCCGCGCTGCGGCCAAGAATGAACTCAGGCGGCCGGCCCCCGTACGGGCAGTACCCGGAGTCACCGAAGTATAGTGTGTCCTCCGAGGGGAGCAGGCAGCGCATCTCTCGCAACACGCTGAGGCCCCCAAGGCCGGAGTCGAATACGCCCACAGGCGCCTTTGCAAGGTTCATTGGCTCATTATAGGCACACCACTCCGCCCGAGATGATTCCGATTACTGTGCCCAGGCAATGGCGTGCGAACGACTCGGAGGAAACCACGCCGTACCGGCTATAAGTCAGCGACCGCCGGCACGACCGTCTCGCCCAGCAGCAGCAACGGCTCAATGTCCTCGGCATCGGGCATATGGATCGTGACGTACTGCGAGCCTGCGGCCGCGTACTCTTTCAGTGCAGCAATGACTGTCTCCGGTGTGCCGATGATCCCTCCGAATCCGGGATACCTGTCACCCTTCGCGGAGAGCTGGGCGTCATCACGTGCGATGAGAATGTCCACGAAGTTGGAGCGGACGATCCCGTCAAACGGTCGCCCAAGGTCCTCACAGTAACCCTGCAATAGCGCGTAACTGTGCCGGACAGTTGCCGGATCGCCGAACACGTTGCACATATCGGCGTATTTTGCGACGATCCGCAGTGTGGAGCGCTCGCCACTGCCGCCGATCACGATGGGCGGTCGCGGCTTCTGGACGGGCATCGGGTCGTTGTATGCGTTGCGGACAGAGTAGTGCTTACCACGGAAGCTTGCCGGCCGTCGCGCCAGCATAAGGTCGAGGATCTGCACCGCCTCCTCCAGCATCTCCATCCGCTCGCGCACCGGAGGAAACGGCCATCCATACGCTACGAACTCAGGCTCCCAGCATCCCGCGCCCACCCCCACGATGCTTCGGCCGTGACTAGCCACATCCAGCGTCGCAAACTGCTTCGCCAGTAGCGCCGGGTTCCTGTACGGCACCCCGGCGACCAGTGCGCCGATTCTGATGCGCGCCGTCGACGCGGCGATGGCGCCGAGCGCGACAAAGCATTCCAGCACCGGCACTTCCCGGTCAGGGTTATCATCGTCGGGGAACATGAAGTGGTCGGCCATCCACACCGAGTCGAGCTCGGCTAGCTCGCATGCTCGGACGACCGCCAACAGGGTGTCGAAGGCATTGCCGTGCCACGTAGCACTGAAGGGATGGAGCTGCAATCCCAGCAACATGTCCGACCTCCCACTGGGTCAATGTCACTTCCGACCCGTCGAGCACGCAGTCGGTAGATGCTCCGGTGCAACCGAAATTACAAGCGCAGCCGTACCCACGCGGGGTCGTGGTCGCTGCCATCGCCGGAGTGCTTCGTCCGCCGGTCGATCCATGCCCCGGTCTGCCGCTGGGCCAGTGCTGGACTCAGCCATATCTGGTCGAACAGGTGGTACTGCGCGGGCCGGCCCACCGGCTTGTAGCGGCGCGTCCATGCCGGTGAGGGTGGTGGCGGAGTGTCCGGCCGTGCCTTGCGGGTCTCCTCCGTGTTCGACAGGCCGTTTACGAGTCCGAGATTCGGTGCGGTCACGAGTGGCGCCAAGCACGACGACTCCGGTGGATCGTTGAGGTCGCCCAGCATTACGCATCGACTAGAAGGGCGCATTCGTGCACTGATGATCCGCGCGACCGTCTCTGCCTGTCGTCGACGTTTCGTGTCCGCCCGGCGCGTTTCGACGACGGTGTCAATTCCGGGCGGTACGTAGCGGCTCTTGAAGTGGTTGTTGTAGAGCGTGAGCAAGCGGCGGGTCGGCCCGGGGTTCAGGATCTCCACCTCCAGCATGTCTCGGCTGAAAACGAGATTGTTGGGCGCATCAGGGTGTACCGCTTGCTGCCAGGACGCTACCGCGCCTATAGGCAGCCAGGAGAGTAGCCCGAGATCGATGAGCCGCGGGTCGTTACCCTCCTGAGTTTCCGCCCGGAAGCTGTACCGTGAGAAAAGGTTGTTGAGATTGAAGGTGCCGACTGAAACGTTTATTCGATGACCTGCCTGCCATCGTCTCGCGCTCCTCCATGGTGCGTGACGCCCCCCTTTGCAGTTGGCTCGAAGGATAGCAGATTGCCTCTTCGTTTACTCGGAGGCATCTGGTGGTGATGGCGCGATCGGGTCACGCTCGTCAACCAGTACCCCAGCACCATTCATGTACCGCCGTGTGGCGGTGTATCAGGCTGGAGACGTCGGCATGGCACCGATCACGGAATAGGGGCGGCGACTTCGTCACCGTCGAGCGTGATCCGGATCACTACATGCCCCTCCGCCCTCGCCCTGGCGACGTCCCGGACCAGACTCCTCCCGCTTCGGAAGTCATCTTCACGGCTTCGCCTCGAATGAGGACGGTGCGGTATCATTCTCCTGGGGGCAGGCGCCGTTGGATGTGCCTCCCCGAGTGAACACTCAACTGTGGTGGAACTCTGTGTCACCACAGCAGGTCGAGAGTTGATGTCCGAACGCCTTATAACGCAAGCGGAGCTGCAGCAACTCGGCATGGACGCCGGGCTGGATCTCTTGCGCGTTGCGCCAGCCGACCCGTTCGTGGAGACGGAACGAACATACCTGGAGCGCTTTGAGGCCGGGCTGCTTGGTGAGATGCGCTGGATCACCCCCGAACGCATTCGGCAAGGCTGCGCACCCCAAGAGCTGCTGCCCGGCGCGCAAAGCATCCTTATCGGTGCGATGTCCTATCTCGCGCAGCAGGTGCCCGAGCAGGGAGGCGACAGGCCGCGTGGCAAGGTGGCCCGCTATGCGCTCGGCGACGATTATCACGACACCGTGAAGGTCAAACTCCAGGCACTCCACCGTGCGCTCGAGACCTGCCTCGAAACCCCCATCCAGTCGCGAGTTAGCGTGGACAGCGGTCCCGTCGTAGATCGCGCTGTGGCGGCCCGTGCGGGGCTCGGCTGGTACGGCAAGAACACGAACATCCTCACGCCCCAACTCGGCTCGTGGGTGCTGTTGGGTGCGATGCTCGTGGATGTGTCTCTGCCGTATTCTGAGCCTTCACGCAAGTCGTGTGGCGCCTGCACGCGCTGCATGGTCGCCTGCCCGACCGGGGCACTAATCGCCCCCGGCGTACTCGACAGCCGCCGGTGCATCTCGTACCTCACGATCGAATTGAAGGGACCCATCCCGACGGACCTGCGCCCCTTGATCGGTAACTGGATCTTCGGCTGCGACATCTGCCAGGAGGTCTGCCCGGTGAACCGCAGTGCCCCGGCTCCCGACCATCCGGAGCATCGGGCCCGTGCCGCATGGGGGCACGAGCCCGACCTCATCGAGCTGATGGGGCTCTCGGACGAGGAGTTCCGCGCACGCTTCCGCGGCAGTCCGGTCAAGCGGACGAAGCGGCGAGGTCTTTTGCGGAACGTGGCCGTGGCGCTCGGCAACTCCGGCGATCCGCGAGCCGTTCCCGCGCTTATCCAGGCGCTCTCCGACCATGAGCCGCTCGTGCGTGGCCACGCCGCGTGGGCGCTGGGACGATTCCCTGGTGTGGAATCCGTACGCGCGCTGGAGGCGGCAGTCGGGTGGGAGACTGACCCGTGGGTGTGCGAAGAGATAGGGGCGAGCCTGGCGACACTTGTGGTCGCGGCGTGACGCGGCCGCGCATCGTGCTGGTACTGCTCGGGGTTGCCATTTGGCTGCTGGCCGTGGCCGGAGCGTACGGCGCTCTTGCTGCTGAGCCACAGGATCGCATTGAGCGGTGGGATGGCCCGCGCCGGCAGTGGGTCCAGAGTGGCAACTGCGCGCGCTACATAACATTCCTGCCGACCCGCGCGGCCCGTCTGCCGGACTTCATCCGCTTTGGCGGCCGATACTACATGCGGACTGGGCAGGATGTAGCGGCGCCGCCCAACCTCGACGTTACGGGTTACTGGCGGCGAAACTGGCAGCTTCGTCGCTTGGGCAGCACCCTGTACGTACAGACTGGTGGCCGCTCGTCCGTCACGCCATATACGCTAGGGAGTTGTCCCGGTTGAGCCATCGCGAAAGCACGTGGCCGGGGCGATGTCGCATCAGGCGGCGAACGGTTGGAGGAACGGCGTGGGTACAGAGCTTCGGGCGATCTACTTTGGAGGTGGCGGTTCGTTTTCCTTAGCACCACTGGAAGCTTTGGTCGTGGGCGGAGTCAACGTCTGCGGGATCGTGATCCCCGCGCTCAGTGCGAATGGGGCTTCACCAGCGATATGGCCGCTGCCGTTCTCTGGCGCGCACGTGCCACGACAGGCGCTACCGATGGTTGGTGGGACGCTCGATGGGGGCGTCTTAGCACTGGCGCGGGATCGAGGGATACCGGTCCTTGAGGTGCGGGCGTTGGGTGCGCTGGCGGTCGTGGACGCGCTGCAGGCGTACCGGCCGGATGTGGTTTGCGCGGCGTGCTTTCCCCGCCGTGTGCCGAACGCGATACTCGACCTGCCATCCCTGGGTTGTCTCAATGTACACCCATCGCTGCTGCCCCTCAATCGGGGACCGGCGCCGCTGTTCTGGACGTTTCGCGCCGGTGCACGGACCACGGGCGTGACGGTTCACATAATGTCAGGGCAGATCGATGGGGGTAACATCATTGAGCAAGCGCGTATCGCTGTGCCGGATGGTGTCACGGGGGAGGAGATGGAGCGACGCTGTGCCAAGCTGGGTGGCGAGTTGTTGCTGCGCGCGGTGCTGGGCCGAGCGACCGGCACTACTATCCCCGTCCCGCAGGAGACCAGACCCGCGAGCTATCGCGGCTGGCCTTCTGAGCGTGATTTCGGTATCCCCATACGGTGGTCCGCTCGGCGCGCGTTCAATTTTATCCGCGGCGTGAGCAACTGGCCACGGCGACCGGCAATCGTGGTGGACGGTGAGCGCATCACGGTGCACCGGGTTGGCGGCTACGAGGCGCGGGCACTGTTGCCGCGGCCGATCTTGTCGGACGGCCCCGACCTGCTAGTTCGATTCAGTCCTGGTGTGCTGCGACTAACGGCGTGGGACTGAGAGGCACAGTGCGCTCAGTCAAGCCCGTTACTTCGCAGAAGGACCATTCTGCGCAGTAGCAGGGGTGGGTCTAGTGCGAGACGTGCCTACTCGACGTAAAGTCTGCCTCGGAACACCGCGCTTGCTCAGGGCAATCTCGCGCGGTGCTGGGATGCACACCGACAGCAATGGTACGGACGCTGTGAGCGCACGCGTGCCCTGGGATTCGATACGCCTGCTGGCGAGGGCTGTTCGACGATCCGCCTCGGATAACATGCCACGAGCCCGGCGCGACTATCAGCCGGCACCATCTACGCCGTGCCGATCCAGCTCAACTCATCTTGGCCTATCGAGTGTCGCTGGCGCTGTACCCGGTGTGATGCCACCCGATCTGCCCTGCTCCGCCCGCATTGCCGGTCCTGGTTTGGCCTGTACGGACGATGCATGCCGCAACCGGGCTCGGCCATAGCCGCCCCCTACCATGGACTTGACACGGCCTTCACCAGTTATGTACAGTCAGGCGAAGCACCACGGTACCTGGGAGGCGCACCCGTGCCGCGAGTACGGCGAGATACACTGCGAGGGCCCCTCTGTGCGGGGTCTAGGAGCAGCTACTCGGGCAAGCTCGCGACGCACCTTCCAGTGTCGATCCGTGGACATTCTAGCGCGATTGAGCTCGACTACACAGGTGTCCGTCCGTTGATCTGGATTCGTGACGACCGCACGGGCTCAGCTGCCACGAGGCGCAGGGGCCGGTGTGGCGCGGCTTGCGTCTCCCCGAGCGGTCGTGACCACGCCACATCCGGACGAGGAGTCGCCCAAGCACCGTGATCACCGCCGTCTCCCTGCTTGCCGTCGCCGCCCTCGCGGCCGCCCACCTGATCTCCGGGCGCCTGCGCCTCCTGGGTGGCACGCCCCGCAGTGTGTGGCTGTCGGCATCCGGGGGGGAGTCTCCGTGGCGTACGTCTTCGTCCACCTGCTGCCGGAGCTGCCGAGGGCCAGGAGGCGATCGCCGGGGCGCTGGGCCAGGGACTTGGCTTCCTCGAGCGCCATGTGTACGTGATCGCCTCATAGACTGGCCGTCTTCTACGCGGTCGAGCGCGGCACCGCCGAGTCGCGCAAGGAGCGCGGCGGCGCGCGCGAGATGGCGTGTACAACCAGCCGCTGCCCGGCAAGGGCACAGGCGAGGATCGCTCGGCGACGGCCGAAGGGGACGAGGGAAGCACCGCGAGCGTCCGGGTCTTCTGGGTAGGCAGCTGTGCGTTCGCCGTCTATAACCTGCCGATCGGGTGCCTGCTCCTGCACCGCTTCGGCGCGGTACTCGCCGCCGAGGGTGCCGGGGAAGGGGGAGGGAAGGGCTGCGGATCTCGAGGGGCCCATGGTCTTCGCGATCGCGATGCTGCTGCACTTCATCGTCAACGACTACGGCCTGCGCGAGCGCCACAGGGAAGACTACCGTTGTACCGGCCGCTGGGTGCTGGCCGCCGCGGTCTTTGTGGGGTGGCTGCTCGGCCTAGCCGTGGAGATCCCGGAGGCTGTGATCGCCGCGCTCACCGCGTTCCTGGCCGGCGGCATTATCCTCAACGTGCTCAAGGAGGAGATGCCGGAGGAGCGCAGGGAGCCGCTTCAGCCCTTCGCCGCGGGTGCAGCCCTATACACGGTGCTCCTGCTGGCGCTCTGACCTACGCCGACACGGTAGCTCGGACTGCCCGGTCAGTCCAGACGCCCAGGGCCGGTCCCCTGTGGCGCTACGCTAAAGTTCTTGCGCCCGGATACCGACGGGGAGTCTGCACGTCGTGCGCATCCAACGCGAGCCGGCCAATCTTCGGTGCTGGGCGTCGGCGCGCCATCTCTTGAGCGAGATGTGACCCAGGAGGTGGCA
The DNA here is from genome assembly GCA_030446765.1 of Chloroflexia bacterium. Lineage (GTDB taxonomy): Bacteria > Chloroflexota > Chloroflexia > Thermobaculales > Thermobaculaceae > JACDAU01. Next base: position 13,906 of record JAUJMR010000032.1, read on the forward strand.
GGGTCGCGATCCTGCTAGGCTTGGTCGACGCGTGGCGCCTGCCAGGCTCGGGAAGGTTGCCGGGGATCGGCAAGGGGGTTCTCCATGCGGACACCCAATATCGGCAACGCCCTCAGCGCCAGCTTCTGGTTCCTGCCCGCGGTTATGGTGACGGCGGCTGCCGCGGCCGCCGTCGGGATGGTAACGCTGGACGAGAGCTTGGGCACCCGGGTCATGGGCGGGTGGCCGCTGATGCGCAGCGCCGAACCGGAGACGGCGCGGGGCCTCCTCTCCGCCATAGCTACCGCGGTCGCCAGCATGGCCGCCACCACCTTCTCGATCACGATCGTGGCGCTCGCGCTCGCCGCCCAGCAGTATACGCCCAAGATGCTGCACAACTACATGAGCGGTCGGGGCAATCAGGTGGCGCTGGGTGTGCTCGCGGGGACCTTCGTCTACTCGCTCCTCGTGCTCAGGTCGGTGCGCACGGACCCGGACTTCGTGCCGATGCTGGCACTCACGGCGGGTCTCGCGCTCGCGCTCGGCAGCATGGGCGTCTTCATCTACTTCATCCATCATATCGCCAGCACGATCCAGGGCACCAGCATCACCGCGGACATCGAGCGGCGCACTCTGGCGACCATCGGGCGCGCGTTCCGGGAGTGGGCCGGCGAGGCGGCGGAGGAGGTGCCCACCGGGGGAGTGGCCGTACCGGCGGAGGGCGCCAGCGGGTACGTCCAGGTCGTGGAGATAGAGGAACTGGTCGGGCTGATGGCCGAGCACGACCTGCTGCTCCTAGTCAAGCGCGGCGTCGGCGCGTTTGTGCCCAGGGGAGGCGTCCTGGCCACGCTGAGTCCCCAGGAGCGGGTGAGCGAGGAGGCGGTGCGAGAGGTCCGCAATCGCTTCAAGATCGGGGAGCAGCGCACCCACCAGCAGGATGTGGAGTACGGCGTCTACCAGCTCGTTGACGTGGCGATCAGGTCGCTCTCGCCGTCCTTCAACGCCATCACCACCGCCTCCACCTGCATAGACCACATCGGCTCCATCCTGCGTCAACTGGCACCGATGGATCTGCCGCCTTGGCGTCGCTACCAGCGGGACGGAGAGACCCGCGTGATCCTGCCCAGCCCGACCTTCGGCGACGTGCTCACGCTCGGCTTCGATCAGATCAGGACGCTGGGCGAGAGCCACCAGGTGATACTGATCCAGCTGCTGGAGGTCATCTTGGATTTGGAGGAGGTGACGGAGGATCCCGGGCGGCGGCGGTTGCTGCTGCAGCATGCCAACCACATCGGCGCCGCAGCGGACCGGGGTATCAGGGCCGAGGTGAACCGGAAGGCGATCGACGAAAGGCTCCGCGAGGTGGGCGATCGGCTGCGAGACGTGGGCATCGTGGAGGCGATACCGCCGCTGGCCGGATAGTGGGGACCGGAGGGCATGGGCGGCCGGTTGGAAGGTCAAGATGTGGCGGGGCAAGGATCCGACGCGGAGCCTGTAGCAGGAAAACCGCTAGCCCACCGCGTCGATGATCTACCCCCTACTCCGCCAATGGTTCACAGCCCATGCGCTCTGGCCGCCGCGAAGGGCCGGATCTTGCTGGCTTGGGAGGCGATTATGGCTAACCTCGCGGACAAGCTACTGCCCGCAGAGCCGGACACCACCGGTCGGCTGGCCCAGGCGCTCTCCCAGGTGCGGTGGGTCACCCTCGGAGTGCTGCTCTTGCTCTCGCTTGCCAGACCCCTTCCTAGCCGTGCCCAACTACCCATGTGGGGGATCATCCTGCTGTTCGGCGCCTATAACCTCATCCTCGACCTGCTCCGCTCGCGGGTCGGCTGGCTGCGGTCCTTCGCCCGCGTCGCCCTGCTGGACCTGCCGGTGTCGGGGCTGGCCTATTCGATGGGGTGGAACGTGAGCGGGCCGCTCTTTCCCCTGATGGTGCTGACCCTGTTCTCCGCAGTCGTCAGCACCAAACTACGCGGGAGCATAGTGTCAACGGTCGCCGTGATGGCCGTGGTAGCAGCCCTGGCCCCGACCTTCCCATACTGGTCCCCGGACGAGCAGGGCCTGCGGGACTTGATCGCCCGCCTCATCGTGCTCGCCGTCGTGGGCACCTCGGCGAGCATCATCATGCGGCAGTTGTGGC
>JAUJMR010000033.1:0-5091 GCA_030446765.1 Chloroflexia bacterium
TGCGGCGGGGGCGATTCCGTCTCTCGTACTTTCATAGCAGGATTGTACATCTTTCCGGCAGCCGCGACTATTCACGCGGAGCACCGAGGGAAGTAATCTGGGCGTATATTGGCGGACGGTATGATACTTCACAAGGAGGAATCGTGCTCCTATGATAGCGACGAGTAGGACGCTTACGCCCGCGCAGTTGCGCTCGTTTCGTGAAGATGGGTACCTGGTTCTCCGGGGCCTGTTGCGACCAGACGAGGTCCGGGAACTGCTGGAGAACTTCATGCAAATGCATGCGGGCGGCCGGATACCGGGCTGCTTCGAGCCGAAGAGTTCGGAGGATGCCCAGGGCGACATCCTAAAGCTCTACCCGCGCATGTTGCATCCGCATCGCGTCAACAATGTCGCGCTCCGCTATCTGCTCGACGAGCGACTGGAGGGGGTCCTCAACGACCTCTTCGGCGAGGAACCGCTCGCCGCGCAGAGTATGCTCTACTTCAAGCCCGCGGGCGCGCGCGGACAGGCGCTCCATCAGGACAACTTCTTCCTCAAGGTCGAGCCCGGCACCTGCATTGCCGCCTGGGTGGCGCTCGACCCGGCGGACAGGGCGAACGGCGGCCTCGAGGTCGTACCCGGAACACACGATATGGACGTATTCTGCCCGGAGGAGGCCGACAGCACCGTGTCCTTCACGCGCGACTATGTGCCGGTGCCCGAAGGGCTAGAGGTCCTCCCGGTAGATCTGGAGCCCGGGGACGTACTTTTCTTCAATGGACAGCTCGTGCACGGCTCGCAGCCGAATAGCACGGTGGATCGCTTCCGCCGTTCCTTCATCTGTCACTACGTGGGGCGGTCATCCGAGCGGATGTCGGCCTGGTACCGCCCAATCCTGGACTTCAGGGGCGATGAGGTCACGATGGAGGAGAACGCCGGCGGCGGTCCCTGCGGGGTCGAGGTCGCCGGTCCCCATTAGCCACCGTCCACGTCTATACGGAGCTTGTGAATATACCTAGCGAGTGTCTGTCGGGGCGACGGACCGGACCCGATGGACATTGTCCCGCGAGTGCGCTGCTGCCGCGGAGTGCACTCGACCTAACAGGGCACGAGTTGATGCGTAGTCAGCCCTAATTTGTCCAGCGAAGATATCCGCAGATCAGAGGCTATCTGGCAGGAGGGTGACACCAATGGCTTCCAACCGAAACGAGTCACATCTAAGCCGCCGCGGGTTCTTAGCCGCAACCGGAGGAGCGTTCGCCGGCATGACGGTCGCAGCCTGCGCTGGTCTCACGACCGACCAGCAACAGACCGGCGCTGCCGCGGTGAGCGGTACGCCCGTCGCAGGACTCTCGAACGTCGAGGTAGAGGGAAAGACGAACATCACCGTGTGGTACTGGGACGACTCGCTCAAGTTCGTGACCGAGCAGTTCAACAAGGAGAACGACCAGAACATCAACGCAAGGTTCGTCAAGCTGGGGTACGACGACGTACACCAGAAACTTCTCATCTCAATGGCTGCGGGCAGCGGTGCTCCGGACGTATGTGCTATCGAGATCGGGATGATCGGCGGCTTCGCGGGGCGCGGCGGTCTGGAGAACTTGCTCGACGCGCCGTACGATGCGGGGCAGTTCGAGTCTGACATGGTCAAGTACCCGTGGAAGCAGGCGAGCAGCTCCGACGGCCGCCTCGTCGCGATGCCGTGGGGTATAGGCCCGGCGGGATTGTGGTATCGGGCCGACCTCTTGCAAGCCGCGGGGCTGCCCACCGACCCCGAGGAGGTGCAGCGGCGGGTGCAGAGCTGGGAGGATTGGTTTCAGTTAGGCGAGGATCTCAAGAAGAAGACGCCCAAGGTCTCCCTCTTTGCAGACGCGTTCAGTGACGTGTACATACCTATGGTCGAGCAGCAGGGCCATGGCTGGTTCGAGGGTGACAAGGTTGTCGTCGTGGAAAAGGCTACGAAGCCGCTACAAAGGGCGGTGGATGTGCGCAAGCGCAACATCGATGCGGACATCAACTGGTGGGGGCCGGAGTGGGGCACGGCTATGAAGCAGGGAGCGCTCGCAGGTATGGGCATCGCCTCGTGGATGCAGAGCACTCTCGTGGTTAACCATCCGGAAACCGCCGGCAAATGGAGGGTGATCCGCGCACCGGAGGGAGATTATAATCAGGGCGGCGATTTCCTCTCGATACCACAGCAGGGCGAGAACAAAGAGGCGGCTTGGGAGTTCGTGAAGTACGTATGCTGCACGCCGGCCGGGCAGAACGCACGGCTCAAGCCCACGGGAATCTATCCCGCCTACAAGCCGGCCTGGGAGGACCCCGTGTACGACCAGCCGGTGGCCTTCTTTGGCGGCCAGAAGGCGTACCTTCTGTGGTCGGAGGTCGCGCCGAATGTGCCCGGCAACGTCGCCCACCCGGGGGATCGTCAGGCGGGTGACATCATCGGCAACGAGCTGACCAAGGTGGAGCAGGAGGGCAAGGATCCGGCGCTAGCGATGAAGGACGCCGAGGCGGAGATCCTAAAGCGCATCAAGGGCGTGACGGCCTGACCTGCGACTGGAACTTATCTCATAAATACGCGGGGACGGCTCCGGCCCGGTAGGCAATGTGTGGAAAGTTGCGCAGGTCCTTGGGATCAACACGGATGAGAAGCACCGTCGGCATCACTGCTGGTGTTTATGAGATGGCTTGTAGGCGGGTTCGAAACCTCAGGACATCACGCACGGTCCACCTGCGACGCCAGATCCTCCCTCTTCGGCGTCGCCGCAATGACGATCGTCTCACCCCTCATCCGGCGTTCACCATCGCCGCCCCCGAAGATCACGTGGTTTCGGATATGCGCTTCGAGTACGGGTAGGACGCTGGACTCATCACGTGTCCCTAGCGACTGCAGAAGCTCCACATGTTCCTCCGCCACCTCGTCCAAGGTGATGTGTGCCGGGGCGTCTCGGCGGAAGTACGCTCTCACCCTGGACTCGATCGTCCTCCAAATCTGCTCGCAGTGCCGCTGACCCGATCTCGAGATCACGAGTTCATGGAATCGGACGTCGGCATCTGCCAAGCGATCCGGGTCGTCCGCGACGGCGGCCGCCGCATCTCGACCACGAGCGCCTCTAGCTGGTCGAAGTCTGCTGCTGTCAGCAGCGGCAAGGCGTGACGGAAGGCGAAGCACTCAAGCGTCAGTCGGATCGAACTAGGATCTCCTCGACCTCCTCCTGCGACACCCCGAGTACCTCCGTCCCCCGGTAAGGGTAGGAGATCACAAGACCTTCCTGTTCCAGCTGCCTGAGCGCCTCTCTCACGGGTGCCCTGCTGATCCCCATCCTCGTGGAGATATCGGTCTCGAGCAGTCGGTCACCGGGGCGCAACTGCCCTGCGGTGATGGCCGTGCGCAGCGCCACTACCACCCGGTGCCGACGGGAATCGGAGCTAGCATAGGATGAGCCCTTCATAGACACGTTCGCAGACTCCTGTCTAAACCTAAGTAGACGCTAGGACCGTTTCAATCCTCATGCTTGCCGAATGTCGACAGTGCATTATAATGGCCGGGCTAAGATCCGGTCGGGTATCGCAACCGGTAGGGAGGTAGCGGGGGTAATGGGAGTATCCGGCGAGTATCGCTACGACCGGCTGACGTGGGAGGATGTGAACGAGGCCATCGAGGCACGCAGAGTGGTTCTCCTACCGACCGGCTCGACGGAGCAGCACGGTCCTCACCTGCCTTTGGACACGGACACCTTCCTGGCCGAGTCCGTGTGCCTGGAGGCCGGCCGCCGAGCCGCCGACCGCGTGCTCGTGCTGCCCACCGTCCCGTACGGCCTGAACCTGCACCACATCGACTTCCCGGGCACGATCCACGTCGAGCCGGAGGTCTTCATCGCCTTCTGTCTGAACATCACCAAGAGCCTGGCGTACCACGGCTTCGAGAAGATCCTACTGGTGAACGGGCACGGATCGAATACCCCGCTCGTGGATATTGTTGCTCGAAAGACGGTGCTGGAGACCAACTCGCTCTGCGCCGCCGTAAACTACATCCCGCTCGCGCTCGAGGCGTTCGAGAGGGTGAGGGACACGAGCATCATTGCCCACGCGGACGAGCTGGAGACCTCGCTGTACCTGTACTTAGCACCGGATAGAGTACGGATGGACCGGGCAGTGGCGGACGACGACCCAGCTGGAAGATATATGAGCGCCGACAGCACCCCCAACTACCCGGTGCGTCTAAGCGATTACTGGGGACGCTGGACGCGGACCGGTGTCCACGGCAATCCTACGAGCGCCACTGCCGAGAAGGGCGGGGTAATCTTCGATGCAGCCGTCTCACGCCTGGTCGAGATAGCGGATGAGTTTCGCGCGTGGCCGCTGGAGGCGCGATCCGGCCGGCACGGGAGGGCGGTGCAGGCCGATATCCGCTGGTGAGGGAGGAGAGCAAAGCGTGAAGATACGGGAGATACGCGCGGTGGGCCTGCGCGGCGCGACACCGGAGGGCGGCTGGAGTGCGGAGCTCGGCCCCGAGGACGTCGTTCACACGCTCGTGGCGGTCCAAACCGACCAGGGACTGGTGGGGCTGGGCAGCGTGTTCACCAACGACGAACTAGTGCGCGCCGCTCTTGGGGTGCTGGAGCCGCTCTATAGGGGTGAGAACGCTCTGGAACCGGAGCGGGTGAGCGAGAAGCTGCACCAGCACACCTTTTGGCTGGGGCGGGGGGGCTCGATCACACACACGATCAGCGGCATCGACATCGCGCTGTGGGATATCCTCGGCAAGGCTACGGGCCAGCCTGTCGGTCGCCTGCTGGGGGGACGGTACCGGGATCGGGTGAAGCCATACGCCTCGTTACTGATGGACGAGCCCGGGCCACTCGTGGAGCACCTGGAAGAGCTGAAAGCGCAGGGGTTCCGAGCCTTCAAGATAGGCTGGGGCCCCTTCGGGCGCGGCAGCGACCGGGTGGATGAGGCGATAGTGCACGCGGCACGGGAGGTGGTAGGCGAGGACGCGCTGCTCATGGTAGATGCCGGGGCGAGCGACGCGTTCTGGCCCCAGGGGTACAAGTGGGCACTGCGCACGGCGGAGATGCTCGAGAGCTACGGCGTATACTGGTTCGA
>JAUJMR010000033.1:5191-13688 GCA_030446765.1 Chloroflexia bacterium
CGGCGCTGCCGGGTACGGACCTCGTGGAGTACAAGACAGGCTCCGCCTACATCGATGAGATCGCCGATGCGCGGTGGAGCCTGGACGCCGACGGCTTGCTGCCCATCCCCGAGGCCCCCGGCCTCGGCCTGGAACTGAACTTCGAAGCCGTGTCGCGGTTCACCCGAGGGGAGCCTCTCTTCGACGGTCAGAGCCCGCTGTCGCTCGTACCCTAGTACCCACCTCATCCGGAGGTTCGTCACCAAGTCCCGAGTCAGCGTGAACCGAAACGAGGGGAGCGATCCGGCTCGCGGATGGCATCTCGTCATTAGAAAGAGGTGTAACCTTGGCAGAGTTGCGCGCGGGCGTCGGCAGGGTAAGTCTGACCCCGGCCATTGGCGCGTCGCTAGTAGGATTCCGCGGACGGGCATCCGGCTGTACCTCCGTCCACGATGAACTTTACGCCACGGCATTGGTGTTCGACTGCGGCGGCCAGCAGATCGCCATCATCAGCTGTGATCTGCTGGCCGTCCACCCTGACGTCGTGGCACACGTGCGTGAGTTGGTCTTCTCTACGACAGGCATCCATGCCGATTGCATCGCGGTCTGCTGCAGTCACACCCACTCCGGACCGCCCGGTTACGCGACCGAGAGATCCCATCCCATCGATCGGGCATACGCCGTATACCTCCCCTATATGCTGGCCGGCGCGGTGCGCCTGGCGCACGCCAACCTCGTGCCCGCCCGCATCGGGCACGATGCCACTACCGCAGCCATCGGTATCAACCGGCGGGAGGTGGTCGGAGAAGGCAAGACCATCCTCGGCAACAACCCGGATGGCCCCGCCGACCTCGAGGCGGGCGTACTGCGCGTGGACACCCGAGACGGCGTGCCGTTGGCGACACTCGTGAACTACGCGTGCCACCCGGTCATCCTCGGACCCCAAAGCACGGTCGTATCGGCCGACTACGTCGGTCAGACGCGGGAAGTGGTGGAAGCCGAGACCGGTGCCCCTGTGCTGTTCCTCCAGGGTGCCTGCGGCGACATCAATCCCGTCAGTGGGGTAACCTCGGACTATGAACATTGCAGGAGGTTGGGGAGAATTCTCGGAGGCAAAGTGGCGGAGACTCACAGGCGTATAGTGGCTCAACAGGGCGACATCCGACTTGCGGCGCGCACCTTTGATCTGGAGTTACCGCTCCGGCCCCTCCCCGCACAGGAGGCATCTCAGGAGCAAGCTGCGGAGTTGAATGAGGCTCGCGACAGGGAGTTCCCCTGGCTCGTGCCCACTGGTCAGACAGGTCCGAAGATGGAGGTGCAGGTGCTGGCGCTCGGAGATGTGGGGATGGCGTTGGTGGCGGCGGAGCCCTTTACCGAGACCGGGATGGCGGTCAAATCCGCATCGCCGTGGACACGCACGTTCTTCGTAGGCTATGCGAACGGCTGCGTGGGTTACATTCCGACTGCTGATGCATATCCAAATGGGGGATACGAGGTTAATGTGGCGCATCTCCTCTATGGATTGCCCGCGCCGGTGTCACCAGAAGCAGAGCATATGGTAGTACAGGCTTGTACAGACGCTCTCAGAATGTAGAAGCGTGTTAGGACCATGTGGGTAGGCTGGCGTTATGGAATGCGCGAGTTGTATCCGAGCGTCTGGAGCGAAGTCAATCGCAGGTACCAGCGGGGCCGCATGATTTCGGCGTGTGCGGCCCTATCTCGTGGCCATGGTCGCAAGGCGCTGGAAAGCCGATGGTGGTGGACCGTCTGCCAGGCGTCGACGGATGACATCGGCACACCCCTCCGGGCTGAGCATCGAGGTGTCGACCTCCAGATCGTAGATTCCCGGCAAGTGGACGGCCTCCTGCCACAGGCGCACCGGCTGCGGCACCGTGCCGTCGTCGGCGTTGCTTACACCCCAGGTAGCGCGCCGCCGTTCCATGACAACCCCGATGGGGCAACGCACGCCCACGAACAACACCGGGAGGTCGCTCAGTCGCCGTGCACAGTCGGATAGAATCCCCCGCGGCACCGAGTAGGCGTCGTGGTGCCCGACATCCACCACGACGTTCAACCCCAGGCGGCTGTGCGCGGCAATGGCCTCGTACATGCCGCAGTACAGCACCATAATGAGAGGTTCGAGGTCGGGGCGTTCGCCTCCGGGCCGCAGCCCGATCCCGGGCTGGTAGCGGGCGGGGGTCATCCGCATGAACCCATCGACCCCCAGGTTCATCCACACACCCTCGAACGTGTTCTGGATCGCGGCGGCAATGCTGGACTTCCCGGACCGTGGGGTCCCGTTCAGGATGACAATCCGGCCGGGCGCGGCTTGCTGCAACATACATCTCCTCAGTTCCACCGCCCACAAATGCATGACAGGCTCTCAGTACAGCGACCCGGCCTTTGGTCCGACTGGGTCTGCACTTTGTCAAAGAAGGACACTCAGAGCGCCGTCACTAGCCGTCTGTACATCTGCACGAAGGTGTCCTGAGCGGGTGCTGGTATCTTGGAGTAGCAGTCCAGCCGTTTGGCCTGCTACTCCACGGTGACGGGGGTAGTACGCGCGGCCAGCTGCTCCTTGTGGTAGTCGTGGTAGCTCAGGAAGCTCAGCGTCTGCTCACGCGCATATTGCAGCACTGCCTTCGTCGCCGTGAGCTCAGGATCCTCACGGATACTGCTCCAGTCATGCTGCAGGTGCGAGTAAATCTTGCCCTCGGTGGCTGCCCGGTCGACGGACGGCTTGACGCTCTCTACCCAGGCGTCCAGGCTCTCCCATCCGAGGATGTCTCGGATGGTGCTATCGTGCCAACCATGAACGGTTGTTTCGAGAATCTCCGGGAAGCCGAGGTGGTCGTACCAGTAGGGCTGCAGATCCAGCTCTACCGGGTGCCAGTCAGACGCGTTCCGTCCGTCGGTGCGCGTGAACCGGATGCCCTCCTCCCAGAGGGTCTCCAGGATGTCCGGGCGATCACGGAGGCCACGATAATAGCACCACGGCCCTGTCAGCCCCGTACACTCTCTCCCCAGGTGCTCGCGCAACAGCTCGGTGGTCCTGCGTACTTCCTCGCGGATCCGGTCAAGCCCAACGCCCCTGACCACCCGCACCGACTCACCGGTCTCGATGTACACCGTTTTCAATAGTTGGTGCGAGTAGGTGTGCTGCTGGATGTCGAAGAGCGGGTCTGAGGCGATCTCACGAAACGCGGGCACGCACCGCTCCAGTGTGCGCCCCACGATAAAGAGTGTCGCCGGGATGGCCAGCTCGTTATGTATGTGGCGGATACGCTCGAGGAACCCAGGGGTGATGTCTCCCTCGCCCATCCACTCAACGTCGTATCCCACAAGCATAGTGCCGCCCGGCATGGTTTCTCCTAGAGGCTGTAGAGCACCTTGTTGATGCCCGCGGCCATCTCCTCGACGTTGCGGTCCGTCAGGTCGGGACTCACATTGATGTGCACAGCCCGGCCGAGCAGGTCGAGCGTGCGCGGGCACATATCCTGGCTGTAGTCCACCTCCCGCTGCAACCAAGTCCATGGTCCTTGCTCTCCCCAGTATCGCCTGTTGAGGATGGGTGCCCAGTGATAGTACACGTGGTAGTCGGAACTGTCAGGCTCGAACAACCTACTCCCGCCTACCCCCTCGGCATTGAGCGCGCGCGCCACATACCGGGCGGTGTCTGGAGAATCCGTATAGAACACCAGCGAAATAGCGGCTTCGCCCTCATCGTTGATGGTACGGAAGCCAGCCGTCTTGGACTCGACAGCATCCGCAATGGCTCTCTTAAGTGCACGCTTCTGCCGTCGGCTGTCAGCGAGCATGTCTTCGAGCTTGCCGAGTTGCACGAGCGCCACCGCGCCCTGTAGCTCTGAGAGTCGGCAGTTGATTCCAAGGATTGTGTGGGCTTGTGGCATCTCGCTCCGCTGGCTCGCCGCGACGTCGTGATACATCAGCGCCCGCTGATACTGTGTCTCATCATCGGTGATCACCATCCCGCCCTCGCCCGACGTCAGGATCTTATTGAACTGTAGGCTGAATATGCCTGCATCGCCGATGCTCCCCAGTCGACGACCGTGATAGCTGGCACCGTTCGCCTGGGCGGTGTCCTCCACCACGCTCACGCCGTGCCGCCGCGCAACCTCCATGATCTCGTCCATGGCGCATGGGGTGCCCCGCATGTGGACCGGGATGACGGCCTTCGTGTACTGGGTAATCTTCGCCTCAAAATCCCGTGGGTCGAGCGTCAGCGACTCGTCCACCTCCACGATCACGGGTACCGCACCCACGGCGATTACAGCCGCGGCGGTCGAGATCCAGGTGTATGCCGGTACGATTACCTCGTCTCCAGGGCCGATGCCCAGACCGACGAGCGCGGAGGTGAGCGCGGTAGTCCCGGAGGCGACAGCGAGCGCGTACCGTGTGCCCATGTGCTGCGCGAACGCTTCCTCTAGTTCCGCCACCTTCGACGGACCGGGTTGCGGGCCATAGTATCGGAAGAGCCGCTTCGTGCGCAGCACCTCCAGGACCGCCCGCTCCTCCGCCTCGTCGATCCTCATGCCGCCGGGATAGATCGGCGGTATCGGCTGCGTGACCGCGGCGGGACCGCCTTCAATGGCTAGCCTGCCACTTCGAGTGGTCGTGGACATGGTTTTATCCTCCTGTGGCAAGGCGGGACCGGCAACCATCCCTTCTGATGCGCGGTCCCGCTGATGCCATAGTCGCTACTCAAACTGGCAGTAACAGACCCGTGGAGAGGGCATCCCCTTCCTTGCCCTCTCCGCGCCCTACAGACCGGAGCATACCAGGCCGGGAGTAGCGATCTACTCTTGTCGCTCCGCCTTGACCTGCTGCAGCGTCTTGTTGGTCTGTTGCTCTAGACGGGGCAGCATATCGCTGGCCTTGGCGTTGGGGCTGGTGAAGAACGGCTCCAGGTTGTTCGTCCATACCTGGCCCAACTCGTCTGCCCCCACCATTACCGCCTTGGAGCCCGTCCGCCCGTGCGAGAAGGCTCCTTCGAAGACTTTCCGCATGTCCTCGGGCTTCATGCACTTCTCGAACTGCTTGTAGTATCTCTCCAGGAGCCTGGGTTGAGGCGGCGGCGTGCCTGTCGTCTCGGAGTAGGCGGCAGCCTGCTCCTCGGATACCAGGAACTTGATGAAAGTCCAGGCCATGTCCTGGTCTTCCTGGCTCATGTTGGAGGTCATGACCCACGGATCTGTGAACGTCATCGCCCGGATCTTGGCATCCGGTGCGCCGTGCGGCAGCGGGGCTGCCCCCCAGCAGAAGCCATTGGGATCCGTCATGAGATCCTTGTACACCCAGTGCCCCCACCCGCCCTGGAACTCCATAGCCAGCTTGCCGGATGGAAACGCGCCGCCTAGCTGCGCCAGGGCATCCGTTGTGGCCGGGTTCGGCGCCACCTTGTCCTTGTATACCGCGTCGTGGAACGCCTGGTAGGCGGTCATCGACTTGTCGGCCGTGAGGTCAACTCCCTCGGTGAAACCCGCCTCATACGCGCCCTCCGGCCAGATGTCGTGTCCCCACATCATCGGCGGACCCTCGATGTTTCCGTTGACGACGGGAACGGCGGCCCCGAACTGCGCCTTGTTGATGGTGTTGGTGTTCTTGGTGAGCTTCTTCGCGGTCGCGATGAACTTCTCCCACGTCCAACTCTTATCGTCCCAATCGACCGGCGGATACGGCACCCCGGCCTCGTCGAAGAGCTCCATGTTGTAGTAGATGTAAGAGCCGGTGGCCAGCAGCGGAAGCCCCCACGTCTTGCCCTCGCTCTGGTAGGTCTTCAGCGCATCCGGAATGAACACGCTTGTGTCGAACTTATCCCGCTCGATGAACGGCGTTAGGTCCTCCAGGAGCCCTTCCGCCAGGTCGTTGGCGAACCCGTTGCCGCCCCAGTTCGGGGACCAGACGTGCAGCGGCTGCCCGGCGGCGATCATTGACTGGCGCTTGACGGCCACGTCTTCCTGGTTAATGCTCAGGATCTGTAAGCAGATGTCCGGCTGGGCCTTCTGGAAAGCCGGGCGGACGATGTCCGTCTCCCACTTGTTCTCGACCGGGCTGTTGCGCACCATCCAGACCAGCTGCTTCTGGTCGGGCTGGCATTTGGTGGGGGGTACACCCGTCGCCTGGGGGTCTGCGCCACCGGTATCCCCGGCACTAGCCACCTCAGTGGACTCTGGGGACGCAACAACGCCCGAGTCCACACTGTCACCGGCCTCCGTTGTCCCTGTGGCAGTCCCGCCAGTGTCTCCAGTCTCACCCGCCGTTGTCGGTTCTGTGGCTGTGCCGCCTGTATCACTTCCACCTGTGGTGGTCTGACCGCCGCCGCAGGCCGTGAGCAGCAGGCTTACCACCAGGAGACTGGTGAGGAATAACCAGAACTTTGAGTCTGTGTGCCCTGTGCGCGACATGGAACCCTCCTTAGACTACTCCCTCGCCCAGCTCAATGGGCGGGCGCGCCATGCTTTGATGTTACTGACGGCTGATGATCACCCCCCCTCACACTCTGCCCAGTAGCCCTTTACCATGCCACCCCTACCCCGGATAAACTACCGCTGTGCAGCGAAGGATACAGGGTTCGGGGCCAGCGTTAGGCTGCGGAGATTTCGGCTGCTGGCCGTGACTACGATGCCGCGATTGTCGACAAGCATCATACTCTAGTATCATCTTGGCATGCAACAGCGACGTGGGGCTGGGAAACGCACCGGGCTTTCATCCGCACCGTAAGAGGAGATGACCATGGAGATCACAACTGAGAAGCTAGCTATTCACGGGGGCCCGAAGGCGGTGCGCCGGCCGCTGGAGAGGTACAAGGGCGCGGCCCTCATCGGCGACGAAGAAAAGCGAGTCGTCCTGGAGGTGCTCGAGAGCCGCTCGCTCTTCCGGTACTACGGCCCCGACCTCCTCCACAAAGTAGCGTCATTCGAGGCCGCCTTCGCCCAGTATCTTGGGGTGCCCTACGTCGCCGCTTGCTCCTCGGGGACCGCCGCCCTCCGCCTGGGTCTGATCGCGCTCGGTGTCGGCGCGGGAGATGAGGTAATCGTACCGTCGACGACGTTCATAGCATCCGTCAACGCTGTGGTGGCACAGGGAGCGGTGCCCATCTTCGCGGAGGTGGACGAGTGGCTCTGTCTGGACCCGCAGAGTGTCGAGCAGCTCCTGACCGAACGCACGCGCGCCATCATGCCGGTTCATCTCAATGGGGTCGCTGCCGACATGGATCCGTTGCTGGACATCGCGCGAGGCCGGAGCGTTGCGGTGCTGGAGGACAATGCCCAGTCGTGCGGCAGCGAGTACAAGGGTCGCAAGCTGGGCACACTCGGGGATGCGGGGGCGTTCAGCTTCCAGCTAGAGAAGAACATCACGAGCGGCGACGGCGGTGCTCTGATCACCTCAGACGAAGAGGTGTACACCCGTGCGGTGAAGTATAGCGATCAGGGCGGGCAGTTCCCGATCCAGAGCGGTGGCGTGCGAGATCTCATGGGCGGCGAGCCGTACTTGGGCGAGAATCTGCGGATGACGGAGCTCGCAGGCGCGATCCTCGGCGCGCAGCTGCCGAAGCTCGACAGCATCCTCGATCGTGTGTCGCGAGCACGTCAGATGCTTGCGGAAAGCATCCGCGATCTTCCTCTCCAGGCTCCGCCGCCGGATCCGGATCGAGATCGGCACGCGCTCGGCGTGCTGTGCTACCTGGAAGAGGTCGAACAGGCGCGCAGCTTTGCGTCGGCACTCCAGGCTGAGGGCGTTCCCGCTGCCCAGGTCTACGGTGGCAATCCGGTCTACGCGAACCGCCAGGTGCTGGAGCAGCGCACGATGACGCAAGGCTGCCCATTCCACTGCACTTGCGTGGACCACCGCAAGGTCGAGTACCGGATGGGCATGTGCCCCCGCACCGAGGATCTGCTGGCGCGGAGCGTCGGCATCGCGCTCGGCCCAATGATGAGCGACGATGACATCGAGGACATCGCGAGCGGGGTGCGCAAGGTAGCCGCCCACTTGCTTAGCTGATGGCGGGCCCAGGCCAGCACACCTGACTCTCTGGTGATGAGTCACTCACAGAAAGAGAGCTGGTCGATCCGGTACCGATTCTGGTGTAGCCCGCGACCGGCGAGCTGCGCGGACGGAAGGAACCATCGGTCAGGGAATACGGCGGGGAGGTACCACCTTGCTGAGTAGCGGATGGGAGAGCAGGTGGGACACGGCGTATCTGCGCGGGGACGAGACGGAGGAGTTGCTCCGTACCCGTGCAGCCAGAGCGGCTTGCCTGTGCAGGGGCTGGAGGATCGAGGAGTTAGGGGACATCACGTGGGACTCCAAGTTTCTATCGGTGCCCGTCGACGAGTTGGCGCCCAACCCGTGGATTCCCCTCTTACGCGCGTCGCGCTGGCCGAAGGAGGCTTGGGAGTCGTACGCGCGGGACCTCATACTGCTCAAGGGGGAGGTGGAGCCTCGAGTCGCGCTTGCGTGGAGCCGCTCCGATTTTCTTAGCGCGGATCTCGCCGCT
>JAUJMR010000034.1:0-1696 GCA_030446765.1 Chloroflexia bacterium
GAGCAGCAGGTACGTCAGGCGATGCAACAGCGTCGCTTCCTGTGCAGACAATGCGAGTGCTCCAAGCGCGAGCGCGGCCAGGTACGGCGCCTGGTACCGCACGCGGGCGGTCAGCGGAGCCAGGAAGGCTAGAAGCAGAACTGTCCCGCCGGTCTGCCAGTCCCCGCGGTCCAGTACGGAGCCCCACTGTTGAGTGAGCGCCCATCCCCCGACATCCGAGCCACCACTCTCGCCGCCGACGTAGCCTCCCGCGAGATTCGAGAGGGCATTGTACTCAAGGCGAGGCAACAGCCCTGCGGCGGCGAGCGCAGCGCCGATGAGTCCGACCGCACTCGTATGTGCGAACAGCGCCACCACCCTCTGTGGGATACCCGTCTCCACGTCCGCCGGTGGACAGACCAGAGTACGGTATAGGACGTACCCTCCGAACGCGAGCAGCACGTAGTACGTGCCCTGCCCCGGCCATGCCGCGAGCACCTGGCTGAATGCGAAGCCGCCCAGTCCCCACCACAAGAACCGATACGGGCGAGTCCGCGCTCGGATCGCCAACTCGGCGCACGTGAGAAGGGCGGGAAGCCATACCGCGATACTGCCGTAGGCGATGCAGCAGAAGTTGCGTACATACACGGGCCCGGAGTACTCGTACGCCACTGCGGCCACGAGGGCGCCGGGAACGTTCATCCCAAGCACCCGCGCAAGCACATAGGTAGCCAAGCCAGCCAGGAGCAGGTGCGCGAACACCCAAGCTTTCGCCGCGGCCTCCAAGGGCAGTAGCGCGAACAGGATCATCGCGGGCAGGTAGGTCCAGCCGGAAAGGGGGTCGGCCGCGAACGGTGTGCCGGAAAACGAGTACGGGTTCCAGGCAGGCAGGTCGCCATCCCTCAGCCGCTCGCCGAGATAGCCGTACCATGGATATACCTGCGTCAGACTATCGAGGCCAACCGTGAGGGCGCCGTAAACCTGATGCCACGTGGCGAGTATCGTCAGCAGCAGCAGCGTGAAAGATGCGGCGGCATCTAGGCGCGCTGGTCGAGCAATCTTGACCAAGTTTCCCGGCAAAGTCGTAGCCGCCGCTAGCATTGTTCTTCCACTGATCGGCTGCGGTTCACCGATACTCGCTTTCCGGGGACAGGCCCACGCGGTGCACGATACGCTTCTCTCGCAGCACCCGCTCCGCCGCGGCGAAGTAGTCGCGAACATCGCCCTGCTGCCGAATCCACCGGATGTAGTGGTCCACGCCCGTAGCGAGATCCACTTGTGGCTCGTACCCTGCAGAGCGGACACGGGTGATGTCGCTCGTCAGGTGTCGCATCTCACCCGGCCGGAACTCGCCGCGCGCAACGGGAGCGATGGGCACCCCCAGTGCGTCCGATATCATCTCCGCCATGCGCCGGACGCTCGTCGCGACCCCACTACCAACGTTCGCAACCTGCCCATCAAGCGCGTCCGTGGAGGCCGCGAGCAGGTTGGCGCGAGCAATATCTCCTACATAGCACAGGTCTCGCGTCTGCTCGCCATCCTCATACAGCACGGGCGGCTCACCATTCAGTAGCCGCGTGGCGAAGATGGCGATGACTCCTGTGTACGGGTTGAACACCGATTGTCGGGGGCCGTACGTGCAGCTGTAGCGCAGTGCGACGGCGGGGATGCCGGTCTGCCGACCCCAGAGTAGAACGAGGCGTTCCTGATCTACCTT
>JAUJMR010000034.1:1796-12922 GCA_030446765.1 Chloroflexia bacterium
AGAAGTAGTCGTCCCACACGGCTACCTCTTTCGGCCCTCGCCGCCAAGCGCGGACGTAGCCAGGCATCGATTCCTAAAAACCTGCCCGGCGCGAACGCGACCATCAGTAGTGAGAGCAACACCATCTGGTTGTAACTCCACTCCCACTCAAAGGGCTGGCTGATGCCGCCGAGACCGATCATCAGATGGATGGCGAGCCCGAGCGCCGCGAGTCCCCCGAAGCGGCTAAGTAACCCCAAGAAGAGACTAGCCGCGACCCAGGCCTCGGTCAGCCAAAGCACCCATCCGAACACGCGGATGTTGGGCTGGATGACGTTGTCTATGATGGCTCCGTTAAGTCTGGCCAGGGGGCCTATCGGTACTTCTATGGGGCCCGGGCCGTCGAGTAGCTTGCGCTCCCGGGTGGACCATACTTCCTCGACTCCTATCCAGTCGCATAGGCCGCTGCTGCGGTTCAACGACCCATCGGGGCGGGCGGTGGTGAAGCGAAAGTCGGGAGGGCAGCCGAAGCCTGGGGGCACCTTCCAGAAGAGGTTGACGAAGAACAGGTACGCGAGCATCAAGCGCGCGAGAAGGAGGGCTGCACGGCGAATTCCGCCCTCCCACCCTGGAGCGGCGGACAGCACATCACCCGGCGGAGTTGTAGTTGTTCTCATCCAATTTTCCTCCTGGTCCTGCCCATCACAAAAACCTGACCGCGCCCTGACCCACAAAGCGGCAGCCGCGACGACTCATCCGCTGGTGCTCGTCGGTAGGAGTCCCTGCGTCTCCAGTTCCTCCAGTACCGCGACGGTCGCCCGGAGATCTACGTGCCACGGTTGCCCCAGCAGCTCTCGCAGCCGTTGTACATCCTCCAGCTCATCCACGTCGAACGTTGCCGCAAGGGTCCTCACTGACAACTGGAGCCGATGGGCACGGTCCACGATCTCCTCCAGCACACTCGACCCGCTCATTCGAATCCCATCAAGCACCTCTTCGCGCCAGTCGCAAGCGCACGTGCCGATAAGGTAGTAGCCGCCGTCGAAGGTTGGACCAAGGACAAGGTCGTGCCGGTCGAGCTCGTCAAATGCGCTCTGTACCGTCTCCTCAGACAAGTGCGGCGAGTCTGACGCCATTAGCACGATTTTCTCCTCACCCCTGTCACGTGCGCCGCTGAACAGTGCGCTCTGTCGCTCGGTCCAGTCAAGCCCCTCCTCCTGTTCGAGCACAAGGGCATCTGCTGCCCGAGTTCCCAGTTGCTGCGCGATTTCGGGCCACGCGTCCGGCGGGGTCACGTACCACCCAACATCGAACGGCAAGCATCGGCGCTCGAATCGGGCGGACAGATCACTTAGGAAGGCGCGGTACAACTCCACTGCCCAATCCTCACCAATTGTCCGAGCGAGCCGTGTCTTGGCGAACCCAGGACGAGGCGCCTTCGCGGCGATGTACACCACGTCACGCGTCATGGGGGCAACTCCGAGGCGGAATTTCGGCCGCCCCCCAAATCCCGTTGGGGCGTCCAGCGAGAGTAGCGGAACGTGGTGGAGAGGATGCACCACCCCGCGCGGGCGCTTCCGTTCAGCGTGCCCCCGACCTTGGATTTGCCGCCGTAGCGCCTACGATAATGAACAGGCACCTCACGGTAGCGTAGGCCAGCCAGCGCCGACTTGACCATCATCTCCACAGACCAGCCGTACGTCATCTCCCGCATCTCAAGCGCGAGTAGATCCCCGCGTCGGATAGCCCGCAACGGCCCCAGGTCGCTAACCCGAAGCCCGTACCGATGTCGCATGATCAGCGCGGCCAGGC
The DNA here is from genome assembly GCA_030446765.1 of Chloroflexia bacterium. Taxonomy (GTDB): domain Bacteria; phylum Chloroflexota; class Chloroflexia; order Thermobaculales; family Thermobaculaceae; genus JACDAU01. The sequence continues at coordinate 3,588 of JAUJMR010000034.1, forward strand.
GGTTTCCGAAGATTTGCTGGAGCGTCATCGAGCCGGCTTCCTTGGTGCCAAGCGCACGCGACCCCACCACAAGGTCTGCTTCCCCTGAAAGGAGCGGCTGGAGCACACGGGGGAGGTCAGCCGGATCATCCGCGGCGTCACCGTCCAGGAGAACGATCACGTCCGCACCGGTGGCGGCGAGCAGCCCCGCGCGACAGGCGTATCCGTATCCGCGTCTCTCCTCGCGGACCACGTCCGCTCCCGCACGCCTGGCCTGCTCTCCTGTCCCGTCGTTTGAGCCATTGTCTACGACGATAATTCGATGAAGCACGAGCGGCACCTGCCTGGAAAGCCCTTCAACCACTCTTGCTATAGAGACAGCCTCGTTGAGGGCGGGGATCACTGCGGCGATGCGGGGAACGTTCTCCTCCCTCAACGGCTTGTCCGCGGAGCCCGGTTCAGGCGTGGTCAAATTTCCGCCCTTAGAGAACAACATTTCTGCTTATCACGGTTGTGCAGGCGTTGCCCGCCTTAGGCACCTCCGCCGGGTTGGAGAGGGTGTACTGCAGCATCCGCCGGATGCGAGCCACTTCTTGCTCGCCGCGAACCACCGGGCAGTACTCGTCGGGCGTATCCAGGCGATTCCTGATCGCCCGGCGGCTGGCACATCCGCCCGCGCAGCTTGCCACGAATCGGCATGACCGGCAAGCCTCCGGGACGGAGCGAGCGCGCTCGAACTCACGGCGGCCCCACATGCTGGTGGGGTCGTCAGCAAGTTGATGGATGCGGCCTGCGGCCGCGGGCCAGTACGGGCAGGGGGTGATGGTGCCTGCAGGCAATGCCCGTATGCTCGTGCGCCCACACGGATTGCCGCGCGTGGTCTCCAGCCCCACGATGGCGTTGACGAGTGGCTCACTGCAGACCACGAGGGGGCCTGCCGCGAAAAGCCCCGCGAAGCCCTCCCAAAACTGCTCGTACGAGAGCGTGTACTCCTCGCCTGTCACGGGTTGATACACGTTGACGCGTAGGTCGCAGCCCAGCTCACGTGCGAACGATACGAGCTCACCCATCTTGTCGTAGTTGGTGCTCATCATGACCGCCGGGTCAGCGCATACACGGTCTCGCCGCCGATCGGCGCCTCCTCCGGCGTGGGAATGGGAACGGTTACGTGGGCGCAAAAAGGGCAACGTACCGAGAAATCACCCCTGGCGAGTTGCGCGATGGGTCTGGTGTGGGGAAAACGACACCGTGCTCCTGGCACCGGCCCGCACCCTCCCGATACACTGCCTGGCTGGAAGCTACCACGACCTTGCGTACCGGCAGGGACTCATCGCGGATCAACTCCAGCAGTTGCGCGGTACCGAAGCTGTTCGTGTAGATGTACTTCGCCATCTCCGGCATAGCCCCCGTAGGCTGCCTGATGGAAGACGGTGTCCACACCCTGCAGGGCCTGGAGGAGGGCTTCCCGGTCGCACACATCGGCGACAACGAAATCCGCGGCCTCGGGTACCCAGGTCGGCCTGCCCCCTCCGTGTGTCTGCGGCTCCAGGTTGTCGAGGATGCGCACCCTCCACCCCTCGGCAAGCAGCAGGTCCGACAGGTGCGAGCCAATAAGTCCAGCTCCGCCTGTAACGAGTGCACTGGGGCGATCGCCGTTCCGGGTCTGGTTCACGGTCCTAGCCTCCGTAGGGTGTGGTTTAGGTCAGCGCAAGAAGTAGTCGTCCCACACGGCTACCTCTTTCGGCCCTCGCCGCCAAGCGCGGACGTAGCCAGGCATCGATTCCTACAAACCTGCCCGGCGCGAACGCGACCATCAGTAGTGAGAGCAACACCATCTGGTTGTAACTCCACTCCCACTCGATGCCGCCGAGCCCAATCATCAGATGGATGGCGAGCCCGAGCGCCGCGAGTCCCCCGAAGCGGCTAAGTAAGCAACACCATCTGGTTGTAACTCCACTCCCACTCAAAGAAGAGCCCGATCATCAGATGGATAGCCCGAGGCGACCCAGGCCTCGGTCAGCCAACAGCACCCATCCGAACACGCGGATGTTGGGCTGGATGACGTTGTCTATGATGGCTCCATTAAGTCTGGCCAGGGGGCCTATCGGTACTTCTATGGGGCCCGGGCCGTCGAGTAGCTTGCGCTCCGGGTCGACCATACTTCCTCGACTCCTATCCAGTCGCATAGGCCGCTGCTGCGGTTCAACGACCCATCGGGGCGGGCGGTGGTGAAGCGAAAGTCGGGAGGGCAGCCGAAGTCTGGTGGCAGCTTCCAGAAGAGGTTGACGAAGAACAGGTACGCGAGCATCAAGCGCGCGAGAAGGAGGGCTGCTCGGCGAATGCCCCCCTCCCAGCCTGGAGCGGCGGACAGCACATCCCCCGGCGGAGTTGTAGCAGGTTCTCATCCAATTAGCCTCATGGTCCTGCTGGTCACAAAAACCCTCACGAAAATCATCCTGACTCACGGAGCGGCGGCCGCCGACGACTCATCCGCTGGTGCTTGTCGGCAGGAGTCCCTGCGTCTCCAGTTCCTCCAGTACCGCGATGGTCGCCTGGAGATCTACGTGCCACGGTTGCCCCATCAGCTCTCGCAGCCGTTGTACATCCTCCAGCTCATCCACGTCGAACGTTGCCGCAAGGGTCCTCACTGACAACTGGAGCCGATGGGCACGGTCCACGATCTCCTCCAGCACACTCGACCCGCTCATTCGAATCCCATCAAGCACCTCTTCGCGCCAGTCGCACGCGCGCGTGCCGATAAGGTAGTAGCCGCCGTCGAAGGTTGGACCAAGGACAAGGTCGTGCCGGTCGAGTTCGTCAAATGCGCTCTGCACGGTCTCCTCCGACAGGTGCGGCGAGTCTGACGCCAGCAGCACGATTTTCTCCTCACCCCTGTCCCGCGCGCCGCTGAACAGCGCGCTCTGTCGCTCGGTCCAGTCAAGCCCCTCCTCCTGTTCGAGCACAAGGGCATCTGCTGCCCGAGTTCCCAGTTGCTGCGCGATTTCGGGCCACGCGTCCGGCGGGGTCACGTACCACCCAACATCGAACGGCAAGTCGTGTTGCTCGAATCGGGCGGACAGATCACTTAGGAAGGCGCGGTACAACTCCACTGCCCAATCCTCACCAATTGTCCGAGCGAGCCGTGTCTTGGCGAACCCAGGACGAGGCGCCTTCGCGGCGATGTACACCACGTCACGCGTCATGAGGGCAACTCCGTGGCCGCGTCTTGGCTTCTCCCCAAATCCCGTTGAGGCGTCCAGCGCGAATAGCGGAACGTGGTGGAGAGGATGCACCACCCCGCGCGAGCGCTTCCGCTCAGCGTGCCCCCGACCTTAGATTTGCCGCCATCGCGCCTGCGATAATGAACGGGCACCTCACGGTAGCGTAGGCCAGCCAGCGCCGACTTGACCATCATCTCCACAGACCAGCCGTACGTCATCTCCCGCATCTCAAGCGCGAGTAGATCCCCGCGTCGGATAGCCCGCAACGGCCCCAGGTCGCTAACCCGAAGCCCGTACCGATGTCGCATGATCAGCGCGGCCAGGCGGTTTCCGAAGATTTGTTGGGGCGTCATCGAGCCGGCTTCCTTGGTGCCAAGCGCACGCGACCCCACCACAAGGTCTGCTTCCCCTGAAAGGAGCGGCTGGAGCACACGGGGGAGGTCAGCCGGATCATCTGCGGCGTCACCGTCCAGGAGAACGATCACGTCCGCACCGGTGGCGGCGAGCAGCCCCGCGCGACAGGCGTATCCGTATCCGCGTCTCTCCTCGCGGACCACGTCCGCTCCCGCACGCCTGGCCTGCGCTCCAGTCCCGTCGTTTGAGCCATTGTCTACGACGATAATTCGATGAAGCACGAGCGGCACCTGCCTGGAAAGCCCTTCAACCACTCTTGCTATAGAGACAGCCTCGTTGAGGGCGGGGATCACTGCGGCGATGCGGGGAACGTTCTCCTCCCTCAACGGCTTGTCCGCGGAGCCTGGTTCAGGCGTGCTCAAACTACCGCCCTTAGAGAACAACATGTCTGCTTATCACGGTTGTGCAGGCGTTGCCCGCCTTAGGCACCTCCGCCGGGTTGGAGAGGGTGTACTGCAGCATCCGCCGGATGCGAGCCACTTCTTGCTCGCCGCGAACCACCGGGCAGTACTCGTCGGGCGTATCCAGGCGATTCCTGATCGCCCGGCGGCTGGCACATCCGCCCGCGCAGCTTGCCACGAATCGGCATGACCGGCAAGCCTCCGGGACGGAGCGAGCGCGCTCGAACTCACGGCGGCCCCACATGCTGGTGGGGTCGTCAGCAAGTTGATGGATGCGGCCTGCGGCCGCGGGCCAGTACGGGCAGGGGGTGATGGTGCCTGCAGGCAATGCCCGTATGCTCGTGCGCCCACACGGATTGCCGCGCGTGGTCTCGAGTCCCACGATGGCATTGACGAGTGGCTCACTGCAGACCACGAGGGGCCCCGCCGCGAAAAGCCCCGAGAAGCCTTCCCAAAACTGCTCGTACGAGAGAGTGTACTCCTCGCCTGTCACGGGCTGATACACGTTGACGCGTAGGTCGCAGCCCAGCTCACGCGCGAACGATACGAGCTCACCCATCTTGTCGTAGTTGGTGCTCATCATGACCGCCGCCACCGAGGTGGGGATGCCAAGGCGATGGCAGCGCTCGATGCTCTCGATCGCCATCTCCCACGATCCGGACCCGCGAAACAGGTCCATCTCCTGCTTCGTGGGGTAGTCAAAGCTGAGCTCGACCGAGTGGAAACCGGAGAGTTCTTCATCTGAGAGCATCGCAAGGCTGTAGCCGTTGCTGGTGATAGCGGTCTTGATCCCGCGCTCACGGAAGATGCACAGCATCTCGCGGTACTGTGGGTGAAGGCCGTTCTCACCCACGCCAAGGTTCACCGAGCCGACTTCCAGGCTGTCGAGCAATGTGTTCACCTGGGCGATGGAAAGGCGCTGTTGGGCAAGGGTCGGGCGGTAGCAATGTGGGCACGCAAGGTTACACTCGTTCGTGAGCCCGATACCTACGGCAACGCTCAAGATGGCACCTTCCCTTTCGTTGATCCCCGGGCCCCGAGTGGCGCCGTGGTTGTCCGAGCTTTCACCAGGCTATACATCGCCTTTCTAAGGGAGCTGTGGAGAGCAGTCTCTGGTTTCCCCCGGGTCAATGGTCAGCACGCGAGAGGAAGCCAGCCCTCCTGCCCACTCCCTTCATCCTGCCCAGGAGGCTGTTGCAGCTGACCCCCGTGCCGCTGTCGAGTATTCTGGCACGGATTACCTGGCTAGCTACATCGACGAGCGTTATCAGCAGCAGGATGGCTATGACGAGCGTGGCCAGCTCGTCATAGCGGAAAAGCTTGTACGAGATCGTGATTGCGGTGCCGATGCCGCCCGCGCCTACGAAGCCCACAACAGTGGCAGCGCGCATGTTGCACTCCCAGCGGAAGAGTGTGTACGACAGCAACACAGGCAGCGTCACAGGCACCCGGGCCCATGCTGTTACTTGCGACTCGTGCGCGCCGGTGGAGCGCACAGCCTCAACTATGCGTTGGTCCACGCTCTCAAGTATCTCGGCGTACAGCTTGCCCAGCACGCCCGCGGAATGTACTGCTAGAGCCAGAACACCCGCAAAGGGTCCTAGTCCGACCGTGGCTACGAACACAAGCGCCCAGATCAGCTCGGGCACCGCCCGGCAGATGTTCGTGATGAATCGCGCTATGTAGTAGATGGTCCACTTCCCGAACCAGAGGCGCGGTCCTAGCGCAGACCAACTCTGTTCCTCACCGCGTAGCCGTGTGCTGGCGAGTCCGAGTGGGAGCGCAAGAACCCAGGCAAGCGCCGTGGAGGCCAGAGAGATCTGTAGTGTCTGCCACATCAACGCCGCGGTCCTGAGCAGGAAGTCTGCGGAGATCGCCGGGGGCCACAACCCGTTCGCCAGGCGGACGAACCCTTTTGCGGCCTCGGGTGTGAATAAGACCCCTACATCGGTCTGGGTGCCCATCGCACCGCTTACCAGGACGCCAGCTACGAGAAGGATTATGAGTCCCGTCGGCCCAAACGCGACGTAGGGAGCCACGTCGGCGCGGCGTGGCTCGCCCCTAAGCGCGGACACTGGCGGGTTCTTCCACTGTATGGCTGGCCTTTGGCGGAACCGTGGTACGGCGGTCCAACTCGTCCGGCGGCCCGTCGTATACCACGCCTCCATCGTCGAGGACGACTACGCGCGAGCAGAAGCGTATCGCCAGCTCGCGCTGGTGCAGGCTGACCAGGACGGTAAGAGCATTGTGCTCGTTGCGCTCTCTAAGGGCGTTCAAGATGGACTCTGCCGTCTCGACGTCCACACTCGCCACCGGTTCGTCCGCTAGCAGCAACTGAGGATTCTGCCAGAGGGCACGCGCGACAGCCACCCTTTGCTGCTGCCCGCCGGAGAGGTCGCCCGCCCGACGGGAAAGCGGCACCCGCACGCCGAGCTCGTCGAGCGCTTCAGCGACTGCTCGAACTTGCTCGGTGGGAACGTATAACAGACGGGTCAGCGACCGAATGCCGCCCATTGCGCCGAGGCGACCGAGCAAGACGTTGTGCAGCACGGAAAGTGTCGGCACGAGGCCGTGCTGCTGATACACCACCCCTACCTGATGCCTGTACGCCCGCAACCGGCGCGACCGAAGCGAGGCTACGTCCACCCCCATGACCTCGAGGGAGCCGCTATCACATCGCAGGGTTCCGTTGAGTAGCCGCAGCAACGTAGTCTTACCAGCGCCACTGCGCCCCAGCAGTCCCACCAACTCCCCCCGCCGTACCTGGAGGTCAACGTTTTTAAGTCCGATGGCGCCATCCGCGTACGCCTTGGAGATGGATGTCGCTTGTATCATGGTTTCCGGGCCCTGCTTCATCTATTCTTCCTTGCGAACCAGCCCCAGGCGCACGGCCTGCTCGCGTACGTAGTCATAGTCCGAGGCACTCACCCGCTCGTACCGTTCGGCCCGCATGAGCTTGAGCAATTCCTTGTCCTGCATCGAGAGGAAAGCGTCCGTAATCTTTTGTGTCACTGCTTCGTCGAGGTTCTCTCGCACGACCCACGGGTAGCCCTCGATGGGATCCGACCGTTCCACGATCCTGAGCTTGCTAGCATCAATGATGCCTTTCGCTATCTGACGCTGGAGGATGCGCTCTTCCAGCCCGCCAGCGGCTGCTGTGCCGTTCTGCACGGCAAGCGCGGTTGCATCGTGGCCGCCGCTGTATATGAATAACTTGGGGTTCTCAAAATCCGTGATACCGGCCTTTTCGAGCATGAGGCGGGGGTACAGGGAGCCCGACGTGGAGTTGATATCACCAAACGCGAAGAGCTTGCCCTTGATGTCCTCGACCTCGCGGATCTCACTGTTTGCTTGAGTGATGATTACCGAGTGGTACTTCGTAGTGTTGGTGTTTCGGTCCACCTCGGTGACGATGGGCCGAATCCTGGCGCGTTGTTCGGCCTGCACAAAGGTCACGCCGCCGAAGTAGGCGAGGTCGAGCCGGTCGCTCGCCATAGCTTCTACCACCCCGGCGTAGTCACTTGCGACGAAAAGAGCGACAGGCTGGCCGAGTCGTTCCGATAGGTATTTGCGAAAAGGCTCGTACTGCGCCTTGACGGTATCGGGCGACTGGTTGGGGATCAGGCCCACCCGCACGGTGTCTCGATCGGAACTCGATTCCCCGGCTGCCATTCCTGGTCCGCATCCGGAGACCAGGATCGCAACAAGGATGAGGCTTGACAGGAGGGCGGATCTCGAACGCAGTGCCCTGGTTAGGCCCGACAAATGAGACATAGTGCGAGTACCCCCAGGTACAAGCGGCTGATCGAACCATAGGATGGTAGGCGCAACGATTACTACGCGAGGACGAAGATAACGGTTTCATCCCGCGCCAGGTCATACCCGCAGCGAGCGCTGGTGTGCGGAGCCGTCGTCCCCACCATTGGCAGGTCTCCAAGACCTGTCTTCTCCCCAGTCCGCATTGCAATTCCCCTCTGCCTGAGAGCGCCGTCCGACCGACGACGGGCGCCGGTGCCGAACATCCTCGCAGCCGCCGCTTGGATGGGAAGTGGACATTGTCCCTACTGTCGGGCGCGTGACCTCCGTGCCGCCGCGGCAGGCGCCGCAATCGGCTCGCCCCTAGTATACGGAGATTTCGGCACGATGTGGATGACGGGAGGGTGAACATTGGTGAACAATTCAAGAGAGCTGACCGTTAGAAGGGCAAAGGCGGCGACCCCAGATTTGCGCGTCGGCACTTGCGAGATGGTACTCACCGTTCCTTGTGCCGGGCAACCACGCTCTCCGGCGAGTGAATCGACACATTGCACGTGGCACAGTAGAGACGGGGCGCCCCCGGTTAGCCTCACATCTTGCCGTGCTGGTACGATATCTCCATCTTAGGAGAATTATGCCGCAACCGATGAACTTCCCCTGTGGCCGTCCATCCCTTGGGACTGGTCGATCCGTATGCACTCGTGGCGCGTCGACCGTAGCCAGATGGGCGTTCCTTCTGCTCGCGGGCGCACTCGTGGTGGTGAGTTCAGGGTGCGCCGGACGTGGACAGGGTGCTGCCGAGCCCGCCGAAGCAGAGCCGACCCAGACACGGCCGGCTGGTAAGGTGGTCCAGGTCGGACCCGCACCGGAAGGTGTGGTGGTTGATCCCAAAACCGGGCTCCTCGCGGTAGGCTTGCGGAATCCGAATGGTATCGCGCTGGTCGACGTCCGCACCGGTCGCACGGTTCGCACCGTATCCCTCCCTGCTGCGCCACGACACCTCCAACTAGCGGCTCCAGGAGGTCCAGTGCTCGTGCCTGCAGAGCGCGCCGACGCGCTCGTGAAGGTCGAGCTACCGGACGGCAAGATAGCCAGTAAGACCGCGGTTGGCAAGTTTCCGCACGACGCTGCACCCTCCGACGGGCGCGTCTTCGTAACCAACGAGTTCGGCAATACAATCTCGGTGATCGAGGGCGACCGCGTGGTCGAGACGCTCGATGCGCCTGAGCAACCCGGAGGTGCGGCGGTCTCGGTAGCTGCGGGCATCGTGGGCGTGCTAGGCGTCCGGGACCATACGTTGGAGTTCTACGACGCCCGCACTCTGCGCTCTCTCGGTAAAGTTGACGCCGGTGAGGGTCCAACGCACATAGTCGCCGGCCCCGGTGACCGCTTCTACGTTGTGGACACCCGGGGTGGAGCCCTCCTCGTCTTCGCCGCCCGCCCGAAACCCGCGCTGCTCGAGCGAGTAAGCCTGCCAGGTTCGCCGTATGGGATCGCGATCGACCCACGCCGTGAGCGCTTGTGGGTGACACTAACGGCGACGAACCGCGTGGCCGTGTATGAC
>JAUJMR010000005.1:0-19837 GCA_030446765.1 Chloroflexia bacterium
GGCGGGAGGGGTGATAGTAATAGCCGCGCTCGGGACTGGTCTCGGCATCGCAGCGCGGCCAGACGCTGACGTCGACCGCGTAGATGGGCTGACCACCGTCAAGAGGATGGCGGGCCAGGAGGCTGCGCAGTGCCTCGGTATTGACTTGGCCGTGGCGCAAGGCCGCGTAGAGGCTCCCCCAGCCTCGCCGATAGGAGGCCTCCAGGCTCAAGTGGACGAGCGAGGGGACGGTATTGACGGTGAGGACCGTGTCGACCAACTCAAACAGGGCATCGGCCCGTTTGCCAAAGCAGTTGTGGAGCGAGCTGCGGAAGGCTGCCACAGTGGAGAGGCTTTCGTACGTATCCATAGTGGCCATATTCTGCCACCAGCACGCAAGGCACGGCCACTCGCTCCGTGCACACCCCGGTAATTAGTTAAATCACAAGCTAGAAGCGTGGCCGAAAAGGCTGTTCGGTGAGGAGTTGAGTATACTCCCGTTGCTGGGTGGAGGTGGTAGATGCGATGCTCGGGAAGCGCTCGGTAGTTGGGGATAGCCACCCTTATCTGGACCACGTGGGTCGGGGCACCTTCTACGGGTTCCTGGCCTTGCATGGTGGAGAGTTGTTCCACGACGAGGACTTCGCCGACCTGTACTGCTCTGACAACGGTCGCCCGAGCGTTCCTCCGAGTCTATTGGGGACCGTGCTGCTGCTGCAGACATATGAGGCAGTCTCGGACGAGGAGGCCAAGCAACGAGCGGACTTCGACCTGCGCTGGAAGGTGGCGCTGGGCATAGGGTTGGAGGAGCGTCCTTTCGCCAAGAGCACGCTGCAGTTGTTTAGGGCACACCTGATCCTGCACGACCAGGTGCGAGCAGTCTTCCAGCGGAGCCTCGAGTTTGCGCGTCAGACAGGCTACTTCCGAAGTCGCAAGCTCAAGCTCGTGCTCGATACCAGCTACATCCTGGGGCGTGGCGCGGTCAAGGACACCTACAACCTCTTAGCCGACGGCATTGTCACGCTCGTGAGAGCGTTGGCTGCTCTGGATAGTAGTGAGCCCGAGGACTGGGCGACCAAGCACGACCTGGGCCGCTACTTCGGCACGAGCCTCAAGGGGGAGGCGGGGATCGACTGGGATGATCCCAAGGCGCGGGAGGTCTTCCTGCGAGCCGTCGTCGCCGATGCGGATCGCGTGTTAGACCTGGCCAGGGAGGCCCTGGAGGGAACCACCGAAGACAAGCCCGAGCATCAAGGGTTGCAACAGGCGGCTGGTCTGCTTACCCAGTTGCTGTTGCAGGACATCGAGCGCGGGGAGGACGGGGCGCACCTCAAGCAGGGGGTGAGCCCGGATCGCATTGTCTCGGTACACGACCCACAGATGAGACACGGGCGTAAGAGCGCGAGTCGGCGCTTCGATGGGCACAAGACGGCGATCGCGGTGGACCCCGAAAGCCAGCTGATCACGGCGGTGGAGGTGTTGCCTGGCAACGCGGCTGACCACGAGGGTGCGCTGCAGTTGGTAGAACAGGCCCAAGCCAACGCCGACGTTGTGGTCGAGGAGACGGTAGGCGATTGTGCTTACGGTGACAGCGAAACCCGACAGAGATTTATGAGGGCCGACAGGAAGTTGGTGGCGAAGGTGATGGTCCGGCGTGGGCAGGCGCAGTTCCCCAAAGAGGACTTTGGGATTGATCTTGAGGCGATGACCTGCGTCTGCCCGGCGGGGCAGAAGTCTCGGAAGGTAGTATCTATCAGTTCGGCTAAGCGCTACGGCGCCCCGGGTGTCCCCTTGCGGGCGTTCCGCTTCGATGCCGCTATCTGCGACGCCTGTAGGCTGCGACCGGCGTGTCTGCGTGCGCGGCCAGGGAAAGGTCGCCTGGTGATGCTGCACCCGCAGGAAGCCCTGCTACAGGAGGCCAGAGCCTTTCAGCAAAGCGAGGCGTTCGCCCCCTACCGCAAGCTCCGCCAGGTAGCCGAGCATCGCCTTGCCAGACTGATGCAGCTTGGCGTGCGTCAGGCTCGCTATTTCGGGCACACCAAGACCCTCTTCCAGCTCATGATGGCTGCTGCCGTCGCCAACCTCACCCTGGTGGCTACCAAAACCGGCCTGATGCGGGCCCGGTACCGGCACAACGTTGAGCTATCTACCCGGACCCTCGACACGCTCTCTATATTGCAGGCGATTCGCAGCCTATTCGCCGCTGTCTTCACCTGCCGAGCCCCAGCTTTTCAGCCACGCTTCTAGCCGAGCCGCTTTGCCTCTGCCCCCTCGGCCGCCTGGCACACGAACACGGTTGCCTCACGGCCGCTGCGCCGCGGGTACTCCGTGGCAAGCGCTTGTTTGAGTCTATCGACCGCACCGTCCTGGACGAGCGCGACCGCAGCGCCGCCGAATCCGCCGCCCGTCATCCGCGCGCCGATCACGCCCTCCGTGCCCGTAGCGATCTCCACAACGGCGTCGAGCTCGGGCGCGCTGACCTCGTACCGGTCGCGCAGGCTCTCGTGCGACTGCTGCATCAGCGCCCCGATGCGCGCGGCATCACCCGCTTCCAATGCCTCGGCGGCCTCCAGCGTGCGCGCGTTTTCCGTAACCACGTGGCTGGCGCGATTGCGCTGCGTTTCATCAAGCAGGCCCGCGTTCGCCTCCAATTCCTCGGGCGTCACGTCGCGAAGCGCCCGAATATCTGGCAGGCGCGAGCGCAGCCGCTCCACGGCCGCATCGCAGTCAGCGCGCCGCTTTCGGTACTCGGAGTTCGCCAGCTCGCGACGCACGCCGGTGTCCATCACCACGATAGACACGCCCGGCAGGTTGATCGCTATGTGCCGATATTCCAGCGAGCGGCAGTCCAGCAGGAGGGCGTGCCCCTCCTTGCCGAGCGCGGAGATAAACTGGTCCATCACGCCTGTCGGCACGCCCACGAACTCGTTCTCCGCGAGCCGGGCGATCGTCGCGATCTCCGGTCCGGGCAGTGAGATGTCCGCGGCCAACGCGAAGACCCCGGCGAACGCCACCTCCACCGCCGCCGAGGAGCTGAGAGACGCACCGCGCGGCACATCCCCGCCGTAGACGGCATCCAGGCCTATCAGCTGGTGCCCCGACTCCTGCATCTTCACCGCAATGCCCTGCGGGTATCGCTGCCACAGATCATCGGACGGCTGGGTGTCGTCGAGCGCGAACGTCGCCTCCTCACCGAGATCGTGGGCAACGAGACAGACCTGCTCATCCGCTCGTGGCGCCGCAACGACGTTCACCTCATACGGGATCGCGACCGGCATCACCCAGCCGTCGTTGTAGTCCGTATGCTCGCCTATGAGGTTGACCCTGCCCGGCGCCCGAGCGGCAAGCGTCGGTGCCTTCCCAAACCGCTGTTCAAACGCCCGTGTCAGCGCCTCAACGTGCCTGTACCTGTCGTTCATTGGTGCTCCTGGAGTTCTGGACTGACGTCGCGGGTACCGCGATGGCCGCCCGGCGATGGCATCATGACGGACGCGTTGGCGTTCGGTCTCGGTCGGGTGCCCTCAAACATCGGAGGGGAGTGCCGCGCGCAGCTCCACCGCCTTCTCCTCCGGCAGGGAGTCGTTGATGAAAGTGCCCGCGCCCGTCTCGCTGCCCGCGAGATACTTGAGCTTCGTCGCCGTCCGGTGCGGCGGGTATAGCTCAATGTGCAGGTGCGCGTACGGATGCTCACCGCCATCGGTCGGCGCCTGATGCATCGCGAGGATGTACGGCATGCTGAAGCCGAAGAGGTGGTCGTAACCCACCAGCACGCGCTTCAGCGTGCGGGCCAGACTCCACGCCTCCGCATCTGACAGATCCAGCAGGCTGGCCCGATGTTCCCGCGGGGTGATGTGCACCTCGTACGGCCAGCGCGCGTAGAACGGGATCACCGCGCTGAAGGCATCGTCCTCGGTCACCACGCGCCGGCCGTCCTCCCGTTCACGCGCCAGCAAGTCGCAGAACAGGCAGCGCTGCTGCTGCTCGTAATGGGTCCGCGCCGACTCCAACTGCCGTTTCGCGATCGGCGGCACGAACGGATACGCGTAGATCTGCCCGTGGGGGTGATTCAGTGTTACACCGATGACCTCGCCCTTGTTCTCGAAGATGAAGACGTACTCCACATACGGCTGTGCCCCAAGCTCGCGATACCGGTCCGTCCACACCGCGATCAGACGCCGGATGTGCTCGACGCTCTGCTGGGCGAGCGTGGTGTCGTGCTCGGGCGTATACACGACCACCTCGCACACCCCCTGGGCAGGTCGGACGTCGAACGGACCGTTCGGCTCGATGGCGGGCTCTGGCGGCTCCCGGCGCAGCGAGGGGAATCGGTTCTCAAATACCGCGATCTCATAGCTCGGTCGCGCAAGCTCCGTCTCGAACCCGCCGGGCTTGGTGGGACAGAGCGGGCAGTAATCGCGCGGCGGCAGGAAGGTTCGATCCTGGCGCTGTGTTGCCGTGATCACCCACTCGCGCAGAACCGGATGCCACCGCAGCTCAGACATCCGTCGCCTCCTCGCCACGTGTGGTTGCTTCTGCTGGTCCAGACTCGTCCTGCGCCGCTTTTTCGGAGGTAGGAGCAGCGGCAGAGAAGGAATAGTAGACGACGTAGCGGCCGTCGGGCTTTGTTTCTATCTCTCGGTTGAACCCCACGGGTGTTTCGTTCTCTGACAACAGCATTTCCCTCCCGGACCGTCTTGCAGCAGAGCCCGCGCACGACGAGCCGGACAAGGTACCGGGTCCGCGATCGGGCGCCAACATTATCGCAAACTCTGGCCCGCCTCGTGCAGGCTCAGGGGCGGGACAGCACGAAAGGAATTCCCATGTCGCCCTTACGAGTGCTCACGTTCAACATACGAGGCGCGAACCACGATGACGGGGAGAACGTGTGGGAGCGTCGCAAAGACCTCAACGTGCGGACGATCAAGCGGCATGCCCCGGACCTGATCGGCTTCCAGGAGATGCAGGAGGGCAACAAAGCAACCTACGATCGGGAGCTTCGTGAGTACCGTTTCGTCCTGGGGCCGAAGACGGAGAACGAGCCGCCACACCAGCGCAACGCGATTTACTGGAATCCCTCGCGGCTGGAGCTAGCCAACCATGGCGGCTTCTGGCTGAGCGAGACGCCAGATACGTGGTCCGGCTCCTGGGACACCCGCTGCATCCGAGCCGCTAACTGGGCGCGCTTTTGCCTGACGGACGTCGGCGTGGAGCTCGTGTACCTGAACACCCACCTCGACCATATCAGCGAGCGCGCCCGAGTCGAGGGGAGCAAACTGATACTCCGGCAGTTGCGGACAATCGCGCCCCACCCCGTGCCCATCCTCCTTACCGCTGACTTCAACTGCAGCCCCAACTCCGAGTCTCACAGGCTTTTCCTCGCGGAGAGCTTCACAGATGCCCACCTTGCCACCGGAAATGAGCCCACGCACACCTTCCACGGATTCCGCGGCGATGACTTCGAGCCATGGGATCCGAAAGAAGAGGTTCGCATCGACTGGATACTCCTGCGAGACGACCGATCCGGGCGCACGATGGAGGTTCAAGATTACTGCGTGATCCGTGACGCGGAGCCGCCAATATTCCCGAGCGATCACTATCCGGTCCTCGCCGTAATCGCAGTCCCTACCTAGGGCCACGCCAAGCAAGTACGTGTTGGCATTGCTAGTGCGATAGGTCAGTGTAGGACCAGTCAAGCGCGAACAGTATTCAGGAGAGAGAAACCATGGGACTTCTAGGACAGCTTTTCGGCGGCGACGACGACAACCAGCGCCAAAGGGCGATGGACTTCACAAACCGATACGATCAGGGTGCCCCGTACGACGGCATCTCGGACGACGAGGCGTATGGTCACTATCAACAAATCTCGGGGCAGATACCGCCTGATGTCTACCAGCAGTCGGCGCAGGAGGCGTTCTCCCGCATGGGCCCGCAGGAGCGCGTGCAGTTCGGCCAGTACCTGCAGCAGCAGGCGCGGCAGCAGGGTATCAACGACTCCGCGTGGGATGAGGACGACAACCACTATCAGGACCCGGGCTATCTTGCCCAGGTGACGTCACGGCTCGATCAGCGGCAGCCGGGTATGCTCGGCCAGTTGCTCGGCGGCGGTGGCGGCGGCGGTCTACTCGGTGGCACGAACACCGGTATGGGCGGTGTCCTGGGCGGCGGCGGCGGTGGTATGCTCGCCAACCCTCTCGCGAAGGCGGCCATCGGCGGCATTGCTGCGATGGCGATGAAGAAGATGATGAGCGGCAGGTAGTATCAGCGACTTGGTCTCAATAGCGGGCGTAACTTTCAGCTACGCCCGCTATTTCTGTGTCCGGCCACCGCACCTCAGTCCGTGGCGGCAGCCCGAAACATAGTTGGCTATGGCCGTAATCCGTTAGCTCATTTGGCGATGCGTTGTATCGGGCGTGCCCGCCTTTGCTGCCCCATGTTCTCCCTCGGGATCGTTACTTCCGCCTAGCACGGTGCGCCTGCACATACCCCTTACCCAGTGATCTAGACGCATTTCCTCGATGGCATCGAGGTATGTATCCTGCAACTCTTCACACCTTTGACATCATTTGCACCAAAGCGGGAGGACAGGGTATGGACATGCTACGCATCGGGATAATCGGCGTCGGCTGGCCGGGGCAGCGCCACATCGAGGGTTACCAGAAGAACGATCACGCCCAGATCGTCGCGCTCTCCGACGTAAACACCGAGGCGGCCGAGAACGTCCGGGCGGAGTACAACGTGGACGGCGCCAAGATCTATGGCGATTACAAGGAATTGCTGGCCAGCCCGAAGATAGACGCAGTAAGCATCTGCACCCCGAACTTCCTCCATGGCCCGATGGCCATTGATGCGCTCGACGCGGGCAAGCACGTCCTGCTTGAGAAGCCGCTCGCCCACACGCTCGAAGAAGGAGAGCGGATCGCGGAGAAGGTCGCCTCCTCCGGTCGGGTCTTCTCGATAGCGTTCAACAACCGGCACCGGCCCGACAGCATCGTGCTCAAGCAGCAGATCGAGCAGGGCACACTGGGCGACATCTACTACGCCAAGGCCGGCTGGCTGCGTGGGGCTGCAAGCTTCTTCCTGCGTGGCTGGTTCACGCAGAAGGAGCGCTCCGGTGGGGGACCGCTCATCGACCTCGGAGTGCATATGCTCGACCTGACGCTGTGGTTCATGGGTAATCCGCGGCCCGTCAGCGTGTCTGGCTCCGTGTATCACAAGTTCACGGACGTTATGCGCGAGAGTGGGGGCGAGAACGTGAACGTCGAGGACCTCGCGACCGCGTTCGTGAAGCTCGACAACGGCGGGACAATCGTGCTGGACGCGAGCTGGCTCTCCCACATCGAGCAAGGGGACCTGGTCTACTCGCAGCTGTTCGGCACGAAGGGCGGCGCGAGGATCGACCGTGGCGGTGGGAAGGACGATCTGCGGATCACCACGGTCGAGGGCGAGGGCGCTGCTCGCTCCACGATGGTGACCTCGCCGACATTCAACACCTGGACGGCGCAGCAACCGGGCTTCATGTTGTACGAGTCGTTCCGCGGGGAGGTCGCCGACTTCGTGGACAGCGTACGCGAGAACCGGCAACCCGGCTCGACGATCACGCACGGCCTCGACGTCCTGCGGGTGCTCGACGCGATCTACCGCTCTGCGGAGTCCGGCCGGGAGGTAGACCTTCGGCAGCCCACCCCCGCGGACGCAGCCCCTGAGCCAGGAGAGGCGGTCACGGCGTAGGGAGTACTTCCTCTGGTTGCGGCGCGGGGGCACGGCTGTCGTGCCCCCGCGTGCGTAGTCACACGCGGTGAATGTTCGCGATATATCTGGGTTCCATAATGCGCCTAACTATTGCGCTCACCGATAGGCGATCACCGACCACTCGCTGGAAGTCGGTCGCATACGGACTCCGGCTGAACGGTACGGCATTGGTCATTCCGAGCGTGCGAGGAATCCGTGGTCCGAGCTACGGATCCCTCATCGCGTTCGGGATGACACGCCCCACGGCTCAAGCGGATCGCATATCAGTGCTGTACATGTGAAGCATCGCGTTGTCCTGCGAGTCGTGCCCAGCTCACTGAACAGACGGCACAGAGGGACGCCGTACGCCATCCAGTACCCGAAGCGGTGTCGCCAGCAGTGTGGGTACCTGACCTGCACCTTCGTGAGCCTGACAGAGCCGCCGACGGTCTGTCCCAGGTGCGGCGCGCTCACGTACCCGTCCTTGCGGTTATAGAAGAGTCACGGCTGCTCCAACCGCGTTCCCTTCAGTTCTTCCTCACATTCGCGCACTGCCTCTTGGTCGACGGAGTCCATGGCACCGCCCGGTACTTGCGCTTGCCCTACACCGTGACCGCCCCAGATCGCTCCCCGTTACCCCGTACTCACGTAGCAAGAAGGATACGAGTTCGGCCCCGCGGCCGGTGTGCCGCGCGCGGTCGCGCAAACTCCCGTGCTTGTCGACCGCGGCGAGCAGCGCCTGCTCCTCTCCGGCGGAGAGATGTCGATGAGGTGTCCACAATCGGGACACCGGTCGGGACAAAACCGGGACGCTGCCTCATGACGGTGGGATACCGGTCGTACTAGCTTAGTGGCAGGCGCGCTGACAGACGTAAGTAACCTCAATAACAGGAGAGATGATGAAGACACTGGCTTCAAGCCTGATGGCCCTGACGCTCGCGCTGCTTCTCGTGATACCCGTGCATGTGGACGGCGACAAGCGTGATGACACGGTGACCAAAACATTCGAGCTCACCCTGTACGGGGACGTGCCCGCGGATCAACTGTTCGCCGTGGGCTACGCCACGCGAGCACAGCTCGTGGACGGAGCCTTCCCCGACCCGGTCCCGTACATACTCTTCTGCGGCTCCCTGTCGGAAGGAGACGATCAACCCGCGCAGGTATTTACGGAAGGCTCCTGCACCGGCGGTGAGGGTACCACGTACAGCGCGGACGTGGAGCTGGACCAAGGCGCCGAGCTCGCATACTTCTTTGCGAGGGCGAGCAGTACAGACCCCAACCTCTTCGACGCCTTCCTCACCACCCCGATTAATAAGGAACTGAAGCCAACCGCGTACGAGACGCTCAGCGACGACGCGACCAACGCGGCGTACTATCGGTACGGCGCTGCCGGCGAGCCGATGCCGGAGATGCCGGCGACGGGTGCGGGCGGCATGGCCGGCGGACATCTCCCACTCGCGAGATTCGCCGCCACGCTAGGACTGCTTGCCGCGGGCGCGTACACCGCGCGGAGGCGCATGTAGAGGCGTATTGATCTAGAGCCAGGGCCGGGCAAGCAGGCACGCCCGGCCCGACACGCAGGAGAAAAACGATGGAACAGAATAGCACCCACGGGACTTCCACGACCTCCGGGACTCACTCCAGCAGCCCTGAACTGAGCACTTCGATGAGTCCGATGGGCGCTCGGCGGCAGGGAGCAAGCCAAGCACAGACCCTTGCCACGATCGGACTCGTCGGTTCGGCGGCCTGGACCGCGGCACTCGCCGCCTTACACTTTCTCCGGCCGGACGTCAACGACTCAAGCGGGATCAGCGCGTACGCCATCGGCCCATACGGATGGCTCATGACCTTCGCGTTCCTCGCACTTGGACTCGGCGCGCTGGCACTAGCCGTTGGTATCCGTCGAGCGACGATCCCGTCGAGGTGGTCCCTCGTGGGTACGGTGCTTGTGGGTCTGTTTGGTGTAGGGTTCGTCCTTGCCGGAATCTTCCCCGTCGGCGGATGTCGGGATATCGAGTGCGTTGAGAGATTCGACGCGGGGACGCACGTTTCGATGTCGGCTGCCGCGATCGCCCACGGGGTGGGCGCCCTACTCGGTATCCTGCTCTTGATCGTGGGCATGCTCATACTGTCCAGGACCTTCAAGCGGGATCCGATGTGGCGTTCGCTCTGGACCTGGTCCCTGGCGCTCGCGCTGCTTGCGCTCATCCAATTTTTCCTTGCGGGAGAGGGAATGGTGGGAGCGATACTTATGCGCACCCTCGTCGCCACGCTGGTCTTGTGGATGGTACTCGTGGCGCTCCGACTCCGCTCGAGCGCCCGCGATCTGGCAGCGTAACACGATCCGTTCCGGCGCGCCCTGCATACGGTCGCGCGCCGTGAGCCTCAGTGAGATCCCATAACGGGAAAGGAGTGGAGTAAGATGTGCGCTGGATGCCCTGCAGTTACCGCACGGCGTGGCGGCCAGGGGGGAATGCCGGGATGAGTACCGAGCAGGCGAGGGCCGGGAGGACCGCTCTCGCCTCACCGATAGCTACCCTGCACGGTCGCCGTCTCGGTATAGCCCGAGCGGTCTGGGCAGCGCTGTTCGCGTTGAGCCTGGGTGCCTATGTCCTTGCGATCCCCGCGATATATGAGTCAGCCCTGATGGTATGTCAGGGACCGGACTGCGCCCAGTGGCGGCTCTCAGTGGCAGGTGCGAGCGCCTTGCGGGATGCGGGCCTGTCGGTTGAACTCTACGCCGCGCTCACCCTCGCGCTCCGGGTACTCTCCGCCTCGGTGTTCTTCGTGGTGGCGGCAATGATATTCAGGCGACGGTCCGAAGAGTGGCTGCCGCTGTTGCTCTCGTTCTTCCTCGTGCTACAGGCGCCGGGCTCGGACGTGGGTGCACTGGGGCTAGCGCTCCCGCAACTGGCCCCGGTCGGCACGCTCATGGAGTACCTGGCGACGGCGCTGCTGGTACCCCTGTTCTACCTGTTCCCGGACGGTCGATGGGTTCCCCACTGGAGCCGCATAGGCGCACTGTTCTGGGTCGTGCTGCAGTTTTTCTATTACTTCCTCCCCGGCTCGCCGCTGGACGGGGACTCCTGGCCACCCCTGCTCCAGGGCATCTTGTTCGTAGGCTGTCTGGGCTCCGCGGTGTTCGCGCAGGGGTACCGCTACCGGCGCGTGTCCGGGCCCGTCGAACGGCAGCAGACCAAGTGGGTAATCTTCGGTCTCACCATCGCGATCCTGGGCTCGGCCCTGCTTGCGCTGATCGAGGCGGCGCCTGCGCCCGTGCTTGTCCGCGAGCTTGCCGGCACGCTCGTAGATCCGTTCTTCCTGGTGCTACCGCTGTCCGTCGGCATCGCGATCCTCAGATACCGCCTCTGGGACATAGATGTCATCATCAACCGCGCCCTCGTCTATGGCGCGCTCACAGGGATAGTGGTCGGTCTCTACGTGCTCGTTGTCGGCGGGCTCGGCGCGCTGTTGCAGGCGAGGGGCAATCCCATCATCTCCCTGGTCGCCACCGGCCTGATAGCCGTACTCTTCCAGCCGCTGCTCGACCGCCTGCAGCAGACAGCGAACAGGGTAATGTATGGCGAACGCGACGAGCCGTATGCGGTACTCTCGCGTCTCGGTCAGCGTCTTGAGGGCACGCTTGCCCCAGCTGAGGTACTGCCGACCGTAGCCCGGACCGTGAGGGAGGCACTCAGGCTGCCATACGCCGCGATCGAGCTTTGGCAGGACGGAGCGTACAGCGTTGTCGCGTCCGCGGGCCAGCCCGCGAACGATTCGCTGCGGCTGCCGCTCGTCTACCGCGGGGAGCAGGTGGGACAACTGGTCCTGGCACCGCGCGTGGGTGAAGACTCCTTCAGCGCGTCCGACCGCCGCCTGCTGGAAGATCTCGCCCGGCAGGCGGGAGTAGCCGCCCACGCCGTACGCCTCACCACCGACCTGCAACGTTCGCGCGAGCGGCTGGTGACGGCACGCGAGGAGGAACGCCGGCGGCTCCGGCGCGACCTGCACGACGGACTCGGCCCGACGCTGGCCAGCCTGTTCCAGCGGCTCGATACGGCCAGCGCACTGGTCAGCAGCAACCCGGAAGGTGCGGTGGAACTGATAGGCGACCTGAAAGGACGGGTGAAGACGACGATCGCGGACATCCGCCGCCTGGTATACGCACTGCGCCCCCCCGCGCTGGACGAGTTTGGGCTCGTCGGTGCGATCCGCGAACATGCCGGCCAGATTAACGGGTCGGGCGGCTTGCGCGTTGCCGTAGATGCGCCGGAGACGCTAGCTCCTCTACCCGCGGCCGCCGAAGTCGCGGCGTACCGTATTGCGATCGAAGCACTTGCCAATGTCGTACGCCACGCGCAGGCTACGGTCTGTCGTGTCCGGGTAACCCTTGACAGCGATGTGCTCCAGATAGAGGTGGCCGACGACGGCGTAGGGCTACCACCCGGGCATCGGGCCGGAGTGGGTATCGCGTCAATGCGAGAGCGCGCGGCCGAACTCGGGGGAGAACTGCACATCGAGCAGGGAGATGCGGGCGGGACGCACGTTTCTGCTCGGCTGCCCCTCAGGAAGGGATAGATGATGGATCGGATTCGCGTGCTGGTCGCCGATGACCACCCCTTCTACCGGGAGGGTGTGCGCTCCATGCTCGGCGCAGCACCAGAGATAGAGGTTATTGGCGAGACGGCGACCGGGGAGGAAGCGATAGGAGGGGCCGCCAGACTGCAGCCCGATGTCGTCCTCATGGACATCAAGATGCCCGGCATCAACGGCATCGAGGCGACGCGGCGTATCGTGCAGACGAGTCCCCATATCGGGGTGCTGGTGGTGACGATGTTCGACGACGACGACTCGGTGTTCGCCGCGATGCGCGCGGGAGCCCGTGGCTATCTGCTCAAGGATGCGGCGCTGGATGAGGTGGTCCGGGCGGTCACCGCGGTCGCCCGCGGAGAGGCGATTTTCAGCCCGGCGATAGCCCAGCGGTTGATGAGCTATTTCGGTCGTGCCCGCTCCTCCCCTCCCGCGGCCTTCCCGGATCTCACCGACCGTGAGTACGAGATCCTGACGCTGATCGCGCAACGCCGCTCCAACCCCGAGATCGCCGCCCGGCTCGTGCTGAGCCCGAAGACGGTGCGCAACCACGTCTCCAACATCCTCAGCAAGCTGCAGGTGGCTGATCGGGCGGAAGCGATGATGGCCGCCCGCGCCGCCGGGCTGGGACATGACCAGACCTAGTGTGCTGCAAAGGAGCTCAAGCCGACTCTGCTTCACCGAACGTTCGGTCTTCGGCCGGGTGAGCACAGCAATACCCGACTTTAGCGGGTTACTACACCGTCTCTCACCGATGGTAATCGCGCCTACGATGCGAAGAGGATCAACAGCGCGATGAGCAGCGCATATATCGTGATCGCCTCCACGAGGGCAACGCCGACGATGAGCGTAGTGCGTATCTGGTTCACCGCCTCCGGGTTGCGACCGACCGCGTCCATCGCGCGCCCTACCGCGTAGCCGAGGCCCAAGCCAGGTCCGATCGCGCCGATACCAATCGCCATCGCCGCGGCCTGAAACACGTTGTCGCTCTCGGCCCGCTGCGATGGGGATGCCCCCTGCATCGCCGTGAGCACCCCGTTCGACACATCCGCGACCAGGTAAAGTTCCATCACGCCCTCCCCGCGCTCTAACCGTGTGCCGCCTTGTTGTCCTCCTCTCCTACTACCAGTGTACCGGCGATTTGTGGCACATCCCGTGCACTTCCGGCGGCGGCGTCCTCGCCTCGGACGCCGACAGCAAGTCACATGACAATCAAGGAGAGTGCAATGGCGAACGAGCTACAGGGCAAGAAAATCGCGTTCCTCGCCACGGATGGTGTCGAGCAGGTAGAGCTTACCGAACCGCGCAAGGCAATCGAAGAGGCGGGTGCGCAGGTCGAGCTGATTTCACTGGAGGCCGGCGAGATTCAGGGCGTTAACCACCTGGACAAGGGTGATACCTTTCCGGTGGATCGGGCCGTCGCCGATGCCAATGCCGAGGCGTATGATGGGCTCGTTCTTCCGGGCGGCGTTGCCAATCCCGACTTCCTGCGCATGAATCAAGATGCCGTGAGCTTCGTCCGTGCCTTCTTTGAGGCGGGCAAGCCGGTCGGGGCGATCTGTCACGGACCGTGGACGCTGGTCGAGGCGGGCGTGCTTACCGGGCGCACCATCACCTCGTGGCCGTCGCTGCAAACCGACATCCGAAACGCGGGCGGCAACTGGGTGGATCAGGAGGTCGTCACCGACCGCGGCCTCGTCACGAGCCGTAACCCCGGCGACATCCCGGCGTTCAGTGCGAAGCTCGTTGAAGAATTCGCGGAGGGACGGCACGACTCCCAGGCCATCGCGACGTCGATGGCGACGCAGGACGCCAGCCCCGTCGGTCCGGAGGATCCCGTCCTCGAAGGGTCCTGGAGTCCTTCCCGGCGAGCGATCCCCCGGCGTATTAGGTCGCCGGCATACAAGGCCAGCAGACCGTACGAACCATCGAGGACGATCCGACCGCCGACTACTGAAGTCACGTATAAGTGGAGGTCGTGCCGATACCTGGTACGGCCTTCTGCCATTCCCACGGCTCCGTTTGTGTGGGGTTCGGTACACTATCAGACAGGCGGACGCCGCACCTGTCATGATACCTGGCGTCTGATCACTCCGTTCGAGCGCACATCGGCTAAGAGCCCCGACGATTCATGGAGGACATGCAGTGCGCTTTCTTGTGGAGGACGGCATTCGCTCTCTCTTCCCTGGAGGCGATGTTCGGCATCGTGATCGTGCGCGGCATCAACAACACGCGGGCCGCTCAGGAATGTGCCGAGCGGCTAGCCCAGGCCGCGAGCGACGTCACGACCAGTCTCGGCGACGCGGATCTCGCAACCCACCCGGCCATCGCGCCGTGGCGAGACGCGTACCGCACCTTCGGCGTCAAGCCTTCTAAATACCGTTCTTCAATAGAGAGCCTGCTGCGTTCGGCGCGGTCCGGGAGCGTCCGCAGCGTCAACCCGCTCGTCGATCTGTATAACAGCATCTCCCTGCGGCACATGCTGCCCTGCGGCGGCGAGGATCTGAGGCGCATCCACGGGGACATCCGCCTCACCCGGGCGAACGGGACTGAGGAGTTTGTGCCGCTCGGCTCCGAGCAGGCACAACCCCGCAGGCTGGCGAGGTCCTCTACCGAGACGACACGGGCGTAATCTGCCGCTGCTGGAACTGGCGCGAGGCAGAGCGCACGAAGCTGACACCGGCACAACGGACGCCTTCCTGTGCATCGAAGCGCTCCCTCCCGCGGACGGCGCACAGCTACGCGCCGCGTCTCAGCAGCTGGCCGCCCTCGTAAGCGAACTACTGGGCGGCACCGCACAGACCCACGTCATGGAGGGCGGTGTGTGGGAGGTAGCCCTTGCCTGAAAGTCCGCTCACCGCGGTGGACCTCGGTGCACTGAATGCACGCCTGGACGACTGCCGTGCCTGCACCACCGTCGAGTACGGCTACCGGACATATGCCGGGAGCGGGTTGTGGCGACAAGCCGAAGTTTATGCTGGTGCTCATCCACCCGACGCCGCGCAACCCGACAACGGTTGCCAGTTGGGACGGGCCTCGCACGCCGATGGCGGCCGCACCGCAGTTCTGGCGCGTGCTCGCGGCGGCGGGCCTCGTGGACCCGGAACTGCCCGGGCAGCTTGCGGCAGAGGGCCCCACGCAGGCGATGGTGCGATCGTTGGTCTCGGAGGCGGAGCGCCGCAAGCTGTACATCACGAATGCCGTGAAGTGTCTGGACGGCGGGTCGAACGTACCAACCGCCCGCCGACTGGAGCTGGGATGGTCGGTGCTGCGCGAGGAGATTGCCCTAACCCAGCCCAAGCGCATCGTCGCGTGCGGCCTAATGCCGTTTCGGATGCTGACCGGGCGGGAGATCCGTCTCTCCGACGAGCTATGGCGCGCCGAGCACGGCTCGTACGCCGCGTACGACTCTCGCGCGGTCAATGGGAAGACGTACCCCGTGTACCCGTGCTACTTCCCGACGGGACGCGGCAACCCGGTCGCGGCCACCGCTATGCTGAAGCTGCTCCGCGGGCAACGGCGGTAGGTATTGCTCATAGAGCGCCAGGCTTCCTCGCCTGAGTCCGGCAAGCCTATACTAGGAGAAATGGTCTACACTGCCGGGACTGGAAAGAGCACGATCGCAGCACGGTCTGCACAAGGTTCGACAGGTGGACAGGCGGGGAGGGGTAGGGGATGCAGCATAGACTGGTGGTGGCGCTAGCGTCGAACTACCTACTTCGGCTGCAAGATCGTGAACTTCGTCCATCAGATCGGGTATGAATACGCCCAGGTAGAGACGCGGGCGGCGCTCCTGGACACGCTCCGCACGACAACGCCCGCGCTCGTGTGCGTCGACCTGACGCTTGATCCGGGGAACCTGCTGGAGATCACCGGGCAAGCAGCGGACGCGCGGTTGGTCGCGTACGGGCCGCCCGGCGATCCTGCAGCCCAACGGGCGGCGCGGGCGGCGGGGTTCCATGAGGTGATGGCGAACATCCAGTTCCACCGTGAGGTGCCGCAGATCCTACGCCGCAACCTGCCGGCCGAGACGCTCACCGAGACTCAGGCGCCGCCACGACGCATCAACGATGAACGCGGCTGGCGCAGGTTTCTTCCCCGCCCGCGCCGGTAATACGGAGTCCGGCTGAACGGCGGGGCGTCTGTCATTCCGAGCCCGCGAGAAATCCGTGGTATCGGCTATGGATCCCTCACCGCGTTCGGGATGTCATCCACCACTGTTCAAGCGGACTGCCTATAACCCGACTCAAACCGAGCATACAAATCGGCGGGCGGATGCTGCTCGGAACGACAGACCCGGACACGCAGACCATGCTTTAGCACCAGCCTACCGATCGTCCGGCCGTTATATTCAGCGCCCCCACCATGCTCCGACGTTAGCCGCGTTCGCGCTCCAGGACGGCCGTCATCAGGACGCTTGGGAGGAGCAGCGTCTCCATCTCATCGGACACCTCGCCACGCTTCTCCAGCGTGAACCTGCCCTCAAGGAACGCCGGACGCTTCTTGAGGTAGAGCACGGTTGCGCCGTGGACCTCGACCAGATAGGCCGGATTGAAGATATAGCCGCTGAGCATGCCGACGAACGGGACCTGATTCGCCGCCGCATCCGCCAGCTTGATCCACGCGTTCTCCTCATGGATCACGCCGATGTCCCCTCCCTGCGCATCCGAGATGCGATACGTCGCCTTCAGCAGGGAGCGGGCACCCTCGCGACGGAGGGACCCGATAGGGGCGCCCTCGGATGTAGTGATACTATAGTTGGCGTTGTAGTCGAACACACGGTCCGCGCTGACGCGGTAGAGCGGCTGCTGTTGCGAGTCGTCGGAGAAGATCGTGACGTCTTCCTTGATCTTCAGCGCCTTCTGCCGGACGTACGCCACCGTCTGCCCGGAGGCATCGACCACCGAGGCCTGCTTGCCGAATGAGATCGCCTTGAACGAGAGGGTCAGCGGATAGTTCAGCGCCACAATGTTCCTTTCCAGCCGCCCAACGATCTTCGGCGTTCGACGCCATCGCCCACCAGGCGTGCTTGCTTGCATTATTCACCGCAGATCGGGCGGCCGTCCGCGTCGTATTGTACTACAGCCGCTGGACCACCGCAGCCTACTCCCTCGCGGCAGCATGCTGCCGTGCCGCGGGCGCGACACTCGCTGCACGTGCTACGCGCTCCTCGCCCCCGGCACCGGAGTCCAAAGGTTCCCTAACTCAAGCGTCTGCCCCACGACTCTGAAGGCATATCATCCCGCTGCTCACAAGTAGGGAACCCTTCGTCTTGACGCACGAAAGAAGAACGTGTATGCTCCGGGGCACGCATCGGGTGGCCTGGCATCGCCGGAGATCTCAGACGAGGGCTGGTCCTCCCAACAACTGGAGGGAATACGTGACCAGCACACTGCGCCGTGTTTTCGCACTCTTCGCCCTGATCGCCCTGCTTCTGCCCGCAACCGCGCACTCCGCGCCTACAGCACCCAGCGAGACCGAGCGGGGATGGCAGCGCTTCCTCGAGGAAGAGGACCCTCCCATGCCTCAGGAAACCGCCCGCAGGACGGCGCACTCACCGCGTCGAACCCAACGCGTGCGGTCGTCACGCTCCGGGTTGGCTTACACTACTCGTACACAGCGTCGGGCTCCCTCTCTGAGTTCGCGACTCGGGACCATCCCCTCGTCCGCCTCAGCAACACCGCAGGGATGTCCGAATCCTCGATCAATCCACCGGCAAGCAGATAGCCGTTATGTCGCCGGGCCAGACCTTTGAGGTCCGCTACAGCGCCGCGGGCTACACCGTGTCCGGACCGACAGGGATGCTCGGCGCGTATGCCGGTCCAATCGGGTTCTCGCCGACCGACCGCGAGAATCTGTTCACCGTCGAGAGCATCGGGCGCGTGAACAACGTCACGTACGCCTCGTACCTTGCACCGCAGTATCACGGCACGATGGAGGTGGCACGTGGCACCGCCACGGCCGCGGGGAAGGTAAACCTCGTGAACATCGTCGCGCTTGAGGACTACGTGCGCGGCGTCGTCGTTAACGAGTCGCCCGCCTTCTTCGCCGTGGAGGCGCTCAAGGCGCAGGCAACAGCGGCACGCGGGTACGCGGTCGCGAACATCGGCGCCTTCCAGCGACAAGGGTACCCGTTCGATCTGGTCGACTCGCCCGCGTCGCAGGTGTACCGCGGCGCAACGTCCGAGCAGCCGGCGGGGAACGAGGCGGCACGCGGCACACGCGCACTCGTCGCGTCATATCAGGGGAAGATTATCACCGCGTTCTACTCGTCCTCGATGGGCGGGCACACGGAGAATGTCGAGTGGGTCTTCAACGAGCCGAACACCAGCTTCCCCGGCACGAACGCCATACCGTACCTGCGCGGCATCTACGACGGCGAGGGGCCGGCGCCCGACCTCAGCACCAAGGAGGGCATGGCCGCGTTCTGGACCACACCGCAGCCCCAGACGTACGACTCGTGCGAGCGAACGGGCAACCGCTTCGCCCGCTGGCGCATGGAGATTCCCGCGGCCAGGATTAAGGCCAGGCTCACCCCCGACGTCTACTCGCTCGTGAGCGGTACGGTTTCCGGTGACGTCACGAGCGTCGAGGTGCTCCAACGCATGACCGCCTCGCAGCGAGTCGGCGTCACGCGCATCACGCTGACCGGCGGCGTCGTGGATGTGAAGGGGTGGCGCAACAACCGGACCGTGTTCGGCACGACGGCGCAGCGCGCCCCGGCGATCTGCTCCTCGCGCATCACCCCCGCGGGCTTCCCGCTCGACAACCCGAGCGTCATCGTGCCGACCTACGATTCGGACAATACGTTCACCGGGGTCATCACCTCCGGCGGAGGCTTCGGACACAACGTCGGGATGAGCCAGTACGGCGCGCACGGTCGCGGCCTCGCGGGCCAACCGTTCACGCAAATCCTCAAGGCGTACTACACGGGGGTCGACATAGGCTCCTACCCGATCGATATATCCGGCTTTGTCGCGCGTCAGGAGTTCGTGAGTCCGAGCGGAGAGGGCACGCCGGAGATCCGGCCACGCGGGCTGAAGGGCCTTCGCGTGCATATCAACGAGACCCATGACCTGGTGCTGGGCTCGGATGACCTGGCCGCGGAGGTCGTGCGCATCGACATCGGCGAGCACCTGCAGCCCGGCGCAAACTCCATTCAGTACAACCCGGTCGGCAAGGATGGCTCCGCCACGGTCCTCGTGATCGTGGACTAGCGCCAGATCGGGGGCACCATAGGCACAGTTCGCGGGGTTGAGACGTTGAACAGGACGTCTCAACCCCGCTCCACGTGGACGCAGCACCCGAGCCGGGTGTCCGATCGAACGTCCATGCCTCGTTCCTGGGTGGTCGAGCTGGTTACCGCGCCGGGTCTGCTCCTTTAGACTGGCACGCAAGACGCATGCGACCGTGAGGGGGGTGAGGCGATGCACATCAGTGAGTTGGAGACGCCGGTCGTCGTGGTTGATGTCGACCGCGTGCGGGCGAACATCGAGCGGCTGCAAGTGTATCTCGACAGCCACGGCATCCGCAACCGCCC
>JAUJMR010000005.1:19937-23758 GCA_030446765.1 Chloroflexia bacterium
GGCGGGCTCATGACGTACCCCAGCACCGA
This sequence comes from Chloroflexia bacterium, assembly GCA_030446765.1. Classification (GTDB taxonomy): domain Bacteria; phylum Chloroflexota; class Chloroflexia; order Thermobaculales; family Thermobaculaceae; genus JACDAU01. The sequence continues at coordinate 19,967 of JAUJMR010000005.1, forward strand.
GTTGACCGATCCGTTCGTGCGCGAGACCCGCACGCTACTCGGGACGGATGGTCTCGCCTTGGACGTGGTGAGTGGCGGGGGCACGCCGAGGATGTGGGAGGCGCACACCCACGCCGAGGTCACGGAACACCGGTCCGGCACGTATGTGTACGGCGACCGGTTCATGCTGTCAGCTGGGGCAGTGCAGCCCGAGCACTGCGCTCTAAGTGTCATCACGACCGTTGTAAGCCGCCCGACCGACGACCGAGCGATCCTCGACGGCGGTAGCAAGACGTTCTCGTCTGACACGCTCGGTCTGGATGGATTCGGTCTCATCCTGGAATACCCGCACGCGCACATCAGCATCCTCTCGGAGGAGCACGGGATCGTGGACCTCTCGGAGAGCCCGGAGAAGCCGGAGATCGGGGAGCGCGTGACGGTGATCCCGAACCACTGCTGCGTCGTCAGTAACCTCTTCAACGAGGTCGTCGGTGTCCGCGACGGTGTCGTGGAGGTCACTTGGCCCGTTGCGGCCCGCGGCGGGGTCCGGTGACCAAGAGAACCCGGTGCCCGCACCCACCCTGCAGGAGCAGTCGCCATTAAGTCCTACACTCGTTGCAGATGTGTGTCCTTGAAGTGTGTAGGGTACTTAAGGCCGTAGCCAACCAGACGGTCCATTCCTATATGTGCCGTCCAGATGAGCGCGATGCGCACCGCCATCGGCGCATCGGCAAACACTCCAAACCCGAGCACCAGTGCTGGCGAGACGTATGTGTGAGCGGCATCATATGCCCAGCTCCCCACGCGGGGACCAGCAAGATAACCCAGCATCGAGAGGTCCGGGCTGAGCAGGAGTAGAGCCAACAACAGCCAGCCCCCGTCCTGACGGAAGTACAGGAGGAGTGACCCAGCGAATACCACCGCTCCTTCTGCCCTGAGAATCGCTCCTACCATCCGGCGCACCCCCTTCGTTCCAGCGTTCGTAGGCCGCGCTTTGTAAGCCTGGACATCGCTCGACCCTGAGTTTCCATGTGAAGCATACCGGAATGCATATCGAAGGTAGATGCCAGAGATATGCCACTTCCCTTGACGGAATGATGGAGGGTTTCGTCCGCGGACTGGCGCTGCGCCTTCGGCTAGTTCCTCACCGAGGTGCGCAGCCGCTCCGGAGACCACACTCGGACATCCAGCCGCCGGGAGTAGTGGAGGATGGGTGCGGTATCGGGCAGGGTGAGGCCGTGCGCCTCGGGAAGCGTGTTGCGGTCGATCCGGGCAACGGCTGGCTGAAGTGGCCACTGCACGTGATCGATCTCACTGCGATACACCCGCCCGCGCGGGCCCGGGGTATACAGGCAGTAGCGCTCGGTGAACCAGTGCTCGACCGTGCCCCGGGTGGAGTGATATGGCTCGCCCACCGGACGGTACCGCCCCTCGAACACCGCAGGCTCCGCTCCCCGATGTGTCCGGCGACTGGAATAGCGGACCCAGCCATCCTCCCAGCCCACGCGCATCCGGGCACGGAAGTATGGCAGGTGATACCAGCGCCGGGCCAGAGCCACGGCGATCGGGCTGCCTGCGTCGAGGCAGAAGAAGTACACACCGGGTTTCGTGCCGTCCGTGACATACGTGCGCAGGTTCAATTCAGGGAGCGCGGAGATACCGGGCACAGCAGGGAGACCCCACGGCCGTATGCCACTCATACGAAACGGCACTACCGCGAGCCACGCCTGCCCATCGTACACATCGACCTCCAGCGGAGGGGGTATCGTGCGCCGCAATAACTCAGGGGAGACCGGCCAGTGCGCGAAAAGCAGATCGTGCCATGTCTGCACCATCGTGGGGTTGCCGCTGGGCCGCGGCCACGGACGGTGCTCGGTCATCAGTGATGACAGACCAGTATCCGGTCCATCCCTAGCCCTTGGAGCGCGGACATGCCTGTGCCCGGCCTGATCACCCTGCCCGGCTCACCCAGCCGCCACGACCTACGTGTGGCAGGAACTCATGCCCCGCTTGGCAAGGTACTGCTGGTGATACTCCTCCGCCCGATAGAACTCTGACGCCGGGGTGATCTCCGTGACGATCGGCTTCTTCCACGTGCCCGAAGTGTCCAGCGCCGCCTTCGACGCTCGCGCAGCGGCCTCCTGCTCCGGCGTGTGGTAGAAGATCGCGGAGCGGTACTGGGTGCCCACGTCCCAACCCTGGCGGTTCAGGGTCGTGGGATTATGGTTGGCCCAGAACACCTCGAGCAGCCGCTCGTACGACACCTCCGCAGGATCGTACTCTACCTGCACCACCTCTGCGTGACCGGTGCTTCCCGTGCAGACGTCCTTGTACGTCGGGTTCGGGAGGGTCCCACCGAGGTAGCCCACGGTCGCGTTCCGCACACCCGGCACCTGCCGAAACGCCTCCTCGACGCCCCAGAAGCAGCCCGCACCGAATGTCGCCAATTGTTGGTTGTTGTTCTCGTTAATCATACTTCTATTATAGCGGGATGGGTCCCGGCGGGCCGTCGCTGCCGTTAGTCCGTCATTCCGCGACCGTATCGCTCCCAGTGGACGATCTCGGAGAGGGGTTTCCGGGCATCAGTTCGGGACTGCCGGGTGCGCCGTGCTTCCTCGTCGGGAAACCCCAGGCTGATGGCGGTGCGGACCAGCCGGTGCTCCGGGATCCCGAGGAGGCGTTTCGCGTCCGCCCTGCCCTGGCCCGTAAACCAGCCGATACTCGCCCCCACCCCGTGCGCCGCCGCAGCCAGCATGATGCGCTCGCTCAGGCGGCCCTCATCATACGTTTCCTGGTTCTTGTTCTCCCCCGACATGACAAGCACGATGCCCAGTTGGGCACCCGCAAGGTGTCCGGCGTAGCCGTCGCACGCCGCGAGAGCGTCGAGGCTTTCACGGCTGCGGACAACGACTAGCTCCCAAGGCTGCACGTTGCGCGCGCTCCCGGTCCAGCGCGCCACCTCCAGTAGGTCATGTACAACCTCCTCGGGCACAGGATCGGGCAGAAACGCTCGAACCGCCCGCAATGTCCGGAGCAAGCGAATCAGGTTCTGGGTGTCCGTGGTGTCGTCCATTGAATGTCGGCTCCTTTCCCGAATCCGGCCGCGTAGCGGTCGATGGTACGTGGCAACGCCCATCTTCTCACCTTCGGCCCGCGTCATCTCGGCGTTCATCCTTATCCATTGCCCGGCTTGCGTGCAACGAAGAGGCCATACTCCATCGCCCTCTCGGCGTAGGCCGCGTACAGCGGCGTGAAAGAAGAGGCGAACGCGCGCGCATCCGTGCCGAGCACACGAGCGAAGCCCCGCATCACCCGCGTGTCCCGCAGCGCGATCACGATGTCCCACGTGCGCGCGACATGTTCTGTGACGATGCGCGCGCTGACGTTTTCGAAACCCGCCTCCGCAAACAGACCACAGTACGTCTGAGCCGTATCGAACGGGTAGCACAGCATCCCCCGCTCGACCTCTCGGCGCCGCTCCTCAGCCTGTGCCGAAGAATCGGCACTCCGAAGCCATGCCGCAACACAGAGCACGCCACCAGGCGAGAGGGCACGATATGCCTGCTGCGCGAAGAACGCTCGATCCTCGAGGTGTTCCGTGCACTCCACGCACCATACGAGGTCTACGGTGCCTGCATCCACCGGCCAGGGCCGCTGAGCATCCGCCACAAGGACACGCAACCGCCGGTCCAGTCCCGCTCGCTTGTTCTTGGCCCGAGCGATAAGCCGCTGGACGGGGCTCAAGGTGATCCCCACTCCCACGGCGCCGGCATTCCGGACAAGCCAGAGCAAGCCACCCCCGTACCCGCACCC
>JAUJMR010000005.1:23858-50265 GCA_030446765.1 Chloroflexia bacterium
AGCCGTTCCGCCAAGTGTACAATGGGCGCACGATACCATCGCGGTGAAGTCCGCGCAAGTGAGTGAGCACCCCGACATGAGCGAGGAACTCCACCTTATCTCAAACGTGGCGATAGCCGTTACCGTGGCGCTCATCGGTGGCCTCATCGCGCACCGGCTGCGCCAGTCGGTGATCGTCGGCTACCTGCTCGCAGGGGTCGCGATTGGGCCCGGTACCCCCGGTTTCGTCGGCGACCGTGAGGAGATCGCCGCGCTCGCGGAGGTGGGCGTCCTCTTCCTGATGTTCGCGCTGGGCATCGAGTTCAGCCTCAAGGAACTCGCACGGGTGAAGGGCGTCGCGATCCTGGGTACAGGCGTGCAGGTGCTGCTGCTCATCGGCGCGGGGATGGGGCTCGGCGCCGTATTCGGCTGGCCGCTCGGCCAGGCCATCTTCTTCGGCGGCATCATATCAATCAGCTCCACGATGGTGATCCTTAAGACGCTGCTGGACCGGGGAGAGGTCGCTTCCAACCATGGCCGCGTGCTCCTGGGCATGCTCATCGTGCAGGACCTGGCCGTTGTGATCCTGATCGTCCTGCTACCCCAACTCGCGGGCGACGGGGGGATCGCTCTCGGTCAGCTCGCGCTCACGGTCGCGAAAGCCGTCGGGTTCATCGCCGCGACGCTCTTCCTCGGCGCTCGCGTCGTACCACGCTTAATGGAACGGGTGGAGCGCTTGGGCTCGGCCGAACTGTTCCTGCTGACCGCGGTTGCCCTCGCCCTGGGCACCGCCAGCCTCAGCGCGTATCTCGGCCTCTCGCCCGCCCTTGGCGCATTCCTAGGCGGCTTGCTCCTGACCGAGACGGAGTTCGACCACCGGGTCGTGGCGGAGGTGGTGCCGATGCGCAACCTCTTCGCGACGCTCTTCTTCGTGTCCGTCGGCATGCTCATCGATCCGGCTTTCATCGTCAACAATCTCCCGGTTGTGATTGGTCTGGCTCTCCTGATCGCCTTCCTCAAGGCGCTCATCACCCTGCTTGCAGTGCTGCCGTTCCGGGTGGGCGGGAGAACGGCGGTGTTCACCAGCCTTGGGATGATCCAGATCGGCGAGTTCAGCTACCTGCTGGCCCGCGAGGGTGTGGAGGTGGGTGCGGTGTCGGCGACGCTCAACAACCTGATACTCACCTCCTCCGTGCTCACGATCGTGCTCACGCCACCGGCATTCGCGCTTGCCCCGAAGCTGGACAGGTTGCTCGCGCGCCTGCCCGCGGTCGGTCCGGTGTTTGCCGCTCGCGCACTGGTCTGGGGCGAGGAGACGGAGTTGCACGACCATGTGGTCGTCGTGGGATACGGACGCGTAGGGCGGCACCTGGTGGATGGCTTGCGCCGCAGCGGGGTCCCGGTCGCGGTCATCGAGCAGGATCTCCACCTGGTGCAGGAGCTGATATCCGAGGCCGTGCCAGCGGTCTATGGTGACGCATCCCACCCCAGCATCCTGGCAGCCGCGCACCCGGAGCGGGCACGACTCATCGCCGTGGCACTGCCCGACTCCGGTGCCACGCGCGCCGCGGTGCACAACGTACGGCGAGCGAATCCCGACGTGCCGATCCTGGCGCGCATGCCCCGTGAGGACGACGAGCAGGATCTGAGCAGGGCGGGGGCGACGGCACTGGTCGCGCCCGAGCGCGCGGGAGCTATGTTGATGCTCGAGGAATGCGAGCGGGCGCTCGACATCCCGGAGAGCGCGGCCGATATCACCTGGCGTTCTACCGACCCTACTCGAGCAAGATGAAGGGTAGCACGCGGGCGTTCGGTGATGCTGCACCCGCGGCTGCGGGGTCAGACCACAGTCCCCTTCGGTTCCACCGGATACCGCTCACGCCATGCGTCGTACCCGCCCGCCAACGCGGCGGCATCCATACCCAGCGACCGTAGCGTCTGCGCCACACGGGCGCTCGTCCCCTCGCTCGGTCAGGTACAGTAGGCAACGACGGTCTCCCCATGCGGGCGCGACCGCGCCCATGCCTCCACCTTGTCGGGGGCGACGCGCACACTGCCGGGGATCTGGTCTGGTTCGCGGTCGTATTGAGAGCGCGAGCGCACATCGAGCACAACCGGCGGGTTCGGGCGGTCGAGCATCGCCGCGAGCTCATCCACAGCCACGCGTGGCGCGGAGTTCGCCTCCATGCCGAACAGGCCTGAGGCGCTGCCGGTGCGCTCCTCTGCGTGCGTCTCCCACCGTACCGCGCGCCCATAGGCTGCGGCGAGCGGCGCAACCGATGCCCCGTGCGCAACCACTGAGACGGCCACTACCACGCCGATAATCGCCAGCAGCCGCTCCGCCTGGGGCACGCCGTCACGCACCAGAAGCAACGCGAACAGCAGCGAGGCAAGACCACGAGGGCCGAACCACCCCATGAAGGCGCGCGCCCGCGGGCTCATGCGCGAACGCCGGAGCACGAGCATCAGCGCGAGCGGCCTGGCGACAAAGATGGTGATGCCGGCAAGGGCAAGCGCCGGCACCAAGGGTATAGCCCCGACGAGTGTCGACAGCAGTGCACCGAACAGCATAAAAGCGAGCAGCATGGACATCTCGGCGGTGATTTCTCCGTACTCGAGGAAGCAGTCGCACAGATCCGTGTCCAGCAACACCACCGCGACGCCCGCCGCGAACGCCGCCAGGAAACCGTCGCCACCGACCGCCTCACCCGCGACGAACGCGGCGAGCACCACCCCGACCCCGTACAGTGCCTGGTAGACGCGCCCGATCTCGAAGCGAGAATCCACGCGCTTGCTCACGATGGAAGCCAGCCCCCCGACGACGAAACCCGCGAGTGGGCCGAGCAGGAAGACCTGCGCCAACAGTATCGCCCATTCACCGGCGCTCCCAGCCTCGGCGCGCTCGAGCGCGATGAGCACGAGCAGGATCGGCAGCACAACAATGTCGTTCGTGCCGGCCTCAATACTGAGCGTGCGGCGGACCGAGCTGGGGATGCGCTCATCGCGGATCACGTCGCGGAGCACGACGGGGTCGGTCGACGCAAGGATCACGCCGACGATGAGCGACTGGAGGAGCGACAGGCCCAGCAGCAGCCCAGCGGCGAGCGAGACCACGCAGATGATCAGGATCGTGCCGGGACCAAGGATCAGTGCCGGGGCCAACCAGTCTCGGCCCAGATCATCGCGCTGCATCCGGACCGCGTCGAGGAAAAGCACCATGGAGAGGCTGAGGATCGCGATCGCCTCCAGACCCTGATCGTGCGAACCGACGGAGAGGATGCCGAAGCCGCGCTCGCCGAGCAGCACGCCGAGGCCCAAAAAGATCATCGGGAAGGAGAGGGGCGCGCGTTCCACGATCCCCGAAGCGAGCGCGGACACCATCAACACCACGGCGATCAACGCGAATACCGTCAGCAGATCAGGCACGTCAGCCTCCCTTCTGGCGAGAGACGAACGATGACTTGCACCCAGACATTGGAGGCCGACACCTTATACCTTTTCAGCATGGCAGCTGCGACCCGGCGGCACAGCAAGCTCCGGGTTAGCCACAGAAACCTTTACCAGACGAGCGCACCCCCCACTGTCGCCTTACGGCGGTGAGCAACGGCGCTGCTCGCACGGGCGTTCAGTTGCACGCCCGTGCGAGCCAACAATTATGCCGTGCTGTAGGGTTCAACGCTTGCGACCGCGGCGGTAATTCCTAGAGGGTGTCCCGCTTTAGATCGAGATATTCCGCCTCGTCCGGTGCAAGCTCGAGTCCCGCCGCCTCAACCGAGCTCTCCAGTTCCTCGATGGTTCGCGGGCCGATGATGGCAACCGTCGGGAAGGGCTGGTTGAGCACCCAGGCGAGGGCAACATGCAGCGCGTGCACGTTCCGGCGCTCTGCTACCTCACGTGCGCGACGCAACCGCTCGAAGTTCTCATCGGAGTAGTACACCCGCACCATGTCCGCGATGCTAGTATCCTCCGGGGAGAAACGGCCGGTGAAGAAACCGCCCGCCTGCGACGACCACGCGATGAGCGGCATCTGATGCTGCTCGTACCAGGCGCGGTCCGCCTCGTCGGTGTACACACACCCGGCCCACATTGGCTCCTTTGCACGCGCGAGGCTAAGGTTCGGGCTGGACGCCACGAACGGGCGCAGGTCGTGGGCGGCAGCGTACTCGTTCGCTACCTCTAGACGCTCCGGTCGCCAGTTCGATCCGCCATACGCGCGGATGCGCCCGCGCTCGACTTCCTCATTGAGCGCCTCGACGAGGGGACCAACGGGCACGTTCTCGTCGTCGCGATGCAGCATGTAGATATCGATATAGTCCAAGCCCAGACGTTCCAGGCTCTGACCAAGATCGGTGCGCATTGCCTCGGGATTCACGCGCGGGCCGCTGTTTCCGTACGGATGGCAGCCCTTATCGAGAATGAGCACCTCATCGCGGTTGCCCCGCGCACGGACCCATTCGCCGATGGCCCGCTCGCTCTCCCCTCCGGCGTACACGTGCCCGGTATCCAGGAGCGTCCCGCCGCACTCGATGTACCGATCCAGCAGCGCGAACGTGAGTGACAGATCCTTGGTGGAGCTGACCATCGAGCCGATGGCGAGGTTCGAGACCGGGCGGGGAACGCCGGGAATCGGTACGTACTTCACGGTAATTCTTCTCCTGACCTGTTGGTGCTATTTCACCGCTGCCCATATGAACCGATCGAGGTGCAGGAGTTCTGCCACGGAGATGCCGATTTACGTGTTACGAGTATGCGACAATCCATTGACTAGAGACCCACTCACGACTATTCTAAGGCTGCAACACGGCAGTCTGGCTGCACGGACGAGGATCCGCCCAAATCCGTCGTAGTAGTTTTCATTCTGAAGGGAGAGGTAGTTTATGTCGATAAACCCCACCAGAGGCGGGACGCCCACGCAGGGCAATGAGTTCACCATAGCCGATCCCGTCGGCAGCTTCATGTCCACGGTTACCGGCGTCGTCACCGCTCCGGCCGTCTTCTTCAACAACATACGGAAAGTGGGCGACTTCGTTTCCCCGCTTGTGTTTTCGCTCATCTGCTACGCGATTGCGGGTGTCCTGGGCGGTATCGTCGCCCTTATCCGTGGCAACGGCATCGGTCAAGCACTGGGCACAATAATTGGGACGCCCATCATCTCAACCCTCTTCCTGTTCGTGGTCGCAGGAATCATCCATCTCTTCGTTATGCTGCTCGTGAAACCATCCAGTACGGGCTACGAGTCGACGTATCGAGCGACCGCGTACAGCCTCCCGATTTCGAGCTTGGTTAGTTGGGTGCCATTCATCGGCCCCTTCATCGGTTTTGCCGCCTTCCTGTATACCATCTATCTGACCATAATGGGCGTGCGGGAGCTGCACAGCACCACCACGCAGAGCGCGGCGCTTGCGGTCTTGATTCCCGTAGGTATTCTGTTCCTCTTGTTGCTGTGTCTGTTCATCGTTGCAGCATCGGTCCTGCTCGCTGCGCTGGGAATGAACTCCTAGTTGAAAGCAGGGCCACATTCAGGCCATATCTGGTGGCGCACCGTGGCAGTCAACGACGACTCGGTGCACCGGATTCTTCCCGCTGTGGACGCCTTCCCCGCTCCGTCGAGATGTTCAGGAGTTGCTAGTCCATACCATGGAAGTCGACGGCGAACGAGGTAGCGCGTGACCGATTCGTCGGACATGGAACCCAGGTGCCAGGTCGCCGTCAACGATTTCTCGCTCCGAGAGCCGGTTGGCAGCTTTATCGAGACCTGTCGGTTGCTGGTCACGAGGCCGGTACAGTTCTATTCCGGACTGCCCACCAGAGATGGCTATCGCAATCCCCTCGCGTTCGGGATGATCTGCGTGATGATCGCGACAATCGTCGGAACAGTACTCGGTTTCGGCCTGCAAGCCCTGGTGTTGCTCCCAGTGATAGGACAGGGTTCGGCTGGCGAATTCCCGTTCACGGCCGCAACAGCGGTGCTCGTGCTGCTCGGCGTGTTCATCGCTCTCATAGTGATCACCCCAATCTTCGCAGCCATCGGTCTCTTCGTCGGTGCCGGCATCTACCACTTGTCTGTGATGCTGCTCATTCGGGAGAACATGGGCTATCAGGCGACCTTCCGAGCCGCTGCCTATGCCTCGATCGCGCAGATCGCGAGCGCGGTACCGGTCGTCGGGATCTTCGGCATGTTCCTGTACATGTTCCTGCTGTGAGTGGGCGTGCGCGAGATGCACCATACCACCACAGGCCGGGCCGCCGCGGTCGTGCTCCTGCCTGTCTTGCTCATCCTGCTGCTGTCGTGCGCTCTCTTACTCGTGTTCCTGGTGGCAGTGTTCACGAACGCGTAGAACCGTTCCTCGCCGCGGATAGCGCAGCCTGCGAGGCGGGTACGACGAGGGATCAATCACTGAGCCCGCCCTGTTTCCCAGGGCGGGCTCGGAATTGTAGGTCAGGTGTGGACGCCTTCCCCTACCGGGGTCCGCCCACCGGCTGGCTCGTCTCGAACTGCGGCATGACCTGCTCCGCGAAGCGCTGCATCATCGACTGGTCGTACGCGATGCGCGGGAACGAGAGGATGAAGTAGTTCGCTCCGGCCTCAATGATCGGCTGGATGCGGGCGACGACCTTCTCCGGGGTACCCACGATCGTGTTCTTTGCATACGCCTCGTAGCTCTGCTCGCCGCGGGCTTGAGCCGTCTCCTGCTCCTCCTGCCCCTCGTTCTCGACGAGGTGGATCGTCAGGCTCGTGCTCTTGATGATCTCGTCGTAGTTGCGGCCCACATCGTCGCAATGGCCCTTGAGCACCTCGAGCTTGTGGCGCAACTCATCCGGGTTGGAGCTGACGTTGCAGGCATCGCCCCACTTCGCCACGAGCTTGAGGGTGACCTTCTCGCCACCGCCGCCGATCCAGAAGCTCGGGTGCGGCTTTCGTACGCCTTTCGGCTGGTTGATCGGGCCGTCGATCGTGTAGTACTTGCCCGAGAACTTCGGGTAGTCCTCGGTCCACATCCGGTGGATGATCTCGCACGCCTCGCGGAACGCGCCCATCCGCTCGCGCGTCTCTGGGAACTCCCCGAAGTACGCCCGCCACTCGTGCTCGTACCAACCGGCGCCGATGCCCGCGTACAAGCGGCCATGTCCCATCACGTCGCAGGTGGACGCGATCTTGGCGTAGACGGCGGGGTGGCGATAGCCGTTGCAGCCCACCATCTGGCCGACATTGATCGTTGAGGTGTCGCGCAGGAGCCCGGCGGTGATGCTCCAGCACTCGAACGTGGTCTCCAACTCAGGGGTGGGGACCGTGTGGAAGTGATCAAAGACCCAGATCGAATCGTAGCCCGCGCTCTCGGCCTGCTGCCCCACGCGGGTCATCGTTTCGTATTGCTCGATGGGATCCTCGATCTCCGTGAGGTCGAGCCTCCAGCCCTGGGGAACGAACACACCGAACTTCACGGGGGTAGTGCTGACTGTGGTGGCCATGTCTCCTCCTATAGCATTGCGGCGGCGGACCATACCAAAGGAGACTGCACCAGTGGCAGATGGCCTACCAGCCCATCCTGCCCTCCCATGTTGCATTATCGATGCCAGTGACCACCCCCAAGTGCGCCCCGCTGTGCGTTATAGTACAACGCTGGAAGGGGAATCGCACCAGCGACCAGTCCGAGGCACATCCGTTCACAGCACTGGAGCGACTGCTCATGATTCTGCGCCGCATATATGACGACTCGCTCGCGCAGGCCAGCTACCTTGTCGGCTCCAGCAACGGCGATGCATTGATCCTCGATCCGAATCGCGACGTGGACCAGTACATCGAACTCGCGGAGACCCTCGACCTGCGCATCGTCGCGGTGGCAGAGACTCATATCCACGCGGACTTGGTATCCGGCGCGCGCGATCTCGCCGCTCTGACCGGAGCGGAGCTCTTGCTCTCCGACGCGGGGCCTCCAGAGTGGAAGTATGCGTTCGCAGAGCAGGCCGGTACGACGCTCCTGCACGACGGCGACGTCATTGAGATCGTCGAGCTAAGTGTTCGCGCGATACACACCCCGGGCCATACGCCGGAACACCTCGCCTTCCTGCTCAGCGATACGGCGACCACGGAGCAGCCGATGGGGATCTTCACGGGTGACTTCGTGTTTGTGGGTGACGTTGGCCGCCCGGACCTGCTGGAGTCCGCCGTGGGCATCGCCGGGTCGAAGGACGAGAGTGCTCGGCAGTTGTACGCGTCCATCCAGCGGTTCCGCACCCTGGCGGAGTATGTGCAGGTGTGGCCGGGGCATGGCGCGGGCAGTGCCTGCGGCAAGGCGCTCGGCAACGTGCCACAGACCACCGTCGGGTACGAGCTGCGCTTCAACTGGGCGTTCGCCGTGCGCGACGAAGACGAGTTCGTCCGACGCGTGCTCGACGGCCTGGGAGAGCCTCCCCGTTACTTCGCGCGGATGAAGCGCGTCAACCAGCAGGGCCCCGCCCCGCTTGCGTCGCTGTCCGCCCACAGGAACTTGCACCAGACAGAATCGGCGACGTTCTCGCGACTGGCACGCTGATTGTGGACACGCGCCCGGCGCACGCATACGGCGCGGGCCACATCCCCGGCACGCTGAACATACCCGCCGGTCCCGCGCTTGTGACATGGGCGGGCGCGCTGCTCCCGTACGACCAGCCGCTGGGCCTCGTCTCGGAATCCGAGCAGGCAGGACCAATCACGACCCGTCTCCGCCTCATCGGATTCGACGACATCGATGGGTACTGGACGCCCGAGGTGCTCCAGGCATGGGAGACGCGTGGCCGGGCCCTGGAAACCGTTCGGAAAGTCGATCCCTCGAGCCTCAGGCAGATGATTGGGCAGGACGCGGTTACCGTTCTGGATGTGCGCGAACGGGCCGAGTACCAGGCCGGTCACATCCCCGGCAGCGTGAATATCCCGCTCGCCCAGATTGAGCGTCGTCTCGGGGAACTCCCACCGAGCCGTCCGCTGGCAGTCCACTGCCAGGGAGGAACCCGCTCGGCAATCGCCGCGAGCCTGCTCCAGCGGCAGGGCAGAACCGACATCCTGGACCTGTCAGCCGGCTTGCGGGGGTGGCATGCCGAGGGTGAGCCAGTAGAGGATGATGCGCGGACGCCGAGCTCTGCGCGAGGCTGAAGCATAGCGGACCCGCCCTTCCCATCATGCCGTCTTCCGCAGTTATCGTTAAATGGTTGTCATACGGACTCCGGCTGAACGGTAGTGCGCATGCCATTTCGAGCGTGCGAGGAATCCGCGGTACGGGCTACGGATCCCTCACTGCGTTCGGGATGACGTGCGTCATCATTCAGCCGGATCGCGTATCACTCGTCAGCCACGTGCCGGCGCCAAAAGGCGAAGCGATGGAGGCCAGGTCCACCGGGCACCGGACGACTGCCTGAGCGACACGCGGCGTGCTGCAGAGCCTATAACGCCAGGTAGAGCGCGAGTGCCAGACCGAGCAGCACGTTGCCCACGATAACCACCCAGATCGAGCCATGGCGAGGGCTGTACGTGCGTCTCTCGATCTCGCGCTCCGTGCGGAAATACCGCCATGCGCCGACCGTGACGAGGAGGGGGGCAAACAGCACCAGCCCGAGACCGACCATCTCGATATACTCAGCCTTCACATTGGGGAGCGGCTGCCCCGTAGCCGCCTGCAGGAAGAAGCCAAAGCGCGCGACGACGAAGCCAAACCCAGCGGAGGCAAGGCTGAGGCGGATCCAGGACAGAAGGGTCCGCTCGTTCGCGAGATGTTCCCGCAGACGCGCGTCGTCACGGCCGGGCTCTGTATCCGGCGTCCCGCGCACGTCTCTCGCCATCTCACCATTCCTCAATCTGCCCACGATGAAAGAGCCGCATTAGCGCAATGTCTGAGCCTGCCAGATGGAAACGCGCGTCCCGAAGGGATGCCCCGGCAGATGCTCGTCTCGCGGGCACGATACGGCTCTGATGCGGCGGTGCTTGGCACGGAGCGGCCCTATTTGCGGCGGCGCAGCTTCCGCACACCCTGCACGACCAAGCGGCTGATCACCGTCCCGAGCGTCGCCCCGGAGAGCACGTCCATCGGGTAGTGGTGCCCGAGATAGACGCGGGAGAACCCCACGAGCGACGCGAGGGCGTAGAACACGCCTGCCGCCCCCTTGTACCGGCCCGCCAGGGCGCTCGCGCACGCGAAGGAGCAGGCGGAGTGGCCGCTGGGGAAGGACCAGCTACCGGGCTTGCGGCCGATGACCATCGCCCGCACGAGGGTTATGAACGGCCGCCGCCGCCGGAAGTATCCCTTGACGACCCGCTCGACAATCGTGTTGGTGACCAGCAGCGCGGGGATCATCTCCATTGCCGCCGCCCGGCCCCGGCGCCCATCGCGAGCCCCCATGCCCAGCGCCGCGACCACCCACGCCGCCCCGTGTAGCCCCAGCGTCGAGGCCCAGACCATGACAGGCGTTACCGCGCGGGTGGTGAAAGCGGTTAATCACGAAGAAGAGCCACGCATCGACCGCCCGAAACGGCCCCATCCGCTTGAGCACCGCTCGCCGCAGGTACTCGTGCGGGAAGATCTGTTCGGGGCGGGGCCAGGTCATCGCCCGATGGATGGCATCGGAAAGGTCCCAGCCGCCATCCTCGTCTTCGGCAGCGGTCTCCTCGACGGCTACTTCGAGCGCCTGCGCCGCCTTCTCGGGGCCGCGCGCGCGCGACAGCCGTTCCCGCAGCAATCTCTCCGACGAGGGGCGGGCCGCGGCGGCCGCCCGACGGGCATCCTGCTCAGTCCTCTGCGCGGTGCGCCGCTCCAGCTCGGCCAGCACGCGATGCGCGTCCTGCTCGGACTGGACACTTCCAAGCGCAGACTCGACCACTTCGGCCGCCTGCCGGGTGTGCTCCTCCACCGGCTCTTCGGACCTGTCCGGCACCTTCTCCGTCGCTGCCAGGATGTGACTCCTCTCTCGCATTATGTCCTTGAACTGGGTAGTATACCGCTGCGCGGCCCACGCACGTCGTGATCCACGCGGGCCACACGGCGGAATATATCTTGCACAGAACGTGTTGTACCTGGTGATAGCAAGATTAGTGCGCGTGAAGGCGTACTGCAGCGAGGTCTTATAGGAGGATCCCATATGGCGACGCAAGTTCACCCTGAGAATGTGACAGACAGCGACTTCGAGCAGACAGTCCTCAAGGCGGAGACGCCTGCGATCGTTGACTTCTGGGCCCCGTGGTGCGGTCCATGCCGCATGATGGCGCCGGTCTTCGAGGAACTCGCCGGCGAGTATGCTGGTCAGGTCGTATTCGCGAAGATGAACGTCGACGAGAACATGCAGGCCCTCTGCGGGGCTCGGCATCCAGAGCATCCCCACGCTCGTGCTGTTCAAGGACGGCGCGGAGGTTGGACGGATCATCGGGTACAGCAACAAGGACCGACTCAAGGCTGAGATCGACAAGGTGCTCTAGCACACCAGAGCGGGCGGGCGGAATCGCTGATCCGCCCGCCCCCCGATACAGGGGGCACGTCCCGCAGATGGCCACACAAGAAAATACAGACTCGCGCTACGCCCGCCCCGAGGACATCAAGGCTATCCTCGCGATGAAGACGATTGCCATCGTCGGTCTCTCGCCCGATCCCTTCCGGCCGAGCCAGACCGTTGCGCTGTATATGCAGCGGCATGGCTACCGCGTTATCCCTGTCAACCCCTATTGCGATTTTGTGCTCAACGAGAAGGTGTATCCGAACCTGGAGAGCGTTCCCCTCGCGGTCGAGGTCGTGGACATCTTCCGGCGGTCGCGCGATGCCGGCGTGGTGGTCGATGAGGCGATCAAGAAAGGTGCGAAGGCCGTCTGGCTTCAGGAGGGTGTGATCGACGAGGCGGCGGCGGAGCGCGCACGACGGGCCGGGCTGCTCGTCGTCATGGATCGATGTATCCTCAAGGAACACGCGTTCAACGCCGAACACCCCGAGACCGCGCGCACCTGATAGCTCGCGTGCACCGGCAAGCGTGTCGGCTCACACCGTGTCCGTCGAAGCTCGCGGTGGTCACGACACTCCGACGCCGAACCTCCGCCCCCTGCCTGCGGTCCGGCCTGACATGGCTAGGGCGCACCGCCACGCCTCCGTCGCAGGTCTCGATGCCTGCCCTTATACCCATCGTACCTCGCCATGCAGAGACGCTATAATCCCCGGGCTTGAGCGGAGGCAACCGTGCGCGAGATCGACTTGAACTGCGACATGGGGGAAAGTTTCGGCCCGTGGAGGATGGGCGCGGACGAAGCACTGCTAGACTTTGTAACGAGTGCCAACGTCGCGTGCGGCTACCACGCGGGCGACCCGCCTACGATCGAGCGGACGGTGCAACTCGCGCTGGATCGCGGCGTCGCGGTCGGGGCGCATCCCGCTTACCCTGACCTGCAGGGCTTCGGACGGCGGTCGATGCGTCTCTCGCCCGATGAACTAGAGAGCATCCTGCTCTACCAGGTGGCCGCGGTGCACGGGATCACCCGCGCGCTCGGCGGGACCCTGCACCACGTCAAGCTTCATGGCGCGCTGTATAACGACGCCGCTACCGATGTGGAACTGGCCCATGCCGCCATACGCGCGGTGCAACGCCTGGACGAGCGTCTGATCCTGTATGCACTTGCTGGTTCCGCGATGGCGCATCAGGCAAAGCAGGACGGGCTGCGCGTGGTCGAGGAGGCGTTCGCGGACCGGCGCTACAATGCCGATGGTACCCTGCAAGATCGCTCGATCCCCGGCGCGCTCATCACCGACCCCGAAACCGCCGCGGTACATGCGGTAGACGTAGCGGTGCATCGCCGAGTCACGAGCGCGGACGGCGCCGTCCTAGTAGTGAGGGCGGGCACGATGTGCGTGCACGGTGACAACCCATCGGCGGTCGCCATAGCCCGCGACATTCGGGTGGCGTTGCGCGACGCGGGAGTAGCGGTCCGCAGCCCCGCGACCGATGCGGCCTGACCCCGACGCCGGCACAAGCGTGATCGAGCCCGCGATTCTCGTGATCGCGCGGGAGGTGACGAGCGAGCTCGTGGCGCGCGGCGCGACGGCCGTCGTCCTGATGGGTAGTCACGCACGCGGCGATGCTCACCCCCTCTCGGACCTCGACATACCCGCGATCAGTGATGCCCCCGCCCTTGGCTCGGTGCTGCGGGGTGGCCGCCTCGTGGTCAGCGACTCACTTCGGCCGAACCAGGTGCGCGCATCGTTCACCTCAGTGGCACAATGCGTCACCTATGTGCCGGGATGGCGGCGGGCGGTCACGCTGCACGACCCCACCGGGATAGCCGCTGCCCTGCGTGCCGATGCCCACGCGTGGGACTGGAACACTGTAGGCGATGCAGCGTGCGACCAGCATGTTGCGGCGGGCATGACCGGCCTGGCCGAGGAGGTGCACAAACTGGTGGCCGCGCTCGACCGGCGCAGGCACTGGACGGCGGCGGTGCAGCGCTCTGTGCTCGCGCTCCAACTCGCGGGCAACATGGCAGTGCGGTATCGGATCTTGTACGAGACGGAGAACGAGTTGTGGGATCTCATAGCCGCCCGCATGGGCGAGCAATGGAGCCGGGCACAGGGCACCGCGTTCGCGACGGGTGGTGAGGCGTTCGAGGATACCTGCCGCACTGCGCTCATGCTCTACGCGCTCGCCCCACGAGAAGCACTCCCCCTGCTCAGCGTTGAGCAGCTTGCTGTCGTTCGCCACGCCTGCTCCGTTGGTGGGTATTCTGTTGACGAGACACCGCGGCACTGAATCGGCCTTTAGCTAACCACTCACCCGCACACCCACCCTGGTCAGATCGGCTGCCCAGCCATCGCGAGCGCCGCCGCACCGATCAGCCCGGCATCCTGCGCGTTCGCTGAGGGCACGACACGCACCTGTCCGCGAATGTACTCGAGCGCGGCGTGGTCGTCCAGCGTACGGCGCAACGGCGCCATCAGCAATTCGCCGACATTGCTGACACCGCCACCCACAACGATGAGGTCGATGTCGACCAGCGCCGCCGCGCCCGCGAAGCCGATACCGAGCGCCCCCCCGGCTCGCTCGAACCCCTGAAAGGAGAGTTCGTCGCCTGCTAGGGCGGCCCGCGCCACGTCCTGCGCCGTGATGGTCTCCGGGGGCATCTCCCGAAGTGCGGACTCCCTGCCCCGCTCCAACTCCGCGCGCACGAGACGAACGATCGAGGGACCGGACGCGATGGCCTCGACGCAGCCACGGCCGCCGCACGCGCAGCGCGGTCCATCCGGCTCCGCGACGATGTGGCCGACGTGGCCACCGTTGAGCGTCCGTCCGTGGAGCAGCGTCCCACCGCTGATGATCCCCCCACCGACGCCAGTGGAGACCACAACCCCCATCATGTCGGGATGTCCTTTGCCCGCGCCGTACAAATACTCACCAAGCGCGAACGCCTTCGCGTCGTTGTCGAGCACGGCGGTGAACCCGAGGTCGTCATGCAGGCGGGCGACGAGAGGAAAGTCGCGCCAGCCAGGCATGTTCAGCGGCGACACCAGGCCTTCGCGAGCCCGCATAGGACCGCCGGATCCGACTCCGATACCCTGGAGCTGATACGTATCACCCGCGTCTGCAATCGCCGCCGAGACAGACTCTAGCAGCGCGGCGTAGATCGCCGAAGCATCCCCACCGGGCGGCGTTGGCCGGCGGGCGCGCGACACGACGCTACCATCCATGGTGACCACCCCAGCGGCGAGCTTGGTCCCACCGATGTCAATTGCGAGCAGCCCCTGTGGCATCAGCCCCCACTAATCGTCGTAAGCGTAGAACTTAACAAGGCAAACTGTAGCAGCCGGTATACCCAAAGTAAAGTCGCGCCGAGCAACCCCAATGCACCGATGCACGCGGGCACCGCAGCCCACGGCCAGAAGAAGACGTACCCCATACGCCCGCCCGGGACACGGCCCGAACGCGTGTAGCCGCGAGCAACGAGACTCGCAGCATCCAGGACCTGTGAAGACAAGACAGACAACTCCTTTCAACTCAACCGGATAAACAATGACAAGGAGCAGGTTACGCAACAAACGGCATCGACGGCATAGACGCGGGTGGGACAGACGTAAACGATACGTGAAACCCGGCGAGCGACAACAGCACAGCACGCGGTTTCCGGTGGGCCATATCGTGCGGCACAACGGTTACGAGCCTTCAACAGCTGCTCAGGCGGCTTTCCCCATAGGAGGACGATGATGAACCTCGGCGTGATCTCCTTCGCGCACGCCCACGTCAACGCCTATCTCGACGTGATCGCGGGCTTCCCGGATGCCCGCGCGGTGGCAGCGTGGGACGACGACGCGGGCCGGGGTCGGGCAGCGTGCGAGCGCTACGGGCTCGACTGGGTGCCGCAGTTCGACGAACTGCTGGCCCGCACGGACATAGACGCCGTGTTCATCACCAGCCCGACGAATCGCCACGCCGAGCACGCCGTCCTGGCCGCACATGCGGGCAAGCACATCCTCCTGCAGAAGCCGATGGCCCTGTCCCTCGCCGATTGCGACCGGATCATAGCGGCGGTGCGCGACACGGGAGTCCTGTTCAGCATGTGCTATCAGATGCGGGCCGACCCCGTGAACCTGAAGATGAAGGAGCTGCTCGCCGAGAGGGCGGTCGGGAACGTCGCGATAGTCCGGCGGAGGCACGCGATCCCGATGCTGCTCAACCCCGACTTCGCCCGCCCCGGGAACTGGCATATCGACCCCGAGCAGAACATGGGCATGTGGATGGACGATGCCTCGCACGCTGCGGACTGGTTCCTCTGGATGCTCGGACCGCCCGTCAGCGTCATCGCGGAGATCGACAACGTCGTGACGAGCGTCGCACCCGATGACAACGGCGTCGCGGTGTATCGCTTCGCGCGCGGGGAGATGGGGATTCTGCTCAACTCCTCGACGATGCTCGCCGCGGAAGCGACGACGGAGATCTACGGCGACGGGGGCACGATCGTGCAGAACTACGGCGACCTCGTGTCGTCTGGCCTGCCACGTCCCGAGGGCGCGACGGCGCTCAAGATCTACCGCAAGGGCACAGACGCGTGGGAGCCGTTCGAGTTCCCGGCGGATACGCCACACGGCGAGCGCATTCGCGGTGTGCCCCGGCCCCTCGTGGATTACCTGCATGGTCGCCGCGGCCCGCTCGCCACCGCCGAGGAGGGACGCACGTGCGTCGAGATGATCCTCGGGGCATATCAGGCAGCACACGACGGCAAGAGGGTCCGATTTCCCATCGAACAGCCCTCATAGTTCCCGTGGTACTTCGCCGGAACGGTGCTTGCGGAACTGCTGCGAGGAGGGTACGCGATGCTGCGAGTCAGTGAGAACGGGCGGTTCCTGGTGAATCAGGATGGATCGCCGTTCTTTTACCTTGGCGACACGGCGTGGTCGCTCCTTCAGCGTTTGCGGCGCGAGGAGGTGGACCACTTCCTGGAGGATCGAGCCGCCAAGGGGTTCACCGCGTTCCAGGTAGTGGGCATCTCCGAGTTCGATGGGCTCACCGTGGGGAACGCCTATGGCGAGGTGCCGTTCCATGACCTTGATCCGGCGAAGCCGAACGATGCGTACTATCGCCACGTGGACTACGTGGTGAAGAGGGCCGAAGCGCTCGGGATGTACATCGCGCTGCTACCCACATGGGGTGACAAGGTAGGGCCGCTGCAGTGGGGCACGGGTCCGGAGGTGTTCGATCCCGAGAAGGCGCGGAGCTACGGGGAGTACCTCGGCAGGCGCTACCGCGACAGCGCGGTTATCTGGGTGATCGGTGGCGACCGCGACCCGATGGAGGAACGCCACTACGCCCCGTGGCGGGCGCTTGCCGAGGGACTGGACCGTGGCGACGGCGGCGCGCACCTGATGACGTTTCACCCGCAGGGCGGCTCTTCCTCGTCGGACTTCTTCCATGAGGACCCGTGGCTCGATTTCAACATGCAGCAGTCCGGGCACGGTGCATACAACGTCGCTAACTACAACCGCATCACCGCCGACTACGCCTGCACCCCCACGAAGCCCTGCATGGACGGGGAGCCGTGTTATGAGGATCATCCCGTGCGCCAGGGGCCGGAGGGTGCGTACTTCGACGCGTACGACGCCCGTAAGCTCGCGTACTGGGCACTCTTCGCCGGGGCGCACGGGCACACCTACGGGGCGAACGGCGTGTTCCAGTTCTGGACGCCCGACCGGGAAGACCGCTTCGGCGTCCGTCGTCCCTGGCAGGAGGCGATGAATCTGCCGGGTTCGGCGCAGATGCAACACGCCCGCCGGCTGCTCGAGTCCCGTCCCTTCCTCACCCGCGTGCCCGACCAGTCGCTGCTACTTTCCGATCCCGGTACGGGCGCGGGACACGTCCGGGCAACGCGCGCCAGCGACGGCAGCTATGCGCTCGTGTACACCCCGCTCGGCGAGCTGGTCCGCGTCGACATGGCTAAACTCTCCGGCGAAGCCGTGATTGCCCATTGGTACGATCCGCGCGACGGCAGCGCGCGCCAGTTCGAGTCGCTCCCTGCCGGTAACGAGCAGGAGTTCACGCCACCATCCAGCGGTCCCGGCAACGACTGGGTGCTCGTGCTCGATGATGCGGCGTGGGGGTTCGGAACTCCAGGCGGCGACCGTGGTTAGTCGCGTGCAAAGCATCTAGTCTATGGAGTCGCTGTGAGCAGCACAAAAAACCGACCGAATATCGTCATCGTCGTCATCGACAGCATGCGGGCGGATCATCTCGGCTGCTACGGATACCAAAAGGACACCTCGCCGGAGATTGACGCGCTCGCTCGGGAGTCGGTCGTGTTCGATGCCGCGTTCGCCGCGGGAATCCCCACGATGCCTTCGTTCACGACGCTCCTCACAGGGCTGCATCCGTATCGGACCGGCATCGTGTCGCACATCGGACAGCGACGGCTCTCCGAGCACGTCCGAACGCTGCCGGAGCTTGCGCGCGAACACGGCTATGTCACCGTAGGGATAGACAACCTCGTGGTGCAGGGCGAGGGCCGTGGGAGTTGGTTTGCGCGCGGCTACGATCATTACTCCGGCTACCTGTACCGCCCGTTTGGCAACCAGGACGCCCGGCTTACGGACCGCGCCCTTGGCTATATGGAGGAGTACGCCGGCAATCCGCTCTTCCTCTTTCTGCACCTGTGGAGCCCGCATACCCCGTACGGACCACAACCGCCGTACGACACTCGCTTCTATGAGCCAGGCAGTGCCCCATACGACATGGCCGAGATCCGCAAGCTTCAGCCCGACTACTACGAGGCGTTCGTCGACGACATGAAGCTCGCGCACCCTGAGGACTACGCGTATCTTGTCGCGCAGTACGATGGCGAGATCGCCCAGACAGACGATCAGGTGGGTCGGGTCGTGCGCGCGCTCAAGCAGAGTGGCGCGTGGGAGGACACCGTGCTGCTGGTGATGTCCGATCACGGAGAGTGCTTCGGTGAGGGAGACTTCCACTTCGACCACCACGGGCTGTACGACGCCGTCACGCGCGTCGCCATGCTCCTACGCCTGCCGGGACAGCAGCCTGGACGTTGCGGCGCGCTGGTGTCCACCGAGGACCTCTTCCCCACGCTGGCGGAACTCGCGGACTTCCCATCGCCGCACTACCCCCTTACCGGCGCGAGCCTGCTTCCGCTGCTCGGCGGGGACGCCACGCCGATCCGGCCGTACGTCGTCTCTGTCGAGTCCACGCGCCAGGCATCGCTCGCGCTGCGGACACCCGAGTACAAGCTCATCCTCCCATTCACGGAGGATGCGGCCGGCGCGCCATTGCCCGACTTCTACGGCAGGCCGCGCGACCCCGCCCCGCTGCTCTTCGATCTGCGTACCGACCCCGAAGAACAGCGCGACATCGCCAGCTATGCACCCGACCGGCTCGCCGAGATGATCGGGATGCTCCGGGCATGGCGCGCGGAGATGGCTTACGCAACCGGTGAACCCGACCCGATCCAGGCGCAGGGCCTCAGCCTCTCGTTCGACCGCTTCATGGAGCGCCTGCTCGCGCGCCGGTGAGTGGCACGGAGCCAAGGAGCGACCGCCTTCGGGAGATGATCGCCGAACCGCGCTCGCATCGGCGCAGCTCCCCACGCCCGGTCTCGCGGCACCGGGTCTACCCCAGGCGGCCACTGGGCGCGGCATCCTACGACACGGAAAAGGTAGCCCGAGCTACCAGCCGCCGACGCCGAGATGGATGCGAGCGGTGCGCCAGGAGGACAACAGTTGCTCCACGTCAGGGGCGAAGGCCGTTGCGAGAATGGGGCCATCGATGCGGCGCTCTTCCCCGAGCCACCGGTAACTGAGATCGCCCTCGAGCAGGACCCATCCGAGCCGCTCGTAGAAGCCAACGCGCCGCTCCCCCGTCCACAGCACACCAAACCGATAGCCCCGCGCCCGCGCGTCCTCCATCCACGCCCGCACGATCCGCGAGCCGTAGCCCTGCCCCCGGTGCGACTCCTCCACGGCGACGCCGCCGAGCGCGGCGATTCGGTGCAACTCACCATTCACGGTGATCTTCCGATCGCCCAGCGCGCACACGCCGAGCAGCGAGCCGTCATCCCCGAGCACCATCGTGTACGCGACCATCGTCTCCACGAACTCAGGGTCGTCCTCATGTGGTTCATCAGGATTCGGCGGCCAGGTGCGGGTCCACAGCGCCTCGCACGCCGCGCGCTCGGCGTCGGAGATTTCGGCCGCGTCCCGGACAACTAGCCGGGTGTTCTCTGTGCTCACGGACGAATCACCGTGCCGTCCAGGCGGCGGACCGGGGGCCACGCGCCGTTGAGCGGGTGGTCCGGGAAGGGGTAACGCGCCGCTTGTTCCTCGTCCAGGTCAATGCCGAGACCAGGGCGGTCATTGCTCCACAGGTAGCCATCGCGCAGCTCCGGGCAGCCCGGGAATACCTCACGCGTCCGCTCCCCGAATTCATGCTGCTCCTGCACGCCGAAGTTGTGGCACGCGAGGTCGAGCTGCAGGTTCGCGGCGTGCCCAACCGGCGACACATCGCCTGGTCCGTGCCATGCAGTGCGCACGCCAAACAGCTCGCAGTATGCCGCGAGCTTGCGCGCCGGGCTCAGGCCGCCGATGTCGGAGATGTGCACTCGGATAAAGTCGATGAGCCGGTCGCGGATGAGGGGAACATACTCTGCCTGGTTCACGAAGAGCTCGCCCATCGCGATCGGAATCGCCGTCTGCTGCCGCATAAGCGGGAAGTACTCGATATCCTCGGGCGCAAACGGGTCTTCCAGGAAGTACAGGTTGTACTTCTCCAACTCCTTGGCCAGCCCGATCGCCTGGATCGGCGGGACCCGCTCGTGGATATCATGCAGCAGTTCCACCTCGTCACCGAGCGCGCCGCGCAGGTGCTCGAACAAGCGCGGTATCGCGCGGCAATACGCGGTCGGCTCCCATGGCTCACTCCCGAGCCCGAGCGGCTGGGGTGCCGGCTCGGCCTTCTCCGGGGTGATCTGTGCGCCATACGTCGAGTAACCGGGCACCGAAACCTGGCAGCGGACGTGGCGATAGCCCTGCTCGATATAACGGCGGGCCTGCTCTTCGACCTCGCGCGCATCGCGGCCGGAGGCATGGGCATACAGCGCGGCCGCCTTGCGACACTTCCCGCCAAAGAGCTGGTAGACGGGCATCCCGGCCCGCTTGCCGAGGATGTCCCAGAGCGCCATGTCCACGCCCGAGAGCGCGTTGTTGAGCACGGGGCCGGATCGCCAGTAGGAGCTCACGTACGCGGTCTGCCAGATGTCCTCGATGTCCGCCGGATCCCGCCCGAGGAGGAACGGCGCGAGGTACTCCTCGATGGCCGTCACGACCGCGAGCGGCCGCTGCGTGAACGTCGCGCACCCGAGGCCATATAACCCCGGCTCGCTCGTTTCCACCTTCACGATGACCAGACGGATGCCGTCCGGTGCGGTACAGATAGCGCGGACCCGCGTGATCCGCAGCGCCGGCATCCCCCCGACGGGCTCCCACGCAGGCGGGACCGCCGGATGCGCTGACTCGGCATGGGTGGGTTGGGACACAGCGCATCCTCCTCGCGGTGGGGTGGCGATCGGACTGCCAGTCTATCAAATGGGACGGGAACAGCGCCCGATGCCTGACGCCCGCTCGAGCCGGGCGACCAGTCATACGCCCTGCGTCCGCTGGCAGGTGCCCACCCCGCGACCAAACAGATTCAACGGCAATAAGGTATCCGTTATGGGTACTGTCAGGCGGGGGATCTCCACGAGCGTTGCCGATGCTCGTTTCCACGAAGTTGAGGGTTCGTCTGGGTGTGATCTGTCCGCGAACAAGTGGTTTCTGCACGCCCGCCGTTGTAGACTCCCCACAGCAGATGGGAAGGCTGAGCTATGCCCGGAGAGACGAATGATGCCCGAGACCCCACCTACGCAAACTGGCTACGCACCGGTGAACAACGGACGACTATGGTACGAGGCCGCGGGGACGGGTCACCCGCTCGTCCTGCTGCATGGCGGGCTCGTAGACAGCAGGCTCTGGGACCCACAGTTCCCGGTGTTCGCGCAGCACTATCGGACGATCCGCTACGATCTACGAGGCCACGGCCGATCGTCCGATGCAGGACCGGAGCCCTACTCTCACATCGATGATCTACACACGCTGCTCGGCGTCCTGGAGATACCACGGGCGCACATCCTCGGCCTGTCCATGAGCGGCGCTATCGTCGTGGATTTTGCACTCGCCCACCCGGAGATGGTGACCGCGCTCCTTCCAGTGGCCGCGGGACTGAGTGGGTATGAGCCCAGGGTGGAGCCGGCGCCGGAGATCGAGCAGCGCTTCGCGGACGAGGAAGCGGCGCTGGAGCGGGGGGCCGTGGACGAGGCGGTGGAAATCTCCCTGCAACTCTGGACGGACGGCACACAGCGCACGCCCGAACAGATAGACCCTGCCGTGCGCGAGTGCGTGCGTCAGATGACCACGGCGCTCTACACCCGCGGTGATCCGCCGGGCCCCGTGCGCCTCGAACGGCCAGCCGCGCCAGGCTCGGCGAGATCCGGGTTCCGACGCTCGTCATCGTCGGTGATCGGGATCTCCCCAACATACGGGAGATGGCAGACGCGCTGGCTGCGGGCATCCCCAGCGCGCGCCAGACAATCATCCCGAATACCGCACATCATCTGAACCTCGAACAGCCGGAGCAGTTCAACCGCATCGTGCTCGACTTCCTCGCCGAGCAGCCGTGACATCGTACCCCGACCGGCATTTACCCCGTCTCGCGCAGGGCGGATGGGACTATACTGATGGTCACTGCTCATGGCCACCCGGAAAGGACCCGCCACGATGACCCTCCACACCCTCGAACCGGACGAGCGCACCTTACACGGCGCCTTCTCTCGCGACTTCGAGCCGGTGCTTACAATTGACTCCGGCGACACAGTGCGGTTCCGCACGCTCGACGCCCGCTGGAGCGTGAAAGCCACGACCGACGTAGGGATTAGCCCGGAGACGTTTCCGCTCGTGGGAGAGCGTCGGGGCGACGGCCACGCGCTCACGGGTCCGGTCTACGTTCGCGGCGCGCAGGCGGGCCATACCCTCCAGATCGATATTGGCACGCTGCGCCCTGGCGCGTGGGGATGGACGTTCGCCGGTGGCGCGGAGGGTCCGTACGCGGAACAGTATCGCAAGCTCGGTCTTGATGACCGGCGCACGCTGCTCGCGTGGACGCTCGATGCCGAAAGGATGACCGGTCAGGATCAGCTTGGACATACCGTTGCGCTCCGACCGTTCATGGGCGTGATGGGCATGCCTCCGGCCCAGCCGGGCACACACTCCACGCGGCCTCCCAGGACCTGCGGTGGCAACATCGACTGCAAGGAACTGGTGGCCGGAACGACCTTATACCTGCCCGTCGAAGTCGAAGGCGCGCTCTTCTCCACTGGCGACGGCCACGCCGCACAGGGTGATGGCGAGGTCTCTGGCATGGCCATTGAGTGTCCGATGGACGTCGCCGAGCTCACGCTCACCCTCCGGGAGGACATGCGGCTGAGCACCCCGCGCGCGGAGACACCTGACGGCTGGCTCACGTTCGGCTTTCACGATGATCTCCACGAGGCAGGGACCGTTGCCCTCTCCGCGATGCTCGATCTTATGGGCGAGCGGCTGGGCCTGGACCGCCCGGAGGCGCTCGCGCTCGCGAGCGTCGTCGTGGACCTGCGGATCACCCAGATCGTGAACGGCGTGCGTGGCATCCACGCATTTCTTCCAAACGACGCGGTGTCATAGAGTCACCCGAGCCCGGCTGCCGCTCACGCGCCCGACCGCCACTCCGGCTGGCCGGACGCTCGGGAGTTGATTCAACCGAAACTCGTAGGTCCGCCCATTGTAGAAAGGCTGGAATCTGTGGACAGCCGCGCTTTACTACCCCACTGGAATCCTTCGTTATACGACGAGAGCCACTCCTTTGTGTGGAAACGGGGAGAGGGTCTGATAGAATTGCTCTCCCCACAGCCCGGCGAGCGAGTGCTCGACCTCGGCTGCGGCACCGGCCATCTGACGGCGCGCATCGCGAAGTTGGGTGCGACGCCGGTGGGGATAGACAGCGACCCCGGCATGATCGAAGCGGCGCGCCGGTATTATCCACACCTCACCTTCGAGGTCGCCGACGGCGCGGCGTTCGAGGTCTCCATGCCATACGACGCGGTGTTCTCCAACGCCGCCCTCCACTGGATACGACCGCCCGAACGGGCTGCCGAGTGCATCTATCAGGCGCTGCGTCCGGGTGGACGTCTCGTCGCGGAGTTCGGTGGGCAAGGAAATGTCGAGCAGATACGGTGCGCGCTCATCGCGGCGCTCCGGGAGGCGGAGGTCTCATGGGACCCGGCGCGCGATCCCTGGTACTTTCCAAGCATTGGCGAGTATGCCACGCTGCTGGAGGCACATGGACTCGGCGTCCGATACGCCGCACTCTTCCCACGCCCCACGCCGCTCGATGGTGGCGAGGAGGGCATGAATAACTGGCTGCGCATGTTCGGTGGTGCGTATCTGAACGCCGTGGCCTCGGGCCGCCACCCGGAGGTCATCGCCGTGGCGCGGGAGCACCTCCGCCCGCACGCATTCCACGATGGGACCTGGTACGCGGACTATCGCCGGTTGCGCATTATCGCCGAGCGGGTTGGCAGCGGGCCGTGAACGAGGCGCCCAGGACGCTAGCCGCCGTGCTGTTCCAGGTGATAGGCACCTGCCATCGTCGGCGGTGCGACGGTTACCGCTATGGCTGCTGGTCGGGTCGTTTGCGCGGCCTCACTACCACCGCGGGCAAATATCATCGCAAGAATGATCGCGATAATCACGCCAGTGATCAGCAGGATGACGGGTAGATTCTTCCTGATCATGTCTGTTCTCCTTCCTTACCGTACCGCCCGTGCGCCGGTGTACCCGCGCTTCGCCGCCTGAAGTCCCGCCCTGCCTGCCACTATCAGCGCAGGTGTGTAGCGGGGCTGCAGATGCGCCCCCAGGGTCTCTACAGCGTGTGGGGTCGCGACGAGCACCGGCCGGCTCCACGCACGCAGCGCGCCTCTGCACGGGGGGTCGAACCGCTCTAGCGGGAGCCACCTTCCCTGGCGCTTGCTATGGACCAGCACCCGCCCCCCGGCCTCGGTGACGATTGGCGCACCGCCCGCGATGTCCCAGATCTTCGGCCCACGAAACGCCGCCAGGTCCAGGGTGCCCGCCGCGACAACCCCCATTTCGTAGGCGATGGAGCCGAGTGAGCGCGTCTCGCCAATGCCAGCCCGGAGTTCCTTGCTCGTCGTGAACGCGGCCTGATACCCGACCGGCAGGGCGACGATCGCCCCACGCTTGCCTTCAGGCTTCGGGCGGACGTGTATCGGCTCCCCGTCACGGTACGCCCCCCCGCCGCGGCGCGCCCAGAGCATCTCTCCCGTCTTCGGGAAGAGGATCGCCCCCACCACGGGACGCCGACGGAACAGTACGCCGATGGAGATGGCATATAGGGGCAGCCCGGTCACGTAGTTGAGCGTCCCATCTACCGGATCGATGATCCACTCAAACTCGTGCTCACCCTTCGGATCCTGCCCTTCCTCCCCGAGCACGGCATGGCCGGGGAACCGGGCGGCGACCTCGTCCGTCAGATACGCCTCAACCGCGCGGTCCACCTCCGTCACCGGGTCGGCCTGCCGCGCGTCCTTGTAGTCCACCTTCAGCGTCGCGCGCTTCTCCATGACCATCTCGCTTGCCGTGGCGATGAACTCGCGCGCGGCGGACTCAATTGCCATGAGCGTTGCATCGTCCGGGAACGTCGCGGCGGAAACGGCTCTAATCTCGGTGGCAGTCGATTCGATGGTCGCCTCCCAAAGTAGGGATTGATCGATAGACCCATCATACTCAACGCATGCCCACCTGTGTGCCAACGGTGTGCCCCTCCTCACAGCATCGACGAGCAGGAGTCTCAACATCCCGCACAGCGACGTGACCGATGGTAAACTAGAACAGTTCTAAATTAGATGGGGTGGTAAGTATCCACGCTCCCGGTCACCAGGAGATCCCCCATGCACGACACGACCCGGCAGAGCCACCAGCAGAAGCTGATCGAGGCGCTCGAAGCCAATTGGCGGACCGAGATGGAAGGGACCGCGACCTACCGCACGCTCGCGGACTTGGAGGCTGATCCCCGCCGCACCGCGGTGCTGCACCAGCTCGCCGAGGCCGAAGCGCGACACGCGGAGCGCTGGGCCGGGCGCATACGGGAACTGGGCGGCTCCCCTCCGTCGGACAGCAAGCACACCCCCAGCGCGTCGTGATATCGACCGCCCGTGCCCAGGGCCTCGACGCCGCTTTGCAGCGCATTGAGACGATCGAGGAGGAGCACATCGAGGCGTATCATGCACAGGCCCGCTCCCTGGACGACGCGGCCAGTGTGAGGATCATCGAGGACCTCGTGCGCGACGAGGCTTCCCATGCAGAGACCCTGCGTGATCTGACCGGCTTCGATGTGGACTCAGCAACTCCTTCCCCATCCATACGGGCGAGCCGCACTCGTGCGCGCAGGGATGCGCAGATGCGGCTCGACGGCATCCTCCAACAGGAGAAGTGGCACGTTACCACTGGGAAATGGATCGGCGACGCCATTTATGGCGTGAACGATGGTCTGACCGCGTTTTTCGGCCTCGTGTCGGGCGTCGCGGGCTACTCCGCGACCGGATCCTTCGTCGTTGTCGCCGGCATGGCGGGGATGCTCGCCTCCGCGCTCTCGATGGGTGCGAGCGGCTACCTCGCCAGCAAGGCGGAACACGAGGTGATCGAGGCCGAGGTCGCGTGAGAGCGCCAAGAGGTGGAGGAGGACCCGGAGGAAGAAGCGGAGGAGCTTGCGCTCTTCTACCAGCTCAAGGGCTTTTCTGAGGACGAGTCGAAGGCGATGGCACGAAGGCTCGCGGAGCAGCCCGACCAGTTCC
>JAUJMR010000005.1:50365-57558 GCA_030446765.1 Chloroflexia bacterium
GAGGACGAGTCGAAGGCGATGGCACGAAGGCTCGCGGAGCAGCCCGACCAGTTCCTTCGCGTGATGGCGCAGGAGGAGCTTGGCCTGTCGACCGATCAGCTTCCCAGCCCAAGCCGAGCCGCGATCTCCGCGACCCTCTCGACCGCATTTGGCGCGCTCATTCCCGTGCTGCCGTTCGTCTTCCTTGCCGGCACGACCGCGCTGGTCGTCTCGGCGATCGTCAGCATCCTGGCACACTTCGCGGTCGGCGCGGCGAAGAGCTTGGTAACGCTCCGGTCGTGGTGGGTATCCGGGCTGGAGATGACCGCCGTCGCGGTGATCGTCGCGGTGGCGACTTACATTCTCGGCGCGCTCTTCGCCCTCGGCTAGGAACGGGTACGTGTGGCGTAAAGGGAATGCTCGTACTACCGAGCGACTGCCAAGCCCTCACTCGCGAACGCGCACCCCGGCAACCGAGTGCCCACTTCGTATGGTGTGGTGCCCATTCGCTGGCGCATACACCGACGTTGGCGCAGATCGCACCGGCGAAAATCCAGAGATAGACCCACCACTCCTTGCATCGGATACAATACCAGTTTGTTACCGTACCGTGAATGCAGCGGCTGCAGGCTCTGAACGTACTTCCGGTGGATGAAATAGGTGGTAAACACTTCCAGAAGAAGCAAGCGGCCGCCCTCTCAATAAGTTATCCTTCCCCGGCACGCTGACCGAACGAGCACGAATGGGTACGGCCCGTTATATATAGCGAGGAACCGCCTATAGTTGGCACGGAGATAAGCCGGAAGTCTTTGAGGGAAGGATCATCGAGCGGCGTGCTCTGTACTTCCCGGGTGCGTCGCGCAGGCGAATGACGCACGAGAGCTCCGGAGTCGACACGAACGGCAACCACGATCGCGCTGGTAAGGGCACAGAGCATGCGTTGGGAAAAGGATCGCAGTCAAGTAGAACGCCGCATCGGACCAACTCCTTCACGAAAGATTGTGAGGTAGCGAGATCGGGTACGCGATAGCCGATGAGCGCTTTCCACCTGGCCCGACCAAAAGGCTCGCCGGTGAGAGCGTGAATGGTTCCAGGCGCGACTCCACTAGCCTGCTAATGCAGATGGCTCGGGAGTACGGCGATATCGTGGCGTTCAAACTTGGACGGCAGGATGTCGTGCTGCTCAACCACCCCGATTACGTCAAGGACGTGCTGGTTACGCGGCATAGACAGTTTCACAAAGGCGGCCCGTTACAACGCGCGAAGCGGCTCCTCGGCGAGGGTCTCCTCACCAGTGAGGGTGATCAGCACCTGCAGCGGCGCAGGATCGCTCAGCCTGCCTTCCACCGCGCACGTATAGCGGCCTACGCGCGGGCCATCTCAGATTACGGGGCGCGTACCGGTGCCCGGTGGCAGCATGGCGCGACCGTCGACATGGCGGGAGAGATGATGCGCCTGACGCTCGGGGTAGTGAGCAAGACGCTGTTCGACGCCGACGTGGAAGCCGAGGCGGACGAGCTGGCACAGGCG
Organism: Chloroflexia bacterium; assembly: GCA_030446765.1. GTDB lineage: Bacteria > Chloroflexota > Chloroflexia > Thermobaculales > Thermobaculaceae > JACDAU01. The sequence continues at coordinate 51,875 of JAUJMR010000005.1, forward strand.
TTCGCGGAGGCTCTGGAATACTACAACCTCGTCACGTGGACGCCTGAGGCCACCGAGCGCTTCGCTCGCGTCCGCCACCGATTGGACACACTGGTGTACCGCCTCGTCGACGAGCGCCAGCAGAGCGGCAATGACCGGGGAGACCTGCTCTCCATGTTGCTCGCGGAACGCCATATGACCAATGAGCAACTACGGGACGAGTTGATGACGATCTTCGTCGCGGGACATGAGACCGTCGCCAATGCGCTGACGTGGACGTGGTACCTCCTTTCTCAGCACCCGGAGGCCGAAACCCGGATGCACACTGAGCTCCGCGAAGCACTGGGGGGAAGGCAACCCGACTCCAGTGACCTGGCGCACCTACCGTACACCCGCCAGGTCCTCTCCGAGAGTATGCGCCTGTACCCGCCCGGGTGGGTGATCGGCCGCACCGCCCTGTCCGATTACGAGGTCGGCGGCTATGTCGTGCCCGCTGGAACTGTGGTCCTTATCAGCCAGTACGTCATGCACCGAGACCCGCGCTTCTATCCAGATCCCGAGCGCTTCGACCCCGACCGATGGACCCCGGAAGCCGTAGCGATCAGGCCCAAGTACGCGTACTTTCCATTCGGCGGCGGCGTCAGGCAATGCATCGGTGAGAGCATGGCGTGGATGGAGGGGGTGCTGCTAATAGCGACCCTGGCGCAGGATTGGACCCCGCGCCTCTTGGATGGGCATCCGGTCGGAACCAGACCCCTCGTCACCTTGCGGCCCCGACATGGCATGAAGATGATACTTCAGAAGCGGACCGGGCCGTGCTGAGCCGAGTGATATGGACGCATCCACTGCTCCGGCCGAACCACCAGGAAACGAAGCCTGACGCCGACGCAGATAATGCTAAACCACCACTTCGCGCGACCTTTGGTATATGCAGAGCATGGGTGCTTGGCGTAGGATTCCACATGGAACAGATATGGTACAACGGCCCGGGCAATTCATCGAATCGATACCTGTACCCCTTTGGTTGGCACGTTGCCCCGGTTGTCGGCACGACTGATTAGTGAGATCACGGGTATGCACTTCACCCTGCAGCGGATGCGCGGTAATCATATAATGAGTCCATCGGATCGCTTCGACCACCGGCTGCGTCAGGCATCCCTGATTCTCTATGCCGTGGCCACGGCCCTGGTCCTAGTAGTCGCCAACGTTCCCGGCTGGAACGATCGCTTCAACCGGGTGGGCCTGAACGTCCTCTCCTTGTGTGGCCTGCTGTGCCTGCTGGCGGTGAAGCGTTTCCCCTGGCACCGCTTCCACCGCAACCTGTTCCTGATCATGACGGTAAGTTCCGCCGGAATTGTGGCGCTGGTGGTGTACTACACGGGCCGTTCCACGAGTCCGTTCAACGCGTACTACTTCCTAATGGTGATCTTCTGCGCCCTCTATTACACTCGCGCCATAGCGGTAGCCGCCGGAGCGCTGATTACTCTGGTGAGCCTGCTGCCACTAGCTTACTCGGACCGATCCTCAGATGCTGTCCTGCTCCACGTCGTCCTGGCGGTCTGCTACATTGCCGCGGTCTGGGCAGGTACCATCATGGCGGCGGAGTTGGTCTCGCGGGAGCGTCTACGTCAGCGGCTCGAAGCGGACCTCACGGAGATCCGTGAGTTGCGCGATGGCCTGGCCCGGCGCACCGAACAGCTCGAACTGGTGCACGATGTCGGCAAAGCCATCGCGGCTGTCCTCGTCCCGGAAGCCCTGTACCGGACTCTGGTGTGCTCGATGCACACGAGTGCTCGCTTTGATGACGTTTCGGTCTTCGTGCCCTCGGCACCAGGAGGAACGCTGGTGCTGGCTGCCTCCAGCGGTGGGGATGACACTCTGGGTGCACCCGACGCCGAGCCATCGGCGTGCACTGCATCGACGGTTGTTACCCGAGCCGCTGACACGCTTCAGCCTTGGTATACCGCCAGTGCGGGGCAAGAAACTTCTTCGCCGGGCCGACCAGAACTGGCGGTGCCTATAGTCGCCAGTCAGGAACTCTTAGGCGTCCTGGCGGTATCCGCGATGAACTCGCGCAACTTCGACGAAACGGACGTCACCACCCTCGAAGCCATAGCCGATTACGCCGCCACGGCGTTGCAGAACGCCCATGCGCACGTACTCCTCGCACGGGAGGCTACCACCGATGCACTAACCGGACTGCGGAATCACCGAGGGTTGATCGAGCGCATGGATACCGAGATGGAGCGAGCGGAGCGGTTCGGGCATGTGCTGTCCCTGCTGTACTTCGACATCGACCGATTCAAGGACATCAACGACACGTACGGCCATGAGGCAGGAGATGCCGTACTGCAGCAGCTCACGGGTCTCGCCCATTCTACGCTGCGCTCGATAGACACCCTGGGCCGGTATGGCGGCGAGGAGTTCGTGGTGTTGCTGCCGGAAACCGACGCCGATGCCGCATTGCAGGCCGCAGATCGGCTGCGGCAGGCAGTTATGGACCATGTGTTCACGGTCGACTCGGGGGTGGAGTTGCAGACAACGGTAAGCATCGGCGTCGCTACCTACCCCGCGGATGGCGCCACGTGCAGGACACTCCTGCGTTCCGCCGATGCAGCGCTGTATCGAGCGAAGAGGCTGGGGCGTAATCAGGTGCGCACCGCGATCAGACCTGAGATGCCGACGAGCACCGCGGCGCGGTCACCGGCGAGCCGCTGACTGGCGCTATCTCGATGCGCTGGTCATACGGCGGCGCACACCGGGTTCAAACTCTGGACACGATCCCATATATTGCGACAGTGCAAAGGCACGCGGATCGGTCCCTGGCGGCCCCACCGACCTGAGCGGGTGCAGCGTCGCACTACTGACCACCAAGTGGCCACGAGCCACCAACCGGTGAGTCTCCACGGCGAAGTACAATAGGCGGCATCGCAAGTCGCACCGATACTCTCATCCAAGATAGCGCGCAACCCTGACGAGCAGGTATGCGTTGCGTTTGTATCACCGGGTTTCGAGCGTTCCACGTTGTAGCGAATCTGCGTGATGATGGTGGTCGCGGGCGCGAGGCACGTCAGTAGGGGCGTTCAATTGAACGCCCCTACAACCGATTTTATCATCCAGGATCGACACTTATGTCCCTAGGGGTACACACCACTGGCCGGTCACGTCGCAAGACTTGCCAGCATCCGAATCAGTGGGGGCAGCACAGCGCGAAGCCAGCGAGGTCATCCAGATAGCCCTCGGCCTCCGATGAGAGACCGGTCTGTTCCTCCTTCTTCGACTGCCAGCAGTCGCCGAAGGAGGGAATCGCGGGTGCAAACGCCCAGCCACGCTAGCCCTTCAACCTTCATCGTTGTTGCTCCTTGTGTCGTACTACCGCCCCGACCTGCCCATCCGCTAAACTTCCTGAGACCACATCGAATGACCATTACAGGAGATCACTCGCCATGACCGACTGCTGCAGCACTTCGACCCATAACGCGGAGCTCTGCGTGTGTGACGAGGGCATCGATCTCCTCGACGACGCGCCTTCGGCGAGCGCCATTCAGATTCATCCGTTTACCCGACGCGAGGTGCTCAAGTATATGGGCGGGTTCGTCCTGACCGGCTTCCTCGCGGCTTGCGGCCAAACGGCCTCTGGCCCAGGTACCACAGGCGGCGCCACCGCGCAAGCCGGACAGAACAACGGCGAGCTGAAGAAGCTTGATCTGGCCTTCTGCTCACAGGTGCTATGCGTGCTGCCGTTCGAGGTAGCGAAGCAGCAGGGCTACTTCGAGGAAGCCGGCTACGACGTGAAACTCGTGTATATGAAGGGCGGCACCCAGGCCATAACTGCGCTCCTCTCCAAGGGCGTTGATTTCGTGGGCACCCCCATGGACCTGGTGGTGCGCTCCGTCGACGAGGGCAAGGCCGTTCGCATGGTTGCCTCCACGTCACGCCTGCCGTTCTTCGCGCTCGTCACGGCGCCGGAACAGGCCGATGCCATCACGTCGGTTGCCGACCTTGCGGGCAAGCGCGTCGGCGTCGGGAACTTGGGCACCACAGACGACCTGTTACTCAAGTCCCTGGCGGTGCAGAGCAAAATAGACCCCGAGGAGATCGAGAGTGTGGCGCTCGGCCCTAACCTTGCTGATACCCTACTGCGGGGCGAGGTGGACGCCGGCATGGTCCAGGAGCCGGCGCTGACGCTCGTGACAGAGAAGGGTGGTCGGCTGCTCCGGAACTTCATGGACCTCAAGCAGACAACGGATACGCTGGGAGGGGCCTACCAGTTCATGGGCCTCAACACCCGCCCCGACGTCATCGAGTCCCAGCCCGACACGCTACGGGCGCTCGCCCGCGCGCTCGCGCGCGCGAATGCGTGGATCCTGGAGCATTCCGGCGCTGAGATAGTCAAGGCCGCGCCCGAGGAGCTCGTTGCCGGTGGCAATACAGAGGTGTTCGCCAAAGCGCTCGACCGGTACAAGGTGAGCCTGTATCCCGCGGATGGCATCATCGAGGAGGCAAACGTCCGGCGTGTGGTCGATGCGCAGCGCGCGGCTGGCCTCATCGAAGAGGGCACGGAGATAGACCTGAACGGCCTCTTTACGAACGAGTTCCTCGAGGCGCAGTAAATGACCTCCAGCACGCGGCAAGACGCCCGGGCACGGAAGGCGACCGCCCCGCCGCGCATACTCTTCGAGAACGTTTCGAAGGACTTCCGCACCCGCGCCGGCACGCCATATACCGCGATCGAGGCGGTGAGCTTCGAGATTCCAGCGGGCTCCTTCACATCGATCGTCGGTCCCTCGGGTTGCGGCAAGAGTACACTCCTGCGCATCCTGGCCGGGCTGGACACCGCGACCGCCGGGCAGGTCCTGGTGGACGGCGAACCCGTTCGTGGTCTGCGACCGGAGCGTGCCGGCTTCCTGTTCCAGCAGGACGCGCTACTGCCGTGGAACACGGTTTATGACAACGTCGCACTCGGCCTGCGGCTGCGCAGACTTCCCGCCCGCGAGGTCCGCGACACGGTCGAGGAGTGGCTGAGCCGGGTGAACCTGCTCGACTTTCGTGATCGCTACCCGGCACAACTCTCGGGCGGTATGCGCAAGCGCGTATCCATAGCGCAGACGCTCGCCACCGACCCACCCTTGCTGTTGATGGACGAGCCGTTCACCGCGCTCGACGTACAGACTCGCCACCTGATGGAGATGGACCTGCTTGAGCTGGCGGGCGAGGGCGAGCGCACGGTCGTGTTCGTCACCCATGATCTGGACGAGGCCGCGGCGCTCTCCGATTCGGTGGTCGTGCTCTCCGCCGGACCGAGGAGTCACGTGATATCGCAGACCGCGGTCGAGATTCCTCACCCGCGTGACCTGCTGGCGATTCGTGCGGACCCGCGGTTTGGGGAAGTGACGCGCCATCTGTGGGACCAATTGTACGAGGAGGTCAACCGCTCCTATGGTCGGTAACGAGCCTGCTGCGGAGCCAACCACAGAGACCGAGGCGAGGGTACCGCAGCGCGAGTCACGCTCGTTTCGTCCCGGCATCCGCGCCGCGCGCTGGCTCGTGCTCATCGCCTTGCTTGCGCTGTGGCAGCTCGGGGTGACGGCGGGCGCGATTGACCCGTACTTCTACAGCTCCCCGCGGGAGATCGGACAGACACTCGTCGAGCTCTTCGGTGAGGGTCGGATCTGGGAACATCTGGCGGCGACCTTGCAGGCGGC
>JAUJMR010000005.1:57658-65758 GCA_030446765.1 Chloroflexia bacterium
GGGAATGAGCGCGCCATCTTGCGCCACGTCTATGTGCCGTCTGTCGCGGCGTACGTCTTCTCCAGCCTGCGCCTGACGGTCGGATTCGCGTTCACCGGCGCCATCGTCGGCGAGTACATGGCGTCCAGCCGGGGGCTGGGGTATCTGTTGAACTTCGCGCAGAATAGCCAGAACGCGGCGTTGATGCTCTCGACCGTCGTCATCATCATGGTCGTCATCATGGGCATTTTCGCGTTGCTCGGCCGCGTCGAGCGCAGGGCGATGGTCTGGAGAGACGAGCACTAGGCACACGGCGAAGAGAGGCTGCCATGAGCTGCAGCGCTTTTTCGCCCTGCTGCCGGTGCCACGCCCCCTCCCCTACTTCATCGAGCCGATGCTACATGTGACTTTGAATGCTTTGTGGCACCTTTATTCGGATGGTAGGTGGCACTGCCGCCGAGTATCATGGTGCTTATGCGGATAGGTGAGATCGCGCGACTGGTCGGAGTCAATCCGCGTACCTTACGATACTACGAGCGTATTGGCCTGCTGGCGCCCTCCTCCCGCACCGAGGCCGGCTACCGCGTCTACACCTCCGCGGAGGCCGAGCGCCTAGCATTCATCCGGCGGGCGCAGGCCACGGGGCTCTCGCTCGCCGAGATCGCCGACATCATCTCCGTGCGCGAAGGCGGCGCCGCCCCCTGCCGGCACGTGCGGGAACTATCCGAGGCCAAGGTCGCGGAGATAGATGAACGCATCGCCGAGCTCCAGGAGTTGCGCAACGACCTGACCCGGCTCGCGGAGCTGGCACGCGATGTGGAACCCGAGTGTGCACGCGGCACATCTATCTGCCTAGCGTTCGACGACCGGGCTCCTGTCATCCCTTGACCTTACACTCAAGTAGAAGGTGTACGCTCCTGGCATAACGCTGTAGGAGTGTATATAGATGGCGACAGACCGATACGACATGGTGATCCTCGGCTCGGGATCAACCGCCTTCTCGGCGGCGCTCAGAGCCTCCGAGCTGGGCAAGCGCGCGGTGATGACTGAGGTGCGCACCGTGGGCGGCACGTGCGTCAACCGGGGCTGCCTGCCCTCGAAGAACCTCATCGAGGCCGCCAAGCTCATCCACGACGCCCGCAATCCCCGCTACCCCGGCATCGAGCCCAACGAGCCTAGCTTTGACTTCGGCGAGCTCGTCCGGCAGAAGGACGTGGTGATCGGGGTCTACGCGAGACAAGAAGTACATGAGCCTGGTGGATGACGAGGAGGGCATCCGGATCGTCGAGGGCAGGGCCAGCTTCACCGGGCCCAATACCATCGCCGTGGGTGGGGAGGCGCTCGAGGGCGATCAGTTCCTGGTCGCGCTGGGCTCGACGCCCCGCATCCCGGACATCGAAGGCATAGACACCGTCCCATACCTCACGAGCGACCTGCTCACGAGCGAGGAGGACATGGAGCTTACGGAGCTTCCCGAGTCCCTGATCATCATCGGCGGTGGGTACGTCGCGCTCGAGCTCGGGCAGATGTTCTCCCGCTTCGGTTCCGACATCACGATCCTGGAGCGCGGGCCGCACGTCTTGCACCGCGGCTACGAGCCGGAGATCGGGCTCACCATCCAGGACATCCTCGCCGACGAGGGGCTGGTGATTCGGACGAACACGCGGGTTCAGCGGGTAAGACCTGAGGGCGGTGGCGTGGTGGTCACGGTGTCCACGCGCTCGGGGCAGAAGGAGCTGCGCGCCCAGAGGCTGCTTGTCGCCACCGGCCGCACCCCTAACTCGGCGGCTATAGGGCTGGAGCATCCAGGTGTCGAGACCGGTCCGGACGGCGCGATCCTGGTGGACGAGCGCCTGCGCACCACCGCCCCGCACGTCTGGGCGTCGGGCGACGTGATAGGCAACGAGCTCCACAGCCAGATGGCCACTCCCGTGGGCGCGCATGACGGCGTCATCGTCGCCCACAACGCGCTCTCCGGGGAGGAACCCAGGAGGGTGGACCACCGGGTCATCCCGCGCGCGATCTTCACCGACCCGCAGATCGGCATCGTCGGGATGACCGAGGAGCAGGCGATAGCCGCCGGGCACCGCTGCTGGTGCAACACGGTCCCGATGGAGCTCGTCCCCCGGGCGGGCGCGATCCAGGATACCAGGGGCGCGATCAAGATGGTCGCCGACGCCGACACGGACGAGGTGCTGGGCGTCTCGATGGTGAGGGCGAGCGCAGCCGAGGTGATCCACGAGGCGGCGATGGCACTGCGCTTCCGGGCAAGGCTCTCCGACTACATCGACATGCTGCACGTGTACCCGACGATGGCCGAGGCGCTCAAGATCGTGGCGATCTCGCGCTACAAGGACCCGGCGAAGCTCTCCTGCTGCGCCGAGTGAATGGAGGAAAGGCCTTGGAAGTAACCGAGCTGCTGATCGGGGATATGACATGAGCGCGCTGCGGGGAGCGGCTGGAGGCCGCCTTGACGGCAGTATACGGGGTCGCGGAGGCGACCGTCGACTGGGAGGTGGGCAGGGCGCGGGTACGCCACGCGGAGGGTCTGGATCCGGGCGACCTCGTCCGTGCGGCGGAGGACGCCTCGCGGGGCACGATACATCACTACAGCGCCGAGGTGGTGGCCGGGTAGCAGAGAGGCGCGGGCGGTGAGGCGGATAGGCGGATACCTGCTGGCGGCAACGGGCCTGCTGGCCTGCCCGTGCCACCTGCCGCTCACCCTGCCGGTGATAGCGGCCGCCGGGGTGGCACTTCGGTCGGGGCGTTCCTCATAGACAATACATGGTTGCTCATTGGGGTCCTGGCTGCGTATTTCGTCGTAGCCCTCCTGCTGGGCTCGCGCTTGATCGCCCGTCCGGAGTCGAGTAGGGCAGCATGCGCCGTGCGCAAGGAGGATGCGGTCGATGGATAAAGTCGATAAAGCGCTGCGGGCAGCCAACATCCCCGAGGATGGCTGGGAGATCAAGGGTTCCGGCCTGGCTGAAGCGGAGATGGAGTTGTACCGGTCGATACTGCGGGCGTTCCCGGAGACGGGAGGACCGCCGGCTACAGAGTGGCTGCGCGCCGAGGCCGCCGCGCCGGGGCTTGATCCCGATGCGGCGCTTCAAGCGCTAGCCGCCCGTGATCTGATCGTGCTGGACATGGCGACACGGGAGATCGTCGGCGCGTACCCGTTCTCGGGCGCCCCCACGGCCGATCGGGTCTCTATCGACAGCGCCCGGCCGGTGTACGCGATGTGCGCCGTGGACGCGCTCGGCATCCCCTCCATGCTTGGTAGGGACGCCACCGTCGTTTCCACCGACACGAGGACCGGAGAGGCCGTCCGCGTCGAGGTGCGGGATAGCGCCGTGTACTGCGAGCCGCCCGGAGCGGTCGTCCTCATCTGCGAGCCGGGAGATCGCAAGGGCCCCGAGTGCTGCGCCACGATCAGCTTCTTCAGCTCGATGGAGTCCGCCGACGCCTACAGGCGGGAGCACCCCGACATCGAGGGGCAGGTCCTCACCGCCCCGGAAGCGGTCGAAGCCGGCAGGCGGGTGTTTGGCAGTGCGATGTCGGGCAGGGACAGTCCGGTGCGCTGCGGCGAACAGAGCTGCCATCAGGCGAGGAGGGAAGAAGCGTATGAAGGGTAGGCGGCTTGTATCCGACATCGGGATCAGGCTCATCGGCGGCTACGTCGGCACGAAGGCGATGGAGCCCGTGTCGATGAAACTGTACGCGCTGTAGTCCGAGGAGGCCAGGGGGTGCGATGATGGGGCGCGGCCCGGACCGCCGTACCAGCTAGCGGCGCGCAAGACCGTCGGGTTGCTTGGGATCCAGATCTCAGACTCGGTAGTCAAGAGCCTGGGGACGTACCTGTTCCACTACGGGCTCGGCATGAGCTGGGGGGCGGTGTACACGCTCGTGCGTAGGCGGACGATGTGGAACCCCGTGGCGACCGGGCTGGGGACGGGTGCCGCGATGTCCTTGATCGTGGAAGAGGGGATGACCCCGCTGCTCGGCTTTAGCGCACCGAACGGGGCCTATCCGTTGGTAACGCACCTGCGGGGCTTCGTCACGCACCTGGCGTTCGGCTTGGGCATGGCGGCAACGGCCGAGACGCTATACTGACTGGAACGCAACGCGAACAAGTAGTGTCAGCGAAAAAGAAGGTGGCATTATGCCGAAGACGATCGACAGAGACGAAGTGCGGAGGCTCCTGGAGGACGGGGCGCAGTTGGTGGACGTGCTGCCGCGCGAGGAGTACGAGGAGGAGCATATCGCGGGTGCGATCAACGTCCCGCTCAAGGAGCTGGACGCCGAGACGACGGCCTCGCTTCGCAAGGACGCACCGGTAATCGTCTACTGCTACGACCTCCAGTGAGACATGAGCCCGAGGGCCGCGTGGCGGCTCGAGAGTCTCGGATTCGCCGAGGTGTACGACTACGGTCCTAGCAGGGCGGACTGGATGGCCTGGGGTCTGCCCAGGGAGGGCAGCTCGGCGAACACCCCCACGATCGGTGAGGTGGCCAGGCGGGACGTGGCGACGTGTGCCCTTACGGACACAGTAGGTGACGCACGAGACCGCGCCCGTGCGGCCGGCTCCGATGTGTGTGCCGTAGTTACATGCGGCAGAGTGGTCTTGGGCCTGCTCAGGGGCAAGCAACTGGAGTCCGACCCTGAGGCGATGGTGGAGCAGGTGATGAGGCCCGGTCCCACCACGTATCACCTCGACTCCAGGGCCCGGGAGGCCGCGGAGCGCATGGGGGACCGAGGCGTGAGCGCGCTCCTAGTCACCTCCCCGGACGGCGTGCTGGTAGGCGTGCTACACCGGGAGGACGCCGAGCGGGCCGCGGATGGAGTCGCTGAGCCGTAAGCCTGGCTCGATGCGCTGAAGGTGGACAGTCGACAACTCCCACGCGCGCTTATGGAGCAATTGCTGTCGCGCTTGTGGCCGGGTGTTCACTAGACAGATGGCCTCTTCCAGGAAGTGAGATGCCTACAAGCGGGCCTGAGGAGGCTTGCGAGTCGGGGTGTAACTTGATATCCACTTCACGAAAGGTTCGGGTATCTCTCTGCGCCGACCGGGAGTGCCAATTACCATCCGAAGAAGGGTGCCACAAAGTCTCCAAGGCCACAGCTACACATCGCGACGTCCGACGGATGACTCCGTAGCAGCACGCACCCTGCCCACCCCCCTTGACGGTGGGTGGGCGTGGGGATATGCTCGCGCTGCACTGCAACTATACGGGCTACATTCGGGTTAGCGTCCGATCACCCACAGTTGCAGTGGCCAGCTATCGTATGACTGTGCTGCGGGCGGCCGAGGCGGAAGGAGTGATCATGCGTTCGGCAGATGCGGTTGTCGTCGGTGGTGGAGTGAACGGCGCCAGCACCGCCTTCTTCCTCGCCCGCGCAGGCATGTCGCGGGTCACGCTCCTTGAGCGGCGCCAGTTGGGTGCTGGTGCGACCGGGAAGAGCGGCGCCCTGGTGCGCATGCATTACACGAACCCGGTCGAGTCCAAGCTGGCGCACGAGAGCCTGAAAGTCTTCCGGAACTGGTCCGAGATCGTGGGCGGAGACTGCGGGTTCGAGGCGACTGGGTTCGTCCAGATCGTGCCTCCCCAATACGAAGAGCAGTTGCGCGCCAACGTCGATGCGCAGCGGGCTATCGGGATCAACACCCGCGTCATCTCGGCAGGGGAGCTCCACGAGATCGAACCGGCGGTGTGTGTGGACGACGTAACCGTCGCCGCCTATGAGCCCGACAGCGGGTTCGCCGACCCGAACGCGACCCTGTACAGCCTTGTTTCAGCGGCGAGGGATCGGGATGTCACGGTTCGGACGGGAGTCGAGGCAACGGGGATTATCATCGAGCACGGCCGGGTGGCGGGAGTGGATACCAGTGACGGGCGGATCGACACTGAGACGGTCGTACTGGCGACCGGTGCCTGGTCCGGTCGGCTGCTCGACCCGCTGGAGTTGGACTTCGGGCTCGAGCCGCGTCGGGTGCAGGTTGTCGTCTTTCGAAGGCCGCCCGAGCTTGACCATCCGCATCCGGTCTTCATCGACGCCACCCAGGGCTCATGGTTCCGGCCCGAGGGTGTGACCGGCACGCTCGTGGGCCTGGAACTCGGCGTCGCGGGCGTGGACCCGGACGACCTACACGAGGGCGTCGACCAGGAGTACGTGCGCCTCTGCCGTCGTGCACTCGCCGCCCGGATACCGGCATTTCGGCAGGCTACGATGCGTGGGGGCTGGGCTGGGATGATCACGATGAGCCCGGATGGGCGGCCCATCATCGATCAGGTCCCGCAAGTACCAGGGCTATACTGCATGGTGGGCGATAGCGGGACCTCATTCAAGACGGCGCCCACGATTGGCATGGGTCTGAGCGAGTGGATCACGACCGGCAAGCCGAGGACGATCGATCTCAGCCCGTTCCGCTCGACTCGGTTCGCCGCAGGGCAACCGTGGCACGACGTGTCGGCGTACGGGGAGGACCAACTGACGATTTCTCGTTGACTGCCAGTCGGACCCGCTTGAGCCCTACCCTTCATCCCTCGCGCCGCGCAAGGAGCCGGAGAATGCGAATAGCGGGCTGATGAGGACGACGAATATGCCGATGAGCATCAGCGTCCGCGCGCCGCCGATGGCGTCAAGCAGCACACCGCCCGCGAGCATCCCCACCGGCGCGAGGCCGAACGAGAGCATCCGGGCAGAGCTACTGACCCGGCCCAGGAGCGCGTCCGGCGTTTGGGAAGAGCGCAGCGTCAGGTACGAGACGAGCACCACTGCATCGACTAGGCCAATCCCCGTGGTCACCGCCGCCATAGCCGGGACGCTCGACAGGAAGGCATGTAGGAAGATCAGCGCGCCCGTGACGACGTTGCCGCAGAGCATCAGCAACCCCAGCCGGCCCCGTGTGACCCGTGCTGCCAGGATGGAGCCCAGGACCGAGCCGCCTCCCCAGCCGGAGATCACGATGCCGAGCGAGGAGGCGGGTAGACGCAGGTCCTGCGTCACGTAGTACGTCAGCACCGGCACGATCGGCGCGATCGCCACCGAGACGAAGCTCCAGAAAGCGATGGAGGCGCGAAGCACGCGGTTGTGCCATATGTACGCCAGTCCCGCCACCACCTCCCGCCAGAGGGATTCATTCTTTGGTGCGGCCTCGGCGCGCAGCGGCCGGGTAATGAGGAGTAGGGTCGCAGCGGAGACGGCGAAGGTGAGCGCGTCCACTGCGAGCGTCGGACCGGGCCCAATCCATCCCACCAGGACGCCCGCGATGCCCGGACCGAGCACGAAGCCCATGCTCGCAAGCGCCTGGAAATAGCTGTTCGCCTGGCCAAGCTGTCGCCGTCCAACGAGTGCGGGCACCACCGCCGTGTACGCGGCGAGAAAGAGCACCGACAAAGCGCCGATGGGTGCCGTGACGGCATAGACCACCGGCATTGTCGGAATACCGACCCAGAATGATAGGGGGACGAGGGCGGTGAGCAGCGCACGACCCAGATCACAGCCGAGCATCACCTTGCGCCGATCCCACCGGTCGGCCAGGGCACCGGCGGGTAGGCCCAGGACGAGGTGTGGCACCGTTTGGAGCACGCCGACGATGCCCATCTGCGTGCCTGAGCCGGTTAATAGGACGACGAGAAGCGGCAGCGCAGTGACGTTGACGGCGTCACCGAGCGCGGATATGCCCTGGCCGAACAGCACGACCGTGAACTCCCGGTTCCGCCACAGACTCGGGAGTGACTGGCGACCGAGCGCGTGCCGCTCGCCCGTCACTCCCGAATGTGCTTCCGCGGACTCCGCGCCCCTCTCGATATCGGTCTCGTGCGTCCCCGTCATAGCGCCATTGTACCCGCCACGCGGCCCCAGCCCGTGCATACCAACGGGATGCAACAGATCGAGCCAGTCCTGAGAGGCGCGCCGTGGTCGCGGTACACAGCCGGCCGTCAGGCATCGGTCTCGCTTGGCGATCACCGCGGGGAATCACGCCCACCACGCACATCACTGCATCCGCCCGCGCGCCTGGGTCGCCAAGCTCTCTCCTCAGGTCCGCCAGGCCATTGCGTGCCCCGGACCCTTGTAGTCGCGCCCGAAAGGCAAGCCGAACGGCTCCTCGTATGGCCGCAT
>JAUJMR010000005.1:65858-92447 GCA_030446765.1 Chloroflexia bacterium
CCCGTGAACCGGATGATGCCCTCCGCCTTGAGTTCGTCGAGCACCTCATTTACGGGACCATGAAAGCTGTCGTCGTTCTCCCACCAATCGTATTGCCGGGGCCGGTCCGGCTCGTGGATGAGTAACACGTCGATGTGGTCGCGCCCCAACAGACGCAGGCTCTCCTGCACGGACCGCCGCAACCCACCCTTGTCCCGTGGATCGAACGGCTCGGGGCGTCCCCCCAACTTGGTTGCAAGGAAATATGGCTGTGAGACACCTTGCAGCGCATAGCCGAGCACCTCCTCGCTGTCGGCGTAGCCGGGGGCGGTGTCGATGTAGTTGACACCCAGGTCCAACGCGCGGCGGATGGCGGCGCGTGCTTCCTCGCGGTCGGCGGTTCCCCATCGCGAGATGAACGCACCACCGAGTCCCAGCACGCTCACCTCAAGCCCGGTCCGTCCGAGGATGCGCTTCTCCATCTCGTGCCCCTAACTCATACTGAGACCGTCGATTCCCTGCTCAGATGCCCAAACGGATGTCACTCAGGTGCGCCGATCGTGGCAGAGCGCGCGGAGCAGACAGTCGCGTCTGTGGTCCTGTTCCAGCCGTGCATCGTGGGCCGGTCTGCTCTGCCCGCCGACCCTATCTGCGTTGATGCTTAAAGAAGGCATGCTCGACGAACGGCCAGACGTCGCGCTTGTAGTAGCGGTGCCCGCCGTCCCCGATGCTCAGGCGGCACGCCGCGTCCGCATCGAACACCGCGTAGATCCGCCGCAGTCGCTCGTAGCTCTCCTGCACCGCCTCGATCGGGAACAGCGGGTCGTGGCGGCCGGAGACGGCGAGGAAGGCGCGAGGGGCGATGAGCCCGGCGACATCCCACATCTCCCCGAGTTGCATGATCCCAGGCACATAGTTGCACTCACAATGATAGACCGAGCCGATGGAATCCTTAAAGGTGCAGAAGTAACTGCTGGGCACGCACACCGCGATCCGCTCGTCCACAGCCGCGGCAAAGACGCTGATCGTCCCGCCTCCCGAGTTGCCGGTGATCGCGATCGCCGCCTGGTCCACGTCCTCGCGCTGAACGGCCCAGTCGATGAGTCGTTGGATGTCCCAGACGCGCTCGCCGACGAGCGTGCGGCCGAAAAGCAGGGCGTGCATCTGCAGGGTGCGGCAGGAGTTGTTCGCGTCCTGCTCGATCTCCTCGCGCCGCCTGAGCCCGGCGAACCCGCGCATGTCGGGGGCAATGGCGATGTAGCCCTCACGCACAGCCTGGAGCGCAATGTCCCGCTCGCCCTCCTCCATATCGCGCCGGTCTGCCTCGGATTCGGCAAGCCCGACGTATGTCCGCTTCCCGAGCTTGCCGTGGCCGTGTGGCGTGAGCACCAAGGGGCATGGTCCCGAGCTTTCGAGGGGGCGTAGCAGGTAGAAGGGCAGATGGAAACCTTGCTCCGTCTCCAGCGTCCACTCATCGCGCACGTGATCGGGCTCCTGCTCCGAGCGGACGAGCGTGGCATGCATCGGCGGCGTGCCGCGGGCGGCGATGGCGTCTAAGCCTATCTGCCGTGCCAGCGCGGGCCGGAAAGCACGTTGCCACTCCTCCGCTTCGATGCGGGTAGCAGCCGAGAAGCCAAACGAGCGCGGCGTAGCCGCAGCGAGGGTCTCCACATACGTGTCCGCGTCCACGCGCTCCCTCCGATCATCCCGTCACGCCGACGTCAGCCCACGGGGGCGCTCGACAACAGCACTGCCACCTCGGATACGTGCCGACGGGGGCCAGGCTCAGTCAGTCAATACGACGGGCTGCTGCCAGCGATAATTGCCGCCAGGAACTAGGTGCAACCCATCGCCCTTAACCGGGACTATCGTCCGCACCGCTATCCCTGACGCTACGGTCCATCCGGGCCTTGAGCGTCACTCCTGACCTCGATAGGCGCCCCAATATCCGGCCGGCCGAGCGCCTCCCACGCACTCCCGCCGCGCAGGAAGAGTTCCACCCAGCGCTCCTCGGAGCCATCCGGGAGCATCCAGCCGCTGCTGCCGGGCGCGAGGGACAGCTCGCCCGCGGGCACCGCGAACGTCCCGTCGCTTGCGGTCGCCCCCACCTCCAGGTCGCCGATCCGCACCCGCACCGCCGTGCCCGAAGACATCTCGGCGCGGAGGGTCGTCTTGAGGTTCCCGTAGCCGTCCACGTATGCGACGCGCGCCATGGGCACATCCGGCACGCTCGATCGATCCACCTCATCGGCGAGTGCGTCGGGCCGTCCTAGCGCGATGTGGGCCGCAGCCTGCGGGAAGAGGTCTCGGGAGCGAAACTGCGAGCCCGCCGCGGGCACAGCAGCCCACCTCAGTTCCTCCGCGGCGTCGCGCACGAAGGAGAACGTGTGCCCGGCGTTGACCCCGATGACGCGCACGCCGTTGGGCAGCCGCGCGTACGCCAGCCGCTCCCCCTCGTTGTCCGGGCGCTCTCCCGAGTCGTCCCGGCGCGGGGCCACGTTGTGGTACACGATGGTGCCCGCGGGCGCGTCATTGAGGCCGAGCTGCGCGACGCAAAAGCCTGTGGCAAGTGTGGCGAAGGCGGGCACGGGGGTCGCCACCGGCTCCGCGTCGGGCAAGTAGAGCTTGATGCGCTGCGCCACCTCGGCAAACGCAAGGTCCCCCTGCCCGTAGTCCGCCACGATGTGCACTAACACTCGCCATGTCCTCCCTATTGGGCACTATCGCGCCGGACTGCTCGGCACACCGTGCGCGGTTGCACGCCTTGTGCCATCGGGCGACCTCATCCTCCGCGACGATAGCGCCTGTCTGTGTCGAACGTACAGTCGCCACAGGCCCGCTCTCGTTCAGTGGTCGGGCTGAGTTCCATTGCAGTAGAGTGGACATTCGAGGGTTGGGAACCTATGCCGTTTACAAGCCCCGCGAGAAGGAACTGTTGGCGGTGTCCAGCCGAGGATGGAGCGTAACACCGTCGGTACCTGCGATACCGCTGTTGCGCCAGTTCCGACTGAGGCCATGATCCCGCTCCATTAGATTCTCAAGGTGTTCGGATGGGCGGCGTTCGATATCGGTAATCTGGTGGGCATCACGGGGATTGCCCGGGCCACTTGCCGGATACAGTCGTCCTGGCGGCATAGACGTTGGGACTGTGCCTGGCTCTTGATACCGGTCGCAAGCTGTACTGTTGTACGCCGGGTGCAACACTGAGAGCGATAACTTGCCAGTGTAGGCGAAGGTCTGGGAACATCGGTATTTGATTTCGGATTAGTCGACTACGTATGGGGAGAGCATGGCATCGAGACCGGCGCACCTGACGACAGAGAACGCGGCGGTCTTCCAGGAGCGCAATGTGGTCGACGTCTACCACCTGCGGCTGCCATATCCACCCGAGGTCTACGACATCCTGGAAGGTCTGATTCGGGATGAGCCGCGCTCGGTCCTCGACGTCGGCACCGGCACCGGCGAGTTTGCCCGCCCTCTCACCGGCCGCGCGGACCGCGTTGACGCCGTCGACATCTCCGCGGCGATGGTGGCGAAGGGGCGGACCCTGCCGGGCGGCGACCACCCGCGCCTGCGCTGGGTCGTGGCACCCATCGAGACCGCCGAACTCCGCCCGCCATACTCCCTAATCACGGCAGGCGACAGCCTGCACTGGATGGACTGGGAGGTCGTGTTCCCCCGCTTCGGGCACGTCCTCACTGCGGACGGCTTGGTGGCCATCATCCAGCGCGATGAGCCCAGACCGCCCTGGCAGGAGAGCTTGATGGGACTGATCAGGCAGTACTCGACGATGCGCAACTACCAGCCGTTCGACTTGATCGAGGAACTGCAGCGCCGCGGGCTGTTCCGGGCCTCAGGCCGCCGGGAGACCGCAGCCGCCACAACGTGGCAGTTCGTCGACGATTATGTCGCGTCCTTCCACTCCCGGTCGAGCTTGTCGCAGGGCCGTATGCCCCCGGCCGACTTTGCCGCCTTCGACAGCCGGCTGAGGGAACTCGTCGCGCCGTACTGTAAAGAAGGCATGATCGAACTGCAGACCATCGCGAGCGTGGTGTGGGGCGTGCCACAGAGCGGACGCTGATGCGACCACCCACGCACCCGGTGGAAGGATGCGCCAATAGGGTCAGTCGCGAACACAAGAGCAAGTGGTTTTGATGCTAGGCATCCCGATTTGCCTCTACGGCATTACCGACCACATACGTCATGCCATGGACAGAACGCGTTAGCGACACCACCCAGCCGTTAGCATTCCCGCACCCACACCAGCATCTCCCCTGGCTCCCGGTTATCCCATGTGGCGTACGGCACCGCCGTCAGTTCCGTCTCGGCCCGATCCTGCACCGTCGTCGAGTACAGCGCGCGATCCCAAGAGCTCTCGTCCGCGCGCTCAGCCCTCGCCTGCAGGGTCACGACTCCGCCGAGCAGCTCGTGTCGGAAGGTCGCGTCGACAGGCGCATCATCGGCAAGCGACAGCGACTCGAGGTTCGGGCCGTTGTCCACCGACTCCAAGCAATAGACGATGGGACCACGCTGCAGGGCAACGCGTCCGGCATCGGCGCGCACCTTTGGGTGAGCCCGGACCCGTTCCACCGGCATATCCAGATCTAGCACCACCTCGTCGCCTGCCCTCCAGGTCCGATCGACGGATACGTATCCCCGATCGGGCGCGCGCTGCAGCACCTCCCCGTTCACGGCGAGCGTAGCGTGGCGGCACCAGCCGGGCACCCGAAGCCTGAGGACGAAGTGGAGATTCTGCTCCGGCTCGACGGCGATCCTAATCGTGCCGTCCCACGGGTAGTCCGTCTCCTGGTGCAGCGTCACGCGCTGCCCGGCCAGATCCAGGCGGGCGTCGCAACGCACGTACAGGTGCACCACGACCTCGGCGTCTCCTTGCGAGTGAACATACTCGCCGAGCGACGCGAGCAAGCGGGCTACGTTCGGCGGGCAGCACGCCACCTTGAACCACTCTGTCCGATGATGGTCACCGGCGGTGGCAAGCTTGTTGTCGTAGAAGAATCGGGAACCGTCCAGCGATATCCCCGCGGCCACGTTGTTGTACATCGCGCGCTCCATCAGGTCGGTGTAACGCCCGTCGAGCTCGGCATGCAGGAGGCGGTGGTTCCAGAAGAC
Organism: Chloroflexia bacterium; assembly: GCA_030446765.1. Taxonomy (GTDB): domain Bacteria; phylum Chloroflexota; class Chloroflexia; order Thermobaculales; family Thermobaculaceae; genus JACDAU01. The sequence continues at coordinate 70,968 of JAUJMR010000005.1, forward strand.
GAGACCGCACGCCGCGCAAGTCTCGCAGTACGCGGCTTCGTTTGGCAGGTCATAGTCCTCCGTCATCCCCTCGTTCCGGTACGTCGAGCCAAGCCCACCGATGACGTACAACCGCGTGCTCGTGAGGTGCTTCCACAGTCGTCGGCACGCGTGGAGTAGCGACTCATCACCGAGCTCCACCGCCAGATCAGCCATCGCGCAGTAGAGATACATCGCCCGCACGGCGTGGCCAACAACTTCCGTCTGCTCGCGCACCGGCAGGTGCGACTGATTGTACTCTGCTCGCCAGGGCAAGCCCTGCCGCTGGAAGTAGTCATCGGCCCCGTGCGATCCCAGCTCCTGCTCGAAGAAGTTTGGGGCCTGCCCGCGCTCGTCGACGAAGTACGATGCGAGGCGCAGGTATCGCTCTTCCCCGGTCGCTCGGTAGAGCTTGACGAGGGCCAACTCGATCTCCTCATGGCCGTCGTAGCCGCAGATCTGTCCCTCGCCACGCCCGAACACTTGGTCGATGTGGTCGGCGTAGCGGCACGCGATCTCCAGCAAGTCTCGCTTGCCGGTCGCGCGGAAGTAGGCCACCGCCGCCTCGAACAGGTGTCCGGCAGCATACAGTCGGTGACTGTCGCGCAGGTCAAGCCAGCGCTCCTCGACTGACGTGGGGTGAACCCGCTGGTCGAGGTAGCCATCCGGCTGCTGCGAGAGCCCGATGTAGTGGACGACCTTATCAACCAGTGCCTCGATGGCTGGATCGCGCTGCACGGCGAGGTGGAAGGACGCCACCTCTATCCACTCGGTGAAATCTGTCGTCCAGAGGAACTCCGGCTCCAGTTGCTGACCGGGCCGCCACTCAAGATTGACGGCATCGAAACGTCCCAGACGCTCCAGCTGTTCCTGAATTGCCGGCAGCGTCCGCTCTCGGTTCAGCTTGAGCCGTGGTGCCCAGAAACCATCCCGAAACGTGATCGCCGCGTGAGGAACGGGCCACAAAGGGGGGCGCTGGCTGCGGCTGGATGACACGGTACCTGCGGTCATAACGGTCCTCCTTGTGCGCCAACAGCCTTATTCCGGTCGCACTGCAAGCACCGTTCCGGGCGATTTGCATGGGGAGCCTGCAAGTACATCGATAGAGACGGTCTCGGGCCCCGTTGTAGGCAGAGTGTCGGGGAATCGGCCTAATGCGACAAGCAGCCGCAACCGGAGTTCGGGAGCAGCCGACCTAGCGTCGCCGGGTATGCGGTCCGCATCTTGCGCTGCAATCCGCGCACGAGGACAACCCGACGGCCTGCGACGGAGAGTACGATAATGGGACGATTTGGACGGCGCCAGCCGGACGCAGAGGCGGCGGGACGCCTCCTTGCCAGGCCGAAACAGCCGCACCACTCCGGTCCAACCGGCCTTTATCCCCTCGATCTCGGCGAGCAGCGCGACGGGCTTCTCTACGTGCCCGATGGTTATTCACCCGACGGGCCCTCACCGCTGGCGCTGATGCTCCACGGGGCGGGCGGCAACGCGCAGCATGGGATCGGGTTGTTCCGGGATCTCGCCGACGAGTCGAGGCTCATCCTGCTCGCGGTCGACTCCCGGCGGCAGACGTGGGACGTGCTCCACGGCGGCTTCGGCCCGGACATCGCGTTCATCGACCGGGCGCTCGAACAGACCTTCGACCAGTACGCTGTCGATCCCGCACGGGTCGCGGTCGGGGGCTTCTCCGACGGCGCTTCCTACGCCCTCTCCGTCGGCATCACGAACGGCGACCTCTTCACCCACGTTATCGCCTTCTCGCCCGGCTTCATGAGCCCGGCCGCACAGGAAGGACAGCCACGAATCTACCTCTCGCACGGCACCGACGACAGGGTGCTCCCAATCGATGTGTGCAGCCGGAGGATCGCCCCCAGTTCAAGCGCGCCGGATACGACGTTGTGTACCGCGAGTTCGAGGGGGGACACACCGTACCTGCCCAGTTGACCCGCGATGCCCTCGATTGGTTCTCGGGCGAGACAAATTAGTTCTCACCGAACAGCGCGGGTATCACTGGCCGCAAAACGCGAGCGCCCATAACGTCCCACCGCCACTCCTTGCCGCCGCCACCTTCACCACCAGAACGATTGCTTGCGCCGCGACTATGAGCGTCAGCTCGCGGGCCGCGGGCGATGGGCTGGTAGACTCTGCCGCCGGGCGGATCACAGGTTCGGAATCACCGACGACTCAGTCGTAGGTGTAACCGCACGAACTCCGGCATCAATCGAGAGACCGTAGTCGAGACGCAGGGATGTCATTCCACGGACGTCCTCCTCGGGCGAGAAGCCATGCGATAAAGAGGAATCGCGCGCCGATACCGGAAACGGTTGACGGGTTACGGAGGCGCCGGTACCCTGCAGCGTGGCGTTCGCCATACGACGACACGCAGTCGCCGCCGCGTCCTACCGCGACCGAGAGCGCGGTCGATATGCGCGGATTGCGTATCTCCTGCTGAGTCGGTAACGCGCCGTCCGGTAAGCGATTGCCGGCTACACCAGAACGTCGATGGTCGGAGCCGGCCACGCGTGAGGGCTTTCCCCGGCGGGTACCGTGCTCGTGGATCGTTCCCGCTGCGACCTTATACGTCTCCCGTGGACTCGTGCCGTGACATTATACGTCTCCCGTGGACCGTCCACGTGGCAGTCCAAGTGCCGCCCGCACCCGCGACAGCGTCGCACAAAGCAAACAATCCATGTAGCTGGACGGGTTGGGAACTTCGGGCTCGCCCATGGTCAAGGCTTTTGTCGCTCGGCCCGCACACCGGTTGCAGCCGATCGACTGACACCCCGCACATGTGATGTCCAGCAATGCCCCGGGCGTCCAGGCGTAAAACGGTGATGTGCGGAGGCGCCTCAGGGAGTCCCTTCACGAGCCCCTCTGCTTTGAATACCAGCAGCCGCTGCCTCTCCTCCTACGCTAGGTAGCACGTCGGCTGCAAGCTCGGGCTGATCCGCGTGCGCGTCCGCCGTCACCCCCCCCTCTCCGGGCCAGGTGAGGGCTCTCGCTTGCCGCTTAGATGGTATGGGACGTTGATTACGACCGTGCCCGGCCGGAACAGCAACGCGCCCTTGATCCGCAGCGCCGTCTGGTTGTGCAGCAGGTGCTCCCACCAGTGCCGCGCGACAAACTCCGGGAGCACGACGGCGATGGTGTCTCCGGGATCGGTGGAGTCCACCGCGTCGATGTAGGCGAGCAGCGGGCTCACCAGCGACCGGTACGGTGACTCGATGACCACAAGCCCGTCGAGGTTCCCGTACTTCGCCAGCCACCGATTGCGAAAATCCTCGGCCGCCTCGTCGCCTTGCGTGATGTGTACGGCCGTAACGTTGGGGGTCAGCGACCGTGCGTAGGCCAAGCTTTGAAGCGCGACTCTGTTGAGGTCGGCTATGGGCACGATCATGGTGTGCGTGATTCGCTCAGGGTCTATGGGCGTTTCGGTGAGAAGCTCCCTCGATGTGCCCGTATAGTGCCTCTTAATCCCGAGAAAGAGCAGCACGAGCACCGGCAGAACCAGCACCACTATCCACGCACCTTCCCTGAAGCGCACCACCGCTACGATGAGGGTCACGAGCGCGGTCGTCGCTGCACCGACGCCGTTTATCGCCATGCTCCAGCGCCAACCCGGGTCGCGCCTGCGCCACCACCGCACGACCATGGCGGCCTGGGACATCGTGAACGCGAGGAACACCCCCACCGCATACAGGGGGATGAGCGCATGGGTGTCACCACCGAACGCGATCAGCAGCACGGAGGAGATCACGCCGAGCGCGACGATGCCGTTGGAGTATGCAAGGCGATCACCCCGGTATTCGAACTGGTGCGGCAGGAATCGGTCGCGTGCCATGAAATAGCCCAGGCGTGGGAAGTCCGAGAAGCTGGTATTGGCGGCGAGGATCAGGATCATGACGGTGCTCGCCAGGATCGCGTAGTAGCCGACTCCCTGGCCCAACACGGCCCGGGCGAGCGCGGAAACCACCGTCTGGTGCCCCTCGACATCCGGTACCACGCCGTAGCGGTGGATCAGGTACGTCAGGCCAAGGAACGTGGAGCCGAGGATACCGGCCATCCAGGCCAAGGTGGTCCGCGCATTGCGCCACTCCGGCGCCTGGAAGGCGGGCACACCGTCGGAGATGGCCTCAACACCCGTCATCGCGGCACACCCGGACGCGAACGCCCGCAGCACAAGGAACAGCGACAGTCCCGACACCGCATCACCTGCCAACGCGCCCGACCCTTCACTCACGGGCACAACTGTGCCGGTGGCGACGCGATACAGGCCGTAGCCGATAAGTCCGAACATGCACAGGAGGAAGGCATAGGTCGGCACCGCGAAAATGCTACCGGCCTCGCGGATGCCGCGCAGGTTCGCGAGCGTGATTAAGGCAATGAAGCCGACTCCCAGTGGTACCGTGAACGCCTCGAGCGCCGGGATTGCGGCGACAAGCGCGGCCATGCCTGCGGCAATACTCACCGCGACGGTGAGTATGTAGCCGATGATGAGCGCCGCTCCCGCGGTGAGCCCCGCCACAGTACCGAGGTTATCCGAAGCAACGATGTACGAGCCGCCGCCCTTCGGGTATGCCTTGATCGTCTGACTATACGAGAACGCGACGATCACCAGAAGGAGGACGATTGCGCCCGAGATCGGCAGCGAGAAGTAGAGCGCGGCGGTGCCGGCGAGGAGGAGCGCGCGCAACATCTCCTCCGGTGCGTACGCCACGGAGGACAGGGCGTCCGACGAGAGCACGGCTAGAGCCTTGACCTTCGTCAGCCGCTCGTGTTGCGCCTGGTACGTCGCCAGCGGAGTGCCGAGGAGCGCCTTCTTGCAGCGATATATGGCCTTGCTGATTCCACCGCTGGGTTCCTCGGCACGCGGGGTCGCGGTGAGCAGTCCGGGCCCCATTCGCTGCAGCTTCGGGTTGTGCCGCACGCGAACGTACTTGTCTCCCGGATGGCGTCCCCGCTTGACCTCGCGTATATCGAGTTCCGGCGTAGAGTCCTCTCTTCTCGGCATGTGCTCCTTCACCTACTTCTTGTCCGACATGAGCAGCGGTAATCACTGCCGGTCGGAGGGATTGCACAATTATATCCCAAGCACCACGCGGTGTTCCGCTTCTGTTTACCCTGCCCGGAGGTCAAACGCCGCCGCGCGCTACCACCCGACCAATCCATCGGTCGTGGGGCTTGTACCAATGCTCTGTCTCAGAGACACAAGGCATTGTCCGCACTCGCAGGAAGTTATGTAATCATGGATCGGCTCCGTCACCCTCGGTACTGCATCGAGGATGCTCGACGTACCTGGGGAGGAGGTCGCCCGCGATGGACACGGCGGATGGAGTGATGGAGTGCGAGCAAGTCCCCAGGCATCCAGCGTGTCGGGGCGCACGATCATGGGTATCAAAGCAACCAGCGAGATCCTGTCGGGCGGGCGGCTCGCATGCTCTCAACCATCGCCGCGCACGGCTGCCGCATGCGGACCCTCCATGGTATCCAGGGCATAATCGACGGCCTGCTGTTTCTCCAGAGTTCGTCCTGCATTCCACGCTGCGTTAAATGCAGCCTGACCCATTCGCGACCGGAGGTCGGAACGCAATCGCTCAAAGCGCGACATCTCATCGGGCGGCATTGGTACGCCTAGTGTCGTGCGCAAAGCGTCGGCCGCGGCATAGAGTCGCGTTGACCGCTCGATCTCCCCTTGACTGTGCGCGGCCATGGACAATTCTTCAAGGCACGAGTAAACCCCCGCCCAGTCCTCCAGCTCATCCGAGAGCACCAGACTTTCCTGTAGGAGTTCGATCGCCCGCGCCACCTCGCCCTGCTCCAGCGCCGCAATACCCAGATTGTTGCGGAGCACTGAAACGTCGCGCTGCCCACCGATTCTTCGGTTATGTGCAAGGCTCTCCTCGAACAGCGGCACCGCCCGCGCGTACTCCCCTGCCCGAGAGCGAGCGTTCCAAGGACGTTCAACACGGCAGCAACGCCCCACGCATCGCCGATCTGCCGCGACAAGTGCATCGCCCGCGCTTTCCTGAAGGAGTGGTTCAACACAGTCATAGTTGCCCTGGTACTGATCGACTATCGCCATCGTGCTTTAGGGTGTACGCGGTGTTTTCCCGATGGTATGTCCCACGCGACAACTCCAGCGCCGCCTCCAAGTGAGCCATCGCGCGGCTGTAATCACCCTGGTCAGCGGTCAATCGCCCGAGACCCGCCAGAGCCTCCGAGCGTAGCACCGCCGGCGCCTGCGGATTCTTGGCGAGTGCAGTCTCCAGCCACCGCCGCCCCTCGCTCAGATGCGCGCGCATCCCCCAGAACAGCCAGAGCCGTCCGGCGAGCCACAAGCCAGCCTCCGGATTGTCGCTCTCAAGCAGCCAGCCTAACGCGAGCCGGAGGTTCCCGTGTTCGGCGGCGAGCTGCCGGAGCCGCTCGGCCTGTTGGGGTCCCCGCAGCTGCGCTATGGCCGCTTCCGCCAGCTCAAGGTAGTACTCCGCGTGACGTTGGCGCAGCCTCGCAACCTCGTCGTTTCCCGCCAGCTTTTCCGACGCATACTCATGGATGGTCTGGAGCATGAGAAGCCGAGGCTCCGCGCCGTCGCTCGTCTGCCTGAGCAGGCTCTTGTCGGTGAGCGACTCCATCAGCTCGAGCACATCGAGGTCGCCGTCAGCGTTGCAGATCAACTCCGCCGCTTCAAGCGTACAGCCTCCAGCAAAGACAGCGAGGCGAGCGAAGAGCCGCTGCTCCTCCGGGGTGAGTAGGCTATGGCTCCAGTCGATCGCGCCCCGAAGGGTCTGTTGCCGGGCCGGTAAATCCTTGGCGCCACTGGTGAGAAGCTTTAGCCCGCTGTCCAGCCGGGCCAGCATAGACTGCGGTGGTAATAACCGAACACGGGCCGCCGCCAGCTCGATCGCGAGCGGTAGTCCGTCGAGGCGATAGCATATCTCCGCCACGGCGGGTGCGTTATCGATCGTCACGTTGAAGTCGGGCTTGACCGCGCCCGCACGCTGGATGAGCAGGCGAACGGCGTCATACTGTGAGCTCATCCCGTCGTCGGTGATACCCTCTGCTGACGCGACCGAGAGCGGCGGGACGGGGAAGTCGTGCTCGCCGGCCAGGCGGAGCACGGCGCGGCTGGTTACGAGTACCTTAAGTCCGGGTGCCGAGGCGAGGCTCTCGGAGATCACCGCAGCCCCCGAAACATCCTGCTCGAAGTTGTCAAGGAGAAGCAGCATCCGCCGGCCGCTGAGATGGCTCTTGAGGGCGTCGCGCACCGAAAGCTCACCGCTCTCATCGATCCCGAGTGCTTGTGCTATCGCCGAGTCGACCAGGGAGGGGTCGGTCACGGTGGCCAGCGGAACGAACCAGACCCCGTCCGGGAACTCCGCCCCAAGCCGTGTGGCCGTTTCTAGTGCCAGCCGGGTCTTGCCGATTCCGCCCGGACCGGACAGCGTCACCAGACGGATGTCCGGGTCCGCGAGCATCGTTCGAAGTCCGTCCATCTCGCGCTCGCGCCCGACGAATGGGGTCGGCGGCACCGGCAAGGCAGGGGTACGCGCCGCAGCGGTGACCGAGGTGTCCGGCCGGCTCTGCGGCACCACCCGGCTAATCTCGAACCGCTCCGTAAGCAGGAGCACCAGATCGTTCTCTACCAGCTGGCGCAGATCTCTGGCCGATGAGAATCCTTTGTATGAGACCTGGTCGTCGTCCCTGATGCCCGAGAGGAGCGTCTTGAGCCGGGGCTCCCTGTCCGGCGCTGGCCCCTTCACGTAGATCAGCTTGGGCCGTTTTCCGGAGAGGTTGTACTCATCCTCCAGCTCCGACACGTCCTCCCCCGGCGCAACCCAGCCCTAACTCTGCCAGTAAATGCCGACGAAGATGTGACTCTGCTCAAGGTAGGCGCGGTACAGCGTGCGCGGCGGATGGGGCCGGGCACCGAGCTCGAACATGACGGGCGCGAGCCGCAACCGCTCGATTGCAGCGCGCTCCACCCGGCGCTCGGCGGCCAACTCCCCAAGCGTCGACGACACGAACACCCGCAACCGCTGGTCTGGGGTGAGGATCGGTGCGGCCGTCGGGACGGTGGTGGACATACGCTTTCTCCTGGCTGACGACGCCTACAGGGTTCGGTAGGGGTTGCTCCATATCATTACCGCCGAGACGCCCGTGTGGCGGGTCTTTATGGATGGCAGGAACGTTGTTTCGCCAACGTTCGTTTTGGGCAGGGTGTGAGACCGAAGTTTACGAACCTGTCCCCGCGGTGGCATAGTCGTGCGAACGCGGTCGGAGCCTGTTAGCTTACACCACCAACGCAGTGCCGAAGTGGGAGGTAGATCCCGTATCGTTGAGCGGAGGGCACCGTGGCGGCACGCCCCGAAGAGCAAGCAAAGCAGGTTTCGGTCACCGCCCTACCCATCTAGCGCACGGTGTCCGCCGTACTCCGATGCTGGTGGCAGTTCAGCGAGGACGAACGACTTCATGGTACGGAGACAGCGGAGGGCGACGACCCATCGCTAAATCGAGTATCTCTTGGCGAACACGTCAAGGTCACAGACTACCGCAGCGTCGGACTGGTCATCGCCAAAACCCGGCTCGTGCGCCGCGGAACTAATGATAGTCAGACCCCACGGTTGATAGGTGTCTACTTGTACGGATTCTGCGGTGAGCTGTCCCGCACAGGCGCGCTCGGCGGCTTGGTCGCTGGCTGCGGCAACCTCCCGGCTCGAACCCAGGAGCACGCCGAAGACCAAAACGGCTAGCAGGATCAATCGGAGCATCGCGAACCTCCACGCACCAACACGACTCCGCTGAATATAACTCCCTAGTACACTGTTACTTCTCGAATGAAGGACGTCGGCAGGCTGCGTGCATCGGCAGTGGTGAACCTCCAGTCCACCTTGCAGGACGTTACGCCGTTCCTGCCACGACCTCCGCCTCATGGACGCCCTCCGAGACTGGCGGCTGAGCACTGACAGCTCTATCTCAATGTTGAGCCACTGCCATCGCGTGTGGTGGATATCGCTTCTCCAACAGCCGTCTTGCCTCTTGTGGAGGGAACGCTTCGTACAGGGATGCCGGGGTATGAGTGTTGAGGACTCTCTGCCTCGGGATGACGCTCGTCCACCACTGGTCATCTGCGCTGTTACTTCGTCCGCCTCTGCGTCACGTCCACCCAGCGCTTCCCCGCAAGCGGCTCCGAGAATACATATAGTCCACCCTCTGGGGCTTGCCCGGCTGCATCGGCAGCGGCTCCCGGGTGTCACGCAATACTTGCTTGGAGACCTCATCCCATACACACCAGCGGAAGCGCGGGTCGTATAGCCGCTTAACACCACCTCCAGAACGTTCTGCATCCGCCACACGAACTCGGCATTCTGTGAGCGGGATGCACCACTGCTTCCTTATATGCGGCTTGAGTTCGTTTTTTCAGTATCACCTTACCGTCTGGTACGACACCTCGGGGACCACCTCAAGCTCCACCAGCTTGTCCGCTAATAACCTCAGGCTCCATCGCGCCTGTCCCTTGGGTGGCTCGCTGCACGCCAACGCTACAGCCGCGCCTCTTGCTCCCCGTCGAGCTTCCTGTGGTACTCCGGTTAGGGGCTCGTCGGTTCAGGCCCCGCCTCCAGACCCTCCTCGACGTACTGCTTGCGAATGCGAGATATCGTCAGCTGGCTCACTTCCACCGCATCGGCTATGCGCTCATCCACCCAGCACGGTCCTTGTGCGCTTTGATCAGCTTTGAGTAAGACTCGTGCGTGTGTGAGCTTTCTGGCAGGTGCGGTGCCCGCAGCTATCAGCTTGTATAACTCTTCTCTTTGGGTCTCGGTCAGGATAACGCTATATTTCTTCTTCATAGTGAGCACCAGCATACCTAGCACCCACTAGAAGGATCGATTCAACCGTCACAGTGTACTAGTGGGTCATCGCAAATAGTTGGTGATTTGTCAAGGTGGTTGTGGAGCCACCCAGGCGTCATTGCCTCGCTCGTCGGCGCCGCTCCCGGCGCTTGCCGTCCACGAAGAGGGCGTCGGCGCCCGATTCCAGCCTTCGAGGGTGTCCTCCAACCGTCGATGATCTCCTGGGGCGATTGTGGATGCTGCCCAGCCAATGCCCGCCGGGCGATGATACGCTGCAGTGACTCCGCCATATTCAGCCACGACCCGGATAGCGGGGTATACGGCAGCATCACCCCGTGCTGGAACAGCCAACGCACTATCGACCAACTCAGGTGCCCGGCGAGATTATCATATCAGGATGAGCCGCAGCGGCGGCAACGGCTCACGGGGCGGATGGCCCAGCCACGTTTCCCACCGGGCGAGCGCCGACGGCATTGTCAAGGCTGGCAAGGCCGCGAGTAGCTGAGTCAACTCATCTTGTAGCCACGGATGCAGTACGGCATTGGTCGCGCTCCTCACCCCTTTGCCTCGCGACTCCCCCGTCGCCGGGCGCAACTCAGCAGTTTGGCCGTGCCACTGCGGATATACTCGTGTGGGCTGCGCCGACAGCGCACCAGTTTCCCAGCTCGCTCCGGGGTAGGGTACTGTCTGATACGGACCGGCTTCGTCTTGACACCAGACCTGCAACCCGGCCGCTTCCCGCCAGCCTATATGCCCGCTCGATCAGCCCCTTTTTGCTTCGGTCTGGGGATCTATTACGTGACGACTCCCGTCTTGCGCAGCCGTTGGGGATGCCGGTCGGACACCAGGTGCGGGTCCTTTGGTAGGAACTGCCCGCATCCTCCAGTACCCGCCGGATGGTGCTATGGATGCGAGGGAAGTCACTCCTGCGCAACGCGCGTTGCGGGTGCCGAGCGACCAAGTGGCGGTGCCGTCCTCGCGCCGCTGTGGGTGTCGTTGGGCGCAAGCCACGACCCGCGCGCGGGCAATGGGATCATACGTCGGTTTGCGTCCACATCGATCGTCACGCCAAGCCGTGCCGGTTGGAAACGGGGACTGCTACAAAAAGCCTGTTGCGCAGCCGCTGTTCCCGATCCACACGCTCGCTGCTCGCCTTCGGCGAGTCCGCTGAACGGGCGTAAAGGCTCTTTCTGTGGGATCGCCATGCTCCTCCTCCATTCGTGTCCCACAGTAACCTCCATCCCTTCCTACGCCACTTGTTTGCGGCCTAGTAGCCTGTGACGCCTTATATGAACACACTGCGTCAGGTAATCCATCGACGACAGGAGGCAGCATCCTAGTCCTCAACCTCCGGCAACTTATCAGAACACGAGGCACAGGCCACTAGGTCGCATTGGGTCAACATGGATTCCCAACGGCGATTGGATAGTCATCCCTCGCACCCCACGGTGAGGGCGGCAACCATGACAGACCAGTGGAGTTGTGCAGGTTCAATCGGCCACAGCCCACACGGATATCCGAGGACGCTCACGCAACACCAACAAACCCTGCAAACTCGCGATTACAGTTCACAAGTAACGGCTTGCCATCACCATCGCGACAAACATGTTGCCGCAAGATGGGTATAATAGTCTACTCAACGCAATCTCGCAGTCTCCGCTCGTCGTGCCGTTGTGGTCAGATCAAGCCCTCGGCGTTGGCCCACAGGAGCGGACATGGAACGACCTTTCCCACGGCGATCGGGATGTTGACAAGTGTCCGTACTTCGCCGGATCCACGGCGGCAGCGACAAGCCGGATGTGCCTGGCCGGGGACAAGCCGGTCACCGTCAGCCGCCGATACGCGCAGTCCTACTGCACAAGCGGGCTGCACGTGGCCTGCTCCTTGTATGTCGCCGCAGAGGCGGAGTCGTCGAACGCCGACCCGACGAGTCAGCAACACATCCCCGCTCCGGTGATGGTGGACGAGCCATCGGCGGGACCGACGCGGCCCGCGATGATGCCGGCGTCCACCGTCGAGGACACACCACGTCCGCTTCGGCTAAGGCGACGGATCGCCCTGCTACGGCCGCTGCGGATGAGGATCGTCGGACGTTCGGGCGCGCGGCGCTGAGGCGCTGGGTCGTCGGTGCTCTCGTCGCGGCACTCGCACTGATCGTCGCACTAGTGCTGAACGTGCAGCGCGGTGACGAGACCAACCCAGGGCGTAGGCGCGCGCCGGACGGGGCAGGCGTGCCCGCAGCATCCGCGACGCGTGGCATCATGGTGGCGACCAACGACTCCGTGGCACCCACGGCAACCGAGCCCGACCAGCCGACGGAGATCGTGCGCGTTGCCGCACCCGAGCCATTGCGACGCCGACACGCGCACCGGCGACGGCCACGCCGGGTTCACCCCCACCCCGACGGCACCCCCTACGGAGGTACTCGCCGCCTCGCCAACCCCGAGCGCCACGGACACGCCCCGGCCGCCCCAGAGGCTAACCGGTCTCGGACTCCCCGGTCGCGGTGGGAGGCGGACCACGGTGCGGCAGAGAACGAGGTGGGTGGCCTCTTCTACTACGAGAGCCGCGGGTACCTGGTCGGCTTTACCGCGGGGAGGGTCGTCTCGATAACGCGCGGCTGGGGAGTGCAGCGGGCTGTGCGGATCGAGACGGCCCGCCCGCGCCCGCGCGCTGTTGCCCGACGATGCCGTCCTCGTCCGAACGGACACACTAGCGGATAATCTAACGGTGGAGGTCTATACTAGTCGGTCCCTAGGGCGCGCCTCCCACCCAGGTCGGGCGCTTCCTGGACGGGCCGGGACAGGGTGTCGCGAGCATCGTGTACCGGCAGACCGGTGGTCTCGTCGACTCCGTGACCGTCCAGGTCGGGGAACTGGAGGCCGAGACCCAGATGCGCAGCGATGCGGACCGAATAGGTGCGGTGGGCTGATGCAGCCCACTGCAGACGGAATAGTCGACACAACCGAGTAGGGCTTAGAGGGCGGACAGATGAAGGTAGTTATGGCGATCCTGGGAGCACTGATGCTGGCGCTTTCGCCCACGGCGGCGCCCGTGCAGGCGGCCGACGGCGCCGTGGCGGTGATGCTGCACGTCTGCCCGGAGAGCATCCGGTCGGTCGAGGACTTCGACGCCCTGGGGGGGTTCCTGCAGAAGGTGCTCGCGTGCCCGGTCGTCACGCGCACCGGTGATGAAGGGCCCAAGGGGTCGGTTTCCGCCGCGAACCAGAACTTCAGCTTCACCCTTGATGCCCCCGATGGCACATCCCAGACCATCACGGACGCGAGGTTCATGCAGGGCAAGCTGTGCGAGACCGATCTGGACACAGACGTGGATGAGGACGGCACGAAGTCGAAGGACACCTGCGTCGACATCTCCCACTACGTCTACACGGGGATGCCGAAGGGTGATCTGAGGATCACGGAGACCGCGCCGCCGGACGGCTTCATGTTCGGTGCCGTAGAGTTCAGCCCGGCCGCGCTCGGGGGCGGGAACGACGCGGACACGCTCATATCCGCGGGGGACGGCGTGATCGAGCTGGATACCGCGAAGGACGAGGACGCGACGACGATGCTCCACGTGTACAACTTCCGGGCGACGGCTATGCACGGTGGTGGGCACACCGGCGGGGGCACGGCGGTGCCCTCGGAGCCTAAGGATCGGGGGCCGAGCAAGGTGCGCAAGCTGACCGTTGACCTGGCGGAGCGTAACCAGTCCGGGGTCACCGGCACGGCCGTCTTCACGGACAACGGCGACGGGACCACGAGGGTGCGGCTGCAGCTGCAGGGTGGGAACATGGGCACGCCACGACCGGCGCACCTCCACGACGGTACGTGCGAGGGCACGGTGCCCACAGTCCGGTATCCCCTGGAGAACACCGCTGGCGGCAAGTCGGTGAGCACCCTCCCGGCATCGATAGACGAGTTACTGGCGCAGAAGCTGTTCCTCAACGTGCACACCAAGGTCTCGAGAGTGTACACGCTCTCGCCCGTGATCGCGTGCGGCGACCTGACCGGACCCCGGAGTTTGCCGCAGACGGGGAGCGGCGGCGCGGCGGGGGAGACCGGCGGCGAGGTCATGATGGGGCTGGCTCTGATCGCTGCACTCGCCTCATCGGGTACCGCAGCGACTCTGCGGTCCAGGCGCCGCTGATGCGGGTGACAAACTGACTGATAGCGGCTCCTATATCTCAGGGGTATCGGAAGCAGACTCATTAGTGCGTTCGGCGAGAGGGCCCTGAGTCAGTGAACGGTCTGACCTGCGCCATTGAGGACCGAAGGTGGGGTAGCCGCCGCAGAGTGTGGGCGGTTCAGCAAGCCGAATCTGCGGTCCGTCGTCACCAAACCTTGCTATATCCATTAACTGTAGGAATCGGCTCGTTCACACAGGATATACCACAAGGTTAGAGTTACTCCGTCAGTTTCCCGGAGTCGCGCGCGGTACAAGGTACTGGTGCCTATTGAGGAAGAGGCGAATCGACGCGAACCAGGGCGTGCTGGCACGCTCCAAGCCTGGATGCCGAATTAGGCTAGCATTCGCCGCCAACGTTCGCCCCTTCCAGCGACCTGCGATGCTGCCCTCTGTGCGCGTTGTGCCAGGACTACCTGTCGCGAGCCGCCTGGTAACGGTGTCACCGACTCGACTGCCCATTCGCTGGCAGCTAGCCGCCCGATTCCAGCCTTCATTTCTCGCCGGCTGCCGTAGTATGCCGTCCTGCTCCAAGCCATCGACTTCCTTAGCTCCTATCCCTGTCCGCGACTAGCTACCTGTGGTGAGACAGAGGCAACTGTCGTGCCACCCCGGCTCGGCTGCCCGCAACTGGAACGAGCGGCCCGGTCACGGCTACAACTGCACGAAGACGACGGCAAGCTGGTCCGCTCCGACCTGCCGCCCAACCTAGGCCGCGACTCATACGATCCCGAGTACCTCGGCTGGGTGGCCCTTCATAAGCTTGGTCATTCGCTACACCTGAGGCACGCAACCAATCTGCTTTGGTCGAGACCCTGTCAGCCTCCTACACCCACCTACCCCGCCCCCAACATCCGTCATTGTGCAAAGTGCCTAAAATCAGAGCGTAGTGATGCTGCATTTGCCCTATTGACCTGCGGGCTGGGTCTGCGTATGTTGGTGTTGGGTGGGGAGTAGCCTATCGGCGCGACTGCGCCGAGCCAGCCGATCGTCATTCCGGGGCGTGGAGCCTTCCGGTCGGTTGTATGTCGAGAGACTAGGGCGAGACTGCTACGACACATACGTGCCGTAGGGCTCGCCTCTTTTGTTGCCCTCGGCGTACGACCATCGGGAGGTCTGACCGTGGAAGTGACGATCTGGTTCTGGGTTCTGTTCAACCTCTTTGTCCTGGGGATGCTCGCGCTCGACCTCGGCGTGTTCCATCGGGAGGCACACGAGATCTCGCTGCGGGAGGCGGGCATCTGGAGCGTCGCGTGGGTAAGTCTCGCGATGGTGTTTAACGTCGGTATCTACCTGCTCTGGGGAAGCCGCCCCGCGCTCGAGTTCCTCACTGGCTACCTCATCGAGAAGAGCCTGAGCATGGACAACGTGTTCGTGTTCGTGATGATCTTCTCGTACTTCGCGGTCCCGAAAGCGTACCAGCATCGGG
This sequence comes from Chloroflexia bacterium, assembly GCA_030446765.1. GTDB lineage: Bacteria > Chloroflexota > Chloroflexia > Thermobaculales > Thermobaculaceae > JACDAU01. Next base: position 86,454 of record JAUJMR010000005.1, read on the forward strand.
TGCTGTTCTGGGGCATCCTCGGTGCGCTGGTCATGCGCGCCGCTCTGATCGGCGCGGGCAGCTATCTCGTCAAGCAGTTCCAGTGGGTGCTGCTGATCTTCGGCGTGTTCCTGATCTACACCGGCATCAAGATGGCACGCCAGAAGTCCCACGGCGTAGACCCGGAGCGCAACCCCCTTGTGCGGCTGCTCAAGCGCGTGATGCCCGTCACCGATGGATTCCGCGGCGCCAAGTTCTTCGTGCGAGAGAACGGCCGCCGCTTCGCCACGCCGCTGCTGGTGGTGCTCGTGATGGTGGAGGCGAGCGATCTGATGTTCGCCATCGACTCCGTACCCGCGATCTTCGCCGTGACGCAGGAGCCATTCCTGGTCTACACATCCAACGTATTCGCGATCCTGGGATTGCGGAGCCTGTACTTCCTGCTGGCGGGCGTGATCGACCGGTTCCGCTACCTCAAGCTCGGCCTCTCTGCACTCCTAGTGTTCGTGGGCATCAAGATGCTCCTCATCGAGTGGTACAAGATTCCGATCGGCATCTCGCTCGGCGCAATTGCCGGGATCCTCACCGTGTCGATAGTCGCGTCCCTGTTGGCCACCCGCAGGGACGAGCGGCGTGGCGGGGAGATCTCCGAGAGCGTCAGTCGGATTGAGCCACGGGCTCTTCTTCGGCAGCAGGCAGGCCAGGATGCGCACGCTGCCACCACCTGACTCGCCGGTTGTGCTCATCGGGTCCACTCCTTGACCACCTTGCTCTTCGTATGCCATGGCGCGTTGTCCCACACCAGCAGCAGTGCGGTCTGCCCGACGCCTCCAGCTTCCCGCAGCACCACCCAGATGGACGCTGGCACGTGATCTCGCTCACGGCTGCCCACGATGAATCGTAGCCATACCTCACGCTCCAGCGTCCCATCCTCGCCCCGCAAGTGCGTATACAACCCGTAGCACGCCAGCGCCTTCGGCTCCTTCTGCTCCCCACGCTCGTGTCCTTCTCTTCGCGACCGGGGTTGCTCCACCTATGCCCGATGAGGCGCAGCGCTCGCCCTCGTCCGTCCAGGTGTGCATCGAGGCTTGCTCGAACCTACTCCACCACACCTCGTCCTCGAAACCCAAGACCCGATGGGTGGCGGCGAGCCGTATCAGCCGGTCGCGCTGGCTTTTTTTTCCCCGCATACCCGGGTCCGGGCTCGTGATCCACCGCTTGGCCCGCCTCCAGCCCACCCCCAAACGCTTCATTGCCCGCCGGATAGTCTCATCCGGATACTGCGCCTGCGTCAACTCGCCCCAGCTCACATCCGCGCCAACCGGAGCGTCCACACGCTCGTGTCCTTGCCGAAGTCCCTCGGGCTGGTGCAGCAAGTTCTTGAGTCTCTCTACTGCGCTCCTCGTCGAAGGTCACCCCGATGGTCCTGGGGCTGTGCGAGCCCTCGTAAGGGCTTGTGTACCACGCTCGTTGGTCAGTGGATTTGTTCCTGACGGTCCGGTCGTTGCAGCCCACAGCATTGGCGATACCTGGTGCCCGCTCTCCCTACTACTCGCCAGCAGTATCTGGCACCGGCGGAGGACAAATGCATCCTTCGAGCGCAGACCCGCCTCCAAAGCTCGCCGCCTGGCGTCCGTTGTTCGTGGGTATCAAGATGCTCCTCATCGAGTGGTACAAGATTCCGATCGGCATCTCGCTCGGCGCAATTGCCGGGATCCTCACCGTGTCGATAGTCGCGTCCCTGTTGGCCACCCGCAGGGACGAGCGGCGTGGCGGGGAGATCTCCGAGAGCGTCAGTCGGACCCCAAGCGAGAACCCCGGTGTCTAGCTCGGGCGCAATGACAAGGGACGCGCAGCACACCGCCGAGCACACTGTCAGCGACCGCGGTGTCGCACGAGCCACGCGTATTCATCGCCGGCGGCAGAAGGCGTGCGATGCTCCCCACACGCTGGTGCATGGGGCATATAGTGCCCTGAGCACCGTCAACCTGAATGTATCGTTTCGGAGGTGGGTGTGAGGGAATACGCCGGTCGCAAGCAAGTGATATGGGGCGCGGTGCTACTCGGGCTCGGCCTGGGCGGATTCTTCGATGGGATCGTGCTGCACCAAATACTACAGTGGCACCATGGTCTCGGAGGTAGAGCCGGTCACGACCGTCGCAGGGCTCAGAGTCAACACGCTGGGTGACGGCCTATTCCACGCGTCCACGTACGTCTTCACTGTCGTCGGGCTGCTGATGCTGTGGGCCGGAGCCCGCGGCTCACACGCCACCCTCTCTACGAAGATTCTCATCGGCGGCCTGCTCGCCGGCTGGGGCACGTTCAACCTGGTAGAGGGCGTCATCGACCACTTGCTGCTCGGCGTCCATCACGTCAATGAGACCGCGCCGCGGACCAGTGGATCTGGTGGGACCTGAGTTTCCTCGTTTGGGGCGCGGCGATGCTCCTGGGGGGCTCTCGCTTATGCGCGCCGGGGACCGAGAGACATTGGAGGCGGCGAGTCGCGATGGCGGCTCGCGGTCCGCACTGCGAACGTAGGGACGCCGCGTCCATGAGGCTCCTGAGCTACGCGACGGTAGTGGAGTGCCGAGGGTTCTTGAAAGACGCGTAAGGAGCAAGGGATGGCGCTCGTATTCGAGCAGATATACACGGAGGGCATTGCGCAGCTCTCCTACGTCGTGGGCGACGACGCGGAGGGTGTGGTCGCGGTGATCGACCCGCGACGCGACGTGGACGTGTACCTGGAGATGGCGCGGCGGCGCGGTGTCCGCATCATCGCACACATCGTCGAGACGCACATACACGCCGATTTCGCCTCGGGGTCTCGGGAACTCCAGGAGAAGACGGGCGCACCGATCCACGGGGGCAGGAGCGAGGCGTACGAGTTCCCGGTGGAGCCACTCGATGAGGGCGACGAGTTGCGCCTGGGCGGTGTCACCCTGCGGGCACTGCATACCCCCGGCCACACGCCGGAGCACGTCAGCTTGCTAGTGTCCGACGCGGCGCAGGGGAATGAGCCCTTCGGCGTATTCACAGGCGACACCCTGTTCAACCTCGACGCGGGCCGCCCAGATCTCGTGGGCGCGGGCACGAACGCGAGCTCGCCGCGCGGCTCTACCGCACGCTGTTCGGGAAGCTAGTACCTCTGGGCGACCGCATGGAGGTGTACCCTGGCCACGGCGCGGGCTCGGCGTGCGGCACCGCCATCGGCGACCGGCGGATGACCACGATCGGCAACGAGCGGCTGTTCAGTCCGGCGCTCCGTAATCGCACGGAGGACGAATTCGTGGAGTGGATCCTGGGCAGCCTCCCTGAGCCGCCGCGGCACTACGCGCGTCTCAAGCCCTCAACGCCCGAAGGATGCCCGTGGTCGGCGGTGTGCCCACGCTGCCCCCGCTCTCGCTCGCTGAGTTTCGGCAGAGGATGGCCGAGGAAGGGACGGTCGTGATCGATGCGCGCTCGATCCTCGCATTCGGCGGCGGGCACGTGCCGGGAGCGCTGAACATCGCGCTCGGGCGGAGTTCCCGAATTGGGTCGGCTGGATGGTCGAGCACGAGCGCACGATCCTGTTAATCGTGGAGGGTGAGCGCGACGTGCAGGTGGCCGCGGAGCACCTGTTTCGTTTGGGCTACGACCGGGTGGCTGGCTACCTGCACGACGGGATGACGAGCTGGCAGAACGCTGGGCTACCGCTGGACCGCGTGGGCGAGTGGACGGTGCACGAGCTGGACGCGCGCAGGAGGATCCTGGCGTGACCGTGCTCGACGTGCGCAGCGACTCGAGTGGGAGAGCGGGCGTGTGCCGGGGGCGAAGCACATCTATGTGCCCCACATGGAGGAGCGCCTGGGCGAGCTGGATCCTGAGGCTACGCTGGCGGTCTACTGTGGCAGCGGCTACCGCGCCTCCATCGCCGCGAGCGTGCTGCAGAAGCATGGCTTCGAGCGGGTCGTGAACGTGCCGGGCTCGTGGACCGCCTGGAAGAGCGCGGGCCTGCCGGTCGAGCCGGACCAGGAAGGCCAGGTGGACGATGCTCTTCTTCGGTAGCGGACGCACCAAGAGCCTGACCCCGACAGAGGCGTGGGAGCGGGTGCGGCGCGGTGAGGCGCGTATCCTGGATCTTCGCACCAAAGTGGAGCGACGCCGTCACGGCTATCCGCCGGGCGCGCCGCGGGTCTCCCTGCTGCGCCATGTGCTCAACCCGGCCGGCACCGACACCATCTACCTGTGCCAGCACGCCAACCGGTCGAAGCTCACCGGCTGGCGCGGTGCCGCGGAGATCGCCGGTGGCTGGGCCGCGTGGGAAACCGCGGGGCTGACGGTCGAGCGTCCCTAGGATCCGATCGTGATACTGCCGACGGTGCTGCTCGGCGCCACGGTGGGCCTGCTGACGGGCGCCGTCGAGAGGCAAGGCGCCAACCGGAAGCCCGGGAGAGCGTCGTGGTCGACGTGCGCCAATGGGACAAGTGGCGTGCCGCGCACCAGCCTCTCACACGGCCTGATCCAGAGTCTTACAGTCAAGGTCGTGTATTAGAATTAGCGCGAGATCGGCCGGTCGATGGAGTACGGGCAAGGAGGTGACCTTCCATGGTCGGAAGCGAAGAGCGCCGGCAGTTGCTGGACGACGGGTACTGCGTGGTCGAGGGGGTCTTGTCGCGGGAGATGCTGGATCGGCTGCGCGCTGCAACCGATGCGCTGCTCGCCCAGCAGGATCCCGAGCGGCTGCGCCGGGCGCGGGCGACCGGCAGCATGATACCGGTCGTGGCGCCGGACCCGGTGTTCGCCGACCTCATTGCCTGGCCCGCTACGCTCGCCGCACTCGGGGGGCTCGGTTACCTACGCCCGAGCTTCTCAGACGGCTGGATCATCAGCAAGCCGCCGAAGAGCCCGCGCCTCTTCTGGCACTATGATTGGTTCTCCTGGGAGGATGCGCGCTCGTATGAGCCGGAGCCGATGCAACTCTTCGCGATGTTCTACCTCGTAGACACGCGCGTCGAGAACGGGGCGCTGCGGGTCATCCCAGGCTCGCACGTCCGGCACAACCCCATCCACGATCTGCTGGCGGAACCGCATTCGAGAGAGCTGACAGAAGCGCGCAACACAGACGCCGTGGAGTTCGCGACGCTACCGGACGAGGTGAGCCTTCCCGTCCGCGCAGGCGACCTGGTGCTCGGCGACGCGCGCCTGTTGCACGCGGCGCACGCGAACGAGAGCGACGAGCGGCGCACCCTGATCACGCTGTGGTATCAGCCCGACCTCGCGTCCCTCCCCGAGCGCATCCAGGCGCAGCTCGCGGCGAAGATACAGCAGCCGCCGGACGACTGGCCGCGCGGGGCCCGCGAGAAGGTGCAACGACTGTTAGCCCGATACGAGGGTAGTTCGGCGCCATACGGCCGCTCCCTGTACCGGCCGAGGCCCGCGGCTACGGTATGAGACACACACCATTCCGGACCTGAACGTCTGCGACAAACGCCCTGTAGCCACAGCGCGAGGCATCGGCTTGGCGCAGCGGTATGTCGCTTGCGCAAGCATCGCCCAGCAGGCGCGCAACCCTTGCAAGGTGACTGCATACTGGGCTGCCGCCCTGGTCACAGGTGCATTCGACGCACGAGCGCGCTTCAGCACTTTTGCCGGACGATGATACAGAAGGAGCACAGCGATTATGAGCAATTCCACAATTCCCTCGATCCCGACGATTACGCTCAATAACGGCGTCGAGATACCGCAGGTTGGCCTTGGTGTCTTTCAGACCAAGGAAGGCGCCGAGGTCGAAGGGGCGGTTCAGGCCGCACTTGAGGCCGGGTATCGCCTCATCGACACGGCAGCCATCTACGGCAACGAGGAGGGCGTTGGCCGGGCGATCAAGGCCAGCGGACTGCCGCGCGAGGAAACCTTCATCACCACCAAGCTGTGGAATGCTAACCATGCCTATGACGATGCCCTGCGCGCCTTTGACGAAAGTTTGGCAAGGCTCGACTGCGGCTACATCGACCTCTATCTCATCCACTGGCCGCTGCC
>JAUJMR010000005.1:92547-137099 GCA_030446765.1 Chloroflexia bacterium
CGTCCGAACATCGTCATTATCATGACGGACCAGCAGCGAGCGGATGTCTCCGCTCGCGAGGGCTTCGCACTCGACACCACTCCCTTCCTCGACGGTCTCGCGCGGCAGGGCGCGTGGTTCAATCGCGCCTACACCAGCATGCCCGTCTGCGTACCGGCCCGCGTGAGCATGCTCACCGGGCGCTTCCCGGGCGCACATCGCGTGCGGGAGAATCAGGGCCATGGAGCCGCCGTCTACGCTCAGGACCTGTTCGACGTTATGCGGGCGCACGGCTACGCCACCGCACTCGTCGGCAAGAACCACTCCCACCTCCGGCCGGATCGGACCGACTACTTCTCCGAGTACTTCCACGACGGCGGACGAGGAGAGCCGCGGTCGGCGGGAGAGGCGGCGTTCGACGAGTGGCTGCTCGGCCTGCACCACCGCGTCGCCATGGAGCCGGCTCCCTTCCCGGTCGAGTGCCAGCTGCCCGTCCGCACTGTTCGGGATGCCCGGGAGTGGGTGGCCTCGCTCGGGGGAAGGCCGTTCTGCCTATGGCTCTCCTTCCCTGAGCCCCACAACCCGTACCAGGCACCGGAGCCCTACTACTCGCTCTTCCCTCCCGAGACGCTGCCACCACTGAACGTGGGCGAGGAGGCGCTGCCGGTCAAGGGACTCGTGTGGCAGTATCTGCGCCAGATCGGCGAGGCAGCACACCCCGATTACGGCGACTCCATGCCCAGGGCACGCTCGAACTACCTCGGCATGCTCCGGCTGCTCGATGATCAGGTGAGGCGGTTCGTCGAGTTCCTGGACACACGGGGGCTGCGAGAGAGCACCATCCTGCTCTTCCTGTCCGACCACGGGGACTTCGTGGGCGAGTATGGCCTGATGCGCAAGGGGGCGGAGCTTCCCGAGGTACTGGTGCGCATCCCCCTGTTCTTCACGGGTCCCGGCATCGGGGCCAGCGCCGAGCCGCACGGCGATCACGTTTCGATCGTGGATCTGCTGCCGACGTTGTGCGAGGCAGTCGGGATAGAGCCGCCGTCGGGAGTACAGGGCCGCAGCCTCTGGCCCCTGATCACCGGAGGTGACTACCCCTCAGCAGAGTTCGCGAGCGTGTACGGGGAGCAGGGTATCGGGGGGTTGCACTACACGCCCGAGGATGTCGTCGAGCGGCAGCCGGGGCTCCACATCGGAGAGGACTACCGCTCGTTCGACGAGCTGAACGCATGCACCCAGAGCGGCAGCATGCGCATGGTGCGGCAAGATCGTTGGAAGCTCGCGCTGGACATGCAAGGCCGCGGGCAGCTGTATGACCTCGCCGCCGACCCCTTCGAGTTGAATAATCTCTTCGGCGACGCGGAGCATCTGGTCGTCCAGGCGGAGATGCTCAGGGTGCTGGCCGCGTGGACGATCCGCGCCGAGGACCCGTTGCCGGTACCGGTCCCAGGTTACTCTCGCAAGACCGATCCACGCAACTACCAGGCTGCCTACCGCTGAGCGATCGAGTCTTGGTCCTCGCTGACGGTGCGGGCATCTGTCCCGCCCGACACTCGGAAGCTATGAAAACCGACGCCGCAGCTTCTTGCGGCAGGCGGCGGTAACAACCATCATCGCGCGAACCGTCCCTGCGAATTGCATGCGGACACAAGGAGGCACCAGTGCGATACGGACTCGTCGGCAAGTTCACGGCACAGCCGGGCAGGCGAGATGAGCTCGTCGCCATCTTGCTCCAGGCGGCGGAAGCGCTCGGCAGCAATGAGGACTGCATACACTACCTGGTCAGCACCACCGAAGAGACCGATGCTATCTGGGTCACCGAGGTCTGGACAGACAAGGCGACCCACGACGCTTCGCTCGAGCCGGCCGATGTTCGGGCGCTCATCACACAGGCGATGCCGCTGATCGCCTCCATGTCCGATCGTCTCGAGCTGCAGGTTGTCGGCGGCAAGGGCCTCTAGCTCCCCACCGATCAGCATTTGGTTGGGGCTAGTAGCAGTCCGATACCCGCTGACCAGGCTGTGGCAAGATGGCGGTGACAGTTAGAGTGACCGTTACCCCACGGCGCTCAGCGGTGAAGTGATGGTGGATAGTTGGCGAGACACGTGTTTGCGAGGAGCCGGAAGATGGTGCTGACCGTGCTGGCGGTTGCCGCGGTTGGTTATGTGCTCGTCTGCGGTATCCTCTACTCCTATCAGGAGCGGCTGATCTTCTACCCGCAGGTAACGGCCGCGGAGTTCCAGTACCGTTTCCTACACCCGCACGACGAAGTCACATTAGAGGTCGAAGGGGCTGTCATCCACGCGCTGCACTTTAAGGTCGACAGACCAAGAGGCGCAGTGCTCTACCTCCACGGCAACGCGGGAAGCCTGAGTAGCTGGGGGAACATTGCCACGGATTTCCTGGGGCACGGCTACGACGTGCTGATACCCGACTACCGGGGTTACGGCAAGAGCACGGGCAAGATCACCAGCGAGCGCATGCTGCTTCAGGACGCAACAGAGGCATATGAGTACCTGGAGCGGCACCACCCCGAAGACCGGATCATCGTGTACGGCAGGTCGTTGGGCACGGGGATCGCGACGTACCTGGCGGCGACGAAAAGTCCGAAGATGCTCGTGCTCGAGTCCGCCTACTACAGCCTCAGGGACCTTGCCAGGCGGCAGTTCCCGTTCCTGCCTCCCATGCTGCTCAAGTATCCGCTTCGCACCGACCGGTGGATCGCCGACGTCTCCTGCCCGATCTACCTGTTCCATGGCACCAGCGACGAGTTTATACCGTATGAGTCCAGCGAGCGGCTGCTTGCGCGCATCAGGGCCAAACACGAGCTGTTCGCCATTCAGGGAGGAGGGCACAACAACCTGGCGGAGTTTGCGGAGTATGACAAGAGACTCGGCGAGATACTACGGTAAGGGCGATTCCTGTCCCTCCAAGGGACAAGAGATCCATACATAGCGCTTGTAAACTTCACTGGGTTTGAGCATGCAGAAGCGCGAAGGTGTCGGGGAAACGTGCGGAATAATTACGGTTAGGTAGACGGAACAGAGGCATCCAGGTCCGATAGCTGGGATCGTCGTCGACGCCGGGGCTTAACTCCCAAGGTCTCGCGCACCGAACGCATCGGCACACTGTGATGGCTGTGGTATAGTCCGGTGAACAGTTGAACGGCACGGGCAGTCGGGAGGGAGCGACCCCGCAGGTGGATCACCGAACCGGCCGCGAGGAGCGCGGCAGCATCTTCCGCAACCGGGCACTGTGGACGCTGATGCTCGCGCATTTCACGGTGGACATGTACGTCGGCTTGCTGCCGGTGCTCTACCCCTTGCTCATGCAGCGCTTCGCGCTCGACCTCAAGACGGTCGGGCTGGTGTCGTTAGCGTACGTCGGCGTTGCGGCCATCTCGCAACCCTTCTTCGGCTGGCTGGCGGACCGCCACGGGACGCGCTTCATCGGGGTGGCACTCCTCTGGACTGCGACCATGTTCGCGGGGGTGGGCTTTGCCCCGTCCTTCCCCGTCCTCCTGCTGATGGCTGCGCTGGCCGGCCTCGGCTCGGGGGCATATCACCCGCTCGGCGCGCTGAGCGCAAACGCCGCCATCCCGCCGAGGCAGCGCAATACGGCGATGAGCGTGTACGTCACCGGTGGCACGTTGGGGGTTGCTCTTGGCCCCCTGATCGGCGCCTTCCTGTTTACCATGTTCGGTGTGCGTGGCACGGCACTGATGTTTCTGCCGGGCCTGAGTATCGCGATCTGGCTGCTGTACGAGCTCCGCTCCCAGGGCACGCGCGATCGTGCCGCGAGGAGAGAGGTGCCCGCTCGCTGGGCACAGGTGCCACTCCTTCCCCTGCTCGCCGTGATCGGGGTAATGATGTCTCGCTCTTGGACGCTGCTCAGCATCGAGGCGTTCATCCCGACCTGGTACAGTTCGATGGGCTATGGACCTTCATTCTACGGCCCTCTGGCGACGACCATCGTGCTCGCAACAGCCGTCGGTGCTATCGGCTCCGGCACGCTGGCGGACCGGTTCGGGCGGCGCAACATCACCGTGCTCACCCTCGTGCTCAGTATCCCCGCGATCCTGCTGTTTGCGCAGTTCACCGGTCCGGTGGCGTTCGTGACTGCCGCCGTGGTGGGGTTGCTCGCGGCATCGAGCGGTCCGTTGATGCTGGTCATGGCGCAGCAGTTGATGGCCGGGCGAGCGGGAATGGCATCGGGCCTGATCCTCGGGCTGGGCTTTGTCACCGGGGCAATCGGTGTGCCGGTGATGGGGGCGCTCGCGGATGCGTTCGGGATGCAGGCAGCGATGCGCCTGCAGGTAGTGGTGGTTGTCGTCTCCATCGGCATAGCGTGGCTGCTGCCGAGCGAGGAGCGGATGCGCGCCCTGCAGCACGAGTCCGCCCCGGAGCCGAAGCAGGACCTGCTAACGACGGCCGGGGCTGTCGGCGGCGGGCGCCAGTAGAGTCGTCGTTGCCCCATTACAATCCGGCCACTCTTTCTACGGGGCGTTGTCGACTCGAACTATGTGTGCGCGGCGCAGGTACTGCTTGAGACCGCAAGGCTGGGATCGACTTGCCCGTGACATGTCTACGCTGCCTCCTACTCTGGCACCGCATCCCTTACCCGGCATCGCTGCCGACGCTCAGCACGGTGTTTGGCAGCCCTCCATCGGGAAGGCGGTGCTGTAAGGGCCGGGGAAGATCCTGTCCCGAGACGGTTTCTGCCTCTTCCCGTCGAGAGTGGTATCATCAGGCGGCGACAGCGGAAGGCGGCTCACGCCCAGGTCACTTTCCTATATAGTGTCCTTGTACGCCGTGCTGGAGAAGGTGGAGTTATCCCCGCGTGATCTCAGACACCGCTCCCTACTACTGGGTGGCGGGGCGCACCTCCTCCACCGGCCCGCGTAGAACTTTGGGCACGACTTCGTGGATACCAGGACGATCTACGTCAAGGGTATTGGCACGGCCTACAGGCGGCTGTGGAGGAATTCGCATGGGCCCAGGGGCATCTACTGGACACGGAGCCGACCAGGGCGTGCCGACGCCGTGGTGTAGGCCAGCCCGGTGAGCGAGCAGCCCCCGGTGACACTCCCGGGCGCTCATGCGGAGCGGCGCCTGGGCGCGCAGTACGCCGTGAGCCGCGCGATGGCGGAGTCCAACAGCCTCGCCGATGCTACGCCGCACATACTCGAGGCCATTGGCCGGGGCCTCGACTGGGACTACGCCGCCCTGTGGCTGGTGGACGAGCAAGGGGATGTCCTCGTCCGCAGCGAGAGCTGGCACGCCCCCGCGACCGAGTGCCCCGAGTTCGAAGAGATCAGCCGGCGGATCAACTTCGCGAAGGGCGTCGGCTTGCCCGGCCGCGTGTGGGCGAGCGGCGAACCCGTCTGGATAGCCGATGTCTCCAGGGATGTCAACTTCGCGCGGATGAAGGTCGCCGCGTCCGAGGGTCTGCACGCGGCGCTAGCCTTCCCCGTCCTCATCGGTGGTACCGTACTCGGCGTGTTCGAATTCCTCAGCCGTGATGCCCGCGAGCCCGATCCCGACACCCTCGATATGATGGCTTCGTTGGGCAGCCAGATCGGGCAGTTCGCCCGGCGCACCCGCGCGGAGGTGGCCATGCGCGAGTCGGGGGCACGCAAGACGGCCATACTGGAAGCGGCGCTCGACGCGATAGTCACGATGGACACCGAGGGCAGGGTCGTCGAGTGGAACCCGGCGGCGGAGATGATCTTCGGCTACTCCAGCGATGAGGCCGTCGGCCGGGAGATGGCCGAGCTCATCATCCCCCCGCCACTGCGGCAGGCGCACCGGCACGGCCTGGCCCGGTACCTGGGCACGGGGGAGGGACCGATCATCGGCAGGCGCCTGGAGCTGACCGCGGTGCGCTCGGACGGCTCTGAGTTCCCCGTCGAGCTCACCGTCACGCACATCCCCATCGACGGTCCCCCGACGTTTACCGGCCACATCCGCGACATCACCGAGCGCAAACTCGCCGAGGAACAGCTCAAGCTGAGTGAGGCGAGCCTCGCGGAGGCGCAGCGCATCGCGCACCTCGGGAGTTGGGAGTGGGACCTGCGCACCGACGAGGTACGCTGGTCGGATGAGACCTACCGGATCTACGGCTTCCCTCCCGGCGGGTTCGCCCCCACCGCTGATACATTCTGGCGGCTAGTCCGCCCTGACGACCTGGAAGCAGTCCGCCAGGCGCTACGGGGAGCCCTGGAGGAGGGTAAGCCCTACGACATCGAGCATCGCATCGTTCGGCCCGACGGCACCGAGAGGGTGGTCCACCGGCGGGGCGAGGTCGTGCGAGAGTCGACCGGTAATCCCGCGCGGATGGTGGGCACCGTCCTGGATGTCACCGAGCGCAGCCGCGCGCTGGAGCAGGCCGAGCGGGCTCTAGAGCTGCGTAACCACTTCCTGTCCATGGCTTCCCACGAACTCAAGACGCCGGTGACGCTGCTCAAGGGATACGCCCAGTTACTCCGTAACCAGGCAGACCGGACGGGCGATAAGATGCTACGTAAACCGGTCCGCGTGATCGAGCGCCAGGTGGGGCGCATCCACCGTCTGGTGGACGAGCTACTGGACGTCTCGCGCGTCGAGGGCGGCAGGCTTGAGCCCGAGATGTTGCCGTTCGATCTCGGCGTTGCGGTGCTGCAGGTGGTCGATGAGTTTCGGGAGACGACCCCCGGCTTCGCGTTCACGGTGCATGAGCGGGCGAGTGGCCTGCAGGTGCTGGGCGACCGGACTCGCATGCAACAAGTTGCGACAAACCTGCTCATCAACGCCGTCAAGTACTCCGGCGAGAGTAACCAAGTAGACATTGCCCTCACCCAGCAGGGGAACATGGCGCGAGTCTCGGTGACCGACCACGGGATCGGCATACCCAAAGAGCAGCAGGGGCAAGTGTTCGAGCTGTACTTCCGGGGAGCGAACGCGCCCGGCAGCAACTACGGGGGCCTGGGGCTGGGCCTGTACATCAGCAAAGAGATCGTCGAGCAGCACGGGGGCCGGATCGATATAGAATCCGAGGAGGGCAAGGGGAGCACGTTCCACGTCTTGCTGCCCTTGCTGGAGGACCAGCCGGCGGATGGCGAAGGGGCTGGATGAGACGAACTGTCGTCTCAAGAGCAGGTGACATATCTCTAACATAGAACCCGGAGACTTCGCGGAACCGCGAGCTGGCGCTCGATTGTCGACCGCGTTGAACGACGCACAGCGCCGCTCCGGCTGCTGCACTTTCAGGGTCAATGCCCACCCAATAGTTCCCGGGCGAACGCCCAGATCCGCACCGACATCTTGCCAACCCTTGTGGCATACATCCTGTTACAGCGATACCTGAGCTTCGACCTGACGGCCGGGGCACTGAAGGAGCGATGCCGTGGCAGTTGACTCTGGCGAAGTGAGCACTAACCCCGGCTCCCTGCCGTACCGAACCGTCGGCGAATGGGTGGTCCGCTCCGGGCACCTCTACCCCAACCCGTTCGCCGATGTCGCTGTCGTCGGGACGTTCACGGCGCCGTCGGGCGCGCAGCTGCGAGTACCCGGATTCTATGACGGCGATGGCATGTGGCGGGTGCGCTTCAACCCTGGTGAGGAGGGGCACTGGCGCTATACCATCCACTCGAATCCCGCCGACCTAGAGCTTGCCGCCGAGGGTGAGGTCGAGGTGACGCCCCGCTCAACCCGCGGGTTCCTCAGGTCGACACCTGGCCGCGCGTGGGGTTTCGAGTACGAGAATGGCGAGCCGGCGTTCCTGTTCGGCGACACAACGTACAACCTCTTTGGGATGGCGTACTGCGGCGCCGACGTGCGTCCCTTCCTGGAGCGGCGTGCCCGGCAAGGTTTCAACCTGTTGCGCGTGCGCCTGCCGGTCAGCCCCTTCCACCCGCCCGAGGGCTACAGCGACTGGCAAACGCGGCGGACGTGGCCGTGGGGTGGGAGCGAGCAGGCACCCCTATTCGATCGCTTCAACCTCGACTACTTCGCGGTCGTAGACCAGGTGGTACGCGTGGCAGACGAGCTGGGATTGGGCTTAGAGATGATCATGAGGGGTGGGGCTTCGAGTTCCCGTTCAACAACCGTGGCATCTTCGTGCCGGAGTGGGAGGAACTCTGGATGCGCTACCTCATCGCCCGGTACGACGCCTTCGCCAGCACCTACTTCTGGACGCCGCTGAACGAGTACGAGTTCTACCCGAACGGCGACTGGAACTACAAGCCGGTAGCGGACCGCTGGGCGATGCGCGTGGCGCGATGGATCAAGAGGGAGTCTGCCCACGGACACATCCTGTCGATGCACAACGGCCCGACGATGCCCCCTTTTCGCCGATCGCTTTGCGTCCGATCCCGACGCAGTGGATGCCATTATGTTCCAGACGTGGGGCACGGTAGGGGAGCACGACGCCTGGCTCGCGGCCGGCATCGAGGATCGAATCGACGAGAGCCTGGGAAGCTGGCGCGGCTCGGCGGTGTTCGCCGAGTGGGGCTACGAGCGCAATCCCGACCTCGAGCTCAAGATACCCGGCCATCTGCACTGCGACCCGGAGCACACGCGGCGAGGGGCGTGGCGGGGCGCCTTTCGCGGCCTGGGGATCATCCATGGCTGGTTGGGAGAACTCCTGGGGACCGTGGCAGGTGCTCGATCGGGACCAGGCCGGCATGCCCTACCTGCTCCATCTGCGGCGCTTCCTCACGGAGGTAGTCCCCTTTCACCAGCTACGACCGGCACCCGCGCCTCACCCGGATGGGGAGTTCGCGCCCGGCCATCGACCAACGATTCTGTCGACTACAGATCACGACGTAGTAGCGGCGTACCTGCCGGTAGGAGGAACGCTCACCCTCCCGCGGCTCCCGGATGGCGAGTACGCGGCGCGGTGGTTCAACCCCAGGACGGGTGAGCTTCGACCGGACAGAAACAACCGCGACCGGCCCGTCCTATAGCGCGCCCGAGGGAGGCGATGCCCACCCGTGGGATTGGGCGCTTGTGTTGTCCCGCGAGGGAGGCGGGGCATCGTGACGACCATCACAACGTCCGCTCCCGCGAAGGTGATTCTCCTCGGTGAGCACGGCGTCAACCGTGGACAGACCGCGCTCGCGACAGCGCTCGAAGTGCGCGTGCGGTGCCGGGTGGCGGCGCGGGCCAACGACCACTACGCCTTCCGCTCCGACGATCGATCCGAGATAGTGGACCGGAGCGAGCTGCGCGCGTACAAAGCCGAGGTTGACCAGCTACGACGGCGCGATGCACTCGATGAGTTGCGCGCCCGCACGCGCGACGACTTCTTCGCCCCCGCCCGTTATGTGCTGGCCCACGCCGCGGAGCGGTGAGCCTTCCGGGGCTGGATGCAGCCTGGGAGTCGTCCTCCCGGTCGGGTCCGGGCTCGGGTCGGGTGCGGCGGCGACAACTTCGCTCGCGCTCGCCGCGATGACTATCGCCGGTCATACCCCCGAGTCAAGGGACCTCGCGTTCCTCGCGTGGCAGGGGGATGTGATTGCGCACGGTGGCGTGGCGTCCGGGCTCGACAGTGGGGCAATCGCCCTGGGTGGAGTCACGCGCTACACGCTGGAGAATGGGTCTCAGCCACTGGCGTGCCGCACGCCGCTGCCGCTCGTGATCGGCGACTCGGGCGTGCGCGCGGACACGGCGGAGATCAACACGAGGGTTGGCATCGGACTATCCCGCCATCCCGCTCGTGCGCACCTCTTCGCCGAGATGGGGCTGCTCGTCCGGCACGCGCTGGAAGCAATAGAGGTAGGCGACCTGGAGGAGCTTGGCCGGCTGATGAACTTGAACCAGCTGCTACTGGAGAAGCTTGGCGTGTCCTCCCCGAGCTGGATCGGCTTATCGAGGCTTCGCTTGGTGCGGGTGCGCTGGGCGCAAAGCTCTCGGGGTCCGGCGGCGGGGGGATAATCGTCGCGCTCGTCCCACCCGGGCAGGAGGCGGAGGTGGCCGCCGCGATCGACGCCGCTGGCGGACGGAGCATCATCGCATCGGCGGGTGCACCAGGGGGCGCGGATTGAGCCGCGGAGCCTGAAGCTTGGTAGCGGCAAGCCGGTCGTAAGTGGTGCATCAGTAAGTAAGCCGTAGAATAGCGCATCTCGAGTGGGAGGTGTGTTGTGTTGCGGATACGGGCAATGACGGCGGAGGAGGCTGCCGAGGTGAAGCGGTTGGCGCGCTCCCGGACGGAGGGCGCGGGCGGTGGAGCAGGCGCGCATCGTGTGGCTCTCGGGCGAAGGCGAGCGGGTACCGGCGATAGCCAGGGAGCTGCGGATCGGGAAGGGACACGGTGCGGTTGTGGATCAAGCGCTTCAACGAGTTCGGGTTGGAGGGACTCGTTGACCTGCCGCGCTCCGGCAAGCCCCCACGTACACCCTGAGCAGGTGGGCGAGGTGATAGCCGCCTCCTGACCAGCCCGCGCGTCCTCGACCTGTCGTTCGCCTCCTGGACTCTGGACCGGCTGGAGGCGTGTACCTGGGCGAGAGAAGGGTATCGCAATCAAGCGCAGCCACATGGGGGAGATACTCCGGGCGGAGGGCTTGCGGTGGGCGGCGCAGGAAGGACGTGGTTCGGCGAGCGGGTGGACCCTGAGTTCGCCGAAAAAGGGGTCATCGAGGAACTCTACACCGGCCACCCGAGGGTAGTGTCGTAGTGTGCCTCGACCAGATGGGGCCGATCAGCGCCAGGAGCTATCTGGCAAGTCCGCGGTGCGCGCGCTGCCGGGCGCTACCGCTCCTGCCGAGCGTGCCAGGCAGGAGATAGATTATGGACGCCGGGGTAAGGGCTACATCTTCGGCGCGTTCCGGCATGCCGCCACGGGTGAGGCGTTCACCCGGGAGTACGTACAGCCGCAGTGCCGTAAACTGGGCGGATTTCCTTGAGAGAGTGCAGGAGTGGGTGCCGCAGGAAGTCGAGCGGGTGTACGCCATCGTTGACAATCTCTCGATGCACCGGGCGCCGGACGTGCTGCTGTTCTCGCTGGCGTACCAGGTGGGAGTTCGTGTTCCAGCCGCGGTATGCCGCTTATCTGAATCTGATCGAGCCGTGGTGGAAGGTGCTCAGGAGCCTTGCCCTCAAGGGCAGGCGCTTCGAGAGACCCTGGGAGCAGGTGTGCGAGGCAGTGAGAGAAGCTACAGCCTATTGGAACAAGCACCGGCACCCCTTCACGTGGGGCAAGCGCCGACGGCACAAGCCCCGCCACAAGCCCGGCATCGCCGCGATGCCTAAAGTCGCTTAGACTTACCGGATGCACCACTAAGTACGCTGGAGAGTAATGGATATCATGGCATACAGAAGCCGAGGGTTGGATAGGGCAGGGTATCCCGCGCGGGCGGGTGGTGGACCTGACGCATGTGCTGCTCCCGGCAAGGAACAGTACACGCTGGAGGTGTCGCGCCGAAACGAGCGGCACGATCCCACGGGGACATCATGGGCGCGGTGTACATGTGGAGTCACGTCGGCACCCATGTGGAGGGTCCCTCTCCACTTCTATCGGGACGGCAAGGACACTGCCCAGTTACCGCTCGACGTGTTCATGGGACCGGCGATTCGACTGGACTTCCGCCACAAGGAGGTCAACGAGGCGATAACACTCGATGAGGTCCGGGCCGCGGGGGATATCCAGGTCGGCGAGCACGTCATCCTGTGGCAAGGGCGCGAGCACCAGTACCGCACGGAAGCATCGCACCAGCGCCCGTACATCACTGAGGAGGCCGTCTCCTGGTTGCTGGAGGACAGGAAGATCAAGCTCCTCGGCACTGATAGCTCCGGTTTCGAGGTGCGCGGCGTGTCGCACCACCCGAACCACACACTCTTCTTCGCTCGCGACACGGCCGTGCTGGAGTGCCTGCGCAACCTTGGCGAGATTCGCAGCCAGCATTTCTACCTGATCGCGCTCCCACTGCCCGTAGAAGGACTGGATGCGTGCCCGGTGCGTGCGCTCGCCATCGATCCTGGAGGAGTAGGAGAAGTACGATGGGACCGGGGCAACTACGGCTGGGCGCTGCACTGTTCAACGGCGACCACGGGCGGCTCGCGGATGAGGTAGCGCGCATCGAGGAGGCGGGGCTCGACTTCGTCCACCTGGACGTGTTCGACGGCCACCTGGTGCCGGACCTCGGTTTCCCGCCGCGCACCATAGCCACGCTGCGCCCGCTGACCCGCCTGCCCTTCGAGGTGCACCTGGCCGCTGCTGATCCATTGCGCTTCGTCCCGCAGCTCGCCGAGGCAGGCTGCGACCTGCTGCTCTTCCACGCGGAGAACGTACCGATGCTGTACGAAACGATCTTCACGGTCAGGGAGCACAACATTCGGGTGGGGTTGGTACTCGGCCTCGGGGCGCCACTGCAACTCCTGAGCCGGTTGTCCCGCTCGTCGACGCCGTGCTGCTGTTGGCGCGGGTCACCGGCGAGGGTGCAAGGCGCAACGTTCAACCCCCTCGTGCTATCCCGCGTGGAAGCCGTCGCGGCGATGGCACGGGCGGCGAACGCGGACCTGGACGTACAGGTAGCGGGCGGCGTGAACCGCAACCACGTGGCGGCGTTGTCCCGCGTGGGCGCGACCTCGCTCGCGCTCGGTGCAGGGCTGTACAAGGCGTCGGACATGGCGCGCGAGGTCGCCGAGTTGCGCGCTCTCGCACACGCGGGGGTGGCATGATGGCGCGCTGGAAGGTGTTGATCGGCTCGCGCACCTTTGGGGAAGGCCTCGCGGGAGCACATCGCACGGCTCGAAGCGGCGGGGTGTGATGTGATCCCGAACACGGTGGGGCGTGCGTACCGGGCCGACGAGCTCATCGACGCCCTCCGCGGCGTGGACGCGATCATCACCGGTACGGACGCGCTCACGGCGGAGGTCATCGATGGGGCGGACGCGCTACGGACGATCGCGAAGCACGGCGTGGGGCTGGACAACATCGACCTGGAGGCGGCGCGCAGGCGTGGTATCGTCGTTTCCGCGACGGCGGGGGCGATCCATGATTCGGTGGCAGACCACACGCTCGCGCTGCTGCTCACGCTCGCGCGTCACATCGTGGAGGCGCACGGCGACGTGACGGCGGGTGGCTGGGGCGGGCATATGGGTATGGAACTGCGCGGCAAGACGATGGGCATCGTTGGGTTGGGGAGGATCGGGAAGGAAGTGTGCTTGCGCGCCCAGGCGTTCGGGATGCGCGTCGTCGCGCGACCCTACCTGGACGAAGCGTTCGCGGCCACCCACGACGTCGTTCGTGCCGCTGGGGAGTTGTTGGAAACGTCGGACATCGTCTCCCTCCACGCAGCCGGAGGTGGAGCGGAAGGTCACCTGATCGGGACGGCAGAGCTGGAGCGGATGAAGCCCTCCGCGTTTCTCGTGAACACTGCGCGTGGCGGGCTGGTGGATGAGGCGGCGCTCGCCAAGGCTCTGCGAGCGAACCGGCTCGCGGGGGCGGGGCTGGACGTGTTCGCGCAGGAGCCGCCGGCGGGCAGTCCGCTACTCGGCCTCCCGAACGTGGTACTCACCCCGCACGCCGCGGGGTTCACGCAAGAAGGGCTGCTGCGGATGGGGGACATGGCGGTGGAGAACTGCCTGCGGGCGCTGAGGGGCGAGCCGCCGTTGCAAGCGGTGTAGCAGGGATGCGGGAGGCCAAGTATGATCCTCGATCGGATGCGCCTGGACGGCAAGGCAGCGCTCGTGACCGGTGGCAGCCAAGGTCTTGGGCTGGGCATGGCACTGTCGCTCGCCGAGGCGGGGGCGGACGTGGCGATCGTAGCCAGGCGGGCACACAAGCTGGCCGAGGCGTCTGAAAAGCTCGGGGCATGCGGGCACCGGGTGCTGCCCATCGCCGCGGACCTGGCGGACCTTGACGCCGCGCTGGGGGCGGTGGATGCAGCGGCGGCGGAGTTCGGCAGGTTCGACATCCTGGTCACGGCGGCAGCGGCGCGGCTGCGCAAGCCCGCGCTCGGATTACGCCGGAGGAGTGGGACCACCTGGTTGCGGTGAACCAGCGCGCGGTGTACTTCATGTGCCAGCGTGCGGCGCACCACATGCTCGGTTCCGAGCGGACCGCGGACGAGGGCTCAAAGGGAAAGATCATAAACGTCGTCTCCCTCACCGCCGTGGGCGCGTGGCCCGAGGTGAGCGTGTACGGGATGACGAAGGGCGGCGTCGCGCAGATGACGAAGGCTATGGGCGCTGGAGTGGGCATCCCACGGGATATGCGTCAATGCTATCGGACCGGGAACGTTCCACACCGAGCTCACCGATGCACTCTACTCCGACCCCGAGCGCGCCGCCCGGATAGTAAGCCGCATCCCTATGGGGAGACCGGGTCGCCCCGACGACCTGGCCGGTGCGACGGTCTTCCTGGCGTCCTCCGCCTCGGACTACGTGACAGGCCAGGTGCTCTGGGTGGACGGCGGATGGTTCGTCGGCTAACGGTGAGCACGCTGCCCCGATGGGAGATGAGGTCGTATGAGGATGGATAATCTCAGGTTCGCCGTCATAGGCGCTGGCTTCTGGTCTCGCTTCCAGCTGGCGGCGTGGCGAGAGCTCGATGGCGTGGAGTGCGTCGCGGTGTACAACCGCACCTGAGCCAGGGCCGATGTGCTGGCTCGCGAGTTCGGCGTAGCCAGGGTGTACGACGACGCCGAGGTTGTTCGCGTCCGAAGAACTGGACTTCGTTGATGTCATTACCGACGTCGAGACTCACGAAGTTCGTCCGTCTCGCGGCGCAGCATGGGGTGCCCGTGATCTGTCAAAGCCGATGGCCCCCTCCCTTACCGAAGCGGAACGGATGGTGCGCGATTGCCGCGAGGCAGGTGTACCGCTCTTCATACACGAGAACTGGCGGTGGCAGCACCCCATACGGTGGCTTGAAGCAGCTGCTGGCCGAGAACTGCATCGGGACCCCCTTCCGCGCCCGCATCGACATGATCTCCGGCTTCCCCGTGTTCGCGAACCAGCCCTTCCTCGCGGAGCTGGAGCAGTTCATTCTCACCGACCTGGGCAGCCACATTCTCGACGTGGCGCGATTCCTCTTCGGCGAGGCGGAGAGCGTCTACTGTCAGACGAAGCGGATACACCCTGCTATCAAAGGAGAGGACGTGGCAACCGTCCTGATGCGTATGGGCGGGCAGGGGACGACCGTGCTGTGCGAGATGGCGTATGCCGGCACCCCGCTCGAGCGGGAGCGGTTCCCGGAAACGTTCATCTTTGTCGAGGAGAGAAGGGCTCGCTCGAGCTGGGCCCGGACTATTGGGTGCGGGTGACGACGGAGGACGGTACGCACGCAGGAGACGCCCGCCGCTCAGGTATGCCTGGGCGGACCCAGCGTACGACCTGGTGCAGGCAAGCATCGTACCGTGCAACGCTAACCTCCTCGGTGCGTTGCGCGGCGAGGGGGGATGCCGAGACGACGGGAGAGGACAACCTGCAGACCATGAAGCTCGTGTTTGCGTCTTATGACTCGGCTGCCAGAGACGAGGTGGTGCGGATGGGCGCGAGTTGAGTCAGGGCGCAGGTCAGCGGCGGATCGCGGGCACGGTACCGGAGAACGTCCTCCGCCGCGGGAGGGTTGAGCCGCCGCCGGAGCGGATCCCTCTGCGCGCTGGCCCGCTATCAATGCTGTTCGAGGGAGGAGCCCTGCGGTACATTCGCCTGGGCGACCGGGAGGTGCTGCGCCGTGTGTACGTGGCCGTCCGCGACCGCGATTGGGGCACCGTGCCCGCTGTACTCTCGGACCTGCGGATGGGCGTGGGGAGCGACTCATTCAGTATCTCGTACCGGGCCGAGCACAAGCAGGCTGATATAGAGTTCTTCTGGGAGGGGTCGATCGCGGGCGACAGCGCTGGGACGATCACCTGCTCGATGGACGGAACGGCGCGCTCGACGTTCCTCCGCAATCGTATCGGCTTCTGCGTGCTGCACCCCATCAGGGAGTGTGCAGGACAGCCGTGCACGATCGAGCACGCGGACGGAGGCAAGGAGCGCGGCGAGTTTCCGCTATACATCTCGCCCCACCAGCCATTCATGGAGATGCGCGCAATCACGCACGAGGTCTTGCCGGGCTTGTGCGCCGAGGTGCGGTTCGAGGGCGACGTCTTCGAGATGGAGGACCAGCGGAACTGGACGGACGCCTCATACAAGACGTACTGCACGCCGCTGCGGCTACCCTACCCGGTAGAGATCCGAGCGGGGGACCACGTCGCGCAAACGGTCACGCTTCGTGTCGCCGCAGATCGTCCCCAGCCACAAGTTCGGGCGCGGTCCGCGGAGCTCACCTACTCCATCCGGGATCTACCCACCGTTCCGCTGCCGAGCATCGGGCTCGGTGCGTCCACTTCAGGCGAGACGCTTGGCCAGCGCGAGCTTATGCGGTTGCGGGCGCTGAACCCTGCGCACCTGAGGGTCGACCTGGATTTGTCCGCTCCCGAATATCCGGCGGTCCTGGAGCGGACGAGCCAGACTGCGATGGCCCTCGGGACATCCCTGGAAGTCGCGATCTTCCTGTCGGACAGTGCCGAACAGGAGCTCGAGCGCCTTGCGGCGCTGCTGGAACGGATCAAGCCACCCGTCGCCGCCTGGCTCGTCTTCCGTGCAACGGACAGGCTGACGGGAGAAGGCCTCGCCGGGCTGGCCCGGCATCACCTAACACCGTACGAGCCGCGCGCGAGATTCGGCGGTGGCACGGATGCATACTTCACCCAGCTCAACCGAGCACGCCCTCCGGCATCCTCGCTCGACTTCGTCTGCTACTCGGTAAACCCGCAAGTACACGCTTTTGATGATGCGTCGCTCGTGGAAACGCTCGAGACACAGGGCGCGACGGTCGAGAGCGCCAGGCGATTGTATGACGACCTGCCGCTCGCCGTCACTCCGGTCACGCTCAAACCCCGCTACAACCTGGACGCGACCGGCACAGAATCGCCCCCGGCGGCCCGAGAGCTGCCGCGTGCCGTGGATCCCCGCCAGATGTCGCTGCTCTGCGCGGGCTGGACGGTTGGCAGCTTGAAGTACCTGTCGGAGAGCGGCGCCGCGAGCGTGACGTACTATGAAACCGCCAGCTGGCAAGGCGTGCTGGCGGCGGCAGCAGGATCGCGCATCCCGGACAAGTTCCCCTCCCTCCCAGGCTGCGTCTTTCCCGTCTATCACGTGCTTGCGGATATCGGGGGGTTTTCGGGTGGAGACGTGGTGCCAACCGAATCGAGCGACGCGCTGCTTGCGGACGGGATCTGTGTGCGCAAGGGGAACAGGACGATGCTGCTCCTGGCGAACCTGGGACCGGAGCGTCGCACCGTGATCGTGCGGGGGTTGGACGGGTCGGTACGCGTGCGGACCCTGGACGAGACGACCGCGCAGGAGGCTATGGAGGCCCCGGACGAGTATCGGGCGCGCCAGGGCGCGAGTGCGAACGCCACCCCTCAGGGGCTACCGCTCGAGCTGCTCCCGTACGCGGTCCTTCGCGTTGACGCTCCATAAGGGGGCTCCATCGCTCGGCCATAACTGACGGTGGCGATCGGACCTTCCCGCAACAGAACCTCTCCGCAAATCTATCGGGGGCACGCACCCGGGGCCATATCGCGAACGTGGGGGCAGCCGGCACCCCATGAGTGTCGGCACGATGCAGAGTGGGACGAGAGGGTGTATGCTTACACTAGCCCGCCGCGCGCGAGAAAGGGACCGCTATGAAGACCTGGATTGTGAGCCTCTTGCTGGTGCTCGGACTGGGGATGTCGCTTGTCGCCTGGGGAATGCGCCCGGACTCCCCCCGAGCGGCGAGTGTGACCACCCCAGCCTCCACCGAGACTTCCCCTCCCCGCGAGATGGTAGCGACAAGCACGGTCGTCCCGCCGAGCACCGCGACGCCGGCTCCCAGCGAGTCCGTGGCCAATACCCCTGTGCGCGCGGTTTCCCGTGCGAGGGGAATCGTCAGGGAGAAGGCCACCCCTATACCAACAGCCAAGCGGGAAAGCAGCCGCCGTCCGAAGCCTGTTGCGGCCCCCGCCACGATCCGCAAGACCACGCTCTACGTCCGTGGCAGGGATTACTCGGGCGCGAATCTGCGGGCCAAGCCGAGCGTTCAGTCGAAGGCCCTGTCAGTCCTGCCCTACGCAGCAAAGGTTGAGGCCGAAACCAAGCCGCGGAAAGGTGCGGACGGCAAGGCCTGGTACAAAGTCGCCTACCGCGCGAAGACCGGCTATGTGGCGGGCACATTGCTGAGCCGTGCCAAGCTGGCACCGAAGCCCGAGCCGCCCATCACTCTGTACGTGGCCGGCGAGGGATACGAGGCGGTCAACATGCGCGCCCGACCCAGCACCGACGCCGAGATTGTGGCGGTCGTCCCATACGGTGCCAACGTTAAAGCCGCCCGCAAACAGGTACGCGGGGCGGACGGGGCGCCATGGTACGAGGTAACCTATCAATCCCAAAAGGGCTACATGCTTGGCCGCCTGCTGAGCAACCGCACGCCACCCGCCGAGCCAACGCCAGCACCGACGGAACAAGTCGCTGTCGCGACCCCGGAGCCGGACGTTTCCGCGCCCGTCGCGACCCCGGAGCCGGACGTTTCCGCGCCCGCCGTGACGGCGGGCTTGCCGTCGCGACTTTTGATCAACACCGCGAGCGTGCAGGTAGACGCTCCCGTGGAGTACGTGGGGCTGACGCCCGAGCGTGCGATGGAGACGCCGGACGGCTGGTGGAACGTTGGCTGGTACGAGCTCGGGCCGCGGCCCGGGGAGGTGGGCAACGCGGTGCTCGCCGGGCACCTCGATTCCACGACCGGCCCCGCTGTGTTCTGGGACCTGGCGAAGCTGCAGATCGGGGACGAGGTCTCTGTGACCGACGAGTTTGGCAACACGATCCGGTTCGTCGTGCGGCGGATGGAGGTATACGGCGCCACCGATGCGCCACTGAACCTGATCTTCGGCCCGACCGAGGGTGCGCACCTGAACCTGATCACGTGCCAGGGAACCTTCCAAGGCAGCGCGGGCTACGACAGCAGGCTGGTGGTGTTCACCGACCGGGTTGAGTAAAAACAGGGCCGGCCACTGCTCCTGGCGGGGACAGGTCGGTTTCGATGCCGCTGATCCGTCAGACCTCCGCTAGTTGGTTGTATGGGTCGCCGCGAACCGTCTATCCCCGGCGACCTGTACGGCGGCAACTCCATACTCAGAGTGTGCCCGGTCGCGCGCCATGCGCCTCCAGATAACCGCGCAGCTTGCGCAGGGCCAGCTTGCATCTGGTCTTGATTGTGCCAATGGGCGCCGCCGAGTGCTCGGCGATCTCGGTCTGGGTCAGCCCGCCGAAGTACGCTAGTTCGATGCACTGCCGCTGGCTCCACGGCAGCCGACCAACAGCATCGACGAGCAACTCCCTCCTGATTCTCCTGAGCAGGAGGTCGTGCGGCCCCGACGAGGGGTCTGCCACATCCGCCAGGAAGCTCGACGAATCGGGACGACATCGGATCGAGCGGGGGCGAGTGGCGCGGCGCCGCAACTCGTCGACCGCCGCGTGGTGGGTAGTGCCGAGTATCCATCCACTCGCGCTCCCCCGCTCGCGGCGATAGTCGGCCGCGCGCAGCCAGATCTTCAGGAACACCTCCTGAGTGAGTTCCTCGGCCGTCTCAGAATCCCGCACCAGCCGCAGCGCGAGGGAGAAAACAGGACCGGCGTACCGAGCGTAGAGCTCGCCGAGCGCCGCCTCATCCACGACCGCAACCAGAGCCAGCAACGCCTCGTCCGACCCCTCGACGCTCACTTCCCTCCACTCGTTCGCGATACAGTTCCCCATCGCAGACGATGGTAATCTTGCTCAGTACCTGTAGCAACGCCGCAGGGGTTCGAATGTGCCTACGACAGCGAGCCGA
The DNA here is from genome assembly GCA_030446765.1 of Chloroflexia bacterium. Taxonomy (GTDB): domain Bacteria; phylum Chloroflexota; class Chloroflexia; order Thermobaculales; family Thermobaculaceae; genus JACDAU01. Next base: position 112,369 of record JAUJMR010000005.1, read on the forward strand.
GACGCGGGAGAGGCGTCTCATACGGGCTCCGTCAGAAAGGTAGGGCATCTCTCATTCCGAGCGTGCGAAGAAATCGGAGTACGGTTCACAGATCCCTCACCGCGTTTTGGATGACATGCAGCACGGCTCAAGCAGATCGCGTATCAGGGGGCATCAGAGGTCGGCCCTGCGGTGGGTGTACTTGGACGTCGAGGCGTAGCGGGGCGGGGCTCAGTGTCCCTCTCCCGGCCGATGGGAGACTCAACCCCTGCCCGACACAGACTCCTGCCACCAGATTGTGTGGTGAGCGAACGGGCCCCTTCGAGCACCTAGCTCTTGGAGAGGACGAAGGAGATCAGGTAACCCGCGGCCGTGGCGAACGCGACGAACGGCCAGCCGTCCCGGTATGCTTCCGGCATCAAGAGTGTCGGCGAGCGACGCCAGCACCGCCCCGGCGTCGAACGCGAGCATCACCGCGAGTACCTCATCGCCCACCCCACGGAAGACGGTAGTACCGAGCACGACCGACGCAGCGAGCAGGAAGCCCGTTGCCACCCATATCCCGATCGCGAATCGCATTGAACGCCCCCCGTCCGTGAGTTTGTCCGCGCTACTCAGCAAGAGCCTCGGGCAGGTTGGAGGCGAAGATCGCGAACAGGAGCGCGATCCCCCTGCCGCCGCCCTCGGAGGACTGTAGGAGGGTTATGCCGAGCGCGATCTTCTCCGGTACCCCGTCCAGCGTCACGCCGGCCAGGAGCGCGAAGGCGGATTCTTCTCCGCCCCGGTCGGTGAGCCACCCCGTCCATCACGCCGGCCAGGAGCGCGAAGGCGGATCCGGTGAGGCGCGATCGAGAAACGCATCGGTCAGCGCGAACACCGAAGCACCCAGGACAAACGCAAGACCCGACCAGCTGACCCCCCCTGACGGAACGCCTCAGAGAAAAGCTCGAACGCCAACGCCGCCGTCAGGGAGCCGCTGGCGAAGGCAAGGGCGACCGCCACAAGGCGTTTGGGCACGTTCAGGTACGAACCGACCACCGCGCCGATGACGAGCGCGCTCGATGCGGCAAGGCCGTACAGCAGCGCCTGGGATAACACGACCCTACCTCCTGCTTCGGCTACGATCATAGCCGCATCCGGGCGAGTTGCCAGTTCCTCACCCTGAGAAGCGGTTATCTCCGATGCCGGAAGCATCATACCATCCCGCGAGCTCTGAGCAACGAGGGCTATTCGGGGCGGTAGCACGCGCTCTGTGGCTTTCTGTAGTCGGATCCAACGTCTGCGTGGCGAGGCTATGCCACCCCTGCGGCGCCCCTGGCACAGGGGTGCATAGGAGCACGCGGAACTTGGAGAAAATAACGACGAATTGGAGAACGTACATGCCAGCGACACCTGAGGCACAGCAGATCATGGACACGATCGGGGCGGCGGGTCCGCCGCCGAACGCGAAGGAGCCGGCGGAAGCACGGCAGGGTGCGAGCCCCGGCCGACGCGATGCGGCAAGTATTGGAGGAGCGTGGTACTCCGTACGAGCCAGAGCCGGTAGCAGACATCTCCGAGCGGACCATACCCGGCCCGGGTGGGGAGATACCGGTGCGGGTATACACGCCGGAGGGACAGGGCCCTTTCCCGGTGCTGGTGTACTATCACGGCGGCGGCTGGGTGCTCTTCGATCTCGACGTGTACGACGCGTCCTGTCGGGGACTCGCCAATGCGGGCGGGTGTGTGGTGCTCTCCGTGGACTACCGACAAGCGCCGGAGCACCGGTACCCAGCGGCGCACGAGGACACCTTCGCGGCGTACGCCTGGGCGCGGAGTCACGCGCCGGAGATCGGCGGCGACCCCGACCGCGTGGCGGTGGCAGGCGAGAGCGTAGGCGGCAATATGGCGGCCTCCACCTGCCTGATGGCGCGTGCTCAGGGGATGCCGATGCCTCTGTTCCAGATCCTCGTGTATCCGGTGACGAACTACGCGTTCGATACGCCGTCCTATCAGCAGCAAGCCGAGGCGGTGCCGCTTTCGCGGGAACTGATGGAGTGGTTCTTCCGCTACTATCTGCGGGATGAGTCCGATGGCGCGGATCCCAGGCTCTCCGTGCTACGGGCGGACGACCTGTCTGGCCTGCCTCCGGCGCTCGTCATCACGGACGAGTTCGATCCGCTGGCCAGCGAAGGGGAAGCATACGCCCAGAAGCTGCGTGCGGCGGGGGTGCCCGTCGAGTACCAGCACTACCCTGGGGTGATGCACGAGTTCTTCTCGATGCCCGCGGCTATCCCGGAGGCAAGGCGCGCCATTGACGAGGCTGGGGCGATGCTCCGTACGGCATGGGCGGGGGTGGCTCGTCATCGGGAGTGAGCGGCTCTGCCGCGCCCGCCGGGGATGGCGAGGTCATCATACGCCCAAGCAACGCCTGAGCAACGGCGGGCCCGTACACGACCCGCTACGGCTCCGAGCGCGCGACCGTGCGGGTTTTGGACCGGCGGCACAGGCGGTAGAATCATCGGTCTGATGGACGGAAAACGCGGACCGACCATACAGTGCACGCGATGCGGTAGTAGGGTCACCTCGGCGAGGTGACCCTACTACTCTCCAATGATACTGCCAGCAGTATCCACGAGTTCGCCGCTCCCCGCCTTGAGGAAGCTGAAGTGGACTTCGGACTCCGCTTTCCGCCCGTTGGCGTCCGCGTAGAAGCCTTCGATATGAGCGACCGCCTTCGTGCCCCACCGCACGAGGTCGTCGCGTTTCTGCGCGTCGTCGTCGGTGAAGTGCCGCAGCCAGTTCGTCGCCAGCTTCACGTGCGTGAGCTCGTCAGCCTGCAGATAGTCGCACAGCTCCGCGATGCGGTGGTACCCGCGCTTTTCCGCCTCGGTGCGCCATAGCCGCAGCGTCTGCATCAGGTTCTTCTCCGCCCAGGAATTGGTCACGGTGATGCGCCGGAGCGGGTCCTCTTCGTTCTGCATCCACCACCACGCCAGCGACCAGGGGCCATACCCGAGCGCGCCGCCCAGCTCCTCCTCCACGGCCTTGGCGACGATCTCGATATGCCGCGCCTCGTCCCACATCTGATGCGCAAGCTCCATCCGCATCTCCCACGGCAACTCCGGAAACTCGGCGAGCATCTTGCCCATGCGGTCCGTCGTCTCGACTTCGCCATACAGGAGCTGGTGGAACTTATGCCGGAAGCCCTCGATGGACCACTCATCGTCAGCCGAATAGGCTTTCCGGAACTCTTGCGGGTCGTCCGAGAACCAGAACGGCGGTTCGACCACAGGGTGAGGCAGCGGCGCCGATCGCTTCTGGTAGCGATACCCTGCCTTCCCGCGCTTGATGCGCGCGGGCGCCTTCTCCTCCTTCGCGCTGTGGAATGCGAGCCAGTGCGACTCGATGCCCTGGCCGGTGACCCCGCCGCACTCGACGAGGCGAGACTCGATATCTGCCTGCACCTCCAGCGCACGCTTGCGGTCCCCGGTGGAGCGCGTAAGGCCGTCGAGCACCGCCTGGCCCCACGCCACGTGCGACTGGCCCATGCTCGCGAGCTGTCGCAGCAGGCGCACGGTCGGGGTGTCGGTCAGCGGATCCGTGGCGTCGGCGTGATACACGTACGTGCTCACCAGGTGCGGCTCGAGCACCCGATACACCGCGACGAGGCGGTCGATCACGGCATCCAGGTTCCACACGTACTCGCACAACCGCGCGAACTCATCCGTCGCGGGCTCCTGCCGGTCGCGGCCCGAGCGAAGCTGCTCCAGCCGCTCGCCCAGCAGATCGGCCGCCTGCGCGTGGTCGTATACGTGGTACCCGAACGTCGCCTTGAACGCGAGCTGTGGTGTGGTGTGCGACCACCCAGCCACCACCTCCATCAACTGCACTTCGAGGTAGCGGTAGTTCGCGAGGCGCTGCGAGTTTTCCTTGACGGTGAACCGTCCACCGAACTCCCTGCGGTCGACAACTGGCATCCTGTCTCCTCCTGGCTAAAGCGCCCCGGCGCCGTTCATCCGGACGGTCGATTTCACGAACCCTTCCGGCTTCTCGTGCGCGGTTTGGAACGCCTGATTGATATCCTGCAGCGGGAAGCGGTGGGTAACGAGACCATCGAGCCGGAGCCTTCCCGACGTCAACAGCCGCATACCGGTGCGCATCCCGCGCATGATCGTCGCCTCGTCGCGGAAGTGGGCGTTCACTATCCTGAAGGCCTGATAGTTCCAGTGCGCAAGCGGGATCTCCCTCATCCCGCCCTGATGGTAACCGACGATGACCAGCTTGCCGCTCATCCGGGTAACGTCACCGAGCATCGAGAGGGGCGCCTGCACACCCGTTACCTCAAACGACACATCGGCGCCTCGACCATCGGTCAACTCCCGCACGACGTGGGGCAAAGACTCTGACCGCACGTTTACGACCCGTGTCGCGCCGAACTGCTCCGCCCGGGTGAGCACATCGGATCGCGTGTCGGCGACGATCAGGTGCCGCGGGCCGCGCAGGGCGACGAGCTTCTGGACCATGTTGCCCATGAAGCCGGCACCGATGATCACAACGTCATCACCGAGTGCAACGTCCGCCAGCTCCACGGCGTTGACGGCGCAGGCGAGCGGCTCCCCGAGCGCGAGATCCAGCGGAACGCTCCCCACCGGCAGACAGTATTCTGCTTTGACCGCCACGTACTCCGCGAAGCCTTTCCCGGTCGTCCACACAGACACCGGGTCACCCTCCTTCGGGGAAGTAACCTCCTCGCCGACCTTCTCGACGATTCCGCTCACCTCGTGTCCGGGGTAGCGTGGGAAGCCGTCCGCGCCAGCGGACCCATCCCACACGTCGAGCTCCGAGGTGCATACCCCGCAGGCAGCCACGTGGACGAGTACCTCGTCGGGCTCGATGTCGGGCACTGGCTCGTCGATGATATCGAACGCACGCGGTGCGCGTAGGACGGCGATTTTCACAGTCACTCCTCCTCAGATAGCAAATGATGCTGATCTGTCGACATTAAGAGATCGGCTGCGCATCCGGTTGTGGGCCGACGATCGATGACCGCGGACTCACTTCATGCCCGTCAGTGCGATACCCTGTACAAACTGGCGCTGGAACACGAGGAAGACGAGCACCACCGGCAGGGTGACTAGTACCGAGCCGGCCATTAGCTGGTCCCAAGCCGTGCGATTCTTGACTACAAACAGTGTCAGTCCCAAGGGCACTGTGTACAAGTCGGGATCGCTGATGATGATCAGCGGCCAGAAGAAGTCTTCCCACACAAACTGAAATGTGAAGATAGCGTGGGCAGCCAGGGCTGGCACGCTGAGCGGCAAGATTATCCGCCAGTAGATGCGGAAGTGAGAAGCACCATCAATGCGCGCGGCGTCGAGGAGCTCGTCCGGGATGCTCTTCATGTACTGCCGTAACAGGAAGATCCCGAACGTGCTCACGATTCCCGGTGCGATGAGCCCCCAGTAGGAGTCTAGCCATCCGTGTCCGCCCTGTCCCATTATGTCATTACCACCGAAGAGAGGCATGTTCCCCAGGATGATATAGCTCGGGATGAGCGTGACCATGCCCGGAATCATCATCGTTCCCAACCCCAGAAGAAAGAGAAAGTCACGTCCTGGGAAGCGGCGCTTGGCGTACGTATACGCGGCGAGCGAGTTGAAGAATAGCTGCAGGAACGTAACCGATAGCGCAACGTATGCGCTGTTGAAGAACCATCGCCCTATGTTCGCTCCGCTGAGAAAGTTGATGTAATTATTCAGGCTCGGGTCAATGGGAATCCAACTCGGCGGCCACCTGAACATGTTCGCCTGGCTTTGCAGCGATGCGACCACCATCCAGAGAAACGGCGCGGCGAACACCACCGCCCCTGCAATCAGCAGGGTATATTGCACGAGCTTCAGCACCAGCACTTGCAGCGCCTGGCGCAATGAGGCAGAACCGTGCCGCACATCCGGATTGCCGCGCGCCTTTTCCCGGCTTCGTACTGCCACAAGCTTCTCCTTTGTCTAGTACTCTATCTCACGGTACGTCAGCCGCCACCAGAGCAGGGTAAACACAAAAACCATCGCGAACAGGAAGTACGAAATGGCCGCCGCATAGCCCATCTCGAACTCCTTGAATGCCTTCTGGTAGAGCAGGTAGCCCACCGTCGTCGTGCGCCGCAGAGGCCCGCCGTTCGTCAGGAGGAAGACCCTGGTGAACTCCTGAAGTGCACCAATCATAGAGATCACAAAGAGGAAGAACATCGTGGGGGAGAGCAGGGGGATGGTGATATTTCGCAGCCGCCGCACGGGTCCTGCCCCGTCTACCTTCGCGGCGTCGTAGAGCTCCTGCGGTATCGCCTGTAGTCCCGCCAGAAAGACGACCATCTGAAATCCCACCCCCTGCCACACGCTCACCCCGATGACGGCGGGCATAGCCAGGTTGCGGTCAGAAAGCCACAGCAGCGGCTCGTTGATGATGTTCAACTTCAACAGATAGTAGTTCAGCAGTCCATAGTCCCCGTTGTAAACCCATTTCCAGATGACTGCCGCTGCGACAGCCGAGGTGATCACCGGCAGGTAGAACAAGGTGCGGAACAGCCCGCGCGCCCGCAATCGGTTGTTGAGCAGCAGCGCGATCAGGAGACCGATTCCCATAGTGAGCGGGACCGACACAACAGCGTAGTACAGGGTGTTGACGACCGCCCCTCGCAGACGCCTGTCCTGTGCCAGCCGGATATAGTTGTCCAACCCCACGAACGGCTTCTCCGGCTCGAGGACGTTCCACTGATGAAAGCTCAGGTAAATGGAGAACGCGATGCCGAACACCGTGAAGATCGCGAATAGGAGAAGCCCTGGTGCGAGGAAGAGGTAGGCTGTCCACTCCTTGCGCATCTCGCGCAGTATCTGCTGGTGTCTGCCTGGTCCCTGCTTAAGGGAAGTGACTGCCATAGGGTCTTGTCCTCCTGTGGCACGCAGCCGTGCGTGCGGACATTCTCAGTGCGCCGTTACGGTATGAGGTAGACGACCGAACTCGACCGTCCACCTCATGTCTCTGCCAGAAGCTACTTCTGAGCGTCCAGGATGTCCTGTCCCGCTAGCGCGGCCTCGTCCATCGCGTCCGCGGCTTCGATGTCGCCGTAGATCGCTTTGCCGAGATTCTCGTTGATCGCTTCTTCGATCTCGTACCACTGCTCGTTGTCAAATGCAGGGTCTGAAACTCCGCACTCCATCTGCTCTGCAAAGCCCTTAAGGATCGGGTTGTTGGCAAAGACCTGCGGGTCATTGAGTAGCGACTTGCGCGGTGGCAGCAGGGAGCCTGGGTTCCGCTTCGTGCCGACGTTCCAGAGTGCCATGTTCTGAGGCGCGGAGAGGAACTCGATCCACTTCCAGGCAGCGTCCTTGTTCTTGCTCTGCTCGAACACGACCAGCGAGTCACCGGCGATGGTAGTGGCGCACTGCTTGTCCTTCGGTAGCGGCGCGGTTGCCCACTTGCCCTTGATCTTCGGGTACTCATCGAGCAGTGTTCCGGCGAACCACGCACCCGCTACATACATCCCGACCTTGCCGTTGCCAAACGCGACGCGCCCATCCCAAGAGTTAGAGTTGAGCAGGTCGGGCGGGGAGTAGTTTCGGGCCAGATCCACGTAGAACTCAGTAGCCCGCTTGCCCTCCTCGCCGTTGAAGGCTACTTGCTTGCCGTCCTCAGAGAGCAGGCGTGCACCCGTCTGCCAGTACCAGGGATACCAGTAGTAGGTTGCCTCGGGGGCGAAGACCACGAAGCCGTACTGCTTCTTCTCCTTGTTCGTCAGCTTCTTTGCAGCATCCATGAACTCCTCCCACGTTTCGGGAGGTCCGTCTATGCCTGCCTGCTGGAAGAGGTCGGTTCGGTAGAAGAGTCCCGTGGATTCTCCGTCGAACGGTAGTCCGTACATACTGCCTTTGACGGTAGCAGCCTTCGCGAAGGCCTCTACGTAGTCATCGGGCTTAACGGCTGCGCTCTTTGCGATGTACGGGTCCAGGTTTACGAGTGCGTTACGAGTGCCGAACGCGCCCACTGTGCCGTTGTCGACGAATGCCGCATCGGGAGCGTTGCCACCCGCTATCTGAGTGGTCAGCTTGTCCTGCATTTGCTCCGCCGGCACGTCCTGGAGCTTGATCTTGATGTTAGGGTGCAGTTTCTCGAACCGGGCAACGAACGGCTTCAGTCCATCGCCGACCCAAGAAGCGAACGTGACCGTTACCTGCTCCTTCGGATCAGGAATGGCTGGACTGAGGTTGCCGAGGTCGAGTTTCTCACCGATAGAAGTGGCCTCAACTGCTGCGGTCGCCTCTATGGGGGCGGTTGCCGCTGCGATGGCCGTCTCCTCACCGGCAGGTCTACCCTCGGCCTGGTCCGGTATGGTGGCTACCGCTTCCGGCGCTTCGGTCGCCGCTGTATCTCCCGTAGCCTCTGTGGGCTCGGAGGTCGACGTATCCCCGGCGGGCTCCGTCGCCGTTACATCACCCGAAGTGTTTTCACCCTCGGCGGGTGTCGTAGCCTGGCCTGTGTTTGCCTGGTTGTTGGTGCCACCGTTACCGCAAGCGGCGATGAGTGGTGTCAGCAGTACCAAGATAGCAAACAGCGCCAGAAACCTAGCATTACGGCTACTCAACTTTGCACCCTCCAGATCTGATGGGTTCCGCTACCAGCCACGCCGGCAGCAGATCTCTTTCCTTGGCGAATATGCATGCACTCCTCGAAGGCAATCACCCCCCACCGTTACACTGAGCACGGTGCTCAACTACCCACTTCATAGCGTGCGGCAACTCTCGCGCTCTACGAGGCAGGTGGACAACAATACGCGCGAGGAGTCCTGCCGCCGCCGGGCGATCCGGTCGAGCAGCACGCGGACACTCACTTGTCCTATCTCCGTCGCCGGCTGCGCGATCGTGGTGATCGCGGGCACGGTAGTGGCTGCTTGCGGGATGTCATCGAAGCCGATGACGGATATGTCTTCCGGCACGCGCAGACCCGCCCGTCGTATCGCCGCCACGGCACCGATCGCCATCAGGTCGTTGTATGCGAAGACGGCGGTGAGATCCCTGCCTCGTGCCAGGAGCTCGCGCATCGCCCTCTCGCCTCCGGCATACCGGCCATCACCACGGGCGATTCCTTCCGGATCGAGCTCGAGTCCCGTTTCTCTCAAGGCTCGCTGGAGTCCCTCGATGCGCCCTTTGCTTGGCCTGATGTCACTCGGCCCAGCGATGTAACTGATCCGGGTGTGTCCCAGTGCCACGAGGTAGCATCCCGCCAGGTACCCCCTGTTCGTTGTCGACGAGCACCTGGTCGACCGGCAGATCACCAAGCTCGCGGTCGACCACGACCACCGGAACACCCGCTTGCATGATGCGCCGGACGGGATCGGGACTGTCGCCCGAGGAAATCAAGATCAGGCCGTCTACCTGCTTCGCGAGCAACACACTAAGGTAGGCATCCTGCTTCGCCTCATTCATGTCCGAGTTGCACAGGATGACACTGTAGCCCTGCTCGAAGCCTGCGTCCTCGATCGCACGGGCGACCTCGGCGAAGAATGGGTTGGAGTTATCGGGGACAAGCAGCCCTATCGTGTTCGTCTCGCGGCGGCGCAGGCTGCGCGCGAGCAGGTTCGGCCGGTAGCCAAGTGCATCGATCGCTACCCGGACACGCGCCTGCGTCTCGGGCTCGACGGGGCGCGTGTTGTTTACGACGTGGGATACGGTGGTGACCGATACCCCAGCGTGGTGCGCGACATCTCGGATGGTTGCCACGTATACCCCCGTTCCCAGCGGACCGCGCAAACGTTTGCGTGTGGAGCAGTATAGAAATACCTCCCCACAAAGTCAAGCGTTGCCGACGAGCGGGGTGGTTGTTATACGGACCCCGGCAGAACGGTGGGGGATCTGTCATTCCGAGCGTGCGAGGAATCCGTGGTACGAACTACGGATCCCTCACCGCGTTTGGGATGACATGCCTCATCATTCAAACGGATCGCGTATTACACGAGCGCTTTTCGCGCTGGCGAGGCATCTCTCGGATGCCCGGGGAAGGGAGCGTTAGCTGGATCATCGACGTGGCCATTGCCGAAGCTCTGGTCAGGCTCGGTAGAAGATCATACCTCGGTCGTCAGTATCCGCGCGCTGTACGCCGGCATGGGTACGCGTAGCGACCGGCCACCTTTGAGCATCACCTGCTCCCCGGAGAGCGCGTCCAGTAGCCTCCCTGCATGTCGGAGTCCACCGAACCGCCCGGGTAAATGCACCTCAGCACCAACGGTTTCATCTCTCCAGTTCAGCAACACCAGCACCGGCTCTTCCGACTCACCGGTAAAGCGCAGGTAGCCGTACACCGACTCGGCCGGTACCACCTGGATTGGCTCCCACTCGCGCGAGTGCAGGCTCGGCAGATCCTTTCGGAGCGCGATGAGTTTCTTATGGTAGCCGAGGAGGTTGTAATCGTCGTCCCACGTGATCGGCCCCGCATCGACGTACGGCGAGAATTGCGCGCCCACCTCGTCGCCCAGGTACACGCACGGGATACCGGGCAGGGTGAGCAGCAGCGCCGTGGCCACGCGGGTGAGTCCCTCGCCGTACCTGGTGATGAACCGCTCGGCGGTGTCGTTATTGTTCAGGAACCGGAACAGAAGCGCATCCGGATGGTATCCGGTGTCGCCGTTGAGGAGCGCGTCGTGCAAGCGTCGCGTGATGCAATCGGGCTCGGTGAACACCGACTCCCACGCCGCGTGGCCGAGCTCGTCCGTCCAGTCGTACGCGGCGTCGAAACCTTCGGTGAAGTAATACGGATCGCGGGCACTGGCCTCCGTGAGCAGGAGAAGGTCGGGCTTGATCCGCTTGAGCTCCCGCCGCCAGCGCGGCCAGAAAGTCGGGCTTCCTCTGCCGGACGCCCCACGCCGCGTCGACCCGAAAGCCATCCACGTCGAACTCTCGGACCCAGTAGGAAAAAGCCTCCAGCATCCAGCGCTCGACCTCGCGGTTGTCGTAGTTGAGGTTGGGCAGATACGTCCAGTGGAAGTAGTGCGTGGTCTGACCGGTCTCGTCGCGGTCGTAGTAGTCGTAGTACCCGGAGGCGCGACCATGCGCCTCGGCGTCCAGGTGATAGGGGTGCTGCTCGGATGTGTGGTTCGGCACGAAGTCCATCAGCACCCGGATGCCGTGTTCGTGTGCCTGAACGACCATCTCACGGAACTCAGCCTCGGTGCCCGCGTCAGGACGGAGCGTGAAGTAGTCGGTTACGGCGTAACCAAAGTTTCCCTCCGGCGTCGCGTTCGCGGGCGAGAGCCAGAGGCGGTCACGCCCAAGTCCGCGAGATACGGCAATCTCTCGGTAACGCTCCTGAAGCCATCCGGACCGATGTTGCGTAGTATGATGCCGTACACGACGGCCCGATCCACCCAAGCCGGGTGCTCGGTGTTCTGGTCGACCAGCCTGGTCTCGCCATCGGACACGACGAAGTAGGCGGTGCTCGTGTCTTCGCGCCCGCCCCGATCGACTACCCGCAGGGAAAGATAGTACTCGCCATCAGTCGTTGGTGGGGTCAGGACGAGACGGCGCGTCGATATCTCCGCACGGTCGAGATCGGCGCCGTCTGGCCCCTGCTGGTGGAGGGGCGCCGGATTGCCGGTGCGTGCCGTCCACCGGTACTCAACGATCGGTACGTTACCCGCCTCCGATGGTCGGCTACCGCCGCCGTCTGCGACCACGCCATCCTCGGTCAACGAAAGCGCGATCTGGGCCGAGGGCCGGTGTCCGAGTCGCACCGAGAGGGTGAGTGGGTCGGAAAGGTGCTCCCGGCCGTCCTCCGTGCGGCACACTGCCATAACACGGTTATCGCCTTCGTCGAGTCGAACAAGAGCGACGAACGTTTCACCGTTGACCGTGACCGGGTGGGGCGCGTCATTCACGCGCAGGTGCAGGGCCGCACACCCCTCCCCCGCGGCGCAACGCCCCGTAATTAGCCGCTCCGAGGACCATACATCCGAATCGCGGTGGTTGAGCATTGGCGTCAGGGGAGTACCTGCTTGCTCCGTGTCTATCGAGGACCCTCCGAGGTGGTGCTTCCTGCTCTAAGTTCGCGGACCACGGGGGTAGGCAGTCCACGCCGCGTGCGCAGCACCTGACCGTGATCGGCAGTGCAGCCGCCCGCGCACCCGCGCCGGCACCATGTGTCCGCACTGCCAATCAGGTGGTCCCGGGAACGGTTCCCCGCAGTATAGGAGGCCGCACGTCGACGGTCAACTCGGGGCGTGTCCAGCGGACCGCTCCTGGCGTCGGGCGGAGGGCAGGCAAGGTACCTCGTGTGGGCGCCGCATGAGACTGGGCTATGGGTGGGCGAGCGTCCGACGGCTTCTGGGAGGCTCGTCGGCACCACGGTCCCGCACTAGGAGATCAACTCCGTCACATCTACCTGCGTACCGGTCTCAATCGACTGCAGGCAGGCAGCCACTATGGCGACGCTCTTGATGTTATCGGTGGCGACCGTCTCGGGCGGCTCGCCCGCTTCGACGGCAACGCGCAGGCTCTCCAGCGTGGCTGCCCGATCCGTGTACGTGAGCTGCTCGAGCTCAACCACTTCTGGCGCCTTCCCCATGCTTGAAACACGACTTCCTCGCGTCCGCCGCCGCTTGTCCTCCTCGTAAGCCTGCCTGCCTCTCCGAGCAACTCCCACTCACCATCCCAGGAGGTCTCAACCCCATGCGGCGCCCAGTCACCATCGTACGTGATGGTAGCGCCACTCTCGAGTTCCAGAATCGCGGCCATAGCAGGGTGGTGGTGGTATGGACTATCCGGCACCCGCCAGCTTCGAGCGTATATAGTCCGCACATCCTGGCCGGTAACTGCTCGCACAAGATCGAAGTGATGGATCGTCATCCCGGTGATGTAGGGGTGACGCATCTGGTAGCGGTACGGGAGCGAGGGCCAGAGCGAGCGGGTGTCCCGCCGGCAGGAGATATCGACCTTGTGGAGTGCTCCCAGCGCGCCCTCGCGAACCAGCCGTTGCATTGTGCGAGCGGGCGGCCGGTATCGGTAGTTCTGGCTGGCCATCAATATGCGGCCCGTCCTGGCCGCGGTATCGATCAGCAGTTGCGTGTCTTGCACGGTTGTGGTGAGCGGTTTCTCGACCAGGACATGCTTACCCGCCTCCGGCGCAGCCTGGGCCACTTCGCGGTGCGTCCATTCCGGGGTCACCACCAGCACGGCATCCACAGCTGTCCTGGTCAGAGCGTCATCAAGGCTCGCGAAACAATTCTCCTCGGCGATGCCCAACTCTTCGGTTGCCCATAGCCGGGCGGTCGGCGCAGCGTCCACGACGCCGGCAAGCTCTACACCCGCAGCTTCCATGAGTACCTGGACCCAGCCGCGCCCAAAATCACCGATCCCGACCTGCAGTACACGCAACGCGTCATCTCCTTGGTTCTCGGCGCATCGGACACTGGGTAGGCCCAAACAACCGTACCGGATCAATCTGCCCATTAGCACCAAGATGGGTTATCGCAACAGGGCTTTCGATGCTTGAGGGGTGGTAGCACTGCTGGTGCCACAAAGGCAAGGCGCGACCAGCCCAGCACGTTCCCTTTCCATACCCAGGTGCGTCCGCCTGCACGATGACAGTAGGCAGCCAGGTGCCGAAGACGCAGCATTCATCGCCCCTTCATCAGCATAAGCGTATAAACATCTATTCACCAATATTGATTAACGCATGAACGTTGTGTATTGTTTAGAAGATATTTCTCATCGCTAGCCGGTAAAGGCTGCTAAAGACTGTGTCGGTGCTAGGGGCGATGATGCATTTTTGTGAGAAGCTGGAGGGAGTGCAACGATGTCGTATGAAGCGGAGATAAGTCGAGTCAACCCGGCATGTCTACTGTTCCTCGTCGATCAGTCCGGCTCGATGGAGGACGACTGGTCGGGCGAGCCCGGAAAGAAGAAGGCGGATGGGCTGGCCACCATCATCAATCGCCTCCTGCAGAACCTCGTCCTCAAGTGCGCCAAGTCGGAGGGCATCCGCGACTACTACCACGTCGGCGTCATCGGCTACGGGGGCAACGTTGGCCCCGCGTTCAGCGGCGAGCTCTCCGGCAGGGACCTTGTGCCGATCAGCGAGATCGCCAACGCGCCAGCGCGAATCGAAGAGCGCACCAGAAAGGTTGACGATGGTGTCGGCGGACTGGTGGACCAGACGGTCAAGTTTCCGGTGTGGTTCGACGCCACCGCGAGTGGGGGCACGCCGATGCGCGCGGCACTGAGCTGCGCCGAGGGGATCCTGACTGCCTGGATCTCACAGCATGCCGACGGCTTTCCGCCCATTGTCATCAATATCACCGATGGCGAGTCCACGGACGGTGACCCGACGCAGGCGGCCGGAGCGGTGACGAGCCTCGCCACCACCGACGGCCAGGCGCTCCTGTTCAATGTACACCTCTCCGAGCAGCGAGCGGAGCCCATCCAGTTCCCCGACGGTGAGGCCGGGTTGCCCGATCAGTACGCAAAGCTGTTGTTCCGCATGTCGAGTCCGCTTCCGCCGTCCATGCAGGGTGTGGCGCGGCAGGAGGGCTTCGAAGTCGGGGAGGGCGCAAGGGGCTTTGCCTTCAACGCGGACATGGTGAGCGTAATCCAGTTCCTGGACATCGGCACCCGGCCGAGTAACCTGCGATAGAGCCGGGGCCTGCGCCGATGTACGTCGCATCCAACGCGTACTGGTTGCCGAAAGCCGGCAACAGCGATGAGGAGTATGAGGATGCTTTCTGTATCGAAAGCGAACCCGTTGCACACCGCACCTTCTTCCGGTGCGCCGTCGCAGATGGTGAGACCGAGACGTCTTTCTCGGGGTTGTGGGCCGCCATGCTCGTCCGTGCTTACTGTTGCAGCCCGCAGGATGGGCCGAATCTACATGACGAGCTTCCGCGCCTCCAGGCCGACTGGCGCGAACAGGTCGGGCGGAAACCACTCCCCTGGTATGCCGAACAGAAGGCGCTTCAGGGAGCCTTCGCCGCACTCCTCGGCCTCACGGTGATGGCTGGTGCTGCCGGCGAGGTCGGCGGACGATGGGAGACTCTCGCCGTTGGTGACAGCTGCCTGTTCCATGTGCGCGGCGCGGAGGTCATCGGAGCCTTTCCGCTCGACCACGCTGAGGCGTTCAGCAACCGACCGGTCCTCCGGTCGAGCAACGACGGGGGCAACGGTGAGCTAGCCGAGCACCGGGCGTGTGCCGTGGGCGCCTGGGAGCCGGGAGACACCTTCTACCTGATGACCGATGCCCTGGCGCACTGGTTCCTGACCCGAATCGAGCGGGGGCACACACTCCGTCCCCTGCCCAGCCGGCTCGAGCAATCCGAGTTTGCCGGCTGGATAGCCGATCTGCGACGGGTTGGCGAGCTCCGCAATGACGACGTTACCCTGCTGCGCGTGCACGTGACCTGAGAATCGGAGGGCGGATGCCACGTCCAGAGCCCGCAGAGTATAACCACTCCATCCAGAGCCCGAAGCTGTGCTTCGCTGACCCGGAGCTCCGGTCCGGGCTGCCGGAGCTTGATAGCCTTGGGCTACCGCGCGCGGTGTCCGGTGCCTTTGCCAGCGTCTACCGAATGCACTGCGGCCGGCGGAAGTGGGCGGTGCGATGCTTCCTGCGCGAGTTCACCGACCAGGAACAGCGGTATGGAGAGATCGCTAGGCACCTCGCCACCGCGGGTCTCCCCTACACCGTTGGCTTCGAGTTCCAGGCAAGGGGCATCAGGGTCGGCGGACGTTGGCACCCCATCCTCAAGATGGAGTGGGTGCAGGGTGAGCCGCTCAACGCTTATATTCAGCGGCACCTCCACGACCAAGCCAGCATGCGCCGGCTCGCTGACCGATGGTTGGAGATGATGCGAGCTTTGGGCCGGTCGGGCATTGCACACGGTGACCTGCAACCAGGCAACGTCATGGTCGTCAACGGCGACCTGCGACTCATCGACTACGATGGGATGTACGTGCCCGCGCTCTCCGGGCTCCCGAGCCACGAGGTGGGTCACCGGGATTACCAGTCCCCCAGCCGGAGTGCCTCCCACACCGGCTCCTACCTCGATAACTTCTCCGCCTGGGTCATCTACCTCTCGCTGCTCGCGTTCAGCGAGGATCCTGGCCTCGGCGCCCACGTCGCCCCGGACGCCGAGCACCTGCTCTTTAGCAAAGCGGACTTCGAACGCCCCGAGTCCTCGAAGGCGTTCCGAGACCTGCAGCGGCTGCAAGGTCCGGAGATCCAGGCTCTGGTGCCCGTGTTCCGGTCGTTCGTCTCGAAGGACCCGTCGCTCGTGCCGCCACTTGCGCGCGACATGCATCATCACGGCGCCTCGCCATCAGCCCACACCAGGCCTCTGCCCAGCTGGATCGATGAGCCGCCACCGGTTCGGGCTCCCGCCGCCGCAGATACGTCCCGGCGTGCGGCAACCTCACCATGGGGAGCGGCCGACTGGATGATGGAGCATCTGCGACACCGCACCATCGTGCCGGTCGACGCGGCACAGAGCCGGTGGGTTCTATCCTGGCTGATTCCCGTGGCGTGCGCCAGCCTGCTCATTGGCAGCCCATTCACCGCACCTGTCGCCGCCTCGGACGCCGGTGGCGCGCTCGGGCTTGTGCTGCTCTTGCTACTCGTGCTGCTGATCCGATATCTGACGCTCCCCGATGTCTCCCGGATGCTCGCGGCGTGGATAGAGCTGAGGGTGGCCGAGATCGCGGTCTGGTTCGCGCGGGATGCTCTCGCGCGGATCGAGGAACGGCAGCGAGCGCTGGGGCCGAGTGGGCAGCGACTGCTCACCAAGCTCGAAGGCCTGCAGCTCGACCTCGACCACCGCGAACAGGAAGAACTATGCGGACTCGACCGTGACCTAGAGACCACGCTGCAAGGGATCGACGCGGAGGAACAGGCGTCCTGGGGTGACCAGCTCACCGAGATCGGGCAGGTGCTGCAAGACCATCAGGACAGATATCTCGTTGCGGCGCTTGCGCGAGCGTCGCTCTCCGGGGCGAACATCCGCGGCGTCAGCCCGGAGTTGCGACGCCGTCTGGAAGTGAGTGGCGTCAGAACAGCCCTGGATCTGGCCGATATCCGGGATGTGCAGACTGGCCATGCCGTCGACGGGCAGGAGTCCCTTATCAAGCCCGCTGAGGCGCGGGCGCTCGAGGACTGGCGATGTGGGGTGGAGACAGGCGCGCGGGAGGGGATGCCGAGATCCCTCCCGCCGGGCGTGGTGGGAGGGATCTCGGCGCGGTACAGGAACAAGCGGCGTGGACTGGAACGGCGGCGGTCTAACGCACTCAAGCGGGCGACGGCCGGCCGGGACGGCACCCGGCGACGCTACGCGCAACGCCGTGCCCGGCTGGCCAGGTGCACCTTGGATGCTCGAGATCGCCTCGAACGGCAGGAACTAGAGCTGGACCGGAAGAAGGCTGCCTGGGTCGAGACCCTGCGCCGACGGTATGCTGCGGCCGACGTGGCAAGGCAACGACTCGACCGATGTCGTGCTGTCAGCCCCAGAGAGTGTCTGAGGTCCCTCCTGCGTAGCAACAAATAAGCTGGTCCTTCAGTTTCGTGCCGCAATCCCCAGCAGCCGGGCCAACCCCAACGCGCCTGTTCCAGCGCCGACCCGGTTACGGTCCATGCACACCACGAAGCGTCTCGGCCGGATGCCCCGGATATCGACACCCCAGCCGGCTGCTTTCGCCCGGGGTGTCGATTCCTCCTCGCCTGCCTAGGGGGCCGTAGCGTAGCGCAGCGAACCGGGCGTGGTAAGCATCTCGCCGGTCTCCAGCAGTGTCTTGAGGCCGGATAAGACCATCGGCCAGCCACCGTAGAGCTCCTCGTTGGCCCCCTGGCGCAACTGGTCGTGGACAACGGTCAGCCGGCATGAGTCGCCGATCGGCTCGATATCCCAGGTGACCCTCGAAGTCCCCTCGCGTACTACGTCCTCACTCCACAACGCCCGAAAACTCTGGACGAGCCGACGCGGCGGATCGACCTCCAGATTCTCGCCCTCAAGGATCGCCATGGTCGTGGGTGCCGAACCCCAGCTTGCCTCACCCTTGTAAGTTGATCCGGGCGTCCACTCCGAGATGACGGCCACTCCGAAGGTATACTTCCGCCGCATCTCTGGGTCGGTGATCGCCTGCCAGAGGCGCTCCGGAGTCGTCTTTATGTAGATCTCGAACACCTTCTCCATGGTCTGGTCCTCCAGTGTGTGCTTGAGCTCGCTCAGGGTCGTTACCCAGGGCTCGGCGTACTTGCTCACCCAGCGGTCGTGGACGAGCCGGATTGGGACGGGGTTCAAAAAGTGCAGCTTCTCCCGCCCCGAACGACGTACGATGACCAGGCCGGCGTCCTCGAGCACACTCAGGTGCTTCATGACGCCGAAGCGCGTCATCTCCAGATCGGACCCCAGCTCGGTGAGCGTGCGGCCGTCACGCGCGAAGAGCCGGTCGAGCAGGAAACGCCGAGTCGGATCGGCGAGCGCTTTGAACACGCGGTCATCGTCGGTCATGAGCTGATTATCCGTGACTATTTGGTCACGTTTCAAGCATCATTATGGAGGAATGGTGCGTCAACCCCGAGTGACGATCTCCTTGGAGCTATGAGCTATGGCGGGTCACCACGACCAGAGACCCGCCCTGCGATGGTGGCGTATCTCGCTTGCTCTCTACGCCGCCCGTGGACCGAACGGCTCCGACGGCTCGCCGTAGCGCTCCCGCAGCTGCCCGTCCGCCTCCCCGATGATGGCCAGCAGCGCGTCCACCTCGTGGCCGGGTGCCGATGCCGACACCTCCCACGCGTACGTGTTGCGCTGCCCCTTCTCCACCTTGATGCGCAGCTCCGGCTTCGGGTCGCTGTGGCTGTGCTCGTGCCGGATCGTCTGCTCTTCCATGCTCGCCTGCTCCTTCGTTGTGTCTGCTTCCATACCCATATTGTATCTTTCTGGCAGTTCGGATGCGTGCCTTTACACAAGCAATATTACTTCGTTGGCATCATATGTGTTTGCCATCGTATGCATCCAGTGATACACTGCGCGGTGGAGGTGAGGGCGTGATCGAGAACCGGCTGTCGGAGATTTTGGGCAGGAGGCGGATGAACGTGAGCGAGCTGGCGCGGGGAGCGGGGATATCGCGCTCGGCCGCACACAAGCTGTACCACGACACGGGCGTGAGCTTCGATCGCGAGGTGCTCGCCAAGGTATGCGGCTTCCTGGGTGTGCAGGTGAGCGACCTGCTAGTATATGTGCCCACGGACGGACAGCAGGGCGATAGCCGCCAAGGCTGACCGGGGTAGGTACTGGCCTGACGGCTGGACACCCGCAGGCGATTTGGGGGAGGTGGCGGCTGTGACACTCAGGCGGGCAAGGCGCGACCGGTGGATCCTCGGGGTGTGCGGCGGGATCGCGCACACCTACGGCACGAGCCCGACCGGCGTGCGCCTGCTCACCGTGCTCCTGGCCATCATCATCCCCGGCTGCAGCGTCGTCCCCACGTTCCTGGTGTACCTGGGGCTGGGCGTCATCCTGCCGGCGAGCGACGAGTTCTAACCGGGACCACCCCGTGCGGCGCTGACATGCAGCTACCGCGCGGGGAGCAGCAGGATCGGACAGGCCGCCGAGCGCGATAGCTCCTCGGCGAAGCTGCCCCGGATGAACCGGCTTAGTCCGCCGCGGCGATGACCGGTCAACACGATCAGATCTATGCCGTGCTGCTTGGCATACTGAGCGATAGCCCCCGCCTCGCCTCCCTCTGCGACCGCCGATCGGACGGTTATGCCCCGCTCCCGCAACACGGCGGCGGCGCGCGCCATGTACGCCCGGGCCGCGTCGTGCTCCGAGCTCGTCATCCCTTGGGCCGTCTCGAACCCGATATCAACCATCGTAGGCGAGGTGCCGGCCACCATCGTCGGCCTCGTCTCGCGCTGTGCCCGCGACGCCGACTTCACGACCCGCAACAGCACCACCTCGGAGCCAAGCCGTGACGCAAGTTCGGCGATGTGGGGCAGTATCGACTCGCCCCGCGCGGACCCATCCAGTGGCACCAGCACCTTGGCGTACATCTCACGCTCCTTCATGGCTATGATCTCCAACCGGCAGGGGAATCACGTCCACTTTGTCGCGGCTATGGGCGTCCTGTCGTGGCCGTTACCCGCCTACCAGACTGCGCCGCACAGCCCGCACCGGCCGCTATGATCGGGGCTTCGGGATCCTGCTGGTGGCTACTTGGCCTATGAGTTCGGGCTGGGCGGCCTGGAGCTGTTGCGGCGGCAGGCCACGAGCAAGAGCCTCCAGGTCGTCCACAACCATCCGACCGAGCTCCCAGAGCCCTTCCTTGACCGACCCCGCCCGGTGGGCCGAGAGGACCGCCCCAGGCGCCGTGCGTATGGGGTGATCTGCCGGCAACGGCTCTACCGGAAAAACATCAATCGCCGCCTTGAATTGCCCCTGCAGCACAAGTTCCGTGAGCGCATCGAAGTCGACCACGTGCGCGCGGCTGACGAGCACCAGCACAGCACCGGTGCCAATTCGCGCCAGAAGATCTCGCGAGAGCAGGGCGCGATTCTCTGTGCTCGGCGTCGCAAGCACGAAGATCACCCGCGACGTCGCGAGCATCTGCTCGAGCGAAACCGGCTCGACACCCTGACTGCGCAGGTACCCATCGGCTAGCCACGGGTCGTAGACCGCAATCGGGCAGTTGAATGGCGCGAGGAGCGGGCGGAGGCAGCGGGCGATACTCCCGAACCCGATGAACCCGATCGGCTGGTGATATAGCTGGAAGGTCGTCGCGTTGCCGGGATGACCCCACCGCTCCTCACCTGCCCGCATCGCCCGGTCGCCGGCCATGATCTCGCGGCTGGCCGCCAACGCCATACCCAGCGCCATCTCCGCGACCTGGGGGCCGAAGCCGGGAGCGGCGGAAAGAACACGAATGCCACGGGCGAAGCAGCGGTCGTAGTCGAGCGTCTCCGGGAAACCACCGGAGACGTCGATGATCGCGCGAAGGTTGCGGGCGTCCTCGGGCACGGTTTCATACCGCCACCCGCCGCACACGAGCGCGATCGCATCTCCCAGCGCGGCGCGGGCCGCGTCGACCGGCATCGCATCGTCCCGTCCCCAGACGACATCCACCGTCTGGTGCAGACGCGAGAGATCGGCGTCGGAGAAGATCTCCGACATCTTCCTGAAGTGCGGGTCCACAACGACTCGCGGCTTCTCGCTCACAGCAACTCCTTTCACCAAGGGCAATACGCGCATCATCATAGTCGATCTGGCTGGCAGCTACAGGCGGCGTGGTTAGCTACAGCACATACTCAGCGGCTTCGAGGCGTTTTCGGACGAGTTGTTTCCGTCAATGGCCGGGGGTCGACCCTGCTTGATCTGTCCGTGGTCCACCACCCCCGCTGCCTGCCCGACTGGAGGCAGCTTTGTTGCTGTGCACAACAGGAGCGATGCGGTCGTACATCCACCTCAGTACCGGAATGGCTCAACGGCATCTTCCTGAACCGCGCGGGTGGCCACTGCACTGGTAGGACTCAGTAACTTCGATGCGTTCCACAAGGTCACCGACTCCTTTCACCGGCAATATCCGCGCGATCACGGGCATAGTCGATCTGGCGGGCAAGTCGCTGGATCGACGTACGGACGCAAAGGCTGGCGACCTACACTCCGCTGAACGGACCAGGTGAACGCCAAGACGAACGGATGGACCTACAGTTACATACTCAGAATGGAGGCAGATGCGTTGCTGTCGCACGAGTTCGTTTCCGTCAATCGGCCTTCGAGGCTCTGACCCTGCCGCCAGTACCGTGAAGAGGAACTTATGCAGAGGAAACGAGTTATGGAATAACGAGCCAAGACTGGGGGATTGGAGGCAGATTTGTTGCTGTGCTGGGCGAGGTCGCGATCGCGAGGATCGTCGATCTTTCACGCTCGCTACATCACCTCCAGTACCGGAAGAGGCACTGATGCGCATAGGAACAAGCCCCGGAGGACTTTGTCTGGGCGGTCGGGATCGAGGACACGTTCATTCCTCAGGTGGCGACAAGCACCGGCCGCACCCTCGACGAGTACGAGCTCACGCAGCACTATCGCTTCTGGCGAGACGACCTGCAGCGGGCAGCATCGCTTGGGGTGCGGGCCGCGCGCTACGGGATTCCATGGTACAAGGTCAACCCCGCGCCGGGGGTATTCGACTGGTCCTGGACGGACCAGGTGTTGGAGTACATGGTGCGAGATCTTCACATCCAGCCCATCGTGGACCTCATGCACTATGGGTGCCCGCTGTGGCTCGACCGCGAGTTCGCCAATCCCGCGTATCCTGAGCGGGTCGCCGAATACGTGCGCGCGTTCGTCGAGCGGTACCGGCACCTGACGATGTACTACACTCCGCTGAACGAACCATGGATGAACGCGTACCTGTGCGGCTACAGCGGCGTCTGGCCACCCTACCTGCGTGGTTGGCGTGGCTGGACGCAGATCACGATGGCGCTCGTCCTCGGCATGTCGCACACGATCTCGGCGATCCGTGAGCTGCAGCCAGATGCCGTGATCGTCCACGTCGAGGCGACGTCCTCATTCGTCGCGGGCGATCCCGCGGTGGCGGCTGAGGTCCCGGCCTGGTGGGAGCGACGATTCCTGGCAACGGACATGCTCCTCGGCCGGGTGGACGACCGGCATGCACTCTGGTCCTGGCTCATCGAGAAGGGGGCGAGGGCGGAGGATCTCCAATGGCTGTGCGACCACCCGCAGGTATTCGACGTGATGGGATCAAACTTTTACCCGGGGATGAACGTCTGGAAGCTGGTCCGCGAGGACGGCGAGACGGTCCGGAAGCGCTACTATGGCGGCACGGCGGAACTGGAGACGGTGGTGCGCAAGTGGCATGAGCGCTACGGCAAGCCGATCATGATCACGGAAACCAGCACTCCTGGTCCGGTCTGGCGCCGGGAGCGGTGGATGGACGAGTCGCTGGCCCTCGTGCGCGACCTGCGCTCCGCGGGGGTACCGCTGATCGGCTACACCTGGTGGCCGATGTTCAGCCTGGTCACATGGCAGTACCGGCGCGGGCGCAAGATGCTCGGCGCCTATCTCGCCCACATGGGTCTGTGGGACCTGCAGGACCACGGTGACGGCACTCTTGCGCGCGTGCCCACCGCCCTGGTCGACAAGTATGCTGCATACGTCGCCGATACCGCACGGACCGTCGGCGAGTTGGGCGAAAAGGCGGCCGCATCTCCCTAGTCCCCGTCTCTCCTCATCCGGCACCGCATCATGTCCACTCGACGCGTTCAAACCTAAACAGAACATCTCCGCTGGCACCACTGGCGCACCCTGACGCTACCGTGCCACGTCGTTCCCATTCCAGTTTGATGTATGCTACGGTTTCGGTGCGCACAGCCGAGCCAAGAGCGTCGGGGTGTGCGCTGGTTACCGGGAGGACTATGCGAACGCGGCTCATTCTGCTCCTCATACTTGCAGTCATTTGCGGCGCGTGTGGACGTGCCGATTCCGGTGGCACCACGACGAGGTCGCCGGGGCGCGTCGCTGCTCAGGCAACGCCCACCTCCGCCCCTATGGCCACGACCGCGGCATCCACAGCACCAACACGTGCTTCGACCGCCTCACCCACGCTTGTACCGACCCCGACGGTTGTGGCTCCCCCCACGCCGACAAATGCGGCCAAAGCCGCCACCCGTCCACCTCGGGCCACGACGGTTACCAAAGCCCGTCGCTCATCGACGAAGGTTCGCCCGACCCCAACACTGTCACCGACCCCGACGCCCACGAAAGCTCGGGAAGTAACCGGACAGGCATCATGGCTCAAGAACACGACCCTCCTGGGCATGTACGGCAGGGCCTTTGGCGTGGCGCCGGTCCTGGGACGCGTCGGCCTCTCCAACGATATGGATGACCTCGCCCGGGACATTGCTGGATGGGAGGCGAAGATTCGGCCGCACAACGGCGGCAAGGAGGTACGACCCGCGATACACCTCATCTACGCGATGGCAACGCCGTGCGGTGGGGACTGCCTGTCCTACCTCGATGATGACGCGGGCGTGGACATCGTCCGCGAGTATATCGAGCCCGCACGAAAGAGGGGCTGGCTGGTGGTCCTGGATACGCAGCTCGGCAGCTCCGACCCGGTGGCGCAGGTCCGGCGGATGATAGACAAGGGGTACCTGCGTTACGACAACGTGCAGGTGGCCCTGGATCCCGAGTTCCGCGCCAGACCCGGTCAGGACACCCCCGGCATCCCAATCGGATCGGTTGACGCCGTCGAGGTGAACGCCGTGGCGAAACTGCTGGGTGAGTACGCCCGCTCGCAGCGGCTTCCGCACCGTAAGGTGCTCTTGGTCCACGCCTTCAACTTCGCGATGATCCGCGACGGGGCGGAGATGCGAGGTCACCCCCATGTCGACCTGGTGCTCGATGCCGATGGGTTCGGATCCCCGTCTCTGAAGGTATCCACGTACAATGCGCTCACGAGCCGCGACGCGTTCCCGCATGTCCGGCATCGTGCTATCAAGCTCTTCCCGGAGGGTCCCTCGGCGCCGGCGGACCACGCCGACGCGCCGCTGCTCACCTTTCGCCAGGTGTTCGGGCTGGAGCCCATCGAGGAGGGAGCACGCATCCGATTCCCACCAGACGTGATCATCATGACGTAGCCACGAGGAAGCGAGCGGGTCATCCGTCCACAGGCCAGGTTTACCATCAACAAGGAGGAGAGCATGAGTTTTCTATCATCGCTACG
>JAUJMR010000005.1:137199-146754 GCA_030446765.1 Chloroflexia bacterium
GAGTGCGCGGGTGGCTGGGCGAGGCTAGGGCGGGTCGCCCAGAATACCCACGCCCGGGGGCCGGTTTGGACAGGAGTTGATGCGGATGACCGAGGAAGTTGCACAGCGAACGTTGGTGCCACCTGCGACACCCAGCAGCACCTGGGAGGGCCACCTGCGCTGGCTGACCATCGGGCTGGTGCTCACCGTTTTAGGCGCAGCCTTCGAGGCCCTGGCAGTCGGCACGGTGCTGCCGGTCACGGTGCGCGAGCTCGGTGGCCTGCAGCTGTATGGCTGGGCCTTCAGCGCCTACCTGCTCACGAGCCTGGTAGGGATCACCGTAGCCGGCGGGGAAGCCGACCGGCTCGGACCGGCCAGGCCCTTCCTGGTCGGCGTCGGCCTCTTCGTGCTCGGCCTGCTGGCCGGCGGTCTGGCGCCGTCGATGCCGATCCTCATCGCGGCGCGGGCCGTGCAGGGACTCGGCTCCGGATTCATCGGTTCGATCGCCTACCTGGCGATTGCGCGCGGCTATCCCCCCGCCCTGAAGCCTCACATGATCGCCCTGATGTCGAGCGCATGGGTTGTTCCCGGCCTCGTCGGTCCCGTAGTTGCCGGGGTCGTGGCCGATGTCGCCGGGTGGCGCTGGGTTTTCCTGGGACTCGTGCCGGTGATGATCGTCGCGGCCGGCATGGCGCTACGAGGTCTCGTGCAGCTTGGCGGCGGCAGCGACGCCGCGCGCGACTGGCGGCGTATCGGCACGGCCGTCGCCCTGGCCGCGGGCGCGGGACTCCTCCTAAGCGGGCTGCAGGCGCGGCGACTCGATCTCGGGCTGCTGCAGGTGATCGGGGGTGGCGCGATCGCGCTGCCCGCGCTCCGCTCCCTGATGCCCGTGGGAACCCTGCGCGCTACGTTCGGCATCCCTGCCGCCGTGCTGACGAGCGGCCTACTCAATCTGGCATTCTTCGGCTCCGACGCCTTCGTGCCCCTTGGCCTGACCACCGTGCGGGGCCGGTCGGTAACCGAGGCGGGACTCGCGCTCACCGCGGCAACGCTGACGTGGACTGCAGGCGCATGGCTCCAGGCCCGCTGGTCGCCAAACCACGGGCGCCGGCAACTCGTCAGCGCGGGTCTCGCTATCACGGCCGTCGGCGTCATTAGTGTGATCGCCATGCTCCTGCCACCCGTGCCGCCGCTGCTCGCACCCGCGATGTGGGGCATCGCCGGTCTGGGTATGGGCATCGCCTATTCGACCCTCTCGCTGGTCGTGCTCGAGAACGCGCCGCGTGGCCAGGAGGGGGCGGCGACTTCCGCAGTGCAACTGATGAACATGCTCGGCAGCGCGGTGGGCACCGGTATCGGCGGCGCTGTCATTGCCCGCGCGACGATCGGAGGTCAGGGGCCGGGGCAGGGCATCATCCACCAAAGCATCCTGATGACGATCGTGCTCGGCGTGGCACTCCTCGCGGCGCAACAACTGCCGAGCCGCCCGGCGGCGAAGTCCAGCCGAACTGGTAAGAGCGAAACAGCCGCATATCCGACCGGGACCTAGAGAGCCGGTCAAGTATTCCAAGAAGTGGTCGATATGGGCCGGATCGCCGTACGGGATTGCAAGTGTACTCCCCTGTTCGGACCGGCTCGGTAGGGCATCACGCCGGCCCAGAGCTAATTCTTGACCGGCTCTCTAGCTTCCGGCCCAGGCACCGTTAATCGGGGTAGGGTAAGCTGTCAACAGCCGCAAGGTACTCTCTGAACAACCCGGTCCATATACGACGATATCTACCGACTGTTCTCTCCGAGCCCCGCCTCCCGCGCACGGGCGATGGCCTCCGCCCGGTCGGCCACCTGCAACTTGCTGAAGATATTGGTGATGTGGTTGCGGACGGTCTTCGGACTCAGCACGAGCCTCTCGACGATCTGTGTGTTCGTATAGCCCTGGGCGATGAGAGCCAGGATCTCGCGCTCGCGATCCGTAAGGTCAGGGAACGCCTGCCACGGCACGGTCGGTCTGGGTCCGGCGAAGTACCCGATCACCCGCTGCGCGATGCCGGCGCCGAAGACCACCTCGCCGCCCGCCACAGCTCGCACCGCCCGCAATAGCTGCGCCTGGTTCGCCCCCTTCAGCAGGTAGCCGCGGGCTCCCGCGCGCATCGCCGAAAAGACCGAGTCATCATCCTCATACATCGTGAGCACCAGGACGCCGACGTGCGGGCTCGTGTGCAGGATGCGCCGGGTGGCCTCGATCCCGCTTACCACCGGCATGTTGAGGTCCATCAGCACGACGTCCGGCTGCAGCTCCTCCGCGAGCGTTACGGCCTCCTCCCCGGTGCCAGCCTCGCCCACGACCTCGGTGTCCGGCACCGAGCCGAGCAGGACACGCACGCCGTCGCGGAAGAATGGGTGGTCATCGGCCAGCAGGATGCGGATCGGCTCCAAGGTCATCCCCTCCGTTCGCCATTCGACAGGGGCAGGCGTACCCGCACGGAGGTTCCGCCGCCCGGCGCGGACTCGACAACGCAGACACCACCCAACTCCTCGGCGCGCTCGCGCATCGACTGGAGGCCCACGCCGCTCCGCCGCTCGGCGGGCAGGCCCCGTCCGTGGTCCTCGACCTCCAGGCAGAGCGCGCCATCATCGAGCAAGATACGAAGCGAGCACGATCCTGCCCCGGAGTGGTGGGCGACGTTGGCGAGCGCCTCCTGCGTGATCCGATATGCCGCCACCTCGACCGCGGCCGGCAGTGGGGGCAGCGAATCGGGCGCCTCGACGGAGACGTGCAGGCCGGTCGGGGCGTACTGCGCTGCGTGCTGGCGTAGCGCGGCGGCCAGCCCTAGGTCGTCGAGCGCAGGCGGGCGTAGCGCGTATACCAGCCTGCGGATCTCAGACACGGCACCCTGAGCATTCTGGCTGAGACCCTCGAGCAACCGGTCAGCCGCATCGGGATCCTGGCGCAGCAGGTTGCGTGCGGCGTCGAGCCTGAGGGTGAAACCGGCGAACTGTGGCCCCAGCCCATCGTGCAGGTCGCGCCGCAGGCGCCGACGCTCCTCCTCACGACTCGTGACCAGGTGTTCGCGCGCCTCCCTCAGACCATCGTTCGCGCTTTGGAGCTCGGCAGTCAAGCGCACTGCATGGACCGCGATCCCGGCCTGGAGGGCGAGGTCGCGCAGCAAGCGTCGATCGACCGACGTGAACGACTCCTCGCCACCACGCGGCCCGACGACAAGTTGGCCCACCGTCTCACCTTGATGAATCAGCGGCAGGTAGAGTGGCTCACGATGGCGCGAGCCGTACTCCGCGGCTATGGTGTATTCGTCGCCGCGCCTGAGCGCAATGGCAGCGTAGGGCAGCGCGAGCGTGCGAGCGACCGTCTCGACAATGGCCGGCAGTACGGCATCGGGCGCGAATGCCGCTTCCAGGCGTTGGCCGAGTTGGGAGAGTACGGCGTACGGATCGTCGCGTTCCCCATACATCAGCCGGTTGACCACAAGCTGGAGGCGGTCCCGGAGGGGCGCGAAAAGCGCCGCAACCAGTCCGACACCAACCAGAGACACCAGCAGGTTCCCCTGGGACTGCAGTAGCGTACCGAGCGCGCCGACGGTAAGTACATAGATCCCAGCCACCCCCAGCGTCAGCAGCCCGTACACCAGTGACCGATTGATCACCACATCCAGACCAAACAGGTGGTATCGCACGACGGCCGCGCCTATTGCAAGCGGGACGAGGGAATAGGACAGCGTCACCCCGGTCACGCTCAGCAAATCATACGGTGTGTTATGTAGCTCCGCGGGACTGAGAGCGGGCGGGACGTAGGGAGCAATCAGGTTGACGACGACCTGCCCCACAATAGCTCCGGCAAGTCCAAGTACCACCCACTTTGTCTGCTGCCGCTGCGCTGGAGAGGACACCCGCAGATACCGATACACCTGAGCCCAGATGCCGAGGACGCAACCTAGCACAAACACTAGGTAGTACCAGTCGGTGTCTCCCCCACGGTACACGCCCACGGTCGCACCCAGCGCGAGCGTCGCGGCGCACAGCATGAACACTGGGAGTTGTGTCCAGGCGGGCACGAACCGGCCACTGGGAAACACGAACAGGAATACCATCATGGTCATCAGCAGCAAGACCACCGAGGACTCAACAGCTGGCGTGAGCATCGGGAAGCGTGACTCCAGCGCGCTGGCAGCGGGCGCGTTGACCGAACCCATTAGCACCAGGAGCAGCGAGGCGACCAGTGCTATGCCTGAGGTGCGCCGCCGCCAGAAGATCAACACTGACACTGCGAAGCAGCCTAGCGAGAACAGGGCGATCACCAGCGTGAGGTACGCCGCGTACATCCGGATCGATATGCCGCTCCCCGCCAGCGACGCCCGCACTGCATCGGGCGGCGCGGCGAGCAGCTGGTAGTAGGCCGGGATCGCCAGAGCAAACAGGGCAAGTTGGAGAAGGAAGAGAACGCCCGCTCCCGACCAGAGCAGAGCCAGGCGGTTTCCGTGCAGGATGAGCGGCGCAACCCCATGCCTGCTCAACTCATGCTCGATGACGTTCTGTCTTCCCATACCCACATCTCTTACCGGGACGCCGTCCCGAATGCTCCCATCCCCTGCCGGCTTGACCACGCGTCGTACGCCCCGGCCACCAGGACTCGATTGTATTCTGCCGAGCAGCCCCGGTCATCACGCCGGATGGGTCAGCCCCACGCTTTCGAAGTACCGCCGTCACGCGGCCGGCTGGCTCACGACAGCTGCGGATCCGGGCACACGCTCGCGCCCGTGCTGCCGCCACATGGCGTACCCTCCGCCTGCGTAACCGAGGAACAGGGCATAGTACATCACCCTGATCGGCTCGACAACAGCCAGCGGTCCGTCGAAGACCGTCAAATCGATGAACAGAACCGGCAGGAAGGCCAGCAGGCTCACCACCTGGATCCAACCGCTCCATCGGGGGAGAACCCCTGCGCGGACTGTGGCGATCCCGAACAGCGGGAAGGCCAGCAGCAACGGACCGGCGAGCATTGCCAGTGCGCCCACGCCGTGCGCCAGCGGACCGTCGCCGATCAACTCCGGCGCAAGCTTCGCGAGCAGCGGGGTGGCGAACGCCTCGTACAGTAACAGGTAAAGGTGGTAGACGGTAGCGAGCATCAACAGCGCGAATGCTGCGAGCCCGATCTTCCCCGCCCTCGGTGCCTGTGCTGCATACAGGCCCGGAAGGCCAAGCATAACCAGGATCCACGAGACGAACAGGATCATGTGCGCCGGTCCGTACGCCGACTGGAGAACGCTCGCCACCTCCTCACCGGGTGGATGAAGCAAGAATCCTATCACCTGGATAGGGAAGGCCAGAACCAGGGCGAGTCCGCTGAGTCGTACGAGGGTGCTATGCGCCATTGTCTATCTCCTTTGTACATCCACACTAGATTGTCGAAGCAGCGCTCGAGACTGCTCGTGTGCTCGATGCGCCGTGTTCACCGACGCGGGGTCGCACCAGCAGGAAAATGCTCACTACGAGGACCCAGAGCCAGAACAAGAGACTGGCGGTCTGGGCAACTGGCGGGACCAGCAGTACGGCACCGATCAACACCGCGCTCCAACCGACGAAGGCCGAGAGGAGCCGGGTTTGGACAAACAGGAACCCCGTGGCCAGCATGAACAGGCCGAGGAAGAGGAAGCTCGCATTGAACGTAAGCTGCGCGATATCGCGGATTGCGGTCATCACCCGCGGATCCAGCCCCCGCTGTCCCCCCTGTAGCATCGCCTGCCACACCTCGTTGATAGGGATGGTGACGGCGACGAACGCCACCGCGGCACCGAAGCCGGTACTCAGCACCCATCCAGCGGCGCGGTCTGTGCCGCGCAACAAAGAATAGAGCCAGGCCGCGAAGGGGATCAACAACAGGAATCCGAGCGCCTCGATGTACACTCCCGTCTGGAAACGAGCCAGGCTCGTGCTGGCGGCCCAAGCCGAAAGTTGCTGCGGAGATGCACCGATCTCCGGGTAGCCGTGGATGAAGAACCCCATCAGCCCCAGCACCACGTGCAGTATGCCGGTCGCGGCACCGATCCGCCTCAGTTGCCTACCACTCATCGGACCTCACCTCCATTGTGCTATCTACTCGTCCAGTCCATATCGTGTGTAGGGCAGGCTGCCGGAAGTGGGATCGCATCTCCGCCCCTCGTTCCCTACCACTACGCACAGCCTACTTCTTCGCCGCCTCCAGATTCGAGGGAGCGCAGCCCCACGTCTTCCGGGAGTTCAGTCCCATATTTCCTGGGAGTGCGGTGGCGAGAAAACATCTCTAACCGGCACGAGATGCTGATCTTGAGCGAGTTAGCCGCCGCAAGTGCCATCAGCGAAGTACTGGATGCGCACTTGATCCCGGCACTTCATCGTATGATCGGATCGCAGGTAATACACGACAGGACGGGCTCCGATGCGGGGAGGGACCCGGTGGGCAGGCGGCGGACGACGGGGACCGTCCGCTACCATGTGAGCAGCGGTCGCCGACGGCGCTGGGGGAGATACTATGAAGAGAGCGTACACTTTGGCGGGGGTGCTGTTGGCGGGGATTTTCGGTGCCGGTTTTTTCCTGTTCACGGATGGGCAGCCCGGGAGTGACCGTCCCCGGACGTTGCCCGAGGACCGCGACCGGGCGGTGACATACACGGCGCTGGGCGACAGCACCGTCTATGGGGTGGGGGCGAGCAGCCCTGAGACGAACTACGTGAGCCGCTTGCATACCCGCCTCCGCTCCGCATATCCCCGCGCCCGCGTGCACAATCTCGGGGTGAGCGGCGCCACCTCGGCCGATGTCGTTGATGCACAGTTACAACAAGCGGTAGCGCTCCGTCCCGCTCTCATCACCCTGTCCATAGGGCCGAACGACATCACCCAGGGCAGGGACGCGCGGCAATTCGAGCGCAATATTGAAGACATCTTCGCCACCCTGGAGCGAGAGACAGATTCAGTCCTGGTGGTGAACCTCATCCCGGACATGGCCGTTGCCCCCCGCTTCGACGGCGACACGAAGGTCGAGGTCGGCAAGCAGACCATCGCGTTCAACGAGGTGCTTGGGCGCCAGGGCCGGCAGCACGGCGTGGAGGTGGTGGACTTGTACACCCCCAGCCGCCAGGAGGTTCCGAAGCACCCGGAGCTCGTCGCCGCAGACGAGTACCATCCCTCAGACCAGGGATACGCGCGGTGGGCGGACCTGATGTGGCGAGGGGTGGAAGCAAGGATACCGTAGCACCGCGCCCCAGAGCAGATCTCGAGGAGTGCGCAGGAGAGGGTTTTCAGTGGGGGGTACAACTCGCGATCAACGACGCGGATATCCGTCCCGCCGTGGATCCGGTGCACGTCGCCGAGTCGCTGCCCGAGCCCTGGCGGACAAAGAGGCGTGTTCCACCGCCTTCCACGAGGCGCTTATGTCCCACAGGTCGATCGTCGCCGCATCGCACTCCTTCGAGGTGCAGCGCGCGAGTCACTGCCGGTTGCCGTATGCACTCCGACTGAGGGGTGACCTCCTTCGGGCGCGATGTAACTCACACTGCACCGAGAGCTTCTGCGATCATCTCCTCCGGCGAGAGGCGCTCACCCGCCGCACTCGCCTCCGCGAACCTTTCCTCCCCGAGCGCCTCGCGCGTGTTCTGCTGCGTAAGCGCATAGCCCGCAGGGTGCGCCGAGGGCACCCCGGAGCCGGACTTCTCGGATAGCGCCTTCCGAACTCCGCACAGGCGCGCCGCGCGCCCCCACTCCCCCCTCGCCGCAGCCACCCCAGCCAAGCCTTCGATACACCACGGCAGGTACAGGTGGTTGCCAATGGCGAGGAAGAGCCTCGCGCTCTTCTCGAACCGCGACTGCGCGAGGGCGGCATCTCCCGCCGCCAACTCTACGAACCCCAGGCCCGCCAGCGTGATGCCCTGCCCCCTGCGATCTGCGTGCTGTCGGAGCGTGTCCAGCGCCTCTGTCAGTTGCGCGCGTGCACCGGCGATATCTCCCCGGTTGAGCACGAGGAGTCCCAGGGTTCCCCGCGAGGACGCGGCGCCGCGCTTGTCGCCGCGCTCCCGGCGCAACATAACGCTCTCCTCAAGGAGGGGCGCAGCGCGATCGTAGTCTCCCTGCTGCTGCGCCGCGATGCCGAGCAGCCAGAGTGACTCGGCCGTCTGTCCGGTGTCATCCAGGGCGCGGAACAGAGCGAGCGCCTCGTTCCCAACCTTCTCTACTCGTCCGTACTCACCCCTGTTCAGAGCATGCAATGCCTGGCCGTGGAGCGCCCCCGCAAGGCCCCCCTTGTCCCGCAGCTCGCGGAACACGACAAGGGCATCCTCAACATAATGGCTCCCGCGCTCGACGTCCCCGGCCAGACTCAACGCACTCGCCAGTCCGACGAGCGCCGACGCCTCCCCCGCCCTGTCCCCGATCTCACGCGCGATCAAGAGTGCCTCCTCGTGCGGCCCCGCCGCATCGGCGTACCGGTCCTGGACGCGCGCCAGCCTGCCCTGCGCGTTGAGCGCGGCGACGAGGTCCCGCTGCCGACCATGCTCCCTGGCCAGGGCGACGGCTTGCGCGCTTGCCGACGATGCCTCCTCGAAGGCTCCCTGGTCGGTCGCCAGCATCGCCACACCGGTCAGGGCCCTCACCCGCACGGGGAGAGCTTCCGCGGCGGTTGCCTCCACGCGCAACATCGCCCCAAGCCACAGGCGCCCTTCGCTCAGGTAGCCGCGCATGGACCAGAAGCGCCACAGGGCTGCGGCTAGCCGCAGCCCTGTCGTCGCGTGCCCCGCGTCCCGGGCCCAGAGCAACGCCGCCCGCATGTTGTCATACTCCCGTTCCAGCCGAGCGCTCCACGCAGCCTGGTCCGGTCCGCCCAGCTCCGGTTCCGCAGCCTCGGCAAGTGCCAGGTAATAGGCGGCGTGCCGCTCTTGGAGCGCCCCGGCCTCATCGTGTGCCTCCAGTCGCTCCATCCCGTATTCGCGGATCGTCTCCAGGAGGGTGAGGCGAGGCTCTGGAACATCGGATCCCCGATTCTCGTGCGAGCGCATGCGCAGCAGACTCTTGTCGACGAAGGTCGCCAGTTCGTGGAGTGCTACCGGTCCTTTTCCCGATTCGGCGCAGACCGCATCGGCTGCCTCGAACGTGCAGCCACCGGCGAAGACGCAGAGCCGCCTAAACAACAGTTGCTCGTGCGCGTCCAGCAAGTCGTAGCTCCAGGCGATGGCATCCCGCATCGTCTTCTGCCGTGTCGGCAGGTCCTGTGGCCCTCCGACCAGCATGGGCAGCCGCAGGTCCAACCGCGCCAGCAAGACGGCCGGCGGTAGCAGCATCGTCCATGCCGCGGCCAGCTCGATGGCTAGCGGGAGCCCGTCTAGCCTGCGACAGATCTCGCCGACGACGCCCGCTGTGTCATCACCCGGTGCCAGATCCGACCCTGCTGATTGTGCCCGCTGGGTGAACAGGTCCACCGCCGGCGAGCGAGTCGGAGGCTGTGCCGAGCCTGTCGGGTCCGGGACCTCCAGCGGCCCGACCGAGTAGACACGCTCACCACGAACTCGGAGTGCCTCCCGGCTCGTCACCAGCACCACG
>JAUJMR010000035.1 GCA_030446765.1 Chloroflexia bacterium
GTTCCTCCTTGGGTATTCCCGTACCTTTCTGTCGGACGGTAAAGCGGACGAACGCGCCCTCATTGGCGATTAGCAACTGTATCGGTTCGTTTGGCAAGCCGTATCGATTGGCATTCGAGAGGAGATTAACTAGGACACCGACCATTCGCTTTGCATCAACAGAGAGGATAGGCGGGTCCCCCGTCGTGCGCGTCTCGAGGCGTTGATGCTTCGCATCAAACAGGGGTAACACGAAATCGTAGGCATCGCGGACGAGCGAATGCACCGTCGTTGCCGACTTACGCAACTGGAGTTTCCCATTCTGCAGCCCAGCTGCGTCGATCAGGTTGCTCACCATGCTTTCGAGACGCCGCGTGTTGCGCACTAGGAGCGCAAGCATATTACCCAGTTGGTCTGGCGGTATGGACTGGTACTCCTGGAGCATCACCTGGGAGGCAGCCGCCATGGCAGTGAGTGGCGTGCGCAGCTCGTGGCTCACGTTCGCGAGAAACTCTACCTGCGATGTATCCGGCCGCTCCTTCCGCCGCAGGTATAGCCGATGCAGCAACCAGGGCTTACCCGTCACGCCGCCACCCAGCGACAACATGCTCCACGTGCAGGCCCTTCTTGTAGTGGCCTCGTAGCATCGCACGGCCAGGATGGTTTCGCCGGTGCGTGCTTCGCCCATGTGCTTTTCGATGAGGGCGACATCTGCCTCCTCTACGCTCGGCAGGGCAAGGAGCATGCAAGTGAGCGGTGTTTGATTGTTCGATGGACGTACGCCCAGGACCTGGCCCGCAGCTGCGTTGTGCAAGCATAGCGTACCAGAGGGATCCGTGAGCAGCGCGGGCTCGTCGAGCGCATCAAGGAACTCTGAGATTCCCGGCAATGCGACCATTGGTGCAGCCGGCTCGTGATCCGGCACTGGTTGCAGGCTCAAAGTATTATCCCCGTAACGGCCCTGCACGAGTGTCGGGCAGGATTAGATCATCAAGGTTGTACGCCCTGTCCAGATTGCACGAAGCCTACCAGCAGTGTCGGGTGCATACGAGCAATCTAAAAAATCCGACCTGAGCCGTTTGCAGATCCTTCCTTGGCCGTCGAGTCCTCTCTAGACTCTTTGAGAACCAAAGGAGGACAACGCGTGGCCGCCGAGTTTGTACACCTGCACCTGCACTCCGACTATTCCCTCCTCGACGGGATGGGAAAGATCAAAGACTACGTCGCGCTAGCGAAAGAATACCAGATGGGTGCAATCGCCCTGTCCGATCATGGGGTGATGTACGGCGCGTACGAACTGTATACCGCGGCGAGGAAGCAGGGCGTCAAGCCGATCGTCGGCTGCGAGATGTACGTCGCGCCGCGCTCCATGCAGGACAAACAGGGGAAGCTCGATGCTGACAGCGCGCACCTGCTGGTGCTTGCGCGCGACTATCAGGGCTACCAGAACCTGATGAAGCTGGTGAGTTATGCTCACCTGGACGGATACTACTACAAGCCGCGAATCGACCACGATCTGCTGGCCAAACACGCGAAGGGTCTCATCATTACCTCATCCTGTATCGGCGGAGAGGTGCCCCAATTATTGCTGCGCGGGCAGGAACAGGAGGCGCGTGCGCGGGCTGATACGTACCGCTCCATCGTGGGCGCGGAGAACTACTTCATCGAGATCCAGGACCATCCGTTCCCGGAACAGCAGGAGGCGAACCAGAAACTGGCCGTCCTTGCACGGGAGATGAACATTCCGCTGGTAGCCACGTGCGACGTGCACTACCCGAAGCAGGAGGATGCCGCCATCCAGGACGTGCTGCTCTGCGTGCAGACCGGCAGGATGGTGTCAGACGAGAACCGGATGCGGATGGCATCGGACACGAACTACATGCGCTCGCCTGAGGAGATGGCACGTGCCTTTGGCGAGTTGCCGGAGTCGCTCTCCAACACGCTCGTCATCGCGGAGATGTGCGACCTGCAGATTCCGATGGGCGACTGGATCCTGCCCCATTTCGAGGTGCCGGAGGGGCGCACCCCTGAGACTCACCTGCGGGAGCTCTGTGAGCAAGGACTCCAGCGTCGCTACGACACCGTAACACCGGAGATCCGGGAGCGGCTGGAGTACGAGCTCAACATTATCGAGAAGAAGGGCTACGCGACGTACATGCTCATCGTGCAGGACTTTGTTAACTGGGCGCGCGAGCAGGAGATCGCCGTCACGAGCCGCGGTTCCGCCGCCGGTAGCCTGGTCCTGTACCTGACGAACACAACAAGCGCCGATCCGCTTGAGTATGGCTTGCCGTTCGAGCGCTTCCTGACCGTCTTCCGGCCGAGTCCCCCGGACATCGATATGGACTTTGAGGACACCCGTCGCGAAGAGGTGATCCAGTACGTCACCCGGAAGTACGGCCACGACAAGGTCGCGCAGATCATCACCTTCGGCACGATGGAAGCCCGTGCCGCGGTGCGCGATGTCGGCCGGGTGCTCGGCATTTCATACGGCGATTGCGATGCCGTCGCGAAGATGGTGCAACCGGGGGCATCGCTCGCGGAAACGCTCGAAGGGTCCTCGGCGCTGCGCGACTGGCGGGGCCGTGACCCGCAGATCCGAAAGCTGCTGGATACTGCCTCGCGGTTGGAGGGGGTAACCCGCCACGCATCCACGCACGCCGCGGGTGTGATCATCTCGCGCGAGCCCTTGGTGAACTACGCCCCGGTGCAGAAGGAAGCGAGCGGCAACAAGCCGCTCATCCAGTACAACATGACGGCAGCGGAGGGCATCGGCCTCCTCAAGATGGACTTCCTCGGGCTCGCGAACCTGTCTATCCTGGGCCGCGCTATCAAGACGATCAAGCAGACAACCGGCGTGGAGATCGATCTGGACGCCCTCCCGCTGGAGGACACCAAGACATACGAACTGCTTTCGAGTGGCGAAACAACCGGGGTCTTCCAGCTGGAGTCGCCCGGGATGCGAAGGTACGTCAAGGAGTTGCGTCCGACGGAGATCCGTGACGTCGCGGCCATGATTAGCCTGTACCGGCCGGGTCCGATGGACTTTATCCCGACGTACATCGAGCGCAAGCACGATCCGTCGAAGGTGAGCTATCTCGTCCCCCAGTTGGAGACTATCCTTCACGACTCGTATGGGGTGCTGGTGTACCAGGACGACATCCTGATTCTTTCGATTGAGGTGGCGGGGTACACGTGGGAAGAGGCGGATAAGCTGCGCAAAGCAGTAGGCAAGAAGATCAAGGCCGAGCTTGATGCGCAGCGCGACAAGTTCGTGCAGGGGTGTCAGACGCACGGCGGCCTGAGCTCGGAGAAAGCGCTGGAGCTGTGGGACTGGTTGCTGCCGTTCGCACGGTACGGCTTCGGTAAGAGCCACGCCGCTGCGTATGCGCTCGTGGCGTATCAGACCGCGTACCTCAAGGCGAACTATCCGTCAGAGTACATGAGCGCGTTTCTGACGGTGGCGACGGGCAATTCTGAGAAGATCGCGGCGGGAATCGCGGAGTGCAAGCGCATGGGCATCGACGTGTTGCCTCCGGACGTAAACCTCAGCCGCGAGATATTCTCGCTGGAACCCGGCGTGACGGACGGCGACGTACCGGTGCCGATCCGGTTTGGCCTCGGCGCGATCAAGAACGTGGGCGCGGGACCGATTCATGCCATCGTAGAGGCAAGAGAGAAGCTGCCGGAGAAGCAGTTCAAATCCATAGAGCACCTGTGCCAGAGCGCGGACAGCCGGATGGTGAATAAGCGCGTCCTTGAAAGCCTGATCAAGGCGGGCGCGCTCGACACGCTTGGCACCCGCTCACAACTCCTCGCCGTTTTGGATGACGCGATGGCAATTGGACAACGGACGCAGCGAGCGTCGGGCGCGGGCCAGATGAGCTTGTTCGCCGGCGCGTCCACGGCGGAGGAGGAGTATATCCCCAGTATCATCCTGCCGGCCGTACCGGATACCTCCCGCGACCAGCAGCTCGCGTGGGAGAAGGAGATGCTGGGACTGTACATAAGCGAGCATCCCCTGACGTCCGCTCTGGCCGGCGACCGGGATCCAAGCGTGTCCCTCGTCGGCGAGATCACCAAGGAAATGACCGGCCAGCAGGCGCAGGCAATCGGGATGCTCACCGGCACGAAGGTGCTGACGACGAAGAAGAAGCAGAGTATGCTAGTTGCCAAGCTCGAGGATCTTACCGGAAGCATCGACCTTGTCGTTTTCCCGGAGGCGTACGAGAAACACAGCGAGCTGCTCAAGGACGACAAGATCGTCCAGGTTCGGGGCAAGCTGGACGAACGGAATGACAGCTTGCAGATGATCTGTGATTCGGTGCAGCTTTACTCCCCAGGCTCTGGCGAGGATGAGGACCAGCCGCCTGACGATGCGCGTGAAGACACTGTGGAACCATCAGGTCCAGAGCCGGAAAGGGGTCACGAGTTGCGCGTGCTCCTTGGCGGAACCGGCGACCTGGACGCCGACATCGAGCGCATTCAGAGCCTGTACCGGCTGCTTCGCCAGTACCCCGGTGAAGATCGCGTGACCCTGCAGCTTCGGGTGGCCGGTCGCTCCCTCGTGGTGGAGCCGCACAACCTCGAGGTG
The DNA here is from genome assembly GCA_030446765.1 of Chloroflexia bacterium. GTDB lineage: Bacteria > Chloroflexota > Chloroflexia > Thermobaculales > Thermobaculaceae > JACDAU01. The sequence goes on from JAUJMR010000035.1 coordinate 4,574, forward strand.
CATTACACCGGAGCGCTCGAAGCGGAGCTGGAGCGGCTACTGGGCGGGCGGCACTGGCGATTGATCGAGGTTGAGCGCATGCACGGCCCGGACAAGGTAGCGTGACGAAAGGCGTTCAGCGACGGAGTGGCTGTGCGATGAACTTCAGAGGATAACGTCGTCGCATGCGTTGCGCGGCGGGCCGATTACTTGGCAAACGCTTTCAGATCGCATCGGATGGCTTTACCGATTACGCTTGAGAGCGCCGAGGAGGGCGTCAAGCGGGCGCGTATTCAGGACATGCTCGCGCTGCGCCCAAGCGCGGGTCGCGAGGCGGACACCATAGGCCGTATTTACGAGGCCCTCCGTGCTGTGCGCGTCGCTGCCGATCGTCAGGGTGCAGCCCGCCGCCACGGCCGCTCGCGCATGTGTGTCGCGCAGGTCCAGGCGAGCGAGGTCGCCGTTGATCTCCAGCGCCGTGCCCATTTGCGCCGCGGCCGCGTACAGCGCATCCATGTCGAAATCACCGCCCGGCCGTCCGCCGACGAGCCGACCGCTTGGATGCGCTAGCACGTCGACGAGTGGGTGATTCAGTGCCGAGAGCGCCCGCGCGGTGACCGATTCCCTGCCACGACGTAGTCCGCTATGGACCGAGGCCGTGACGAGGTCCAGCGAGCGAAGCACCTCGTCTGGCAGGTCGAGCGCGCCGTCGCCGCGCACTTCCATCTCCGCTCCCTGTAACACCCGGAATGGGCGAAGCTCGGCGTTCACTGCGTCGATCTCCTGCCGCTGCTGCAGGAGGCGCTCGGCGCTGAGGCCGTTGGCAACGCCCAAACTCTGGGAGTGGTCCGAGATACAGATGTACTCGTAGCCGCGCTCCAGAGCGGCAAGCGCCATTTCCCGGACGGTTCGGGTACCGTCGCTCCAGGTGGTGTGCATATGAAGATCGCCGCGCAGATGGGCCGCCAGGAATGGTGGTGGGAGCTTGCCCTCCATCGCCAACTCAATCTCGCCAGTGTCCTCTCGCATCTCCGGAGGTATCGGCTGCAGCCCGAGATAGGCGTACACCTCGTCTTCTGTAGAGCACCGATGCGTCGTGTTGCCGTCAATAAACCCCCGCGGCGTAAGCTCTATCCCACGGGACCGTGCGATCGCCCTGAGCCGCGCATTGTGCTGCTTGCTTCCGGTGTGATACTGCAACAGCGAGCCCAACTCGCCCTGCGTTCCGGCGACGAGGGCGACTGGGGCACCATCGTGCAGCAGAACCCGACATGCGCCGTCGTCCCGCGATTCTACGGACGCGACGCTGGGCAACGAACAGAATGCGTCGAGTAAGGTCTTAGGATCATCGGACGATGCGACAAGGTTCACATCGCCGACGAGGTCCGCGAAGCGGCGGACACTCCCGGCGATCTCCACCTGGGCCGCTCCCAACTGGCGTACCTGCTCGCACAGCGCGGCGGCGAGTGGGACGGCACGCCCCAGCGGCAGGCGGCTGTCCGCGGGACGGAGGGACGCGAGTCCCTCGGCAATCCGGCGTGCGCCGGTAACACCAATCCCCTTGGTCGCCGCCAGACGCTCGGAGTCGAGGGCCGCCTGCAGGTCTTCGATGCTTTGAACGCCCAGTTGCTCGTACAGCAGGCGGGCGCGTTTCGGGCCTACGTCCGGCACGCGCAGGAGCGCGGCGACCCCTGGGGGTATCTCAGCCTGTACCTCGTCGAGGAGCTTGAACGTGCCCGTGTTCAGCAGGTCGGCAACCTTCTGCGCGATCGCCTTGCCGACGCCCGGCACTTGCTCCAGTTCCCCTCGGGCATGCACGGCCGATATCGGTTCGGCCACGGTGATGATGCTCTCGGCGGCTCGTCGATACGCGGCGATCTTGAAGACCGCCTCACCACGGATCTCCAGCAGGTCCGCGAGGCGCCGCAGGGTGTCCGCTACGTCGCGGTTGCTCTGGGCGTGAGGCACGCGATAATCCTCCTCGACCGGTGTGATTTCCGGCCCGGTTTTAGGGCTCTGCTATAATACCCTACTGCCTTCCGCAGCATGCAGACCGCAAAAATCATAAGGAAAACGGGCTTGATTGATCTCGCCACCACGGCGGAGAAGGTTATCCAAAACGTCGAGCGGGTTATTGTCGGCAAGCACGCTGAAGTCGAGCTAACGCTAGTGGCGCTGCTGAGCAACGGGCACATTTTGCTCGAGGACGTGCCGGGGACGGGAAAGACCATGCTTGCGAAGTCGCTGGCGCGATCTTTGGGCTGTTCATTCAAACGCATCCAGTTCACTCCGGACCTGCTACCCAGCGATGTGACCGGTGTCTCGATCTACAACCAGAAGACCACCGAGTTCGAATACCGCCCGGGGCCGGTCTCCGCGCAAGTGATCCTCGCCGACGAGATTAACCGCGCCACACCGAAGACGCAGTCGGCTCTGCTGGAGGCCATGGAAGAGCAGCAGGTGACCGTCGATGGCACCAGCTACCAATTGCCCGATCCGTTTCTGGTGCTCGCGACGGAGAACCCGATCGAGTATGAGGGGACGTTTCCTCTCCCTGAGGCCCAGCTGGACCGCTTCCTACTGCGCCTCTCGCTGGGATATCCCGACAGGCAGGATGAGATCACCATTCTGGAGACACAGCAGGAGGTCCATCCGCTGGAGGAGCTTGGCCAGGTCGTAGATGCTGCCGAGCTCGTGCACGCGCAGAGTGCGGTCAAGGCGATCTATGTCGACCGGCTCATCAGCGAGTACATTGTGAACATCACCGCCGCGACGCGGGAACACGAGGACATCTACCTCGGCGCGAGTCCGCGCGGGTCGCTTGGCGTGTATCGAGCGTCACAGGCCCGCGCCGCGATGCAGGGGCGGGAGTTCGTCACACCTGACGACGTCAAGGCGGTTGCGGTCGCCGTGCTGTCTCACCGCCTGATCCTCAATGCCGCCGCACGGATGCGCCAAGTAACTACCGGGGATCTGTTGGCGGGCATCCTTTCCCGCGTCGTTGTGCCCGGTGCACGCGCGGTCGCCCGCTAGGAGTTCCTGGGCTGTGAAGGTGGCTGGCGTCCTCGGACTCGCGCTCATCATTTTTATCTGTGGGATCAGCACAGGTTGGCGGCTCCTGTTCAACCTCGCGTGGCTGATTGTCGCGGTCACGCTCTTCGGGTACCTATGGACGCAGACTGCTTTTCGCGGGCTGCGCGTGCTGCGCGAGCATCCGCAGGGCCGGGTCCAGGTGGGCGAGCCTTTGCGCGAGCGGTTGGGTTTGCGCAATCTTTCGATGCTACCGAAGCTGTGGCTTGAGGTGCGTGACGGGGGAGATCTGCCGGGCCGTGGCAACGGGAACATCGTGAGCCTGTGGAGCACGTCGGAGAAGAAGTGGCGCCGAAAGACGATTTGTTCGCGCCGGGGGCGCTTTGTGCTTGGCCCGCTAACGATCACCTCCTCGGACCCTTTCGGACTGTTTAGCAGGACGGTCCAGGCGGGCCCGCGCTGGGAGCTACTGGTCTACCCGCAACTCGTAGCGCTGGCTGACTTCTCGTTGCCCGCGCTGGAGTTGCCCGGCGGTCAGGTGACCCAGCGGCGGTCGTTTAACTCAACGCCTACCATTGCGAGCGTGCGGGACTACGCGCCGGGGGACAGCCTCAATACGGTGAGCTGGAAGGCCACGGCGCGCCAGCAGAAGTTGATGGTGAAGGAGTTCGAGCTCGATCCCGTTGCCGACGTGTGGATCATCCTCGACCTCAACCGGCGCCTGCACACTGAGGTGGCAAGCCGCGATCGACAGGTCCCGGACGATCCGGAGCGGCGGTACCTGAATTCCTCCGTCGAGTACTCCGTCACCGCCGCGGCCTCTGTTGCGGCGTCCATGCTCGACCGTGGCCGTAGCGTGGGGTTGCTAGCATGGTCCACGGAGAAGCTCGTCGTGCCGCCGGACCGCGGGGCACGCCAGCTCTGGAAGATCCTCGAAGCGCTCGCCGTGGTGGAACCAAGTCAGGCGCCGCCATTGCAGGAGGTGCTCGTGTCGTATCAGTCCTTCTTTACGGGCAACCACTCGCTCTTGGTGATCACGCCGGACACGAGCGGGGGCTGGCAGGCGGCACTCGATATCGCGGGCGGCCGGAGCTTACCCGTCACGGCGCTGTACGTCGACGCGACCAGCTTCGACAGCCGTATGCCTCGGCTCTTGCCACAGCAGCGGTATCAACGGTCGCGGATATATTCGACCACCCTGCGCAACGGCGATGATATCGCCGACGTGCTGGGCGGGGGCATGCGATCACGAATGGGGGCGGTACGGTGAGACGATTAATGGATTCGAACAGGTTCGTGACGAGCGTGCTACTGCTGATTATGGTTGGGAGCTTGGCCCGGTCGATCGAACGCGCACGGTGGACGGATGGCCTGGATGTGCTCTTCCCCATCGCGCTGCTCGGCGTACTGGCGGGCGTGGTCCTCGCTGGCAGCAAGCTCGGAACGCTGCAAGCGCACGCGGCTGGTGTGCTCATTGGCGGCTTCGTGATCGTCTGGCAAACGGGCAAGCTGCTCCCCGCGTCGGAGCTGGAGCGCGGCAACCGTTTCGGCATAATGTGGGACCGCTTGCGCCAGTGGGTCGACGTACTGCTGCAGGGCGGCGCGAACTACGATCCCTTGCTCTTCGTGCTCACGATGGGCGCGATCGTCTGGTTCCTGGCGTACAACAGCAGCTGGTTCGTGCTGCGCTATGGCTGGGTCTGGTGGGCGCTGCTGCCCACGGGGCTGGTGATGCTCGTCAACCTCGGATACGTGTCGCGTCCTTCCACTGGCCTCTTCGTACTGTTCCTGCTCGCCGGGATGCTCCTGATGATCCACACGGCCTTGATGCAGCGGCAGACCCGCTGGCAGGAGGAGGGACTCGGTCAGGAGGCGGGTGTCGTGCAGCGCATCTTCGTGTTCGGTGCGGTCATTTCGCTGCTCCTGATGGCGATCGCGTGGCAGGGACCGAGTCGCAGTCTCGCGCTGACGGCCAGGTCGGCCTTCCGGCAGGTGGAGCAGCCGTGGTCGCGCGTGCAGGATCGCTGGGAGAACGCGTTCGCGTTTTTGTATCCCGGTAGCGGGGCGGCACGCGGGGGAATCGGCGGTGGCTTCACCAGCTTCAGCGATTCGTTCGAGCTGGGCGGTCCCCTGCGGCTCGGGACCCGGCTGCTGTACACGGCCGATGGCGAGCCGCGGCAGTACTGGCGAAGCGTCAGTTCCGATGTCTACACGGGCCGTGCCTGGACGATTGATGAAAGCGACCGAGTGAATGGCAACGTGATGGAGGTCCGGACCCGCCAGCTCGACAGCCGCGCCAGGCAGAATAAGTTCCCTGATAGCGTGCGCAAGCTGAAGCAGACGGTAACAGTGGTTGTGCCTATGCGCAACAGCGTCTTCGGGGCCGAGGCGCCGTTCGCGTTCGACCGAGATGTGGCCTGGCAGCTCAGCCCGGTGCGGCGAACGTTGAGTATCCCGGTGGAGGGCAGCGCGTTGCCGCAGGACGTCAATCAGCGCGTCGTGGCGCGGAGTCTCTCCTCGGCGCGCCGGCTCATCGCGGACATCGGTACCGAGAGGGTCGCGCGCGCCTCGGCCGATCGCGTGGTGCTGCGCCAGATTCCTACCCCGCGTGCCGACGAAGCGGCAGCGGCAAGCGCGACAGCGGTTCCCACCGCGACGGCCACGACCGAGCAGGAGGACAACGTCACCCAGTCCATTCTGGAACTGCAGGGCGAGCTGGAGCAGCTCCGCGCCCAGGGGGTCGAGGCGACGTACCAGTACCGGCGCGGGCGCCCAGCGGTGCTGCGGTACACCTTCCATGAACCGAACCAGGAGGATGTGCTGTCGGTTGTCTCTTCGGTTCCGCTGGGCAAGGGGGCGAAGTATTCTATCTCATCGATCGTCGCCAACCCGACCAATCAGGAGCTTAACGACGTGAAAGGGCCGCTGCCCGCGTGGGTGTCGGACCGTTACCTCGAACTCCCCGACACCGTAACGCCGCGCACGCGCGCCCTGGCTCGCCGGATCACGCGCGATGCGACGACGCAGCACGAAAAGGCGCGAGCCATCGAGGACTATCTGCGGCAGATGAAGTACCGCGAGGACATGCCGTTCACCCCGCCGGACCGGGACTTTGTGGACTACTTCCTGTTCGATCTGCGAGAGGGATACTGCACCTACTATGCATCCGCAATGGCGGTGTTGCTCCGGTCGGTGGACGTTCCCGCCCGGGTGACCCGCGGTTTCGCGCCTGGCAAGTACGACGCTGACCGGGAGCAGTATCTTATTACGGAGTCGCAGGCCCACGCGTGGCCGCAGGTGTACTACCCGAACTTTGGCTGGGTGAACTACGAGCCGACGCCGATCCGTGACCTCGTGAGCCGATCAGCGACCGTGGGCGGCGGGGCGGGCCGGACTGAGACCGACCAGAACTACAACCCGGCCGGAGACGCCTACCGCCGCAAGCTGCAAGAGAGCCTTGAACGCAACGGAGCCACCGGGGCTGGCGTTTCCGGTGGGATTCCCCTGCCGGTGCGTATAGGCGTCACGAGTGTGCTTGGCCTGCTAGTGCTTGCCCTGCTGGCGTACACCATCTCACGGATACGGTTGCGCGGACTTCGGGGTGCGCGCCGCCAGTACGCGAAGTTGCTACAGGTCGGCGCGATGCTTGGCGTGCGCCCGGTGGCCAGCCAGACGCCGAACGAGTATGGGTCGCGGCTGGGCACGACGCTCCCGAGGGCGAGCACGCCGGTCCGGACGATCACGAGCCGCTACGTCGGCGAGGTATTCGGAAGGCAGCAGCACAACACGGCGTACATGGATGGCGAGTGGAAGCGGGTAGCGTCGGAGGCGGCGCGAACGATGCCGCAGCGGTTCGCGCTGTTGATGCGCTCGATTCAGGACAGCAGGCTGGTCCAGCGATTACGCCGGAGGTAGCAGCGGGCGGCTAGCTTTTCTGCTTGCGCGCCTTCTGCTCCTTGTAGAACTTCTTGGTCTTGGGGATGGGCCGGTTCTCCATCGCCTCGCGCTCCCGGGCATTCTCCGCGCGGATGCCGTCGAGCACTTCCTCGAGACCTGCGAGATCGTTGTAGATCGTCGTGTCCCTAGCCGCCTCTGGTGCGCGCATCAGCCGCTGGAGGACGCGCAACTGGGACGTATGTTCGTTGCCGCCCATGCGCTGGGCGAGCGTGATGTACTTATCCACCATAGCGAGCGTTTGGGGCTTCGCGTGGCGGGAGACCAGCTGCTCCTGAAGTCGAGTCATGTTCTCGGCGATGTTCAAGGTGCACACTCCCTCGCTA
>JAUJMR010000036.1 GCA_030446765.1 Chloroflexia bacterium
CGGGTTTTATTTGGGACGGGCGGCTTTTCGTGGGTGGGGGTGGGGTGGTTGGTGGGGGTTGGGTGGTGGTGGGGGGGGGTGGTGGGGCGCGGCGCCAAACCCCCACCCCCCAGAGCGAAGAAGGTGCCGCGGGTGGGCAGAAGACGACGCTTGCCTTCTGGTTGCCGGGCGGGTCAGATACGTACTACAAGGCGCACCAGGAGATCGCGAAGGCGTACACGAAGAGCAACCCAAACATCACCACTCAGGTGACTCGGCACACGGGCGACCAGAACTTCATCGAGGTGTTGTTGGCGCGAATCGCCGCGGGTAACCCACCCGACGCGACTGTCATGTGGGACACGCCCGTTTCCCTTGGGGCTCGCGGCTCGCTGACCGAACTCGATGGGTATATGCAGACCGCACAGTATGCACAAGCGGAAAACTGGCCGGAGGCGGTCCTCCAGAGTTGTCAATTCGGAGGCAAGACGTACGGTCTACCAGTGACCGCCGGAACGTACGGGTTATGGTACAACCAGGAAATGTTCGAGAAGAAAGGCATTCCCTCGGAGCGTGACAAGTTTCCGAAGACGTGGGACGAGCTACGCAGGCTCTCAAAGGAGTTCACCTCGTGGAAGGGCGACAGGCTCGAGACCGCGGGCTTCTTGCCTTGGCACGACCAGTACACGCTCCCGATATGGTCGGCGCTCAACGGGTCGCAGATCTACAACACCGAGAACCGCAAGTACACCATCGACTCCGAGCAAAACGTTGCCATGATGGAGTACGCCGTCTCATGGCTGGACGAGGAGTATAAGGGCGACATCAACAAAGTCAACAAGTCCGCCTCCTGGGGGGTGTACGAGGGTGAGCAAGGTCAGCCGCCAGCGTTTCAGGAGGGTCGGCTGGCCTCGCTGATCGAGGGCAGTTGGGTTATGGGAGACTTCTACGCCTCCGTCAAGCCCAAGTTCGAGCGTTGGAACGTCGCACAGTTGCCCGTGGGACCCGGAGGCAGCGATCCGGTTTCTGGGTTCTGGCCTAACTGGCTCGCGATGCCCAAGGGCTCAAAGAACGCGGGGGAGGTCTTCAAGTATCTCGATTACATTAGCGGCGAGGGGGTCAAGACATGGTTCAGCGCCGTGCCCGACATGCCCACGAACAAGAAGGTCGATCCCAACCTGCTGCCCGCCAGCGTCGTCAGCAATCGGGATGAGGCGTTTGCGCGTGACGCGATGGACTTCTTCCGCCGGCAGCAGGACATCTCCACGCCGATGTGGACGTCGCCCGTGCAGAGCTTCGGGAACGACCAGCTCGGCAGGGCGATGGAGCGCATCATGACAAAGGCCGCCAGGCCGAAGGACGCGCTGGCCGATGCCCAGAAGGCGAGCCAAGCCGAGTTGGAGAAGGTGCTAAAGGGGGCATAGCGCGATCCGCGTTCGGACGCAGGACCATCGGGATGACGCTCTCCGGTGGTCCTGCCCAGCGGGTGCCGGTATCGACGGAGGAGGTGTGGGATATGGCAGTGATTGCCGGTGGGCGTCTCGTACGCATGAGTCCGATGCGGCGGCGGGAGGCTCTGGCGGGCTTCCTGTTTGTGTTCCCCTGGCTGCTCAGCCTGCTGCTGTTTACGACGTACCCGGTGCTGCGGGCGTTCTACCTGTCCTTCACAGAGTACAACATCGTGCAGCCACCGAAGTGGACCGGGATCGCGAATTACCGCACGATGTTTACGACAGACACCGCGTTCTGGCCATCTGTTCGAAACAGCGCCTACTACGCCCTAATCTCTGTGCCGCTTCGGCTGGTGCTCGCGCTCGCGCTCGCGTTACTGCTCAACTTGCGAGCGCGGGGAATCGGCGCGTACCGCACCCTCTACTACCTTCCCGCACTCGCGCCACCCGTAGCAGGGACCATCATCTTTATCCTGATGTTTGAACCGGATCGCGGGCTCATCAACGCGGTCCTCGGAGGTCTCGGGTTTTCAGAGCCCGGCTGGCTGACGGACCCGAAGTGGTCGAAACCTGCGCTTATCATCCTCAGCTTGTGGGGGCTGGGTGCGGAGTCGCTCATCTTCTTGGCGGGCCTCAAGGAAATTCCGCCGTCGTTGCTTGAGGCAGCGGCGATCGACGGCGCAGGCCCCTGGCAGCGGTTTCGTAATATAACGATCCCCCTGCTGACGCCGGTTATCCTCTTCAACCTCGTCCTGGGTGTAATTGGCTCGTTCCAGGTATTCACCCAGGCTCTGGTGATCGGCGGGACGACGGGCGAGCCGCTGGAGTCCACCCTGATGTTCATGGTACACATCTACCGCAACGCGTTCCGGTACTTCTCCATGGGATACGCCTCGGCGCTGGCCGTGATGCTCTTCCTAGCAATACTCGCTATAACGCTGATCATCTTTCGCTCAGCCCGTGTCTGGGTCTATTACGAGGGCGAGGAGAGGTAGAGAGTCGATGGAACAGAACCCTGAAGGACCAGCGCGCGTCTATAGCCTGGATGCCGGGCGATCCAGCCGGGATGTGGGACTGCCCATCGTAGGTCGCTCGTCGGTCCGGCGCCGGCTGGTACCGGTGGTGCGACACGCGCTGCTCGCGGGGGTGGCTCTGCTCTTCTTGCTGCCGTTCTACTGGATGGTGACAAGTGCGCTCAAGGACAACACGGAGATCTTTGCCCGGCCCATCCAGTGGTGGCCACGTACCATGCGGTGGGAGAACTTCGGCACCGCGATGAATTATCCCGGCTTCCCGTTCCTGCGTCTCTTGTGGAATAGCGTGTATTACTCCGGTACCGTCACCGTCGGCACCGTCATCTCATGCGCGGCGGTGGGCTATGGGTTCGCACGGTTGCGTTTCCCGGGACGCGACTTTTTGTTCATCCTCACGGTTGCCACATTGATGATCCCACCGATTGTGACGTTTATACCGACGTACGTGATCTTCAAGAACGTCAACTTGCTGGGCACCTATGCACCACTCATCATCCCAAACTGCTTGGGCAACGCCTTCTTCATCTTCCTCATGCGTCAATTCTTCAAGGGACTTCCGTGGGAACTCTCGGACGCTGCAAAGGTGGACGGAGCGGGTGAGTTGCGCATCTTCTGGCAGATCATGCTGCCGCTCGTACGGTCGGCGCTCATGGTCGTGGCGGTGTTCACGTTCCTGTACACCTGGCACGACTTCTTCGGGCCGCTCATCTATCTCTCGGACGTGAGCCAATATCCACTATCGCTGGGGCTGTTCGCCTTCCGGGCGCAGCGGACGACCGAGTGGGCCCTGCTGATGGCGGCGTCCACGCTCGCGACGGCGCCCCTCGTCGTGCTCTTCTTTTTCACGCAACGTTATTTCCTCGGCGGAATCGCCATGACGGGGATCAAGGGGTGAAGGTTACGGGCAGAGGGCTCGGGGCCAGACTCTCTTTGAGTCAGGTCGCGACCGCCTCCAGAGTATGGAGTTTGTCCGGACAAGGGAGGAGGTTGGGGCATGGCTAAAAGGGTCCGTGTCGGGCTGATCGGGTGTGGCAGCCTTTCGCTCATCGGCATCCTGCCACAGCTCTCGGAGCCCGACGCACGGGAGCGCATAGAACTCGTGGCGGTGTGCGACGTGGTGGAGGAGCGCGCCAAGCAGACCGCGGCGCAGTTTGCGGTTCCGCACTATCACGGCGATGCTCGGGAGTTGATACAACGAGATGATATCGATTTGGTCCTGGTGATCACTCCGATCCCGTACCACCACCAGTACGCGATGGCCGCGCTTCGGGCCGGGAAGCACGTCTACGTGCAGAAGACGATGGCCACGACGTACGATGAAGCCCGGGAGATGATCGAGATGGCGCGTGAGCGCGGCCTCACGCTCGTCGCCGCGCCGGGCCAGATGCTCGCCCCGGCAATGCGGCGGATGCAAGACCTTGTCGTGCGTGGTGCCTTGGGGAAGGTGTACTGGGCGTGGGGTAGCACCGGCGGCTGGGGTCACGACTACGAGCCGACGCGCCACGGCGACGATGTCATGCACTCGGTCGATCCGTCCTGGTACTACAAACGAGGCGGCGGTCCGATGAGGGATGTGACGGTGTACGTGCTCCACAGCCTTACCGGTATCCTGGGTCCTGCTCGGCGCGTGGCGGCGATGTCCGGGACTGCGCTGCCCGAACGACGCTGGCGCGAGAAGGTTATCCCCGTGGAGGTGGATGACAACACGCTGGTTATGCTCGACTTCGGGGGCGCGACGTTCGCTGTGGTGGGTGGGCACAGCGCGGCGACCGGCCGGCTCGTCCAGTGGGGCTCGATGGGTATCTATGGATCCGATGGCGCAATCGAGACCATCGAGATTGAGCCGCTCAGCGGCCACCCAACGAAGTTACACGTCTCTAGTAGGCAGCCGTTGCCCGAGATCGGCGATTCCGGGAGTGCTGAGATCGAGGACGCGGTCACCGGGCTGCCGTATGTTACGCAGGCCCACGCGTCGATCCCCGAGCCGCACGTCTACGCCGACATCATGCATTGTGTCGAGTGCATCCTCGACGGGAAGCGATCGGAGGCGTCGGGCGAGCACGCGGCCCACGTCGTGGAGATCATCGAGAAGGGGTATCTCGCCGCGCGAACGGGCCAGACCCAGGATCTGACGAGTACGTTCTAAGGAGCAGGCAACGGTCAAGGAGTACTGAGCCGCAAGTATTGTGGATCGCAGTACTTCGCTCAGACCTGAGCGTCAATACCGAAAGACTCAACGTAAGCGACGGAGGAGCACAACATGCCCGAAGGGATTCTGGAGCGCATCGAGCGGCAGGGTGTCGTCCTTGGCGACGGGGGGTACCTGATAGAACTCGAGCGTCGTGGCTACGTCGACAGCGGCTCTGAGCGCGAGACTGTCGGCACCGGCCGGGGCAGCGGCCAGTTTACGCCGGAGGTAGCGGTGGAGCACCCGCAGGCGTTGCGCGGCCTCCACGAGGAGTTCCTGCTCGCCGGCTCGCAAGTGTTGCAGGCGCTCACCTTCTTCGCGACGCGAGAGAAGTTGACACGCGCGGGTTATGGCGCGCAGACGGAAGAGATCAACGAAGCCGCGGTGCGTATCGCGCGGGACGTGGCGGCTGAGTCCGCGCTTGTGGCGGGCTCTGTCGCACGCACCCAACTTTTCGAGAGGGAAGGACCGGCGGCGGCTAGCCACGCGAGGGACTTGCTGGCCGAGCAGATCAGGATGCTCGGAAATGCGGGCGTGGACTTTCTGATCCTCGAAACGTTCTTCCGACTCGATGAGATGCTGTTGGCCCTGGATTGCGCGCGGGAGAGCGAGCTTCCGGTGGTGGCCACGATGAGTTTCCGACCGACGATCCGTGCGAGCGGCGACGGGCACTCCCCTGCCGAGTGCGCGAGGGCCATGGCGGCGGCCGGTGCGCACGTCGTCGGGGTGAACTGTGAGCAGGAGCCGGATCGCATGCTGCCGGTCGTGCGGGAGATGCGCGCCGCGGTCGATGTGCCGGTGGCGGCGCAGCCGGCGGCGTTCCGCACCACGGATGAGACACCTGCCTTTACCAAGGTGCCGGAGTTCCCTGATGAGCTGGAGACCATCCAAGTCTCGCGCTCGCGGTTCGTTGACTTCGCGCGCGCAGCCAGGCAGGAGGGTGTGGGGTTTATCGGAGGTTGCTGTGGCTGCACGGCGAGCTACATCCGAGCGATGGCGCGAGGGCTGGCTCAATCGGCGTGAAGTGGGGACAGGACGGGGCAATATTATGCCAGTGCCTTCTGAGTCCTCTACTGCACGCATGATCGATACGAATGGCCAGCTTCGTTGAACACTATCTGACGCGATATGGGAATGCAACGTGCTGGGACGACTGTCTCACTCCCCGATATGCCTCCTCCGCACCATGCCTGGTGGTAGCCTGAGCACTCGGTACGCGCTCAGCCACAGAAGGACGCTCGCTCGGATCAACAACCTGGAGGGTGCGTCGTCGCATCTACCCTGGGATGCTCGATCGGCGCTGTTCGTTGTGGGTGCGGCATTCTCCTCGGGCCTGGTGATCTGGGGCACGCTACTCCAGCGCCGGGTGTCTGAGGGGCTGCGGGGCCGCGTCTCGAGCTTGGACTTCTTCATCTCGCTGGCCCTGATGCCCGTGTCGATGGCGATCGCCGGTCCAGTGGGCGCCGCGTTGGGAGTGTCAACCGTGTTCCTGATCGCCGGCATCGCCCCGGGGTTCCTCGCGGTCGCGGCGATCCTGGGCCCTCGGCTGGACCGGGACGAGATTCTGAACTCGCACGACGAAGTCGCTGCGGAAGTCGTCGAGGATAATCCACAACTGCAAGTCTCAGAGGGAGCTGCGCGGGTGCCGTTCGAGTAGTGACACAGTTGTGAGGGAGCAGCCTTGTGCCGCACCCACTCAGGTCCTGCGCGACGAATTCTCTGTCTGAGTTCGCCGACAAGCCCGATTGACGAAACTCCCCGGATAGCTGGGCGGCGATCCTCGGATCTCGACGGCCGCTCACGCCGGTGGGACGCGGCCGACATCGCGACCGCTCACGATGCATGCTCATTGCGCCCGGATCGCCTCCCCAATCCGGCCCATCGTGACAGCCCGGAGCCCTTTCCGCATGGTTGGCGGGTATACTGTCGCCCACAGGTTCGTAGGAACGGGCGATCCACGACATGCGGGGAGGCATCAGAGTCGCAGGGTATGGAGGTGCCGGATGCCCATTTTCCCCATCGTCGATGCGCACGTCCACCTGTGGCAACCGGACCGCTTCCGCATGTCGTGGCTCGATGGCGACTCCCTGCTCAATCGGCGCTACGACCTCGCCGAGTACCGCGAGCACACCGCGGGCGTCGACATCGCGGCGATGGTGTACCTGCAGGTGGACGTCGAGCCACCATACGCACTGCTGGAGGCGCAATGGGCGACCGAGCGAGCAACGGAAGACCCGCGTATACAGGGGATCGTCCCGTGGGCGCCGCTCGAGTACGGCGAGCTCGCCCGCGCATTCCTCGAGGCGCTGGTCGCGATCGGCCCCCTGGTCAAGGGCGTCCGCCGGATCGTCCAGTCCGAGCTTGACCCCGACTTCTGCCTGCGCCCGGACTTCGTGCGTGGCGTACAGATCCTACCTGAGTATGGCCTTTCCTACGACGTCTGCATCCGGCACCAGCAGCTCGCGAGCACCATCGAGATGGTTCGCCGGTGCCCCGACACCAGCTTCATCCTGGACCACATCGGCAAGCCGAGCATCGGGGGACACGTGCTCGACCCCTGGCGGGAGCAGATACGGGAGCTCGCCTCGTTGCCGAATGTCTACTGCAAGGTGAGTGGCCTGGTCACGGAGGCCGAGCACCACAGATGGACGCACGCAGACCTGGAGCCGTATGTCTCGCATGTGCTCGAGTCGTTCCGGGAGGACCGAGTGGTGTTCGGGGGCGACTGGCCGGTGCTCCTGCACGCATCGACCTACCCTCGCTGGGTCGAGACCTTAGACAGCCTGACCTCCCACCTCTCCCCCGAAGCGAGCCGCAAGCTGTGGTCGGACAACGCCCGCCGCTTCTACCGACTCCCGGACCTCTGAGGGCACGAGGTGCCAAACAGGAGACGATAAGCCGTCCCTGACGCTGCGACCATCGAGGAGATAACCAGGTGAGCCAGGATACACAGCCGTCCAACACCCGCGGCGATGCGCCGGATGAGAACTACGGGCTGTCGGAAGTGTCGGCACCGCCGCGGATCGAAGCCCCGGCGCTCGACTACCTCCCCCGCGAACCGCACGCCTACCACCCCCCGATCGGCGTCGTCGGCTGCGGCGGCATCTCGGCACACCACCTGGCCGCCTACGGGCGCGCCGGCTACGATGTCGTCGCGCTCTGTGACCGGGACGAGCACAAGGCCCGCGACCGTCGGGCCGCCTACTTCCCGAACGCCGCGGTCTACACCGACTACCGGGACCTGCTGCGTCGCGACGACATCCAGGTGGTCGACCTCACCCCGCATCCCGCGGACCGTGCACCGATCATCGAGGCCGCGCTGATTGCGGGCAAGCATGTGCTGAGCCAGAAGCCCTTCGTGCTCGACCTCGATCTGGGCGAGCGGCTGGTCGAGCTGGCGGATCGGCGGGGCGTGACGCTGGCGGTGAACCAGAACGGTCGCTGGGCACCCCACTTCTCGTACCTCCGGCACGCGGTGGATAGCGGGCTGCTCGGCGAGCTGACCAGCGCGACGCTCACCGTGCACTGGGATCACTCCTGGGTCTTAGGTACACCCTTCGAGGAGATCCACGACCTCGTCCTGTACGACTTCGCAATCCACTGGTTCGACATCGTCACGGTGTTCTTCTCGACTCGGCCGGCGCGGAGCGTTTACGCTGCCAGCTCCCGCGCAACTGGTCAACGGGCTCGACCGCCGATGCTCGCCCACGCGGTGATAGACTACGACGGCGCGCAGGCAACGCTCGCCTTCGACGCCTCGGTTGCGCACGGACAGCAGGACCGCACCTTCCTCGCGGGCACCGCGGGCACCGCCGTCAGTACCGGGCCGAGCTTGTCGGAGCAGTCGGTTGAGATCTACACGGCCGAAGGCTACGCCACGCCCGTCCTGGAAGGTACGTGGTTCCGGGAGGGCTTTCATGGCGCGATGGCGGAGTTGCTTTGCGCGATCGAGGAGGATCGTGAGCCGCTGCATGGGGCGCGTGGTAATCTGCGGAGCCTGGAGCTTGCGTTCGCAGCGATCGCCAGTTCCCATGATGGATTGCCCAAGGTGCCAGGAGTGATCCGCCGTCTGCCGGGCACGTGATACAACGTGAGCTAGAGAAGGCACGCAAGCTGAGCAACGGAGAAGGGAGCATCTGTGAGCAAGATCAGGATAGCCGGGGTCAACTTCGACCATATGCACATAGGTGACAACCTGCGGATGGCGTACGAGCACCCGGACGTGGAGATCGTCGCCATCTGCGACGAGGACCCTGCGCGCATGGAAACGGCTGTCCGCAGCTTCGAGATCCCAGCCGACCGGGTCTACACCGACTACCGCCGCTGCCTTGAGGAGACGCGGCCTGATCTCGTCCTGCTGTGCCCGGCAACCGCCGAGCACGCGGTCTGGGTCGAGCGCGTGGCGCCGTACGGTGCGCACATCCTGCTGGAGAAGCCGTTCGCCGACACGCTCACCGCCGCCGACCGGATGATCGCCACGATGCAGGGCACCGGCAAGCTCCTCGCCATCAACTGGCCGCTCGCCTGGTATCCGCCGCACGTGACGACGAAGCGCCTGCTGGACGAGCGAGTGATCGGCGATGTGCTTGAGATCCACTACTATGACGGCAATCGCGGACCGCTCCGGCACACCGCCGGCAAGGTTGAGACGCTGCCCGGGGTGGAGCAGAAGCGATCCAGTTGGTGGTACCAGAAGGAGAAGGGCGGCGGCTCGCTGCTGGACTACCTCGGCTATGGCACGACGCTCGGTACCTGGTTCATGGATGGCAGCGCGCCGATCGAGGTGACGGCGGTGGTCGACGAGCCAGAGGGGCTCGAGGTCGACGAGCACAGCGTCACGGTTGCTCGCTACAAGCAGGGACTCTCCAAGTTCGAGACGCGCTGGGGCACGTTCACCGACCCGTGGACGTTCCAGCCCCAGCCCCAGTGCGGCTTCGTCATCGTCGGCACCGAGGGCACCATCAGCTCCTACGACTACCAGCCCGTAGTCCGGATGCAGACGCGAGACCGTCCGGAGGGACAGGAGATGCCGGTGGATAAGCTGCATCCACCACACCAGGACCCGGTCCAGTATCTGGTCCACTGCATCCGGACCGGGGAGGCGGTGCGTGGCCCGCTATCCCCGGAGATCGCCCGTATCGGCCAGCAGATCGTCGACAGCGCGGTACTGAGCACGCGTGAGAAGCGCACCGTGCCGCTCGTCGGGTAGGGGGAGGCGCCTTAGACAGTCCTTGGTGATTACCGTCTGCTATGATGCCCCTGAGCTTGGAGGGCACAATGGCGGACGTCCTGTGCTTCGGCAATCTGCAGTTCGACGTGCTGTGCCGACCGGTCGCCTCGCTCCCGGCACCCGGAGAACTGCGGCGCATCGACCATATCGATTTCGCCCTGAGCGGCAATGGTGGCAACGTCGCGATGGGCCTTGCCCGGCTGGGAATCGTCGTTGACCTGGCGGGGTACAGTGGGGCGGACGCGGTGGGAGAGAGCTTTCGGGGGACGCTGGCTGCCCAGGGCGTCGGCCTCCGGGCGCTGCTGAGGCACCCCACAACAAGTACGGGCACCTCGGTGATCGCCGTGTCTCCCTCGGGCGAGCGGACAGTCCTGTTCGTCAACGGCTCAAACAGCTGCTTCGACCTGGACACCGTGCCCGATGCCTGGCTGGAGGGAGTGCGTGTGGTGTCCGCCGGCAGCGTATTCGTGCTGCCGCAGTTCACCCAGGACGCACTCGCTTCGCTCTTCCGGCGAGCACACGACCACGGCGCCGTGACCATGCTCAATACCTGCCCCGTGCCGGAGGCGACCAGTCTCGATGCACTAACAAAGGTGCTCTCAGTGACCGATTACTTCGTGCTCAGCGGCCACGAGGGTCGGCAACTCGTAGGGACCGATGAGCCCGAACGGATCCTGGAGGTGCTGGACGCCCGGACGCGTGGCACGGTGATCCTGACGCTAGGGGAGCGGGGCTGCTGCCTTCCCGTCGGGGAAGGCTTCGAGTACATTCCCGCGGAGACGGTTGAGGCGGTCGACTGCACTGGGGCGGGGGATGCGTTCGTGGCTGGTCTCATCGCGGGAATCGTGGCCGGCGGGCCCCTGGCCGAGGCCGCGAGGCTTGGCTGCAAGGTGGCCTCCTACGCCGTCACCGGTCCGGGCGCTTACCCGCGCATCCCTGCCCTCTCACAGCTGGACCACCGTTTGTCCAGACAGCGACAGATGACAGGAGATGAACATGCCAGAGAGTAGCTATCGGTATGCGGGCCTGGATCGAACGAAGGAGCCCGGCCTGTCCGTCGCGGAGGCGGTTGACCGGCTGCGCCGGTTGGCGTACGTCGAGCGGCGACTTATGCGGCTGCTCGCTTCCCGGATCGTGACCGTCGCAGAGCGCGATCTCAAAGCGCTGCTGGGCCGGCTCCAATACGAGGACTCGCTGCACGCCGACCTGCTGCGTCGCCGTGTGCTGGAGATGCGCACAAACAGGAGCAAGCTCGAGAGCGCACCGGACGCTGGCTTGGAGGCGCTTTTTGCCGAGACGGAGCATCTCCCTGGCAGCTTTCCGTTCCTGGCTGCCGTTGCCCTCGTCCTCAAGCCCGAACTGCGGAGCGCCTACGAGGGCTACCTCGCCACAACCAATCACCTTGCCGACTACGGCAGCGTGAGGGCCGTGCAGCACATACTGGCGGATGAGGCCGAGCACGACCGGCTGCTGCAAGATGCATTGGATGACCTCGCCCCCTCGGAGGAGGACCGGGACACAGCGGACGTCTGGGAGCAGAAGCTGCGTGGGTAC
>JAUJMR010000037.1:0-11272 GCA_030446765.1 Chloroflexia bacterium
GTACGGCGCGCGCAACTACTATGGCGCCGATAGTCCCCACAACCCCTCGGAGCGGGGCGACATCGGCAGCTCCGTGGCGGAGCAGAAGCTCCACTGTCCTTACCACCAGCGCTGGCACGCCGCCGGCCTGGAACCGCCGAAAGACGACCACCTGCGTGCGCGTGAGCGGGCGCTCAACCTGCCATACACGGTACAGTATCCCCAGGACCGTCCGATGTACATCTACGACGAGGAGATCCGGATCGAGGACACGTACTCCGTGGTCGTCCGCTATCGGGGCGGTGCGAGCATGGCCTACTCGGCAAACTTTTCCGCGCCGTGGGAGGGGTATGTCCTTGGGATCAATGGGACCCACGGCCGCCTTGAGACCGTCCACTACACAGCGCCCTCCCGGTGCCCTTTCCCGGTGGGTGCGGGGCAGCAGATCGCCTACTACCCGCTCTTCGGCGAGCGGCAGATCCACGAGACAAGGCGGACGCCCGGCGAGCACGGGGGCGCGGACCCGCTGCTGCGGCACGACCTGTTCGTCGGTCCTCTGCCCGAGTCGGAGGAACTAGGACTCGCGGCGGGGAGCCTCGATGGGGCGTATGCCGTGGCGGTGGGGGAGGCCGTGTGGAGGTCGGTCGAGGAGAACCGCCCGATCGACATCTCGGACTTGCTGACCGTCGATGCAGAACCCAGTCAGTTGATGGAGGAGCGGCAATGACCGAAGCACGGGAGGTATTTCGTGCCGGCCACATGCAGGTATATGTGTTTGCCTCGAGTCAGGAGATGGCGGAGGCCGCCGCGGCGAACACCGTCCGCGCACTGACCGCGGCGATAGAGTCCAAGGGCTCGGCACGGGTGGTATTCGCCACCGGCAACTCCCAGCTCGACTTCGTTGCGGCGCTCCGTGAACATACGGAAATTCCGTGGGAGAAGGTAACCGCCTTCCACATGGACGAGTACGTCGATATGTCCGCCGAGCATCCCGCAAGCTTTCGCAGGTGGATTCGGGAGCGGATCGAGGCGGCGCTCCACCCGAAGGAAGTCCATTACATCCAAGGTGATGGGGAGGACCTCGAGGCCGAGTGCCGCAGATATGAGGCGCTCCTGAGGGAGGCGCCGATAGACCTCGTGTGCATGGGCATCGGCGAGAACGGCCACCTCGCGTTCAACGATCCGCCCGTCGCAGACTTCGAGGATCCCGCATGGGTGAAGGTGGTCGAGCTCGACGAGGCGTGCCGTGTCCAGCAGGTGGGTGAAGGCCACTTCCCGACCCTGGAGGATGTGCCCACACACGCGATCACGCTCACGGTACCGGCACTGGTCGCGCCCCAAACCCTGCAGGTCGTGGTGCCTGAGCGGAGGAAAGCGGAGGCTGTTAGGAGGGCCATCGGCGGCCCGATCGACACATCGTGCCCGGCGAGCATCCTTCGCAGACAGTCGCACGCGACGGTTTTCCTCGATGCCGAGTCGGCCTCCTTCCTTGGATAGCGATGACGGTTCGTTCAGAGCATGCTTGAAGGGGTACCGACCGTGTCGTTCCGCAATCTGAGCCCGCAGACGATGTTCGAGAGGTTTGCCCTAGAGCACCGGCCCGAGCTGAGTTTCACAGGGCGGTCGCTGGAGGAATTCCATGCGTGGAAGGGTGACGCGATCCCACGCGTGCTTGCCACGCTGGGTGAGTTCCCACAGAGGGTCCCCTCGAACCCGCAGCTCCTCGGCGAGTGGGAGGAAGGCGGGCTGCTTAAGCAGAGGTGGCTAATCGACGTGCAGCGTCACCTCGCAGCCACATGCCTGGTAAACATCCCGATGGGACTGCATCCCGGCGAGCGCCGCCCCGCGATCCTCTGCTGGCACGGGCACGGACCATTCGGCAAGGACGCGGTGATGGGTACCGGCGTCTCGCCGGAGCTGCGCGCGAACATCGAGCAGCACAACTACAACTACGGGCATCAGATGGCCAAGAAGGGCTATATCACGTTTGCCATCGACTGGATTGGGGCGGGGGAGCGCAACGACAGCAACAAGCCGAACTACCGGAGCAATGACTTCGGCCGCGACTGGTGCAACCTCTACTACCTGAACGCCACGATGCTCGGCATGACCTCGCTGTCGATCAACGTCGCCCACGGCCTAGCAGCTACCGACTTTGCTTGCAGCCTGCCGTCGGTCGACCCGGGCCGCCTGGGTGTGATGGGGCTCAGCGGCGGCGGGACGATGGCGCTCTGGTCGGCGCTCTCCGACGAGCGCTTCCGCGCGGTCGAGATCATCTGCTACAGCGACTTGTGGGCGCACTTCGGCTTTCGGGACCTCAACTACTGCGGGATGCAGGTGGCGCCGGCCCTGTTCAAGCTGGTCGACCTTCCCGACCTGCAGGGGCTGCTGGCACCGCGCCCGCTCCTCGTCGACATCGGCACATACGACACGTGCTTCAAGGTCGACACGGCGTTGGCGTGTTACGAGCGGCTCAAGAACATATACGCCGCGGCCGGCGCGCAGGAGTTTCTGGAGCTGGACCTGTTCCCCGGCGAGCACGGGTGGGGCGGCAACCGGTCCGAGGCTTTCTTCATGAGGCACCTCAGTCCGGTCTGATCGCCCTATCAGGCGTCACCCCTCACGCCGGTAGACGACCTCACCGGCTACCACCGTCAGATCGATAGTCAGTTCAAGAGTCTGCGCGTCCACGCGGAACACCACCAGGTCAGCCGTGGCGCCCGAGCGTATCGATCCCCTACCGTCCGGTCTGTCGAGGCCGAGCAGCCGCGCGGGGTTGGCGGTGGCAAGCCGAACCGCCTCGGCCAGCGTCACGCCCGCGTGCCGGATGGTGTTTGCGATGCCCACGGGGAGCGCAGCCGCCGAGCCCGCCAGGTAGGGCGTGCCCAGGAGAGTGAGCCGTCCGCTCGGTAGTAGCTCGACCCTGCCGCCTACGGCGGTCTTGTATGTGCCTGGTGCCAGGCCAGCCACCGCCACGGAGTCGCTCACCAAGATGGAGCGATCCATTCCTTTCGCCCTCAGCATGGACTTCATCACAGCCGGAGGAAGGTGGTGTCCGTCGAAGATCAGGCTGGCAGCGAGGCGGTCCTCGGCCAACTGCTCCCAGATGTAGTTGGGATGGCGCGATATCGTCGCGTGCGAGCCGTTGCCCAGATGGGTAGATAGTCGGGCACCGGCGTCCACGGCGGCGCGTATCTGGTCGCCGTCGGCTGCAGTGTGCCCAAGCGCGACGATCACACCCTCCACCGCCAGAGCGCCGATGTACTCCACCGAGCCGGGGTGCTCGGGCGCGACGGTGACAATCCCGACGCGCCCACCCGACGCCTCCTGCCAGCGCCGGAACTCGGCAAGGCTCGGCGGGCGCACGTGCTCGATCGGATGGGCGCCGCGCGGGCCGTCCTCGGGCGAGATATGGGGGCCCTCGACGTGTATGCACGGAACCGAGCGCTGGATCAGTGGGTCCGCCCTCGCACGCTGCGGCGATCGCCTGCAAGCTGCGACACATCCGCGCCTCGGACTGGGTCGTGACCGTTGGGCAGACGGAGGTTACACCGACCTTCCAGAGCGCCCGCACGAGCCAGCGATTGTCTCCGGCGTGACATCGGCTGCGTTGGCGTCGTGGCCGGCGTACCCATTGACCTGAATGTCGATGAAGCCAGGGGCGATCCAGACATCCGTCACTGAGTCCAGAGTCTGGATGTGGCCGACGCGGCACGTGTCCAACATCAGCTCCACCGCTCGCCCGGTCTCGACCAGTCGCCCGGACACGATCATCCCTCACCTCCCCGAGGTCGTAGACCTCCCGGTATCCCCGTGCCGCCATCGCGCCGGAGAGTCAGTGGTCGATTCCGGCCGCGTGGAGGCGGCGATGGAGCGCCTCCCGCGCCTGCAGGAACGGCCGCTCGAGGTACGCCAGGTGGTCCTCCTCCCCGTGGTGGTGCGCCACTGTTCCCGGGCGGTGCTGGGGGCTGAGCTCTCGGATATAGGTGAGGCTGCTGTCGATCAGCGTCAGCATGTACTGCGCGGTTTGAGGATCGAACATCCGCCAGTCGTCGCCGCACGCCACGTAGACGGGGAGGTGCGCCATCACGCCGCGCGACCAGCCGTCGTGGTGCGGAATGGCCCGCGTGTAGCCTGGACCGCCCGCCCGCGCGGCGAGCCAGGTGTGATCGCCGACGTTCAGCGACTCCTTTATCCGCAGTTGGCGCGCGCCATACTGGTCCTGTGCTACGGCCACGACCCGACCATTCTGGACGATCTCCAGGGTATGAATGGGGAAGATTGACTCTGCCCAGGCCTCCACCTCCAGGGTGCCGCCACCCTTCGGCAATCGCACGGTGTCCCCGATGGCGTGGCCGTCCACGGTCAGCGAGATGATCGGCCCGCCGCTCAAAAACGTCCGGCCCGCCGCGAGGCGGCACCAGCTATCGTACGTGAACTCCTCGTCCGCAGGGATATGCACGTACGTCCGGTACAGCCCGACCGGAACGTCCGCGGACATCTTGTCCGTGCCACCCACCAGCGGCAGTCGGTAGCCGCAGTTGAGATACCGGTAGTATTCGAGGTGGTTGTACATGCCGTGTGTGAGCATCTCGACGCCGTCCACCCGTCCTGTGGCGACGAGCGCCGCCGGTTCGCCGTTGGGGCTGGGCGCATGTGCGGCAAGATAACGGTTCCTCCTGGCGTGGCAGGCGTCTGCCCAGTGCGAGAGGGTCGTCTCCAGCGTCCCGCCCAGCTCGGCCTCGTCCGTCCGTCCGAGCACCAGGGCATAACGCCTCGTTTCCAGGCCGAGGAGCGACAGGTGCCCGAGGAGGTGCTGGCGATTCTCCTGGCTCGCGTACACCACCGTCCGCCCGTCGGACGAAACGCTCGGGATGCCGGTGAACTCCTCGGTGTTCGTGAACAGGCCGCCCCATTGCGACAGCAGCAGGTTGACGACGTTGAGGTCCTCGCCCTGCGCCTCGAGGTGGCTCCCCTGCGTGGAGAGGAAGTGCACGTGCGTGTCCCCGCTGTACCAGCCCCGCGCACGCAGATCTACCCAGCGCTTGAGGCGGAGCACGAGATCCTGCTGCCCCGGCTCGATCGTCAGCCTGCGCCGCAGTGGCTCGTACTCAAACCCGCGGGCGACGTCGACGATCACCTCACCGCGGGGCAGCCAGCCCTCGCACATGCCGTCGATGTACGCGTAGCTGACCTGTCCGAGTCGGACATCCCCGCCGATGTCGAGGTGCCACGTGCCCATGTTTCCGAAGACGTGCCCGTGGTGGCCATGCGGCTGGTACGGGATCCCCTCGGGCGACCGGAAGTGGATCCGACAGGGGATGGGCTTGCCGGTCTCGTCGTCCACGACCGTGGTCCGCACCCAGTTACGGCCCGGATCGGCGAGCGCGAACCGCACGCGCGGTGTCTCGGCGACCTGCCGCTCCTCGATATCCAACCACCGTGCCTGTCCGAGGATCTCATCACCGTGCTTGACCGTCACTGTCGCCGAAGCCGTGGCGGCAATCCGGGTATAGGCGGGGCTGCTCGCCTCGTTCGGTGCCTCACCCCAGCCAGCGAATGGATCGTCCAGGAACGCATCCGCCGGACGCTCCGGCAGGGGGTAAGCAAACGATGCGGTACCCCGATCAACCTCAACTGCCACGTCGAACGGCCGAGCGGCGACCTCCGAATCGGTGAGGGTTATGGCCACCGGGCGTGCGCCGGTCCGCACAAAGGGATGCTCATTCACGTGACCGAGCGTTATCCCAGCGACAAAAAAGGTGCTCCCCGAAGGTGTGATCGTCAGCGCATCGATGGGCTGCTCCGGCCGGGGATTGAGCCATGCCCACAGGTAATAGTCGGCCGGCCAGGGAGCGTCGACTTCCGTCTGCCGGGCACCGACATCCTCGAAGGCGCCCTGGTGCCTGGGAGGCAGCCCCGCGCCCTGGCTGTAAACAGCACTGAATGCATTCTCACCCCAGGCACCGGAGACGAATCGTATCTCGAAGCCGTCGCGGATGGGCACACGCACTGCCTCGCCGTCGCTATACCGGAAGACATACTCGGCGATCGGCTCCCCCATCGGCCCGCCGTCGAGAATTCGGGACTCGAGCAGTCTGTGAGCGACGATTACCGATCTGACCTCCCGGCCGATGCCGAGTGTCAGGGGCCCCTTCCGCCATTCCTCCCCGAAAGCCACAAAACAGCGCTCTGGGTCCTCGCCGATCAGAAAGGGCAGTCCCCTGAACTGGCGTGCTCCGATCGGCGCCGCCGCATCCCCCAGGAGCGGCACACCCGCATTGTGGTATGGCGACAGGTCCAGCGGCGAGTACTCGTCCATCTCACACTCCGTTCCAGGTGCTGCAAGGGCGACCAGTCGTACATAGCTTATGCTCACGCTCCCACCGCTGGTCCACGACGGCGGGGCGTCCCTCGCGCGGATACTACTCCTGCTCGGACCGCCCGTCAACAGCTAGCCGGCGGACGGAGCTGGTCTCTGGTCAGGATAGTGACGCCCCCGTTGAGCTGTCAGATCGTGTGCGTAGCGTGCAGGGGGTACTTTGGACATGTCTTCGAGGTGGAGCGACTCACCTCGCGGGACACGCGGCACTGTGTCAACTCGGTCTCGTTGCGCTTTCGCTCGGCGGGACGGCACTGGAGTAAGCTAGGGACGAGCACTTTAAACCGGCTGCTTGACTGCGGGCTCGCAATCGAGCGGGTGATGGAGTCGAAGCCGAGCGACGCCTACCTACAGGATCGCCTCAGCGCGCGCTTCCCGATCCGGCGGATGATGATCGCGGATACCTATAGGGGCGACGACGACCGGTCGATGGCCGCGAACAACACATCCGCCTTAAAACTGCTGGGAGGTGACCGGCCAGCCCGGCGTATGGTCGGAGCACTCCTATGGGCGGGCGATCGACATCAACCCTGTCCAGAATCCATACGTGCTCGACTGGACCGTCCTGCCGTCCTAGGGAGGGCGTATGCGGATCGCTCGCTCGAAGCGGCGGGGATGATCCACAAGTATTGGATCTTGCCGTTGATCGCGAGAAACACCTCATCGAGATGCCACTTGTCGCCTGGTTGAGGTCCACGTCGACGCAACTGGCTGGCAAACATCTGCCCGAACTTGCAGCACCATAGCCGCACCGTCTCGTCAGCGGTCATGACTGCCCACCCGTACAGGAACTCCTCGACATCACGGAAGCTAAGCGAGATACGATGGTAAAGTCAGACGGCGGGCGCGATGATCTCTTGTGGGAGCCAAAGCCTCTGTAGGAGAAAGCAGTAGCGGGGTTCATCCAACGAGTATCGCGCAGCTTCAGGTAGGTTCAGTACATCTGTGCTTAAGTTGTCAATGCCTCTGTGAGCGCGCGGCGCGATTCCGCCACAGCCCATTGTTTCCAAGGAATTCTTGACACACTCGTGGCTCGACTATATGATCCGCGGTATATACCTCTAGACCGGTAAGCCGCCATGGTACCGGGTGGGGGAAGTAAACTAGGCAAAGGGGGAAGGCGCCCGGATTGAACAGGTCGTGGGGGGCGATCGATAAGACCAGCCCTATTCCGCTCTACTACCAACTCGCAGAGTTGATCCGGGAGGACGTACGCACCGGTAAGCTGGCGCCGGGCGATCAGATTCCCTCCGAGCGGGAGCTCGGTGAGCGAGCCGGCATCAGCCGGATGACCGCCCGCCAGGCCATCGCGTACCTGGTTCGCACTGCGGATCTCGTTGTCCGGCCCGGGGTGGGTACCTTCGTGGGGGAGCCGAAGCTGGCGTACGATGCGCTCAAACTGCTCGGCTTTACCGAGGAGACGATGCGGCGGGGTGGCGAAGTCGTATCCCGCGTCCTGGAGCAGGCAGTCGTGACACCCCCATTCTCGGTGGCAACCCAACTGGGGCTCAAGCAGGAAAACGCCGCCGTCAAGGTGGCCCGGCTCCGCTCAATGGGGGAGATACCGCTCCTGCTGGAGACGAGCTACGTGCCGAGCGCGCTCTGTCCCGAGCTCGAAAAGGAGGATCTGGCCTCGCACTCGCTTTACACGCTGCTCGAGCTGCGGTATGGCTTGCGCCTCGACATCGCACGCCAGACGTTGGAGGCCACGGTTGCCAATGGGTACGAGGCTGACCTGCTCGGTGTACCGCCCGGCACCGCCATGATGCTGCTTGAAGGTGTGGCGTACGCGGACGGCGACACGCCCGTCGAGCACTTCAAGGCGCTGTATCGAGGTGACCGGCTGAAGCTCGAGCTTCAGAGTCGGCGCGATGGCGCACGCGTGAACATGCTGTTGGCATAAAGGGGCAATCCATGCCCACAGGTCCGGGTGGCTGCGCGCCAATGGAAGACACAGCCACCTTGGGGCTAACTCGTACAGGGCGGCTAGCGGCTGAAGGCTGACAAGGTATACGGAGGTGGCGAAATGGCTCAACCGGTTCGAATCGGAGTTGTGGGATGCGGCAGCGTTGGGACGGGCTCGTACATGCCGTTCCTGCAACGCCTGAACCTGCAGGGCGTGCGCTCGGAGATAGTAGCCGCGTGCGATGTGGTCGAGGAGCGTCGAAATGTGGTTCGTGAGCGCTTCGGTGTCGAGAACTTCACGACGGACTACCACGACGTGCTTGCGAACGCTGATGTGGACCTCGTGCTGGTCCTCACCTCCATGCAGCAGCACGGCGAGATCACCCGAGCCGCACTCGAGGCTGGCAAGCACGTCCTCGTCGAGAAGCCGATGTCGATGTCGCTCGAGGAGGCAGGGAAGATCGTCGAGCTGGCCAAGCGCAGCCCCGGCTACCTGCTCTGCGCCCCTCATGTCGTTCTCAGCCCGACGTATCAGGCGATGTGGCGGCATATCCAGCGTGGCGACATCGGCAAGGTGCTTTCCGCTCGCGGGCTGTACGGTTGGTCCGGGCCGAACTGGGGGGAGTGGTACTACAAGCCCGGGGGTGGCTCCATGTTCGACCTGGGCGTGTACAACGTGACCACTCTCACCGGATTCCTGGGACCCGCCAGGCGGGTGATGGCTATGAGCGGCATTGCCATCCCCGAGCGGATCATCAACGGGCAGCGCGTCAAGGTGCAGTCGCACGACAACGCACATCTGCTCCTCGATTTCGGAGAGTCGGTGCACGCCGTTGTCACGACGGGCTTCACGTTGCAGCGGTACCGCTGCCCCGGCGTCGAGCTGTACGGCAGCGAAGGTACGATCCAGATGCTTCGTGAGGACTGGGATCCCGGTGGGTACGAGCTGTGGCGAAACTCCGCCGGTTACTGGGAGCTGCACGAGGACCGGAGCAACTGGCCCTGGACGGATGGGGTGCGTCACCTTATCGAGAGCATTCAGGCAGGGACGCCGCCGGTCATCACGCCAGAACACGCATACCACGTGCTCGAGATCATGACGAAGACGATGGAGTCCGGGAACACCGGGCAGGCTCTCCACATCGAGAGCACTTTCACGCCGCCTAGTTTTGAGATGGAGGGGGAGCCGGAAGAGGCTGCGCACCTCATCCATGACCCCGGGAGAGAGTGATGGGCTATTCGGCGTCGCCTCGTCCGTGCTTTGATGGGCCTGCTCCGATTCCGTACGCGTCGGTCACTCGCCACGTGTGGGGAGACCAGATCTCGGGTGAGGTAGCGGACTGGATATATGTGTCGAGTAGGAAGATCCATCAGCTCGTCTTCGGCCTACCCACAGGGGGCTCCTTCAAGCACTCCGCGGAGTACCGCACGGTCTTCGCGGCGGACGAGGTGCTGTACGTGCTGGAGGGCACAATGGTCATTGCCAATCCCGAGACGGGTGAAGTGCATCGCATCTCCACGGGGGAGGCGGCGTTCTTTCGGCGAGATACATGGCACCATGCGTTTGCCCACGGCAGGGAGCCGCTGCGCGTGCTTGAGCTATTTGCCCCGCCGCCCTCGGCCGGCACCTCGGGCGCGTACGCCCGGACGAAGCCGCTTCTGATGGATGCTCGGTATGCGCAAGAGGAGTTTTTGGAGCGCTGGCCAGCAGCACAGGCGGAGGCCCTTCGGGACCATACAATTCGTGTGCTCCGTGACAAGGACGTGCTCTGGCGATTGGAAGGTCGTGAGAGGCAAACGCTCGTCGGCATCCTCGCCTCGACGGAGCACCTGACGGTAGGCAAGCTCGTGCTGTGGCCGGGCGAGACTACGGACATCGAGAGCCACGGTGGTGATGAGAGCTTGTATGTGCTCGCGGGAAGGGTGCATGTGCGGCTTTCCGGACAGGACGGCCAAGGCTGGCACGAACTCGGCGCTGGGGATGGTTTCTACCTCCCGGAGGGCACTCCGCATCACTATTCCAATGTTTCAGACCGCCCAGTGGAACTGGTGTTCGGCGTGGCGCCAGCGTACGCGGCCGGTCGGTTGGACATGCGAGAGGTGCCCTAAATTGAGCAGAAGCTGCCTACCCCTTGGCGGTGCGCCACCAATATCGGGCTTCGCCTTGGGGCTGGATGTGGGGGGGACGAAGATTGCCTCCGGGCTTGTCGATCTGTCGACCGGGATGATTCTGGACCGGCGGATCATTCCAACCAGGGCGACGCGGGGTGGTGACGCCGTGTTGGCGGACGCCCTCGCGCTCGCGCGGGAGATCGACGGTGACGCTGGGGCGCGTGGCATCTATGTTCTAGGAATCGGCGTGGGTGTGGCGGAGCTTGTAGACCGCGACGGCGCGGTGCACACCGAACACGCCATTCGGTGGAAGGGGCTACCGGTCCGAGAGCGCTTTGGCGAGATCGCGCCCGCGATCGTCGAGTCGGACGTTCGTGCGGCTGCGCTCGGCGAGGCGCTGTACGGCGCGGGTGCGGAGTACCGGCTCTTCGCCTACGTGACGGTTGGAACCGGCATTAGCTCGTGCCTCGTGTTGGAAGGGCATCCGCTCGCCGGCGCACGGGGCAATGCTCTGGTGCTCGCCTCCAGCCCGCTTTCCACTACATGCCAGGAGTGCGGCACACAGCTGCACCAGGTCCTGGAAGACTTCGCCTCAGGGCCCGCGCTCGTCGCTCGCCTCAACGCGCTCACGCCGGGGCGAGCGACGAGGGGAGAGGATGTGCTCGCCGCCGCGAGCGACGGGGAGGAGGCGGCTGTGGAGGTAGTGCGCACAGCGGGTTACGCGCTCGGCAACAGTGTGGCGTTCTTGGTGAACGTCGCGGATCCCGAGGCGGTGGTTGTCGGCGGTGGTCTCGGGCACGCGGGCGGGTTGTACTGGGAGAGCCTCGTCACCTCCATCCGGGAGCACATCTATGGTGACGCGACGCGCGAACTGCCAATCGTCCCCGCAGCCCT
>JAUJMR010000037.1:11372-13290 GCA_030446765.1 Chloroflexia bacterium
GGGAGCACATCTATGGTGACGCGACGCGCGAACTGCCAATCGTCCCCGCAGCCCTAGGACCCGATGCGGGTCTCATCGGAGCTGCCGCTTCCGCGGTTCGTAGCCAGCATCCCCAGTTGGTCGCGGCGGGTGGTGCTCGGTGAGCGGGCTGAAGCTGGCTTTTCTGGGTGTTGGCGACGTTGCGCAACGCGACTACCTGCCGGAGTTACATCGCCTCGGCGACCGAGTGGAGCTTGTAGCAGTGTGCGGGCGCACGGAGGCGCGCGCGCGTGCAGTCGCGGAGGAGTACGGGGTGGCGGCCTGGTACGCGGACTATGTGCAGATGCTCGACGAGACGGACGCCGAGGCTGTCGTCAACCTTACCCCTATGCAGCTCCATGCCGAAACGAACCTCGCGGCCATTTCGGCGGGCAAGCATGTATACACCGAGAAGCCCCTGGCGACATCGCTCGATGGAGCGCGGCGCTTACGGGACGAGGCGCGGGCGCGAGGGCTCACCCTGGTGTGTGCCCCGTGCGTTATGCTCTTTCCGCAGGTGCGCCTAGCATTCGACCTCGTTGCGCACGGCGAAATCGGCGAGGTCTACTCCGCGCGCGGCCATGGGCACGGCGGCGTTCCGCCTTGGCGCGGCTACACCTCCGATCCGAGTCAGTTCTTCGCGCTAGGGGGTGGGCCTGCCCGCGACATGGGTGTGTACCCGCTCCATGCCCTCACGGGCATACTCGGGCCCGTCCGGCGCGTTTCGGCGATGGCGAGCCGGGTGAGCGATAACTTCGTCGTGCCGGATGGCCCTGCCGTGGGGAAGCGCGTCGAGGTGGAGGAGCCGGACAACTGGAATCTCCTGCTCGACTTCGGGGATGGACGACTAGCGTCAGTGGCGGCGAACAACGTCGTGGTTGACAGCCGGGCCCCGCAACTCGAACTGCACGGTATGGAGGGGACGATAGCGGTGGACCTGCTGGATGTCTCAGCGCCTGTCGAAGTCCTGCGCCCGGGCCGCGGATGGGAGTCGCTCCACGTGCCTCATGCTCGGTCCGCCGGGCCCGACCACCTGCTCGGCATCGAGCACCTCGCAGACTGTATCCAGCTCGGGATCGAACCGGTATTGAGCGCGGAGCACGCGCTCCACGTCGTGGAGGTTCTGGATGCGGCTGAGCGTTCAGTTGCAGAGGACCGTACGGTCCAGGTGGAGAGCATGTACCAGCGATCCGTACGGGCACAGGGGAGCGGCGGATGACTGATGTGGTGCGGATGGGGGTCGTGGGCGCGGGAACGATCGCACTCAGGGGCATCTTGCCGCACGTGGTTGGGCCGCACCGTCATATCGATGAGCAGCATGTCTTCGAGGATATAATGCAGGTCGTCGACTGGGTCTGTGGGGATGGGCCGAGCATGGTCACGGCGGAGCACGCCCGTCATGTCATCGAGATCATCGAGTGCGCCTGCCGATCGGCAGAGACAGGCAAGGTTCAGGATCTGGCGACGGCCTTCTGAAGGGGCTGCCTGATTGGCGAGCAGGGTGGTCCGCGAGGACGGTAAAAAGTGAAGGGGGTGGTGCTCATCTCAATGGCAATGTGTAACACGTTCCTTGGAGCCCGGACATCACAGAGGCGTGAGTCCGGCCAGTCGCGATTGAGGTTCATTCGTCGAAGCAGGAGGATGAGATGAGTACGAGGAAGAGGCGTCCAACCGGCGGAATTATGGACCGCAGGCAGTTCCTGCGTCTGGTTGGGCTGGGTGGTGGCGGCTTGGTGGTGGGTTCCGGGGGCGGCGTGGGGCCCCCGGCAAACCCCACCCCCCCCACACAAACAACTTCCCCCCGGGGGGCCAAAAACACCCCTTAAAACATGTTTGCCGGCGGGGGACAAAAGTAAAAAAAATCGAACCAACAAAACCCCCAAGGCGAAACAAAAAGGAA
>JAUJMR010000038.1 GCA_030446765.1 Chloroflexia bacterium
GGACACAGCCAGGGTACGCAGTGGAGTAGCACCAGGAGGAGAGAGATGGCGAAGGATTTGAACCGAGTAATGATGATCGGTCGGTTGGGGACCGAGCCAGAAATGCGCTATACCGCGACCGGCACGGCGACGGCCTCGTTTCGGCTCGCGGTCAACCGGCGGAGTCGCGTGCAGGAGGGACAGGAACCCAGGGAAGAGACCGACTGGTTCACGGTCGTCACCTGGCAGAAGCTGTAAGTTAAGTGGAATATGCTGTGGTGGTATCCTGACGGCGATCAATAACCTAGCGGGGGAACAATTGCGGGAAGGTGAGCTGCACTGGGGACGGTACCCGTGGGTTGCCCAGGACACCCGCGCCAAATCGTGGCTGGTGATACAGCGGAACCTGGGGCTGGCGCCGAACACGATCGACGCGTACGGTCGGGCGCTCGATGATTTCCTCCGCTTCAGCGTGCGGGCTGGTATCGACCCGGCGACCGCGAATCGTGAACACGTAGCCGCGTACGTGCGCGACCTCCTAGACCGCCCGAGTCCGAGGGGCGCGAACGTGCGCGTGATCGACTCCGGAGCCGGGTTGGCTAACGCGACGCTCCAGCAGAGGCTCACGGCGGTGCGTCTCTACTACGACTACCTCGTCGAGGAGGGCGTGCGCGACGACAACCCGGTGGGACGCGGCCGCTACACACCGGCCAGGGGCTTCGGTGGGGAAAGAGGACTCCTGCCGCGCTACCACAGGCTGCCCTGGATACCCGATGACGAGCAGTGGCTATCCATCCTGGAGGCGGCGAAGCGGGAGCCGCTGAGGAACCGGCTGATGCTCGCGCTCGCGTACGACTGCGCGCTGCGGCGTGAGGAGCTGTGCTCCCTGCAAACCGGTGACATCGATCCGGCGTACAGGTTGCTCTCGGTGCGCGCCGAGACGACGAAAGGTCGCCGCGAGAGGGTCGTCCCGTACTCCGAGCCTACAGGGGAGCTCTTCGCCGAGTACCTGCGTCACCGCCGGAGTTTGAGCCGGTCGCCCGGCCCGATCTTCCTCTCCGAATCCCGCCGCAACAGGTCGGAGCCGGTCACGATCTGGACCTGGTCGAAGGCGGTCAGGGGACTAGCCGATCGCTCGGGCGTCGAGCAGTTCACAACCCACACGCCCCGGCACCTGTGCCTGACCGACCTTGCTCGCGCTGACTGGGACATACACGAGATCGCGACGTTCGCCGGCCACCGGAGCACCGAGACCACCCTGCTGTACATCCATCTCAGCGGCCGCGACCTGGCGGCCAAGCTCGAGCGGGGGATGGCGCAGATCCATTCCTGGCGGGCGAAGGTCACTGTCGAGGTGCTGGGGTGAGACCGAAGCCGTCCGAGGCGTCGGCACCGTCCCGGTGGCAGTTGCCCCTGGACGTTGGCCTCTACGACCGCGACCCGGTGCTCTCGCCCGGGGAGTGGGATGCGCTGGAGCGTGTGGAGCGGCACTCCAAAGGCGAGTGGCCCCCCGACCTGTACGGGGCGCTCGGCAGGCTGCTGCGACCGATCCGGGACGTGCTGGAGCTGTCGGGCGTGATCAACGACGTTCGCATAGATGTCAGGCGGTTCCTGGCGATCGAGATGCGCCGAATCGGAACGGCCTTCTGGGGATGGACGCTCGATGACTGGGGGGACGTGCTTGGCCGCTGCCTCCTTCACCATCGCCCGCACGTGCTGCTCGTGGGGTACCAGTTGTGCGGCTTCTACCGGCTGCACGACCTGGTGGGGACGTACCTGCAGTATCCCTTCGCGGCCAGGGCGTTCGGCCGGGAGGCAGTGGACGCGGCCGTGGGGCGGCTCCACCGGGTGCTCACCGGCTGGGGATACAAGGACTGCGAACCCAACCGGGCGCAGCTGCGACGGGCCACGTGCGAGCTGCTCCTGTGGAACCGGAGCCCGCTGCTCGAGGACCTCACGCCGGAGGTACTCGATGAGGTGCTCGCGGAGCCAAGGCTCGTGGTCCACCGACCCATCCTGCTGCGGATGTCGCGCGCGCTGCTGCACCTGGGGATCATCGACCGACCACCGCTCGTGGCGGTACCCCTGGTGGGTCTGATGCGCAATCCGCACTCATCTTCGCCCGGCGTGCCACAGGAGTGGGCCGACTGGTGCCGGCGCTGGCATCGCACGTCGACGCTCAGCCAGAAGGCCCGCTACCAGCACTACCGCAGGCTGCTCAAGGTCGGCCGGTGGCTCGGCGAGACGCACCCCCACGTCGCTTCCCCTGAGCAGTGGACGCGCGAGTTGGCCGCGGAGTACGTGGCTGTTGTCAACGGCTTGCGGGTCGGCCAGTGGGGTGAGGGCGACCGGCAAGGCGAGGGCAAGGAGCTGGGTGCGCACACGAAGCGGGGCTACCTTGGGACCGTGCGCCGGTTCCTCGCCGATTGCCAGGAGTGGGGCTGGATTCCGCGCAGGTTCGATCCATACCGGGCGCTGGCCACCCCCCGCAGCATCCGGGCGCTCATCGGCCCGGATCCGAGAGTGATCTCGGATGACGTGTGGGCGAAGCTCTTGTGGGCTGGCCTGAACCTGCAGCCCGAGGACCTCAATCGCGTCTCCGCCGACGAGTGCGGCAGGAACGGGTATCCGTGGTATCCGATCGAGATGGTGCGCGCGCTCGCGATGGTGTGGCTGTTCGCCGGCCTGCGCGCCGACGAGATACGCAGGCTGCGGGTGGGCTGCGTCCGGTGGCAGCGCGAGGACGTCGCGGTCCCCGGCATGGGCGAGGAACTGGCTAGGGATGCGGTGTGCCTGCTGGATGTCCCGACGAACAAGACCGCTACCGCCTTCACCAAGCCCGTTGACCGTGTGGTGGGCGAGGCCGTCGGCGCATGGGAGGGGGTGCGGCCGGACTCGCCGCGGGAGGTGGACGCCAAGACGGGCGAGGTGGTGAGCTTCCTCTTCTCGTACCGAGGACTCCGGCTGGGGGATAGGTACATCAACGCGTCCCTGGTCTCCACGCTGTGCCGGAAGGCCGGCATCCCTCCCGGCGATGCCCGCGGTGGCATCACCAGCCACAGGGCGCGCTCGACGATCGCCTCGCAGTTGTTCAACGCGAAAGAGCCCATGTCGCTGTTCGAGCTGCAGGAGTGGCTGGGGCACAAGAGTCCGAGGTCGACGCAGCACTACGCGAAGATCACCCCCACGAAGCTGGCCAAGTCTTACGCCGACGCGGGGTACTTCGGGCGCAACGTCCGGCTCATCGAGGTGCTCGTGGACCATGAGGCGGTCAGGAACGGGGCCGCGGCGACCGGGCAGCCCTACCTGTACTACGACCTCGGCCACGGCTACTGCACGTACGACTTCTACGCCCAGTGCCCGCACCGGATGGCGTGCGCCAGGTGCTCGTTCTACGTGCCGAAGGGCTCCTCGAGCGCGCAGCTGCTGGAGGGCAAGGCGAACCTGGCGCGGCTCAGGGAGGAGATACCGCTCACAGACGAGGAGGCTGCCGCGGTGGACGAAGGCATCTCCCTGCACGAGCGGCTGCTGGAGAAGCTCTCCGACATACCAACGCCGGATGGGACCAAGCCGCGCGCGTTCGATGGTGCAGAGCCGACGGTCCAATCGCGCAGGAGCTAAGGGACGTATGCTGTTCAACTTCCAGCTCAGATCGGTGACGGATGTAGCACCTTGGGGTGAGGGACGTGACCGGCTGCATTGGTTCGGCTTTTCCGACGGCTGGTACTGGTTGGATGTGGCTGGTGCGGAACTGTTCCGGTACAGCGAGGAACTCGTGGCTTGCGAGGAGCCGTGGCGCTCGGAGTCTTCCTCGCCGCCGTACGTCGACTACTACGTGGCCAGGCTGTGGGAGGACGTCCTGGATATGCTACCGGCCATCCTGGAGTCGGTGCCCGAGGTGCTGGGGCGGAGGATCGCAGATGGCGGACGCTGGGGCGCATGGCTGGAGCGCGCGGGAGGCTGGATGGAGCGGAGCGAGGACGAGGCCTGCTGGGACACGTATGAGCAGGCCGTTGGTTGGTGGGGCGCGCGGGCGGTGGATACCGGCTACCTGCGGCACGGGCTGGATATCAGGATCTGGATGGGGGGAGCCAATGTCCACATCCGCTGGGATAACCGCGAGGCCGTGCTCGGTGGCAAACCAGTGTGGGCCGCCGTTGAAGGGGAGGGGACCATGCCAGCAGGCGCATTCCTGCAGGAGGTCCGATCCTTCGATGCGCGGTTCATGGGGACGATGGCGGAGCAGGTCTCAGCCGTCCGGAATTGTTGGAGTCGCCCGGAGGTGGCAGTCGACGTCGGCGCGCTCGAGCGGGAGCAGTTCGACCGGAGCAGGTGGCTTGCCCTGAGCACCCCCGCGGCAGCCCGGCCCCCACTTCCGCATGGGTCGTGAACCGGCGGACATGGACTGGCGACAACGGCGAGGTGGTGGAGGAACCTTATCCACCTTGTGGTCGCGTTCCACATAATCGCCGAGATCGCCGCGCAGTACCTGAGCAAGGGCAGCAGGGTCTACATCGAGGGCAGGCAGCAGCGCCAGTGGGAGGACCAAAGCGGGCAGAGGCGCTACACCACGGAGATCGTCGCGAACGACCCGATCATGCTTGACGGCCGGCTGGGCCAGGTCGCGCCGGTCGGTGCTGACCAGAATCCGGGGCAACCGGACGCTCTATGATCCGGAGATCCCGTTCTAAGTGCGATTCGTTCCTCGAAAACCGGGATTCTGAAAGGAATCTCGGGGGATGAGGGGCTAGGGAAGGAGCGCGTCTGACCTAGACAACCTTGGCGTTCGAAGTGGGCGGATTCCCCATCCTTGGAGGTGAACAAGCGAAATGCGTATCCCCCACGGTAGCGACTGGTCCTCAATCCGTGAAGCGGGGATAGAACCGGACAGTGCCGGAGCCTGACCGGCAACCTACCGGGAGCAGGTGGCCAAGGGTAGCGAAAGCGAACCGTACGATGACCCGTCGTTAGGATCGAACAAGCCCACGTAGGCTAATGGGCTTGCCCAAAAGGGAAAGGCTAGGGGCTGGAGGAGTTAGAACCGACCAGTATTCACCCCCACCAAACCCGGCGGAGAGACGGACCCTACAGCCATGCAAAACGAACGCCAGGAACGAAGTAACCGCCCCAAGGCTCTCCACGCACAGGTCAACCGTGGAGCAGGCGCCAGCCGCACGCCTCGGGGTCGGAGGGATTTTGTCCGAGAAGCGAAGGCCCGGGGTAATGCCCGGGATAGGCTGACGCGGGACACGGTGATTTGGAAGATAGGGGCATCAGTAGGAGCCAATAAGTCATGAGCACGGCTACTCAGTCGATGTATGAATGGAACAACTCGCCGTGGAGAGTGATCGAGCGACGGGTGTTCAAGCTCCAAGGACGCATCTATCGAGCCTCGCGCCGTGGTGATGTCAGCACAGTCCACAGACTGCAAAGGTTACTGATGAAGTCATGGTCAGCGCGAGCACTGGCCACCCGCAGGGTCACGCAGGACAACCGAGGTAAGAACACAGCCGGAGTAGACGGCGTCAGAGCGCTGGCTCCGAAGCACCGGCTGGCACTTGTCTGGGACCCAAGGTTGCCCCGGAAGGCGCAGAACCGACGCGCCGGGTCTGATACCCAAGCCCGGCAAGGTGAGCGGCGCCCGCTGGGCATACCCACCATGCGGGATCGCGCTCCTCGCAAGCCCTGGCCAAGCTCGCACTAGAACCCGAATGGGAGGCTCGCTTCGAGCCGAACAGCTACGGCTTCAGGCCTGGACGCCCATGCCACGATGCGATCGAGGCGGTGTTCAACGCGATAATCTTCAAACCCAAGTACGTGCTGGATGCGGATATCGCCAACTGCTTCGACCGTATCAACCATGAGGCGCTATTGGGGAAACTCCACACCTTCCCGCTGATGAGGAGAGCCATCAAAGCCCGGCTCAAGGCGGGGGCGATGGATGGGGAGGGCCTATTCCCTACCGAGGAAGGCACACCCCAAGGCGGGTGATCTCGCCGCTACTGGCGAACATCGCACTGCACGGCCTCGAGGAAAGGATCACGAAGGTCTACACCAGGAGCTGCAACGCGGCGGGAAGAACGTCATCCGCTATGCGGATGATTTCGTCGTTCTACACCGAGACCTGGAAACGTTGGAAGAGATCCGACAGATGGCGTCGGGATGGTTAGCGGGTGATGGGGCTGGAACTGAAACCGAGCAAGACGCGCATCACGCACACTCTGCGACCCCACGATGGGAAGGTAGGCTTCGATTTTCGGATTCCATGTGCGCCAGCACCAAGTGGGCAAGACGCACACCGGCAAACTGGGGAATGGTACCAAAGCATCGGCACCGCTCGGCTACAAGACGATCATCAGACCCAGTAAGGCAGCGACACGGAGACACCTGGCGGAGATAGGGAGGGTGATAGCGAGCCGCAAGGCGGCCCCACAGGAGGGTTTGATCCGCGATCTGAACCCGATGGTGAGGGGCTGGGCGAACTACTACTCCACCGTATCCTCGAAAGAGACGTTCAGCACGCTCGATCACAAGGTCTTCGTGAAGCTGTACCGATGGGCCAAAGGCGCCACCCGAAGAAGAACGCTCACTGGACAGCCGGAAGATACTGGCACAAAGGAAGCGAGCGGTGGCGTTTCGCGACGCGCGACGGGATGAAGCTGACGAGCCATGCCAGGACCCCCATACCGAAGGCACGTGAAGTCCAAGGGACGCGCAGTCCCTACGACGGCAACTGGCCCTACTGGGCGAGCAGGATGGGCAAACACGCGCGACACCGCCGAAGAGGGTGGCAACACTCCTCCGGTGGCAGAGAGGGCGATGTGCCCACTGTGGATTGTACTTCAGAGATGGGGACGTGCTAGAGGTTGACTACATCATGTCTCGATCACTCGGCGGTAAAGATGCCTACATCAACTGGCAATTACTCCATCGACATTGCCATTGCACGAAGACGGCGACGGATGGAAGCCGGGCCGTCGAAGGTATCGCTGACAACGACCAAAGCATTGAGGAGCCGGATGCGGGGAAACCCAAGTCCGGCTTCGTAGGCGGGCGGGGGAGGGCAATCTCCTCGCCTAGCCAGCCCGCAGGGTCGGTGTGATCGCGACAGTGCCGAACTCCGCGGATAGCTAGGAGAGGGTCGTGGACCGGGACACGGACGGCGGATCGGACAGGTCCCTTGGGACAGAGGCGCGGGAACCCGTCGCCGAGCAGCGGCCGATCCGTCCCCCTCAGCGGGACTCCTCGACCGGTGGGCGACTATGCCTTCGAAGGAGCGCTTCCACGACCCAGGCTTCCAGCGGTACGCGCAGAGCTTCCGAGTCGCGAGTCATTGAGCGCGGCCGGCAAGGAGGGCTACAGCGTCACCGTTAGCCGGTACGGCAAGGAGTTCCTGCACGACCGGATGGCAGATAGGCGCCGGGAGCAGGACCCACCCCGCTCCCTCACCGAGCGCAAGCTCATCACACTCCTCGACGAGCTGGGGGAGCGAAAGAATCGCACGGAGTACGGTGGGCGGGGGCGGCATGTACCTGCGGGAGCATAAGCTCGCACCGAGCAGGCACGCCGACTTCGGGTGGCCCGGATAAGTATAAGGCGATAGAGGTATGGGGCGGTGTGCATACCGCCAAGTACTTCGTAGAGCAAGAGACCGTGCGTGAGGCGAACCAGAAGCAGATCGAGCGTGCCCACCAGGCCGGCTGGGAGGTTATGATAGTCACCGACGAGGACCTGTGCCCGGAGAACAGAGACGAGACACGCGAGCGGGTGCGGCGGTTCCTCGGCTGATGGCAGATTAACGGGGTACTACTATGAGGACGAGCGACGAGATCACGGTGTCGATGATCCACATACCGACGTGGGAGAACGAGCTGAGGGTCGTGGAGATCACCTCTCCGATCCTCATAGAGGAGTGGCTGCACAAGAGCGCGCATCCGGGCAACTGGGTGGAAGCGCCGTACGACTCGGTGATTGTGGGTGGGCGCTACGATGGCGGGCACGTGATTATGGTCCACGACAATGATGAGGGAGAACACGTATATGTTCGCCCTCCCGCCCGAGGCGATCCCCTTGCTGCTGGGGCTGCTGCCGGACGACCAATACAGCACGCTCGTGGCGCGTATGCCGGCACGGACCGCCTGATGCCGCCGGGCTGCAGCGCTCCCCATCGACTAGTGTACTGCAAACTTACTGCCATTGGCGCGTGATCAGCCAGCATCTGCCGGTACGGGGCGACATAAGGCTCCTTCGAACTCCGCGTAAACAATAGGATTTAGAGTAGGCAGCATGCGCCGACAGGGAAGCGAACTGGTTCGAGTCCAGTACCGCCCACCACCAGACCTGCGCCCCCTTTGACGAGAAATCGTAGGTGGGGCCCGGGTTTTCTCGTCTCTCGTGCATCACAAGGTTGAGGTGCCCTTCGGAAAAGTACTGCAGTTACTGCAACTGGGGTGGAATCGGCTTAGTCACGCCACGGTGGATAGGGCCCCGACGGGGCGGCAGTAGGCTTCACGAGGCCCATGACTGAGTTCGCCTGCACGCCGTCTGTGGGGGAAGGGGCGACTCCAGTACGGCCTGCATGGGTAGGGGCGGGGGCCTGACCAGATCTTCGTGTACCCCTATTAGGGTGCTCAGTGTTTACGCAACAAGAGATGTCATCTACCCCGCAGGACCCGAATCTGGCTGGGTATGGGACGTCTGGCTCAGTAGCGTATCAAGCTTGTCTGCCATGAATGGGACATCTGTCGGTCGGTTGAGCGATCTGCGTGATGGGCTCGTTGAGCGGCCACCTGGACAAATTGGAATGCCATAATCAGGAGCTTGGCCCACCGAGGGTATTGCGCATCTGGTCTGACACACAGGCTCCCCCTCATCCGAAGGCAAAGCCAACGATCGAGATCTCTCCACCATGGCTCATCGCCTCTGCCTCAGAGGGCTGCAGCCACAGGCTGGCGTGCTCCGGCTGCACCGTCTCGTGCACGACATCCAGCAGGTCCTGCTCAACACGCCCAGTTCCACCTCATCGCTGAGCCGTGCGCCGAAGTCCTCAAGCGTCCTGGCCGCATCGTACTTGCGGCGGTAGAAGCGATGATCGATGATGCCTTGAATGCGGTGCCGCAGCGGCTGGAACAAGGCGGCGATAGCGAGGGTCGATACCACGATCGCCCACTGAGGCTGCTCAGCCTGACCACCCGTGAGCGAGCGGGACAGGGACTGGAGCAGCGCCACCCCGCCGAAGTAGAGCAGCACCAGGGTCGCAGTGAGGACGCCGTACACCAGCGTGCGGCGGATGATGAGATCGATATCGTAGAGGCGGTACTTGAAGATGGCGATCGCCACGGCAATGGGGATGCTCGTCATCCCAGGGGCAAGCAGTACCGGCTCAATGGGCCGCCATGCTTCGGTGCCCAGAATCTGCTCTGCGATGCTGTGGATGGTCAACATGGCGACAAAGAAGACGGTGGCCAAGTGAACCACTTCAACTGCTGCCTCTCGTCACCCCTTGCG
This sequence comes from Chloroflexia bacterium, assembly GCA_030446765.1. Lineage (GTDB taxonomy): Bacteria > Chloroflexota > Chloroflexia > Thermobaculales > Thermobaculaceae > JACDAU01. The sequence goes on from JAUJMR010000038.1 coordinate 9,487, forward strand.
CGGCGTAACCGCACGATCAACGAGATGCCCGAAGCGACGGCGGCTATAGTCATCATCAGCCAGCCGAGGGTATGAACCGGTCCAAGGATCCAGGCAGCAGCCTCGACGCCTGCAGGATTGGGAATGGGCAGTAACTGCTCCTCCACCGGACCCGGAAGGAGCGCTGTGGCGACGGCAAAGTTACCGCGATCGTAATAGCGGCAAACCAGGCCACGGGTCGCCAGCAGCGACGCGATGGCAGACGTCCGGTGGGGAAGAGAAGCACCGCGAAAGTGGCCATCAGACCCCCACCTGACTGCCACAATCGACTCGGTGGCGAGCCTGCTACAACGAAGGTTGGAAGAGGCAGCGAGCCGGGCTGCGTAAACGCGGCATAGCGCGCGTACTCAACCGCAAGCATCCACACACTGGTTGTGAGGCTGACGACACAGTAGATCCAGCCGATAGGGTTGTCCGGACGGCGGGAGGCGAGCAGAGCGCCAACGGTTGCGAAGGCTAGGATGACAACGCTATACGGCGCGGCTGCCACGAACTCAACCGGATCGTTGAGATAGAGCAGGATGATGGCAGGGACGACCGATATCACCGATACTGCCGATAGCGACAGGGCTAGCCACGTCCAGCCCGTATGCTCACCGCTTCACCTCCGGCTGTCTTAGCCACAGCGAGACATGCTCCGCCTGCAAAGCCCTCCACACCACTTCCCCCGCTCGTTGTCCAGTGCTCACGCGCGAACTTCCCTTCGAGATAGTGGCGGCGCAGAGGCCGGACGGTTCCGATCCACAATACTACTACGAGCAGGGAGTGA
>JAUJMR010000006.1:0-5668 GCA_030446765.1 Chloroflexia bacterium
ACGTCCCATGGCCGAGATCGGTTACGCCGCCATGTTCGAGCAGTTCCATCCCACCGACCTGCTCACCTACTGCAAGCAGGCCGAGCAAAACGGCTTTACCACCGTGATGGCCTCGGACCACTTCCATCCCTGGGTCCCGTCCCAGGGCCACAGTGCCTTCGTATGGGCCTGGCTGGGCGCGCTCGGCGTGGAGACCAAGATGCGCTTCGGCACGGGCGTCACCCCGCCCGGCTACCGCTATCACCCCGCCGTCGTCGCCCAAGCGGCCGCGACGCTCGAGGCCATGTTCCCCGGCCGGTTCTGGCTCGGACTCGGCGCGGGCGAGGCGCTCAATGAACACATCCTCGGCGAGTACTGGCCGGAGGCTCCCACCCGCCTGAATAAGCTCGTGGAGTCTATCGAGGTCATCAACAAGCTGTTCACCGGCAAGGTGGTGAAGTATAGCGGCGAGCACATCAAGATGGAGAGCGCGAAGCTCTACACCATGCCCGATAAAGCGCCCCCCGTGTACGTCGCCACGGCGGGACCGATCATGAGCCAGCGCACCGGACGCCTCTGCGATGGCATCATCACCGTCGGCGCCGCGGACGAGAAGATCCACGGCCTGATGGAGCGATTCGAGAAGGGCGCACGCGAGGCAGGCAAGGACCCCAGCACGATGCCCCGTCTCATCCAGATCCACATCTCGTGGGCGGAGAGCGACCAGGCTGCGATCGACCAGGCGGTTACCGAGTGGCCGAACGGCGGAATGAACTTCCCCAAGCAGGACATCCGAACCCCCGAAGACTTCGCGGCGATGGCGCGGCTCGTCCGCCCTGAGAACTTCAAGGGCCGCGTGCTCTGTGCCGCAGACCTCGACGTGCATCGCGAGCACGTCCAGCACTACCTCGACATGGGCTTCGACGAGGTGTACATCCACAATGTCGGCCGCAACCAGACGGAGTTCATCGAGGCGTTTGGCACGCAGGTTATCCCGCAGCTCAACCTGGAGCGTGCGGAGACGGTGGCCGCGTCATGAACCGCGAGCAGGCCACGGATTATTTGCGGTCGAACCATCGCGGCGTGCTCGCCACGCTGAAACAGAACGGCCGACCGCAGCTCTCGAACATCTCGTACATGTACGACACCGACGACCGGGTGAAGATATCGCTCACGGCGGACCGCGTGAAGACACGCAATATCAAGCGCGACCCGCGGGTGTCGATGCTGGTCGTTGGGGATAACTGGTACCAGTACCTCGTCGTTGAGGGCACGGGCACGATTCTGGAGGATAACCCCCTGGCCGAGCTGCGTCACGTGTACGAGGGCATTACCGGCGCCCCGCACCCCAACTGGCAGGAGTACGACGAGGCGATGGTGCGCGACCGCCGCGTCGTGCTTTCCATAGAGATCGAAAAGATGTACCCGCTGGAGGACTGAGCGCGGCCGAGTCGTCCCGAACAGCGTGCGGGAGGCGTGGCTCGCACTGCCACCGCTGCTGGATGGCAGGCACAATCGCGGATCCGTCTTCCCGAATGACCTGAACGATCTCACGCCCTCAACTCGGCGACGAGCCAGCCCAGTCGCCCGAAACTTAAGGAGCCCCGACCGATGACCACCGCCCCCCAATTCGGCCTCTTCCTCGCTCAGCACCATCACGACTGGGATGACACCGCCGCCGAGTTTCAGTTAGCCGACGAGCTCGGCTACGACCACGCGTGGGCGCACGACCACTTCGTGTCCACGAAGCACGGCGATGAGGGCAAGATGCTGGAGGCGTGGAGCGTGCTCGCGGGCGTCGCGGCGCTGACGTCGCGCGTGCGGATCGGCGTGCTCGTCACCGGCAACACGTACCGCCATCCGGGGATGCTCGCGAAGCAGGCGGTCACGGTGGACCACATCAGTCACGGGCGGCTGATCCTTGGCCTTGGCGCGGGCTGGCACGAGCCGGAGCACGAGATGTACGGCTACCCCTTCCCCTCGGCCCGCGAGCGCGTCGACCGCTTCGAGGAGGCCGTCCAGGTGCTGGAGCTTCTGCAGACCGAGAAGCGGCCCAGCTTTGCCGGTACGTACTACCAGCTCAAGAACGCGGCGTTCGAGCCGAAGCCTTTGCAGCAGCCGCGCATCCCCCTCCTCGTCGGCAGCATCGGGAAGCGCATGCTGCGCATCATCGCCCGCCACGCCGATATGTGGGACGCCGCCGCGCACGTCGAGGACCTGCCCGGCAAGGTGCGAATGCTCGACGACGCATGCCGCGAGGTGGGCCGCGATCCCGCGACGATCCGCCGGCAGGTGCACGTCGCCGGCACGGAGGCCGTCAGCAGTCCCGACGCCTTCCTCGCGTTTTACGAGAAGCACCGCGCGTTGGGCTTCACCGACTTCGTGACCGACTTTCCCGGTCTCGAGCAGCAGGAGTCGATACGGCGCATCGCCACGGAGGTGATTCCATCGCTGCGCCAGTAGAGGCGCTTGCCCGGCCGACCCTGGCGCAGGGTGATTTCCTCGCCTCGGCCAGGGTGGGCCGTCTAGCCACCGCAGATGAGAACGGACAGCCCTATGTTGTGCCGTTCTGCTTCGTGTATCAGAGCGGGATCTTGTACACGCCGCTCGACGAGAAGCCGAAGAGCACCGACCCGCGGAGCCTGAAGCGCGTGCGTAACATCCGTGAAAACCCGCAGGTTGCGGTGGTGGTCGACCGCTATTCGGAGGAGTGGTCCAGCCTCGCGCACCTGATGGTCCGCGGCGCGGCGCACCTGCTGGAACCGGCAGATCACGAGCACGCCGGGGCGGTTGCCGCGCTGCGGGAGAAGTATCCGCAGTACCGCGCGATGCGGATCCACGAGCTGCCACTGATCCGCATCACGCCCGAGACCTTCACCGCCTGGGGCGACCTCAGCGCCGGTCCGCGCCAGGACCTCGACGTCATGGACCTGATGCGCGGCCGGCGTTCCGTTCGCTGGTATACGCCGGAGCCGGTCGCGCCCGAGCAGACGCGCGCGATCCTTGAGGCGGGCCGGTGGGCGCCCTCCCCGCACGGCCGCCAGCCGTGGCGCTTCGCGGTGCTCACCCGCCCCGAGCCGAAAGAAAAACTCGCCGCGGAGATGGCGGCGACGTGGCAGCTGCAACTCGCCCTCGACGGCCAGCCGGAGGAGGTCGTCGCCACCCGCCTGCGGAAAGCGCACGACCGGCTGGTGGACGCGCCGCTCGTCGTCGTGCTCTGCCTGTACCTCGACGAACTGGACGCCTACCCGGATGCCGAGCGGCAGGAGTCGGAAACCACGATGGCGGTGCAGAGCCTCGGCGCGGCTGCGCAGAATATGCTCCTCACCGCGTACGGGCTCGGGCTCGACGGCGGCTGGATGTGCGCCCCGTTGTTCTGCCCGGAGGTGGTCGTCTCTGCGCTCGGCCTCGACGCCCGACTCATCCCGCACGCAATGCTCACCTTCGGCCACGCCGCGAAGGACCCCGTCCGTCGCCCCCGCCGCCCGCTCGACGAGCTCATCATCCTCGACGCCTGACGATCTGCCTGGGGGACGCGGGAACCTAGAGCGGAGGTCTCTCTGTCCTGGTGCGGGATCGTCGCCGGTCGTCCGGGCTGCTTATGTCCGCACAGGTCTTCGCAGGAGGCCGATGCCGAGCGTGACGAGTCCGGCGGCCAGGACCACGGCCCCGACGAACGCGAGGTAGATCAGCGCGTTCGGCTCCCGTGCCGTGGGTGAGAGTACCGACAGGAAGAAGGCAACAGGCAGGAGGATCGCCGCCGTGGGGATCGCGTAGCGCACGAACCCCTTCAGCCGCTCGGGCAGCACGGCCTGGTCGACGTAACGCAGCGCGACGAGCGAGAGGATCAGCAGCACACCGGCGTGTGCATGCCCCGCGCGCCACAGGTCCTGTCGCAGCGGGTTCTCGATGTATCCCGATCGGGCGTCGATCAGCATCCCCAACAGACTGACCCCGCCGAAGATCACCGTCGGAAAGACAACCAGGAGGATGCCGGCGAGCCGGCGCGACTGGTCACTCATTAAATGTACTCTTCTCCCTCTACGAAATAGGCTGAAAACCGGTGCCTGGCATGCCGAGTGTGCGAGGGATCCGCGGGCTCGGACCACGGTTCTGTCATTTGGCTCGGCAGGGAGAAGTCGCTGATAGACGGCCAAGCTTTGGATTAACTCCGTTGATGGCCACCGAGCGACGGCTCGTGCTGCCTCGCGTTTGCCCCGTTTGCGCCGCACCCGCTTCGCATGCCCATGACGCCGAGCATCACCGGGATGCCCCACCCTATCATGGGCCAGATCGGCCAGAAGTATCCCATCCCGGTCGCCGCCCAGATGCCGACCAGCATGGCCATCACAATTGCATACGCCACGACTCGCTCGCGCCGCGAATGTCGTGGGTGCGCGATGCTCCGGGCGGCGCTATTCATCGACTGGACCGCTTGCTCGGGGACGCCAGCGGATGTATACACCCGCTCGACCTCCGCCTCGAAATCGGCGAGCGTCATTCGCCCCTCGATGTAGTCCCGCCTGAGGCGGCGGTACGTGGCATCCACCCCCTCACGTGCCGGTCCATGTTCCGGGTCGGCGGTCTGCCGAATGTCAACTATCTCGCCCATTGCCATTCCTCCCTGGCGTTGCTACTTCGGCTCGATGCCCTTGATCTTCTTGGATGGCCCCCAGGATGCCCTCCGTCTCGTCGCACCACGCGAGCAGCGCCCGACTGAGGTGCTGCCCGTAGCTCACCGTCGCCAGCCAGTACGGAAGACCCGGATGCCCCGCCTGTGTGCTCTTGAGCCACTGCTCGATGCCCTCATACTTGCTGCCAAGGCCCTCAGAGACCGTGCGGAACTCCCGTAGCTTGGTTAGGCTGTCCTCGACCGGCAGCTGCCAACCGAAGAACAGCTTGAGCAGGATCTCGACGCGCCCGACGTCATACTCGACGGGCTCGGCCAGCCACTGCAGCAACGCGCCGCGGCCGGCGTCGGTGAGGGTGTACACGTGACGGTTGGGTCTGCCGGTCTGCTCCTCCGTTCGGCTCGTGGCCAGCCCCTCCGCGACGAGCGAGCGCAGGATCGGGTAGATCTGCCCGTAGCTCTCACTCCAGAAGTTGCCGAGGCTGCCCTCGATCGTATTCTTGATCTCGTAACCGGACATCGGCCCCAGGCTCAGGATCCCCAGCACGGCGTACTTGCTCTTGTTTATTCGCGGCACTTATATCTCCTTGATATGTATCTAGAAGATACTATGCTACGTATGCCTTGTCAAGAGGTGCAAGCGGGCAGGGGCAAATCCATTCGGCTTCCCCGGTTGGGGCCATCCGACACCGCAGGGTGTCATGATTTTCGCGGCACGGTTTTCGACAGTTGGGTGTCGTCCGCACGGGGATGTACCGACTTTATCACTGTGGATGGAAGCGTCGTAATGAGCCGTGCATGGGCTGAACGGTGAGTTGTGGGTGTGCTATACTTTGGCCGTCGCGTTCTCGTAGCTCAATCGGATAGAGCGTTGGCCTCCGAAGCCAAAGGTTGTGGGTTCGAGTCCCGCCGGGAACGCCGCTAGATGGGGCAGGATCGCGATGCCTGCCCCATTCTGCTCCCCTCCGAATGCCCCGCTCCTGAATGCCGATTAGTCAGGACGGTCCGCGCGAATCTACCTCTGGTAACGCCTGTTCGCCCCCCGCCAGAAGATCGCTC
>JAUJMR010000006.1:5768-13096 GCA_030446765.1 Chloroflexia bacterium
GGGACGCTCGCCGTATCATCGTCGAACTCCATGGCGAACTGCGTGCCGTAGCCGAGGCACACGAGCGCGCGGCCCAGGGATCGCGTCTCGCCCTTCTCATACCATCCCGCCGGCACGTCCTGCTTCCTCTGGTAGGCATGGCCCGTGGCACTGCCGCCGCCAGGAATGGTAACGCGGGACCGGAACTTCACCCAGTCCTCCCCCGATGCGACCTCCTCGGTCTCGATAACCGCGTCCGGGTGTTCGGTGCGCAGCCATAGCACGCGCCACTTGACCTCGAGATACTTACGTCCCAGATGCTCCGTCAGGTACGCGGTCGGGTCGAAGGCGCGCTGGGACTCGGGCGGCATAGTCTCTCTCCTGATTTGTGTGCGGGTCTGGGCATGATACTCACACGCCGGTGCGCATAACAAGCGCGGTTGAGGCGCGATTGCTGCTGTGCTAGACTGGACTTTCGCCGTAGAATCAGCAATTGCGTAGCCGCGAGTGGCGCTACAGGGGTGAGTACCATCGCACTCGGATCACATGCGAGTCCTGAACACCAGCCCAGGCCGCAGCCATCGCGCCGGTTCCTCGCCCTGTCGCTGCTGCTCCCCATGCTCGCCATCGCATGCGGGGATGGGGCATCGTCGCGCTCCCCGGCAAAATCCGTCGCCACCGGTGTTGTAACCGGCCGCGTCGCTTCTTCCCCGACGGACACCGCCGCTCCTACGCCGTCGCAGGGCCCGACGGCGTCCGCGGGGGTATCACCCACGGAGCCGGTGAGCACTACACCGCCCCTCGCGAGCGCGACGAGCGGTGTGCCGTCCGCAGCGGAGACCGCGCCGCCAACGCCAACCCGAATGGTGCCACCGACCCCCACACCGGCGAAGGCGACGCCAACGCCAACGCAGCCGGCACAGTACCACACCGTCAGGGCAGGGGACACGCTGTATGACATCAGCAGGAAGTATGGGGTCTCGGTGGACGCACTCGCCGCGGCAAACGGCCTGACGTCCGACGCGCCACTCGCGGTTGGGCAGCGACTCCGGATACCCGCCGCCGGTGAAGTGGGTGCCTTGAAACTCCCCCCACCGGGGCAGACACTCACCACGCCCCAGGAGCGGCCACTGGCGCAGCTCGCGCCGGACGTCGTTGCGTTCCTTCGCCAGCGGCGAGGCGCAACAGCAGCGGCGATCTATCTACCCCGGACGAACACGCTGTATACCTATAACTCCGGTGCACGGTTTGCTATGGCGAGTACGGTGAAGGTGCCGATCATGGCAACGCAGCTCGCCCGTGCGTACGCCGCGAACCCCAATGCTGTTCAGTCGGGGACAGATCTGCTCGCCCCGATGATCACCATAAGCGACAACGATGCGGCAACTAACCTGCTGGCTGCGGTGGGCGGACCTCCCGCTGTAACCGCGGAGTTGCGGGCTCGCGGAGTTGCTGCTACAACCATCAATCCGGAGGCATGGGGCCTGAGTACGACCACCGCGCCGGATATGGCTCTGCTTATGCGCAGCCTGTACTATGGAGAGCGGTTGAACCCCCGCCTGCGCGATGTCGCGTTCCGGTTGATGTCCGGCATTGTGACAGAGCAGCGGTGGGGTGTGCCGGCAGGCCTCCCCGCGTCGAGCACGGTCGCGTTCAAGGGTGGGTGGCTGCCGGTGCAGCGCGGATGGCTGGTGCACCAGATGGGAGTCGCGGTGATCGACGACGAGCCGGTGATCTTCGCGTACTTCAATAGTGAGCAACCGACGTTCGAATATGGCAAGCAGACGCTGCGGCGATCAATGGAGCTCCTCAGTGCCAGGGAAGAGAAGCGATGAAGAAGAATACGATGACCGCAGGCGAGGTTCGGCGTTTCCTGCAGGCGGAGCGGATTGAGGCGCTCGACACGCGCGACCCGATCGCCATTCGCCTCGCGCACGGCCGGTGGAGTGTGCTCGAACCGACGATCCGCGACCGCCCCGATGACGCGATCGTCGACCTGAACGTCGCGACGGTGGGCGTGAAGCTCGCCGCCGAGGCGCTGGGATACACGCCGCAGCAGGTGCGGAAGCTTATCCGCGAACACCGCCTGGCCGCGCAGAAAAAGGGCGACCAGTGGCAGATACCCCTCAAAGCGTTACTGTAGCGATTGACGGCTCGGAACCTGCGCTTACGCGACCGGGGTATAATAGTTGGGCTCTTTCGCAATTTGACCCTGCGTGAGGGGGTTGTTATATTCGGATAGTCCCGGAACCCGGCCCGAAGTGGGCAGGTGCATCGTACTGGAGTGGTAATGCCGAACATACTCGACACCATAGAAGCGCCCCAGCAACTCAAGGATCTCACCCAGGACCAGCTCGTCCAGCTTGCCGGGGAGATCCGGCAGCGGATGATCGATACCCTGTACACCACCGGAGGTCACCTCGGCGCAAGTCTGGGCACTGTTGAGTTGGCGGTTGCGTTGCACACCGTGCTCGACTCTCCCCGTGACAAGATCGTATGGGACGTTGGGCACCAGGCATACCCGCATAAGATGCTCACGGGCCGCTGCCAACAGCTCCACACCATACGGCAGCACGGTGGCCTGAGCGGGTTCCTGCTCCGTGAGGAGAGCCCGCACGACCAGTTCGGCGCGGGACACGCAAGCACGAGCATCTCCGCCGCGCTCGGTATGGCCGTTGCTCGCGACATGGAGGGCGCGGATCATCACGTGGTCGCGGTGATCGGCGACGGCGCACTCACCGGCGGCATGGCGCTGGAGGCGATCAACAACCTCGGTCACCTCGGGACGAAGCTGATCGTGTTGTTGAACGACAATGGGATGAGCATATTCCCGAACGTCGGGACGGTGCCGCGCTACCTTACCCGCCTGCGCACGAACAAGAAGTACCACAAGACGAAGGGGGAGATTGCCTCCATCCTGGCCCGGATGCCTGCGGGCGATGCTCTCGTGGAGATCGGCAAGCGCCTCAAAGACGGGGTGAAGGAGGCGGTCCTGCCCAGCATGATCTGGGAGGAGTTGGGCCTCACGTATCTCGGGCCGGTTGATGGCCATAACCTTACGGATCTGCAGGAGACGCTCACGCTCGCGAAGCAGATCGACGGGCCGGTCTTTATCCATGCCATAACCGAGAAGGGGAAGGGGCATGCCCCGGCGGAAGCCGATTTCATGAAGGGCCATGCCGTCTCGAAGCAGGGGGGCGCTGAAGGGCCAACCGATATTGAGCCTGCGGACTCCGGACCGAAGTACCAGGATGTTTTCGCGCGGACGCTGATTCGGCTCGCGGAGGACGACCCGCGGATCGTCGGCATTACCGCCGCGATGCCCAACGGCACCAGCATGGACAAGTTCGCGGAGCGCTTCCCGGAGCGCAGCTACGACGTTGGGATCGCCGAGCAGCACGCCGTGACCTTTGCGGCGGGCCTTGCTGCGTCTGGCAAGCGGCCCGTCGCGGCGATATACAGCACGTTTCTTCAGCGCGCATACGATCAGGTAGTGCACGACGTGTGCATGCAAAATCTACCCGTCACGCTCGCGATGGACCGGGCCGGGCTGGCGGGCGACGATGGACGCACGCACCACGGCGGCCTCGACATCGCGTACCTGCGCGGCGTGCCGAATATCACCCTGATGGCGCCGAAGGACGAGGATGAGCTTCAGCACCTGCTCGCGACCGCGCTCTCGCTCGATGCGCCGGTGGCGATTCGCTTCCCGCGCGGCGCGGGGTATGGCGTACCGCTCGCCGAGACGCTGCATACCATCCCCGTTGGTAGCTGGGAGACGATACAACAGGGGGAGGATCTGCTCATCCTCGCGACCGGGTACAGCGTGAACCAGGCCACTCGCGCCGCCAAGCGCCTCGCCGAGCGTGGAGTGTTTGCCACCGTCGTCAACTGTCGGTACATCAAGCCGATGGACGAGGAGCTGCTCCTGCGACTGGCCGAACAGCACGATGCCATACTCACGGTCGAGGAGCACGTACTGATGGGCGGCTTTGGCAGCGCGGTACTGGAGTTCCTGGTCGATCACCGCGCTATGCCCGCCAAGATCGCCCGGCTCGGCATGCCGGACCGCTGGGTGGAGCATGGGGAGCAGCCCCTGCTGCGCAAGCTCCTCGGGCTCGACGTGGCGGGGATCGAGCGCGCAGCGTTGGAGTTGGTTGGCGCCGCTGCTCCGGCGGTTCCGGTCTCGCAGTAATCTCGTTGCCGGCCGAGTCTACGGAGTGGAGTGAGATCGACGGATTCGATGTCGCTCCACCCGATGCATCTAGCGGCTCAGGCTCTGTCCCAGAGGTAATTCTGGCGGACATAGCGGCGCAGATCGGCGTCCCGCTCACGGCATCCCAGGTGGAGCGACTCGACCAGTTGGTGTACCTGCTTGTCGAGTGGAACGCGCGCTTCAATCTGACGGCCATTCGCGACCCGCGTGAGATCCGCCTGAAGCACATCGTGGACTCGCTGGTTCCCTGCGGACACAACTGGGCGGCGACGACTGGTCGGCCACCTGCGACCATCCTGGACGTAGGTACGGGTGCGGGCTTCCCCGCCCTGCCACTCGCGATCGTGCAGCCGGAGATCGCCGTCACCGCGCTCGAATCGAGCCGCAAGAAGGCGGAGTTCGTTTCGCTCGCTTCGGCGCAGCTCGGCCTGAACACGCGCGTTGTGCGTGGCCGGGCGGAGACGGAGGGACAACGGCCCGTGCTGCGCGAACGGTTCGACCTGGTGCTCGCGCGATCCGTTGCCTATCTCCCCGCCCTGGCCGAGTACTGCCTCCCGTTCACGCGGCTTGGCGGCCACTTCATCGCGATGAAAAGCGAGCGGGTCGATGAGGAGATAGCGGCGGGGCTTGCCGCGGTCGAAGCGATGGGCGGGCTGCTGCGCGAACCGATACCATACGCGCTACCTGGTGTGCCCGGTACGCGGCAACTGCTGGTCATTGAGAAGGTTGCCCAAACGCCGGCGCAGTACCCCAGAGAGCCCGGCGTGCCCAAGCGCAAGCCCATCCTCTAAACGAGAGCGGTTCACCCGAGTGCTGCAGAGCCGCACGCCAACTCGCACGGTAGCCCGCTGAGGGCAGGCAGGTCGGGCGGTCTGCGTGACGCGGCCAGGAAGCTTTTGCCGAGAGATGCGCTAGACGTTGCTCAGGAAGTTGCAGACGTCGCCGTCCTTGACGACGTACGTCTTGCTCTCCAGACGTAGCACCCCGGCCTTACGTGCCTCCACGAGCCCGCCGCACGCGATGATATCGTCGTATGAGACCACCTCTGCACGGATCAGCCCGCGTGCGATGTCGGTGTGGATCGCACCCGCGGCCTCCAGCGCCGTGGAGCCGTTGCGGACGGGCCAGGCGCGCACCTCGTCGGGGCCGACCGTCAGAAAGGAGATCAGGTTGGACGTGGTGTATGCCACCTGTATCACCCGGTTGATCCCCGGCTCCGCGATGCCCAGGTCCGCGAGAAACGCGCGCGCGTCGTCCGGGTCCAGCTCCGTGATCTCCGACTCGATCGAGCCCGAGATCGTGACGCTTGGCTGGCCGAGGTCGAGCTGCGTCTCGGTCTCCCCCGCCTTGTCCTCGGCGACGTTCACGATCGCGAAGGACGGCTTCTCGGTGAGGAAGCCGTAACCGCGCAAGAGCTTCGCCTCCTCTGGCGTTACCCCGAGCCCACGTATCGGCGTTCCTTGCTCCAGCCCCGCCTTGAGCCGGGTCAGCAACTCGTGCTCCGCCTCGAAGCCCGCCCGTGAGGCGGCGGGACTCTTCTTGATGTCCGCCGCGAGCCGTTCCAGCCGCTTCTCGATCACGGAGAGGTCCGCGAAGTTCAGTTCCAGCTCGATCTCCTCGAGGTCCGACGCTGGGTCCGCGTCGTCGTTATACGCCCCGAGCACCACCGCGAGCGCGTCGACCTGCCGGGCCGCCGCAAGCAACATCGAGCTGAAGCCCTGCCGGGTGCCATCGGCCGCGGCGCCCTGGATGCCGCCGATATCCGCGAACTCCACGGTCGCGTACACGGTCTTCTTGGGGTTGAACATCGGCACGAGCCGATCGAGGCGCTCGTCTGGCACGCGCACCACCGCGACGCTCGGTTGTTCGCGGCGGGAGTAGCCGTCGCCCGCCGCGCGCGCACCGGTGAGCGCGTGAAAGACGGTGCTCTTGCCACTGCGGGGTAGCCCGACGATACCTATCTGCAAGCGAAAACCATACCTTTCACGCGAGTGCTTGGGGGACGCGCGATTATAGGTGCCTGCTGGCTGGACCGTCAAACACGTTTGACACTCTCGCGCGCTGGACCCTATACTCGGGCGAGGTTTGCAAGCAAGGTTGACGGTGCTGTCTGGGCGCAACGAGGGGGGATTTTGACGGGTGTGATTGACCTGGGGCAGTATCTACGTGTCCTGCTCAGGTGGTCGTGGCTCATTGTCTCCCTCGCAGTTCTCGGCGCGGTGTTGGGGCTGATCTTCGCTCTCACCCGCCCGCCCGCGTACGCGAGTGAAGCGCGCCTCCTCGTGAAGCCCTCGCCCGAGAACATCTCCGTCAACACTCAGAACACCGCCGGTCCGCGGATCGATGTCGTTCTTGCACAGCTCCTCGTGCCGAATGTGTCCGTCCGGTCCATCGCTGCCCTGAGCGTGAATAGCACGGTGGAGAACCTCGTCCGGCAACAGATGATAAAAGATCTTGGTGATCGCTTCCCGGAGGCTTTGCGCAAATCCGGCGCACTTCTTGATAAGGTCGAGGTTCAAGAGGTGCCGGGCGGCCCGAATATCCTCATGGTCACCGCCACGCATAGTGATCCCAATATCGCGCAGCTGCTGGCGAATACCTGGGCCAGGGTGTCGACGGAGTACATGAACCGGACGCTGGGCGAAGGGTACTTCGACGCCGAAGCGGCACGCAAGGCGCTCCCGCAACTCCAGGGGCAGTGGGACCGGAGTCAGCAGGAATTGAACGAGTTCGAGCGGTCGAGCAACCTGACGACCATCGCGTCCAAGTCCGCAGCGCGGCAGGCGCTGCTGAACGATTACCAGAGGCAGAGCAACCAGATCGCGATTGACCTGAGCACGGCAGCTCTGCTGAGCGATCAGCTTGCGGAGGGCGGAGGAAACCAGGCGTCTGCCCTCGCCGTGCAATTGCTCACGCTCTCTGCATTCACCTCCGAAGCGAGCCGGATTGAGTTGACGAGGTTCCTGCCACCAATCGAGAGCCGGCTGCAGGGGCAGGGCACAGACAATAGTGGCCTTGCAGCTGCGCCATCGCAGTCGGATGCAGTGCAGGTGCAGCCCGCGCTTGACCAGGTCAGCGCCCTACCTCCCGCGCAGCAACGGGCATTCGTGCTCCGCCTGAGTCAGGTGCTGAC
>JAUJMR010000006.1:13196-17090 GCA_030446765.1 Chloroflexia bacterium
GGCGCGCTCCGTTCCCACCACGGGATAATCGCAAGGGCAAGTCGTAGTCGTATTGGGGGTATCACGAGATGGCAATACTGGTAACTGGTGCGGATGGATATATAGGATGGCCGGCGTTACTCAAGCTTTCACGGGAGTTCCCGGATGAGCGCATCGTTGGCGTCGACAACTTCGCGCGCCGCCGCTGGGTGGAAGAGATTGGCTGTGTATCCGCCATCCCCATCCACAGCATGCAGGAGCGCCTGGAGGCGGCGCGCGAGGCCGGTCACGGGAACATCAGCTTCATCGAGGGTGACCTCACCGACCGCGCCTTTGTCCAGCAGATTTACGCCACCTTCCGGCCACGCGTCGTGCTCCATCTCGCCGCCCAGCCGTCCGCGCCGTACTCGGAGATCAACGGTGAGCGCGCGACGTACACGCAGCACAACAACGTCCAGAGCACCAGCAACCTGCTATGGGGTCTCAAGGAGCACAACCTGATTGAGACGGTCTTCGTCGAGACGACCACGACGGGCGTCTACGGGCAGCCCGACTTCGATATCCCCGAGGGGTTCCTGGAGGTGGAGCGCAACGGCCGCAAGGGCTCGGTGATCTACCCCGGCATGGCGGGCTCCTGGTACCACATGAGCAAGTGCCATGACGTGAACAACCTCTGGCTTGCCAACGCCAAGTGGAAGCTCTCCGTTATCGACCTGCGCACGGCGATCACCTACGGCACCAGGACGGACGAGACGCAGGGCGATCCGCGCCTCGCGACACGGTTCGACTTCGACTTCTACTTTGGCGTGGTCGTCAACCGCTTCGCGGCGCAGGCGCTCGCGGGCTTCCCGATCACGGTCTACGGCAAGGGCGGCCTCAAGCGCCCGATGATCGGCCTGCAGGATGCCGTTGACTCGATCGTGTCCTCCGCGAAGCGGGAGCCGAACCAGAAGTTCGATATCTTCAACCAGACAAGCGGACCGGTCGGCATTCAGGAGATCGGCGAGGGCATCCAAACTATCGGGGCGGAGATGGGCATACCGGTGCAGGTAGACCATCTGGAGAATCCGCGCGTCGAGAAGGAAGAGCACCAGATGGTGATGGAAAACAGCCGCTTCATGAACGAGCTGCTGCCGCACCCGACCGTGGATATCATGGATGGCTTGCGGGACACCCTGGAGAGCCTCCAGCCGTACCGCGATACGTTGCTGGCGTACAAGGATCGTTTCGTGCCCGAGCAGTTGCTGAATCGGGTGTCCGTGGCGTAACGTCCCGGACCAACGGCGCGCGTCGCCGTTCATGACCTGGAAGAGGGCAAGAGGCTTTGAAGATACTCATAACGGGAGCGGCAGGGTTTATCGGCTCGCTGCTGGTGGACCTCCTGCGGCACGATCACGAGGTCCGGGCGATCGATAACTTCAGCACCGGCGATGTGCGGCAGGTGGGCGACGTGACGGTCGAGGAGATGGACGTGGCGGAGCCGGAGCACGCCGCCGAGATGGTGCGCGCGCAGGATGTGGTGGTGCATCTGGCTGGCTATACCGGTATTCCCGTGTGCGAGAACGATCCGGAGGGCGCCGCGCGGAACATCCTCGTGGCAACGAAGCACATCACGGATGCCGCGGTTAAGGCGGGGGTGCAGCAGATGCTGTACCCTTCCACGTTCGCGGTGTACGGCATCCCGCCGCACCACATCACGGAGGAGACCCCGCGCGCGCCGATCGGTATGTATGGCAACCTGCGCGCCGGGGCGGAGTACGTCCTGCTCGCGGCGCAGAAGCTCGACGGTCTACCCGTCGTCATCTTCCGGCAGAGCAATATATACGGGCGCAGCATCGCGAAGAAGCGCTCGCTCCTCAACATCCTTGTCGAGCAGGTGCTCAAGCGCGAGCCCATCACGATGTATGGATCGGGCGAGCAGGTTCGCAACTTCCTGCACGTTCGGGATACGGCGAATGCGTTCAAGCTCGCCATCGAGCAGCGCGCCACCGGCCTGTACAACCTGGGTGGTACGGAAACCATCAGCGTCCGATCCATCATCCAGACGGTCAACGACGCCGCGGAGACCACGCTCGGGTATACGGTTCCGGTGGAGCAGAAGCCGGATCGTGGTGCCGCGGGCAGGGAAGTGGATCTGACCGATTTCCACTTCGATATCAGCAAGGTTCAGGGGGCGCTCGGCTTCGAGCCGACGCTGACGGTCCGCGACGCTGTCGAGGAGTTGCTGAAGCGGGAAGCGAGTGTCGCCTAGGACACTGAACGTCCTGGTCGTGATGGGACCAGTGGCGCAGGGTGGGGCGGAATGGCAGTTGTACGAGCTGCTGTGCCGGATGGATCGTTCCCGCTTTCGGCCCGTGCTCGCGAGCGTGCAGTTCTCCTCTTATAAGGAACTGACCATCGGTGAAGGGGATCGGGTCATTCGGGACCGCTATGACGCGCTTGATCTCCCGCACTACCGGATCAGTGGCCACGGCAGGAACAGTTCGCGGAACCTGCGTGACCTGATGCGGGTGATCCGTCGGGAGAAGATCGACGTCGTGCACGCAAACCTGTACGCGGGCGAGACGTTTGGCCGGCTAGCCGCGGTGCTTACGGGCACTCCGGTGGTCACCCACAAGCGTGGGATGCCCTTCAAGAGTCGCAAGCCCCAGAACATCCTGGTGGATCTGCTCCTGAACCTGTGCAGCTCGCGCATCATCGTCGTCAACCACGCGATTCGGTGCCAGCTCCAGCGCCTGCACCACCTGCCGGCCTCCCGCTTCTCCGTAATCTATCCCGGTATTGACTCCGCCTTGTGGAGCCGGCCCGATGCACGCGCGGTGGCGGCGCTGCGCTGTGCGCTCGGCCTGGATGCCAAGCAGGTCGTCACGACCGTTGGCCGGCTGCGTCCGATCAAGGGTCAGCGGTACCTGCTCGAAGCCGTGCCTCAGATCCTGCGGGAGTGCCCGGATGCGCGTTTCCTGTTCGTCGGGCATGGGGTGGAGGAGGCAGCGCTGCGCCAGCAGGCGGAGGCGCTCGGGGTTGACGGGGCAACGCACTTTCTCGGTAGCCGGGCGGATGTGCGCGAGTTGCTGGCGGTCTCGGATGTCTTCGTGATGCCGTCGCTCTCCGAGGCCAGTCCCGTTGCCCTGATGGAGGCCGCATTTTGCGGCGTCCCGAGCGTCGCCACGAACGTCGGGGGGATACCCGAGATCGTGCGGGAGGGTGAGACCGGCCTGCTCGTGCAGCCGCGCGATGCCAGTGCGATTGCATCCGCCGTCGTGGATATGTTGAGTGACCCGCATCGGAGGTTGCGCATGTCGGAAGCCGCTGTCGAGCGGGCGCGCTCCGCGTTCGATATCGCCAGCACCGTGCGCCGGATAGAAGCCGAGTACGAGCGCGCTGCGGGACTGCGGTGCTAAAGGGTAGCCTCCTCGTCCTACTGAGTCGAAACTTTCAGAAGGTGGCGGGTGCGCTCGTGTTCTTCCTGATCGGCGGCCTGCTGGATGCCCGCGCCGTCGGGAACTACACGCTCCTGGTGACGGTGCTGACGTACGTAAACACGCTGGGCAGCTTCGGTATTGGGCCAGCCCACGTCTACTTTCGGGGCCAGAAGCAGCTCGGTATGGCGCAGATGCTCGGTAATGCGGTCGCGGGCGCCACCCTCTTCGGCGTACTCTCGCTCGCGGTGTTCGGGCTGCTCAGCCCCCTGCTGAGCTTCCGCTCGTACAGCCTGCTCTCGATGTTCCTGTTCTCGCTGGTCTTTCCTGTGGTCATCCTGCAGAGCTATCTGGACTACGTCTGGATTGGGGAGAACCGGCTCTCCATGTACAGCGCACTCTATGCATTGCGCTTCGCGACGTTGCCGTTCTTCATCCTCGCGGGTATCACCTTGCCGGGCAGTGTGGCGGGGAAGTACCAGGGCCTGGCGGCGGC
>JAUJMR010000006.1:17190-32231 GCA_030446765.1 Chloroflexia bacterium
GCGGCGATCTCCACGGCACTGCTGCCGCGCGTCTCCACCGGTGACGAGCGGGCGGCGCAGCGGGCGACGGCGCAGACCAGCCGGGTGGTGTTCGCGACCAGCCTGCTCGGCAGCGTCGGCGTGTTCGTGCTCGCGGGCCCCCTGCTGCGCCTTGTGTACGGCGAGAAGTTTCTCGGCTCCATCGCCCCGTTGCGCATCCTGCTGCTCGGCATCGTGGTGTTCTCCGTCCAGAAGGTACTCGCGAACTACTTCATCGGCCAGGGGCGGGCGAAGTGGTTCCTCCGTGCGACGCTCCTCTCGATGGCGGTGAACGTGGGGCTGAACCTGTGGCTTATCCCGCTCCCCGGCTGGGGCATCAAGGGGGCGGCGCTGGCGTCCACTATCAGCTATACCCTCTCGACGCTGATCCTCGGCGTCCTCTTCGTGCGCTGGTCCGGTATATCCTGGGTGGACATACTGATCCCAAACCGGCAGGACGTTGCGTATGTCGGCGCGCGGCTCGGGCGCCTGCGCACGCGGGCTGCAGGGATGCGGCACCGAGGCGCAACGCGATGAGCACTCCAGTGCCATCGGGGCGCTACACGGTCAGCGTCCAGTCGATCCCCATCCTCGTGCTTACATTGGCGCTGATAATTAACTTCTTCTGGCGTGCCCAGCTCTTCACCGGCAACAATCTGCCGCCCGTTGTCCTGCTCGCCGTGGCGTTCATCGGGTTGTGGGTGCTGCGCGGTCTTGGGGTGACCGGCGATCTCCTGGTACGGGTACCGCGGGTGTTCTGGCCGCTCGGTCTGTACGTTACCGCGGTGCTGGTATCGATCGTGGTACGGGGCGATTTCGAATCACGCACGATTCAGCTCGCGTTGCGCGTGATCGTGCTCCTCCTGCTCGCGCTGCTCGTGAGTAACCTGGCGAGCTCGCTTGCGTCGCTTGAGAGCACGATGTACCTGCTCATCTTCGGCTTCACGCTCGCGGCGCTGTATGGTTTCGCCGACTACGTGATCAACGGGCGCTACTTCCTCAACATCTTTGTGGGTATCGCACGCAAAAACGCCTCGGGCTACTATTTCATGGCGATCATACCGTTCATCCTCTTTTGCATGGGCTCCCCCACCATCACCCGGACAGCGAAACGGCTGCTGATGCTCGCTCTGGTCCTCTGCTTCGGCGCGATGCTGCTGACGTTGGCCCGCAGCGCGGTGGTCGGCCTTGCCGCCGGCTTCGCCGCCGTCTTCGTGCTGTACAGCCGCCGGGTGAACTGGAGGGTGGTATTGGGGCTGGTGTTGATGGTGTCCCTATCCCTGGCGCTCGCCCCCGACAGCGTGACCCGGCGACTGGGCACGACCCTGAACTTCGAGGAGCAAGCCGCCACCTCAAACAGTAGCCGGATAATCCTGCTCCGCATCGGGCTGCGCATGGCGCAGGACCATCCCCTGACCGGCGTTGGCGTGGGCCGCTTCGACGATACGATGAACGAGTACGCCACGCCCCGCGAGCGGCAATTACTCGGCTTCGATGTGTATGAGGCGTCGCACAATCAGTACGTCGCGGCGCTCAACGACGGGGGTATAGTTGCTCTCGCGGCCATCCTCTGGCTGCTCGTGGAAATCTTGCTCGGGCTACACCGGCGCCTCCGACGGCCCGATGTGCCGAAGCGCTACCTGCTGCTCGCGTTCGCCGCGTTCTGGTGGGCCCAGGCCGCGCACTTCTTCGTGGAGTGGCAGCTTGCCCGCGAGCTGTTCTGGTTCCTGGTGGGCCTCACCGGCGCGGTACTATATCTCACAGCAGAGGAGGCACCGGAAGTCCATGCGAACAACGCGTTCCTGGTGCAGCCATCGCGCCCGCCGTCACCTGCCGGATAGTCTCGATCTCACCTAGTGTGGGCACGCGTAGTGCAGTGTCTGGATGGCCCTCTGTTGGCAAGCCGGATAAGCGATGGATATAATTGGCGAGTCTCGCACCCCCCGCCCGTAACAGACCAGGAGTTTATATGGCGACCAGAATGATCAAGGTAGCCGAGCCGCTCGTCGGTGAGGAGGAGGTACAGGCCGTCCGAGAGGTCATCCTCTCCGGCCAGTATGTCTCCGGGCGCAGGGTGGAGGAGTTCGAGCGCCGCTTCGCAGAATACACCGGTACCCGATACGCGGCGGCGGTTTCCAATGGCACCGCGGCACTGCATACCGCGCTCGCCGCCTTCGGAGTCGGGCCGGGCGATGAGGTGATCGTCCCGCCGCTCACCTTCTTCTCGACGGTAACGTCGGTCGTACACGCCGGGGCCGTGCCGATCTTCGCGGACATCGACAGCGAGAGTTTCTGCCTCGACCCTGAGGACGTGAAGCGCCGCATCACCCCCCGAACCAAGGCGATCATCCCCGTGCACCTCTTCGGCAACGCGGCGGATATGGATGGCCTGCGCGCGGTTGCCCATGAGCATGGTCTGAAGGTCCTGGAGGATTGCGCCCAAGCGCATGGCACTGAGTATCGCGGCCAGAAGGTCGGCTCGTTTGGCGAGGCGGGCATCTTCTCTTTCTACGCCACGAAGGCGATGACCACGGGGGAGGGGGGCATCGTCACCACGAATGACGAGCAGGTCTACGAGTATGCCCGCCTGATGCGTGGGCATGGCATGCCGGAGCGCGATACCCACGTCATGCTCGGTTACAACTATCGCATGTCCGAGATTCAGGCGGCGATGGGTCTGGTGCAGCTGGATCGGTTGGAGGCATCGAACCACGCACGCATCGCACACTCGGAGTTTCTCCTGGCGGAATTGCAGGACATCCCGTGGCTGCGCGTTGCGAAGGTCGAAAGCCATGTGCGCCATACGTATTTCTGGTGCCCGCTCTGGATCGACGAGGAGAAGCTCGGGATGCCCTTCAGCGAGCTCATTGGGCTTCTTCGTTCGCGGGGTATTGAGGTGCGCCAGCGATACAAGCGACCACTGTATCGGCAGCCATTGATGATCGACCGCAACTTCTATGCGAACGGCAAGCCCTGGCCAGGGGGCGACTACGGCGAGCCGCCCGACTACTCCAAGGTGTTCCTGCCGAACGTCGAGAAGGTCGCCGGCAAGCTGCTCGGGCTGCCGAATCACCCGAATCTGACTCCCGACGATCTCGCATATATCGTCCGAACCTTCCACGAGATACAGCCGTCCTAGGAGGCGACCCGTGAATATCCTGATCACCGGGGGAGCTGGCTACATCGGCTCCCAACTTCTGCGAGCGTTGGCCGAGGACACACAGGTTGACCGTGTCCGTATCCTCGACAACATGCAGGACGAGAAGTTCCAGTCGCTGATGAACCTGCCCGACGGCCATCACTACGACTTCGTACTCGGCGATGTGCGCAACGAGGATGATGTGCGGCGCGCGGTCGGCGACGAGACGGATACGGTGATCCATCTGGCGGCGCTCACGAACGCGACCCTCTCCTTCGACCGTCGCGACGACACGGAGCTCACGAACTACGTGGGCACGCAGAACGTGGTTCGCGCGGTGCAGCAGGCACCCCATGTGACCAGGCTGATCTACGCTTCCACGACGAGTGTGTACGGCCCCACGAGCGGTACCGTGAATGAAGAAAGCCCGTGCAACCCGGCCAGCCCGTATGGCGAGTTCAAGCTCAAGGGTGAGCGCGACACGCTTGCACTCGCCAAGCTGACGGACGGACGGGTGAAGCCAACCGCTCTGCGGTTCGCCACCGTGTACGGTAACTCTCCCGGCCTGCGAGTCCATACTGTCGTGAACATCTTCGCGTTCCGCGCTGCCGTGGGCATACCGCTGGAGGTGTTCGGCAGTGGCGAGCAGAAGCGCCCGTTCATCCACGTCAATGATGTTGCGCGCGCGGTGGCCTTCTGCCTTCAGGAGCCACGCACGGAGGGCGAGTCGTTCAATGTCGTCGGCGAGAACGCGAGCGTGAACGATATCCTGGCGCTGATCGAGCCGTGCTTTCCTCGCATGCAGGTTCGTCACACCAATAAGGAGATCCTGAACCAGATCTCGTATGAGGTGGATAGCAGCAAGCTGGCCGCGCTCGGATTCGCGCCGGAGTTGACGCTGCGGGATGGGATCGAGGAGTTCGCCCAACTCTATGGCGCATTCACGCGCACGCCGCTCGGCGTGGCGTGAAGCTCCTGATTGTGGGAGCAGGTGCCCAGACAGCATATGCCCTGGAGACGTTTCGGTTGACCGGTGAGCACGAGGTGCTGGCCATCCTTGATCTCCACCCACAAGGCCGGATGGTGGGTAGCGAGGTGCTCGGCGTGCCGGTGGAAGGTGCCCTGGACCGCCTCGATAAGGACTATGCCGCCCGCTTTCAGGGTGCGCTGGTTACCTGCTCTTCCAATAGTCAGAAGCAGACCCTCGCGCGACGCGTGGCACAACTTGGATTGCCGCTCGCCAGAGCCATTCATCCCACCGCGGTTATCGCGGGCAGTGCCACCATCGGAGATGGCAGCATCGTGAACGCGCTTGCCGTCGTCCAGCCCCGCGCAACCGTCGGGCGTGGTGTAATGCTCCACGCCGGTACCATCGTCGAGCACGACTGCGTGGTGGAGGACTACGCGAACCTCGCCCCCCGCGCGACGCTCGCCGGCCATGTGCGGATTGGCACCGGGGCGTACGTATACACGGGAGCAAGCGTGCTCCCCCAGGTGCGGATCGGCGCGCGCGCCAGAATAGGCGCGGGGGCGGTCGTCCTTCGCGATGTGGCGAAGGGGGCTACCGTAGTTGGGGTTCCCGCGGCACCGGTCGCATCGACTGGCCCTGAGCGAGGCGCCGATTGAACATCTTGCGTGGCATCGCGCGGGCCGTTCTGGGAACGTCGCTGGCGGTCCTGGGATATACGTGGGTCGGCTATCCTTTGCTCCTCAAGCTGCTCCTGCTGCGCAAGCCGGTCTCTGAGCCAGCCCCTCCGGCACAGTGGCCGATGGTTTCGGCGATTACCACTGTGTACAACGAAGAGGAGGTGATCGGGCGCAAGCTCGACAACCTCCTCGCGCTGGAGTATCCGAAGGATTGCCTGCAGATACTGATTGTTTCCGATGGGTCTGAGGACGGAACGAACGACGTGGTGCGCAGTTACGCCGGGCGTGGCGTGGAGTTGCATGTGCGACCAGAACGCGGCGGCGTGACGGCGGCGTTCAACGACGCGGTCGTCCTCGCGCGCGGGGAGATTGTCCTCCACTCGGATGCGGATACTCGACACGAGTCGGACTTTCTGCTGAAGCTGATGCCCCACTACTCGGATCCCACAGTTGGGGTTGCTGAGGGGGAGTTCCGCTTCGTGAACGTCGAGGCGAGTGGCCTCGCGCAGAACCAGGGGCTCTACTGGCGCTTTGAGATGTTCATGCGACGTGCGGAGAGTCGGCTCGGCGTGCTCTCGACGGTGAGTGGGGCGATCATGTCGTTCCGCAAGGCCGTGTTCGAGCCGTTCCAGCCGAGCCACTCGGTGGACGGAACGCTGCCGAAACTGGCGATACGCAAGGGATACCGGGTGGTGCACGAGCCATCGGCACTTGCATACGACGAGATGGTCCGCACGGTTCAGGGGGAGTTGCGGGCGCGCGTGCGCATGACCTCGCGAAACCTCGCGGGTTGGGGCGGCAAGCACGCGTTCCCACATCCGGTGCGGCACTCAGGCGTTTTCGCCGCGCTTGTGTCGCACAAGATACTTCGATGGCTGACGCCGGTATTCATGATCATCGTCTTGTGCTCCAACTTGCCGTTGTTCCGTGGCAGGATTGCGCGGTTTCTGCTCGCGGGGCAGATACTGTTTTATGGTGCGGCCGTAACGGGCTACTTGCTCGAGTTGCGGAACGTGCGGCTGCGCATCTTCTCCGCACCCTTCAGCTTCTGCCTCGCGAATCTCGGCTTTCTACTGGGCTGGTGGAAGACGCTCCGGCAGCAGCGCGTCGTCATCTACCGCAGTGAGCAGTAGGCGCGGACGGTGAAAGACGCACTGGATCGCTTGTGCCTGATCACGAGCGACTATCACTTCCAGGTGGAGGGCGAGGTCCGCACCACGAGCGCGTTCATGCGCTTCGTGCCGGAGCTCTTGCCAATCGCGCGCAGCATCGAGGTGTGCGCCCCGGTCCACGCCGCCGGTGCCGAGCGCGGCTTCAGCATAACGACTGAACGGGTGGGTTACCGCCCGCTGCCCCCTTCGCGTACGCTGGAGGAGTTCCTGCGTCGTTTCCCACGTGACGGTCTCACGATCGCGCGTGAGTTGTACACCGCTATACGGGGGGCGGACCTGATCTGGATCAACGGGCCCCACCCGCTTCTCCCGCTCGCTGCGCTCATCGCTCGCGCCATGGGCAAGTCCTACCTACTGTGGCTCCGGGGTGATATCCTGATGACGGTACGCGCCAAGTACGCGGAGGGGAGCAGGCGCGACCGTCTGGCGGCTCGCACGGCCTGGTACCTGGATCGCCTGATCGGCCTGTCGGCGCGTGGTGCGGCAGTATTCTACACGGGCAGTTCCCTGGCGCGGTACGGGAAGCACGCCGCGTACGCCCAGCCCGCTAACACGAGCCTGGTGTCGGCGTCGCAGCTTGCGGCCCGACCACGCACGACCGTTCATAGCCCGCTGCGCCTCCTGTGGGTGGGTCAGCTCCGGCCGGTGAAGGGGCTGTTACATCTGCTCCAGGCGCTGCGGTGCCTGTGTGATGAGGGGCAGCGCATGGATCTCCGGCTCGTGGGAGACGGAGAGCAACACGATGCGTTGACTGCGGCGGTGACCGAATTGGGCCTGGATGGCATGGTGCGCCTCGCGGGGTACGTGGCGCCGGGGCCGGCCCTGGACGCCGAGTACGAGGAGGCCGACGTGTTCGTGTTGCCGAGTCTGTCGGAGGGGATACCGAAGGTGCTGTTTGAGGCGATGGCGCGGGCTATGCCCGTCGTCGCGACGAAGGTCGGCGGGGTTCCGGATGTGGTGTGCGACGGGGAGAATGGGCTGTTAGTTCCTGCTGGAGATGCCCGAGCACTGGCCCGCGCTCTCTCCCGGATCGGTGGCGACCCGGATCTCCGTAGTCACATTGCGCGCGGGGCACTGGGATACGCGCGGGAACACACCGCGGCTGCGGAGGTCGAGCGGATACACGGTGGGCTGCGCGCGGCGTTCCCTGATCTGTGGAGGGAGGCTGTATGAAGTTTACCCCTCGGTGGCTCCTGCTGTTCGATGTCCTGGTAGTCATCACCGCGTTTCTGCTGAGCTTCGCGGTCCGTGTGCCGTTGCGCGATCTTGGTGAGGTTCTGCCCCGATATACGGACTATCTGCCCGCGCTGCTGGCGATTCGTCTCCTGGTGTTCGCGATGTATGGCCTGTACCGCTCCATCTGGGCCAGGGCGGCGATCCGCGAGTTCGTTGCGGTGGTATCTGCGGTGACCACGGGCTCGATTATCGCCACCTTGCTTCTCGTCTTCGTGACGCTCAACGAGTCCATTCCCGAATTCCCGCGGATCGTTTTGCTTTATGAGTGGGCGTTGACCCTGGCGATGGCTGCGGGTGCGCGGTTTTCGCTGCGCGTGCTAGACATGCGGCAGTTGGAGGCCGATCTCGAAGATGATGACGAACACCACCGACGCGTCTTGCAGGAGCGGATCGCCGAGTGGCTGTATGCCGCGCCGCCCGATGTGCGCCGGATGTGGCGTGACAGTCAGCAGTTGAGCAGCCGGCGGTTCTTCAAGCGCGCCTTCGACATCCTCGCGTCGCTGTTCGTGCTCGCGCTGATATTCCCGATCTTCGTGCTCATCTGCTTGCTCATAAAGCTGGAGACGCCCGGTCCGATTCTCGCTGACACTCCGCGCCGGGCAGGCCGGGGCGGTACAGAGTTCCGCATGTACAAGTTCCGCGGCATGGTGAAGAACGCGCACCTGATGCTCGTCAACGATCCCGTTCTATGGGAAGAGTACAAGAAGCATAACTTCAAGCTCCCGGATGATCCGCGGGTCACTCGGGTGGGGAAGTTCATCCGGCAGCACAGCATCGATGAGCTGCCGAACTTCATCAACGTCCTGCATGGGGAGATGAGCATGGTCGGCCCGCGGCCCCGATACCCGTTCGAGGTCGTCGCCCAGGCCGAGCGCTTCCCGCACACGCAGGCAGACATCCTTCGTATCCTTTCGATCAAGCCTGGGGTCACCGGTCCCTGGCAGATATCCGGCAGGTCGAACCTGGGCTACGAGGAGCGTAATCACCTGGAGGCACGCTACGCGGATACCCAGTCGCTGTGGCAGGATGTCCTGATTATCCTGAAGACGATCAAGGTCGTGCTTCAGAAGGAAGGCGCGCACTAGGCCATACTGCTCCTGCCTCCCCGATGGACCATTCGTCGCGTCCCCAGCCCTCCTCGAACCGAACTGCGCAGCGGGTATAATCCTCGTCGGAGGACAGGATATGATAGCGTCCGTCTCGGGAACGATCGAGTACAAGGGAGTCGACCGGCTGATCGTACAGGTCGGCGGTGTGGGGCTGCGGCTGCTGGTGCCGGGCAGTGTCGTCGCTGACGTTGGCAACATCGGTGAGCCTGTATATCTGCTGACGCACCTTCAGGTCCGCGAGGACGCGCTTACCCTCTATGGATTCATCAGCTCCGAGCAGCTTCGTCTCTTCGAGCTACTGATCTCCGTCACCGGCGTCGGTCCCGGCGTCGCGCTTGGCATTCTCTCGGCGGGAAGTGCGGATGACATCGAATCCGCGATAGCGGCGGAGAACCCGAGCTTCTTCTCCGGAGTGCCGCGGGTCGGCCCGAAGCTCGCCGCCCGCATCGTGCTGGAGCTGAAGCGGAAGGTGCGCCAGTTGGAGCCCTCGGAGTTCGGCGGCGGGGTTGCCTCGCCGGATGGCGATGAGGTTATTTCCGCGCTTATTGGTCTCGGCTACAACGCGGGCGAGGCGGGTGCGGCTGCGCGGCAGGTGCCCGCGGACCCCAGCCTCACCATCGAGGAGCGGATCATGCGGGCCCTCGCGTACTTCAACCGGGCCTGATACCGGGGCGTCGCGGAGTACAATCAGCCCCACTGCTCATCACTGCACGCGTCCGTGTGCCGCGCCAACTCCTTGACGGGGAGCACGACGCAGCATGTGCGGGTGGCTAGCTGCGTCGATAGCGCAAGCTGTCCAGGTAGCCCTGTAGCACCACGGCTGCCGCGATGGCGTCCAGCCGCTCCTTCCACCGGCCGCGGCGGACGCGCGATTCCTGGAGTTGCCGCTCGGCCTCGACGGAGGACAGCCGCTCGTCCACCATCTCGATCGGCAGGTCTAGGGCCTCGCTGACCCGCAGTGCGAACTCGCGCGCCTTCTCCGCCTCGCCCCCCTCCCGCCCCGATAGGTGCAGCGGCAGGCCCACGACGACCAGCTCAACATCGTTCTCCGATGCGATCTTGGCCAGCGCTTCCAGGTCGCGTTCCAGGGTGGTACGGCGCACGATGCTGTGGGCGCTCGCGAGCAGTCCGGTGGGATCGCTCAGCGCGACGCCAATACGTCGTCCACCGGGATCGATGCCCATTACAACCACGGTATGCGTCCCCACGCGGATACCATCACTCCTGTTGGCGCAGTGGCATGCAACGGGACGCCTTCGCGCGTCTCAACCCGTCCACCCATCGTACGATTTCCACGCGGTCGTCTCACGCGCGCGCGAGCTGCCTCGCGACAATCTCCTCGGCGACGCCAAGCGCTTCGTCAAGGCGCTCCGGGCTGCCGCCGCCGGCTTGTGCGCGGTCTGGCCGGCCGCCGCCACGCGCATCCATCCGGGCACCGATCTCCTTCACGAGGTTCCCCGCATGACCGCCGCGTTGCACCACATCCGGCGTGACCATCGCGAGCAGGTTCGGCTTGCCATTCGAGACCGTCGCAAGCACGACCACGCCGGAGCCGATGCGGTCACGCAGGCGGTCGCCCAGCTCCGAGAGTGCCCCGACATCCTCTGCGTCGGCGCGGGCGACGAGTACCTGTGTGCCGTCCACTTGGCGAACCTGAGACCGGAGCATTTCCTCGACGGCGCCACCCGCGAGTTGGCGGCGCAGCTTCTCGATCTCACGCTCCTGTGTGCGCACGCGCTCCTGTAACGTGTGGATCTGTCGTTCAACCTCCATCGGCGCCACCCGGAGCGCGGAACCCGCGCGCTCCAGCGCCCGTAGTCGTTCCCGCGCGTACGCCGTCGCGCCGTGGCCGGAGACCGCCTCCACACGTCGGATGCCGCTGCCGATGCTGCCCTCACTCGTGAGATATACCGGACCGATCTCCCGGTGTGGTGGACGTGCGTGCCGCCGCACAGCTCCTGGCCATAGCCGTCGATGCTGACCACCCGGACGACATCGCCGTACTTCTCCCCGAAGAGCGCCATCGCCCCGCCAGCCACCGCTTCCGCGTACGGCCTCTCCTCCGTCCGGACCTGTCGGTCGTCGAGCGTGCGTGCGTTGATCGTATCCTCGATCTCCAGCGTCTCCTCAGGCGTGATCGCGGCGGGCTGCGTGAAGTCGAAACGCAGCCGGTCGGGCGCGACGAGCGAGCCCGCCTGCTGTGCGTGCGGTCCCAGCGTGTCGCGGAGCGCCTTGTGCAGGATATGCGTCGCCGTGTGGTTGCGCGCGGTATCTGCCCGGCGCTCTCGGTTCACCGCGAGGTCCACATCTTGTCCCACGCGCAGCGTGCCCCGAGCACCGTGCCCCGGTGCAGCACGTACCCCGACACGGGCCGGCGCGTGTCCGCAACCGCGAAGTCACCGTCGAGCCACGTGAGCACACCGGTGTCGCCCACCTGCCCGCCCGACTCCGCGTAGAACGGCGTGCGGTCCACCAACACCTCCGCCTCCTGCCCGGCCTCGACCTGCTGGACGTTCTCCTCGCCCACGATGAGCGCGAGCACTCGCCCGGTATCCTCGAGCGTCGTGTAGCCGACGAACGCCGTCTCCGGACCGGAGAGCGCCCGGTATGCCGCGGGCATGCGTGCCGTGAACGTGCCCGAGGAACGGCTGCGCGCCTTCTGCTCCCCAGCGCGCGGGCGAACCCATCCGCGTCAACCGAAAGGTTGCGGTCCTGGGCAAGCTCCATCGTGAGGTCGAGCGGGAAGCCGTATGTGTCGTAGAGCCGGAACGCATCCGCGCCGGGGAGCACCGTGCGCCCGTCGGCAAGCATCGTGTCGATCAGCTCGTCCAGGATGGCCACCCCACGCGAGAGAGCGTCCGTGCGAAGTGTTCCTCCTCGCGACGCACGGTGTCCACAATGACCTGCCGCCGTTCCACAAGCTCCGTGTAGTGCCCGCCCATCTTCTCGATCACCGCCGCCGTCGTGTCCGACAGGAACGGTCCGTCGAGGCCCAGCCGCCGCCCATAGCGAATCGCACGGCGGACGATGCGCCGTAGCACGTAGGAGCGGCCCTCGTTGCCGGGCAGCACGCCGTCCGCGATCAGGAACGAGATCGCGCGGCTGTGGTCCGCGATCACGCGATACGCGATGTACTCGCGTTTCCGCTGCTCGTCGGAGTGCCCCGTGAGCGCCTGGATGCGCGCGATGATCGGCTCGAACAGATCCGTCTCGTAGTTCGACTCCGCGCCTTGCAGGATCGCGAGCGTCCGCTCGAAGCCCAGCCCCGTGTCCACGTTCGTCTTCGGCAGCGGCGTGCGCACCCCGTTCTCGTCCTGGAAGAACTCCATAAAGACCAGGTTCCAGTACTCCCAGAAGCGGTCGCAGTCGCAGCCGGGACGGCAGTCCGCCTTGCCGCAGCCGTACCGCTCACCTCGGTCGTAGAAGATCTCCGAGTTGTAGCCGCACGGCCCTACGTCCGCCATCTGCCAGAAGTTGTCCTCGTCGCCGAGCCGCGTCAGCCGATCTTCGGGGACGCCCGCGACCTCGCGCCACAGGTCGTACGCCTCGTCGTCGACGTGGTTCACCGTCGGCCAGAGTCGGGAGGGGTCCAGCCCGAGCACGCGCGTCGAGAAGTCCCACGCATACGCGATCGCCTCGCGCTTGAAATAGTCACCAAAGGAAAAGTTGCCGAGCATCTCGAAGAAGACGTGATGGCGGGTGCTGGGGCCGACCTCCTCAAGGTCGTTGTGCTTCCCGCCCGCGCGCACACACTTCTGTGCCGATGTGGCACGGGTGTACGGCTTCTGCTCCGCGCCGGTGAACACGTCCTTAAACGGCACCATGCCGGAGTTCGCGAACAGCAGGGTGGGGTCCTTGGCGGGCACGAGGGAGGAGCTGGGCACGACGGTGTGCCCCCGTTCCTCGAAGAACGCCAGGTATCGCGTACGCAGCTCGTTGCTATCCATATATGGCCTCCAGCCCACCGAGATCCTTCGCAATTCTACCCCACAGGCGGCGTCCGTGGGCGGGCTCACAAAGGTGCCAGTAGAGTGCTGGGCTGTCCCGTGGGTCTTTGATAGTGGTAGCGCATTCACAGGCTTAGGCTGTGCGGCTGCGGCTCGGGAGCGCGACATCTCGTGCGCACGGTGTCGCGAGATCAGCCCTGTCGTAAGGCGCTGAAACTGGGAGCCCTATATGGACTCTGGCTGAACGGTGTGGCATGTGTCATTCCGAGCCTGCGATGAATCCGTGGTACGGGCTACGGATCCCTCACCGCGGCTCGGGAGGACACTCATCTTCATCCGGCCGGATCGCGTATTGCCGGTCAGGGAAGGGGTGGCGTAGATGGTTGACCGGTGCGCTCGCCTGCATGAGGAACGGGTGGAGAGAGCCGATCGCTTCCCCCCCCGCTACTCATGCGCGGACTTGCCGGTTACTTACTTGTGGATGACGATGCTCCCTCCCCTGATGGCTGTGCTGGCGGCAGCATCGTCGGCATCGCCCCTCTGGTTGTCGTATACGACGCTGCCGGTCGCCTTCTCCCAGATCTTGATGCGGAACGTATCGACATCACCGCCGCCGCTCACCTGACCGTCGTTCGCCGTCAGCAGGAAGCCGTAATCGCCGGACCCGTTGATCGTGCCCGAGCCCTTGTACTGCGCCTTGGGTCCGGAGATCACCAGCCACTCGTACGCGGTGCTCTGGAAGCTCAGGTCGCCGGCGTGGAACTGGAACTGCGTGCGGCCGGACGGTGTGCTTGCGCCCTTCTGGTACCGGGAGACGAAGCCGAAGATGGCCTTGCCTGTGAGGGTCGGGTCCGCCGCATACACTCCCGCGCGCGAGTCGATCCATCCATTACCCGTGACAAAGCCCCCCTCGGGGTCGTACACCACCACGTACTCGAAGATCTCAGTATCCACCGCCCCATCGCTGTCCGTAACGGTCAGCTTGAGGGTGTAAACGCCCGCCACTGTGTAGGTATGGCTGCCGCTTACTGAGCCGGACCCACTACTTTCGGTGACCGATCCCGCGCTGGTCGTACCATCGCCCCACTCGATGAGGGCGGTATGGGTGTCGGCCACGTCAGCGTCCGAGAAGGCGGCGCTCACGCCGACCGAAGTGCCGACCGCGATCGGGTCGGCGGGGGCGCCGAAGCTGCCGATGCTCGGGGCGGCATTACCGACCGCAACGAATTGCCAACTGGGGTTCCAGTTGTGGATCGAGCTGTCGGTGAGCCTCGTCACGTCGCTGCCATCGGCGTTCATGGTGTAGATATTCTGATAGGCGGAGCCGGCGCGGACACTCGCAAACGTGACCTTCATCCCGTCCGGCGACCACGCCGGCTGGGCGTCCCAGCCCGAGCTGATGGTGAGCCTGGTCTGCGCCGTGCCGTCAGTATTCATGGTGTAGATCTCGAAGTTGCCGTCAACACCGCTCGTGAACACGATCTTCGTTCCGTCCGGCGACCAATCAGGCTCAGAATCGGAGATGCCATCAGTGGCGGTGAGCCTCGTCTGTCCGCTGCCATCCGGGTTCATGACGTAGATCTCGGGATTGCCAGTGCGATAGCTCGTGAAGGCGATCTTCCCTCCGTCTGGAGACCACGCGGGTTGGACGTCATAGCTCTGGAGATCGATGGTCGGGCTTTCCGTCAGTCTAGTCTGCCCGTTACCGTCGGCATTCATCACATAGATCTCGCGGTTGCCATCTCGACTGCTTACGAATGCTATCTTCGTTCCGTCCGGCGACCAGGTGGGATCGAATTCGGTGGCCGTGATGCTGGTGAGCCTCGTCACATTGCTGCCGTCCGGGTGCATCGTGTAGATATTCTGATAGCCGCTGCGACTGCTCGCGAACGCGATCTTTGTCCCGTCGGGCGACCAGGCAGGCTGGGTACCACCGCCCGGGCTGTCCGCCGTGCTGGCAGTAAGATTCGTCTCCCCGCTGCCGTCAGGATTTATGACGTAGATGTCGAACCCGCCACTGGAGCGGTAGCGCGCGAACGCGATCTTACCGTTCTCCCCCGTCACGATCGCCAGAGCGGACGATGCCCCCGGGAGCAGCACCGTCAGCACCGCCACCACCAGCATCAGCCTGAAACCGATTCCACCCAGAACTACCCTACACGATCGAATCGATACCATCTGCCGTCTCCCTTTCAACTTAGTGCCATCATCGCGTATTCGCCTCGAAGGTCCGTCTCTCGCCCCTTGTCACATCAGTCCTATGGCGGCTCCTCGGACTCGTGCGGTGTGGCGCAGTGCTCGGAGAGCCAGGCGAGCGCCGCTTCGTATGTATCGACCTGCACGGCGTTGCCTGACTGGATGTGCTCGAGCTTGATGCGCAGCTCGCCGTCGCCCACGTGCCAGCAGCGCAGCAGGAACGAGTTGTACCGCCTGTGAGGAGTGTTGTCCGCGGGGGCGTGTGCTTCTGTGGTCATCATGGGCCGATGATAGAATGCGCCGATTAGCCGGCAGTTAGCTGGGAGCGGGATCCGAGCGCTTGAGAGGTAACTAGGTATACCTAGTTTCGCGTGAGGGGGTGGGGACCGCTCCAGCCCTACCGCGTCGAATCGAGCTCCTGGTGGGATACCCAACTGGCGAGCTGCGCGCGCGAACTCAGCCCGAGCTTGCGCAGGACGTTGCCGGTGTGCGTGTCCACGGTGCGCTCGGAGAGGACGAGTTGTTGTGCGATCTGGCGGTTGGTCAGCCCCTGGGCTACCAGCCCGGCTATCTCCTG
>JAUJMR010000006.1:32331-71101 GCA_030446765.1 Chloroflexia bacterium
GTTGTGCGATCTGGCGGTTGGTCAGCCCCTGGGCTACCAGCCCGGCTATCTCCTGCTCTCGACGAGTGAGGGCGGTGGTTGGCGCCCCGATCGACGCTTCCTGGTGTGTCACTAGGCGATCTGGGGAGGGCTCCGGCGACGACAGCGCGTACTCAATTGCCTGCTCCCGGGTCATCCCCTTCCCCTTTGCCCAAGCCGCGCACCACCCGTCCACGCCCAGCGCGGAGCGAACCGCGTCTATCGATGGCTGCAGGTTCGCACTGTCGCCGGGTGAGAGCACCGCGCCGGAGGTCTCGCGCAGGCCCGCCGCGGCGCCGAGCAAACGCGCCGCCCGTTCCGGCTGTGCCTGCGCGGCCGCCAGCTTCGCATACGCGTCGAGGGAGAAGGCGATACCCTGCGGATATCCCAACTCCTGGTGAACGGTGATGCTCTCGCGGAGCAGGCTCGCGGCCTGCTCGTACTCGTTCCTGCGTGCATGGAGATCCGCAAGCCCCTCCAGTGCCTGTGCGAGCGTCGACCTGGCGTTCAACTGGCGGAAGAGATCCACCGCCTCGTCGATGCGTGCCTTCGCGCGGTCGAGGTCCCCGACGTCCCGGGCCAGCAGCCCGAGGTTGTTGACGGTGATCGCGACGCCGTGTAGATCTCCCAGCTCGCGGTCCAGCGGTAGGGTTTCCTCCCAATACTGCCTGGCCGCCTCATGGTCGCCGAGGTAATAGGCAGTGTCCCCGAGGTTGCTGAGGCCGAGGGAGAGACCACGCTTGTTCCCGAGCGCGCGGCTGACGGCAAGCCCTTCCTCCTGCCTCCGCCGAGCCTCCTCGTAGTCACCCCGGCTGCTGAGGATGGTCCCCAGGTTGCTCAGTGCGTTGGCGGTGCCGTCCGAGTCCTCTATCTCACGGAACAGGGCAATGCTCTGCTCCATCAGTGACACGGCTTCTTCGTGGTCGGTCTGCGCCCAGGCCAGCACGCCGGCGCCGCGCAGCGCTCGTGCCCGCACGGATGGAGGGATCTGAGCAGGGAATGCCAACACCCTCCTCAGCCACTCGCGTCCCTCGCTGAAGTGGCTGTGTATCCACCAGAACCGCCAGAGCGCAGCGACCAGGCGCGCGCCTGCCTCCACGTCTTTACTCCCCAGCGACCAAGCGAGCGCCGCCCGCATGTTATCGTGCTCCGACTCCAACCGCGCCAGCCACTCCCCTTGCCGCGGTCCGATAAGCTCCGGCTCCGCCTCCTCCGCGAGCGCGACGAAGAACTGCGCGTGCTTGTGTCGCAGCGCCTCCGACTGCCCGCTCTCCTCCAGCCGCTCGCTTGCATATTGCCGGATGGACTCCAGCAGCCGGTAACGGATCACGCCCCCGTGAGCCGCATCCACCTGCACCAGCGATCGATCTACCAGCCGCGAGAGCAGCTCCAGCACGTCTTCCGTGTCCGGCCCGCCTGCACTGCTCGAACAGCCCACCGACTCCGCAGCTTCCAGCGTCCAGCCGCCCGCGAAGACCGAGAGCCGCGCGAACAGTTGCCGCTCGGGCTCGCTCAGCAACGCGTAGCTCCAGTCGAGCACACCCCTGAGGGTTTGATGCCTGGGCACAGCCATCCGGCCACCGCTGGAGAGCAGCCCCAGCGCGTCGTGCAGCCTGCCGGCTATCTGCCGGACCGACAGCACCGGGATTCGGGCGGTCGCTAGCTCGATGGCGAGCGGTATCCCGTCGAGCTGGCGGCATATCTCCGCCACGGCCCGCATATCCTCGGTGTCCGACAAGTCGAGCGTCGACTCGCGGTGCCGTGCCCGCTCAACGAACAGCCGCACCGACCCGTACTCGCCCAGGCGCTCGGGCAGGGGCGGGCTGCCTGCCGGAGGCACGGAGAGTGATGGCACGCGCCAGTGCAGCTCGCCGCCGACGCCGAGTGCCTCCCGGCTGGTAGCGAGGACCCGCACGCCCGGGCAGGAGCTCAGGAGTGTCTGCGCCAGGTGAGCACACGCGTCCAGCAGGTGCTCGCAGTTGTCCAGCACCAGGAGCATCCGCTTGGAGCGCAGGGCGTCCGAGAGGGTATCCACCAGCGGTCGCTCGGCGTCCTCCGCAACGCCCAGCACGCCGCTGACGGCTTTCGCCACGAGCCGGGGGTCGGGGAGCCCCGCCAGCTCGACGAGCCATACCCCGTCCGCATACTCGGGGATGCAGCTTCGGGCCATCTCGAGCGCCAGCCGCGTCTTGCCACAGCCGCCCGTCCCGGTCAGGGAGAGCAGTCGGGTGGTCGCAAGAAGGCGTCCGACCTCGGCGACCTCACGCTCGCGCCCGATGAAGCTGGTCAACGGGGCTGGTAGGTTGTGCCGCGAACTGGTTCCCGTATGGTCCGCCGGAGTGCCATGGTGTTGCGACCCTCTGGGCGGGAACAGCCCGGACCGGATATCCCGATACAGGCGCTCGCTCGCGGCAGCTGGCTCGGCATCGAGCTCTCGTCGCAGGGCATCCCTTAGCTGCCCGTACTGCCTGAGCGCCTGGTGGCGCTGGCCGGTGAGCGCATACAGGCGCATGAGCTCGGTGTGTGCCTCCTCGTGTGAGCGGTCGCCCTCCACGACCCGCCGGAGCGCCTCGATCGCCGGCCGCAGTTCCTGTCGTGCC
Organism: Chloroflexia bacterium; assembly: GCA_030446765.1. Lineage (GTDB taxonomy): Bacteria > Chloroflexota > Chloroflexia > Thermobaculales > Thermobaculaceae > JACDAU01. The sequence goes on from JAUJMR010000006.1 coordinate 34,950, forward strand.
TCGTGCAGGCGTGCGAGATTCAGCAGCAGTGACAGGTACATATCGCGCACCTGCTCGCGACGGCTCGCCGCCCAGTCCTCGTAGCGGTCAGCGGGCAGTAGCTCGCCGGTGTACAGCCGGAGTGCGGCGTAATACGGCGCGGGATCGGTCGCGCCCCGGGCCCTGGTGCACGCCGCCTCGAACGCCCGAACGTCCACCCACACCAGTTCGGCCGGGCCGATGATGAGGATGTCTTCCTGGAGATGTAGCCCGACCGGCTGTTCGTGGGACGCTACGATGCGCCGGAGCGCGTGGAGGATGCCGCGGAGGTTATTGGTCGCCGCCTTCGGCTCCGCATCTGGCCAGAGCAGTTCGAGCGCCTGGTCGCGGTGGAGCTGGTACCGCTCCGAGAGGGCGAGCAGCTTGAGCAGGGCGGCAGCCTTGCGAAGCCGCCAAGCGGAGTCCTCGACGACCCGCCCGCCGACGCTGACCTCGAAGCCGCCGAGCAGCCGGATGCAGATACCGGCATCGCTGCCTGGAGCGAGACCTGAACCGGGATCGTGTCTGGTCAAAGGCCAGCCTTTATGCTGCACACCTACCGGATAGGGAGGCTCCAGGCATACTAGGCGCTGAAGTATGCGGCGAGCAACCTGCCGCAGTACTTGTACTCCCTGGGAGCCTGTGGACATCGTAAGCATCCGTCTCACGCCTGTCAACGACACCAGCAGAGGATGCGTCTGGCAGCATCGGCTTTGGGCCGGCTGCTGACTCCTCGGCGGTAGCCGGCCGGCCTCATACCCTGCCGTTGACGCCCGCATACAGGAACCCTATACTTAGCCTGCAAGATAGCCATCCCTAGGTTCCACGAACGTTTCCGTCGCACGCCGTAAGAGTCCAGACCGTACAGGAGCAGGTGCGCAAAGTATGGCAACAACGATTGAGAACAAGCAGCAGCTTCTCGACAACTACAGGATGATGGTGCTCATCCGGCACTTCGAGGAGCGGGCCGCCCAGCTCTACACTCAGGCGCACATCGGCGGCTACTGTCACCTCAATATCGGGGAAGAGGCAACCGTCGTGGGCGCGCTCTCAACGCTTGGCCCGAAGGACATCGTCTTCACCGCATACCGCGACCACGGGCACGCACTCGCCCTCGGATCGGATCCCGGCGCGGTGATGGCAGAGTTGTGCGGGAAGGCGACGGGCGTCTCGAAGGGGCGGGGCGGCTCCATGCATCTGTTCGACCTGGAGCACCGGCTGTATGGCGGGTACGGGATCGTCGGTGGGCATTTGCCGCTTGCGGTCGGCGCCGCGCTCGCGATCCAGTATCGCGAGGAGGACGGCGTCGTGATGTGCATCTTCGGTGAGGGTGCGACGAACATCGGGGCGTTCCACGAGGCGATGAACATGGCGAAGGTGTATCACCTCCCGGTCCTGTTCTTCTGCGCAAACAACCAGTACGCGATGGGCTCGATGCCCGAAGAGGACTCCGCGGTCCCGGAGATGTGGATGAAGGCGTGTGCATACGACATGGCCGCCGAGCGCATTGACGGCATGGACTTCTTCTCCGTCCGGGAGGCCACGCGGCGCGCCGTGGAGCGGATGCGGGAGACGCGCGAGCCGATGTTCCTGGAAGCGTTCACCTACCGCTTCCGTGGCCACTCCATGGCGGACGCTGGGCGGTATCGTTCCCAGGACGAGGTGCGGGAGTGGCAGCGGCGGGACCCCATACAGCTCCTCGGTCGGAGGCTCGAGGAGGACGGCATCCTCGACACGCGGACGCGCGAGGACATAGAGAAGGCCGTCGACGAGGAGGTTGAGCGGGCCACGCAGTTCGCGCTGGAGAGCTCCTCACCAGATACCGATGACCTGTACCAATACGTGTACACCGAGGAGGACCAGTAGAGCTTGGCCACCAAGACATACAGGGAAGCGCTTAATGACGCCCTTCGCGAGGAGATGCACCGCGACCAGGACGTGTTCATCATCGGGCAGGACGTGGGCAAGTTCGAGGGCGCCTATCGGGTGACCCAGGGCCTCCTCTCGGAGTTCGGTCCCAAGCGCGTCAAGGACGCCCCGATCTCGGAGACGGCCATCATGGGCGCAGGAATCGGCGCGGCGATGGCCGGGCTCCGGCCGGTGGTCGAGTTCATGACGATCAACTTCACGCTCGTCGCGATGGATCAGATCGTGAACAACGCCGCGAAGATCCGCTACATGTTCGGCGGACAGGTCTCGGTCCCGCTCGTGATCCGCACCCCCGGTGGGGGCGGACAGCAACTCACCGCGCAACACTCCCAGAACCTGGAGCACTGGTTCGCCCATGTGCCCGGTCTGAAGGTGGTCGCTCCCGTTTCCCCCGCCGACGCCAAGGGCCTGCTCAAGATGGCGATCCGTGACCCGGACCCGGTATTTGTACTGGAGAACCTGGCGCTGTATAACACAAAGGGCGAGGTGCCCGATGAAGAGTACGAGATTTCGCTGGGCTCTGCCGACGTCAAGCGCGAGGGGAAGGACATCTCTATCTTCGCCCATTCGCGGATGGTAAACGTCGCGCTGCGCGCAGCGGAGCGTCTGGAGGATGAGGAAGGTATCAGCGCCGAGGTGGTGGACTTGCGCTCGCTGCGTCCGCTCGACACAGAGACGATCCTCAACTCGGTCCGCAAGACGAACCGCGCGATGACCGTTGAGGAGGGGTGGGCCACGTTCGGCGTTGGTGGGGAGATCGTCTCGCTCCTGATGGATCAGGCGTTCGACGACCTCGATGCGCCCGTGAAGCGCGTGGGCGGCGAGGAAGTGCCGATGCCGTACTCGAAGCCCCTGGAGCGCGCGGCCATCCCGTCCGTGGACCGGGTCTACGACGTGGCTTTGCAAGTGCTGGCGTAGCGCCAGAGGAGAGGACGGTTCCATGGATCTCGCGATGCCCCGACTCAGCGATACGATGGAAGAGGGCACCCTCGGCCGCTGGCTGAAGCACGAAGGTGAGTCGATTGAGAAGGGCGAGGTGATCGCCGAGATCCAGACAGACAAGGCGAACATGGAGTTGGAGGCATTCCAGGGCGGCGTACTGGAGCGCATCCTGGTTCAGGAAGGTGAGACCGTTGCGATCGGCGAGGCCATAGCCGTGATCGGCGACGGCAGCGGCCAGCGGAGCGAGACGAATGCCCAGGCGCCAGCCGAGCAGCCGAAAGCTCAGGAGTACGCGCGGTCAGATGGCCAGCAGGCACGGCAGCCGGACTCCGCTCCACAGCGGGCCGCCGTGCAGCCGGCGCGGACCGGTCCCACGGGCCGTATCAAGGCGTCCCCCCTTGCCCGCAGGATCGCCCATGAGCACGATATCGACCTGGCGACGGTGAAGGGCACCGGGCCGAACGGCCGCATCACGCGTGATGACGTGGAGCAGGCGGCGAAGAGTGCTCCGCCCGTGACGCCCTCCACCGAGCAGGTGCCCGCCCAAGCGCCGGTGGCCGAGCCACAGCCGGAGCCAGTCGCGGCGGGCGAGGTGCAGCCGTTCACGCGGGTGCAGAGCATCGTCGCTCGTCGGATGGTCGAGAGTAAGACGCAGGCGCCGCATATTTACATCACACTCGAGATCGACATGGCGAAGGCCAGCAAGCTCCGCGAGGACGTCAACGCGCTCGGCGGCCAGAAAGTGAGCGTCAACGACCTCGTGATCAAGGCGTGCGCCGCGGCGCTCCGCGCGTATCCGAAGGCGAACGCGAGCTTTGCGGAGAGCGGTATCCGGCACAACGCCGCGGTGAACGTCGGCTTCGCGGTCTCCCAGGAGGACTGGTTGATCGTGCCAGTCGTGCGCGACGCGGATCAGAAGTCGCTGCGGCAGATCGCGACGGAGACGCGCGAGTTGATCGGCAAGGCGCGAGAGAACCGGCTCTCGGGTCAGGACATCACCGGCGGCACGTTTACCGTCTCGAACCTGGGGATGTACGGCATCGACGAGTTCCAGGCGATCATCAATCAGCCGGAGTGCGCGATCCTCGCCGTAGGCGCCGTCGTGCAGAAGCCCGTGGTGCAGGACGGCCAGATCGTGATCGGCCACCGGATGCGCGTTACGCTCTCCGCGGATCACCGCGTGTTGTACGGCGTGGACGCCGCGGAGTTTCTGCGGGAGGTGCAGCGCCTCCTGGAGGAGCCGCTGAATCTCGGCTTCTAACGGGTACAACAGCGTGTTCCTTGCCGGCGGTCCCGGCCAATCTCGACGATAAGGAGCGTATCCCTAGATGCCAAGAGACGTCCTGCACCTGAGCACTGGCGATCTGGCGCCGACTGACCTGCGCGAGAAGCGGCCCGAGTGGCTGCGCGCCAAGTTCCCCTCCGGCCCCAACTACCGTGAGCTGAAGCAGTTGATGCGCAGCAACAACCTCAACACCGTGTGTGAGGAAGCGCACTGCCCGAACATCGGGGATTGCTGGGAGCGCCGCACGGCCACGTTCATGATCCTCGGCTCGGTGTGCACGCGTTCCTGCGGCTTCTGCGCGATAGAGACCGGCAAGCCGCCGGTGTACGATGTGCTGGAGCCGGGCCGGGTTGCCGCTGCCGTCGCGCACCTCGGGCTGCGGCACGTTGTCGTCACTTCGGTGGCGCGCGACGAGCTGCCGGACGGTGGCTCCACATTCTTCGCGCGCACAATCCGGGCGATCCACCGCCGGGTGCCAGAGTGCTCGGTCGAGGTGCTGATCCCCGACTTCAAGGGCGATGAGGCGTCGCTGCGAGCGGTGGTGGATGCCGGACCGGAGATCCTCAACCACAACACGGAGACGGTGTCGCGGCTCCACCGCCGGGTGCGGGTACAGGCGAAGTATGAGCGCACGCTGGAACTGCTGGCGCGTGCAAAAGCAATGAACCTGCGGATGGTGACGAAGAGTGGGATCATGGTCGGGCTCGGGGAGCGGCGCGAGGAGATCTCCACCGTGATGGCCGACCTGCGCGCGGCACGGGTGGACGTGCTCACCGTCGGGCAGTATCTGCGGCCAAGCAGGGAGCACCTGCCGCTGGAGCGGTACTACACGCCCGATGAGTTCGCCCAGATCAAGGAGGAGGGGCTGGCCCTGGGCTTCTCGCATGTCGAGAGCGGCCCGCTCGTTCGCTCCTCCTACCACGCGGACGAGCAGGTTCAGCACCTCAACAAAGAGGCGGTATAGCGTGGCGGCGTTGCCGAAGCGGCTGCGCCCAGAGGTTCGCCGCTGGTTAGCCGCTCCAACGCCGGTGATGCCAGTCCAACCTTCCGGGTCAGGCCCCGCCGAGCGGGGAATGGGCGACTGGGTGACGCATCCGTTACTCTCAAATGCCGGCAGCTTGCGTTATCGGCCCGTTTCGGAATGAACTCCTCTCCAGCATCCCCGTCACTTCCCGCGCCTGTCCCGAGCCCCATCGCGGTGCGCCGTATTGGGCTGATAGGGTACCAGGAAGCGTGGGACCTGCAGCGCGAGCTTCTGGCGCGGATCATCGCTGGGGAGGCGCCGGAGACGTTGCTGCTGCTGGAGCACCCGCACACGTACACCTTGGGCAGGCGGGGCGGGAAGGAGCATCTGCTGGCAGCACCCGAGGAACTCGCCGCGCGCGGTGCGGTCGTGATCGAGACGGACCGGGGTGGGGACATCACGTACCACGGCCTGGGTCAAATCGTTGGCTACCCTCTCATGAACCTGCGCCGCCGAACGGGCGGCGATGTCCATCGATACCTCCGTGCGCTGGAGGAGGTGCTGATCGGCGTCCTCGCGGCGTACGGCCTGACCGGCGAGCGTGAGCCGGAATACACCGGCGTGTGGTGCCGGGGAGCGAAGGTCGCGGCGATTGGCGTACGGATCAGCCGGGGGATCACGATGCATGGCTTCGCGCTCAACGTGAGCACGGACCTGTCGTACTTCGACCACATCGTGCCGTGCGGCATCCACGGCCGTGCCGTGACCAGCCTGGAGCAGCTCTTGGGCGAGGCAATACCGATAGACGATGTGACCGACGTTATCGAGCGGCGGTTCCGAGAGGTGTTCGAGCCGGACCGTTTAACGCCCGCCACGGTCAAACCCTGTCCCGCCGTGGTGAACCGCAATCTCCGGCTGAATGGTAGGTTATGTGTCATTCCGAGCGCGCGAGGAATCCGTGGTACGGTTTACGGATCCCTCCACGGTGACACCCACCACGGATCACGCGGATTGCGTATCAGAAACAATGGTTGCAATAGCAGTGGACTGGCGGTGCGATTGCACACACGTTTGTTTGGACGCCGCTGCGATTGGTGCCGCGTCATCGCCTCTCCGAGTAGGGTCGTGTTCCCGGTTGGGGAGTACGATCCGCGCTGGGAAACGGAGCGGATCGTCTACGTGCTCACGGCCTCCTGCTCCTCCTGGTGTGCCGGCTCCTCGGCAGGCGGGGAAAGGGTCTGCGCCACCAACGCGTGCGATCGGTTGAGCTTGAAGATATTGATGTCGCGGTACTCGTTCGTTGCTCGATTCCAGACCGTTTTCGTGTCGCGCTTGAACACCCCATCTTCGATGGCCGAGTTGAGCAGCGCGGCGATCTCCGAGATACTGTGCGGCAGGCCGCTACTCTCGAACGCGCGCTCCGCCATAAAGTTGAAGCTCATGTACGGACTGTTGTGCTCCAGCTCGTCGAGGAAGCGGATGAGTGGTGACGCCATCGCGCGCTCCTCCTCGCCCATCACGCCGCCGTTCTGCCGCTCGGAAACGGACAGGGTGTTGAGCGCTTCGGACTGATCCACCTCAGTTCATGCTCCTGGTGCCCGATGCCGAGGTCGATCTGCTCGTCGGGCAGGTACGCGCGGTCGATGAGGCCGATCGTGTACGTTTTCACGAGGCCACGGTTTTCCGCTTCGCGCATGAAATCCTTGAAGCGGCTGAAGCCGTGCTGCCGCTCGTCGAAGTGCCCGAGGCGTGAGAGCAGCATCAGCTTGATCTGCGCGAAGACGTTCGGCTCTCCCTCGCGGCGGATGTCATGCATCACGTGGACGAGTGTCTCGAACGCGCGCTCCAGGTCGCTGTTGTCCTGCCCCGCCTCCTGCGCCGCCGCGGCGTGCATCGGATCCACGTCGACATCGTAGGGGATGAAGTGGTCCGCGGTGCTGGTGAGCTGCCAGCTTGTGCTCCAGGAGCAGCCGATCACGACGACCTGCTTGCCTCGGGACCGCAGCGCGTTCACCAGATGGATGAAGTCACCATCGCCCGTGACGAGCACGAAGTTGCGGATGTTGGGGTTCATCAGGCAGTAGTCGACCGCGTCCACCGTGAGTTTCACGTCGACGCTGTTCTTCCGGCGAACGGCCGACTTGAGCGCATCGTTGCCGGCGAATGTTCGCGTGGGCACATAGATCGGCTCGATGCCCGCGGAGTAGAGGTCGTTGGGATCCGCCTGGTGCTGCGCCTCCTGCCAGTTCGCGTATGCCTTCGCGACGACAACCCGGCCAAAGCCGGCCGCCGCTTCCTTGAGCGCGAGCGCGTTCGGGGCGCGCCCATCACGGTTCCAGAGGCTGTACTTGATGTTCTCCCAGTCTATATAAAGTGCGACATCCCCGGGATAGCCGTTCTTGCCCTCAAGCTCCTTACGCGGTTCATCAGAGTTCACAAATGGACCTTTCCATACAAGACAAAACAGATCAGTATGCGAAACAAGGCGTATAACGCTGGGTTATTATACCAGCGGAGGAGTCCCTACTCGTTCGGCGCGCGAAGTATCGGCCCGATGCCAGCTGCGTAGTCACGGGCCGTAACCGCGTCCATCGCGGTTCTGGGAGCGTGCAATCTTGTCGCGTGTGTGCGCAGATGGCTTGGACTTTCGTCCCGATTTTTGTATCCTTGGGCGTATCCTTCTGTGTGCTACACAGGTAAGCGTCGGTCGTCAAAAGGGAGGTTCAAACCACAGACTGCAACATGGCCAGGACACCAAGAATACGTGGTCAGATATACGTTAAGGAGATAGGCTTTGCACAAGGTACTGAGGTCGCCCATCTTTGCGCTGCTGCTGGCGCTGATGCTCTCGTTCGGCAGCATGCTCCCAGCCCGCGCGGCGGTCATCGTTGAGTCGGACCGGCGTGTATCGCAACCCGGCTACACCAGCCAGTATGCGGTCGTCCAGCTCGTCGGAGCGCCCCTCTCTACGTACTCCAAGACCAAGCCAGCACCCGGCAAGAAGATCAACTTCAGCAGCAGCACGACGAAGTCGTACCGCGCGCTGCTCGCCGCACGCCGGAACGAGTACAAGCAGTGGCTGTCGGCGAACGCGCCAAAGGCCCAGGTGACCGGCGAGTACGAGATCTCGCTTAATGCCCTGACCGTGAAGCTCAACGGCACAACCCTCGCGACGCTTCGCGCCTCCAGCCTCGTGCAACGGGTGGAGTACCAGGGACTCTACTATACCACCGGCCACGATGATCCTGATCTGGAGATCATAGACGCCGCGCAGGCGTGGGCGAAGAACGGCAGCACCGCTGCAACCGCCGGCCAGGGCGTCAAGGTCGGTATCGTCGACTCCGGCATCGATGTCACCCATCCCTGTTTCGACGACGCGGGCTATCCGGAGGTCGCGGAGCGCGGAGACACGCGCTTCACGAACAACAAGGTGATTGTCGCCAGGGTCTTCTACAACAAGGCTCAGGTGCAGGGTCAGACCGCGCAAGCAATTGACGACCACGGCACGCACGTCGCGGGCACGGTCGCCTGTAACCTCCACACCCCCGCGGTTGTCGATGGAGTCGATATCCCATACGATCCCTCGGGCGTCGCACCTCGCGCGCTGCTCGGCAACTACAACGTGTTCCCGGGGCAGGTCGCCAGTGCACGCTCCGAGGACATCCTCAACGCCCTGGAGTCGGCGTACCGCGACGGTATGGACGTCATCAACATGAGCCTCGGCGGCGGTGCCAGCGGCAAGCAGGACCTGCTGACGATGGCCGTGGACAACCTCGACGTGGCGAACGTCGTGGTCGCGGTCTCCGCCGGCAACAACGGCCCTGGCTACTTCACGCTTGGCTCCCCGGGCAGCGCCGCTCGGGCGCTTACCGCAGGAGCGAGCACCGTGCCGCACTTCGTCGGTGCTCCCGTGACGGTCGCGGGCAAGGGCACCTTCGGCGCCGCCTCCGGGGACTTTGCCACTGTGAAAGAGCCGCTAACCGCCCCACTTGATGCGGTGACAGATACCACTACAGCGGGCGTGAATGGCCTGAGCACCGCCTGTTCAGCGCTGCCGGCAGGCAGCCTTGCGGGCGAGATCGCGCTCATATCGAGAGGCGCATGCACCTTCTCGACGAAGATTCGCAACGCACAGACTGTGGGCGCCGTGGCGGTGCTCGTCGCGAACAACGTTGCCGGCGACCCAGTGGCGATGGGCGCCGACGGTACCCCGAACCAGCCGACGGTTCCGGCGTACCAGGTGGGGCAGAACACCGGCAAGGCGCTGTTGGACGCGGACGGCGCGGCGACGACGATTAGCCTGGTACTCCAGTACTTCCGGACAGAAAACGTGGACATCATGGCGGGCTTCAGCAGCCAGGGACCGAGCGACGTGGACTTCCGCGTCAAGCCAGACGTAGTTGCGCCCGGCGTGAACGTGCTCAGCTCGGTTACCGCGAACGATCCGGTGTCGGGCGACAGCCGTAACTGCGGCGCGACCGGTTGCTGGGCGTTCTTCCAGGGCACCTCCATGGCTGCCCCGCACCTTGCCGGGTCCGCAGCCGTCGTGCGCGACCAGCACCCGACATGGTCCGCAGCGCAGGTGCGTTCCGCGATCGTGAACACGGCCGAGCAGGGAGTGCTCAAGGACTACAAGACCGGCGTGAAGACCACCGGCGCGACGAACAATCCGCCGTACGCGATCACGACCGCAACGGACGTGCTCGTCGAGGGCGCGGGCCGCGAGAACTTGGACAACGCGGTGAGCGCCGTGGTCGCCATCGAGCCGGTGAGCGTCTCGTTCGGCGCGACACCTTCCGGTTCGGGCACGACTAAGCGGGCAGCGGTGCGCCTCACGAACCTGAGCGGCGCCGCGCAAACCTTCACCCTCGGCATCCGGGACTCCACGGGCAGGGGCGTGACGTACTCCGTCAGCCCGGCCACGGCGAGCCTTGGCGCGGGCGCCTCGACAACGGTCTTTGTCACGATGTCCGCGGCAAAGGGCGCGGGCTTCGGGCCGAACCAGGCAACGCTGTTCGTGAACTCCGGCACGACGGAGGTCGCCCACGCGGCGGTCTTCACCTTCGTCAAGTAGGCTTTATGCGGGAGTAGCAGGGAGGGGCGGCTCGAAGCCGCCCCTCCCTTCGTTTCGCCGCAATCCCACGCGCAGCGCGCAAACCTCCCAAGCATCTGCTTCACCAGCATCGAGCCAGTTTGGCAAGAGTCAACACGCTTCGCCTCTGTCTATGCGCTAAGGGGTACAAATCGGGTCTCGAGTACCTCTTGCCCCGCCACAGAGTATGAACCACCTTGACGGTCGCGCTCGGAAACCGGGGTGTCCCTCCAGCCCTTGAGGTGTGATACGCAATCCGCCTGAACCGTGGTGCGTGTCATCTGAGCGCAGTGAGGGATCCGTAACCCGTAACCACGGATTCCTCGCACGCTCGGAATGACACATGCCCTACCGTTCAGCCGGAGTTCTTATGACCCGTCGCCTGCAGAGGGGTGCCGCCTGATCCGCTGCGCCCGGGGCACGCACGATCCGGATGGAAGCCTGGGGCAATGCCCCGGCTTTGCAGAGCGGCCTGGAGCTGGCCGAGCAGGCGAGCGAGCTCCTCTTGATCGGCAACGGAGAGGTCATCGAACAACTCGGAAACCGCCTCAACGTGCTCCATAAAGCCTATGCGGCATACATCCGCGCCCTCCGCCGTCAGTTCCACGAACGTCGCCCGACGGTCGTTCGGGTGAGGACGCCTCCGTACCATCCCCTCCTCCTCGAGGCCGTCCACGAGCGCGGTGATATTGCGCGGGGTGACGCCCAGTGCCTCACTGAGCTCGCTCATGATCTGCGGGTTCTTTGAGCGCAGGGCACCCAGCAGCCGCATCCGGGCGAACGTCATCTCGCCGGCCGGCATCCGTGAGTGCACCCACCGCAAATACGCGGGGCCGAACGCCGCGAACTCGTGCACGAGCCGCGTGCGGAGATCAGTCACTGCCCCCGCCGGTTCGTTCCTGGCCATGTGCTCCTCCACTCGATCATCTGGCTTGCATAATAGCACGTTTCGGTCGCGAAAGCTATAGACATACATTATTCGTGATGTTATATTGTACAAATACATCTTATTGCGTAGATCCAGGGAAGGTTGGATTATGAGCACCATGACACTGGAACGGGAGCGCACCGAGCGCGCTTTTGGGAATGGCATAGAGGTCGAGGGACTCGTGCGTCAGTTCAAGAAGGGGCCGCGCGCGGTCGACGGGATTAGCCTCTCGGTCGCCCCAGGGGAGATCTACGGCTTCCTCGGTCCGAATGGCGCGGGCAAGTCCACGACCGTTCTCATGCTCACGACGCTGCTGCCGCCCACGGCAGGCACGGCGCGCGTCGCAGGGTACGACATTGTGCGCGAGGGGCCGAAGGTGCGCGCCGCCATCGGCGCGGCGCTCCAGTAGGCCGCGCTCGACCCGCTCCTCACCGGACGGGAGCACCTGAAGCTCCAGGCCGCCTTGCACGGCCTGCCCAGGAGCGAGCGCACCCGGCGAGGCGACGCACTCCTGGAGCGTGTGGGCCTCGTCGAGGCGGCGGACCGGAAGGTCGGCGGCTACTCCGGCGGCATGAAGCGCCGGCTGGACCTCGCGCTCGCGCTCGTCCACGAGCCCCGCGTGCTGTTCCTCGACGAGCCGACGACCGGCCTCGACCCCCAGAGTCGCAGCGCGCTCTGGGACGAGGTTGCCCGGCTCGCGCGGGTGGATGGCGTGACCGTCTTCCTCACCACGCAGTACCTTGAAGAGGCGGACGTACTTGCCAACCGCGTCGGCATCATTGACCACGGCCACATCGTCGCGGAGGACACTCCCGAGGCGCTGAAGGCACAGATTGGCCGTCCGAGCGTGGAGGTCGTGCCCGCCGATCCGGCGGAGCGCGCCGCGGTCCAGGAGGTGATGGAGCGGTTTGGCGAGCCCGTCCATGCCTCGGGCGCGGCCATCGCGGTGCGGCTCTCCCGCGGAGACCTCGCGGACGTCGTGCGCGCGCTCGATGCGGAACACCTGCGCGTTACCAACCTCAAGCTCGATGAGCCGACGCTGGACGACGTCTTCCTCGCGAAGACGGGCCGCTCGCTCGAGGGCTCGGGCGGGGCCGAGGAGGCGGAGGCATGAACAAAGCATTGGTGATACAGCTTGGCTACCTCGCGCGGCGCTCGTTTTTGCGCACCCTGCGACAACCGGCCACGATCATCCCGTCCCTGCTCTTTCCTATGCTCTTGCTCGCGGTGAACGCCGGCGGGCTTGACTCGGTGACGAATCTGCCGGGCTTTCCCGCGGACTCGTATCTGCAGTTCGCCTTCGCCATACCGTTCATTCAGGGCACGCTCTTCGCGGCGATCGCGGCGGGCACCGACCTCGCGCTCGACATCGAGACGGGCTTTATAAACCGCCTCTCGCTCACCCCCACGCGCCCGGCGGCGATCCTACTCGGCCAGCTCGCGGGGACGGTCGCGCTTGCGATTTTGCAGGGCACCGTCTTCGTGCTCGTCGGCCTCATGGTCGGCATCCAGATCGAGGCGGGCATCCTGGGCGCAGTGATGCTGGTGCTGATGATGGCGCTGATCTCGCTCGGATTCGGCGGTATCGGCGCGCTGCTCGCGCTGCGCACGGGCTCGGGCGAGGCGGTGCAGGGGATTTTCCCGCTGCTGTTCGTCGGGCTCTTCCTCTCGTCGCTGAACCTGCCGCGCGACCTGATTGAGACCGACTGGTTCCGTACGGTCGCGACGCTGAACCCGCTCTCGTACATGATCGAGGGGCTGCGGAGCCTCATCATCACCGGCTGGGACGCCCAGGCGCTCGGCACCGGCCTGGCGGTGGCGTTCGCTCTCGTGATCATCGGGCTGTCCCTTTCCGCGGCCGCCCTCAGGCAAAGGATAGCGCGCACATGAACGTTCATAGCTTCACGGCGGTAGCTCGCGCGGTGGCGTGGCGGCAGTTGCATAACTTCGTCACCAGCCCGCCGCTGCTCCTGCCGTCCATCATATTCCCCCTGTTCTTCCTGCTCGCGTTCGGCGGGGGCCTGTCGAGCGTCGGCGATGTGCCGGGCTTCAACTTCCCCTCCGGCTACACGGCGTTCCAGTTCGTGTGGTCCCTCCTGCAGACGGCCGCGTTCGGCGGGGTATTCACCGGTTTCTCGATAGCGATGGACTACGAGAGCGGGTTCGCGCGGCGGCTTATGCTCGCGGCGCCGAACCGGGTCGGCATTGTCGCCGGCTATGCCATCGCCGGCCTCGTGCGCGCCATCATCACGGGCGCGGTGCTCTTCACAGTGGCACTGGTGTCGGGGATGAACGTGGACGGCAATGGAATACATCTCGCCGGACTCATCGCCCTCGCGCTCGTGCTCAACCTGGCGGCCACGCTCTTCGGCACGGGCGTCGCCTTGCGCATCCGCTCGATGCAGGCCGGGCCGCTGATGCAGACCCCCGTCTTCCTGGCGCTCTTCCTCGTCCCGGTGTGGGTGCCGCTGGAGTTGCTAACGGGATGGATCAAGTCCGTGGCGTCCGTGAACCCGATCACCGCGATCCTCGGAGCAGGGCGCGGCTTCATCAGCGGACAGCCGAGCGGCACCGCCCTGGCGTTCGCCGTCGCCGCCGCGCTGGTCGCGGTTTTTGGTTTGTGGGCACTGACCGGCCTGCGTCGGGCTGAGCAAGCCGGCTAGGAAGGGTAGTCGGGATTTCAACTGTGGTACTGCGGTGGCGGCAAGACAAAGGAGGCGAACATGGTAGCTGAGAGCAAGCCAACTGGCCGTGAGCTCGGCCGTTGGGGAACCAGGGTTATGCGGGTTGTATCTGTACTTCATACCGCCATCTTCCGCTGGACCGGCGGGCGGGTCGGGGGCAAGTTCCCGGGAGGTGCTCTCATGCTCTTGCTCCACACCACGGGCCGCAGGACGGGCAGCGGGCGCACCACCCCGCTCCTGTACATCGAGGACGGGGACAATCTCGTCCTGATCGCCTCCGCGGGCGGGGCCGCGAAGCACCCCGCCTGGTGGCTGAACCTCCGGGAAAATCCCGAGACGACCGTCCAGATCGGCCGTGACATCCTCCCGGTGCGTGCGGAGGAGGCGACGGGCGACGAGCGGGAGCGGCTTTGGGCGAAGGCGGTGGAAGTGTACTCGGGCTACGCCGGATACCAGAGGAACACCACCCGCCAGATACCCGTCATCGTGCTCCGGCGGCGGCATGACGCCCTCCAGAGCACCGAAGAGCGAAACGCGTAGCCATGGCACAAGGAGGCACATCCCATGGCGACCACAGTAACAGGAAGAACGAGCGATAGAAGCGGCCGCATCCCGGTGAACCGCATCTTACGCGCTGGGCTGGTCGCGGCGGTGCTCGCCGCAATCGTCAACGGCATCATATCGCAGATAGCGCGAGCCTTGCTCGATGCCCCCGATGCGTTCGCCCCACTGCAACTCCCCGCGGTGATCTTCAGCACAGTCGGGTTCATCCTCATAGGGACGCTGGTGTTTCTCGGCATCAGCCGGTTCGCGCGCCGTCCCGTGCGCGTCTTCCAGATCGTCGCGGTGATTGCGCTTCTGCTCTCCTTCTCGAATCCTTTGTTCATCCTCAACTCCACGTCTGATCGGTTCGCAGGGATGACCGGCTCAATCATCGCGGCCCTGTTGCTGATGCACACCGCCGCTGCCGCGATCACCATCACCATCCTCAGCAGGACGGGCCGGGAGTAAATACGGTGGTTACTCCTTCGGGCGAACCGGCGTGCTGCAGATCGAGGCAGCAGAAGGCGTGAGGTGATGACGGTGAAAAACGCCGCCTCACCACACTAGCCGGACGCCTCCTTCATGTCATCGTTGGTCGCGTGGGGTGACAGTTGCGCGCCCTCCGCGATGGTCGTGCCCTCGGGGATTTCGCTCCACCTACCCACCACACTGACGTCCGAGCCGCCTCCGACCCGTGCACCGCGTCCCACACTCACGTCCTTGTCGATGATCGCGCGCTCCACCGTCGCGCCGCTCTCGATCGTCGTGGTCCCGAGCAGCACGGAATCGATCACGGAGGCACCCTGCTCCACCGTCACATCGGGGGAGAGGATGGACCGCACAACGCGGCCACGCACGACGCACCCCGGCGATACCAGGCTATTCTCGATGCGCGCCGTCTCGTGGATACGGGCAGGCGGGCGATGGGTGCCGTACGTGAGGATCGGCCACGCGGGATCTTCCAGACTGAGTGCCGGGTCTGGCTCCAGCAGGTCCATGTGCGCGCGCCAGTAGCTCTCCGGCAGGCCAACGTCCTTCCAGTAGCCATCGAGCCGGTACTCGTAAACCCTGCCATCGGACACGAGCCGCGGGAGTAGCACATCGCCGAAGTCCTCCAGCGAATCGCCTTCCTCCCCGCCGCTTTCCGCCACCAGCTCGTCCAGCGTCTGGAGCAGCGTACTCGGGTTGTACACAAACACCTCCGTCGTCACGATGCCTGTTCGCGGCGAGTCCGGCTTGTACTCAAAACCTGTGACCTTGCCCTCCGAGTCCACCTCAACGACGCCGAACCGTCCCGCCTCCTCAACGGGCACCTCCGTTGTCACGAGCGTGACGTCCGCGTCGCGCTCCTTGTGCCGGTCCATCGCGTCTCGGTAGTCAAGCTTGTATATGTGGTCCGCGCTAAGCACGAGGAGCATATCCGGTGCGAAGTCCCGGATGCGCTGCCGATTGCGGTAGATAGCATCCGCGTTGCCCTGGTGCCACCCATCCTCGCTGCCGCCCTGCTGGGGAGCCAGAATCTTCAGCCCGCCGTATAGCCGGTCGAGATCCCACGGCCTGCCGTTCGCGAGATGGTCGTTGAGGGAGTTCGGCTGGTACTGCTCGATGACCCAGACATCCGAGATGCCGCTGTTCACGCAGTTGCTCAGCGGGAAGTCTACAAGGCGGTACACCCCGCCGTATGCCAGCGCGGGTTTCGCGCGCACCTGGGCGAGTGGCCCCATCCGGCCCCCCGCTCCCCCGGCCATGATCAGTGCCAATACCTTCTCTCGCGCCATGCTGAGTCTCCCTTGTTAATGCTGACTGTGCCGAAGACGACAGCAGTGCTATGCCAGTTTCGTGCCGTGCCGCCATTAAGGCGGGCGCTTGACCTTTGCAGACTACACGATTAAGATTTAGCATATGCTAAATCAAGTTCTGAGAGTCCTACAATAATGTTAGTTGGTCGGGTGTCGACACCCGCGGCGTCGCTGTCCCGGACGCGCTCCCTGACGAGTGCACTGGCGCTGCTCGTGCTATCGCTCGCGGTCTCCTCGTGCGGTCGGGTCACCAGCGCGTACTCCGCGCAGGACTTCTCCGGCCGGACGATCCGGGCGCTTGCGACCGTCGGGATGGTGGGTGATGTGGTGCGAAACGTCGGTGGCGAGCGCGTGACCGTCGAGACCCTGATGGGGCCGGGGGTGGACCCCCACCTGTACAAGCCGAGCGAGAGCGATGTGCTCGACATCGCCGAGGCGGACGCCGTGTTCTACGCTGGGCTCCACCTTGAGGGCCGCATGACCGAGGTGCTCGAGCGCACCAGCGATACCCGTCCTGTTGTCGCGGTCACGGAGGATACGGACCATTCCCGCCTCCTGCGGTCCGCCGCGTTCGAGGGCTCGTACGATCCCCACGTGTGGATGGACGTGAGCCTCTGGGCTACCACCGTCGATCGTGTGGAGCGGGCGCTCATTGAGATGGACCCCGGCAGTGCCGCGGTATACCGCGCGCGAGCCACGGCGTATCGGCAAGAGCTCGCGGCGCTGCACGAGTACGTGCGGCGGCAGGTCGCGACGATCCCCCCGCGCAGCCGGGTGCTGGTCACGGCGCACGACGCCTTCAGCTACTACGGCCGGGCCTATGGGATGGAGGTTCGCGGGCTGCAGGGCATAAGTACGGAGACGGAGGCGGGTGTGGGCGATGTCCAGCAACTAGCTTCGATGCTCGTCGAGCGTCGGATCAAGGCGGTCTTCATCGAGTCGAGCGTGCCCCGGCGCAACATCGAAGCGGTCCAGGCGGCGGCCCGTGCGCGCGGTCAAGAGGTTGCCATCGGTGGCGAGCTGTTCTCCGACGCGATGGGGAAGGCCGGCACCCCCGAGGGGACGTACATTGGCATGATCCGCCACAACACGGACACGATAGTGCGCGCCCTGCGCTGAGATCGGACGAGAGAGAAGGGAATGTCAAGATGAGTAGAGCAGAACGCAACGGCCAGCACACTCCTTCGGAGGCGCCGCCCCTGGAGGTGCGCGATTTGACGGTCGCCTACCACACGAAGCCGGTCCTCTGGGATGTGGACCTCGCCGTGCCCGCCGGTGCGCTCTGCGCCATCGTAGGGCCGAACGGCGCGGGTAAGAGCACGCTGCTGAAGGCGACGATGGGGCTTACGCCCAAGGCGGCAGGCTGGGCCCACTTCTTCGGCAAAGAGTATGGGAGCGTCCGTGAGCGGGTGGGGTACGTTCCGCAGCGCACATCTGTGGACTGGGACTTCCCAACAAACGTGCTCGATGTGGTCACGATGGGGTTGTACGGACGCATCGGCTGGTTGCGCCGTCCCGGCAAGCACGACCGGCAGGCAGCGCTGGAGGCGCTGGAGAAGGTGGGCATGGCGGACTACGCGACGCGGCAGATCAGCCAACTCTCCGGCGGGCAGCAGCAGCGCGTCTTCCTCGCTCGCTCGTGCAGGATGCGGATCTGTACCTGATGGACGAGCCGTTCGCGGGCGTAGATGCCACCACGGAGCGCGCGATCATTGCGTTGCTCTCGGACTTGCGCTCGGCGGGCAAGACGGTCGTCGCGGTGCATCACGACCTTTCCACCGTGGACGACTACTTCGACTGGGTGGCGTTGCTGAACCTGCGCCTCGTCGCTGCCGGTCCCGTGGCTGACGTCTTCACCCACGACAACCTGCACGTTACCTACGGCGGGCGCATCACCTTCCTTGACTCATCGGTCGCACCAGGCTTGTCCGGCGGGGAACAGGTTGCGGCCCTGCCCGGGTCGGAAGGGCCGTAGCCGCCATGCGAGACTTCTTAAACCTGCTGCTGTTCGACTACACCGTACGCACCGTCGCGCTCGGCTGCGCGGTGCTCGGCATTGTGAGTGGGGTGCTCGGCTGTTTCGCGGTGCTGCGACGCCAGAGCCTGTTCGGCGATGCTCTCGCCCACGCCGCGCTACCGGGGGTTTGCCTCGGCTTTGTGTTCGCGGGCGGCAAGAGCCCGGCGTGGCTGCTGGTGGGCGCGGCGATCAGCGGATGGCTCGGTGCGCTCGCCGTACTCGGCGTCGTGTGCGGCTCACGACTCAAGGAGGACGCGGCGCTTGGCATCGTGCTCACGACGTTCTTCGGCGCCGGCATCGTACTTGTGACACGCATCCAGAACACCGGGAATGCGAGCCAGAGTGGGCTCAACAGCTTCCTCTTCGGCCAGGCGGCGGTGCTGGTCCAGCGCGATGTGCTGATCATGGCTGGGGCCGGAGCGGCGGTCCTGGCGCTCGTTGCGCTCTTCTACAAGGAGTTCAAGCTGCTCGCGTTCGATCCCGCCTATGGCAGCACCCTCGGCGTGCCGATGGGGCTGCTCGGCGTGCTCCTGACCGGGCTCATCACCGTGGCGGTCGTGATTGGTCTGCAGAGCGTCGGCGTGATCCTGATGGCGGCAATGCTGATCGCCCCCGCGTCGGCGGCACGGCAGTGGACGGACCGGCTCTCCGTGATGATCGGCCTCGCCGCCGTGTTCGGTGCGTTGTCGGGTGTGACGGGCGCGGCGCTCAGTAGTCTCGATGCGCGCGTGCCTACCGGACCGCTCATCGTACTCCTGGCAACGGCTATCGTCCTGTTCTCGCTCGCGTTCGCCCCGCGCCGGGGCATGCTCTGGATCGGCCTGCGACGCCGGCACGAGGGCCGCAGGCTCGCGGCCGCGGCCGTCCACGGGCCGGGCTATCGCAAGGCGCACGGCGAGCCCGACTACGCGGATCACTTGGGCGCGCTCGGCGGCGTACACCGGAGCACGGGGCGTGACGCCGTCAGGGAAGAAGGTTCTTAATGCAGATGGGCTTTCAGCTATCAATTATCCTCGCCGGCGTCCTGGTCGCGACGAGTTGTGCGCTCATCGGCTCGTTCCTGGTGCTGCGCAAGCTCGCGCTCGTGGGCGACGCCATCAGCCATACCGTGGTGCTCGGGATCGTTATCGCGGCGCTCGTCACCGGCGGGATCACCGGAATCCCGACGCTCCTCGGGGCCACCATCGTCGGGTTGCTGACGGTCCTGCTTATCGAGCTGCTTTCCGGGAGCGGGCTTGTCAAGGAGGACGCTGCAATCGGCCTGGTGTTCCCGGCGCTCTTCGCGTTGGGGGTGATCCTGATCTCGCGCTACGCGGGTGACGTGCATCTCGACGTAGAGCACGTGCTGTACGGCGAGATCGCGTTCACGCCGTTCGACCGCCTCGTGCTCGCCGGCTGGGACCTCGGACCACGCGCGCTCTGGGTGCTCGGGGGTATCGGGTTGCTCGACCTGGCGTTCGTGCTGCTCTTCTACAAGGAGCTGAAGCTCGCCACGTTCGACCCCGGCCTCGCCGCGGCGGTCGGCATCTCTCCGGTGCTCATGCACTATCTTCTTATGTTCGTTGTCTCGCTCACGACCGTTGGCGCGTTCGACGCGGTCGGTGCGGTGCTCGTCGTCGCCTTCCTGATCGTCCCGACCGCGACGGCGTATCTGCTCACCGACCGCCTGGCCGTGGTGCTGGGTATCTCCGTGCTGGCTGGTGCGCTCTCGGCGGTGCTGGGCTACGCGCTGGCGCGGCTGCTCGATGCATCCATCGCGGGTTCGATGGCAACCGCCGCGGGGGGACTCTTCACGCTGGCGTTCGCGCTCTCGCCCCGCCACGGGCTGATTACCCGCGCGTTACGTGCTGCGCGGCTGCGGCGGCGGTTCGCAGTGGATCTGCTGCTCGACCATCTCGGCCGCTCCGAGCGGGACACCGAGGCAGCGATACAGTCGGAGTTTCGATGGACTCCTCGGCAGGCACGAGGGGTCGTTCGCGAAGGTGTTCGGCGCGGCCTGCTGCGCTTCGAGGGCGAGCGGCTCGTGCTGACGGAGGCGGGCCGCGCCGAGGCGGCTGTGCCCGGTCCCGGCGCCCTGATGACGGTGCCGGCGGAGTGAGGAGCCAGATGCGCGGGGAAGCCGTCGAGGACTATCTGAAGGGCGTCTACGACCTGAGCAGGCGTGGCAGGGACGACGCTGCCGCCGCACCCGGCCGGGTCACGACGCAGGAGCTCGCCGATCACATTGGAGTGAGCGCCGCGTCCGCGAGCAGGATGCTCAAGCACCTCGATGAGCTGGGCTACGTCGAGCATGAGCCATATCACGGCGCGACACTGACGGGAGCCGGGGAGAAGATCGCGCTGGAGGTGATCCGTCATCATCGCCTGATCGAGCTCTACCTGCATGACGCCCTCGGCTACACTTGGGATCAGGTCCACGAAGATGCCGAGCGGCTGGAGCATTACATCTCCGAGGACTTCGAGGCGCGCATCTTCGAGATCCTGGGTGAGCCGACGGTGGATCCGCACGGCGACATCATCCCGACGCTGGAGGGCGCGCTGCCGCCAGGCCAGGAGCGCAGCCTCGCCGATCAGCTGCCGCTCTCGGAGGTTCCCGCTGGTATCTCGGTCATGGTCCACCGGGTGCCGTCTGCCGATGCCGGCAAGCTCCGGTACATGGAAGAGATTGGGCTCGTCCCCGGCGCACACGTAGAGGTGCTCGAACGATTCCCGTTCGGTGGCGGTCTGCGGTTTCGCGACGGCGAGGGGACCGACCGCGTCGTCGGCCCCGATCTGGCCGCGGAGGTGCGGGTCGCCCCTCGCGCGTAGCACAACGTTGCCGTGAGTCAGCGCAGTGCCAGGGCGCCAATCCGCTCCACTCATGCTGCACTTTTCGTGCTGCTCCATCCGTGCGCCACCCATCTTGACCGTGCAATGCGAACAGCATATACTTCGCGCCAATGTGAGCGAGAGTACCGAGACAACTGACGCACGCCGTGAGGCAGGGCCCATACCGGGCGCCGCGTATCTGTCAGCGGTGCTGATCGCGCTCGCGCTCATGCTGCTTGTCTTCGTCGCTCGCCCGAGAGTCGCGGATGCTCCACGGCAGGCGGTGGCGCCAACCGGGGTATCGGCCAATCGAGCACAGTCCTTTACGGGGGACTCGGGCACCCGGATCCCACTGCCGACCCGTGAGCCGAAGCCCACGCAGATGGCCGCCCCGATGCCGACCGCTGCTGCCGTCACGGTGTACGTGACCGGCGAGGTGCGGCGGCCGGGGCTCTTTACCCTGCCGTCCGGGAGCCGGGTGGGAGACGCTGTTCGTCTGGCGGGCGGCCTCACCCGGCGTGCCGATCGTATCACGCTCAACCTCGCGCTGCGGCTCCAGGATGAGATGCAGATCACCGTGCCGCGCCGACTGGACGCGCGTGCCACGCCCGATCTACGGGCGACAACGAGCGGAGAGCAGCCGCCGGTCGTGGCCCCAACTCGCGTACCGTCCACGCCGACGCCGACCTCCCAGCTCGCAGGACGCACCCCCACCGCACCGGCGCAGGGCGGTCCCGTAAATATCAACACCGCGATCCAGGAAGAGCTCGAGACGTTGCCCGGCATCGGCCCGACTAAGGCGCGCGCGATCATCGAGTACCGGCGCGAGAAGGGGCCGTTCCAGACGCCGGATGAGCTACAGGAGGTGACAGGTATCGGTCCGAAGACGTGGGAGGGACTCAAAGACCGCGTGAGGACGTAGCAGGTGCTGTTGTATATCACCGTCGCCGGGTGGCTGATCGGTCTGCTATACGCCGCTTATTGGGAGTCGCCCGGCTCGGCATACGCTGCGATTGCGATTGCAGCGCTTGCTGCGCTGCTCCTGGGCCGCGCTGATCGGAGGTTGGTGCTCGCGGCGTCCTTCATACTTGCCCTAACGCTCGGCGCCGTGCGGATGGACACCGCGCTCTCGGGAGCGCTTCGGCAGTACGCGGGCAGAGACGATGTGCATCTGCGCGGGGTCGTCGAGCAGCAGCGGTCGCGCGGCGTGTATCTGCTCGCTGTCGACGCGCCCGCGAAGGGCAAGGCGCTGCTCCTCACCCGCCGCGGTTCGAAACTCCGCCCCGGCGACCTGCTGGATGTGCGCGGCAAAGCAGTGCCGGTGGCCGAGATGGAGCCTTTCGAGAAGGGACTTGCACGGGCGACGGGCGCGGCGCTTGTCGTGCGTACCCCGCAGTTGGAGTTCCAGGACACCGGCCAGGGCAGCCGCCTCTCACTTGTGCTTTCCGGGGTGCGGACCCGTGCGTCCTTGCTCCTGGAACGGCACCTGCCGCGGCGATACAGCCCGGTCGCCGAGGGCCTGATGCTCGGAGGTAGCCTCCGACTCGACCCCGATGTCAAGCTTGCCTTCCGGCGCTCGGGCACGGCACACGTGCTCGCGGCCTCCGGGTACAACGTCAGCATCGTCGCCGGTATGTTGCTCGCGCTGCTCCGGCCGGTGCTCGGCGCGCGGCGTGCGCTGCCGCTCGTGTTGCTTGCCATCTTCGTGTACGCGGGGCTGGCTGGCTTTTCGTCCTCCATCGTGCGGGCGGCGCTGATGGGCGCGATCGGGGTGGGGGCGTTGTGGGTGGGCCGCCCCCGCGACTCCGGCCGCGCGCTTTTCGCCGCAGCTGTCGCGATGACCGTGCTGGAGCCCGGTGCCATATTCGATATCGGCGCGCAGCTCTCGTTCGCCGCGACCGCGGGCCTTGTGTGGCTATACCCGGTGATCTCCCGTTCCCTAGGGTGGATATGGCGTCCGCTTCGGGAGGCGCTCGGCATTGCGCTCACCGCTCAGGCAGCGACCCTCCCACTCGGGCTGTACTACTTCGGCGGACTCTCGGTGTGGGCTGTGCCCGCGAACATGATAATCGCGCCGCTCGTGCCCGTCGGGATGCTGCTCTCGGCGGCGACGCTTATAGCCGCGCTGTTGTGGACCCCGCTCGGCATGGCGCTTGGGTGGCTGACCACGGCCGTGCTCGCCGCGAACGTGGGAGTCGCGCACACGATGGCGGCGCTGCCCGCCTCCAATCGCGCTCTCCAGACCAGTCAGCTGGATCTTTTCCCGTGCTCCTCTACTACGCCGCAATCGTGCTCGTCCTCTGGCTGTCCACCCGATCCCCGCGCACGCTCTTCGTCGCCTTGCGCCGCGCCGGTACGTGAAGCCGCGCTGCTGTAAACGGCCCGATACCGCTTGCGGGTATGTCCTGTGCTGGACAGATCGTGCTGGACCAGGGACAGAGATAACCGGCGCATCAGGTGGCGCAGCCCGTGGTCAGTGTGGGCCGCGGCGCGCGGCCATCCGTTCGAAGGCCGTCCGTTCTGCCCGTGAGCAAAGCCATGCGGATATTGGATGGTGATTAGCCTTGACAGACCGCCAAACCACTGATATTCTTTACTCATCAAGCGGGACCGAAGCGCACCTGAGCGTGCTGCTTAGGGTAAAGGGGGTGATGCCAATGGACGACAGTAGTAAGGGCATCACCGGAGGCAATCTCCAGTAGGCTGCCCACGGTGAGCCCAAGAGAGGCCGGTTAACCCCGGCCTCTTTTTTGTTGCCCGCGAAACCTGGCCTCTGTTACCATGAGGCACCGGTCACCGAGCCACCCCGGCCGGACAGGAGCCACGCAGTGCTTGCAGAGCTTCAAATCTCCGACTTCGCGATCATCACTCGCCTGAACCTCCAGCTCAACCCGAAGTTCAACGCCTTCACCGGCGAGACTGGCGCGGGCAAGAGCATCATCATCGACGCATTGGGCATCGTGCTCGGCGGCCGCGCCAGCCCCGAGATGGTGCGTACCGGCTGCTCAGCGGCGCGCGTCCAGGCGCTCTTCCAGCTCGATGCCGCTGCCGTCGAGCGCATGACCCCCGCCTTCGAGCGCCATGCGCGCCGAGCCCGCGGAGGATCTGATCCTCACCCGTGAGATCACGAGCGCTGGTCGCTCCACCGCCCGGGTCAACGGCACGCTGGTACCCGGCCGCGCTGCGCGAGCTGGCGGACGGGATCGTCGACATAACAGGACAGAGTGAGCACCTCTCCCTGTTGCGGCCTGCGGCCCAGCTCGCGATGCTCGACCAGTACGCCCGCGCGGGTGCCCTGCGCGCGCGGAGGTCGCGGCGCGGTATGCGGAAACACGGGACATCGAGGACGAGATCGCGGGCCTCGTGCGGGACCGGCAGGAAGCGGAGCGGCGGGCGGACATGCTGCGCTACCAGATAGAGGAGATCGATGCCGCCGCGCCGCAACCGGGCGAGGACGATGAGCTCGGCCAGCGCCGCACGCTCCTGGCGAACGCGGAGAAGCTCTCCACCCTCGCCGAGACGGCGTACCAGGCTCTTTACGGCTCCGCCGAGTCCGCGCTGGACCAGCTCCGCACCGCGGAAGGCGCGGTGGACGAGCTTGCTCGATATGATACCTCGATTGGTAGCGACCTCGACCTGCTGCGCGAGGCGGTCGTGAACACGGAGGAGCTCGCGCTCGGTGCGCCGGTACCGTGACACCGTGGAGTACGACCCCGCGGAGCTGGTCCAGATTGAGGACCGGCTGGATCAGCTCAACCGGCTGAAGCGCAAGTACGGCGCGACCGTCGACGAGGTGCTGGAGTTCGCGCGCGGGGCGTCGGAGGAGTTGGAGGGGCTTGAGAACAGCGAGGAGCGGGCGGAGGCCCTGCGCGCGAGGCTGGAAGGGGTCCGCGGCGTGCTCGCCGAGCGGGCACTGGAACTGTCCCGCACGCGGAGCACCGCCGCCGCCGAGCTTGGCCGGGGCATCGAGCGGGCGCTCGCGGACCTGCTTATGGCACGGGCGCGCGTCGAGGTGCGCGTCGAGCGGCGCACGGGGAGAGTGGCACAACCCTCGAAGTCGAGGGTGAAACGGTCGGCGTGGATGCGACAGGCATTGATCGCGTCGAGACTATGCTCTCCCCGAACCCCGGCGAGCCCCTCAAGCCGATGGCGCGCATCGCCTCCGGCGGAGAGACTGCGCGCATCCTGCTCGCCGTGCGGTCGGTACTCTCTGCGGCTGATCAGACGCCCACGCTCGTGTTCGACGAGGTGGACGTGGGCGTGGGCGGGCGCAGCGGCCATGTCGTCGGCGAGAAGCTGTACGGCCTCACGGACTCCCACCAGGTGCTCGCGATCACCCACCTCGCGCAGGTCGCCGCGTTTGCCGACGCCCACTACCGTATCTCCAAGACCGTCGAGGATGACCGCACGAGCACGCGCGTGGACGAGCTGCAGCCGGAGGAGCGGCGGACGGAACTCGCCGCGATGCTCGGCGGGCTGCCGGTGGGGGAGAAGAGCCTGCAGAGCGCGGGGGAGCTCGTCGGCCGCGTCCACGCCTGGAAGCAGAACGGTGCGGATACCACCGCGCAGAAGACCGCGCCCCGGCGCCTCGCCCGCCGCACCGGATGACCAGTCGGGTATTGCGCGCGCACGTGTCGCCAACCGACTCCCCTGCTGCACCGCGCTCGAAGGCGACTTGCCCTGATCACCACCGTCCTCTTCGACTTCTACAACACGCTTTACGCCGCACGCGAGTGGTTCGAGCTGGAGGTGCGCGAGCTGCCCGCGCGGACCCTGGGCGTGCTTGCTGACCGTGGTATCCAGGTCTCCCCGAGCAGGAGTCGGCGGCGCGCGATGCGTGGCGAACGCCGCGCCGCGAGGTCGAGGGCCGGGGGCACGAGATAACCGCCGAGGACGGGCTGCGACGGGTACTGACGGAGCTCGGCATTGATGTCCCGGACGACCTGCCCCAGATCGTGGCGGCCCTGCAGCGCGGCGCGTACGTGCCTGGCCGGGAGGAGCCGGGGATGGCGGCGTGCGTCCGTGACCTCAGCGCGCGCGGGTACACGCTCGGTATCGTGTCGAACGCCCTCTCCGAGGACTTCCTGCGGTGGAGCCTTGCCGAGACGGGCATCCTCGACTGTTTCTCCGGCATCTACGCGTCCGCCGCCGTGGGCTACTACAAGTCGAGCCCAAGGCTCTATGAAGCGGCCCTTCTGGAACTGGGTGCGCGGGCGGAGGAGACGGTCCACATCGGCGACAGCTACGCGTTCGACGTGCTCGGCGCGGGGCGGGCGGGTATCCGCGCGATCTGGTACGCTCCGGCGGGTGAGGCGCCCCCGGCCCGGATGCGACCGGCGTGATCCGCGGGCTCGCCGAGCTGCCCGCGCTGCTAGAGCGCCTGCCTGATTGACCGCAGGGCCGACCGCTTGTTATAGTTGGCGCACAAGACGTTGAAGGGGAGCAGTACGCGCGCTGCCGGGCAGAGAGCGATCCGGGATGGTGAAAGCCGGACGGCGGGCAAGCGCGGAACCGGCCCCGGAGTCGCCGCCGAAGCGTGCAGCACGATAAGGCAGGCCGGCATGGTCCCCCGATAGCAGGACTGGGCTCGTGATGGCGGGCCGGTGAGCGGGGGTAACGGACCCCAAACAAGGTGGTACCGCGGGTCAGAGGCCCGTCCTTGTGGCAGATGGTGATATCTGCCGCGGGGACGGGCCTTTTAGTTTGCCTTCCCCCGGTTGGACCGGTAGGGGCGGATCTCCGTGTCCGCCCTGTCGTAGGCACACCGTCAGCTCGATCGCGCAGGCGTACAGGTACAGGGGAGGACATCGATGGCAAAGCAGGAGAAGACCAGGGATTACGGGCAGAAGATTGCCTCGCGCGCGGAGGACTTCGCGGCGTGGTACAACGATGTCGTGCTCGGCGCGCAGCTCGCCGACTACAGCCCCGTGCGCGGCGCGATGGTCATCCGCCCGTACGGGTTTGCGCTCTGGGAGCATATGCAGCGCTTCCTCGATACCCGCTTCAAGGCGACTGGCGTCGAGAACGCATACTTTCCCCTGCTCATCCCCGAGAGCCTGCTCGCGAAGGAAGCCGACCACGTCGAGGGCTTCGTGCCCGAGGTCGCGTGGGTGACGCATGGCGGCACCGAGAAGCTGGAGGAGCGCCTGGCCGTGCGCCCCACCTCTGAGGCAATCATGATGCATATGTACTCCCAGTGGGTGCAGAGTTGGCGTGATCTGCCGATGGTGCTCAACCAGTGGAACAGCGTCGTGCGTTGGGAGCTGCGCACCCGGCTCTTCCTCCGCACCTCCGAGTTTCTTTGGCAGGAGGGGCACACGGTCCATGCCACCGCCGAGGAGGCGACGGCGCGGACCCTCCAGATGCTCGACGTTTACCGCGCCTTCCTTGAGGAGGAGCTCGCGATTCCCGTGATCGTGGGTCGCAAGACCCCCAGCGAGCGCTTCCCCGGCGCGGCGGAGACCTACACCGCCGAGGCGCTGATGGGCGACGGCCGGGCGTTGCAGAGCGGGACGAGCCACGACTTTAGCGACCACTTCACGAAGGCCTTCGAGATCGACTTCCTCGACCGCGACGGCGGCCGCAGCTACGCGTACTCGACGAGCTGGGGGCTGAGCACGCGCACCATCGGCGGCATTATCATGGTGCACGGCGATGAGAAGGGGCTGATCCTGCCCCCGAAGGTCGCGCCCGTGCAGGTGATCATCGTGCCCATCTGGCGCAAGGATGAGGAGCAGGAGACCGTCCGGGCGTACGTCGACCGGGTGCAGGCCGCGCTCGGCTCCAACGTGCGGGTGCGCGCCGACTGGACGGAGGAGAAGAGCCCCGGCTGGAAGTTCAACGAGTGGGAGCTGCGCGGCGCACCGTTGCGCATTGAGGCCGGCCCCCGCGACGCCGCAAGCGAGAGCGTCGTCCTCGTCCGCCGCGACACCCGCGAGAAGCAGCCCGTCGCCCTCGCCGACCTCTCCGGGCGCGTGGATGCGCTCCTCGCGGAGGTGCAGCAGTCGCTGTATGACCGCGCGCTGGCGTACCAGCGGGAGCACACGTTCGAGGCCACGGACATCGAGCAGATGCTGGCAATCCTGGACGATCGTCGGGGCTTCATCCTCGCCGGCTGGTGCGGCAGTGCCGAGTGCGAGGCAACCGTCAAGGAGCGCACCCGCGCCACCATCCGCGTCATTCCCTTCGATTCCGCGGGCCGTGCCCCCTGCCCCGTCTGCGACACGCCGGACACCGAGCGTGTCTACTACGCGCGGGCGTACTGATACAGGAACCACAGCAATGGCGCTTGGTGTAAGGCACTCATACAGTGGTGGGCATACAGGCCGAACTGGGTAGGGGCGGGTCTCCGTGCCCGCCCTGGCAGATGTGGAGATTCAACGCTCCGTTACATCGCCGTGGGGTGGAGCCACTCGATGGCGGCTAGGACGCGGGCCGGAGTGAAGTTGCTGTGGGAGGGTGAAATACTCTTCCGCAGCAACCGGCATGATTGCAGGGTGCTGCCGGGGTCTACAGGGCGTATACCCTCGTCACTTGGCCCCGAGCCACGTGGGACGGTGGGTCCACCCCATCGTGTTCGCTGCCGCCTCGTCGACCTTGAGCAACACGCTGGCGACGAGCACATGGTCTATCACACCCGATGGGATGTACAGCACCGTCCTGCGGGGGAAGCCGCCGCGATGCACCTCCAGTCGGGAGCACACCTCCTCGTCGCACCGCTCGGTTTCGGCGGGGTCGGTGCCGATCCACACGTCGGCGACCACGCCGAGCTGCGCACCGTCCGCGGTCAGCACGCTCATGCCCTTCGCGACCTTCCCAATCTCAACGCCCATCAAGCCCTCCCTAGGTTTATCGAGCAGCCGCTGATAAGCTCAGGGCCGACGATGGCGAGCCCTCGCCGCCCCGCTGGCGCAGCCTCGCTGCCGCAGGGATGTGAGCGGCATTATAAACCGCTTGCATCGACACAACGAGAGACCGCCCCGAATGGCGGCCGGTGTGTCAGCTGGATTGTCGCGGGGCAGTGGTGCAAGTCTGCGGGCTGGGGTGGGAGGTTCGGACAGTCGGAGGGGCGGCTCACCACTTCCGCCCCTCCGCTCGGAGGGATGTCTGCTCCATATACTGTCCACTTCGAGCATAGCACCGCAAGGTTGACGCAGTGTTACGACACGGTTAGAGCTCGGTTAGAACCGCACGCGCGGCCGGTGGCGCAACAAGAGAAAGTCCGTGCATCACCACCTGCACGACCCCTCATTGCAGAGACGACTGCGAGCGGCAAAAATGCACGGGCCGTGCCAGGAATGTGCAGGGAAACGCCTACGCCCTTGCGGTCTGGAGTGCGGACCCGGCCAGCGGGGTCCAACAAATCTCACCGAAGCGATCGGAACGGACATTACCCGTTCCGTGGGCTGCGAGCACGGAGATTTCCGTCGGCGACGGTAACGAGCGTGTTACATTGCGGGACCAAAGTACCATTCCCGCGCGCGCTCCTGTGGTATACGCTTGGATTGTCTCCAATCGGGCCCGGTGGCCTCACTACCCACCGGGCCTGTCCACAACAATGCTCACGGAGCGACCATGCACCAACTATCCGCTGAGGCGCGCACGACGTATGTCGCTGACGCGATCGCCGAGATCCTCCGACACACCCCCGATCTCTCATGGCAGGACATTGTTGCTATCAACGATGGCCCGGGCTGGGAGTACGAACTGCCGTGGTACGAGCAGGATTCGCCCGCGCGGTCCGGCAGGGCCCGAGCTGGTGCGCGGCGAGCGACTGGAGCGCCTGGCCCTCGTGCGCGCGTGGTACTGGTGCTCGCACGGGAACGGACGACACCACTAGGCGGCCCGGCTGGCTCCCATTTTGCGGCGCGGCGTTTCCGGTGACGCTCAGCGAACGCGCCGTAGTAGCGCAGCCCACACTTCAGGCAGATAAGCGCTCCCCAAGCGCAAGGCAGAAGTACCACCGTCCCATCGCTGCGTTCAAGGGCCCTGGCGTTGTGCACCTCGACCGGGTCGAGGAGTCTCGAGTAACACTCAGGTCGCTGTGTGAGCGTCGCGGGCAGTTGGACTCGCTCCCGTACGGGTGGCCTTGTGACGAGCCGCCCGCCCGGTCCCCGCGCTCGCCCTCGACCAGCTTACGGTACCCAATACCCAATCCGCTTGAATGATGATACATGCCATCCCGAATGCAGTGAGGGATCCGTTGCCCAACAAAACCACGGATTCCTCGCGGGCTCGGAATGACAGATACCCTACCGTTCAGCCGGAGTTCGTATAACCTGCCATACATGGTGCCTCGTGAGGAGGAAAACCGGCCCATGGAAACCGTACGGGCGAGTGCTTCCGCCAGCGGACTCGTGGCGAGCGCTCCGACCACGACACAAGCCGTGCCCGCCCGGTGACCTCACGCGCTCTGGCGCATCGACGCTCCGGATAGTCGCGTCGATGCAATATGGCACCCTCATCCCCATGCAAATATGTTAGGACTGTTATCTAACTCGCCCATTGCTGCGCGCTATTTTCATCCGCCGTTCAGGTTCCGCCTGTATCCTGAGAAGAACGGTTTATCGAGCGGAGGAGAAAGTTATGGCCGCATGGGCCTACCAAGCACCCGGTCCGGAAGACGAGAGCATCTGCAACTACCACGAGGTCACGTCCGACTGGACCAGGGCCAGGCTGGACATCGTAAATGGCCTGCTGCGGATGGCGGGCGAGGCCCAGACCGCCCTCGAATGTATGTCCGTGCTCCGGATGGCCAGCGACGCCCGGGACGCCGGCCTGCTGACGATCGAAGAAGCTCACCACACCGCGCTCATCGCCGACGCTCGTATGCGATGCCTCAGCCGGGAAGGCAACGATGCGGACACCACGGGCCTCATAGGTTGACGGCGGCGTCTTGGTGTCCGGGCCTCGGAGCAGGTCCGCAAAGTAGGTTTGCGACGTCGACCGGAATCGCCACCACGCTCATTGACATCCTGCCCAACCTGCTCGCCAGGGTCTCCGGGCCGGTTGCGGATTGTGCCGCAGGTACCGAGTCCAATCCGCCTGTGGTAAGAGCATAGCCTGTGTAGTGTGAGAGCACACGTTCGATGCCAACGGCGTCGAGAAGATGCGGTAGATCCTGGGCGACCGCCGGGGGTTCATCCTCGCCGGCTGGTGCGGCAGCGCCACATGCGATGCCACCATCAAGGAGCGCACCCGCGCCACGATCCGCGTAATCCCCTCCGACTCCGAGGGCCATGCTCCCCGCTGCATCTGCGGCACGCCGGGCACCGAGCGCGCCTAGTGCGCGTATCAATTAGAGCTCTCCGACCTACCACCCTAATGGTGAAGATGGAGGGGGATGATAATACCAATCGACTAAACGGTTAGCATCGTAGACTCTGCCAATGCGGCGTTAGCTCTTTGACGTTATTGACTGGGCTGTTCATTCGATCTCTGAGTGCCACGGACCGATGTGGCCTGTCGCATTCATTAGACGAAACGCTCATGGAGCGTGTACCGTGCGTGCGCCGTCGCAACGACATAGTAGCTGGCTCCATCATAGAACCTCTGCCTGTTAGCGTCGAACACAACTCCTCCCGGTAGATCTACCCAGGCGTGGTTGCCTTGTTCCCCCACCCTCCAAGCGCCGTGAACTAGTCTAGCCCCCTCAATCTCCTGCCGAAGCATATATCCGATGCCGAAGCATACTCTATATCGGGCACCTCAATCTCGCGAGCCCTTCGGGGTAGGGGTCACCGGATGTATATAACAGCGCCGATCGTAGTGGAAGTCGGGCTTGGTACAGCTTTCGGCGTTGCCTCACCTATGGGCGAGCACCTCAATCTCGCGAGGCTCTTCGGGGTAGGGTCCAGTCACCTGATGTATATAACCCAGTCCGCCGCGTGTAGTGCAACAGCCGGTCGATGATGGCCATCATCAAAAGCTGTCACTCAGTTGCCCAGGGTGAGGTAATCCTGTTGCACGTCTTGTTCGCCGCTCACCAATCCTGCTCGAGCCTCACACGTACCGCCAGATGGGTCTTGTTCGAGCCTCCTGGCCTGTTGTCGATCGTGCGGTCGTACTGTTTGATCTTGGTCGGGACGCCTGGCGGGTCAACAGCTCCTCATTGAGTAGCTCATTCGGCGTTGCCTCGTGCTTTGCTGGGCGAGCAGGCCCGGTAGGATCTCGGCTCGGTGCTCTGGTGAGCTGAGCACCCCCTCGAAGACACAGGGCAGGCAATCTCGGGCGCGCACGGTGTTGCAGGTGAGAACTCGATGGTCCATGGCATCTTGGCGCCTTCCTGAACAAGCAAGGCAGCAGGGGTACGCTCGGTAGCATCAGATGGTCATCTGACCATCGTCATTGCGCATCTTATCATCTTACTCGCACCAGGTGTGTCTGCCAAGTACGGCGACTTTCGCTGAGTGTTACACGCAATCCGGTACTTGTGTAGATCCGTGCATTGTCATCCTGAGGCGCAGCCGAAGGAACCGTGGTTACGTACTGCGTCAGTTGTCACGGCTGCCGAGTGTTACACGCAATCCGGTGTAGCATTGTCACAAGCCGAAGGAACCGTGGTTACGTAGCATACAGCCGCATGACAAAAGCGTATACATTCGGAAAGGTATTATTCGGTGGCAGGATACCAGATACTACTTCACATTGTGACATAAGAAAACCCGCCTACTGTCGAGTAGACGGGTTGGTACGACGTTGTGATGATAGGCTACCGCCGGGTCAGGATCCGCAGGATGTAGAAGTACAGCAGCGCGACGGCGGCGAACAGCGAGAGCGCGGCGGCCACGTACTGGTCCGTGCGGTAGTGCCGCAGGATGTTCGACGTGGTGTACAGGATCGACGCCGCGGCCAGCCCGACCATCACCAGCGAGAAGAGGATCCCCAGCGTGAACCCGAACAGCACGCTCGCCACGATCAGCCCCAGCGCGACGAAGCTGCCGATGATCAGCGCGCTCCGCAAAAACGAGAAGTCCACCCCCAGCGTGAACGCCGAGAACGTCAGCCCGCCGAACAGCAGCAGCGTCATGATCGCCGACGCCGGGATCACGTTCGGGTCCGAGTAGTACCGCGCGACGTACATCAGCGGCAGGAAGATCAGCGCCTCTGCCACGACGTACAGCCCGAGTCCGAGATACTGCATCCCGCGCGAGGTGTTTGAGCGCGCCCACCGGTCCGCGATGTACGACACCCCCATAAACCCGACCAGCACGAGCAGCCACGAGCGGCCCTGCGTCATCCGCGAGACCAGGGCTTCCGACCCGGACCACGAGAGCAGCAGCCACTCCAGCGCGACGAACGCCAGGATCGCGAGCCCGAGGTGGAGATACGTCTGCCGGATGAAGCGCACCCGCGCGTCCGGCGATGCCTGCGCGACCGGCCCCTGTAAGCGTCGTATGCCATCGGCGTGTCCATCCCTTTCTCTGCGATCATCGGGCGCTCATCGAAACGCCGATTCAACTATACCGTACCACATGCCAAGTGGGCCGGCACGGTCAGACGCTCCCATGGCAAGAGCCACACCACACACCCCGTACCGCCGCGAGCACCGTCCCAATCAGTCCTGGAGGCGCACCGCCGTGTCCATCACGGCGTCGGCCGCGAGCAGGAGCGCATCCAGGTAGGACGCGTGCTCGAACCCCGGGTTCCACTCGTGGCCGAACAGCTCGTCGGACACCGCGACGATCAGCCCGGCACGGACGCCGCGAACGCGCGCCACGGCGAACATCGCCGCAGCCTCCATCTCGACCACGGAGACGCCCGCCTCCCGGTGGCGCCGTATGGCACCGACCGTCTCCCGGTACGGCGCGTCGATGGTCCACGACCGCCCCCGCACCGGCGTCGCACCGCGAGCCGTCGCCGAATCGGCCAGCGCGGCGCTGAGTGCGACATCGGCGGCAACCACCTCGCCGGCGGGCAGGTAGTGGTGCGATGTCCCATCCTCCCGCTCCGCCCCTCCACGACCACAGTACTCCCCAGCGTCAGGTGCGATTGAAGACTCCCCGCCGAGCCCACGACCAGGATGTTCCGCACGCCGCGCGCGATCGATACCTCGAGCACGATCGCCGCTGCCGGCGCGCCGATGCCGATGCGCGCAATCGTCACGGGCGTTCCATCCACAACGCCCATCGCGCTTTCCAGAGAAGGACCGAGTTGGACATTGCCCGGCGGCTCCGTCTGCGCACTCACCCGCTCCAGCAGCCGCCCGTACGCCTCCCGCTGAAAGGTGGCGACCAGGATTGGCGGTAACCTCCACTCCTCCGGCGTCAGCCCCGACCGCGCGCGCTGTATCTCGGAGACCCGCTCGGGCACGACGTACGCATCGGAAGTCTCAAATGGCCAGCTCACCGCAGCCCTCCTGTAATCCGTACCCCGCTCGACTTCTGCCGCGTGTCATCCTTCCTGTTCGCGGGCACAGGGCAGGCTTGCCACGATGGATGCACGAATGATGAGGTCATCCCGAACGCAGTGAGGGATCCGTAGTTCCTGCCACGGATTCATCGCAGGCTCGGAATGACAAGTGCGCTACTATCCGATCGAAGTTCGTATGGCTCGCATTCCACATGCGTAACGGTCTGGTAACAAAAGCCGAGGCGGTACCCGACAAAAAATGCAGGCAGCACAACGACTTTCCGCTGCCAACGACTCCAAGCAACCCGAAAAAAGCGCGAGCCGCGAGCGCGCATCGATTCGAAAAGTGGCGTTAAGTAAGTAGAGGGTTAACACCCCGGCGCCTGCCGTTGCGCAGGCTTATCGCGATCCCGAGCTAGAACGGCATGTCGCGCAGACCGGGCTCGTCCGCTTCGCCATCATCTTCCCGGTCCGCCACGTTGCGCAGCCGCAGCTCCGCCGCGTCGAGCACGGCCTCGCACCGCGCGACCAGCCCCGACGCCTCCTCGTAGCACGTCAGCGCCTCGTCCAGCGAGAGCCCGCCCTCGTCCAGCTGCGTGATCAACTCCTCCAGGCGCGTGTACGCCTGCTCAAACGTCAGCTCCGTCTCAAGCGACATCGCGCCCCTGCCTCTCTATCGCCGTGACCCGCGAGCGGACCGTGCCGTCCACGAGCCGCGTAATCAGTTCCTCATCCTCCGCGAGCGCCGCGGCGCTCCGGACGGGCGTGCCATCCTCGCGCGTTACCGCCGCGTACCCGCGCCGCAGCACGCCCGCTGGATCAAGTGCGCGGAGCCAGTCCGCCTGTCCCCCCAGCCCGCTGCGCCGCAGTTGCACCGCGTGCGCCAGCCGGGTGCGCGCGCCGTCGTACAGGAGTACCAGCCGCTCACGATGATGCTCCAGGGCACGTGCGGGCGAGAGGCGTTCCAGGTGGCCACGCAGGTGCCGCACGTCCATCCGCAAAGAGTCCACCTGCTCGCCGAGCCGGTCGTCGAGGAACCCGCGAGCGCTTCGTAGCGCCGTGCGCAACTCCGCGATGTTCGGCGCAACCAGCTCGGCGGCGGCCGATGGCGTCGGGGCGCGCAGGTCGGAAACGAAGTCCGCGATCGTGTAGTCCGTCTCGTGCCCCACGCCGGAAATCACCGGCACGGGCGATGCGAAGATCGCGCGCGCGACCACCTCCTCGTTGAACGCCCACAGCTCCTCCATGGAACCGCCGCCGCGCGCCACGATGATGACGTCGACGCGCGCCCGCCGGTGCAGGCTCTGGATCGCCGCGGCAACCTTCGTCCCAGCGCCGTCTCCTTGTACCGCCGTGGGCGCGAGCACGACCTCCGCCAGCGGATAGCGGCGGTTGAGCACCGTGAGCATGTCCTGCAGCGCCGCAGCCTGCTGGCTTGTGACGATCCCAATCGTCGTGGGGAACCTCGGGAGCGAGCGCTTGCGCTCCACGTCGAAGAGTCCCTCCTCCTCGAGCCGGGCCTTCAATGCCTGGAACTCCAGCTCCAGCCTGCCGACCCCCTCCGGCTGCACCAGGTCCACGTAGAACTGGAGCTTCCCGGTGTCCTGCCAGAGCGAGACATACCCGTGCGCGATGACCGCCTGCCCGTTGCCGAGCGGGGTACGGACGCGGGCCACGTTCGATCGCCAGATCGCGCACGGCATCTGCGCCGCCCCATCCTTCAACGTGAAGTACACGTGGCCCTTCGCCGACTGGCTGAAGTTCGTGATCTCGCCCTCAACCCACACGTCCGA
>JAUJMR010000006.1:71201-88356 GCA_030446765.1 Chloroflexia bacterium
ACGAGCATCAGCTCCGTGCCGTACTCGACCGCCTGGCCGTTCTGCACCAGGATCTCGACGACCCGGCCCGCGATCTCGCTCTCAATGTTGTTCATCACCTTCATCGCTTCGACGATACCCACGGTCTGTCCCGGCGCGATGATGTCCCCGACCTGGACGAACGGCTCTGCGCCCGGCCTCGCGGAGCTGAAAAAGCTGCCAACGATCGGTGAGGTGATGGCCAGCACCGATTGGCTGGCTGGCTGTGCGGGAGCCACCGTGCCGCCGGCTGACGCCGCTAGCTGCGGTGCGGGCTGTGGGGCCGCGGCTTCGGCGGGTGCGCTCTTGATGAACAGCCGGGTCTCGCCGCGCTCGATGCGCAGCTCGGTCACGCCGCTATCGCTGACCAGCTCGATCAGTTCGCGGAGGCCATCGTCCAGCAGTCCGGTGAGATCGAGCTCGCTGCCTTTGTGCTCTGCGTCCATCGTCCGCTAGCCCACCCGCTCGATGTAGCTGCCGGTCCGGGTATCCACCTTGATGACGTCGCCCTCGTTCACGAAGAGCGGCACCTGCACGGTCGCGCCGGTCTCCAGCGTCGCGGGCTTGTTGCCGCCGGTGGCGGTGTCCCCCCGGAAACCGGGGTCGGTCTGCTCGATGCGAAGCTCAACGGAGGTGGGCATCTCGACATCAATCGACTCTTCGCCGTACATCAGGAGGTCGATGGTCATGCCCTCCTTGAGGTACTTCACGACGTCGCCCAGCAAGCGCCTGTTCAGTACTGGCTGGTCGAATGTCTCGGTGTCCATAAACGTGTAGTTGTCGCCGTCGTCGTACAGGAACTGAACGACGCGCCGCTCGAGCCGCGCTTGCTCGAACTTGGAGCCGGACTGGAAGGTGCGCTCCGTCGTGGAACCCGTGCGCAGGTTGCGCATCTGAACTCGGATGAACGCGGAGCCCCGCCCCATCTTCACGTGCTGGAAGTCCAGGACCTTCACGAGCTCGCCATCGACCACCACCGTGTTGCCCTTACGCAGATCTCCGCTTGCGATCATGTCTACGCGTATCCTTCGCTAAATATTGGGCGAGGCAGTGGGCCCCGTCCCTGGTTCACCCTACCCTGGATCAGAGCACGGGGCCTTTCGCCGCGTGATTCAGCGACTCATACCCGTCCGCCGTCACCACAACGGTATCCTCGATGCGCACGCCACCCCAGCCGCTGATGTAAATGCCCGGCTCGATGCTTACCACCATCCCCGTGTCGAGCGTGCTCTCGCTCTCCTTATGGAGGCTGGGCTGCTCATGGACATCCATCCCGACCCCGTGGCCAAGGCTATGGCTGAACTCCTGCTCGTAACCTGCCCCCGTCAGGAGGTCCCGCGCGACGGCGTCCGCGTCCTTGCCCGTTACCCCAGCCCGCACGAACTCCTTGGCTGCGTCGTGTGCCCGCAGCACAAGATCGTAGATCTCCCGGTAGCGCTCGTCGGCGCTCCCGAGGCAGAATGAGCGGGTCATATCCGAGCAATATCCCTCGTACCGCGCGCCCATGTCAATCACCACCGGGTCACCGGCGCTGATCGGCGTGTCGCCCGGCTCGTGGTGCGGCCGCGCGGAGTTAGCTCCGGCGGCGACGATTGTCGGGAACGACGGGCCCTCCGCGCCGAGTTCCTCCATCGCCTCGTCCAGTGCCCGCGCGACCTGGCGCTCGGTCATGCCAGGGCGGAGCGCCGCAGTCACGCGGCTGTACGCATCGTCCGCGATCTTGCCGGCGCGGCGCATGGTCTCCACCTCCGCGTCGCTCTTGCGGATGCGCATCTCCTCGACGATGCCCTTGACCGGGACCAGCGCGCTACCGTCCTCGAGGTTCTCCTGGAGATCCTCATAGAAGCCGTACAGCGTGTAGTTGCGCTCGAAACCGAGCCGCCGTACGCCCCCCCACTCCTTAAGCTTCTCCGGCAGCAGCGTCTTTGAGCGGCCACGCAGCTCAACCACCTCCAGCTCCGCGGCCTCCGCGTTTGCCTGGTCGGTGTACAGCGGGTTGACGATCAGCGCCGCGCGGTCGCGCGTCACGAGCACCATCCCGGCGCTCTCGCCGATCGCGCCGTCTGCCGCGGTATAGCCGGACAGGTAGCGTCGGTTGGCAGGTCCCAGGATGAGCAGGCCGTCCAGATCGCGCTCGGCAACGACCTCGCGCACTCTCGCGATGCGGCGTGCATAATCGGTGGCTGTATCGGTTGTCATAGGGGGTTCTCCTCCGGGCCGGCGTGCGCGAGCGGAATTATATCACACGTCATCTGCGCCGGAACTTGCGGAACACAGTTCCAAGACTGGTGAGCCCTGCCGACGCTCCTGCGAGCAGCCGGATCGCCCCGCCGAGTCCCAGACCCGTGCGCCAGATGCGCAGTCGCAGCACGATGATCTCCCGCATCGCCTGCAGCACCACCGACGGCTTCGCGCCGGTCGACGTGCCGGCCTGCCGCGGGTAGTGCGTGACGCCTACCTCGATCAGGGAGGCGCGCCGCTGTCGGGCGAGCGACTGCATCTCCAGGTTGATGAGCGCGCCCGGCGAGCGCAGGTCGAGCCCATGCACGAAGGACGCCCGGAAGATCTTGAACCCGCAGTCGAGGTCGCGCAGATGGATATTGAAGAGCAGGCGCACCGCCATGTGGAAGATCGCCGCGTTGAGCTTTCGGTGCGGCGGATCCTGGCGGTCGATCCGGTAGCCGGCGACGATGTCGTAGTGGTTGATGTACGGGAGCAGCAGGGAGATGTCGCCCAGGTCGAACTGCCCATCGGCGTCCATGCACATGATCCACTCCCCGCGCGCCTCGGCGAAGCCGCTGCGCCACGCGGAGCCATAGCCCCGGTTGTGTGGGTGATGCACGACGCGGATTCGGTCCTCTCGGGCGGCGAGGTCGTCCGCAATCTGTGGGGTGGCGTCCACGCTCCCATCATCGACGATCACGATCTCCCAGTCAGGGACGTTTTCGTTGAGCACCGCGATGCTTCGGCCCACCACGCGCTCCAGGTTGCCCTCCTCATCGTGCGCGGGCAAGATCAACGTGAGCTTTCCAGTTATTGTTGGCACGGCTGAACCTCCTGTTGGACAGGCGTCACTTGTTGCCGCTGAACAGGTAGATCACCGCCCCAAAGAGCACGAGACTCCAGTACGTGATCGTGCGATCGAGCAGCGCGACCGAGCCCGCGAGACCGGCATCATTGATGACCGGGAGCAAAACGGTGACGATCGCCGCCTCGACGACACCGAGACCGGCGGGGGTGAACGGGACGGTCGTCAGCAGCGACGCCGCAAGCGCGATAAAGATCACGAGCGGCAGGTCGCCGGGCATCGCGAACCCGACGCCGAGCGCGGCGCACACGAACCAGAGCCGAGTGCTCTCCAGGATCCAGATCAGGGATGTGAGGGTAAGGATCCATACGGGACGCCGCCGGTACGCGAGTAGTACGCCCTGCTCCATACGCTCGTAGTAGGGCCGAACCCGCGCAGGCAACACGCGCGCGACCCAAGGGCCGATGTAGCGGAGCACGAAGAGCGCGCCGATACTCAGAACCGCCAGCCCGGCGCCGAACGCGATCAGCGTACCGAAGTTGGGCGGCAGCTTATCTCGAAATGCGAGCAGACCGGACACAAGCAGGAGTGAGAAGAGCGCACCGACATCGGCGATGCGTTCGGCGAGTATCGTTCCCATCGTCTTGGAGAACGAGACATCCGCGTTGCGCTTCAAGAGGAAGCCGCGATATCCGTCCCCGAGCTTCGCGGGCAGGACCGAGTTTGCGAACCACGACAAAAAGATGATCCGTAAGAGCGTGCGGGTTGGAGGTGTCTGCTCCTCATAACCGACGTTGCCCAGTACCTGCTTCCAGCGAAGCGTGCGGACGACGAACGTCGAGTAATACGCGAGGAAACCGAGGAGATACAGCAGAGGATTTGCCTGCCGAATGTTCGCCCATACCTGAGCAAACGGAATGTCCTGCCGGGCGAAGATATACGCGATGATCGCGAATGAGATCGCGAACGAGATAAGCGTCCGGGGTCGAAGCAGCTGCTTGCCCAGAGAAAGCTCGGTGCCTTCATCCGTCGAGGCGCGCGCCACCATGACCGGTACCGGTTCGCTGTGCTGCGGCAGTGGCCGTGATGGTGTTTCAGCCATCAGCACGCCGCTTGTCGCGGTGGACAACGAAGAATATGCGGCCTGCCCGCCTGTGCGACAACCACTGAATTGTCTGTGCCAACCGGAAGCCTCCCCACGTTCGGCCCGCAACCTGCGCGTCGACGCGGGGCCGCGGAATTATAACACGCACCGTGTAAACGGCAAATGTGAAGCACGTGTGTGCGACGGACCGCACCAAGTCATCGGAGGCCGCTCCTGCCCGTGCACCGGAGTGAAGTGCCGGGCATTGGGCACCTTGCACAACATGAACAGGCTTTCTTGTGGAGTCTATCCTAGAGACTCGTGTCAGGGGTGACCTACTATACGAGTGTATTCCTGGATGAGTTCATTTTTCCGGGATGCGTTGGCTTTGGTGGAAGTATTGGAGGAAAAAAGGAGTGATCTATGCCTGAAACGTTGACTAGTGCGTGGGACGCCGCGCAGCAACTCCCGGTGAGTATCCCCGGTACGCTGTGGATATTGCTTGGCGCCTTTCTCGTCTTCCTGATGATCCCCTCGATCGGCATGCTCGAAGCAGGGCTCACCCGCCGCAAGAACTCCTTGCACGGTCTGATGAAGAGCCTCTCGGCGGCGGCGGTTATGATCGTGATCTTCACGGTCGTCGGTTTTGGCCTCGCTTTCAGTGACGTGACCATCGGTGGCATCATCGGTGATCCGACAAAGTACCTCTTCGGTGGTGACCCGAACACGGCGTGGCCGAACGTCTTCGGTGCGGACGGTCCCATCTCCGGCGTGCCGACGTTCACGTACGTGCTGTACCAGATGATGTTCGCGGCCGTGACGCTGGCGCTGATCGGCGCCGGGGTGCCCGAGCGGATGAAGTTCTCCGCATGGCTGCTGTACTCGGTGTTCTTCGCGCTTGTGCTGTATCCCCTCATCGCACACATGGTGTGGAGTTTCAACGGACTCTTCGGCAACATCGGTAGTGCCAGCAACATCGGTGATGCGTTCGGTGCCCGGGACTTCGCCGGGGGCATCGTAGTACACGCCCAGGCGGGCTTCGCGGGACTCGCGGTCACACTGGCCCTCGGAGCAAGTTTGCGGAAGCGGGCTGGTTCGGAGGGGCGTCGGCGGCTGGTCGTACCCGAGGGGTACGCCGAGGCCGCAGAGGCCGAGCGCGGGCAGCAGTACGGAGCAAGCCTCCCGCTCGCGATCATCGGCACCGCGCTCCTGTGGTTCGGGTGGTTCGGATTCAATGGCGGCAGTAGCCTGGAGATGAACACGCAGGGCGTCTCCGCGGCGTTCGTCACGGCCGTAGCGGCGGCAACCGCGGGCTTCGTGGCGATGCTCGTCAGCAAGTTCGTCGACAACAACTTCGATGGCATCATGGCGATCAGCGGCGTGCTCGGCGGTCTCGTGATGATTACGCCCAACGCCGGCTTCGTCACTGTCGAGTCCGCGCTGATCCTCGGCGTGATGGCGGGCGTGATCACCTACGCCGCCACGAAGCTGATGGAGAAGTATCTGTACCAGGTTGATGATCCCGTCGGCGGCTTCCCGGTACACGGCGTCAACGGCCTGATCGGGTCGATCGTGGTGCCGGTCTTCGCGAGCCAGGAACTGACGGCCTTCCCGGTGCAGGGCCTCATCTACGATCCCACCAGCGCCAACGGCTGGATCTGGCTGGGGTATCAGACCCTCACTGCGGCCGTGGTCGGCGTGGTCGTGTTCGCGGTGTCGTTCGGCTTCGTGAAGGTGCTCAGCGCGTTCATGCAGGTGCGCGCGACGTACGAGGAGGAGGTCGTGGGGCTCGACGCGGTGGATCACGGCTCCAACCCGGATGGTGTGGCGCTGCCGACCCCGTCCGGCAGGGACGGCGTCCCCGGCATGGCTCGCCCGATAACGACGATCTTCTAGCCCGTTTCGCGGTGCAGAGAGCGAGGCCCCGGTGGATCAGACAGTTCCACCGGGGCCTCGCTGTGTGGCGGGAGTGCGTGGGAGTCGAACCCACCGGGAACCAGCTTGACTGGCCCCCCAACGGTTTTGAAGACCGCGGAACCCACCGGGACCCCTCCACCCCCACCGTCATACTAGGTTTCACTTCGCATCGCGTCAAGTGACAGAAAGCCACCACTTGCGCATGGATACGTATAATCTCCCTGTGCAACCTCTCTCGGCCCGGTTGATTCAACTCCCCTGCTGGCGCTCATGTGGGCGTTGATCTCCGACGTCCACGGCAACCTGCGAGCGTTGGAACGTGCCCTCGCCTATGCCCGTGAGGAAGGCGCACGCAGCGTCGCGTTCCTCGGCGACGCGCTCGGCGGCGTGGAGACCGATGAGGCATGCTGCCGCGTGCTGATGCGCGAGTGTGACCGGGCCGTGTTCGGGAACCGGGAGGTGCGCGTGCGCCTCGCGTTCCCCGAAGATGTCCGGCGCTGGATCCGCTCGCTTCCAGCGACCGCTCAGATCGGCGA
Organism: Chloroflexia bacterium; assembly: GCA_030446765.1. Classification (GTDB taxonomy): domain Bacteria; phylum Chloroflexota; class Chloroflexia; order Thermobaculales; family Thermobaculaceae; genus JACDAU01. The sequence continues at coordinate 77,785 of JAUJMR010000006.1, forward strand.
CGTGCTGCTCTGCCATTCCTCCCCTACCAGCCGATACCCGCACGATATCACGGCCGGCGATGCGCTGAGCTTCCGACGCGGCCTGAGCTACTTCGACCTGTTTCCGTACGTCTCACGAGGAACCGCCGTCCCCGCGGCCACCGCCGCACCCGGCCCCGCCTGCCGTGCCGTGGTACACGGGCACACACATCTTCAGGCGGTGTGGCGCGTGCCAAGCGGTGCGACGGACCCAGTCCCGGAGGTGAAACCGGAGAGCGAAAAGAGCTGCCCTTGGGCGGTTAAGCTGGAACTGGACGGCGAGACCACGGTGGTGGGGTTGGGCTCTGTAGGGAAGGGAAAGAATGGCCGGGTCGAGTTCGGGCTGTACTACCCGGCTGATCGGCGTATCCACCTTGTGAGTCTGCCCAGTGGCTGAGCGCGTATTCGTCGCGGTTGAGCTGCCGGCGGAGCTGCGGCAAGCGCTGGGCCGCGTCCGTGAGGAACAGCCGGAGCTCAAGCGGGTTCTGCGCTGGGCACGGCCCGAAGGGCTGCATATCACGCTGCGGTTCCTCGGCGACGCGACGCCGGAGCAGGTGGATAGGCTGGTCCGTGGGATCGCGGAACTGCCCGACCGTCCCCGCTTCTCCCTCGTCTGTCGTGGGCTCGGCATTTTCGGCAGCCTCACCCGCCCGCGGGTGCTCTGGGCGGGCGTCGATGGCGAGCTGGACGCGTTAGCCTCCTTGCAGGCCGACGTGGAGCGCATGTGCGTCCGCTTCGGCTGGCCCGCCGACGAGCAGCGGTACACGCCACACATCACGCTCGCCCGCGCGCGGGGCAAAGTCGCCGAGCGGGATGCACTGACGGCGTTGCTCGACCGGCGCGCCGGGTACGTCTACTCCCGATTTGCGGTGAGCGGAATAACGCTCTACGCGAGCCGGACAGCTCCCGGGGGAGCCGTATACACCCCACTCACTCGGCGCCCGCTCGGCGATGACGATCCGCCGCTTTGATATACTGGGCCTGTATGTTTGAGAGATTACAAGCCCAACTGGAGCGCTTCGAGGAGATCGAGCACGCGATGTCCGACCCGGACGTCTTCTCCGACCTCGAGCGCATCACCGCGCTCGCACGCGAACGCTCGGATCTGGAACCGGCAGTGACGGCGTACCGCGAATACCAGGGCGCCCAGCAGGCCGTGTCGGAGGCCGAGGCACTGCTCTCCGACCCGGACCCGGACATGCGCGCGATGGCGGAGGATGAGTTGCAGGGCGCGCGCGAGCGCAGCGGTGAGATCGAGCAACGCTTGCGCGTCCTGATGACGCCGCGCGACCCGAACGATGAGAAGGACGTGATCATCGAGATCCGCGGCGGCGCGGGCGGCGAGGAAGCAGCGCTCTTCGCTGCCGATCTGTATCGCGCCTACACCCGCTATGCGGAGCGCAATCGCTGGAAGACCGAGGTGCTCAACACCAGCGAGAGCGATAACGGAGGCTTCAAGGAGATCATCTTCGAGGTCCACGGCCGGGGCGCGTACTCGCATCTGAAGTACGAGAGCGGTGTTCATCGCGTTCAGCGCGTGCCCTCGACGGAGTCGCAGGGCAGAATCCACACCTCCACGGCCACCGTCGCGGTGATGCCCGAGGTCGAAGAGGTCGAAGTCGGCATCGACCCGGCCGATCTGCGGATCGATGTGTACCGGTCCAGCGGTCACGGCGGCCAGAGCGTGAATACCACGGATAGTGCCGTCCGGTTGACGCACATACCCACCGGCCTCGTCGTTACCTGTCAGGACGAGAAGAGCCAGCTCAAGAACAAGATCAAGGCGATGGCGGTGCTTCGCGCGCGCCTTTACGATATGGAGCAGCGCAAGCGCGAGGAAGAGCAGGGGGACGCGCGCCGTTCGCAAGTCGGCACCGGTGACCGCAGCGAGAAGATCCGCACGTATAACTTCCCGCAGGACCGCATCACCGACCACCGCATCAAGGCGTCGTTCAGCAATATCCCCGGCGTCCTCGACGGTGACCTGGGGCGGATCGTCGAGGCACTCCAGACCTCAGATCAGTCGGAGGCTCTTGAAGGGGCCACCGCCTGAAACGCAGTCCGTTGCGCCGTAATGAAAACTACTGCGTACCCTCGCCTGGCATACCGCGGATTCCTCGCCCGCTTGGTACGATGCATCAACTCCTATCGTAGTGTTGTCAGGGAATTCGCCCATCACTTACTCTGCGCATCAAAGGTTGGACTGGTGGACACTCGGGACACGCCTGAGCTTCATCGCGATCAGAGTGCATTCAGGATCTAGGTGCCCCCTCGCTTCGAGCCAACACCCTGTCTTGTCACAAGACGTATCAATGGTTTAAGCCCGACACCGCCCTACCCCGCACGGGGCTATACGGAGAGAGCCTCATCGATGGCATCCTCGCTTGAGAGTGCGATGCCATCGTTCTGGGCCGCGTCGAAGACCTCGCTGGCGAGCGCCTCACGGGCGCGTGCCTGATAGCGAGCACGCACCGCCAGACCGACGTGTCCAGCACTGCGCGAATCGCATCGGCGGCTCCTGGCGGCCGGCTACGCCCCCTCTATGCCGAGTCGGCGCTGGACTCCACAAGGCTCTCCGTGAAGTGCTCGCAGGCCACGATCACGGTGCCGGCGTGGATGACAAGGCATTCCAGGTTGTGCAGTAGCCGCGCGTTCTCCGCCTTCCTCCCTTGCTGCCGGAGCGGGGGAGCTGGAGGGCGCTCGCTCTTGAATGCTCGCTGGGAGCTGTCTGGTTCCCTCGACATTATCAGGGTCAATCAGGCTGAAAACACAGGTAGACCGTGATCGGGCTCGAGGCTATAATCACCGCGATATGGAGCTTCTGGAGCGTGCCCACTACACGGAAGAACTTACCGGCCTGCTGCGGGAGGCAACTGCCGGACACGGTCGACTCGTGCTCTTGGGCGGCGAGGCGGGCGTCGGCAAGACGGTCCTGGTCCAGCAGTTCTGCCACTCCGTACCAAGGGGGACGAGGGTGCTGGTGGGCGCCTGCGATCCCCTCTCCACTCCGAGGCCGCTCGGTCCGCTCGTGGACATAGCGGGCGCGTTGGGCGGCGGACTGGAGCGCTTGCTCGATGAGGGAGCCCGCGGGACCGGATTTTCCGCGGTACTTAGCGCCTTGCGCGACAAGCTCAGCGTGCGCTGGTGGTGCATCCGGTAAGTAAGCTGGAGAGGCGACGCTGGACCTCCCTGCCACCTATCGGGACGACGAGGTGGAGGAGGCATGCCGAGATTGTGATGGGTGACCTGGCGCACTCCACCATCCGACGGCTCTCGCTGGCACCGCTCTCCGAGGCGGCGGTAGGGATGCTGGCCGCGCGCATCGTGTGGCGCCGGGCGAAGGCCTTCTTCGTAACGGAGGTGCTGGCTGCGGGAGCTGCGGCGTCCCGACGACTGACGGGCCAGCCGGTTGTCAACGAGGGAAGATCTACCTTGGAGCTCCGGCATTGAACCCTCCACTGTTTAATGAGGTCGCCGGTGGTGATGCCCGAGTGCATCTCTCTCGGCATATTATTGACAAGGGAATGTCTTCGCGTTCCGCCTCGAGCTTGCACGGGAGGCGGTCCTGGAAGCTCTGCCGCTCGGCTGGAGGCGTTGCATGGGCAGGGTATCCCACCCATCGACGAGTGGGGTATGGGGAGATTAGCCATCACGCGGAGGCCGCGGGGACCACCGGTCTGGCGGGCGCCGCGCCGTGTTCGGCGAGCGGGAGGACCCGCGAGTTCGAAAAAGGGCGCATCGAGCAGAACTCTCGGCTACACAGAGCATCTCGCCGGCTCTCGGGTAGTGTCATCGACCGTATGCGCCGCGAGGCAGCGCGGCGAGCAGGCGGGGAGCTCCGGCATCAGCGCCAGGGCGGGAGACTTAGTGAGTTGGCAGTTGCGTATGTCAGAATGGGGCGGAACTCCGAGGCCGATGAGGCGCCGCTGTGCTGGAGGCTGCGCCGGAGAGTCGGCAGTTGCGAGCGTGACGCAGGCACAGGGACACCGAGGGTGTGGGGCAACATCGCTCTCGCGCGTTCCGGCATGCAACGGGCGAGGCAAAACGCCGGGAAGGACGCCGATGGTGCTGGCGGTCATACCTTGAAGTAACCCTGGACCTGAATGCACTCCGAGGAAGTCGAGCGGGGACGATCGCTGGAGAGCACAATCGGAGAGTCGGCACCGGGCTCGCGGTATGCAACGCAGTCCAGGGGCGGTGGGCCGCTGGATCAGCTCGTGGAACAAGCTTCCTCCTGGGCAGGCGCTTCGAGCGACCTCGGGAGTAGGTACCGAGGATGAGGCTCGCTACAGCGACGAACAAGACCGATCGCACGCCTGCAGCTTTCTTGGGGAGCGCCGATCGGGCGGTGGGACGTGGCCGCAAGCTGCCGGCATCGCCGGAGAGCACTAAAGTTTATCTCGCGCTTCGGTGCACCACTTATCGCTCTTGCGCGACAGGGCTCAGCCGGCGCTGGTGGTGTTCGAGGACGTGCCAGGGGTGGACGAGGGACGCTTGGACCTCCTGCTGGGGCGTCGACGAAGACATCCTTGCCTTGCTCGTCGCCACCTATCGGGACGACGAGGTGGGGTCGAAGCGCGGCGCTCAAGATTGTGATGCGCGACCTCATCCTCCATCCGCTGGCAGCCGCTGGCACCGCCGAGGGCCTAGGCGGCGTGGTTGCTGTCGGGTAGCAACGCTCGATAGCCTTCGAGCGGCTGAGCTGCACCGCCGGACCGGCGGCAACCTCCCTTCTCTAAGCGGCGGTGGAAGGCTGTTGAGGCTGGAAGGCGTCGCTGACGCGCTAACCGATGCGGTGCTGGCTCGGGAGATCCAGCCGGTCGTCACGCGGGGGGAGCCACCGGCTCTATGCCGCCTTGCGACGACAATAGTCGATCAACACGCGCCCTGGCTGCTCTCAATGAGGGCGCGGGGCGCCGGTGGTGATGCCGACGTGGAGGAGTGCATCACTCGGCATATTATTGCAGCAAGGGAATGTCCCGCGTTCCGCCACGAGCTTGCACGCGAGGCGGTCCTGGAAGCGCTGCCGCTCGGTCGAGGCACGGCGCTGCCATGTCCCGAGTGCTCGAAAGCCCGAGATCCCACCCATCGACGAAGGGGGGCATGGGCGAGATTAGCTCATCACGCGGAGGCCGCGAGACCACCGGTCTGTACTCTGGGAGCATGCACCGCGAGCAGGGCGGCGAGCGGCGGAGCTGGAGCGCGCACCGCGAGGCCGCGGCCCAGTACCGGCGCGCACTCGGGTTTGCAGATACTCTACCGGCTACTACCAGGAGGACCGAGCGCTCCTGCTGGAGCAGTATGCGCGGGAGTTCGGCTTCCCATCGACTGGGTCAGACGAGGCAGTCAGGGCGTGGCAGTTGGCCTTGGAGCTCCGGCAGCAAGCGGGTGATGGTCTCAGGGCGGGAGAGGACTTGAGTGAGTTGGCAGTTGCGTATGTCAGAATGGGGCGGAACTCCGAGGCCGATGAGGCGATTTCCACTGCACTCGAACTGCTGGAGGCACAGCCGGAGAGTCGGCAGTTGGGGATGGCGTACGCAACGCAGGCATACCTGCGCATGCTGGATCGCGACAACACCGAGGCGGCGCGGAGTGGGGCCACAAGGAGGCGCTGCTCTCCAGGTGGCGCTTCGCGGACTCTGGAGACAACCGCGCGAGCGAAAAACGCCGTAGGCCCCTCGCAGTGGATGTTGCTCAGCGGCGACGAACGAGGGCGGACATACCTTGAAGAACCCCTGGACCTGCGCTGCAGCGCAGAATTCGGCGACCAAGTCGCGCTGGCATACGCAACCTAGGCTCCATCGCCGGAGAGCACTATCAGTTTACTCTCGCGAGTCGGTACCTTACGGACGTACCCTCGCCTACTGCCTCGAACACGACCTCGATCGCACGCGCCTGTTCATGCTTTCTGGTTGGCTCTGTCACCACATGTACCAGGGGCGGTGGGACGATGCTACCGAGACTGCCGGATCGGTAGTGCGGCGAGAGGGGCGTCGACGATCGAGCCGTATCATGGCGCTGCTGGCGCTGGGACGGGTGCGGGCACGCCGCGGGGATCCCGAGACGATGTCTGCACTTCAGGAGGCGCTGGAGCTAGCGGCTCACCCGACCAGTTCGCCGCAGCGGCTAGGGCCAGTGCGAGCCGCTCGGGCGGAGGCGGCGTGGTTGCAGGGTCATCGGGAGAAGGTAGCGGAGGAAGCGTCTGCCGCCTTCGATCTGGCTGTAAGGCACCAGCATCACTGGCTCACGGGTGACGGCTGGCCGTACTGGCGCTGGAAGGCTGGCGAAACCACACTTTCTCCTGCCTGGATTGCCAAGCCCTTCGCCCTCCAGATCTCTGGTAACTGGACCGAGAGCTGCCGACGAATGGAGTCGGCTCGGTGGGCCCCTACGAGGCAGCCAGGGCACTAGCGGAGAGCGACGATGAACACTTCGCTGAAACGCGCGCTCGAGTCCTTCGATCGTATCGGGCGCGCGGGCGGCCGCCGCGATGACGGGTCGCCGCCTGCGAGATCTGGGGGCACGGGGAATCAAGGAGAGGTCCTCGCCCCGCCACACGCGCTAACCCTGCCAGCCTGACCCAGCTGGGAGATCGAGGTGGGATTGATCGTGGCCGAGTTCCTGGTCGCAGCGCCGAGATAGCCGAGCGGCTCTATCTTACTCGCAAGACCGTCGATCACCACGTCTCCTCAATTCTCTCCAAGCTTGGCGTTCGGCAGCCGTGTTGAGGCTGTGAGGGAAGCCGCCAGACTGGAGATCTCTGTCCAATCTAGGTAGTCCACATCCTGCCAAATTAGGGAATCCTCCCAATGACTACGCCCACACTCCTGTGCATGAGAATGATGTGACCGGATATGCCGGTGTGCACACAAGAAGGATGTACAACAATGTCGCGCTACATGGTGGAAAGGACGTTCCCGGACGGCTTGGAGATTCCGATGACGGAGGAAGGCGCAGCCACCTGCCTGACTGTGGTGGATCAGAACGCGGAGCCGGTCTCTCTGGGTGCATTCATATGTCAGCGAGGACAAGACGAATGGCTGTACTGCATCTACGATGGGACCCGGATCCCGAGAGCATCCGCAAGGCGGCACAGCGCAACCGAGCTGCCATTGGACCGATGAGCAAGGTGTCCGTACTCGACCCGTACTTCCGCACAAGTAGGAAAGGCCAACATTGGCAACTTGCGATGAGGGGTACAACCAGTAATGCGGGGGGTTCGAGCCGCGGTTTCCCGCTCGCTGGGATTCTTATACTGGGTTTGCTTCGCTGGGTAGCAGGCCTTCGCGGCAGCAGCGCGAGACGACTTGTGGTGGAGCTGGGGATTACTGTCCACGGCCACCATGTCGTGGGCGGTATGTCACTGGCATTGGGCATGACCGCGACAGCGGCATGGCCACCTAAGCGTGGGATCGGTAGGGCAAGCTATTGGCGGTGGAGGCGAGGGGGAACTACCAGGTGGAGGAAGCGGCCAGGGCTTTGGACTGGCCCCGAATGGCATCGCGCCCGGCGCATCGTTCTGTAACTCACAGTCCCAATCCCGAGGAGCTTCCATGCCCTCTAGATATCGCTGACGGCCGGAGACCCAGCGCGGGCGCCGTCCGGCCGACAGTACCTGGGGTGCCAGCGCGGAGGACGGCGACACGAAGGTGATAATCTGGAGCCGAGGAGAGCGCCCGGGCGCGCTCAGATAGAGGAGGCGCTCTGAGCACACATGGGCCCCCGCGGAGGTAGTGCCGGGTACGGGCCCAGGATGAGGCGTTGGAGCAGGGCGACCAGTTATGCACCCGACTCGATCAATGCCCAGGACGTGAAGGGCGACTACTTCGCCGTCACTGCGGCTACGGTGCCGCCCTGGCCCAGGCTCAATGTCCCTGCCCTCCGCTGTAATGTGCGCTGGTTGGCGAGTCTACCACCACACCCCAATCTACCCTCGCAAGACACCCGCCGGTGCCCGGGACCCTGTAATACGGACTTCGGCTGAACGGTAGGGTATCTGTCATGCCGAGCGTGCGCGGGATACTGGACGGCGGCTACGGATCCCTCACCGGGTTCGGGATGACACTATTCTACGGCACAGGAGCGCGTATTACCACGGTGTGAGTGATGCTTGGTGCGCGGGCATTGAAGCCCCGGCGATTTTGCCGGGGCTGAAGATGCGCTTTTCCGGGGGGACGGTCTACGTGGCTGCTGCGCGCTTGGCGAGTGTCCTCAAGCAGCGGGTGCAGATGTGCATGCGCACGCTCTCGCCATTCTTGAACACGAGTTGCCGGTGCACGTTGGCCTTGAACACGCGGTTCGTCTTATGGGCCCGGCGGTACCACTTGCCCCCGTGCTTGTGCTGGATGCTGCGCCCGAACTGCGTGCCCTTCCCACACTCTTCACACCTTGCCACGGTACAACCTCCAGTTGTTTACAGAGACTTCGTTACAGTATCATTGCCCGAACATACCGGCGCTTGGAGCGGCACGCTCCGTCTGGCCTTTATCCCTCGTCAACGTGACTCCTGGGCCAGGAACCCATGCTGCGCGCATTCCGCGTCCGTAAGTTTATCACAGCCGTTGAAGGCCGGGCAAATCACCTGCCGCCTGGCCGCAACCGGGAAGGGGTAACAGATGCAGACCGACGTGTCGTCCCTGAGAGCGGACCTGATCGCCAACCCGGCCCTCTTCCTCGAGGTGGTACGCGCCGCGGCGTCGTGGCTGGAGCGTAATCGCGAGCGAATCAACGCGCTGAACGTCTTCCCTGTGCCCGACGGTGACACCGGCGACAACATGATGCTCACGCTACGCGGCAGCCTCAAGGCGCTCGAGGACACGGAGCCTGCCTCGCTCGCGGATGCGTGCGACGCACTCGCAGAGGGCGCGCTGCAGGGGTCCCGTGGGAACTCCGGCGTTATCCTCTCGCAGATGTTGGGAGGCTTCGCGGGCGTGCTGCGAGACGCGGATCAGGTCTCCGCCCAGGTGCTCGCGGCCGCATTTCTTCGCGCGGCGGAGGAGGGCTTCAAGGCACACTCCGAGCCGGTCGAAGGCACGATGATGACGGTGATGCGCGACCTCGCCGAGAAGGCGGCCGAGCTTGCCGCGCAGCCCCTCCCACTCGCCGCGTTTCTCCAGGAGGTTCTCTACGAGGCGCAGCGGAGCGTGGAGCGCACACAGACCCTCCTCCCTCGCCTGCAGCAGGCGGGTGTCGTGGACGCAGGCGGCGAGGGCATCGCCGTCTTGCTGGAGGGAGTGGTGCGCTTCCTCCGTGGCGATCTGACCGACGCGCAAGTCGTGCCTACGGAGAGCGCGGACTTCGATGCCCTCGACCTTATGGAAGAGGATGCGTTCGGATACTGCACGAACTTCATGCTGCGCGGTGAGGGGCTGGACGTAGATGCGTTCCGCGCGGAGGTACTTGCGCTCGGAAAGTCAGCGCTCGTCGTCGGCAACCCCCGCTCCATCAAGGTGCACGTCCACACGGAACGCCCCGGCGAGATCCTGAGTCGGGCGCTCTCACTCGGCAGCTTGCACCAGCTCAAGATCGACAACATGGACGATCAGTACCAGGAGGTGCTGCGGCAGCGGCCCACAACAGCATCCTCGGAGCAAGTGGTCACCGCGCTCGTGGCAGTCGTTGCCGGCGACGGATTCCGGCGCCTCTTCGAGCACGACGTGCGAGCGATCGTCGTGGAAGGCGGGCAGAGCATGAACCCAAGCACGGGCGACCTGCTGCAGGCGATCGAGCGCGCGCCGAGCGAGGATGTACTGCTGCTACCGAACAATCCCAACGTTATAATGAGCGCGAAGAAGGCTGCCGAGGGGGCGAAGAAGCGGGTGCACGTCGTCCCTACCCGCAGTGCGCCACAAGGCATGGTCGCCGCGCTCGCGTACTCGCCGGACGCCTCGCTCGAGGAAAATGGGGAGGCCATGCAGTCCGCAATAGTGGGTGTGCCGTATCTGGAGCTGACGCGGGCGGTCCGGGACGCGGAGGTGGACGGCGTGAGCGTCGCACAGGGGGAGTACATCGCACTCGTGGACGACCGGCTTGTCAGCTCCTGCGCCGACCTCGTGCAGACGGCCGTGGCCGCGCTTGACCACGCGGGTGCGGCTGAGCGCGAGCTCCTCACCCTGTATCGCGGGGTGGAAGCGAGCGCGGAGGAGGCAGCGCACCTGGCGGAGCAGATACAGGAGCGCTGGCCGGAGCTCGAGGTGGAGATCCAGCACGGGGGGCAGCCGCACTACGCTTTCGTGGGCTCGCTGGAGTAGGATGCCAGAAACGTCGGGGAGGCCGCCCATGCCGCCCCGCACAGATGGAACGGAGCGTGACCCGTGGCGCAGGTAGGAATTGTAACGGACAGCACTTCGGATCTCACTCCTGAAGCGGTGCAAGAATACGGCATCACCGTCGTTCCCCTCAACGTCCATTTCGGGGACGAGCAATTCCTTGATAGGGTGGAGATCACCGGTGAGCAGTTCTTCCACCGCCTCGCAACCAGCCCTCAGTTGCCGAAGACAAGCGCACCATCGGTGCAGGCGTTTCGGCGGGCGTATGAGACGGTAGCCGCCGACG
>JAUJMR010000006.1:88456-111301 GCA_030446765.1 Chloroflexia bacterium
GAGTACCTGCAGAAGGGCGGCAGGATCGGTCGGGCGCAGGCGATGCTCGGCTCTATCCTGGAGGTGAAGCCCGTGCTGACCGTGACGGAGGGCGAGGCGGCGCAGTATGCGCGCACGCGCACGCGCGGCAAGGCGATTCAGGCACTCGTGGATTGGGCCGGCAAGCTTTCCAACCCCGAGCGTCTGTCCGTCATCTGGCATCAGAACGAGACGGATCTGAACCGATTGCTCGATGGACTGGGGCAGCATTATCACCGTGAGAAAATAGAGATAACGCAGTACGGCCCCGTGATCGGCGTCCATGTGGGGCCGGGCGCGATGGGCGTCGCGGCTACGGAAGGGCGTCGTGGAGCTTGAGCGAGCGCTTGCGAGTCTCGGGAACATCCTGAAGCTCGAAGAGCGGCGCGGGTATAACAACAAGTCGGTGATGGGCGGGCTGGAGCGGTTCCTTTCACAGACGCTCCTGCCCTCCTTGGAAACCGACGGCACCAGCCAGCAGGCCGTGGTGATCCGGCGGGTCGCAGGTGAACTCGGTGGGTACACGGCGCTTCCGCCGGATCAGCGCGCCGCGCGCATTCGGTCCGCGATGGAGGTCTTGCGCAACGGGGAATCGCGGCCCGCGCCTGTACCGACCGCCGGGCGCATCCATCTCAAGCAGGCGCCTTCACAGGCTGTGCCGGCACTGGACGAAGCGATAGTCACCGTTCCCTACGTCGGACCGAAGCGACAGGCGCTTTTCGAGAAGTTGGGCATCAATACCGTCCGGGACGCGCTGGAGTATTTCCCGAAGGACTACCATGACCGATCGACCCTGCGCACGATCGCGGAGCTAAATTACGGCAACAAAGAGACCTTCGTCGCTGAGGTGCGGACGGTGTCCGTGCGGCGCCTACGCAATTCCACGAACCTTCTGACTGCCGTGCTCGCCGACCACACCGGCACGATCGAGGCGACGTGGTTCACCCGGGGGTACTACCGGCCGAGCATCGAGCAGGGCCAGGAGATGATCTTCACCGGAAAGATCGGTCAGTATCACGGCAAGCTGAAGGTAGAGGGCGCGGAGTTTGAGGACATCGAGCGCGGCCTCCTGCACTCCGGGCGCATCGTGCCGATATACCGCTCCACCGAAGGACTCCCTCCGAAGCTGCTTCGGCGTGTGCTGCACGATGTGGTTTCCTACCACGCCCCACGCGTTGCCGAGTATCTGCCGCCATACCTGTTGGAGCGTGATGGTCTGAGCGATCTGTCCGATGCCCTCGGGGAGATCCACTTCCCCAGCTCGTGGGACGGACTGGAGACCGCCCGGCGTCGCCTAGGGTTCGGTGAGCTGTTCGAGATGCAGCTCGGCGCCCTCATCAAGCAGGCGGCACGACGGAAACAGGCCGGTGGGGTTCGCCTCTCCGTGGACCATCCAGATCTGGACCTGTTCCTCGGTAACCTCCCGTTCCGCCTTACCGGTGCGCAGCAGCGGGTCATCAACGAGGTGCTTGGCGATGCCGGCAGTGAGGCGCCGATGCTGCGGATGCTGCAGGGCGACGTCGGCTCCGGCAAGACGGTCGTGGCCGCTGCGGCGCTCGTGGCTGCCGTCGCCGGGGGCTACCAGGGAGCGCTGATGGCCCCGACGGAGATCCTCGCCGAGCAGCACTATCGCAACGTCACGCGTCTCCTGGAGCCGATGGGCGAGCGCGCTCCCCGCGTCGCACTGCTCACCGGCAGTCTCAAGGGGCGTGCGCGGACCCAGGTATACGAGGGGATAGCCAGCGGTGAGGTGCAGATTGTCATCGGCACCCACGCAATCATCCAGCAAGCGGTGGAGTTCCAACGGCTGGCGCTCGCCATCGTGGATGAGCAGCACCGCTTCGGCGTAGAGCAGCGCGCAGCGCTCGTCGCCAAGGCGCACGCCAACCCGCACATGCTCGTGATGACGGCGACCCCGATTCCCCGCAGCCTCGCGCTTACCGCGTACGGCGATCTCGACCTGTCCATTATCGATGAGATGCCTCCTGGCAGACAGGAGATTTTGACGCAGGCGTTCGGCCCTGCGGAGCGCTCTCAGGCATACGCCCGGCTCCACGAAGAGGCGGAGGCTGGACGACAGGCGTTCGTCATCTGTCCGCTGGTCGAGGAATCGGAGAAGGTGGAGGCGAAAGCTGCGGTCGCGGAGTATGAGCGGCTGCAAGGGGATGTGTTCCCTGATCTTCGCCTCGGCCTCCTGCACGGCCGAATGAAGGCCGCGGAGAAGGATCGGGTTATGGAGCAGTTCCGAGACCGTGAGCTCGACGTGCTGGTCTCGACCTCTGTCGTTGAAGTCGGTATCGACATCCCGAACGCGACGGTGATGCTCGTCGAGGGGGCGGACAGATTCGGGCTCGCGCAGCTTCATCAGTTCCGAGGCAGGGTTGGCCGTGGTGCGCAACGTTCCTACTGCTTGCTTTTGGCCGATTCCCCTGGCGAGGACGGACGGAAGCGGCTGGAGATCGTCGAGCAAAACACGGATGGCTTCTTCCTCGCCGAACAGGACCTGCTGATGCGCGGCCCCGGCGAGTTCTACGGCCTCCGGCAGTCCGGCGCCTTGAACCTCAAGGTCGCGAGCCTAGCGGATGTCGGCCTGTTGGAAGAGACGCGCAAGCTTGCCGCTGGCCTGCTGGAAGACGACCCACGACTGGACGACTATCCCGAGCTTGCCCGCCGCGTCGAGGCGCGATTGAACTCGCTCTCTGAGGCAAACTAGATGCCCGCACCTGGCGGGGGACTGCCTGGGTGGCGCGAGCGCTGCTACCTCTGTCGTTCATGCTTGCCGTTCCGGTGCCGGACAGTGCCGTTGGCCGCTGGGTCCCGGCACGCCGTCGGCGGTGGACAGTTCTCGTGAGAATCACAGGCGGCGAGCAGGGTGGGCTGCGGCTGAAGTCACCCACGGGCAGGCAGACGCGACCGATGTCTGACCGCCTCAAACTCGCGCTGTTCAGCATGCTTGTCGCCTACGATCAGCCCCGCGGTCGAGTGCTCGATCTGTACGCGGGGACCGGCGCGCTTGGCATCGAGGCGCTTTCGCGTGGGGCAGAGGTTGCGGCGTTCGTCGAGCAGCACGCCGGGATGGCCGGGATCATCCGCGATAACCTCGCGCACACGAAGCTCACCGGTCGGGCATCGGTCCACAAGCAGCCAGTCTCCAGCTTTCTGGCGCACGCAACCGCACCGGGCTTCGACCTGATCCTCATGGATCCGCCATACGCCGACCCCGAGATCGCGGCGACAGTGCGCGCGGTGGGTGAGCGTGGCCTGCTAGCCGATGATGGTCTGCTGGTGCTTGGGCACACGGATCGGCGCGCGTTCGAGGAATCCATCGGGCCACTACAACTCGACCGTAAGCGCTGTCATGGCGAGTCCTGCGTCAGCTTCTACCGGCTCGCAACCGTTGCGGGGCACTCGGAGCCCACAGGGTAAGCCTCTTACGCTAATGCATCAGGGTACATCGCTTCGCGTCTGGCGGCGCCTTCTTGTTGCGTCTGCGCATATATCCCGCAATTTTTATTTCGGGCGGACGAGCATGCTCATCACCTCCCTGAGTTATCCACATACGGTACAATGCCCAACATTGATAGTCTGGGCCCCTGGGTACTTGATTGGGGAGATACGTGCCAGTGGATATATATGCGTTGCTCGACCAGCTCGAGCATCTGAGTGGCAACTCAAGCAAGCGCAAGCTACGCTTGGGTAGTAAGATTCTCATTGACGAGGACGAGCTGCTCGATATCGTCGACCAGCTCAAGACCGCGATTCCCGACGAGGTACGTCAGGCGACGCGGATGCTCACGGAGAGGGAGCGGATTCTCGCGAATGCGCAGTCGGAGGCCGACCGCGTCATCCAGCAGGCGGAGGAAGACGCGGGGCGCATCGTGGACGAGGAGAAGCTGCTTGCCGAGGCTCGTCAGCAGGCGGACCAGATTCGTGCCGAAGCGATACGGGATGCCGCCGCTGTGCGCAAGGGCGCGGATGACTACGCAAGTGAGGTGCTTTCCGGGCTCGACCAGATGCTTTCTGGCTTCCTGGGACATATCAAGAACGGTCTTTCGGAGCTGGAGTCCGATCGCCACGCCAGAGTATGAGCCCGGATTCATGTCTGTCGACGCTCGCGGCCGAAGCGCCGCGCGTCTGGGCATTCAGGGCCACGGACACCGCTGATGCCCGCCGCTGGCAGGCCGACTTCCGCCCGCAACTCCGTACCATGCTCGGCCTCGACACCATCGAGCGCCGGGGCACCCCGCCGATAAACGCCGAGCGATTGTCCACACAACGCCTGGCGGATCACGTGCGGGAGGAGTGGACCGTGGAGACGGAGCCTGGCTATCGGGTGTCCTTCTTTTTCCTGCTCCCGCTTGAGGCGTCCGGCAGGCTGCCGCTCGTGCTCACGCCGCACGGCCATGGCGGGCAGGCGCGCCGGGAATACTGTGGCTTGTACGCTTCAGAAGAGGATCGCCAGCGCATAGAGGCAGAGGAGCTTGACGTGGCGCTCCAGGCCGTACGCGAGGGATACGCGGTGATCGCGCCGGACATGCGTGGTTTCGCAGATCTGCGCCTTCGAGAGGACGTGGAGGCAGCCGAGGACAACTCCTGCTGGCCGCTCTCGATGCGCGCGTTGCTGGTCGGGCGCACCCTACTGGGCGAGCGTGTGTGGGACATGCAGCGGCTGCTCGACTGGGCGCTGGGGCGCAACGACATCGACGCCAGCGCCGTGGTGCTCACCGGTAACTCCGGCGGGGGGACCGTCACTCTTTTCGCCTCCGCTGTGGACGAGCGCGTGCGGGCTTGTGTGCCCGTGTGCTACTTCTGTTCGTTCGAGCGTTCCATCGGCGCCATCAAACACTGCGCTTGCAACTACCTTCCCGGTATGCTCCGTGCAGCGGAGATGTCCGATGTCGCGGCGCTGATCGCCCCGCGCCCGTTCCTCGCCGTGAATGGCGCTCAGGACCCCATCTTCCCGATCGATGCAACGCGCGCCAGTCATGCGCGGCTTCGGGACGCGTATGCGCTCTTCGGAGCCGAAGACGTCTGCCGTCTGGAAGTTGGGGCTGGCGGCCATCGCTACTACAAGGCGCTCGTCTGGCCGGTGGTCCGGGAGTACCTGGCACGCGGCTGAACACTCACCCGGTTCAAGACTTCCAAAAAAAGCACGACGAGATGGCCCCGGGTGGTGCCTGCGCGCGTCCCGGACGCGTTTTGGCTTGACGTTTAACCGACGCGAAACGTACAATTATCTTTCGTGCGATACCTTGGCCATCGCTGGATGATCCGGTGGTCCTCGCACAGACCCGGCGTCGGACCGGTACGGTGCTCGGGCGAACAGACACACCGGAGGATACGATGGCACCTACAGAACAGAACAACCTCGGGTTTAACGTCTCGGGCCTCCTCAAGGATCGAGTCGGGGCCATGCGGGAGCATGAGCTGGATGAGCCGGTGCTTGTCCTGGATGAGGAGACGCGGGCGACGAACCTGTATGGCAATGCGCGGCTCCTGCGCATAAACAGCGGGATCCTCGCCGAGGGGCAGATCGCGGCGGATGTGACGCTCGAGTGCTCGCGCTGCCTTATCCTGCTGAGTTCTCGCCTGCGCGTTGAGTTCACTGAGGAGTACCGGCCTCTGGTCGACGTTCAGACGGGCACGCCATTGGAGGTTCTTCAGGAGGGGAGACCGACGACGACTTCTCCCGGCTCACGCCGAGACCACATCCTGGACCTCAGCGAGCCCGTGCGGCAGTCAATCCTTGTGGACCTGCCCTACAACCCCCTCTGCAGGCAAGACTGCGCTGGGCTCTGTCCGCAATGTGGCGTGGACTTGAACGCGGAGGATTGCGGCCACAGACACGAGCGGACCGATAACCGTTTGGCGGCGCTCGCGGCGCTGCTCGATAGAGACGACCAACCGAACTAGAAAGGACGAAACACCATGGGCGCACTACCGAAGCAAAGAATATCCAAGGCCCGGAGGGGACGGCGGCGGTCGCAGGACCGGCTGCAGATGGTCGCACTGACCAATTGCTCGCGTTGCGGCGAGAAGAAGCAGTCGCATCACGTCTGCCCCAACTGCGGCACGTACAACGGCATAGCGGTGATCGAGCCGCGCAACGCCGCACGAGCCTAGCGTCGACGCCGGCCCGCGGGCCACGCGAGGGGAGATGGCATTGCCCAGATACGCAGCGGTGACGGGCTGGGGTCACTACGCGCCCGAAAAGGTTTTGACGAACAAGGACCTCGAGGGCATGGTCGATACGAGCGATGAGTGGATCCGTACCCGTACTGGTATCTGCGAAAGGCGGGTGGCAGCAGCCCATGAGACCACCGCGTCGATGTGCAGTATCGCCGCCCGTTGTGCTCTGGAGAGCGCCAACTTGGCGTCGCTCGATCTCGACCTCGTGATTTGCGCCTCAACGACCCCGGATACGCTCATGCCCGCCACTGGAAGCCTCATTCAGGACGCGATCGGGGCAGCGAATGCCGGTGCGTTCGACGTGAACGCCGCGTGCACGGGGTTCGTCGCGGCGCTCGTTATGGGCTCGCAGTTTATCCAGTCGGGCGCGTATGACCGCGTGCTCGTCGTAGGCGGGGAAACGCTCAGCCGTTTCGTGAACTGGAAAGACCGCAATACGTGCATCCTCTTTGGCGATGGCGCGGGCGCGGTGGTGCTCGAAGCCGCTGACGAGGAGTGCGGCCTTCTAAGCTTTGTGCTCGGCTCTCAGGGGAGTGGAGGGCCGTTGCTCGATATCAAGGCCGGCGGCGCGGCGAAACCGGCGAGTCCGGAGACGATCGCCGCGAACGAGCACTACATAACGATGCGCGGCAACGAGATCTTCAAGTTCGCGGTGCGGTCGATGGTGCATGCGTCCGGCGAGGCGCTGGCAAAGGCGAACCTTCACGCCGAGGACATCCGCATGGTTATACCGCACCAGGCAAACGTCCGAATTCTGCGCGCGACCCAGCAGGCGCTTGGTATCCCGTGGGAGCGGGTGTTTGTGAATGTCGATCGGTACGGCAACACCTCCGCCGCATCCGTGGGCATCGCGCTCTCGGAGTGTGCGGAGATGGGCACGATGCAACCGGGTGACAATGTGCTCTTCGTCGCGTTCGGTGGTGGGCTAACATGGGCGTCCGCCGTGTTGCGGTGGGCGGATATCTCGTCCATCATCGCCCGCCGGGGAGAAGGGCCGTATGCCATCTAATCTCGCCGCGTATCTTTTCCCGGGCCAGGGGTCGCAAAGTGTCGGCATGGGGCGTGATCTTGGCGCGCACGGAGAGTGCCGCTCGGCTCCTCTGGGAGGAAGCGGATCAGACGCTCGGCTTTGCCTTGAGCACGCTTGCCTTCCAAGGATCGGCTGACGAGTTGCAGGCTACGGAAAACGCCCAGCCAGCCCTGCTCGCGGCGAGCATCGCGACGCTGCGGGTATTGACCGGGCGCGGTGTGCTCGATGCACCGGCCTTTCTCGCTGGTCATAGCTTGGGGGAGTACACCGCGCTGGTGGCGGCACAGAGTCTGACGTTCGCCGACGCGCTGCGTCTCGTGCGCACGCGTGGTGAGTTGATGGCGGCGGCAGGCAGACGTGCGCCCGGCGCGATGGCGGCGGTGATGGGGCTTTCGCCCGAGGCCGTCGCCGCGGCCTGTTCCGCGGAGGGGGTGGATGTGGCGAACTACAACAGCCCCGAGCAGACCGTGATAAGTGGCGAGGCTGCGGCGGTCGGCCGGGCTATCGAGCACATCAAGCAGGAGGGCGCGCGGCGGGTGGTGCCACTACCCGTGAGCGGGGCGTTCCACTCGCGCCTCATGCGCCCGCTTGCGGAGGAGTTCTCAGGTGCGGTGAATGGTGTTGCCATCGCCGAGCCGAATGTGCCGGTCGTGTGCAACGTCTCGGCCACCCCGCTCACGAGCGCTGAGCATGTGCGCCGCGAGTTGGTGGAACAGCTATACTCCCCGGTAGGCTGGGTCCGCACCCTGGAGTTTCTCCGAGACGCGGGCGTGGGGCGGTACGTCGAGGTTGGCCCTGGTAAGGTGCTCACGGGTCTGACGAAGCGTACGCTGCCCGGCGCGACGGTCGCAAGCTCGGATGGATTGCTCACAGCGGTAGGCGGGTAGAAGGCACGTGTTCGATAAGATACTTATAGCCAACAGGGGCGAGATCGCCGTGCGGATCGTGCGCGCTTGCCACGAGCTCGGCATACGCAGCGTCGTCGCGTACTCAGAGGCGGACCGAAACTCCCTTGCCGTGCGACTCGCGGACGAGTCGGTGTGCATCGGCCCGCCGCCCAGTTCCCGCTCGTACCTGCACATCCCCGCTGTGATCGGCGCCGCGAACATCACCGGCTGCGATGCGCTCCACCCTGGCTACGGCTTCCTCTCGGAAAACACGTATCTGAGCGAGATCTGCGAGCGAGTTGGCGTTGTGTTCATCGGCCCGCCGCGTAATGTGATCGAGCAGATGAGCGACAAGGCCACCGCGCGGCGTGTGATGGCCGATGCGGGCGTCCCGATCATCCCCGGTGTGGAGGAGCCGCTCGCGAACGTGGAGCGCGCATCACGCGTTGCCCGTGAGATCGGCTATCCCGTGATCCTCAAAGCGGTGGCCGGCGGTGGCGGGCGGGGTATGCGCGTTGTCCGCACCCCGGAGGAGCTGGCCAGCGCCTTCCCGCTTGCGAGTGGTGAGGCCGAGGCATCCTTCAGCGATGGCCGGATGTATCTGGAGCGGTACCTGGAGCGGCCGCGGCACGTCGAGGTCCAGGTACTCGGCGACAAGCACGGGCGGATCATCCACCTGGGCGAGCGGGACTGCTCGCTGCAACGCAGGCATCAGAAGCTGGTCGAGGAATCGCCCGCGCCCAATATCTCATCGCGCACACGCGACAACCTCACGAAGGCGGCGCTCCGCGGCGCGAAGGCGCTACGCTTCCACAACGTCGGGACCTTTGAGTTCTTGCTCGATGAGTCGGATCGTTTCTACTTCGTGGAGATGAACACCCGGATACAGGTGGAGCACCCGGTGACGGAGCTCGTCACCGGCATCGACCTCATCAAATGGCAGATCCGGCTCGCGGCCGGAGAAGCGTTGACCATCGATCAGCGCGATGTTCGCTTTACGGGCCACGCGATAGAGTGCCGCATCACCGCGGAGGATGCCGACCGCGATTTCGCCACATCGGGCGGCACCGTCGAGGCGTACCTGCCGCCCGGTGGGCCTGGGATTCGGGTCGATTCCCACCTCTACGTAGGCTACACGATCCCCACGTACTATGATTCCCTGCTCGCCAAGTTCCTGGCGTGGGGGCAGACCCGCGACGAAGCGATTGCCCGCATGGCACGCGCGCTTGATGAGGCGGTCGTGACCGGCGTACAGACCACGCTCCCATTTCACCAGCGCGTCCTCCGCGATCCGGATTTCCGCGCGGGCAAGGTCCACACCAGCTATATCGAGAGCCGGTTTGCCCTCCGGGAGGCGGTGTGAGCGCGGATCGCAAGGGGAGTTGGGCCGCTCAGCGACACCAAGCGCGCGCTCTCGCGATGCAGATGCTGTTCGAGGCCGATTTCGTAGACAATCCCGCCCACGAGATCCTTATTAGACGGCTCAGCGAGGGTCCGGTGCCGGATGAGGTTGCTGTGTATGCCCGGGAGCTGTTCCGGGGCGCATGGCAGCGCAGGGTGGAGTTGGACGACATTATCGCGCGCACGGCGCCCTCCTGGCCGCTGGATCAGATGGCACGGGTCGACCGCAATATCCTGCGGCTGGCTCTGTACGAGATGCTGGAGTCTTCGGAGGTTCCCCTGCGGGCGGTGATCAACGAGGCGGTGGAGCTCGCGAAGGAGTATGGCAGCGACGCGTCCAGCCGGTTCGTCAACGGGGTGCTCGGCACGGTTGCGGCGGGCGGTATGGACCCACCGGAGGCGCCCGCTGTTGCGCCCGGCGGACAGTAACGTTATCATCGTCTCTGGCACAATACGCAACACGACTAGTTGAGCGCAATACGGAGGATGTAGTGGACGATCAGTACGACAAACTCAAGACAATGGTGGCGGACCGGCTCCACGTAAGCGAGGATGAGATCACCCCCGACTCTAGATTCGTGGAAGATCTCAACGCCGACTCCTTGGAGGTCGTCGAGCTCGTGATGGCGCTGGAGGATGAGTTTGGCGTCAGCATCCCGGATGAGGATGCCGAGCAGATGGTGACTGTCAAGGACGCCATGGATTACCTCAAGGCGCACGCCCAGTAGGGGCGCTTCGAAGACAGGCTTGCGTCCGCCGCCGTCAATCCTGACCAGGGACTGGCACCGTACGGCAATGATCTGATAGTGGGTTCCCCTCCGCGTGAAACCGGGCGGGGGCCCACTTTCGTATAGGGTACAATGTGGACATGACTGCAACCAGCCAGCGACCTCAGCAGGTCGACCCAAAGAGCCCCGACGATTTCAGCGGCGCCGAGATGTCGCTCATAGAGCACCTCGGGGAGCTACGGACGCGGCTCATCCGGTCCGCCGTGGGGATCATCCTCGGGATGATAGTGAGCTTCGTGTTCATCGACCGGATCTACAACGCCCTGCTCAATTTGGCGCTGCCGTATAAGGTGCAGGCAATAGCGCCGACGGAGACGTTTACCTCGTACATCAAAGTCTCTCTG
Organism: Chloroflexia bacterium; assembly: GCA_030446765.1. GTDB lineage: Bacteria > Chloroflexota > Chloroflexia > Thermobaculales > Thermobaculaceae > JACDAU01. The sequence continues at coordinate 99,114 of JAUJMR010000006.1, forward strand.
ATGCTCGGGCTCGTCTTCGCAATGCCAGTCATCGTGTACCAGATCATCGCATTCATTAGTCCGGGACTGACCCGCAAGGAGCGCCGGTACCTGCTGCGCGCATTGCCGTTTGTCAGCTTGCTGTTTTTCGGCGGGCTCGCGTTCGCGTACTTCGTCGTGCTCCCGTCCGCCCTGGGGTTTCTACTCGGCTTTGGTGATCCCCGCATCATCACCCAGCCGCGCCTCAGCGATTACATCAGCTTCGTAACGAACCTCTTGATCTGGGTCGGAGTCTCCTTTGAGATGCCGGTGATCGTGTACACCCTGATCAAGCTCAATATCGTCTCCGCGAACAAGCTCGCTTCCTTGCGGAAGTACGCGTTGCTCCTCATCGTCACCGCCGCGGCGATCATCACGCCCACGCCGGACCCGCTCAACATGATGCTGGTCGCGGGCCCGATGTACATACTGTTCGAGCTGGGCATCGTCATCGGCCGCATCGGCACACGCAACAGGGACGCCGAAGCCTAAGTCCAGCCCGGTCCATACAATCAACCGGTCGGACCCAATGAGCTATGCCGAGTTGTGATCCTTTGGCTGCACGTTCAGGCTTTGCTCGTTGCGATACGTCACCTGCCCCGGTCCCGCGCCCTTGATTTTTCGGACGTTACGTAGCTGCGTATACACTACCTCTACCGCGCCCGATTCTCGGGCTGCGCTGTTGTACGCCGCGGTCTCCGCCGCGATTCGCAGGGTGTCGGGGGAGGGCTCCGCGCCGCCGGTGCGTGCTACGACGTGCCCACCAGGAATCTCGCGCGCGTGGAACCACCAGTCGTGCGGCGCACCGATCTCGATGACTCGGGCGTTCTGTGCCGCGCTCTTGCCGACCAGAATGCGTGTCCCGTCCGGCGCGACCAGAGTCTCGGTCTTCGTCGTGGGGGGCTTGCGCGTCGCTTTGGTCCCGGGCGCACCCTCGCGCAGTATCCCCTCGGCCGTTAGCTCGGCCCGAAGCTGCGTCAGCTCCGTGTGGCCTTCGGCCAGTGCCGCATAGGTCTTGTATTCTTCTAGAAGCGCGATCTGCCGTCGCGCTTCTTCGATCGCGGGTGGGAGATCCTGCCCTGCACGCTTGCGTCGCTTGTACCGGTCGAACATCTCCTGTGCGTTCTGCGCGGGCGTCAGTTCGGGATTAAGCGCGATCGTGCGGTCTTCCAGGACAAGGCTTTGCTGCTTTGGCGCGATGGTGTGGGCGTATGCCAGCACGAGTTGCCCATCCTCCATCAGGCCCTGTGCATCGTCCGAGCCGGAACGTTGTCGTTCGAGCGACGCCAGCCGCTGCCGTACCCGTTCCGCCTGTTGCTCCAACTGGTCGACGATCTGCGCTCGGAGTTGCCCATGGGAAACGAGGCTCGCGAGCGACCCGCCGTATGACTCGATCGCCGCGCTCATCGTCTCGATGGGTTCCAGTGTCGCCTTTTCTGCTAGATGCATGAGCTGATACGGTGCGTAGGCCACTACGCCGTCCGGGGTACGTGCGATGCACGGGGTCCATTCCCGAGTCGCCCACAGAGCCGTGATGCGCCGGGTCTCGATTGCGAGGCCGGCCCAGTTTTCCCAGCCGTGTACTTTCGTTTCCGCATCGCCCGAGGCGCGGTGGACGATCTCCCGCGCCGCCAGCGGGCTGAGCCCCGAGACACCCGAGACGAGCATCTGCCAAAGGGCGGAAGAGCCCTTGACCTGCGTGCCCAGGGCAGCCAGGTCGTCCGGGAGTACCCGGTGTGGCGGCAGGCCCTTGCGGGGCGGGGGCGGTGTGTACGGGCGTTTTGGGAGGATCGGACGCACGCTGCTCATCTGGGGGGTGACGCGCTTCACGCTCTCGAGGACCGTGGTGCGGTCGCCGTCGAGCAGCAGGATGTTACTGTGGCGCCCCATCAGCTCGGCGTCCAGCCAGACCCGCGTGTTGAGCCCATCCGTTGTATTGGCTATACTCAGGGAAATGATTCGCTCCGCCGCCGGCTGCCGAATCTCCTCAATAACACCGTCGAGTACGTGCTTGCGGAGCAGCAGGCCAAAGGGCGTTACGAGTCCCGGTTGCGCGGTCGGACGCTCCGAGAGGAGTGCGACGCGGGGGTGTCGGGATTCCGCGGTGAGCAGCAGCTGGTGCCGCTCGCGTTTGGCGTACACCTCGATGGCGACGGACTCCGGAGTCGGCAGGGAAAGTTTCTGAACGAAGCCACCCCGGAGCGCAGCCGTAATCTCGTCACCTATGGCGGCTGCGGTGAGCGCGTCGAAGTGCATGGCGAGTGTTGGTCCTCGATCGGGGTCTTACTTGGCTGGCTCGGTAGCAGGTAGTGCTTGGAGGCCCGACTGGTGGCACGGCAGACCCCTCCCGCCCTGCTTGTCGTGCTCTCCGGTCCATCCGGCGTCGGCAAGGACACGATCATTCAGAAGATGCGCGACCTCGGCCTGCCGATGCATTATGCCATCACCGCGACCACCAGGAACAGGCGCCCCGGCGAGATAGACGGGTTCCACTACTACTTCTTGCCGGAAGAGGAGTTTCAACGGAAGAAGCGCGAGGGCGAATTCCTGGAGTACGCCGAGGTTTACGGTTACTGGTATGGACCCCCGAAGCAGCCGATTCGCGATGCAGTGGCGCGTGGGCAGGATGTCCTGCTAAAGGTCGACGTGCAGGGTGCGCGCACCGTGCGAAGCATCGCGCCCGACGCGCTCTTTGTTTTCCTCGCGCCGCCGAGCATCCAGTGGCTGCGAGACCACCTCCGGGCTCGCAAGACCGAGACGCCCGAGAAGTTGCGTGAGCGCGAGGCGGCCGCGATCGCCGAACTGGATGCCGCAAGTGAGTTCGATCACGTGGTGGTGAACCGTGATAACGACGTGGAGGGCGTCGTGCGCGAGATCATACACATCCTGAATCAGGAGCGTTTGAATCGGGGACCAGTGAGCTTGTGATACGCAATCTGGTCGAAGACTATCGCATGTCATCCCGAACACAGTGAGGGATCCGTAGCTGATATCACGGATTCCTCGCACGCTCGGAATGACAGATGCCCTACCGTTCAGCCGGAGTCCGTATGACACGCGACTCGACATCGTGCGGGGGGAGCAATAGGACCTGCCCCCGGCGGACGCGGGCCATTTCCCCTGTCTTTGGCCTACGCGCTACCGCCAACCGACAGCATGTATCCAATGCCGGGCCGCGTGACGATGCTCACAGTCTCGGCCGCGGTATGCATCTTAAGGCGGATATGGCGGATGTAGACGCGTAGACCTTCCGCCATCTCTGGTCGGAATTCTCCCCATACGGCGATGAAGATCTCGCGATACGGCACCACCCGCCCGCTGTGCAGGCAGAGCTTCTGGAGGATGAGGAACTCCGTCGGGGAAAACGGCACCTCCTTGGCGCCGATCCATACTCGGTGCGCGGCTGGATCAATCTTAATGTTGCCTGCGACCAGCGAAACATTGCCCGAGACTTTGGAGTCCATAGTCGTCCGGCGAAAAAGCGCGCGAACGCGCGCGCCAAGCTGCGTCATCGCCTGGTGTGGCCGCAGCACATCATCGGCACCGGCATCAAGCAGGGACACAGTAAGGTGGCCGCCAGGTGTGACATCGAGCACCAGCAGCGGTAGGTCTTGCCACACTTCGTGGTAAAGGCGAACCTCGTGGACTGCGGTGAGAAAGTTGTCGCAGATAGCGACGCACACGTCGGCCTTTCCGCCATGCACCGCCTGCAGGTCGTGGGCGTAGGGCTCCGTCACATGAAGCCGTAGGCGCATGCGGTGCAGGAGCGCCTCGCACGCATCCCGCTCCCGGCTCGGAGCACCGACGATCAGAATAACAGGTGTCCTCATTGCGGTCGGAAGTGTACCTGCGTTGTCTCGGACGTGTCAATGTTTCTCGCGGTGACGCTAGACACGCGGCGCGATGCGCTGTTAAGATTGTGCACAACCATGCTGTTCATTAAGCTCCCTGTCGACTTGAGATACGTCTGCGTCATGTTCCTGCTAGCGCTTTGTGCGTGCTCTGGTCCGCAGGTCGCAATTGACCCGGCGTCGACGCCAGCAGTGGTACTCGTCACGCCGACGACAGATGAGGCGCTGGTACAGGTCTCCCCGACGCCGCTCGATATTCCAACGACCTCGTATACCATCAAGCGCGGGGAGAACCTGACGCAGATAGCGGAGCGCTACAACCTGACGGTCGAACAACTCGCCGCGCTGAACGGCATCAATAACCCGAATAACATTGAGGTTGGGCAGCGCATAAAGGTGCCCCGGCAATAGGGCCCGCCACCGCCGGGGCGTTCGAATGCACCCAACTCGAGCCGTTAGGCTCCGTCACCACCCTCTGCGGTGGCTCCAGCGTCGCCCTCATCACCTGCCTCGGCACCGTCCTCGGTCACCTCAACCGCTTCCTCGATCTCGGGCTCGAGTTGCTGCGCCGTGATCCTGGCGACCATCTCGGTCGGTTCGGTCACGATCTGGTAATCGCCGCTCTGAGGCAGATCCGAAACGTGGATGGTGTCGTCGAGCGCCCCAAGGCTTTCAATCGACACCTCGATCTGCTGCGGCAGCTCTGTGGGCAGCGCCGTCACGGAAACGCTCTCCAGGCCGCGAAGCAGGACGCCCTCATTGTTATGGACAGCCGGCGCTTCGCCCGTCAGGACAATGGGTACGTCTGTGGTGATTTCCTGTCGCAGGTTTACCGCATGAAAGTCCACGTGATAGAGCACCTGGCTGATCGGATGGCGCTGCACGTCCTGGACGAAAACCCGGACCGGACGGTCCGTGTCCACGCTCACGTCAACGAGTGCGGTGCGTCCTGCATCCCGATAGATAGCCTCGAACTCCTTGGCGTCGATCTGCAGGTTTGTCGCCTCCACCCCGAAGCCGTACAAGACAGCCGGGACCTTGCCTTGCCTGCGCAGCCGGCGGGATTTCTTACCCACGACCTCGCGCTTCGCCGCCGCGAGCGCGTACGTCTCATGACTCATGCTAACTCCCCGTTATCGAGTGCGACACTGGTTACAATTGAAATGGCCATTCGCTGAACCTGCAAAGTTTAGCAGACAGGCGCCGTTCGGCACAAACGGCGGCGCACACCGCGACCGTTTTCTGCCTTGCGTGCCACCGGGGAAGTCGGCTATAATCACCGCTGTTGTTCAGGTATAAGTGGCTCTGGCCGCGAGGTTGAGCGCTGCACGGAGGATTGCTTCATTGGTAAAGATCAGGCTACGGCGTATGGGTGCGAAGAAGCAGCCGGTGTATCGAGTCGTCGTCGCGGACGCTCGTTCGCCGCGCGATGGCCGCGTCATCGAGACAATCGGTCACTACAACCCGCGCACCGAGCCGGCAACCATTGTTATCAATGAGGAGCGCGCACTGCGCTGGATCTCCGTCGGTGCGCAGCCAACCACCGTGGTGAGCAAGCTCATGAAGCGCGCCGGCGTCGGCGAGGAGAAGCTGGAAGATTCGGACGATCCGACAGTCGAGACGGCGGCACCTGCTCGACGCCCGCGCAACAGGGCCGCGGCCAGCGCGCAGGAAACCGTGCAGTCCGCGGACGCAGCCCCCGTGGCTCCGGCCCAGGCCATCGAGGAGCCGGCAGCCGCCGCACAGGCCGAGGCGCAGACTCCGGAGAACGACCCGATAAGCGCTTCCGTCGGTGCCGTGGAGCAGGAAGCCGGGCAGTCCGGCGATGAGCCATTGACCATCACGCAGGATGAGGCGCAGTCCCCGGACGCACAGGCGTAGCCCCGTGCTCGAGGATCTTGTAGAGTTCGTCGCGAAGTCACTCGTCGAGAATCCCGATGCCGTCGTGGTCGAGTCCGAAGAAACCGGACGGGGCGTTACCTACTACCTGACCGTGGACCCCAAGGATATGGGCAAAGTGATAGGCCGCCAGGGCAAGATAGCCCGAGCATTTCGCACGCTGCTCAGTGTCGCCGCCACTCGTGAGGGGGTACGGGCGAACCTGGAGATACGTGAAGCCTGAAGTCTCCGTGGGGAACAGCGGCGCTATTCTCAGTGTTGGCCGGGTTGTTACCGCACATGGGGTCCGAGGTGAGATGCGTATCGAGCCACTCACCGACAACCCCACACGCTTCCGCACGCTAAAGACGGTGCTCCTCCGTGGGGAGGAACGCGCGGTGCTGTCCAGCCGGCCGCATGGTGCGATGGTGCTGCTCAAGCTGGAGGGCATCGACACCCCCGAGCACGTTCGTCTCTTTCGCGGTGAGCATCTGCAGATCCGGACCGAGAACGCCGCGCCGCTGCCCGAGGGGGTGTATTACCATTATCAGCTCGTCGGTCTACGTGTGGTGACCACCGACGGCCAGGATCTGGGCGAGATCGTGGAGATACTGGCGCTGGAATCGAATGACGTCTACGTGGTAACGGGTGAGCGCGGCGAGGTGTTGATCCCGGCGCTCAAGGATGTGATCACCGAGATCAACCTGGAGCGATCCCAGCTCATGGTTGAGCCGATGCCTGGTCTGTTGCCGTGGGAGCGTGACCCGGGATGAACCTGCACCAACTGCGCGTGCTCTCCACGCTGATTGACCGCGGGTCCTACACGTCCGCGGCGGAGCATCTCCATCTGACTCAGCCTGCCGTGAGCCAGCAGATCAAAGCACTCGAGACATCGTGTGGTGTGCGCCTTGTGGAGCGTGCGAACAATCGGGTTGTGCCGACGCACGCCGGCGAGGTGTTGCAAAAGTACGCCGATTCAATGCTGCATCTGGAAGAGGAAGCGTTGCACGCGCTGGCGGATCTGCGCGTGGGGAATCGAGGCCGATTCGTTGTCGGGGCGAACACTACGGGCGGCATGTACATCGTACCCCCGCTGATCGCCGCCTACCGGGAGTTGAATCAGGATACGGAGATCATCCTGCGCATCGACTACACCGAGGCGATTGTGTCGCAGATTGCTGCGCGCTCACTGGATGTCGGCTTCGTCGGGGGGCACATCTCCGATCGGCGCTTCAACGTGGAGCCAGTGACGCTGGACCGTCTGGTTGTGATCGCCGCACCGTCGCATCCCATCACGCAGTTACCTCGCGTCACGGTCTCGGATATCGCCCGGGAAACGTTCATCCTCGCGCGCTATGGCTCCTCGACGCGCCGGCTGATAGAGGGCAAGTTCAAGGACCACGGCGTCGTGTTGCGCATCGGCATGGAGCTGGGTGGCACCGAGGACATCAAGAAGGCGGTCGAATCCGGGCTCGGGATCGCGATGGTGAGCCAGTGGAGCGTGCTGCGAGAGGTGGGTGCGGGATATCTCCGTCAACTCGACGTGGAGGGGTGGGATATCCCGCGCAACTATGAGATGGTCACACACAAGGGCCGGTACTTTTCCCCCGCGGTGGAGAGCTTCTTGGCGTTCGCTCGTGAGGAAGCACCGAAACTCAAGTTCGCCGACGTCCTTAGGCGTCCCGTTCGGGCCTGACGCTCCCGTCAATCGGCCTCCAGGCAGTTTACGAGCAGGGTAATACGCAATCCGGTTGAACCCTACCGCTTGTCATCCCGAACGGAGTGAGGGATCCGTAGCCCCTACCGCGGATTCCTCGCACGCTCGGAATGACAGATACCCTACCGTTCAGCTGGACTCCCTATAACCTGCATCCCTTGGGTGTAGCGAAGGACGCGGAAAAACCGGCAACGGCCAGCCGAATCGATCAGCCATGCTACGTCCACCCGCCGGCCCAGCCCTGCAAGCCTGCGCTGTGCCCGCCCCTACATCGCTCGAAGTTGTCGCACAGCGCCTTGGGGCCATGGGCGCTACGCGTTGAAGCCAAGCCGCCGGGCCCGCATGGACTCCCAGCGGGAGTGGCCGATCACCAGGTGATCGAGCACCTCGATATCGAGCAGGCGTCCGGCCTCCACGAGGTGCTCGGTCGCACGCGCGTCTTCGGGGCTGGGGCTGGGGTCACCGCTGGGGTGGTTGTGGGCGAGGATAACGCTTGCGGCGGCGTTGCGCACCGCGCCCTTGAAGATGTCCGCTGCGCGCACCGGCGCGGAGTTCAGGCTGCCTTTGTACACCTCGACCATCGCGATGAGCTGATTCTTGGTATTGAGGTGCAGCACCCGCATGTGCTCCTGTTCGAGTTGGCCCATCTCCAAGAGCAGCAAGTCCGCAACGTCGGCCCCGGAGGTGATCTGCTTGCGCTGCTCCGGGGCGGCGCGGAGGAGCCGTCTGCCCAGTTCGAGCGCGGCCTTTATCGAGCACGCTTTCGCCTCTCCGACTCCCCGCTGGCGCGCGAGCTCCGAGAACTCCAGCCCGGCGAGTCCCGTGAGCCCGTGGTTCTCACTGAGCAGCCGGCGGGCGAGGTCTTGTACGTTCTCACCGCGAATCCCGACGCGCAGCAGGATGGCGAGCAGTTCCGCGTCGCTGAGATGTGACGCGCCAACGGCCTTCAGCCGCTCCCTGGGCCGATCCGTCGCGGGGGTCTCCTTGAGGGTGAGGTAGTGAGCCGGCTCCGTCATATCCATCGAATGCCGAGAGTAACAGCACGCGGGCACACCGGTCAAGGGCTGCTGGGGTGCTTGTGTTACAATTGCGGCTGAGGCGCCAACCCTCCTGTGGTGCCTGATTTTATGGATACGAATGCGCATTTCGGAGCGTCAATGCAATCCCCTACCAACTATCTTTTCGGACTTTTCAGCCGTGACTTAGGCATCGACCTGGGCACGGCGAACACCCTCGTACACGCTCGCGGCAAGGGCATTGTGATCTCAGAACCCTCAGTCGTCGCGATGGATAAGAAGACTCGTACTGTGCTCGCAGTTGGTTCCGAGGCGCGTGCGATGGTCGGCAGGACCCCAGCCAACATCGTCGCGGTCCGGCCGCTCAAAGATGGCGTTATCGCGGACATCGATGTTGTCGAGAAGATGCTCCGCTACTTTATCTCGAAGGTCCACAACGGCGGTATGTACCCCTCGCGACCTCGCGTCGTGATTGGCATCCCGAGTGGCGTGACGGAAGTGGAGAAGCGTGCCGCGAAGGACGCCGCGATCGCCGCCGGTGCCAGAGAGGCGTATGCCATCGAGGAGCCCATGGCTGCGGGCATCGGGGCGGGACTCCCCGTCAACGAACCGATGGGTAGCATGATCGTGGACGTCGGTGGCGGGACCACTGAGGTTGCTGTGCTCTCGCTCGGCGGCATCGTCATCAACCACTCCATCCGAATTGCCGGGGACGAGATCGACGAAGCCATCATGCAGTACGCGCGGCACGAGACAAACCTGCTCATCGGCGAGCGGATGGCCGAGGGGGCGAAGATCGTCGCCGGTTCTGCCTATCCCTTGGCGGAGGAGCGGCGGGTGACCTTGCGCGGGCGGGATGTGCTGACCGGACTCCCCAAGGCGGTCGAAGTCTCCAGCGTCGAGTTGCGCGAGGCGATCAAGGGGCCGGTCGACTCCATCGTCGAGCTGGTGAAGCTCGCGGTCGAGGAGACGCCGCCCGAGCTGGTGGCGGACATCATGGAGTTTGGCATCACCCTGGCGGGGGGTGGCGCGCTGTTGCTTGGGCTCGACCGCCGGATCATGCTGGAGACGAAGATGCCGGTGCAGGTGGCAGACGACCCGCTGACCTGCGTCGCGCGCGGAACTGGCAAGGTGGTGGAGAGCTTGGCGGAGTATCACGCGGCACTCCGGGCAGGACAGGAGTTGCGCCGTCCGGCATAACGACGGGCGCATATCCGAGCACGCGAGGACGCACCCTTGAGAAACTCGGCGACGGATAACAGTCGGGGACTCACCGCCTTTCTGCTCTTGGGGCTTATCGCACTTGCTCTGCTGGTGCTGAGTAGTCTGCGGTGGTTTGATCCCGTGGAGAACGCGGTGGGTGGCGTCGTCATGCCGGTACAGCGCTCCTTTGCGCCCGTTGCCTCCGGGGTACGCTCATTCTTCTCCGGTCTCACCACCGGCTCTCGGCTTCAGGTGAAGAACCGCGAACTGCAGGTGGAGGTCGAGAGGCTTACGGCGGAGAACGTCCGGCTCCGGTTGTTACAGGCGGAGAACGACGAGCTGCGGCAGCAACTCGGTTTCACCTCCAGCAACCCCGAGCTCCCGGTAATTCAGGCGAAGGTGATCGGCCGTGACCCCGCCAGTATCCGACAGTACCTGGTGATTGATCGCGGTACGGCGGATGGGATCGCGCGCAACATGGCGGTGGTACAGTCAGGCGGGGCGCTGATCGGGAAGGTCCTGCGGGTCGAGAGCCATCGCGCGGAGGTGTTGCTGCTGACGGATATCGAGAGCGCGGTGAACGCCAAACTCGAGCGGACCGGCGCGGACGGCATCGTTGAGGGGCAGTGGCAGAAGGGCTCGCTTCTGGAGATGCGCTACATTGAGCAGGGACCGACCGCCGATGGCGCCCCACGGGTGCAGAAGGACGACTGGGTAGTGACGAGCGGCCTCGGTGGGAACATGCCGGACGGGCTGCTGATCGGCCGAGTGGCGTTGGTGACGCAGTCGGATACGGGCCTGGAGCAGCGCGCGCAGGTTCTCCCAGCGGTGGACGTGCGCGCTGTCGGAACGGTGCTGGTCGTTCGAGCGACGCAACAGTGAGGTTTCGCCTCGCCCTCGCGCTGCTCTCCGGGCGGCTGATTGGCTCCGCAGCCCGTCTCTCCGGGCGAGGCGGCGGTACGGCGCTGCCGGGGCTCGCGGCGAACCGTCTCTATCCGGATCTGTTGCCGGAGATGACTGGCCGCATCCCTGAGGGAGTCATACTCGTGAGCGGCACGAACGGCAAGACCACGACGAGCCGCCTCCTCGCCCTGATGCTCACCTCGGGCGGCAAGCGTGTGCTGCACAACCGCACGGGCAGCAATTTGATCCGTGGCATTGCGGCTACTATCGTTGCGTCGAGCCACCTGGATGGCAGGCCGGTTGGCGACATCGGGCTTTTCGAGACGGACGAAGCCGTGTTGCCCGTTCTGCTGCGGCAGGTCCAGCCCAGGGTGATCGTGCTCAACAACCTGTTCCGGGATCAACTGGACCGCTATGGGGAACTGGACTCCCTGTATCGGTCGTGGGAACGTGCACTCACGACCCTGGACCCGGCGGTTCACCTCGTCGTGAACGCGGACGACCCCGCGCTCGCGCGTTTGGGCGAGTTGGCGACCGGCCCGGTGACGTACTTTGGTCTGGACTCAGCGGAGCTGGCACTCTCCGAGTTGCCGCATGCTGCGGACTCTGGAGCCTGTCCACGCTGCAAGAAACCGCTCGTCTACAGTGCGGTGTATGTGTCGCACCTGGGTGCGTATCACTGTCCGAACTGTGGGTTCAGCCGCCCCCAACTGGATGTGCTGGCGACCGAGATCGCCCTGCACGGCACCACGCACACCGAGCTGACCCTGTGCGGACTGTACGGGGAACATCGCCTGCGGATGAACGTGCCGGGGCTGTATAACGTGTACAACGGTCTGGCCGCCACAGCGGCGGCGTACCAGGCCGCACTGCCATGGGATGCCGTGGAGCGTGGCTACAGCGGTTTCTCAGCAGCCTTCGGGCGGTTTGAGCGCATCCACGCGGAGGGCCGCAACATTGTGCTGACACTGGTCAAGAACCCGGTCGGCTGCAACGAGGTCCTGCGGATGCTCTCCAGTGAGCCTTCGCGTGAGCCGCTCCTGATCATCATCAACGACCAGACGGCGGATGGCCGGGATGTTTCGTGGCTCTGGGACGCGGACTTTGAGTTGCTCGCCTCGATGCAGGGGCCGATCATCACCAGCGGCCTGCGCGCCGCCGACATGGCCGTCCGGCTGAAGTATGCCGGCATCGACCCTGTACAGATTCACGTCGAGGAGCGTATACCGGCCGCACTGCGCCGCGCGATGGATGCCACCTCTGCGGGAGGAACGTTGCGCGTTATGCCGACGTACACCGCGATGCTGGCGTTGCGGGCGCACATGGGCGAGTTCGGCTGGGTCGAGCCCTACTGGGAGGAATAACGGTGAAGCTGACGATCGGTTTCCTGTACGGCCGGCTGATGAATATCTACGGCGATCGCGGCAACGTCGTGACGCTCGCACAGCGCGCTCGATGGCGCGGCATCGAGGTGGAGACCGTGACCATCAACGCGGGCGATGAGCTTGATCCGGAGCGCTGCGATGTGTATGTCTTCGGTGGCGGGCAGGACCGTGAGCAGTTCGTCGTCGCGGACGATCTGGCCGCGGGTACTGGCGAGCG
>JAUJMR010000006.1:111401-117637 GCA_030446765.1 Chloroflexia bacterium
GGCACGGTGACCAAAGGGAGCGGGAACAACGGCGAGGATGGCACGGAGGGGGCGTACACGGGGAAGGTGTACGGTACCTACATGCATGGCCCGGTATTGCCTAAGAATCCCGCCCTCGCCGATCGCATCCTTAGTGAGGCACTCGAACGCCGGCACGGTCCCGTGACTCTCCCGCCGCTTGAGGATACCTTTGAGGCTCGCGCGCACGAGTCTGCACGCTCACGTCCCTGATACGAGCACATCGAGGCTGGCCTGGCTGAAAGAGTGACCTTCTCCAGCGTGGCAATACGCCGGTCGGGCACGCCCGCCTGTAGTGGGGCGCCTGTGAAGCCATCGGGCGACCACGCGGGAGGGTGCGGGGCATCGTGCTTGTCTACGTGTTCCTGTAGCTCCTCGACCATCGGGCGATCACCGAGGTCGTTGCCTGCGACGCAGAAGCCGGTGTGCGACCACTCGCTGGTGGCTGTGCTAAACTCGGTGAGGAAGATGGGTGGAGGGGAACGTTCTGGTCGTGGCGGTACTGGTGATCGTGGCAATCTTTGTCGAGCTTTTCTTCTCCCTGTTGCTCGTCGATCGCCCACATCCCCTGCTCGTTCTGCTGCTTGCGATCTCCGTCGGTATGGTTCGCGGACCCCGTGACGGTGCGTTGGTCGCGTTCGGTGGGGGCTTGCTGCTCGATGTCCTCGGTGGGCCGCCCTTAGGCAGACAGACCCTGGCCCTGGTCATCGCGACGCTCACCGTCTTCTTGGCACGCACCGACCTGGCGCGGCGAACCATACTTGCGCCCGTTCTCGCCGCCGTAGCAGGGACGCTCCTGTACTGGGTTGTGCTCGCGATTGTCGAAAGCGCTGCCGGGCTGGCGGTGCCGTGGTTGCACCTTGTCATTCGGTGGGTATTACCCACTCTGGTAATCGATGCACTCCTGGTGCTGCCCCTGATTGCGCTTATAGAGCGTTTGAGCGTGCACAGTGGGCCGAGGCGGATGGCGCAGCGATGAGTCTGGACCCGAAGAACTTCTATAAACCGTGGCTTCATACAGAACATGATCCAGAGGGACCCTCACCGGATACAGGCACGCGGTGGCGCGTCTTCAAGCTCGTCATCGCGGTTTCGTTCCTTGTCCTGGTGGCGCGGCTCTGGCAATTGCAGATCGTGGAAGTCGATCGCTTTGAGCAGGCCGCGGCGAACAACAGTACCCGTCGCACGCCCATCGAAGCCCAGCGGGGCGTGCTCTACGACCGGAGCGGCGTCCAGCTAACGACGAACGTGCCCGCGTACGATGTCTCGCTCACGCTCGCTGAGATGCCCGAGGACGAGGCGCAGTATCAGGCGGCGATCCAACAACTCGATGCCCGTCTCAATCTCGGCGTGGCTGTCGGCATCGATGCGACCAAACTGTCCGGCGCGGGGCAACGCGCCCTCGGCGCGCAGTTGGCGCAACTTCTTGGAATCGACGCCCAGCAGGTTCGTGCCGCGATCGCTGAATCGAGGGAAAGCGAGGTTCCCGTGCTGTTACGGGACGAGCTTGCCGCCCCGGAAGCGGACGCCGTTCGCTCGCAGTTGGGCACCGAGAAGGCCGTTGTCGTCGTTCCCACGGTGCAGTGGCGGGTAGAACAGAGCGACGTACCTCCGTTCCGCCCCGCCCTCGTTGCGGAGGGAGTGGCTCGCAACACCGCCCTTACGATAGAAGGCGAGCGCATGCTCGTGCCGGGGCTGTCGATCCAACAGGTCGCCTCGCGTGCGTATCCACAGGGGCCCACGTTTTCCGGTGTGCTCGGTCACGTTGGCAAGATCGGTCCGGAGCAACTCGATGGCCTTCAGGATCAGGCGGCTCGGTTCGGACAGCGCGCGTATGCGCTCGATGAGACGGTTGGTAGGGCCGGTCTGGAGAGTGTCCTCGAACCGTACCTGCGCGGGAGCCCCGGCTCGCAGGAGGTGGAGGTAACGATCACGAACCGCGTCGTTCGGCAAGGTAAGCTCACCGAGCCTGTTCCGGGCGGTACCGTGAGGTTGACGCTCGATGCCGGTCTCCAACAGGCAAGTGAGGCTGCCTTGCTCAAGGCGATCCGAGACTCGGGGGCGAAGGCAGGTGCGGCGGTTGCGCTCGATCCGCGTACGGGTCAGGTGCTGGCGCTGGTGAGCCTGCCGTCGTATGACAACAATCGTTTCGTCCAGGGCATATCCCAGAAAGACTACCGCACGCTCACACTCGACCCCGGCAGACCGTTGCTCAATAAGGCGGTAAGCGGGGTGTACGAGCCTGGGGCCGTGATCAAGCCGTTCATTGCCGCAGGGGGGCTCGCGGAGCGGGTCATCGATCCTGCCACGACGTATCCGTGCGCCGGGAGCATCGAAGTGCCCGTCTCGGCGGGGCTTACGGACAGACAGAGGTTTCCCGACTCCAACCCACGGTCACAGGGTGTGCAGGCCGTCACCCAGGCGTTGGCAAGTGGGTGCGACACGTTCTTCTACATCCTCGCCGGCCCGGAGCAGCGCGACAGTCTCGGCCGGGTGCTGCAGTATTACGAGCCGGGTGGAAAAGATGCGACGCCCTTCCGCGGCCTCGGGATCGAGCGAATCAACAGGTATCTCAACAACTTTAAGTTCGGTGCGGCGACGCAGATTAATCTTCCCGGCGAGGAATCAGGTCTCGTGGCGGACCAGGAGTGGAAGCTCGGCCAGTTCCCGGGCAGCCCATGGACGCTCGCGGACACTATCAAGACAGCGGTGGGCCGGGGCTACAACCTGGTCACCCCCATACAGATGGCGGCAGCCACCGCCGCTATCACCAACGGGGGTACGATATATCGGCCCGAACTGGTTCTGAGGGTGACAGACGCGCAGGGACGGCCCATTCTGACGCCGAAGCCGGAGCAGATCGGCACGGCCGGTATGACGGCGGACCATCTTCAGACCGTTCGCGAGGGAATGCGCCTCTCGGTCCAGCGGGGCGGGGCGTCGGCGCTGCGAAAGCAGAAGCTGCTACCCGCGGGCGTGCAGGCCGCAGCGACGACCGGCACGCCGCCATCGGTGCAGAAGGCACTCGATCGTCCTGTGGTGTCGTGGTTCACCGGCTTCGCACCGTATGAATCACCGGAGATAACGGTCGCGGTGGTTCTCGACGGTGGCGATGGCAAGACGGACCGTGCCTCCGTGGTGGGCGCGGCGATGCTGAAGTACCACGCGGAGCAGCAGCGTCCGTGATCGCTGGACCGTCCGAGTGCGGCAAAGGGACGGTCGCCCCTGCGCTACAATACCCTCGGTGCAGCAACCGCACCTTGTTCGCAGGACGTTTCTGTATCCCTCGAGTGGCTGGTTCGGCGTCCACGGTTCGCGACTAAGAGGTATGGAGACACTTGGCCGAGAAAAGCCAGGTGAGGATGGAGAGAGTAGGGTGTCGATAACGGTAGTGGGATCAGTTGCGCTTGATACGGTGTATACGCCGTTCGGACAGGCGCAGGATGCGCTTGGCGGATCGGCGTCGTATTTTGCCACGGCTGCTTCGCTGTACGACCAGGTGAACCTGGTCGGCGTCGTTGGGGAGGACTTCCCCCAGGAGCACCTGGAGTTTCTGGGAACTCGAAGCGCGACCCTGGATAGCCTTCAGGTGGCGCAGGGGAAGACGTTCCGTTGGGGTGGTCGATACGCGCTCGACATGAATTCCCGCGAGACGCTGTTCACGGAGCTCGGCGTGTTCGCGGAGTTCCAGCCTAGCATGCCAGAAGCGTACGGGCACGCCGAGGTCGTATTTCTCGCGAACATCCATCCCGCGCTCCAGCTTGACGTGTTGCAGCAGATGGAACGTGGTGGTGTGCAGCTTCGGGCGTTGGACACAATGAACCTATGGATCGAGACGACCCGTGACGCCCTCACCGATGTTATGCGTAAGGTCGATGTCGTGATGATCGCGGAGGAGGAAGCACGGCAGTACGCAAATACGCCGAACTTGCGGGCCGCCGCGCGGACGATTCTGGATCTCGGCCCGAAGATTCTGGTCATCAAGCAGGGGCCATACGGCTCGCTTCTGATCGGCGCTGACGGCAGCTACTTCGCCGCCCCGTCCTTCCCCGTCGAGGAGGTACGCGATCCCACCGGCGCGGGTGATGCGTTCGCCGGCGGCTTTCTAGGTTTCCTTGCGACCCGGCTGCGCGCTGGCCACGAACTCACCCCCGCCGACTATCAGCGCGGACTGGTCCACGGCAACATCCTGGGATCGTTCGCGTGCGAGGACTTCAGTGTGGGCAGACTCAAAGAGGTCACTCCCGAGGACATCGCTGCCCGCTACCAGCAGTGCGTGAGCTTTACCCACTTCGAAGCAGAGTGGTCGTCCGGCACGGTCGCTGCAACGGCCTAATCGGACCAGCAGGAAACAACGACGTCGGGACGTTCGATCGAACGCCCGACATCGGTTCGGATCTCGTCAAATGTTCAAGCCAGTCAGCTTGAGTGGACTACGCCGCCCGCCGGCGCGGGGCCTGCTTCGGCTCCTCGGCCTCGATGCCGATCCAGTAGTTGTTGGGCCGGACGTAGGTCGTGGGCCGAACGATGATCCCCTGTGCCTGCACGGTCTGCGAGGGGTTGACGAGGCACAGGTTCGGGGTCTCCCCGAAGCGCTCGATGTAACGCTCGATCCCCTCCAGGATCTTCTCCTCGACCGGCTTCTTCTTGGTGTCGTCATACCACAGTAAAAACATCGCCAGGCTCCTTCGGTGTAGAACGTTTGTTCTATTATACCACCGAATCATTCATCCTTACAGGGTTTTCTGCCTCTCAATCGGAGGTTCTTGGGACCGCGAAAACACTTGAGACTGCTGCCTGCCGTGCCGCCGCGCTCGCGTCCTGGACCATCCGCATCGACACGCGCAGCGTAGCGATCAAGGCAGTTCGATACCTGCGGGCCTTCACGTCTAGCCAAACGCCAAACCCATAATCGTCCCTTGTAACCCTCACTTTCGGTCCGTATCATGGCGCTTGGTGGAAAAAGGTGGGTAAAAGTGGGGATAAGTGGGGGGGCGTGTGGATAACTCCCCCGGGTTCGTGAGGCGGTCGCGGTGTTTCTAGGCAGGTTCGAGAACAGGCTGGATGAGAAGGGGCGGCTTTCCATGCCGGCCAAGTTCCGTCCGCGCCTCGCCGAGGGCTTCGTCATCACGCGCGGCTTTGAGCAGTGTCTTACGATCTTCCCGATGCCCGAGTGGCAGACCCTCGCAGATAACCTGGCCCGTTTCCCGGTCACGGACCAGAAGGCGCGCTCGTTGCGCCGGGTGCTGTTCGCGCAGGCCGCGGACACCGAGCTCGACCGGCAGGGCCGCATGCTCATCCCCGAGTACCTGCGAGAGGCCGCTGGTTTGGGGACCGACGTGATCGTTGCCGGTATGGACGGCTACATCGAGATCTGGGATGTCGAACGCTGGAGCGAGATGGAGCGCTCCAACGCGGAGAACGCCAACGACATAGCCCAAAGCCTCGCGGATTTGGGGATGTGATGGGGAGCACTACCCCGCACGTTTCCGTGTTCGCCCACGAGGCGGTTGAGGCTTTGGCTATTCAACCCGGTGGCAAGTACATCGACGGTACGCTTGGGGCGGCAGGGCACGCCTCCCGCGTCCTCGACCTCTCCACGCCGGACGGCCGCCTGCTCGGGCTCGACGCCGACCCAGATGCGCTCGCCCTGGCACGTGACCGGTTGACGCCATATGGTGAGCGTGCGGTGCTGGTGCATGCCAACTTCCGGCGCATGGGTGAGGTGGCCCGCGAGCACGGATTCGCTCCTGCGGATGGTGTACTGCTTGACCTGGGACTCTCGTCTATGCAGCTCGATACGTGGGAGCGGGGCTTCTCCTTCCGGCGGGACGAGCCGCTCGACATGCGCTTCGACCCCACCTCCGGACCGACCGTCGCGGATCTGTTGCACGACCTGGAGGAGGAGGAGCTGGCGAACACGATCTATGCGTTTGGCGAGGAGCCGGCAAGCCGCCGAATCGCCCGCGCCGTCAAGCGCGCGAAGATGCCGATCCGCACCTCCGGACAGCTTGCGGAGACGGTTGCGGGCGCGACCGGCAGGCCGCGCGGGCGCACGCACCCCGCAACCAAAACGTTTCAGGCACTACGCATCCTCGTAAATGATGAGCTTGGAGCGCTTGAGGCCGGGCTGCGCGCCGCAGTCGACGTACTGCGCCCCGGAGGCCGGATCGCCGTGATCGCGTTTCACTCGCTGGAGGATCGCATCGTGAAGACGT
>JAUJMR010000039.1 GCA_030446765.1 Chloroflexia bacterium
CCTGGGGGGCAGGAGCCCCGTACGAGGCGAGCGCGTCGAGGGTGCGCAGGGTCGTCCTCAGGTCCCCAGGGTAGTGGCGGCCCCCATTTTAGTCGAGGATGTCGCGTAGATCGCCCGTCCAGCGAGGGTGGCACGGGGGACGTGCGGCCGCAAGGGGTGCGACGGCTACCTCGGCACGAGCCGTTCGTACGCGCCGAGGTCCACCCGCCACTCCTCGACCGAGCGCCGCCGGTACGCCTCCATCGCCCGCTCCCGGTGCTCCTCGAACGTGCTCCTGTCGCACCCGTTCACCCGCATGAAGTGCCGCACCACCCGCTCGAAGTCGAGCTTGCCCTCGCTCGCCAGCCCCGCGGCGTGCACTAGGTGCTTGACGTGGTGGCACCAGTCGCACAGGGCGACAAAGCCTGAGAGCCGCTGGACGCGAGATTCGTCATCGTATGCCCAAACCTCGTGGCAGTTGAGCCTGCCTCTTGCTCCGCACACGGCGCACCTGTAGCCGCACGCCCGGTACGTGCCCCTGCGTATCGTGTCCCAGGTCTCCTGCGGGACGGCGTTCCGCAAGTTCAGGTACCAGGTGCTCGAAGGCACCAACTCCGCCGTCAGTCGCAGCTCTCGCTCCATCCGCTCCGCCTCCCTCGGTCGCGATCGCCTCCGACGCCACGGTAGCCGACTTTGCCGTGAAACCCGACGGCGGGGTCGGAACAAGGATGGGCAGAGTTGTCATGCAGCCGGCACTGGTCCGAGATCCCTCTCTTGGACCGATGCTCTCGCCGCTACACTCGCCCCGACCGCCCAGCCGTGTCTCCATCACTCGCGTCGATCCTATAGCACCGACCCGCCTCCGCACGGAACTCGACGAGACCACTCGCGATCTCCTCGACCGCGACCCTGGCTCCGTCCGAGCTCACCGTTGTGGACGCGGCAAACCTCACCCGGCACATACCGCCCCGCGCGGCGCGGATCGCCGCTGCTGTGAGGTTGCCCCCGCGCCACTCGATATCGACGGTGAAACCGCCACGGGCCCGCAGCCCTGTCACGCGCCCGTGATGCCACGCTGAAGGCAGAGCCGGGAGCAAACTCAACTCGCCGGTATGGCTCTGCAGGAGCATCTCGGCTATCCCCGCGGTCGCGCCGAAGTTGCCGTCGATCTGGAAAGGTGGATGGGCGTCGAGCAAGTTGGCGTAGACACCGCCACCGTGAGCGTTCGTCTCGGTGGTCTCGACCAGCGTCAGCATATTGCTCAGCAGCCGGTAGGCCCGGTCGCCATCCTGGAGACGTGCCCAAAAGTTGACCTTCCATGCCATCGACCAGCCGGTGCCACCGTCGCCGCGCAGCTCAAGCGAGCGCCGCGCGGCTGCGTATAGCTCCGGTGTCCCGCGCGACGTGATCTGTCGCCCGGGGTGGAGCCCGAAGAGATGCGAGCTGTGGCGGTGCTTGTCCTCGGGATCATCCCAGTCCTGGAACCACTCCTGCAGCTGCCCGAGCCGGCCGATCCGGGGCGGGTAGAGCCGGTCGCGTGCGGCCTCGAGATGTCCTCGGAAGTCTCCGTCGATGCCCAGAATCGCGCCTGCCCGGATGCAGTTCGTGAAGAGATCCCAGATGATCGCCATATCGCTAGTCGAAGCCATGCTCACGGCGGCGGTCTGTCCATCCGAGGTCGTGAACGTG
The DNA here is from genome assembly GCA_030446765.1 of Chloroflexia bacterium. Taxonomy (GTDB): domain Bacteria; phylum Chloroflexota; class Chloroflexia; order Thermobaculales; family Thermobaculaceae; genus JACDAU01. Next base: position 1,669 of record JAUJMR010000039.1, read on the forward strand.
TTCTCAGGCGAGGTCGAGGGTGCGGTGACCAGGTTACCCTGCCCGTCCTCGATGAGCCAGTCCAAGCAGAACTCGGCCGCACCTCGCATGAGTGGGTATGCCCGATCTCTCAGAAAGGTTTCGTCCCCGCCGAATGCGTAGTGCTCCCACAGGTGCTGGCACAGCCATGCGCCGCCCATCGGCCACATCGCCCAGACGGGGTCGCCTCTGCCATAGTCGCCCGGCGGTGCTGTCTGGCGCCAGAGATCCACGTTGTGGTGGGCGACCCAACCGCCGCAGCCGTAGTTCGTCCCAGCGGTCTCCCGACCGCTGACGCTCAGGTCGACGATGAGGTCGAAGAGGGGCCGATGGCACTCGGCCAGGTTGGTCACCTCGGCGGGCCAGTAGTTCATCTGCGTGTTGATATTGGTGGTCCAGTTCGAGCTCCAGGGTGGCCGGACCTCATCGTTCCAGATACCCTGTAGGTTGGCCGGCTGGGTTCCAGGCCTGGACGATGCGATCAGCAGATATCGTCCGTACTGGAAGAGCAACGTGAACAGGTGTGGATCGTCCGACCGCGCCAAGTCGCGGATGCGATCGTCGGTCGGGCGTAGCGCCGCGTCGGTGGTGCCGAGGTCAAGCGTGACGCGGTCGAAGAGCTGGGCATGGCTCGCGATGTGCGCCTCGCGCAGCTGATCGTAGTCCCGCCGCACCGCCGCGGCGAGCTGCCACCGCACCCGTGCGGCGGGATCGTGGTCGTGCAGCCCCGGCGAGTGCCCGAAGCCGTCGAAGCTCGTGCCAGCCGCGAGGAGGAGCGTGACGGCATCGGCGCCCTCGACGCGCAGCTCCCGGTCCGTCGCCGAGATCGAGCCGCCCTCCGCGACAGCCCCGAGCAGGGCCTCGAAGGCTATCCCCACGCCATCCCAGTCATCGTGGACGACCGGCTGGTCCGTGTTGTCGTAATTCGGCGCCACGTGTCGCGGGCACTGGCCCCTGAGACTCAGTCCGCTCGCGCCGTCCGCGGCTAGCGTATACCGCTGGGGGCTATTGAGGGTGACTGTGAAACTGCACCGCCCTGGCTGGTCGGTGACGAGGCGCACGACGATCACCTGGTCCGGAGCGCTGGCGAAGACCTCGCGCATGTAGGTTACACCGCCGAGCCGATAGCGCGCAGTGGCGATCCCCGTCCGGAGGTCCAGAGCGCGGGTGTACTCTTCGGGCTCGCCGCCCGCGTCGAACCGGATGTGGAGGTCGCCGAGGGGCTGGTAGGATTGGTTGTACGGACCCTGCATCTGCGTGCAGAGCGCGTCCGCCGCTACGTATTCACCCGCGGCGATCAGCCGCCGAACCTCCGGTAGCACCTCACGCGCACGCGGATTGTTCCAGTCTCGTCGGCTGCCCGACCACAGTGTGTCTTCGTTGAGCTGCAATCGCTCGCTCTCGACCCCGGAGAAGACCATACCGCCCAGGCGTCCGTTGCCAATGGGAAGAGCCTCGACCCATCGCGTGGCCGGCCGAGCGTACCATAGGATAGGATCGGCGCCAGTCGTCTCCACACGCATAGCTCTCCCTTCCGGGCTGTCAACAGGAGGTATGCCGTCAGCCCGACAATATTCTGCCCCAAAACCCTCTCCTTTCGGGGAATGGGACCACCAGAGTAACCGATGTCCACCATTATCAGTTAATCCTCAACGGCGGGCGCTGCAGACCACCGGATCGCCGAGTCCTCAACTCTCGTCTCGGAGAGTGACAAGCAATTCCTCAACGTCGCGGTAGCTCAGCGAGAACCGGAAACACAGCCAGATGATCTCGCGCGGGAATCGGAAGCCCTTGTAGGAAGAGGCCGTAGTGGATGTGCTCACACTCCGGGCACCTCACACTGCACTGCGTGTCGTGCGTCCCACTCGGAGTTGACAACGCCGTGCGCGGTCTCCCGTGACGAGCATGTGGATCTTGCGGCCCATTAATTCTCCCGCCTACTCTCGGAGGCGGAAGGGACGCGTCATGAACCCGTAGAAGCTCGACTCATCGAGCGGCCCCCCATCGTAGTGCCCGTAGTCCCCCGAGAAGACGAACCAACCCGAGCGGCCGTCGGCGCTGAGCCACTTCGGCGGGACCTGGGGGAGATAGGCGACGTGCTCGCCTTCCCAGTACGGATCGTGGTGCACGAGTCCCCACGGGCCCCACGGCGTCGGACCCTCGTAGAGGCAGAGCTCGCGCCGTCGGTGCCACGTCGCCTTGATCGTCTCCGGTGCGGCTTCCCAGGTATGGGGTACCTCGTCGCTACCGAAGGTGAGGAGGAAGCGATCGAGGCCGGCGCTATAGGTCATCGTTGGGTGACCTACATGGCCAGGGTCGCTCAGGATCGGCCGCGTGGCGTCCTCGTTGGTCGTCCAGGTGGCATCGTCCTCCTCCCGACCGTTGGCCTCACCTGCATAGAACTCCCATGTCGCGCGATCGAGCACGCTCGCCCTCGGCGCCCGCGCGAGGAAGACGTTGTCTCCGCTTTCCCAGTTGCCGTCGTTGGAGACGGCATAGACGTAGTCCCCGAGATAATCGGGCACGCCGGTATACCCGCGCCCGAAGCCGACGAATGCCAGCCCCGCGAAGCGCGGGCCCAGGAAGTAGGGCGTTTCCTTCGCCGTGGTCGGGTCCGGCACGTTGTGCCACGTCCGCCCGTAGTCGTCGGAGTACATCAGGGACGCGATGCCGCCGTTACGCGAGACGGCATCAACGAACCAGAACTCCCGCTCACCCGTCTCGTCAAGGTCGTCATAGTCGTACGCAGCCACGTATAGGCGCGAGCCAATGGCCAGCGCACCGTCGACGTAGCGCTGGTACTTTAGATTCTCTGGTCGCTCCAGCTCAGGAAACCGGCTGACCTCCTCAAGCCGGAAGTCTGGCGGGGTCCCGGTGGCGCGAAGTAGGTGCGCGAAGTTCCACGGATTGCCGAAGTTGACGCCGTCGTCGTCCACAAAGTAGAGCGCGTCGTCTTCCGCCCAAGCATGCCAATGCATGTCCGTGCCGCTTCCGGGATAGCGTGACGCCGGAGCGAGCCACTCAAGCCCGCTGAAGACGTCGCTACGTGGGTAGGGCAACGTCCGCGTTTGCTGGTCCTGCGTTGTCATCGATCGTCCTCCCTTTATTGTTCTTCCCCGCTCCGGTGATCCCTCCGGAAAATGACACGCAGCCCACTGCCCAGGCGAGTGCTCGGTGAGCGGCGGCTCGACGGCGGCGCAGACGGCCTCTGCCTCCCAGCAGCGCGTTCGGAACCACCATCCCGACGGAGGGCGAGCGGGCTCGGGGTTTCACCCGCTAGCACGATCCGCCGGCGAGTCCGCTCNACACTACGGCGTCCGTACCCGGCGATACAAGCTCATCTACTACTACGGCGAGGCGCTGGACGCGGAGGGGGCGATCGACGAGCCGAAGCCACCGGAGTGGGAGCTGTTCGATTTGGACGAGGACCCGACGGAGATGAACAACGTGTACGGTCACCCGGAGTACTCCCGCGTCGTCGAGCAGTTGAAGGCCGAGCTGGTCCGCCTGCGAGCACAGGTCGGGGATGACGCCTAACCGCTACGCTCTCGATGGAAGTGCTCTACCCTGCCGCTTCTGTTGCGCGTGGGTGGGAACGTCCTGGCGCCTCAGCGAATTGCCCCACTGCCAGCCCTCACACGCGCATCAACGACCGATGATTCTACCGCCGGCCCGCGGCAACGGGATCGAGCGGAAGGAGTCCGGGGTGCCGTATCGCAAGCCGCCGGCGGGGGTATGGTTCGCCACCGCGCAAGGACTGTGACAGCAACTCCCAGGACTCCTGGCCCGACAGGGGCAGGCCCGCCACATCGGGGTGCACCTCGACGGCCTGGGCAGGATCGACCTGAGGGGTTGCTGGCGTTCAAGGGATTCCGGAGGACGCGCCCACCGCGGGCGTGAAGGATGAGCTCGCCGACGTGCCGCTGCGGACCGAGCGACTGGTGCGCAACGTGCTCGAAGAGGACCGCTCGTGCCAACGCGTCGTCGTGCACCGGCGGTGCGTCGGTTACCATGGTACTCGTCCGGCTCCATGGTATGCGCTGGTCACAAGGAAGGTGAGGTGTCGATGTCGACTGCAAAGCGATCCGGCTGCTGTACGCCCGGCAGGTCCGAACCCACCGCAAGCCCCGCCGGTGTTCCTGCTCGGCGCCTGCGGTCGAAGAAGTCGACGCGGCGCAGGATGGTCCTGCTGCCGGGCGGTATCTTCCTAATGGGGACAGATTCTGGGGAAGGGTTCCCCGCCGATGGCGAGGGCCCCGCGCATGAGGTGAAAGTCGCCCCCTTTCATATCGACCGTTGCGCCGTCACCAACGACGAGTTTCGCCGGTTTGTCGATGATAGCGGCCATGAGACGGAGGCAGAGCGGTTCGGGTGGTCATTCGTCTTCGGCGGGTTCGTACCGCCCTGGGAGGGGCGCCACGTCAGGGGGGAGGCTAGTGGCGCGCCGTGGTGGCTCGCGGTCGAGGGAGCATCGTGGGACAGACCCGAGGGCCCGGGGTCCGGGCTGGAGGGCAGGTGGGATCACCCGGTGGTACACGTGTCCTGGAACGATGCGCAGGCGTATTGCGCCTGGTCGGGCACGAGGCTCCCCACCGAGGCGGAGTGGGAGTTTGCCGCGCGCGGCGGGCTCGCGGGCAAGCGCTACCCCTGGGGCGACGAGCTCGAGCCCAGGGGCAGGCACCGCTGCAATATCTGGCAAGGCACGTTCCCCACGCGCAACTCTGGCGAGGACGGTCACCTGAGCACCGCCCCGGCCAAGTCCTTTCCACCCAACGGCTATGGACTCTACAGTGTCGCGGGCAACGTCTGGGAATGGTGCTCCGACCGGTTTGGCCCCTCCTACTATGCCGAGTCCCCCCACGACGCGCCCCAGGGCCCGACGGACGGCGATTCCAGGGTGATGAGGGGCGGCTCGTACTTGTGCCACGAGAGCTACTGCAACCGTTACCGTGTCGCCGCCAGGAGCTCCAACACGCCGGAGAGCTCCACCGGCAACACCGGCTTCCGGTGCGCCGCCGACGTCTGATGCGCAATCCGGTTGACGACTTTCGCATATCATCCAGAACAGAGTGCGGGATCCGATCACTTGGACCACGGATTCCTCGCAGGCTTGGAAGGACACATGCGCTACTGTTCAGCCGGAGTTAGTTTGACTCGATTAGCATCGTCGGCTAGCCGCAGGGGCGTGGCCATGACAGCATAGAAACCCCACGCGCGGTCCTTGGTCGCGCCCTTCTCCAGCATTACTTTACAGAACGCTTCGCCTCCGCCAGACGGGGAAGGCACCCGCCCGCTACGACGCCACAGGGTCCGATGGCAGCTCAACCCTTGCCCCGGTGCTCGCGGCTGCCACCGCCGCGAACGCAAGGGCGAGGCTCCTCAGGTTCTCCCGGCCAGAGCTCTGCGGCTCCCGGCCGCTCCGTACGGCCTTTGCGAACTCCGCCAGCGCCCCCGCCCGATCCTCGTGCGCGACCGCGGGCAGTTGCACCTCGCGCGCCTCCTCGCCCAGCGGGCGCACCGACACCCGGTCGGCGCTCTGTGCCTTGAGGTCCGACCGGCTGGTCCAGGCGATCTCTCCACCCTCGCACTCCATCCGCCACTCCCCGGCCCACGCCGTCCTTGGTCCGGGGCTGACCCAGCTGCCCCGATAGCTCACCACCGCGCCGCCGTCGAACTCGATCGTCGCCAGCGCGCAGGCCGGATCGCGGTAGGGACTCCACGGCGGATTCCAGGCATGGCAGTCGATAGCCACCGGTTCCTCACCCAGCACGTGGCGCATCAGGTCGAAGTGGTGTATCGCCATGTCCAGGAGCAGCGGCTGCGGCACGGTATAGAGCGGATCGGCTTGCCTCCGGGCGCGATGACATGGCGCCGGAAGTCGACGTACACCGCGCCAGGTCGACCGAGGTTTCGATCGCGTACCATCTGCGCCGCAGACCCACCGCCGGTATCGATGGTCTGGTTGATCATCAGCACCAATCCCGCGACTCGGCCGCTTCGACCACCGTGCGCGCTTGCTCCAGCGACGGGGCGAAGGGCTTCTCCATAAGCACGTGCTTCTTGGCCTCAAGCGATTCCATTGCCAGGGGCACATGGGCCGCGGTGTCGGCCGTGATCAGCACCGCGTCTGGATCGAGAGCGTCGAGCGCGGCGTCCAGCGAGGTGAGCAGCGCTCGGCAATCCCGACCTCGTCCTGGGCCACATTGAGCGCCGTCTTGTCCCGATCCACACACCCGACCAGATCCACGTCATCGACCGGCGGTACGTGGTCCCGCGCCCACACGCGTCCCGAGCCCCCCATACCGACCTGCACTATGCGCATCGCCATCCGACCTCCATCCGGTATCTCACTGAACTAGCGAGGCGTCCTGTTCTAACCCCTTTGTGGAAGCATCCGCGTGTTTGTGGCCAAGCAGACAAGCCCTCCGCTCACCGGCCCCGCGCAGGCGAGCAACACGTCGGACGCCGAACACGAGGACAAACATATGGCGCTCTTGCCATGGGCGTGAGGGGAAGGGTGCAGGTCCTCGTCGTCCACCGCGGTCGAGCCCACCGCACCCAGTCCCAGCGCGTGCGCCGCCAGATGCAGCTTCCCGGCAAACGGCGCTGCCTCAAGCTGGGCGAGCCGGTATCCCCTGTTGCCGTATCGCTCGAGGATGCCCTCCAGGTCCGCGAGGTAGTAGACGTTGACATGGGCGTCGCCTGCGTACCCTTGCCCGCACGCCAGCCTCGCCGCTGTATCTCGCATGTCTCCGATCGACAGCGGTTCTAGTCCCAGGCGGCCCGGATGCAGGACGTATGTCCCCGGGTCGAGCCCCGCGACGTTGTTCACGATCAAGTACTGGTCGTTGAGGGGTCCCGCCTCGGGATCCAGACAGTCCATCGAGACCCCTCGACTCGAGCGATCCAGGAGGGTCGACAGCGCCTCGAATGGGAGTTGCCTGCCCGTATCGTAGTGGCGCGTCGATCGCCTCCTGCGGATCACCTCCTCTATGGATTCGCTCGGTTGCTCGCCATGCGCGAGCGGCCGCAAAGGGATGGTGCCCCTATCCGGCTCGGGGAGCGCGCGACCCAGGGGAGGGCCGCGCCATGCGGACACCTGCTCACCCGAGGCGAGCGACGAGGCGGCGTGCATCCGGGTGATCTCGGGGAAGACGATCTCGCGCGAGGAGATCGGGCGGGTCGGCAGGTCGAGCGGCTCCTCGGGTGGTGCGTCCGCAACCAATCCGGAGTCCCTGCCGAGGGCAATTAGGCAGACGGCGGCTTCGCGCTCGCCATCGACGCCCAGCAACCGGTTGACGTCCCCCTCCGCGAACCCCATGACGACCCGTGCAGGGAGTACTGACGATGCGGCGACTGCCATGAGGTTCGCCAAGACCGTCCCCAAATCCCAGTAGACGTGACGGTATGCGCGGGCCTGGTATCGCCAGGCATTACGCCAGAACGTACTCGTGGCCACGACGATGGCTGGCGCCTGCATAACGGCGAGCTCTCCGCCGCTCGCCTCGTGCAGCGCGGCACGATGGTCTCCCTCGCGCAGCCGGCGCAAGGAGTGGTCGTGCGCCGCGTAGTGATACACACCAGCGTCGAGGCCGGGCAAGTCGCCGGAGACCAGATAGAGCTCCAGGTGGTAGCGAGCACCGGTGCCTCCGGCCGCGCGATACTCGATCACCCGGCCGGTCCGGTGGCTGCCGCGCTTGAGTATCCCGTTGGAGAGCAGGCACAATCGCGCGACGGTATCGAGATCGGGTACGGCCCGTTCCAGCGGGAGATCACCCGTGGCGGCGAGCGCATCAGGCGCCGGCATCGCGGACGGCCGGAACTCCCGGTGCAGGCTCAGCGGCTCGAGCGTCGTGTAGATCTTGTAGGGGAAGGGCTCGACCGCAGGGTCCTGCTCCCCGATGGCGGGTCCGAGATCGGGCGGCGTGCCCATCAGTATGCCCGCGTCGCCCGCGCCTGCGGCGACAAGCGTGTACTTCGTCACGTCGTGAAACCGCCGCGCCGCCGCTGTGTCGCGGTTGTCCAATGTCGGTACCTCCCAGCAGCCCCGTCGTGGCCCGGTATCGTACCACGCTCCTGAAGATAAATGGAGGCTGCGCCGAGCCACCGCTCTGTGCGGCAGAGATGAGGGCCAGACACCACCATCTGATCCGCCCAGCGTGTCGGGAAAACTTGCGACATAACCTTAGGTCCAGCGTGGTGCCGGTCCGGTATCGTCCGGCGGTATTGTGCCTACTTACTCGCCTTGAAGGCGAGGGACCGGTTGCCAACGGTGTCGACCTCCGCGCCCGTCCGCGGGTTGTGCCGCTTGCGCATCCCTCGCTGATCTGGAGGATTCGCGGTCACTAAGCTAACCTTGTCGTGGTGCCGTAATATGCCTTGACATAAATAGCAGTCTTAAGGTAAGTCCATGGCAGGGGGCTGCTATTGTCGGGGGCCGCTGCGGCATGCTTCGTTGCTACCGATCGATCCAGGACCGGCGGTGCGGACTGAGTGGGGCAGATCCGCACGACTTACGGGGGAAGTAGGTGTTAAGGGGGAGTCGAACTGAGCAGGGCCAGCACGGCATAGACAGAGGCTGTGAGCAGCCTAACTTGGCCGGTGGCGGTCTACCAGAGGCGGATCGCCGAACGGTCCTCGCCGGTGGGCCTATCGAATCCCGGGACACACGAGCGCATAGAACGTCCGTAAAGTAGCCGTCGGCGGACACCTTTGCCCGCATGAGGTCTTAGGGAGCAAGCGCTGTTCTTGTGGCGAATTTACGTCGAGTAAGCGCAAATCGCGCCCAAACCACCCATCCTACTGCG
>JAUJMR010000007.1:0-5189 GCA_030446765.1 Chloroflexia bacterium
TCCCGCTGATGCGACGCTCGAAGCAGCAATCTGATCCCGGCCGGATGCTCAACCCCGGTCGTTTTGTAGGGGGATTTAGGTGGATACCGAAGGACTGGCGGTGAGGGCGACGAGCCATCGCACCTCCGCGCGCCGCGGCCGCAACGGTCACGGGCTGCGCCGGGCGGGCTCTGCACAGGACACCGCGGCATCCTTGACCACGGCGGCTATCCCGGCCATCGGCGCTGCCCATGAGGAAAGGGCAGCCGAATCTCACCCGCGTTGGATGCCCACCACCCGCCCGAGAAGGCGCTGATCGATGACTGTGTCCATCTGCGGCTTCTGTCTGCCCACCTGCCCTACCTACGTGCTGGGGTGAGGAGATGGACAGGCCGCGGGGGCGTATCTACCTGATGAATGAGGCGGTCGAGGGCGAGCCAATGACCGGATGCAATGGTCCGTCATTGGGATCTGTGCCTCGGCTGTCTCGCGTGCGTCACGGCGTGTCCGAGCGCGCAATACGACAAGCTGCTGGAGGCGACGCGGGCGCAGGCGGCGCGCGCTACCCCGCGCGGCAGGATGGACCGGCTGTTCCGCGCGCTGATCTTTGCGCTCTTCCCGTACGCCCAGCCGACTCCGCGTGTTCGCCGCCCCACCCGGCCCCTACCAGCGCTATGGAGGAGCTTGCGGCGCGCCGGGTTCTTGCAGCGCCTTGCCTAGCCCCTTGCGCGCGATGGAGGCGCTGATGCCCGACCCGAGGACCAGTGTCGCCCGAAGGAAGATACCGCCCGTCACACCCGCCCGTGGGGAGAAGCGGGCACGGGTCGTTGCCGGAGTGGTTGTGTGCAGCGCGCGTTCTTCGGGCAGGCCGACCGCCGCGACGGTGCGCGTGCTCGCCGCGGAGGTGTGAGGTGGTGTCGCCATCGGGCCAGGGCTGTTGCGGCGCACTTCCACACCCGGCCGTGAGGAGGGAGGATGCGCTTCGCTCGGCAAACGATCGACGCGTTCGAGGCGGAAGGACTCGATGCCATCGTCGTCAACTCCGCCGGTTGCGGCGCGGCGATGAAGGGATATAGCTACCCGCTGCGCGATGATCCCGCGCATACGCGCAACGTGCAGAGCGCTTTTCAGCCAGGTACGTGACGTCTCTGGAGATCGTCCAGGAGCTAGGACCGGTTGCACCCCGGCATCCGCTGCTCACGGTCGCGTATCACGACGCCTGCCACCCGTGCACGGCCAGGGCATTCGGCAGCAACCGAGGCAGAGCCTTTCAATACCTGGCTTGACTCTGCGGGAGATCGGAGAGTCGGAGATCTGTTAGTGTTCCGGGCGTTACAATTTAGTCGAACCCGAACCCGCCGCCGCGTTAGGGGAGCGCAAAGCGCGCAACGTGCTCGAAACAGGAGGAGCCGAGCTGCTCGTCGCTTCCAATCCCGGCTGTACTCTTCAGATACACGCCAGCCTCGCCCGCCTCGGCACCTTCATTCTTCCAATGGCGCATCCCGTCGAGCTCTTTGATGTTTCAGTCCGCGGCGAATTCTTAGAATTCTCTGCACCGTAAGGAGCTCCTCCAATACCGAAATCCTTCTGAAGGGCTACCTCTCGTAAGGCGTCAAAACTGTTCAAGGAACGGAAGGAGCCGCGGCCTTGGGAGCGGGCGGTAATCGACCGTCGATACCGTCGCGGAGCCACCACGGAGTATCCATCGCTAACACGACTTGGAGCATATGGGCCGGGCCGAGACGGGTACTCGCGGATGCACCGCATTTTGTGTGGCCACAGGTGCGCTTGTTACTGACGTGCTCCGCGCTCTGCGATTCCATTGCAACCAACGTGGAGACGTCTCGGCGGTCAGGAAACCGCAGACTGGTTTTGTTGCACGCCTGCGGGGTCAGCCCGCCAGCATGTCGATGCATTTGCGCAACAATATCCCCGTGGATAGTACTTCTTTGAGCTATTCAGCAGCGGGCACCTTGAACGTACACTTCCTATTACAAAGACGATTCCCGGTTTACGCAGTCTGAATAGGTCGAACTGGGGCAGCTGACGACGGCTCGACTACCGGTGGAGGAATAACGAGATACGACATCGTTTACAACTGGTGGGGTAAGGGCGGCGCTGGTCATTCTACTGCTCCTGCCGATGCTGGCGCTCACCTCGCGACCGGCCTCTGCGACCGATGCGGCCGAGAGCAAGTTCTTGGAGATCATCAACACATATAGGGCAAATCAGGGACTGCCGGTGCTGAAAATCTCCCGAAGCTGAGCGCCGGGCGGTGACTGGATGAGTGCCGACATGGGCAAGAATAAGTACTTCAGCCATACGGACTCGCTGGGCCGGGACCCGTTCTGGCGCACGGCGGCGTTCGGACGCGTACAGTGCATAAGGTCGGAGAACATCTCCGCGGGCTATGAGGCCCAGAAGCTGTGTTCTCCGCCTGGCTGAAATCGGAAGGCCACAAGCATAACATCGATAACCCGAAGTATTGGGTCATCGGTATCGGTAGAGTCAACGTGCCTGAGTCCCTGTACGCCTGGTACTGGACCACGAAGTTTGGCAGCATCATGGATACGAGCACGAGCACGGTACTGGCAATTACGTATACATCAATGGGAGCACGTACCACTACAATTCCTACCGCGAGGTCCGCGTGTCTGGAACGGTCGTCGGCAACTTCGCCACAATGCCGGTCAAGGTTGCCGTCCAGAAGCGCGTCTACGACAGTGTGAAAAAGGCGTACGTTTGGAAGGCGTATCAGACGTATTCCCGCACGCTGAGTCCCGAGAGCAGGTACAACGTCGCGTTAAAGACCCCGGCGGGTAAGTTTCGAGTCCGAACAACCTTCGCCGGCAATGGCAGTGACATCCTACCCTGGCTAGCCCTTCAGGTACTTTGACAACAGCGCGAGAGTAGTATCATCAGCGATGGAGTAGATACCCGGCGAGGAATCGGCAGGTGTAGCCGAAGGCAAAAATGCCCTTGCTCACGACAGGCTGATAAAGCGGGCGCTGCTCTCTTTGCGGAGAGTAGGCGAGACAGGCAGACGCGTGTAACACCGAGTGCTCTCGTCACTGCCAGCGGGCGCACCGCCCGCCCACCACTCAAGAACAACTGTGTCTCCACAATAGCAGCGATCGGTTCCACGGTCCGATAAGGGGCAGCGTGGCGAGGGGAGCGCTTGAGGTCCTCCCCCTGGTCATGGCGGCGTCCAGCCTCGGCAGACATACTTGCCGAAATACTGCGGCGCAGTTCTTCGTGTCCTTCACGCAGTGTGGCTTCTCCCAGTTCACGCCCCTGGTGACGCCGAAGTCTCCCAGGTAACTGTGCTTCTCCCATTTCCAGCTCGGGATAAAGCGGCCACGCTTGTCTCCCAGACGCAGTAGGCGGTGACGCAGACGTCTCCCAGGGTAACTGCGGACAGCTCTACCTGCTTCCCATTTCGCAACGCCCGCTGGATGACGAACCAGCCGTCCCGCTTGTCGATACGGTGAGAACGATAATCGGGTAGCGGGTTCCAGGCGCAGAAAGGTGCCCACTGGAGCCACGAGGATGGGACGCGGAAGTCCGAGATCGTCGAGAGGTTGAAGGCAAAGATGTACAGTAGGAAGGCACCCGCCAGGAGGTTCGCCCAGACAGATGATCGAAGCCGAACAGGGTCATCGAAATCGAGTTTTCTCCGCGGCTCCGGTGCTCCGCCTTCTGACCGATCTCGGCTGAATGACTCTGGCCTGTTAGCAGCGGCATATCCGCGGCACGCGCAGCGGAGATGGTCGACGGGGTCTGTAATGTCATCATAGGAGCGAGTCACGGAACGTCGAGAGATCGAACGTCGAGCGCCAACCACGATCCACTGGAACAGTCGCCGGAGCCTTAGCCCAGAACCACGCCGGGAGAAAACACAGCATCGTGAGCGCCGCGATCCACTGGAACAGTCCCAGGGTCATGGTCAGCCGTATGCCCACATGGAGCAGCACGTAGCCCAGCACTCCTGCCGTGCGGAGCGGACCGGTGAAGACCGGGCTGAACAGAAGCAGGATCCCTAACGCCTCGAACCAGTACGTGCCGAACGTCATCAGCGCCAGGAGCTCTGGGAACTGGCGCAGGTATTCGCCGAACGGGGTCACCATCTGATCGATCTGCAGGGCGTAATAGATGGCCGTGTGTTCAGTTCGCCATTCCGTACCGGACTTCAAGACGGCGCCGAATGCATATATGAACACTATCTGTGCGAACAGCCCGACGGTAGCGAATGAGAGGAATCGCGTGGATATCGGACGCGGGGACAACGTTCGGGCACGGTCGACCGACCAGTAGGAGCCGAGGGGAAGGAACATCGCCCAGAAGAAGAGCAGCCGCAAGAGTGTATCAGCGTTGCTGAGCACGAACGGGTTGCGCACATGGAGCGACACGAAGAACACCCATAAGAAGACCGTCGCGAAGCGGGTGCGAAAGCCAACAAGCAGTGCCATTGCCGCCGCTCCCGCAAGGGTCAGCAACAGAGCCTGTATGGCGAGGTCGCCGCTCATAAGCAGGAGCGACATGCGCGCGCCAGAACTGAACTCACCGAGTAGAACTTGGCGTGGCAAGACGCCCCGGTCGGTGTAGAAAGGGATCAGGCTGCCAGCCCGCATAGACAGATCAGCGAGTGCAATCAACGCCAGAGCCATACGAAAAAGCGCGAGTGAGCGCAGATCTACGCCGAACAGTTCCTCGGTCTTAGCACGTATCCAGCGGAAGACTGGCCAGTCACTTTTCTTACTCGTCATGGGGAAGGTCCTCCATCCGGCTCGCGGGTCACCGGGCGATCTGTGTCGCGCATGTACAAGTTTAAAAGAGGGGAGCCGCCCACTTGAGCGGCCCCCTGAGGATGTAGGAGAGGGGCCGAAGCCCCTCCGCGCAGCATCCGCCGAGGATGTGCGCCCGGGATAACCTTACGCCTTCCGCCGTGCAGCGAAGAAGCCAAGGCTCGCCAGCGCGGCCGCGGCCGCACCGGACAGCGAGAGGAGCGCGCTCACCGGAGCGCCACCCGTTACAGGCAGCTCGCCCTGCTTGTCGTCCTCAACAGGCATCTCACCCTGCTTGTCGTCTTCAACAGGCATTTCATCCTGCTGGTTGTCCGGGGTCTTGCCGGCGCCAGTGTCGGTGTCGGTGTCCTTGTCCCCGCCACCCTGCTGGTTGTCCGGCGTCTTGCCGTCGGTACCAACGTCGGT
>JAUJMR010000007.1:5289-9218 GCA_030446765.1 Chloroflexia bacterium
CCCACGTCAGTGCCACCGCACTCCTCGACATTGACGATAATGCCATCCTCGATGGTCAGCGTGACCGCCGTGTCCCCGTCGATCGCTGCGTCCAGCGCCGCCTGCACGTCGGCATCCGCGACGCCGATGGTGCCGAGGACGTCGCCGTCGAGGCCGAGCAGGGCATCAATGTCGATGCCGCCCTCGACCAGCGCATCGGTCAGCACGTCTGCCTCGATGCAGACCAGCACCCCGCCGCAGATCTCGACGCCAACCACGACGCCATTGTCTATGGTCAGGTTGACCGACAGGCCGGCGTCGACCGCCGCCTCGAGCGCGGCCTGTACGTCCGCAGCCACATCGACCACAGCGTCCGCGCCGACGGGGAGTGTGATGAGCCCGTTGAGGTCGACCGTGCCGTCGGCCACCGCGTCAGCGTTCAACTCGATGCACCCGGTCTCCAGCGTGAGGTCCACCTGCGCCCTGGCTGCAGTCGGGGCGAAGAGCATCGCCATCAGCAGCATCGCCATCAGCGCCCGCACACCTGCGGCGCCCCACCTCTGGCCCAAAAGATTCCTTGGTTGCAAAGAAAAGTCCCTCCTAAGTCACTTGTTCGTAGTTCTCGCGTCACTGTTCAACTGATGCAGGCATCACATAGGCAAACCTCCTGAACTGTTTCTGAGGGCACTTTCGCTGAAGCCTGGCACGGTAACAAGTCGCATTTTGTAAACAAATGGCATGTATCTGTGGCACGGGCATGCTCCGCCGCTCGTCGCGGAACCCATTGAGCAGGCGCACGAGCTCGACGAAAAGCAGGGTGCTATGAGGTCCTTTGCCGCTCATCTGGTGACCTGTTTGGAAGTTAGGATGCACGCGAAGCACGCAGAAACCGACAGCTACGTCGAGACCAACGGATACGCTTCAGGAACTCCGCTCTATGCCGCGCAATGCGAGCAGACGTCCGTTGACTATTTGGTGTTGCGATAGCCACGCGCCACCACTGGCACCGACTTGGGATGGGACGGGGGCTGTTTCAGGCGATGCGTAAAGACACCGCTGAAGACGGGTGGGTGCAGATGGGGTAGGCTATCACGATGCCTGTCAAGACCTCTGCTTGTATCCTCGTGAGCGCGACTGAAGCGGAGATCTGTCCGTTGGTATGGTGGTCGGTGCTTGGCATCAGGCGTGGGATCGCATGGTGATATGTGTTTTGGCTTTCCAGGAGGTCAGAGTACGGCACGCTATTGATTCAGCGTTTCCCCGCCCAGATCTTAAGTGACAGATTGAACGGTGCACGCTTCAGGATCATTTGGGCGCGTTTCGCGGGTCGTGCTCTCCCGCCCGTATGACGCGCACCATGCCTAGAAAATGACGGCGGTGGAGCCATGCCATCGGTGGAGAGGTGATCAAGAACGCGAGCCATACCGAGACAAGCCCGCCACCCATGAACCTGAGCAGCAGCATCGCCAGCCCAACGGACAACCAGATGCCCACGCCGGTGACCAGCAACGGGAACCGGGTGTCGCCCGCTCCTCGCGTCGCGCCCGACTGTACAAACAGCACCGCCCAGAACGGCTGTGCGAGCGCGACCACTCGCAGGGCGTCCACTCCTGTGCTCCGAACGCCCGGGTCGTCTGTGAACAAGCCCATAATGGGGTCCGCGAATACGATGAGCACCAGCGCGATGGTGCCCATCCAAACGACCGCCCACCAGGTGGCGATGCGGGCCGCCTCCGCGCCCTCCATAATCCGTCGCGCGCCAACGGCCTGCCCCACCAGCGTGGTTGTGGCGATGGAAAAGCCGAACCCCGGCAAGAATGAGAACGATAGGGCGGTGAATGAGATCCGATGGGCAGCGAGGGCGTCCGTGCCCAGCCCAGCCACAATAACCGTGAGCGCGAAAAATGCGGCCGAGATCAGCATCTGCTCGATCGCCGCAGGCACGCCCAGACGCAGCATGCCGCCGGCCACGCCCAGGCTTGGCAGCCAGCCACCGCGTCCGCCAATGCGCACGCCGCCCCGCCCGCGCCACAACGTGGCCAGGAGCAGGAGCATCGCCAGGGCACGGGCGAGGAAGGTGCCCCATGCGCTGCCTACGGCGCCCAGTCGCGGCATCCCTAGCCGTCCGTAAATCAGGCCGTAGGCGAGTCCGGCATTCAGGATGTTCGCGATGCCCGTGACTACCATCGGCGTGCGCGAGTCACCCGCGCCACGCAAAACACCGCCACCGATGAACAGCACCACGAGCACGACGACCGTGCCCATGGAGACCCGCAGGTAGTCCGCGCCGATCCGCGCCACGGGTGCATCCATCCCGAACACCGCAACGATCGGCCCGGATAGGAACAACCCTGCGATCGCGAGCGGCACCGAGAAAATGACACTCCACAAGATAGACTGGCGAGCAAGATTGCTGGCCCGCGAGAAGTCGTGCGCGCCGACGCCCTGTGCCACGAGCACGGAGCTCCCGATGGAGAGGGACGCGAGTGCCGCCAGCGCGAAAAACATCACCTGCAGGCCCGCCCCCACCCCCGCAATCGCCACAGCGCCGAGACCGGCAACAAGTAATGTGTCAACGATGCCCAGAAGCGTCTCCAGCAGGTTCTCGCCAATCACCGGCCAGGCGAGCCCCAGGACCCGCCGACGCGTCGCGGACTGCTCGATGTTCGCGGTGGAGGATGCTTCCGGTATGGCGGCTGACATGGGGCGGCTCTCCTATGGCTGGACGCGCGATGTGCCGTCTCATAATGCCATACCACCGCTGCCTGGAATGAACGTCGATCGAAATCGAGTCTGTGCACGGTCCCGATTGACACCAGGAGGACTGGTCCGGAGTCCGGCTGGACGGTAGGGCTCTGTCATTCCGAGCATGCGAGGAATCCGTGGTACGGGTTAGGGATCCCTCACTGCGTTTGGGATGACGCGCAGCGTGGTTCAAACGGATTGCGTATGACGGGAATGCCACCGCACTGGTTGTGAATTGGTCCTGCTTCTTGCTGCCGGGGGGACTTTGTGCCCGGCTCGGTCCGCCGGATAGACACTCATAGCGCCAGTCACAAGCGTTACGATGGCCGCCGTAGTCGGACGCTACACGAACAACCCCGAGCGGGTCAGGCGGCGGATCAACGTCTTCAGTTCCTCGTCCATGTCTTCGTGAGGGAGAGTCAGCAGGATCGACGTGGTGTCCAGCCGTCGCGGGTGATGTCCCCGTACGATCGGCGACACCATCAACTCATCCGCACCCGCCTCCGTCTCGCATTCAACGAGCAGCGCTGGGTGCATGGTGATCCGGTGCGGCTCACGGCCCCACTCCCGGATCTGTTCGACAAGCCTCGGCGGTACGCCGTTCTCGGCGTGCTTGCGGAGCAGAGCGACCATTGTTTCGGCACTTATGCCGGCACTTCTTGCCCGTGCGACGCTCCGGCGGTCCACGAGATACACCGGGCGTCCCCCAGCACGTGCGGGCCGCGCGAAGCCGGCAACCGCCCACAGTAGCCTGCCGTCGGGCGCGGTCACGCGCAGCCGGCCCTCAGCGCTAATCGCGATTCGCGGTGCGGTCGGGGCAACCGGCGGACGCGGCGTCCTGCCGGCGAGCCATGCGCCGTCCGCGGTGAGCCGGAATACTTCCTCCGGCTCGGCGGCGCGCTCGGTGACATGGAGCCAGGGAAGGACGCCCGAGAGCAGACTTCTGAGCCACACACCTTCGACGCCCTTCCAACCCTCGATTGCCTTACGTGCGCCGGCCGACCCGAGATCGCGGACGAGCCGATTCTGGGGACGAAGGATGAAGGGGTTCCGCTCCTGAATCAGTTGGAGGAACGCGCCAGCGTCGTACCATACCTCCGGCTCACAATGCGCCAGATGCTCCAGCACGCCAAGCCGCCCGCTACGCAGGGTCTCGTGGTCCGGTCGAAAGCCCGGTGCGCCAGCCAGGTTATCCGTCTCCCCTG
>JAUJMR010000007.1:9318-27541 GCA_030446765.1 Chloroflexia bacterium
TCCAGTGCGCGCAGTACGTTGATGAGGTCCCACGCGGGTGCCCACGCTGGTGGCGGGAAATGGCGCGGAGGCGGATCCGTGGGCGTGGGTGCGACGCCCGCACTGCGACCCGGCACGGCATGCGCCGGCCCGAGCGGGGCATACAGGAGCCATCCACCGGCGTACGTTTCGAGGGCGAGCAGGCGCTCCTCCAGATCCGCCACCGCGTCGCGCAGCTCCGAACCCTCGAAGCCGAGCGTTTCCCCGAGATCCCTCGTCAACGCCCGCCCGTTCGCGGCGAGCAGCGCCTCGTACAACTTCCGGGCGGTCTCCGGAGCTTCCCGTGCGACCCGCTCTGTGGAAGCACCGCTCATATGATTCAGCAGCGAGTCAACGAGCTCGTCGCGGGTGTAGCTGCCGGGTTCCGCGGCCAGCCCCCAGTACGCGGCAAGGTTCTCCAGTTCTCCGGTGCCGAGCCGGCTCAGTGATTCATCGAGTGGGAGCCCGCTCGTATCCCCGCGCTCGAGGTCTGCACGGAGACGTTCCGCGAGCCTGCACAGTTCCGGTGGTAGGACGAGCACGGGATCGGGCACGGGCTGTAGAGTCAGCGAAGGGATGCCGCCCGCCCGCTCGCTCTCCTCGAACGACCAGAGCACACCCGACTCCAGGCACTCCAGTAGCGGCGTGTCGTTGCGCGCGTGGCCCGTCTCGGAGAGCCGCTGTTCCGGTCGTTGGGCGAACGCGAAGAAGGTCGTGCGCGCGTCGTCCGACAGGTTCTCCCAGAGCCGATGCGCCGAGGCGTCGCGGAGCATCTCGCGGCCGAGCACCGCGGCACGCTCCGCCTTGCTGGCTCGCGGCAGATCCACGTCCCATCGCATCGCGATGCGCGCGAGGTCTTCTGGCGAGCACGCCATCAGCAAGGCCATCAGGTTACGCATCGCGAACCTCTACGGACAAGCGGCTGGGCTGTGGTGTGCGCGGTAGGACGAAACCCGCGCACGGTTCCAATACGGAGCTTCAAGCTCGTACATGTCCAGCCATTAGAGGGTTTCCGTGCGCTCATGGGTCGCCTCGAGTCCAAGTATGACGCTGCTCAGCATCGGAAGAAAGCCCGATTCGAACGATCGCTACCCCACAGTCATCAGGTAGATTGTGAGCATCACGATGGCCACCGCCGTGTCGACCAGCAGGACGAGCAGGAAGCCCAGGAAGGCGCCGGAACCGGACTTCAGCGCGGGCACGAGCTTGCGGGTGACGGAATACTCCCCCAGCACCGCGCCGCCCATCCCGCCTACCAGCGCGCCCCACGCCCCGAGGAAGAGCACCCCAATGAGCGTGCCGAGCACCGTGGTACAGCCGACCCGACGAGAAGCACCGAGCGTGCACGCCACCCACGCGGCGGCGAGGAAGTCGAACGCGAAAGACGCCGCGGTGAGCACGGTCATTAACAGCAGCCACGGCCAGGTGAGCACGTCCCATCCTGTGAGCGCGGAGTAGGTCCAGGCACCGGCGAGCATAATGGGTACCCCCGGAAGCAGCGGTACATACACGCCGGCAAAGCCGAGAATCATCAGGAGCAGGCCGAGCAGCGCGGCAAGG
This sequence comes from Chloroflexia bacterium, assembly GCA_030446765.1. Classification (GTDB taxonomy): domain Bacteria; phylum Chloroflexota; class Chloroflexia; order Thermobaculales; family Thermobaculaceae; genus JACDAU01. The sequence goes on from JAUJMR010000007.1 coordinate 10,897, forward strand.
TCGTCCACGAACCACCTCCTGCGGCAATGGTATACGACAGGCTGCCGAGCGTACAACGGGCACGTGAAGTGCTTGCATGGAGCGCTCCTGTGTGGGAACATGAAACTCTTGAGGGGAGTGCCGTGAGCTCGTCCGAGGGGCTGGTTTCAATTGACTCCGAACCCGGTAGCGGGCTATAATTGGGCATCGCTTCTGAACATTTGTTCTATTGTTTTGTGACTGAATGAGGTGCTGAGGATGGCTGTAAGCAGCGACCGAAACAAGGCTCTGGAGAGTGCCATCGCCCAGATTGAGCGGTCCTTTGGCTCCGGCTCGATCATGCGTTACGGTGACACGAACCCGAAAGCGGGAATTGAAAGCATCCCCACCGGCGCAATCGCGCTCGATCTGGCCCTCGGCGTCGGCGGCATACCTCGCGGTCGCGTGATCGAGATCTACGGTCCGGAGTCCTCGGGCAAGACCACGTTGGCGCAGCATATCATCGCCGAGGCACAGAAGATGGGCGGTACTGCGGCCTACGTCGACGCGGAGCACGCGCTTGACCTGCAGTACGCGGAGCGGTGCGGCGTTATTCTCGACGATCTGCTGGTCAGCCAGCCTGATACCGGCGAGCAGGCGCTCGAAATCGCCGAGACCCTCGTCCGTAGCGGAGGGCTTGATGTGGTCGTGATCGACTCGGTCGCGGCGCTCGTCCCCCGTGCGGAGATCGAGGGCGAGATGGGCGACAGCCATGTCGGTCTCCAGGCTCGCCTGATGAGCCAAGCGATGCGCAAACTCACGGGTGCGGTGGCAAAGAGCAACACCGCGCTCATCTTTATCAATCAGATACGTATGAAGATTGGCGTGATGTTCGGCAGCCCGGAGACCACGAGCGGTGGTATGGCGCTCAAGTTCGCCGCCTCGGTGCGCATGGAGATCCGCCGGGTCGAGACGATCAAGCAGGGCACGGACAGCCTGGGGAACCGCGTGAAGGTCAAGGTCGTGAAGAACAAGGTGGCGTCGCCGTTCAAGGTCGCGGAGTTCGACATCATGTTCAACGAGGGCATCTCGAAGGAAGGCAACCTTGTCGACGTGGGCCTCACCATGGGCATCCTCCGCAAGAGCGGTGCGTTTATCTACCTAGAAGATGAGCGCCTCGGTCAGGGCCGGGAGAACGCCAAGGAGTACCTGCGGGGCAATCCCGATGTCGCGCAGGAGATCGAAAACCGCATCAAGGCAGTGGGGAACGGTAACAAGGTAGAGATTGGTGCGACCGGAAACGGCGAGCTCTAAGACACGCGGTACCCACGAGCGGGGCCCCGAAGATTCCGAGAAACGCTCTCGGTCGGGGTCCCGCCCCTCTTTTAGCTGGGATGGTCAGAGCGAGCTGCACGTATCAGCGGTCGAGGTTCAAGCGCGCAATCCAGACCGCGTGAATGTGTATGTCGAGGGCTCCTACGCGTTCTCACTGAACGCATTCCTTGCACTGGAGTTGCACCTAGGCCGTGGCAGTGTGCTCGACCCGGCGACCCTCAAGGACGTGTTCCGCCGTGACGAAGTCGGCAAAGCGGTGGAGGCGTGCGTGCGGCTGCTCAGCTTCCGGCCCCGGACCGAGGTCGAGCTGTTGCGGCGGCTCGCGCAGAAGGGCGTCGAGCAGGAGGTCGCGGGCGAGGCGATCAACCGCCTGCGCCATCTCGGCTACGTTGATGACGCCGACTTTGCGCGCTTCTGGGTCTCGAACCGCGAGCGCTTCAAGCCGATGGGTGCACGGCGCATCCGGTCGGAGCTCCTGCAAAAAGGCGTATCCCGCGAGACCGCCGACGAGGTAATGGAGGAGCAGCTGCCCGACGACGAGTATGAAACCACACTGCGGGCCGCGCGCTCTAAGTTGCGCACCTACTCTGGGACTGATTATGCGACCTTCCACCGACGCATGGGTGGCTACCTCGCTCGGCAGGGGTTCGGGTTCGACACTTCTGGCCGCGTGCTGCGCCTGCTCTGGGCCGAGCAAGCGGACGGCGACCAAGCGGATGAATGAGCCTATGGAAGGTGCGCGGATGCCCCTGCAGTCAATCATTGCCTCGGGGAGGCCAGCGACCTGCGCAGTTCGTTGCTGCGTCTCGCACCTCATATCAGCTTCGGTTCTGACAAGCATCGGATGATAAAAGGACCAATCTTTGCTAACGTACCGGGTATCGCTGCTGGCGGTGCCGGGGCGGAAATGGAGTAGTTTTGGACATAACCTGGATGGGACACTCATGCTTTCGGGTGCGTACCAAGGACGCGCTCGTAGTTATGGATCCCTACAACAAGATACAGGGACTCGATCTCGGGCGGCCGAAGGCCGACATCGTCACCATCAGCCACGATCATCCCGGTCATAACAACGCCGCTGCGGTGAAGGGTGAGCCCGCACCGCAACTCGTGTATGGTCCCGGGGAGTACGAGATCAGCGGCATGTTCATCACGGGTGTACGCACCTATCACGATGACGATCGGGGCGTGAAGCTCGGCCGGAACACGGTGTATATTCTGGAGAGTGAGGGACTTGTCCTAGCCCATCTCGGTGACCTCGGCCACACCCTCTCCTCGGAGCAGGTCGATGTGATGAGCAGTGTGGACATCCTGCTCGTGCCCGTGGGTGGCGGGAACTCCCTGGGGCCGCAGCGGGCGGCGGAGATCGTTGCCAACCTGGAGCCTTCGATCGTCATTCCTATGCATTACAAGACAGCGCAAGGGCAGAGCGCTCTCGAAGGCGTGGACCATTTCTGCAAGGAGGTCGGGCTGTCGACGTACGAGACGCTCGATCGGCTTACGGTTCGCAAGTCGGATGTGGGTGAGTCGGCGCAGGTAAAGGTGCTAGCGCCACGGCCAGCAGCATAGGGTGCTTGGTCGGCCTCCCAAGAGAGATCTAGACGGCACATAGTGAACAAGGTCGGAACGGCCAAATGGCGATGGCATTGAGCAAGTAGTGGGACGCAGACGGACGAGTTGATTGTTTCCAGGATCGGTATCGCGGACACTATCTAGGCACAGTGACAGCGAGGCAAGGGTAAAGGGGAACGTAGTGGCCAAGTTCATCTTTGTGACAGGCGGAGTTGCAAGCTCAGTGGGCAAGGGCATCGCCGTCGCCGCGCTGGGGCAGATTCTCAAGAGCCGCGGACTCTCGGTATCGGCGCAGAAACTTGACCCATATATCAACGTCGACGCGGGCACGATGTCGCCGTTCCAACACGGCGAGGTATTCGTTACGGATGACGGTGCTGAAACCGACCTGGACCTGGGCCACTACGAGCGTTTCATCGATGTCAGCCTCACGCGGGCCAGCAACGTAACCACGGGCCAGATCTACCGCGATGTGCTCGCCGCCGAGCGCCGTGGCGATTTCCTCGGCGGCACGATCCAGGTAATCCCCCACATCACGAACGAGATCAAGAGCCGTATCTGGAGCGTCGCGGACCAGAGCAACGCGGATGTCGTGATCGTTGAGGTGGGCGGTACGGTGGGCGACATCGAGGGTCTGCCGTTCCTGGAGGCGATCAGGCAGATGCGTCGTGAGGCGGGCAGGGAGAACGTGTTCTACGTGCACCTGACGCTCCTGCCGCATATTGGCGCGACGGGTGAGCTGAAAACGAAGCCAACGCAGCACAGTGTCAACGAGCTACGCCGCATCGGCATCAATGCGGACGTCCTGCTTTGCCGCTCCGATCACGCGGTCACTGAGGAGATTCGCCAGAAGGTCGCGCTCTTCGGCGACATAGATGTCGATGCCGTGATCCCGCTGGAGACCGCCGAGACCATATATGAGGTGCCGCGCCTGCTAGAGCAGGCGGGCCTCGGCTCGTACATCACTGAGAAACTGGGACTGCGCTCCACATTCCCGCGCCAGGCGGAGTGGGACACGCTCGTTGAGCGCATCAAAGCGCCGAAGGAGAGCGTGACGGTCGCACTGGTCGGGAAGTACACCGAGTTGCGTGATGCGTATCTCAGTGTGGCGGAAAGCCTGCGCCACGCTGGCCTCGAACATGGCGTCGCGGTTGAGATCGACTGGATCGACGCGGAAACCCTGGAGAATACTGATGTCGCGGCGCGCTTGCGGCACCTCTCCGGCATAGTGGTGCCTGGGGGCTTTGGCGCGCGCGGTGTTGAGGGAAAGATCGCCGCGGCGCGGTACGCGCGCGAGTACCAGATACCGTACCTGGGCCTGTGCTACGGGATGCACATGATGGCAATTGAGTTCGCGCGCCACGTGTGTGGGCTCGATGGGGCAAACACGACGGAGATCGACGCCGAGAATCCGCACCCGGTGATTGACCTGATGGCAAGCCAGCGCGAGCTCGCGGATCTGGGGGGCACGATGCGTCTCGGCGCGTATCCGTGTGACCTTCTCCCCGGCACGCGCACGGCGGACGTCTACGGTGAGACGCGGATCGCCGAGCGTCACCGGCACCGATTCGAGTTCAACAACGACTATCGGGAGATCTTCCGTGAGCACGGTCTCGAGATCAGCGGCATCTCACCGGATGGCCGGCTCGTGGAGATCCTGGAGTTGCGCGGCCATCCGTGGTTCGTCGGCTCTCAGTTTCACCCGGAATTCAAGAGCCGACCAACGCGCCCGCACCCGCTGTTCGTCGGCTTCATCGGTGCGGCGAAGGACGTCGTCCTGGAGGGTGAGCAGCATGAACTCCCACTCGTCCGGCCCGACGAGTATGCCCGAACCGAGGAACTCCAGACTACTGGCGCGCGCTAACAACGACACAGACGGAACACTGCAACGCTGGTACTGGTTTGATCCGGAGGCGGTGATGAGTGTGCTGCCCCTGATCACATGCCCCTTCGAGCGGTAGGGCCGAGTGCGGCGAGATCGATCGCAGGGTGTCGACCTGGCTGCGGAGTTCGGAGCGGAGCCAAGGGGATAGAACGGTGATTATTCGGCCCTTCCGGCAGCCGGATGACGATGAGGGAGTGCGTGCGCTCGATCGGTCGTTTACGACGGTGAACATATACCGCGTCATACAGACGCCGCTCTCCTTCACTCTCGAACAGGTCCCTGTACATCCTGCGGTGACTAAGGAGTTTCCCTTCGATGCCGACTTTGGCGGGGGGCATGAAGGCGAACACTCCCTAGTTGCCGAGGATGGCGGCAGCATCGTCGGCTTCACCGCCTTCACCCATGAGCGCTGGAATCGTCGGACGGCAGTGTGGCACTTGTATGTCGCACCATCCCACCGCAGGCAGGGAGTCGGGAGCGCACTCGTCGAGACGGTTATCGAAGACGCTCACTTCGCAAGGACGCGTTGCGTCTGGCTCGAGACGACGAGCCTTGCCTACCCAGCAATCCAGTTCTACCGGCACCTGGGCTTCGAGCTGTGCGGTATGGACACGTCGCTCTATGACCCGGCGGTGAACCTGCTAGGCGAGACGGCCCTGTATTTTTCCCGCTCAGTATAGGTGGGAGAGCGAAGCGGCGGCTTCATTCGACGGAGTGCAACAGCCCTGAGTCCGGTAGAGACGAATCTCCGTGACCATCCAGTGTGCCCCTTGATCTTGCCCATGGCCGTAGGGGGGGGTGTTTGCATCACCGCAACGTCTCAGGGTCGAGTGCTCGCTGCAGGCCGTCGCTGAACGCCGTGAGACGGATGGACATCGCGATGATCAGCGCGGTCGGCATCAGCACGAACACTGGCGCGCGCACGGTATACACGAACTCGTGAAAGAGCAGTTCACCCAGGCTGTCCATAGTCGGCCTCGGTCCGATGCCGATGCCACCGAGGAGGCCGTCCGCGAGCAGCATCACCGGGAGCTGAGACGACGCAGCCACGAGCGCGGCTGCGGTCGTGTGGGGCAGGATGTGCCGCACCACGAGCCGGCGCGTGGGTACGCCCGTGGCGTGCGCGGCCTCCACCCGCTCGGTCGCCTTCAACGAGAGTACCTGAGCGCGGACCAGGCGCGCCACGGGTGCCCAGCCGACACACGAGAGCGCGAGCGCCGTCACCGGGATCGCGTTCAACTGCAGCCCAAGTGGTGCGAGAAGGCTGGTTGCCGGCTCGGACACGACGGCCGCGAACAGTGCGTAGGCGATGATCGCAGGCACTGCCTCCGCGAGATCCGCCGCTCTCAATACCATCTGGTCGCTCGATCCACCAAGCCACCCGGCAGTCAGTCCTAATGCGGTGCCAATAAGGGCGACCAGACATACCGCGAGCAGGCCGACCGGCAGGCTGAATCGCAGGCCGTACAGTAATAGACTCAGCATGTCGCGCGATTCCCAGTCCGTGCCCAGCTTGTGGGCCGGGTCGTAAGGCAGGCTAGGGTCGGTCAACGTCGGCTCGGTGTCGTCGCCCAGAAAGAACGGCGGCGTGTGCGGTACCGCGAACCGGTTCAGAAAGAAGACCGTATCGTTCGCCTGGGGCGGGTGGAAGGGCGCTAGGCGGGGCGCGAGCAGGCCGACAGCTGCCAGGACCAGCAGGGTGACGCCGCCGATGACGGCGAGCGGGTCGCGCGTGAGGGAGGTGTACCACCGTCGCCGCCTTCTTCTTGCGCCGCCCTCGTCTTGCAGCGCGCTTCGTCCGGCAACGGCTGTGCTCATCGGGTACCAGCCCGGATGCGCGGATCAGCCAGGCCCGCCGCAACGTCCGCCGCGAGGTTCGCCAGGAGCACGAGCGTCGTGTACAGGGATACCCCTGCCAGGATGAGCGGATAGTCGCGCTCCGCGAAGCCGTCGAGGAGCAGCTTTCCGGTTCCCGGCGCACCGAACGCATACTCGACGAGTAGCGAACCGGCGAGAAGGAGCCCAAGGGTCGGCCCCAACGCGCCGAGGATCGTGGGCAAGGCGTTCGCGAGCACGTGCCTGCGGCGGACCACGCCCTCTCCCAGTCCCTTCGACCGTGCCGTGCGGACGTAATCCTGCCCAAGCACGTCGATGACAGCAACGCGCGTGACGCGTGCCAGGTATCCGCCGGAACGCAGCACCTATACCAGGATCGGCAGCGGATAACTGTCCCACTCACCGTTCCAGGTGATCAGGAAGACCGGGATCGTGCGAACCGAGAGCGCGAGCAGCAGGATCGCGAGGACGAGACTGGGAAAGCTGTAGGCGAGTGTTGCGCCCGAGGAAATCACGCGGTCGGCCCAGCCACGGCGCGTGGCGGCCAGCACGCCGAGCGGTATCCCCAGCGCTGTGGCGAGCAAAAAGGCGAGGAGCCCCATCTTGGCAGTAACCCGGAAGGTTTCACGTAGCACGTCGGTGGTGGGCCTGTTGTCGTTGGAGACGGACGCTCCCCAATCCAGCCGCACAGCATCGGCCAGGAAGCGCAGATACTGCTCGTGCGGCGGACCCTCGAAGACGAACGGATCCTCGGAAGCGCCGAAGCCAGACCCGCGTTGTGGTCCGTTCAGAGCTTCGCCGAAGGCATTACCCTCTGCACGGTCGAACGTGGCACCCAGGCCGAAGAAGGTGATGGTGATTGCCAGCCACAGCGTCGGGATTGCCCATAGGAGCCGACGGAATACGTATGCAAGCACAGGGCACTCCCCAGTGAGCAACGGTTCGATCGGACGACGCCTGCCACCACCATTGTAACGCGAGCGCGGCGTATCCGTGATGCACTACGCGATAGTAGGATTCGCGCTCTCTCCAACGCTTGGGTAAAGACTACGAACGTGCGCGGGCTTTGTGAAATGTTTCACATACTTGATATACTTTAGTAGGCGGTTGTTGGGGCTAGGGGCGCTCTGATATAATCGCTGCCGTTGGGAGAGGCCTTGCGATGTTCAACAACTCGACCGTACGTGCGCTTGGCCTGGTTAGTGGCATTGGTTTCTCGATCGCGCTGTTCATAGGCGGCGGTGTGCTTCTCGGCCTTTTCCTGGATGACAACCTGGGCACCGCACCGTTGTTCCTGATCGTTTGCATACTCGCGGGCCTGGGGCTTGCAGGGTACAGCATGTACCGGCTGACCTTATTTCGCAGTACACGGCGCTGACTGGGCCTAAACAAGTGAGTTTACAGCGAGGAGATTCTGAGGTTGCATATCTGGAACATCGCACTCAGCGTGGTCAGGGCAGAAGAAGAAGCAGAAGCAGAGGAAAGCACGTTCCTCGGCACTCCCTTCCACCGTCCCGGTCTCGCTCCCGAGGAGTTGTTTAGCATTGGGCCAATCCATGTAACGAACTCGATGTTCACCACCGTTCTCGTCGTCCTCTTCGTCTCGCTACTCGCGATCTGGCTCACGCGCCGCATGCAGCTCATCCCCGGTGGTAAGCAGAACTTCCTGGAGGTAGTCGTCGAGGGGCTCCTCGGCCTCGTCGAAAGCGCAGCGGGGCACCGAGTCGGACGGATCATCCTGCCGCTGATCGGCACACTGTTCGTATATATCGTAGCCGCGAACTGGTTTGCGCTGCTACCGGGCATAGGCACGATCCTGTACCACGGCGAGCACGACGTGCCGCTCCTACGAGCGCCCAACTCCGATTACAACATGACATTGGCGATGGCTGTGCTGACCATGGTGATTGTGCAGGTTGCGGGCTTTGCTGCGCATGGATTCGGAGGGCATCTCAAGGAGTATCGCAACCCGTTCAACATCATTGACGAGTTCGCGCGTCTCCTCTCACTCTCCGTCCGTCTCTTCGCCAACGTCTTCGCGGGTGAGGTGCTTGTGGGCGTGATGCTTGCGCTTTCATTCCTCGCGTTCCAGTACTTCATAGTAATTGCGTTCGCGGTGCCCGCGATGTTTATCGCGCTCGAGATATTCTTCGGGGCGATCCAGGCACTGGTATTCGCGTTGCTCTCCTTATCTACATAAGCCTCGCTGTTGGCGGTCACGGTGAGGGGCATGATGTCGAGCACGACACCAGCGTCGTGCACGCGGATGATCAGGCCGCCCCACTCACCCAGGAGAGTGCAGCGAGATCCTAGCGATCTCCGCGCTTGAGAAACTCACCACATAATCGGTTCAGGAGGGATGAAAGCAAGTGGATCTTAGTTCAATAGCAGGCATCGCGGGGGACCTCGTCGCGGCGGCGCAGAACGCACCGATCTTGCAGGAGGGTGGCGCGGGCGACGAGCGATTGACCAAGATGGCCGCGGCAGTGGCGATTGGCATCGGCGCGCTCGGCCCGGGCTTGGGCATCGGGCTGGCGGTACGCGGCGCGATGGAGGCCATCGGCCGCAACCCGGAGGCGGAGGGCGGTGTGCGCACCACGCTGATCATCGGTGCCGCGCTCGCCGAGGCGGTCGCGATCTACGCGCTGCTCGTCGCCATCCTTATCCTCTTCGTCTAGAGTTATCTCACGGGGTGGACTCGGTCCACCCTCCTACATTCAAGGAAGACGGTTTATGGGAGAACTCACAGGCGCACTCGGTATCGAGTGGTACGCGCTTCTTTGGCAACTGGCCGCTTTCGTGCTGTTGCTCGTCGTGCTCCGCAAGTATGCGTTTGGTCCGGTCACGCGTATTCTTGACGAGCGCGCCAGCCGCATTCGCAGCAGTATCGAGACGGCGGAGCGGGTACAGCGCGAGATGCAGGAGATGGAGCAGCGCTCACGTCAGTTGCTGGAGGACTCTCGCCGCCAGGGGCAGCAGATCGTGCAGCAGGCGCAGCAGGCCGCGGACCGAATACAGACGACTGCGCAAGATCAGGCGAAGATTCAGGCGAACGAGATTGTGGCGCGCTCTCAGGTGGACATCGACCGGGCGAAGAACGAGGCAATGGAGGACCTCCGCCATCAGGTGGCGGACCTTGCGATTGCTGCCGCTAGCCGCGTGGTCCGCCGCGAGCTAGATTCCAAGACGCACGTGCAACTTATAAACGACGTGCTCTCAGAGACTGGGCGGGTACCGGGAGCAGACAACCCCAACGGAGGGCGGCCCGTTGCCTAGTGCGAGGGCGAGCGCTCGCCGCTACGCGCAGGCCGTCTTCGAGCTGGGCGAGGAGTCCGGCAGCACCGACAAGTGGGCGCAGGACCTGGAGCTTATGAGCGAGGTCTTCTCCGACCCCGGAGTTGCACGATACTTCCGAGATCCGAAGCAGGGGGCGGAGGAGAAGAAGCAGACTGTCGTCCGCATCTTCGAGGGGAGGGTCGGGCCGCAATCGCTCAACGTCCTGCGGATGTTGGCAGAGCGGCAGCGGACAGAGATCATTCCTCTGATCTACGAGGCATTCCAGGCGCTCGTCCGCCAGGCCAGGGGGATCATCGTGGCGGATGTCACGACGGCGATCGAGGTGGACGATGCCGAGAAGGAGCGCATCGCCGAGCATCTGGCTCGCTTGACTGGTGGCAATCGGGTGGCGATACGCACACACGTCAACCCGGCAATTATCGGTGGATTCGTAGCCCGCGTCGGTGATCAACTCATAGATGGCAGCGTCGTCACGTCATTGCAACAGTTGCGGCAACGCCTCCCATAGATGCAGATCACTCGGCGCGCGCCGCTCCGACGAAGTGAGGCGTTTTTTTGGGGAGGTGTCTCACACCGCCGTACAAGCTTGACCCGGATAATACCCTTGACTAACGCGTCATAATATAGGGAGTGCGACGTAGCCTGGCTACGGCTCATCACAGTATTCACTTCACGATCTGAGGAGACATCTATGTCGATAGCAGCCCAGGAGATAACCGCACTCATTAAGCGGGAGATTGCGGAATACGATCAGCCCACCACGACGGTGGACGTCGGCACCGTCACCGAAGTCGGCGACGGCATCGCGCGGGTCTTTGGCCTTGCCGGCGTCCGCAGCTCGGAACTCGTGGAGTTCCAAAATGGCGTCCTTGGCATCGCGCTGAACCTTGAGGAAGAGAGCGTCGGTGTCGTTATTCTCGGCGAGTACACCGGGATCGAGGAGGGCCAGGAGGTCCGCTCCACCGGCCGCATCGTGGACGTCCCGGTTGGCGACGCGCTAATCGGCCGCGTGGTAAACGCGATCGGGGAGCCGATCGACGGCAAGGGACCGATTCGTACGGATAAGCGCCGTGAGATCGAGCGAGTCGCACCCGGCGTGATTACGCGCAAGAGCGTGGACACCCCCCTGCAGACCGGCATAAAGGCTGTCGACGCGCTCACCGCCATCGGTCGCGGGCAGCGCGAGCTTATCATCGGCGACCGGCAGGTCGGCAAGTCCGCGATCGCGGTCGATACGATCATCAACCAGAAGGGCCAGGACGTCGTCTGCATCTACGTCGCGATCGGGCAGAAGAGCTCGAAGGTCGCGCAGCTGGTGGCGACACTCGAGGAGAACGGCGCGATGGAGCACACCATCGTGGTGTCCGCCTCGGCCGACGACCCTGCGCCGCTGCAGTACATCTCGGCCTACTCCGGCTGCGCGATGGGTGAGGAGTTCATGGAGCAGGGCCGCGACGCCCTCATCGTGTACGACGACCTCTCCAAGCATGCCGCTTCATACCGCGAGATTAGCCTCCTGCTGCGCCGCCCGCCGGGGCGCGAGGCGTATCCTGGGGATGTGTTCTACCTCCACTCCCGTCTGCTGGAGCGCGCGGCGCGCCTGAACGAGGAGAATGGCGGCGGCAGCCTGACGGCTCTGCCGCTCATCGAGACTCAGGCAAATGACGTGTCGGCATACATCCCCACCAACGTGATCTCGATCACGGACGGACAGATCTACCTCGAGACGGACCTGTTCTACCAGGGCGTACGCCCCGCGATGAACGTCGGTCTCTCGGTGTCTCGTGTCGGTGGCGCTGCGCAGATCCGCGCGCTGCGCTCCGTGGCGGGACGGGTGAAGCTGGAGCTGGCGCAGTATCGAGAGCTTGCTGCGTTCGCGCAGTTTGGCTCTGACTTGGACCGTGCGACCCGGCAGCAGCTGGAGCGCGGTCAGCGCACCGTAGAAGTGCTCAAGCAGCCGCAGTATCAGCCGGTCTCCGTGGAAAACCAGGTGATGATCATGTATGCCCTGACGAACGGGCATCTCGATGATATCCCGGTGGAGAGCATCCGTGACTTTGAGACGAAGCTGTATGACTATATGGGCTCCGTCCATCCCGACGTTGGCAACGCCATCCGGGAGAAGAAGCGGCTTGATGACGAGCTAACCGAGCAGCTCAAGAACGCGGTGACGGAGTTCAAGCAGGGCTACCAGCCCGAGCAGGCGGCGTCGGTCTAAGGACGCTGTAAGGGAGGGAACCTTTGCCCAGCCTACGCGACATCCGCACGCGCATCCGGAGCGTCAAGAACATCTCGCAGATCACCCGCGCGATGCAGATGGTGGCCGCGTCCCGGATGCGGCGCGCGCAGGAGTCGGTCGAGGCCTCACGCCCGTTCTCCGAGAAGATCCGGCAGGTCCTTGCCGGCGTCGGCGATGCTGCACCGATGGGCGAGGGACCGCTACACCCGCTGCTCGAGCGGCGAGAAGTGCATAACATAGACCTGATTCTGATCACTTCAGATCGGGGCCTTGCCGGCGGTTTCAACTCGAACGCGTTACGCCTCGCCTCTAACTTCGTGCTAAACGAGGCGGGTGCCCCCGTCAACGTGATCACGATGGGTCGCAAGGGGCGCGATTACATGGTCCGATATGGCCGCAATGTGATCGCCGACTTCAGCGAGCTTGGTGATGCGCCGGACCTCGACGCCGTCACCCCGGTGGCGCGGACCGTTACCGACCGCTTCACGGCGGGTGAGATCGACGCGGTGTACCTGGTTTACACTGAGTACATCAGCACGCTCAATCAGACGCCGCGGCTCGAACAGCTTCTGCCGATCGAGCCGCCGACCGAGGAAGAGGAGCGCGAGGCACAACGTGGCCCGGATTACATCTACGAGCCGAGCCCTGTGCTGTTGCTCCAGGCGCTGCTCCCGCGCTACGTCGAGGTTCGCCTGTATCAGGCGCTTTTGGAGAGTAAGGCGAGTGAGCATTCGTCCCGGATGGTGGCGATGCGCAATGCGACGGACGCGGCGAACGACATCGTGGACGACCTGAGCCTGACCTACAACAAGGCGCGCCAGGCTGCAATTACGCGGGAGATCATCGAGATCGCGGGTGGTGCCGCCGCCCTGGAGGGCTAAGCACCGATCATTATGGCGGCCCGCGGGCCGCAAAACCTGGGAGGGAAAGAATGGCAGTACAAACGCAGGCAGCAACTGGCAGGGTGCTTCAAGTGCTCGGCCCCGTGGTGGATGTCGAGTTCCCGGATGGCAACCTGCCCGAAATCTACACTGCCCTGCTCGTGGAGATGGAGGGCGGGGACGACGTCACCGTCGAGGTGCAGTCTCACCTCGGCAACGATACAGTCCGTACCGTCTCGATGACGGCAACGGAGGGGCTGGCCCGCGGGGCGCACGTCACGAACACCGGCCAGCCCATCGCAGTGCCGGTCGGCCCAGGGACGCTCGGGCGTGTATTCAACGTGCTTGGTCAGCCGGTCGACAATCAGGGCGACGTGACGGTGGACCAGCGTTGGCCCATCCACCGCCCCGCCCCGAGCTTCGCAGACCAGTCCACAGAGGCCCAGGTCTTCGAGACGGGCATGAAGGTCATCGACCTGATCGCGCCGTTCACCCGCGGTGGCAAGACGGGCGTGTTCGGCGGCGCGGGCGTCGGCAAGACGGTCGTGATTCAGGAGCTCATCAACAACGTCGCCAAGCAGCACAGCGGTGTGTCCGTGTTCTCCGGCGTGGGAGAGCGCAGCCGCGAGGGGAATGACCTCATCCACGAGATGCAGGAGTCGGGAGTCATCGGCTCCACGGCACTCGTGTTCGGGCAGATGAACGAGCCGCCCGGCGCGCGGTTGCGCGTGGGACTGACGGGCCTGACGATGGCGGAGTACTTCCGCGACGAGGAGAACCGCGATGTGCTCCTCTTCATGGACAACATCTTCCGCTTCGTGCAGGCGGGTTCCGAGGTGTCGGCGCTGCTGGGCCGGATGCCCTCCGCGGTGGGATACCAGCCGACGCTCGCCAGCGAGATGGGTCAGTTGCAGGAGCGCATCACCTCCACGCGTAATGGCTCCATTACGAGCGTGCAGGCGGTGTACGTGCCGGCGGATGACTACACCGATCCTGCACCCGCGACCACGTTCGCCCACCTCGATGCGACGATATCCCTGGAGCGCTCAATCTCTGAGAAGGGGATCTATCCTGCGGTGGACCCGCTCGCCTCCACGAGCCGGATCCTCGACCCGCGGATCGTTGGTGAGGAGCACTACGACACCGCGCGTGGTGTGCAGCGGGTGCTGCAACGCTACAAGGACCTCCAGGACATTATCGCGATCCTCGGGGTGGAGGAACTTTCAGAGGACGACAAGCTCACCGTATCGCGCGCGCGCAAGATCGAGCGCTTCCTCTCGCAGCCGATGAACGTCGCCGAGCAGTTCACGGGTCAGGCGGGACAGTACGTCCCGATAGCCGAAACCGTGCGCGGCTTCCAGGAGATCCTCGACGGCAAGCACGACAGCTTGCCGGAGCAGGCGTTCTATATGGTGGGTAACATCGATCAGGTAGTCGAGAAGGCGCGAGGCATGTCCGACGAGGACGCCGCCTAAGCGGAACCGGCCGCACCGGTTGTGGTAGCGGCACCACGGCTACTACGGCGTTGCGAGGTTTCGGGTCGTTGGCCATTGCAAGTATGGGGGTGGGTGGACAGCCCGCCCTCATTTCGAGTGAGGATGCAGGGGTCCCCCGGGTTGCAGCACAGCGAAGCAACTCTCCATTTTCGCCGGTGGCGACCATCGACACAGCGTGGGCCCGGCCAGAGCGATGCTGCAACCAGTCGTTCCAGGAGCGCTGATTGCAACTCGACCTGGGTCTCGGCTGCGCCGCGGGTGAACCCTTGATGATAGAATGGACGGTCGCGATGGACCGCCGCCATCGGGCAACTGGAGGGAAGAAATGCCGCTGCACCTAGAAATCGTTACCGCGGAACGGGTGGTGTACTCGGAAGATGTGGACATGGTCGTTGCACCTGGGCTTGAGGGCGCTCTTGGCATCCTGCCCCGGCATGCGCCGCTGATGAGCGTTCTGGGAATCGGGGAGCTTCGTATCACCCAAGGTGGTCAGGAGACGGGCCTTGCCATTGGCGGCGGATTCCTTGAGGTGCTCAACGACCGCGTGACCGTTCTGGCCGATAGCGCGGAGCGCGCGGACGAGATCGACGAGGCACGGGCGGAGGAGGCGGCGCGCCGCGCCGAGCAACTGCTCGCAAACCGGGGGCAGGTCGAGTCGGCCGCGGCGCTCGAGTCCAGTCTGCGGCGCGCGCAGCTTCGCCTTCGCGTGTCTCGCCGGAGGCGTAACGTCCGTGGCGACCGCCCCACCCCGTGAGCCTCGCGCTTTAGCGACACATCGGAGAACGTGTTGATCTTTTCCAAGAGGATAGGTATAGACCTGGGCACGGCAAACGTTCTTGTCTTCGTGAAGGGCAAGGGCATCGTCATCAACGAGCCGTCCGTTGTCGCGATCAGCACGAGGGACGGCTCGATCAAGGCCGTTGGTGCGGAAGCGCGCGACATGCTCGGCCGGGTGCCGGAGACGATCGAGGTCGTGCGCCCGATGCGGAACGGCGTCATCGCCGATTACGTGATCACGGAGCAGATGCTCAAATACTTCATCAGCAAGGCGGCCGGCCGCTTCTCACTCGGCGGTCCTGAGGTCATGATCTGCATCCCCGCGGGGGTGACGACGGTCGAGATGCGTGCCGTGCGCGATGCCGCGCTTAATGCTGGCGCGAAGCATGCCTGGTTGATTCGCGAGCCGTTAGCCGCAGCGATCGGCGCCAACGTGCCTGTTGCCAGCCCGAGCGGCAATCTGATCCTCGACATCGGTGGGGGGACGACTGAGGTCGCCGTTATCGCCCTCAATGGCATCGTCGTTGGAACCTCCGTGCGTATCGGCGGTAACAAGATCGACGACCAGATCGGGAACTACATGAAGCGTAAGTACAGTCTCACGATCGGTGATCGTACTGCCGAGGAGATCAAGATCGCCATCGGCAGCGCGGTCCGCACCGAGGATAACGAGAGCATGTCGGTCAAGGGCCGCGATCAGGTATCTGGTCTGCCCCGCACCGTCACGATCACCTCGCACGAGGTAACGGATGCGATCCGCGAGCCGCTTCAAAGCATCGTAGGCGCAGTTCAATCCGTCCTCGAGGAGACGCCGCCGGAGCTGGCGTCGGACATCATCGATAAAGGCATGGTGCTCACGGGTGGCGGGGCGCTGCTGCGAAACATCGATCAACTCCTTTCCAGTGCGACCGGGGTGCCCTGCTCTATCGCAGAGAACCCGCTCAACTGCGTGGCGACGGGCACAGGTGTGGCGCTCGAACACATCGATATCCTGCGTGACAGCCTCTCGGATGAGTAGTATCGCGTTTCGTCGGGGCAGATCGAGCGGCCTGCGCGCGATCGGCAACTCCGACACCGGGCTCCTCAAGCACTTCGACTGGGTCATGCTCTCCGCGACCCTGCTGATCGTCTCTTTCGGCATCATGATGATCTACAGCACGACCACCGCTGCCGGCCCGCTGGTGCTCAACCTGGTCGCGCTGAAGCAGGCGATCTACGCGGTGGTTGGCCTGGTGCTGATGGGCATCCTGGCGCGGATTGATTACCGGTTCCTTGCGAACTGGAGCTGGGTTATTTATGGTCTAGCGCTCGTGCTGCTCATGCTGATCTTCGTGATCGGGCGCGAGACCTTCGGTTCAACCCGCTGGAT
>JAUJMR010000007.1:27641-31788 GCA_030446765.1 Chloroflexia bacterium
GCGGCGCTTTCCGTCCCGGCCGGACTGGTGGCGTGGCTCTGGCTGCTCCGTCCGTATCAGATCGCCCGCGTGCTCGTCTTTCTGAACCCCGAAGCATCGGCGCTTGATGGCGGCTATAACATCATCCAGGCACGGATCACTATGGGAAACGGTGGGCTCACGGGACAGGGCTACATGGGAGGCACCCAGGGCCAACTGGACTATCTGCGCGTGCAGCACACCGACTTCATTGCATCTGTGATCGGTGAGGAGTTCGGCTTCATCGGGATGATCGCGCTGTTGATCGTGTATGGCCTGCTGCTGTGGCGGATGATCCGCGTCGCGCGGCTCGCCCGCGACGAGTACGGCGAGTTGATCGCCGCCGGGATAACGACCATCTTCTTGTTTCAGATCTTTGTGAATGTTGGTATGAACATGCAGCTCATGCCCGTGACAGGAATTCCGCTCCCGTTGATCTCGTATGGCGGTAGCTCGCTCGTGACGCTCCTTGCCGCGCAGGGTATTCTGCAAAGCATCCTGATGCGCCACAGGAAACTCAACACATAGCTGTTAGAATGCAGCATAGTCGTGCTGGGCGCCAAAGCTCCGGTAGACCGTGTGCAGCGAAGTGTTCGCTGCCTGTGGTATCGAGTCGGCACGGGTAACAAGCCCGGCATACCCGTTTTGTTGCTTGGCGCAGAGGACGAGCTTGATGGTGGCGACGTGCTTCTCAACGTTCGTGCGATAGTGAGCGACTGGTTCGAGATGAGCAGGAGCCCAGGGACTGACACCCCGCATGGCACAACGCTCGTGGCGTAGGGAGCCTTGCGCGCGTGAGGCAGGAGGAGGTGACCGTGGAACTGACGCTGGAGGACGTGCGGCACATCGCGACGCTCGCGCGTATCGGGCTTACGACGCAGGAGATGGAGACAATGCGCGGGCAGCTTGGCGATATCCTCGCCCACGTGAGCCAGCTCAACGAACTCGACACGGAGGCAATACCACCCACGGCGCAAGTTCTCGCTTTGCAGGACGTGCTCACCGCGGACGAGCCACGACTGAGCTATCCAGTGGACGCGATGCTTGCGAACGCGCCGGAGCGCGAGGGAAACTACTTCAGGACAAAGGCGGTGCTTGGTTATGAGACATGAGATCCAGGCTCTGGAAGGCGCGACGGTCGGGGCCCTGCGGCAGTTGCTCGATGCGCGCGAACTGTCCTCGGTGGAGTTGACCGAGGCATATCTGGAGCGCATCGCGGCGGTGGACGACCGGGTCCGATCGTTTGTCACGGTCACCCGGAATACAGCGCTGGAGCAGGCCACGGACGCGGATCGACGGATCGCGTCAGGCGAGGCTGGCCCGCTGCTCGGGGTGCCGATGGCGCTCAAGGATTTGCTCTCGACCGCCGGCATCGTGACCACCTGCGGCTCCAGAATACTACAGGGATACCATCCCCCGTACGATGCCACGGTATATGCGCGGCTCCGCGACGTCGGTGCGGTGCTGCTCGGGAAGTTGAATATGGATGAGTTCGCCATGGGCAGCTCAACGGAGAACTCCGCGCTCGGGATTACTGCGAACCCGTGGGATTTGGCGACCGTACCTGGCGGCAGCAGCGGCGGCTCCGCAGCCGCGGTGGCTGCAGGTGAGGCAGCGTTCACCCTCGGGTCCGATACTGGCGGCAGCGTCCGCCAGCCGGCCTCCCTCTGTGGTGTTGTGGGATTGAAGCCGACGTATGGCAGGGTGTCGCGGTTCGGGCTCATCGCCTTCGCGAGCTCGCTGGATCAGATCGGTCCGCTTACCCGCACCGTAGAGGATGCCGCGCTGGTCCTTTCCGTGATCGCCGGACAGGATCCGCTCGATGCCACGAGCGCCCCGGTCGATGTGCCGGGCTACCTGGCGCTGCTCGGCGAGGACCTGCGCGGTCTGCGGGTTGGCGTGCCGGCGGAGTACTTCGTCGAGGGCACGGAGCCCGGCGTCGAGGCCGCCGTGCGTGAGGGGATCGCGCAGTTGGAGCGGCTCGGTGCGGAGTTGGTGGATGTGTCGCTGCCGAGCACCGGCTATGCTCTCTCGACGTATTACATCATCGCGCCCGCGGAGGTATCATCCAACCTCAGCCGGTACGACGGAGTGAAGTACGGCTACCGCAGCACCGATGGCGAGGACCTGATCGAGACGTATCTCTCCACGCGCGACCAGGGCTTTGGCGCCGAGGTAAAGCGCCGCATCATGGTCGGCACGTACGCCCTCTCCAGCGGCTACTACGACGCGTATTACCTCAAGGCGCAGAAGGTGCGCACGCTGATAAAGGCGGAGTTTGACGCGGCCTTCGAGCGATGCGACGTGATCGCCTCACCGACGAGCCCCAGCGTCGCGTTCAAGATTGGCTCCCGTACAGCTGACCCGCTCGCGATGTACCTGTCGGACGTGTTCACCATCCCCGCAAGTATGGCCGGCATCCCGGCAGTCAGCGTGCCGTGCGGCTTCTCGGACGGCCTTCCCGTGGGCATGCAGCTCATCGGGCGTGCATTCGATGAAGCGACGATCCTCCGAGCCGCGCACGCGTACGAGCGCAGCACGGAGTGGCACACGCGGCGACCGGAACTCGTGCCGTCTGCGGGCGGTTGATACCGTCCTCGGCGGGGCGTACTATCGATCCGAGAGACAAACTGCGGGAAACGGCACCGGCCGGTCCTCGCCCCCCGATAGATCCCAGACTTCAAGGAGAGCCGCACCGTGCTGAACGCAGCCTTGTTCCGGGACCATCGCTCGCAGCTCGCGAAACTGGTGCTCCTGATGTGCGGCCTGTACTTCGCGCTCGCGTTCACCGGGCAGGCGTGGAAGGCGCGAGGGCTGGGCGAGCGACTCGCGGCGGAGCGCGCCATTCTTGCCGAACAGCAAGTAGCAAACGCTCGCTTACAAGCTCGCGTGGACTTCCTGAACGGACCGGGATACGAGGAATACGTGGAGCGAACGGCGCGGGAACAGCTCGGGATGGCGAAGCCTGGCGATATCTCGCTCTTCATCGTCCCCGATTCCAATGCCCCGAAGGCCGAGCCATCCGTACCGCTGCCCGAGCGGGCCAAGAAGCCCGCGCCTCTTGCTCCGGTACAGCCGGTGTGGCGGCAGTGGGTCGCGATCTTCTTCCCGTAGGTCGGTTCTGCGGGCGGGTCGCCGTCCGGACGGGTCCAGCCATCGCCCCATGACGCGTCTCCTGAACCTCTTTGTGCTTCTCGCGCCGTGGGTCGCACTGTTCGGAGGAGCGGCCCTGCTTACACTCGCGACGCTGCATCTCACGAGCGTACGCCCGCTCCCACGGATAGATGCCGATCAGCGGTTGTCTGCCCTTGCCGCCTTAGTCCTTGGCGTGGCCCTCATGGGCCTGGGCGCGACCTTTCTGATTACGGACGGTGCAACCGGGTACAGTGATGTGTACCTGGCCTGGCTCGCGCTCGCGACATTGTCCGGTGTGCTGGCCGCCGTAGCGGGTCGTTGAGCGGCATACGTCTTGCAAGCCGCGGTGGAAGGACAAGGAGGCCGATGATGTCAATAAAGGCAAGCGACGACTGGAAGGAACACGCCCTGCACCCCGAAAAGGCCGCCACCGGCGAGAGCCCAGAGACGGACGCTCCCGCAGCGCGCGTCTCCGAGGTTTCTGACTCGGTGTATGGCGCGGAGTCCGCAGATCAGGATATCAACCCTGGCATCGAGGAGCGGGACACCCACACCGCCGGACCGGACGTGGCACCACATAGCGACGGTCCGGGGCCGACAGTGTCCAGTACCGGTGTGGGGCGTACTCAACGGACTACCGGCGTGTAGGTAGCGCGTTCCAACCCGCGTACCGGGCGTTATCGCCCAGCTCGCGCTCGATGCGCAGCAGTCGGTTGTACTTCGCGGTGCGCTCTCCTCGGGAGGGCGCACCCGTCTTTATCTGTCCCGTGCCGAGCGCCACGGCAAGGTCCGCGATCGTCGTATCCTCGGTCTCGCCACTGCGGTGCGACATCACCGAGGTCCAGCCCGCGCGGCGAGCCAGCTCCACAGCCTCGATCGTCTCCGTTAGCGTGCCGATCTGATTCGGCTTTATCAGCACGCTGTTGCCCGCACCGCGGCTAACGCCCTCGCGTATGCGCTCGGTGTTCGTCACGAAGAGGTCGTCGCCCACGAG
>JAUJMR010000007.1:31888-62965 GCA_030446765.1 Chloroflexia bacterium
ATGATGTCGTTGACGTTCGTGATCGCTTCCAGCACGCCCTTCCCGCCATACCGGTCGGAATCACCGTCGCGAAGCTCGACCGCCTCATGCTCGCCTGTCGATGCCCCCGACGGCACCGCCGCGCTTCCCTCCGCACCGCCTTCGAGGTAGACGGTTACTTCGACCGTCGGATTGCCGCGTGAGTCGAGTATCTCCATCGCCTCGACATCGAGTATCGTCGCCATGTGCCTTCCTTCCGTTACCACCTGTACCGCCTTGCGCGGACCGGCCTTCTGTTCAAGCATTCCGCGTGTGCCGTCAGGCGTGTGCTGCCACCGGCGGTACCAATGTTAGATGCACCACCGGTATACTGCAAGCGTGGACAATCCCCATTTCGGCGACAACCTTATATCTGATCTCATCCGCGACCGCTCGCTCGCAGTCGCGGAGAGCATCACCGGTGGCTCGCTCGCAGCGCGGATCGTTGCCGTGCCTGGTAGCTCTGCCTACTTCCGCGGTGGGATCGTCGCGTACGCAAACGACGTCAAGCAGCAGATCCTCGGCGTCGCGGAGTCGGTGCTCCGAACGCGTGGTGCCGTCTCCGAGGAATGTGCGGTGCAGATGGCTCGCGGAGTGCGGAAGGTGCTCGGTGCGGACATAGGGATCTCTACGACGGGCATCGCCGGGCCGGATGGTGGCACCGACCTGAAGCCCGTTGGTCTGGTGTATACGGCGATTGTCACGCCCGACGGCGAGCACGTGACGCGCCACGTCTGGGGCGGCGAGCGGATCCACAACATTGCGCTGACCGTCGACGAGGGGATCCGGCTGCTGAACGAGTATCTACTGGCCCCCGAGGCGTAGATGTACGAGAGAACCGTGCTGCCGAACGGTGTGCGCGTGGTCAGTGCGCACGCGCCGCATTCATACTCCACTGCGCTCAGCCTCTACTTTGGTGTCGGCTCTCGCCATGAGTCGGTGGAGGAGTCCGGCGTCTCACATTTCCTGGAACACATGTTGTTCAAGGGTACGCGAAACCGGCCAAGTGCGCGCGCGGTGAGCGAGACGGTCGAGGGTGTCGGCGGAGTACTCAACGCGGGCACGGGCCGCGAGTACACGACGTACTGGACTAAGCTGCCCGCGGAGTACTCGGAGCGCGGCCTGGAGCTACTTGCCGACATGGTGCAGTATCCCCTCATCGATGCCGAAGAGGTTGAGCGGGAGCGCCGCGTGATCCTGGAGGAGATCAAGGGCAGGGAGGACTCGCCGGGCCGCCTTGCCGTGGGGATGCTCGATGGGCTTCTGTGGAGCGATCAGCCGCTCGGGCGCGAGGTCGCGGGCACCGAGGACAGCGTTAGCGGTATTACCCGCGAGCATCTAGCGACCCATGCCGCCCGTTACTACACGAGCGGCAATCTCGTCGTCGCGTGCGCCGGGCCCGTCGAGCACGAGCGCGTCGTTGACTGGGCTGGGCAAGCCCTGCGCGATGTCGCTGTGGGAAATGGAGATCATGTTGTTGCGCCAGGGCACACGAGGAACGAGCGCCGCGTGGGTCTGGCGGGAAAGCCGGTGAAGCAGGCAAACTTCTCGCTCGGCTTCCCGGCGATCAGCTACGAGGATCCTCGGCGGTATGCGCTGAATGTCCTGGATTCCGTGCTTGGCGGGGGGATGAGCAGCAGGCTCTTTCTGGAGGTGCGGGAGCGCCGTGGACTGGCGTACTCCGTCGGGAGCTACGCGCAGCAGTATCGGGATGACGGTGCGTTTATCGTGCACGCAGCGGTCGCGCCGGAGCAGCTTGGGCATAGCCTGGGTGCTGTATTCGAGCAGCTCGATCGTCTCGCCACAGAGCCGCTGTCCGAAGACGATCTAGCGCGTGTGAAGCGATACATCAAGGGCCGGACGATCATGGGGCTGGAGGGCAGTCGTGGACTCGCCGCCTGGGGCGGGCGGCAGGAATTGCTCCGCGACCGGATTCGCAGCATCGACGAGGTGCTTGCCGAGGTCGATGCGGTCACGACCGAGGACGTTATGGCGCTCGCGGGTGAGATGTTTGTCCCCGGCGTGTGCTGTATTGCGGTTGTCGGCCCATTCGAGGACGCGGGAGAGATTGAGCCGTTGCTTGATGGTCGCTAGCTCACCGAGGGGCTAGTCGCCGTGCCAGTATGGCGGCTCCAGCGGAGAAGGTGACGGCCAGCACAAACGCCAGCTTGGCGTTCCAGCGACGAAACCGCCCGAGGAGGATACCCGTGCCCAACAGCACGGCGTCCGAGCCATCGGCTGCAGCTCGCGCGCCTAACCATACGCCGAAGTCCGGCTGGGTGAGCAGCCCCGTACCGATAAGGGTGTCTCGGACCCCGATAACGCGCAACAGGCGGGGCATGGTGCCCATGCCGAACACCCGGGACATCACGACGGGCACCGCGATACATGCAAGTCCCGATCCGAGTGATGCCCACCCGATGCCGCGAACGACCGATTCCTCGTCCAAGAGCCTACCTCCTCACACTTCACCGATACCTGTTCGGCGCAAGCATAGCAGCACACCACCAACTGTGTGCGATTCAGTCACACTCTTACGAGTTCTGTCCCGAAACCCGAGATGGATGCTACGCCTGCTACTCTGCAACCACGTGGCCCACGAGCCCGGCAAATGGTGATGGGTCATTGATGCTTTCTTGAGGTTTCTTCGCATCTCGGCGTGAGGTCTATGGCGCATTATCAAGGGGTGCCGCGGAGGCTCGAGTCGACATTTATCTGCTGCATCATACGCAATCCGACTGAACGGTAGGGTATCTGTCATTCCGAGCGTACGAGGAATCCGTGGTCCAAAGTGGACGGATCCCTCACTCCGTTCGGGATGACATGCGATAGTCTTCAACCGGATTGCGTATCACCACCCCGGAGGGTCCGCTGCAGGAGCGAGGAGAGAACCGAGCATCTACGGGCTCACGCCACCACCGACGATGTGCGTGCTGCAGCTCGGTTTTGGCTTGGGGATACTAGTTCCGCAGGGCTGGCACATGACTCGATGCCTACCACCTACCGCGAACGGAACGGCCGCGCGAGCCGGGCGGGATGGTTTACCCGGCCCGTCAGAAGAGGCTCATGACTCCTGCTGTCAGGTTGCCACTCTGCGGAGGGCGGGAAGGGGCTGTGGCTCCTCTCGCTGGGCACGGAATCGCACCTCGTCGAGAAAGGCAGAGAAAAGCTGAGCTGCCCACGCGTGCTCGTGATACATCATCTCCGGGTGGCACTGGATCCCAACGACCCACGACGCCGACTCGTGCTCGATTGCCTCGACGATGCCATCCTCTGCTCGCCCCGCGACCGTGAGCCCTTCCCCTAGCTCTTTCACTGACTGATGGTGATGCGTGTTTGCGGGATGGGATGTTGCGCCGATCGCGCGTGCCAGCCTCGTGCGCGGCACGACGTCCAGCTGGTGGGTTGCCAGGCCGCGGATCCCGCGGTCGCGGGATTCGTTGTGGTTCAAGCCGTCGGGCTGCTGGGCGGGAAGGTCCTGGTACAGGGAGCCACCACAGGCCACGTTCAGCACCTGGGCCCCACGGCAGATCGCGAGGGTGGGCTTGTCATCCTCCAGTGCCCAGCGCGCGAGCGTTAGTTCCGCGTGATCACGCTCCGGATCAACTGGGCCGAGTTGCGGGATCGGCTTTTCACCGTAGTGCGCCGGGTCCACGTCGCCACCGCCGGTGAGCAGTAGCCCGTCGGTCAGGTCATAAAGCGCGCGCAAGCTGCGCTTCAGTGGGACGATGCCAAGTGGCGCGCCGCCTGCGGCCTCGGTCGCCTCGAAGTATGCGCGAGCACCGGCGAATCGGGGCGCCCTCTCGCTCATCGCCTCGCCCCACATGCTCACGGCGATTATCGGTGCGGTGTCCTCCAAAGTCAGCCTCTCCACAGCTATCAGTGTCATCTGTTCGTGCGCAGCGGCTCGGCCAGATATTGTCCGGCGCATCACCTACTTGGCACCAAGTATACGGCACAGACTGGCGCAAACGCGCTAGCTGCTGATCCCCGCGTTATTGATCGCGCCCACGATGTCGTGCTCCGCTGCCTCGTTTGCGACGCGCAGCGCGTTCTTTATCGCGTTCGCGCTCGATCGACCGTGTGAGATGAACACGGTGCCATTCACGCCGAGCAAGGGTGCACCGCCGACCTCGCTGTAGTCGAGCCGTGCGCGGACGCGGCGGAACGCCCGGCGCAGGGCGAGAGCGGCGAGCTTGTTGCGCAGGCCTCGCGTGATCTCCTCGCGTAGCAGTTGCTGGATCAACTCGGCAGTGCCTTCGATAGACTTGAGTGCCACGTTCCCGGTGAAGCCGTCCGTGACCACGACGTCGACCGTGCCGCGAGTGATGTCGCGACCCTCCACGTTCCCCACGAAGTTGAGACCACTGTTTCGCAGCAGTGTGTGTGCCTCGAGAGTGAGCGCGTTGCCCTTCGACTCTTCCTCGCCATTGCTGAGGAGTCCCACCGTGGCCTTATCTGTCTGGGTCAGCGTATTCACGTAGACGCTGCCCATCCGCGCGAACTGGAGCATGTTCTGTGCGCGGACGTCCACATTGGCGCCCGCGTCCAGGAGTAAGGTGCGGCCACTCAGCGTCGGGATCACAGTCCCGATCGCCGGCCGGTCGATGCCTGGCGCACGCCCAAGCACCAGGAGTGAGGCCGCCATCACCGCGCCACTGTTTCCAGCTGATACGAAGGCATCCGCCTGCCCATCCTTGAGGAGCCGCAACCCGACGACGATGCTGGACTCCTTTTTTGCGCGGACGGCCTGGGCAGGATGATCGTGCATCTCGATGGTATCCGGTGCGTGGACAATCTCGACCGGGAGTTTTGCAGCGTCCGGACCAAGCTGGGCGGTGAGCACTTCCTGTCTACCAACAAGCAGCGTCTGGACGCCAAGCTCCTGTGCCGCGGCGAGCGCGCCGCCCACGGTAACGTTTGGCGCGTTATCTCCCCCCATCGCATCGAGCGCTATACGCAACGTTGACCTCCTGCCATCTTTTTGCCTGTTTGAGCAAGACGCGGGCCGTCTAACTGAGAGTAGTCCGGTCCGGCCCCAAAGACAGCGCGGATCTATGCTGGAGCACTGTGCACAGTGGCACTACCGGGGTGCTTCCCCAGGAGCCATCGGGCGTGCAAGCTCCGCTCTCCCGCTCGCGGCCGTGGAGAGGCAGATCTATCGAGACGTATGCTACCTGCAAACTTGTGAATCGTCGCGGGCAGGACCTATCATCACCCAATGTGGGTTGAATCGTCTGTACAGCAAGTTGTTCGGATCTGCCTCGATCCTCACCTGGCCAAGGGCGCGCTGCGTCTAGATGCTGTGTACGGTATAATATAAGGCACTATATATTGCGCAGGAGGCGGGAAACGTGCGTTGTCCCAAGTGTGGCTCGGGCGAGACGCGGGTGGTGGATTCGCGCGATGCGACAAACGCGGTACGGCGCCGCCGGCTGTGCGAGAACTGCGGCAATCGGTTCACGACCTACGAGCGCGTGGAGGTTCTGGGTCCCCTCGTTGTTAAGCGGGACAGCACGCGCGAGGCGTGGAATCGCACAAAGCTCGCGGAGGGGGTGCGAATTGCCTGCACGAAGCGACCGATTTCGTCTGTACGCATAGAGGCACTGGTCGACGGTGTTGAGGCGCAGTTTATTGGGTCCGGCAGACAGGAGATCCCAACGAGCGAAATCGGTACGGCGGTGATGCGCCGGCTCCGCGAGCTCGACGAGGTTGCGTACATCCGCTTCGCGTCGGTCTATCTGCGCTTCCGCGATGTGAATGGCTTCCTGGAAGAAGTGGAGCGGGTGCGGCGTCCGGCCCGGCCATCGGAAGACCAACTGGCCATGGAGTTATGAGCACAATGCTCGGACTCGCAGCACCGGTGCAGGGCAACGACGGACCAATTTGCAACAGGGTATGCACAACACCTTGTAACCGGACGGACTGATCAATACGCTCGGGCTAACCGACAGAGGAAGGGGACGGATCCGTGGAAAAAGATGTGGATAACCCTCTTGGCATCCGTCGTCTGATCTACTAATCTATACCTTGTGTTCGTCGTTGGACGATGCACAATATATAGTGGATGCCGACGAGATAGTATCGGCAAGCAGGGACAGTGGTCGGAAGGGAACTTTCTATGGCAAACACTATCTTGACCGAGGGCGCATACTCCGGCGAGAGCGCCGAGGATCTCGCGGCCGCCGTACGAGCTCGCATTGCGGCGGGGGATGCTACGATCCTATCTGGCTATCGCGAGAAGATTTTCCTCGACCGGTACGCGCTGAAGGACTCCTCGGGCCAGCCGCTGGAGCAGTATCCGGAGGAGATGTGGCTGCGGGTCGCGGGCGCAATCGCCGAGTCGGAGCCGAGCGAGAAGCGCGCAGAGTACACCAGCAAGTTCTACGATGTGCTGCGCGACTTTCGCTTCGTGCCTGGCGGCCGCATCCTCTCAGGCGCCGGCTCCGGGACGGACGTCACGTTCTACAATTGTTTCGTGATTCCGAGCCCGGAAGATTCGGTGCAGGGCATCTTCCGCAATATCACGCATGCCGCTGAGATCATGCGCCGCTCGGGCGGCGTGGGCGTGAACCTCTCCAGTCTGCGGCCGAGGGGCGCGTACATCAAGACCGTGAACGGCACCGCGTCCGGGCCGTGCTCCTGGGGCATTCTTTACTCCGATATGACGGGCAAGGTGATCATCCAGGGAGGCTCGCGCCGCGGTGCGCTGATGCTCATGCTCGACGATGACCACCCGGACATCGAGGAGTTCGTAGAGTACAAGCGCAAGAACCCCGGCCACATCGACCACGCGAACCTGTCGGTCGCCGTCTCGGACGCCTTCATGCAGGCCGTGAAGGACGACGCACCGTGGGAGCTCAAGTGGAAGGGTGAGGTTTACCGCACGATCCAGGCGCGCGAGTTGTGGCGCAAAATCGCCGAGAGCGCGTGGGCCTACGCCGAGCCGGGCGTGGTGTTCATGGACCGGTACAACAAGCAGTCGAACACGTGGTATTACGAGAACATCCGGTGCGTCAACCCATGCGGCGAGCAGGGGCTCCCGGCGTGGGGCGTGTGCAACCTCGGTGCGCTGAACCTCGTGTCGTTCGTGAAGCAGATCGATGGCGAGACCTACTTCGACTATGAAGACCTCGCGCAGGCCACGCGCACCTCAATCCGCTTCCTCGATGATGTCATTGACGCCACGAACTATCCGTTCCCGGAGAACCGCGAGGCTCAGCAGGATGGCACCCGCCGCACCGGTCTCGGCACGATGGGCATCGCGGACGTGCTGATCAAGCTGGGGCTGCGCTACGGCTCCGAGGAGGCGTTGCCCGTCGTGGAGCGCATCTACTCGATCATTCGCGACGCGGCATACGACGAGTCCGCCCGTCGTGGAGCGCATCTACTCGATCATTCGCGACGCGGCATACGACGAGTCCGCCGAGATCGCCGCCGAGAAGGGGCCGTTCGGCAAGTGGGACCGGGAGAAGTTCATGCAGGGCGCGTTCGTCCGGCAACTCCCCGAGGCGGTCCAGCAGAAGATCGCCGCGAACGGCATCCGTAACGGGGTGCTCCTGACGCAGGCGCCGACCGGCACCACGTCCAGCCTTGCGGGCGTCAACTCCGGTGTCGAGCCCGTGTTCGCGTTCGTCACGAAGCGTACGGACCGGCTCGGCGAGCATCTGCTCTACCATCCGCTCGCTCAGGAGTGGAAGGACGCTCACCCCGAGGAGGCCCTGCCCGAGTACTTCGTCGCCTCGGGTGATCTGACGCCGGACGAGCACATCCGCATGCAGGCCGTCGTGCAGCGATACACCGACAGCTCGATCTCCAAGACGGTGAACGGGCCGTCGACGGACACGGTGGAGTTTGTCGAGCAGTTGTACCTGGATGCATATGACCTCGGCTGCAAGGGCGTGACGTACTACCGCCAGGGGAGCCGCGACGCGGTTCTGGAGGCCGTGGTCGAGAAGAAGGCCGAACCCGCGAACCAGCCCGCTGAGGTGAAGCAGGCGGCTGATGTGACTCCTGCGGTTCCTGTCCCGGCACCGAAGGTCCTCGATCCGGAGATCAAGCCGAGGCCGACAGTGATCCAGGGCTATACCCGGCAGGTGCGTGCGCCGGAGGGGAAGATCAACATCACGCTTAACTCTGACGAGGACGGGCTGATGGAGGTGTTCATCAACCTCGGCAAGGCAGGTACCGACATCGCAGCAATGGCGGAGGCGCTCGGCAGGCTGATCTCGCTCAACCTCCAGATGCCAAGCCCGATGAGCGCGGACGAGCGCGCGTGGGAGATGGCGGATCAACTCAAGAACATTGGCGGCAGCCGTGCGGTGGGCTTCGGCCAGCAGCAGGTGAAGAGCCTGCCGGACGCTGTGGGCCAGGCACTGCTGAAGCACCTGCAGCGTGACATCACGCCGCCTGCACCTCCCGCCGCCGAGCACTCAACCGCTGTCGAGGTGCCTCAGGCGCCCGCGCCATCCGTGGCCGAGCCGCTGCTCTCCAACGGCAACGGCAGTGGGCACGCGATCACGTCGCCGAACATTTCGGCTCAGAAGCTGCTGGAGAAGACGGTGCAGCTCACGGGCAACCTCTGCCCCGGCTGCGGTTGCAACAGCCTCGTCTACCAGGAGGGCTGCCGCAAGTGCAACACCTGCGGCCACTCGGAGTGCTAGTCGCGGTCTGATCGGTGGGATAGAAGCAGGTGCGGGAGAGGGATGGCGCAACCCGTCCCTCTCTTGGTTACTGTCTCAAGACGCGTTTTCCACCGTCGCATCCGCGGCTTGTTGACGCATGCAAGGAAACGCCAACCGCTGAAACACGCTTTCCTGAAGACACTAAGAGCGTCCTAGGGACGGTTTCAACTCAGCCCTGTGCCGCGCACGCCGATCGAGCAGAAACGAACCGGCGAGGTAGTACACCGGGAATACGAGCGACAACATCAGAAATGTCGAGCGCAATTGTCCCGTGGCCGTTAGCACCGCGCCGATTAGTACACCCCAAATAAGCGTGAGACTATAGTTCAGCCATTTGTGGCTGGAGAGGCGAGTGATGTACATATAGCGCATCGGCACAAAGATGAGGACCGCCAGAACGACGATGATCAGTGTATTGAGCCAGGGGGGTAGAGCGAAGACATAGCAGTAGAAGACAACGATATTCCAGTAGGATGGGAAGCCCACGAAGAAGCCTTCTTCATCAAGCTTCGCATTGGTCTGGCCGAAGCCGAAGACACTCGCCATAAGCGGCACGGTAGCCCAGAGCACGGCGGGTTGTAGCAGCATGTCCGTCCGCAGCAGGAATATTACCGGCAAGAACACATAAGAGACATAGTCGATCACGTCGTCCATACGGCGGCCGTCGAACTCGGGCAGCGCCGCCTTTATATCGACACGCCGCGCGAGCATGCCGTCGGTCGAGTCGATAACCATCGCCAGCAGCATCGCCGCAAGAGAGGCTTCGTACTGGTCTTGGAAGAGCAGATGGGCAGACAGCGCCAGCAGCGCCATAGTCGACGCTGTGTAGATATGCACAAGGTACGCTCCGACTCGTCGAGCGTTCACTCGCAAATCCTTTCAAGGAGGTATCGGGCGCCTGCATGGAGAACTGCAGCTTATTCGAAGCTTTGGCGATTGTATCAAGGCCGCTCACGCCAGGTCCAGTCAGATGGGGCTGCAGAGAGCACCATACCAGGAAGGCAGCATGGCGCGCCGCGGAAGACGCTACGGGTCTGAACGGAGCGGGGAGCCCCCCACGCGCTCAGCGAGCCGCTGGAGCACTCCCGGTGATGCCTTCGACGAACGGGCTTATGCTGATCTCTTCGTGAGGCGGATGACGTTCCAGGAGAGCCGAGGTAGCGTCGCGGTCAGGCGCCCATCCGCCATTTGCGCATCGCCGTTTGCGTGGGGAACGACCGTGTCGGGGGCGTCGAGCGTATTCGTCGCGGTGCTGTCCGTGTGCTCCAGCACGAGGTGCTCGGAGACGCGGTAACCCGGCAAGCCACGCAGGTCGCCCTCCAGCGAAAGCGGACCATCCTGTGCACGGTTAACGGCGAACACCGTAGCCTCCTCGTGCTCCCCGTCCAAGGTAGCGATAGCCTCCAGCAGCGGGACAGCGTCGAACACCGTGTCCGCATATGAGGGCACGTCGATCTGCAGGTCGAGCACCGTACCCCTGCCATAGCGGGACGCGTGCATGTACGGGTAGTAGATGGTCTGACGCCAGGCGCCCCCGCCCGTCATCGTGGAGATAGGCGCTATGACGTTCACGAGTTGCGCCATGCACGCCATCTTCACCCGGTCGGCGTGTCTGAGCATCGTAATGAGCAAGCAGCCAACGAGAAGGGCATCCTCCAGATTGTAGGGCTCCTCGGCGATGGGGGGCGCGAACTGCCATGGCTCGACCGCCTTGTCCCGGTCTCGGGCGTGGTACCACACGTTCCACTCGTCGAACGAGAGCATCAGGTGCTTCTTTGCCCGCTTCCGAGCGCGGATGTAGTCGCACGTCGCGATCACACTTCGTATGTAGTCGTCCATGTCGAGAGAGCGCGCGAGGAAGGTGCCGAGCAAGTCGTTCGATTCAGGCTCGGTGGTGGCACCCTGCATCGTGGACCGGATGGGTGTCTTGGAGTAGTAGCGATGCAGCGTAATGTAGTCGACGTACTCATACGTGTGATCCAGCACGGTCGCCTCCCACGCGGGGTAGGTCGGCATCTTTGGGTGTGAGCTCCCGCAGGCGGCGAGTTCGATAGACGGGTCGACCCACTTCATCGCGATGGCCGTCTGACACGCCAGGCGACCGTACTCGTCGGCGGTCTTGTGACCAAGCTGCCACCGGCCGTCCATCTCGTTGCCGAGGCACCACGTCCTGATCTTGTGCGGCTCGGGGACGCCGTGCGAGATGCGCAGGTCGCTGTAATAGCTGCCGCTAGGATGATTACAGTACTCGACGAGGTTACGGGCGGAGTCGATGCTGCCAGTGCCGAGATTCACCGCGAGCATGACCTCGGAGTTCGCAAGCTTCGCCCACTCCGCGAACTCATTCGTGCCCATAGCATTTGTCTCGGTGGATTTCCAGGCAAGGTCGAGTCGGGTGGGACGCTCCTCACGCGGCCCGACACCATCCTCCCAGTTGTAGCCGGAGACGAAGTTGCCGCCCGGATAGCGGACGATCGGCACATCGAGCTGCCGCACCAGCTCCAGCACGTCCTGTCGGTAGCCCTGCTCATCGGCGGTGGGATGGCCGGGCTCGTAAATGCCGCCGTACACGCAACGGCCCATGTGCTCGACAAAGGAACCATAGACTCGCGGGTCGACTTCGAAGGGCCGCAACCCCCAGACCGGCGAAAAGATCGACATACCGGCCAGCCGCTCCCTCGCCTTCAAGGCCAGCAAGTAGCACCCTCACAAGCGAGTGATGGGCGCCGGGTGGCGCTGTCACCGTGCGGTCGAACCAGCAACCCGAGTTCCCTGTCGCGTGCACTGGTGCCGTCTGGCGAATGGTTAGGCTTGGTCGCCTCGGTGGTGACAGGCTCGTGCCTGCCTAGAGCGCCCGGCCGCCCTCTGCCTCCCACCGAGCATCCCGGTCCCGCTCACTACAAGAGGGGCATGAGCGTCGTGCCGGGGAGTTGCCGGGTGTGTCAGCAGATCCGGAGGCACGGCGGCTGAGCAGCGCGCCCGCGGACGTCCGGGCAACGGTGCCGATAGGCCGCGCTCCCATCGATGAACTGCTGGGTTGGCGGCGCTACGGCCCCCCGCTATCGCCGGCATCTCACGCGAGGCAACCGCGTTCCACCTGCTCGATGGCGGCGGGTCGCCGCTGGATCGCGCTCAGTCGCGCGGTGTCGAACTTGGGCCGCCGGTCAAAGTAGTAGATACCGTTCTCCTCCGGGTATATATCCGTGAGCTGCGTGTAGCAGTAGCCAAACATTCCGCGGTTGTCGAGCAGCACGTCACACAGGGCCCCGAAGCGGTAGTAGAAGTCCTCCTCCGACAGGGGATCGGAGCCGTAGCCCCAGCCGGTGGTCCGGTCCAGCTGGTTCTCCTCGGCGCTCCTGATCGGCGCGTCCGGGTTCCACTTGA
Organism: Chloroflexia bacterium; assembly: GCA_030446765.1. Taxonomy (GTDB): domain Bacteria; phylum Chloroflexota; class Chloroflexia; order Thermobaculales; family Thermobaculaceae; genus JACDAU01. The sequence goes on from JAUJMR010000007.1 coordinate 43,975, forward strand.
AGCCGCCGAACTCGCTCAGGAAATAGGGCTGGCCACGGTAGGGGATGGACCAGGGCGCCTGGTGGATGATCGCCTTGGCCGAGCTAAGATCCGGGTTGATGAACGGCTTGTCCTCGGGCAGGCCCGCGTGGCGCGCCCTGAAACTCTCGAGCCCCTCCTCGAAGATCGGGTCGCGGATGTAGTCGTGTGAGTCGTAGATGTCAGACTCGGGAACGCGATGAGCATAGCCGGACGTGTCGAGCACGGGCCGGCTGGGGTCCATCGCCTTCGTGGCGAGGAAGAGCGCGCGGGTGGCGTCGTCCAGCGCGGTGATCCGGTCATGGACGGTCTGCGCCGTCTCGTTGAGGGGGCACCAGCCTATGATGCTCGGGTGGGAGTAGTCCCGCTCCAGCACCTCCAACCACTGCGCCGCGTACGTGATGCCCGGCTGTTGGTGGTCGTGCACCGGCCCGTGCCCGCTCGATCCCCAGTCCGCGAACTCGCCCCATACCAGGTAGCCCAGGCGATCCGCATGGTACAGGAAGCGCTCCTCGAACACCTTCTGGTGCAGGCGCGCCCCGTTGAACCCAGCCTCCATCGCCAGCTCGATGTCGCGCACCAGCGCCTCGTCGGTCGGTGCGGTCATCACACCACCGGGGTAGTAGCCCTGGTCGAGCACGAGCCGCTGGAAGACCGCCTCGCCATTAATTTTCACCGCCTTGCCGTCGATGCCGACGCTTCGCAGACCCGTGTAGCTCGTCGCCCGGTCGACGACTTCGCCGTCGGCATCAAGCAGCTCGATCTCGATGCCATAGAGGTGGGGATCACCGGGCGACCACGGGCGGCGGTGGTCCGGTGGGACCGGCAGGTCGAGCCGGGGCGAGAGGTCCAGGTCGGCCCTACAACTCTTCGTCGCCACAACCTCATCACCGTCCTTGAGCGCGCTGCGCAAGTGGTAGCCGGGCCGGTTATTGGTGAGTGGTTGATCGAGCCGGATCAGCCCGTTCGCGACGTCGGGTGTCAGCCGCGGGCGCCGCAGCGCCACCTCCGGCACCGGCTCCATCCACACCGTCTGCCAGATACCGGTCGTGCGAGTATAGAAGGCGGACTGGGGCGCGTACGTTGTGGCCTGCTTGCCGCGCGGCTGCGCTATCCGGTTCTCGTCTCGCGCACGGACGACGATCGTCGCCATCTCGCCCGGCGCTACTATGCCGCGCAGCTCGCAAGTTATGGGCGTAAAACCGCCGCGATGCCGTTTTACCTCCGTACCGTTGACCCAGATGGTCGCGTCGTAGTCCACGGCCTGGAAGTGGAGCAGAACGTTGCGCCCGGACCATTCGTATGGAATACGCACGTCGCGGCGATACCAGACCGCGTGCATGAAGTCGGTATGGCCGATGCCGGAGAGCTCGGACTCGGGGCAGAAGGGGACGGTGACCCGCCCTTTCAGCTCGCGATCGAGCAAGCCGCGGTTGAGACCGCTATCGCCGGGGTCGATCTCGAACTGCCACTCGCCGTTGAGGCAGAGCCAGTCGGGTCGCGCAAACTGTGGGCGTGGATATTCGGGGCGGGGAACGCTTGCCAAGAGGTGACATCCTTTCTTCACATTTGCGGGAACCTAGTATTGGCTTCAGGTGACATCCTTTCTGCGGCCCCTATGGGCGTGTGACATCGTCGCCCCTAGCCCACCTGCGCCCACAGGCGATGCTGCGGATAGGATCGGCCAACCCACCTGCGCCCACAGGCGAAGGATTCGGAGCCGAATACCCACCAGCCTTCTACCTACCGCCCCGCCAGGCCGGTCAGTGAGACCCCGGCGATGATCCGGCGCTGGAAGATCGCGTACAGTAACAAGACTGGGAACGACGCCACCACCGCCGCGGCCATCGTGAGACTGCGCTGGGTGTAGTAGCCTTGCCCCAGGATCGCGAGCCCAACGGGGAGGGTGAGCTGCTGCCGGTCAGATAGCACGATGAGTGGCCAGAACAGGTCGTTCCACGAGCCCAGGAACGTGAAGATGCCCAAGGCCACGAGCGCGGACGAGACAAGCGGAACCGCTATCTGCCAGTACAGCCGCAACCGTCCCGCGCCGTCCACAATCGCCGCCTCTTCAAGCTCGCGCGGGATGCTCATGAAGTACTGCCGCAGCAGAAATATGCCGAACACCCCGGCGCCGTGATTCCAGATCAGCGCGTGGTATGTGTCGAGGAAGTTCAGGTTGCGCATCAACAGAAACGTTGGGATGAGTGTGATGTGTCCGGGGATCATCAGGCTGATCAGCAGGACGAAGAAGATGAAGTCGCGACCCGGAAACCGCAGCCGCGCGAATGCATACGCGGTGAGCGAGTCTATGAATAGCACGAGCGCCGTCACGGCGAGCGACACGAGGACGCTATTCACGAGCCAGCGAAATACCGGCAGCGTGGGATCGTTGAACAGGCGCTCGAAATTGTTGAGCGTGGGGTTCTTCGGGATCCACTGAATCGGCCATGCCAGAGTATCCGCCTCTGGCGTCAGCGACTGTGAGAGCATGTACGCAATCGGCATGAGCGTCGCCACAGCGGCGGGGATGAGCAGGATGTAGAGGGCCAGGTCGCCGCGGCGGAAGTGTCGTCGCGCGGCCAGCGCACGAGCCGGCAACTGGAGACTTCGAGCGGTCATTCGTTTGCCTCCTAGAACTCTACGTTTCTGTTGCGGAACACGATGAACTGGATCGCGGTGATGATGATCATGATGATCGCCAGGGCCACGGCCATCGCGGAGGCATAGCCCATTCGGAAGAACTGCCATGCCGTCTGGTACAGGTAGAAGACCACGGTTTTACTCTCGTTGCCAGGCCCGCCGCGCGTCATCAGGAACGGCTGACCAAAGACCTGCATATGCCCAAGAAACTGCGTGATCACGACGAACAACAGGATCGGGACCAGAAGCGGCACGGTAATCTTGAAGAACGCCTGGATGGCGCTCGCGCCGTCGATCTTGGCGGCTTCATAGTACGACTCGGGGATGTTCTGCAAGCCCGCGAGGAAGACGAGCATCGGAAAGCCGAAGCTCCACCATACGGTGGTGAGCGAGAGCGTAGGGATCACCAGGCCGGCGGTGCCGAGCCACTCGATGACCGGCCCCCCGAACACGTCGGCGATGTAGTAGTTCACCAGGCCAAGCCGCGTGTTCCATACCTTGACTGCCAGCAGTCCCAGTACTGATACCGAGAGGATCACCGGGGAGTAGAACAGCACGCGAAAAAGATCACGTCCGAAGATGGGGCGCTTGATGGCCGTGGCGGCGATTAGCGACACGACCGTGTTCAGCACGACCGTCAGCCCGGTGAAGTAGAAGGTATTACGCAACACCTTCCACCAGAGGGGATCGCGCATGAGCGCCTCATAGTTGCCCAGGCCCACCCAGCGCTGCTCAGTGGCGAGGATCTGCCAGTCGTAGAGGCTCATCCGCAGCCCGTACACGATGGGACCGGCCAGGAACACTATGAAGAACACCAAATGCGGCAGAATGAACAGGTAATTCGGCAGCTCCTGCCGTAGCCTGCTGTTCCTGGATCGGCCCACGCCAGCGGTTCCCGCAGGGGTGGCTTGCGTCGTGCTCATGCGGATCTCCCTTTCGAGTGAGCGGGGCGGGGCCGACGGCCCCACCCCGTTTTGTTCTCTCGCTTACGCGCGATCGAGAACCGCCTGCATCTGCTTGTTGGCGTTCGTGAGCGCCTCCTTGACCGGGGTGGTCTTGCTTAGTGCCGCACTAAAGGCAGGATCCCACGCCGCGGCAAGCTCGTTGAGCGCCGGGTGCGCCGGCAGTGTCCTGCCGATCTTCTGGAACATCTTCGAGAAGACGGCCACCGACCAGATGTCGTTGATCCGCGGGTCGTTCTGCGCAGAGAGCCGAGCTGGTATCTGTCCGGAGGTTGCCCACTCCATGCTGTTGTCGGAGAGCCACTTTATCAGGTCTACCGCTGGCTTCACGCGGTCCTCACTTACCTGGTTCGGGATAACGAGCAGATGTGAGCCGAACCATGCGACCTGTTTGCCGTCTGAGAGGGAGGGAACCCACACAGCCTTCGTCTTCTTCTCGATCGGCGGCCGATCCTTGAAGAAGTTGAGCGCCCACGTCCCGTCGTACATCATCGCGAGCCGGTTAGCCGCATACAGGTCCTGGGCGCTGAGCTCCGCCGTGGGTGTCGGTGCAATGCGGTGCTTATGGATCGCGTCGTATGTGTACTGGACGGCCCTGACGGTGTTCTCGCTGTCGAGCATGGCCTTCTTCTTCTCAGGATCGAAGAGGTCACCGCCGTAGGACCAGATCGTCGAGAAGAGGGTCAGCGTACCCCCAATGACGTGCGTGCCCCATACCTGTACCTGATTTGGGTTGAACCCGTTTTCATCCGGGTGCTTGCCGTTCTTGTCCGTGGTCAGCTTCGTGCCCCACTCGATGAACTCGTCGCCGTTCTTCGGCATCTTCTGGTAGTCAAGCCCGGCCTTGTCGAGCAACTCCGTGTTCACGTACATGCCCCAGCCGTGCTGGTCGAACGGTACTGCCTGAATCTCTCCGTTGACTGTGACGGCGGAGAGGACGTTTTCGCTGAAGTCGTCCTTCGGAACCAGACCGGGATCGAAGAAGAGGGCGTCGGCACGCTGTACCAGCCCCTGGGTCTTGAACTGCGGAACGCGGTCCGCGTGCATCACTGCCATGTCAGGCGGGGTGCGGCCGACGATGGACGTGGGCAGCTTCTGATAGAAGACGTCCCAGGCGTACGTCTCGGAGCGGACGCCGACCTTCTTCTCGTCCGAGTACCGCTTGAGCATCGCCGCCATGGTCGCGCCGTCAGCTCCACCGAGGCCGTGCCAGAACTTGATCTGGGTGTTACCCTTGCCGATGTCGGCGACGACGGGAGTAGGGGGCGGCGGCTCGGTGGGCGCGCCGGGAACAGTTGTGGGCCCGCCGGCAGCCGGTGGTTGAACGGCGGTGTCTCCCCCGCCAGCGCCACACGCCGCGAGCACCGCGCCGATCGAGCTCAGTGAGATGCCGGCGGCGGCAGCTCTCTGTATGAACTCGCGGCGGGTGATGGTACCTCGCAGGACGCCGTCGATCAGGTTCTGCTCGTCGCATGAAGACATGTTCGTTCCTCCTTAAGGGAAACTACACTGTACGAAGACCAGGGTGGATCGAAGCCGAACTCTGTTGCTTTGTGGTGTCAGGTTGGACCCCGCAACTCCGGCGGCGTACTGGTCGCCCACGGAACATCGCCCGACTAGCTTGTACGCGATCGTTGCGTGCGGCCTTCGGCATGGGCCGCGACCACGGAATGTCTCACCGAATTGCGCTACCACCTCCTCCACGGCAGAAGTGCCCGATGCGAGCGGCGCATCCCAACCGCCTCAACTGGGCAGTTAGCACGACGAAAAGTGGCCGCACTATAGCAGACAGCACAAGCGCTGGAAGATGCAATAGACCGCACATGGAGCAACGCGCAATTAACGCCGTTGGCTGCGGAACGGCGCCATGTTCGCGCGCCTAGAACGGGAAAAGTCGCTGGCGGTCGTCGGGAGTGGAGGGGGAACCGTACTCGCACGCCTCGAACGCTTCGGCATACTGGATATGCGTGCCTCGTTCCAGGCGCGTACGTCGCAACCAGCTGCTCTCGGTACTGCTCCGCGACGCCAGTTGCCGGGGCTCCATCCGCTCGCGCAGCCATGTCGGACGGGCCGCGGCATCGGAAGGCACCTCATCAAGGTAGCCGCCGTTGTACGCCAGCCAGTCGTAGACCTGTGAGGCATGGCAACCGATCATCTCCCGCTTGCGGTCCACGACGGAGTCGATATCCACCACGACATCCGCCTGGAAGGGGTAGGGTTTCTGGAATCGGTCGCGGACGTACATGATGACCGGGTCGGACGAGAGGTGGTCGGCATACGCAACGGCATTCGGCACGGTGACCATGTACGCCGCGTCCTGCACGAGGACGGAGGTGTACCGATGGTCGGGATGGTAATCGTTCGGGCGCGGGGTCAGGATGAGGTCCGGGCGGAACTCGCGGATGATGCCGATAACCTGTCGGCGGCGCTCCAGTGTCGGCAGGAGCTCACCGTCGTGGTTATCGAGCACCTGTGACTCGATCCCTATCACGTCCGCCGCTGCCTGTGCCTCCTGGCGGCGGAAACGCGCGAGGTGCGCGCCTCCGAGCGTCTGATGCCCGGCGTCCCCATTCGTGAGTGAGACGAACCGCACCCGGCCGCCACGCTCGGCGTAGAGCGCCGCCAGACCAGCCGCGGTGAACTCGCAATCGTCGGGGTGCGCTCCAAAGACGAGCAGGGCGGGTGGAGCCTCGGGCATGGGATCACCTCAAGAGATGTGCATCAGTGTCTGATTCTTCGCTTATCTGTGGCAGCGTGGCCTCGCCCGGGTCAGAGCTACGGGACGTTGGATTTGTCACAGCGCTCGGAATCCAATGTCGCTCAGGCGCCGTGGTCGCGCCCGCCTGGATTGATACCCGATCCGCCTGAATCGTAGTGCGTGTCATCCCGAACGCAGTGAGGGATCCGTAGCTCGTACCACGGATTCCTCGCAGGCTCGGAATGACAGATGTCCTTACCGATCAACCGGAGTCCGTACGATACCAGCATCCGCCCACGGTGCCGATGGCTGCACCAGTAAATGGCAAGGTTCGCGGCCAGCTTCCTCCGGCACCGGGATGCACGGCGCCATGACCATCAAGAGAGACACACATCGGTAGGACAGTCGTCCGCATGACCCCGATGGCGGCGGTGTAGTCGTGTAACGCTCCCTGATCCGTTGTCCCCGTGTAATGATCGGCCGGTGCGTTTCCCCGACTCTTCTGAGTGATGCCCTAGCGAGGGAACGCCGCGGGGACGCCGCCGTCCACGTTGAGGACGTTTCCGGTGCTCTTCGCGGCCCGTATGGGGGAGGCGAAGAAAAGCACAGCGCGTGCAATGTCCTCCGGCAGAATGTTCACCTTGAGCGTCGTGCGGTTACGGTAGAACTCCTCCAGCTCGTCGGGGGCGATGCCGTAAGAACGCGCCCGCTCCTCCCGCCATGATGAGCCCCAGATCTTACTCCCTTGCAGCACCGCGTCCGGATTGACGGTGTTCACCCGAATCCCCACCGCACCGCCCTCTTCCGCCAGGCACCGGGCGAGGTGCAGTTCCGCCGCCTTCGCCGTCGAGTAAGCGGATGCGTTCTTGCCGCCGACGAGCGCGTTCTTTGAGGCGATGAACACGAGGCTGCCGCCGATGCCTTGCTGCTTCAGCACCCGGAACGCCTCCCGGGCGACGAGGAAGTACCCCTTGGTTAGCACCGAGTGGTTCAAGTCCCACATGTCCACCGTGGTCTCCTCGACGGGGGCGGAGGACGCAAGCCCGGCGTTCGAGACGACGATATCGATGCCGCCATATGCCAGCGTCGCGTTCCGGTATGCGTCGACAACGGTCTGCTCGTCGGTGACGTCCATCCGCACGGGGCGACCTTGGCCGTCCGGTAGCGCTTCTGCGACTTCTCCCGCTCCCTCCTCGTTCAGGTCCGCTACCAGGACGCATGCGCCTGCGGCCGCCAACTCGCGCACGATCGCGCTGCCGATGCCCCCGGCGCCTCCGGTAACGAGCGCGATCCGGCCAGCGAGCTCCTTCGGTGATGGGGCGAGCGAGAGCTTGTACAGCTCCAGCGGCCAGTACTCGATGGCGTACGACTCCGCCTCCGTCAATGAGACGTATCCGCCGAGCGCGTGCGCGCCACGTATCACCTGAATCGTGCGGTGATAGAGATCTCCCGACAGCGCGGCCGCCTTGGCGTCCTTCCCAACCGAGATCATCCCCACGCCGGCCACGAGGACGACGCGCGGGTTTGGATCTGCCGTATCCTCCCCGGCTTCATCATGCTCCTCGAAGTACGTGCGGTATTCCTCGCGATAGCGCTCGACATAGGCCAGAAGCCTGGGACGCAGATCCTCCCCGGTCTCGCGTGCTGGGTCGAATGGCACCCACAGCGGGCGCATCTTGGTATGGACCAGGTGATCGGGACAGGCGGACCCAACCTGGGAGAGTCCCTCCGTGTCCGCGCCGCACACGAACTGGGTGACGATGTCGCCGGTATCGACGCGCAGGATCTTCGGCGTGTCCCGTGAGACCGCGCCGCGGAGGGCAGGGAGGATTGTGGCGAGGATGTCTTCGCGGTCGCTGGGGGGGAGGGGAGCGCTCCGCTGTCCGCCGAAAGGCTCGACCCCCTCGGTTCTCGATGCGACGAACTCAATCGCGCGGTTGATCGCCTTCAGGGTGTTGCTGTAGCACTCCTCTTGTGTCTCGCCCCACGTGACTAGGCCGTGCTTGGCCAGCAGCATGAGTTGGACGCCCGGCTTGCGCGCCGCCTCGCCGACATGTCGGGAGAGCGTGAAGCCGGGCCGGATGTACGGGATCCAGACGGCGGTGTCACCATAGCATTCGCGCGCCAGATCCTCGCCGTTGGCGGAGCAGCAGATCATGTTCGTCGCGTCCGGATGGGTGTGGTCCACGTGAGGGTGCGGCACGAACGCGTGCAGCAGGGTCTCGATTGAGGAGCGCGGCATAGCGGGTTCCAGCTGGCACCGGCTGAGGTATGCGACCATCTCCTCGTCGCTCATCTCCATGCGATCCTGGAGCAGCAGCATCTCCTCAAGGCGCAGGCCGGTGAATCCCCGTGCGGTGATCGTGGCGAGGTCGCTGCCGGAGCCCTTCACCCAGAGTGTGTCGATCTCTCGCCCCGTGTGGTCGTGTATGCGCAGTTTAGACGAGGTGTTGCCACCGCCAAAGTTGGCAACGGAGCGGTTTGCGCCGAGCAGGTTCGACCGGTAGACGAGCATCTCGATGGGTGTGAGGGAGGTGACGGCCTGCTCATCCCAGCGGTCCGGGATCGGTGCTGCCTGCTGCGTGCCAACTCCCATTATCCAACCTCCTCTATCCTATCCCAGAGATTCCACACATCGGCATCCGGCCGAGCGGAGCAACGTGGACAGTCTGGCCCATCAGTGAATTCGTGCCAAGTAGCGGCCGCTCCCACTTGTGCCTAGGTCCAGCTTGCCGGGGTGCCGCCGACGCGCTCGGCCGATATTTTGTCCAGGTACCCGCTCCGTCGGAATGCGGGGATGGGGTCCGCGGAGGCGCCCAGGTCCTCGCGCACCTTCGCACAGAGCGGGCGGACATCCACGTTGTACGCATCAAGCAGCACGCGGTGGGCGCCGAGCACATCCCCGGCACGGCGTGCCTCCTCCAGCGCTTCGCGGTCGACTAGGAGGGCGCGAGCGTATGCCTCCTGGAGGTTGGTCACTGAGAGAATCATCGCCTCGATCTTCTGCTCGATGTTATGTGACTGGTCGATCATATACGCGACGTTCGCAGTCGCCGCGCCTGCACCAACAAGCTCGACATAAATAAGGAAAAGCTCGAATGGGTTGACCGAGCCGACGATCAGGTCATCGTCCCCGTACTTGCGGTTATTGAAATGGAATCCCCCGAGCCGCCCCTCGTCGAGGAGGAGTGCGACAATGTGCTCGACGTTCACTCCTTGGGCGTGGTGACCGAAGTCCACGAGCACCTGCGCCTGCTCCCCCAGTTTCTGGCACATCGTCAGCGCGGTTCCCCAGTCGGCCAGATCCGTGTGGTAGAAGGCGGGCTCGTAGAATTTGTACTCCAGGAGCATGCGCATATCCGGCGACATAGTGGCGTACATCTCCGCGAGACACTCATGCATTCGGTGGCGGCGTTCGACGAAGCTATCCTGTCCGGCGTAGTTTGTTCCGTCCGCGAACCAGAGGGAGAGGATGTCCGAGCCGGCATGCCGAGCGATCTCGACGCACTCGATCAGGTGGTCGGTCGCCTGCTTTCGGACCGAGGCGTCGGGGTGGCACACACTACCGAGCTTGTACTGCTCGTCCTGGAACAGGTTCGGGTTAACCGCCCCGATGTGCATCCCCAGCCCCTCTGCATGTGAGCGCAACGCACCGTAGTCGTCTACCTTATCCCAGGGTATGTGGATCGCAACGCCGGGGCACACGCCGGTATGCTTGTGCACCTCCGCCGCATCTTCGAACTTCTCGAACGGATCGCGCGGCACGCCCGGCTGGGGAAACACCTTGAAGCGCGTACCAGAGTTACCGTAACCCCACGACGGCGTCTCCACCCGCTGCGCGCACAGGCTCTCTTCAACGCCTTCCAGGTCGATGCCCCGCGCGCTGACCGCCTCGGCGAGCACGTCGTATGCCTGTGTGGTTGTCTTCTCCACAATCCGCCTCCTACGACCGATGAGTGGCCCTGCTGTTTGTCTTGCGGGCCCGACGGCCCGCTCGAGTGGTTATGCTGCGTCCCGTGGGCGAAATACGAGATTCCGAAATCGTTCCCATGGCTCCGACCAGTCCCCCTCCGGCGCGTACTCCCGGAGTCTCACGGAGGCGCGAGCCAGCGCGCGCATCTCCCCGAGCCCGCTGACCTTGCCAGCGGCATGTGCCTGGACGAGGACGTTGCCCAGGGCGGTCGCTTCCGCCGGACCAGCGAGGAGGTGCAGTCCCGTCGCGCCTGCAGTAAACCGGCAGAGCAATTCGTTGCGCACGCCACCGCCAACCACGTGTAGCAGCTTGACTCGGTGCCCGGAGATCGCTTGAATGTCCTCGAGCACCATCCGATACTTAAGCGCGAGGCTTTCCAGCACGCAACGCGCCATCGCTCCAGGCTCTTCTGGCGGTTGCTGCCCTGTTTGCGCACAGTACGCACGGATGCGAGCGGGCATGTCGCCGGGGGCCAGGAAGGAGGGGTGATCGGGATCCACGAGCGCGCCGAATGCAGGCGTAGCTTCCGCGAGCCGGGCGATCTCGTCGTACGGCAGATCGTTGCCGTGTCGCGCCCATGTGCGGCGGCACTCCTGTAGTAGCCAGAGACCCATGACGTTCTTGAGCAGCCGGATCGTACCGCCGAACCCGCCCTCGTTTGTGAGATTCGCCTCCATCGCCTGTGAGTTGACAACCGGCTGTGATGTCTCGATGCCGACAAGCGACCACGTGCCGCTAGAAATGTACGCGTACTCCGCGCTCTTCGCGGGTACTGCGACAACCGCGGAGGCGGTGTCGTGCGATGCGACGGAGGTGACCGTGAGGTAAGGCAGACCGGTTTCGTCGGTGACCGCGGGAAGCAGGTTGCCTAGCTGAGTGCCCGGCTGAACAATCGGCGGGAGGATATCCGCCCGGATACCGAGGCGCTCGATCATCGTCCGGGCCCAGTCGCTGGTATGGACGTCGAGAAGCTGGGTCGTGCTGGCGTTCGTGTATTCCGCCGTACGCTCACCCGTAAGCCAGTAGCCGAGCAGGTCCGGTATCAGCAGCATCGTGCTCGCCAACTCGAGTACGGGGGAGCCCTCCATGGCGAGCAGTTGGTACAGCGTGTTGATTGGCATGAACTGGATGCCGGTTGTCTCGTAGATTTCAGCCTGGGGAACGAGCGAGAAGGCTCGTTCGAGCATGCCGTCCGTGCGCGAGTCCCGGTAGTGATATGGGATTGACAGGAGTGCGCCGGAGCGGTCGAGCAGCCCGAAATCCACGGCCCAGGAGTCGATCCCCACCCCATCGAGCGTGCCGTTCGCGTGGCGGACACCCCTGCCGAGCCCCTCCATGGTCTCCCGGTAGAGCCGAAGAATATCCCAGTGAAGGCCGTCGGGCAGACGGACCGGCTCATTCGGGAAGCGGTGCACTTCCTCGAGAGTTAGACGCTGCCCATCATAGCGCCCAAGCACTGCCCGCCCGCTCTCCGCGCCGAGGTCAATCGCCAGGTAAGACGCGGCGTTGCTCACCAGCTTGCCTCGCAAATGTGGTGTTTCGTGTTAGTTTTCACGTGCTGCAGCGACGGAACGCTCATAGTGACGCAGAGTGTAGCAGGACGAGGTCCGTAGCACAAGCTCTGCGACCTCGCTGCGCCAACGGCTTCTTGATCTCGCGTTCTCCTGCAGTGGGGCCATCACGCTGGATCCTCCTACCAATGCGTCCGTTGTCCGCGCCCCGTGGACCATCGAACAGGGCTTACAGCCGCACGCCGACCGCCGCGGCCACGCCGCGAATGTACGCAGCGGCCATGTCATACTCCTCTGCCAATGCGAGGTGCTCCATCATGAGTGGGGTGTCGGGGGCGAGGCGGGCGAGCTCGGCCAGGTAGACGCCGTAGTCGAGCGCGCCCAGGCCAGGGCGAACCTCGTCGATGTGGACGGTAAGGTCTTCGCGCATCAGCGTGTCCTTTGCGTGGCAGCTCACGATATGGGGCCCAAGCTTGCCGAAGCACTCCCGCAGGAGGACACCGGTGTCGTAGTAGCGCCGGGGGAGTTCACAATGTTCACGGGGTCGAGGTGGACCGCGAACATCGGGCGTTCGACCGCTCTAAGCAGGCGCAAGCACTCGTCCGGACCGTCCGGCAGGGCCCATGGCATCATCTCCAGCGCGAAGCGGGCACGCCGGGGTTTCGCCGCGTCGAGCACGTAGCGGGTATTCTCCGCGACCAGATCGAACGTCTCCTGCGAGAGGTTGTCTGGATGCGGTCCGTCCCAGCGCGTGGGGTTGCGCGAGCCCGCGATATTCACGCAGCAGAGCGCGCCTACCTCGTCGGCGAGTGCGAGCCGCTCGGCCACGTGTTCCCGGTTCTGGCGTCGCAACGATTCGTTTGGGTCTAGCATATTGTTCCAGACCCCACTTCCGCGATGACGACGCCCGCGCGGACGAACGCCTCGGAGGTGGCACGGATCGTCTGTGTGTCGTCGAGTGATATCGGGGGCAGTACGCGGCCCGATACCCCATTCGCACGTGTTCCGCGGCGAGATCCGCAGGGTCGTTGCTCGTGATGAATACTGGTCCGCCAAGGCGCAAGTCAGGCCCTCCTTCGTCGGCGCGCGCATCGCACCACCCACTGACGGGTCCTGGCCGCGCAGGGCTCCCAAATAGATGCTGGGTCTGGTTCAAACGACACCGTCGTGTGATAATGTGGCACACTGAGTGCAGATACGGCGCTTGGTGCTCGTGTGCGGCGCCATTCACGGGTAGTGATCGGGTTAAACCACATGGGCAAGATCACGCACCGTGCGCCGCTGGATCGTAGCAGATACTCAAATCTGAGAGGGAGAGCTGATTGGACTGGTTGTTCAACCCTGAGATCTGGATTGCACTGGTGACCCTGACGGCGCTCGAGATAGTACTGGGCATTGACAACGTTGTCTTTATCTCCATCCTCTCTGGGAAGCTGCCAGAGCACCAGCGTGACAAAGCCCGCCGCATTGGTCTTGCACTGGCGATGATCACGCGCATACTGTTGCTCTTCTCGCTCTCACTCATCGTGCAACTTACGGCACCGCTATTCGAAATCCTGGGGCAGGAGATTTCCGGCCGGGACCTGGTACTTATTCTGGGTGGTTTCTTCCTGATAGCGAAGAGCACCCATGAGATCCATGGCAGCCTCGAGGGTGGGGAGAGCACGGCGTGACGCGCACAGCCGCCTCCTTTGGTTCAATCATCGTCCAAATCTTGATCCTGGACATCGTGTTCTCGCTCGACTCGGTTATCACGGCGGTCGGGATGGTTGATCAGCTAGGCGTGATGATTGCCGCTGTCATCATCGCGGTGCTGGTTATGCTCGTGGCCTCTGGTGCAATCAGCGCCTTCGTTAACCGTCACCCGACGGTTAAGATGTTGGCACTTAGTTTCTTGCTGCTTATCGGTCTGACGCTGGTTGCCGATGGCCTGGGTACCCATATCCCGAAGGGCTACATTTATGGCGCAATGGCGTTCTCCGTGTTTGTTGAGCTGCTCAATCTACGGGCGGCTCGCGGACGCAAGCGGAGCCAGCCCGCACACATGCACTTGCAGTACTCGGGCCGCAGCGACGCTGGCACGCCTGCGGCCGTAGATGCGCCGACCACCACGGCGGGGATGAGCGACCACACGAGCGGCTAAGGCGCAGTCTGTCCTGGTGCCTCACTGAAAAGCGCGCGACGCTCGGTGTCGGGACGCGGAACGGGCGCTTGCCGCTTTGGGCAGGCTCCCGTTCCACGTCGCCGTTATCGCCAGTCGAACACCACACCAAGGTACTCCGCCTTGTTGTCCACGATGCCCGCATATGCCTGCTGTGCATCGTCCGGCGAGAGGGTGTGGGTGAGGAGCGGCCGGACTCGGAGACGGCGCTGCGCGATGAGTTCCAGGGCGCGGCGCGAGTTTCGTTCGTGCGAACCCGGCGTGTGCGGGGTGTTCAACGTAGGAAGTTGCCATTCCCAGCCGCTGCGCAGATGGAGGTATCCCGCGAAGACTCGCTCCAGCATCGGGTGAGCGGGGATGTCCGCGCTGCCCCGACCCCACGGCGCACCCACGAGCGAAACCTCACCTCCGTCCGCGGCCAGCCGCAGCGCCGCGAGAGCCCTGTGTGCCGTGCCCGTACATTCCAGCACGAGCGCGTGCTCGGGGTTCAGATCATCTAATTCCGGCGCTTCCAGCACGATCCCGACGCCGCATGCGCTGGCAATCTCGCAGCGCCCCGCGAGGAGGTCCAGGCCCGTGGCGGGCATACCGGCGATCTCGCAGAGCTGGGCCGCGAGGTTGCCGACGAGTCCCAGCCCGACGACGGCCGCAAGGTCCCCCGCGTGCGCGTTCGTGGTCGAAAGGCTCGCCATCGACACGGTCGCCATGCGCGCGAACACGGCATCTTGCGGCGCGAGGCCGTCGGGCAGCGGGACGCAGAGCTGCCTCCGTGTATCGATGCGCGTAGCGGAGGCGTGCGACGACGTCGTATACACGACCTCACCGCTGGCGACATTGGCCTCCGCCCCTGCAGCGACCACCTCGCCGACGGACGCGTAGCCCGGCCGTGCCGGGTACGAAGGATCTTCCGCGCGCCCCGGCGCCTTGAGGCCGAGGAAGCTTGCACCCTCCGTGCCGGGACTGATGAGCGTCACTAGCGTGCGGATGACAGCCTCGCTAGGCCGGAGATCCTCCATGTCCAGCTCAAATTGCTCAACGCGTGCTTCCCGCGGGTTCGTGATGACGATTCGACGGGCGTGCATCCTGTTCCCTCCCAAGGTGTAACGGTAACTGGGGTGTAGTGGACTACGCGCAACCCGCGGCCCGCGTGCACCTTGCAGGCTGGCGGTGTGCGCTGGTCGCAGTCCGTGGGATAATACCCGATAAGTATCGAGGCGGGAGGGAACAGTATGCAAAGAGTGGCATTCGTAATCAACCTGAAGCCGGGCAACGTGGAGGAGTACAAGCGGCGGCACGACCAGATCTGGCCGGATATGAGCGCAGCGCTTCGCAACGCGGGGATGCACAATTACAGCATCTTCCTCGCAGGCACACAACTGTTCGCGTACCTGGAGACGGAGGATTTCGAGCATATGGCGCGTACCATCGCCGCCGACCCGGTGAACACACGTTGGCAGGAGTACATGCAGGACATCATCAGCGTCGACGTGGATCCCGCAACCGGCTTCGCCCGGACGCTGCCCGAGATGTTCCACGCCGATTAGCCCTGGGTCTGCGGAAGACAACCGCAAACCCCGGCGGCGGCGGCTCGTTAGAGGCTGTCGGACTGGTCCCTCTGCTTGAGTGCCTCACCGGCACGGATCACGACCGGCTGATACGCCCACCTACTCGACCACAGCCGCCGTTGGCATTGCTGCGCCAGGAGGCGGGGGACCCCGGCCTGCTCTTTGCGATCTCCGCACGCAAGCCGTCCAGGGACAACTCGCCGACATATGCGTTATGGAAGATCAGTGCTTCCCCCACTCCGCCTCACGTTGTATGCGGTGCTCGGCCCCATCAGCAGATTGTAGGCGGAAGGACCGCTCCGATGCAGGGGACGGAAGCCACGTCCAAGGAAAAGCAGCACTCGGTGTCCTGGCGTGAGAGCATCGACCTCGCTGGTTTCCAGGGAATCGTTACCGACTTGTCCACCGAGCAGCCGCACTCGCACCGTTGCGCTGGACGGCGCCAGCGCGCCCTTCAGCATCTGCTCCACCGTGACAGGATAGTCGGTATGGATGTACAGGTCATCACGGGCAACGGTAAACCTGGTGGCACCCACGGGCAGTTGCCCGTTTCGAGTCGTCCAGCGCGAGCCGTAGGACTCGCCGACAACGCCGACGATGATGAGTTCCGATGACTCGATCGTCTCCAGCAAGCTGAGTTGCGGATACGACGCCTCAATCCTCCGTGCGATTACTTCATCGGTGGTCATTGACGCGGGAGTGACGAGGGTTGACGATCGCTGTAGTATGAGGGTAGCGGCGAAGAGTACACTCAGCACCAGGAGAAATGACGCGACGGTGTAGCGCCGAGAACGGTCGCCCAATCTCCAGACAGTCATAGTCTCTCCCCAGCTCCGCGCTCTGTGAGCCCCTATGGATCCTGCCAGATAGCGCCCGAGGATGCCTTGCGCGATCAGCGTGTCGCCGTTGCCCATACGGCGCGGAGCCTGATGTTGCTTTCGAGCACTCGTCCGGCTTCGCAACGAGAGAGCGGCGGCATCTAAGCACACGAGCCGATACGTCAAATCGCTTGACGCGTCCCACGCGCCTTGCTATACTCGGCGCAAAGCTCAATAGCAGCAGACGTTGAGCGGGACTAGTACGTATCCTGGCGAGGCACAGAGAGCCGGAGATGGTGTGAACCGGCGCTGACGCGGATACCGAATGGCCCCGTGAGTCGCGGACAGAAAGCCATTGAGGTGAGTAGGCTCCGCCGGTGTTCTCCACCGTTATCAGGAGAGGGGCATCGGAGGCCTGCAGGCGCTCCCGTGCTCCAGAGAGTGAGGCCGTTCGCGGCCTAATCGGGGTGGCACCGCGGAGAGACCCTTCGTCCCCACAGACTCAGTTTGTGGACGAAGGGATTTTGATTTAATGGCCACGTACGCACCCGACATCGAGACATTCCGCCGAATAGCGCGGTCTGGCTCCGTTGTACCCGTCTATCGGGAGATCCTCGCCGACTTGGAAACGCCCGTCTCCGCGTACATGAAGATCGCGGGCGACAGCCCATACGCCTTTCTGCTGGAGAGCGTCGAGGGCGGCGAGCGGCTCGCGCGCTACAGCTTCATTGGTGCGGACCCGCATGCCGTCGCAACCTTTGGCTGTGACGGTGCCACCATGGTTCATACCAGTGGCGTGACGGAGGAGTTGCTCTCCACGGACCCGCTCGACCTGCTGACGCGAGAGCTTGATCGCCCCGTGCTCGGCAAACCCGAGGAACTTCCGCGCTTCCTTGGAGGGGCTGTTGGCTACCTCGGCTACGAGTGCGCTCGGCTTTGGGAGCGGCTTCCCGAGTCACCAAATGACGCGCTCGGCGTTCCAGACGCCGTGCTGATGTTTACCGATACCCTGCTCGTGTTCGATCACCTGCGTCACCGCGCACTGGCTCTCTCTCACGCCCGAGTAGACGAGGACGCCGATGCAGCGTATGCTCAGGCGGTGATGCGCATCGACGGGTTGATCGAGCGGCTTGCTCGCCCGTTGCCCGATCCTCCCGCTGATCTTGCCCCACCCCTCCCGGTGTGCGAGGCCGAGAGCAACGTGGGCCGCGCGAGCTACTGCGCAGCGGTGGAACGCGCGAAGGAGCACATCACTTCGGGGGACATCATCCAGGCGGTGGTATCGCAGCGACTCTCCCGCCCCACCTCTGCCGCGCCGCTGGACCTCTACCGTGCACTGCGCACCGTGAACCCGTCGCCGTACATGTACTTCTTACAGCTCGGGGAGATGGCGATCGTCGGCGCGAGCCCGGAGCTGCTGGTACAGGTGCAGGACCGCTCCATCGATTATCATCCGATCGCGGGGACGCGTCGGCGCGGCGGCACGGAGGCAGAGGATCAGGCGATGGAGGCGGAACTGCGCGATGACCCGAAGGAGCGCGCGGAGCACGTGATGCTCGTGGACCTCGGGCGCAACGATGTGGGCCGCGTCGCACGGGCCGGTTCGGTGAAGGTCACGCAGCTGCTGGATGTTGAGCGCTATTCCCATGTGATGCATCTCGTCTCCCACGTGACGGGCCAGCTTCGCGACGACCTCCGACCAGTCGACGCCCTGCGCGCCTGCTTCCCGGCGGGAACCGTGACGGGCGCGCCGAAGATCCGGGCGATGCAGATCCTTGCGGAGCTGGAGCCGGATCGCCGCGGGCCATACGCGGGTGCGGTTGGCTACTTCAGTCACGACGGCAACCTCGATACCTGCATCACGATCCGTACGATCCTGCTCAAGGATGGCACGGCACACGTACAGGCAGGCGCGGGGATCGTCGCCGATAGCGAGCCGGAGGCGGAATACGAGGAGACCCTGAACAAGGCGGGGGCGCTCTTGCGGGCGCTTGATGTGGCGGAGCGTTTCTCTGAGGAAGGGAGGCAGCATGCTGCTGTTAATCGATAACTACGATAGCTTCACGTACAACCTTTACCAGCTCCTCTCTGAGCTGGGCGAAGAGGTGGAAGTGGTGCGCAACGACGCGATCACCGTCGCCGAGATCGACGCCCTCCGGCCGAAACGCATCGTGATCTCACCCGGTCCCGGCTCGCCGGATGATGCTGGAGTCTCGCGCGACGTGATCCGAGAGCTTGGGCCGCGCGTCCCCATCCTCGGTGTCTGTCTTGGCCTGCAATGTATCGGGGAGGTTTACGGCGGCACCGTTGGTCGGGCCGGCGAGCTGCTCCACGGCAAGTCAAGCATGGTGTACCACGCGGACAAGGGGGTCTTTCGCGGGCTGCCATCCCCGTTCGAGGCCGTACGCTACCACTCGCTTGTTGTCGAGCGCGATACGGTGCCTGATACGTTGGACATAACAGCGCAGACATCCTCGGGCTTGGTGATGGGGCTCAGGCACCGGGAGCATCCGGTGGAGGGCGTGCAGTTCCATCCTGAGAGCATACTCACGGAGCATGGCGCACCGCTGCTGGCAAACTTCCTGGCCAGCAGCGCGCCGGTGGAAGCGGAGGTAGCGTAGGATGGCGACGATGCACACGAC
>JAUJMR010000007.1:63065-94364 GCA_030446765.1 Chloroflexia bacterium
CACGACGATTGTCGGAGCCCTCGCCACGGTAGCCGCCGGGCGTGACCTTACCCGAGTTGAGGCCGAGGAGACGATGCAACTCATCATGTCCGGTGAGGTCACGGGCGCGCAGTTTGGCGCGTTGATGATGGGGCTGCACCTCAAGGGTGAGACGATCGATGAGATGGCCGGATTCGCCTCCGTGATGCGCGCCCACGCGCTCCGTGTCCACGCGGGCGATTCCCTGCTCGACACTTGCGGCACGGGCGGCGATGGCGCGGAGACGTTCAACATCAGTACGACCGCCGCATTTGTGGTCGCCGCAGCGGGAGCCAGTGTCGCGAAGCACGGCAACCGCGCGATGAGCAGCCGCTGCGGTTCCGCGGACGTGCTCGAGGAGTTGGGTGTTGTGGTCGGGCTCGGGCCCGAGGGCGTAGAGCGGACGATTCGGGAGACGGGCATGGGGTTTATGTTTGCCCCGGCATTCCACCCCGCGATGAAGCACGCCGCCGGGCCGCGCCGGGAACTGCGCGTCCGCACCGTGTTCAACATCCTCGGTCCGCTGACCAACCCCGCACATGCTCGGTATCAGGTGCTTGGTGTCGCGGACGGCCGAGTCGCGGAGAAGATGGCCGAGGTACTGCGGGAACTGGGCAGCAAGCACGCGCTCGTCGTCCATGGCGAGGACGGCCTCGATGAGATCACGCTCAATGGCCCCTCGCAGGTGTATGAGCTGAAAGACGGCGCAGTCCGATGCTACGAGATCACCCCGGAGGAATTCGGCCTGGTGCACGCGCCGCTGGAGGCGATCCGCGGCGGGGACCGCCGGACGAACGCCGGTATCACCCGTGCCGTGCTTGCGGGTGAGCAAGGGCCGCCGCGCGATGTCGTGCTCCTCAATGCCGCCGCCGCGCTCGTCGCCGCGAACCTCGCGGAGGATATGCGCGAGGGCGTCGTGGTGGCACGTCGGGCACTGGATGACGGCGACGCCGCGTCGAAGCTGGAGGCGTTCGCGGGCAGTAGCCAGGAGGCGCACCAATGACGAACACAGCACTACAGGAACGGCCTGCCCAGATCGGAGACCCGGGCGTCGGGTCGCGGGTGCTTTCGGGCATTATGCCCACGGGCGACCTGCACATCGGGAACTACCTTGGCGCCATCCTCAACTGGACGCGGATGCAGCACGAGCACGAGTCGTACTTCTGCATCGTGGACTTGCATGCCATCACCACCCCGCAGGACCCCGCGGAGCTGCGTGAGAAGACGCGGGAGGTGGCTGCGCTATACATCGCCGCCGGCATCGACCCCAAAGTCTCGCGCATTTTCGTGCAGTCGCACGTGCACAACCACGCGGAGCTTGCGTGGATCCTGAACTGCCTCACGCCGCTCGGCTGGCTGGAACGGATGACGCAGTTCAAGGAGAAGGCACGGGGTGAGCGAGAGCGTGCGAGCGCTGGGCTCTTCACGTACCCGGTGCTCCAGGCCTCGGACATCCTGCTCTACGGAGGCACCCCTCCGCGACCACTCTACGTGCCCGTCGGCGACGACCAGAAGCAGCACGTCGAGCTGACCCGTGATGTTGCCGAGCGCTTCAACCGGCTCTTCGGCGAGGTGCTCTCCCCGCCGGAACCGCTCATCCCGAAGCGCGGCGCCCGTATCATGGGGCTGGACGCGCCGGACCGGAAAATGAGTAAGAGCGAGAAGGGGCAGTACCACGGCATCCGGCTCCTCGACGCGCCGGAGGTGATTCGCAAGAAGATCTCGCGCGCCGTGACGGACCCCGGACAGGATATACGATTCGACCCCGAGCGCCCGGGCCTGTATAACCTCCTGACGATCTATGAGCTCTTCTCGGGGCAGGACCATGAGCAGATCGAGCGCAACTTCGCGGGTCAGGGCTATGCCGCGCTCAAGAAGGAGCTTACTGAGGTGGTAAGCGAGGGACTACGACCGCTGCAGGAGCGGTACAAGGCGGTACGCGATGAACCGGGCTACCTGGAATCGGTGCTCGCTGAGGGCGCGGAGCGTGCGCATGAGGAGAGCGCCCGGGTGCTGGGCGAGGTAAAGAGGGCCATGGGGCTTGGATAAAGGATAGAAACCGCGTGATACTCGACGAGATACTGGAACACAAGCGCGAGGAGTTGCGGCAGCGCCAGCAGGACACGCCGCTCGGCGTGCTCCAGGACCTGGCGGCCGGCCTGCCACCGGCGCGCTCGCTGCGCGCAGCCCTGATGGGCGGCACCGTGCGCGTGATTGCCGAGGTGAAGCGGCGCTCTCCCTCAAAGGGGTTGCTCGCCGCGGAACTCGACCCCGCGCGCGCCGCTGCCACCTATGCGAGCAGCGGTGCGGCGGCGATCAGCGTACTCACCGACGAGAAGTTCTTCGGTGGCTCGCTGGAGGACCTCCGGGCAGTGCGGCGCGAGGTTGATCTGCCGATCCTGCGCAAGGACTTTGTGCTGAACGGCTACCAGGTCGTCGAGGCACGCGCCCACGGCGCGGACGCCGTGCTCCTCATTGCGGCCGCACTTGATGCCGACGACTTGGGCGACTTGTTGGAGGAGACGCGGGTGCACGGGATGGAGGCACTCGTCGAGGTGCATACCGAGGACGAGCTGGAGCTTGCTCTCGGGTGCGGTGCGCCCATTATCGGCATCAACAATCGTGATCTCCAGACGTTCACGACGAACCTCGATACCACCCGGAGGCTCGCACCGCTGGTGCCCGACGGCCACGTAATCGTGAGCGAGAGCGGCATCAATAGCCGTGAGCAGGTGCAGGAGCTGGCCAACCTCGGTGTCCACGCCGTGCTAGTCGGTGAGGCATTGGTCACGGCCCCAAGTGCGGCGGCGAAACTGCAGGAGTTGGTGACGGCGTGACGGCGGTGAAGTTGTGTGGCATGCGCACACTCGATCACGCTCGCGCCGCCGTGGACGCCGGGGCGGAGTACATCGGCTTTGTGCTCGCGCCTGGCTATCGGCGGACGGTGGCACCTGAGGCGGTGCGAGAGATCATAACCGCGCTCGGGCCGAGTAGTGCGCGCTATGTTGGCGTGTTCGTCGATTCGGATCCGCTGGAGGCACGGGACATCGCTCGCTACGCGGGACTGGACGTCGTGCAGCTCTCGGGCCGGGAGACCCCGCAGGTGGCACGCGCCGTTGGCCTTCCGGTGATCAAGGTCGTGCACATTGACGGCACGGACCCAGTAGCTGAGGTGGAGCGCTACGCGGAGGTCGGGGCGATGGTGTCGCTTGATGCTGGTACCACAGGGGCACCGGGCGGCACTGGCGAGGTGTTCGAATGGTCACTCGCTGTGGAGGCCGCCCGACGATACCCCGTGATGCTCGCGGGCGGTCTAACCCCCGCGAACGTGGCGGCGGCGATTCGAGAGGTCGCGCCTGAGGCGGTGGATGTAAGCAGTGGCATAGAGACCGAGGGGGTCAAAGACCCGGATAAAATCAGGGCGTTCGTCGCGGCGGCAAGGGAGGCAGGCACGTGATACAGGACAGAAAGTACGAGGACGCCCAGTGGCAGGCGGATGAGCATGGCAAGTGGGGTCGTTTCGGTGGCCGCTACGTTCCCGAGACGCTCATCCCCGCGCTCGATGAGTTGGCCGCTGCCTACACGCAGCTCGGCGACGACCCGGACTTCGCCGCGGAGTTCGCGCGCCTCTGCGCTGAGTACGTGGGGAGGCCTACGCCGCTTTACCACGCGCGCAGGCTGTCGGAACACGCGGGCGGCGCGCAGATTTACCTCAAGCGCGAGGATCTGGCACACACAGGCGCCCACAAGATCAACAACGCGCTCGGCCAGGGGCTGCTCGCGAAGCGGATGGGCAAGACGCGCATCATCGCCGAGACCGGCGCGGGGCAGCACGGCGTCGCCTCCGCGACCGTCTGCGCCATGCTCGGCTTGCCGTGCATCGTGTACATGGGCGAGGAGGATGTCGAGCGTCAGAAGCTGAACGTGTACCGGATGAAGCTCCTGGGCGCGGAGGTGCGTCCGGTGGCGAGTGGAACTCGCACGCTCAAGGACGCGATCAACGAGGCCATTCGCGACTGGGTGACAAACGTCGCGGACACCTTCTATCTCATTGGCTCCGTCGTTGGCCCGCACCCGTACCCGACGATGGTGCGCGACTTCCAGAGCGTGATCGGAACCGAGGCGCGAGCACAGTCGCTGGAGCGAACGGGCGTGCTGCCGGACATGATCGTCGCGTGCGTGGGCGGTGGCAGCAACGCGATGGGCATCTTTTATCCGTTCGTGCGCGACTACGATGTGCGACTCGTCGGCGTCGAGGCCGGGGGCGAGGGCGTCGACTCCAGCCGGCATGCCGCGACGCTCGTGGCGGGATCGTTCGGGGTGCTCCACGGCGCGTCGATGTACCTCCTGCAGGACGCCGACGGCCAGGTGATGGGCACACATAGCGTGAGTGCCGGACTCGACTACCCCGGCGTCGGGCCGGAGCACTCGTACCTCAAGGAAACCGGGCGCGCGGAGTACACCTCCGTCACCGACACCGAGGCGCTGGAAGCGTTCGAGCTGCTCTGCCGCCTGGAAGGGATCATCCCCGCGCTGGAGACCGCCCACGCCGTCGCGGAGGCGGTCAAGCGCGCACGGGAGATGACGCACGAACAGGTTATCATCGTGAACCACTCCGGCCGAGGAGATAAGGACCTAGGCACAATTGTGGGGCGCGAGGATGCGGAGGCCGCGCTTTGAGCGGGATAGCCCGAGCATTTGCCCGAGCGCGCTCTGAAGATCGGGCTGCACTGCTCCCGTACGTCATGACCGGCTACCCGGATGCGGATGCCGCGCCAGAGATCGCGCTTGCGCTCGAGCGCGGTGGGGCGGATATCCTGGAGATTGGGATGCCCTTCTCCGATCCCCTCGCGGATGGGCCGACGATCCAGCGCGCAGCGACGGCTTCGCTCGCGGGTGGCACTACCATCGCCGCGTGCATCGAGACCGCGTCGCGGATACGGCAGCGGAGCTCAATTCCTATGGTCTTGATGGGGTACTTCAACCCCATCCATCGCTACGGCTTGGAGCGCTTCTTCTCTCACGCCGCTGACGCGGGGGTCGAGGGCTTGATCGTGCCGGACCTGCCGCCCGAGGAAGCCGGCGAGGTGCTCACCATCGCGCGGCACAACGGCGTCGACCTGATCTTCCTGCTTGCGCCCACGAGCACGGAGGCGCGTATTCGCGGTGCAGCTGAAGTCGCCGGTGGCTTTGTGTACTGCGTCTCGCTCACGGGCGTAACCGGCGCGCGTTCCTCGGTCGCGGAGGGGCTGGAGGGATTCCTTGGCCGAGTACGAAGGCACACGTCCCTGCCGCTTGCTGTCGGTTTCGGCATCTCACGTCCCGAGCACGCGCGCCAGGTTGCACAGGTGGCGGACGGCGTGGTTGTGGCGAGTGCCCTGATCGACCTGATTGACCAGACCCCACCGCAAGCACGGCTCGACGCGCTGGAGGAGTACATGCGCTCAATGCACGACGGCGCGCGCAAGGACACACCCGTCCCCGTCGGCAGGATCGACGGCGAGCGGTCGGATGACCGGCTGGGATAGGGGGCACGGTTGGTAATCGTGATGCGTAACGGCGCGACTCAGGAGGAGATTGACTCCGTCGTGGACCGCATACAACGCGTAGGCCTCACCGCGCACCTCTCCCAAGGGGTGGAGCGGGCGATCATCGGCGTGATCGGCCACGGGGGTGACGTGCGGATGGTCGTTGACGCAGTGGAGGCGATGCCAGGCGTGGAGAACATCGTCCCCGTCACCAAGCCGTTCAAGCTTTCCAGTCGCGAGTTCCATGAACAGAACTCCGTCGTCATCGTGAATGGTACGGAGATCGGCGGCGACGAGGTGGTGGTGATCGGCGGGCCGTGCTCCGTCGAGAGCCGGGAGCAGACGCTCGAGACGGCGCACGCCGTCCGTGCAGCGGGCGGGAAGCTGCTGCGTGGGGGAGCGTACAAGCCGCGCACCTCTCCGTATAGCTTCCGCGGTATGGGCGTGCGTGGGCTGGAGATCCTGGCTGAGGCGCGCGAGGCGACCGGGTTGGGAATCGTCACGGAGGTGATGAGTGTCGCGGAGCTGCCGGCGGTCGTGGAGTACGCGGACATGCTCCAGATCGGCACGCGCAACATGCAGAATTACAACCTGCTTGAGGCCGTGGGCAAGTGTCCGCTGCCGGTGCTGCTAAAGCGCGGCATGTCCTCCACAGTCGAGGAGTGGCTGCTTAGCGCGGAGTACGTGATGGCGCAGGGCAATAAGCAGGTGGTGCTGTGCGAGCGCGGCATTCGTACGTTCGATACGTCGGCACGCAATACATTCGACATCGTCGCCATCCCGCTTGCCAAGCGGCTCTCGCACCTGCCCGTCATCGGCGACCCGAGCCAGGCGACGGGCAACGCCAGCCTCGTCCATGCCGCTGGCCTGGGCGCGGTCGCCGCGGGAGCGGACGGGCTGATCGTCGAAGTCCACCCAGACCCTGCCCGTGCCCTAAGCGACGCCGCGCAGCAACTCACGTTTGCGCAGTTCGAGCACCTGATGACGAGCGTCCGGGCGGTCGCAGCCGCAGTCGGTAGGGACGCGTAGCCGTTCTTTTTCGTGCCTGCTTGTGGTCGATGGCATACTGGGAAACAGCCGTGTATCGGAGACGCTTCGGCGCGCTGTCGCGCGTCGTGCCGCGTATCATCGGCGCACCACGAGCCGCACACCGAAGAAGTCCCATAGCACCCGCAATACCGCGAGCGCCGGGACGGCGAAGATGGCGCCCGCAAGACCCGCGACCTCGGCCGCGCCGATCACCGCGAGCAGCACCACGACCGGGTGGACACGCACCGCCTGTGCCTGGATGCGCGGTGTCAGCAGGTTGCTCTCCATCTGCTGAATCCCAACGTACAGCAACACGGTGAGGAGTGCGGTCGTTGGCGACTCGAAGAGGGCGAGCACCACTGCCGGTATTGCCCCTAGGAACGAGCCCAGGTTGGGGATGACTGCGGTAAGCGACACCCATGCGCCGAGCAGGAGGGCGTACGGCACGCCGAGTGCCCAAAGCGCGAGGGCGGACAGCGCGCCCTGGATCGCGAGCGAGAGCGCAAGCCCGCTCAGGTACCGCGAGAGCGATTGGTTCAGCGCCTCCCAGAGCACCGCGGCGTCCCGCTCGTAGCGCGTGGGAGCGAGCCGTATCAGGGATTGTCTCACCTTGGCGGTATCGAGCAGCAGGTAAACCGCGACGAATATCATGCCGAAGAGGCGCACTCCCAGGCCAAAGACTCCGGAGACCGCGCCGAGTGCGCCGGAGAGTATGCTCTCCGCGAGACCCTCGATACGCGGGAGCAGTTGCCGAGTGACGTTCCCCAGCAGCTCGTCGGGGTCAGCGGGCAGCTGGCCGCGCTCGTCGAGCTCACGCAGCACGCCACGGGTGGAACGCTCCGCCTCCGTCGCGAAACGGGGGAGTTCGTTGATCAAGTCAGCTATCTGCGCGATGAAAGCGGGCACGAGTAACCCGAGTGCAAGGAGGGCGACGCCAACCAGTCCCGCGAACGTGAGCAGGACGGCGCGCCCCCGGCGCATCCAATGCGAGAGGAACCCGACGGGAAAGGAGAGCGCGATGGCAAGGGCCGAGCCTCCGAGCACGATGATGGGTACGCTGGGGGTGAGGGAGAGCAACAGCGCGAGGATGACAACCCCAGCCACAATGAGGATAATTCGCGCGTTTCGAGAGATCGGGATGGGTGTGGGGCTACTGGGGGATCCGGCGACGTCTGGCCCACGTTCCGATCAGTTTGCATGGACGACACGCCGGATCCCTATATTTCCGGGGAGGCGGCGTCGCGCCTAGGTCCGGCGAGCACAGAGCCCTGGGTGCGTTCGATGACAGAGGACGCGGAACTACCGCAATACGCGTCCCTGCCTAACCTATTCACGACCTGTCCACCGGCATGCAGCCACCGAGTCATTCAGCATGCACTTGTCGAACCTCTCGCTACGTCATCCGGGGGACCGGCGCAGTGCGTCAAGCCACTCCTTCGTCTCAGGTAATCGCCGCAAGCGGCAAGCCAGACCTGCCCTGCCACGTCGGCCTTATGAGGCTGCTTCGTCCGGAGCGGCGGTGCGTTCGGCGAGCATGCTATTCAGCTGATCAAACGTGAGGCCGTGCTGTCGGGCGATCTCGTGCGCGTAGGAGCGGCCCGTGGACTCTCCCGGCACGATCCTGAACGTTCCGCGCACTGTGTCCCCTTCCTCGACCGCCTCCGCAACCAGACCGCGCACCTTCCCATCTGCCGATGCGCCTGCATTCAGGTCCGGGATCGTCTGTGCCAACTCGTGAAGGTGCGTGACGAATAAGACGCGCGCCCCCAGCACTTGCAACGCCCGCACGATGTCCGTCGCGATGTGGAGCGCACCCCGCTCTGCGGTGCTTGTGAGCGGCTCATTCAGAAGGATCAGCGAGTATGCGGTCGCGTTGTCGAAGATCTTCCGCAGCCGCTGGACCTCCTCATCAAGCCTTCCCGCGCCGGGTTGGTCCGTCTCCGGCAAGGGGAAGTGGGTCCAGATGCCGTCGCAGGGGCTGATGCGGGCTTGAACACCCGGCACGAACAGCCCCCCCTGGAAGAGTACCTGCGACTGGCCGATAGCGCGGCAGTACGTCGTCTTGCCGCCACGGTTCGGACCGGTGAGGATCAGCAACCGTCCCTCGTCTGTGAAGTGCACGTCGTTTGGCACGAGGCCGCCGGGACCGTCGATCAGTTGCAAGCCAAGCGCGAGGTTCGCGAGATCCTTGACCTCGAACAACCGCTGGTCCATTCGAGCGATCTCCGGTCGGCACGTCGCGATACCGGCGGCGCACACCCGATCTACCAAAGCGGCTGCACCCGTGTAATACGCCAGGTCACCTTCCAGCGCCATGAGGGGACCGACATTGATGTCCCGATACTTGTCGAGCGCGCGGGAGAGCGGGGCAGCCGCGGATTCCAGCAGCGCGAATAAATCCTTGAACAACTGACTGCCCCGCCGCAGGTTGACTGGACCGACCTCGCGTAGCGGTGTTTTCCCGAAGGCTCCCAGACTGTTGGGCAAGAGCCGCCCTAACAGCGACCGTGCGCCTTTGAACTGGTAGCGATTGAGCGAAGTGATCGTCACCGATTCCGGTTGCAGGCCAGCCCCGAGGTTTAGTCCAATTGTGACGCTCGTTGTCTCCGCGATAAGCTCGTTCAGGGCCGGTAGCTCTGTGCGCAGCGCGCTGATCGCGGAATCTTGCGCGAGTGCGGCCATAGCCTGTCGCAACGCCACGAGGCCATCCGCCCGTATGCCGGAGGCATTCGCCAAAATTGCACACAGCCGGTCTACGCACGCGACGTAACGCTCCAGCTCGGCGAGCCGCTCGAGCACGACCATCAAGGGCGAGTCGCCCTTCCAGCCCTTGCCTCCACCAGGTACGAGGTCAGCGAGGCTTGGCAGGAGCGCCCTTAGCGCGGCGGAAAGCTCCGGTTCGTCAATCAGATCCTGGAGCACGTCCTGCCGATAGGTGATGACGCGGGCGTCGGTACACATCTCGTACAGGATCTCTCGAATGGGCCGCTCGTACCGGCCGGCCGGGCTGATGGCGTGGGCGATACGGTCGAGAGCGAGATCCGCAGCAACCGACGGCCGCAGCCGCACGCTCTGGCGCTCCGGTCCGGGCCACAAGAGGCTCGGCAGGTGGGATGGGGCCGCGGCGGCATACTGGCTGGCTGAGCGATGCGTGAGAACGTTTGCATGGCGCTTTGGCGCATGCAATAGACCCCGCGCGCCCGCCTTACTGCTCGATGCCACCGAATCTCCTTACCTGCGAACGTCGAACCCCGTGTCTTCGCCGGTCGATTCTTCCCACCGTGTCGCCACCTCCGAGACACGTGCTGCTATAGGCCCATGTTCGCACCAGGCCAGCATGCGCTGCACGGAATCTCGTGGACCCTCGAACACCGCCTCGACCGAACCGTCCAGGTTATTCCGGACCCATCCGGTCAGTCCGTGTCGGACCGCCTGCTCGCGACACCCGGCCCGGAAGTTCACGCCCTGCACCCCGCCGGTTATCATGGCGCGAACCCGGACAGCCTCCTCCTGCTGCTCTCTGTTCATGTTCGCGGTGCGCTCACACGACGTGCTGAATAATACATAATGCGTTAGGGCTATGGCCAATACTACAGGTACACGCTCTCAACGTCACGTACCTATGGTAACACGGCCCTTGCTCCCGGTCGTCCAACTCCGTACGGCAGGATCACTTACCGCGACACCTTGCCTCGTAGGCTGACGAAGGATAGAGCCAGATGGATGTGGTGCGTCTCATACCCCAACTGTACTACGATCTGCTCTCTCGCGTCTTCCCGGGCGGCATGACCATCCTCGCCGTCGACTTCAAGCTGGGGAGCATCCTGGCATACGTGCTGGAGGGCGCGTCGCCTCTCCAGGGGTCGGCGATCGTTCTGGCCCTTATGGTTTTCATCGCCGCGTACCTGACCGGACAGATCATCGCCCCGCTGAGCGGCTTCCTTGAGAGTCACGTCGCAACCAGGCTGTTCCCAGTGCATTTTCGGGTCGTCAGGGAAGCCGCGACCACGGGTGCTGGATACTCATCAGAGATCCAGCGCTTCCTGCGAGAAGAGTTGAGTCGCGGCCATGGCGCGGATATCTCAACGCTCAAGGACCCCGACTACGAGCGCGCGGTCGCTGTCTGGCATGACTGGCTGCTGATACACGACCCTGGGATGGGGGACCGTGCCTCGAAAGTGCGGGCAGAGTATCGCATGTACGGTGGATTGGCCGTAGCTGCGATCGCCTTTATCGTGATTCACCTCGCGGCATCACTCGCCCCCGCGGTCCGGATGAACGGGTTCCTGCTCCTTCTTGCCGCGGTGATCGGCGCCCTGTGCATCTGGGGCAAGGCCCGCACGTATCGCGTCTTCCAGCGGACGATCATCAACAGCTATTACCTGGAGAAGACCATGCCTGATGCGGAGAAACCCCAGGCGATCGGTCCCGAGTGAGCACCCAAGTACGTGTTGACACTTTTTGCTCGTCATCGCTCGGAAGCCCGTGTGCCCAATGATCTGCCATCAACCGCCCGGCGCGGGGTTCGTGAGTGCGAACGCAGCAAACATCGTGATCAGCACACCAACACCGCCCGCAAGCAGCGCAAGAAACGCGCGGGCAGTGACGCTGCTCGCGGCCTCAAGCTCACCTCGACGCTTCAATCGCTCACCGAGCGTGAACCCCAACACCGGCACTAGCACCGCGATCACGAGCGAGAGCAGCACCGCCAGAACGATCAGCGCGAGCACCGGTCCACTGCTCACGGCACCTTCTGACACCTGGCTCGGCTGGGCGAGCACTGCGATCCCCACCAAGCAGCCCACGAGCGCGGCTACCAGCGCGGGCAGGTACCGCGACGCCACCCAACGCATCCGTGCGCTGGCGAGTGGCGCGGCGGCAAAGCCACGTGCGCGGGTGAGTATGAAAAGCAGCACCAAGCCGAGCAACCCGAACGTCACCAGCCACGTTGCTTGTGAGGAACCGCTCACCTCTGGCCGGGCTGGCGCGCGTGCTGCAAGCTCCGCGACTCCGCGATGATCTGGTCGTAGATGAGCTTCAACGAGCTGTCAGGCAGTGGCCCGCGATTCGCGCTCAGGATGTTAGAGTACACCATGACCTCGCGCTCAGGCACGTACACCCTGCCGCTATCCTCCGCCTTGAGCAGCCCGATCTCGAGCGAAGCCCGCGCCCGCTCGTTCAGGAGCTCCACCAGGCCGCGGTCAATCTCATCTATGTGCGTTCGAAGGCTGTCCAGTGCCGAGGCGGAATCCGGGCCGATGGGTGGGTTCATTGTCTACGCCCTCCCCGCGGGCTGGACTTCGGCGATATGGGCGAGCAGCAGCTCCAGCGCCGCGACGTATCCATGCGCGCCGAAGCCGATCACCTGCCCAATCGTGACCGGGGAGATCATCGAGTGACGCCGCCACTCTTCGCGCGCGTGTATGTTTGAAAGGTGTACCTCCACGACCGGCACGTCCACGGCCTCCAGCGCGTCGCGCAGAGAGAGCCCGTAATGCGTGAGCGCCCCAGGGTTTATCACCACGCCGTCACACTCGCCGAGGTAGCGGTGCAGAAGATCGACCAGTTCGCCCTCGTGGTTGCTTTGGAACACGACAAGCTCGCAGTTTAGCGCTTCGGCGCGGGCGCGGACCATGTCGTTCGTCTGCTTCATTGTCGTGTAGCCATACACCTCAGGCTTGCGCTTGCCGAGGATGTTCAGGTTCGGCCCATGCAGCAACAGCACTCTCATGCGATGCACGCCTCCACGGCGCGCTGGACCAGTCCCGCGGGAACATCCGCCCGCACCTCCGGCTCACCCACGCCGCGCAATAGCACCCAGCGCTGCCCGCCGGCGATCACCTTCTTGTCCAGGCGCATCGCATCCATCACCGCTTCCAGTTCCACCGCCGCGCGCTCGGGCAGACCAAACTGCGCGAGCGTCCCTGCCTGGCGAGCCGCGATCGCGGGATCGAGCAATCCCATCTCGGTGGCGATAAACGCCGCTCCGCGCATCCCGACCGCGACCGCCTCGCCGTGCGTCATCGCGCCGTACCCGGCAGCGGCCTCGATGGCGTGGCCAATGGTGTGGCCGTAGTTGAGGACCATGCGGCGCCCCTGCTCTTTCGGATCTTCGGTCACGACCTGCAGCTTGATCGACGCGCACCGCCCGACGACGTGTGCCAGGGGCTCTGACTCCAGCGTGGCGAGCGCACCGGCGTTGTCCTGCGCGTAAGCGAAGAGGTCGGCATCCCCGATAAGTGCCGTCTTCACGACCTCTGCCCAACCGCTCCGCAGCTCGTGCTCGGGCAGGCTGGACAGGAGGGAGGTATCGATGAGGGTGAGGCGCGGAGGATAGAACGCACCGATCAGGTTTTTGGCGCGCGGGTGGTCGATCCCCGTCTTCCCCCCGATACTCGAATCCACTTGGGCGAGCAGACTGGTCGGGACTTGCACGAGGTTTAGCCCGCGCAGGTAACTCGCGGCGACCCATCCCGCAAGGTCGCCGACCACGCCACCGCCGAGCGCCACGACAGTATCCCGCCGCTCAGCGCGCTCCGAAGCCAGCCAGTCCCACAGGTCGGCGGCGCACGCCAGGCTCTTCGACGCCTCCCCAGCGGGCACCGCTCTGGTCGCGACGCGCCACCCGTTGCTCTCCAAGACGGCGCGCACCCGCTCGCCGTATAGCGGCAGCACGTGATTGTCGCTGATGACGAACGCCGAGCCGGAGAGTCCGATGTTCGCGAGTAGTTGTGGCAACTGGGGGAGGGTGTCGTGACCCGTGTGCAGGGGATGCATGGGCGTCAATATACGGCGCGGACGCCGCGTTGTCAAACGAGGCACGAGTAGTCGCCGGTGCGGTGCTATCGGGCAGTTCTATGGGTTGCGTCGGTGATCCTCTGGATTTGCTGATTGCCACTGGTTTTAGTGCAGTTAGGAGGTACCAGGGCGTAAGCCGGAGGTACCTCCAAGGGCGGGCAATGGGCACGAAATCTGCGAACGTAGAGCGCCGCGAACAACAGAGGAGGGAGACGCTTGATCAGAAAAATGCGAGAACCGGTGAATGGGCTGACGCACATCGCGGGCGCCGTGCTTGCGGTGGTCGGGCTTGTCGCGTTGGTCTGGATGGCAATCGACGCCGGGAAGCCAAAGCATTTTGTGGCCTTTAGTGTATTCGGCGTCAGCATGGTGCTGCTCTACAGCGCGAGCGCGCTATACCACTGCATGCCGCTGCCAGCCACCGGGGTTCCGCCGTGGCGGCGGCTGGACCACATGATGATCTACGTGCTGATCGCGGGCACGTATACGCCGATCTGCGCGATCGCCCTCAGCGGCCCGTGGGGTTGGAGTCTGCTCGGTATTATCTGGGCACTCGCGATCGGCGGCATTCTGTTCAAGATCTTCTACATGCACGCCCCTAGCTGGCTCTCCATCGCGCTGTATATCGGGATGGGTTGGGTAGCCGTAATCGCCACGCCCGAGGTATATCGTGCGTTGCCCGCGGGCGGCATCGCGTGGATCGTCGCGGGTGGCCTGGTGTACACCGCAGGGGCGATCGTGCTGGGCATGGAGCGACCGAACCCGTTCCCCGGCGTGTTCGGCTTCCACGAGCTATGGCACTTGTTCGTCCTCGGTGGCAGCGCGTGCTTCTTCTGGGTCATGGTCCGCTATATCGCTCCTCTCGGGTAGTTTCATGGCGGATTGCGAACAGTCGCGTGGCTGGTGCGACCCCATCTCGCGGCGGTCCAGGTGGGCCGAACTGCGTGCTATACTTCCTCGTACTACATAATCCGCGCGCCAGCAATGAGCATGGTACGTGGAACCCGAGAGAATGGTCTCGGGTTGCTCTTTCTCCTCACGGCCGGATGGCATCACTAGGGAGGACTATGCCTTGGCACGGACGTCGGCGCAGCGGCTAAAGGGCTTCCGGGACTTCCTACCGCAAACGATGGCCCTCCGAAAGCACGTCATCGGCACGTTCGAGCGGGTCTTTCAGACGTATGGCTTTCTCCCGTGGGAGACGCCAACGCTCGAGTACGCGGAGACGTTTGACGGTAAGAGCAGCGAAGAAGCTCAAACGCTGATGTATCGCTTTGCCGACCGGGGGGGACGGGAGGTGGCACTGCGCTACGATCTCACCGTGCCACTCGCCCGCGTGATCGGTATGCACCCGGATTTGCCTATGCCGTTCAAGCGCTATCATATCGCCCCCGTCTGGCGGGCGGAGCGACCGCAGCGTGGGCGCTTCCGCGAGTTCTGGCAATGCGACGTCGATACGGTCGGCACGGCGCAACCCTCGGCGGACGCCGAGATCATCGCTGTCGTCAGCGAGTGTCTCACGGCCGTGGGCTTTTCCTCGTATCGCATCGCGCTCAACAACCGTAAGACGCTCTCCGCACTCGCCCGCTACTCGGGCGCTTCACCCGGCCAGGCGAGGCACATATATCGCTCCATAGATAAGCTGAGCAAGATCGGCACGGACGGAGTTCGTGCGGAGCTGCAGGAGGCGGGACTGACCGAGGATGCTTCTGACCGGGTGCTCGATCTCGTCTCGATCGAAGGGGATAACTCCGAAATCCTCGATACCATGGAGCGGTATCTCGCCGCCGACCCCGAGGGCGTGGCCGGCGTACAGGAGATGCGAGCGGTACTCGACCTGCTTCCGTGCTTCGGCGTAGAACCCCGCGTCTGCACCGTCGATCCCGCGCTCGCCCGTGGGCTGGACTACTATACCGGCATCGTCTTCGAGACACTCGTCGATGAACCAAAGGTGGGCAGCGTGACCGGTGGCGGGCGCTACGACGACCTTGTTGGGGCCTTCGCGGGGCGCCAGTTGCCGACGGTTGGGACCTCGCTGGGGCTGGAACGGATTATGGAGGTACTGGAGGAACTGCACCTGATCCAAGCTCCCCGTTCCGCCGCCGCTGTTCTGGTTACCGTGTGGGATGAGACTGCGTTGCCGGACGCCCTGACCCTTTCGATGGAGTTGCGGCTGGCTGGGGTTCCGACAGAGATCTACCTGGGTACACCCGGTAATTTGCGCAAGCAACTCGCACACGCGGACAAGCTCGGCATTCCACTAGCTATTCTGGCAGGCCCGGACGAGCGGGCGCGCGACGAGGTGACCGTGCGCGATATGGTGACCGGGGAGCAGCAGGCGATGGGACGCCAAGGCGTTGCAGCGCGGGTGCGCGCCATGATGCAGGAAATGCCCGCGCAGTGAGATGCGTGATGGCCGTGCTCCTCAGCGTGCTGCTGGCAGGGTGCTCCCCTGTCTGGAGGCGGTGATTCCCCGACGGCGCAACCGGTAGCGCAGACCACCAGTGCGCGAGGTGAGCAGGTCAATGCCCTGCCCACCGGTGAGGAGGGCGCAACCCCGGCCCCACTACAGTCAGTCGCGACCCAGTCGCCCGTCATCGGCGGACATGTCACGGAAGCGATTCCGCGCTATCCACGGACGCTGAATCCGCTATTCACCGAGAACCAGTCGGATGCACGGCTCTTTCTGCTCTTCGACGGCCTGATGGAGATCGACCCCAGCACGCGCGAGCCGGTCCCCTCGCTGGCTTCGGACGTGGCAGTAGGACGCGATGGGCGGTCCTACACGTTCACCCTGCGCCCGGATCTCCGATGGCACGACGGCAACCGGGTGACGGTTGCCGATGTTGTATGGACGTACAGTATTCTGCGCGATCCAGCGATCGGGACGCCGCTCCAGCCGTACGCGAAGCGCATTTCGGCGGTCGTGGCAGCCGGCCCAGGCCGTGTCCGCTTCACGCTCGACGAGCCGTATTCGCCGTTCCTCGCAAGGTTGGCAACCGTGCCCATCGTCCCGCGTGGGGCCTTCGCGCGGCTTCAGGGAGAGCGCCTGCGGAAGGCGCTCCTGGCCTGGAAGCGACCGGTGGGAACGGGGCCGTTTCGATGGGCAGCTGGGCGGCAAAAGTTGTGATTGAACTCGTCGCGAACGAGCGCTATCACGGCGGGCAGCCCATCCTTTGATCGCTACAGTATTCGGATTCTTCGAGACGGTACTCAGGTGCAACAGGCGCTGAACGGCGGGGAGATCGACGTGGCCTGGCTCTCGCCGCAGCTCGCGAGAACGCTCGCCAAACAGGACTTCCTCGTTCAGGCGCCGATGGACACCCCGACCATGACGATGCTCATA
This sequence comes from Chloroflexia bacterium, assembly GCA_030446765.1. Lineage (GTDB taxonomy): Bacteria > Chloroflexota > Chloroflexia > Thermobaculales > Thermobaculaceae > JACDAU01. The sequence continues at coordinate 79,785 of JAUJMR010000007.1, forward strand.
TTCAACCTTGACGCGGCGAGTGGCGGGGAGTTGGTCGACCGCAGACTGCGCAGGGCGCTCGCCCTCGCGCTGGACACTGAAGCGATCGCATCGGCGATGCGCGGGCACTTCGTCCCGCGATGAGCTACCGGCCGCCCACGAGCATCGCCTATCAACCTTCGACGAACCCGCCTTATCCGTATGATCCAGAGCAAGCAAGGACAATACTCACCCGTGCGGGATGGGCGGACGTGGATGGCGACGGAGTGCTCCAGAAGGGAGGAACTCCACTCACGATCACACTGCTCACCAACAACGTCCCCAAGTCGTTCCCGGAGCTGTTCGGTGTTGGATATGACCCCGCGGTCGCGCAGATCGTTGCGGACTGGAAAGCGGTGGGTGCGCGGGTACGGGTGCGTCGCATGGGCTGGGAGCAGTTCGCGAACACGCTGTTCGGCACGCACGACTTTCAGATTGCTTTGATGAGCGTATCCGGCGACGCGGACCCTGACGAAAGCTACCTGTGGGCAACAGATGCGTATCCGGAAGGCTTCAACGTGGGGCGCTACAGCAGCGACGCGGTAGACCTGGGACTCGCGGAGGGCCTGCGGCGTACGACCGTACACCGCGGCTGGAGGGGTACCAGATGGTCCACCGGTCACTGGTTGCAGATGTTCCCGCGGTGCCGCTCGGGAGCACGACGGTCGTCATGGTACAGAACAACCGCCTCGTCGGCGCGACCGCGAACTACTGGTCCGCCGTCCAGCACGCGGACGTTGAGAAGTGGTACGTCCGCGACGGCGAGTGATACTTGGCGTGCACTGAGTGGTACCTGTCTTCCCGAACGCAAAGAGGGATCCATAGCCCGGACTACGGATTCATCGCAGGCCCGGAATGACAGACGCCCTACCGTTCAACTGGACTCCCTACAAGTACACCCCGAGATATGTATCGCCTTCACGCCGGAGCGAGGACGGGGCAACCCGTCCTCCGCTCCATGGAATCATGTCACCCCGATACGTAACGACACCCTACGTCGGGCACCTCAGCCGCCCGAAAACTGCACGCAGACCTACGCCGCGGGAGTTGTTCCATATCCTCGCGGTACTCACCGCGACTCGCCGCAGCATTGAGTCGCGCACGGTGCGCGAATGCCCGCTGTGCTGGCTCGACGTTCTCCGGCTTTCCACCCCACGTCTTCATAGCCAGATCCTGCAGTGCACGGGCGTACGAGAAGCTGAGCACCCACGGCAGGTCTGGGTAGAGGCGGTGCATCTCATTCAGATGCGCGGTCGCCTGCTGCGCCCCTTGTCCGCCCGAGAGGAAGACGATCCCTGGTAACGCCGCCGGCACGGTGCGCAGCAGGCATTCCACGGTTGCCACCGCCACCTGCTCAACGTTCGCCTGCACCGGGCACTGTTTGCCGGAGATCACCATGTTCGGCTTCAGGAGCAACCCGGGAAGGTGCACTCGGTGCCGATGTATGGCGTGGAATGTGGCGTGCAGCGTGGTCTCGGTGACCTCGGCGCAACGCTCGATGGTATGGTCTCCGTCAATCAGCACCTCAGGCTCTACGATCGGTACGATGTCGGCCTCCTGGCAGAGGGCTGCGTAGCGGGCGAGTGCCTCGGCATTGCTGTCGATGCATCGCGTGGTGGGGATACCTTCCCCAATGGTGATCACGGCTCGCCACTTAGCGAAGCGTGCGCCGAGTTCTCGGTATTCCGTTAGCCGCTCACGCAGTCCGTCCAGACCCTCTGTGATCTTCTCGCCGGGCGCGAGTGCCATGTCCTTCGCACCAGCATCGACCTTGATACCGGGGATGATACCGTTCTCTTTAAGCTTCTGTGCGAACGGCTCCCCATCGGAGGCGTTCTGGCGCAGCGTCTCGTCGAAGAGGATGACACCGCTCAGATACGCACTGATATTCGGAGTTGTGAGCAACAGTTCGCGATAATCCCGCCGCGACTCCTCCGAGGACTCTATTCCTACCGCCTTGAATCGGCTCCCGATGGTGCCCATACTCTCGTCCGCGGCGAGCACGCCGCGACCCTTCGTGACGAGGGCACCCGCCGTCTGTTCCAACTGATTAACGTCCATCTCCCCCTCCTCGTGCATACCAGAAAGGACAACAAAACCATGTGTGACTGTGGCGAATTGTGCTGCAATATCTGTTCCATACCGGTTGCGCAGGGGGGTGGGAGTTCGCACCAACAGGCTAGGGCCGCAGGTGGGCAGCGTAGATGTAGCTGACCAACTGGTGCTGCCCGGCTCATTCTCCCGAGTCGGACACACCCACGCGATGGAACACAGCCTCACGGTCTGCGCCCGTGGCGATTCGCGGGCGGTTGTAGTCCTCGATGACGACCGGGGTGAACTGCACGTCGGTAACCTGCGCACCAGTGAACGTGAACGTCGCAATGACACCCTGGCGGGTTTCCGTCGACCACATCTGGTCGAAGACGAAGTTTCCGAGACTATACATGATCGGTATCCCTCGATACTGCTCGGTCTCCTGCACCCAGTGTGGATGCGCGCCGAGGACGAGGTCCGCGCCCGCGTCGATGGCCGCGTACGCCAGGCTCTGTTGCCGCTGGTTCGGCACGGAGACGTACTCCACCCCCCAGTGAAAGTATGGGATCACGACATCGGCGATCTCGTCCGCGGCCCGCACCGCACCCGCGACTTGCGCGGGCGAATAGGCGGGGGTCGTGGTAGGCAGGGATGCGTGCGGGAAGCCAACGTTCGACAGGTCCGTGAAACCGAGGAAAGCCACGCGCTGCCCACCGATGGTGTAGACGCTGGCCTGCAAGGAATTCTGCCTGGTGCTGCCCGCGCCGAAGTACCCGAGGCCGGACTCTTCCAGAGCATCCATAGTGTCCGCAAGCGCGTCGGGACCGAAGTCGAGCGCGTGATTGTTCGCGAGCGAGACCGCGTCAATGCCCGCCCACCGCACGCCGTCCAGGACCGCGGCGGGGGATACGAACGACATCGTTTCCGGGTTGTTCGATGGGGCGACTTGGTCCGAGACCTGGCCCTCCAGATTAGCTACCGTGAAGTCTGCCGCCCGCAAGGCGTCGGCGGTATCCATAAACGGATGACGGTAACTGCCGTATTCCTCCATCCGCCGGAGCACCGTGCGGCTGAGCATGATGTCGCCCACCGCCGTTAGGGTCCAGGTGACCCCATCGCCGCCGATGACTGGTTGCTGCGTCGGCGTGGCGGTCGGAACTTGCGTTGGTGTCGCCGTAGGCAGTGGGATCGGCGTAGCCGTGGGTGGTGGGGTGGGCGTTGCGGTTGGTTGCGGCTCGGGTTTGCGGCTGCTCAGCAATGTCGCCAAGACATACCCGCGCTTGCCGTCGTATACGGTCTCGAACCACGCAGCACCGTCCGACCCTACGACGGGCTCGACACCGGCCACGACACGCGCGCCATACGGTACGGTCAGGATGATGGCCGTTGTGGTTGAGGTCCCTTGGCGGAGGTTCACACCACCGTACGTGGGGGTGGCGGCATAGCGCGCTACAAGCGCGCGCGGCGTGGGCAGAATCGTTGCAGTTGCTGTTGCAGTGGCCGTGGGTGCATGAGTCGCGGTCGCGGTCGGTCGCGGATCGGGTGAAGTTGCGGTTGGTGTGGCTGTCGGTGCGTCGGTGGGTACTTGAACCGGTTGAGTTGTGGTTGGAGGTATGTCCGTTGCCGTCGCTTTGGGCTGTTCGTCGGTAACTTGCAGAGGCACGAGCGGTAACGTGGTAGACGTGGATACAGTCGCAGCTTGAGCGAAGGTCGGCGTCGTGATCGACGCGGGAGCCGATTGCGTGTAGGTCGGCGCCGTGACCGGCGTGAAGCTGGCGTCGCCAAATGCCGCGACGAGTACAGCGATGATGGCGATGAGAACCAAGGAACGCTTCATACGGTCTTCCTCCCGTATGCCGGAGTCTAGCACCCACATGGACCGGTATCGAGCAGTATCCTCCCGCGTTTCCGTACACTACTGCTGCCGTGATCTTGTCAGAGTGAGACAGTTGTAAGGACGGGAGCAGGACTGTGCCGGAACCAGCTCATCACATCGATGCGTCTGAGCCGGTACGAATAACTCGCGATATGGAAACACCTATCAATGCCTCGCGCGCCAGCGCACCGCGACAGCGCGTTTTCCTCGGTTATCGACCGGATGCCTGGCGGTACCTCGCGTATAGCTTCGGCTCCGGCCTGAGCGAGGGCTTCCTGCAGGTGCTGCTCGGACTGTACATCCTCTCCATCGGCTACCAGGAAAGCTTTGTCGCGACGCAGGGCGTCGTGGTCGCGCTCGGGTCGGCGGCGTTCTCATTACTGGCGGGTGTGGTGGTCGACCGGCTGGGCACGAAGGTCTCGCTGCTCCTCGCCGCCGGGCTGAACATCCTCGGCCGATTCCTGCTCGTCGCTGAGCCTTCGCAGCCGGCGATCCTCGGCGCGTCTTTCGTGCTCTCCGCCGGAGTGGCGTTCTACTGGGTGAGTCAGGGCGCCGTGCTTGCCCAGGTGAGCACACCCGACCAGCGCGCGAGACTGTTCGGGCTGAACTGGGCGGTGCTCGTCGCCGCGAGCTTCGTTGGCGGCCTGCTCGCGGGCTGGCTGCCCGGCGTGATCGGCGGCGTGGTCGCAATCAACGCAGAGAGCTCTGCGGCTTACCGATACAGCTTTTGGATTGGGGTGATTGCGCTGTTGCTTGGCGCTCTGCCGCTTCTCCGACTGGGTACGGGCAAACCCGAGAAGGTAGCGCACGCAACGAGCAGCTGGTGGCGCGTCAGCGAGCCCCGCACGGTGGCCCGGCTCATAATCCCAATCGCGGCGTCCGCGCTCGCGATTGGCTTCACGGCCCCCTTCATGAGTATCTTCCTACAAGGAACGTACGACGCGTCGACGCGGAGCATCGGGATCGCCCTCGGGGTCTTCTCGCTGGCCGGCGCTGTGGGCGGCCTGCTCAGTCCCCGGCTCGCCGCCCGTTTCGGCGCGGTCCGGACGGTGTCCGGCCTGCTGGTGCTCAGCGCACCGCTGATGCTGCTGACCGGGTATGCGCCGGCGCTCGGGGTGGCCTCCGTCGCGCTGTGGGGACGTGGGCTGCTCGCGAATGCAGCCTGGCCCATCGCGCTCGGGTACCTGATCGAGAGTACCGGAGAACGGGAGCGCGGCAGAGTCAGCGCGCTGATGAACATCAGCTTCGAGCTCTCGCTCGCCGTGGCCGCGCTTCCCGCCGGTCTGCTGATGGAGCGCGTGGACTACCGTTTGCCGTATCTCCTGGCCGCGTCCGCGCTGCTGCTCGGTGGCCTCGGCTTCGCATATGCCTCCCGGCGCACCGCCATCACACGGCCGGCCACAGCTTGAGTCCCGGTGGTTCATCGCCGTAGGACGTTTCATCGTGACTGAGCGCCGAGGGGCGACCGCCCTGGGAGTGGTTTCGCGGTGGTAAGGGAGGAGGCGCACGGGTCAAACCATGCGCCTCGTGTCCTGCTACCGTGATCGGTTGAGTTAGCGCAGGTCTACGCTTCCGTAATCGGGGATCACCTGAATCCAGATGCCGCCCTTGTTGAAGGCAATCCGGTTGCCTTGCTGGTCGTAGTACAGCGTCGGTCCGTTGATGCTGTCCTTCCGCCACGTCGCCGGGGTCATCCGCCCGTCCTGGAGGATGTACGCCGTACCGCTACCGATCACCTCGACCTCCTCGCGGGCCTTATCGTCGCCGGCGATCCTGCTCACCTGGTGCACTCGGACGATGACGGCGGTGGCGGTGATCTGGTTGCCGGTATTGCGCTCTATCGCCGGTTCACCCTGCATCGAGCGGGTGTACACGCCGGCGGACGCATTCCAGCGCCACTCCGCGAAGTAGTAGTCGTTGAATGCCAGCCGGGCGTACGAGACGCTTCTCGGTCCGAGCTGCGTGCCGGGCTGCTTGAAACGCAAGCCGCCCCACGTGCCATTGCTCGTATTCTTGCCCAGCGCGCGTTCACGCGCCAGGAGTCGTTGCGTACTCGTATATAGGTTATGCGGCGCGACGCGGTCGCTCGTCCGGTAGAACGCGGTGGCGTCCCACAGCGCGTTGGTGCGGGAGAGGCCGATCTCTCGGGCGTATGCCGCCGCGCCCGGGCTACCACCGGCGTGGAAGTACAGCGGGTTGAACTCCTTCGCCCAGGCCACGAAGTAACTCCGCGCGCTCCGTACCGGACCGATCGCCGGCGCATCGCGGGAGATGAAGAACGCGATAAAGCGAGAGATACCGAATTCGGCAGGAGCCTCCAGAACCACGTCTGCGTAGTCTAGCCCCGACTGCGGACGGGCGTTTGGATGGTTCTCGACCATGACCGCAAGCGGGCGATGCCGCAACGGTGCACTCGAACCAGTGCTCGTCACGACTCTGCGTGGCTTCGGGATGCGCACGAGCCGCTTCTCCAACCGCCAGGCTTGGCCGGGTCGCAGCCGCATCTGGCGGACGATCGTGCGGTAGCCGCGCTTCTGTACGCGGAGCGTATGTTGGCCGGGTTGCAACCGGTACACCGTTCGCGGCGCGATGCCGCCCCACCGACCGTCCACCCGGATCACCGCGCCGCGGTACGCCGACCCCACGATAATTCGAGATGGCTTCGGTTGCAGCCGCACGTTCAGCTGACGGGTAGCCGCGGGGCGCAGGATCACGCGCCTGACGTAGCGCTTGTAGCCCGGTAGCGTCACGCGCACGGTGTGCCTGCCCGGCGCAACGTTCCGGCGCTTCGAGCCGCGCCCGAGGAGCTTGCCGTCCAGATAAACCTGAGCCCGTTTCGCGCCGACCTTCACGATCAGCGGCGCAGGCACCGGCTTCAGCGTGTACGTCACCCGCACGGTCTGGCCGGGGCGCAGGCGCACGACCGCTCGCTTGCTCTTATGGACCCGTGCCTGTACGAGGATCGTGTGCTTCCCCGGCGCTAGCCGAACGCTCGTGGCACCGCGACGAATCTGACGGCCATCGACGCGTACCGTCGCCGATTTCGGGGTGTAGCGGAGGACTAGAGTCGCCTTCGCGGGTCTGACGGCCTTCTTCGGAGGGCGTTGCGTGGGCTCCGGCGCGGCGGTGGGCTCCTCGGTTTCGGCGGGCTCGTCGGTTGCGATCGGTGCCGTAGTGGCGGTCGGCTCGCTGCGGGCCGGCTGTGCGGTCGGCGTGGCGGTCAGGCGGGACGTTGCGGGCGCATCATCGCCGCCGAACAGGCTGCACGCCGTCGTACCCAGGAGAACGAACCCGAGCATCAATCCAAGAAACCAGAAACGTCTAACGAACAATCCGCGCACCTTCCCAACGTCAGTTACTTCGGTGATATCGCGCTGGGCGAGGTTCGCTCAGGATCCCAACGACCCAATTGTACCGGTGTGACGGAGGGCATGCCACCGAACCGGGCGTACGCCTGTGTCTCCGCGATGCAGGTAGACTGGACGCGCGGTGTGTTTCCGCAGCGTTGGCAGAAGCCTGTGGACGAATATAGCGTTGTCCAACTCACAGTAGCGCCAACGCGACAGGCTTGGCATCGATTTATCATTGTATTGACAAGTGTGTTATCATCGGGGCAACTCGGGCCGATTGGGGTCGAGGCGGACGCCACGTCTTCTGCCTTCATTAGAGGGCTCGCGACCCAAGGTACACGGCGGGGCGCGACTGAAGGTGTGGCAGCTAGAGGGCCGAGGCGCAGGAGGTGTGCATTTAGTGAGCCCTGGACGGAACATAGATTCACGCGAAAACGATGGCCAATACATTAGGAGGAGTAGATCTTCTGTTGCTAGCAAGGAACCTGATCGGACTTAGGTGGGGCGTGCGGGCGCTCATGGCGGTCCTGATGATGGCGATGCTGTTCGCGCCGTACTCGGTGAGGGCACAGGACGTCGGCATTACCGTGGATACCGGGTGCATCGAGCTAACCGCAGACGTGATCGGCGATGGCACCGTGGATCTCACCGGCCTCGTTGATCTTGATGCTGGTGTGGATGCCGTTGTCGAGGTTGATGCTGCCACACAGGCGGCCCTCGAAGCTGCAGTGGACGCTGGCCTCTCGGTCAACCTGACCATTGATGAGAATGGCGTAGTGGTTGCCGTCGAGGTATGCGGCGGCGTGCTGGCGTGCATCGAGGCTGATGTGCTGGCTGATGCCCTGGTCGCAGACGGTGTCGACATCGATGCCCTGCTCGGGCTGGACGGTGACGTTCTCGACACCATTGGCGTAGGCGGTGACGTGCAGGCAGCGCTGGACGCGGCCATCAACGCGGGGCTGTCTGTCAGCTTGACCATCGAAGAAGGCGTCATCGTCGGAATCGGAGTCTGCGACGGCGTGTTCGAGTGCATTGAGGCAGACGTCCTCGCGGACATCCTGGTAGATGGAAACATCGACCTCGACGCTCTGCTTGGCCTTGACGCTGACGTGCTTGGCACCATCACCGTGGCGGCCGATGTGCTCGCGGACCTGGAAGCGGCGATCGAGGCGGGCACGGCGGTCACCCTGATCATCGAGGGCGGCGTTGTCGTCGGCATTGAGGAGTGCGACGGGGACGACGGCAAGATTCCGGACAACCAGCAGGGTGCTGGCAAGACCCCGGACAACCAGCAGGAAGGCGAGAAGCCCGACACTGGTGCCTGGTGACAACCAGCAGGAAGGCGAGAAGCCCGACACTGGTGCCGGCGAGACACCGGACAACCAGCAGAAGGCGAGAAGCCCGACACTGGTGCCGGCGAGACACCGGACAACCAGCCAGCAGGAAGGCCGAGACCGGACAACCAGGACACCGACACTGGTGCCGGTGAAGTGCCGGACAACCAGCAGGACGACGTCCAGGACGATCAGCAGGGCGAGATGCCTGAGGAGATGCCTGAGACAGGCGTGGGCGGTCTTGCACCGGTCGGGCTCCCGTTCGGTGCCGTGCTTGCCGCTCTGGCGGCGGTTATCTGCCTCGGACTGAGGCTGGTGCGCCACTAGGCTACTCAGTGGCTGTGTGATGGGAAGGGCCGGGGTTGCAACCCCGGCCCTTCCGTCTGCCTGAGGAAAATTCTGGTTGAAACCAAAAATCGATTGCGACGTTACTATATTGGGCCCCTTAGCGCTTGGTGTTAGGGGGTTATTGTTCTATACTCTGAACACTCGTTATAGTAATCTTCGCCGTTGCTTGTGTACGAGCTGTGCATATTAGGAGGTTGTATGAGTCCAAGAGTAGCCCGAGTGCTCGTGTGCGTCCTGATCCTCTCACTCTTTCCGGCCAGCGCCCGCCACGCTGTTGCTGTCGCTGCCCCGAGCGTGAGTGTCGATCCGGTCCAGTTCAGCCCGAACGGTGACGGAGATCGCGATGCCACGAGTATCACGGTCCGATTGTCCAGCACAGCGAAGCTTCAGCTGCGCGTGCTGTCTTCAGGAGGTAGCGTAAAGGGATACATCAAGCTCTTCGGTGCCGCACAGAGCGCCGGGACGTATCGTTACGGCTTCAATGGCACCGTCACGAGCACCAACGGCAGTCGCATTACGCTGCCCGAGGGGACGTACTACATCCAGGCCTCCACGATGGGCTCTGATGGCTCGGTCGCGCAGAGGAACGCCAAAACGTACATCAATAACACGGTGAAATCCGTTTCCGTTCGTTCCACCATTCTGTCATACAACGGCTATCCGAGCAGATTCTCCCCGAACGGCGACCAGCGGAAGGATGGCGTTGTCTCACGCTTCTATGTCATCCGACCGGCAAATGTACGGATGCAGATCTACGCGGGCAGTAGCTTGCTGCGGACCATCAGCAACTCGTACACTGCGGCAGGTACAAAGACGATGGGCTGGGACGGCAGGTATTACCGAGACGGCGCGTGGCAGTGGGCACCTGCGGGCAGCTATCGCATCCGCATCGCTGCGACGCCTCTCGACTCCGCGATGGCAAGTGCGCTCGGTACCGCATTTGCCGACCGTGGGATGAGCTCTGACAAGACCGGGCCAGGCGTGAGCACGAGCATCTCGCGCTCCTCCTTTACGCCCAGTGCCGATGAGTCGGTCCTCTTCAGCTACTCGCTGCGGGAGTCAGGCTACCGGCGCATCACCATCGTCAATTCATCGGGCAGCGTCGTGAACAGCACTTCGTGGGGAAGTACCGGCACGACTGGCTCGTACACGTGGCGAGGACGCAACTCCTCCGGCGCGCGCGTGGCCGCGGGCACGTACTCGATCCGACTGTACGCGCAGGACCGGGCGGGTAATGCAGCGACGTACTATCCCGCGAGCCGCTCCGTGCAGGTGCTCGTGGGCACGAACAGCGGCTCGGCGAGCAGGACCCCGTGGAGCGGGTACTGGTGGCCGCAGCTCAGCACGTACAGCACCAAGCTGTACAACAACCCCGGTCCCATGACGAAGTACGACCGCGTCACGGGAGCAGGTTCGTACAGCTGGGAGTACAACAATCACCGCACAACGGACCCGGCGAACGACTGGTGGGGACACTGCCAGGCGTGGTCGGCGGCGGCGATCATGGAGCACAGCCGTACGCCAGGACGGTCGGCGGCGTCTACTTCTCGCAGGACGACGTGGAGGGCCTGTACTCCGAGACGTGGACGGTCCACACCGGCACCATGGGGAACGCGGTATCGCGATGAGGGGACCGGCTCCGGAGCGTACAAGGATGTGTACCCCGCCGACTTTGATCGGTTGGTCCGGTACTGGATCGGCTCGCAGAAGACCGCGCTCATGATGGACTACACCACCGGCACGGCCGTGTGGAACTACCCGGTGTACGCCTTCAGCCGTTCCGCCACGACGAGCGGCGACAAGCAGTACGTCAAGATGACGCTCACCCGCGCCGCTCCGAACTACGGGATAAATGGCACATCACCAGTTCGGCAGACGTTCTACTACACGCTCCAGACCGGAACGAATGGCTGGTGGTACAACCCATCCGGCTCGAGCGTGAACTCGCACCCTGACTACATCGTCAAGGTGTCGGGCAGGGCGGATGACTACGGCAATCCGAGGGTTAGCCGGCGAAGTTGAATGAGATGTTCCGGTAGTATGCGGCATCAAGGAGGCGTGACGAGTATGGGCAAGATCAAATGGGCGGCGATCCCGGTGGTCGCGACGACCCTGCTACTCGTGGCCGTGGCTGCGGTGCTGCTGAGGGCGGACAGCAGTACCGCTCGTCAGGCTACGCCGGAGCAGGCCGCACGACAGGAGCCGTCGGCGGCGCAGGAGGTCAGCAAGGCAGCACCCGTGAAGCCGGCGGCCGCGGTCGCCGCTCCTCGGACGAAGGCTGTGGCGTCACGGCCGGCGGCAAGGCTCGCGAAGCCAAAGCAGGTAGCACCTGCTCGGCAGAAGCAGGCCGCTCCCGCGAAGGTAGCTGCGAAGCCTCAGTCCGCTGCCCCGGCGAACAACCTCGGCTGGCGGCTGGGCACGGAGTGGACGGTCGTCGTCGAGGAGTATGCCGACTACCTTGCGGAGGCACAGACCATTACGGTAACGTACCGCTACAAGGTCGTGGGAGTGGACGCCGTGAAGAAGAGCTTCACGGTGAGCAAGCGCTTCGCAAACCCGGCGAACCAACCGGAGAGTGCACGCGGCGATCTGGTGCGTGCCGGTTACGCGGCGGACCATGGCAACTTGAAGCTCTCCTGGCTGCAGCCGCAGGGGCGAGGCATGAAGATGCGCCCTGAGGATGCAGAGATGGTGATGGGCAACAACGGCATCCCCATGGACGTGGCCGCAAGCCCGTTCAGTGGCGGGAAGACCGTCACCGCCAACGCGGCGGGACTTGGCAAGGTGCAGGGCAACAGGACCGCCCTCGGTAAGGGCGGGACCGCCACTTACGCGAAGGGCGCGCCCTGGTGGGTCAGCTACTCGCAGGGTAACGCCATCAAGGCGAAGCTCGTCAGCTTCCAGCGCTAACTGCAGAGTCCCAAAGAGGGGGGCGAGTACCACCTGGTACTCGCCCCCCTCTTGCTTCGTCCCGCTTCGTGGTCCGGCTCTGCGCGGGCCGATCGCCTTTTGATTCGTGTGTCAAACACTCATACCGGGACCACGGACGGATGCGGCCCTTCCCCGTTAGTCAGAGCTACGCCTGCCCACCACTTGGGTGATCCTGGATCGTGCCGCGCCACTCACCGCTCTCGCTGCCTCGGCTCTCGATGAACTCCTTGAACCGCTTCAGATCGGCCTTGATCCGGTGCTCGGGCACATTTAGCGCGCTGCCAATGCTCTGGACCAACCCCTCGGGTTCGTAGTCGAGCTGGAGGGTAACCCGGCTCTTGTTCTCGGCGAGGTAGTGGAAGGTCACCACGCCCGCGTTGGTGGCGCCGGTTATGTTCTTCCAGGCGACGCGCTCATCCGGTATCTGCTCCGTGATCTCAGCGTCCCACTCCTGGGTTTTGCCCGCGATCGTCGCGCGCCAGTGCGTTCGCTTGTCGTCGAGCTGCGTAACCTGCTCGACGCCCTCCATGAACTGGGGGAACGTCTCGAACTGGGTCCACTGATTGTACGCCGTGCGCACCGGGACATCTACTTCAACAAACTCAGTTACGCTCGCCACTTCCGCCTCCTCTAACTCGATGTCTGCGATTGTCGCGCTAACAAATGCAAGAAGTGGACCCAGCTTTGGCTGAGATATGGGCTCACAATAAGGGCGTCGCCAGGTGTTATACGACATCCGCCTGAATAGTAGCGCTGATGTCGTTCCGAGCGTGCGAGGAATCCGTGGTACGGGCTATGGGGATCCCTCATTGCCTTCAGGATGACATGCCCCTTGGTTCAAGCGGATTGCGTATTACCCCGAGAGCACTGCCTCCGGCGCTTCTGTGCCGGATGGCATCAAGCGGACCCTCGCGACGCGATGACCGTCCAGCTCCTCGACCCGCAGCACCTGGTCACCCACCTCGGCGGTATCGCCAGGCTCGGGAATGCGCGAGAGCAGGGTTGTCACCAGACCGCCGAGTGTCTCCACTCCTTCGTGCTCGTACTCATCGAGATCCACACCGGACAGTTCTTCAAACTCGCGCAGGCGGGTCAGGCCGTCGAGCACCAGGGAGCCGTCCGCATCCCGTTCCGGCTGCGATGCGTACCCTGTCACGGAGTCGTCGCCCGGTTCCTGCCGAATCGGTCCTACGAGTGCCTGCATCAGGTCTTCCATCGTGACCATTCCGGCGGTGCCGCCATACTCGTCTACGACAAAGGCGACCTGCTGACCACTTGCTCGCAGCTCGTCCAGCAGATCGTCGGCCGGCTTTCCCTCGGGTACGAAGACTGCCGGACGCACGATCTTGCGCGGGTCGATTTCGGCATTGGGGTCTGCCAGCATGCGGAACAGGTCACGCACGTGCAGCACGCCGAGAATGTCATCCAGCGACTCGCCGTACATGGGCAAGCGGGTGTGGGTGCCCGCGGCGATGGCGGCGAGTAGCTCATCTCGGCCGATGTCCGCCGGGATTCCCTCCAGCCCGGTCCTCGGCGTCATCAGGTCCTCCGCGGTCGAGTCGGCAAACTCGAATGCCCGCGCGGCGATGCGCGCTTCGGAATCCTCTATCTGGCCAGCTCGCTCGCTTCCGCGGACCAGGAACTGAAGCTCGTCGACACTATGCACCATTTCCTGCTCGTTCGCGGGGGTCAAGCCGATGAGGCGGAGCATTGCATTGCCCACAGCGTTTAGCACGGTGATCGGCAGTTTGAACACGACGTAGAATACGTGGATCGGGCGGGCGACGACGAGGGTGGTTCGTTCCGCAAGCTGGATTGCCAGACCCTTTGGGGCGAGTTCACCGATCACGATGTGCATCGCCGTGATGATCGAGAAGGCCACCGCCACCGCCACGGCGTGTGCCGTTGCAGGCGCGTAATTCCCCATGACGGCTGCGAGCGGGGGCTCGATGAGTCGGGCGAAGGCCGGCTCACCAATCCAGCCCAAACCGAGGGAGGCGAGCGTGATGCCGAGCTGGCAGGCGGCAATGTAGGCGTCGAGATGATGCACCACGCGCTGGGCAGCCTTCGCGGATGCGCTGCCAGCTTCGGCGAGCTGATCGATGCGAGAGCGGCGCACGGCGACAATCGAGAACTCGGTGGCCACGAAAAAGCCATTCGCCAGCACGAGCGCGACGACGGCCACGAGACCTAACAGTAGTTACATCCTCCTCTTGGCTCACTGCGGTCCGGGATGCTGGGGTGTTGCAGTGGTCCGTATCGAGTATTATACCCGAACACTAACCGCATACAAACCGATCTATGTTGTTCTTCTGAGCCCGCGTTTGTCTCGAGAGCTCATCGCGAAAGCTGGGCCGGAAAGCCGCACGCATCCACATCGCTCGACCCTGGACCAGCATTCATACGGTTGTCCCCGGACCAGCAGACCGAGCAACGGTCGGGCTTAGAATTCCCCGCCACCCCCGAAATCGCTGCCGCCAATATCGCCCCCAGCATCACCCTGAGAGTCGAATGTCTGGTCACCGCCGGTGTCCGCATCGCCGTCGCCGTACTCTCCACCCCCGTCGCCGCCATCCCCATCGTCGAAGCCAACATCGTTATCGAAGAACTGCTGTGCGATGGCCGTCCCAATGAAGCTGCCTGCCAGGCTGGCGAAAAGACTACCCGCGAGCATGCCACCCATACCCAT
>JAUJMR010000007.1:94464-108508 GCA_030446765.1 Chloroflexia bacterium
CCCATACCGATGCCACCGCCGCTGCCTACCCCGCCGAAGGTGCGTTCGAGGGTGCCTGGTTGACGCATCTCCGCACGAGTCGCCATTCGTGCCAGCGAGCGGGGATCGTCGCCGCTGAGACGCACTTGCGCTGGCAGCGCCTGACCAAGCTGTTGAAGTGCGAGGCGGCGCTGGTCCGGGGTCAACCGCGCGAACGCCTCCGCGTGTGCTTCCTCGATCGCTTCGGGCGGTGCGGTTCGAAGCATGTAACGGTACCGTTCGACCGCCTGCTTGTCGCGGGATAGACCACGAGGTGCGCCGTGGCCGCCGTGAGGGATTGATGGCTGGTACTCGTCCCGGCCACCGCCGAACAATCTTCGCAAGAATCCCATAAGACCCCTCCTGAATCGCTCCTGTCGACTCGTCGATGGCCGTGAGCGCAAGAGACATTCCCCGCCGTACCACATGATTGCTCCGCTGCCCGGACACAAGACGCTTGGGGCACCGACCACGGGCACGGCTCGTACGGCGCAGGTCTCCGTGCCTGCTCAGCAGAACGACACCGGTGCATTGCCGCTACCAAAGAGAACAGGTTTTATCTGCCCAGACCGCGCGCGGCTGCGCGTATGTAGCTGGCGTTACAACCGCAACAGCCGCCGAGATACGCGATGCCCTCGGCGCGGGCGGACGCCCCGAACTCCTCGAACTCCCGGCGCGCTATCTGGATCGTCTCCAGCTCGTCCGGAAACTCCGCGACCTTCGTGAACGCGGGGATCTCATCGGTCGTACGAAACGCGGATGGCTGGGCAGCGACCGGCACATCAACCGCTGCACGCATCGCGCGGATAACCGGCAGCATTCTGGCCGGTTCCTGCTCACAGTTCGCGCCGACGACCTTCGCCCCGGCGGCCACCATTGCGCGTGCACAATCCGCGGGCGTGTGCCCGTCGCTGCTCACCTCCGTCGTCGGGCGGAAGCTCAGTGTCGCGATTACCGGCAGGCCGGATTCCTGGGCACACGCAAGCGCCAGCAACATCTCATCGAGCCGGAAGAACGTCTCCAGGATCAGCAGGTCCACGCCCGCGTCAACTAGCAGACGTACTTGTTCCGCAAACAGTTCGCGTGCGTGATCCGCCGCGGAAGACCCCTCGCGCTCGAACAGCTGGGTGCGAGATACGGAACCGGCAACGAACGCCACCCCCTGCGCGGCTTCTCGTGCGATCTGCACGGCCGCCCGGTTGATCGCCTCCGTCTGGTCGCCGTATCCCGCGCGGGTCAGCTTCTCCCGCGTTGCGAAGAACGTGAGCGCCTGCAGCACCTGCGCACCGGCGCGCTGGAACTCCTGGTGGAGCCCGCGCAGCGCGTCTGGATGCTCGATAGCAACTTCCGGCGTGAACTGCCCGCTCCCACGGCCGGTGCCTACCGTTTCCCTGCCCGAGCCGCTGTCCACGTACCCACGCCGCTCCAGCTCGATCAGGTAGCCTCCATCGCCGAGCACCGTGCCGTCGCGCTCGATCAGATCCAGTATCCCCGGCTGCATACGCTCGCTCCTCATCGGTGTCATGCCATCAATCAGTTAGAGGTCATACAGGGATTCTAATCTGCACAAAGTTGGGGTCGCTTCCCACCGCTATTCGGGGTCGCCGCCACCACGTTGGCGTGTCGGTTCTGGTGTTGCCTCGTCCGATGCACTTGGAGCGCGTTGTCACGACTCACGCATGGCCACTATCTGCGAGTCGATTGTTGCCGTATCATCGGTGCGGATGGCGGTCGCTGCGGCTCCGATAAGCCCCGCGTCGGCGCCGAGCGCGGCCCGCAGTATCGGGAGCGATCGCGTGGCGTCGGCGTAGATGTGCGACCGGCAGGCGGGCACGAAGGTCTCCCAGAGCAAGCCCGCGGCGCTGCCCAGCCCCCCACCGACAACTACAGCCTCCGGGTCGGTGACGTTCACCAGGAAGGCCACGCTGCTGCCCAGCGCGTGGGCCGCTTCACGAACGACGAGTTCGGCCCGCAGATCACCATGCGCGGCGGCCCGCAGCACGTCCTCACCTCGCTGCGCTTCGCCACCTGCAGCATGGAAGCGAGTGACAAGAGCCGGGCCCGCGGCGATCTCCTCCAACACCGGGCGAAGTGCCGCGCCGCACTCCGTGCAGGTGGTAGACAGGGGCATCGTGCCGAGCACGAGTGCGTTGCCGCGGGCGCCGGAGTCCGGGTGGCCATCCCGCACCAGACATGAGCTGATTCCCGTCCCGACCGTGACATAGGCGAACAGCGCGCACCCGCGACCCGCCCCGAATCGGGCCTCAGCGAGCGCGGCAGCCCGCACGTCCGACTCTACGACTGCAGGCAGAATCTGTGAGAAGCGCTGACGGATCGGCAGTCCTCGCCAGCCAAGCGCGTGCGCACTCTGGATCTCCCCTGCCGAATCCACAAGCTCTGCGACGCCAACTCCCAAGGCGGCGGGCTCTATTCCGAGCGACCGTGCCTCTAGAACCAGCGCGTCCGCCAGGTAGAGTGCAGCCTCCAGCACCACCTCGCCACCTCGGCTGGCATCCGTCAGGATAACTCTTCGGCGAAGCGTGTCGCCCGTCTCCAGGTTGACGATCCCAGCCGCGATCTTCGTGCCGCCAACGTCTATCCCGATCGCGTACGGGGCGGGCGTGTCCTGAGACCGACCACCAGCGACCGGTGAATCGCTCACGAGCGGCCGGGGTCGTGGATTAGGTGCGCAGCGTCGGTCTTGAGCCGCTCGCCGAACGTCGGCGGCACGAACGAGCTTTCAATTGGCTTGGCCATGCCATCCTGTCCGGACTCCATCGACTTGAGCATGATTTCGAGCACGTGGTACGCGTGGTCTGGCGTGATGATCGGCGGGGTGTTGGTCTGTACACACTCGATGAAGTGGCGTAGCCCGTCCGTCCATCGCCAGCGGCTAGCTGCTTCGTACACCTGCCAGCATCCGGCATCGTTGCGCCACAGCTCGTAGCCTTTCGGGTCCCAGTCCTCCCCGATGAGCTGGATCGTCCCCTCACTGCCATACAGCTCGATACCGGCGCAACGATAGCGCTGCATCGTGAAGCCGGTGCTCACCACCGGGAACACGGATTCACCGAAGTCCAGCAACAATTGGAAGTTGTCGTCTGTCCGAACCTGGACGCGTTCCCCGTTGACGACGCGCTCCGGAATGGCGATACCGCTCATCGCCATCACGCGCCGCACCGGTCCGAGCAGCCCTGTGAGCGTGGTGATGTTGTAGACGCCCAGATCGAAGAGCGAGCCGCCGCCCGGCTGGTAGTACCAGGCGCCCCAGTTCGGTCCGGACCAGCCATACAACCCCCGCGCCGAGAGCACCTTCCCGATCTCGCCGTTGTGGACCCGCCGCCACATCGCCTGATAGGTCTCGCTTAGGATCACGTGCGGCGCGCACAGCAGGTAACCCGGACTATGCCGGGCGAGCTCGACGATTTGGGCGGCTTCTTCGAGCGTCATCGCCATCGGCTTCTCGACCATGACGTGCTTACCGGCCTCGAGCGCCGCATGGGTGATGATGCCGTGTTGCGGCATAGAGGTGAGCACCAGCACCACGTCGATCTCGGGCGATTGGATAACGTCTTCGTAGCGCGTGCTGAAGGTCTCGACCCCGAATCGCTGGCGCACTGCGTCGCGTCGCGACTCGTCGACATCGCACGCCGCTGTGAGTTCAACCCGCATCCCTTGCGCCTGCAACTGGCGGACATACGGCAGGTACGAGCCCATCGCCACGTTGCCGCAGCCGACGACGCCGATCCGAACGTTGTGATTCAAAGCCAACCTCCGGCAAGGAATCTGCCTGTTTGGAGGGCTAACGATACCACATCCGCACGGGGGGTCAACGATCATCGGCAGGGCACAGAAGATGCGGGAAGTTGGGTCGCACGATCCGTGACGTTTCTGCGCGCTGCCGGGCCGGGGAATCGGGTGTGGCGTTGCCGCAAGACGTTGGAATCAGAAGGAGGCTGGCAGTGGCGGAGACGAACTATGGACTCGCGGGGCTCGCGGTGATGGGCGCTAATCTCGCCCTCAATATCGCGGACCACGGCTTTCCCATCGCGGTGTACAACCGCACAACAGCAGTAACGCACGAGTTCCTCGCAGGCGAGGCGAAGGGCAAGCCCATCACCGGTGCAGACACGATGCAGGAGTTCGTGGCGAGTATTCAGCGGCCGAGGCGGATCATCATTCTCGTCAAAGCCGGACCGGCGGTGGATGCGGTCATCGCGGAGTTACGCCCGCTTCTGGAGGAGGGAGACGTCATCATCGACGGGGGCAACTCCTTCTTCCAGGATACGATCCGCCGCGACCGGGAGTTCGAGGGCAGTGGGCTGCACTTCATCGGCATGGGCGTGAGCGGCGGCGAGGAGGGCGCGCGGATCGGGCCGAGCCTGATGCCGGGTGGTCCGCGCGAGGCATATGAGCTGATCGAGCCGGCGATGACGCAGATTGCGGCCCAGGTCGATGACGGCCCCTGCGTGACCTACATCGGTCCCGGGGGCGCGGGCCACTACGTCAAGATGGTACACAACGGCATCGAGTACGGCGATATTCAGCTCATTGCCGAGACGTACAACATCATGAAGCAGGCGCTCGGTCTCTCCGCGCCGGAGATGAGCGAGATATTCGCGCGATGGAACACCGGCAAGCTCGACTCCTTCCTGATCGAAATCGCCGCTACCGTGCTCGGCTATCAGGATCCCGAGACCGGACAGTCGCTCGTGGACCTTATCGTGGACGAGGCGGAGCAGAAAGGGACCGGACGCTGGACCTCGCAGAATGCCATTGAGCTTAGTATCCCGATCCCGACTATCGACGCCGCGGTGTGGTCCCGTGGCATCTCAGCGTTGAAGCAGGAGCGGATCGTCGCCTCGAAGGTGCTCCACGGACCGAAGCGTGAAACCAACGGGAACGCGTATGACAAGGGGCGACTCCTCAACGCGCTCGAGAACGCGTTGTACGTCTCGAAGATTAGCTCATACGCGCAGGGAATGGCGCTACTGCGCGTGGCATCCGATACTTACGGGTTTGAGTTGAAGCTGGACGAGCTCGCCCGCATCTGGAAGGGCGGCTGTATTATCCGCGCCAAGCTGTTGGACACGATCCAGCAGGCCTTCAAGCGCGATGTGTCGGACCGGCCGCTGAACTTGCTGCTGAACCCGCAGTTCGCTGAGACGATCAACGCTTCTCAGGCTGACTGGCGGTATGTGGTCGGCGTGGCACGCGAGATCGGCGTTCCCGCGCCGGCGATGAGCGCGAGCCTCGACTATTTCGACTCCTATCGCTCGGAGCAACTCCCGGCGAACCTCGTTCAGGGCCTGCGCGACCTTTTCGGTGCGCACACCTACCACCGCACCGATCGTGAAGGGGTCTTCCATACGCAGTGGGAAAAGCGGCCTGAGACGATTGGGGCGGAGTCGGGCCAGACCGAAGGTACGGAAGCGGTCGGTGAGGATGAGGCAGTAGAAACACCGACGGAGACCAGCAAGGCCTGAGTCTGGCCGGTTCGCAATGGCGGACCTGCAGTGGTTTCCTCAGAAGTCCTGCGTCAGCAGGAGCGGAGTCGTTTTTTCGGCTCCGCTCTCCGCGCGTCTGTCCAAAGCGTGATGCGCCCCAACCGAAATGGGCGAGACTGCCGCAACGTCTATTCCTCGTCGAACGGGTGGCCCCAAAGCTCACCGTTTGGGGGATGCCCGATACGCCACGTGCTGACAGGCTTGACATATCGTTCAGTCGCGCCTGAAGCCTGTTAAAGTTCGCGATCCATCCCCTGCGCGACCGTAACTAAAGTCTGAGTGTTTGGTTGCAGCGAAGGTCGGCAGGCGTCGTTCGGAAATCCGCACAAAGGGACCGTATGATTATCTACCTGGTTCGCCACGCAGTGGACTCATCGACACCGTAACTACAACTCATCGACACCGTACAACGTCCTGCCTGGACCACCACTTTCAAGAGGAAGGCATGGCGGAAGCCTCGGTGGCAGCGAATGTGGTGCAACATTGCGGCATTCAGCGCGTGATCAACTCGCCGATGCGCCGCTGCGTGATGACGGCCGATCCTATCTGTGCGAGACTTAACCTTGATCTGGTGCTGACTCCCTGGTGCTTAGGCAGTTCGCACGGCTCGGTGTCTGCCCTCTCGCTCGACACCACGCGGCGCCGGTGGGAGGCCCTGATCGACGATGATATTGAGGGAAGTGCAACCCGGCGAGAAGCCCACGGAGATGGCGTTGCGTATGCTGCGAGCAACTCTCACGCACGGCTCGGTGTCTGCCCTCTCGCTCGTCTCCCACGCGGCGCCACTGGAGGAGTTGATCCGGACACTAACCTCCGGCCAGTTGATGTTACCTCAGCCTGACAGTCGCGGCGCCCGGATCGGGACCGGTCACGTCTGGCAGCTTCTGCAACACGACGGCGAGTGGCGTGCGCAGCGTGTCCTCGACGGTGGGGTTCTACTCTAAGTAACACACGATCCGGCTGAAGCCTGGCATTTTGTCATTCCGAGCGCAGCGAGGAATCCGTAGGCAAGGGGTATGGGTCCCTGACTCCATCCGGGATGACTAACCAGAAGCTTTCACCCGGGTTCCGTATCAGCGGTCCAGCCGTACCGAACTTGGTGTGTTTGCAATGGTCAGTAGATACGGGGCAGCCACACGGTGGCTCTGGGGTCGTAGTGGTGTGGACGGCAGAGGGGCAGGGGCGGAGGGATTCGAACCCCCAATCGACCGCTTTGGAGACGGTTGCATTGCCGTTATGCTACGCCCCTAACACCGGGATTATAGGGAGCGTGCGGCCGGAATGTCAACAGCCTGCCCGTGTGCATGGCTATACGCTCGTGCCCTGAACTGCCCCATATACAAGCCGCGACTTTCGCCGCCGACGCGCATCAATGTCTGCAACGAGCCCGCTCGATCAGGTGATACGCAATCAGCTTAAACCGTGGTGGATGTCATCCCGAACGCGGTGATGGATCCGCAACCCGAACCACGGATTCCGAGCTTGCGAGGAATGACAGATGCCCTACCGTTCAGTTGGAT
Organism: Chloroflexia bacterium; assembly: GCA_030446765.1. Taxonomy (GTDB): domain Bacteria; phylum Chloroflexota; class Chloroflexia; order Thermobaculales; family Thermobaculaceae; genus JACDAU01. The sequence goes on from JAUJMR010000007.1 coordinate 101,510, forward strand.
TGGCTGTCTTGCCGGTTCAGCGAATGGTGAAACCGAACCTATCCGGGGAAGAGACAGAACGGGTGACCGGCCGGGTCGAGCATAACGCGAACATCGTCCTGTGGCTGATACTCTGCGAGGGTCGCCCCTGCATCTACCGCCCAACTGACAGCTTCGTTGAGATCATCCACGGCGATGTCGAGATGCAACATCATCTGCTGTTCGCCCGGTGCTGTGGGCCAGACGGGCGGGAGGTAGCCCGGCTCGTGCTGGAATGAGAGCCCGGTCCCGCCCTCCGGCGGACGCACCATCACCCATGTGGGCTCGTTCTCTACCACCGCCCACCCAAGCAGCCGCGCGTAAAAGGCACCCAGCGCTTGCGGGTCGGGCGCTCCGAGTACCGTAGCCGACACCCGCATCTTTGGCTGCGTCACCGTCCTTGCCTCCACACAAAATGCTGGACCGAGGGAGTTTTGCTCGGCATCAATGGCGCGCCCACACTATGGCGTTCGCGCAACAGAACCGTCTATCCTTCCGGCTCGCGGTCGCCCTGAAGCTCCGGGCTAACCACCGTCATGGGCACGTAGATGTACGTGGCGTTGGCACCCTCGCCGTCCTTGACGAGTGTGTTGGCCGCGACGAGCTCTTCGAGCCCATCTCCTATCTGCTCAGGACCTATGCCGAGCTGTCCGGCCCACCAGGTGGCGTCGCCCTTGAGAGCCGGTGGGTCGGTCTCGAAGATGGTCGAGTCGTAGATGTACTGCTTGATCTCCTGTGCGGTCTCGCCCATATTGGTTTCTGCGTAACTCATGTTGCACCTCCGACAGGACCACCGCAACAACCGAGCCCAACGTCGGCTCGACCGCTCACCACTGTGCCCCTGTGTCCGGTGCCGGATCGATGGGAGGATTGGAATGAGTTATGGCGTTACCCGCACGCCAGCCGGACCGAGCCGATTGAGGACGTCCCCGGCGACGGTGGCGTCGAGGTCGGTGATCTCGAAGGCAGAGCCACGCCCGACCCGAACGATTAGTGTGGCAAGCCGTGCGCGCCGCTGAAAGGGACTCTGCAACATGCTGCGCGACTGGAGGCGTCGCTGCGGGGCGATCACGATGACGTGCGAAAGGGTGCGATGGGAGATCACGAGTCGCCCCGTGCTCAGTGCCCAGCCGACGCCGCGAAAACGCAGCAAACCGTATGCCGCCCCGAGGGCGACCAGGATGAGCGGCAGTGTTGCCAGCACCGGGCGGTCTTGCCACGCCAGTAGCGCGGACGCCGGCAACGCGAGGAACAGGAAAGGAAGGGTCGAGCGGAACACGTACCGCCGTCGCGCACGATGGGGGAGCCGCTGCAGAACAGGCCAGACCGCGAACTCTGGTGCTGTGGCTTGCAGGAAGTCCTCGACCTCACTACGGTGGAGCAGGGGAAAGAGCGTCGTTGACACGCCGGCATCGGCCCCGTACCCTGCACTCTCCATTTTCACGAGCACGAGGCCAAGCGGCTGGCGCAGCACGTTCTCCACGACCTGTATCGCCTGGATCCGGTTGATCGGAATCGTCACCTCGCGCCGTTCCAGTAGCCCGCGCGTGATCCGAAGGCTGTCGCCATCACGCGACAGGCTGAACCCGGCGTACGCCAGCACAGTCCCGGCCACGGCCACGAGCCATGCCAGCAGCAGCACCCCCGCCGCGAGGACGACAATTCCTGCGAAGGAGCCTGGCAGCCAGTCTTGGGCGTACGCCAGCACGAAATCCGGCGTCAGGACATCGTCGAACAGTTGGGAGATGGCGAAGATGATCGGCAGCGCCACACCGATCTGCCCGGAAGTAGCCCCCGCGAGCAGCAGTCGGCCCGTGCTGAGCCGTCGCACGAGTACGGGAGCGGGAGCTTCAGCATCGACGGCGTCCATCGCGGTCACCGATGGACGCCGCGGCGCGAGCTCCTGCTGAAGCTGCTGGGCCGCCGGCCGTGCCACTGCGGCGAGCGATACGTCGGCCTCCTTGCCACCGCCACCTGCCGTCTCGACCCGCACCTCGACGATCCCGAAGAGCCGCTGCACTGGACCTTGCACGGTGTCTACGGATTGTATATGGTCGAGCGGCACGGTCCGTTCGTTCTTCCCGATCACGCCATGCCTGAAGTGAAATGCGTTTCCTTGAACAAAGTACACAGTCGCGCGCCATGAGAGTACCGCCCACACGCCGGAGGCGACAATACTGATCGCGACTATCGCCAGCAGCAGCAGTATCCGTGACGAACTGATGCCATCGCGAAACAGCACAAAGAGCCACGGCACGGACGTGATCCCGAACCAGCGCCGGAAGCTTGTGAGCACTTCAAGGACGAGGATGGCGGGATGCAGGCGCTGGGGACTAGAGCTCATCCTGTGTCCCTGTCAGCGCGGCAATGCGGTCGCGCACCTCGTCGGCTCGCGGGGTTGCGAGCGCGGGTATTCTGTTCGGTCCCGCCGCTGTGTAGAAGACCACGGTCGAGAGTCCCTGCCAGCGTTCGAGCGGTCCCTGCTGAGTGTCCACGTGCTGGACGCGCGCGAGGGCACCAGCGTTCTCGTCACATACAACAGACCGCGCTGCAGATCCACCTCGCGGTCGGTAATCTCGTATCGCCACCGGCGCCACCGGAGATCGGGAGAGATAACAGTTATCAGGACCACCAACAGCGCCCACACGAGCCACGGCAAGGCGCTCAGGAGTGCCGCTGCGTCTACCACACGGTCGAGCAGCAGGAATGCTCCGAGCGTGGGAATGAGCAGGAAGACGGACGTGATTGCGCCCTCCAGCCGCCATAGCCGCTTCGCGCGAGGATCAAGTCGCTCGCGCGGTTCTGCTCTCATACGGGTGCCGCGCTTGCTCGCCGCGTCCGATCAGGCAGTAGGGCACGCCCAACTCTCACCACGAGCCTACGGGCGGTACAGGTACTGTAGCCGGGGTGTCGGATCGAGGCCCGCCGCCTCTAGGACGGACAGAGTTTCCGGCTTTCTTGGCTGAACCCGTGCCATAAGCAGGTCGAACACGCCGGGGTTCTGTTGGTAGCGCACGACGGTCGCACCCTCGATCTGCGCCAGCCGTCGCGCCTGCGCCGCGGCGTCGTCAAGGTCGCCCAGCGAGTCCACAAGCTTCAGCTCTTGGGCGGTTTGCCCGGAGTAGATCCGTCCATCCGCAAGCTCTCGCACGCGCGCTTCGGGAGCTTACGACCGGCAACGATCACGTTCACGAACTGGCCGTACGTTTCATCTATGAGTTCCTGCAGGATCTGCCGCTCTTCAGCCGTGAGGTCGCGCGTCGGGGAGCCGATGTCCTTGTACTTCCCACTCTTGATAACGACCTGCTCGAGGCCCAGCTTGTTTGCCGCTTCCTCGTAGTTCAGAAAGCTCAGGATGACACCAAGCGAGCCCGTGAGCGTGGCGGGATTGGCGACGACGTGGTCCGCCGCCATGGAGATATAATAGCCACCGGATGCGGCCGTGTCGCCCATGGAGACGACGACCGGCTTGCTGCTTTCCTTCTTGAAGTCGAGGATGTCGCGGTACATCTCGTCACTTGCCACGACGCCACCCCCGGGCGAGTTCACCTCAAGGATGATCGCCTTGACCGCATCATCGTCCGCGGCCTGTTTGAGCTGGCTGTTCAGGTTCTCTGGAGTCGCACCGTCGGAGCTGAGCAGTCCGCCGCCCGTCCGCCGCCCGGACACGCCGGACACAGCACGGCTACCTTATCCGAGCCGGACCCGTCGATGTGCTGCTCATCCCACTGCACGCTGCGCCGATAACGCCGGACACGGGCAGCACGGCTACCTTATCCGAGCCGGACCCGTCGATGTGCTGCTCATCCCACTGCACGCTGCCCGCGGCACCGTGTTCGTGTAGTGCGACGACGCGCCCGCTACCGCCACGACGAACACCACCACCGCCAGGAGCGCGAGCACGCCGAGCGCAGCGACTGAGCGTGCCGTGCGGCCCAGATGCAGCCACGATTGCGGCGGCTCTGCTGCGGCGCAGATATATGCCTGGATTCGTCGGTTGCAAGCTCGTTCTCCTTGCTGGCCCGTTCCGCGGGCGTTGTAATAGTTCAACCTCAATCCATTATAGGCACAGAGCGCAATCCCCGCATCCGCGTGAAACCGGTGCCGTACCAGCAGATAGTAGACCAAGTCGGGTGTCAAGCGAACCAGAGTATGGATTAGGTCACGGGTAACTCTTTCTGCCGCTGAGCACCGTGTTCGTGTAGTGCAGAACGACGTTTCGGTAATCCATATGGCGTCCAAAGTATGCGTAGATTGCTGTGTTGTTTTAGCTCTGGCTCAGTAGCCCACAGATAACAACTGCAGGACCGCGGTCTATTTACGTCGGTCCCTGTTGGTGCTAACATAAGCGGGCACATTTTGTGGAGACTTGCGCTCGATGATGCCTACTGAGGAAACATCCCGTCTCTACGCCGATGCGCTTCGCATGGTGGCGACGGGTCGCGAGCTGGATAACAGTATGGTGATCGCTATCGCGCGCGCCTGCCGTACCGAGGGGCTCGCACCTGCGGCGGTCGTTCGGATGCACGCCGCACTCAGCGCATCAAGCCTCGACGGCGAGGGTGCTTCCTCAGTGGAAGTCGGGCAAACACTGGGCCTGCTGGAGCGGGTACTTGGACGGTATCACGATGATGTGCTGACCGTAGCGCACGACCTCCGCAACAGCGTCCAACTTGTCACCGGTAGTCTGTCGCTCCTGCAGCGAGACCTGGAGCACCGCGGCGGTACGCGGACCCGAGAGCTCACGACAAGAGCCCGGAAACACGCGTCGGACCTCCAGCGCTGTATCGAGGAGCTCCCGCTCGGTCGCTCCGATCGGACCAAATCCTGAACTCTGTCTCTATGGAAGGGGCCATCGTTCGTTTGGGACGGGCAGTTTCGCGTGGTATACTCGTTGCTGTGTGCCGGAATTCGGCAGACGGTAACAGTCTGTCGTGATGACGGACTAACTGGGAGACCATGCATCTGAATACTCTGACCCGTGCAAGCAAGAGTGCTTTGCACGTTCTCGTACTTCTCGCCTTATTCGTTACCGCATGTGATTCGGCCACCAGGACAACCGTAGAGGATACGACCCAGGCGTCCCGTCCGGCACCGACTGTTGCTGCAGATGAGTCCGCAGTAGTCGCTCCGACCGCAGACGATTCGGTGGTTGCTTCGGACCAGACCGACAAGACGCTTGAGCCCGCACCCAGCGAGCGAGAGCAGCCAGTCCCGGTCGCGGAGGTGCGGCAGGACGATACAGCCAAGCCGGCGCCACCGGCGGCGAGGCCCGCGCCCGTGGTCAGCAACCCCCGGACGAAGCCGCACGCACCCCCGAAGCAGCCGAAGCCACAGACTCCGCCTCGGGCGTCATTGTCGATCCCCGAGCCAGGACCCGAGTACAACCTGCAACTGAACATCGAAGGCCTGGTCACATTTATATACGCGAAGGCCGATGGCAGGCGCCACGTGGTGGCAACTGCGGACGCGCGCTGGGTTCCCGGAATGTTCGAGAAGTACGTGACCCTCTCGCCGGACAACCGGACCGTCACCTACGCCAAGGCGGTGCAGTCGCGCACGGACCGCATGAAGATGTACCTCGTCGACGTGGACGGCTCGAACCGGCGCCTGCTGCTGGATCTGCCGTGGGAGCTGTGGGTTGCCGCGCCGGTGTGGTCGCCCGATAGCGAGCGCATTGCGTACGTTCGCTCCGCATCGCCGGGGAAGAAGCCGGGGTTGGAGCTATGGGTCATCAACGCGGACGGCACGGGTAACCGCATGATGCTTGCGCATCCATCGTTGCATGCCGGCCTGTTCTATGGGACGGTCCGCGAGCCGCTGACGTGGACCAAGTACGGCGACTTACGCTACAAGGACTACCAGACGGGTACCATCTGGACCGTGAACGGGGAGACCGGGGAACTCACGTCCGCGAAGGCAAAGATCACCCCGCCGGCGGCGAAGATCCCGGTGGTCAAGACAAAGAACGAGATACCTATTCAGTCGCAGAATGACCCGCGCTGGCGCTACGACTTCATGAAACCCCAGCCGAACTCGCTGGGCAGCTACGGGTGTGTGCTGACTTCCGTGAGCATGTCCTTCAACGCGCATGGGTTGAAGACCGACCCCAAGACGCTCAATAAGCAGATGCACCGGCACGCGGCGAACTTCGAGTGGGGCTATGCCGAATACGTGAGCGACTACAAACTCGATGTGTCGCATCAGCAGTGGCGCTTCGACTGGTACGCCCTCGACCTGTCCCTGAGCAAGGGCTGGCCAGCGCTCGTGTGGCTGTCCGACGCCTTCACCATAGAGTCCGCGACGCTCACCCATTGGGTGCTCGTCGTTGGCGGCGACGGGCAGACACCGGGCGGGTATCGCATCTACGACCCGTGGGACGGCACGACATACAAGACGCTCGCCTACTACACGGACAAGGGTTACGACCTGCAGAAGGTGTACTCGTACGCGCCCGTGCCGCCCAAGAAAGCGAAGCCGGCGAAGGACGCAGCCGATACGTCGCGCGACAAGAAGAAGGTTACCAAGCCCTAGAGCCTCGGGGACTACGTCCGCCGGGGAGCGCGTTCCGGCGCGGGGAGCACGTCGAAGGGGCGGTGCGGCTCGGTCTGATACCAGTACGCCGTTGACGAGATGTCGTCGCTGCGCTTGTTCGCATGGCCGTGCTAGATCGTCACCCGGATGGAGCGCTCGAAGGTCACCGGATCCTCGATGTGGAAGCGGTAGAGGGAGACTGGCTCTGCCCAGTTCTCGCCGCCCGGGAGCGTGACGCCGTGGTATGGCGCGTGGTACTGTTGGGCCGGCGCCCACGCGGTGTTGAAGTAGTCCTCGGTCCCGGTGCCGTGTAACGACGGTGGCCAGTGTTCGCCGTCGATGAAGATCATGTCGTCGCCCTCGCCGTACCAGTTCCATTCCGGCGAATCGCGCAGGTTCTGAACGTTCAGAACGCAGCCGACGTAGTGGCCGCGACCCTCGGCTTCG
>JAUJMR010000008.1:0-4486 GCA_030446765.1 Chloroflexia bacterium
ACCCACCCCATAATGTACGCCGCCGTGCCCATCATCTGGATCTACGCCCGGCTCCAGACCGCCGCCGCGGGGCCGCGCTGGACCCCACCCACGCGGGACTTCACCGGTTACATGGGGGGGGCTCCGGAGGAGTTCTCGTTTAACAATTAGGCGCCACAGCGTTCGCGTCGCGGTGGGACGAGCGCACCCTCGTCCCTCCGCTCCCCCTCACCTTACGGAGGTGATCGATGGGCACATACATACTCCGCCGGTTCCTGCAGGCGATCCCCCTGCTCTTCATCATCAGTCTCGCCTTATACTATTCGGTCTTTTCCCTGGGCGATCCCATCGGCCGCCTCGTCGCCAATAATCCCCGTACCACACAGGCGGACATAGATCGCGTCAAAGCGCTGTACGGTCTTGACAAACCGAAGCACCAGCAGTATCTCCACTGGGCCGGCAACTTCGTTCGCGGTAACTGGGGGCAGTCTCTCGTGACCCGGCAGGATGTGCGGCCGGTTATCTGGAGCCGCCTGAAAAACACCTTGCTCCTCATGGTAAGCTCCTTCGTGCTCACCCTGCTCATCGCCATACCCACCGGGTTGATCTCCGCGCTGAAGCAGTACTCAACTTTCGACTATGTGGTCACCGGCTTGTCCTTCATCTTCTACAGCTTGCCGGTGTTCTTCCTCGGCTTCTTGCTGATTTACATCTTCTCCCTTAAGTTCTTTCAGTGGGGCCTGCCGGCCCTGCCCGCCGGGGGGATGTACGACCTGCGTGGCGAGTCGACACCCCTGCAACTGTTGAAACACCTGATCCTGCCCGCCTTCACGATTGCCCTCATCAGCGCCGCGCTGTATACCCGGTACCTCAGGTCCAGTGTGCTCGAGATCATGGGGCAGGATTACGTTCGTACCGCGAGGGCGAAGGGCCTGCGCGAATCGGTGCTGATACGGCGGCATGTGATGAAGAACGCCGCCCTGCCGCTCGTCACGCTGATACTTCTGCAAGTAGCCGCATTGTTCTCCGGTGCGGTAGTGACGGAGAGCATCTTCGCGTGGCCCGGGATGGGCTCGCTCTTTATCGATGCCGCTCGTAACGTGGACTACCCGATTCTGATGGCCATACTGGTCATCGCCTCGGCGCTCGTGATCCTGTTCAACCTTATCGCCGACGTGGTGTACGCCTTCCTCGATCCTCGTATCAAGTACAGCTAGGGGGTAACTTCATGGCTAAATCCAGGACGAACGCACCGGGGACATCGAGAGACACTGACGTAGAGGTCGGTGCTGACCTGCGCGCTGAAGAGGCGAAGTCGCGTGCTATCGATACCCCCGGCAAAATCATCCGCAGGCGTTTCCTGAAACACAGGATGGCCGTCATCAGCCTGATCTTCTTCGTCCTGCTGGTGGTGACCGTGTTTGTTTGGGCCTTCCTTCTGCCCGCTGATGCCGCAACGCAGGTAGACATCTACAACGCGAACTCGGGCCCCTCTCGCGCGCACCCGATGGGTACGGACCAGGTAGGGAGTGACGTGCTGAAGCGCATCATCCTCGGCGGACGCGTCTCGCTGACGGTCGGCCTGCTCGCCGTGACTATTGCGGTCACGATCGGCACCATCGTCGGTGCCGTGGCTGGGTACTACGGCGGGCTCATCGACAACCTGCTCATGCGTATAGCAGACATGATGTTGAGCATCCCGCTGCTGCTGCTCATCGTCATGCTGGCCGCCATACTCGGGCCGAGCGTGCGCACCATCATCATCGTGATAGGGCTGACCAGTTGGATGGGTATCTCGCGTATTGTGCGGGCGAACTTCCTCAGCCTGAAGAACAAGGAGTGTGTTGAGGCGGCCCGCTCCATTGGCGTCAAGGACTTTAAGCTCATCTTCCGCCACATACTGCCCAACAGCACGGCGCCGATCATCGTCGCCGCGACGCTGGGGCTGGCAGAGGCGGTCCTCCTCGAAGCATACGTCAGCTTCCTCGGCTACGGCATCCAGCCTCCAGAACCCTCGTGGGGGAATATGGTGACTAGCGGCGGCTTCCTGGTCACGATCCAGCAGGCGCCGTGGATGATGTTCTTCCCTGGCATCATGATCACCCTAACGGTGCTCACCGTGAACTTCATCGGTGACGGCCTGCGCGATGCCCTCGACCCGTTCAGCCGCTTGTAGCGCGCAAGCAGAGAGACCCTTATACTGGTCCGTATCCGTAGGGGCGTTCGCACGAACGCCCCTGAATCGTGCTTGCGCGGCAGGAGGATAGACATGCGAGAGTTCACAGCAGCTCGGCTGCGGGATGTGGAGGAGTCGGCGACGATCGCCGTCTCGGACAAGGCAAAGGCGCTCAAGGCGCAGGGCAAGGATGTGCTCGACCTCTCCGGCGGCGACCCACACTTCCCGACTCCGAAGCACATCGTCCAGGAAGCGACCGAGGCGATGGAGCGCGGCGATACGCACTACCCGCCGAGCCGGGGCATCCCGCGCCTGCTAAATGCCGTGCAGCGAAAGTTCGCGCAGGACAACGGGCTGGAGTATGCGCTGGATGAGTTGATCGTCACCCCCGGCGGCAAGCTCGCGATCTACGCCACCTTGATGGCAACAGTCGAGCCGGGCGATGAGGTGCTGTTGCTCTCGCCCGCGTGGGTGAGCTACGAGCCGGGGATCAGGATCGCCGGCGGTGTCCCCGTCTACGTCCCGTTGGCGCCCGAAGAATACCGCATCACACCCGAGGCGTTGCGGTCGGTGGACGCGGCACGTGCGAAGGTGCTCATCTTCAACTCACCGAATAACCCCACCGGACGCGTGGCGACACCCGACGAGATTCGGGCGGTCGCGGAGTTTGCCCAGGAGCGCGACCTGCTCGTCATCGCCGACGAGCTGTACGAGAAGCTGCTGTACGACGGGCGTGACCACCAGAGCATCGCCGCCCAGCCTGGCATGCGCGATCGCACCATCACCGTCAATGGGATGTCGAAGGCGTATGCGATGACCGGGTGGCGGCTCGGGTATGCCGGCGGACCGCGCGCCGTGATCGCGCAGGCGTTCAAGATACACCAGCAGTCGGTCACTTCGGCTGCGACGTTCACCCAGATGGCCGCCGCGTGCGCACTGGAGGGGCCGCAAGACGCGGTCGCGGAGATGCTCCAAGGGTACGACAGTAACCGGCAGCTCGTTGCCGACGCGCTCAACGCGATCCCGGGCGTGCACTGCCCGATGCCGGAGGGCGCCTTCTACGCCTTTCCGAGCATCGAGGGTAAGGAGAGCATCCCCTTCGCGCGCGAGCTGCTCGACGACGCGCTCGTGGCGGTCACGCCGGGCCTGGCGTTCGGTCCGACGGGGGAGGGGCACATCCGGATCTCCTTTGCCACGGAGGCAAGTATCCTGGAGCGGGCGTTCGAGCGCATGAGCAAGGCGCTGGGTGCGTAGGCTCGCGTTCCTCGTGGCGCGGGCGGTCACGCTGCTCGTCACCCTACGCTATCGCGTCCTGCTGCGGGGAAGGGTGCAATTCGGCAAGGGCTTTATCTGCAACCACCGCCTGATCGTGCGCGGCCCGGGCAGGGTCGTGATCGGTCCAGGGGTGAACGCCTGGGCACATCAGGAGCCGACCCGGCTTGTCACGACCAACCGGGACGCGGTGCTCGTGATCGGCGCGAACTGTCGACTGAACGGGCCGACGTTGATCGCGAGCGAGCGTGTCGAGGTGGGAGACGGCTGCATCCTCGGCTCCGCGGTCGTGTTCGACTCCGACTTCCACTCGGCGCGGCGGGACCGCAGAACGAACCCGAACGCCCCCGTGCGGCGCGCGCCGGTGGTGATCGGGCCAAACGTCTGGCTCGCGGGACAGGCCGCCGTGCTGCCGGGCGTTACCATCGGCCAGGACTCCGTCGTCGCTTTCCGGGCGGTTGTCACGCGTGACGTACCTGCGGGCGTGATCACCGCCGGCAACCCGGCACGCGTGGTACGGGAGCTGGACGAGCAGGAGTAATATGGACTCCGGCAGAACGATAGGGTATTTGTCATTCCGAGCGTGCGAGGAATCCGTGGTACAGGGCACGGATCCCTCACCGCGTTCGGGATGACACGCACCACGGTTCAAGCAGATCGCGAATAACCTGGTTGCGACGGGCCGCGAGCAGACTTATCCTTCTCTCAAGCGAGGGGGATATCTGTGATCCGACTGATTCGACATAATATCATGCCGTCGTGTCTCCTGCTGCTTGCCCTCGCGCTGCTGCTCGCCCCAAAGGCGGACGGCGCCGCCGCGCTTGCGCAGACAGTGTTCACGCCGAGTGGCACTGTGTCCGGAATTTACATCCCCAAGATCCAGGTAGACAGCAAGGTGGTTGAGGTACAGCGCGAGGAGCGCGACGGCGTGGTGGAGTGGCAGGTGGCGGACTACGCCGCCGGGCACCATGCGGGGTCCGGAGATCCAGGCGGCGGAACGAACATCGTGATCTCCGGCCACAACAACATCCGGGGCGAAGTGTTCCGCCGCCTCGACGA
>JAUJMR010000008.1:4586-42736 GCA_030446765.1 Chloroflexia bacterium
CAGGCAGCGTTAACGGAGCGCAATGGCCACCGCGCCCGGTAGTCGAGCGGCGATCAGCCAGCCGCAGCCGCGATTAGGCGGCTGCAGGCTGAAGGTGAACTGTCCGTCCCTCCCGCGCCGACTGGTAGATCGCCTCCGTCAGCTCCGCCACGCGCACGCCGACCTCTGGCGGGGAAGGGTTCGGCGACTCACCGCGTATCGCTGCCAGCCATGCCGGGTCCATGCTGCGGACGCCCGGTAGCTCCAGCGGCTGGGTGATGCCACCGTCCTTGTACTGCATGACGCGGCCCGTGCGCCAGGGATGCTGCGGCTCCGTCTCGTAGCGCAGGATCCCCTTTGTCCCGCTGACCGTGACGTTCTCGATCCACGTCGTGGGGAGGTCGCCGATCACGGTGAGCTGCCCCTGAACCCCGCCCTCGAAGCCGACGGTGGTCGTGCTATTGATGTCGATGGGCAGGCCGATGTTGTCTACGAGGGCGGATACGGACACCACAGGCCGCCCCGCAAGACTCAGGAGCGACTCCGCGTGGTGGCTGCCGCTGTCCATGAGCATCCCGCCGCCGGAGAGCGCTGGCTCCTGCCGCCAGCTCCCCTCCGTACCCTTTCGCCATGCCTGCCCGTTGAGGATAGCCACCGTCTGGATCTCGCCCAGCTCGCCAGCCTCGATGGCCTGCCGCATAAAGGTGTATGCCGGGTCGAGGCGGCGCTGGTAGCTGACCGTGACGATGACGCCCGCGGCCTCGGCCTTCGTGGCGATGTCGCGCGCATCCTCCGTGCTAATAGCAAGGGGCTTCTCACAGAGTACGTGTACCCCGTGCCCGATCGCCTCCGACACCTGAGGATGGTGCAGGCTGTGCGGGGTGATGATCTGCACCGCGTCGAGTTCCACCGCGTTGTACAGTTCCTCGGTGGTGGCAAAGTCGGGCACATCCACGAGTTGCGGGTTGCTCTGACGCATCCGCTCAAGGCTGGCCGGGCTGGTGTCCACGAGCGCAACGATTTGAGTGCCTTCGAGCGAGAGAAGGGTCCGCGCGTGAAAGGAGGATGCGCCGCCGCACCCGATCATGGCTATCCGTACTGGTTGCAATGGTTGCTCCTTGCTGATTGTCCCCTGTGCGCGACGCCCGCGCCTGGTGCGGGCCAAAGTCGATGCGTCGCCGGGACGGTTTCGACAGACTATGCAAGTTAGGTTCCACACTTGGTTTGTCCCGAATGTGTCGCGGCTGCTACCATTAAGGGCGTTGTGCAAGGATGGCGCATTCCCGACCAACCGATGCTCCCTGCCGGGAATAGGACATAGCACGTCGATCGTATGTCGGCTGTCGACATTCGTGGTGTGCCCGGACCGCGCGGCGAACGTCAGTTCTCCCCCGGCACGCTGCAGTGATGTACAGCCGAGGTGGTGGGTGATACACCAGGCACGGAGAGCGGGCGGCTATGGTAGAGTACGAGTCCGAAGGGATCGAATCACGATACGTGCGATGAGGACGGGCTTGAGTGGGCAATACGCGCTTGCGCGGTGGTTATCGGTCCACGGTGTACCACCAAAGGTATGCATGACCGATCACGCATGGCGTGCAAGGGCTAGGATCTCCGCGCTCGCGTGGCTGGCCCCGGTGGGCGTGCGGTTCGTGGCTGGTATGCGCCGGGACACCGGCGACTTGGTGGAACGTTAGTGAGTGCTGGAGCGCAAGGGCGGGTGGGACGGCTCGGTCTGCGGCGGGAGCTGCGGTCAGCGCGCGTCGCCGGGTTGCTCGCCGTGCTCCCACGGTGGCTACCGGATCTCGTCGCGTTGCTCACGCTCTTCCTGGTCACGACCCTCGCCATGTGGGACCTGGTCGTGGGTGGCACGATGCTCGGTCAGGACGCCGCGGTGTATTTCTACCCGATTTACGAGGCACTCGGCGAGCGGCTTCGGGCCGGCGACGTGCCAGGATGGAACCCGGCGCAGTTTGGCGGGGCACCCTTCGCGGGAAATCCACAGTCAGGCTGGATGTACCTGCCCGCGATGCTACTCTTCACGCTGCTTCCCGTCGAGTCGGCAGCAAACGCCTTTATGTTCCTCCACCTCTTCGGTGCCGGGCTGGCGACGTATGGGCTGGCTCGCGTGCTGCGGCTGGGCGTGCCAGGCGCCCTCGTCGCCGCGATGGCGTATGCGTTCACAGGCTTCCTGTATGAGCGGACCGTATGCTGCTTTGCGTACGGAGGGGTTGCACTGTGGCTGCCTCTGATGCTACTCTCGGCGGAGATGGCCCTGCGGAGCCGGGACCGACTGCGGATGGGGCTCTGGTGGGCGCTCGGCGGCGTGGCGCTGAGCCAGGCGCTCGCCGTGTGGCTGGGGCAGGGCTCCTATTACGCGCTGCTCGCCCTCGGGGGGTACATGGCGTACCGGACCCTGCTCAGTCCCCCGGCGCATATCGAGGGCATGCGCGACAAGATCTTGGCGCTGGCGCTGCACGGGACCGCGCTGCTTGCTTTCGGATTCGGGTTGGCGGCGGCGGGGGTGATCCCGCGGCTGGAGTACAACGCCTTCTCCAGCCTTGCTGGAGGATACACCGGTACGCAGGCGGCAGTGCATAGCGGGTGGAGTCTGGAGCAGTGGGCGTCCCTGCTCTGGCGGCGAAACTGGTACGGCGGGGGAGTGACGCTGCTCCTCGCGCTCATCGCGCCGTTTGTCGCGCGCGGACGCCATGCAACACCATACTTCGCGACGCTCTGCGTTGCCGCCCTGATACTATCGGGGCAAGGCCCTACACCGCTGCACGCAGTGTTGTACTTACTGCCGGGCTTCGCGCGGCTGCACCCGCACGACCCGGAACGGGTACTCACGGTGTTCTATCTCGGCTCGGCGCTGCTCGCAGGCGCAACCGTGCAACGACTTGGAGACTGGGGGCGCGGAGCGATCGTCTTCGTGCCGCCTCTGGCGTTGGTGTTGTTCCTGCTACCCGCCATCGGTGCGGCGCTGCCCGCCGGCTACATCCCGGCGACAACGCTCCTGTCGATGCTCGTCGCGCTCGTGCTGCTCTGCGTATGGCCGCTCGTGCCCCGGCACGGACGATGGGTAGGTGCGCTGCTCGCGTTCGTGCTCGTCGTAGACCTGCTCGATGCGGGGCGCGAGGTGATCGCGCAGGGACCGGGCGGGTTCCGTAAAGTGCAACTGGACACATACTATGCGCCTGGTGGCGCTGCGAAATACCTGCTGTCCCGACCCAGTACTGAGCGATCCCGCTACTTCGGATACGACCCCAGCATCCGCTTGCGCAATATGCCATACCGCTGGCAGTGGGCGTCACCGGAGCCTGCGGTGCTGCTCGTAAACAACCGCGCCACCCTGTTCGGGCTCCAGGATGTGCAAGGTTACGACCCCGTCCATACCGCGCGCTACGACGAATATATGCAGGCGCTCAACGGAAAATCGCAGGAATATCGGGGCTCGTACGTGCTCGACACCGGGCTCGGCTCGCCGCTGCTCAACGCGCTGAACGCCCGCTACGTCGTCGTGCCGCGCGTCTCGCCCCCGGACCGGAAAGACCTGCTGCGGCTGGAAAGCGCGTGGAAGGAGGTCTACCGCGACGATCTCGTGCGCATTCTGGAGAACCCGCAGACATTACCGCGTGCCTGGGTGGTTCATGAGGCGCGCCACGTACAGCGAGGGGAGGCTCTGAAACTCCTCGCGTCCCGCCGCGTTAACCCACGCTCGACGGTGCTCATCGAGAGCGATCCCCCACCCCTCGCCCCACCGCCGGACCCGGCGGCGGACCGCGCGACAATACGCTCATACGAGCCAGATCGTATCCGGCTGAGTGTGCGGACGGACGCGCCGGGCATGCTGGTGTTGAGCGAGGTCTACTTCCCGGCGTGGGAGGCATACGTCGACGGCCAGAGCACGGAGGTGTACCCCGCGAACCACGCGCTACGGGCGGTGCGGGTGCCTGCAGGGGAGCACACGGTGGAGTTCCGGTATGAGTCGTGGTCGCTCCAGCTCGGGATTGCCATCACCCTCGCGACCCTCGCCGTCGCCTTCGGCCTCGTGACCGCCGCGCTGCTTCGATGGCGAGGCACGAGGCGCGCGGCCCGTGAGGAAGGAACTGGAAGCCAAGCCTGACGCGGTGGTCGAGGCGACCCTGCGCAGCACGCCCCCGCCCAATCGCTGAGAAATCGTGTCCCAGACAGCAAAGTGCGCCGGGTCCATCGCCGCTGGTACCGCCCGGCCCGGATGCTGGAGGCCTGTGCTGCTACCAGCGCGGCACCGTCAACCCTGGTGGAGTGCCTCCTCGGCTTGCTGTCGCTCCCAGTCCACCTTCTCCAGCGCGTACTCGACTTCGTCGCCGTCGAAGATCTCGGGGTCCTCGATGCCGAACATCTCGCGGAGCTCCTCGGGCGTGAGGCGGTATGTCCGCACCAGGGTCATACCCGCCTTCTCCATCACCCGTCGCGACCCGACATTATACTCGTACGTTGAGGCGACCACGCGCTGCACGTCCAGCTTGGCGAAGCCCTTGCGAATCAGGGCGCGCGACACCTCCGTGCCGTAGCCCTTACCCCAGGCCGCCCTGCGCAGCCGATAGCCAAGCTCGACCTCGCCGGGTCCAGCGCCCTCCCCCGGCCGGAAGTGGAACCATCCCAGGAAGTCCCCGGTGGCCTTCTCGATCGCCGCCCAATAGCCGTACCGATCGCCGCGCTCGTAGTAGTGCAGGTACGCGGGCAGGATTTCGCGCTCGATCACGTCGCGGGGCGTGGGTGGTCCACCGGTGAGGTATCGCATTACCTCCGGGTCGCTGTTGAGGGCGACCAGATCGTCCGCGTCGGCCTCCGTGAACCGTCGCAGCACCACCCGCTCGGTCTCCAAAAAGACGTCCATTCATCACTCCCCGCGACAATGCGAGCACCAGCAGGGTATCCCGCTGTGATATCGCGCATAATTCCCTGAGCCGCTCGGCTGCTCTACCCGTCCCACGGACCGGTGAGCTCCGCCTCGTACAGGTCCGAGGGCTTCTGCGAGTCGTCCTCGTCGACAACGAACCGCACGAGATGGTGGTTACCGTGGACGAAGCTGAGCCCCTCGATCTTCCCACGGAATGCCGTGCCGTCCCGATCAGTGAGCGTCGCCCAGCGGGCGCCTGAGCCATCAATCACGCCCAGCACCGACCCGGCGACGCGTCCATCCCCACCGTTGTCAGCCGGCTCCTCGGCGGATGCGGAGTATACGATCGATTCGCCGCGGGGCTCGGCGTCCGAGAAGGTGAGCCGGACACCGTCGAGGGTGCCCAGATCATACTCGAGGATGTTCGACAGGCGGGGCGGTACCGTATCCGGGTCGGAGAGGTATGCCCAGAGCTCGGACCAGTGCAGGTCGCCCGTGGTATTCACGGGGAGGAGGCCATCGCGCGGCCTGCCGTTCCCCCGCTGGTAGAGACGCAGGGTGTCCGGCGGCAGGAGGACGGCGCCCTCGACATTGAGCTCGCTGCCCGAGAACGCGTGTTGGTCGCGGAGCGCGGCATAGAACGCGGGAACATCGAACAAGGCGATCTCCGGCCCGCCGCCCCCGGTCCACGTTAGCACGACGAACTGCTCGCGCCCCGGCCCGGAGCCTGACCCCATCGCCACCAGCCGCTCGCCACGCTCCATCGGTATGCTCACGCACGCCTCCAGGTCGAGCTTCAGCCGCTTGTTGTCGTGAGCATCGTCGAACACGTGATGGCCGTGCCGGTCCGCAGGCAGGGGGATGCAGCTCGCCTTCCCTCCGTCTGCCGGCAGCAGGGCGACGAAGCGCGCGTCATCGCCAATCACGGCCGTTCGGTCGCCGATTGGCGCGAGGCTTGAGCCCGCGCGTACGAAAGCCGGGCGCTCGGTGGCGGGGTCGGCGCCCTCATCGTAATACAGCGGTGTCCGCCGGAGGATGCGCGCGCCAAGCGCGGGATCCTGTCGTGCCACGATCTGCAGTGCCATGCGGCCTCCGAAGTCGCTCGCGGCGCGGGTCCGGTTGTGGGGGGACGCGGGCGCGACGGATGGGCAGTATACCACCTCCCGCCGCGCTCGACCGGCTACTCGCTGCCCACGTACGCGTCCGCCTCGATCTCGACGAGCATCTCGGGCGAGATGAGCCGGCTGACCTCAACCATGCTTGCCGCCGGACGCACCGCGTCGAAGAACGCGCGGTGTGCTCGGCCGACCTCTTCCCAACGGGAGATGTCGGTCACGTAGATACGGGTGCGCACGACATCGGCCAGGCTCGCCCCCGCGCTGTGCAGTGCGGCCTCGATGTTCCGGAGGGCCTGCACGGTCTGCCTATAGACGTCGCCGTGCCCGACGATCTCCCCCGCATCATCGGTTGCTGTGGTGCCCGAGACATGGACATAGGGGCCGATCCGCACTGCCCGCGAGTAGCCAAAGACCGACTCCCAGGGCGCGGCGCAACATAAGCAGCGCCGCGCCCTGGAAGTGCCGTTTCCTTCCACTGCATCTACCTCCGGCCCGCGACCGCCGCAGGCCAGTGGTAGCAGCCTGACCTATTTTGCCTTGGCGCCTGCCTCATTGGACGTCGGTCCTTCGCCGATGCTGTTCACGGCGCTGACTTTGTAGTAGTAGAAGGTGCCCGACCTGGTGCTCTTGTCGCTGTACGACAGGACGTTGCCCACACTCGTCAGCAGCGTCGAGCTGCCGCTCGTCGTGCCCCGGTAGATCTTGTAGCCCGTGATCGCCGAGCCGCCGTTGTCAGCGGGCGCCTACCACTTCAGCAGCACGCCCTTCCCCTTCGTCGGCGTCTGCGCGGTCAGGTTCTGCGGCGCCTCAGGCGCGCTCGGTGCGGTCACCACCATACCAAGCATTCCCGGCACGTCCAGCCGCCCGCCTGTCGCGACCGGCGTGCTGCTGTTTTGCGCAATGGAGTCGGTCAGGATGGCGGTGTCGAGGATCGCCGCCCTGATCTGCGCAGCGGTTGCATCGGGATAGACGCTCTTGTACAGTGCGGCCGCGCCGGTCACGTGCGGCGTCGCCATCGAGGTGCCACTGTACGCACCGTATGGGGTCGACAGGTAGCTCGGCAGCGTCGAGTAGATGTTCGTGCCCGGTGCGCCCAGGTCCACGCTCTCCAGCCCGTAGTTCGAGAAGGTGGATCGCCCGCCTCCGTTGTTTATGGACGCGACCGAGATAACGTTGGTGTTCTCGTAGCTCGACGGGTAGTGTGGGGTGCACGTCGTTGTCATCGCCAATCCCGTCGGAGCCGCCGTTGCCGGCTGCGGCGATGAACAAGGATGCCTGTTCGATTCGCCCGCTGGATCGCGTCATAGAGCGCCTGCGAGTAGCCGCCGCCGCCCCAGGAGTTGTTCGTCGCGACCAGGTTGATGCCGAGCTTCTTCTTCAGGTTGGTGAAGTAGTCCACCGCCTCGATGGCATCCGACGTCGATCCGCCGTTGCCGCCCAGGAACTTGCCGCAGATGACCGTGACGTTCCAGTTCACGCCCGCGACACCCTCGCCATTGTTGCCGATCGCGCCGATCGTGCCGGAGACGTGCGTGCCGTGCTTCTCGCCCTGGTTGTCAGCATTTCCGTCGTAGCAGGTCTTGTTGTTGCCGAGGAAGTCCCAGCCGTAGTAGTCGTCGGCGTAGCCGTTGCCGTCGTCATCGACGCCATTGGCTGTCTTGTCCCTCCCCTGGGAATCGTTGCCGCACTCTCCCGGGTTGCGCCACGTGTTGCCGCCATCATCGCACGTGCCCATCTGGCCGTCCTCGCCGGGGTCGCCAGATCGAGATGCTTGTAGTCGACACCCTCGTCGATGACGCCGACGTAGACGTTCTTGCTGCCGGTGTTGCCCTTTGCCCACGCCTCGCCCGCCTGGCTGCCGTACTGGTTGGCCGGGTTGGTCGCGTTACCGTACATGCCGTACAGGGAGCCGTCCGCATAGTACGGGTCGTTAGACTCAGCCTGCTGCGTGTAGATCCAGTTGGGCTCCGCGAACGCGACCGCAGGGTGCGCCTCCAGGGCGCGCACCGCGTCCGCGACCGACCGGCCCTTCGGCAGCGCGGCGAGCTCCAGCTCACCTCTGCCGGCAGTCGGCAGGGTCCGGAGCGTTCGCTTCTTTGCAGCGCCTGCGAGGGCGCGGGCCTCCGCCTTGGCGGCCTTGTCTGCGCTGGGCTTGAACTGGATCAGCACCTGCCCAGGAGTGTACTTTTGAACTCCCTGCCCGGTGTTCCCGTCCGGAGACCTGGTACCGGCAAGCGCGGTTCCGGAGCCGGCGAAAACACTCAGCAGTAGCGCGAAGACGGTCACGATTTGTAGCAGCTTCCTCATTCGGTTCCCCCAAACTAATCTCTATCGAATACACAATACAAACTCTTCAGCGAATCCGCATCCCCAAATATGACCATTTTCAAAGTCCATTCAGCACGGTCTGATGGCGCACGTGGGCAAGCTGGGGACCATTAA
This sequence comes from Chloroflexia bacterium, assembly GCA_030446765.1. GTDB lineage: Bacteria > Chloroflexota > Chloroflexia > Thermobaculales > Thermobaculaceae > JACDAU01. The sequence goes on from JAUJMR010000008.1 coordinate 13,011, forward strand.
TGGCATACCGTGAAAGGTCTTCCGGTGCTGTGCTCAGATCTCCCAGATCGACGCCATCCGCCACAGGTCGAGCCGCCCTGCCCTGGCGGTACTGCCCTCCGCGAACAGGGCGATGCCCCGGCTATCCGGGCGGGTGGGATACACGCGGGCGGTAATGCACGCGTGCTCGTTTGCGAACACCTCCACGATAGAGCGGTCGAGGAAGATGCGGAGCCTGAGCAGCTCGCCGTCTCCGAGTTGCAGCGGGAGGCTCTGTGCGTCCCGGTGGATCTCGGGGCTCAGGCCGGAGCGGCTGGGGTCGACCGTCAGCGTGCCGTTGCGGTGGTCGTAGATGACGAGCGTCTCCTCCTCGCCGTCCGGGGAGCGGAAGAGCCTCATTCCGACGCGCCGCGCATCGCGCGGCTCGATCTGCGCGACGATCTCCAGACAGTCCCCCTCCACACCGGGTAGCGCGTCGACCCCCGCGGATGCGATCTCCAGGTCCTCATAGCTTCGGTGATCCCGGCGCAGGGTCTCAAGCTCGTGGACGGGCTCCATTAAGAGTGTGCCTTCGGGCGAAAGCGAGAGCACGCGCGGGAGAGACAGCACCCCGGCCAGCGTCGAGGCCTTCTGTGCATCGACACTCCGGCCCTCGCGCAACCAGCCGAGCATGATCCGCCTGCCACGGTCGTCGAGAAAGGTCTGCGGCGCGTAGAAGGATCCAGGGCTATCCACGTAGTTCAGCGTCTCCGGGGTGAATTTGTGGTCGCTGTAGCTACCCACGAGGGACGCGGCATACAGCAGGTTCTCCTCATCCCGCACGGAGACGACGAGCACGTGCCGGTCACCGAGCGGGAAGAAGTCCGGACACTCCCACATCGTGCCGGTCCACAAAGGCTCCATCCTGCGCGAATCGCCCACGCAGAGCGGTCCCACGTACTCCCAGTGGAGGAGGTCGGGCGAGCGGTACAGGAGCGCCGCGCCGCCCACGTCCCGTATACCCGAGCCGATTACCTGGTACCACGCATCATTCTCGCGCCACGCCGCGTGGTCGCGGAACATCACCGTGTCGAGTTCCTCGTGTAGGGCGGGTGGGGCGGCGATCACCGGGTTATCAGGGTGCTTTTGCCAGGTGAGCAGGTCATCCGCACTCGTCGCGATGCAGGGCAACTGCTCCTCCCCGCGGACGCCGGTGTAGATGAACGTCGGTGTGCCGTCGTGGTCTACCGCGCAGCCGGAGAAAACGCCGTCCTCGTCGGGCGAGCCGGGTGTGGGGGCGAGCGCGATGGGAAGGTCCGTCCAGTGGACGAGGTCGGGGCTAGTCGCGTGCCCCCAATGCATCGTGCCCCAGTACGCACCGTTCGGGTTGTACTGGTAGAAGAGGTGATACTGACCCTTCCACTGGATGAGGCCGTTCGGGTCGTTCATCCACGTCGCGACCGGCAGGAAGTGGTAGATGGGCCGGTGCGGGTCCACGGAGAGCGCCCGCTGGACAGCGACTTCGGCCCCTCCGCGAGCCGTGCCGCAACCTCGGCGGATAGGTCCATGTGTGGTACTCCCAGAGACAGGTCTAGTCTAATTCCACTATGTGATCAAGTGAGCCGATACAGGACCAGTCGTTATGCTCGTCTTCGTAGCCGGAACATTATCACCTTTCGCGTCGCCCTACTTCCGGTCTGCGGCGCATCTGCCCAATAGTATGGTTGTGCCTCGTCCAGCCCGAACTCACCAAGGTATCGAACCTCTCCCCGCGCTCCCCGAAACACCCGAAGAGCACGTCCGCGCTCTGCATGGTCCAAGATCGCCTTGTTACCCCTTACGAACTGCTGATCACCGACCTGGCCCTCGCCACAGTAATGGAGGACTTCTGTGCCTTCCCATCGATCGTGATACCCATGCTCCTCACCAGCTTTTGGATCAGTGAAGATTAGTATGTTCGGCGAGTTGCGTAACGGTGCGATACCACTCTGCGAGTTTCCACCGTAGCGCCTATGCAGGTCTGCACGACGGATCACCTCTTCAGGAGCCAGCGACCACTCCACCTTATCCTCCTCTCCGTCATGGTCATGTCAAAGTCCGAACTCTTGTCGGACTCGCCCCACTTTCGGCATCCAAACATCCCCAGGACGAACTGTTTCGAGGGCGAACGGACGCTCGGAGCGCCCGCAGACGGGGCGCGCAGGCGCCCCGCTTCCCACCGACAGCGACTTTGACATGACCCTGCCTCTCCGTTCCGGGACAGGTACATCGCGACACGGGCATTGTATACTGATAGCTCGTGTGGCACGCCCAATGTGGCGCTGTTCTAATTTCCGTACGTAAACCATGGTCGTCGATGTGATTGGAGTAACCATTGAGCGAAAACGAGCAAGCAGAGCAGCCGCTCAGGGTGGGCGTGGTCGGGCTGGGGTTCGCGGGGACGACGCATACCCGATCGTACCAGCAGGTGCCGGGGGTCGAGGTCGTCGGCCTCGCGGGGCTGGAGGAGGAGCGGCTCGCGGAGATGGGCGAGGAGTACAGGATACCGCACCTGTACGCGCAGTGGGAGGACCTGCTCGCACGCGACGACCTTGACGTGGTGAGCGTGTGCACCCCGAACTTCCTGCACGCGCCGATCGCGATCGCTGCCCTCCAGGGCGGCCGCCACGTGCTGTGTGAGAAGCCGCTCGCCCGCAACGCCGCGGAGGCGCAGGCGATGGTCGATGCCGCCACGGCTGCCGGACGGGTCTTGCACACCGCCTTCAACCACCGGGAACGGGGCGACGTGCAGACGCTCAAGAGCTTCGTAGATGAGGGGCTGCTCGGCCGCGTGTACTACGCGAAGGCGTACTGGATGCGCCGCAACGGTATACCCGGCTTAGGGAGCTGGTTCACGAGCAAGGAACTCGCGGGCGGCGGGCCGCTGATCGACCTGGGCGTGCACGCACTCGACCAGGCGCTCTATCTGATGGGCGAGCCGGAAATCACGTCGGTGAGCGCGACGACTTACGCGGAGTTCGGTCCGCGCGGCCGTGGGATGCGCACGGTCGGCAATAAGAAGATGCAGACCGGCAACGGCTATGAGGTGGAGGACCTCGCGACCGCGTACATGCGCACGGCGGACGGCGCCACGCTGCTGCTGGAGGCGAGCTGGATGGTGCAGGAGCTACGACGACGACTTCGGCGTGACGCTGTACGGCACGGAGGGTGGCGCGGAGATCGACGTGCGGCGCTACGGCTGGGAGGACACCCTGCGCGTGTTCACGGACCAGGCGGGCGTGCCGGTCGAGACGCGCCCCGAGTCGGTGCGCGGTCGGGGTCACCAGGCGGTCGTGGAGAAGTTCGTCGAAGCCGTGCGGAGCGGCGACTGGGCCGCACACACCGGGCAGGAAGGGCTGAACCGGGCGCGCATCGTCGAGGCCTGCTACGCGTCGGCACGCGAGGGGCGGGAGGTGGCCGTCACGCGCGACGCGTAAGGTGACCTCCGACTGCTTCCACCTGGCGACAGCACGCGGCGCATTGTCGACGGGTGCCGTCACCGCTCACGGTAAGAGACACCAGCAAATCGAACGCGCCGACATCATTTGTGGGACATGATAGCGCCCCCAAACAGGGAGCGACCGAACACCGGGGCGGGAGACCTGAACCTGATCGGCCGCCATCCCCTGCTAATCACATTGACCTCCTGTGCCGCCCTGCATATAATGAAACCAGGCCCTACCCTAACAGGTAGGAACAAGGGACCGGCATGAGGGTGAGGACTATGCGTTACTCTATTGAGGCGGTTGAGGCGGAGCGGAGGCCACGTCGTTCGGTGCCAGCGATAGTGCTCGAGGCACACCCCGACGCCTGGGTCCCGGCGCAGGGGCAGGTTGAGCTCCCCCGCGACGAGGTCGACCCACAGACCCTCCCCTGGGGGCGCATCGAGTACGAGCCGAACCGCCTGGGTGCCGACTACGATCGGCTGCAGAGCCTGCTGGTCCGCGGCGCGACCGGTAGGTTCTCGCCAAGGGCTTACCGAGACGAGGATTCCTTGGCTCTTTTCGGTCGGCCGGCTGCCCTCCCCGTCAGCGGTGTTCTGCATCCTTCGGTGAGCTAGCCCGGCCCACTGGGGACAACGACCTGCCTGGCTCCTCCGAGTCGAATCGCACTCACGGACATCTCCCCGCTGAATCCCAGATGTCCCGAGCAAGCCGTAACCGCGTCGCCATTCAAAGACCCACTCCCTCTCCTTGCTCTTCTTGTATCTTGAGTGGTCGATCAGCGGAGACCTTGATCATCGACACGAGGGATGTCCGAACCGCGCCTGGGTGCACCCTCAGCGAGCCTACGTCGCCCGCTGCAAGGCCTGGGGATCGATGTCGCTAAGTCCGATGCGCGCTGCTAGTGGAGCGACCGGTCTCTCGATGGAGACGGGGTGGCTCGAGCACTTCGCTCGGAGGCGACCGTAGCGGATCTCCACTTGGTCACGTGCGCGTCGCGGCCCGATCGCGCTGGACATACCATCCTGCCGTCGGCGGCGAGCCGGAGGTGCCGAGTCCCCGTTCGGCGGTCTGCTGCGGTCGCGACCGTGGACTCATGATCCTCCATCGAGGCGCGCTTTCAGCCGAGTCTCGCCCTACCTCGGGCGGGAGCACTTGGGAGAGAAGCAACAGAAGCTGTGTCCGATCCCGGATCGCGAGTGGACTCTCGCCGAGAGGGGCTGTCCGGGAGTCGGTGAGCGCGGACGCTGGCGGCGACCACCCGACATCTCCCCGGCTGACGTATCCCAGATGGGCGGCGCAAGCCGTAACCGGCGCGTCGCCATTCAAGAAGACCGTCACTCCCTCGAGCGGTGATCATCGGTTGAGATCAAGACCTTCTATGTCGATAATCTCCACCGCGCCTGAACTGGGTGGCCCGTCCATTACCTCATCGCGTCAGAAAACGTCACGCCCGCTATTCGAAGTCCTCGCGGTATACATCGTCACCCGACGCGGCGAGGAGAGTCACCGACCGGACTCCGCTCGCGGCCGAGGGATCGAACACGGCGACTGCGCGTTTCCCGTTTGTCTCTACCCGGGCGACACTACCATCCTCGAAGCGGACCACCGCCGTCTCCACCTTCTGGGCGGTCGCAGGATCGTGGATCATGATTTCCGCGAACGAGTCGCCGGTGGTGACCACGCCGACCGACGCTATCTTCGTGTCGTCACAGCTTGTGGTGGACGCGCTGACCACCCGCTCCCCATCCTGACGCTTCGAGGCGGAGTAGTGGCCGCACTCGGTAGTGTTCTGGAAGAAGATGTGGGTCGTATCCTTCCGAGAGGTGATCATCACGGGGGTGAGCCGCTCCTCCGCTATGACTTGCTCGGTCTCCCGCTCTGTCAACCTGCGGAAGCTCTGGGGCTGTTGCTGCAGGCAAGCTATCGCCAGCAGGCACATCGCAGTGCTCGCTATCAGCAGGAATCTTCCGCCACGGCGCATACCTGTCTCCATCGCAGCTCCAACCTACGGACTATCCCCGCTGTTCAAGATTGTCTCATAGATCTCGTGCGTCATGTATCGCCCACCGGATTTGAGTCCAGGGATCGGTGGAAATGACGCCGTTCCCGGCGGACTGACTTCGGCTGAGGGGATAAGGGGCTAGTGCCGACGAGACAAAGCGGTCACAACTGATGACATAGCGACCACGAGTGCCGCCAGACACGCCGGAGTGGCTTGCGCGGTTCGTCGAAAGCCATCACGTGCCTACCTCCCTGAATGCACATAGCACGACCCTAACCGCATAAACCTCCTGGCACTTCCTTCGGTCAAGACTTCCCGGGAAAGACTTCCCGGCTTTCGGGATGGTGCGACTCTATCCCCTGGGAGAAGCTGTCCATTACCTTGTGGACAGACGGATCACCACGGGATAGAAGGCGCCATATCTATTCGCCGTGAGGTGATTACGTACAGGGTTGACGACGAAAGCCGGGAAAGGAAGGGTAACCTCATGATGCCATCAAGACCATACGATACACACGAGCAGCCATCGCGCTGGGAGCGGCCGGCGCTCGCCAGCGGCATCGTCTTCGCCGTACTCCAAATCGCGGCGATAGTATTCGCCACGGTGTTCCTCCTATCGAAACTGCCGCCGGTCGGCGCCCCGCTTGCGGAGTGGGCGGGGGCTCTCATGCGAGTTCCGACGATGACAGTCAATATCGCCAACTACCTCCTGCTCCTACCTGTCCCCTTCTTTCTGTTCTTTCTGGGGGGGCTGTTCGGCGTCCTGCGCCGGGCTGAAGGCGGCAGCGGCGCGCTTGCCGTTTCCGCCCTGGTCGCCGGAGTTGCCATGGCCATGACATGGCCGTTTGGCATCCTCATCGCAGGGCTCACATCGAGCATCGTGGCGGATGGTGGAGACCTGGCTACGGCCTGGTCGCTCGATGGCATGGCCCCGCTCTCGCTCGCGCTCAGCGCCTTCCCTCGCATGGTCCTCCTCACGGCAACGTCGCTCCTGCTCCTGCACAGTCGGCTCGCGCCCCGCTGGTTGGGCTGGGTGGGTCTCGTCCTCGCACTGGTCAGCCTTATCGGGACCGGGATGCTCCTTGTCGGAGACCTGTTCCCAATCCTTGCGCTCGGCACTCTGATCTTCGAGCTGTGGGTACTGGCGCTGAGTGTCTCGCTACTGCGCAGCGAGCAGACAGCTCGCCATGTGGCTCGGCAAGTCGCGCCCGCGTAGTGCACTTCAGAAAGCATGTACTCGCTGATCAGATCGCACGGTGGGGGCAGGCAGGGCGTGGAGGCCGAACCTGCCCCCAGAAATGAAGCGGCTCCATACACCATCGAGTACAATGCCGCACGGTCATACGGGGCACGATGCGGCGGATAACCCGCCGCGGGAGACGGCGATGGAGCATGCTGAGACGCTAACGACCAATGCCGGATCTGCACGCGCGATCCCACGCCTGTCCGCACGGACAGCACGATGGCTCGCCTGGACAGTGTGGGTAGTCGCACTCGTGCAGGTGGTCTTCGGATTGGTCCTGGCGGTATTCAACCGCCTGAGCCTCGAGCAACTCTTCTCCGAGTACGTGGTGGATACCGTGGCCGCCGCCCTGGCCTTCGCGACGGTCGGCGCGATCGTTGCCGCGCGTCGGCCCGCTAACGCCGTTGGCTGGCTCTGCTGCGCGGCGGGCGCCGGCACCGGCATAGTGTCCTGGAGCGGGCAGTACGCCCGCTATACCCTGGTGACGCGGCCTGGCGCGCTCCCAGGTGGCACCGTCGCGCTCTGGCTCGATTCCTGGATCTGGCTACCGCCCGCGGCGATAGCCGCCGTGTTCCTCCCCCTGTTCTTCCCCGATGGTCGCCTGCCGTCCGTTCGCTGGCGGCCACTGGCCTGGACCGCCATCATCGCCTCCGTGATACTCTCCGCATCGATCGCTCTTGATCACGCGCCCCTCCGTATCGGGGCCATGGAAGTCCAGAACCCATTCGCCCTTAAGGCCGCTGGAACGCTGTTGGATGTGATGAACAGCCTCGGCATCCTGCTGATACTCACAAGTCTGGCCGGCGCGGTCGGAGCCCAGGTAGTACGCTTCCGGCGGGCGCGGGGAGAAGAACGGCAGCAGCTCAAGTGGGTGGCATACGCCACCGCCCTGCTGGTCGGCGCCATCGTCACGCCGTCGGTGGTTGACCCATCGGGCTTTGCGGAAGACACCCTGCTGAGCGGGATCCTGCTCTCGGTGGCGTACCCGGGCCTCCCCGTCGCGTTGGGCATCGCCATCCTGCGCCATCGCCTGTACGACATCGACGTTATCATCAACCGCACCCTCGTGTACGGCGCGCTCACCGCCTGCGTCGTCGGCGTGTACGTGTGCGTCGTGGGCTACCTGGGGGTGATCTTCCAGGCCGGGGGCAGCCTGCTCGTCTCGCTCGTCGCCACCGGCATCGTGGCGGTGCTCTTCGCTCCGCTGCGCCAGTGGCTGCAGCGGGCGGTGAACCGGCTGATGTACGGCGAGCGCGACGAGCCATACCGCGTGATCTCGCGGCTGGGGGAGCGGCTGGAGGCGGCGCTGGCGCCGGATGCCGTCTTGCCGAGCATCGTGGCGACGGTCCGGGAAGCGCTCCGGCTACCGTACGTCGCCATCGCGCTCCCCCGGGACGGTGACTTCGAGGTCGTCGCTGCCTCGGGCAAGCCGCTGGCGGATGCGCTGCACCTCCCCTTGTCCTATCAGGGCGAGGTGGTCGGTCAGTTGCTGCTCGGGCCACGCTCGCCGGGCGAGGAATTCGGCCCCGCAGACCGGCGTCTGCTGGATGACCTCGCGCACCACGCGGGCGTCGCGGTGCACGGCGTGCGCGTCATGGCAGATCTCCAGCGCTCGCGGGAGCGGCTGGTGCTGGCCCGAGAGGAGGAGCGGCGGCGGATCAGGCGCGACCTCCACGATGAGCTGGCCCCGACGCTCGCCGCGCTCGGCCTGACCGCCGCGACGGTGGGCGAGCTGATCCCCGGCGACCCGGCAAGAGCCGCGAGTGTGAACGCCAAGCTCCAGACGGCTATCCGCGCGACAGTCAGCGACGTGCGCCGCCTCGTCTACGACCTCCGCCCCCCGACACTCGACGAATTGGGCCTCGTCGAGGCCATCCGCGAACGCGCCGCCCTCTACAGCACACCGAATCGGGCGGGCGGGGGGCTGGAGGTGACGTTTGAGGTGTCGGAGCCACTGCCAGAGATGCCCGCGGCGGTCGAGGTCGCAGCCTACCGGATCGTGCAGGAAGCGCTCACGAACGTCGTGCGCCATGCGCGAGCGCACACCTGCCTCATCCGGTTGGCCTGCGGGCAGCATGAGCTGCGCGTCGAGATCGTCGATGACGGCGTCGGCCTGCCCGAGCAGGCCCGGATCGGCGTCGGCCTGCGCTCGATGGAGGAGCGTGCGGCGGAGCTCGGCGGCAGTTGCACCGTCGAGCGTCTGGCACCGAGCGGGACGCGGGTATCCTTCCGCTTGCCGCTCCCGGGACTGGGCGCAACTACCAAGGAGGAATGAATGGACCTGCTGCGCGTCCTCATCGCTGACGACCACCCGTTCTTCCGGGACGGGATGCGGATGTTCCTCGGGACGACGCCCGACATCGTCGTGGTGGGCGAGGCGACGACGGGTGAGGAGGCCGTGGCGCAGGCGAAGCTGCTGCACCCGGACGTAATACTGATGGACATCAGGATGCCCGGACTCACGGGCATCGAGGCGACGAGGCAGATCCTCGCGTGGGACGCGGGCGTGCGGGTGCTGATGGTCACGATGTTTGAGGACGACGCTACCGTGTTCACGGCGATGCGGGCCGGTGCGCGCGGGTACGTACTCAAGGACGCCCAGAAGGACGACGTGCTGCGAGCGATTCGCGCGGTTGGCCGGGGTGAGGCCATCTTCAGCCCTGGCATCGCCGCGCGGCTGATGGATTTCTTCACGACCGCACGCACCGCCGTACCCAGGGAGCACTTCCCGACACTCACCGACCGCGAGCGCGAGATGCTCCATCTGATGGCACAGGGCACGTCGAACGCCGAGATCGCCCGCTTGCTCTCGCTGAGCGGGAAGACGGTGGCGAACTATGTCTCGAACATCCTGGGGAAGCTACAGGTCGCGACCCGCGCGGAGGCAGTACTCCGCGCCCGCGAGGCGGGCCTGGGGCACGATCGGAGCTAATACGCATTCCGCTTAAGCCGTGGAGTATGTCATCCCGAACGCAGTGAGGGATCCTTAGCCCGTACCACTGATTCCTCGTACGCTCGGAATGACAGATGCTACACCGTTCAACCGGAGTCCGTATAACTCCCGAGGACATCCTGACACAGTTCCGGCGGGCCGAGATCCCGATGGCTGGGCCCAGCCCGCGACGGCGCGCTTCTCGGGCAACCAGCATCAGTACAGGCTGGCGACCTCCTCCTCGGGAACGTTCTTGAGCTGGCGGCGGGCGACGCCGGTGCGCTGGGCCGCGGCGGCGACGGCGAGCGAGACGTGCTCCACTACGCGGCGGTTAAACACGCTAGGCACGATGTACTCCTCGCTGAGCTCCGTGTCGGCGACCGTCTCCGCGATGGCGCGGGCGGCGGCAAGCTTCATCTTGGAGTTGATGCGCGTCGCCTGACAGTCGAGCGCGCCGCGAAAGATCCCTGGGAACGCGAGCACGTTGTTGATCTGGTTCGGGTAGTCGGACCGCCCGGTGGCGATGACGCGCGCGAGGCCGCCAGTCTCCTCGGGCATGATCTCCGGCACGGGGTTCGCGAGCGCGAACACGATGGGGTCCGCCGCCATCGCGCGCAGGTCCGCCGCGTCGATCAGGCCGGGGGAGCTCACGCCGATGAAGACATCCGCCCCCGCAAGCACTTGGTGGATGTCTCCGGCCTCGCCATCGCGGTTCGTGACGGCGGCGATCTCGTGCTTGACGGAGTTCATCCCCGCCTCACGGCCCGCGTATACCGCGCCCTGCGTGTCGACGAGGATTACGGAGCCGACGTGGGAGTCGAGCAGCATCTTCGTGACCGCGATGCCCGCGGCGCCGACGCCGCTGATCACGACGCGGATCGCGCCCATCTGCTTGCCGACGATCTTCAGCGCGTTGAGCAGCGCGGCGAGCACGACGACGGCCGTGCCGTGCTGGTCGTCATGGAAGACGGGGATGTCGAGCCGCTCCTGTAGCTTCTCTTCTATATAGAAGCAGCGGGGACTGGAGATGTCCTCCAGGTTGACGCCGCCGAAGCCGGGCGCGACCGCCGCGACCGCTTCCACGATCGCATCGGGGTCCTGCGTGGCGAGGCAGATGGGATAGGCGTCCACGCCGCCGAACTCCTTGAAGAGCATCGCCTTGCCCTCCATCACGGGCATCGCAGCCTGCGGGCCGATGTTGCCGAGACCGAGCACCGCGCTACCGTCGGAGACGACGGCGACGCTGTTGCGCTTGATCGTCAGCGAGAACGCGCGGGCGGGGTCCTCTGCGATCGCCAGGCAGACACGCGCGACGCCGGGGGTATACGCCATCGAGAGGTCGTCGCGCGTCTTGACGGGCACGCGGTTCGCGACCTCGATCTTGCCGCCGAGATGCATCAAAAAGGTGCGGTCGGAAACGTTCACGACCTCGACCCCCGGCAGCGCGCGGACGTGCTCCACGATCTCGCGGCCGTGGGCGTCGTTGCGGGCGTTGATGGTGAGGTCGCGCACGGTCTGCTGCGGGCTGACGCGCACGATGTCGATCGCGCCGATGTCGCCGCCGAGCTCGCCGATCGCGCTCGTGACAAGGCCGAGCGCGCCGGGGCGGTTCTCAAGCTCCGCGCGGAGCGTGAGGCTGTAGCTCGCGCTCGTGTTGATTGCCATCGGTTCCTCCCGTGCGGTTTGCGCTGCTGTATAACCTTGTAGTGGTCGCATCATCGTAGCACAACAGACCCCGCGCGAATGGCAGCCGTCTTGCGCCCTGCGGGGGCACCACGCGCACGCATCGAGCAGAGGCATGGAGACACAGGAGACCGGGTTGCAGTCGAACGCCGAGGAGCTGAAGCAGGAAGTCGAGCACGATGCCGCCCGGCAGGGGGAGCTCTCGCCCGCGGCGCTGATCAAGCGCCGGGGCTGGCGGCGCGAGGGCAACCCCGCCGAGGGCTTCCGCTACGTCAACGCGAGAGGAGAGCCGATTCGCAGCGCGCCGCATTTAGAGCGCATCCGGAGCCTGCGCATCCCACCCGCGTGGGAGGACGTGCGTATCAGCACGAGCTTCAGCGCGGACCTGCAGGCGACGGGCTTCGACGCCGCGGGGCGAAAGCAGTACCTGTACCACCCGGACTTCGTCGCGCGGCAGGCAGCGCGCAAGTTCGCCAAGTTGGGGACGTTCGCTGGGAGCCTGCCCCGGATGCGCGAGCTCACGAGCCAGCACCTGCAGGCAACGACCGACCCGGAGCAGCGTCGTATCATGGCCACGCTGGTGCGGCTCATCAACGAGTCGTACTTCCGGGTGGGTTCGGAGGAGTACGTCAAGCGGCACAAGACGTATGGCATCACCACGCTGCTCAAGAACCATGTGCGCCTCGACGGGGGACGATCACGTTCCGTTACAAGGGGAAGAAGGGCGTCCGGCAGAACCACATTATCGTCGACGAGGACCTGCACGCCGTGATCGCGGTCCTGATGGACCTGCCCGGGAGGCGGTGTTCAATTACATCGACGAGCAGGGCCAGATCCGCACCGTGAACGGCCATGAGCTGAACGCGTACATCCGCGCGGTAATGGGGCCGGGCATCAGCGCGAAGGACTTCCGCACGTGGGCGGGCACGCTGCTCGCGGCGGAGACGCTGGCGGACATCGGCCCCGCGGCGAGCGAGCGGCAGATGAAGCAGAACATCACCGAGACGGTGAAGCAGGTCGCGGAGAAGCTGGGGAACACGCCCGCGGTGGCGCGCGCATCGTACATCAGCCCGGTGGTGTTCGAGCGCTACGCGGAGGGCAAGACGCTCGACGGGTACACGCGCCGGGCGGAGAAGATGATCAGCGCGCGCCAGCTCGACCTGGAGCCGGAGGAGCTCGCGCTGGTCCGCCTGCTCGGCCTGCCGGAGCGTTCGATTACGAAGACGCACGGCGGTGTGTGAGCTGTCGTGTAGGGGCGTGTCACACTGCGGGTCGTCCGTCATGGCCACAGCCATACGGATAGGACGAGGTATACTCGGTGCTTGGCTTGACAGTACGGAGGAGCCTACGAGCGACACGCAGAAAGAGCGACCCGCTACGACTGTCTACGGAGGAGGAATGCGAGTTTGAGCGGGATCAGCCGGTCCGCCGAGCCCGTCGCGCACGTAGCCCGCGCCATGCTGCTAGCGTTTGAAGGTAGGGATTATACCGGAGGCGGCGAGGCTGCTGGTCGCCGTTCTGGTGATGCTGTCTCCCACCTGGTGTCTCGCTCAAATCCAGGAGGGTATAGCGGCGCTGGAGGCAAGACACGGAGGAGGGCCCACAATCACCTACACGGAGCGCGAGAGGATACTTGCTGAGGTGCGGCGCATACCGGACAGGAGGCGGATGGCACGGCCACCTGGTCGCTATCGACGCTGCAGCATGTTGTAGGAGCGGCTGATGGGCTGCCCAGGATCAGCAGGATGCTGGTCTGCAGGTGCTCAGAGATGCAGGAGCCAGTTGGCAGCGGGATCGCAGCTGGTGCGACAATCGGCACAGTGATGAGGAGGCGCAAGGAGGGCCCGTCGAGGTGACGGACCGCGACGCCGGTTAAAAACTTGACTGAGCGCGCGATCTGAGGGTAGAGCGGTTAGGTTTGAGGTATGGACCCAGGACGAGGCAATCGCGCCTCAGACGGCGCGCCGTACCCTGGTAGCAGTTGGGAGCCTGAGTGAACTCCGCACATCGACCACACGGAATACTTCCGTGGCGGGACGGCGAAACTACTAACACTATTTCACCCAAAGAGCGGTGAGGTGAGGGCGAAGGGGGTTACAAGTCCCGCCAACCGTGGCTGCATCCGGCTCAAGGGGGAGAGCTGACGCAGACCTGCAGAGCGCTTACCGGAGCCGGAGAAGATGCTCAACGATGAATGGGCGCTCTGGAAGAGCTGGCAGGAGGGACTATCGGTGAGGATAACGTCAGCGAGGAGTTGCCGCACCTTCTGGATGCTCTTGGTGCCGGGACAACCTCGCCGGGCACAAGACGCCGGAGATGGCGTAGTTGGGGATGTTCGGCTGCAGGGGTGATGCTGCCGGCCACGCCGCTGCGGGAGTTGGCTCAACATGGCCGAGTCGGTGCAGCGCATCCTGACGAGACGAGCCTCGAGGGGCATCACCCTACAAGCCCTACAGCAGATCATCCAGTGGCTGGAAGCGACGTGGGTGGAATCGGGAGCCCACGCCGCTGTCTGAGTGGGGCGGGAGGCGCAAGGCCAGACGAGAGCGAGCCTACAGGCGCCGACATGCGGTGGAGGAAGTGGCGCATGTACACGTCGGGCTATCCGACGACGCGGGACCGTTCTCGAAAAATGGCAGCTGCATGACGGACGACCCATCAGTGTCATGTTCTGGCGTTTGCCTGCCTGACAGGTGGGACTTCCCGGGCTGTGGTCTTGGGTTGCCACATCCCATTCAGGGCGATTTCAAAGTCGTTGTGGGAGGGCGCCGATGAGGGCTAAGGCGAGTTTCCTGGGTGGGCGTTATAGTGTCTGAGGGCGTCGGCGATGTTCTGACAGCGTCGGTGTCGTAGTAGGCTGATGATGGAGTTCCTCAGGGCGGCCATGGCTTGGGGTGCGTTGGCTGTGCGCGCCTGCCCGGCATCCTCGTCCATGGTCACGTCCGCACCCAGTGCACTCTGTTCTCAATCCCCCAGTGCCCACGCCAGTACTCTCCAGGGCTGCCGCATCCGCCTCGCCGTGACTCAGGCTCGTTATTGCGTAACTCTGTTTCCTCCTGTACCATCCCGGTCTTGACCACGACGCGCTTACAGGAGCGCCGTACCACCTGTCCCACCCCGGGCCACCTCACCCAATCGTTGAGCGAGGTGCTCGCCTCTAGGACCCGCGTCTCCCGCCCGTCGTGAGCCTTGGCCGGAGCTTACGCACCTCCAGTGCATTCGATCCTTGCTCACCCGGCAGCCACACGGGATTGGCGAACAGCTCGGCTATCGCCCCCAGCGTCTCCGGCTGGTTCGCCTTGATCACCATCAAGTAGTGCCCTCCGCCGTCTACTATCTGCTGAGCGAGAAGCCCGCTGGGCAAGCAGGGCGTCCATCGTAGTGACTGTGCCCGGCAGGTCCAGCCCCGCGAGCAAGGCGGGCGCCCTGATCTCGTCTGTCTTGCACCCCACCTGTGTCTGAGCGAGCACGATACCGCTCCCGTGGCGCACAACGCTCAGGAGATGCACTTTGCGTCCGTACGCACCTCAGCCCCCGCACCTTGCTTGCCATCCAGCGACTGTCCGCGCAAAGGTCGCTCGCCTGCCCGCGGGGCCGACGACGCCCGTGCACGAGCCCGCTGCAACTTGCCCAACCCGCCTCCAGCACCTCGGTGTCCACTGCCAGGAGTGCGCGCCCAAGGTGGCCCGCTTGGCAACCGCGCATCTGGAGTCTGCAGGCACTCCTTGAGCGTCTGCTGCTCGCCCACCCATTGTCCTACCGCATGGACCTGCTTCTGCCCGGCCAGCATCGCCGCTCCTATCAGGGTGAGGATCAACCCCCACTGGTGCCGCACGCCACGCTTCTTCCTCGGGTCCGGCACGCTCCGAGAGCGCGTCCGCCAACGTTGTATACTGAGCCCTGTCCATCGCGTATCCTCCTCCTTGGTGATGCTTGAGGAAGTCTACGCGATGGACCCCGACTTTGAAATCGCCCTGACATTCCATTTGTTACCTCTTGTACACCTTTTTCGCTCTCTTGTATTCAGGGCGGCCGCCGACGTGTGGCGGCTGGTTGTGCGATTGGAGCGGAAGTAAAGGGGCTAACGTGAAGGCATTACGAGCGACTCTGGCGGCCCTGTTGATGATGGCGATGCTGGCATTCCTGGCGTTCGCCCAGGACGGTAAGGCCGGCGCCGGCGATGACCAGCAGGTGCCGGACAACCAGCAGACCGGCGGCGGCAAGGAGATGGTCACCAAGACGTTCGAGCTGACCCTCAACGGAACCGTGCCCGAGGACCGGGCGTTCGCGGTCTTCTACGGTACGCGCGACCAGTTCGGATTGTTCGAGTCGGAATCGGAGGAGCCGCCGCGACTACATCCTGTTCTGCGTCAGCCGATGACGCGGAGTTCGCCGACACGGTCGTCTCCGACGAAGACTGCGTGGGCGATGGAAACACGTACCGCGCTGAGGTGGAGTTGCCGCAGGGCACGGAACTGTTCTTTAGCTTTGCCACAGCGGTGGAGACGGGATCTAAGCACCGCAGAATTCTTCCACGGCAACGTCGGGACTCTCTTCGAGACCGGCGAGCTAACGGGAGAGCCGGGTCCTGGACACCGACATGACCAACACCGCCTGGTACACGTTCGGCAAGGACACTGGTGCCGGCGATGACCAGCAGGACACCGGTGCCGGCAAGGATACCGGGGCTGGCGACGAGCAGGAGGTGCCCGACAGACCCAGCAGGACACGGGCGCTGGCGGCAACCGGACAACCACGGGCGCTGGTGACGAGCAGGTGACACCGGACAACCAGCAGGAGGAGACACCGGACACCGGGACCGGGATGATCAGCAGGACGACGTCCAGGACGACCAGCAGGGCGAGATGCCCGAAGAGTTGCCCGACACGGGTGCGGGCGGTTTGGCCGGTGGCCTACCACTCGGCTCCGCGGCCGCAGGCGCGTCGCTGCTGGCTGCGAGCGCGTACGGCGTGATCAGACGCCGCTAGTCTCCTCACCGAACAACCACAGGACCAGCAAGCACACGAGGCCGGGGCAGCAACCCCGGCCTCTTCGCGCCCGCAGCACCTGTCTGCGACCCGCTGTACCCAACGCCCCGCCGCCCCAAGCAACAGGACGCCCCTCGTGCTACCATGCTCGGACCGGACGACACCACAAGGGGACAGCGCGTGACACGCACAGAGACCAGCTCCCGGACGACATCTCCCACCACACCGGCACCACCAGACGGGACTCCCCCGCCCATCGTCATCTCCAACCTCACCAAGGTGTACCGGGTCCACGAGCGCGAAGCCGGGCTGCGGGCCTCGCTGGGCAGCCTCATACGGCGCAAGTACCGCGATGTGTGCGCCGTGAACGACATCTCCTTTTCCGTGTCTCCCGGCGAGATCGTGGGCTTCCTCGGGCCAAACGGCGCGGGCAAGACCACGACGCTCAAGATGCTGGCCGGGCTGCTGCACCCCACATCGGGCAGCGTCAGCGTGCTCGGCCACGAGCCGTTCAAGCGGGAGCGCGCCTACCTGAGCCGCATGGCGATGGTGATGGGCAACAAGGGCCAGCTGCAGTGGGACATCCCCGCCGGCGATGCGTTCCTCGTCAACAAGGTCGTGTACAAGCTGTCCGACGCCGACTTCCGCGCCGCGCTCGGGGAGCTGACCGAGTTGCTGGACCTCGGACCGCTGCTCAAAAAGCAGGTGCGCTCGCTCAGCCTCGGCGAGCGGATGAAGTGCGAGCTCGCGGCCGCGCTGCTCCACCGCCCGATGGTGCTCTTCCTCGACGAGCCGACAATCGGCCTCGACGTCACGATGCAGGCGCGCATCCGCCACTTCATCGCCGACTATAACAAGCGCACCGGGGCGACCGTGCTGCTGACGAGCCACTACATGGCGGATGTCGTCGCGCTCTGCAAGCGCGTGGTCGTCATCCACGAGGGCCGCCTGCTGTTCGACGGCGCGCTCGCGCAGCTCTCTGACCGCATCGCCCCGTTCAAGCTGCTCACCGTGAAGCTGCACGACGCCGAATCACCGCCCAGCCTGGACGGCTATGGCGAGGTGCAGAGCAGCGAGGACGGCCAGACCACCCTGCGCGTGCGCCGCGACCAGGCGCCCGCCGTCACCGCGCGGCTCCTCGCGGAACTACCCGTCGCCGACCTCACGGTCGAAGATCCGCCGATCGAGGACGTGATCGATCAGGTGTTCAGCAACTCCTCGCTGGATCTTTACGGGACGGTGAAGTCGTGATCTCGACGTTCGGGATCTACTTCACGACCCAGTGGGCGAGCTTCCTGGCGTACCGGGTCGTCTTCTTCCTGTACTCGATGTGGGCGATCCTGCCTCCCCTGATCTACCTGGCGGTCTGGTCCACCGTGGCGGGCGCGGGGGGGATCGCAGGCTGGAGCAAGGGGGAGTTCGTCGCGTACTACCTGACGTTCATGGTGGTGAACCACCTCGCGGGCTCCATCGAGATCCATACCGCGAGCTGGGAGATCCAGCAGGGCGAGATCTCCGGGCGGTTGCTGCTGCCGGTGCATCCCGGCATCCGCACGCTCGCGAGCAACGCGGGCTTCAAGACCATCGGCATGGTTGTCGTCGTGCCGAGCGTGCTGCTGCTCGCCGTGCTCTTCCGGCCCGAGTTCCACACCACGCCAGGCATGGTCGCGCTTGGGGTCGTGGCCACGTTGCTCGCGGCGGCGCTGCAGTTCCTGATCGGCTACACAATCGCGCTCCTCTCGTTCTGGATCACCCGCGCCGACGCCGCGGATCAGCTGAACATGGTGCTGCTGTTCCTGCTCTCCGGTCAGGTCGCGCCGCTCGTGCTGCTACCGGACGCCCTGCGCATCGCCGCGACCGTGCTGCCGTACCGCTCCATGCTCTCCTTCCCCGTGGAGCTCATCACGGGCCAGCTGAGCGGGACTGCTGCCGCGATTGGCTTCGCGCTCCAGGGGGCGTGGCTGGTCGTTGCCTGGTTCCTGATGCGGTTCACGTGGCGGCGGGGCGTGCGGCGGTACGCCGCGGTGGGAGGGTAACGGATGCTTCGGTACCTTGCGATCCTCTGGGTCTTCGTGAAGAACTCGATGCAGAACGAGGCGGCGTATCGTGCCAACCTGCTCACGAACATGCTACTCACCGTCGTGGGCGTGACCGGGTCCATCGCGGGGGTGCTCGTCATCTACAGCCACGCACGCACCATCCAGGGCTGGACGCTGCCGGAGACGCTCGCGCTGCTGGGCGTGTTTACGCTGATGAACGGGCTCATCAACACGTTCATCGCGCCGAACCTCAACGAGTTCGCCGAAGGCATCCGCAAGGGCACGCTGGACTACACGCTCATCAAGCCGGTGAACAGCCAGTTCCTGACGAGCTTCCAGCGCTGCTCGATCTGGGGGCTCGCCGATGTGCTCGTCGGGCTGGGGATCGTCGGCTACGCGCTGGCCAGTGGCTTCGAGCAGGGAGTAGGGCCGTTGCAGGTGCTCGCGTTCACCATCGCTTCCGCGTCGGGCGCGGTCATCATCTACTCGCTCTGGATCGGCCTCGCGACCATCGCGTTCTGGACCGTGAAGATCGACAACATCACATCGATCCTCCAGGCGTTCTACAACATGGGCCGCTTCCCGGTGCAGGCATACCCCCTGTGGATGCAGCGAGTGCTTACCTACGTCGTGCCGGTCGCGTTCGTCACGACGGTCCCGGTGCAGGCGCTGGGCAACCGAGCCACGCCGCTGCTCCTGTTGGCATCCGTCCTCATGGCGGTGGTGATGTTATACGCCTCGACCCGCCTGTGGCGCCTCGGCCTCAGCCGCTACACCAGCGCATCGAGCTAACCCGGGCGGCAAGGTGCAACGGGTCATGAGTCATACCGACTCCAGCTGTACCGTAGCAAATCTGTCATACGCAATCCGGCTCAAGGGTAGGGCGTCTGTCATTCCGAGCCTGCGAGGAATCCGTGGTCCAGGTGGACGGATCCCTCACCCCGTACGGGATGACATGCGATAGGCTTCAACCGGAATGCGTATCGCGGATGCGGTCCGGAGGGATGGCACAGGAGCGCGGCATTCGGATCACCACGACAAGCCGGTCCCAATTTGTTTGTACCAGCCAGTTGCTGGTGCGCGGCGGACACAGAAAAGCCCCCCTCCAATTGGAGAGGGGCGGAAGCTGACTGCGCTTAGGAGGTGCGCACGTTCGCGGCGCGGTCACCCTTGCCCCGAGGATCAGCCTCGATGTCGAAGGTGACCTGCTGCCCGACCCGAAGGTCGTCGAAGGACGCGTCCTGTAGCGACGAGGAGTGGAAGAAAACATCATCCTGCCCCGCCAGCTCTATGAAGCCGAAGCCCCGGTCCGTTACTCGCTTGATAGTTCCTGTAGCCATTGTTCTCTGTTCTCCTCTTGCCGCTGATGGTGCGGACACTCCACCGTGGGCACAACGCCCATCCACCCGTACCCTCTAAAAACCGAAAGGCCCCCAGGATACGTTACCCCACGGACCCTCTATCGTCTCGAATCGTGCGGGCGGACTTGGCCGAACTTACCGCTCGTCCTCACCGGTGCTTCAGTATACCACATGATCCAGCGCACGGGAAATCCATTCCCACACGCTGGAACTCCGCACAGCACTGGACACCTACATCCACGGGTATCCAGGTAGGGGCAGGTCTCCGTGCCTGCACGGGGGCCGCAGCCCGCCGCTCGGCCGACGTAAAGACCTAAACCTCCTACCAGTCGGCGGAAATCGACGCGCAGGCATCATCGCGTGCAACGCACTCGGCATCGCGCGCACCGTCCTCACCGGTCGGGTCCACCGGGATTTCATGCCCTTCCCCGCCGCCTCGAACAGTTGGGGATCGCTTGCTCGGTTTGTCACACGGGGATGCACTCCGTACAATAGGGGGGTGAGAGGTCTGTTCCCGGCGTACCGCTATCTCGGGCGGCACAAGAGTAAGGTCGCGCTCGCGATGTTCTGCATCCTGGCGGCAAACATCGCCGCGCTGCTCGCGCCATACCTGCTGCGGCTCGCGATCGACGCGATCAACGAGGGCACGACCAGCGGCCAACTCGCACTCTACGGTGTTTTTCTCTTCGGCGCGGCGATCGTCGAGGGGTTCTTCCGGTTCTACTCGCGCTACCTCGGCGCAGCGACCTCCCGCGATGTGGAGTACGAGCTTCGCAACGACCTCTTCCAGCACTTCCAGCGGCAAGATGCCGCCTTCTTCCAACGCTCCCGCACCGGCGACCTCATGGCGCGGGCGACGAACGACCTGAATGCCGTCCAGCGCGCACTCGGGCCGGGCATCTCCAACAGCGTGAACACCGTCGTCGCCTTTGTGGGCACCGTTGCCGTAATGCTCACGATCGATGTGCAGTTGGCGCTGTACTCCGCGATCATCCTGCCGCTGATGAGCCTGACCTTCGGCATCACCGGCGGCATCATCCAGCGCCGTTACGAGAAGGTGCAGGAGGGCTTCTCCGACATCTCAACCAAGGTGCAGGAGAACGCGTCGGGCATCCGCGTCGTCAAGGCATACGCGCAGGAAGCCGCGGAGCTTGAAGCGTTCGCAGACATCAACCGGCAATACATCCGCAACAGCATCGCCCACCTGCGCGTGCAGGCGCTCCTCTGGCCCGCGATGTTCACCGTCGGCGGCATCGCGACGGTCGTGGTGCTCTACTTCGGCGGCCAGGACGTGATCGCCGGGCGCATCTCCCTCGGAGAGCTTGTGCAGTTCATCGCGTACGTCGGCGCGCTGCGCTGGCCGATGATCGCGCTCGGCTGGGTGATGAACCTGATCCAGCAGGGCAGCGCCTCGATGATCCGGCTCCAGCAAGTGCTCCAGGCAGACCCCGCGATCCGCGACGCCCGCGATCCGCATCCCCTGCAAGAACTCCGCGGCGAGATCCTCTTCCGCGACGTGACGCTCCGCCACGCCGACGCGACCGTCCTGTCGCACATCGACCTCCACGTCCCCGCCGGCTCGACTGTCGCGATCGTCGGCCCAACCGGCAGCGGCAAGAGCAGCCTGGCTGCGCTGGTCCCCCGCCTCTGGGACCCGACGGAGGGGCAGGTGCTCATAGACGGCATAGACGTGCGGCTGATCCCGCTGGAGCTGCTGCGGCGCTCGGTCGGGTTCGTGCCACAGGAAACCTTCCTCTTCTCGGAGCCTATCCGCGAGAACATCGCGTTCGGCGTCGATGAGGCATCGCAGCAGAAGGTTGAGTGGGCTGCGACGGTGAGCCAGCTCGAGCGTGACGTGGAGCAGTTCCCCCACGGGTACGAGACGTACCTCGGGGAGCGCGGGGTGACCCTGTCCGGCGGGCAGAAGCAGCGCACCGCGATCGCCCGCGCCGTGCTCAAGGACCCGCGCATTCTCATCCTCGACGATGCGCTCTCCGCGGTGGACACCTACACCGAAGAGGAGATCCTGCGCCGGCTGCGACAGGTGATGCAGAGCCGCACGAGCCTGATCATCTCCCACCGCACGTCGACGGTGCGCGGCGCGGACAAGATCGTCGTGCTCGACGACGGGCGGATCGTGGAGCAGGGCACGCACGACGAGCTCGTCGCGCTCGATGGACTGTACGCCGCGATGTACCGACGGCAATTGCTCGCCGAGGAGTTGGGCGCCGATCCGGAAGACCCAGACATCAATCTGGTCAGCGACGCGGATGGCCAAATCCCCGTAGCGAGCAATGAGTCGTGAGTAGGTGAGTTCACGAGTCACGAGCGCTCGTGCTCAGCCGGTCGCACAATGCATCAAGTAACGCGAAACGTAGCTCCGCGCACGAATTCGGTACCTACTGCTAGCTCCTCCGCGCATCAAGAATGATTTTTGCAATGGCTATGCCTCAGGAGGGGCAATGTACTTCGGACGACCGCTAAGAGTCGATTCAACCGGCGGCGGGGAGCGGGTCGTCGCTACCTTAACTCTGCCGGCACCATCAACGTCACCCGGCGGGTTTGGGCCGACGTTCTGTAGTGGAGGACGTCTTTCGAAAACGCGGCCCTAAACTTTGTCTGCAAGGAATGTCTAGTTTCCCTCGAGCACCCAAAAGGCTCCCTCCCGGTGGGTGGATGTGGGGCGGTGGTCCGATTTTGAACCAAGAGTACTGGTCGCTATGCCTCACCAGCTCGTCCGTCACCCAGACCATCTTGCCTTCGTTCGGCGGAACGTATTCACCTCCCCCGTCGACCACCTATATCCAGTTTTTCCTCACGTGTACTGATTGCCTTGCTCCATCGAACCCACCTCGGCGGCGATGTGGGCAGTCTAACGACGGTCTGTCAGTCCAGAGGACCAGGGCCGAAGTCCTGATCAAGTAACGCGAAACGGTTTTCGTAGGGCGTTCAACTGACCGGCAACCCATCAAGGGCGTCGTTGAATCGATTGTGCCTGGCCGTGTGCTCCCGTCACCAGGCCACGGCCGGGTGTGACCGGCCCCGATATCTCACGACCCCGAGGGATCAACCTCATACCGTCCCGCAATCTCCCTCATCGTGCCCGACAGGATCACAGTTGTCGCGCACATCCGCCACATCCGCGAGCGGCACGGACAGCGTCCGCCCATCCTCCGCAGAACCTCTATGTACCCAGGGTCACCCACTATGGTGATCGTGCCCTAGTTCTCCCTCACCCCCGCGCCCACACCGGACGCCTGCTCCATCTCTCGCACGGAGTGAGATCGGATGCCCCACACGGGAGGCGACCGTACCCAAAAGGTCCATCCGCGCTCAGCACCCGCATCCCCTCCGACAGCGGATCGAGCGATGCCACGTCCTTCACGATCACCCTCCAAGCTTCCTATGGCGTTAGCGCTCGCAACAAGCACGCCCCGAACGCCGCGTTGTACGGTCAGTACCAACTCGTCCGGTTCACCTGCAGTACCCAGATCTCTGCGGGAATGAGACGTTCGGCGGAACGTATGTCACCTGGCGTTCGCGACACTTTGTACACCTCTACCACGTGACACAACCAGCCGGCGACGATTGTCCCCATGGCGCAGCAGCGTTGTTCCATCGATGACCCACCTCGGCTTCGACGAACCACGCACGAAGTGCGATGTGGATTACCGCCTATCAAATCGCGCTGGAATCAGTGTCTCAACATCGGTCATTCAAACGAAGAGCATACAACCACGAGTATGGCTCACGTACTGGCTGATCAAGTAACGCGAAACGGTTCGGGGATCGGCCCCGTAGGGGCGTTCAACTGAACGCCCGGCAACCCTCAAGGGCATATACTCGTTGAATCGATTGTGCCGGGCACTCGTGTGCTCCCGTCACCAAGCCACTACACAAACTACGGGTGTGACCGGCCCCGATACCTCACAACCCCGAGGAATCAACATCATACCGCCCCGCAATCTCCCCCATCGTGCCCGACAGGATCACATCGTTGTCGCGCACATCCGCGACATCCGCAAGCGGCACGGACAGGGTCCGGCCATCCTCTGCCCCGACCTCGACATACCCGGGCCGCGACTCCCCTATGGTGGTCGTGCCCTCTGGCAGATCGCTCACATCGGGACCCTCCTCGACGCCAGCGCCCACGCCGGACGCCTGCTCCATCTCCCGCGCGGAGTCGAGATCGGTGAACCCGCCCCACACCGAGACCACCGTACCCAAAAGCTCGCCATCCGCGCTCAGCACTCGCATCCCCTCCGACAGCGGACCGAGCGATGCCACGTCCTTCACGATTACCCTCCGATCTCCCAGGTGCTTATGGTGGTAGCGCACGCAACAAGCACGCCCCCGGTGCTGCCCAACCCTTTGCTACCATGACTCTTGGGCGTCCCCTAGGACCCGTGTAGCTCGAAGGAGGAGCGTATGAGCGAGCACAACGGCGAGAGGAAACGCGTGCTCCTGCTAGTCTCGCCCGCGACATACCGGGCGGGGGCTTTCCTTCAGGCCGCGCAGAAGCTCGACCTGGATGTCGTGCAAGGCGTGGACATGGCGAAGGATCTCGCGGCCCACTGGCACATACCGCTCGCCCTGCGGTTCACGGAGCCGGATGCGGCTGTGGCCGCAGTCCTGGCATACGCCGAAGAACACCCCCTCGACGCGGTGCTGTCCGTCGACGATAGCGCGACCATCCTCGCGGCGCGCATCGGCGAGGCGCTCGGCCTGCCGCATAACTCGCCGGACGCCGCCGTGGCCGCGCGCGATAAGTACGAGATGCGCCGGATGCTCGCCGCGGGCGATGTCCCCGTACCCCGCTTTGAGCGATTCGCGCTGACGGCGGACCCGGCACAGGTCGCGCAGCAGGTGGGGTACCCGTGCGTCCTCAAGCCGCTGCGGCTCTCCGGTAGCCGGGGCGTGATGCGCGCTGACGACACCGAGGGCTTCATCGCGGCGTGGCGCCGTCTCGCGCGCATGCTGCTCGCTGAGGGCAACCGGCCCGAGCACACCCACGTGCTCGTCGAAGCGTTCATCCCTGGCTTCGAGGTCGCGCTCGAAGGCATCCTCACGGACGGCGTGCTGCGGGTGCTCGCGCTCTTCGACAAGCCCGATCCGCTCGATGGCCCGTTCTTCGAGGAAACGATCTACGTCACCCCCTCGCGGCTGCCGATACCCGTGCAGGAGGCGATAGCCGCACGGTCCCAGCAGGCTGCGGCCGCGCTCGGGCTGCGCACCGGCCCGGTCCACGCGGAGCTGCGGGTGAACGAGCACGGGGCGTGGCTCGTCGAGATGGCCGGGCGGTCCATCGGCGGGCTCTGCTCTGATGTCTTGCAGTTCGGCGCGGACATGTGCCTCGAAGAGCTCATCCTTCGGCACGCCGTCGGCCTCGACATCGATGGCTATAGCCGCGACGAACACGCCGCCGGCGTGATGATGATCCCTATCCCCCGAGGCGGGATGCTCGCCTCCGTGGCGGGCGTGGAGGCAGCTCGCGCGGTCCCGGGGATTGCAGACGTGCGGGTCACCGCGAAACTTAACCAGCCGCTGGTCCCGCTCCCGGAGGGGGCGAGCTACCTCGGCTTCATCTTCGCCCGTGGCCCTGATCCCGCTCGCGTCGAAACGGCGCTCCGCGAGGCCCACGGCCACCTGCACTTCGGCATAAAGCCGCACATCCCGCTGCTCGCAACGGGCACGATGTAAAGGGCAGGGGCGGTCATCGCGCTGCCCCGCCGTTGGCTGCCAGCACGGATTGTCCCGGCTACGTATCGACGCCACCTCGCCCGCAGCCACAGACAAGACAGACCCGTTGCGGCACAGGAAATGCACGTCACCGACATCACCGTCACCGAGACACCGTGTTAGCTGACAGGAGGATGATATGGACAACCAACCGGCCGAAGAGCGCACGCGCGACAGCATCGAGCAAACGGACATCAACACCAGCGGCCTCGCGAGCATGGACTCGGAGGATGAGAGCACTGGTGCCATGGGCGGTATCCTCGGGGATGACACGCAAAACGTGCGCTCCGACCATGACGACACGAGCGATCAGGATGCCGGCCGGGCAAGCGGGAGCGACAACGCCGAGGACCTCCCACGTATCTCGTCGACCCCCTGACGCCGTAGGGCGTTATCCGGCATGGGCGGGAACATCCGGAATAGGTCGCCGCACCTGACCGCACCTGGCGAGGGTACATATAGGCGAACAGACAACGCCCCAACGTGGATACGGGCGTGCCGTATAATCGGCGTGTGCTCTTACCCGTCCGCGCCGAAAGCATAGCCGCCCCGCCCGACCCGTTGATCGCGAGCAGACCCGCGTGGCGCTAATCCAGCCATACGCAGCGCTGCTGCGCACGCCTCACGCCCTAGCGCCGGTGACGGCGGCTTTCCTTGGCCGTCTACCGACGGGGATGATGCCCCTCGCTCTGGTCCTGTTCGGATACGGGGCGAGCGGTTCCTACGCCACCGCCGGGCGGATCACGGCCGCATATACCCTGTGCTCCGCCCTCTTCGCGCCGGTGCAGGGGCGGCTTGTCGATCGCTTTGGGCAGACGTGGCCGCTCGTTGTGAGTGGCCTGGCGCACTCGGCGGCACTGCTCGGGCTGCTGATCGCAGCAGCGAACGGTGCGGGCAGCGCTCTGTTGACCGCCCTGGCCGGTCTCGCCGGGCTGGCGTATCCGCCGGTGTCGGCGTGCATGCGGGCGCTCTGGTCTGAGCTTCTGGATGGAGAAGACCAGCGGCAGACAGCGTACGCCTTCGAGTCCGTCGTGATCGAGATCTCGTTCTTCGCGGGACCGTTGCTCGTGGGCCTGCTGGCCGCCGCGGGATCCCCGTCCAGCGCGGTGCTGGTGGCGGCCACGCTGGCGGGGGTGGGGCGCTCGGGTTCGCCGCCTCACGCCCGTCTCGCCGTTGGCGATCCGAGCAAGTCGACGGCGCCGTGCGCAACTTCCTCGGGCCACTGGTATCGCCCGGTATGCGCACCATACTGATCGTCTCGATTCCGATCGGGGCAAGCTTCGGGGTGATGGACGTGACCATGCCCGCATTCGCCGAGGCCGAGGGGATTCCAGCGGCGGCGGGGGTGCTCATCGCGGCGATCTCCGTGGGCAGCATCCCCGGTGGCCTCTGGTACGGGGCGCGCAGGTTTTCCATGCCCCTCTCACGGCAGTGGGCACCATTCCTCGGGCTGACGGCGGTGGGGCTCGCGAGTCTCGCGCTGCCTGCAACGATCCCCCAGATGGCGGTCCTGCTCGCGCTGATGGGGTTCACCATCGCACCCGGCGTGACGTGCGCCCTCCTGCTCGTGGACCGGGTCGCGCCCGCCGGTACGCGCACCGAGGCGTTCACCTGGTGGAACACGGCGATCGTCGGGGGCTTGCGGGCGGCAACTACTTCGCGGGCATAATGACCGAACGCGTCGGGGTGGACACCGCGCTACTCGCCTCCAGCGCCGCTGCCGCCGGAGCCGC
Source organism: Chloroflexia bacterium (assembly GCA_030446765.1). Lineage (GTDB taxonomy): Bacteria > Chloroflexota > Chloroflexia > Thermobaculales > Thermobaculaceae > JACDAU01. Next base: position 40,174 of record JAUJMR010000008.1, read on the forward strand.
TGCACTGGCGGTGCTCCTACGGAGAAGCTACGAGGTCTAGCGCACGGCTAGTGCTGCGATCGGTACCACGCATAGCACCTCATTCACGTATTGATCGTGGCGTCGCAACAGCAGGGTTGCCGTTTGCGTACGACCAAACACCGCGAAGAGTTGCTATATGTGGTAGGTGGTATACGATCATGGAAAAAACAACGGTGTACATTCCGCGCGAGATGCAAGCGTCACTGAAGGCTCTGGCGAAGCGGACCGGGAGGTCACAGGCCGATCTAATGCGGAAGCGTTGGAGCTTTATGTTCGCGGACAACAGCGTCAGCTACCCAGCTTCGTGGGCATTATCGAAGATGGCAGCCTTCAGGCTCGGGATGTCGAGGACTGGCTCAATCAGAACTGGCACGCCGATTGATCACCCTCGACACGTCAGCGGTCGTTGCGCTGCTCGATGCACGGGATCAGGATCATGATCGCGTTCGCGAAGCGTTAGCGGCGGATGCCGGACCATACCTGTTACCGGTTGGCATCCTGGCGGAGATCACCTATTTCATCGAGCGAAGAATCGGCCAGAAAGTACTCGATGGCTTCCTTGCTTCCGTGGAAATGGGCGATCTAGCCTGGACTGTGGCGAGCAGGACCTCGCTCGAATCCGGTGGTTAGTGAACCGCTACGCCGATCTGCCGCTCAGCTTCGCCGATGCTGCCGTGATGGCCTGCGCGGAGCGACACGGTGGTCGTGTTCTAACGCTGGGCCTACGCCACTTTGGCGTCGTTGCCCGAGAAGTGAGTCTCATCCTGCTGCCATAGCCATGGACGGAATAGTCGGCGCAGTTCGGCGCGCGGCCCGATTCAATATGTGCCAAGCCACTACAGCGAAAGCCTGACGCGATCCTTTCACTACTCGCCCTTCGTAGCCCAGGCCAGCCCCCGGTAGTCTTTGGGGATGAGGGCGTACATGTGCGAGTCGCGTGGGCGGCCCTCGACGTCGGGCAGGCTGTTGCGCAGGGTGCCCTCGTGCACGAAGCCCAGCCCCGCAGCCACCGCCCGGCTGCGCGTGTTGCGCACGTCCATACGGATGAACACGCGGTTCGCGGCCAGATCATCGAACGCCCAGCGCGTGAGCAGTTGCACCGCCTCGGTCATGTAGCCCCGGCCCTCGGCGCTACGCCGCAGCCAGTACCCGATCTCGAACGAGCGCAGATCCCAGTCGATGTGATGCAGGCCGCTGCCACCGAGCAGCAGCCTGCTCTCCCGCTCGAAGATGCCGGTGGACAGATTCTGACGCAGGAGCCACCACGCCGCGGCGCGCGCCACGTACTCCCGCGCGTCGTCCACGGAGGTGTAGCGGCCCGCCCACGGCAGCCACGGCGCGAGGTGCTCGCGCGACTCGTCCACCGCCTCCCACAGGGCGGGCGCGTCACCCGCACCGAACGGCCGCAGCCGCACCCTCGGACCGTCCAGATACTCCGGCATCCCGATCAGGATGGGCGAGCTACCCGTCGCCTCGCTCATCCCTGCGCCCTCAGCGTCGCCAGCCCCGCGGACGGGATCTCGATCCGGTGCAGGCCCGGCGCGAGGTGCACGCTCTCGGTCCGCACCACCACACCGCGGCAGTCGCGCACATCGAGCGCTCTCGTGCCACAATCCGCGGCCAGCTCGATCACCACCCGGTCCCCGAGCGTGCCGTTGACGATCATGAGTTGGGAGGGGATCGACTCTTGCAGCGAGACGACGGCGTCCGCGTACACCGCGGCGACCTGCTTCTCCGGCGTGCAGGCGAGCACAACGGGATACATCGCCTCTGGGGCGAGCGGCGCGAGTTGCCCATCGAGCAGCACGTCGCGATGCTCCCGCCAGAAACCGAGCCAGAAGCGCAGCATCTCGATGTGCTTTGGCGGCACGCGGTCGAGCAACACAGAGATCTGCGGCACGCTGAACAGCACGTTCAGCAACTGCAACGCCGCGCTCTCGGCGGACTCCTCGGAATGCCACATCAGCATGTCGGCGTGCGCGGCAGTGTCCCCGCACAGCAGACGAATATCAAGGGTCCGCACACGGTTCTCGACGGCGTCGTTCGGGCAGTCGCCCGCGCGGAACATGTTGCCGTACTTGCGCATCAACGGCCCGATGTAGCTCTGGCGAAACTCCACCATCACGTCCGGCTTGATCGCGCGCAATCGGGCGATCACGTCCGTGAGCAGCCGGTCCGCAGCTTCGGGTATGGAGTCGATGTCCCGACCGCCGCCACGTTCGCCCTGGCGATCCGGCGTGGGCTCGAACGCCTCCACGAAGTCGAGCTTGAAGCCGTCCAGATCCCACTCGCGCATCGCCGTCTCATACGTCCCGATCAGGTACTCGCGCACCTCCGGGAAGCGGGGGTCCAGGATGGCGGTCCCAAGACGGGCGTTCTCTCCGAGGAACTTTCCCTGGAAGCGTCTGTACGCCGCCGAATGCACGCCGACAAAGGGCACGGAGTACCACAGGATGTACTGCAGACCCAGCGCGTGCACGCGGTCTACGTGCGCGCGCATGTCCGGCATCTTCTCCGGCGCGGGCTGCCAGTCGCCCGTGTA
>JAUJMR010000008.1:42836-54226 GCA_030446765.1 Chloroflexia bacterium
CGTGCGCGCGCATGTCCGGCATCTTCTCCGGCGCGGGCTGCCAGTCGCCCGTGTATGCGTAGCCGCGCTCGTTGCTGGTCGTCTGCCACCCGTCATCCACGATGACCGCCTCGCATCCCAGCGCCTTCGACAGCCGGCACTGCTCCTCAATGCCCTCCGGCGTCAGGGCCTGATGGAAGCTGTACCACGTGGAGTACATCGGGAGGCGGGCGACTTCCGGCACGGGCGCGGGTTCGTATCCCGGCAGCGTCGCCCACCACGCACCCACCTCGCGCAGCGCCTTGTGGTACGGGACGTCGCGCGTATCGAGTCGCAGCGTCGCCTCGTATCGCGTCATCGGCGTGGACGCCGCCGGTGGTGGTTGATCCGGCGGTGGCGGCGGACCGAAACGTTGCCGGGCGGAAGGGTCGAAAAGCCCGATCGCACAGTCGAGCGTCGCCGTCTCCTCCGAGACGCCGGCTTTCAAGGTGACGGCGTTCAACGCGTCGGAGAGCGCAAAGGTGAGCCGGTTGCGGCCCGTCGAGCTGTGCGCGCAACCGACGGGCGCGTTCGAGGTGGCCTTCGAGAGAGCACCCCGGCCCCAGGAGACGGAGAGGCCCTTGTCGTGTCCCGCGCCCGGGTGCCAATACCCCGCGATGTCCACGACCGGCTGCCGCCACGAGAGCGTGTACACGGGAGGCGAGCTGGGCTCGTCTGCCTCGATGCAGATATGCACGAGGTCAACCCCATCCTGCGTTTGCTCGGTGGAGAGTGACCCGCGAAACGGCCCCTCACCGCCGGTCAACGTCAACTCATACGCTCCCACGGCCACGGTTGCTGCGTCAGTCGCCAAGCCTCAATCTCCTCAGGTGATAAACGATCGTTCGGGTAATCTTTCGCGCCGATGCTGCGGGTGACCGGAGGCCCCAGGGTTGTGCCTGAGCGCGCCGCGAAGGGCGACGGGGCAACGGCTGCGGGCACGCTGCCTAGGGAAGAAGCGGGTCCAACTGACCCGCGGTAGGCTCCGCTCAGCAGAACCACGACTCCGTCAGGCGGGGCGGTGCGGCGCCCACGACGTATGACCGGGCGGCGAAGCCCCACCCCAGGAGCGCGCACGCGCGTTCCTTGATCCGATAAAAGGTGTCCACCGGATGCTCGCCCGAGCGTGCGCCCCCTTCCACGAGTGCCGCAACCTCCCGCTGCAGCCGGTCCATCCGCTCGTCCGGATGGTCCCACGCGTATGTATACGCGGCGGCATCGAGCGGCCCCAGCAATCCCTCCACCGCCAGATCAGCCGCGAGCGCCGAACCGGGGGGGACGAGTAGTCGGATGCTGTACTGTACCGGGTCCACCTGTTCGAGCATCCGGTGCTCCTCGAAGAAACCGAGCAGATCTACATAACTTTCCATGGTCTCCCAGGGCGTAAACGGCAGCAGGGAGGGCCGGAGCGTGATGCCGGCGTCGCGGGTGATCCGGACGGCCTCCGCGACGTCCCGCCCTGCGTGTCCCTTGTCGAGTCGGCGGAGCACCTCATCGCTCACGCTCTCCACCGCGGAGAGGACGAACTGGCAGCCAAGCTCCCGCAACTCCGGGAAGAGGGTGCGTCGCTCCAGGATGTGCTCAATCTTGATTGTGGCGTCGAACGTGAGGCGGGGGAACTCGTCGTGCATCGCGCGCAGGATCCGCAGCGAGTGGCCGGGGCCGTTGAGAAAGTCGGGATCGCCGAACGTGATGTGTCCGGCGCCCAGCGCTACCTGCGCCCGGATATCGGCGAGCACCACCTCGAGCGACACGGCGAACAGTCGGCCGCCGTAGATCGGTGTGAGCGGGCAGTGCAGACAGGTATGCAGGCAGCCATGCGTTGCCTCGGCGTAGCCGCCCGGCGTCACGAGACCATCGTGTTCCAGTCCAGCGTACGCCGCGAGCGGTGGTAGCGTGCTCCGGTCAGGCACCTGGAACGGAGTGCGCGCCCGGACAGCGTCCGCGGGCCGGTGCCGGGTCCCGACGCCCTCGACACTAGGCGCCTCGCCCGCCTCCAGCGCTCGCGTGAGCGCCAGCAGCGACTGCTCGTACTCGCCGCCGATGACGGAGTCCGCCGGGCCGTCGAGCAGGTATCCCGCGTTGAGCGTGGCGTACATCCCATAAAAGCAGATATGGGCCGACCTGTTCACCGCGCGAACCCGCTCCGCGACGGTCACGCCGAGGCGCAGCGCCGTGTGCATCGGCACGGAGATCGCGACGAGCTGCGCGGCGGCGATGGCCTCATCCGTCAGCGGCTGCACGGAGGTGTCGATCGCCGCGGGTGTATATCCCGCATGCGCAAGGAACGCCAGGGGAGACGCGAGGTTCAGAGGCTGGTGACCCAGCTCGTAACAGGAGAGGAGCAGTATCGCCCCGGGCCGCCTCACTTCTTCGCGGGTGCCGCCGGGGCTCCTTTGCTGCCGGGCGGGGTATAGCCCTCCGGCACCTGAGCATCCTCCCCGAAGAAGAACTCTTCCATCTGCTCGCGAAGGAACGCCCGCGCCTCAGGATCGGCGAGCACGAGCTGGTAGTGGTTGATGATGAGCTTCGATTGCTCCTCCCACAGGTTCCACGCGTCGGCGGAAATATTCTCGAAGATGCGCCGACCGAGAGCACCCGGGGTGGGCGGCTCCGGCAAACCCGGAAGGCGCCGGCCTAGCTTGACGCAATCAACCATCCGTACCGGCTGCATACCGACCTCCCTCGTACCTGCCCGCTCCCTGAAGCAGTATCCCAGACACGGAACGGTGCGTCAACAGGACCGTCACCGCCATAGAGCCAGGAGCATTGAGGTAGAGCCGAGTAGGGGCAGGCCGCCGTGCCTGTCCGCGGGCCGACCCACATGGAGGCTCAAAGTTCCTTGACACCGGCAAAGGGCACACAATCCGGCAGCGACCGGAGCGTTGAAGCTGATGACGGGTACTGCATGGCTACTCGAGCGCCCTGAGCAACCCATACCCCGTACAGCAGTTTTTGAGCCGGGTTTACCTCGGAGCGCCGCGTCAGGCCGGGCAGGACCCATCCATGACTACGCGGCAGGTGCCAGTCTCACTCCTCGATTTGCACCTGGGCGTGGCCATTCGATGGCGGGCAGAAATGAGCCATACCGACAGAGAGAGGCGTCCCACACAACGGGCAGCGGGGCCGGCCGGAGCTCACGACATCTTCGATATTCCCGCTGAGGTCGCGCAACTGATCGCGCGTGACGAGGCACCGAAAGTTCGCGGGGCCCTCCTGATCGGCCTCCACGTCGTGCACCAACAGCGTGAACCGCGCGCGCCCCTCGTCGTAGCCGAGCGCGAGCTTACCGATCTTGAGCTCCAGATCGGACGCGTCGGGAAAGTGTGCCCCCGATTGCGGCGTCACTTCCTGTCCCTCGCGTGTCGCGATGTCGATGTACGGATCGTCGCTTAGTTGGGCCATGAGCTGGTCAATCGCGCTGCCAAGCGCCTGTAACTGCTCCTTCTCGATCCACAGATTCGCGCTCTGCCCGTCCGCGTTGATGAACTGGAGTCGAAAGGTACGCTGCCCCGGCAAGCCGACCGACGCGGCCTGCATGCGATCTATCGATCCGTAATCGTTGACATCTCTCGACATATATGCGGTGCTGCCCCTGTTTCTCGCTAAAACCGTGCCGTTCAGTATAACAGGTGGATACCCGCGCTCAACCTCGGGCGAGGGATGTGCCGGACGCTGCTCACGACCATACGGACTGAGCGGGAGGTGGGCACACTCGTGGCATCACGGGTGGCTAGGACAGTGCACAGTGGGCGGCGCCCACGCGCGACGGCGGCGCGGACTCAGGAACGGGGAACCGTGAGCAGCCGCTCACGCAGATGCTCCGGCGCCCGCTCGGAGCCACACCGGCGCCGCACAAGCTTGATCACGCCCGACTCAAAGCGCTCGAGTTCGAAGCAACTCGGGCAGCGACTGAGGTGCGCCTGCACCTCGCAAACCTCCTCGGTGGACAACTCACGGTCCAGATACTCGTATAGTTGTTCCGTTACTTCGTTGCAATCGCTCATGCCGTTCCTCGAACCTCCGTCTCACCATAGCCCCTGCTCCGGGCATACTCCCACAGCTTCTGCTGGAGCTGCCTGCGCCCCCGGTGCAGCCGGGACATCACCGTGCCCATCTGCGTATCCGTGATCTCCGCGATCTCCTTGTAACTGAACCCCTCAACATCCGCCAGGAGCACCGCGATCCGGTACTGCTCCGGCAACTCCTCGAGCGCCTGGCGGACTTCCTCATCGAGGAACATCCGCATCACGGTCGCTTCCGGGTCCAGGCCCAGGTCCTCGCCGGACTCCTTCACCCGCCGGAACAGATAGTAGTCCTCTAGGTCCCCCGTGTCCGTCGTCGCAGGTTGACGGGAGCGCTTTCGGTACTCGTTGATGAAGCTGTTCGTGAGGATCCGAAAGAGCCACGCGCGCAGGTTCGTTCCCGGTGCGAAGCCGTCGCGGAAGCGGTGGGCCTTGAGATACGTCTCCTGCACGAGGTCCTCGGCGTCCGCGGGGTTGCGCGTCATCCGCAACGCCGTACGGTACAGCGCGTCGACGTGTGTCATAGCCTCCGCGAAGAATGGGTCGTCGGCCCCCGACAATAACTCCGTGTCTGAACCTTCCATCCACACCTCTCGCCGTCCTACCTTGACTGAGTGTGGATTATAACAGGCGGTGCAACCGCTCCCGCTCTCCTACTATTCAAAACGCCCGAAGCCGATGTTTCATTCCCCGGGACGCGAGCGTGCACGTCCCTACGATGCCCGGACCCAGGATCAGGTGATGGAGAATCCCGGCGCCATCGGGCGCAAACCATCTGCCGAAGGCGATAACCCGACACCGAGTGCGGTGCCCATAGTTATCACGGCTGCGCGCTCCTCGCCCGCGCAGGCAAAGGCCGCGGCCGTCCCATCGTGGAGGAGCGCGACCTCAAGCGGATACCCTACCCGTTCACTGATGCGCCGAGACAACCAGCGCTCCAGGTTGTCTGTGATAGTAGACATAGCGGCGTACGGGCCGCCCTGCCGGGGCAGCGGCCGTCCGTCGCGGATATACGAGGCGAGGCTGACGACAATCGTCGGCGCAAGCGGGAAGCCTGGGTGGACCGCCTCGCGCCAGGTGTCGGCCACCACCGACGCCATGTGCTCGGCGAGCCTGCCCGCTCCCTCCGCGGTCAAATCAGCAGTGGGCGTCGGGACGGCAGCCAAGAGCTGGAGCGACGCAAGTGCACCGTGGTCGTACACGGCTCGCGCACGCTTGATGTAGCTCTGCCCGAAGTCCAGCACAACGGCGGATGGACCACCCGGCGCCATCGCCCGCGCCGCCCCGACAAGGGGCATCATCACAGGCCAGGGCGCGAGTTGGACGCGGCAATCATCCATCCCCGCGTCCGTCAGGGTCCGGGCGGCGCGCGCGACGAGGCGTGGACCCAAACGCCCCGCCACCACGCCGCCGCCGATGGTGACCCGCGTGATACCGGCCCAGTGGCGCCAGTACCCATCGCCCCACTCCGTGCGCGCTGCCCGGTTCGCGCTGTCGCCGCGCCTGAGCGTCAGGATCACATACCCCAGGTACGCTCCGATCTGCCGCGCAACTTCCTCAGCCTCAGTGCGAATCTCTGAATCGGGATGCTCGAAGCACCCGTCGAAGCGCCGCAGCAGGACATCGGGGTCCGCCGCGCGCACCGCCGCGAGCCCGAGCTGATCCGCCCGAGACCGTAGATGGTTGGCCACAGCCGGGGTGGAAAGCAGATCATACGCCAGTGCATCGCGGACTTCGGGCGGCAGGGCCACGCCGGGCAGGTCCACGATGCGCACGCGATTCAGGGAAGCGTCAGGGGTGAGGCAGCGGGGGTCCAGTTCTCCGGTCATGTTCGAACGCCGCGACGATGATCCGGCGTACTCTTCTTGGCGCCTCCGTGGAAAACGGGGCGTTCCCACGCCCGGCAGGCTCGTCGACACCTTCTGCTCCGCATGGGCACGCAGTATAAGCCGCGCGAGCACGAACAGGCAATGATCGAAGCATTGCACGAGCACGCTGATCCCGCTACAGAGGCAACTCCATAGGGACGTTCAGTTGAACGCCCGGCCGTGCAACGCCTTTGCGCTTACCACTGCCAGTCAACGGCCCGTCCGGGAAGGAGACCCATTGGTCCCGATTGCCCAATATCCTGCCATGCTAGCCGCTAACCGATAGTTGTGATACAGACGGTGCGTGCTCGCTATACAAGAAACGCGCGAAGCGATTCGGAGTGGCTCGGGTCGCGCAGCTTGTACAGGGCTTCCTTCTCGATTTGCCGAATGCGCTCCCGCGTCACCCCGAGCAGCTTCCCGATCTCCTCCAGCGTGTAGATGTGATCCCCCGCCAGACCGTACCGCAGCGCCAGCACCCGCTGCTCCCGATCCGTCAGGCTGCCGAGCGCGGAGTGCACCGTCTCGCGCAACATCTCGCGCGACACCTGGTCTTGCGGCTGAGCCTCGCCCTTGTCCTCGATAAGATCCGCGATCGTGCCCTCGCCTCCATCGTTGTACGGCTGTTCCAGGCTGACGGGTTGTTGCGCCGCCTTGACGATCTCGCGCACCCGCGCTGGCTGGAGGTCCACCTCCCGCGCGATCTCCTCACTCGTTGGCTCCCGGCCCAGCTCCTGGGAAAGCTGCACCGTCACCCGCGAAACCTGGCCGATCAGGTCCGAGACATGGACCGGCAGCCGGACCACGCGGCTCTGGCTCGCCAGCGCGCGGGTCACCGCCTGGCGGATCCACCACGTCGCGTACGTGCTGAAGCGAAATCCACGCATGTAGTCGAACTTCTCCGTCGCGCGCATCAGCCCCAGGTTTCCTTCCTCGATGAGATCGGACAGGGGCATACCGCGACCGGAATAGCGGCGAGCAATGGACACCACGAGCCGCAGATTGCTCTCAATCATCTTGCGGCGGGCCTGCTGACCCAACTCGGCCTGCTGGACGATCTGCCGCCGCTCCGCCGGCGACACGTCCTCGTTCAGTCGCCCACTCGCCTCCTTGCCGAGCTCGATACTCTTCGCGAGCTCGACCTCTTCTGCGGCGGTGAGCAACGGGATGATCCCGATGTCCCGAAGATACACCGCCACCGAATCCTCCACGACCGGTGCGGCGTCCGCCTTTGCGCTGGACACAGTCGCTTCGGCGTTATCTTGCTCTTCGATCTCTACGTTCTCTCTCAGCACCATAGTCTGCCCCTGTCATACCACCGGAACGTCGCTGTTCCGGCCTGAGCCTGACACGTCTTGCACGGGCGCGGAGGCCGTAATTAGCAACGCAAGCTCGTGCACGATGTCCGCAGATCCATCTCGCGTGGCGCCGGTCTGCTCATCAGCCGGCTTCCATGTTCACGCATCACCTCCCGCGCAACCGTCCCACCGGTGGAGTTTGTGATGCCCTTCACAAAGTACTACGCACCAGCGTTGCCACCAGATTGCATGATCGCCGCCTTTTTACACTGGGTCGAGAGATCGGACTATACTGCCATCAAGCGTTGTGAAAAGTCACCGGGAAGTACGCCTCTGCGTGGTGACCCTTGAGCTATGGGACGGCTTGGGCTATAGTCACCGCGTACCAGAGGGAGGCGCGCATATGGACATGGGACTTAAAGGGCGCGTGGCGGCGGTCGCGGCCTCGAGCGCAGGGCTGGGCCGGGCGACCGCGCACGCGCTGGCCGCGGAGGGCGCGCGCGTTGCCCTCTGCTCGCGCGATGCGGGCAGGGTGCGAGCCGCCGCCGAGGAGATCGCGCGGTCGACCGGTGCCGAGACACTCCCCATCACCGCCGACGTCAGCCGCGCGGAGGACGCCCAGCGATTCGTTGCGGAAGCGGCCGCCCGCTGGGGCAGGCTCGACGTGCTCGTCACGAACGCGGGCGGACCGCCGCCGGGCACCTTCGCGGAACTGGGCGACGACGCGTGGGAGCGAGCGGTCGAGCTCAACCTCCTGAGCACCACGCGCCTCATCCGCGAGGCGCTGCCGCACATGCGCGCGAATGGCTGGGGCCGGATCGTCAACATTACGAGCACCTCCGTCAAGGCGCCTATACCCGGTCTGCTGCTCTCCAACGCCGTCCGCGCCGCCGTCGTCGGGATGGCAAAGACACTCGCCACCGAGGTCGCCGCCGAGAACATCCTCGTCAACAACGTCTGCCCCGGGCGGCTCGACACCGATCGCGTGCGCAGTCTCGATGAGGATCGGGCGCGACGCGCGGGCATCAGCCCGGAAGAGGCCCGGCACGAGAACGAGGCACAGATACCGCTCGGGCGCTACGGGGAGCCGCGGGAACTCGCGAATCTCGTCGTCTTCCTGGCAAGTGAGCCCGCCTCCTACATCACCGGCACCACGATCCAGGTCGACGGCGGCGCGCTCCGCAACTTGCTGTAGGCCGTCCATGGCGCACCTTCCGGGCGCGACAGCAACGGAGCACGGACCGTGGCAGCCCATGAGTCCACAGCAGACCGCGACGCTGCTCCGCTCCCTGCGCGCGCCGTGGTGGATCGCGGGTGGCTGGGCGCTCGATCTTTTCGCCGGACGGCAGACGCGCGACCACGCCGACCTCGATGTCGAGGTGCTGCGCCGCGATCAGATTGAGGTGCGCTGGTGTCTCGCGGGATGGGACCTCCACACGGCGGCAAACGCCGTGCTCCAGCCCTGGCCGCCTGGCGAGCCACTCGATGACGAGATCCACAGCATCTGGTGCCGTCCGGCGCCGGATGCGCCGTGGGCACTGCAGATCATGTTCGCGGAGGCGCGGGGCGGTGATTGGGTGTACCGCCGCCTGCCCACCATCACCCGACCGCTGGGAGAGGTGGGGCTGCGCACGCCGGAAGGACTGTCGTACCGCGCCGGAGATTCCAGCTGCTGTACAAGGCGAAATCATCGAGGCCCAAGGACGACGCCGACTTCTCGACGGTGCTTCCCCTGCTCAGCCCGGCACAATCGCGCTGGCTCGCGCGCGCGCTCACCGCGTCTCACCCGGATCACCACTGGCTGTCGCGGCTCTCTGCCGCCACCTGACCACAAATCCGATAGACCTAACAGCACTGGGCGGGACATCTGTCCGCCACGCCGCTCGTAGGAGAATCACCGGGTCGCCCGGTGCCGTGCAGGCGCCTTTACGTCGTTGCCATGGGGTTCAATGCTCACGCCCATAGCTGTAACAGCACTCGATACTCTGTTCGGGGTGGGAAGTCCGCCGCTGTCGGATGTGACCGTTGGCCGCGATTGCGTAGTCGAGTTCGGGGTAGTTGTCGCGCGACGTGCCCTTGGCGTGGTGGTGGCGGTCATCCTAGCTCGCGTGGCGCGGGCACTGGACCCGTAAGGGCGAAGCATTCCGCGGCACGCCTCGCCCTTATCCTTCAACCTAAGAGGTCAGGCGGCGCTGCGGCGCACCACCCAGCCCGCGCTCCCCACGAGCAGCAGAGCCAGACCTGCAGCCGGCCACGCGGGGAAGCGCTCATCGCCACCGGCCAGACCACCCGCGCCGGTATCGGGCATCGCGGGGCACATCACGTCCGGGTCGAACGGCGGGTCCTGACCCAGCATGCGCAGCTTGCCGTCAGACTTGAAGTAGACGTGCAGCATGTAGTGCGGATCGGGCACGCCCGGATGCCCCTGCTGCAGCTTGATCGGCACGCCGAACATCTCCATCTCACCCTGACCGACGTCCTTGGCCTCCCACTCCAGCCCGATCACCTGCTCCTGCTTGGCGTCGAGCAGCACTACCGAGGGTTCTCGGGGTCCATCTTACCGGTGGGGAACTGCGTCCCCATCACTTCCTGATTCACCGCGTGGATGCCCATCCCGCCGATGCCGGGGACGGCCACGCATATCGGCGGATTGGCAACGTAGCCGGCGGCCCTGACCTCATCCGGGGTCATGTCCTCGAAGCGCTCGCGCAGCTCCGCCCACTTGCTCGGGCGGGTCGACCGGATCGGGGATAGGCGGCCCTCCCTGGGCAAAGGCAATTGTGGGACATAAAGTAAGAAGCAGCGCGCCCACGACCGCGCGCCGTGCCAAGCCATTCTTCAGTTTCAACGTGCCACTCCTGCGTCGTTGTGGGTCGGGTCCGGCCCATGTGCGGGTATCAGCCACCGATGGGTGCGTTTCACCTCCTTCCCAGTCCTACGCCGCGTCTGGGCACGTATATTACTACAAAGTTACCGCCACGATATGACCATGGATCTCAGGAGGCTGCCTTGACGAGTTGTGCCGCGTTCTCAACGGGTGGCGTGCCGACTTTCCGTTCCCCAAACGGCATCATCGGACGGTCGAACGTCGACTCCACGGTGGCGGCGGAGAAGAACCCGACGCAGCGGGCCGTCTCATCACCGATATTGCGGACGCCGTGTGGCACCATCGCCGGTATGAGCGCCGCCTGCCCGGCCGATAGCTGCCCTCGCTCGTCGCCCAGGCTCGCCTCAACGGTTCCGGATAAAATCAGCACAATCTCCTCGGCGCTGTCCGTGTGCGTGCCGAGGTAATGCCCCGGCTCGATCTCGAAGTAGACGACCGAAGAGCTCACATTACCGGTAGCCGCGTAGAAGGGGAAGTTCACCGTGATGCGCATCGCCGGGTCGTCCTCGTACCACGCGTGGAGCAGTTCGAGGTTGTTGAGGTCTGCGGTTTTCATGTCTTGCCTCCTGTGCAGACTTGCGGATTCGTCGGTTGTACTAGCTGGCGGGCGGAGCGAACATCTCCAGCTGGATATTGTCGGGGTCGCGGAACACTAACACCGAGCCATAGGGCCGGTCGGCGATGGGAGATTGGGTGCAGGGCCGGTCAGCGGCGGAGGATCGCTCCACCCCCATCTTCTCCAGGTGCTGCTGCCACGCTTCCAGGTCAGCCCGACTGGGCACCGCGAGCCCGACGTGGTCAAGGCCGGTCCGCGTCTCCGCGAACGTCTCACCTCCGTTCGTGTCGTGGCGGTGCAGCACAATCATGAGTTGCCAGGCATCGTCAGCGAGCACCTTGCCGGTACCGGCCTTGTGGCCTTCCTCCATCTGGTACGTGATGTCGAAGACCTTCTCGTACCAGGCGATACTGGCATCGAGATCGGTCACTGTGAGCGCTATGTGATGGATGCTGGAGCGAGTCGCGCTGGGCATGGGTCCCTCCTTGTGGTCGGTGCGATCGGCATCGTGTGGCCAGTATTCCGTCCTATCTCCTCGGTGTCCTACCTGCCCACCTCCTTCCCAGCATTACTGCCAGACTCTCGATGTTCGGGGTCGCCAACACCTGAGACAGCCGGATGTCCCGGTTCCCAGGCTGCTCGGAACAGCGCGACGGCAGCCGGGATCAGGCTGCCATAGCGGCCCGAGCCGAATGGAAGGTGTGGCTCATTGGCCATGTGCTGGGATGTTAGCCCGTG
>JAUJMR010000008.1:54326-55445 GCA_030446765.1 Chloroflexia bacterium
CCCTCGATGAACAGGGCGTCGTAGAGGGCCATCTTGCTCGGGAAGTAGGCGTAAAGAGAAGGGGCCTGCATCTTCACCCGCCGCGCCACCTCGCGCAGACTAAGCGCCGCCACACCCTGCTCGCGCATCACGGCGCGCGCCGCGTCCAGGATCGCTCTCTGCATCTCCTCCCGGTTGCGCTGCCGACGCTCCTTCGGCGAGAGGACCGGCGCTGTATTCGCCGCTGGTTCCGAACCCAATGATTACTCCCAACCCACATCGACAATCCTTACAGAGATACTTCTAACTAACGGTGTTAGCCGTCGCGTGGATCATACGCGGTGAAGCGCGCTCTGTCAATACCTCAGGCGGGAGTAGGCAGACAGATTTAGAAATCATCCAGCCGTATCCCACAGCAGAAACAAGGGTCTGAGGCAAGCTCTCCCATGAGGGCGATGCGAGCTGCGCTCGTCATCCTGGCTGGGATAGGTCATCGCGGCGACTGCGCACAGGGTATTGACAGACAATCAGGCGAGCGTTATTATAATGCCATTCATTCTTACGAATAGCTTTCAATGGCGTGAATAACGTTCGATCGGCTGCTGTGGCAGATGTTGAGGTGCAAGATGCGATGGGATCGGTGAACGAAAAGAGACTGCTCTCGCCCGCGGAGCGCCGGGCGCGCAATCGCCAGGAGATGACGGATGCGATCCTCGACGCGGCCCGGGCGAATATGCGTGAGCATGGTGCCGCCGGCCTCAACCTCAACGAGGTAGCGCAGATGGTTGGTGTCCGCACGTCCGCACTGTACAACTACTTCCCCAGCAAGATGGCCCTCTACGACGCCCTGTTCCTCGAAGGCAGCAGCATCGCGCGCACGTACCTCGAGCCGCCCACGGAGCTACCTGGTTCCTTCATCGAGACGCTCCACGTCGGTCTGGAGGCGTACATGCGCTTCGCTCAGGAGCAACCCGATCTGTACCAGTTGTGCTTCGAGCGGCCCGTGCCCGGATTCCAGCCCTCTGCGGAGAGCATGCATGAGAGCCGTGCCGGGCTCGCTACCTGGGACCGGAGGATCGCCCGCGCCATAGCGGACGGGGAGATCAGGGCGGACCTGTCGAATAACCAGGCCCGAGACGT
>JAUJMR010000008.1:55545-63648 GCA_030446765.1 Chloroflexia bacterium
ATGCAGCAGATGGGCGTCATACCCTCGATGGAACCTGCGCAGGCATGAGCGGTTCAAGGCGAAGGCACCCGCGAAGGGGCTGATAAGCGAACGTGTCGCGATTGGAGCCTACCGCATCCTTGAGCAACGCCCGTAGGGCAAGTGTCCGCCGAATCAAGATAGGGTCACGGGGGGCGATATGGAAACCGAGACTATCGATCCACCTACAGGTACGAATCAGGCGGCCCCCCGACCAGGCATCGTCTGGCTGGAGGACGCACTCTGCCGCGACGCATCGATCGTAGGCGCCAAAGCGGCAAATCTGAGCCGCTTGGCCGCACACTGCACGATCCCCTCCGGGTTCTGCATCACCGGGACGGCGTTCGACGTCGCCACCGCGAGCGGCTCACGGTCCGCAGGGCCCATGCCTCCCGCGCTGCAAGGCCCCGGGCTCGACAACGAGGTGGTCGGTGCCTACCAGACGCTTGGAGAGTTATACGGTGTAGCATCCCCAGCCGTGGCGGTACGCTCGTCGGCGATGGATGAGGACGGCGGGGACGCATCCTTCGCTGGCCAGCATGAGACATATCTGAACGTGGTCGGTTCTGATGCGGTGCTGGAGGCCATACGGCGCTGCTGGACCTCCGCTTTCACTCCACGTGCCCTGGAATACCGGCACAGGCGGGGATGCGAGCGTGAGAGGATACACGCCGCGGTGCTGGTGCAGCGGATGGTACCGGCCGATGTCTCGGCGGTGGCTTTCACGGCGGACCCCGTCACCGGCAGCCCGCAAGAGGTGCTCATCAACGCAAGCTGGGGCCTCGGCGAAAGCATCGTGGGGGGGACGGTGATGCCCGACACCTACAGAGTTCGCAAAGCCGACCTGACCGTCACGGCCGTGGAGATCGCGGACAAGCGGCGTATGACGGTCGGGACAGCCCAAGGCTCCCTGGAGGTGGACGTGCCGCGGTTCCTACGTGCCCAGCCGGCCCTCGACGAGGAGCAGGCGCTCGAGGTGGCACGGCTAGGGATATCCCTGGAGGCGGAAATGGGGCGGCCCGTGGACATAGAATGTGCCTACAAGTACGGACGCCTGTTTGTTTTACAATGCCGGCCGATCACCCACGTAGTTGCGAGCGTAGCGGGCTAGAGCGAGGGACTGGGCCGATGACGAAACCACCCAACTTTCCTATGAACAAGGCGGTGCCCGAAGACGCACAACTCACATGGGTCCACGACGCGGTGCACTGGCCAGACCCTATGCCGCCGCTGGCCTTCGCTATAGCAGGTCACTCGCTGGCCCAGGGCCTGCTCGCAGCAGCACGGTCGTACGACCTGCCCATCGGCGATGTGCGCGTCAGGCGCATCAATACGTACCGATATCAGGCGACAGTCCCGCTCGTGTCTGCCTGCGAGGATGAGGCAGGCGCCCGAAAGAAGCGATCCCGGGACAAGCTACGCGCTGCCATCACAGGTTTGGGCCAGCTCTGGACAGACGAGTGGCTGCCGGAGATCGAACGACACCTGGCCTACTGGGAGGGCTTCGATCTGCACGGCGCGCCCACCTCGGCGCTCGTCGCCCACCTAGACGAGACCCTCGCCCGGATGACCCGGATGTGGGAGATCCATTTCGTGCTGCACTATCCGATGCACCGAGCGATCAAACAGTTCACGAGTCTGCATCAGGAGCTTTTTGGTAGTAGCGAGCTCGATGCCTACCAACTGCTCCAAGGGTTCGATAACCGGACGATCCAGATGGGCAGGGCACTATGGGTGCTGAGCAGGCAGGCCCTGGCCGACCACCCGGTGGTCGAGGCGATCCAAAGCTATGCAGCGGCCGACGCCCTCGCCGTGCTCGGCCGATCAGCTGAGGGGCGGGCGTTTCTCGAGGACCTCGCCAAGTATCTGAAGGAGTATGGGTGTCGACGCGAGAAGCTGAGCCTGGAACATACGTCCTGGTCCGAGGATTCAACGCCCGTCCTTCAGACCCTTAGGACCTACCTGGCACAGCCCCACGGCGATCCGTATGCGGAGCGGGACGCGCTGGCAGTAGCGCGCGAGCGGCTGGTGTCCGAAGCTCGAGAGGCGCTGCGAGACTACCCGTGGACGATAGTCAATGAGTTCGAGCAGCGCCTCAAAGCGGCGCAGGCTGCAACGGTACTGATGGAGGAACACAACCACTGGATCGACTTCCGTGCTATGCACCAGCTGCGCCGGCTCTTCCTTGAATTCGGCAGTCGCCTCGTCGCTTGCGGCATGCTCGAGGCGGAGCGCGACGTCTTCTACCTCACACTTGACGAGCTCCGGCAAACGGACTTCAGCCACCACCGGTCGAGCCTACGGGGGTTGGTGAGGGAGCGGCAGGCCGAGATGGATCGCTTCCGTGGGACCACCCCTCCGCCGGTACTCGGAACGCTGGGGTCGGACTCACCCCGTATGTCCTCCCGCTGTTCATCCATCGCCGCGACTGAGCCGCTTGTCCTGCGAGGCAGCCCTGGATCCTCCGGCAGAGCCTGGGGGCCGGCGAGGGTAGTTCGAACGCTAGAGGAAGCGGGAAAGCTCCAGCCGGGGGATGTCTTGGTAGCCCGTACGGCCTCGTCCTCGTGGACGCCTCTGTTTGCCACTGCTGCGGCTGTGATATTCGAGACCGGCGGCATCCTGAGCCACTGCGCCGTGGTGGCCCGGGAGTACGGCGTCCCGATGGTACTCGGCATCCACATGGGTACTGAACTCATCCACGACGGCCAGATGCTGGAGGTGGACGGAGACGGCGGTATGGTCCGCCTCGCCTTCGGGAACCGTGGACGATCGGCGATACCTGCCCATATCCAACCAAGAGCACCACGCGTCCTGCTATACCGTTAGGAAGGAGGTGCCCCGCAGCTATGAGTCACCGATCGGACGCGACTTCCATGGTCGCCGCAGGAGACGCGCGACTTGCTCTCAGCTATAGGGGGCCAAGTGATGGCGTGGGCCGACCGGCGCGAGCAGGTGCTCGCCGCGATGACGGGGCAGGCACCAGGAGGATCACAGGGCGGTCGGCCCACGCCTCGCGAGCCTATTTAGGTTAGGAGTACCCCCGAACTTGCTCAAGACTTGGTTCATGAAGGGGAACCGGAAACCCTCCGGCAGCAACGTGTCCTGGTTGTTGCTCGCGGTCCTCACGTCCACGAGCTTCGTCAGCCCTAGGCCGGCGGCGTAGAACGCATCGAGGTACTCCTCCAGCGTCCGGTGGTAGAAGTGGACCTTGATGCCTTCCGCTGCCATCCCCCTGTACGGGAAGGCTGTGCCGGAGTCGAAGTAGTCGGCGACGTGCTTGCGCACCACGTATGAGTAGGGATTGTTCAGCGCCACTACCAGGCTCCCGCCGGGCCGCAGTGCCTCCCCGAGCGAGGTGACGAAGCCGCAGTAGTCATAGACGTCGTTGAGCGCCAGGTAGCTCGCGACTGCGTCGAAGCGCCCCGCGTACTCAGGTAGTGGCGCGGCCAGATCCGCGGCGCGGTACTCGATTGTGCCCTCCGGGTCCCGCGCTCGCGCGATCTCGATAAGGCGGGGCGAGATGTCGATGCCCGTGACCCGCGCCCCTCTTCCGGCAAGCACCCGCGCTAGGTATCCCCTCCCCGCAACCTGCGTCGAGCACTTGGAGGCCGCGCAGGTCCCCGAGCAGGTCGAGCATCGGCGGGAGGATGCCCTAGCGGGTCATCGATGCCCGCCCGGTCGCGCGCAGCCACCGACGCGGCGTACTCGGCGGCGAAGCCATCATAGATGTCGATCTTGCGGTCCATCGCGCCTCCCAAGAAAGATCGCCTCGCGCCCGTGCAGTCTAGCAGAGCCCTCGGCGGTCCAGGGTGAAGTTGCGGGCAGCGATAGACAGCCGGATGGACATACTAGCGGCACCGCGTGTTAGAACCGGCCAGCCATACGAGGGACAAAGCCACTTGGTATGATGGGACCGGTCGGGCCATCAGGCTGAAGAGCTGAGGGCAATGATACGCACCGTCAACGCCACGCGCTACGTGACGCCGCTGCGCGAGGGCGGTTCGCTGCCGGCGATCATCGAGGCGGACGACGATGGCACGTATGTGCTCAAGTTCCGGGGCGCAGGGCAGGGCCCGAAGGCGCTCATCGCGGAGCTCGTCGCGGGCGAACTGGCTCGGGCCCTCGGCCTGCCCGTCGAGCTCGTGTTCGTGAACATCGACCCTGCCCTCGGCCGCTCCGAGCCCGACTTCGAGATCCAGGCGCTCCTGAAGGCGACCCGCTGCTCGCGTCGCCTCCCCGGCTCGCTCGGATCCGCTGCTCTCGCCGCCTCCCACGCCGGAGCTTGCGTCACGCATCGTGTGGTTTGATGCGTACGTGACGAACGTAGACCGCACGCCCCGCAACACGAACATGCTGCTGTGGCACCGCGAGCTCTGGCTCATCGACCACGGGGCCGCGCTGTTCTTCCACCACCGTGGAGGACCGTACGCCCATCGCGCCCGCAACCCCTTCCCGCAGATCACCGAGCACGTCCTGCTACCCTTCGCGACCACAATGGCACAGGCCGACGCAACCGCGCAGGAGCGGCTCACGCCCGCCGTGATCCGCGACGTCGTCGACCTCATCCCGGACGCATGGCTCGGGGACGAAGGGTTCACGGGCCCACAGGAGCACCGCGAGGCATACGCCGCGTACCTGCTCGCCCGGCTCGAAGCGTCCAACGTGTTCGTCGAGGAGATACAGAGTGTCCGCGCCCAGTCCGTATGACTACGCGGTCGTCCGCGTCGTCCCGCGCGTCGAGCGGGGGAGTTCATCAACGCTGGTGTCATCCTGCATTGCGCCGAGCGGCGCTACCTCGGCGCGCTGATTGAACTGGACACGGACCGTCTCCGCGCGCTCGATCCGGAGATCGATCACGACATCGTGCGCGCCGCCCTGGATATCATCCCCAGGGTCTGCGCGGGCGAGTCAGGTCCCATCGGCGCGCTCGCCCCGGCGAAGCGGTTCGACTGGCTCGTCAGCCCCCGCAGCACGATCGTGCAGACCTCCCCGGTGCACACCGGCCTCTGCGCCGATCCCGACGCGGCGCTCGAACACCTGCTCCATACGCTCGTCCGTACGCCGCAGCGGAGCGCGGCGAGTAGAATTGACCACACAAAGCCGCACCAGGAGGTACAGTATGACCTGTCTACGCATCGTCCTCTCGATCCTCATCCCGCCCCTCGGCGTCTTCCTCACGGTCGGCATCGGGCTGCACTTCTGGCTGAGCATCGTGCTGACGATCCTCGGCTACGTCCCCGGCCTCGTCCACGCCGTCTGGATCATCGCCACCCGCAGCCAGCGCCGGAGATAGGCGAGCCATTCAATACCGTGGTACGAGGAGTGGGTTAGTGACCGTGACGAACGCTCCAAAGCGCATGGTTGGCAGCGAATCCCTTGGCGGCACTGACGCCGAGAAACTCGATGCGTCGGTACTGGACTTTTGGCAGTGGGCGTTCAGCGACCTCTGCGCGAACAACCTGCGCGGAGTCTTTGCAGAATGGCTGGTTGCGACACTATTGGGCATTGTGCCGCCTGTGCGTGAGTCCTGGGCCGAATACGATCTCCGTGCGACCGAGGGAGTCAGGGTCGAAGTGAAGTCAGCCGCATACGTCCAGACCTGGATGAAGAAAGGTGATCCCCCGACCCGGATTAGCTTCGGCGGTCTGCGGTCGACAACATGGTCCGTGGAAACGGGCCACGCGACAGAACCCTCGTATAACTCGGACCTGTATGTCTTCACACTGCAAGTCGAGAAATCACGGGAGCGTTGGAACGCGATGGACTTGGCCCAGTGGCGTTTCTACATCGTCCCGTGTGAGACACTCGCCAGGTATGGAGCCCGCACCATCTCACTCGCGACAATGAGGGGATTTGCGGAGGAAGTGAACGCTGCACACCTTACCGCGCGCGAGTTCAAGAAACGGGCAGAACAGATGATAGCAGAGATCTCATACGGTTCAGCGGCGCATAGAAATGGTTGAGGGCTCCCAGCCCCCCGCGCTCGCGCTCATCACGCTCGCCGCCGAGGACTGGTACGAGACCGTCGACTTCTACCAGGACCTCCTCGGCCTGCCACTCATCGAGAGCGATGAGACCCGCAGCCGGGCGCGCCTGCAAGCGGGGCCGGGTCTCGTGCTCGAGGTCATCTCCGGCGGCTACGGCAGCGAGGAGCCCAAGACCCCGCGCGAGAATCCCGTCTCCCTCTGCCTCCGCGTGCCCGACCTCCCCCGCCGGACATTTGAGCTCGAACATCGCGGCGTGTGGCTCCTCGGCGAGCCAACCAACGGCCTGCTCTCCCTGCTCGACCCGGAGGGCAACCGCATCTATCTGTACGACACCGACGAACTCCCCCATATCCCCGACGGTTGGGAGACCAGCGCCTAGCGCTGGACTGCTGGCACGATGCTCGGAAGCTCCGCTCAGCGTGACCGGCTCCTTCGTTGCACACAACTTGCGGCGCGAGTAGGGAATTACACAGGAGGCAACCTATCAATGACGCTCGGACGCGATACCGCGATCACCTACCTCGGCCACTCCACCTTCCGGATGCGGTCGCCGGGCGGGAAGCAGATACTCATCGACCCCTGGGTCATGACCAACCCAATGTGTCCGGACGACCTCAAGAACGTGGATGACATCGACCTCGTGCTCATCACGCACGGCCACACAGACCACTTCGCCGACGCCATAGAGGTGCTGCAAGCCTCGGGCGCCACAGCGGTCGGCATGTTCGAGATTACTACCTGGCTCAACGCGAAGGGGATTCAGAACGCCTCCGGCATGAACAAGGGCGGCTCGCAGGTGGTGGAGGGGATCACGATCACCGCGGTCCATGCCGACCACTCCTCTGCCATCCAGGACGGCGACCAGACGGTGTACGGCGGGGAGGCGTGCGGCTACGTCATCGAATTCGAGAACGGCTTCAAGATCTACAACACCGGCGATACCGCACTGTTCGGAGACATGCGCCTCATCGCCGAGATGCACCAACCCGATCTCCTGATGCTGCCCATCGGCGATCACTTCACGATGGGCCCCGCAGCGGCGGCACAGGCGATCCGCATCACCGGCGCAACCCGCGTACTGCCCATGCACTACGGCACCTTCCCCCTTCTCACCGGCACCCCCAAGAAGCTCCGCGAACTCACCGCCGACATCGCTGATCTCCAGATCTATGACATCAAACCTGGAGAGAAGCTGGTATAGCCGTATGGCTTCAGCGGTGAGCCGAGAGCTGGCCGCTCACCACAAGGAGACTGCAACCAATGACGACTGCACCCACCCAGCGATACGCACTAACCGACGAGCAGGTCGCCACATACCAGCGCGATGGCTACCTGCACCTCCGCGGGGTATTCGGACCGGAGGATGCGGCGCAACTGCGCCGGGAGTCGCATGACCTCGTGGAGCGGCTCGCGCGTCGCCAGTCCATTGACGCCACGTGGCAGAGCGCGCGCGCCACCACTATGCAAGCAGATACGCGCCTGCTGCACTGCCACAACGCCCAGTTCCAGAGCGCGGCGTTCTCGCGCCTCATCGTCGACCCGCGGCTCGTCGATCCCGTCGCCGACCTCATCGGGCCAAACGTGCAGCTCCACCACACGAAGCTGTTCGTGAAGCCACCGGAGAAGGGCTCTCCCTTCCCCCTGCACCAGGACCACCCGTTCTTCCCACACGAGCGGCATACCATGCTCGCCGCGATCATCCATTTCGACGACGCCCCGATCCAGAAAGGGTGCGTGCGCGTCGTGCCCGGTAGCCACCTGGAGGGTCCCCTTGAGCATGACCCGACAGGCAGCTTCCACCTGCCACTGGATCGATATCCCGTCGAGGAAGCGACCCCCTTGGAAGCAGAGGCGGGGGACGTGCTGCTCTTCTCCTACCTCACGATCCACGGCTCCGGCGTCAACGAGAGCGCTGAAGCTCGCACCACCTTGCTCGTCCAGATGCGCGCGCCCGACGACCCGCCCACGGTCGACACTCACCGCTCCCGCGGCCAGGGGATGATGCTCCGAGGCATCGACCCCAACGGGAAGGACAGTGGAGGCGTCGAGAGCTAACCGCATAGTACTTCCACGTACCGCTCACGTAGCCCGAAAGCAC
>JAUJMR010000008.1:63748-69218 GCA_030446765.1 Chloroflexia bacterium
GTCCCGATCGAGCACGGCAACGGGTGAGAAATATCGCATCCGGCAGTGCATAGCCGCGAGATGGAACGAGCACTTCTTCACGCTACCGTTCAACTGAACACCCCACTTCGATCCCTGCGACACATCCGCAACCATGAGGTCCTCTGTTCCGGATGCGAGCGCTGTGCGCGGCGCCATTCTTGCGCAGTTCCGCCGTGACGGACCTATATAACAGTAAAGGTATGCAGTAAACTATGTAGAACCTTGATTAGCACGTAGGTGACGTCATGCAGAGGCTGAGTCCTGCTACCCGGCTCTATATTACCGTTGTCGTTCTCGCGACAGCGATATTGGTTGTTGCCCTTCTACTTAATACCAAGCCACCAGCTGCTGACCCTACTATCTTGGCCCTTGCACTCGGCATCCTTGTGGCGGTCGCTAATCTTTTCCCCCTGACGTTTGCGTATAAGCGCAATGTATCTCTCGATTCGGCGGTTATCTTCGCGGCCGTCCTACTCTTCGACCCCGGAATCGCTGTCCTGATCGCCGGTCTGGGTTGCTTGGCCGGGGACCTTATTTCCAGCCGCAAGCGTGCTTGGGGCCTGCTTCGGATCGTTTTTAATGCATCCCAAACAACACTGCAGGCAGGGGCCGGTGCCCTCGTCTTAATGCTGGCAGGGTGGAATCATGCCCGCCCAGTTACTGACCAGGGCACTCTGGGTATCCTGATGGCAGTCGTCGCCGCCTTCGTGATGTACATGGTCAATACCATGCTCGTCGCTATCGTGGTTGGTCTGGAGTCCGGGCAGGCACCGTTGTCCGTGTGGCGGCAGTCTGCCGACATCATTCTTGCAGAGCAACTTTCCGAGTTTGCGCTGGGTCTCCTCGCAGCTATTGTCATCGGACCGCACCCCTTGGCCCTACCGTTGCTTATCTTTCCGGCCATAGCCGTGTATTACTCGCTGGAGCGCCATGTGCAGTTGCGCCGGCAGACTATCGCCGCCGTCGAGTCCATGGCCGACATGGTTGATATCCGCGACCCGTACACCGCCAATCACTCCCGCCGTGTCGCGGAGTACTCTCGCGCACTTGCGACCGATCTGGGGCTGCGCCCGGAGGAGATCGATCTCGTGGAGCGCGCTGCTCGAGTCCACGACCTCGGTAAGATCATGGTCGATGCGGCGGTGCTCACGAAGCGTGGCAAGCTGACAAGCGACGATGAGCACCAGCTTCGGCAACACCCGATCACCGGTGCTCAGATCCTCAGCAGGTTCCCACAATTCTCGCTCGCAACCAGCTACGTTCGGCATCACCATGAGCGGATGGACGGCTCCGGCTATCCGGATGGCCTCAAGGGTGACGACATACCCTTAGGCGCACGTATCATCGCCGTCGCGGATGCATTCGATTCGATGAGCATGGCGCGTCCCTATCGGGGTGGCCTTCCGATGGAGATTGTGCTCTCGGAGCTGGCTCGCTACCGGGGCAGCCAATGGGACGAGCAGATCGTGGACACCCTCACCACACTCATCGAGAAGGAGCGCATCATGGTTCCCCGAGGCGCCAAGACATCCCGCCCCGTAGTCATCTAGCACCTCCGTTTATAACTTTAACGCGAAAATCGCGTCGAAATAATGCATAAGTACTATGTACAAAGCGTCGTTTACTGTCTATACTCTTTCTTGGGAGTGAAAGGCACAGTGAGACGCATTAAAGCGACTTAGACCGTCTAATCACCACAGACGAGCGTCCCGCTGCAGATCTCTCCTTCACCGCGTACGATCGGGACAGAGCCCAGATACTACTCAGGAGGGATGACAATCATGCGACGGCTCACCATCTTTACTCTCGTATTGGCCATGTTTACACTCGCATTCGCGGGAGGAGTGACGTACGATTCCTCGCTTAGCACGGGCGCTAAGGTCGCTCCGGCGGCGGCAGGCGTCAAGTGGGGCGGCGACAGCAGCACCAGCGTCGAGCGCACACAGGCAGGCGTCAAGTGGGGCGGCGACAGCAGCACCAGCGTCGAGCGCACACAGGCAGGCGTCAAGTGGGGCGGCGACAGCAGCACCAGCGTCGAGCGCACACAGGCGAAGATTGAGTTGGGCGAGAACCAGTCCCGACGAGCCTAAGCCGACCAACTGATCACAGCAGGGACGTCACCGTATAGAAGCAGCAGGTGACGTCCCGTCGCCGATGAGGACAACCGGTCCAATCGACGACACGATAGAATCGCACGCTGATGAGGCCGATTGAAAGGTTGGCCGCGTAACGACCCGAACGTCGTTCGGAACACTGTTACCGGTACGACGACGCCTGCAGCTCGAAGAGCTCCGCGTAGCGCCCGCCCCGCAGCATCAGTTCCGCGTGGCCACCTTCCTCGATGAGTCGCCCGTGCTCGAGCACCAGAATCTTGTCGGCCATGCGCACCGTCGAGAAGCGGTGTGAGATGAACATCGCCATCTTCCCGAGCGTCAGCTCCTTGATCCGGGCGAAGAGGTCGTACTCCGCCTGCGCGTCGAGCGCGCTCGTGGGCTCGTCGAGGATCAGTATCTGCGCATCGCGCATGAACGCCCGCGAGAGAGCCACCTTCTGCCACTCCCCGCCCGAGAGCTGCGCCCCGCCGTCGAACCACTTGCCGAGCATCGTGTCGTACCCCTGCGGCAGCTTCTCGATCACCGGCGCCGCGCCGCCCTTCCCCGCCGCCGATGCGATCTCCGCGGCGTCTCCGGCCAGCTCCAGCCTGCCCACCCCGACGTTCTCCCGTGCGGTGAGCTGATACTGCGCGTAGTCCTGGAAGATCACCCCGATCTGGGCGCGCAGTTCCAGCGGGTCGTGCTCGCGCACGTCGCGCCCGTCGATGAGCACCTGGCCCTCATCGGGGTCATAGAGACGGGCCAGCAGCTTCACGATCGTCGTCTTACCGGCGCCGTTGCGGCCCACGAGCGCGACCGTCTCGTCTGGCGCTATCGTGAAGCTCAGGTTGCAGATCGTCGGCTCGTCCGCGTTCGGATACGTGTACGTCACGTCGCGGAACTCCACGCCGCGGGAGAACGCGCGCGCGACGGGTACCGGGTGCTCAGGCGCCTGGATCGCGGGCTCCGTCTCCAGCAGCTCGAAGATGGTGTCGAGATACAGATTGTGCTCGTACATGCTCTGCAAGCCCGTGAGCAGCCCCTGGAAGTTCTGCTGCACGCTCGTCGCCGCCTGTACGAAGAGCGTGAGGCTGCCGAGCGACACCCGCCCGGCGACGGCGAGTAGCGCGACGTACAGAAAGGTCGCACTCGTCGCGAGCGTTGTGAGCGAACCCCACAGGAAGCCGATCATGTAGCGGCGGACCAGGAGCTTACGGTTCTGCTCGTAGTAATCCGTCGCGAGACCGGTGTAGCGCTCCGTGAAGTACTCCCCCAGCCCGAAGATCTTCACCTCTTTATTGTAGGTGTCCGTCGTCAGCAGCGTCGTGAGGTAGTTCATCAGCCGCCGCGCCGGGGACTGCCGCCGCATCAGCTGGAAGCCCTGCCAGCCGTAGCGAGACGTGGCGATGAAGGAGGGGATAGGCGACAGCAGCGTGATCAGCGCGACGATCCACCCGAGCCCGAGCAGCAGGCCAATCATCGAGCCGAATACGATCACCGTGCGCGCCAGAGAGAACGTCTGTGACACCATCTGCACCGGGCGATACGCCGACTGCGCCTGTGCCTGCTGAAGCTGATCGTAAAACTTCGGGCTCTCGAAGTGCGCGAGGTCGAGCGTGTTCGCATGCTCCATCAGCATCGTCTGCACACGGATCGCCATGCGCTCCTGGAGGAGTTGCTGCCAGATGTTCGCCAGCGTCTGCATCAGGCTCGCGAAGGCTCCCGCGGCGAACTGCACCGCGGCGAGCAGGATGATCGTACGCACCCCCGCCTCCGCCGCGCCGGTCCGCAAGGCCAACTCCACCGCATCTATGAGTTGCGCGGAGAGCCACACCTGCAGCGCGGGCACGACGCTCTGCGCAAGCGTGACGAGCGCGAGCCCGAGCGTGAGGCGCGGATGTGTGTCCCACACCAAACGCATGACGCGCGACACACCTGCCACGGTGGAGCGGGTGGTGCGCGCCAGGGTGCGCATGGAGGCAAGAGACCACAACTGAGGTGGCCGCTCGGTCGGGCTCGCCCCCGCGGGGACACCCATCTCGGCGCCGCCTTGCGGGCCGGCAGGCGTGCCTTCGCGTTGCACAGAGTCCGGCGGCATCGCGGGGGTGCCATCACGCCTCCCGTTGCTGCGATGATTCGGATGATCGCCGTCGTGGCTCACTGCAAGGAATCTCCAATCACAAGTATTGCCGTCGGCCGAGATGCGACCTCTCGGCTCATTCTACCAGCCCCATGGCGGGGCATCCCGCGACGCGCGCGAGCCAGATCCGGCGCGCCACAAGACATTCTACGCACCCCGACACAAGCCTGGCATCCGCCTAACGGCCAGGGTAGGGGCTGTATACTAGGGCAACCGGGCGGTGCACGCGCGGGCAACTTCCGGCCGGCGTCGTCGTCGCCAGTAGGAGGGTTCTGTTGGGGTATAAGTTCACAGTCGTCATCGACCGAGACGAGGACGGTATCTACATAGCGACTGTGTCAGCGCTGTCATAGCTGGGGCGACACGGCGGATGAAGCTTTGGAGAACGTCAAAGACGCGATCCGCCTACCCATCGAGGCGCGCCGAGAACTAGGCGGGCCTATCCCGCAAGAGGTGACCGCGAGAAAGATACGCATACCGGCTTGAGCACGGGAAGAGTACCGACGCTGAAGCCGGCGGAAATAATAGCAGCGCTCACCAGAAACGGCTTCGAGGTGGCCCGGCAGAGCGGCAGCCTCGTCGTGCTGAAGCATCCCGACGGCAGGTGGACTACGGTACCGCTGCACAAGGGACGAGATGTTCCGAAGGGAACGCTCAGCAGATAATGCAGCAGAGCGGTCTGACTGCGGAAGATCTCACTCGGGGTTAATGGTAGATATACTCCCCCTTGAAGCCAGTCTGGCACAATGGGTTCTGCCGATTCGGCGGCCGTTGGCCGTCTTCGTGCTTGGCGAAGGCTGTGCGTTCCAGATGCGGACCGCCCATAGAATCCGTAGGAGGTGTTTCGATGTTCTTATTGCGAGGTTGCTTCGCGCGGCTGGTGCGCTACGCCGTACTCGTCATCGTCGGCAGACTTATGAGTCGTATAGGACGCGGTCGGCGCGGTGGCGGGCAGGGCAGGTACGACCACTAGATGACGCCCGAGGCGGAGATCTGGAAGGCGCTGCACACGCACCTGCGTTCGGTGTTCGAGCGCGACCCTGAGACGTACCGGGCGACTACCGCGGAGGACCTCTCACTCTACGAGTGGTTCATCACCCCGCACCGGCAGGACGGCCTCCCGTTCCACCTCTTCATGATCGAGCAGGGTGCGATGCTCGGGGGTGGTGGAGCCTACCGCTACGACCTGCTGGAGCCACGCCTGCAAGTGTACGCC
>JAUJMR010000008.1:69318-116877 GCA_030446765.1 Chloroflexia bacterium
GGGTGGTGGAGCCTACCGCTACGACCTGCTGGAGCCACGCCTGCAAGTGTACGCCAATACCGCCATCGCCTCGTATACCATGATGATTAGCGTCGTCTCCAATAGCGCGGTTTCGCACCGCACGCACAATGAGAGCCGCGTGCTTGTGCGCCAGGACGGTGTGTGGCGCGTTGTCCATGTGCACAAATCGCCGGCGTGGGAGGCACCGTTCTCCGGGCCGGTCGGATCGAGGTTGTGACCGGAGCGCAGAGGAATAAAATAGTGGCATAAGACGTTGTACTAATTGACGCAACACAACTTGAAGGACGCTATGAGCAACAACGAGAGAGACGTAATTATCATTGGCTCCGGTCCCGCCGGATACACGGCGGCGATCTATGCCTCCCGCGCCGATCTGCATCCCCTGATGCTCGCGGGTGGCAATGCCGGCGGTCAGCTGATGATCACGAACGACGTGGAGAACTACCCCGGCTTCCCGAAGGGAATCACCGGTCCGGAGATGATGGATAACTTCCGCCAGCAGGCCGAGCGCTTCGGCACGCAGGTGGAGACTGTGGACGTGCGCAGGGTAGACTTCTCTGCCCGCCCGTTCCGCGTGTGGACGGACAATTCCGAGTACACCGCCAAGTCCGTGATTATCTCAACCGGCGCGTCGGCCATGTGGCTGGGCATCCCCGGCGAGCAGGAGTTGCAGGGCCGTGGGGTATCGGCGTGCGCCACGTGCGATGGCTTCTTCTTCCGCGGCAAGCGCGTCGTCGTCGTCGGCGGCGGGGACGTGGCGATGGAGGAGGCGACGTTCCTCACCCGATTCGCCACGCAGGTGACGGTCGTCCACCGGCGCAAGGATCTGCGCGCGAGCAAGAGTATGCAAAAGCGGGCGTTCGAGAACCCGAAGATCAACTTTGTCTGGGACAGCACCGTCGATGAGATCCTCGGCGCGCCGAACGAGCACGGGTTTGAGGCGGTTTCCGGCGTGCGGCTGCGCAACGTGATTACGGGCGAGACGAGCGAGCTGCCGACCGATGGCGTGTTCATCGCGATCGGCCACAAGCCGAACACGGAGATCTTCGCCGGTCAGGTGGAGCTCGACGCGAAGGGCTACATCGCGATGCCGAACTCGGAGACGACCGAGACGAATATCGAAGGCGTGTTCGCCGCGGGTGACGTGCGCGACTACCGCTACCGCCAGGCGATCACCGCCGCGGGCGACGGCTGTAAGGCCGCGATGGACTCCGAGCGCTGGCTGGAGGCGCAGGGGGTCGATGTCGACCTCAGCGAGGAGATCTACTCCCCGTCAGAGGCCACGATAAGCCCCGCCCCGCAGGAGGCCGTGTCCGCGCGGTAACGGCAAACACCACATATCGACACTAGCAGAGTGGCTGATCGCATGATCAGCCACTCTCGTCGTATACGAGCCGTTTCCCGCACGTGGGTAGCTTGCGTAGCCGCCTGAACTCGTACCGCACCACGAACAAGCGTGACCCGTGGAGTGGCACCTTTACTAGGCGAGCATCCTACGCACCTCGTCCGCCGCTTTCTCGCTCGCGGCGTCGGCAGTGACGAGCTCGATCTGCTCCGGACTCGCCGCACCCAGGCCCAACTCCACCGCCCGGCGTATCTGCTCCAGGTCCCAGATGGAGCCGCGCGACACCTCCTCTGTCGTGCCGAGCGAGCGCAGGATGGCGACGCCCACCGCATCCACAGCCACCCGGTCGGTGCCCGCGAGGATGATACCGGGGCTCGCCAGCGTGCCAGTATCCGGGCCTCCATCGGTGAGCGCTTGCACGCCGTCGAGCAGCACGAGCGCCGGGTCATAAGCCCGGTTCGCCTCTGCGATCATCAGCCGCTGATGCTCCGAGGCGTGCAGCTCCGTCATGTAGTTGTACTCGTCGCCGGGTACGTACTTCGCCACCATGCCGATCGTGTTCTTCAAGGAGAGCGTGAAGTGTCCGCCGAACCGGTGGGTTTTCAGGCAGCACGTGTTCACCACTGCACCCGCGTCGAGCACCGCGCGGGGCATCGCGAAGCCGCGCTCCCAGTGCGTGCCCTCCGGCCCGAACAGATGCCAGCCATCGCGGTCCATCTCGTCGAACGCCACGACGTCAAGCTCGTGCCGCTCCGCCAGCTGGTACACGCCCTTCATTTCCATCGCCTCGCGCGTCACCGCCATCCCGCTGCGGTCGCCGATGGTGATCCGTCGCGCTCCGGCGTTCCGGAGTTCCAGCACGAGCGCCTCCAGCAGGGCCGCGTCGGTCGCGGCTGGGGCGGGGCCGCCAGTGTTCAGGTTCGGCTTGAGCAGAACAGTCTGCCCTGCGGCCCCCTCCGGTCCCAGCAACTCGATCGCCCGGCGCGTGCCCCGTACCCGGTCGTCGGTGCGCACGAGCGCGACCCGGCTAACGTCGGCGACTGGTCTGCTCGGCGGCGCAGGCGACGGTTCGGTGCGAGCCGCGTCTCCACCCCCGTCGGGCAGCGACGCCGCCCCACCCAGCAGCGGCGCCAGCCCCAGCGCCCCGAGCGCCAGACCACCCCGCTGCAGCGCCGCGCGCCTGGTATATCGCCGAATCTCTGCTCTATCGCTCATACGGTTATTCTAGCAGGCGTCGCTCCCACCGAAACAAGCAACGAGTGATGAGCTATGAGGAGTCGCGGGGCTGGCGCGCGTGCTGTAGGGTGCAGGTCTCCGTGCCTTGGCCGGGCGACGAAGGTTAGGGTTTGGTTAGAATACCGCGAAGAGCCGCGCATCTTATCGAAAAGTGGCGTTAAGTAAGCAGGGGGGTGGCGACACCCTCCGCGTCGTCGGAGGCAGACGATATGCTGGCGTTCGTCGTCGCGGGAGGGGAGTTGCACGATCCCCGGCGGTTCGCGCCCTTCGCGCGCGCGGCGGACCTGGTGATCGCGGCGGACTCCGGCTACGATCATCTGCTCGCAATGGGCGCGCGGCCGCACCTCCTGCTCGGCGACCTCGACTCCATCTCCCCCACTGCGCTCGCGGACGCCCGGCATGCCGGCATCCCGCTGGAGACGTTCCCCGCGGAGAAGGACTATACCGACACGGAACTCGTCCTGCGCGAGGCGGTCGGCCGCGGCGTACGGTGCGTGCTCGCCTGCGGAGTGTTCGGTAACCGGCTCGACCACACGCTCGCGAACGTGTTGCTGCTGGTCTCACCTGCGCTGCGCGACACGGACGTGCGCCTGCTCGACGAGCGGCAGGAGGTGCGGCTCGTCCGGGGCGACGTTCATCTTCGAACACAGCCGGGGGAGACGATCTCGCTCCTGCCGGTAGGTGGGGAGGTGCGGGGCGTCACGACCACCGGGCTGTACTATCCTCTCTCGGATGCCACGCTCCAGACCGGCCCCGCGCTTGGCATCAGCAACGTGGCCACCGGGGAGGAGGCAGCGGTCAGCCTCACGTCCGGCTCCCTGCTGATTACCCGCCTATTCACCGGAGGCCTGGACGCAGACCGGTACCTGCGCCACAGCGTTCCAGGTGCGTAGCGCCGCACCATCCAGACCGGCTGAACGGTAGGGAATCTGTCATTCCTAGCGGGTGAGGAATCCGTGGTCCAATGGTACGGATCCCTCACGCCGTTCGGGATGACACGCGATAGTCTTCAACCGGATTGCGTATGACAAGGGAAAGCAACAGAATCGTAGCAGAACGTCTGCCCAGTGCTCCTATTACGCATCTGGAGTTGGACTGGCCGGGTCGGGGTCTCGATCAGACCGCAACCTCGGCCGGCACGGAGTCCACTTCCACCTGCATCACGTGAGCACTGGACAGCGATCCTGGTGAAGATTGTGCGGCCTACGGGCGCGCTTCGAATATCCGGTTAAAGGGGGTCTCGGTTGCCCGTCGGAAGCGGGTAAAGCCCCCCTCCAGCACCACCTCGCGCAGCTGCTGCTCCGTGGCGACGGTACCTAGAGCAACGCCTTCCGGTCCGCCTGTGGCGATCGCATTCGGGGTACAGCATAGCACTGAGGCGCCCGAGAAGACGCGTCCGACCGGGTTGATATTCTCCTCGACGTGTTCGCCAGCCATCGGCTCGACGATGAGCAGCGCCCCATCGTCTGCGACCGCCCTACGGGCGTACCGCATTGCACCCACCGGATCTCCCATATCGTGCAGGCAGTCGAAGTACGCGATCAGGTCGTAGCCACTGCCGGGGAAGTCCTGCGCCGTCGCCACTTCGAACGTGATCCTGTCACCAACACCCTCCGCCTCTGCCTCCGCACGGGCCGCCTCGATCGACGGCGCGTGGTTATCGAAGCCGTGGAAGCGCGAGTTGGGGTACGCCTGGGCCATAATCCGCGTGGACGCCCCGTGCCCACATCCCACATCCGCAACCGTTGCGCCGCTCTTGAGCTTCGCCTCGACACCATCGAGTGCCGGGATCCACGAGGACACAAGGTACGCGAGGTACCCGGTTCGGAAGAAGCGCTCGGTTGCGGGGAACAGATCCGAGTGATGCTCACCCCACTCCATCCCGCCGCCTGTGCGGAAGGCCTCCTCGATGCGTGGCTCCGCTCGGACGATAGCAAGCATGAGCTGGAATCCAGGCGCAACGTATGCAGGGCTGGTCTCATCAGTGAGTGCCATTGCGTGCTCAGGGGGAAGGGTGTAGCGCTCAGTCTGGGGGTCGTACGCCACATACCCGCCAGACGCCTGGTTGACTAGGGCGTGTCTGATGAATGGGTCTGCTTCGTATACTGGCGTGTTGACAGTGACGAGGAGAGGCCATGGCAGGGCGTGGGGAACTCACGGACGAAGCTTGGGGGCGGATAGAACCGCTGCTGCCGAGGAATGGGCGAAGAGGCAAGCAGTGGACCGATCACAGGCAGGTGATAAACGGCATCTTGTGGAGACTCAGGACGGGAGCACCATGGAGGGATGTGCCGGATAGGTACGGACCGTGGCAGACGTGCTACGACCGGTTCGCGAGGTGGAGTCGGGACGGCACGTGGGAATGCTTACTGGGGCACGTACAAACCAAGTCCGATGCAGTGGGCGAGATACGGTGGACAGTAAGCGTAGACAGCACGACGGCAAGAGCGCATCAGCACGCGGCAGGAGCGAGGAGTAGTTTCGGCAAGGGCGACAAAAAGGGGGACCCAGAACGCGCTGGGTCGTAGTCGAGGAGGACTGACGTCGAAAGTGCATCTGGCGGTGGATGGTCGAGGGCTGCCGCTGTCGATAGTGGTGCGACAGTACAGATGGTGCTCGACACCATCAGAGTGCCAAGGGAGGGTGCGGGTAGGCCGAGGAAGGGTAGCGGACAAGGGCTACAGCTACCTGACGTGTCGGCGATTCTCAGAGGGCGAGGGATTCCTCATACGATAGTCGCCGCCAGCACAGGACGTAAGCCTGGCTTCGACAAAGAGGTGTATCGCAGGAACGTAGTGGAAAGATGTCAACAGGCTCAAGCAATGGAGAGCGATCACCACCAGATACGACAAGCGGCTCTCAACTACCGAGCCGGCATCATCATCGCATCCCTCATCCTCTGGCTGGCAGCATGCTGTCAGACACTACCTAGTACTACAGTTGTAGTGGTCTGTGCTTGTAGTGGCCCTTGCCCTCGCTTGGTGCTGCCTTCTCCACACCGACCACTTGAGGACGAATCCCGTGCCCAGAACAAACTCCACAGCACCTGATCTCCACCACGCTCAACACGATCAGCCCAACAGCCCCCGTCTGCGCTTGAACTCCGCCAAGCTGCTCGCCCCTTGCCGATGAGACGCCCCCTTTTTGCCGCCTCGGCGTTGGCAGCTACCCTGGTAACCGCGAGGATGCGCGAGCATCGAGAGCGTGATATGCCGGTACCAGCCCCGCCAACTCCTCCCACCCTTCGCTGCTCGATCGCCTCCTCGATAGTCCACCTGCGTGCCGCCCGCACCATCTCCTCGAGCGATGTACCGGTCGGGATAAACACCAGGTGGTACGCCAGATCCTCTGGGTCTGCGATCTCGAGCGCCCATCTCTCCCACCCTCCACCGGGCAGTTGAGCGCCCTCGCCCAGTCGTACACCCTTGGCACCCCTCCCCACAGGCCTGCCCCACGCGTCCTCGGATAGCCCCCGTATCAGCTCGTCCACCCTGACGATAGAACCCGACCCATACGTACTGGTTGGAGGCCACCGCCAGCACGTACCTGTGGTGACGCTCCTCCAGCGATCTTAGCTTGTAGTCTGCGCCGTACACCTCGTCGGCGAGACTTGGCCAGTACCCCCGCATCCAATGCCCGCTGTAGCATCCTACGAGCTATCTCGGGCTTGGTCCGAAACTGCACACCCTCGGGCACACCGGCTTCCCTCAGGCGCTCCACGTCCCCCGTCCATTCCTTGGGCAGGTACAACTCCCGGTCTACCATGGCCCCTGGAGCTCGAGTAGGCCAACAGCACCCCGCTGGCAGTTCTCCCGCTTGCCTAAAGATCGCAGTACTGCCTGGCCACCCCCACAGACTTCGTGCCCTTCTTCGGGAAGCTCGTCTCATCGAGCACCACTGCCCCATCGGGATCGCCCAACTCCTCATGATGTATGCTCGTCGCGCACCGAGTCTTGATCCCACTCGGCCCGACCCAAAGGTTCTGCAACCCGTACGGGTTGTCGTCTCCAGCGATCTCAGCGAGTTGCCACGAGTTCTTGCGCTCCGCCGGGCTCAAGAGCGCCCTGATGTATTCCAGCGCCCGCTCTCGCGCCTCCCGCCGGGAGAAGTGCGGCCCAATGCGCGCCGCCAACTCGTCGAGTCCCTCCGCCCACGCCCTCACGTCCCCTCGCCGCCCCCACCGCCATCACGCCCCCTCCCCTTACAGCAGACGCATGGTACCGCATTAACCAACTGTAGTACTAACCACTCCCGGACGTAGCGCTCGATCGTGCTGGTCTTTGCCGCGAGCTCTGCGGGGGTTATCGGGCCGGCTCCGGTCATCGCCTTGTACAGCCCGAGCCTGTCGCCCAGGAGGGCGAGGGCACACCCGTTAGCTGCCCCCCAATCGCCGATCACCTTGCCGAGGAACCCCTCGAGCTTCTGCTGGTCTATCGTCTGTTCTAACAATGCCATTCGCCTGTCCCTCCTCCATTCGTTGCCACGATCCCAAGTACAGCCCAGACCCGGGTCCTCTCGGAATGGCGCGTCGCACCAGGTGCGGGGCAGCCTGCCCACGTGCATCCGGCGAACGGCCCGATAAGCAGGAGCATACAGCGAGCACCGAGCGCCTGGATGCGTGCAGACACCCATCTTTCGGCGGCGGCGTACGTAGTTTGGTGATCGTGCTTGGCGGTCTCAGGCCGGGTATGGACCGACCAGGTGATGCTCGATAGCGTAGGCGGTGGCGGTGGCCCGTGCCACCCTGCCGCTCACGGCGAGCTTCCCATAGATATTGGCGACGTGGCGCTCGACGGTCCGCACGCTCAGGACCAACCTGTCAGCGATCTGCTGATTGCTCAGCCCGCCCGCGATCAGGCGCAACACGTCCAATTCCCGCGCCGTCAGGCCAGCGGCAACTGCTTCGGGGTGCGTCGGGGTCGGGTGTCGTGAGAGGCGCGCCAGGGTCTCTCCGTGAGCCTGCACTTCGCGAGACATTTTATGGGTCAGCGTGATCGCATCCGAGAGTGCCGTCCTGCAGCCGTCTTGCCACGCTGAGGCGAACTCGGCCGCATCGACCAGGTCGCGTGCGTTGGCGACGTAGCGCGCATACTCGGAACGATCGAACAGCGCCATCGGCGAGCTAATCGCCTCCCGTAGCGCCTGTGCCGCGCCGAACAACCGCGCAGCACAGAGGCCGTCTCCATATGCCGCCGCCAGGCCGGCAACGCTCTCCAGCGTGTAGGCGATGCCATCATTGTCCAGCACATCCCGGAACAACTCGAGCGCCTCCTCGAGACAAGCCGCGGCGCTGGGTAGATCGCACCGGTCGTGCTCCACCCGGCCAAGAAAGTTGAGGGTCCAAGCCATGTACACCTTATCGCCCGACTCGCGCAAGATCGCCAGCCCCTCCTCCAGCGCCAGCTTCGCGCGTGCATTGTCTCCCGTGGCATGCAAGGTCACGCCGAGCGAACCTAGCGATGTGGCGACGCCATTACCATGCCCAGACTGCCGACCGAACGCCACACTCTCTTCGAAGAGAGCAATTGCCCGGACGTGGTCGTCTTGAAGTCGGGCCGTCTGGCCGAGGTCGCGGAGCACGGTGACGATCCGCCCCGTATCCCCCAACTCCCGAGCGAGGGCGAGACTTTCATTGAGGATCCACGCCGCGTATCCGTAGTCGCGCTGCCGGACCGCCAGCCAGCCGGTCCCGTGCATCGCCTTCGCCCGCCACGGTGTCGCGCGCGGCTCGTCCGCCACAAGCGCGGCATCGAGCCAGCGGCGGCCCTCCCTGTCGTGACCGCGCACCCACCAGAACCACCACAGCGCCCCTGAAAGTCGAAGCGCGAGCTCACTCTGCCGGCTCTGGATCGCCCACTGGAGAGCCGCTCGAAGGTTATCGTGCTCCGTTTCCAGACGTCCGAACCACACGTCCTGTTGCGCCGAAACAAGATGCGGCTCCGCCTCCTCAGCCAGCGTAACGAAAAAGCGTAGGTGGCGATCTCGCGTGGCTACGGCCTCCGCGGAGGCCTCGAGGCGCTCGCACGCGTACTGCCGTATGAGCTCGTGCAGGTCGTAGCGTCGGGCATCCCTCGCCACCGAGTGCGTACGCAGCAGCGACCGATCCATCAGCCCGGCAAGATGGGACAGCTCCGCTCCGGCTACCTCACTCGCAGCCAGTCGCCCGAACCCGCCCCGGAAGACCGACAGACCCCGGAGCACATTCTGCTCCTGGGTCGGGAGCAGCCCCCACGAATGGTTGAGGACCGCCCTGATGGTCCGGTGGCGTTCCGGCACATCGCGCATCCGCGCAGTGAGGGAGTCCAGGCTGGTCTCCAGTTCCCGGACTATCTCCAGGCACGAAAGCACCTGTATCCAGGAAGCGGCGAGCTCGATCGCCAGTGGTAGCCCCTCCACGAGTCGGCACAGCCGGAGCGCCCACGTCAGTTCGCCCGGAGGGAGGGAGAAGTCCGCGTCGCCGCGGCCCGCGCTGTGCAAAAACAGTCGCACGGCTGGGTACGATTCCGGATCGTCTGATGGAACTCCAATCGGGTACTCCAGCCCTTCCATCAAGACGACCCGTTCTTCGCTCAAATGCAGCCGCTCGCGGGTGGTGACCAGCAGGCGCAGAGCGGGAAGTTGGGCAAGCAGTTCCGTAAGGAGCGCAGCACCGCCCATCAAGTGCTCGAAGTTGTCGAGAACCAGCAGCATATGCCGCCCGCGCAGATGTTCACATAGTTGGGTCTTCGGGTCCTGGCCTGGTCCGAATACCAGGCCCACGGACGCGGCGATAGCCGGGACAATCAGTTCCGGTGACGCGACAGAGGCGAGGGGCACGAGCGCGACACCGTGGGCAGTCTCCTCGGAGCAGTGCGCGGCCACCGCGAGCGCCAGGCGGGTCTTGCCAACTCCGCCGGTCCCGGTGAGGACGATCAGGCGCTCGTTGGGCTGGTGCAGCAGGGAGATCACCGCTTCGAACTCGCGCTCACGCCCTATCAGCACAGTGTGTGGAGGACGGAGAGCGGGGAAGTGGGTGCCGGACAGCCGAGGCGCAGCGCGCTCACTTCTCCGCACGCGTGCGGAGCGTACCAGGGCCTCGCGCTCCTCGTTCGGGGCCCTCATATGCTGTGTGAGCCGCACAGCCAGTTGCCTGGACGGTCGCCGAGCCTCGGCCTCTATCTTGCGGATGGTCTCGGCGGCACATCCGACCTGGCTGGCGAGCTCCGCCTGGGTCAGGTCGAGCGCTCTGCGACGCGACCTGACCCAGGCGCCAAACGACACAGCTCCGACCATCCGCGACACCTCCGCACCATCATCGGAAAGCGCATCGAGCGGTCCACACTGGGCAACGCTGGGAACGAGCACGTCGGACCGGCCCGCTTTGTACCGCTTTTTGTGCCGGTCATTGTAGCGCAGGATAACCGGTTGGTGTTATCAGAAGCCGAGTTGAGACAGGTGAGCGCATACCCAGAATTGGACTATGATGCCGAGGAAAGCGCATCGCCATTGTCGCGCTGTGGTGAGTAGTATCACTTCAGAAGCGTCGCCGAGCCGTTGGGCCGACATCCTGCTCAGCAGTGGATGGACATCGGGGCGCGACCATCTGAAAGCCCCGGTCACTCGCCGGCCACGCGGCGCCGGACCAGGGCCTCGTACCTGTTCATCAGTGGGGTGACGCTTATGCCGTGCACCACGATCGAGACCGCAACCAGCGAGAGCACCAGCCCGGTTAGCCTTCGGGCGAGATCGTCGGGCAGGCCGTGCTCGATGGCGTAGGTGAGGTAATACAACGACCCGATGCCGCGGATGCCGAACCAGCCGATCAGCGTCCGCTGCGCCGGCCCCGCGTCACTCCCCAGGAGGCCGAGCCAAACCAGAGAGCGGGCGCACGACGAGCAGCAGGAGCGGCGCGAGCCAGAACACCTCGAACGTCCAGTACGCGCGCGTCAGCACCCCGCCCAGGATCACTACCACCCCCGCCTCCAGCAGATGTTCGAGCTGGTAGTTGAAGTTGAGCAGGGAGACGGTCAGGAACTGCGCGGCCTTGGGCGCCTCCGCCACCGCGAGCTGGCTCCCGCCCGAATGGTCCCCGGCGCGAGCGCCGGCAGTTCGGCGGGTTCCTCGGCGTGCTCGGCGCTGCGAAGCTCGATCAACCGGAGGGCATAGCCAGCGGCGAACACCGCCAGGAATCCATAGCTATACACCAGCTCCGCCAGCCCGTACGAGAGCGCGATCAGGCCCAGCACCAGGAACTCGTGGAGGCCGAGCGCCTCCTCGTGCCGCCGCTGCAACCAGAGCACCGCCTGTCCGACCAGCCAGCCCGTGCCCAGCCCAACGGCGACACCGACCGGGACCGCCCACGCGATGTCCCACAGAAACCAAGAGAGCAGATCAAACTGCCCGTCCGCCCACAACGTCAGGAAGCCAGCCTCCTTGTCGGGATGCAGCCCCAGTAGCCCCAAGCCGAGCATCACGAAGGGGAAGGCGGTGCCGTCGTTGAGGCCGGCCTCGCCGGAGAGCCCGGACCGCAGCGTGTCACGGTCCGTCACGCCGCGCACCTGCACGTCGGAGGCGAGCACTGGGTCGGTGGGCGCGAGCACGGCGCCCAGCAGCACCGCCGCCCCAAGGGGCAGGTCGAGCAGCAGCACGCCAATCAGCGCGATTGCCGCGATCGTTAGCACCATCGTGAGGCTTGCGAGCCGGAGCGGCAGGAGCCAGCCCCGGTCGCCCGGCGACCGCCGGATGTTCAGTCCGACCGTGAACAGCGAGACGATCACCGCGATCTCGGTCAGGTGCTCCAACAGACGTGCCTCCCGCACCGCGTCCCAGGACACCAGGCCGATCACACCTGGCCCCATAATCAACCCGACGAGCAGGTAGATGTTCGAGGTGGAGATCGGGAAACGTGCCAGCAGCGGGGAGGTAAACGCGATGCTCACCAGCAGCGCGCCGGCGATCAGAAACCAGTACGTCGCGGTCATTGGAGGGCCACCGCCCACCACGCGCGAGCATGGCAACAACTGCGAGCCCGAGCACAGCGCCCAGCCCCGGCACAGTAGTCAACGCAGGTGTTCAACAGAAACTCCCTGATCCAGGCGGCACAATGCCACTAACTACTACATCTTCGCCGACAGGAACGCGCCAGACGCACGATCGCACACCGCTGGCGCTAGTCTCCCCCCTTGGCGCAGGACTGATGCCGTGGCAGGTGGTGCATTCCCGTTCCACGTGTATGGGCATGACGGTGACCGGGAAAGCGCCCCGTCTCGATCGTCGCCAGTGATACGCAATCCGGCTGAACCGTAGGGCATCTGTCATTCCGAGCGTGCGAGGAATCCATGGTCCAATGGTACGGGTCCCTCACTGCGTTCGGGATGACATGCACCACGGTTCAAGCGGATCGCGTATGACCTCATCTGGAACCACGCCAGCAGTGCCCCTCCCCACCGACTTGGCCACACCGCCCTCTACCACCGTGAATCTCCGGAGGTTGCGGTGCGCGTGGCGTATAATCGGAGCACAGTCATAGAGAAGAGGTACGACGATGACACAGCCCGATAGCTCCCTCGGCACCCGCGCGCAGCTGCAGACCGCCGCTGGCGCGCTCACCTACTACCGCCTCGCGAGGCTGCAAGACCAGGACATCGCGAATGTGGACCGGCTCCCGTACACCCTCAAGATCATGCTCGAGAACGTGCTGCGCACGGGCGGCGGGCTCGTCTCCGAGGACGACGTGCTTCGCCTCGCCGCGTGGGAGCCCGGCGACGCCGAGCGGCATGGGTTCCCGTTCCTGCCGGCCCGCGTGGTGCTCCAGGACTTCACGGGGGTGCCGGTCGTCGTCGACCTCGCGGCGATGCGGGCGGCCGCGGCGCGGATGGGCGGTGACCCCGATCGGGTGAACCCGCTTGTGCAGACAGACCTCGTCATCGACCACTCCGTCCAAGTGGACCTGTTCGGCACCACGCGCTCGTTCGAGGCCAATGTCGCGCGCGAGTACGAGCGCAACGGCGAGCGCTACGCGCTTCTGCGCTGGGCACAGAAGGCATTCCACAACTTCCAGGTCGTCCCCCCCGGCACGGGCATCATCCACCAGGTAAATCTGGAGTACCTCGCGAAGGTGGTGCAGACCCGCGAACAGAGCGGCGAGATGGTCGCCTTCCCCGATACACTCGTCGGCACCGACTCGCACACCACGATGATCAACGGGCTCGGGGTGCTCGGCTGGGGCGTTGGCGGCATCGAGGCGGAGGCCGTGCAGCTCGGCCAGCCGCTCTACCTGCTCACCCCGCAGGTCATCGGATTCAAGTTCACCGGCGCGCTGCCGGAGGGTGCGACCGCGACCGACCTCGTGCTCACGGTGACCCAGATGCTGCGGGCGCGCGGCGTCGTGGACAACTTCGTCGAGTTCTACGGCCCCGGGCTGTCGCAGCTCTCCCTTGCCGACCGCGCGACGATCTCGAACATGGCGCCGGAGTACGGCGCGACCGCGGCCACCTTCCCCGTGGACGACGAGACGCTGCGCTACCTGCGCACCACCGCCCGGCCGGAGGAACTCGTGCGCCTCGTCGAGACGTACACAAAGGAGCAGGGACTGTTCCGCACCGATGACACGCCGGACCCGCGCTTCACGGATACGCTGGAGCTCGATCTCGACACCGTGGAGCCAAGCCTAGCGGGGCCGCGCAGGCCGCAGGACCGGGTGCCGCTGCACGCGATGAAGCAGACCTTCCAGCAGGCGTATCCTGATCGGGTACCCGCCGCTGGTGCCATGCCGGATGCCGGCAGTGCGGTCACGGCCGTGCTCGACCGGCCGCAGACAGAGATCACGAACGGCTCCGTGGTAATCGCGGCGATTACGAGCTGCACCAACACCTCGAATCCGTCCGTGATGATCGGCGCGGGGCTCGTGGCGAAGAAGGCGGTTGAGCGCGGGCTCTCCGTGCAGCCGCACGTCAAAACTAGCCTCGCGCCCGGCTCCCAGGTCGTCACCGATTACCTGGACCGGGCGGAGTTGACGCCCTACCTCGAAGCACTGCGCTTCCACCTCGTCGGCTACGGCTGCACCACGTGCATCGGCAACAGCGGCGATCTGCCCCTGCCCGTCGCGAGCGCGATCCAGGAGAACGATCTGGTCGCCGCCGCCGTGCTCTCCGGCAACCGCAACTTCGAGGGGCGGATCAACCCGCTGGTGCGGGCGTCGTACCTCGCCTCCCCACCGATGGTGGTCGCATACGCGCTCGCGGGCACGGTGGACACCGACCTCTCGACGGAACCCCTCGGCCACGACCCGAACGGTGAGCCCGTCTACCTGCGCGACATCTGGCCCTCGCAGGCGGAGGTGTCGGACGTGATGGCGCACGCCGTGAGCGCGGAAGGCTTCGCACGCAGCTACGCGGATGTGTTCGCGGGCGACGAGCACTGGCGCGGACTAGCCACGCCCGAGGGGGATCTCTACGATTGGGACCCCGAATCGACGTACGTGCAGGAGCCACCGTACTTCACGGACCTTGCCCTCGAGCCTGAGCCGATGCGTGATATCGCGGGCGCACGGGTGCTCGCGCTGCTGGGCGATTCCGTCACGACCGACCACATCTCCCCCGCGGGCTCTATCCCGAAGAACGGCCCGGCAGGTCAGTTCCTCATCGAGCGGGGCGTCGAGCCCCGGGAGTTCAACTCCTTCGGCTCGCGCCGCGGCAACCACGAGGTGATGATGCGCGGCACGTTCGGCAATATCCGGCTGCGCAACGGGCTCGTGCCGGACCGCGAGGGGAACTGGACCGTGTTCTTCCCCACCGGCGAGGTCACCAGCATCTACGACGCGGCGATGCGCTACCAGGCGGAAAACACCCCGCTCGTCGTGCTCGCGGGCAAGGAGTACGGCACCGGCTCCTCGCGCGACTGGGCCGCGAAGGGCACGCTACTGCTCGGCGTGCGCGCGGTGATCGCCCAGAGCTACGAGCGCATCCACCGCAGCAACCTCGTGGGGATGGGCGTGCTCCCGCTCCAGTTCGCGGAGGGCGAGACGGCGGCGTCGCTCGGCCTCGACGGCACCGAGACGCTGGACATCGCCGGCATCGCGGGCGGCCTGGCGCCCGGCCAGTGCCTGACGGTCCGCGCCCGGCGGGAGGGTGAGGCGGAGCGGGAGTTCGATGTCATCGTGCGCATCGACAGCCCGATGGAGATCGAGTACTACCGCCACGGCGGCATCCTGCCGATGGTGCTGCGCGGCCTGATCAAGGGTGAGCCGGTGAGCGCCCAGTAAGACCGACACACGGTCCAGTATCGCAATCGCACGGCGGTATCCATCACCAACCGCCTGCTATACTCGGGCTGTATGAGCCTTACCGCCACCGACCCCA
Source organism: Chloroflexia bacterium (assembly GCA_030446765.1). Lineage (GTDB taxonomy): Bacteria > Chloroflexota > Chloroflexia > Thermobaculales > Thermobaculaceae > JACDAU01. Next base: position 84,259 of record JAUJMR010000008.1, read on the forward strand.
TTCAGCACGAAGAGGGAGACCTGACCGGGCCGCTGCAGCGACTGTTCGGCTTTTCCGCGTTTCGCGCCGGCCAGGAGGAAATCGTCCGCCGCGCGGTGGAGGGGCGCGACACGCTCGCGCTGATGCCGACGGGCGCGGGCAAGAGCCTGTGCTACCAGCTCGCCGCGATGCTGCGCCCCACGCCGACGCTCGTGATCTCCCCGCTGATCGCGCTTATGAAGGACCAGGTGGAGAACCTGCCGCCCGACGTGGCCCGGCAGGCAACGCTGATCAACTCCTCGCTCGATCCGGGCGAGGCGTCGCGTCGGCTACAGGGACTCGCCGCCGGGGAGTACAAGCTGCTGTACGCGGCCCCCGAGCGGCTCCGGCAGCGGCAGTTCGTCGCCGCGCTGCGCTCCGTCGGGCTCGGGCTGGTCGTGATCGACGAGGTGCACTGCATGAGCATGTGGGGGCACGACTTCCGCCCGGACTACATGTTCATCCGGCGCGCGCTCTCGGAGCTCGGCGATCCCGTGGTCCTCGGCCTGACTGCGACGGCGACCCGCACGACAGAACAGGACATCTCGCGCTCCCTGGGGCGGGACCTGGAGCCGGTACGCGCGAGCGTCGTGCGGCCAAACTTGCGCTACGAGGTGGAGCAGGTGGAGAATGAGGAGGCGCGGCTGCGCAGCGCGCTCGCTCACGCGAAGGCGCGCACTGGCTCCGGCATCATCTACGCGCGCTCCCGCGAGAAGTGCGAGCAGGTCGCCCGCACGCTGGAGCAGAAGGGGGTGCGCGCGCTGCACTACCACGCGGGGCTCGAATCCTCGGAGCGCTCGCGCGTTCAGGAGGCGTTCCTGCAGGGCCGCATCCAGGTGATCGTCGCCACGACCGCGTTCGGTATGGGCATCGACAAGAGCGACATACGCTGGGTGCTGCTGTACAACTTCCCGAACTCGCTCGAATCATACGTCCAGATGGTGGGCCGCGCCGGGCGCGACGGCAAGCCGAGCACGTGCGTCCTACTCGCGAGCCACGCGGACGAGCGGAACCTGCGCCGCTTCGCCCGCCAGGACATCCCTGCGGTGGACGACCTGCGCGGTGTCTACCGAGCGCTGCGGCGGCGTGCCGAGGATGGCCGCGCCGAGGTAACTGCGGAGGAGTTGGCGGGCGATGCCGGGCTCGCGGACGAGAGCCAGCCGCGCGTGCTGGTCGGGATGCTCGAGCGTACGGGACTGCTGCGCCGGGAGTACGACGCCGGACGGGCGATGACGGTGCGGCTCACGCTGCCGCCGCCCGCGGACGCCGCGGGGCGCATCGAGCAGTTGCTGGCGGCGTACGACCAGCAGGCCACGACGCGCGCGGAGCGGATGATCGGGTTCGCGGAAACCCGCACCTGCCGGCACCAGCAGGTGGCCCGGTTCTTCGGGGAGGAGGTGCGCGTGCCCTGCGGCATGTGCGACGTGTGCGCTCCCGACGCGAGTGAAGTCGTGGCCCCTGAGACAGCCTCCCGTCCCCTTCCCGCGGACATCGCGCGCACGATCGTGGACACCGTCGACAGCCTCTCATGGCCCCTCGGGCTGAAGGGGCTGACGCTCGCGCTCAAGGGCTCCGTGGCCGCGCCCCGCTCCGCCCAGCGCAGCCCCTCGTTCGGCGCGCTCGAAGCGGCGAAGGAGGGGGTTATCAAGCGCTGGATCGAGCGGCTGGTCGACGGGGGTCACCTCGAGTTCTTCGAAAGCGAGGATGGGTATCGGTTGCTGCGCACCGGCGACACGAGCGGCCTGCCCACGCTCCACGCCGTAACGCCATCCGCGTCGAAGAGCAAGGCGGCCGGCGGCGTGGAAGATCTCTCGGGCGCAGACGCCGAGCTGTTCGAGCGGCTGCGCACCTGGCGGCTGGAGCGCGCTCAGAAGGCGGGGGTCGCCGCGTTTGTCGTGTTGAGCAATGGTGCGTTGCGGGAGATCACAGAGGTCCGTCCCACGAACCTGCGCGCGCTCCGCGACGTGAACGGCATCGGGCCGTCCAAGATCGAACAGTACGGTGAGGAGATCCTCGCGCTCGTGCGCGACACAGGCTGAACGAAAGTTGCTCGCATACTCACCGCATCCGGCTGAGAGGTACCAACGCGGACCGGATGCGGCCGACGATGGGGCTGATCGCGGCCCGCCCCATCGTCGGCGCGCCCTCCGTGTCGGTGTGGCCCGCAATGTGCTTCTAAATTGGTTCGCGACCCCAGATATTCTGCTCCGAACACGGCGTTACGGAACGCGCCGCACGACAAAGAGAACGTAACTTCAGGGGAGGGTTCCTTGTCGGATCGAGTTGGCACCGACGTTCAGCCGGAGATAGATGTGGATCTCCAGCCGGCCGAGCCGGCACCGGTCGGACCACCGGTCATTGACGCCAGGGGGCTGGAGAAGGGTTTTGACGATCACGTTGTCCTGCGAGATCTCACGCTGTACGTGCAGCAGGGTGAGATCTACGGACTGATCGGGCCGAGCGGGTCGGGGAAATCAACCGCGATCCACCTCATGTGCGGCCACTTGAGTCCCGATAGCGGCGCCGTTGAAGTGCTGGGGCGGGATCCCGCACACTTCGACGCGAAGACCAAACGCCGGATCGGCTACATGCCGCAGGGCCTGATTCTGAACCCCGACCTGACCGTACAGCAGAACGTGCGCTTCGCTGCGGGGCTATACGGTGTGTGGCCATGGCTGAGGCGCCGCAGAGTGCGCAGCGTCCTCGAGTTGACGGAGCTGTGGCCGGTGCGGAAACGAGCCACCCGATCTCTGTCTGGTGGGATGCAGCGCAGGCTCGCTCTCGCCGCCGCGCTCGTCCACGAGCCGTACCTGCTGTTTGCAGACGAGCCGACGGCGAACCTCGACCCGATCCTGCGCGCGAAGCTGTGGGAGCACTTCCAAGGTATGAGCGACCAGAGCCGGGCACTGCTGATCACCACCCAGTACATAGACGAGGCCGAGAACTGCGACCGCGTCGGGCTGATGCACGAGGGTGCGCTCATCGCGGAGGGCAGGCCCGAGGAGTTGCGGCGGCAAGCGTTCGGCGGAGATGTCGTGGACATCGTGGTGGAGCGGCAGGCGCTGGACCACGCACAGACGGTCTCCTCCGTCGAAGGCGTGGTCGGGGCCGAGATGCCGCACGACGAGTCGGTTCGCGTCACGGTCGAGAACGCGCAGGTCGCGATCCCCATGCTCATCGAAGAGCTGGAGGAGTCGGGCGCGACGGTGCGGTCCGTGTCCCAGTACCAGCCGACGTTCGATGAGGTGTTCATCCGCCTGATCGAGCAGCACAGCGGCGAGCACCTCACTTCCGACCAGTTGCAGCTGAACCAGTCGGAAGGTCGCTGAGCGTATGCGTCCGTTTATACAAACGCTTGCCGTGATGGTCAAGGAGCTTACGGAGCTGCTGCGGCGGCCACTGTTGGTCCTCACCCTCGTGCTCGGCCCGCTCCTCGTCATGATACTGTTCGGTATCGGCTCGGACGCAACGTTCGCCCCGCCGCGCACGCTCGTGGTGCTGCCGCCCGGCGAAGATAAGCCAGCCTTGTTGCAGCGGTACGAGCGCCAGTTCAAGTCGTCCATGCGGATCGAGGGCTATACCGACAACGAAGCGGCTGCGCGCGAGCGACTTCGCCTCAATACCATCGACGCCGTGATGATCGTGCCACCAACGCCCGAGGAGACCATAGGACAGGGGGGACAGGTACGGATCCAGGTGCTCTACAACGAGATCGATCCCCTGCAACGCGGGTTGGTCCCTCAGTTCATGAACGCGATGGCGACGGAGGTCAACCGCGAGATATTCCTGCAGAATACGAGGGCACAGCAGGGCGGCATCGGCAACGCCACGCGCGAGATCGACAGCGCGCTACGGACGATGGATACCGCGATCGAAGCCGCTGAGGCGGGCGACCGCGAGGGGGCGCTACAGCAGCTCGACCAGGCGCGCGCGACGAACGAACGGCTGGATGCCTACCTGGACAGCCTGGGACCGGAGGCGGGGACGCTGGATCCGCTCCGCGACCGGACGCGCGAGCAGCTGCAAGAAGGCAGGGATCGGCTGGACCAGGGCGAGAGCATCCTCGCAACGCCCGATCCGCGCCCGGCCAGCGAGCGCTTCGGCCTGGTTCAGGCACGGGATAACCTGCAGCAGCTGAGAGATTCTCTGACTCAGGTTGCGGCAGTGCGCCCGGAAGTACTCCTCTCTCCGATCGTCGTAGAGGCCCGATATGTCGCGGCGTTGCAGCCAGACCTCATCACGTACTTCGCCCCCGCCATGCTCGCGCTGCTCATACAGCACACGGCGGTCAGCCTTGGCGCGCTGGGGATGGTCCGCGAGCGGCTGGCGAACACGTTCGAGCTCTACGCCGTCGCGCCTATAACGAATCTGCAACTCTTGATCGGCAAGTATCTGGCGTACATTCTCTTCACGGCGGCGGTGATGGGTGCACTGCTCGTGGTCCTGGTCGGGCCGTTCGGGGTGCCGATTATTGGGGATCCCTGGCGCGTGGCGCTAACTCTGTCCCTGCTCACGCTGACATCGATCGGCATGGGGTTTCTGATCTCGCTGCTCGTATCCTCCGAGCGCACGGCCGTCCAGTACGCGATGCTCTCTCTGCTGGGCATCGTGTTCTTCAGCGGGTTCGCACTCCCAATCGAGTCCTTAAGACAGCCCGCCCTTACCGTATCGTACATCCTGCCGGCGACCTACGGCTCCCAGTTGCTGCAGGACATAATGTTGCGGGGCCTGCCCGGGAGAGACTTGTACATCTGGGTTCTCGGGACGCTCTCGGTTGTACTCTTCGTGGCCTGCTGGCTGCTGCTCCGGTTGCGTACCCGCGCCAACTAGCGCCACATCGGGCAGCCGGAGCGCCCCTGACGGTCACCGAAGAGCTCCGGGGGAACCGTCGGTGAGGACCTGCGCCAGCGCGTGTGAGGCTTGGCGGATCATCCCCGGGTTGGTGTCCCAGTAATATGGCAGCGCAGACACCGCCTGGTAGAGCGCCCAGCCACGCCCACGCAACCATGACGCATCGTCGAGATCGAGCTCGGCTCGGACCGCACGCGGCTGTCACCGAAGAACACGTTCCACGCGGGCTGCAGGTCACACACGCGGGATCGCCCACGTTGAGGCCACCCCAATCGATGACCGCCGAGAGGCGGCCGTCGATGACGAGCAGGTTGCCCGGCAGCAGGTCGCCGTGGACCCAGACCTCCGCGCCTTCCCAAGTCGAAGCGTTGAGCGACTCCTCCCACGAGCGGAGAGCGGCACCGCCATCGATGCGATCGCCGAGTTGCGCGATCGACCGACGAACCTGCTCGTCGCCTTCCACGAGTGGCCCACCTCGACCGCCAGGGGGACGTGGATGCGCACCGGTCGTGTCGACCTGGCGCAGCGCTCTGCACGAAGGCGGCGAGATCAACGGCCGCCTGATCCAGATCCTTGATCGTGCCGTTGGCGTTCTCGCCGGGCAGCCACTCATACACAGACCACGCGAAGGGATATCCCTCGGCCGGGTGCCCCATCGCCAGTTGCACCGGGAGCGCGAGCGGCAGGTGTGGCGCGAGCTTCGGCAGCCACAGGGCCTCCGTCGCCGATTGTTTGGTGGCCCACCCGATGCGCGGCAGCCGGGCGGCGAGGCTGTCACCGAGCCGGTAGATGTCGTGATCGGTCCCGTACGACGCAACCCGATGGATGGCCAGATCGGCCCACTGGGGAACTGCGCTGCGAGCAAGCGACGCACGAGTTCGACGTCGGTCTCGATCTCATCGGCATGCATCCTGGTTGCGCCCATCGCCCGCATCATAGACCAACCGCGTCAGGCGCAGCAACCGCGTTCCGACGCCAGCGCGGGAACAGGCGAAGTCGACGTCCGTACCCACGAACTGGCTTCGCGGCGGGGCCGCCGCGTTCAGCGGGCAGCTCGGCCAGCCAGCGACAAGGGATCACGCGACGAGGCGAAGCACCCAACCCGGCAAGCCGCCAAAGGGGCCGAGACATCTAGCAGCAGCACTATCTGCGAGCACGCCAATCCTAAACATTCGTTTACACTTTGTTGAGCTAGGCGCCGGGGTGTTGTACAGTGCGAATGTCCCAAGCGGGCTGGTTGAACCAGCGGACGGGCAAGGTGAACAGGGCGGCGGAGGCGCAAGCCGAAGCAGGCCGGGTAGCCGGACCGGAAGCGAGTTCGACAGGTCGCTCGGGACTTTTCTTTTTAGCCCAGTCCGAAGAAGTGGGCGGGGAGGTCGAGCCTTGCAAGGGCGGGACGGTACCCACCACCGCATGCCACCCCGTACCTGCTACTACGGTTCTCCTGGCCGAACCATCGGCAAGCGATTTCTCTCCGTCAGGCCGATCCCTTGCTGGGCATGGCATATAACGCCACTCAGTCCTGCACCTCCCCAGCGGGCAGTCAAGCCGTGCTGGGGTGCCATCCGCGCAGCGGTGCCGACGGAGGGCCGGAGCATTGTGGCGGAAGTGTAAACGTCTGTTTACACATACTATGCGGACACCAGCCGGTACAGTAATCTTGGGATGTCCCGAGTGGTTTGGTCGGCCCAGCATCTGGAGAAGCGTACAGGTCAATCTCGGCGAAAGTCGAGGTCAGCCAGGAACCTTCGAAGGACGCGGGTGCGACCGGTCGCTTGGGACTTTTCTATGTGACGCAGAGCGCGCTTCAGGATGCAGCTTTGCCCGGAGCCCCTGACGGGCGGAACCGCCACTACCGCGAGCGCCGTCTCCAAATCGCCCGCAGCCCGACCACGCTCAGGATCGCCGCGCCGTACGCGGCGACACCCTCCGGATGTGCGCGCGCCAGTCGCACATAGTGACGCACCAGCATCTTCTGCCTGCCCGGCACCACGGCATCGCGGGCAATGCTCCCTCCAGCCTCAGCGCGATCCGCCGCCAGCAACAGCATCCACCGCCGGGTGTCGTAGGCGGGCAGGGAATACGCCCGCTTGCGCAGTTGTGCCGGCACGCCGGACGACGGCTGCGCAGTGCCGAACACTGGCGTCATATACTTCGGGTCGAGTTGCATGGGGATCGGCAGGGCGGCCTCATCCGAAAGCTGCTGCTGCGCGATGTTCTGATCCTGAATCATCTTCGGTCTCCCTCCCCCTCAGGTTTCGAGGGTGCTCCGGCGCTGATCTGCCGAAGGGAATTTGGCACGAGCTGTGCCAGACCTGGCAGGTCTGCGAGTGCGACGCCTATCGGCACGTTTTTTGCCTCTTGCATGCTCTTCATTACGTTGCATCGCGAAAGGAACCAACGTGAAGGCGTTATCGTACTACGGCAAGAACGACGTGCGGGTGGTGGAGAAGCCCCGCCCCGTTATCGAGCACCCCGAGGACGCGATTTTGCGCGTCACCACCGCCGCGATCTGCGGCTCCGACCTCCACCTCTACCACGGGCTCGTGCCCGACACGCGCATCGGCCATACATTCGGCCATGAGACCGTCGGCATCATCGAGGAGGTCGGGAACCAAGTCACGCAGGTCAAGCCCAGGGACCGGGTGGTAGTCCCGTTCAATATCGCATGCGGCCGGTGCTTCCAGTGTCGGCTCCAGATGTACTCGCTGTGCGAGAGTGCCAACCCGTACAACGAGATGGGAGCGATCTACGGCTACTCGCACACCACCGGCGGCTACGATGGCGCGCAGGCGGAGTACGTCCGCGTGCCGTTCGCGAACACCGGCCCGCGCAAGGTCCCCAATGAGATCTCCGACGAGCAGGCGGTGATGCTCGCGGACATTTTCACGACGGGGCACTTCGGGGCGGACATCGCCGATATCCCGGCGGGAGGCACGGTTGCGGTGTTCGGCGCGGGACCGGGCGGCCTCTTCGCCATGAAGTCCGCGAAGCAGTTCTTCGGCGCGGGGCGGGTGATCGCGATCGACAAGGTGCCGTACCGCCTGCAGATGGCCGCGGAGCAGTGCGGCGCGGAGACGGTGAACTTTAACGAGGTGAAGGATGTCGTCGGCCATCTCAAGGAAATGACCGGCGGCCGCGGGCCGGACTCATGCATCGACGCGGTGGGGCTGGAGGCGGACGGTTCCATCCCGCAGGCCGTGCAGGGCACGTTCTTCCTGCAGGCGGGCGCACCGACCGCGCTGATCTGGGCATTGCACGCGGTGCGCCCTGGGGGGACGGTGTCCGTCATCGGCGTATACGGCCCCCCGTTCAACCATTTTATCCCGTTCGGCTGGGCGATGAACCGCAATGTCACGATCCGGATGGGGCAGACACCCGTGCTCCGCTACATCGACGACCTGATGGAGAAGACCCGCACGGGCGCGATTGACCCCTCGTTCCTCGTCACACACCGGCTGCCGCTAGAGGAGGCGCCGCACGGCTACGAGATCTTCGAGCGCAAGCAGGACAACTGTGTGAAGGTGCTACTCAAACCGTAGCTACCCCCGTCGGCCCCACCAACGCAGAAGTGTAAACGTTTGTTTACAACATGTGGACCGACGAGTAGGGCTGTAGTATTCTGCGATTGTCCCAAGCGGTTCCGACGAACCAGCGGGCACCGAAGGTCGCCAGGGCGGCGGCGGGGTTAAACCCGCGGCAAGCCGGGAGGACGCGGAGCAGCGCAATTCGTATGGATCGCTCGGGACTTTTCCTTGCCCTCATTCCCTATATCGGGAGTTCCACGGGCGTTCTGCTCTTCCGGCGTCATCCACAGCCCATGTTCTTGCGCGGCGGGCGTGGCGAGGCCACAACGCGGTCGACAAGGTCCGGCCAGCGCGAGCGCCACCTGTCCATCGACCATCCCGCTGCGTCGTTCGTGTGATCGAGCACGCCTACACGGTCGGCCGCCGCTGTACGAGATGATGGACGACGCCGGCATGAAGGATATGCTGAGGTTCCTCATGGCGCTCGGCTCGATGCACCAGCAGCAGTGGCTCGCGGTGATCGAGGAACTCGGAGGCCTGATCGTTCCTCGTCACCATCGCCCGCCGACGGTCGAGGTGACCTGCAGCTTGTCGAAGATACTAGAGATGTGGTTGCGCACCGTCTNATCAATATCTTCAACATCTCCAAGATCAACACCGAAGTCCGGGGCGGCCGCTCCCCCAAAATCAAGCGTCTCTCCGAGTACATTGGTGAAAGCTACTTCGACTGGCTGTCGAAGCTGCCGAACCTCGTGCTGCTCATGGACGAGTCACACCGATATCGGGCAACGGCGGGCGTCCGCGCGATCAACGACCTGAACCCAATTCTCGGTCTTGAACTGACCGCCACGCCGTATGTGACCAGTGGCGCCTCGACTCAGCCGTTCCGTAACGTGATCCAGGATTACTCCTTGCGCCGCGCGATGGAAGACGGGTTCGTGAAGGAGCCAGCCGTCGTGACGCGGCAGAACTTCAGATCAACCGGCATGGCCTCTACCGAGCTTGAGCGGATAAAGCTGGAGGATGGAATCCGGCTGCACGAGCAGACCAAGGTTGAGCTGGAGACCTATGCCAGGAACCACGGCCAGCCGCGGGTGAAGCCGTTCGTGCTGGTGATCGCGCGGGATACCACTCATGCGTCGGAACTGCTTCAACTGATCCGAAGCGAAACCTTCTTCGAGGGCCGGTATGCCGCCAAAGTGATCCAGGTCGATTCCAGTGGCTCCGGGGCGGAGAAGGACGAGACTATCGAACGGTTGCTGAAGGTCGAACGACCCGACGAGCCAACGGAGATCGTGATTCACGTCAATATGCTCAAGGAGGGTTGGGATGTCACCAACCTGTACACGATCGTGCCACTACGTGCAGCCAACGCGAAAGTTCTCATCGAGCAGACGATCGGACGCGGATTGCGCTTGCCCTACGGGAAGCGAACCGGTGTGGCCGAGATCGATAGGCTAAGCATCGTCGCCCACGACAAGTTTCAGGAGATCGTCGACGAGGCGAATCGCAACGACTCGATCATCCAGATGAAGCAGATCGTGCTGTCGGACGAGGACCTTGGGCAACGGCTGAAGACGGTCATCGTTCGCTCCACCATCGAGGCACGGTTGGGTCTCGTTCCAGACGATCTGACCGACATGACGACCATTGCGAACGGCTCGGTCACTCCCCTGTTCAAGGACAAGGCGGAGCAGTCCGCCGCACAGGTCGGATACCAGGCGATCGAGCGTTTACAGCGGAATCCGACGCTCGTGCCAGATATCAGTTATCTCGATCGGCCCGAGGTACAGGAGCGCCTCGTTCGCGAGGTGGAAGCAACGTACACCACTGGCCAGCTCAGCATCGAAGGCATCCAGCCGACCGTGAATATTACCGATGTGGTTCGGAAGCTGACCGATGAGGTGATCGACAAGTCGATCTCCATCCCCCGAATTACGATCGTACCCGTTGGTGAGCTGCGGTCTGGATTCCATCCGTTCGATCTCGATCTCTCAGGCTTCAACTATCCGCCAGTTGATGACGATCTTTGGTCGCAGGAGCTCCGGACCGGAGCCGGCGTCCGCATTGGGTTATCAGGGGCTGGGGTTCGGGAACGCCGTCTTGAAGACTATATTGTCAGCGGCCTGATCGACTTCGACGAGATCTCCTACGACGAGCACGCCGACCTGCTACAGGATCTTGCTACACAGGTGGTAGATCACTTCCGCTCATACTTGGAGGAGGAACAGGTCGAACGAGTCCTTCAGGTCCATCAGCGTCCGATTACGAGGGCAATCTTCAGTCAGATGCAGCCTCACTACTGGGAGGATTCCTCGGGCGGATTCGAGACACGTATCAGTTCAGGATTTACACCGATCAGGGAATCTGCGGTGAGAGGCGAGGGTGAGATCGTCTATTTTCGATATGCGCCCACCAACAGGTCGGAAATACGTAAGAACGTGTATGGGGTCTTCACTCGCTGTCTGCAGACTGTCCAGAAGTTCGATTCGAATCCTGAGCGCCTCCTGGCTATAATCCTTGATCGTGATAGCCAGAAGTGGTTCCGGCCCGCTCCAGGGCAGTTCCAAATCTCCTACCGGTTAGGTATTGATGTCTCCGACTATCAGCCCGACTTCGTCGCTGAGGTCGAGGAACGCATCCTAATGCTCGAACCGAAGCGCAGCGACCTAATGACCGATCACGAGGTTCTGGCTAAACGTGATGCCGCGGTGGAGTGGTGTCGGGTGGCGACCGAACATTCGGCGAATGTTGGCGGAAAGCCGTGGAGTTACGCTCTGATTCCACACGATGTTATATCCGAGGCTTGGCGTCTTGAGGCATTGTTCGATCAGTGGGCTGTCAAACCCTAGAGCCAACTGATACCGCTGCCAGCCACGTTGATCACAGTGATACGCAATCCGGTTGAAGACTATCGCATGTCATCCCGAACGCAGTGAGGGATCCGTAGCCCGAAGATGCCGGAATGACAAATACGCCACTGATCAGACGGATTGCGTAGAACCTAGTGCCCCATCCCCGCCTCGCGGGCTTGGACAATCGCCTGCGAACGGTCGGTGACCTGCAGCTTGTCGAAGATGCTGGAGATGTGGTTGCGCACCGTCTTCGGGCTGAGGTAGAGCCGCCCCGCGATCTCGGCGTTGCCATAGCCCTGTGCGATCAGACTGAGGATCTCGCGCTCGCGCGCGGTGAGGTCAGGAAAGGGCTGACCACCGGCAAGCGAGCCAGCACCGGAGAAGAAGCCCATCAGCCGCTCGGCGATGCCCGGCCCGAACAGCGCCTCGCCGCCAGCCACGGCGCGCACAACCCGCAACATCTCCGACTCATCGGCGCCCTTGACCACGTAGCCACGGGCACCGGCCCGCATGGCGGCAAACACCGAGTCATCGTCCTCGAGCATCGTAAGCACCACAACCCTGGCGGCGGGGTCTGCCCGCATGATCCGGCGCGTGGCCTCGATGCCGTTCGTGCGCGGCATCTTGATATCCATGAGCACTACATCTGGTTGGAGCTGCGCAGCCAGAGCGACCGCCTCTGCTCCTTCCGCTGCCTCGCCCACCAACTCGATATCGGGCACGGACGCCAGTAACGCTCGTATGCCTTGGCGGAACAGGGTGTGATCGTCGGCGATCAGTAGACGGATGCGACCCTTCCCAGATGCTTGCTCAATCATCGGTATCCCCCAGCGGCAACCGCACGCGGACTGTAGTGCCTCCGTCCGGCGATGTCTCGATCTCGCACCTCCCGCCGAGCTCCTGCGCCCGCTCGCGCATCGAGATCAGACCGGTCCCGGTGCGAGCGTTTGGGCCAAGGCCGTGACCGTCGTCGGCGACGTCGAGGTGCAGCTCGCCGTCGGCGATGGAGAACCGGACCGCACACGAGTGCGCCCCGGAGTGGCGACCGACGTTTGCGAGCGCCTCGAGCGCGATGCGGTACGCGGCGACCTCGACGGCGGCGGAGAGCGGCGGGAGGCTTCCGGGCGCTTCGAGCAGGACCTCCAGGCCGTCGTAGCTCAGCCGCGCCGAGTACTCCCGGACGGCCTCCACCAGTCCAAGCTCGTCGAGCACCGGGGGCCGCAGGGCATACACGAGTCGACGTATGTCAGCAACCGCGTCATGCATCTGACTCTTGAGCGTGGTGAGGATCTCTGCCGCGTCTGGCCTGTCCGCGACCAGGTTGCGCACGGCGGCGAGTTGCAGGGACATGCTAGCCAGGGCCGGACCCAGGCTGTCGTGCAGGTCGTGGCGCAGCCGCCTGCGCTCCTCCTCCCGCGCCGTCACCAGTCGCTCCCGCGAGCGCTGCAAATCCACGGTCAGTCGCATTGCGTGAACCGCCACGCCCACCTGCCGAACCAGGTCGTCCAACAGCCTCCGGTCGGCGGGGGAGAAGGCTTCCTCCCCGACTCGCCGCCCCAACACGAGCTCCCCGAGCGACTCACCCTGATATACGAGCGGCAGGCGGTGTGGTTCCGGCACCGGCTCGCCCGCGGATGCCGCGAGCTTCAACCCGTCCTGCTGGCGCAGCGCTATGGCCGCATAGGGCAGCCTGAGCGCCTCCCGCACCGTCTGCACCACCGACGGCAGCACAGCCTGTGGTTCGAGCGTCTCGCCCAGCCGTTGGCCCAGGCGAGCCAGCACTCGGTAGGGATCGTCGCGCTCACCGTACATCAGCCGGTTGACGCCCAGCTGCAGCCGCTCGCGTAGTGGCGCAAACAGGATGGCGACAAGTACCGCACCAAGCAATGAAAGCAGCAGGTTGCCCTCTGCGCGCAGCAGCGATCCGAGTCCGCCGACTACGAGCAGGTAGACTCCTGCCACAATGGCGCTGAGAATGCCGTATACGAGCGTGCGGTTGATGATGACGTCTATGTCCCAGAGCCGATAGCGGAGGATCGCGAAGCCGATGGAGAGCGGGATGAGGAGCATGGACAAGTGCATAACGGTGTTCCCGACCAGGAAGCCGAGCGGATCCTGCTGGAGCCCTGGCGGCAAGGCGGCACCGAACAGGATGAACACCAGGAAGGTCAGGATGGCCGCGGCGAAGCCGAACACGACCCATTTGGTCTGCTGGCGTTGGATGGGCGCCGCTACGCGCTGGTACCGGTAAACCTGGGCGAACACGGCCGTACCTAGAAATCCCGCATACATAGGTACGAAGGCCAGGGGAGACGCATGCGGGTCGAGGGATGTGTCCGGCAAGAAGTATACGGGAATGCCGAGGATAGCCCACAGGAGTATCAACAGCTGTGTCCATCGTGGTATGAAGCGCCCGTCCGAAAAAAGGTAGAAGAGCGAAAGGAAGGAGACGTGCCCGGTGTAACGTACGAACGCGACTGGGAGTGCCCATCCAGGTTGGATCTCGACCAGCACGTTGAGAACATTCGGGAACGTTGCCCCCCCGAACGTCAGGAGCGCGAGCGCGGCAAGCAGGGCCACCCGACTGACCGGCTGATGCCGGACGATGAGCCCCGCGACCGCGAAGCATACGACCGCGAAGATGACGTCGAGCGCGAGCACGAACGCCGCATATAGAGCGATGGGGATACCGAGCTGTCCGAGCATCCGTATAGTAGCGACCGTGGGTTGCGGTCCGGTGCAAGCGGAACCGGCGCACGGGATCTGGAGGTACTCGAAGGAAGCCGGAACACCAGCCACAAAGAGGACCACCGTCAGAAGAGTGACTGCTGTCCATGTGACGCGAGCGAGTGTGAGCCGACGCCCGTGCAGGGGAGCATCGGGGCAACCTTGAGGGCGTGCGATGGCCCCCGCAGACGCATAGGGCGAGTTCATATCAAGGCTCCTTGTCGCTCGCATCGGATGTCACCTGGATGCCCATCGCCCAACGGGATTGTACCCCAGCCGTGCAAGGCCGGTACTGGACGTATGGAGCGGGACCGCTCGCCATCCTAGCCGCGATTACCTCTCTATCAGTGGCATGGCTACAAAGAGGAATATGATGAGGAGGGTCGGCCCGGCGATGCCGAGAAGCAAACCTGTCCGCGTGAGTGTAGATCGGTTGCAGGCTGCGATCGCCGCGACGCCCCCCACTATCCCGGAGATGAGCGTGCCAAGTGCCATCGCTAGAAACGCCAGTCACGCCCAGAACGGGGGTTGCCCGCCGCGGGCACGCAAGTCTCCCCAGACGGGGAACTCGGCCACCAGGTATCGGAGTATCGCCAGTACAGCCAGAGCTACGCTCATCCTGCCGGCGCCGTAGGCCGCCTTGGAGCTGCTACCAGCCTCTATCCTGTCTATTGTCCCTCCCTACGCCAGCGCACACCATCAAGGTGCACCTTGCCCACACGATCCTCTCCTGCCTACTCGTTATGGTCGGAAGTCTATGATCACGGGGGAGCACCCAAGCGATGCTCCCCAGCGGTTGAACACTTGAGCGCCTGATATGCCTATCGCCGCCTTCGTATGGTGTACCAAGTGGCTGCGAGTGGCAGCAGGGCAACGCGGCCGTATAGCGGCAGACCGCTACCTGCCATACCTCCCGCTCCGGTGTCAGGCATCTCCGGCATCTGTCCGCTCCCGCTTGCCCCACCCGACCGGTACCAGGCGGAGGTGACCATATCGTCGTCGAGCGTCTCGAAATCCTCTGGGCCACCTGGAGCGCCAGGTCCCTGGATGCTGCTGAAGAAGGTCTCGTCGGTGCCGACCGGGTCGCTGGGGAGCAGCGTGAAGTACTGGAAGGCGAGTCTGGTACCTCGTTGAAATTCCACCTCGGCGGTGTAGACGGTGCCGTTGCCCACGCAGGTCTCCCTGGAGATTATCTGGACGGCACCAGGGTCCTGCACGCTGCCACAAAACTGGATCGCCTTAGGCTTAGCGCCGGAGCTGCCTTCTTCCTGCGTGAGGTACTTCACCTCGAACACCCGGTCCGGCGGCACGTCGCCGTGCAGCGTGAGCTCGAACGTCTTCGTCACCGTCTCGCCCTGCTCGCCTGCCGCGAGCGCCGGTGCCACAAGCAGCAGCGCGAGCATCAGGGCAGCAAGTGTCGATGTTATGGCCTTCATTCATTCCTCCATGTAGGACGTACAGTCGAAACCTTCGGATCGCGATCACCGTTGATGTCACGTAGAGTGTATGAGGGCGGCTGTCCTGCTGTCCTGGGACCACAGTCCCAGTCAGGATAGGACCGTAGGCCCAATCCGCGCGGAGCACCCAAGATTGTGCTTGCCGGGAGGCACAGGTACCGCTCGGCGAAGTTGCTGACATGGCCAAGCGTTCAAGGGAACACCCAATGCGGTTCATACGGATTCCGGCTGAACCAAATCATTCCGAGCCGGATCATACGGATTCCGGCACCACGGTTCAAGCGGATCGCGTATTTACTGCTGGTAACGCCTGCCTGCCTGTCATGATGTATCCTGTCATTCCGGGCCTGTGCCGAGCCGTGGTTGGACTGGCTGATGACACGCACCACGGTTCAAGCTATCGCGCCCCTGCTGGCGCGTGAGCTGACGTGTCATGATGTAGGCTCCTGCAGCATCCGGGCGGTGTGCCGCGGCGGGTGGACTGGCTGTTGGGTGGGAACGCGATCCGCCCAACCAGCTATCAGCGCCCCTCCAGCAGGCGCGTAGCTGATCGTTCCTCGCGGCGATCTCCCGGTGATCCGTCTTGCAGCACCCCGGCGCCGGTCTGGCGCGGGGCCAACCAGACGGATGCGTCCGCTCCAGCGTCCAGACCAGCAGCGCGAATCCTCCTCGCCCATCTCGCGTGATCGTCTTGCAGCACCGCGGTATGGCGCGGGATCTGGGCGTGTCACGTGGCGCGGGGCCACAGACGTGTACCTCACGCACCCGCTCCAGCGGCAGCCCCGAGAGGTAGGCGCGCACGTCCTCCCTCCGATTATGCGCGGCGATCTGGGCGTGTGCGAGGTCAAGCAGGGAGTCCCGCGCCCGTCCGATCGCACACCGCGGAGATGACCGCCGGATCGCTGGGTGCGCGCAGCAGCGTGTCGCCCGTCGCATAGAAGGGCACGTTCTCCACCAGCAGTGACGCATCAAGCTTTTCCGCAAACACCTGCGTGCCCGCGACGAGCCGCTCCAGCACCTCCGCATCCGAGGGCGGACGAGCGCGACGAGCCGCTCCCAGTCGGCGGTGCGCGACGACGCCAGGTGCAGCGCGGCGTGAGGTGAGCCGCACGCCGCCGTCGCCGAGTTCATCTCCTCCCAGGTCCACGGCAGGCTGTCGAGTGAGCGCAGCCCCGCTCGCGGGAGCACATGGAGCAACACGGGTCTCAGCGGCCGCACGACTGCTAGTTCCGCCGCGAAAACGTCCCACCGAGAGAGCTTGATCCACTCAACTTCCGCACGTCCATCCCGAAGCAGCGCCACGAGCTGTGGTGAGTAGTTGCAGGCTAATTGCGGCGCATCGTGCTCACGCACAACCGGAGACTCCCAGCTAGAGCTTGCGGCCGTCCCTGCCACCGCCCGTGCCCGAGTACGGTTCGCCGGGCTGCCACTGTGGCCGGGGAGGGGGAACAAACTCGTCGACCGGGAACGTCACCGCGCATGTGTGCTTGCTGGAGAGGTACGCGCCCTCGCAGATCTCCAGCGCGAGCAGCGAGCTCTCAGGGATCGTGTAGTCGGGCTCGTTGTTGTACACCATCGCGGCCATCGTCTCCAGGTGCCGCCGGTGTCCGGAGACGGCGAACTCATCGGGCGTGAACATCCGGCCATTCGGAAACGCCGCGTTCAGAACCCGGTACGAGGGGTCCCAGCCGTAGAACTCGATGGTGCCAAGCGTGCCAACGAGTTGGAAGAGGAACTGCTTGCCGTCCGCGTTGACGCGGACCTCGTCGCCTGTGATCATCACGACCCGGACGCCACTCATAGTCTGCGCATACGTCACCGCGATGGTCTCGACCTGCATCCCATCGCGATAGGTCCTGGTGCTCGCGTCGCAGCAGGCGAGCACGTGCGCCAGGGGCTCGTTGTTTGTGAGGGTCACGAAGTAGTTCAGCCAGTGGATGCCCGCGTTGATGATGTCCCACCCCGAGCACTGGACCTCCACCAGACGGAGTTCCCCGATCTCCCCGCGTCGCACGCGCTCGAGTATCTCCAGCGGTGCCCGCTTCGCGAGCAGGCCGTGTGGCACGGCCATCGGCAGCCCTCGCGCCTTGACCGCCTCCAGAATGCGCCGCCCGGATGCCGCGGTGTGCCCGAGCGGCTTCTCGACCAGGATGCCACGGAGCGGCAGACGCAGGGCGTCGAGTGCGATAGGCTCGTGGCTGGGTGGGTACGTGCTCACGCACACCACATCGGTGGGCCGTGCGGCGAACATCGCCTCGTGCGTGGGATACGTCTCGATGCCGGGATACTCCGCCGCCAGATCCCGCCGCACCTCGGGACGCAGGTCCGCCACGGCGACGAGATCGAAGAGGGGCGAGTCGGCGAGTGCGCGCAGGCTCAGGCGCCCGCCCGTCCCACCGCCGACAACGCTGGCGGAGAGGGGAGGTGGGGTGGATCTACGCACGACGCCTCATCCAGTGGCGACCTGGCGACGATAGGCGTCCACCATGCCGCGCAGCTCCCGCGCGGCTCCTGCGGGATCGGGCGAACCGATTACAGCCGTGGTCATGGCCGGTCCGGCAACGCCCGCGCCCATCACCTGCTCGATGGTCTTCTGGTTGACCCCACCGTCGGCGAGCACCGGCAAAGCGACTGCCTGGACGATCTGCGCCAGACCGTCGACGCCCATCGTCGGCCGCCCCTCCATTTGCCAACTCGTCGGAAAGACGGGCCGGGCGATAATGTAGTCCGCGCCAGCAGCCTCCGCCTCGCGCGCCTCCTGGGGATCGTCGGTGCTCACGCCGATCAGCATCTCGGAGCCGACGATGCCGCGCACAGTGCCGGGCGGCATATCCTCCGGGCCGAGGTGCACACCGTCAGCCTGGAGCGCGATCGCCAGGTCCGGACGATCGTTCACGATGAATGCCGCGCCGTGGCGGGCGCAGAGCCTGCGCAGCTCCTCGCCGACCTCGAGCATCCGGCGCAGGGGCGCGCGCTTGTCGCGGTACTGGATCACCGTCGCGCCGCCTTCGAGGGCGAGGCGCACCACCTCCGTATGCAGCCGTTCGCCCGAGACGTCCGCATCCGTTATCACGTACAGGCTGAAGTCCACGTCTTCGATCTTCATACCGCCAAGTCTCCTTTTCCCTGAAGCACGAAGTATAGCGCAACGAGATGAGCCTGGGCGGGGTCCCTATGGGCCGCAGTATGGCTTGCCGGGCTGCGGCCCGCCCGGACTGGCATGCTGCCCTGCGCGCTACGGCAGGTATTCGTTCGTGAAGTACGCCTCGTAATCGGGCTCCTCCTGAACCGGCTTGCCCGCCGCGTCGATTACCTTGCCCGTGCGGTACATGAAGCGTGGATACTCGGTCCATTTCGCGAGTTCCTGCATACCCCACTTTTCCGCCCCCTCCTTGTAGCGCGGGCTGAGCCACCGCTGGCTCTCTCGAGCGAGAATGGGGTCCGGCGCGGCGCCCTTCGGCGCGCCCTGCACGAGCAGGTCCGCTGCCTCTTCCGGATGCTCGATGGCCCACTCATACCCGCGCGCGGTGGCGGACACGAACGCCCGGACCGCCTCCGGGTCCGCCTTGAGCTGCTTGTTGCTGCTGACGATCACAGGGGTATAGTAGTCGGGCACGCCGTGCTCGCTGATATAAAATGCGTTGAGGTCCAGTCCCGAGCGCCGGGCCTGCACGCCGTCCCATCCCATGAAGATCCACACGAAGTCCGCCTGTCTGGCCTTGACCGCCTCATAGCCATACAGGTTTGCGGTCACGTTCTTGAACGTCCCACGGCCACCATCGTGCTCGATCATCGTGGAGATCACCGGCTCCTCGAACGGGGCGCCGAACCCGGCGTAGCGCTTGCCGACTAACTCCTTTGGCCGGTCGATCCCGGAACTCTTGAGCGTGACGAGCGCCGACGTGTTCTTCTGCATAATCGCCGCGACCGAGACCACGTCCTGCCCCGCCGCGCGCGCGAGCACGACGCTCTCCTCGGAGGAGATGCCGAAGCTCGCCTTCCCGCTTGAGACAAGCACATCCGTCGTCGTGCCCTCGGCGTAGGGCAGGATCTTCAGATCCACGCCCGCTTCCTCGTACCATCCCTTCTGCTGCGCGACATAAATACCGGTGTGATTCGTGTTCGGCGTCCAATCGAGCGCGAGCGTGACCGACTTGCGCGCATCGCCAGCACCCGCCTGCTGTCCCGCGCAGCCCGCCAGGAGCACCGCCACCATTAGCAACAGGGACAGCAGGCGAGCGCGGAGGGAGCGGTCTCCGCCCAGGCGCACATGGTAAGGGCAGGCACGGGGACCTGCCCTGCGAGCGGTTGATTCCTCCTCGCTCGCTATGCCGGGCCGGCCCACTGCAAGCTGACCACCGTTCAAGTTCGTGCTCACTGTGACTATCCGTACCTTTCTATTGCCTTCGCTGTCTGCCCGTCCCCCGGACGTGCCACGGGAGCATCAGCCGCTCTAGCACCGCGACGATGCCGAACAGACCGACACTCAGGATCGAGGTGACGAAGATCGCCGCGAACACCACATCCGTCCGATACGAGTTCTTCGCGGTCTGCATCAGGATGCCCAGCCCCTCATACGCGCCCACCCACTCACCGAACACTGCGCCGATCACCGCGTACGTCACGGAGATCTTCAGTCCGGAGAACAGGTACGGCAGCGACTGCGGCATCCGGACCTTCCAGAAGATCTGCCAACCGGTCGCGCCCATGCTGCGGAGAAGTCGCACGGTATCCGGCTCTGCGCTGCCGAGCCCATCCGCGACCGCGACGCTGAGGGGGAAGAAGCAGACAAGCGCGACGACGAGCAGCTTCGGCACGATGCCGAAGCCGAACCAAATCACCAATAGTGGCGCGAGCGCGATCATGGGAATCGTCTGCGACACTACGAGCAGCGGGTACACGCTCCGGCGCAGGAAGGGCGAGAGGGTCACCAGGGCACCGAGGCTACACCCGGCCAGGAGCGCGAGCGCCAGCCCGATCGCGGCCTCCAGCAGGGTCTGCCGGGTGTGCACTGCGAGCAACCCCGCCGAGTCCCGCGTCGCGGCGAGCACCCGCGTCGGCGCGGGCAACACGACGGGATCGACCGCCGCCGCGCGCACAATCACCTCCCACAGTGCCAGGATTCCCAACACGGGCAACGCCGCGAGGAGCCACGTGACGGTGCGGAAGCGGGTCATGGTTGGCGGGCGGAACATCAGGAAACCACCCCATGGATCGCGTCAAGCAGGAGCGCCTTGTCGCGTACGAACGCCTCGGAGACTGTCATCACCCGGTGGCGGGGCCGGGGAAGACGCACCTCGTGGGAGAGCACGACGCGTCCCGGCCGGGGCGACAGCACGAGCACGCGGTCGGAGAGCAGCAGCGCTTCCTCGACATCGTGCGTCACGAGCACCACGGTGACCGACAGGCGTTCCCAGAGCCCGAGCAGCCACTCGTGCATCTCCGACCGGGTGAGAGCATCCAGCGCACCGAACGGCTCGTCGAGCAACAGCACGGAGCCGCCCGTGAGCACCGTACGCAGGAACGCCACACGCTGCCGCATTCCGCCCGAGAGCGTCGAGGGGTATGCAGCCTCGAAGCCGGAGAGCCCCCGCCACCGCGAACAGCTCTCGCGCTTGCGCCCGCGCCTCGCGCCGCGGCGTGCCACGCACCTCCAGGCCGAGGATCGCGTTGTCAAGCGCGGTGCGCCAGGGCAGGAGGGTGTCGGCCTGCGGCATGTACGCCACGGCACCGAGCCGCCGTTCGGTGCCACCGACCGTTTCCGACCCGCTGTCCGGCTCCTCCAGCCCCGCGATGATGCCGAGCAGGGTGCTCTTCCCCGAGCCACTCGGCCCTACAACGGACACGAACGCACCGGGGGCGGCGTCGAAGCTGATGTCCTGCAGCACGGGAAGGGACGTGCCATTGAGCGCATACGCCTTGTTGAGGCCAACGACCCTGACCGCCGCAGGTGCCTCAGCCGAACCGCCGCCCCTCACGGCCGTGTCACCCTGCACTGTCCGTGTACTATCCCTGGCCACACCGCCTCCGTACAACAAAAAACGCCTTCCGGGGATACCGGCGGCGTGGCGTGCTTGGAGGCTCGTCCCTGCGCCGGCATTACCCGGGTCAGGTTCCAACGGTCGGCGACGAGATCAGTCGCCCTCTCAGCCCGGTCCTTCCGAGCTCCCGCGAAACGTATGTGGTTGTTGACGGGACTATACCACCAGACAAGTCGGGCTGTCAAAGCGCAGTTCCGGTCCAGGGCAGCCTTCTTGCTGCTCACGCCCGGCACGTGTCCGAATGAGGGAGTAGGAGAAGAGCATGCAGAACCAGGCCGCGATACTGTACGGCGTGCGTGATGTGCGCGTCGAGGAGACGCCGATGCCGGAGCCGGGGCCTCGTGAGGTGCTCGTCGAGATCGCCTCCGTCGGCGTGTGCGGCTCCGATATGCACTACTACGAGCACGGCCAGATCGGACCATTCGTCGTGCGCGCGCCGCTGATCCTTGGGCACGAGTCGTCCGGCATGATCGTACAGCTCGGCGCGGAGGTTTCGAAGCACTCGGTTGGCGACCGCGTCACGATCGAGCCCGGCGTGCCGTGCGGACGGTGCCGGGAATGTCGATCCGGACGGTACAACCTGTGCCAGGATGTTCGCTTCTTCGCAACGCCGCCGATAGATGGTGCGTTCGCCCGGTACGTGACGGTCCACGAGGACTTCGCGTTCCGGCTGCCGGATGGGATGTCCGACGATGAGGGTGCGCTGATCGAGCCCCTGAGCGTAGGGCTGTGGGCGTGCCGTAAGGCAAACCTGCAGGGTGGGGACAGGGTGCTCGTTACCGGGGCGGGGCCGATCGGGATCCTCGCTATGCAGGCCGCGCTCGCGCTCGGCGCGACGGAGGCGACGATCACGGATGTGAACCCGCAGCGGCTGGAGATGGCCAGACGGCTTGGCGCGACCCGCGCGTTGAACGTCGCCGAGGAGCCGCTTGCGGAGGCAGGGCTGGAGGTCGACGTGCTGATCGAGTGCTCCGGCATCCCGAGCGCGATGGCGGACGGCATCCACGCGCTCCGGCCGGGCGGCATCGCCGTCGCGGTTGGGCTCGACCCCTCCGGCGAGGTGAGTATCCCGATGGCGACGCTGCAGACGAAAGAGATCACGCTCACGGGCGTGTTCCGCTACGCGAACACCTACCCCGGTGCAATCGCGCTTGCCGCCTCGGGCCGGGTGAATCTCGCAGGAATCGTCACCGGTCATTACCCGCTGGAGCAGGCGGAGGAGGCGCTGCAGGCGGGCCGCAAAGACCCGGCGAGCGTCAAGGCGATGGTCCGGCCAGGGGCGTAGCGCAGGGACGCTCCTGCAGGCAGAGCAAGCGGGATAACGCCCCAGTCCCGGGACATATCAACATGGGCGCCAAACGACGAACAAACCGAGAGGAGATAGCATGCGCGCTGCGATTATCGATAAGCCGGGCGAGGTGCGGGTGGGCACGGTCGAGGACCCCACGCCAGGTGCCGGCCAGTTGGTCGTGCGGGTGGGTGCGTGCGGCGTCTGTGGCACGGACCTGCACATCGCGGACGGCGAGTTCCCGCCCACGCCATACCCCATCGTTCCCGGCCACGAGTTCGCGGGGGAGATCGCAGCGGTCGGCGCGGGCGTCACGGACTTCCGCGAGGGGATGCGGGTCGCGGTGGACCCGTCGCTGTTCTGCGGGCATTGCGAGTTCTGCCGCCGCAACCGGGGCAACCTCTGCCAGAACTGGGGGGCGATCGGCGACACTGTGAACGGCGCGTTCGCGGAGTACGTTGCCGTGCCCGCAAAGAACGCGTATCTCCTGCCGGACAACGTCTCCCTGCGAGAGGCCGCACTGATCGAGCCGCTCTCCTGCGCGGTGCACGGCATCCACCGGCTCGACCCGAAGCTCGGCGACACGTTCCTGATCGTCGGCGCGGGCACGATGGGGCTGCTGCTCATGCAGCTCGCGCTCCGGGGCGGGGCATCACGCGTGGCGATGCTTGACCTGAATGCCCGGCGGCTCGAAGTTGCCGAGAAGCTGGGGGCGACGCACACGGCGACGGATATCGGGACACTGATGGAGCACGAGCCACTCGGGTTCGACTGCGTGATCGACGCGACCGGTGTGCCGCGAGCGATCGAGACGGCGTTTGGCGCGGTGCGGCGTGGTGGGAAGTTTATGATCTTCGGTGTGGCGCCTGGCGATGCGAGCATCGCGCTCTCGCCGTTCCGCATCTACAACGACGAGATCACCATTGTCGGCACAATGGCACTATTGCTCACGTTCGCGCACGCGATCGACATGCTGCAGAGCGGCGCGGTGGATGCCCAGACCATGCTTACTCACGGTCTATCCCTGGATGAGTTCCCGCTCGCGCTCGACACCGTGCGCGGCGGCGAGGGCGTCAAGGTGCAGGTGCTGCCGAACGGCGAGTGGGCATAGAAATCGGGCTGGAGGAAGGTCTATGGGCACGGTACCGCGGGTACGCAAGGGTCAGGAGGTGGACGACGGTGACTGGGACTGGGACGAAAAGCGCGACATAGACGCGATCATCGAGGCGCTCGGCTGGCGGGTGGTGGCGGATGCCCACGCGTGGTACGATGGCGGCTCGCGCCCACCCGAGCGCAAACAGGCGTACAGGCTTCCCCACCACACGCTCCGCAGGGGGAAGCTCATGCTCAGCCGCCGGGGCGTGCAGCGCGCGATGGCCGCGCTCAACGGCGCTCGCGGCGGCACGGACCTACCGGACGCCGACCGGCGCAGGGTGTACAACCACCTCAAGGCCCACTACAAAGAGCTCGGCGAAGACCCTCCAGAGTTCAAGGAATAAGCTAAGGGGCACGCGGCCAACACTGTGAGAGGACTCGTGTTCAGGGTCCACGACCACTAGGCGGCTGGCACTGAAATCTACACTGTACTGTCAATGAAGGGGTCGGAGGACGAACCAGCGCTCATTTGGAGATTAAGGGTAAGTTCTCAAGGTGCTTCCTTGCTTGTCATCGCCAGCAGCTCGGAGTGGATGTGGCCGTTCGTGGCGACGATCTCGCGGCCCTCGATTTGGAACGGATCGCCGGTGTAGTCGCTGACCTGCCCACCCGCCTCGGTGAGAATCAGGCTGCCCGCCGCGACGTCCCACGCCCAGATACCCCGCTCGTAGTACGCGTCGAACCGTCCGGCCGCGACGTAGCACAGGTCGAGCGCCGCGCTGCCCGCCCGCCGCAGCCCCTGACAGGAGACCGCCATCCTGCCCCAGAGCTCCAGGGCGGCGGGCAAGTCCTCCCGATCGTACGGAAAGCCCGTCGCGACGAGCGCGCGGCTCAACTCCGTCGCGCTCGAGACCCGCAGCGGCTCCCCGTTGCAGGTCGCGCCCTCCCCCCGCCGGGCGGCGTACATCTCGTCGCGCATCGGGTCGTACACGACGCCAACCTCGACCTGCCCCGCCCGCTCCAGCGCAACCACCACCGCGAAGAAGGGGAAGGCGTGGGCGTAGTTCGTCGTGCCGTCGAGCGGGTCCACGATCCAGCGAGCGTCCTCCTCCCCTGGGCTGCCGCCACCCTCCTCCGCGAGGATGCCATACGTGGGGTAGGCGTCGCGGAGCATGCCGGTGACCACGCGCTCCGATTCGGTGTCCACCTGGGTAACTAGGTCGACCGGCCCCTTGTACTGGACGGTGACGCCCGTGTTGTAGCTGCGGCGTAGCACCTCGCCACCCGCCCGCGCCGCCGCTATCGCCGCTTCGAGCTCGCCCTTCGACACCCGCCACCTCCCTTGCTTTCCCGCTCCTGACCGCCACTATACCCGAGCCGCCCAGCCCGCGTGGGATGCGCCGAACAGTACAGACCCAAGCACTCAGCCATGCCACGGGCACCTGTGCGGCTACGGTATAATCGCGCGGCCCGACCCGCCAGATTGGGTGCGTGGGATCGGGGAGCAGGCAAGCCTGCTGTACAGTGAGACGATTTGCGGTGCGGCACCTTCCGCAGGTGCCGCGCTCTGAAACTGCAACGGGAGAGAGATGAGCCGCAGACCGCCAAAACACGTCGAGCAGAGGGTACGGGAACTCGCGCGCCAGCATCCCGGCTGGACCCCCAGCCAGATGGCGATCTTTCTGCAGGGCGAGGCTCAAGGTGACGAGCGAGGATGTCCGCCGCGTGCTGGCCCGCCCTGCCCCGACCGGCGCCGATGAACCTGCCGAGACCGCCGAGCGGCCTCGATACACCGCACCGCGCGAGGAGCAACAACGGAGCGCCCTCCCTATCGGTCTGCTGTTCGGCATCCTGTTCTTCCTGGTCAGCGTCGCGGGCGGCGCTTGTCGCGGAATATAACTCGGCCGCCGGAACGTACGCTAGCCTCGCCTTAAACCTAATCGTGCTCTTCGTCGCAGGTGTGGTCGCCTCGCACCGGTTCGCGAGCGGCGCCCGCGCGGGCATGATCGCCGGTGGCTTTGGCTGGCTGCTGACGGTTGGCGTGGGACTGCTGTTGTACTATACCCTCAACTCGCTGTACGCATCGCTCGCCCTGAACCTCCCCGCGCCGAACAACCGGGACGCGCTGTACAGCTTGCTGGGAGGATCCGCCATCAGGCTCTTCGGGAGCAGCCTCATCGGCCTCTGCCTCGGCTGGCTCGGTGCGAAACTCTTCGGCCGCAGGCGTCGCCGCGCCGCGTTCAGTTGACGCTGAGGGCAAGCTCTGGTTGAAGCTGGCGGGTGGACGCACCCGAACAATGATGCCACACCGTATGCCCGAGACCGACAGACACCGGACCAGTGGGGAAGCTATCGGGCAGCGCCGCACCGATGAGGAGGAGCAGCACGATGATCACCGCCAGAGCCGATGTTGTGGGCAGTTTGCTACGTCCGCCGGCGTTGCTGGACGCGCGCCGGCTCCTCGCCGCGGGGGAGATCGAACCCGCCGCATTCAAGCGGATCGAGGACCGCGCGGTGGACGAGGCACTGGCCCTTCAGGTACAGGCAGGGATGCAGGTCGTCACGGACGGCGAGATGCGTCGTGAGTCCTTCCAGAGCCAGATGACCGAGGCCGTAGATGGCTTCGGGGCGTACGACATCGACGCCTTCCTGTGGGGCGAGTGGCACGGCACGGGTGCGGTCGGGGATAAGGCCACCGCCCGTCCCGCCGGACTCGGGGTCGTCGCGCCCCTGCGCCGCAAGCGACACCTCAGTGTCGAGGAGTGGGTGTACATGCGCGCCCGCACGGACCGGACGGTGAAGGTCACCATCCCCAGCCCGAGTCTGTGGGCGAACTTCTGGTCACCGGAACGCTCAAAGGAGGCGTATCCCACGCTCGACCAGTTTCTGGAGGACGTGGCGCGGATCCTCCGCGAGGAGGTGGAGGAGCTGGTGCGTCTCGGCGCGACGTACATCAACTCGATGCCCCCCACTACCCTCTGCTGCTCGATCCGAAGACGCGCGCGTTCTACGAGCAGCAGGGATGGGACCTCGACCGGTGGCTGGCGCGCGGCATCGAGTTGGACAACTACGTGCTCGGGGACCACACGGGGTCACGTTCGCGTTCCACCTCTGCCGGGGCAACCAGGGCAGCCGGTGGCTCACGTCCGGCTCGTACAATCTGATCGCACGGCAGGTCTTCGGCGGCGTCCGCGCCCAGCGCCTGATGCTGGAGTACGACGATGAGCGATCCGGGGCTTTGAGCCGCTCGTCCACGTGCCGGAGGAAGACCGCCGTGCTGGGCCTCGTGACGACGAAGACCGGCCGGCGCGAGACGGTGGACGAGTTGGAGGCACGGGTCCGGCAAGCGGCCGCCTTCGTCCCGCTGGAACGCCTGGCCATCAGCCCGCAGTGCGGCTTCGCTACCTCCGTGATCGGCAACGCGATCACCGTCGAGGACGAGCGTTACAAGCTGCGCACGCTCGCCGAGGCCGCCGACCGCATCTGGGGTGCGTAGGTGTCGGGGTCGACGGGCGGATGGCGCGAGAAGACACCTCATACGCAATCGGTTGGACCCTACCGCATGTCATCCCGAACGGGTGAGGGATCCGTCCACGTGGACCACGGATTCCTCGCATACTCGGAATGACAAAGCCCCTACCATTCAGCCGGGTTCATTCTTGCCCGTAACGGACCGGGGCGGCGGTAGGCGGGCTACTCCGCCATGTTCTTATGTGCGGTGATCCTCGTCGGGAGGAGGCGGACTAACGGCTCGCCGGGCGGCATTGCGCGCGCCGTATGCCTCGACGCCTGATCGACACCCATGTATCGGGCGGCGATCGGGTCGCCCAGGGGCGCAGGGCGTCGGGGTCGTCGATAAGCTCACGGTGCCCTCGACGAGCACGAAGGCGTAGGGCGGGGTCTCCTCATCAACGCAGAGCAAAGCGCGCGGGTCGCGCATGTTGCGCGCCTTGACACTCTTATGCCGGGTGCTGAATACCATGGTGTCACCGTCGAGCAGAAACCAGACGGGGACGACGTGCGGGCGTCCATCTGCCCGTACGGTGGCAGCACCGCCGGTGCGCGTGCCGCACATCAGGAAGGTTCTGCGCTCCGCGTCTGTCATCTGTTGCATCGTTGTCTTCACCTCTCGAAGAAAACCTTGCTCAGTGCAATACATCAGCCCACCGAATAATACGAGGGTCGGTTGATCAGTAGTGCATTAGTCATTCCGAGCCTGCGAGGAATCCGCAATACAGGCTACGGATCCCTCCTGCGTTCGGGATGACATGCGATGGGCTTCAACCCGATTGCGTATAACCCCGAACACCGGCGAGGGCAGGGTCGCGCCGCCAGATATGTGCGAGGGTCGCCCACGCAAGAAGTACCGCGCTACCGACCCTCCAGGAGACCCTTCAACTTGGGCTGACGCTCGAAAAGCTGCCCGATCGCCAACGTCATCAACGGACCCCCGAGCTTGTAGGGTCCGATCAGTGCCGTCTCCGTGGCCAGTACGAGCCTGGTGGCGTCGCCGACCGACTGAAGCGCCATGCGAATGGTGGATGGGAATACTCCCGAGAGCTCTGGATTGCGAGGGCATACGGGGCTGGAACTCCGTGACCTCCCGCGTGTATCTCATCCGGCGACCTATGAACTTCACGTCCTCTTCCGTCGTCGCGCCCGGCCATTGGCCCCGGCGACGTCTTCTCGTGCCGCACAGAGACCGGCACCTGGCGGATCATTCTCTGGAGTGGAGACGAACGCAAAGACTCGATTGGCCGGGCAGCCGATGGTAACATGGCGCTCGACTCCGCGCCTCGGCGACTCGCTTTCCGGGATGCTGACACCGCAGGCAGCTCAACGCCCTGAAGTTCGTTTGTGCACCCGGAAGGAACAAGGGGTACAGCATACTGCGCCCCTTGTTCAATCTCTAACGTTGCGAGATCGCGATTACTTGAGGCCCTGCTCCTCCAGGGAGTCGCTCGCCACGTCGTTCGGCTCTTCCTTCTCGAGTCCACCGCTGCCGTTGGCTCGCGCATCGCCTCGGCGGTTAGCTTCTCCCAGGGCAAGGTTGAGGATCGCCTCCGCGTCGGTGCGCCTTCAGCCACTTCGTGCTGACCACAGGAGCGAAGTACGGCGGCCAGATCACCAGCGCTGTGTCCTCCAGAACGACGAAGTCATCGGAGGCAGGCTGGCCGTCCGTCAAGCCGACCCCGACGTCCGCGTCGCCCGTCTGCAGTGACTTGTAGCGCAGGCCGAGCGAGTCCACGAGGACGGTCTTCTTGAAGTTCTTGAAGCCGGGGTAGTTCTTCTGCGTTCCGGGCGGAGGCTGTACTACCGTCCTCGAACTCCTGGTACAGGGGCAAACGTCCGTTCTTGGCGACCTTCTCGGGTCCTGGCTTGGTCTTGAGCTTATGCCGAAGGTCGGCGGCCTCCTTGCGAACGACGATGCCGAAGTTGTTATCGAAGAGCAGCGCGGAGGAGCAGCACGGTCAGCGCCCGGCTTGCGGGCGGCGTACCGCTGTGACGAGGTTGAACGTGGCCTCGGGCGACCGAGGGGACCTTCTCGATCTTGAGATCACCTGCAGCATCGTGCCCGTGTACTCAGGGTACATGTCGATCTGCCCGCTGCATGACGCCTTGTCGGCGATCTGCTCGAGCCGAGGTTGATCTTGCGGGTGACCTTGTAGCCCTTCGCCTCCATCGCCTGCGCGTAGGGCTCTGCGAGCACGTACTGCTCCGTGAAGTTCTTGGACCCGGCAAGGCCGGCGTCTTGTCGCCACTCGGCGCGGCGCCGGTATCGCCGGACGTTGCCGTCACCCCGGCGAGGGCACCGCTTCCAGTGTCCTCCGTGGCGCCCGCGGTTGGCTCTGTGGTCGTATCGGTATCCGCTCCCGGGGTCTCATTGATGGCTGCGTCCGTTGTAGCCGCCGGTACGGGCGCCGTGTCATCGTTGTTGCCGCAGGCGGCGAGCAACGGGAACACCAGGATTAGCACCGTGAGAAGCTCGATCAATTTCCTATTCTTCATGCAGGTATCGATCCTTTCGATCTGGATTCTGATTGTTGGAGTTGTGCGGAGTCGCCGGTGGGGGTGCGCCCCTGCCCGCATCGCGGGCGTTTGCTTGCTGGAACCGAGATCACCCCCATCCCGCTGCTAGCGTCCCTCACAGAGGGATTGCCATGCTGGAACCCTAAGATGGTACCCGTCCGCGACAGAAACCGTCAAGCTGAGTCCAACACGCTACAGCGGGGAAGAACTCGTCTCTTGGCGTACTACGCGGGCCTGGTGCGGCTGGATATGCGCAGCCCCTTCGGCGTCGCAAGGCGCTGGAGAGCAGCGAAACCAAGCTCGGTGCTGATGGCCAGGAGGGCAACCGGGATCGCGCCCGCGAGTTGGTACTCGGGACTGTTGCGCTGCAGGCCACGCACGATCAGCCCGCCGAGGCCGCCGCCACCAATAAAGGTGGCGAGCGTGGCGCTGGCAACCACCTGCACGGCGGAGGTGCGCAGTCCGGCGAAGATCACCGGCGCGGCGATGGGGAAGCGGATGCGGGTGAGTATCTGGCCGGTGGAGAGCCCCATCCCGCGGGCGGACTCCACAACGCTGGCGGGTACCTCTCGCAGTCCGATGGCCGCGTTGATGAGGATCGGCGGGATGGCGAGCACCGTGAGTGCGAGCAAGGACGGGCGAAACCCGAGGCCAAGGAAGGGCAGCGCGAGGGCGAGGATCGCGAGGCTTGGCACCGCACGCCCGACATTCGAGATGTTGATGGCAAGGAAGGACGCCAGCGGCGACTGGCTGACGAGCGCGGCCAGCGGCAGGGCGATGAGTATGGCAACGAGCAGCGCCCACGCGGAGAGCCGCAAGTGCTCACCGAGCGCGCGCGAGAAGGCATCGCTCTGGATGATCTCCCAGACTCGCCCGGCCACTACGCGGCCCTCGCGGCACGGCGGCGGCTCCACGGGCGGAGCTGCCGTTCCACCGCC
Source organism: Chloroflexia bacterium (assembly GCA_030446765.1). Lineage (GTDB taxonomy): Bacteria > Chloroflexota > Chloroflexia > Thermobaculales > Thermobaculaceae > JACDAU01. Next base: position 115,086 of record JAUJMR010000008.1, read on the forward strand.
AACAGGCCAAAGTCGGCAATGATCGAGAGCAGCGTCGCCAAGACGGCGCCGACGATGATCTGTGTTGAGAAGTCGCGGTCGATGCCACGGAAGATGAGATCCCCCAGCCCGCCCGCGGCGATGTACGCGGCGATGGTCGCGACGCCGATGGTGGTCACGGTCGCGATGCGGATACCGGCGACGATGATCGGCAGCGCGAGCGGCAGCTCGACCTGGCGCAGTATCTGCCTGGAGGTCAGGCCCATGCCGCGCGCCGCCTCCAGCGTCTCCCGTGGGACGGAGTCTATGCCGACAACAACGTTGCGGATAAGCACGAGCAGGGAGTAGGCGACGAGCGCGATGATCGCGGGGGTGCGGCCGATGGGGATGCCGATGGAGATCAGCATCGCGAAGAAGGAGAGACTCGGGATTGTGTAGAGCACGCCGGTGATGAACGTCACCGGGGTGTACAACGAGCGATGGCGCGTGACGTAGATGCCGATGGGGATCGCGATAACCAGGGCGATGAGCACCGAGACCGCACAGAGGACGACGTGCTGCCAAAGCGCCGGAAGAATCTGATCGCCGAGGTTGTTGCGCACCCAGCGCCACCGGATAAGCTCGTCACCCATTACGCGGTACCCCCTCGCGCACGCTGCTCCTCCGCGGCGCCTGTGCGGAAGAGGGCGCGGATCGTGCCTTCCGAGACGGTCCCGCGTGGCTGTCCCTCGGCGGTTACTACGAGTGCCCGTTCGGTGCCGGCGGCGAGCATGATGGAGAGGGCATCACGCGCCGTCTCGTGCTCGGCCACCCGTGGCAGGCTGTCGCCGTCGCCCTGCGCAGGTTCGAGAGCGAGCTCGCCGCAGTGCGTGAGGGAGAGTCGCTTGATCGCCCGGTCCGCGCCAACGAAATCGGCGACGAACTCGGAGCTCGGTTCGGTGAGCAGCTTCTCCGGGCGGTCGTACTGTGCGAGTATGCCACCTTCCTGGAGGACGGCGATGCGGTCGCCCATGAGGATCGCCTCGTCTATGTCGTGAGTGACGAAGATGATGGTCTTGCGGACGCGGGCCTGGATCTCCAGGAACTGCTGCTGAAGGCGGTGGCGGGCGATGGGGTCCACCGCGCCGAACGGCTCATCCATGAGCATCACGGGGGGATCGGCGGCGAGCGCGCGGGCGACACCGACGCGCTGCTGCTGCCCGCCGGAAAGCTCCGAGGGATAGCGGTCGCGGTAGGTATCGGGGTCGAGGCCAACGAGGGCGAGCAGCTCGTCCACGCGGCCGGCGATGCGCTGCTTCTCCCAGCCGAGCAGGCGGGGAACGGTGGCGATATTGGAGGCGATGCTGCGGTGGGGGAAGAGGCCGATCTGCTGGATGGCGTACCCGATGCCCCGACGCAGCTCGGTCTGGTCGAGGGAGCGATTGTTCTTGCCGTCGAGGAGGATCTCGCCACCGGTGGGCTCGATGAGCCGGTTCGTCATCTTCATGCAGGTGGTCTTGCCGCAGCCGGAGGGACCAACGAAGACCGCGATCTCGCCGTCGTAGACCTCCAGGGAGAAGTTATCGACCGCGGGCCTGGCAGCGCCCTGGTAGTGCTTGGTGACGTTACGGAACTCGATCAATAGGACCTCCGGTTCGGGTCTGCTGTCGCGAAGCAACCATACGGTTCGAGCTCGATATCTCTACCCAGGCGCGCGCCATCCTGGCATCGCATCGGACGGGCTGAGAACCCGAATGAGGCAGATCCTACGCAGCGGCTTGATGCATGCGCGTGATGCACGAGTGTAAAAGGTTGCCCCAGCGCTGTCAACCAG
>JAUJMR010000040.1 GCA_030446765.1 Chloroflexia bacterium
GGAGGCCAGGGCAAGGCCCGGAGGGTATCTACCATCTCTCACGGCGTTTCCAGGCACCCCCCGGAAGCTCGTCGACCCTCAGCCAGCTGGTATACTCGTGACACATACAAAGACAGGCGTTGAGCAGGACCAGTACGCCAGACGCGGAGCGCCAGAGAAGGAAGGCCATCGGCTGAGAGCCTTCCCCGCCGACCCGCCAGCGGAAACCCACCTGTGAGTCGGATCCCGAAAGCGCACCGCGAATAAGGGGTCCCGGAGGCCGCCGTTACCGGCCGAACGAGGGAAGGTCTCAGACCTTCCGAACTCGGGTGGTACCACGGAAGCGACCTTTCGTCCCGGATAGACGGGCGAAAGGTCGTTCTGCTTTTAGTGCGAGCCCCAAGGGAGGTAAATAGATGAGGCGCACCGTTCTATTCTGCGAGACCCTCCGGGAGACCCCCGCTGAGGCCGAGGTAGCGGGGCACCAGCTGCTCCTGCGCGGTGGCTACATCCAGCCACTTGCCGCGGGCATCTACTCCCTGCTCCCACTTGCACAGCGCGTCGCCACCAAAATCGAGCAGATCCTGCGTGAGGAGATGGACGCGGTCGGGGGGCAGGAGATCACGATGCCCGTGGTCCACCCGGCCGAGCTGTGGCGGGAGACCGGGCGCTGGTACGACATCGGCCCCGAGCTCGTTCGCCTCCGGGATCGGGCTCACCGCGACCTCGTGCTCGCCATGACGCACGAGGAGGTGGTGGCGGACCTCCTGCGCCGACAGGTGCGTTCCTATCGACAACTGCCGGTCGTGCTCTACCAGATCCAGACCAAGGTGCGCGACGAACCCCGCTCGCGCGGCGGGCTGCTGCGCACCCGCGAGTTCACCATGAAGGACGCCTACTCCTGTCACGCCTCCTACGAAGACCTGGACAGGTACTACCCCCAGATGTACCAGGCGTACCTCAACATCTTCGGCCGCGCCGGGGTGCAGGTCACCGCCGTACAGTCGGACGTGGGTATGATGGGAGGCACGATGGCACATGAGTTCATGCTGCTCACGGAGATCGGCGAGGATCAATTGGCGCTGTGCGACACCTGCGGATATTCGGCGAACCGCCAGGTGGCCACCTTCCGGAAACCCGAGCCAGAGGCAGAGGAGTGGCTGCCCCTGGAGGAGGTCGAGACGCCCGGCACCCGCACCATCGCTGCACTCTCCGAGCTACTCGGGATACCGGAGAGCCGAACCGCTAAGGCCGCCTTCTTCGTGTCTGCCGAGCACCTGATCTTCGCCGTGGTGCGCGGGGACATGGAGGTGAACGAGACGAAGCTTGCGAACGCCGTGGGGGCGCAGGAGCTCCGCCCTGCGAACGCGGAGGAGCTCTCGAAGGCGGGGATCGTGCCCGGCTATGCCTCGCCGATCGGAGTGGGGTCCGTGACGATCGTGGTGGATGACCTTGTCGCGCGCTCGCCCAATCTGGTGGCGGGCGCGAACCGGGTGGGCTACCACCTGCGCAACACCAACTACGGACGCGATTACGAGGCAGGACTCGTGGCTGATATCGCCGCGGCGTACGAGGGAGCACCCTGCCCCCACTGCAGCAGCCCGTTACGCATCGTGCGCGGCGTGGAGGTGGGCAACATCTTCAAGCTCGGGACGAAGTACAGCGAGGGGCTGGGCGCCGCGTTCCTCGACGAGGAGGGCGTGTCCCGCCACATCGTGATGGGCTCCTATGGGATCGGCGTGGGTAGGCTGATAGCCTCCACCGCTGAGGTGTGCCGCGATGAACGAGGGCTTGTCTGGCCGATCACGATCGCGCCGTACGAGGTGTACCTCGCCGGACTCGACCTGGCAGACGCACGGGTGCGGAGCACCGCGGAGTGGCTGTATGAAGAACTAGATCGGGCAGGGGTCGAGGTACTGTACGACGATCGGGACGAGCGCGCGGGCGTGAAGTTCAACGACGCGGATCTACTCGGTATACCGCTGCGGATCACCGTGAGTCGACGGACCCTGCAGGGTAACTCGGCCGAGTTGAAGCGACGCGCAAGTGCAGAAACCCGCTACGTCCCCCTCTCCGATATTACTGTCGAGGTGAGTGAGGAGATACGACATCTTCGCGAGGAGATCCTGAACCGTGTCGAGCAAGAGCCGCTCGCTGCTGAGGAGTGATGGCGGCGGTGTTTCAACACGCCGAGGTTTCCTACACCGTCGGTGATCTCTCGCCGTCGCAGCACTCTAGCTCCAAGGCTTTCGCGATCCGCTGCCACAGGCCCAGAAATGTGTTCGTTAATCTAAACCTGGCTCTTCCAACGAGTTGGTGAAGCGAAGCCCTGTGCCACCTGAACTAGTCCTGACGTACTACCTCCCGGGTCAAGGCTGTGGCGCTGCCTCCCCGCCCCCCGATTCCTCCCGGATCCCATCGCCGGCCCGACCGCTCCGGCAGAACGCGGCGATGGTGTCCAGGCCGGGGGCGTAGCCACGCGTCGTGTCCACCCGCAGCGTCGGCACCCCGAGGTCCGGAACACCGAACATCGCCCAGTCGTACTCCCCCCGCTCCATCCGGCCTATGAGTGCCGCGACCAGGTCGGGTCGGGCGCGCGGGTTGGTCCGTTCGCGCGCGACGAAGCGGCGCCGCGCCTCCTCGTCCGGCGTGTCGCAGTGTACGACGACCGCGTGGGCCAGGCGGGTGAGCGGGCGGATGTCGGTCTCGGACCTGGCCCGGACGAAGCCGTACTCGGCGATCAGGCTCACGCCCCCGCGGAGCCACAGCGCGATGGTGTCGTAGAATACGCGGTAAGAGAGCGGCACGATCGTCGCCCTGACCGCGTCGGTCTCGGCCGCGTACGTCTCCACCAAGCCGACCTTGAGCGCGTCGCGGGACAGGAGCGGGAGCCCGAGGGCATCCTCCTCGGCGAGCCGGCGGGCGAGGGTGGACTTGCCGGAGCCGGGCTTGCCGGTGACCAGCACGAGCAGCGGACTCGGTGAGGTACGGGGCGCTGGCATGCCGAGATTATAGCGCTCCCGCTCATACCTCGCAGTAACATGGTCCACACACCTTTGTAATGACCCAGCGAAGACAAGTATCATAGCGCCACCCGGAAACGAGATCGGTTACAGGGCGGATAGCCGTGTCAAGAGCGAGACGCCAATGAGTAGCGCGTAGACTCTTGACGCCGGCTTTGAGAGCCAACTCTGTCAAGGAGCAAGAGCGCAGAACGAGGGATGGGATGTATGGGGGACGTGAAGGCCGTCCTGTTCGACCTGGATCACACCCTCTACGATCGGGATGCCACCTTCCTCGCCTGGGCGCGGTGGTTCGTCCGAGAGCGCCTCGGCCTGACCGACGACTCTGCGTACTCGGAGACCGTGGACTTGCTGGTAACGATGGACGCGAATGGCTACCGGCCAAGGCAGGAGCTGTTCTGGTGGATCAAGGAGCGGTACCCGATCCTTGAAGCTGAGGTGGAGGAGCTAGTGGCCGATTTCTACCGGCAGCACGTCTCCTACCTGTCGCTCGAAGATGATACCCGCCTCCTGCTCGACGCGCTGGCGGCGGCCGACCTACCGTTCGGTATCGTCACCAACGGATCGGTGAACCAGTTGCTCAAGATCCGCGAGCTCGGTCTGATGCTCGCACGTCCTGCATCCACATCTCGGCGCTGGTGGGGTGCAGGAAGCCCCGAGCCGGCCATCTTTCTGGCGGCGGCCGATGAGTTGGGCGTGGCGCCACGCGACACCCTCTTCGTCGGGGACAACCCGGAGGCAGATATCGTGCGGCGCGGCCGGGGTCGGGATGCGCACCGCCTGGCTGCACAGGGGGCGGGACTGGCCGGACCAGCTCAGGGCGACACCCCCGGACTACTCGATCTGCTCACTCGCCGAGTTGCTCTGGGTCGCCGATGCTGGACATGCTGTGAGCTAGTTCACACGCCCCCTCGACCTCCTTGACACCGGCTTGCGGGGACCGTGACCGGAAAAGTATCATTCTGGAGTCCAAAAGCTAGGCGTACGGTCGAGTTATGGTCATCGCTTGGGCGGTTGAGTTACGCCTCTTGTAGCCACTGTGAGGACACACCTGCCAGGAAGCGCCCGCGGATGGTAAGGATGTGGTCAAGCACTGGAGAGGCGGGCGTGCGGCGGGCCAGGTGGGGGCTATCGCGGTACGTGGAGTGGGAGGTCTCGCGTGTGGACATGGACGCGCTGTCGCGGGAGTCGCGAGCGATTCGAGAGGACGCGGGCGCGCCCCTGGGCGAGCTCGGCGTGCTCGATCAGCTGGCCCGGTACGGCGAGGTGGAGCTGACCGGCAGCTACCGGTGGGATACGATGCTCGATCCCGACATCGACCTGTACGTGGTGAACCCGGAGGCAGATCTCGAGCTGGCGCTGGAAGCGCACGTCGCCCTGATCCGCCGGGGTGATTTCTACGCCCACTACTTCGGCGACTGGGTCAACTTCGGACACGACGCGTTGCCGACGGGACACTACATCGGCCTGAAGAGGGTGTTCAACGGTCGGAAGTGGAAGGTAGACATCTGGTTCCTGCGCGCATCCAACACCGGCTCCGACTGGATCGCCGAGACGATGACCGAGGAGGGCAGGCCCGCTATCTTGGCCTTCAAGCACCTGAAGCGTATGATGAGGCTCGACGTGTCGAGCTACTGTATCTATAGGATGGTGCTGCTGGAGGGAGTCACGGACACGGAGAGCTTCCTGGAGATCGCGCGGTCGAGGACGGCCACATGACGCTCGTGCACGCGACGAGCGTACACAGGAAGGGGGACCGCCGCGAGCCTCCGGCTCCCGCCCAGAGGATGCGCGAAGGATAGGGTGGGGTAACGAGCTATACGGGGTCAGCGAAGAAATGTCCCCACAATGGGCGGTGACCTACTGGAAGCGGGGGTGGGCATCGTAACAGTCAAGGTCCTCTTGGGCAGCGCATCGGTCGAGACGACGGCGCTGTACGACCGGCGGGGGCAGCGCAGGCTGCGCGAGGCAAGCCGAAAGCTGCACTTCCCGTACGCGCGGGGCGGGCACCACCGGTGAGTTACCGGGGAAACCCGCCAGAAGGCGATTCGTCGGTGAGGAGCGTCTCCACGTAGACGGCAGCGGTTCGTAGTGGCATCCGTCCCGCGCGCCTTACCGTCCGACGCCCGGCCCTACCCGGCGGCGCTCGGCTCCCGGGCGTCGTCGCGCCACAGGCGGCGCATCTCGGCGCTCGTCTCCAGCAGGTGATCGAGTTTCCCGGTCGCCTCCACCCCGCCGTCGCGCAGCAGGATGATGGTGTCTGCGCGGCGCAGCGCCGCACGGCGGTGGGACACCACGAGGCATGTGAGCTCCCGCCGCTCGAACACCCGCTCCCAGAGCACGCGCTCGGTCTCCACGTCGAGCGCGCTCGACAGGTCGTCGAACACGAGCAACTCCGCGTCCCGCATCAGCATCCGCGCGGCGGCTGCGCGGTGGACCTGCCCGCCCGAGAGCTTCACCCCCTTCGGCCCGATCACGGTGTCCAGCCCGTGATCCAGCTCCCCTATGTCCCGCTCCATTACCGCGGTGTGCAGCGCGCGCTGGAGCGCTCCCTCATCCTCGGGCACGCCCATCAGCAGGTTCTCCCGCAGGCTCTCGCTGAACAGCCGCGGCGCCTGCGGGGTGTACGCGCTCCGCGGCGGCGCGAAGAAGGCAGCAGGGTCTTCCACGATGCGCCCGTTCCAGCGGATCTCCCCCGCCTGCATCGGCAGCAGCCCCAGCAGCGCCTCCAGCAGAGTCGTCTTACCGGCGCCGATGCGCCCAGTCACGACCGTGAAAGCCCCCCGCTCCACGCACAGATTCACCCCCGCGATACCGCGCCCGCCGTCGGTGTACCGGTACGTGAGGCCGGTCGCCTCCAGCCGCTCCAGCCGGTCGCCGTCCGTCCTGGCCGGCGCCGGTACGTCGGGAAAGGGGCCGCCGAGGTAGACGGGGCCGTGCGCGGCGAGCGCCGTGCCGGGAGCGCCGCCCGCGAGCGCGGACATGCGCCCGATGGAGACGCCCGCCTGCTTGTACCGCACGTAGGCGCGGCCTATCCAGCGCGGGAAGCTCGTGACCCCGGAGAGGTACGTGGCGAAGAGCGCGAAGTCGCCGACGGTAAAGCTCCCCGACCTCATCGCCCCCGCGGCCAGCAAGAGCATGAACCCCGTGGCGAGGTTGACCGTGTTGTAGTTGATGGAGTCGAGCACCTGAGTCAGCAGGCTGTCGCGCAGCGCCGCCCTCCCGCGCGCGTCGCTGAGCGTCCTGAAGCGCGCCATCACGTGCGGCGTCGCCGAGGAGACCTTCACCGCCTGCACCGCGCCGAAGATCTCGCCGATGAAGCCCGTCACCTGCCCGGTCGCCTTGCGACTCTCCGCGCGTCTCTTCTGGATGCGCGCACTCAGCAGGTTGGCAAGCCCCACCGCGGACAGCACAGGGAGGAAGACGACGAGCGTGATCAGCGGGTTGATGGAGATCATCAGCCCGAGCGCGATCAGCGCGAACAGTCCCTGCCCCAGCGTATCGAGCAAGCCGTCGAGCGTCTCCATCAGAGCCTCGACGTCGTCTCGGAAGCGGCTGACCGCCTCGCCGGGAGAGTCGGGTAGCCCGAGCACGGAGCGCAGGTCGTGGAGCACCGCGTGGAGCAGGTTCTTGCGCAGCAGCGCCTCGTCGTGGAACCACCACGTCAGGAACGCGTAGAACGAGGCTGCGAAGGTGAGCACATGTCCGGCGCCCATCCCCACCATCAGCGCGACGAGCGTCCACACCCCGAACCGCGCTTGCGCCGCGCCCGTGAGAGCATTGAAGTACTCGCGCGCGATCAGCCCCGTCGCGAGCGGGATGCTGTACCACAACGTCCACAGCACCAGATTCACCGCGTACAACCCTCTCGGGAAGCGCGCGAGTCGCAGCAGGACGCGCCACGTGGGAATCGCGCCGGTCGCCGAAGTGCTCATGCCAGCACCTCCTCCAGACCCTTGCCCGTCCGCAGCAGCTGGTGGAAGCGCGAGTCGGGATCCGTGGCCAGCTCCTCCCTGCGTCCGTACTCCAGCACGCGGCCGTCGTCGAGCACCAGGATCCGATCCGCGCGCTCGACGGTGGCGAGCCGGTGGGCGATGATGATCGCCGTGCGCCCCGCGAGCAGCCTGTCGACGGCGCTCTCGACCTGTCGCTCGGTGGCGGGGTCGAGGCGCGATGAAGCCTCATCGAGGACCACCAGGTCGGGCTCGCGCAGGAAGACGCGCGCGAATGCGAGGAGCTGCGCCTCACCCGCGGAGAGCCCGGCGTTCCCCGCGGACAGCTGTCGGTCCAGCCCGTCCGGCAGCCCGCGTACCCACGGCGACAGTCCTACCTCCTCTAGCACCTCCAGGATGCGTCCATCCGGAATGCCCGAGTCGAACAACGAGAGGTTGTCGCGCACCGTCCCCTGAAACAGCTGTACCTGCTGGGTGACCATGCCGACCCGCGAACGCAACTCCGCGAGCCGGGCGCGGCGTACGTCGACGCCGCCCAGCAGGATTGCCCCGTCCGCGGGGTCGTACAGTCGGAAGAGCAGCCGGGCGATGGTGCTCTTGCCGCTGCCGGTGCGCCCGAGGAGGCCGAGCACCTCGCCCGGCGCCAGCCGGAAGGAGACGTCGCCGAGCACGAGCTCGTCCTGGCCATAGCCGAACGAGACGCACCGGAACTCGACGGAGGGCGCGCCGACGGGTAGAGGATCGCCCCGGCCGTCGGCGAGATCGCTGCGGGTGTCGTACAGCTCGCGGACGCGGCCGATGCCGGCGGTGGCGCGCTGGAGATCCTGCAGCTGGCTGGAGAGCTCCTCGATGGGGCGGCGCAGCAGCTCCGTGTAGTGGAAGATCAGATACACCGTGCCGATTGTGATCGCCTGTGCCCTGAACAGAAGCGCGCCGAGACCGAACGCGAGCGCGTAGCCGACGGCGAACAGTCCGGTGGTGGTCATCCACACGATCTCGGCCTTCATCCATGCCCGCCGTCCCTTCGTGAAGAGGTTGCGCATGGACTGATAGAAGCGGCGCATGGTGTACGGCCCCGCGCCGTTGGAGCGCAGGTCGCGGATGCCCGAGAGTCGCTCCTCCAGGAAGCCGAACAGGTCTGCGCTCGCCTGCCGCTCCTCCGCGAGGGCGGGCACGGCCACGTGCTGGATGCGCCGCAAGATCCAGAGCGCGAACATGGCGAAGAGCGTCAGCGCGAGCCCCACCCTCCAGTCCTCCCGGAACAGGAGGACGAGCACCCCGATGAGCAGCAGCCCGCTGCCGACGACGAGGATCACGAAGCGGGAGAAGAAGTTCGAGAGCGTCGTCACGTCGCCGTCGATACGCTCGATCAGCTCGCCGGGCGTGCGCTCGTTGTGGAACGACATGTCGAGATCGAGGCAGTGCTGCGCGAGGTCGGCGCGCAGCGCGTTCGTAGCCATCCACCCGAGCCACTCTCCGACGTACGTCGCGCCGACGGTGAGCACCTGAGCCGCGAGCGCGACCAGGATGAAAGCCCCCGCCGCGGGCAGGAGCCTCCCCACCGCGCCGCCGCCCACGGCCGTGTCGATGAAGTATCGCAGGATCTGCGGCCCGAGGAGCTGCAAGCCGGTGCTCAGGAGCAGGAGCACGGCGAGCAGCGCCGCCCGGGACCGGTAGGGACGCAGGTACGTCACGAGCAGGTCCACGTACTGCCGCCTGGGGATATTCGTCGCAGCGTTTGCGGCCATCGTCTACCCTTTCGATCGGGGTCTCGCTATCCGTCGCCATGGTTAGTTGCGTATCGCCTACAGCAGCAGGCGTAATGATAGAGCCTCGCGGCACGCCGCGGTCCGAAGGGCGAAGCACTGCTTCGCCCCTGCACCAGGGTCGATGCTTCTACCCGGCGCTGTACGGCTGCGCCATTTTGCGCGCGCAACACGAAAGGCCGTGGGCGCTGTCCTCGCGCCCACGGCCTGAAGGAGAAGCTACTGCTGCTGAGGAGTTACGTGTGTCCGGTGACGGAGGGCGCAGTACGGCTGTGGGCGACTCGCGGGCGCGCGGTGGCGCGCAAGCCTCGTGGGCTCACGCCCCGGAATGCTCTCGCCAGCAGAATCCTGCCCGCCATACTAACGACTCATCTCTTCCTCGAACCGAGGCGCACACCGAGTGTGCTCCGTACCGACAGCGCCTACAATAACACGCCTCGGCGCTCCGGTCAAGCGCGCGCACTGCACCATAAATAATCTTGCTGGGGGAGTAGTCGTTGCCTCATAACCGATCTTGACGAGAGGAGCTAGGGAGATGGGCGTGAGGCAACAGAGCAAGTGGGACATAGCGGAGAAGATGCACGAGCGATACCTGAAGGCTACGAGGAAAGAGAAGGGACGATTACTGGAAGAGTTCGTGGAGCTTACTGGGTACCACCCGAAGCACGCGCAGGTACTGCTGCGTCACGGGCTGCCCAGGCGCGGACTCGGCCTCGTCCGGGCTGGGCGGCCCGTGATGTACAGACCTCAGGTGGTGATGGCGCTCGAGGTGGCTGCCGAGGCTACCAACTGGATCTGCGGTAAGCGCCGGCAGCTGCCCTGCCATGGCTCGTGACCGCGCTGGAGCGGGAAGGGGTGATCGGACTCGCCCCACACACCAGGGGGCAGTTGCTTGGGATCAGTGCGGCGACGATAGACAGAAAGCTTGCCGCCTCCAAACGCCGGGAGAGGCCCCGAGGAATAAGCACCACCAAGTCCGGGAGTCTGCTCAAACGGCAGATACCGGTACGCGTGTACACACCCTGGGACGAACAGAAGCCCGGATTCGTGGAGATAGACCTGGTGGCGCCGTAT
>JAUJMR010000041.1 GCA_030446765.1 Chloroflexia bacterium
AGTAGCCTAGCCGTATGCGGGCGTCGCCACCTTTACCGTACCCCACCGAGGTGACGAACGAGAGCTCCTCGACGAAGGCGCGCGGCTTGTGCCTGAGCATGATGATGACCTCTCTGGCCGACGCCGCTATCTCCGGCGCCCCCCCCGCCCCAGGCAACCTTATCTTCGGCGAATCGTAGGGGCCCACGACCGTTGTGTTGATGTTCCCGAACCGGTCGAGTTGGGCGGCGCCAAGGAAACCAACGTCCACCCTTCCTGCCTGCAGCCAGTAGTTGAAGATCTCAGGCACCGAGACCACAGAGTCTGCGTGCGCAGCCAAGACCCCGTCACCTATGGAGAGGGGCAAGACCTCAGGCTTGGCCCCGATGGTCCCCGACTCGTAGATCAGCACGCAACTCGGGGCGTGCGTCGCCCTGGCCAGGTTCGCCGCCTCGCTCGGGAGGCCTATACCGACAAAGCACACCGCCCCGTCCTTGAGCTCGCGGCTCGCGGCCACGCTCATCATCTCGTCGGCAGCGTAGGAGGAGGAGGAATTGGCGTTGCCCTCGGTGTCCGTCACCGTACCACCTCCTCCCCGATGCTCCTCAGGTGCTCGGCGAAGTCCTCTGCTCCAAGGACGTGGCGCTCCATCCACCCCCGAAACCTCTCCCGGTCGCGACTAACGGGGTCCCACCCCTCGTAGAAGGTGTTGTCGCGGTCGTAGTAGCCGTCGGCGTAGGAGGGGTGGGCGCCCTTGGCGACCACCGCGATGGCGTCCACCGCCACCCACGGCAAGACCACCTGGAACGGGCGCGGCTCGAGCTCCTCCACTACCTCCTCAACCGTGACGATCGCCCGCTTCGCCGCCATCACAGCCTCCTTCTGGATGCCCGTGATACCCCAGATGGCAACGTTGCCCCGCCGGTCGGCCTGCTGGGCGTGGATGATGCTCACGTCCGGGTTCAGGGCAGGCACAGCCATCAACTCCTCCCCGGTGAACGGGCACCTTACGGGAGCGATGGTCTTGGTGACCTTAGGGAGGTCCGTGCCTACGTAGCCCCTCAACACGGCGAACGGGAGGTTGGACGCTCCGGCCACGTATCGGTTGGCCATCCCTGCGTGGGAGTGCTCCTCTATCTCTAAAGGATGGGGCCAGCCGTGCTCGACGGCGTCGCGGAAGCGGTGCAGGGAGCCCACGCCGGGGTTTCCGCCCCAGGAGAAGATAAGCCTGATAGCGCACCCCATCCCGATCATTTGGTCGTAGATCAGGTCTGGGGTCATCCGGATGAGGGTGAGCTCCTTGAACCCCTGGCGGATGACTTCGTGGGCGGCGGCGGTTGGGATGAGGTGGGTGAAGCCCTCTAGGGCCACCGCGTCCCCGTCGTGCACCAGTTCCGCGACCGCCTCGCGCAGACTGGTTACCTCGGCCGACCGCCGACCTTCCAAGGCCTTATTGCGACCCTATGCTCCACGACCTTTTGGCATGCGTTGTCGGTCTTTCCCCGGTCGCATCGGTGCGCCAATTGGTCACGAGCTCTCCTCAGATGAGCTTCCCTTTCTCGTGCATTATGCCGCGTGTCGGTCTGTATATCCAATACCGATTTTTGCCTTACCTATGCCCAAATACTATAGTTGACGCATGGAGCCTGACCCCCGCACATCCATTTCGGGTTCGACCCCGTAGATGGTCGCGTCGATGTCGAGGCCGCTGGTGTGCCGCGAGAAGGTCGAGCCGGGGCGAAGGGCCCCTCGAGCCGCGCGGTCTCGATGTCCGGTTGCCAGGCGGGCCAGGCGTCCACGTCGGTGTGCAGCCGCCACAGCATCCCCAGGGGGGCGTCGATCACGGTGCTGTAGCGCGCGACCACCGGCGCCCGCGTGTCTATGTCGTTGGGGATCATTACTTTCTCCTTCCTTCGTGCCGATCAGGCAGGAGCGGACCCACCCCGTTGCTTCAGTACGCCTTCCGCTGCTGGGCGCTCAACCAGTCGCCGTACCACCGATGGTGGCGTCGAGCCCCGCGGCGAGCGGGGTCGGCTCGACGCCGAACGCGTTCTGGAAGGCCGAGGAGTCCATGACCTGGTCCTCGATGTACTGGTAGAAGAGCTCGGCGTACTCCCTCATGAAGACCTCGTCGAACGGGCCGTACGGCCGGACCTAGTCATCCACGAAGTCTACGGCTTGAAAACCGAAGCGGAGCGGGCGCATGCCCTGGGCCACCCCACCGCGGCCGACGCAGGTAGGGCCGCCCGCGACGCCGCGGCCAGGCGCCTTATTCTCACCCACTTCCGCGCCAGTCGTTTCGCCGACCCTGAAGCTTTGGCCGCTGAGGCAGAGGCCTCCTTCGGTCATCCTGTAGAGGTGGCAGGCGACCTCATGGCCTCTGAGTTTTGAGCGGCCGGCGCACCCGCGCGACGGTCGGGGTGCCAAGCAAGCCCTCGGGCGCATCACCGGCGGCGTGTGGGTGCAACGGCTATCGCCAGGGCGCGGCCGTAGACGGCGGTCAGGGCGTAGACGGCCAGCCCGCAGGTGATCCCGATCAATGCCGTGGGCACGCCAGTTCGCCACCACAGGTCGAACGCGTCGTCTCGCCTCACGAAAGCGGTCGAGGCGAAGAACAGGCCGAACACGCCGACGGTGAGCAGCGCCAAGCCGAGCACCTGCCACGGCCGAGAGACGCCGCGCGGGGCCAGGTAAGGCAGCACGAACTCGTAGTAGGCGGCGTTGATGCCGACCAGGAGCAACAACAAGCCCATGTATAGCAACAGGGACGTTGCGTGCACTGCTGAGCCCGCGCCAACCAGCCAGCCCACGACGAACGCGTAGGCCACGTTGATCGGGTGCGACGCGCCGGCGAGCTCGGCGACGGTGGCGGTGGCCGAGAGGGTCGCAGCGAGCGCGATCGCCCCCGCGAAGCTGCCCAAAAGCGCGGCACCCGCGACGCGTCTCGGGGAGGGATCGTCCGGCTGCGCGGAGCGACTACTACCCCACACCATGAGCAGCGGCAGCCCGACCGCCAGCGGAAGTACCCAGAGCAGGCGCACCGCCAACGCCGGTAGGTGGATCCGCTCGAGCACCGCAGGGCCGAAGAGCGCGCCGAGGGCCAGGAACGCACCGACGTACACCGACGAGCCAACGAGGGTGGCCGTCACGAAGCGAGGGTAGGAGACCTCGAGCAGACCGCAGGCGATCACCGTGGCGTAGCGCAGACCCGGCGTGGCTCGCCCGACCGCGATGCCGCCCCAACCGCTGCGCGAGAGCAACGCCTCGGCGCGGGCGAGCTGCTCTGGCCCAAGTTGTACGTAGCCACCGAAGCGCTCGACCAGCGGACGCCCGCCGCGGCGCACTATGGCGTACAGTCCGCTGGCTCCGACTCCGGAAACCATCGTCAAAACCACACCGAACAGAACGAGCCTTGGCAGGGAGCGATCCGCCATAGTGCCGGCGATTACGACCAGGAAATCGGACGGGATCGGGAGCGGTATCCCCACCTCCTCGATCATACGACCAGAAGGATGGCGCCAAAACTGTGCTTGGCCAGCGAGGTTAACATGACGCGTCTTTCTCCGCGGGCTGACGAGGTCCGAGCCAGCATTGTACGCGACGCTCGTAGACCCGGCCGCCCGCATGGAGGGACCGTACTGTCCCGACGTTACTGGGCTTAGGAAACCTCCAAGCCTAAAGGGACAATGGTCGCAGCTAGCGAAACCATCCCTCCGGGATCCTCCCCCGTGCAAGACTGAAAGGAGGACCTTACCGGTCGTCCCCCGCAGGCTGAACGCAAACCTTTAGGCCCGCGCCACTGCGATGGGTGTCCCAGGCCTGCTCGAAGTCGTCCAAGGGGAAGCGGTGCGTGACTATCGCCTCCCAGTTTATGCGGCCAGCAGCGAGCAGCGCGAGCGCGCGCTCCATCGTGAACGGGTTGACGTAGGTGCCACGGATCGTAAGCTCGCGGCGGAACACGTCGTAGGGTTTGATCTCGACCTCGGCCTCGGCCGCGGCCACCCCGACCCACACCACCGTCCCCCCGGACCTGACGGCCTCAACCGCGAACTTCATCGTCTCGACGCGACCGACGCACTCGAGCACCACGTCCGCCTGGAAGCCGGCGATGGCTTCCGGGGCTGCCGGCTCGGCCCCGAAGGCCGGGACGCGGGCTCGCCTCTGTGGGTCGGGCTCGCTGACCACGACCCTCGACGCCCCCGCCGCCACCAGCAGCGCGGCACACAGGATGCCGATCGGACCGGCGCCGATGACCAGGGCGGTTGCCCCCGGGCGCAGCCCCGCGAGGTCCACGGCGTGGAGGGCGCAGGCGAGTGGCTCGGTGAGCGCCGCAGCCTCCGCCGGCAACCCCTCAGGCACCTTGTAAGCCTGGGAGGCCGGGACTATCGCGAGCTCGGAGAGGCCCCCGTTTCGGGTGATGCCTATGCCCTGGGGGTTTTCGCAGAGATGGGGACGCGCGTTGTGGCAGTAAGAGCAGGTGTGACACGGGACGTTGGGGTCCACCGCGACCCGATCCCCTACTCCCCAAACCGTTCACGCCGTCCGGACCGACCTCCCACGATGACCCGGCGAATTCATGCCCGATCGTCACGCCTGGCAGGGCGAGCGGGTATTCGCCTGAGGCTATATGGAGATCCGTGCCGCATAACCCCGAAGCCTCGACCCGGACCTTCAGCTCGCCGGGGCCGGGCTCCTGCACCTCCCGGCACACGAGGTCTATCTTCCGCTCGCCGTCCCAGACGGCGCCCGTGCCTGATCCCGCTAGCTCTCCCATTTGTGATGATCGGCTCGTAACCACGTTTCCTACCTCCCCCGTCTCGGCGTCTCCGCGGATCTACGCCCCCGTGGCGCGTTAGCTGCTCGCGCCGCAGCGGCGGGAATCGGCTCGGAGAGGGTGGCACCCTCCTGCGAGCCGAGACCGTCCTGCCGGAGCAAGCTCTGGCGACCTCATCACCCTCACGGGCGGCGCTTCCCGAACACTACTATTTCACGGCCCCCGTGGTAAGCCCGCGGACCAGTTGCTTCTGGGTGAGCCAGCCCACGATCACGGGCACCAGGATTGCGAGCGTCGTGAACGCCGAAAGCTGCGCCCAGAACTGCCCCCTGGCGGTCTGCTGGGCGGCGACGGCCACCGAGAGCGGCTGCCACTCTATCGCCGTGAACGAGACGCTGAAGAGGAACTCGTTCCACGAGAAGATCACGCACAGCATCGCGGTGGAGGCGATCCCGGCCCGCGTGAGCGGTATGATTATGCGAAAGAGCATCTGGAAGAGGCTCACCCCGTCAACCTGCGCCGCCTCCATGATACCCCGCGGCAAGTCCTTCATGAACTGGTACATCATCCACACGACTATGGGCGTGTTCATACCCGTAAAGACGATGATCAGCGCCCACGGCGTATCGAGCAGCCGCAAGGAGCGGAAGATCACGAACAGAGGCGTCAAGACCGCGGCCAGCGGCAGCGCTTTGGTCGTTATGAACCAGAACACTATGCTCTCGTTGCGCGGGTTGTGAAAGTAGCTGAGCGCGAACGCCGCCGGGATGCCTAGCAGCAGGCATATCAGCGTCGAGACGCCGACGATGAACAGGGAGTTGAAGAACGGCGCCCAGAAGCTCTGCAGGGCTGAGGTGTACTGCTCCAAGGTCGGGGTGAAGAGGATTTGAGGCGGCAGCGTGTAGGCGGCTGCATCGGTCTTGAAGCTGGTGAGGATCAGCCAGAAGATCGGGCCGAAGATCACCACCACGGCCAGGTACACAACCGCGTTCTGTACGTAGTGCACCCACGGGGTCGGGCGTCCGCCCTTCTTCGACGCTGCTGGTACGCTGCTCACGCTACGCTCCCTCCCTCACTACGGCGTTCATCGTCCTGAGCAAGCCGGTCAGGATGACGAGGGTCAAGATCAGGGTGGCTACCCCGATGGCGGCCGCGGCCCCCACCTGCCAGCCGACGAGGCCGGTCTGGAATGTCAGGTACTGCAGGTTCATCGAGCTCGTACCCGGCCCGCCGGCGGTGCCGACGTAGATCTCACCGAACACCTGCAGGATAAAGATGCTCCCAAGCAGTATGACCATCCGGTAATACGGTAGCAGGTGCGGCAGCTCCACGTAGCGGAACACGCCGAACCGGCTGCAGCCGTCGAGCTGGGCCGCCTCTTTCTCCTCCTCAGGGATGGCGGCGAGCCCGGCGAGAAGCACGAGCATGAACAATGGCTCCCACTGCCAGGCGACCATGGTGGAGACCATGAGCAGGGGGGCCTGGGCCATCGGGTTGAAGCCTTCGACCCCGAAGAGGCCGGCGAACCAGGTCACCAGCCCGAAGTTAGGGCTGAACAGCTCGTTCTTCCAGATGAGGCCCGTCACGGTCGGCATGATAAAGAACGGCGTAACCAGCAGGGTCTGAACGAGTCCCTTGGCGAAAAACTCCCTGTTCAGGAGCAGCGCCAACCCCAATCCGACGAGGCCGCAGATCACGAGCGACATCGCCGCCAGGGCGAGCGTCTGGAGCATGATGACCCCGAACTCGGCCGAGAAGACCTCGCGGGCGTAGTTGCCCAAGCCCACGAACTGCCGGCCGAGGTCGGGCCTGATGATGTTCCACGACTGCAGACTGAGGTACACGGTGAGCAGGAACGGTATCTGCGTGATGAGCGCGACCACTATTAGCGCGGGGTACAGCAGCGACCGCCGCTGCGCTCCCGGCGAGGCAGGCGCCCTGCGCGACCCCGACCTGCCGCCGGAGACGCTCTTCGAGCCGGAAATGTTCTCGCTGATTGCCACCTAAAACAACCTCCAAACCTTCGTCGCGTCCGCCGGCCTAAAGCCCTTTAGGCTCTAGCTCTTCAGGTACTCCCCCTGGCGGGCTACTTCGAGCGCCTGCCGTTGCGCCAGCTCAGTCATCTCGTCCACGCTCATGTCGCCTGCGAGCACGCTCGCCAGGCTCCTGCCGACCTCGTCGCCGAGCTGCTGGAACTCGGGTATCCCCACGTACTGGATGCCCGTGTAAGGGACGGGTTCCTGCGTCGGCCGCTCGGGGTTGGCGCCCTCGATGGACTTGATCTCGATGTCCGACCAGGGGTTGTCCGCGTACTTGGTCTCCTCGTAGGTGGACCGGCGTGTGCCAGGGGGCACCCTAACCCACCCGAACTCCTTGCCCACGAGCTGTATGTACTCCTTGCTCGTCGCCCACTTCAAAAACTCGAAAGCCGCCTCCTGGTTGCGGCTTGAGGACTCGATGCCAAGGGCCCACGACCACAGCCAGTGCGCGCCGCGCTCGGTCGTTCCGGTCGGCCCGTAGGCGAAGCCGACGTCCTTTGCTACCTCCGAGGTCTCAGGGTCGCTCAGGTAGCCGGCCGTCGAGGTCGCGTCGTACCAGATGGCCCCATCACCCGAGGCGAAGAGGTTCTGGCACTCGGGAAAGTTGTCCGAGGTCGCACCCGGCTGGCCGTACTCCCTCACCAGCTCAGAGTAGACCCTGACCGCCTCCTTGACCTCAGGGGTCTCTAGCTGCGGCTCCCAGTCCTGGTTGAACCAGCGCCCGCCGAACGTGTTGATAAACGTCCCGAAGGGGGCCATGTTCGCTCCCCAACCTGCCAGGCCCCTCAGGACGATGCCGTACAAGTCTTCGCCCGGGTCGTGCAGCTTCTTCGCGAAGCCGCCAACCTCCTCCCAGGTCGGGTGATCCGGCATCGAAAGGCCTGCCTCCTCGAAGAGGTCCTTCCGGTAGAAGAGCATGGAGCTCTCGGCGTAGAACGGGAGCGCGTAGAGCTGGCCGTCGTTGGAGAGGACGGTGCGGATGGGCTTGAGCAAATCCTCGAGGTCGTACTCCTCGCGCTCGGCGCGGCCCATCTTCGCGAAGAACGGGTCGAGCGGCACCGTCCACTCGTAGCGGCCCCAGAACGGTGTGTCGTAGCTACCGATGGTGACGATGTCGAAGTTGCCGGCCCTCATGGCCACGTCCTGGGTCACCCTCTGGCGCAGGTCGTTCTCGGGCAAGAACAGGAACCTGACGTTTATGCCGGTCTTCTCGGTGAAGTGCCCGACCAGGCTCTGCATGTCTTCCATCTGCGAGTTGCTTACCGTCGCCACGGTCAACGTCGTCCCCGCGAACTTTCCACCCGAAGCCCCCCCCGACCCACCGCAGGCCGACAGCAGGGGCGCCGCGGCCGACCCCGCCGCAAGCATCCCTCCCAGCTTCAGGATCTCCCCGCGCGTGAACGTCGTCTTCGCGGGTCCTCCGATCTCGTTGGTCCCGTTGCCTACCCCAGTCACCTCGGAACTCCTCCCTTCTCCTATCTCAGCTGGACTTTAGCCATTTTTGAGCGGAAAGGGTAGGGTACGCGTGTCACCGAA
>JAUJMR010000042.1 GCA_030446765.1 Chloroflexia bacterium
GGACCGTCTTCAGGGGGAGGAACAGCGCGTCACCGTGAACTCATGATTCGGAAATCGTGCCGCCTGGTCGACAGAACGATGCATATGCCCGGCGCGGTCGCCCGACTCAGAACATTTAGAGGGAACATAGGAAGGGCGGCAGTTCATTCCGGACCGCCGTAAAGCAGCATCCTAGCACGGTACCTGGAGTGCCGGTCTGAATATGGCGTGTCACTGCACTCATCTCGTGTCATGTCGAGGTTCAGGCCGTGCGGCGCGGCCCTGGCCAGTCGATTTTGAGCATGACCGCGGCCGAGACAGCAATCGCGATCAGTGTGCCCACGGTGTCGACGACGATGAACCACCAGCTTTCGGCCAGCTCACCGCTGACCGTCGCTGCCACCACGCCCATCACGATCGCGAAGACAACGCTCGCAACTACCCGAGCGCGCGTCTCCCTCGGGCCCCATTGCAGCAACCCCCAGGCGAACACGACTCCGGCGGCGATCGGTAGTATTTCGTACATGCGATCCTCCCTGTGTGACTTCGGGACCAATCATGGTGGGTGTTCCGCCATTCTAGAAACGCTCTCAAACAACGTCAACTGCGCCAGAGCGGCCACCTCGTACCGACCTTGGGGCCATTTTCGAAGGGGACGCGCTCTGCTAAGCTCACCGCGATTGTCTGCGTACCGGAATGGAGTGCACATGGCGGGAACTGCCGGAGACCTCGACGGACTGCTGCGCTGGCGCTGTATCGGACCGCATCGCGGCGGACGGGTCGTCGCCGTCGCCGGGAGTTACGACGATCGCAGTACCTTCTACTTCGGCGCCGTCGCCGGCGGCGTCTGGAAAACCACGAGCGCCGGCACCTATTGGCGCTGCGTCACCGACGGCTTCCTCGAAACCTCCTCGGTCGGTGCCCTGGCCGTGGCCCCGTCGGACTCCAACGTGATTTACGCCGGAATGGGCGAAACCACGATCCGGATCGACGTCTCTCATGGCGACGGCGTCTACAAAAGCACTGATGCTGGGCGCACCTGGGCCAACGTCGGCCTGCGCGATACCCGCCACATCGGCAAGGTGAGGGTTCACCCCACCGATCCGGACACGGTCTGGGTTGCCGCCCTCGGCCACGCCTTCGGACGGAATGCGGAGCGCGGCGTGTTCAAGAGCAGCGATGGTGGTCAGACCTGGAAGCAGATCCTCTACGTCAGCGACAAGGCCGGCGCTGTCGACCTCAGCATCGACGAATCCAACCCGCGCATCCTCTATGCCGCCATCTGGGAGGCGTATCGCAGCTTTTGGGAGATAAGTTCTGGCGGTCCGGACAGCGGGCTGTGGCGCAGCGTCGATGGCGGCGACACCTGGGAGAACATTACCCGCCACCAGGGTCTTCCCGAGGGCACGATCGGCAAGATCGGCGTGGCGGCCTCCCCCGCCAAACCGGGCCGCGTCTGGGCGATCGTCGAGCACACCAAGAAGGGTGGGCTCTATCGCTCCGACACCTACGGCGATGATTGGGAGCAGGTCAGCGACAACCAAAACCTGGTCTCCCGTGCCTGGTACTACATGCACCTCACCGCCGATCCGCGGGATGGCGACACGGTCTACGTCAACAACCTGGACCTCTGGAAGAGCAGCGACGGCGGGAAGACTTTCGAGGAAATCGCCACCCCGCACGGCGACAACCACGACCTCTGGATCGATCCCGCCGACAACCGGCGCATGGTTCAGGGCAACGACGGGGGCGCCTGCGTCTCACTCGACGGCGGCGTCACCTTCAGCACAATCTACAACCAGCCCACCGCGCAGTTCTATCATGTCGCTGCCGATGTCCGGGAGTCCTACGTGGTCTACGGCACCCAGCAAGACAACTCTAGCGTTGGTGTGCCCAGCCGCACGCCGCTGACCGGGATCCGGTGGGGTGATTGCTACGTCGCCGGAACGGGCGAAAGCGGCTACATCGCCATCCGACCGGATAATCCGGACATCGTCTACGTCGGCGCGATCGGCTCCTCCCCCGGCGGCGGCAACGCGCTCCAACGCTACGACCACCGCACGAAGCAAATCCGCCTCATCACTACTTGGCCGGAAGGGAATCGCGGGATTGGCGCAGCGGAATGGAAGCAGCGCTTCGCCTGGACGTACCCGATCGTCATCTCGACGCACGATCCGAACACGCTCTACATTGGCGGCAACCAGGTCTACAGGAGCACCGACGAGGGCCAGACCTGGGAGGCGATCAGTCCCGACCTGACGCGCGCCGACCCGGAGACACTCCAGCCGAGCGGTGGCCCAGTCAACCGCGATGCCGTTGGCGCCGAGGTCTATGCCACCATCTTCGCCTTCGCCGAGTCCCCGCACGAGGCCGCCGTGTTCTGGGCCGGCTCGGACGACGGCCTGATCCACATCAGCCGCGACGGCGGCAAGTCGTGGAATGACATCACGCCGCCTGACCTGCCGGAGCGGACGATGATCAGCGGTATCGAGCCCTCGCCCCACGACCCCGCCACCGCCTATGCTGCCGGCACCCGCTACAAGCTGGACGACTATGCACCGTACCTCTACGTCACCCGCGATTACGGCGCGCACTGGCAACGCATCACGGAAGGCATCCCGGATCACGAATTCACCCGCGTAATCCGCGCCGACCCGGTCCAGGCGGGCCTGCTCTACGCCGGCACCGAAACCGGGATCTACGTTTCCTTCGACCACGGTGCGCACTGGAGCCGGTTCCAGCTCAACCTTCCCGTCACGCCGGTCTTCGACCTGATCGTGCGCGGCAGTGACCTGATTGCCGGCACCCACGGCCGTTCCATCTGGATTCTCGACGACTTGACCCCGTTGCGGAGGCTGGCCGCCGGAGTACCCGATGGCGAGCCTTATCTGTTCGCGCCGCGCGAGACGGTCCGCGAGTTGCCCGGGATCGAGTTCAGCGGCCCGCCCGTCTTGGGGTCGACCAATTACGTTGGCATGCGCGGCGGCGCCTTTCTGGGTGACACGACGCCCGATGGCGATCTCGTCCGGGAGTTCCTCGACGTCGGCGAAAACCCGCCGCGTGGGGTCATCGTCACCTACCGCCTCACCGCGGCGCCGGATGAACCGATTGCGCTCTCGTTCCGCAAGACGGATGGTACGGTGGTGCGCTCCTTCACCAGCCGCACAGCCGATGATCCGCCGAAGGCCAAAGAGCGCCGGGCGCCGGCGCAGGTTGGGTGGAACCGCTTCGTCTGGGACATGCGCCATGCGCCGGTAACGAAGATCGAAGGGACGGACCCGGTAGCCGAGAAGGCGTTTGAGGGTCCGTTCGTCGCGCCTGGCGAGTACACCGTGACCCTGAAGATCGCGGACGCGGAGCGGTCGCACCCCTTCCGCATCGTGCCGCCGGCAACGACGACCGCCACCGCGGAGGACCTCGCCGCGCAGGAGGACTTGTTGTTGCGCATTCACCGCGAGCTGGATCGTATGGCGACGACGATCAACCGGATGCGCGACCTGCGCACCCAGCTCGATGCCCTTGCGAAACGCGCCCGTGACCGTGACGGCGGCGCGGAGATTGTCACGGCGGCGGAGGCGCTCCGGGACGCGGTTCGCGCGATCGAGGAGACGCTCCAGGTGCCGGACCTGCGCCCGGGGTGGGGCGACGCGATCAACGCCGGCGCCCGGTTATGGGAGAAACTTTCCGGCCTTCCTGCCCTCGTCGCGCTCGGCGACTACTGCCCCACCGATGCGGCCGAGGCCGTCTTCGTTGACCTCGCGGCCCGGATCGACGCGCAGGTGCAGGCGTTCGACGCGCGGGTCGCCAGCGACGTGCCGGCTCTGAACGCACAGATGGCCAAAGCTGGGCTCGGGGCCGTCCTTCTATGATGCTCGCGAGATGCGCGGTATCGGCGAGGACGAGCAAGCAGTGCGTGCTAGTGAGATCGCGACCCTGCCTGGCGTGACCAGGAGCGTGCAACGGCGTGCATCACTGCGGCCGCTCACGCACATCATGATGGCTCGGCTCTATACAGCAGGTGAGGCGAGTGCTATGTATGGGGCAGTGATCTCCAAGCACGTCTGACACTGCGTAGGCGCGTTCGATGGACGGCGACGGGAGCCAGCATGCGATTCGTCGTGGGTTCGTCGTCGACACGTCGGTGGGTCTGATCGCCGCTGCCAGCGTGGTGGTCACCACCGGCATCTACCAGATCCCCCGGGTACCGGAGGCCGCCGACCTTCCCGCCGATATCCTCCAGGTCCACACCAGCGCCTACCAGCATCCCAGTGCGCTGCCTCCCGGCGTCGCGCTGGTCGTCGGGACCGGCTAGTCGGGCAGCCAGATCGCCGAGGAACTCTACCGGGCCGCCCGGACGGTCTACCTCTCGGTAGGCTCCAGCGGCTTCCGCTTCGCCGGTACCGGGGCCGGGACGTGTTCTGGTGGCGCTTCACCACGCAACTCGACCGATTCGTGCCGGACGGTCGAAACCCCGGTGCGTTCGCCTCCTGGGCGAATCCTGGACCATCGACGGCGCGGCCGTCACCCTCCGCGGCCCTGATCTAGGTGGTCGCGTACGCCAGCTCCGCCCACCGCTGTCCCACGACTGGGATGCCCTCTGAGAGGAACTGGTCGATCTGGACGGTTTGTGCGTGACCTCTAGGGTGTCAGCAGCTCTCCCTGGACCGGGCTTGGTGTTGTCACGGTCTCGACCTGCATAGCTGTGTGAGGAGCCAGTGGGCGGGTGACAAGCCAGACCCCGATGAGGATCAGCCCCCCTCCGGCAATTTGCACCCAAGTGACCGGCTCGCCAAGGACGACGGCGGCAGCGACGACCCCGACGAGCGGGTTCAGGTTGGCGAAGATGGCCGCCTGTCCTGCCTCCAGCTGCCGCAGCCCAAACGCCCAGACCACAAATGCTAAGGCGGACGCAACCGCGCCCAAATAGAGGAGCCCCAGCAGGTCGACCGCGGTCGGCCGACCCATCCCGCGCAGACCCAACTCGACCGCGCTCGGGGGCATAAGAAAGACCAGGCCGAAGATCGCCACGCCGCTCACGAGCTCGAGCGAGCTGTCGCCCCGTATGCCCGTCGACCAAGCACCAGGTAGACGGCAAGCCCGAGCGCGCTCAGCAGCACCAGCCCATCTCCGATCGCCGAGAGGCCTAAGCCGGCGACGGAGCCGCGCAGGACCACCGCCGCCACGCCGAGCAGCGAGAGGCTCACCCCGAGCAGCCGCTGGCCACTGAGGCGCTCGCCGAGAGCCGGGGCGGCGACCAGGACGGTGAAGATCGGGATGCCGCCGTGAATGAGCGCCCCGTTGGCGGCATCCGTGTAGATCAAACCGAGATTCTGGCAGGCGTAGACGGCCAGGCCGCCGACGAGTCCCATCACGGCGGTGGTACGGTTGAGGATCGGGCGCCGATCCAGCCACGCCAGCAGGAGCACCAGCACGGCAATGGCGAACCGGATGCTGGCGAGCGTGAGCGGGGGATGCGCTCGAGCATCGACTTGGTGGCGACGAACGTCGTGCCCCAGATGGTGTTGCTGCTGTCAGCAATGCGAGCACCGCCCACGTGCGGGGCAAAAGGACTGGCTGCCCGGTCAGCATCGGCATGCCTCCTGGTTGGTCTACTCGATCCGGTGACATCGCGGCCGCAGGCAGCATCGCCCCCGCCATCATCACAGGCGGCTGATTGCTGCCCTGTGGGTAGGAGGATAGGAGCGGTTGTTCCAAAAAGGTTCCAACGATGCCGGTGCCACGATCGTCGCGGGCCAGATCACCAGCGGGGTTTCTGGATCAGCCACGCCATCGTGCGGCCGATCAGCGGCAACTCGTCCGAAGATGGAGAGACCCAGTTGGCGAGGTCGATCAGCCCCTGGTCGCATCAACCAGCCGATCGATCGGCAGCTGCTTCAGCACGGGCAGCACCAACGTCTCCCACGGATCCCGCCCTGGATCGGCGTACGCGGTCCAGACCTCGTCCGGGTTGTGCTCGATGCCCGCCTCGACCTCCTCGAATTTGTTCGACTCCTTGCCGACATGGGTCGTCAGCTCTGGGATCGATTGCACTACCTGCCGCCCAAGTAGCCCATCCGTCTGCCACTCGACACCCCGACGATATCGAGACAATGTCGCCGACGCCTCCTCATCGCCCCCATTCGCTGGTCACTCTCCGTACGGAACACCCGGCTACTAGACGTTCGCTTCGACGGGCTGCCCGCCCTGCAGGCATCGTCCAGCACGGATGAGCAGCATCCCGACGGACCAACGGAATCTTTGCCTCTGACTGCAGCTTCGTGGTGGGCTGGTAATCCGGTCGACATGCGATCGTGGCGCCGCAGCCGGCTACCTGCTAATTCCTGAGCGAGCTGGGCGTCATACGCGGCGTCCGTCGCCCAGCTGATGCCGAGTTCTGCGAGTTGTTGCTCCTTCGAAGGGAGACTGTCCCGGCTGTCATAGGGGAGCGTACTGATACGGGCAAGGGCGGCTCCAGTCACACCGCGCAGGTGCCCGATTCGAGTCAGACGGGACTCGGCGGCACGGCTCTGACGCTGCGACGGTATGTCCTTGTCGGTGTAGGGGGGAACGGTCCGGTTGGATGCGTGAATCACAGCGGTTCTCCTTCGCACTGATGTGATCGCGTTGACGAGAGCCAAGAAGGTTGGAGTGCCATTCGAGGGACGGTGGGTCTGCGTCCAGTTCCTGTCAGGCCACCACGGTGGTTGTGGTCGGCGTGGCAGGTCGTTCCGGGGCCGGGACGAGCGCCGGTTGCGCACCTGGCGCATGGCGGAGGCGCTCACCAGCAGCGATCAGCATGCTGCCAATGGAGGCGCGGAGGCGCAGAGCGACTGCGACGACACTGGTGGGCTGGTGCTGTCGAGCGATCCGGAGCTGCTCGGCATTCCTCGCGTCACGGTGGTTCTGTTGGATGTCGACATTGACCTGGTCGAGTTCATACAGATGTGGGTGCATGACGTGCCCTTTCGGCGGCGTTCCGGAAGAGTCCTCCGGGCAGGTAGGTTGACGGGATCCCATACCATCACCTTATCGCCACGGATCGAACATCTCTATCCGTACAAGTACGGATTTGGCGTGCATGCCCCCTACGTAATCGACGCGGTCACGGGATTGAAGAGCTCTTGGGTGAACGCAAAACATTGCTCACACTGATGTTCAGCGTCCTGCACCTAGTGGTAGGCCCCTCTGCTCATCGGCAGAGAGTCGCTACGCCAGCTCGCGCAAGGACGAGGTCGGTGTCCGTCATCGGTGTTCTCCTTACGGCTCGCGCACCGCCACCTCGTACATGGTGGTCGCCGGCGGATCGGTCAGCAGCTCGACGAACTGCACCATGCGCTCGGCGTAGTAGCCGCCCGTCGCGCCGCTGAACAACCGGGAATGAACGGGACCAGAGCGTCTAGCGGATGTCCTCGGCGGCGATGTGCATCGCCTCGACGATGCGCTCATAGGGAAGTTCCGCCCGGTCATTGGCCAGCTTGACCACATCCGCGGACGGACCCTCAAAGAGGCAGAAGGACTTCTCCTCGCCCGGAATGAAGGTCGAGCGCAGGTAGTGCACGGGGGTGCCCTCCTGCGTCATCTCGGCCGTCGTGTTCTTGGCCCGACCGGCGGCGGCGAGTTGGTCCGGGGTGATGCCTGGAAGATAACGCTCGGCAACATACATGGCCATGACGGTACTCCTTTGCGAGGAGGGACGACAAGCAGGCCGGCCCCAGCGATGACGTGCCCCTGGTCCGGTCCAGGAGCGCGATTCCCGGGCGATGCGCCGAAGGGGATGCTTGCAGCCTACGCTCCACCGACGCTTGGGACATCGGGCAAAAGGCGTATCCCCGGTACGTATTTCTCGGAGTGGCGCGCGGCTCAGGTGGCGTCCTTCCCCAGACCGTGCTCCACCGCCCACGCGGCGACCTGCGCACGGGAGCGGAGCCAGAGCTTCTTGAGGATGTGCTCGACGTGGGTGTCAACCGTTCGCTCGGCGATGAAGAGAGCCGCGGCGATCTGGCGATTGGTCAGCCCCCGGGCAATAAGGGCGACCACCTCCCCCTCGCGCCGCGTGAGCGGAGGCCGGCTCGTGCGGGATACCGCAGCCACTCGCTCGGTGGGTCCTGACACCGCCAATGCGGTGTCCACGGCCTCCGCCAGGGACAGCGCTCCACCTGCTGCCCAGGCGGCCGCGAAGCGATCCGCTCCCAGCGCCGCCCGCAGGGTCCCCAGCGTGCGCTCATGGTCGGCGCCATGAGGCGCTGCCTTCGCCCCGGTCGCTTGACGCACCCGCTCCGCTGCGGCAAAGAGCTGGACCGCGCGCTCGGGCGTGCCCCACGGCGAGGCGATAACCCCCAAGAGCTCCAGACATGCCGAGATACTGCTCTTGTCACCCAAGGCGTGGAAGATGGCCAGGCTTTCCTGACAGAGCACCGTGGCACGGCGCGGGTTGCCGTCAACCCACACCATTCGGGCCAGGTTGCTGAGGCAGGCGGCGACCTCGCGCTGGTCTCCGAGCTCACGGAAGAGCGCGGCAGCCTCTTCGTAAGAGGCTGCCGCCGCCGCGGAGTCCCCACAGGCGCTGGCAAGGTTCCCCAGATTATTCAGCACCGCACCGGCCCCGTGCGTCTCGCCCAACGTCCGAAATAGCGCCAGACTCTCCTCGTACCGGTCCCGTGCGCGCGTGAGCTCACCCTGCAACTGCGCCATGCTGCCCAGTGTCAGGAGCGAGATGGCAATGCCCTGCTCGTCGCCCATGTCCCGGAAGAGGGCCAGACTCTCTTTGTGGAGCGCACCCGCACGCCCGGTCTCTCCCCGGAGCTGTGCCACTACACCCAGGTTGTTCAGTGCGAGCGCCGTGCCGCGCCTGTTCCCCGCCGCTCGGTGCAGGGCAAGGCTCTGTTCGTAGAAGGCCGACGCCTGGAGGAGCTCTCCTTGGTCCCGCGCCAGGTGACCTGCCGCGCCAAGTGCCCTCGCCCGCGTCGTCGCCGAGGCCCCCATCGTCCAGCTCAGGCCGCCCTGCAGCCACTGCAACCCCTCGCCGAGATAGCCACGCAGCTGCCAGAACCGCGCGAGCGCTGCCCCGAGCCGCAGGGCTGTCTCAACCTCGCCGTGGCCCACCGACCAGCGTAGCGCGGCGCGCAGGTTGTCGTGCTCGGTTTCCAGCCGGTCGAGCCAGACCGCCATGTCGGGTCCCCACAATCCCGACTCCGCGGTCTCGGCCAGCACCAGGTAATGGTCGGCATGCCGTCGATAAACTCGCTCGGCCTCTCCACACGTCACGAGGCGCTCACGCGCATAGAGTCGCAACGTCTCCAGAAGCCGGTACCGCTGCTCCCCGCGGTGCTCCTCGACGATCACCAGGGACTTGTCGACCAGACGATCCAACACGTGGAGCGCGCTTTGGTCTTCGCTGCCAGCATGGCCACAGACATCGTGGAGCGCGTCCAACGCGAACCCTCCCGCAAACGCGGCGAGGCGGTTGAAGAGGATCCGTTCATCGTCTCCCAGCAGGTCGTAGCTCCACTCGACCGCGGCACGGAGCGTTTGGTGCCGGGGCGTGGCTGTCCGGCTGCCGCTGGTGAGCAAGTGGAACCGGTCCGTCAGACGCGCGGCGATCTGCTCGACATGCAGGGTCTTGACCCAGCCGGCCGCCAACTCGAGGGCCAGCGGGATGCCGTCCAGCTGCCGGCAGATGTCGGCGATTGCCGGCACGGTGCGGTCAGTCACGGCAAAGCCGGGAAGTGTGGAGCGCGCGCGACGAACAGCTGCACCGCCGCGGAGTCCTTCAACGGCCGAGCCGCTGGCTGCTGGCGATCGGGGACGGGCAACGGCGGCACGCTCCAGTGTTCCTCACCCGGGATGCGCAGCACCTCGAGACTGGTTGCCAGGATGTGCAGGTCAGGGCACGAGCGCAGGAGGCGCTCAGCGAGTTCGGCGCAGGCCCCGACGAGCCGCTCGCAGCCGTCCAGCACCAGCAGCAGCCCTTGACCCCGGAGGGAGTCCACCAGGGTCTCGAGCAACGAAACGCCGGGCTGCGCGCGGACGCCAGCGGCGGCGACGACCGCCTGGGCCACGAGTGCGGGCTCGCTCAGCGACGCGAGTTCCACAAACACGACGCCGTCCAAACCGGCGCCCTCGACTGCGATGGCCAGTTCAATCGCCAAGCGCGTCTTGCCCACCCCGGGTGGACCGGTGAGCGTAACCAGGCGCACCTCTGGTCGGAGCAGCAACGCCTGTATCGTCGCCAGCTCCTGCTCCCGGCCGACGAGCGGCGTCAATGGACGCGGGAGGCGGACGGGCGCCTGATGAGGTGGCGGCGTGGTGATCGGCACGAGATCGGTGGCCCCACGCTCAGCCAAGGGTCGCGTCGACATACTGCACCTGGTGCGCGAGAAGGAGGGGGTCGCTCATCACATCTTAGGAAGACTGACCCGGGCCGTCAACGGACGGCCCAGGGATGGAAAGGGACTGATGACGGTTCCCACAACGAGATTCACTGAGCAGAATGCCGGAGTACGACCACCGTATCGAGTCCGCACTGAAGCGTCTCAGAAACGAGCGTTTCTGAGACACATTTCTAATGGTGCTTTTCCCGCCCTCTTCACACGTCGTTTGTGTTTCATAACGCGTTTCAGAATCTGTGTCCCAGAACTCGCATTCCTGGGTGGGTTTCGAGAATATGAAACGATGATCTTGATCGTGCATGTGTCTTGATTGGGGCCAGTCCCTTTGATCTCCAACGGGATCCATAACTGGTACTGGGAAAGTAGCGGGACCACTTGATGATCAGGATGGAGCCGCTTCTGCAATAAGGGCATCTGCAACTGCACCCTCCGTACCACTCCCGCATCATCTCGATTGATGCAAGGTCTTCTGTCTCTGGGCGCAACCGGTCTCTTACCGTCCCAAGTGATCCCCGATCCACCAGAGACCAAGGCCAAATACACACCATGGTAGCGCGATGCACAGCGCAAGCACCGTGCGGGCGATCCGTGGGGGCAAGACGGAACGGACCCTTGGCAGTACCGCCCGAGCCAACCACAGGTAGTACCAGACAGCCAGCGGGATCACCGCCAGGGCAAACACGGTCAGCACAATCACAACGCTCAACACGCGCACCCGGTGTACCTCTGCTATCTCAGGGCTCCACCGCTATCTAGCCCTAGTAGCCGGGTCACCTGTCTGCGATGGACTAGTGTGCACCTCGCGTTGCTTTTGGAGCTTGACCTCGCTTGCGCTATCCACCGCTCCGCAGCCAGATCACTCCAGAGCCAAACATCGAGTTGCCTGGTCAAGACGAGCGGCAGGATCACTGCCCGGCCGAGTTAGTGGACCGCATGAATGTGATGCAGGCGTTACGTTCCATACATGAC
>JAUJMR010000043.1 GCA_030446765.1 Chloroflexia bacterium
CAGCACGCGTATTCCAGATCCGGGTGCGAGATGACAATTTCGCGGCCTTGGCTCATGTTTTTCCCTCTAGAACGTTACCGAGAGGCCGCCGTCCACCACCAGCACGTGGCCGGTGATGTAGCTGGACTCGTCGGATGCGAGGAAGAGCGCCGCTGGGGCGACCTCCTCGGGCTCGGCGGCGCGCGCGAGCGGGATCTTGCGCCGCTCAAGGTAGATCTCCCGGAACCAGTCGCTCTCCAGCTCGTTCGCTCCGTCCACGACGCTCATGCTCGTGTTGATAAAGCCCGGGGCGATGCTGTTTACGAGGATGTGGTGGGGGGCGAGGTCGATGGCCAGCGAACGGGTGAGCTGGTCCATCGCTCCCTTGGAGACGTCATAGTTTGAAGAGAGCGCCTCAGCTCTGTAAGCATGGATGGAGGAGACATTGATGATCCGCCCTCCCTGGCCCCCTGCGACCATCACCCTCGCCGCCGCTCGCGCGCAGTGGATGGCGCCGTACAGATTCACGCGTACCACATGGTCCCACTCCTCCAGCGACGAATCGAGGAAGCTGGTCGGTGTGAAGATCCCCGCGTTGTTCACCAGGATGTCGAGCCGGCCCCAGTCATCAACTGTCCGCGAGACGAGCATCTTCGCCTCCTGTGGCTGTCCGACATCGCCCGAGAGCGGCAACGCCTTGCCGCCCGTGGCCTCGATGCCGCCGGCCACATCCGCCACCTCGCGCCCGTTGCGCGCGGCGAGCACGACCGCGCAGCCCTCCCGTGCGAACAGCTCGGCGATTGCCCGGCCGATGCCGCGCCCCGCCCCCGTGACGAGTGCCACCTTGCCCTCCAGCCGCATGCTTTATCCTTCCATTACTAGAATGCCCGCGGCGAACCCGGGACAGCTTCGCGACCTAGAGCCCATCGCGTGCCGTGCGCGGGCCGGGCTGTGTCCAACCGGCTCACCTATCGCAGAAACAGGCATTACGAGCGGTCTCCGAGGTCCGGCGTCGTGTAAAGTAGCTCCCCGCCCACCCGGATCTCGACGTCCACCAGGTAGCGGGCGGACGCGGCGAGATCGGGCGTGACGCCCAGCCCCGGGCCGTCCGGGAGGCGGATGAGGCCGTCCTCCCCCGGCACGAGGTGCTCCCTGGTCAGCTCCATGGCGAGGGGCGCAGGTTCCACGGGATACTCGCAGAGTCGGTGGTCCTCGAATCCGGCGTACGGCTGGAGCGAGGCGCTGAGCGCCAGGTGCGAGGTAAAGGTGTGGTTCACGTACGTCACGCCGCGGGCGCGCGCGTAGCCGGCCACGCGTCTCGCCGGTCCGATCCCGCCGACGCGCCCCGCGTCGATCTGGATGTAGCCCACGCCCGCGTGGTCGATCATGTGCTCCGCCATGTACGGGCTGTGGCTGCCCTCCCCGCCCGCCAGCCGAACGGCTCCGCTCATCGACGCCAGCTGCCGGTAGGCGGCGAGGGCGCCCGAGACGAAGGGCTCCTCGAGCCAGGTCACGGTGCAGTCCCGGAGCACCGCAAGGCGGGCTCCGGCGGCGTCAACGTCCTCCGTCCACACCGTCCCGGCGTCGACGAGCAGGACGGCGTCCGCGCCGAGCCCCTCCCGGGCCGCGGTGACCTGCTCCGCATCCGCCTCGACCGTGCCCCGGCCGAACGGTCCCCAGCCGAACTTCGCCGCCACGTAGCCCTGTGCCCGGACGGCGCGAGCCTTCTCGTGCGTCTCGTGCGGTGTCTCACCGAAGAGCTGCGAGGCGTAAGGCAGCTTCGGGTACGCCCGCCGGTACCCGAGCAGCTCGTAGACGGGCGCGCCGCGGACCCTGCCCAGCAGATCCCACATGGCGATCTCGATTCCGGAGAAAGTATGGTCCGCCTGGAGCAGGTCCGAGCTGTTCTCGCGGACCAGCCGACCGATGCGCGCCACGTCCCCGATGTCGTCGAGCCGCTGCCCCAGGACGGAGGCACGGACCGGCTTGCAGGCGGCGTGGGACATGGGGCAGACGAGGCTTGCGATCGAGGTGAGGGGCGACGCCTCGCACTCGCCCCACCCGACGTACCCGCCGGCCGCCAGCCGGACGAGCAGGAGATCCTGGCTCCCGTCCCCGATATCGCGCACCTCGGGCATAGATAGGTAGAAGAAGTCCACCGATTCGATCTTCAAGGATGCACCGTCCCCGCCCCGTCCGCCGGCTCGAGGAAGATTACCTCGGACGCCCGCACCATCCCGTTCGGGTCGACCTTTGGTAGGTCGCCCGGGCGTGGCAGCGCGAGCCGGATGCCCTCAGCCATGAGCTCGGCGCCTGTCCGGACGCAGGTATCCGGGCGATCCTCGAAGCGCACGACGTACGAGGACTCGGCCCGGAGCCTGTGCAGGGGAATCACCCGCTCGTCCGCGCCGCCGCCGAGGCGGAAGGCGAGGACGACGGTGCTGTCCGTCGCCTCGTGGTACGAGCCGATCGCGTCCCATCCGTCCCAGCCATTCCCTATCCGTTCCAGTGGCTGTGGCTCCAGGAGGTGCAGCACCTTACCTTCCCGCACCTTGCGGCGGATGCGTTTAAAGAGACCGATCTGCCGGGCGAGTGACTCCCACTCCTCCGACCCCTCCTCGAGCGACATGATGTTCGTCATCAGGATCATCGGGCCGCCGAAGATGTGGCTGCGATACTCGTAATCTCCGAGGCCCGTGCCCACGTACTCGCCCGGCACGACCTGATCGCAGGCGTAGTGGTCGAGGTAGCGTGGCGGTAGGACACGCGAGATGCGCCACGTGTGGAAGCGCTCCCACAAGGTGCCCACGGCGTCCGGCCCGATCGAGGTCACGTGCTGCCGCACCATCTGGAACGTGGGCAGCCCCATGCCGTTGTCGCAGTGCTCCATCAGCACGTGCGGGCGCAGTTCGCGGATGCGCTCCATCACCCGGTCAAAGCCCTCGGCAACGGTCGCGTAGTCGTTCGTCGCGTGCAGCTCCTGCACCTCTGGGTTGCACGGCCCCCACAGGTAGTGGTCGGTGAGGAAGTAGTCGATCTTGTTCTCGTCCAGGATCTCGACGATCTTGCCGACAATCCACTCCCGGGTCTCGGGATTGCCGAGCGTCAGTCCGTACACCTCGCCCTCGCGGCGATACGCCCACATGCCCGGCCCGTTGGCCCATTCCGGGTGATCGCGATACACTCCCGAGAGCGAGGAGACGTTCCCGAAGCTGAGGTGCACGCCGAAAAGCATCCCCACTTCGTGGGCGGCCTCGGCAAGCGGGGCGAGCCCGTCCGGGAATCGGTCTTGGAGGGGCTTCCAGTCGGGGTCCTCCCACCCGAAGTCGACGACGAAGAGCTCTACGCCCAGGCGGCGGCAGACCTCGAAACAGGACCGCATGGAGGCATCGTCTATCTCCGCACCGTAGCCCCAGGAGTTGAACACGACGTATGGAAAGCGCTCGTCCCCCACCGGCTGCGCGATGGTGTCTTCCACGTAGCGCTGGCATCGGTACGATAGCTCGTCCAGATCGCCGTGCGCGAGTCCGGTGAAGCCCGCCGGCCCGGTCAGCGTCTCCCCCGGCTGCAGCGCGTACTTCGGCTCGAGGTAGCACTCCGTCCATACCGCGCCGTCGCCGTGCAGGTCACCGAAGTCGCACGTGGAGCGCGCGTTCGACTCCCAGCCGAGGTACAGCCCCGGCCCGCCGCCGGAGGTGAGGAGTCCCAGCCACGTCGCCTCGCGCCGGTATCCGGAGCGCACGCTGTCCGCCACGCCCGGCGGCAGTTCCAAGCTCCGCCATGTGAACCAGTCGGGCCACTCGCGACGCCGCTGGTAGTTACGGCGCTCCAGCCCGCAGTGCGCCTCGAGCGTGCCTCCAGGTCGTCCCAGCGCCCAACTGAGGATGGGGAGGCGGGCGATCACCATGGGTGCGTCGCCCGTGTTCGTCACCTCTGCCCACTGTCGGATTGCCGCGTGCCCAGGCTGGCACTGAAGGTGCCAGCGCAGCCTGAGAGGTGTGCCTTCCGGCACGGCCTCAATCAGTGCCTCCACCCCCGCATCTCCGGACTCTCTGACCACGACGTCTCGAACAGCATGCGCCTCCGCCCCTACGACCGTTCGCAGCGGCTCGGGCCAGGCGTCGGACCTACGGGCGGGGTCGCGCGGCTCCGAGTACGACAGGATATAGAGCGGGGTGGGGACGGCAGGATCGAGCCAATCCGTCTCGCTTCGAACATGCCGGAGTCGGGAGCAGATGAGCTCCCCGTGCTCGCCGACCGTCCACTCCGCCTCGACGAGGCCGTTGCCAAGTCGCAGGCGTCGGGCGTCCGGCTCATAGTCGCACTCCACGGGCTGGATGCCCAAGACTAACCTTCCTTTCCCCATTGGTGCCGGCACGCGTACCCGGGGGCCGCGCAGCGCGGCCCCCGAGGATAGAACGTGTCTACTTCAAGAGTGCGTTGCCCTTCTCGTCGATCAGCTTGGCCGCCTGCTCTGGCGTGAGCTTGTTGGTCCAGAGCTGGTCGAGCGTCGGGCCGAAGACCTCCGCGACGATCTGCTGGTTGTTGCGGTGGTATAGGTCGCCCAGCTTCGCGTCCGAAATCGACGCCATCGTCTCCTTGAAGCCCTGCGGCATCCCGCTCACCATCTCCTGCGACTCACGGGCGGACTTGAGGATCGGGATCCAGTCGTGCTCTTTCGCCATCTGCGGCTGGTAGTCGGTCGCCGACCAGCGGGCGAGCTCGAAGGCGGCATCGGGCACCTTCGAGTCCTTCGCGACGACCCAGCCGCCGAGCCAGTAGGGGACGACCCTCGTATCCTTCCACTTCGGGAGCGGTGCCATACCCCACTTGAACGGGACCTTCTGGAAGCCGGAGATCGACCAGCTCCCCTCCGGCACCATCGCAACCTTCCCCGTCTGGAAGACCCCGATGTCCTGCGCGAGCGCCGCCCCCTGGGATGGGCTCGGTGCCAGCTTGTGCTTGTACACCAGGTCATGCGCGAACTGCAGCGCCCCGACGTTCTCCGGGGCGCTGAACTGCAGCTTCGTCGGCTCCACCACCTTGTCGAAGAAGGCGGAGCCGCGCGCCCAGGACAACGTCTGGATGCCCCACCAGACCCGGAGAGTGCCCAGGTCCAGCCCCCACTGAGTGGTCTTGTTCCCCTGCCGCACCGTGAGTTTCTCGGCGGCGGAGAGCACGTCGTCCCATGTCCAGCTCGCATCGGGCGGCTTCACCCCTGCCTTGTCGAAGAGATCCTGGTTGTAGTAGAAGGCCATCGTCTGGAGGTTCTCCGGCGACGCGTACATGTGCGCACCATCCAGCTTCCAGACGTCGAAGAGGTGCCTGGGGTACTTTTCCTCGTTGAGAATCTCCGTGCCATCCAGGTACGGCTGGAGATCGCGCAGCAACCCTTTCTTGTAGTGCCCGTACGCCTGGACATCCCAGAAGTAGATGTCGTACGGGTTGTTCGCGGAGTACGCGAGCTGGATCTTCTGCCAGTACTGGTCGTACGGCAGCAGTTGCAAATTCACCTCGATCTCGCCCTGGTGGGCCTCGTTGAACTTCTTGACCCGATTCTTGAAGTTGGTATCGATCGTTGGGCCGTTGCTCCACATCAGAGCCCGGACCTTCTGCAGTTCGCCCTTGGGCACCGCAGCCTCGCCAGGAGCGGATGTCGCTCGGGCACCCCCCGGGGCCGGCGAGTTCGATCTGCCGCAGGCATACAGTGGGGTCACGGCGAGCGTGCTCGCCGTGATCGCGGCCGTCTTCAGGAATCGCCTGCGGCTCAACGGAGCGTCCTGCATCATCTTTCTCCTTCTTTCGACTATATCTTCCGATCCCGACGTATGGAGCGCCTTCTCTCGCTACCCCTGGTTCCAGGAATCACCCCCTCCCACTCTTCCTGCTCGGTAAGGCGTAGCGGGCCGACACCGCCCTACCCTTTGATCCCGCTCATCACAATCCCGCGGACGAAGTAGCGCTGCGCCAGCAGGAACACCAGCAGAGACGGCAGGGTCGCCACCGCCGTGACGGCCATCAGCAGGTGCATCTGCGGACCCACCCTGGGCGAGCCCTGGAAGTAGGAGAGCGCGACGGCGATCGTCCACTTGGAGTCATCCGTCAGGTAAATCAGGGGACCGAAGAAGTCGTTGTATGTCGCGACGAACGTGAATACCGCCACCGTCGCCAGGACCGGCTTGCTGAGGGGCAGGATGAGCGACCACCAGATCCTGTAGGAGCTGGCACCGTCGATCCTTGCCGACTCCTCGAGCTCGCTGGGCAGGGTCATATAGAACTGCCGCAGCAGAAA
Source organism: Chloroflexia bacterium (assembly GCA_030446765.1). Classification (GTDB taxonomy): domain Bacteria; phylum Chloroflexota; class Chloroflexia; order Thermobaculales; family Thermobaculaceae; genus JACDAU01. The sequence goes on from JAUJMR010000043.1 coordinate 6,272, forward strand.
GATGAAGAAGGGGCTGCCGAAGAAGGCTGGGACGATCAGCGGCCTGAAGCTGTTGATCCAGCCCAGCTTGTTGAACGCGATGTAGGTTGGAACCAGCGTTACGGTCGCGGGCAGCATCAGTGTCGCGAGCAGCGCCAGGAAGATCAGATCGCGGCCGGGGGCGCGCAATCGGGCGAAGCCATAGGCGCTGAAGGAGCACGACAACAGGGTGCCCATCAGTACCAGCGCCACGACGACGGCCGTGTTCCATGCGTAGCGGTGGAAGGGGACCAGGGTAAGCGCCTCCGTGAAGTTGCTGGGACGCGGAGGCGCGGGGATCCATTGGGGCGGCAGCAGGTAGATATCGCTCGGCTGCTTGAGCGCGGTGGAGAGCATCCAGTAGAAGGGCACCATGATCACCACGGCGCCCAGCGTCAGAATGATCACGGTCAGGGCGTTCGCCCGCAGGTTCTGCCCCCTGCGCGTGCTCCAGAACGTAGGCGCGGATATCACCCTCGGGGACTCGCTCACCTCGTTTGCCTCCTCTCTTGCTCGTAGTGCACCCAGAACGGGGCAGATCGAAACACCAGCAGCGTCAGCAGCAGCACGATCAGGAACATGACCCAGGCGATGGCGGAGGCATACCCCATCTTGAGGTACTGGAAGGCGTTGCGATACAGGTACAGCGACAGGAGGAGCGTGGAGTTGTTCGGCCCCCCGCCGGTCAGCACGAATGCCTCGGCGAACACCTGCAGCGCGCCGATGATCCCGAGCACGAGGTTGAAGAAGGTGACGTGGGAGATCATCGGGATCGTGATATGACGGAAGCGCCTCCAGCGTCCCGCCCCGTCGATCTCCGCGGATTCGTATAGCTCCTCCGGGATGCCCTGCAGGCCCGCCAGCCAGATCAGGATGCTCCCGCCGATAGTCCAGAGGCTGGTGACGATGAGCGCGGGCAGCGCCCATTGCTCGGTTTGCAGCCATTGGGGGCCCTGGATGCCGATCTTCGAGAGGAAGGCGTTGATGACGCCGTACTCCGAGTTGAACATCCAGCGCCATAGCATCGCGACGGCGACGCCCGACATCACCGTCGGTAGGTAGTAGATCGACCGGAAGAAGTACATACCGCGGATCTTCTGATTGAGCAGCACGGCGAGCAGCAGCGAGACCGCGAGCACCAGCGGCACGCTCACGAGGGAGTAGATCCCGCTCACCCGTAAGGACTTCCAGAACAGCTCGTCCCCCATGAGCTGGCGGTAGTTCTCCAACCCCGTCCACTGCGGCGAGCCGAGCATGTCGTAGCTCGTGAAGCTTAACAGCACGGAGGCGAGCATGGGGCCGAGCCAGAACAGCAGCAACCCCAGAATAGCCGGGGCCATGAAGACGTAACAATCGATCGCCTCGCGGGCGGACACGCTGAGCCGCCACCATGGCCGGTCCGGCGCCGCTCGCGCGTGGGTCACCGTCACCCGCGGTTCCTTGAGCGCGCTCATCCGATCCTTCCCCCTTCGCCTCGGCCCCCGAAAGGGAGCGCCCGTCGGCTCAGGCCCCTACCGGGTCCAACTCCCTCCACTCGGCCTGCGCGTTGCTCAAGATCGCCCGCTGCCGCGGACTCACCGCCTCGAGCGTCTCCGGCTTCGGCTTGTAGCCCCGCCACACGCCCGCGTCCCCGCGCCCGAAGTTGACTATGATCGTCTGGCGGGTCTTCTCCGAGCGGTTCGGTCGCCCGTTGTGCAGCAGCCCTTCGTTGAACACGATGATGTCCCCCGCGCGGACGTCATCGAAGACGTGCTGCCCGGGGAGGTCGGGGCGTTCCAGATCAATCTCAAACTGCGCCTTGTGCGAGCCGGGCACCACGACGAACTCTCCCTCGCCCGGCCCCACGTCCGTGAGGCAGTAGAATACCTTGACCATGGGACAGGCGAACGCGCCGTCTACTACGTGGCCGGTGGGATGGGGGCGCACCCCGGCGTGCCAGCGCCCACCCCCGAAGCCAGGGTACGTGAAGTAGAGGTCGTTGTCTATGTGGCGGTAGTCCTCGCCCAGGAACTCGACCAGCAGGGGCTCGACCGTGGGGTGGTCGAGGAAACGCGCGAAGCGAGGGTCGGCGTCCCACATGCGCGAAACGGGGCGGTTCAACTGGTACTGCATTCCTTCGGGGTTGTCCGAGTTGAGCACATCGACGTCGGTCCCCTTCGCCTCCTCGACCCACCCGCGGTACTCGGCGACTTCCGCCTCGGCCAGCGCACCCCGCATCTGCAGGTAACCCCGCACGTCGAACTCGAACTTCTGATCCTGCGTGATTGACAGGTCATCTCCATCCTTCCACCTATCGGTCCCTAACCGGCCTGGCGCCAGCCGGTGCGACAATAGGCCCGTGGGCCAGTATCCACGCGCCTCGATTGCAGCGCGGTCACTCCCCGTACCGGTGCCCCAGCCTCGCCGAGAGGCGCTGAGCGCCCTGCCGGACGAGTTCTAGGAGTTCCTGCCGGCGCTCGGGCGCGAAGCGCATCGTGGGCACGGAGATGCTCATCGCCGCGACAATTGCCCCGCTCGCGTCGCAGACCGGCGCAGCCACGCACCACAGCCCCTCCGTCGATTCCTCGTGATCGAGGGCGTAGCCGCGCGCGCGGGTCAACTCTAGCTCGGATCGCAGCGCGGCTGGGTCGGTGATCGTGCGCGCCGTGAGGCAGGGCAGAGGCCGGTCCGGCGGGTAGCGCTCCACCAGCTCCTCCGCGCCGAGGCTGGAGAGCAGCATCTTGCCGACGCCAGTGCCGTGAGCCGGGAATCGTTTGCCGACGGCGGAGACCATCCGGATGGTGCTGGTGCCCTCCGCCTTCGCTATGTACAGCACGTCGGAGCCGTCAAGGATCGCCAGGTGGACCGTCTCGTCGCAGGTGCGGGCGACATCGCGCACTACATCCTGGCCGTCCCTCGCCAGGTCAATGCCCCTCAGGTACGCGTTTCCCATCTCGAACAGGCGCGGCCCTAGTCGGTAGCTGCGCTCGCGCCCACCGTCCATCAAGTATCCTCGGTTAAGCAACGTAACGAGCAGGCCGTGGCCGCTGCTCTTGGGA
>JAUJMR010000009.1:0-27245 GCA_030446765.1 Chloroflexia bacterium
GCCGGACACCTTCACCTTGACGCTAAGCACCGTGCAGGCGGTGATCTGGCCAGAAGCGTTGAGCGTCAGTCGGAGGCTGACATAGACCCCTACTTTGATCAGCGACGATAGCGTGGTGCCGGCCTTGATCACGTACTTCACGCCGCCGATGGTGATGTAGCCGTTCGCCGTCGCGGTGGCCTTCACGTACGCGGTGACCGTGCCGGAGACGCTCGTCGTGCACTGGGTGCATGTAGTCGCGGTGGTGGCCGCTACTGGAGCGGCGTGTGCGGTGCGCGACGAGCCCAGCGCGGGGGCCACCGTGGCCATCACGAGTAGCAGGGTCATGAACATGGTGAGCAGCGACTGACGGCTCCGCGTTGTGACGATTGGGCTGGTAGCTTGCATTTCTTCTCTCCTGATATGGGGTTGTCTGGTTTCGCGGTAACAAGAATCTCTCTGAAGCCCTATCCTGTCCTCTCTTGCGCTCCTCACTTCATCGCTCTGTCCCTTTCGTGTCTGCCAGGGTCCTGAAGGTCAACCCGACCCCACCCCTATGGCAGGTTGATCGCTCCTGATGCCCCGTGCGTTTACCTTCCCACCACTGGCAGGAGTAGGTGCATATTGGTGTGGTCGGTTTGCATCACGGAAAACGCGGAGGACTTGCGTGGTACTAGCGTATCAACGCGAGGTATAACCTCGGTAAACAAGCCGATAAACCCTTGGTAAATGTGCGGCAAAAAAGGGTGAGCGAAAGATCACCCTTTTGGGTGAGTGCGAGTATGGGGCCGTATCCCCGTGATCAGGTAGTACAACGATGCTGACTCTTCCGGTACCTGCAGTGGAATAGCGGCCAGGTAAGGGAGGGAGGAGATGCTGATGCTTCAGTCGCGAGTTCATGCCTGATGTGGTGCGACGGGTGATTGTGGCACCAAACCGCCAGGCGCAGGCGTACAGGAAGCACGAGCTTGCCGACAACCTGCCTATGACGTGGAGCGAGGAGTACGAGGAGTTCTGTCAGGAGGCGTTGAGATCCCGGCAGCCATCGTGGGCGGGGACGCTGGACGCGCGCCTCACTGAGTTACAGCGGACGGGCGCGCGGGTCTCCGTGTCGGCACAAGGCAGCCACTCGCATGCACATACCCGGCGAAAATTACAAGACAGATGTCTTCTTGAATCGATCGCTTTACAGCAACGGAAGACGGACGACATCCGACTCACAAGCTATGTGACATTCGAGGAGGCGGACGCTAGCATCGGCCGCTTCGTCCAGGACGTAAGCAACACTATGCGGCTGCACGTGAGCCTGGGTATGTGACTCCAGCCCGCACACACAGCCGCCGCGATGACGGCTCGGGCTGGAGAGTTGCTTTAGGTTAGTGTTCGGTGAGGGGGGCACTTCACATCAGGACGCCTTCGCTTTCGGCGGCTCGACAGGTCGGTGGAGGAGTGCGTACCTGACGGCCTGAGCCCGGCTGTTCAGGTGCAGCTTGTGCAGGATATTGCGCAAGTGGGTCTTGACTGTGTTCTCGCTTACAATCAGTTGCCGGGCGAGTTCCCGGTTGGATGTCACCCCCTGCGCCAGGAGCTCGAGTATCTCCAGTTCGCGCTCGCTGAGTACCGCCTGCTCACGGACCGTAGTGGGCTGTGCCTCCTGAGCGAACTCGATGAGCACCCTGCGAGCCAAGCCGGGCGTGAAAGCGGGTTCGCCTCGTGCCACGCCCTCCAGTAGACCACACAGTTCATCGACGTCCAGATTCTTCAGCAGGTAGCCGCTGGCGCCCAGCTTGATCGCCTGGAAGAGGTCCCAGTTGTCCTCGGAAGCGGTCAACGCAACCACCTTGACCTCCGGCCACTCGGTGCTGATGAATCTGGTCGCGGCCAAGCCGTCGAGCTCAGGCATGCGCAAGTCCATCAGCACAACATCCGGGAGGTGAACGCCGACCAGCTCGATCGCCTCATAGCCGTTGGCTGCCTCGGCGACCACTTCAAACCCACGCATCTCCAGCAGGACCCGCAGTCCCTCGCGGAACAGCTTCTGGTCGTCGACGATTAGTAAGCGCATGGTCACCTCCCTTTTTCGCTGTACCTGCTGCATGGGTCGGAATACGGACCAGGACTCGTGTGCCTCGGGCGGGGATGGAGTCAACCTTGATCCGTCCCCCGACAGCACCAGCGCGCTCGCGCATAATCGCAAGTCCAAATCGGGGAAACTGGCTTCGTCCGGGCGCGGCAGGATCGAAGCCGCTACCGTTGTCCTCTACCACCACATCCAGACACCCCGGTGTCCGGCTGAACTGCACGCAGACACGGGTGGCACGCGCGTGCTTCCGGACGTTCGCGAGCGCTTCCTGCACGATGCGCATCAGTTGAAGCTCAGTTGCGGGGTGTAAGCCGAAGTCGCCGGGAGCCGCAATCAACTGCGCGGGCACCCCACTCTGCTCCTCCCACTGGCTAAGGTACTCCGTCAAGCTTTCGTGCAGCCCTCGGCAGGCGTCGCTCGACATTCGAAGTCCGAGGATGTCCTCGCGCACATCGGAATACGCCTCCTGTGCAGTCGCCATGATTTCCCTGGCATGATTTTCCGCGGATTCTGCTTGCCCCCGCTTCAGCAGTTCCTGAATGATCTGCGCCTTGACGTTAACATAGCTCAGAACTTGCGCTACGCCGTCATGCATCTCGTGGGCGAGCCGCCCACGCTCCTCAGCGATCGCCAATTCAAGGGCAGCATCGATCGTCTGCTCCTGTAGGCGAACGTGACACTCGAGCAGACGATACAAAGCGATTGCGGGGAGAAGAAGGAGTGGCAGCATCCAGGGGTGCCCATCGGCGATGATAGCCGTGGTGAGGCCGAGACCAACCTGCGACACATGCGAGAGGTGCTCGATGCGGTCGAGATCTACTATCGACTGGCACCAGACATGCAGCGCCGACAGACCCGATTGCAATGCAACGATTAGCGCCACCATAAAGGTGTTGATGAGGTACATCACCACCGCGACGACTACAAGGATTAACACCTGCTCGGGCCCATCGAGTATCAGTTGGTGGGTGTTCCAACCGGTGCCCGCAAGCAGCAACCCTCCTGTGCCGGCCTGCAACGCCAGTTGCGAGCCGTTGAATAGTACTTCATCCGGGGGTCGACGGCGGGCGACATCGGCGAGGATCGAGCTTACGCCCGCAAGGAGCATCGCGACGCTGATATCAAAGAGCAGTACCACAGCGAACACGACGGCAGTGTCGAGCGTAACCTTGGTCTTCGGGCCGAATTGCAATGGATAGAGGTTTGCGGCAATCGCAAAGCCCGTCAATACCACTGCGAGCAGTGCCCGTTCCCACTCGAGAGTGGTAGCGTGTGCGAGGGCAGAGAGGGTTGCTCCCAAAGCGGATAGAGCGAGTGCGGCGATATAAAGCTGGGTGGGACGAGTGAGTCCGCCCCTGTGAGATGTTCCATCGACCATAGAAGAGCCTCGGATTGCGCTCAGTCCTCGACGCTGCACGAAGCCCAAGAGACGGGGTGCTACCGCCCGCCAGGATCGACTCCTTGCCAACTTCCTAGCGCCCCTTGATCGGGAGTTCTGCCGTAGTGCCATCGGCGGTGCCGTATCCGACCACTGCGGAGGCATTGTCCGGGATGACCGTGACCTCAACCGGGATAACGTCGGTCTCAGCTAGTGACGATCTATCGATAGGCACCTGGACCCGAATTCTCATCGTGAAGGTGTTGTTGATCTGGATGATGCTGGACAGGCTGAACAGGTCGGTGAAGTGTACGACTTCGCCGTATCCGTTGAACCCCGCATCGGTGAGGATCAGCTCCCTATCCACCGACTTCGGTGTGCTGACCTCAACAGCGATCGGCCCATTGACGAGCGATTGGTAATCCTCCGGGATTGCCACCAGGATCTGGACTTGCGTGCCGTCCAGTCGCACGATCGGGTCGGACTTGCACCACTTTACGGCGGCGTCCGCTGGCAGGATGAGGGCGATGATGACAAGGCATTGGATAAGAACGGTAACGGCGAGACGTTTCATTCGGTCCTCTGTTATGTGGGTACTTAACACAAAAACGAGCCACCGATATCGTTCGGTAGCCGGTTCCACCAGTAGCTCCCCCATCCAGAGGTGCCCAGTTCAGGATGGGGTTCTTCGCCTCTACCCAGTTCTCAAGGCTGGCCGCCTTGCCGGAACTAGCGTGATTTCACCTAGTACGCAAGCAGCCAGATTAGAGAACAACAGGTGATCGGGGCACAATAACTGGGGTCACATACCGCTCAGTCCCTACCCCAGGCGAATCATAACAAGCCAAGGTAAATTCTCGGTCAAAACAGCGGTAAACATTGGATCAACATAACGGTAATAACGCAGTAACAGGGATGTATGCATTGGTTGGCAGATGACGGGTGTCCTTCGTATCAGCTCCGGTCAGGCATGCCTCTGGACCCGTGCCCTCGTTCGCGCTTACGGGAACTGGCTGTGACGGAGGAGTGGCCGACAATGACATCAGGCCAACGCTTCTACTCAAGTCCGTTCCACGCTGTACTCTGTCGGGAAGGATTGCTCGCCCACCGATCGAACGTAACTATCGGCCTGCCCGCATCGACGGTGTCGGCTAGCACCGTCTCGGACGCACCCTCCCCTCCCCGCCATCCTTAGTACCGAGTGAACTACCTGCGCCGTTGCAGACGTGTCGACTAAGGGAGTGCTATGTTGAGGCGTTGACGGTGAGCCGACCACCAGCGCCGACTATCATCCCATCGTGGGTGATGAGCAGCGGAAACTGCTGGACGAACTAACCGATACGGGCGGGGATAGGCTTTCTGCATAAGGCACCAAATGGCACGGTAAATGCGCGCATGCGGGTGTCGCCGCGGGTGACGAATCAGGATCCAGGTATTCGGACAATTACTTCGGGAAGGAAACGAAACGATGCAGAATGCTAGTGCGCGAGACATACTCGCGGAGCAAAATACCGCCAAGCGCGAGGAGATCATCGAGCTCCTCAAGAAAGCGTACTGGATGGAGATGGAGACCGTCGTGAACTACGTCAGCAGTTCCGTCAACCCGGACGGTGTGCGGGGGCGGGAGATCGCACAAGCGCTGGAGACGGACATCCAGGAGGAACTGGCGCACGGCCAGTTGTTCGCCCGGCGCATCAAGGACCTGTATGGCGTGGTGCCCGGCTCCTTCGACTTCAAGCCCGAGCAGCAGGCCCTCCAGCCACCCGAGCAGCAGACGGACACGGTCCACTTTATCACGGGGGTCATCGAGGCGGAGAAGGGTGCGATCGAGCACTACAATAAGATCATTGAGGAGACCGAGGACGTCGACCCCGGGACGAACGACATGGTGATCGACATTCTGCGCGACGAGCAGGGACACATGCGCATGTTCGAGGGATTTCTGCGCGAGTACCAAGCGGAGGGGAAAGCCTAACCCGCTTGCCTTCCCCCGCATATCGGGCTCGGGTCGCAACGACAATAGAGGCTGCGAGTAGATGACAGCTATCGAGCAACCCACCACAGGCGCGGCGTACCACCTCACGGCGGAGCAGGTGCGGTTCTTCGATGAGAACGGGTATCTCGTGCTCCGCGATCACAGCCCGGCCGATCTGCTGGATCGCCTGCGCCAGGCTGGCCACCAGTGGATCAGCGACGGCGAGGGTCTATCGCGCGAGGATCCGCGCTACTTCGACTATAACTTCGCGAAGCGCCCGTGGGGCCGCACGATGTATCGCGTGAACTAGGTGCATAACAAAGGGCAGCCCGCCTCCCTGGAACTGCTCGGCTCCCCCGCGGTGCTCGGCGTTGCGGAGAGCCTGTGCGGGCCCAACTTCGTGCCGACGTACGAGTCGATGGTGTTCAAGCAGGAAGGTGATGGCGAGAAGATCGCGTGGCACCAGGATGCCGTACACCTTCGTGAGTGGTGGATCTTCAACTACGACGTGTACTTGGATGCTTCACGCTCCGGTGCCGGGGAGTTGCGCGTGATACCCGGCACACAGAAGCAGCCCCAGGGCATCTGTGCGCTCGCGGAGGTTCATGGCTGGGATCCACCTGGCGTGGTCAAGGTCGAGATGGAGCCCGGCGATGTGCTATTGCACGACGTGATGGTCGTCCACGGCTCGCCGCCCGTCGAGGGTAAGGCGCTCCGCCGGACGATCTACTACGAGTTCCGGGCGGCGGAGCAGATCCTCGCCGAGGGGCCGTGGGATCGCGACTGGGTGGATCGGCGCCTGCGCCTGGTTCCGCCCGCGTTGAGCCGCTACGAGGCCGCGTATCCCGATGCGGACCGCTTCGCCACGTCTCCGACGAGTTCCGACCGGAACCATCGGGCGATGAAGAGGTGGAGCTCAAAGTCGCGCACACAGCGCATACCATGGGCTCGTTCTGCAGCGCCGGCAGCGTCCCCCTGAAGAACTCCCGATAACGGGTAGGGGTACAGCGTTCGGTTTGCGGTGTTCAGAGCACAGGCCCGGGTCGAAACCGGAAGAAGGCTTTTGCCACTGCGATGGTCGTCCCTTGTCTACAACGCGCCTGGAACGGTAGCAGGAAGGAAGCTTAGCCCGTCGCCGACCCTGAATCTGGGGCCAGCTCTATGGCCTGGCGGAGGGCCGCTTTCAGGCTCGCCTCCTCGGCTCTGCCGGTACCGGCGATATCGAAGGCGGTGCCATGGTCGACGCTCGTTCGCACGATCGGCAGGCCGACCGTGATATTCACCCCAGCGTCGAGCCCGAGCACCTTCACGGGGCCGTGCCCCTGGTCGTGGTACATCGCGACGACGATGTCGAAATCACCCCTGCCGGCACGGTAGAACAGGGTGTCCGCCGGTAGCGGCCCGGTCACGTTGATGCCATCGCGCTGTGCGCGCTCGACCCCCGGCGCGATCTTTATCTCCTCCTCCCCTCGACCGAACAGGCCGTTTTCGCCCGCGTGGGGGTTGATACCGCAGACCCCGATGCGGGGCGATGCCATGCCTGCTCTGGCGAGTGTCTCGTGCGCGAGTCGGATCACGCGCCACACGCGCTCCGGCTCGATGCGCTCGATCGCGTCGAGGAGCCCGATATGGGTGGTGACGTGGATCACGCGCAGGCCTGGCGCAGAGAGCATCATCGAAAAGTCCGTGACGCCGGTGAGTTCCGCGAGGATCTCCGTGTGGCCGGGGTAGCGATGCCCGCCCGCGTGCAGGGCCTCCTTGTTGATGGGCGCTGTGCAGATGGCGGCGATCTCACCGGCCAGGGCCAGCGCGACGGCCCGCTCGATGTAGCGGTACGCGGCGTCGCCGGCCTGCGCGGATATCGCGCCGTATGGCAGGTCGGCGGGCAGAAGTTGGAGGTCGATGCAGTCCACGGTGCCCACAGCGAAACCTGCGTCGGCGGCATGCGCGACGGGCCGGACTGACAGCGCCGTATCCACGACCCGCCCGGCGCGCTCCAGCATCCGCGCATCGCCGATCACGAGTGGCCGGCACTGCGCATAAATATCCGGATCGGCGAGAGCCTTTATGATGATCTCCGGCCCGATGCCCGCCGCATCACCCATCGTGATGCCGATGATCGGTCTCTTCACGCGATGCTCCCTTCCGGTCCGTTAGCCACCGTCCCCGCGACGTATGCGACAGTCCGCCGGGCCGTCACCCTTGCCCGCCCTCCCCGGGCAGAGCCACCGGCGGAAGCGCAGCACTCGTTCCCCTTAGCGCGCTGAGGGCATTGACGAGGGTGTGGGGTGTGCCGAACGCTCCCGCCTTGGTGACGGTGAGCAGCGATGCTGCCCCCGCGAGCGTGCCGACGGGCACGCCCGGTTCAATCTCGTCGAGGAGCTGGATACCCGTCGCCCTGAAATGACTGCAAACGGCCCGGGCAGTGTCCCCTCCGGTAAGAATAACACCCTTTGGCAGCCCGGTATTAAGCGCGGATGCGGCGAGCGCGCCAAGCGCGTCGGCTATCTGTGCGGCGAGCGTCGGGGCACGGCGGGCGACGGCCTCAGGTCCGTCGATCAGGGTGAGCACCGTGGTGTGGTCCGCGGCGAGTTCGCGCACGAGCGCCGAGCCGAGCCGCGCCGTCTCTCGCCCTGAGGCAAGCGCGGCGGGGTCCGCGGCGACGATGGCGATCTCGGGGAGTTGGGCGAGGTGGGCTACCTGCGCACGGGTGACGTGCGATGTCGTGCCCGCGACGATCAGGATCGGCCCGTTAGCGGGGGCGAACGCGGGTGAACGTCGTGTCACCGCTGGAAGATTAAGTGCAGCGGGTAGATGGGTCGCAAGCCCTGCGGAGCCGGACCAGAGTACCCGTTGCGGGTAGCAGGTAAGGGCGTCCGCGATGGTGTGCAGGTCTTCGTCCGTTACCGCGTCGAATACCAGGACCGCTGCCCCCCGCTCGTGGAGTGTTTGCGCCGTGGCAAGGGTAGCATCCGCCCCGGCCCGCACTGTGGCGAGTTCAATAAGCGCTGCCGTTCTGCGCGACTGCCCGCCGAGCAGGCGGAGGATGTCCGACTCCTGGACGGAGCCTCGGGGATCGCGTCCCACCTCGGTCTCGGCGACGGGCACGCCGTGCAGCAGGTGCAGGCCATCCACCGTCGTCCGGCCGGTCGCAGGGAACGCGGGTGCGAGCGCGGCGACGGGGAATCCGGCCGCGTCCATCACCGCATCAAGCTCCGCGCCGATGTTCCCGCGCAGTGTGGAGTCGATTTTCTTGTACACAGGGTGAAACCCGGCGGCGCTCACCGTCCGGACGGCACGTGCCACTACAGCGTACGCGTTTGGGCCGGAGAGCACGCGGCTGTCCGTGTCGACCACGAGCACGTCACAGCCGGGAGGTCCGTTCGGCTGGTGCAGTTCGAGTGTGACGATGGTGTGCAGACCGCGCCGGGCGAGTTGAACGCCAGAGTCGGAGGCGCCCGTCAAATCGTCGGCGATAATCGCGATGCGTCGCATGTGAGGATTTAACCATATCCACGTTTTGCGCATACGGTCGAGACGGTACGCCGGACAGAAAGGCTACCTGTACGGCCAGGTGGCGCGTTGCCGGTTTGGTACAATCGAGCACATTGACAGCGCTTCCTGGTGATACGCCTACCGAGACCCCATGGGCAGCGCATCGGGAGCGGCGACGGTTGCTGCGGTTTGAACAGGAGGTCTGACCCCAGATGCACCACATATGTGTGATCGGTTCTGGCTATGTCGGACTGGTATCGGGCGCGTGTTTCGCGGAACTCGGCAACCGGGTCGTGTGCTTGGATACCGACATTGAGCGCGTGGTATCCCTCCAGGAGGGCAGGCTACCCTTCTTCGAGACCGGACTGGAAGATCTGGTGCGGCGCAACGCGGCGGCGGGTAGGCTATCGTTCACCACGGAGTATGCCGAGGGGGTGACCAGCGCCGAGTTCCTGTTCATGTGCCTCCCGACTCCTCCCAGCCCGAACGGCGCTGCGGACACGAGCATCCTGCGCTCTGCTCTGACAACGCTCGCACCCTTACTGCGCCCGCCCTACCCTGTGGTCGTCGTGAAGAGCACGGCGCCGGTGGGCACGTGCGCCTCGTTGCAGCGCTTGCTGGAGAAGCTGGATTCCACACTGTCCGAGGTCCCGATCGTATCCAACCCGGAATTCCTGCGAGAAGGCTCCGCCATCGCCGATTTCCTCAATCCGGACCGCGTTGTGCTGGGAGCTGAGATCCCGGCCGCCGCTGGCGCGGTGCGGGCACTCTATGACCCGCTGGATGCGCCCGTGTTGACGACGGATTCGGCGACCTCCGAGATGATAAAGTATGCCTCCAACTCCTTCCTCGCGACGAAGATCAGCTTCGTGAACGAGGTTGCTGACATCTGCGAGCGGGTTGGTGCTGACGTCTCGGTCGTGGCCGATGGCATGGGATTGGACCGGCGGATCGGCAAGTCGTTCCTGCGGCCCGGCGTCGGCTATGGTGGCTCCTGTTTCCCCAAAGACACCCAGGCACTGGCGCACCTGGGGGCGATGCATGGGGCGGATCCGAAGCTGCTTCGGGCGGTGATGGATGTCAACACCCATCAGTTCAAGCGGGTGCTGCATAAGCTACGTGCGGAGCTCGGTGACCTCGATGGGGCGACCGTTGCAGTGTGGGGACTCGCGTACAAGCCGGACACGGACGATGTTCGCGAAGCCCCGGCTATCGAGATCATCCGGCTGCTGGAGCAGGAGGGCGCGCGCGTGCGCGCTCACGATCCGGTGGCTATGGAAAAGGCAGCGCCGAAGCTGCCCGCCACAACGATGTGCAGGGACCCCTACGATGCCGCGGAGGGCGCGGATGCTGTCCTGCTCCTGACCGAGTGGAAAGAGTATAGGAACATCGATCTCGACCGTGTCGCGGTTCAAATGCACACGCCCCTATTGATAGACGGACGAAACGTGTTCAACGCGGCGGCGGCGCGCGATGCCGGGTTCGTATACGTGGGCGTTGGCCGTCGGCGCGTGGGACCCGTCCGGCGAGAGACGCCTGTTCTAGTCCGTCGCGGGTGAGCGCAGTCTCGCAGGTTGCGGCATTTGGCCTCTGGCCCGCCCTGCCAATAACTGGATACTGGTTATACGCGCGCCGCGCCACTCAGCCGGTGGATACAACGCCCCCGGCTAAATGGTCAGACAGCCCTGTCGGTTCCTTCTCACTGCAGACCGCCATCGGGATCGCCGTATGGTCGGTGCCGATCCTGCTGTTGGCTGAGGCCGGGCTGTACAACGCCGCCGTTGTGGGACTGGTGGGATGGCTGGTGGCGATCGCCGGCGCGGTCATGCTTTGGGGGCGGCGCGACCGGCTCCGGACGATGCACCCGTCGTTCACGTGGTGGGATGGGCTGCTCCTGGCCGGGTTGGCGGCGGCGGCGGTATTGTACTTGGGCTGGCCGTCGGAGAACATCCTCCCCGAGCACGACGAGGGGATGTATATCAACCAAGGTATCTACGTCGCGAACCACGGCAGTCTCCATCCACCGTATCCCTGGCCGGATTCCGCCCAATCCGTGTTCGACTCGGTCGGGTTGCGCCCTCCTGGTGCCTTCAAGACGGGCGATTCATACACGTTTTACTTCGGTCATTTGTTTCAGGTTTGGCTGGCACATGCGTATGCCACTCTCGGCGCGGCGGGAATTTTCCGGCTCAACGGGATCATCGGGTTGCTGTCGGCCGGGCTGTTCTACGCGCTCTGCCGCCGCCTGCTGACCTTGCCGCTTGCGGTGGTGGCAACGCTGGTACTCGCGCTCAATACCAGCCAACTCTGGCTGGCGCGCAATAGCCTCACCGAGATGATCACCCAGGCGTTTATCGTGGCCGGCCTGTTCCTGCTACTGCGTGGCTTGGATGACGGCAGCGTGCGCGACGCCCGATGGGCGGGCATCTTCTTCGCGCTTTCCGCGGCCGTGCGGGTGGATAGCCTGCTGCTCCTTCCGCTGTTGTTCGGCGCGCACCTGGCGATGAGGCTGACCATTGATTCGGAACGGCGATCTACGCTCGTGTGGCTCGGACTGTACTCCACGGCGGTCCCCGCGTTCATAGCGAGCCTGGCATATTACGCGATCTATAGCAGACCGTATTTCGATGTACATCTAACCTTCATTTTGCCGATATGCCTGGCCGCCCTGGTTGCCGCGGGCCTCTTACTGGTGGGGTACACCAGGGTGGCAGATGTCATACGCCCGTGGCTGACGAGCAAGGTGGTGGTGGCGGCGATCGGGGTGTCGCTGCTCCTGCTGTCGGTCTATGCCTACTTCATACGGCCTGCTACTACTACCCCGATTTTTGGACCGAGTACCCATCTCGTCGGTCAGCGGAGCTACGCGGAGGACTCGCTGGTGAACCTGGCGGTGTATCTCTCGCCGCTGGTGGTATGGGCGGGCATCCTTGGTTGGTACGTGGCACTATGGAATGTGATCCGCCACCGGCGTGCCCCGTATATCCTACCGATCAGCGTGGTGGTCCTGAGCTTCGCGCTGCTGTATCTTTATAACCCAACGATCACCCCGCTCCACTTCTGGGCAATTCGTCGCTTCCTGCCGGTGGTCATACCGGGCTGGATATTGTTCGCCGCTCTCGGGGCGGCATGGCTCGGTGCCCGGCTGCCGATCCGCCCGCGCATGGTCGCTGGTGGTATCGCCGCCCTCTTTCTGGTCGGGTTCACTGCGCGGAGCAACGCCCTGATCTACAACTTCGCGGATCACGAGGGGCAGTACGAGCAGATGCGGGCGTTCGCGGCGAAGCTGCCCGAGGACGAGGTGGTGCTCGCGCTGGTCGGCAGGCGGGAGGTGAGAACGTGGCCGACTCCGCTGTATCTAGCGTTCGACCGCAAGGTTGTTCCACTCAATATGGGTTCCGAATCTGGCAGGCGCGCCTTCGACGCTTGGGTCAGCAGGCAAGCGCAGTCCGGCGATTCGTCCGTTCCGGTGATCGTGCGCGGCAATTGGCGCGCCGAAGGGTTAACGCGGAAGCGGATCGGGCAGGTAACGCTCCGGCGCTCGTATATCGAATGGACCAACGCGCCCCCGCCGAAGCGGATTGTCGTGGAGCGGAAGGTTCTGCGACTGTACCGCGTATCGCCCCCGGATTAGCGGGGATCGCGTGGCGTAAATCGAGTGCCGGGCGGGAGCCGGGCCAGGAGCGTGTCCTGTGCCCACCGCCAGTCCTGTTGTCGTAGCTCGCCCACCGCCGTCAGGACGAGCAGATACCCAGCCAGTGATGCGACGTACAGGATCGGGAGGAACAGTATCGTCGCCGGGATACTGGTGGCCAGCAGGTAGGTCGGCACGGCGGCGAGGGCAATCCTCAGCAGGCTGCGGATGGGCACGACGCCGCGAAACTGGCGGTACACGGCGAGTGCTGCAACGACCATGCTGAACAGACCGCCAAGAGCAGTGGCGAGCGCGGCGCCGGTGAGCCCCAGCCAGGGAACCAGCACGGTGCATGACAGCGCCGTGATGAGCAGGCCCAAACCCGCGAGCGTCATCGGCAACCGCGGTCTGCCCGCGCCACTCAAGATATTGCTCAACAGGCCGAATATCGTCACAAAGCCCAGCCCAACCACGAGCAGTGAGAGCGATTCGGCGGCGGGTGCATAATCTTCCCCATACAGGATCTGCAGGATTTGCGCGCTGGTCGCCGAGATCAGCAACGTGCTGGGCACCAGCAGCAGCAGCACGTAGCGCATCGACCGGCGGATAAGCTCCCTCGTCTGCTCGACCTGGTCTCGGCTGACGCTGCGCGATATCGAAGGCAGCAGCACGAACGCGGCGCCGGTGAACGCAAAATACGGGATGCGCGCTATGTTCTGATTGGCTGTGTAGTATCCGCTATCCGCGGCATCAGGGAGCAGAGCCTTCACGAAGAACAGATCCGCACTGAGCTGCAGGGTGGAGAGCACGGAGAAGAGGACGAGCGGCACCGATAACCGGATGAGGGGCCGGTACGGGAAACGCTTGCCCGTGAAACGGGGAGGCGTACTCCGACCAGCAGTCCCACGATAGGAGAAACGATGAATCCGATAATCGCGCCGTAGACATGAAAGACGTAGACGAGCCCAATGACGCTGACGGTCTTGGCGACGGAGTACACGATATTGATCAGTGCCTGGCGCTTGAACTGGTGCAGGCCGTTGTAGTACCCAGTCATGTAGAGTGTCATCACCGAGTATGGTACGAGCACCAGTGCCGATGTGCGGATGTACGGCGTGAGCGAGGGATCGTTCAACACGTGCGCGATCGGCTGTGCCAGTAGGAAAAACAGCACTGCAATGCCGAGCGTGGAGCCGACCTGCAGGACAAGACCACTTCTCAGAATAGCGTCGGCTCTGGACTCGTCCTGCGCTATATACTTGGAAACTGCCTGTGGCACCCCGACGTAGTGGATCATGTTGAGCGCGGTCATCACCTGAATGACCACCCCGTACACACCGTACGCTTCCGGTCCGAGGTACTGGCCGAGCCACACGTGGATGATGTAGCCGGAAGCGATGAACAGGAGGGATGCAATCGTGAGATACAGCGTACCCTGGCCGAGCGACATGGCGGTCGCGGGTTGCGAGGTTCGGCTCCGCCGGAGAGGAACGACTTTCACGGATACTCCTGTCGAGCACGGGCCAGCTTGACGGATTCAGTCTAGCACACGCCTGCGGGCGCACCATCGTCGGACACGCAGGCGATTAGCAGCGGGCCGAGTTCGTTGCCGGTACATGGGCGCGTGTGCGATAATGTGCGCCGTGTCCCGAAGTGCGCCCGACAGGACGCGACTGTTTCCCACCCCGGAGCTGCAAGGAGAATTTGCCTACCGTGCGTTTATCCTGGCTAAGATTGCCGCCGCAGCTACGGTAGTGCTGGTCGCCGTTCGCGCGCTCCGCCCGTCTATCGCCAAGGTGCGCAACGCGCTGTACGGGGAGCACGCCAGGCCGGCGAACCCCTTCCGCTTGTCTTCGATATCGCGAAGCTTGTGACACTGTATTTCCGTGCGGACAGCGTGCGTTACCTCCCGGTGTGGCTTGCATCGTTGCGCTCTCGCGAGAGTCCGCTTTCCTCCCAGATGCCGTGGATCCCATATCCCGCGCTCGACTATCTGCAGCAGCATCTAACCCGGGACGCGACGGTACTAGAGTACGGCAGTGGTGGCTCAACGCTGTGGCTGGCGAAGCGCGCCGGCACGGTGACGACGGTCGAACACGACGCCACGTGGCACTCAATGGTCGAGCAGGAACTGCACCGTCATAATTTACATAACTGCACGATCCTGCTGCGTACACCCGAGCCGGTCGGCGCTATTAGCGGCGGGGACAACCGATACCCGTCCGCACGAATGGAGGGCAGCTTCCGAGCGTACGTTCACGTCGCGGAAACCTTCGCAGATAGCAGCCTCGATGTGGTGCTCGTCGACGGCCGCAGTCGGGAGGCGTGTCTGCAAGCCGCGGCGTCGAAGTTGAAGCCGGGCGGGATACTGATGCTGGACGATTCCTATCGCGGGCGGTACGACGCCGCGATGCGGCACCTTGATAACTGGCCTCGGAAGGAGTTCGGCGGTGTCCGACCGTATTCGATCTCGCCTAGCCGCACGACGTTCTGGGTGCGGCCAACGTCGACGCCGTAGCGCTACCGGCCAGAGCCAGCCGCAACAGTATGCGCCTCAATCCGCTGCTCGTCGCGTGGGACGGCCTGCAGACGAAGCTGGTACAGTGCTTCCTCGTTCAACCTGCGGTTCGCGCTCACCAGGTCGGCAAGCAGACCAAACACGATTAGTTGCAAGCCCATGAGCACCAACCCGGTCGAGACCAACAGCGACTGCAGGTGTCCGGCGGTGTTCCCCTGAGAGATGTAGCTGGTCAAGGGGATCAGGCCGATGATTGCGCCGAGCAACAGGAGTGCGAGACCGCTCCCGCCGAGCACAGAGAGGGGCTTGTACAGCGTCAGCGTGCGAATGATCGTGAGCAGAGATTTCGCGATGTGCGTGCTGACGCCGGAGATGAGCCGCGAATGCCCTCCTTCACGGGCGGACACGCGGAACGTGATCGGCACCTCGCGGATGACGAGACCGCTGTGTATGGCCTGTATGATGGTCTGGTGCGTATAGGTGTGCCCGATGGTCGGGTTCAGCCGGAGGGCGCACTCCCGGCTGAAAGCCCGAAACCGCTCGACGCGTCCATGACCGGGCTACCTGCTACCGTTCGCAGCAGCCAGCTCCCGGCCGTATTGCCGTACTTCTTGGATGGTGGCATATGGGTGAGTTTGTGTATCTGCCGGTCGCCCGATACCAGGTCCGCTTCGCCGCTAAGAATGGGTCCGATGAGTTCCGGTATCTCCGCCGCGACATACTGACAATCAGCGTCCGTGTTGACGATGATGTCCGCACCACGCCGGAGGGCGGCCGTTAGCCCGGTACGAAAGGCGACTGTAAGGCCCGAGTTGCGCTTGAGCGAGACGACTTCGGCAGCCCCGGCGGCAAGCGCGACGTCAACCGTGCGATCCGTAGAGCCGTCGTCCACCACGATGATCTCGGTGCAGTCGATATCAGCGAAGTGGGGGGTATCTCCCGGATCGCCCGCCCGAGCGTCGCTTCCTCGTTGTATGCCGGAATCATAACGACTAGCTTCAAGCGTGGTGTCCTCAGCGGGCAATGCACTCGATATTCCGCGGTCGTCGCGTCCGAAGATGCACTATACCCTCCGCCCGGTGGGTTGTCAAACAACACGCTTTCTGCCCTCGGGTCGCGCTTCGCGGCGAGACGACCGAAGTGGGCGACTGTGCCGTCGCTTCCTGTTGACGCCATGGGGTGGCTGGGGTATATTGCGGGGCGGCGCGGGCGTGGTGAGGAGGAACAATGACGGGCAAGCTGCGGTTCGGTATCCTGGGCTGTGGCGTGATCGGTCCGCAGCACGCACTCGTGCTTCAGGGGCTGTCGGAGACGGCCGAGCTCGTCGCCGTTGCGGATACCGTGCCGGGACGGGCGGAGAAGCTCGCGGCAGAGTACGGGTGCGCACATCATTCGAGCTTGGCGGACCTGCTCGCCCGGCAGGACATCGACGCGGTCTGTGTCTGCACACCCAGCGGGGTGCACGCGCAGCATGCGATGGACGCAATCCGCGCGGGTAAACACGTGGTAATCGAGAAGCCCGTGGATGTGCAGCTCGGGGTGATTGACGCGCTGATCGCGGCGCAGAGGGCCACGGACCGCAAGGTCGCGGTGATCAGCCAGCATCGCTTTGACCGCGCGACGCAGATCGTGCACGCCGCCGCACAAGGCGGCAAGTTTGGCCGCCTCACGCTAGGTACGGCCCAGGTGAGCTGGTGGCGTGCGCAAAGCTACTATGACTCGGGCGAGTGGCGGGGGACGTGGGCGCTTGACGGCGGCGGCGCGCTGATGAACCAGAGCGTCCACACGCTTGACCTGCTCCAGTGGATCATGGGCGACATCACGAAGGTTTGCGCCTATACCGGCCTGCTCGCGCACGAGCGCATGGAGGTCGAGGACACCGCGGTCGCGATCCTGCGCTTTGCCAGCGGTGCGCTCGGCTTGCTCGAGGCGACCACGGCGGCATATCCCGGACTGACCGCGCGCCTGAAGGTGCATGGCGAGCGCGGCTCCGCGATCATCGATAACGATGAGTTGATCTATTTCCACTCCGCGCCGGCGGAGCAGGAAGGCGCGGCATACGGCGCGAGCGGAGGCGGCAACCAGACGGCGGAGGTACTGGGTGGTGCGGCGTCCCCGGCTGGTCCAACCGCGGGCAGCGATCCCGCCAGCCTCGGGATGACGCACCGCGACCAGTTGATGGACTTCATATCGGCGGTGCAGGAAGGCGGTGAGCCGCTCGTCAACGTCGAGGAAGCGCGCAAGGTCGTCGCGGTGATCCTCGCGGTGTACGAGTCCGCCCGCAACGGTGGCCGGCCGACCCCTGTGTGACGCCCGGCACCCGGGAGGTCTCCGAATGTCCTCGGCAGTCGTTATGGGCTTCGACGTCGAATGTCAGCTTGCGACTCGTACGTGTTTGGTGAAAGAGGGGCAACAACGGTGTGGACACTGACCGGTTTCGCTGACGAGATCTCGCCCGACATCGATGAGCAACTCCAAACACTCGCTGCCGAGGAGATACGCCACCTGGAGCTGCGGGGCGTCTGGGAGAAGAATGTGCTCAACCTGTCCGATGGTGAGCTGCACGAGTTGAAAATTCGACTCGCAGATGCGGGCGTGGGGGTATCCTCCATCGGATCGCCGATCGGCAAGATACCCGTGACCGACCCCTTCGATGCGCACATGGCGAGCTTCGCGCGCGCGCTGCACGTGGCGCGGCTGCTCGATGCGCCCTACGTGCGCGTGTTCTCCTTTTTTATCCCGGAGGGCGAGGACCCGGCGAGCTACCGGGAAGAGGTGCTGGACCGCATGGGGCGTCTCGCGAGCGCGGCGCGAAGCGTTGAGGTCACCCTGCTGCACGAGAACGAGAAGCACATCTACGGTGACGTGCCGGAGCGCTGTCGCCAGATCCTCGATGGGGTGAACTCTCCCTCACTGCGCGCCGCGTGGGACCCGGCGAATTTCGTGCAGTGTGGTGTGCGCCCACACACGGACGGATATGACCTGCTGCGACCGTACATCGCGTATGTCCACGTAAAGGATGCGCTGCTGGGGACGGGGGAGATCCATCCGGCGGGTGAGGGCGACGGCGAGGTGCGGGAGACGCTGCGGGCGCTCCAGTCATCAGGTTTCGACGGCTATTTCTCGCTGGAGCCGCACCTGGCCTCGGCCGGGCCGTTCTCCGGCTACAGCGGTCCGGACCTTTTTCGCAAAGCGGCCCAGGCGTTCAAGGGACTGCTGCGCGAGCAGGGCATCGCATGGGCCTAGTTGGTCCGACCGGGCGGGAAGGGGACCATCGTGACGAATACCTCTAGCACCGCAGCCACCCTATCTGACGACCGACTGTTCAGCGCGGAGCCGGGCCAGAGGGCGGTGGCGCGGGAGATGTACGCGCGGGTTCGCGGCCTGCCGCTGGTCAGTCCGCACGGCCATGTGGACCCCAGCCTGCTCTCCGATCCGAACGCGTCCCTCGGCTCCCCGGCGGAGTTGTTCATCATTCCCGACCACTATGTCTTTCGGATGCTGTACAGCCAGGGGATACCACTGGAGCAGCTCGGGATCCCGGCCGGCGACGGCGCGCCCGCTGAGGCGGACCATCGGCGGGTGTGGCAGGTGTTTGGGGAGAACTTTCATCTGTTCCGCGGGACGCCAACCGGCCTCTGGTTGACGGACGAGTTGCAGAGTGTATTCGGCGTCGCGGAGAAGCTGACGGGCGAGAGCGCACAGCGGATCTACGACGAGCTCGTGGAGAAGCTGGCGCGGCCCGAGTACTCCCCCCGCGCCTTGTACGAGCGCTTCCAGATCGAGACGCTCTGCACGACGGACGCCGCCACCTCCGGGCTGGAACAGCATCGACGCCTGCGGGTCGAGGGGTGGACCGGAGACGTGCGCCCCACCTTCCGGCCCGACGCCGTCGTGAACCTGGACACCCCCGGCTGGCGGGAGAATATTGAGCATCTGGGGGAGGTGACGGGCGTCGACATCGTAGACTACGCCTCGTACATCGAGGCAATGGAGGAGCGCCGCGCATACTTCAAGGACTTGGGGGCTACGGCGACCGATTACAGCGCCCAGTCTCCGCGTGCTGCCAGACTGTCGGACCTGGAGGCGGGAATCATCTTCGAGCGTGCACTGCGCGAGGATACCCACGTGACCGACTCCGCCCGCTTCGCCGCGCACATGCTGATGGAGATGGCGCGCATGAGCACGGAGGACGGGCTGGTGATGCAGCTGCACATGGGCTCGTACCGCAACCATAACGAGGCGCTCTTCGAGCGATTCGGCCCGGATAAGGGCGCGGACATCCCGGTCGCGGTGGAGTGGACGCGCAACCTGCACCCCCTGCTCGGGGAGTATGGCGACGACCCGCGGTTCCGGCTGATCGTGTTCACGCTCGACGAGTCTACCTTCAGCCGTGAGCTTGCGCCGCTGGCAGGGCACTATCCGGCGCTATTGCTCGGCCCACCATGGTGGTTCCTCGACAGCCCACTCGGCATACGACGCTACCTCGACGCGGTGGTGGAAACGGCGGGCATCCAGAACCTGGCCGGATTCAATGACGACACGCGCGCGTTCGCGAGCATTCCGGTCCGCCACGACGTGTGGCGACGCGTGACGTGCGACTGGCTCGCGGGGCAGGTCGTTACCGGCATCGTAGACGAGGAGGACGCATCCGAGATGGCGATGGACCTCTCGTACCGGCTGGCGCGGCGAGCATACCGGCTCGACGATTGAGCACCCAGCAGGCCGGAGTTCGGCTGTAGCGGCAGGTCTCCGTGCCTGCCTATTCACCTATGGGAACGTATCAGCAGGAGGTATGAATGCGGCAGCTAGAAACATCGGGGTACCTCGGGGAGTTGTTCGGGCTGGACGGCCAGGTGGCGGTGGTCACGGGCGGCACCGGGGTGCTTGGTGGGGTGATGGCGCGTGGACTGGCGCAGGCAGGGGCACGCGTTGGTATCCTGGGCCGGCGTGAACAGGTGGCACGCCAGGTGGCGGCTGAGATCGAGGAGGCTGGTGATGAGGCAATGGCCCTGCCCGCCGATGTGCTCCAGACCGGGCAGTTGCGCGCCGCGCTCGACGCTGTGATGGAGCGGTGGGGGCGGGTGGATATCCTGATCAACGCCGCGGGCGGGAACGTGCCGGCCGCGACACTCGCTCCCGGTGCGTCGCTCTTCGACCTGCCGGAGAGCGCACTCCGTGAGGTATTCGACCTGAACCTGCTGGGGACGATCCTGCCGACCCAGGTGTTCGGAGCGGCGATGGTCGAAGCGCCCGAGGGTTCGAGCGGGAGCATCGTGAATATCTCCTCTGCGACAGCGGCGCGAGCGGTGAGCCGGGTCGTCGGGTACTCGACGGCGAAGAGCGCGGTTGAGAACTTTACGCGTTGGTTGGGCGTGGAGTTCGCCCGGCAGCACGGGGACAAGCTTCGGGTGAACGCGATCGCCCCTGGGTGGTTCATTACGGAGCAGAACGAGAAGATCCTCTTGGAGCCGGATGGCAGCTACACGGAGCGGGCGCAGACGGTCGTCAACCTCACTCCCGTCGCCCGCCTTGGCGAGCCGGAGGAGCTGGTCGGCACGGTGATCTGGCTGTGCGGCCAGGGCGCGCGCTTCGTGAATGGAATCGTCGTCCCGGTGGACGGCGGCTTCGGCGCGTGGAGTGGGGTGTGACGAATATCGAGCCATGAGCATCGGGTGCAGTGGGTGCCTCCCCGCGTTTCTTATAACGCTGTACGCATGATTGGAGCGAAGTGAACCATGTACAACCTGGCCTTTACTACGCTCGCGTGTCCGGACTGGACGTGGCAGCAGGTGCTGGACCGGGCGGCGGAATACGGATACCAGGGAGTGGAGTTGCGCGGGGTCGAGGGAGAGATGGACCTGACTCAAGCCCGACCCTTCACGAGCGAGAACATCGCCGCGACGAAGCGGGATCTGGAAGAACGCAGCTTGCCGATCGCGTGCGTCGATACCTCCTGCCGGCTCCACGACCGTGATACGGAGGCTAATCTGGCCGAGGCTCGGCGGCATATCGACCTTGCCGCCGAGCTGGGCTGTCCGTGGATACGCGTCTTCGGAGACAAGATCCCGGAGGATGAGGCCAGGGAAACGGTCATCGACCGCGTGGTGCGTGGGTTGATGACGCTGGGCGAGTATGCGGAAGGGACGGGGGTTGGGGTGCTGATCGAGTCGCACGGCGATTTCTCGCGCTCCGATGACCTGTACGAGACGCTGCAGCGGGCGGCGCACCCGCAGGTCGGCGCCCTGTGGGATGTGCATCACCCGTACCGGTTCTATGGCGAGCCGGTGGCGCAGACATACAACAAGCTCCGGGACCGAATCCGCCACACACACCTCAAGGATTCCCAGCAAACGCCCGATGGTCCGCGCTACTGCGTCGTGGGGGACGGGGATGTCCCACTCGAGGAAGTGCTCAGCCTGCTCACGGCGAGTGGGTATGACGGGTGGCTCTCGTTCGAGTGGGAGAAAAAGTGGCACCCGGAGATCGATGAGCCGGAGGTCGCACTGCCAGCGTACGTGCGGGCCATCCGCGCGGCGGAGTCGCGGCTGGGTATCTCGTAGCTGGGAGGAAAGCATGCGATTCGGGATATGCGCCCCACCGGAGCACGCCGGGGAGATCGCGGCAGCGGGATTCGAGTACGTCGAGTGGCCGCTCCGTAGCATCGCGGAACTCGGTGATCGCGAATATGCCGCACTGCGGGACTTGAGCAGCAGCCTGCCGGTGCGAGCCGAGGCGTTCAACGTGATGCTGCCGGGCACGATCAAGGTCACAGGCCCGGATGCCGACCTGGAGGGTATGGAGCGATACCTGGATGGGGCGTTCGGGCGCGCAGCGGAGCTTGGCGGCTCGGTGGTGGTGTTAGGCAGCGGCAGTTCGCGCACTGTGCCCGAGGGGTGGGACCACGGGCGGGCGATGGAGCAGTTCACGGAGGCGTGCGCCGTCGCGGGCGGTGTCGCGGCGCGGCATCGGCTGACGATAGCTATCGAGCCGCTGAATCCCGGCGAGACGAATCTGGTGAACACCGTGCGGGAAGCGGTGGGGGTGGCAGAGCGCGTGGCCCATCCCTCCGTGCGGGTGCTCTCCGACCTGTACCACGTGGACGCCGGCGGCGAGCCGTTCGAGGACACGACGTACGCGGGCGAGTTGCTCGCCCACGTGCACGTTGCCACACCACAGGACCGCACGATCCCGCTACCAGGGCACGGCGAGGCTGTGCTGGAACGGTATTCCAGGGCGTTGCTGACGGCTGGCTACGACGGACGAGTGAGCGTCGAGGGCAAGTGGACACCGGACCAACTCGCGAAGGGTGCTACGCATTTGCGCCAGACGTGGGCGCGGGTGTCGGCCAGAGGTACCTGACGGGCGGGTGTTCATACGCGGTGCGAATTAGAGCAGTCATTATGTTACAATCGCCACTTATTCGATCCTTCGCAATTTTCGATATATCCAAGACCGAGAGGAGTGGCTATGGACAGTCCGATTGCCCTGGCCTGTGAGCACTGCAACTCGCCGCTGACCGGGGGCGAGTTCTTCTGCCCGATCTGCGGCCACCAGCTACGAGCGGTGGGGGAGGATGCCCCCTACGCTTCGGAGTGCCGGCTGTGCGGCACCACCTTGCCGGCGGCTGGTGCGCAGTGTCCCGCCTGCGGGTACGACGTTGCCGCACCGGGTGCCGTAATCATGATCGTGGACGATAGCCTCGATATGGTCGAGATGCTCGAGGAGATCTTCCGCCTCGAAGGGTATCACTCCATCCACTGTTCGGGAAGCGAAGCCGTGGCGGTAGCCAGCGTCCGCCAGCCCGATCTGATTCTGCTGGATGTCCAGATGCCCGATGTCGATGGCCTCACGGTGCTGGAGAATCTTCGGGATGCGGAGCGGACCAGGGATATCCCCGTCATCCTGACATCGGCCTCGCTCAGGCTCCGACTCCTTGCCCGTGACGTCCAGGTGGAGGGCCGGGTCGAGAAGCCGTTTGATCTCAGCAGTCTGACCGCCGAGGTGGCCCGGTTGCTACAGGAGCACGGAGCGCATCGGGAAGCGCAGGTCTAGCACAGCGGCATCGGGCAACTTCGGATGAGGTGCGCGTGAGAGAGTTCGGCGTGGGATTGGTCGGCGCGGGGACGATCAGCGCAAACCACGTTGCGGCTTTGCGGACGGTGCCCGAGGCGCGGCTGGTGGCGGTCGCGGAGCCGCGCGAAGAGGCGGGGCGCACGCTGGCGGAGGAGAACGGCGCAACGTGGTACCCGGAGATCGATGGGTTGCTCGCGCGCTCCGGTGCGGATGTTATCATCCTCGGCACGCCCTCAGGTATGCACCCGGATCAGGCCACGCTTGCGGCACAGGCGGGCAAGCACGTGATCACTGAGAAGCCGATGGCGATCACGCTCGACGGCGCGGACCGCATGATCGCTGCCTGCCGGGACGCGGGCGTCACACTGTCGTGTATCTTCCAGAATCGCTTCACCCGCGACGCCGTGCGGCTCAAGCGTGCGGTCGAACAAGGGCGGCTCGGGCGGCCAGTGCTCGGCAACGCGTTCGTCCACTGGAATCGCCCACAGGAGTATTACACGTCCGCCGGAGGCTGGCGGGGGACATACGAGCTGGACGGCGGCGGCGCGCTGATGAACCAGAGCATCCATACGATCGACCTGTTGCAGTGGATACTGGGACCGGTCGAGGAAGTGAGCGCGTACACCGGCACACTTGCGCGGCAGATCGAGGCGGAAGATACCGCAAGTGTAACGTTGCGATTCGCGAGCGGGGCGCTGGGGGGCATTCAGGGAAGCACCTCCGCGCACCGGAGCCGGCCGGCGCGCGTGGAGATTATCGGCACAGACGGCGCGGCGGTCCTCGAGGGCGCCCAGCTCACCGCATGGGAGCCGGTTGGCGACAGCGATCCGCTGAGCGCCGAGGATGTGGCCCGCTCCCACGAGCCGGAGGAGGGCGAGCCGTGGGCGCGTTCCCACGAGACGCAGTTCCGCTTGATCTTCGAAGCGCTGCGCGACGGTACGGTACCCCCGGTACCCGGTGAGGAGGCCCGCAACGCGCTGGAGCTTATACTCGCGATCTACGCGTCGGCACGTACGGGCGAGCGGGTGCGATTGCCGCTGGCATAGGTGTCGGGGTGGCGTCACCAGTCATCCACCGGAGTAGACAGGCGGGCTGTGCTGCCGCACTATACGAATCCAAGCACTGGCTTGCCGGTAGCGTCCCTCATGTCACCGGACCCACCCGCACCTCGCCATACTCGACGTGGCCCTCCTCAGCGATGAGGGCGATTCCGCCACCCGTAAGTGGTCGATCTGTGTCTTGGATGTCGAAGAGAGGCCGGCCATCAATGGACGCCCTGATGCGATTGCCTGCGACCGTTATCGCCATTGTGTATTGTCCATCGAGCTGCCAGGGGAACGGCGTTTCGGCGAGCACGGTGTCGCCGTCGAGTGCTTTCACGAGCCTTGCCCTGCCGTCGTGCGCGAGGAGCAGCGCGTAGTACCGCCGCATTCCCTGCACGCGCGCCCCGACGCCCGCACCGCACGCCATGTGCGGCACGACCATGCTGCTCACCGTATAATCCATCCAATCGCGCGTGCCCCAGATGAGCAGCCCTACGCCACTGTCCTGGCTCAGGCGATACGGCACTTCGTCGTCTCCCCATGCGAGGTGGTCCACGCCGTCCACCCAGGCGCGCCGCCACATAGTGCCTCCACCCTCGGGCCGTCCCAGCGTCATGGTTGGCGTGCCATCCCAGGTTAGGTAGTCGAGGTACAGCGTGCCGTCCGTGGCGTGCTCGGCGGTGATCTTCAGGCCGACTTGGGCAACGGGCTGGCCGCCGGTATCCGGCACGGTCCACTGGTACTGATGTACGGAGCCAGGCTCTATCGTGACCGTCGGCCCAGGGATCACATCTAGTGCGTCGAAGGCATTGTAGGCGGAGGCGAACAGCGTGCACGCGACGGCGCTCGCGTTTGCCGGGTCAGCCTCGATGTGGGCGTGCACAGTCTGTCCCGAATACAGGGTCGGGGAGGCATACAGGCCATAGCCGGGCATGTCCTTCGCTTCGAGCGGGATGAACGTGGCAGTCGAGGCACGCGCTGGGCGGCCGGGGGCGACGCGGTGATAGTGTAACGCGAGGCCGTACCCCTCGGCATTCGTGATCGTCAGTGTGCCGGCGGTTTCGGGGCTGGGGTCCGGCTGCCAGCCTTGGACGCTGCCGGGCTGCGAGAAGTGGAATCTTGCGCCATTCCTGGGCGCCACGGGCTCTTCACCGGCAAGAGTGCGCCCGAGGTTCACGACTCGGTACGCTTCTGTGAGCGCGTCCGTGATGCCGCGGCTACCGTCCGCGGTCGGCAGGTACAACCGGTCGGCGACAGCGACGCGGTAGTCCGGTCCGGCGTCTATCCCGGCGAGGCCGTTCTTGATGCCGAGCAGGCAGCCCACGTTCCCAGAGTTGCAGTCGGTGTCCCATCCGCAGGTGTTGACGATCATCAGCGAGCGCTGGAAGTCGTCCTCGCCGTGGAGCAGCGCGTGGATGATGAGGCCGTGATTCGGCACGATGTGACAGTTGCCGCCGTACTTGTCGTAGCCATAGTTTGCCGCTATCCGTTGCCGCGTCACGCGCCAGTCCGGCTCTGCTGCGTGCCAGGCGCGGATGTCGCTAATCATCCGGTAAATGACGGAGTCGTGCGGGATAAACGAGAGGCCACAGTCCAGCAATCGGTCGAGGTTCGACTCGGTGAATGCCTGCGCTTCCATCGCCGCGATGACCTGTGCGCCGAAGATCGCCTCCCCATCGTGAGACACGCTCGCGGCCCTGCGCGCGAGGTCCGCGGCGAGCTGGGGGTCCCCGGGCGCGACCATCGCCCAGCCATCGATAAAGATCTGCGCGCCGATCTGTTCCGCGACCACCTTCCCGTTGCGCGCGATGGAGCCGCTCTGCGGCGCCGGCACGCCGCTCTTGAGGCGCAGGTACGCGGTGTGTTCCGTGGAGTTGCCCATCCCTCCCCACCACAGAATCGTGCGTCGCTCGATGATGTAGTTCAGCCAGGTCTGACCAATCTGCGCGGGGGTGAGATCGCGGCTCGCGTCGTAGTCCTCCAGCGCGCGCAGGAACGTGAACGTGCCGGAGAGGTCGTCGTCGGTGACGACAAGCGGGACGCCCCGGCGCTCGTGGACGTAGTAGAAGATCTCGCCCAGCTCGGCCAGGATGCGCTCATGGCTCCAGCCCTCGAACGGACGCCCCAGGTACACACCGATGAGCTTGCCGAGAACCCCCGCGTACACGCGCTCCGGGTAGTCCGCCGGGATGGGCATCTGGGTCCGTCCTTTCATTGACCTGAGCCACTCGGAGCGCCAGGGGCATGTTCCCCGATCCTACCCGGTGTAGGTCACGACCGGGTTCGTTAGCGTGCCGATGCTCTCGATCGAAAGCTCCATCACGTCGCCGGCTTGCAGATACTCCGGCGGGGTGCGTGCGAAACCGACGCCGGGCGGGGTGCCGGTGAGCACCACGTCGCCGGGCACGAGCGTCGTACCCAGGGAAAGTTCCTGTATGAGCCTCGGGATCTGGAACACCATGTATTGCGTGCTCGAGTCCTGCTTCGTTTCCCCGTTCACCGCGCATGAGAGGCGCAGGGCGTGGGGATCGGGCACCTCGTCCGCTGTGACGATCCATGGCCCCATCGGACAGTGGGTATCCATCGACTTACCCCGGAACCACTGCTGCCCGTGCCGCCGCTGTACGTCCCGCACGGAAACATCGTTCACGATCGTGTAGCCGAATATGTATTCCATCGCCCGCTCCGGCGGGATGTCGCGCCCTGAGCGGCCGATGACCAACGCGAGCTCCACCTCGTAGTCGAGCTTCGTCGAGATGCGTGGGTCGAGCTGGACCTCCTGCTGCGGGCCGATCACGGTCGTCGGCAGCTTCGTGAAGAACGTCGGGTACTCCGGCATCTCGTCCACCTGTCCGCGCCGTCCCTGTCCTTCCTCGAAATGCTCCAGATAGTTCCAGCCCACGCACATCACGTTGCGGGGCGGTTGTGGAATCGGGGCGAGCAGCCGCACGGATCCCAGTGGGGTGCTTCGTGTCGCGGCCGCCACCACTTCCCGCGCCCGATGCAGCGCCGCCTCGCCTCCGCTGATAAGCTCGAGCATCGTGGACGGGAGCGTGCCCCCGGA
>JAUJMR010000009.1:27345-34156 GCA_030446765.1 Chloroflexia bacterium
GGGGATGTACGCCATGTCGCGGCGACGAATGGCGGCTTCATCTCGGAGAGCAACCGTCGTCAGGAGCGGGACTCGCTCGTTGCGGACCTCACCGTTACGGTCCCCTCGGCCAACTTCGAGAAGGCGTACGAAGCGCTCGGTGGCATCGGAAAGGTTGTTTCCGGCACGAGCGACAGCTCCGATGTGACCGAGGAGTTCGTCGACCTGCAGGCGAGGCAACGCCATCTGGAGGCCACCGAGGCCAGCCTGATCGCGCTGCTCGACAAGGCCACGAACATCGAGGAGATCCTCACCGTGCGGCGGGAGCTCGGCACCGTGCAGGCGCAGCTCGAACAGGTGAAGGGCCGGGCCAAGTACCTCAGCAGCCGGGCGACGATGTCCACGATCTCCGTCAGCCTGCGGCCACTGCCCGCGCCCCAGACAGCGAACCCGAAGGCGAACCCGGCGGCGACCTGGAGCGCGTTTGACGTGGCGGCTCGGGCCTGGAACCCGTCCCTGCGGATGCTGCAGGCGGTGGCGACGGTCGTGATCTCCATCCTCGTGTTCGGCTGGTGGCTGCTGCCGGTCCTTCTTGCGGCGCTGGTGTGGTGGCGGCGTGGTGGCCGAGCGAGACGCCCGCAGGCGCCGGGCACATCCTCGGTCGGGACGGTTTCGTCGTAGCAAACTTTACAGAAGGTGGGGGACAAGATGGGCACGATGACTATGAAGGTGATGGCTGGCGTGGTTGCGATCGGGCTCGCGTTGGGGATATACCGGGCAGGCGCTGCGAGCGCGCCACCGCCGCAGCCCACGCCGCAAGTGGAAGGGGAACAGAGGGGCGGCATCTCAGTCTCCGGCGAGGGCACGGTCCAGGCCATGCCGGATACGGCGTACATCAACCTTGGCTTCACGGCGGAGAACAAGTCCGTGGACGTGGCGCACAAGCAGGCCGCGGAGAATATGGCCGCCGTGGTGGAGCGCATCACCGCGCTGGGCGTTGCGGCGAAGGACATCCAGACCGTGAACTATAGCATCTACCGCGATCAGGAGCGCAATCTGTTCGTCGTGAGCAACGAGGTGCGCGTGGTCATCCGCAATGTCCAGGCGTCCAGCAAGCTGCTCGATGGCGCCGTCGCTGCGGGAGCGAACAGCGTCCACGGCATCAGCTTCACCATTGAGGACCGCACGGCACTGGAGAAGCAGGCGCGGGAGAAGGCGATGCAGAACGCCCGTGAGAAGGCCACGGAACTCGCGCGGCTTGGGGATGTGACGCTCGGCAAGCCCATCACGATCAGCGAGTCGGCACCGCCCGGACCCATTCCGTACGCCGAGGCTCAGATGCGCGACGCGGCTGGTGCCGACGTGGCAACGCCGGTCAAGCCGGGAGAGCTCACCGTGCGGATGAGCGTAAACGTGACCTACGCGATCGAGCGGTAAGCGACAGGTGCCGGCCACACGCCCGCTCCGGCCAAGATGGACGACGAGCCGATGCCTGAGCCCGTGAACCGGCCTAGCCGCCCCGCAGGGGTGCTTACCTCGAGCCTTGCGCGCGCTCCTGGTTCAGCGCGGCCAGCGCGGCCTCGAGGGCATCCCTTGCCTCATCGTCGAGGGGTCGGAACGAGAACAGCTGCCGCAAGCTCATAGCGCCAAAACCTCCCGGTCCACCTCCCGCGTCGCCGAGTTTCGGCGCGTGACGGGTTGCGACGGTCCACGCATCCATGTCCTCCATCAGCGCACCAAGTGTGCTGTCCAACGATACCGGCGGCCACGCGATGGCAGGGACATCGCGCGACCAGTGGTGGGTACCGCTACCGACCTCAATCGTCTCCGTATCGGCCCCGGGGAGGGTGACGCTCGCCGTCGTGTTCGGTGGGATCACGACCTCGACCTCGATCGTCTGGCCGCTCAAGCGCCAGGCGCACTCGGCCAGCCCATAGGGGGTCTTGTGCCGGGCACGGGCACTCGTCAGGCCGCCGCCCGGCATCGGGCGCACATCAATGCGGCGGTAGCCCGGCTCGGCGGGCGCCAGGCCGCCGACGGTGCGGTGCACCCAGTCCGCGACCGCGCCCAGCGCGTAGTGGTTGAATGAGGTCATCTCGCCAGGGTTCACGGAGCCGTCGGGCAGCAGGCTGTCCCACCGCTCCCAGATGGTGGTCGCGCCCATGGTGACCGAATACAGCCACGACGGGCAGCCCCGCTCCATCAGCAGGCGGAATGCGACGTTATGCTCGCCGACGCTGCAGAGAGCGTCGCAGATGAGCGGCGTCCCCACGAAGCCCGTGCTGATGCGAAACCCACTCTCGCGCACGAGCGCCACCAATCGGGCGCCGGCACGCTGCCGCTGCTCGGCCTTGGGGAGGAGTCCGAACTGCAGGGCAAGCGCGTACGCGGTCGTTGCGTCGCTGACCAGACGGCCATTGGGCGAGACGTATTCCGCGTTGAACGCCGCCCGTACTTCTGCGGCGAGGGCATGGTATCGTGCCTTGTCGCCCGACCGGCCGAGCACGCCAGCGGTGCGACCGAGCAGTTCGGCGGACCGGGCGAAGTAGGCGGTGGCGACGAGCTGCGCATTGGTACGAGCGGCCCCGGGTCGGTCGGGCGGTGCGCTCGGGTCGAGCCAGTCCCCGAACTGGAAGCCCTGGTCCCACAATCGGCTCTCGCCCGCGCGTTCGGCGACACATTCCACCCACGCGCGCATGCTGTCGTACTGATTTGCCAGGACGCCCACGTCGTCGTACCGCTGATAAAGCACCCACGGCACGATCACCGCGGCGTCGCCCCACGCGGCAGCCGGGTTGGGCGAGCCAGCCAAGGGATTTGGGACGACGAACGAGACAACGCCGGAGGCGTCCTGCTCGGCGGCCACGTCGCGCAGCCAGGAGGTGAGAAAGCCGGCGGTGTCGTAGAGGAAGCACGCGGTGGGTGCGAATACCTGGATGTCGCCGGTCCAGCCGAGGCGCTCATCGCGCTGGGGGCAATCGGTCGGGACGTCGAGGAAGTTGCCGCGCATGCCCCACACGACGTTGTCGTGGAGCTGGTTGAGTAACGGGTCCGAGCACTCGAACCATCCCCTGCGCTCCAGGTCGGTGTGGCAGACTACGGCGGTGATGTCTCCGGCGCGCAGCTCACCGGGCCAGCCCTCGACCTCGGCGTAGCGGAACCCGTGGAAGGTGAACCGCGGTTCCCACGTCTCCGGGTTTCCACCACGCAACGTGTAGCAGTCGGTGGCCTTCGCGAGCCGGAGGGGCCTGGTGCTTAGCTCGCCGCCCTCGAGCACCTCGGCGTGGCGCAGGGTCACCGTCTCCCCCGCTGATCCGCGGACGGTCAGGCGGAGCCGGCCCACGAGGTTCTGGCCGAAGTCGACGATGGTGCGTCCACTCGGAGAAGTGGTGATGGCGACCGGCTCTATCAGCTCGGTGCGTCGTACCGGTGGTCCAGTTGGCGCGACAAGGGTCGTCAGGTCCCGGTCGAGCAGCCGGACACCCGACCAGTCGCGGTCGTCGTAGTCGGGAGCCGACCAGCCGGACCGCTCCAGGCGGGCGTCGTAGGTCTCCCCATCATAGAGGTCACTGGCAAGGATTGGTCCAGTCGCGACACGCCAACTCTCGTCCGTTGTGACGAGGTCGGTTGTGCCATCCGTATACTCGATCACCATCTGGGCGAGCAGCGCGAGCCGGTCGCCATAGACGTTGCGGCGGCCCCCGTTGAAGCCGAGCCTGCCACGGTACCATCCATCCCCCAGCATCGCGCCGATTGCGTTGTTCCCCTGATGCAGGAGGTCGGTGACATCGAAGGTCTGGTAGCGCAGGCGGTGATCGTAACTGGTCCATCCCGGAGCGAGGACGTGGTCGCCGACGACGGTCCCATTGAGCTGCGCCTCGTACATCCCGAGGGCGGTCACGTACAACCGTGCCCGCGCGACGCCGGGACGCACGTTGAATGTGCGGCGCAGCAGCGGACTCGGCTGCGGCTGTGAGGTGTCCTCGTCCCAGTCCGGTGTCACGAATCGCCCAGTCCAGTCTGCGGCGTGAAGCAGACCCGCCTCAACAGGGAACAGCTGACTCCATGCCGATGCGCGGTCGTCGGCGCCCCAGACCTGGACCCGGACCGCGACGCGCTCGCTCGACAACAGCGGCGCGAATGGCCATGGCAGAAGTACGGACTCGCCCGATGAGACCCGGCCCGTCGCGCCCCGCGGTTGACCGTCTGGCCCGTAAGCATCGATCTGATACGCGGCCTGACGCCAGCCAGCGGACGTTGTGGCGACGGTCCACGACAGGCGCGGATATGGTGTCCCGATACCCATGGGCTGCCGGTGGTGCTCGAAGCGGACATCGGCGACTGTAATCGTGGTGTCCGATCTCACCGGCGTCAAGCTCTGCTCTGTCGTCATGCCTGGTCACTCCTCCGCGCTAGGGCGATGCTGCACTGCGACGAGCGCCGTGGACCGCACGGGACTCGTCGGCGCCCTACTGTAACACAGCCGCCCAGCCAGCACGAAGACTGCGCCGGGTGTGGCGTTCAACGAGATGTCACCGCACGGGCCCGCTCCTCAGTGTGGGAATGGAGCACGACGCCGTCTCACGAACTCGCGCTTCGATCGGTGCGTCAGCTAATGGCGTGTGCTGGTGGAGCGGATTGTCCGTCGGTGCGGAGAATGCCAACGAGCAGGGGGGCGAAGGAGGCGAAGAGTTCGGGAAACTAAAAGCGAAACGGGGACCACAATTCAAGTCGTGGTCCCTGTCTCACGCTGGTTGCTACAGGGAGTGCCGAACGTGCTCGTCGGGGATCCGCGCGGTACTGTCACTACCCCATCGAACCGCTGCAAGCGCGAGCGCGGCACTCAGCAATACGAACAACAGCAACAGCATATCTGCCTCCCTTTCGGGTCCTAGAACTGCGGCCTGCTCCAGCCCGGAGCTGCCGTGTGGGTGTTGTTCGCCCGCGCGTACCGCACCTCGACGTTGCCCCAGTCCGGGGCGAACCGCGCCGCCTGCTCGATCGTCGTGACGCTCGCCGTCTGCGCGACCGCGTGCCGATGGCGCCTACCGAACTTCCAGCCACCCAGACTCATAACCCTGATCGACATCTCGCCTCTCCTCCTGAACCGGCTTTCCCGGTGCTCTCATATCGTGCATCCTTATAGTAATGGCTAGACAGGCACTCGCACATCGCCCATTAGTCTGCTCCGAGCAGGGCCAAGGGGCCTGTCTTCCGATAGGTCTTAAGACCTACTGTGCACCGTCGCCCCTGGGCAATCAACTCCAGGTGCGCTCGCGTGTGAGGCGGCGCGATCATTCCCACCGCCAGCGCATCTCCGCCGAGCGAGATGGACGTTTCCCAGGCACCACACTGGCGTCGGCCCATGCCCTTTGATGGGACCTATGTCCTATACCCAGCGCTGAGTTTCTGTGGGAGTATGGAAGTAGTAACACAAAGGGCCACGAGGAACACACGAGAATCGCGGGCTTCGGTCTATTGGTCGGCTCGAACGCCGCAGGGATTAGCAGATACATGGGGGAGAATGTGAAGCGAGCGATGATATTGGCGCTGTTGATCGGCGCGCTCCTGTTGGACGGGCGCGGCGCGGCCGCGGTCGACGCTGGCGCCGGGCTCTAAGGCACAGTCACGCACGACGGCGCGCCGGTCGCCGGTGCGGTCGTCTACGCAGGGGGAGAGCGCGTGCGCACGGACGCCGCCGGACGGTTCCAGTTCCCATCGTTCGCGGTTGCAGGCACCGAGCGACTCATCGACGTTTCGGTCAGTGCCCCACGCTACGGTGTGTGGAAGCTCCTGGGGGCGCGGCTTCTCGCTGACGACATGCTGCGGCTGACCGTCGAGCTTGATCGTGTGCCGGTTACGGTGCGGCAGCACGCGCCCCGAGCCAGGATACAAACCTCGCAGACGACACAATCCTCCGGTTCGTTCTCGTCCTCTTACTCGACCTCGGCAACCGGATCGGTCACGACGCCGCCCGGTGTCATCCGGGTTGGGTCACCGGCAGCAACGTCTGCGATCCGCAGGCGCCGGGCAAGGTGGTAAGCGTAGACTTCAAGCAGTATGTGAAGCACGTACTTCCGAACGAGTGGTTCGCCTCGTGGCCGCAGGAGTCGCTGCGCGCAGGCGCGATGGCGGCCAAAGGATACGGGTGGTACCAGGTGAACCGCGGCGGGAAGTGGCCCTCGCTCGGTGCCGATGTGATGGATTCTCAGTGCGACCAGGTATACAACCCGGCTGTGAGCTACGCGAGCACCGATAAGGCCGTGGATGAGACCTGGAACCAGCGGATGACGCGCGACGACTATATCCACGTGGCCTTCTATCGGGCGGGCACTAGAGACGATGGCGCCAGCTACGACAACGACATCATGTATCAGTGGGGCACCGAGTACTGGGCGCGCCAGGGCATGACCTGGAACTGGATGCTGCAGCACTACTACGACAACATCGATATCTCGGCGACGACGGATGCGAATCTGCGCCTTTCGGCCGGTCCGGCCGTGAGCTCGGCCACACCTACATGGGGCGAGCCATTCCGCGCAAGCTTTCACCGTTCACAACTACGGCACGCAGACGATGCAGCTCAAAGAGCTGTACGTGAAGCTGCGCGGACCCGTAGGCGAGAACGCGGACCTCGGCGGCGATAACAATGCCACGCCGATCGCGCCGGGGGAGTCGCGCACGATCCGAGTCTCCACCCCGGCGCTCGCTGCTTCGTTCCCACGTGTGTACGGCACGTGGACCCTCACCGCCACCTACCGCGATCCCGGCGGGCTGATCTCCCCCGGGCTGCCCGAGGGCGCTCCGGGCACGGCGACCACCCGCGATCTGA
>JAUJMR010000009.1:34256-68075 GCA_030446765.1 Chloroflexia bacterium
ACGACACCACCCGGTGGAACCGCCACGTTCGTGTTCCGGCTCAGTGGGAACGTTGCTCCCGGTTCGTACACCGCGAGCTTCCGCCTGGTGTACGGCGGCCAGGCAGCGAACAAGTATGTCGGGCCATACGGCACGTCCGTCACGGTCAGCCCTAGGGTGCTCAACGATGCGACGCTGCCGACCGCAACGCTCACGACGCCGCGCTACAGCACTTCGCTCTCGTCCGCGCTTCAGGTCCCCGCCGCCTGGACCGGCACGGACACCGGGTCCGGCGTGGCCGGCTATGAGGTGCAGTGGTACAACGCCGGCTGGCAGCCGTGGCTTCGGGGCTCGCGCACAGGGGCGATGTTCGGTGCTGATAACCGCCCGGTGGCGCTCGTGTCTGGCAGGACATACGCTCTCCGTCTACGCGCCTATGACCGCGCGGGGAACCTGGGCGTCTGGACCACGCCCAAGTACACGACCGTGCCGTACGACGTCGCCGTTCTGGGATACTCGGGTGCATGGCGGTTCGTGGCGGCGTCCGAGTACGACCATAACCGGCGGACAACACACTATGCCAACGCATCCGGTGCGCGGATGACGTTCAAGTTCCACGGCCGCAATGTTGCCTGGGTGGCCGCCAAGGCGCCGAACAAGGGTAAGGCACAGGTGTAGCTCGATGGTGCCCACGTCGCGACGGTCGATCTGTACTCCTCGCGATCGCAGTTGCGGGCGCTGGTGTACCGGAAGTACCTCGGCAGCCGCAACGCGTACCACACGATCCAGGTTCGCGTGCTCGGCCAGAAGAACACTGCCTCGACAGGCGCGCGTCGACGTGGACGGCATCGCCATCGGACGATAAGCATAATCCGGCCGTGCCGCGCGGTGTGTGCTGAACACAGTAGCGAGTGAGGGATCCGTCAACCTGATTGACGGATCCCTCACGGGGTTGCAAGGACGCCGAGGCCGAGTCGACACCGACGCGGTATTGTGTGTAGGGTCACGGCACGCCGTTGCTCCTACGCGCTAAGCGTCAGGCACGACGGTTGGGATGGGCGCTCGACGGGATGGTGTAGAGTTATCGCATAGCGCACCCTACTCGCGGCGAGGAGACACCGATGAACCCGTTCTTGTCCCGCCTAGGCTATGGCCCTGAGGATCGCATCGTGGTCCTCCACGCCGACGACATCGGTATGTGCCAGGCGACGCTGCCGGCGTATGCCGATCTGCTGGAGTTCGGGCTGATTTCCTCCGCGGCCACGATGGTGACCTGTCCGTGGTTCCCAGCGGCCGCTGCGCTCTGCGGCGCACATCCCGATGCGGACATGGGCGTGCACCTCACCCTCACCTGCGAGTGGGACGCGTACCGCTGGGGCCCCGTCTCCACCCGCGACCCCGCATCCGGCCTGCTCGATGAGGAGGGGTTTCTCCACCGTACCTCCGAGGCGGTGTGGGAGCGTGCCACCGAGGGGGCGGTGCGGACGGAGATCGAGGCACAGCTCGACCGGGCACTCGCGGCGGGAGTTGATGTCACGCATGTTGACACGCACATGGGCACGCTCGCGTATCCCCGCTTTGCCCTGGGCTATGTGGACATCGCCCTCGCGCGCCGGCTACCCCTCCTGATGACGCGGCTAGACCCGGCGAATCCCCGGAACCGAGAACTGTTGCGGACGAGCCCGGAGATCGCGACGATGAGCGGACAACCCGCGGACCGCATAGAGGGCGCGGGGTTGCCGGTGTTCGACCATGTAGTGGGGCTGCCGCTTGACCGTCCAGAGGAGCGCGTGGCACGGGCCCGACGGATGCTCGACGGCCTGCCGCCCGGTCTTTCCATGTTCATCATCCACCCTGCGCAGGACACGCCGGAGCTGCGCGCCATCGCACGCGACTGGCCGAGCCGGGTTGCAGACTATGAGGCGTTCACCAACCCCGAGCTGCGCGATTACATCCGTGCCTCCGGCATCCATGTCGTCGGCTACCGGGCGTTGAGGGCTGCGTGATGCGGCTTGGGCGCGCATGCCCAGGAGCGGTCGGGGTGTGGCGTTCTGCGCAGCGGGAAATACATTGAGCACCACGGGGCAGATTGGGTAGTCAGCATCTGGCAGCGGCACCCTCTCCTAAGCTTGTGATTTAACTGTTGGTCTGGTTGCCGTGGGTGTGAGTAGCAGTGTACTTGGCTGTGGTGGCAGAATGGCGCCACTATGGACGCTTCGGACACACTCTCCGCCCTGATCTCCTTGCGCGCCACCCTCTACTCCTGCTTTGGCAAACGCTCCGATGCCCTGTTCGAGTTGACGGACGCGATGCTCACCGCGGGACCGCAGCCTTCGCCCGTCCATCTGAGTCTGGAGCCAGCGCACCGCCGCGGCTGGGGTAGCCTGTACGCGGCGCTCGCTTGTAGCACTATCGACGGTTCCGCACTCCGGTCGCTGCTCGCCGGGTACCCTCTCAGCGACGAAGACACCCGCGTGTACGCCGTCGACTGTAGCGTCTGGGCTCGCTGTGACGCCGAGTCCAGCACTGATCGCGGCTACTACTATCATCCGTCGCGCCACTCCGCCGGCCAACCGATAGTGGCCGGCTGGCCCGTACCAATGGATAGCGCAACTCGGGTTCGTACGTGACTCGCGGACCGCGCCGGTGGACCTGCGCCGCGTGCATCCTCGTGAGAACCCTAATGCCGTCGCGGTGGAGCAGATCAAGAGCCTGCTGGATAGGGAGTTGCATCCTCCTGACCTTGCACCGCTGTTCGTCTTCGATGCGCGCTATGACCCGGTGCAATTGAGCCAGGGACTTGAGGGGCACCCAAGCTCCCATCCTGGTGCGGCTTCTGCCGCTGCCGCCGTCCCGCTGCTTCTACGGAGCCAAGTTCCTGTGCAGGCAGAGCCGTCCACGAAGGGCGGTAGACCACGCGGGCCTGGGCCAAGTTCGATTGCAAGGGCCGTCCACTTGGCCGCCAGAAAGTGCCGAGCACCTAGTTGGTGCCGGGACGCGCCGACCTAGTTGAGGATGAGCAGTGCGGCAGGGTGAATGTGCGGGCCTGGGCCGGCCTGCATCCCAAGCAGCAGAACCACCCGACACGCGGGACGCACCGACCTCGCTCCATCGTGCGCGGCACACTGGTACGTAGAGGTTACGCGCCTGCCAGGACGCAGCCATCAGCACAACGCAGCCATCTGCCTCAAGGTGCTCTGGCTGTGGTGGCAGGGAGCGGGTAAGCCGGACCTGGATTTACTCTGGCGCTCGTACGTCCGCCGCTTCGACCTGGAGCACACCTTCCGCTTCCTCAAGCAGGTACTGGGCTGGACCACCACGCGGGTGCGCCACCCCCAGCAGGCCGACAGCATGGACCTGGCTGGTAGTGGCGGCTTACACTCGGCTCAAGCTGGCCCGCAGCGTGGTGGCGGATCACCGACTGCCCTGGGAACGGCGGCTAGAGGCAGCACGCCTAACCCCGTGCCGGGTGCGGAGGGCGTTTTCAGCGCTCCTGGTTGCGCTGGGCAGTCCGGCGAGCGTGCCGAAACCCTGTGGCCGGTCGCCGGGGCGGCCCAAAGGCAGCCGCTCCGGACGTGCCCCTCGCTATCCGGCCCTCAAGAAGGCCTCCTGAACCCACCACCGCGTCCAATGGCACCGTCCTGAAATAGCCTTTCAGCACCATCCCGTATCCCGTCACGGTTAAGTCACAAGCTAAGCTTTTGTGATTTAACCGTGAAGAGTTTTGGGATAGGGCAGGAAGCTATCCCGGAATGGGTGGCGAGGGGGATGCTTGATGGGCTCGTTGCCTTTTTGAGGGCGTGGGGTAGCGGTGAACGACCCGATCGGCTGCCCTTGGGGCGCGTCCGGGAGCGGCCGCAGGGTTTCGGCGCGTTGGGCCGGCGTGCCCAGCGCCATGCAAGAGCGCTGAAAAGGACCGGCGCACGCGGCACGGTGTCAGCCGTCTCGTGTCCCGCTGCCGTTCCCAGGGCAGACGCCGGTCCACTCGCCACACCGCGCGCCAGCCCCAACCGCATGTAGGCGGCGCCGCCAGCTGGCCGTCCACCGTCGGCTTGCTCGGGATGACCACCTCGCGGAGAGGTCCAGCCCAGTTGTCTGCTTGAGGAACCGGAACGCATGCTCCAGATCGAATCGACGGACGTACGAGCGCCAGAGCAGGGTCCAGGTCCGGCTCTCCCGGCTCTCGCCACCAGCCATAGCCTCTGCTCCCGGGCAAGGTGCGGCAACTTGGAGACCTCCACGAGCACGAGCGTGCTGCGCACGACCGGCCGGGTGCGGCGCGTCCCGCGCGCCCGGTGGTTTGCTTGGGTGCAGGTCCGCCCACGCCCGCACGCGCACCGCGCCGTACTGCCCGTCCTCGCAGACGTGCTCGGCCTGCGCAGGGCCGCCAGGACTCGTCGGCGCAGTCGAATCCGGCCTCGTGCTTGCGCGGGCGCCTGGAGACGGCACAACCGGCGCGGGGTCGGCATGTACAGCGACCCGAGCGCAGCCGCACCAGGATGGCGGCGTTCGTGCCCTTGGTCCCGAGGCTTAGTTGCACCGATCGTATCCGGCGTCGAACACAAACAGGGACGCAGGCCTGCCGGATCCGCTTCCTGCTCGGCGAGTGCATGTCGATCTGCTCCACCGCGACGGCGTTCGGGTTTCGCTGCGATGCACGCGGCGCACATCCACCGGCGCCGTCCACGAGTCGCGGAGAACCCTAGTTGCGCCACCCACTGGTAGGACCAGCCAGCGATCGCATAGCTGGCCGGCGAGGCCGGAGGGTGATAGCAGTAGCCCGCTCGGGGCCGCCGGCCCCGGCGTCGCAGCGCGCCCAGACACTACAGTCCACGCCGTAGACCCGTACAGGCTCATCGCAGAGGGGTAGCGAGTGAGCAGCACCTGCAGAGCTGATGTGTCGACCGGCACCAGGCGAGAGCTCCGTACAGGCTGCCCCAGCCACGGCAAAAAGGAGCCCAGGCTCAGGTGAACCTGGCGAGGGCTGCGGCCGGCGGTGAGGATCGCGTCTGTGAGCTCGAACAGGGCGTCGGCACGCTTCCCGGGAGGCAGGAGTACAACGAGTGACGAAAGCTCATCAGGTCGGCGAGTGTGTCAGCAGTGTCCATAGTGGCGCCATTCTGCTACCATGAAGCACCCATGGCCACTCACACCACTCAGGCAGACCAACAAATAAATCATAAGCTAAGAGTTTCTAACAAAAGCTGACTGAGTTGTTAGCATGGGAGGTGTGAGGCGACCACTTGTAACAGACGAGCTATGGGGAGCGATACAACCCTTGCTGCCGGTGGAGCCAGCAAACGTAAGGGTGGCAGGCCGCGGATCGATGATAGGGCGGCACTTACGGGCATCATCTTCGTGTTGAAATCAGAATCTCTTGGGAGATGTTACCGACCGAGATGGATGCGGTTCGGGGATGACCTGCTGGAGGAGACTCCGCGACTGACAGGAGGCGGGCGTGTGGGAGCGACTGCACCGCCTGCTACTGGACCGGGTGGGCGAGGCCGACGAGATAGATTGGGAGCGAGCGAGCCTGGACAGCGCATCCGTCCCGGCAAAAGGGGGGCACCAAAACCGGTCCGAATCCGACGGACAGGGGCAATGCCCAGAGGGCGCCCGCACGAAGCGCCACGTTTTGGTCGAGGGGGAAGGGCATCCCGTTCAACGGAGTGATTACGGGAGCCAACACCCACGACCTCGGTGGTCTTCGAGGGTTTTGCTCGACGGCATCAAGCCGATCAGGAGACCGAGAGGCAGGCCCAGGAAGCGACCCGTGAAGCTGCACGCGGACAAGGGCTACGGACATCTCGCGGTGCAGGCAGTGCGCTGCGCAGGCGAGGCATCAAGGGCAGGATCGCCAGGAAGGAGTGGAGAGCAAGGAGAAGCTGGGGCAGGCACCGGTGGGTGGTGGAGAGGACGCTGGCGTGGCTGGGTGGGTGCACCGCAGGTTCGCGGTCCGCTATGAGC
Source organism: Chloroflexia bacterium (assembly GCA_030446765.1). Classification (GTDB taxonomy): domain Bacteria; phylum Chloroflexota; class Chloroflexia; order Thermobaculales; family Thermobaculaceae; genus JACDAU01. The sequence continues at coordinate 40,203 of JAUJMR010000009.1, forward strand.
GGCGTGACGCTATCCATCTGGCCTTCCTCAAACTCGGCTGCGCCCTTATCTGCCTCCACTACCCTCAAATGACGGTTTTGTTAGAGACTCTAAATTGGCACCTGGGACGCAGGCCTGCTGCCACGGCGAAACTGCTCAGGAACACCGTAGCAGCTTGAGTATGGCAGGGCGCCGGTTGGGGTAAGGTTGTGCCGGGTGATTGTCCTCACGGACACAATCCACCCGAGCCGGTGTTGGGTACCATGAGGGATCTCTCCCCGATTGATACCCTCGACGTCGTTGCCGGCTCTCCCTGTGCCAACCGTTAGCACTGCGGCCTCATCCGGCGCGGAGACCGCCGCGTAGGCTGTCGGCATGCGGATCGACCGGAGGGTAGGGGAAACGTACGTGACAGCAACCACGGCGCTAGCGGCCGCAGCCGAGCCACGTACGAAACGCCGTCGGCTCAAAGGCCCGCCCACAGGCTCTGACATCGGATGCTCCTCAGCACTCTTGCCACATCCCAGTGATCGCCACCCACTCAGCACATCTCTCCGTTGCGGCTCGGCGCATCTCCAATTTTCGACTGCGTCGGTTGAGGAGTAGGCGTCGATGTCGAGTAGACATATAGTGGAGGATGTCATTAAGTCCGACACTGGTGCTGGCGGCGCAATGGTAGTCGGATTGATAAATACTGCGGGCGCGGGGAGTAGGCGAAGCTGCGGGTCGTCGGGCGGCTGGGGCTGAGTTAGGGCGAATGGTACAGGCCCGCGAGCCATTTCAGGCTGCGGGCCTGTTGCTGCGGCGTGAGGTTGGGCACCCTCTCCGCGGCACCCGCAGTATGGCACGGGAGTGGTTGAGGCAAGGTTGTGGCCCTCATAGCTTTCGTGGCCAGTGGTGCGTTGCTGGCGGTAGTCCTCATCATCAAGTTCGCATTATTCCGGTTCACGCCGCCCGCAACGTCTCCCCACACCGTTCGGCGAACATGCCAGAGTAGATGAGCGGGCACTCCGGGTAGATGAGCGCACCGATCGCCAGGTACTCTTCGGGCACAACGCCCTTCGCAGCTCATCCGGCGTTAGCGGTCAAAGGACGTGGGTCCGGCGGGACTCTTCAGGGTCTTGCATCGGTATCTGTTTGCTCCTAGCGCGCCGCCCTGTACAGCAGCTCGTCCACGAGCAAGATGTGGCGTCGTGCCTTGTTTCACTTGAGGTTCGCAGCCTACTCTAAACCGATTCACCACCCTCGCCCGTTACGCTGACCGTCAGGTCGTGCAGTTCGGCACGAGCCAGTTCGAGGAAGGCAGGGGAATGAACAAAGTACGGGTTTTGACAGCGACAGCCGCGACGGCACTAGCTCTGGCGACGTGGGAGCAGTTCAGTGTTAGCCCACTATTGGACAAACGTGAGCAAGCAGGCCGGTGCAGGCTCCATGGGCACGTACAACGTCGTCACCGAAACGTTCACGCCGACGAAGAAGGGCGGTGGGGCTTTCGTGACTTTTACCGATGGCCAGTCGTTCTCATACGACGTCTTGATGCACAACACGCTGCCTGACGGTGCCTTGGCTGCCTGCCCCGGTGGTGACGACACGTGCGATGGCCAGGGCATTGATAACGCTTTTGCCTGCCTCGGGATCGAGGAGTAAGACGCGCCGATTATATGCGTGAGGGCAGGCGCCAGGTGGTCTGCCTCAGCGCATTCGCACTAGCTGAGACGCCGGCCGAATCTGCTCCGCTGGCGTCACTCATGGTGCAGCCTTCGCCTTCCCATACAACCGCTCGTCCCCGAGCACGATGTGGTGCCGCTCGCGCAAGTAGACCGGCTTGGACCCATCCGGGTGGAACCACCACGGGGGATGTTGGTCCGCCGGTGATTGCCACGCGACGCCACGGTCACGGCTCGCGATGTGCCGGATCCAACTCGGCTACCCTACCGTCCCCTTGTCGGGTTGCGCATCTGCCGCTCCAGGTGATCCCCCGGGCTGTGGTCCTTGTGCATGTGCGCTAGGTCGGTCTGGCTTAGGCTGAGATACCGCTGGGTGGTCGCCAGCTAAGAGTATCCCCTTGGTGTCGAGCGGCTTGATCGAGCAATTGTGCGGGGCTCAGGAGGCTCGAACCGGCGGGGAATCACAACAGGGAATGGTCGTTCGTGCGAGCCAGAATCGCCTGTTACTGGCTGTCAGCATCCTCCGACCTGTCGTTACCGCGGGCTTCAGGGGCGTTCGTGCCGCCAAAATACTCCTGCCCGACGCCCGTGCTGCCCGATCCGAGGTCTTTGGGCAGGTCGCCGCGCTCCAGGAGGGTATCGGTATCGGTCCGTCCCAGGAGGACGTCCGGGTCGATGTGCCCGTCGTTCGCCGTTTCCTGCGCGCTCTCGTCCGCACCATGCGCCTGCTCCGGCGCCTCGGCTTCTCGCCTGCGATTCACATCGTCTGCTGCCATGGAGCTGCTCCTTTGATAGATGCCGGCATGAAGGACTGCCAACGCGGCCCGACGCCTGCAGGAGAAGTGCCATAAGGGGGGCACAATGACGGGGCGGTGCACTGTCGCCGAGTTCTCACGGGAGGCGCGCGACGTGGGAAACGGACAGTCCTGCGCCGAAATACAAGCGCACAAAAAACCCGGGTCGTAAGACCCGGGCTATCTTGTTCTGCGATGCACACCAAAAGATGCCTCGCTCCGGAACGTAAATGCTCCGGTATGTTGTGAACTGTCAGCCCCGTAGCGGGGCGTTATAGATCAACTTGGTACCTCATATGAAGTACGTGCGGCTTGATCAGAGGGTAAAGCCTGTACATACAGCCCTCCTTTGATTCTGCTAGAGAACCTGGTGGCTCTCCGCTTCATTGGAGTATACCCTACCATAGAGTCGTGAGTATGTCAAGGCTGGTGTAGCATCAGTTTCCCGACCCGCCGATCCAGCTTCAGCGCGCCGGATCCTGCGCTGCAAGCAGCTCGATGCTGTTGTCGCCGTGGACCAGCCTGGAGTATGGTATATCGCCTGGACGGGACGGTAGATGCGGGAGATGGACGTGCAGAACTTTGAGATGGCGCGCGAGCGAATCGTCGAGAGCTTTCACCGAGAGTGGTCCGGGAAGCCCGAGTTGCCGATGCTGCGACTCTCATGGAGCAACTGGGGGTTTGGCCAGGAACCGCTCGCCGTCTCACTCCGCCGACTCGTGGAGAATGACATCCGGTTCGTCGAATTACACGGGAACCGCGTCGGCGCTGATCTCGGCTACGGCCCGAGCCAGATCCGCGCTTTGCTCGAGGATTATGGCGTCGCAGTCAGCGGCATCTGCGGCATCTTCTCGGAGGATAACGATCTCTCCAGCAATCGCGGGTCTGTTCGCCAGCGCGCGATCGACTACATTCGCCGCAACTTGGAACTGGCATACGAGGTCGGCGCGGAGTACTTCCTGGTGGTCCCCGGCGCGGTGGGCAGGAGCCAGCCGGTAGACCCGTACGAGTTCGACCGATCCGTCGAGTCGCTGCAAGGTGTCGCCGAGCAGTTCGTCCAGGCGGGTGTCCGGGGGGTGGTCGAGCCGATCCGCTCCGCCGAAGTGAGCTTCTGTCACACGCTCGCCGACGCCGTGGCGTACATCGAGGCGGTGGGACAACTCGGAATCCAGCACATCAACGCCGACATCTTTCACATGTACGTGGAGGAGACGAACCCGTACGAGGCGCTGGTGGCGCACGGTGAGCGCATCATCAACGTGCACCTCGCGGACACGAACCGGCGCGCTCTGGGTCAGGGCTGCCTCGACCTGGACCTTGTGATCATGGCGCTGCACTGTACGGGCTATGCCACTCGCGGCTACTGCACTGCGGAACCGCTCGGGCCTGGTAGTGACCCGTACGTCGCGCTCTTTGGCAAGCCGGGCGCGGAGTCACTCGATCTGCTCGTCACCGAAACGGCCCGAACATTCCACGAACGCGAGCAGGCTGTCGCGGCGAGCATATCGACGGCATAGGATCGCCATCCTCCCACGCGCCAAGTTAGCGGTCGCTGGGCCGATGGACGGCGGTTGGCGGATTCCGACTTCGGAGCGTTCGAGACAGGCCTGTGAGTGCGGGGAGCGGCCAGTGTCATGAGCACACCGGGGTTAGCTCGGTCAATCCGGGAATGGGTCATACGGTTGGCGCGACGAGTGGCCCGATTACTCGTCCGGAGGGAGGCCGATCAGCCGCTGATATTCCGCCGCTTCCTCGAGCGTCAGTTCCCCGCAGTCGGGGCATGCCTATTCGTACACCAACTCGTCTTGGTGTCTCATACGCAATCCGGTTGAAGACTACCCCATGTCATCCCGAACGCAGTGAGGGATCCGTATCCCGTACCACGGATTCCTCGCACGCTCGGAATGACAGATGCCCTAGGGTTCAGCCGGATTGCGATAATGGTACTTTGTTGCCTCTGGGCTACGAGTCTATATAGAGTTGTTCGCACTCAACGATTCGCTACGACATTGCTGGGTCTTCTCTCGGCCTATCGCGCCCATTGGAGGGGCTTCACCCTCATCCAACAAACTATCGATAACAGAACAATCAGACGAGCGGCCACGAAAAGCTGCACGGGTGCGAGCAGGACTTCGCAGGGTAGTTGAGGGGAGGCCCGGTGGAGTTTCTCGCTGCAATGGCGGGAGACGTCTAGTTAGCCGCTGAGTACCCGGCGGTCTGGTCGGGCGCGGTGACAGAAGGCCCAGACTCTGTTAGTGGAGCGCGGGCCTTCCGTGAGTGGTCACGGCACGTGGTGCGACGCACGCCCGCAACGCTCATGGTGTTCTACGCAGTGGCGGTGCTTTTGGATGCCCTCTCGGATCGGTATCGTAGCTCGGCACGGCGGTGATCGCACATTCGGTGGGAACGAGCGGGCGGCGAGGCAAGCAAACCAAGTCTGCGGTCCGCGCCCGGCACCCCGGAGTGCCCGCGGCGTTACGTTAACCCGATGTTGACCTTCCCATTTACCGCGTTTTGACCTTGGCCATTTACACTCAGTGCGTGTGGGGCGCACGGGCACGCAGCGTCTCAGGTCAGGATCGGACATGGCAAGGCAATGGCGGACCATCGCAAGCATGGCGCAGTGCGAAGCTACTCGCACCGGCGGTACCGTTCCCGGCAACCTTGCCGGGCCGCCTTTTGGGCGAACTGCTCCCGTCTCGTTCCATCCCCGATTGGGGGCCATCCCCGCATGTTCGCGTGTCGACGACGTATGCGAGAGAAAGGGTCAAGAAGCACCATGAGCTTTGAGGACAAGACGCTAACGTGCCGGGACTGCGGAACGCAATTTCTTTTCTCCGCCGGAGAGCAGGAGTTCTTCGCTGGTCGTGGGTTGCTGAACGAGCCTGGTAGGTGTCCGTCCTGCCGCTCCGTTCGTAAGGCGCAGCGCGCTGCCGGACTAGACGGCCCGCGCGAGATGCACGAGGTAACCTGTGATCAGTGTGGTGGCGTGGCTCGCGTGCCGTTCCTCCCACGCAACGATAAGCCCGTCTACTGTTCCGAGTGCTTCGAGCTGGTCCGCGCCGGACAGGTCGCACAGGCCTAACGCCGGACCGGTCTTCTGCCGTCGGGTGTGAGGCGCTATCCCTCCCTTGCGGGCGCCGGGCACCTAGAGTGGAACGCTACGAGAGCGCGATGAGCGTCGTCGATAGGACGGCGTAGATCGTCCTGGGTGCCCGCGAAAATGCTGGTAAGCCTCGGAGCCACGCGCGGCTATCCCTCGAGCAGCAACGTCACCGGTCCGTCGTTGACGAGCCCCACGAGCATGTGCGCGCCGAACTGCCCGCGCGAGACCCGCACACCCAGCCGGTCCAGTGCGGCGCCGAACTCTTCCACCAGAGCGCGTGCCTGCTCCGGCTCCTCCGCCCCCACGAAGCTCGGTCTTCGGCCCTTCCGGGTGTCGCCAAGCAGCGTGAACTGCGAGACGACGAGCGCGTCGCCGCCGATATCCAGAACGGAGCGGTCGAAACGTCCCGATTCGCCGGCAAACACACGTAGCCTCGACACTTTGCTCGCGAGTGCCCGCGCCGCCTCCACACTATCCCCGCGGGCGGCGCCGACGAGGAGCAGCAGTCCGTGGTCGATGCGAGCGATCTGTTCTCCGTCGACGGTCACGGACGCGGAAGCGACCCGCTGCAACAGGACCTTCACGGGGCGCTCTTCAGGACGCGCAAGGCGGATATGCCGGCCCGCGATCGAGTCCAGAGCCGGGCGCGCCGATTTCTAATCGCCAACGTCCGAGAGTGTCGTCACCGTGTAGCCGAGGTTCTGAATCTGCTCGTGTATCGAGCGCGGATTCGTCTCGGTGGGGTCATATGCAATCGCCGCTCGGTGGACCATCAACGGTGCGTCGTCGGATTCCGTGTCCGGGGTCCCGAGTTCCACCGCGCGCACACCGGCTATCTCGCCGATGTTCTTCTCGAGATCACCCGAGATGGCACCGGCCGCGGCCTCGTTGATGAATAGGGTCACCGTATCAGCTTGGCTCATCGTCGCCTCCTCGCTGCCTGTCGGCAAGCACAAGATGTGCCGCACGTGACCTGCAGAACAGGCGGACGGCTGTGGGGAATGTCACGGCGCTGCTGATGAGTGAAGAGAGATGATACGGACTCCGGCTGGACGGTAGGGCATCTGTCATTCCGAGCATGCGAGGAATCCGTGGTACGGGATACGGATCCCTCACTGCGTTCGGGATGACACACATCATCAATCAGTTGGATCGCATATGGTACATCGCGACGGCGTCTCCTGCTACCGCGCGGCGCGCTGATTCACCTATAATTCCTCCAGTCCTTCGCGTCCAAACTCCGGGCGTTCTCTGTATCCTGATTGCTGGAGCTGCACGTGGTACTCACCCAAAACGAAGAACAAGCGCGCGAGGCTCTTGCGGAGTCACTGCGCGAACTAGGCACGGAGCCACCCGCGACGCTCGACCTGCGCCGCATCCCCTTCTCCGGCCAGTGGGGGCTTGCGAGCTCCGTCTGTATGCAGCTGTCCCGATCTAACGGGCGTGATCCTGTTCCCGAGGGCTTGTCCAAGAAGGAGGCGAAGCAGTGGGAACAGGCGCGGTCGCGCGAGCGATCGCAGCACCTGGCCGAGCAGGTCGCCGCCCGACTACGCGATCGTGGCCTCTTCTCGGACGTGCAGGCGCAGAACGGCTACGTCAACATGTACTTCGACACCGCCGAGGTCGCCCGTCGCCTCCTGCGCGATGTCCACATCTCGGGCGAGAACTACGGCCGGGGTGAACGAAAGTCGGAGACCGTGATGGTCGAGTACGGCCAGCCGAACACCCACAAGATGCTCCATATCGGCCACCTGCGCAATATCGCCCTCGGCGATGCGCTCTCCCGCATCCTGGATTTCGACGGCTACCCCGTTCTCAAGGCGTCGTATATCGGCGACATCGGCTCGATGGTCATAAAGTGGCTCTGGGGCTACCAGAAGTGGCACGCGGGCGAACAGCCAGGCGAGGACATCGGCGCGTGGATGGAGCGCATCTACGTGGAGGCGAATAGCGCCATCACCGATAGCCAGGAGTACGAGGCGGAATATCGCGAGACCTTCGCTCGCTGGGACCGGCAGGATCCGGATATTCGCCAGCTCTGGGAGCAGACACGGGAGTGGAGCCTGGAGTACTTCAAGCGCGCCTTCGGTGAGCTTGGCGTCACGTTCGACATGTGGTTCTACGAGAGTGAGTTCGAGGAATCGGGAAAGCAGGTCGTGCGGGAGCTGCTGGAGCGCGGCATCGCGGAGATCGACGATGGCGCTCCGATCGTGCGCCTTGATGAGAAGTTGGGACTCACCCAGGAGACGTACCGGAACTTCTTGCTGCAGCGTAGTGACGGCACCTCCCTCTACCAGACGAAGGAGCTCGCGCTTACCCAGCGCAAGTTCGACGAGTACAACATAGACCGCTCCCTCGTCCTGGTGGATGTTCGGCAGACACTGTACTTTCAGCAGGTGTTCAAGACGCTGGAGCTCTTCGGCTACGAACAGGCCGCCCGGAGCACCCATGTGCCGTACGAGCTGGTGACGCTCACTACTGGCCCGATGTCCTCGCGCAAGGGCAACACCGTCGGCTACGGGGAGCTCGCGCATGATATGCGCGACCGCGCCCTGGCCACCGTGCGCGAGAAGAATCCCGAGATGCCGCCCGAGCAGCAGGAGGAGATCGCCCGGCTCGTAAGTGTCGGTGCGATGAAGTTTGGCATGCTCGACCGCGATAACACGAAGCTGCTGGTGTTTGACCGTGAGGAGGCGCTCGACTTCGACGGCTTCAGTGCACCGTACGTGCAGTACGCCCATGCTCGCGCGTGCCGTATCCTGGAGAAGGCGCCCGAGATAGACTGGGATTCCCTGCAGGCCGAGGCGCTTACGCCGACCGAGACGAACCTGCTGGAGGCGATCGGTGGGCTGCGCGAGGCCGTGGACCGCGCGGCACGGGAGTATAAGCCGCTGCACGTTGTCACGTACGCGTACAATCTGGCGCGCGTCTTCTCGGAGTTCTACCGTGAGTCGCCGGTGCTACGCGCGGAAGGAAGTGTCCAGAACGTGCGGCTCGCGCTCGTGGACGCGACACGAGTAACGATTGCGAACGCGCTGCGGCTCGTAGGGATTCCCTCACCGGAGGTGATGTAGCCGGTGCCGGAGCCAAGCGTGGGCTCCGAGACGGGCCTTTTGCGCAAGGTCGTTGTACACACGCCCGGCCGCGAGATCAGCCGCGTTTCTCCTGCGAACCAGCGGGAGTACGGGTTCAACGATATCCTGTACGAGCGCTACGCGACCCGCGAGCACGACACACTTGTCGCACTCCTGCGTGACGTGTTCCACGTCGAGGTGCTCCAGTTTTGCGACCTGCTGTCGGATGCACTGACACGAGCGAACTCGATGGACCGGTTGCGCCTGCTGCAGACGGTGGGCCAGATGGAGGGCCTTGAGCCGCGCGAGCTTGATCGCCTCCTGGCGCTGAATGAGAGCAACGGCAACGGGGTCGTGCAGGCTGCCACCGGTCGGCTGATTCATGGGGAGCCGGTGCGCTCCGATGCCTCTGTTAGCGAGTTCCTGAACCACAACCTCTACCATCTGCCGCCCTTGCCGAATCTTATGCTGGTCCGCGACCTAGCCGCCGTGGTGCACGACCACCTGTTCGTCACGTGGAACGCCGTACCCGTGCGTCGTCGGGAGAATTTGTTGTGGCGCTTCATGCTGCAGTATTCCGAGATGCTCGCGGAGCTCTCTTGGTCGAACTGGCTGGTCGATGATCTGGAGATGCCGAACGTCCCGCTCCTCTCGCTCGATGGCGGGAACATCGTGCAGCCCGCGCCCAACGTCATCGTCGTGGGCCAGAGTTCTCGCACCGGCGCGGAGGCCATCGGCAAGCTCACCGGGTGGCTGGAGGAGCATACAAACAGCGAGACCCACCTCTTTATCGTGGACCTGCCGCGGCAGATCGAGCACCTCGACACGGTGCTCACGATGCTCAGCTACGACGAGTGCCTCGTGTTTCCACCCTCGCTATTCGGCAATGGGCCTGAGAGCGTGAACGTCCTGCACGTGATCTTTCGGCCCGGCGGGGGGATGGTGAGCGCCCGCCCTCCGGAGTTGCTTGGACCGTTGGGCGAGGCACTCGGGGTGCCCCTTCGACCCGTGAGCTGCGGCGGCGATAACCCGCTGGAGCAGCGGCGCGAGCAGTGGTGGGGCGGAGCGTGCGTGCTCGCGGTTGCTCCAGGCAAGCTGATCGCGTTCCGCAGCGCGCAGCGGACTCTCGCGGAGCTGGAAGCGCGCGGCTATGCCCGGCTCGAGAGCGGGGCCGTGCTCTCCGGCGAGAGCGACCCGCACGCGCACGAGAAGTGCGTCATCCTGGTGCGCGGCTCCGAGCTCTCCCGTGCCCGCGGCGGTCCACGCTCGTACGTGCTTCCCCTGGTTCGGGATTCGATATAAACAGAACGCACGACCACAACCGGTGCCGTCGCCGAGGCCGCTCGCTCCTACGTGTCGGTGAAACTGCCGAATAGGGTGTTCAGGCTCTCGGAGAGCGTCGGGTGGGAGAACACGCCATCGCGGAGCGCGGTGTACGGCAGCTTGCCCATCATCGCGATCTGCAGCATCGCGGTGACCTCCCCGCCTTCAAGCCCCAGCACCGCGCCGCCGAGTATCTCGCCCGTCTCGGCGTCCACCACCGCCTTCATCAGGCCTCGTGGCTCGTCCGTCTCCAGCGCGCGCGCGACGGAGCTCATCGGCATCTTCGCCACACGGATCTTCCTGCCTTGCTCGCGAGCCTGTGTCTCGCTCAGCCCGACCCGCCCGAGCTGTGGGTCGATGAACACGGTGTATGGGGTGATACGATCTGTCGTCTTCCGGTCACCGCCCTCCAATAGGTTCGCGCGCAGCACGCGGAAGTCGTCGTACGAGACATGGGTGTATGCCGGCCCTCCGTTCATGTCGCCGAGCGCGTACACGCCGGGCGCAGACGTTTCCAGCCGCTCGTTAACCGGTACGTAACCCTGCTCGTCTGTCTCGACGCCCGCGACCTTAAGATTCAGTAGGTCGGTGTTCGGCGTGCGGCCGGACCCGACGAGCAGGTGCGAGCCGGTGATCTGGCGCTCCTCATCGCCGGAGCAGACCGTCAGCCGAACGCCGCCATCCCCTGCTGCCTCTACCCGTTGGGCGTCCGTCTGCAGCAGGATCTCGATGCCGTCCTCCCCGAGAATCTTCGCCACCTCCTCGGCGATGTCCCGATCCTCCCGTGAGAGGAGCTGCTTGCCGCGCTGTATGACCGTCACCTCGCTCCCGAAACGCCGGAACATCTGCGCGAACTCCAGGCCGACGTAGCCACCGCCGAGGACCAGTAGATGCTCCGGCGCCGTATCGAGCTCCATGATAGTCGTGGAGTTCAGGTAAGGCACGTCTTCGATACCGTCGATCGGCGGGATGGCGGGACGGGCGCCCACGTTCAGGATGATAAGGTCCGCGCTCAGGTGTACTGTTTCCCCGCCGGCAAGTTCTACCGCGATCTCTTTGGGACCCGTGAAACGCGCCTCGCCATCGAGCAGGTTCACGCCTCCCTCCGCAATCCGGCTCTCGCTGCCCGTGCGGAAGCTTTCGACCATGGCGCGCTTGCGGCGGCGCACGGTCTCCACGTCGACGCTCACCGGCTCCGTGCGAACCCCGTAGTCCGAGCCACGGCGCGCCAGGTATGCGACGCGCGCGGAGGCGACCATCGTCTTGGAGGGGGTGCAACCCTCGTTGACGCACGTGCCGCCTACATGTTCCCGCTCGACAAGCGCGGTCATGCGGCCCGAGCCCGCGAGCGCGGTGGAGAGCGGTCCTCCTGCCTGGCCCGCGCCGATAACGATAGCGTCATACCGTTCAGTCGTCACCTGGTTGTTCCTTTCTATGCTCCGGTCGGTATCCGGGCTAATGGTCGTTTGATGGAGTCCTGGGTGGCTGCTTGGCACTCAGCGGTTGCTTAGCGCCCGATCAAGGTTGAAGGCGGCGCTGACGAGCGAAAGGTGGGTCAGCGCCTGGGGGTAGTTGCCGAGCAGTTCGCCTGCGGGGCCGATCTGCTCCGAGTACAGCCCGAGGTGGTTCGCGAACCCCAGCATGCGTTCAAACATGAACCGCGCTTCCTCGACGCGCCCGGCGCGCGTGAGTCCCTCCACCAGCCAGAACGTACACGTGCTGAACGTGCCCTCCTGTCCCTCCAGACCGTCTTCCCCTTCCGCGCTGTTGTAGCGATACACGAGACCATCGGACGACAAACCGCCATCCCGGGGCGACCGATTGATGGCATCGAGCATTGAGTGCAGGCGCGGGTCGGTGGGCGCCAGAAAGAGGACCAGCGGCATCAGCAGCGTGGACGCATCGAGTGTGTCGTCGTCGTAGCTCTGCACGAACGATGCGCGCTCGGGATTCCACCCCCGCGCCATGATCTCCTCGTAGATCTCGTCGCGGATGGCCAGCCAGCGATCGCGAGGTGCTGGGAAGGAGCGCTTTTCCGCGATGCGCAGCGCGCGATCCAGGGCAACCCAGCACATCAGCTTCGATGTTACGAACTGCTTGCGCCCACCACGCGTTTCCCAGATCCCCTCGTCCGCGCAGTGCCAGTTCTCGCAGACCCATTCCGTTAGATCGCGGAGGTGCGTCCACAGCTCGAAGGAGATCGGGTTGCCATGCTTGTTGTACAGGTACACGGCGTCCATCAACTCCCCGTAGATGTCGAGCTGGAGCTGACCGCTTGCGGCGTTCCCGATGCGCACCGGTCGCGAGCCACGGTATCCCTCCAGGTGGTCCAGGATGGCCTCGGGAAGATCCCGGCGGCCGTCGATCCCGTACATCACCTGGAGCGAGCCATCCGGATTCGGCGCGTGGCAGCGCGCATCGAGCCATGCGACGAATTGCGCCGCCTCCTGGTTAAGGCCCACGCGCATGAGTGCGTACAGCGTGAACGCGGCATCCCGAAGCCAGGTGTAGCGATAGTCCCAGTTGCGTTCGCCACCGATCACCTCCGGCAGACCAAAGGTGGGCGCAGCGACGATCGCGCCGGTGGGGGCGTACGTTAGCAGCTTGAGCGCGAGCAGGGAGCGATAGACCGTTTCCCGCCAGCGCCCCGTGTACGAGCTGCCGGCTATCCACTCCTGCCAGTACCGGACGGTGTCGGTGAACCGGTCGTGGGTCTCCTCGGGCGAAAGGCAGGCACCGCAGTCGGCGTCGGGTGCGATCTGTTGCACGGTGAACACCGCTGTGTCACCTTCGCCATCGAGCGTGAACCGCCCGCACACCCCGCCATCGATCTGCTCCAGTGGTATCTCTGTCGCGAGCCCGAGGCTCAGATCAGAGAGGTGAAAGGCCGCGCCTCGCTCGCAAAGCAAGGTCTCGTGCGGCACCCGTGCGTAATCGAAGGCGGGCGAACACTCCATCCGAAAGCTCATCTGGCCGCGCACGCGTGGACACTGCGGATGATCTGGTGATGGCCGTCGCCGGTCTCGGTTGTGCCGACCGGCATGTAGTCGATCACCTCACCCGCGCCCTCGGCGGAGAGGTAGCGCGTGACGAGTACGTTCGTCTCCGGCCAGTAGAGTTGCTTCGTGTTCTCCACCGCACAGTCCGGTGCAATAACGAATCGTCCGCCCTTGCGGTCGTCGAGCAACGCCGCGAATACGGTCGGCGAGTCGAAACGCGGGAAGCAGAGCCAGTCGATGGAGCCGTTCTGTCGACGAGGGCTACGGTGTGGAGGTCACCTATCACCCCATAGCTGTCGATCGATTGGTACGTCACGTCGGCTCCGTTCAGCGTCCCACGGCTTTGAAAGAGTATAACGCGCCATGCCATATGCCGGCGGTGTGACACATCGGTTTGCCCAGCCGGAAACGATGCACCGACGTTGGCATTAGACGTGGCGTGCGTCTTGCGTTTATGTCCGTGACAAAGCCTCTGCGCTGAAGTCCTTGCGAATTCTGACGGTCTCGCTGCAATTAGCAACGTATTCCAGTGGAATGAAACCGCAGATGCATACCGTGCGTATAGCTAGGGACAGGCACTAACCGCAAGGCGATCGGAGCAGGGTCAGCGAGGGGGGGGAAGTGCAGGGCGAATTCAGCACAACGGCACAAACGGTAAAGTACGGAACAGATCACACCACCGTACATGCACGAAAGGGGAAACCAGGACATGACATTCACCCAAAACCGGGCGGACACGATGGAGCAGGCGGGACATTCACGCCGAACGTTCATCAAGGGTGCCGCTGCCACCGGCCTTATGGCGATCGCTATGGGCAGCACAAATCATCGTGCAGAGGCTGCGTCGTTCGCCAAGGCTAATCTGCAGGATCTCACGGATGCAGACATTCTCAACTTCGCGCTACTGCTCGAGCACCTCGAGGCCGAGTTCTACAAGGGCGCGGTCGACAGCGGCGTGCTCACCGACTACAGCGTCGGCATCCTTACCAGGGTTCGCGACGACGAAATTGCGCACGTTGAGTTCCTGACGACGGCTCTCAAGGCTGCCGGTATGGCTGAAGAGGATCTGTCCTCTGTTGATGCCATCAACACCGATGCCTTCGACTACAGCAGCGAGGCCGTGATCCTCGAGGTCGCCGAGGCGCTGGAGGAGACGGGCGTCGGAGCATACACGGGTGCTGCTGCCCTCCTTGATAGCAAGGACTTCCTGGCCGCAGCTGGGAGCATCGAGCAGATCGAGGCCAGGCACCACGGTGCGCTCCGCTGGCTCAACGACAAGAACCCTTCCCCGGACCGCGAGAACGCCTTGGGCATCGTGCTGACGATCCCCGAGGTCCAGGAGCGGGCCAAGCCGTTCCTCAACAGCTAAGGCTGAAGATCGCAGCGCTACAGCAGTAGCACATAAGGAGAGTCACACTTCATGAACCAAGAGACAACGAACTATCTACGCATGTTCGCGACCTCGAGGCGCCAGTTCCTCAAGGCATCCGCGATCGCGAGTGGTATGACCGCCACAGCAGCGTTCGCTCCGGCCGCAGTTGCCGGCTTCGCGCTGGGCCAGGCCTCGGCGCAAGAGGGCGACCTCGGTGTCCTGAACTTTGCTCTGACGTTGGAGCACTTCGAGAGCCGCCTGTACGCCGTCTCACGGGCGACGACACGATGCTTTCAGGCCAGGCACTCGAGTACGGGCAGTACTACGGTAGCCAGGAGGCAATGCACGTCTCGCTCCTAACGGATGCCATCTCCGCCGCCGGCGGCGACCCCGTTATGGCGCAGGATGAGTACATGTTCCCAACCTTCGCCAACCAGCAGGAAGTGCTCGAGGGCCTCGCGGCCGTCGAGGATGTCGGAGCTTCCGCCTACCTCGGCGCTGCCGCTCATCCAGGAGGCGGATTACCTGACGGTCGCCGTTCAGATCCACTCCAGCGAGGCGTACCACGCAACGGGCATCCGCCTGCTGGCGTTCGGGACGGAGGGCGCGTTCCCCGACTTCGAGAATCCCGCGTTCGCGGATCCGCGCACTGTGGAAGAGGTTACCAAGATCGTCGCCGAGTTCGGCGTGATGGCCGGTATGCCGGACACGGGTGCTGGTGGCCTCGCCACCAAGAGCCGGGGTGCGAACGTCTTCGGCGTCGCGGGCCTCGGTGCCGTCGCGGCAGCCGGTGTGGGCATTGCCCGCAGCCGTGCCGCTCGCGAAGCTCGTCAGAGCTAACACGGCTTTCCCTGGAGGCCGGCCATTATGGCCGGCCTCTTTTTCATTTGCATCTGTGCGCCATCGCGTCGTTTTGTTCTATACTGAGCCAAGCGCCATGCAACACGGGAGGTATAACATGCCACACGGACTGGGTGGTCCTGAGCTGATAATAATCCTGGTAATGGTCATGCTGGTGTTCGGTGTGGGCCGTCTCGGCTCGATTGGATCCTCGCTCGGCAAGGGAGTCCGCGAGTTCAAAGCAGGCATCGCCGGTCGCTCCGATGACGAACCAAAGCGGCTTGGCCCATAGAACGGTCATCGTGTCGTTTGAGCACGGCCAGTAAACTTAATATACAAGCTTGGGAAGGGACGGTGGCGAGTACACCGTCCCTTTCTTTATCCTTTTTCTGCATCTCTCTGATGTCCATCGTCTAGCCGCAATGCGTCAACTCACGTCGCCTATGCGCGGTGGCAACCGGGTCGCTGCAGCCGTATAGTCGAGGTGGGGACTCGCACGGACGGGGGGCGCCTTGCCGAAGAAAAGAACCGGTGTCCGCTTCGCGAACGCCACGGAAGCGGATTTCGGGCGATTGTTGCAGCGGCTGCGGCTCCGGTGGGAATATGAGCCGCATACGTTCGTTTTGCGGACGAAGCCGGACGGTACCCCCGCCCTCGCCTTCACCCCCGATTTCTATCTTCCGGACATCAACATCTACTTTGAGCTCACGACGCTACGCCAGAAGTTGGTAACGCTCAAGAATCGCAAGGCACGTCTGCTCGCCGAACAACGACCCGACGTGCGGCTGCGCATTTTGTACCGCCGCGATTGTCAGGATGTGCTGCGTCCCGCTCGAACGCGGCGTGCGCGTGAGGCGGTGCTGCGAAAGCTCCTCGCCGCACCACCGGAGGATGCATTGCGCCGGGCAGGGTGGGTCGTCTACCTCCAGCGCCGCGCGGACCTCGCCGGGAGGGTGTCCGTCATGGGGGTGTGGCTCCCGCTTAGCCCCGACTGGGCCGGCAAAAAGGTGAACGTGTGGGTGTATCCCGGGAGCCTGGAGATAGAGTGCGGAGGCTCGGTGATCGCGCGCTTTCCCTGCTCGTATGATGAACGCGCCCGGGTGCTCACGTCCGTCGAGCCGGGCGAGTTGCTCGCTCAGCCCGACGTGGCACAGGGTACGCTTTCGCTGCCGGAGCTCGATCGCCGCCCGTTGCCTGACCGCCGACTCCCCGGCCGTGTACGTCTCGCCGCTCGCGCCGTCCAACCGCCCCTGCCGCTCTGACCGCGATGTGGCATCAAAGTGCCGTCCTGCCCGTGGGACGCAGGCGTCCGGGGACGTAGTGCACCTCTGGTACAATTGCCGCCGAGGGTTAGAATAGGAGCGGATCGATGGACGACATGCGGGCGGTCACGACCAACCGCAAGGCACTGCACGATTACTTCATTGAGGACACCCTCGAAGCGGGCATCGCTCTCACTGGTACGGAGATCAAGTCGGTCCGCCGCGGGAAGATAAACCTTCGCGACAGCTACGCCCAGGTCGAGCGGAGCGAGGTATGGCTGCACAACTGCCATATCGCTCCCTACGAAGAGAGTGGGCAATACTTCAACCACGATCCGCTGCGCCCGCGCAAGCTGCTCCTGCACCGTAGGGAGATCGCCGGCCTCATCGGCACGGTGCAGGCCAAGGGGCTCACGCTGGTCCCGCTGCGCTTGTACTTCAAGCAGGGCCGTGCTAAAATAGAACTGGCGATCGCGCGTGGTAAGCGTAATTACGACAAGCGGGCTGCCACCGCCGAGCGTGAGGCGCAGCGAGAGATTGAGCGTACTCTCAAAGAGCGCGTGCGCTAGGCAGTATCACTCAACTCCTGGGGATGACTGGATTCGACAGGGGTGTAGGGTACGGACCTGCAGGCCGAGGTGCCTCGTCCTCGTTAATAAGGGGCACAGCCATAACTGGCGAAAAGAACTACGCTCTAGCTGCCTAGTCTAACCTAGATCAGCTACGTTCGCCCGGTCCCTTCTCCGGTGGGACTGGTGCGGGCGTTGAAATACCGGAGTGCTGTGTGAGTGCCTGCCGGGGCGCGATCACCTAAGACTAATCCGGCTGGCCGCGTGGCCCCCCGCTGGTTGGGAACTGCGTGGCGAGAACTAAAAGCCAGATATGCCTGTAGGATGTTTCGGTCCGAAACTTCTGGACGGGGGTTCGAATCCCCCCATCTCCACCCAAGGGGAGCGGTAACGCTCCCCTTTTTGCTGCCTTGCGAAGGGCGCGCCCTGTCCCCCGTGTTCGCGTACATCCGCTGGTCCCCCTTCCTTTGCCGAGCGCCGCGCTCGAGCAATCACATCATGGCTGTGTTCTTGCCTCCTGGCACAGAGTGGTATAATGCCGACTGTTGCGATCAACGAAATGTGTCGAGGTGCTACTTGAAGGATTGGTTTCGTCGACATCATCCGCCCAGCTTCCAGGCCGTGGGAGAGAACAATCGCGAGATCCCCGACGACCTGTGGACGAAGTGCCCGGGGTGCGGCGAACTCCTGTACCAGCGTGAGCTTGAGGTTAACGACTGGGTCTGTAGTCGCTGTGCGCATCATTTCCGCCTCCGAGCGCCACAGCGACTTGCACAACTAACCGACGAAGGCAGTTTCGAGGAGTACGCGGCGTACTTGCGGCCCGCTGATCCGCTCCAGTTCGTCAGTGCGACCGAGTCCTATCGGGAGAAGCTCGAGCAGGCACGCAAAAAGTCGAAGCTCAGCGAAGCTATGGTGGTTGGCACCGCTCGGTTGAATGGTTGTCCGCTTGTCATCGCGGTGACTGACTTCCGCTTCATGGGCGGCAGCATGGGCGCGGTGTATGGCGAAAAGCTGGTGCGTGCGGTGGACCTGGCACGTGAGCGCCGACTGCCCGTGCTTACCGTCTCGGCGTCGGGCGGCGCGCGCATGCACGAGGGCATGTTCTCCTTGATGCAGATGGCAAAGACCACTGGGGCGTTTGCCCAGCTCGGACGTGAACGCTTGCCGCATATCTCCCTCCTGACCGACCCGTGCACCGGGGGTGTCACCGCGAGCTACGCGACGAACGCGGACGTGATTGTCGCCGAGCCCGGCGCGCTGATCGGCTTTGCAGGTCCGCGCGTGATCGAGCAAACAACGCGTCAGAAACTCCCGCAAGGGTTCCAGACCGCCGAGTTTTGCCTGCAGCACGGGATGGTGGATATGGTCACCCCACGCCGCGAGTTGCGGCCAGTGATCGGCAACCTCATGCAGCTACTCTGTGGGAGTGTCCCTGTTGCATCTTGAACCTCGAACCGCGTGGGAACGGGTCCAGCTCGCGCGCAACCCCGCGCGTCCCAAGACTCTCGACTACATCGACGGTCTCATCGAGCGCTGGGTCGAGTTGCACGGAGACCGCGCGCATGGAGATGACAAGGCTCTCGTGACCGGCATCGGGTCCTTTGGGGGCCGCTCGGTCGTGGTGCTCGGTCACCAGCGCGGGAGTGATACCCGCGAGAATCTTGCCCGCAACTTTGGTATGCCCCGGCCAGAGGCGTATCGCAAGGCGGTCCGGATGATGGAAGTTGCGGAGAAGTTTGTTCTGCCGGTGATCTGCTTCGTGGACACCCCTGGCGCAGACCCCGGTATGCAGTCGGAGGAGCGCGGCCAGGCGGTGGCCATTGCCGGCTCCCTGTACGCCCTCGCGAACCTGCCGATACCCGTCGTGGTCGTCGTCATTGGGGAGGGGGTAGTGGCGGCGCGCTTGCGATCAGCACCGGTGATCGCATCCTGATGATGGAGAACTCGGTCTACTCGGTCGCATCCCCAGAGGCGAGTGCGACGATCCTGTGGCACGACGCTACGAAGGCGCCGGAGGCTGCGGAGAAGATGAAGATAACTGCGCCTGACCTGCTGGAGTTTGGCATCGTGGACCGCATCGTCGCCGAGCCGCCGGATGGCGCGCATGCCGACGCCGAAACGGCGATCCGGAGCGTCGGCACCTGCATCCAGGCAACTCTGGAGGAACTCGACGCTTTCTATCGGACCGACCGCGGCTACGACAGGGACCGTCTCCTCACCGCTCGTGCCGAGAAGTATCGGCGCATCGGCGTGTGGCATGGAGGACCGTCCACAGTTGACCGAGAGGCCTATTCCGACGTCGCCGAGGCATAACCCGTCCGCATCCATCGTAATCTCTGAATCCGAAGCGCCTGACTCCTCGCGGCAACTTCGACACGTCTCTATTACGATGGTGGTATGGGAGCAGGGAGAGACGGGGCGTGATACCAGAGTCGCATCGGGAAAGTACGGGGGCTGCATTCATCGAGGACGCGCTCGATCTGGAGGCGCAAACACAGAGTAACGGCGTCGAGTTGACCGTTGCATCGGTGGCGCGCTTCCTCGGCGCGGGCACCCTGGCCTTCGACAACGCGGACCGGGAGCTGCCACCGGTTGCCCCGCTGGATTTTGACGCGGACGGATGGCTACATCTGCCCCCTGGCGCGTACAAGATCCAGTTTACGGAGACGGTCCACGTGCCACTCGACCGTTTCGCGATAGCACGGCCCCGGTCGAGTCTCTTGCGGATGGGAGCGTCCGCGCCGAGTGCTCTTTGGGACTCCGGGTTTCGGGGCAAGGGCGAGGGCCTGCTGGTGGTGCACAACCCGCACGGCCTCCGCATACGGCAAGGTGCGCGCGTGGTACAGCTCGTCTTCTTCCGGTTGCCCCAGGTGTCGGAGCGGCCGTATAGCGGGGCGTACCAAGGGACCGGGCTGAAGCGCGACCCGTAAGCGCGCGCACTGCCCCGGTGATGCAAAAGTGCGGGCCGCGCAGTGCGCGGGGTGCACAGAACACCAGACGGAGCTACGGAATATGTTCCGAGCCTGCGAGGAATCCGTGGCGGCTACGGATCCCTCACTGTGTTCGGGATGACATGCGATAGTCTTCAACCGGATTGCGTATCAGCCGTTGGGTGTCTTGTACAGGAAGCGAGACTTGCGGAAGTGCCTCGTCGCGCCGGTGGAATGCACCGGGAGGCGGCGCTACAGATCCTCGAGGTCGGCGAGTGTGGCGTACAAGGCGGCCTGGTGTCGGTCGTTGGCCAGCACAATGTAGTTGCGGGACCGTACAGCGCCGTTTGGCGGGACGACGGTGTGGAGCAGAGCGCGGTGACTTACCCCATACGTTCCCATGTCCCTGCCATCAACTGCGCCGCCGGGCGTGCCAACCAACACCAGGTTCCTGCCCGACTCTGGGTACTCGGCTGAGATCCACCGCTGCCCGCTCGGGCTCGCGCCGCCGCGCATCCCACCGCGCGTGAAGTTTTCCTGGTCTGGGAGGACCAAAAGCGGCATCTCCGGCTCGACACTGGGCGAGACCTCCAGCCGGTACGTGATCGCACGAGCCGGTCCGGTGCTACGGAGTGTGGCGAGTACGGCGATCACGTTGCTTTGCGGCACGGTAAGGTACTCGACCTCGAAGCGCAAGCCGCGCACTTTCTCGTGTTCCAGGTCGGCCCATAGCCGCAGGCCCTCCCATGGGATGCTCTGTTTCCCCTCGCGCCGAGTGGGTTCCGCCTGCATTGTCAGCCCGGCGAGGTGGCCGAGGTTGTCGTACCCCCAGCCCCCGCGCTCCCAAAGGACCGGATGGATACCGCCGTACACCGGGTAATTCCACCAGCGCTCGCGCGGCACCGGGAAGTTTGAGTACAGGTGCTCACCGTCCGGCGAGCTGAGCGTATAGACGATGCCGAGCACGCCGGGCCGAACGCCGAAGGAGAGCCAACCATTCGCGACGCGCCAAACAGCCTCGCCCTGGTCGGTCGTCTCCTCGACGCGCACATTGCCCCGCGATGACCCGAGCGCAATCATCGGTGCGGTGAACCTCCCGCGCAATCCGGGATGCTGCATCTCAAGGGAGATCTCCGCCGCACAACGTGTGGCGGTAGGCGTAACGGTCACCGATTCAGTCGGACTCCCGACGCTGCTGACCTCCGAACACTCCAGCTTGGTGGGGTTGACGCTGAAACCAGGCTCGGTAGCCGCCTGTACTGTGGCGCTCTCCGCTCTTGGGTGAATATAGCGCGCCTCGATTTCGGCGGTCACGGGGTCGTCGAGAAGAAGCAACGGTGCCGGCACCAGCCGCGCACCAGCCGCGGGCAGCACCTTCGATGGGGCGTGCGCGATGCGCTGTTGCTCGCGCCACTCACGCTCCACGATCTGCCAGCCGCCGAGCGTGGGCAGGAGGGTGACCTCCTCAAACCGGGTCAGTTCCCCCAGCCCTATCGTCGTGGCAGGCCCGCGCAGCGCGAGCCGCATCCAACTGTCCGCGTTGCAGCGAGGCGTGAGTCCGTCCGGCCACAGAATGCCGAAGGTCCAGCCTTCTCGATCGAGCGCAATCCAGCGAGCCGTTAGTGGTGGCTCCGAACCGGGGCCATCCCACCGATAGCCGGGCAAGGAATTGGTCCCCCGGACAACACCCTCGGGCAGCGGCAAGTACGCCGCGTCTTCAGGCTGGTCATCCGCCGGAGAGGTTGCGTACCGGATCGAGACCGTCCGCTCCTCGCCCGAGAGATTTGCCACCTTCGCGCTCATGGTGACCTTGTTATCCGCGTGCATGGCAATCGTTCGCTCGAAGCGCAACCCCGACATGCCCTTCATGTTCGAGCGCAGCGTCAGGCTTACCCGTCCGGCTTCCTGCCGGATGGAGACCTCGGCGCGCTCATCATCGAGCGGGCTCGGCCAGTACGGCGGACCGGCGACAAACCACTGGTTCAAGAGTGCTCTGCCGCTTCGCCGCTCTCGGAAGGTGGCAGATGGCTCCTTGTGCGAGATACTGAGGAGGAGGTCGTCGGTGAACAGGAGCGTCTCGTCCTCCTTGCGCGTCACCTGCACCTGCCCGGGCTCGATCGCGACGACTTCCGTCTTCAGCGACGGGTGGGTCGTTGCCTGATCCCCAATCTTGACGACCGGGCTGACGGCTACTGGGTACACTCCTCCGGCGGCGCGCAACTCAATGGGAATCCCTGCTATCTCCCCCGCGTTCAGGTTGAGGTGCTCGTCGGCGAGCGTTGCGACCAGTCCCACGGAAGGCTGCATGAGCAGCCGCACGTCCATCACCTCGTCGGTGCGGTTATGCAGGTTCAATGTCGCCGATGCGGACTGGTCGGCACGCAGCACAGGACTCTCGGGCTCGAACTGAAGCTCAAGGGCCGGCAGCACGCGCACGGTCGCCGCCATGTCCAGCGGATGACCGTTTATCAGCAGCTGCAGGGATGCCGCGCCGTAGTCCGCCTTCTCCGCGTCAGCGGTGAGTTTCACCTGTACCGTGCCGGTGCCTCCGGCGGGCACGGACAATACCTCGTAATGCTGGGCCTTCACAGATCCATCATCCTTTGCGACGACGGCAATGGTGAGCGGCTCATTCGTCTTGTTGAGCGCGCGCAGGGTCGCGAGTTGTTCCTTGCCACGCAGCATCTCGGCCTGCGCAACGTCGAGGGCGAGCAGCAGATCAGGGGTGTCCAACTCGACCAGTTTCTTCGTGCGCTGATCGAACACAGCCCGAAGCGTCCCCTCAGTGCTGTCCCACTCGTAGGGGAAGACGAGCGTGTTATTGCGCTGCTGGGTATCGAGGCCGAGCGAGAGGTCGCGCTTGTAGCACGCGTACCAGTCGGTCATTTCGAAGTAACTCTTCGTGAGCGGGTGAGCCAGCAGCAGGGGGACGTGGTTCTGCAGCTCGTTCCAGCCGGTCTGGTCCGGACCCCAGTGGAACCCCGACTTCTTGTACAGCGGTACGGCCTTGGTGTTGCCCGGCCACGTGCCGAGCGTGATGCGTGTGTGCCCCAGCTCGACCGCGCGGTCGATGCACCGGCGGATCAGATCGCGCCCGACGCCACGGCCGTGGTAGTCCGGATCGGAGGTCAGCAGCCCCACGTACCCGGCCTTTTCGTCGTCCGGAATCTGGATGAGGTTGACGAAGCCGACCGCCTTGTTGTCTTCCCACGCAAGGTACGTGTTGAGGACGTTCTCTTCCGCCATCTCACGCTCGATCGCCTCGGTGGGTAGGAGCACGTTGTCTACGAAGCCGTCCGGCCATGCGGGGTCCGATGCCCTGTACAGGCGCGCGACGGCGGCGGCGTCCTGTGGCTGATATTCTTTTACCTGGACTGTCACTTCCTGCCTCCGGGTCGTGCGACGAATGGTGCGGAGGGCAGTATATCAGACGGTGTGTTGGACTGCTTCGGCCACACCGATTGGCGCTGCAAAGGCATCCAGCCCGCCTGCTCCCGTGCCGGTGACGATGGGTGCCGGCCCCTGTCAAGATTAGAAGCCATGCGCCAAACGCTATTATCTTAAGGTGCGCTCACGGCCAATGTAGGCAGGACACCGTGTTGCAGCAGGAATCACCGTTAGGTCTCGCGGGGCACACTATCGCGGCTACGGCACAGGTAGTGCGGTATTGAACGGGCTACTTTGCTCTCTGCCTCGTCACTCCCGTTTGATCCGCTCGCCGCGGAGCGCTATATCGCAGACGGTGACGAGCAGATGCGACGCTATCATGACGGAGGTTTCGTGGGAGCACGACAGTGCTTGGTATGCGGTAGCGGCGTTGCTAATACCGCAACCACGTGCCCAACGTGCGGTGCGCCACTGGCCGCTCCGGGAGGTGGTGCCGGAGGCGATCCCGACCTCGTAGGCGTCCTACCTCCGGGCACGTTGCTGAACGGCGGCAGCTTCTCCATCGGTAGGGTGCTTGGCCGTGGTGGCTTCGGTATCACCTACCTGGGGGCGGACCTGCGGCTGAAGCGCCGGCTTGCGGTCAAGGAGTTCTTTCCCGCTGGCTCCAGCCGGAAGGGGACGAGCGTGGTGCTCGCCGGTGCGCTGAGTCGTCGGGACTACGAGGCCGCGATCCAGAAGTTCGAGCAGGAGGCGCAGATGGTTGCGCGCTTCCGGCACCGCAGCATCGTCAACGTGTACGAGGTCTTTGAGGAGAACGACACCGCGTACATGGCGATGGAGTACCTGGAAGGCGACAACCTCATGGAGCGGATGGAGCGGCGAGGGAGCTCCCTGCCCGAGTCGGAACTGGTGGCCTACAACGGTACGCTCGCGGAAGCGCTCGAAGAGGTCCATGCCGCCGGTGTGTTGCATCGTGACATAAAACCTCAGAACATCATGCTCGTGGGGCCGCAGGAGCCGCCGCGCCCGGTGCTGATTGACTTTGGTGCAGCCCGCGAGTTCGCCAGTGGGATGGCCGCCCGCCACTCGATAATGCTCACGCCCGGCTACGCCCCGCTCGAACAGTACGGTGAGCAGGCGCGGCGCGGTCCATTCACGGACATCTATGCCCTCGCCGCGACGTTGTACCATATCGCGACGGGAGAGCAACCACCGGCGGCCACGGAGCGCGTGCTGGGCGTTGCGCTCAAGTCTCCCCGCACCGTGAACCCCTCCCTGAGTACCTCCTTCGATGCGGCTTTGCTCCATGGGTTGGAGATGAAAGTGGACGAGCGGCCGCAGAGTGCGCTGGCGTTCCACCGTGAGCTAGCAGGCGCCGATCCGGCTTCGCGTCCGCGGGTTCCCAACCCCTCCGCCCGCACGGGCGGACCGTCTTCACCATCGGCACCCCCGTCACGGTCTACTCCCGTTCCGCCACCGACTCCGTCATTGCCCGCTGGACACCTGGAGCGCGTGCGGCAGATAGCCCGTGCGCTTCGGGCGCCCGCCCAGGTGCGAACCGACGGCCTTCTTTGTCCGGTGTGCCGATCTGCAGAGATGGTCGACTCTGCCCGTTCCGTGGCAGGCATCCAGTGTCCTGTCTGCCGCGACGCGGTGTTGCAGGAGCGATTCTCATTGGGCGGGCCGTTGCTGTGTCCGTCCTGCTCAACTGGGGACCTGGAGCCAATGGGCGGGGACCTCGTGCGGCCTGGCGTCCTCATGCGATGTCCGGCGTGCCGGACGGGGAACGTGATGCAGTACGTGCGCAGCCAGATGCTCCTTGTGCCCGATATCTGGGCGCAGTGCGACCACTGCGGTGCGGACTTCGACTATCACGCTGGGTATGACAGCCTCACCCTGGCGGAGTTGCCGTCGGGCCCAGGGCACTTGAACTCTAGCTCTATCGGTCAGACGAGAGCGCGCAGTGAGTGGGCGCTTATCGCGGGAGGCGGATCGGCCGATGCATATATCTGTGGTGTGTGCGAAGCGGAGTTTCACACCTGTCGCGATGGCGGCCTCGAATGGGTCGCGCGGCGAAGCCGTTCGCAGGTGCCAGCCGAGCACCGCGGACAGTGCTGGAGCCGCCCCCTGTGGCAGAAGATCGCGCATAAGATCCCGGTTGACACCGGCAACATCGCGTGCCCAAACTGCGCGGCGCAGTTCGATGAGGTCGCGCCCGGTCAGCTTACCCTCCTTGATGCGTCTCGCGACCCTTATGGGGCATTCGCCACCCACCGAGGGCGCACGCACCCGGTTTCAACCTGGCGGACGCTCGGCAGCGGCGGCACTGCGACTGGGCCTGGGCTGGTCTGTCCCCATTGTACCGCGGAGCTGCGGGAGGAGGGACGTGCGGATGAGTACACCCTTGCCGGGTACGACCCCGAGCGCGACCCGCGATGCACCGGGGGCGGTACCACGGGCAGCGACTCAGTCGCCAGGAGTGGCAACGCATCGCCGTGGGCACACTGCCTGCTAGGGAGGCTGCGCAGCTGCGGGATGAGGCGCAACGTGAGCTGTGGGCCGCGCTCTGTGCTGGCGAGCTCTCCCCCGCCGAGGGATCGTTTCCCGTGCCAAAGGCTGGAGATGAGAAGGTTGTCGTGACGTTTGGAGCGGTGCAGATCCGGTCGCGGCTGGGATTTCACTACGAATACGACAGCGGACAAATCTGGATCACGACGAAGCGCCTGGTGTACCAGGGCGAGCGCTCAAGCGAGAATATGCTCCTTGCGGAGACGGATGGTTGCGAGCTGGAGGACCTGATGCACGGGTACGATGCTGTAGTGACCATACGTCGCGAAGTATGGGGATCTCCTTTCTCGTTCGGCATGGATGTCGGGACACTCGATCTAGAAGTCGAAGGGCTGCCTTTCCGGCTACCCTGGGATGAGAATAGTTTCGCGCAGCTCTTCACGAGCCTGCGCCGGATGGTGTAGGCGCTAGGATCCCGAGTCACGAGTCACCGGAGGTGTTTCGCTTGCTACAACTTTCTATCAAACCGCATCGCACGTATTTGCGGGCAAACGCGGGTCCGCAGAAACTGTTCGTGATGCTCAAAATGCTGCCCTCGACCGAGGCAGCGGGTGCGCGGCCTAACGTGAACCTGGCGGTGGTCATGGACACCAGCGGCTCCATGCGCGAGCCCGCACCGGGCGCCGACATCCG
Organism: Chloroflexia bacterium; assembly: GCA_030446765.1. GTDB lineage: Bacteria > Chloroflexota > Chloroflexia > Thermobaculales > Thermobaculaceae > JACDAU01. Next base: position 66,709 of record JAUJMR010000009.1, read on the forward strand.
CGTAATCCCCACTGATCCGGTCGTCGTGGACGGCAAGACGTATAACGGCACCTTCGAGGGGTCTACCAAGCTCGATGTTGCGATGGAGGCGGCCCGCAGGTTGATCGACAGCCAGAGCCTTCAGCCCAGCGATACGGTGGCACTCATCCAGTTCGAGGACAATTCTACAGTTGTCGCACGGGGGCAGGCCGGGCGAGACCGTACCGCGCTGGCCGAAGGCATCGAGAGCCTGACGCAATACAGCGGGGGCACGCAGATGGGCAAAGGCCTGCGGAACGCGGTGACGGTACTGCGGGAGGAGGACGACGCGGCGCGCAAGGTCCTGCTGCTGACGGACGGCCTTGCAGTGGACGAGGCGGAGTGCCGGGCTGCCGCGGGTGCGCTCGCGGAGTTGCGGGCCCCGATCGTCGCGCTCGGGGTTGGCGAGGAGTACAACGAGGACCTGCTCACCGAGATCTGCAACCTCAGTCTCGGGCGGCCGTACGACCTTCGCGACATGACGAACCTGCCTCAAGTCTTCGAGGCCGAGTTAGGCTCGACCGCCAGTCAGGTGATCTCGGATGTCCGGGTGACGCTGCGGATGGTGCGCGGCGTGCGTCTGGCTTCTGCGATGCGCGCGTATCCAAGTCTGGCCGATATGGACGTCTCGCGGGATCCGCTGGCACTAGGCAGCATCGAGGCGGGAGATCACACGGTGTTCATCCTGGAGTTCGACCTTCCGGAGAGGCCGTCCCTGCGGGCACGCCTCGCACAGTTGGGGACCACGTACCAGGTTCCCGCGCAGCAGTACCGCGGAGAGATACCGCCGCAGGACCTGACCGTTGAGTTCACGGATGATGAGGCGCTTGCCGCTCAGGTGGACCCGGAGGTGATGGGCTACGTCCAGCAGCGTAACGTCGATAACCTCGTCCGTCAGGCGACGGAGCAAGCGAAGCACAACCCGGAGCAGGCGGGGAAGACCTTGCAGCTTGCTCGCTCGATGACCCAGCGCCTGGGCAACAGTGGCATGACGATGGCGCTCGGCAAGGCGGAGGAGGAGCTCAAGAGCACGGGCACCATCGCCGTGGGGACCTCGAAGACGATCAAGCTCGGGTCGCGGACCCAAACGATGAAGGTATCCGGACCGGAGGTGACCCCCGAGGAGTTGCCCTCGGAGGAAGAGATCAGGCGAGTCACCGGGGCGTAGTCTCGCGGGGGCCAGAAGGAGCGATACGATGATCAAGTGTCAGATCTGTCAGCACGATAACCCAGCGGGAGCGGAATACTGCGAGGATTGCGGGGCGTCACTGTCGACATCCGCCGCCCCTGCCGCAGGCGCCACCCCGTCGCCCGAGGCGCCGCCCGAGTCGATCCCAATGCCGGAACCG
>JAUJMR010000009.1:68175-94373 GCA_030446765.1 Chloroflexia bacterium
AGGCGCCACCCCGTCGCCCGAGGCGCCGCCCGAGTCGATCCCAATGCCGGAACCGACGCCAGAAGCGGCCGCAGAGATGGCAGACGCACCGGCAGTTGCTGCCGCTGCGGAGGCACCGCCATACACGCCCGATGCTGGTGCGAATATACCTGCGACGCCCGATGTGTCGGTGGATGCACCTGCGGCATCGGCACCCGCCCCGGCGACCGTACCGGACACAGCGCAGTCAGCGGGCACTAGCGGTACCCCACGGCTCGTACCCAATCGTCACGGCGCGCAATCTGCCGATGAGTTTCCCTTGCTCGTGGACCGGCTCGTCGTGGGTCGTTTCGATCCCGAGACTGGCCCGGTCGACATCGATCTATCGCAAACGCCTGAGGCGCCGCTGATCTCCCGGCACCACGCGCAGCTGTACAAGGAGGCGGATGGCCGGTGGTATGTCACGGACCTGGGCTCGACAAACGGCGTGTTCGTCAAGTCAGCCGGTGCCGCCACCTTTGGGCCGCGCCTTACCGCTCCACAGCCGCTGTCTGAAGGCGACGAGCTGGCGTTCGGTAACGCCCGCTTCATCTTCCGGACGGACTAGGTGATGGACAGCGAACGAGAGCCGCTGCCCAACGGCCAATCGGAGGAGGCGAACGAGCACGGATCGCAGCCCGCCGACATATCCCAAGAGATAGCTGAGCCAGCGCCGCCCTGTATGAGCGAGCCTGTTGCGGCCGCCACGCCGGACTCTCCCGTCGTGGATATGGCAGATACCGAGTCCTCCTCGGAGGCGGCCGTAACCAATGAGTTGGCAGCGGATGTTGCCGCCGAGCCCACTTCGGGCGATACGACCGGGTCCGATTCGCCGGATGCTGTTTCGACTGGCGAGCTTGCCGAGCCGGAGCAGTCTGCTTCTGTTCATGGAGATGCCGCGCAGGATACCGCCGCACCAGAGCCTGTGCCGACATTTCCGTCCGGTCCGGCGGAGCTCGAGGAGCTGACCCTGCCGTCCTCTGTATCTGCGCTCGATCCATTGCCCGAGCGGAGTAGGATCGGTCCCGATGGTGCCGTGTTCGTCGAGGGGCTGGTGGAGAAGCGCGGCCGCCTGAACCGATATCGAGCCACTTGGGCGAGCACGTCCGATGGGACGCTCCCAGCCGAGCTCCGCGAGGGACCGGTCGACCACGCGGAGTTGCAGCGCGAGGCGGCGGTACTCTCCGAGGTGCGCTACGCGATGCTCCCCGCGCTGTACGCGACCTGGGAGGAGAATGGACGCCGATACGTGGCCGTCCAGCGGGTGGAGGGGCCGACGATCGATGCGGCGCTGAGGGACGGCATGAGCGCGGATCAGGCGGTCTCGATCACGCTCCAGCTCGCACAACTGGTGCGTCGCCTCCACAGGGCGGGATGGGCGCTCGTCGGGCTCTCACCGGACGACGTGCAGGTCGGTCAGCCGATCCGTCTCGCACACCTGGCTACGGCCGTCCGCATCGGGGAGGCACCGTTGCACGCCATGCAGGTGCCCGGCTACTCTGCGCCTGAGCTTGTCGGGCAGGCTCCCATCACGGGCAAGGAAGATGTATACACGCTCGGCGCACTGCTGTACCGGGCGTTCACCGGAGAGCCGATACCCGAGCAGGGACCGGAGCTGGCTGCGCTGGCCGCGGTCTCCACCACCCCGGGTTCGCCACAATTGCTTGCGCCTGCCCTTGCTCCCGCGTCCGAACGGGTGGAGTTGGAGGAGTTTTACCAGCAGCTACTCGCGTTCAAGCAACGGCTGACGCTGGCGCCGCTTGCGTTACGCGTCGCGAGCGGCACGTCGATAGGGCTAAATCAGACGCGGCTTACGAATGAGGACGCATGCGGATACCTCACGTGGTGCTCCGCGTACGAGGGGCGTGTCGCCTACAATGCCGTGCTCTGCGCGATCGATGGTATGGGTGGGATGGACGCGGGTGAGGTGGCCAGCACGTCAGCGTTGAGGGCCGTTTTGCAGACCGCGTCGTTGCAGGTCACGACGCAGATTGCCGGTGCTGCAGGCGCCGACCTTGAGACGGAGGAGGGAGCTGGCACAGGATCCGTGGGTGGGGTAGAACCCCTCCAACGGATCGACCCGAAGGTACTGGTCCGGGCGGCGGCGGAGGCATCGTATACCGCGGCGCGCGGGCGGCGGGTTGGGGCCACGATCACCTGCGCGGTGATTGAAGATGGCACCTTGACGCTTGGGCATGTCGGCGACACCCGCGCATACCTCCTGCGCGACGGGGAGTTAACGCAGCTTACCCGCGATCACTCGCTCGTGGCAGCGATGGTCGCGAGCGGTATGCTCACGCCGGAGGAGGCGCGCGGGCATCCAGAACAAAACAAGGTTCTCCGTTCGCTCGGCGGGCAGCGAACCCTACCCCCCGAGCATATCGACGGCCTAGACGTAGCGTACGGTACGTCGGTGCTCGAATTGCGCGAGGACGATCAACTCCTCTTGTGCAGCGATGGCGTGTGGGGAGTGCTCGACGATGACGCGCTTCGGGAGATCCTCACGAGCGCTGAAGATTGCGAGACGGCGGTTCGGATCGCAATTCGCCGCGTGCTGGAGGGTGGCGCCCCGGACAACGCCGCGATCATCGTTGCTCGCTGTACGGTGATGCCGGCAAGCTGACACCCCTCAGCGGAGCGCGCCCCCGCGTTGGAGCCACGGCAGGCACAGAGACCCACGCTCGACATGGGCTCAGCGTCGGCACCGGCCGCTGCAGAATCCTGCCCGATTACCGACTCCCTCAATCGCCGTAGACCAGGCCGTGGCCGAACGGAAACAAGGGGTTCTCTGAGTCGTACGGCACATCCTCTTTCTGCCGCCGCACAGCATCCATCGATGACGGCAGCTCGAACGGCAACTTGCCGGATGGCGGGAACCGTCCGAACACGACGTCAAGCAGGGCCGCGTCGCTCGCCCCGAAGTTCGCCAGGAGCGCCGCGCTCGCTTCGGCGATCTCTGGGATCACCGCGGGGCGGTCCAAGTAGATGTCTACGACCGTCGGCACCGTCTCAAGTATGCCCAGGATGCGCGCTTTCTCCTCTTCGCCGAAGCTCAGGTCGCCTGCATGGAAGAACGTTTCCAGGGGTTCCCGGTCTCTTGGCTCGAACGGCGCCCGCACCCGCATGATCGCCACATCGGCATCCTTCGCGTTGGCCACAGTCTCGCCGTATTCGGAGGCAACGTCTTGGGCGATGTTCTCAACGTAGATCTTCGGTCGACCCTGCAGTGGCAAGGTCGCACGGCCTGATAGTGCACCGTTCTTCAACAGGACGATGGATCTGCGCTGGGTTGTCTCCCCAGCATCGCGGAACTCAGGGCGCCCGACAACGCGCTCCGTCAGCTCCGGGTCCACGTAGGGGTTGTCGAACAGTCCGAGCCGATATTTGTCTCGCAGCAGCCGACGCACCGACTCGTCGATCCGCTCCTCGGGCACCTCGCCATTCCGGACCAGCTCGACAATGACCTCGGGACAGTTCTCACCGCCGAACTGGTCCACGCCGGCGTCCAGCGCCTTCGCTGCCCGCTCGCTTACGCTGAGGTGCTCCACGCCCCATGCCCGCGCGACCATTACCCGGCCGGCAAGGTCGTGGTCGGTGAGCAGCGCCCAGTCGGTGCATACCACGCCGTCGAATCCGTACCTCTCGCGCAGCAGCCCGGTGATCACACCCTTGTTGAATCCGAAGCCAACTTCCTCGAGCTCCGTGCCCACCGGCATACCGTAATACGGCATGATCTGCGCAGTACCCGCTGCGAACGCCGCCTCGAACGGGATCAGGTGGTACTCGAAGTTGTCGCCAGGGTAGACCTGCTCCCTGCCGTATGCGAAATGGGCGTCCTCACCATCCATCTGCGGGCCGCCGCCGGGGAAGTGCTTCGTCATGCATGCGACGCTGTCCGGCCCGAGCGTCTCGCCCTGGAAGCCGCGGATATACGCGGCGGTCATCCGCGAAGCGAGCTCCGCGTCCTCACCGAATGTGCCGTTCGACCGCCCCCAGCGCGGCTCAGTCGCGATGTCTGCCATCGGGTGCAGGGCGACGTGGATGCCCACCGCGCGGTACTCGCGACGAGCTATGTCGCCGAACTGCTGGACAAGCGCAGGATCACCAGTGGCGGCGAGGCCAGGCGGCTCGGGCCAGCGGGAGAACGCGGACATGGCCAGATTTGCCGCAGGGTTGTCTGAGAATCCGTGGAGTGGGTCAGAGGAGAAGGTGATGGGGACGCCTAACCGGGTAGCCTCGGCCAATGCCTGCATCTTGTTCTGCCACTGCGCCGCGAGGCGCGGCTCCGAAATTGGCGGGAAGTTGAAGTGGTTCAGCATAGGGGTGGTCACCATCTCACCGGCCCGGCTCGAGCTCAGATCGGCTTCCACGAAGGCCGCGCTGTCCTGTATGTGGAACGCCACGGCGGTGTGAAACATCAGCCCCGCCTTTTCTTCCAGCGTCATACGGGAGAGCAGATCCTCGACGCGCTCCTCTACGGGAAGCCGCGGATCCTCATACGGATCAAGCACACCGTTGCTGTTCAGGTCGCGGTACGCCATACCATCTTCGGTGCGTCTCGTTGCTGGCTCCATCGCTGTGCTCCCTCCCTGCCTCCCTGATCCAATAACTGCCCATAGCACTGCAGAGACGCATTTTAGCTGATCGTTCGTCCAACCGTGCGGCAATCCGGTAGACTGGACGGATGCAGAAATCCACTGGTAGATACGCTCGATGACGCAGGCGTCCGCAACCGATTCGCGAACTGCAGAAGTGTCGGAGCTTCACGGCAGGCCGGATATGTGGATGCGCGGGGCGTACTGGTGGGCGTTCGGCGCCATCGGCACCCTAACGCCGTTCATCGCGCCGTACTACAAGGAGCTTGGCTTCAGTGGCACGGAAATCGGGATACTCGTGGCACTCCCGGCGACCGGCGTGGCGTTCTTTGCACCGATCTGGGGCGCGATCGCAGACTCTCGGGCAAACCATCGGCTTGTCCTGCGCGCCGCGCTGCTGATCCCTGCGATGCTCGGGCTCTTGCTCACGCAGCTGCGGGACTTCTGGCCGATCTTCCTGCTCGTCGCGACCTTGGCGCTCCTCTATGCCCCTGCGGCGCCGCTCATCGACAGCTATGGACTCATGATCAGTGAGCGTCACAAGCGGTCCTATGGCAGCCTGCGCGTGTGGGGCTCGCTGGGGTTCACGGCGGGCGTGTTCGTCGTCGGTGAGCTGATGGGCGCGGACGTGACCACGCTGTTCTTGCTCGCGTACTCGGCATGTCTGCTGCTCGCATGCCTGTGTACGCTTCGGCTGCCCCGGCTCAGCGAGCGCTCCGCCGGGCCGCTCTGGGGCGGACTCGGCGCGGTGGCGAGGAACGGGCCGCTTGTCGCGCTCCTGCTCACGACGTTTCTCATATCGAGCAGCGCGAGCGCGATGTACGGATTCCTGAGTATCCACCTTCGTGAGCTTGGGGGCAGCGCCGAGCTCGTCGGACGCGCCTTCGCGCTCAACGCGGCCAGCGAGCTGCCGGTGGTCGCCTTCGGCGCGTGGTTCCTGTCCCGCCTGGGTAGCACCAAGCTCCTCGGTCTCGCCATAGTGGTCTACATTATACGCTTCATCGCATACGCCCTCATCCCTGACCCGGAGTGGGTCTTGCCCGTCCAACTCCTGCACGGGCTCTCGTACGGCGCGTTCCTGATGGCCTCGGTCACCCTCGTCCATGGCCTTGCTGGGCGGCAACTCGCCGCGACCGCGCAGGGGCTCCTCACCTCGATGTCCTTCGGCTTTGGCAGCATCAGCGGCTCGCTCGTCGGTGGTGTGCTCCTTGATCGGATCGGTACCGTTGGCATCTTCTGGATTGCCGCAGGGGTGATGACCCTCACCCTCGGAGTGTACGTGGTGACGGTACGGCGGTTTCATATCGAGGACGTTCGGACTATCGGGACCGGATAACCTGGTGGATTCCGTGGACTTGCCCGACCCGCTAGCTCCGGCTTCCAGGTGAGGCTGTTTCTGCATCCTCGAGCATGCGCGCAAGGCCGGGGCGCGTGGCGACCACCACGAGCTCGTCTCCCACGGCAAGGACTGTCTCGCGAGATGGTCTCCAGGTACGCTGGGTCCCTCGCGTCAGGAGCACGACCCGTCCTTCCGGTCCGCCTTCGAGAGTACTGATCGCCGCGCCCGCCAGGGGGGAGTCCACTTCAATGTCCATTTGCGCGAAGACAAGCACCCCCGTGCCGACGGAGGTTGTCGCAAGCACCCGTTCTCCGATGGCTGCGATCGCGAACGTAGGCGCCGCGAGGGCGGCAACACTGCGGCAGGTATGGATGTCGAATGCGCGTTCCACCCGTGCCGCCAGGTCGGGGTCGAAGATGCGGACCACAACGCGCAGGTCTGGGTTCAGTGCCTGGGCGTTGAGCGCCGTTTCCAGGTTCGCGACATCGTCGTCGGTTGCGGCAACGACGCAACGGGCCCTCTCGACGTTCAACTCGGCGAGCGTCTCGGTGAGCTTCGCGTCGCCGATCAGCGTCGGCACGCCGAGGCTGCGCACCGGCGGGAGGAAGGTGCTCTCTTCATCCAACTCGACCGCGACGACGGATACTCCGGCCCGGACGATCTCCTCGATCACCCGATAGCCCACGCTGCCAACGCCACAGACTACGATGTGGTCCCTCAACTCGGGGTCAATCACCGCGCCGATCCGCCCAACGCGCGCACTTACGATCGCGTCGGTGACAAAAACGTAGAAGATAGTCAGGACAGCGGCGCCCACGAGCATGAGAGCTGCTCCGTACAGCTTCAGGGCGGCGGGAGCGTCGCGCAGGTTGATATCGCCGAATCCCGTTGTCGAGATCACGGTGACTGTGAAGTAGATGGAGTTCACTAGCCCCAGATCCGTGAAGACATAGAAGATGAGCACGCTCATCGCGGCGAGGGCGAGGAGGAGCATCAGCAACCAGCGCAGGCGCAGGTCGGCCCGGAGGAGGCTCCAGAGCGAGCCCGCCATCCCCGCAGCGCCGCGCCGTCGCGTCCGCGCGATCCCGCTCTGGGTCTCGGCCAGGCGTCGTCGCTCTTCTGCCTCGGGCCGCTGCGAGAGGTCGCCGTCCACAAGGCAGAGCAGATCCTCGCCTTCTTCTGGAAAGAGGGTCGTCGTGCCATCCGGCTCGACGCACGCCAGCGGGAGGATGACGTGCGGCTCCCTTGCGCTCCCCTCGTGGACGGTGAGCACCCGGCCCGCGACCTCGATCCGCTGGTCCCAGTCGTGGTGCAGCGCGGCTGAGACAAATACGGGTGCAGCGATCGCGGAGGAACTGAGCACGTGACAGTCCGCAAAGAGGTCTTCGAGGCGCCGCCCAAGATCCTGGTTGAACATGCGGACGACGATCCGCACGGAGGGGTTAAGCTCCTGTGCGGCGAGCGCGGCGTGGAGGTTGCCCACATCCTCGGTCTCCACGATCACCAGCGCGAGTGCCCTGTGGATACCGGCCTGGACGAGCACGCGCTCGTCCGTGTAGGAGCCGCGAACAACCGCAGCACCCAACGCATGCGCGGCGGCCACGAACGACTCGTCGGCCCGGTCGGCGACGATCACCACATCCTCGCCGAGCCGGCGCAACTCCTCCAGCGTATTCAGCCCAAGCTCATCGAGCCCGCACACGATGACGTGTCCTTGGGCAGTCTCCATCGCCGGCGTCGCCTGTTCCCTCACGTATTGCCTCCGAACCGTAAACGGCTGGCTCCGCGCAGATGGACGTGTTACTAGATGTCGTCCCTAATGGTAGGGGAGTGCGACGGGTGTACGGACATGGCGTCGAGGTTGGACCGGCACGCACCTGAACGCCCATAGAACTAATGCCGCAGGAACGCCCCTGCGGGCGCCCAAACTTCTGCCCGCTGCCCAAGGCATATTCTACCGCCTTTCCGGCATACGCCCGCACTATGGTTGAACAGTGCCGTACAATGTGCTACCATTGAATGGTCATTCATTCATAATGTTTGCTTAGAGGGAACAGTGGCCCCACGCACGGAACAGCAGCACCAGGCGGCGCGTGAGGAGAGCCGACAGCGGATCCTCGCGAGCGCGCTTGCATTGTTCTCCCGCCTCGGCTATGAGCGGACGTCGGTGCGGATGATCGCGAGTGAGGCTGGGATCTCCCAAGGCCTGCTCTACAACTACTTTGCGAGCAAGGACGATGTGCTGAAGGCCCTCTTCGAGCGCTCGATGCGCGATGTGCTCCGGACCTTCAATGCGCTTCAGGGCTCCGACCCGCCCGCCGAGCGGCTCCGGCGCTACATCCGCGCCTGCTTCGCGGTCGTGGAGGAGAACCTAGAGTTCTGGCGGCTCGCCTACGGCGTGCGAGCCCAGCCGGCCGTGCTCGCACGGCTCGGCGCGGACTTCTCGGTGTGGGAGAGCACAATCCTCGATACCCTGGAAGAACCATTTCGTACGCTCGCCCTGCCACACCCGCGTATCGAGGCGCGGATACTCTTCGCACTCATAGACGGTCTCTCACAGCAGTACGCCCGCGATCCCGAGCACTTCCCGCTGCGAGAGATTGCTGACGCGGTCGTGGCGCGATATGACGATATGCCCGAGCCGGAGCTTCCGGCATCCTGAGTCAACTAAAGACGGCACAAGGAGTATATGATGGAGGACACACACTGGGTTGACCGAGTGGAGTACCCGTTTGCACCGCACTGGCTGGATACCGAGGGCGGCCGCATGCACTACGTCGATGAGGGGAGCGGGCCGCCCATCATGCTGGTGCACGGCACGCCGACGTGGTCGTTCCTGTACCGCAGGCTCATCAAAGAGCTGTCGGGCAGCTATCATTGCATCGCGGCCGATTTGCCCGGCTTCGGGCTCTCCGAGAAGCCGGAGGGGTATGGGTACCGTCCGGCGGAGCAGGCGCGGGTCCTCAGCCGCCTCATCGAGCACCTGGGACTCCGCGACCTCGTCCTCGTGGTCCACGACTTCGGCGGTCCGATCGGGCTCTCGTACGCGATCGAGCACCCCGAGAACGTCCGTGCGCTCGTGCTCTTCAACACCTGGATGTGGTCGCTCAAGGGCGATCGCCAGTACGAGCTCGGAGGTAAGCTCATGGGCGGTCCGGTCGGGAGGCTGTTGTACACCCGCATGAACTTCTCTCCGAGGGTGATACTCCGGTCGGCTTGGGCCGAGAAGGATAAACTCACGAAGGAGGTGCACGCCCAGTATCTTGGTCCCTTCCCCACCCCACGAGACCGGCGATCGACATCGGTTTACGCCCGCGAACTCCTGGGCTCCAGTGACTGGTACGAGGGGTTATGGAACCGGCGCGACCGCATCGCGAACCTGCCAGCGCTGATCCTGTGGGGTGAGAAGGACAGCGCGTTTGGCAAGCAACTCCCACGCTGGCGCGAGCTCCTGCCGCACGCCGAGGTTCACACCTTCCCCAACGCCGGCCACTTCGTGCCCGAGGAGGTGGATGGAGTGAGTGCCCTGGTCTCCGCCTTTTTGGCACGCGTCGAGCAAGCCAACGCGCATGACACGGGATCGCGGCCGTGACCTTGTCCATGAGCCCGCGCTTATAGCCCTCCAGTCGTGGCTCCGCTCCCACGGAAGTCATGCCGTCCCAGGAGAGCCATACCCATCAGGCCGGCGAGCGCCAGGAGGGCACCCCCGGTCCAGAACACGGCGCGGACGCCCACAGCGTCGACGGCGAGTCCTCCAAGCCCCAGGCTGAGTAGCCGCATTGCACTCCAGGTGACGTCCAGGAGGGCAAAGACGCGGCCCCGCATCTGGTCGGGCACGGCACCCTGCACCGTCGAGCCGAAGACCACCATCCCCGTCGACGTGTTGAGTCCATACACAAACAGGATCAGCAGGGCAATCGGCAGCGGGGTGAAGACCGCGAGCAGTACATCGCCGATGCCGCGCACCACGTATGGCACAAAGAGCCACCGCGCGTCTCGGTAGTCGCGCGCCAGGGCATTCGGGATCAGCGGACCTACGAGCGCCCCGACGCCGATGGCGCCGATGAGCCAGGCGAAGGCGGAAGGGGGTAGCCCCAGGTGCCGCTCCGAGAGCACGACCAATAGTGCGCTCGTCGCTCCCGTCGCGAAGCTGGCGAGTGCCTGCACTGGCAGCAGGCGCGAGACGAACGGGTCGCGCAACGCGCAGTGTAGCCCTGCCTGTGCGTCGGCCAAATAACCCCCCAGCTTTCGCCCCGCCCCCGCTCCCAGGAACCTCGCGTGGAGCGGGACGTGCAACTTCACTAGCAGCGCCGCCGACGCGAGAAACGTTGCAGCGTTAAGGGCGAACGCCCCTTCGGTACCAACGATGCTTATCACGGCACCGGCGACTCCGGACGCCAGGATCTGCACGAGTCGGCCGGTGGACCAAGCGACGGAGTTCGCGGCGAGTCGGTCGTCCTCGCTTGTGATCGCCGGGGTGACCGCCTGCACCGCAGGATTGAAGAAGGCGTTCCCGGCGGCAAGTCCGGCTGCGACCATATAAACGTGCACCGTTCCTAGCGGCCAGACGAGCGAGAACGCCAGCCCTGCCCGGAACAGGTCCGATCCTATGAGCACACCCTTGCGGCTGAAGCGGTCGATAACGACACCGGCTATTGGTCCAAGGAGGAGCACGGGCAGAATCTCGGCCACGACTAGTCCCGCCACGGCGAGTCCTCGTCCTGTCATCTGAAAGACCAGCACGATAATCGCAACGTAGTGCAGAGTGTCGCCAAAGGCGGACAATAGCTGACTGAGCCACAAGGGGAAGTAAGAGCGGCTGCGGACCACGCGAGCGTATGCTCCGACTACCTGCCCGACTCGCCGAATCGGTGTCCCCATCTCCTACCCGCGACGTGCGCTACCGGACATTCCGCGTGGTAGCGCCGCCGTGATCATCTCGATGGTCGGTGCGCCTGACAGCCCCTCCGGTGTCCGATACACCCGGCAACCGAGCCCTGCTGTGCCGATCCCCTGAATCGGGAAGAGATCCTTGCCGTCGATCCGGATCGTCGGACTTCCCGGAAAGCGCAGCGTCCGCGCGTCGTGCTCAGTGTCGACACGGACCAACTCCAGGTCGTTCTCTATTCCCCAATCGGCGAGGACCTGTCGCAGGCGCTCCACGGCAACTCCATAACTTGGACAGCCATCGAAGTACAGTAACTGCACCCTCACGTTCTGGCATCCGTGCCGTGCTTCACGAGGCGTCGTGGTCCTTCCCTGAGAGGTTCCTTAGGCATCGCTCTCCTCCTCCCCAAAGCCTACACCTTCCATCCCAGTGGAAGGTCAAGGGGCAGAGGCGGACGATTCCTCGATTGCCGCGCAGACCGAGGATCTGCGGTAGCAGGTGGGCTCCACGTCTCGCGCACGCTCGGCCAGTCGTCGCATCTCAGCGCCCAATGCCTCAAGTTCGGCGATACGGGCGTCTATCTCCGCGATTTTGGCCACGGCCAGTGTCCGAACGTGTCCGCAGGGAGCAGCACCACCGCTGCGTACGGCGATGATCTCCGCGATCTCCGCCAGCGAGAGTCCGATGCCCTGTGCTCGCCGGATGAACGCGAGGCGCTCGGCGTCCCGGACTGTGTAGACACGATAGCCCGCCGCGGTGCGCGAGGAGGGGGCGAGCAGTCCTATTCTGTCGTAGTAGCGCAGTGTACGGGTATTGATGCCCGCGTTGCGCGCCAACTCTCCTATCCTCATGGCCGGCATGATACCGATTCACCGCGCCGTATGCAGAGCGCCCATCGACTCGGGTGGGAGCATGCATGTATTGAACACCCACGGTCTCCGCTGGTATACTCCGCGCTTGATCAGAGTGAGACATATCGGCGGGAGGTTCGATGGGCTGGCAGTCAGGGATCAATCACTGGGCGATGCCCGGTGTGCCGGTGCGCGAGGCCGCTGGGATGGCCGCGCGTGCGGGCTTCGACACGATCGAGTTGAACATCGCGGAGGACGGCGAGCTCACGCCCGAGACCGATGAGGCCGGCGCCGGGGCGCTCCGAACGGCGGTCGAGGAGGCGGGCATTTCGATCGGTGGGGTCTCGTCCGGCCTGTACTGGCGCTACTCTCCCACCTCCGACGACCCAGCGACGCGGCAGAAAGCGCGCAATATCGCGAAGCGGCAGCTCGAGCTTGCCGCCGCGCTCGATGTCGGTGCGGTGCTCATCGTGCCAGGGCAGGTCGGCGGTTCGTCCGGTGGTCCGATGGTGCGCTACGACACGGCGTATGACCGGGCGGCGGAGTTCCTCGCGGCCGTCGCGCCCGTTGCGGAGGCCGTGTGCGTGGACATCGGGGTGGAAAACGTCTGGAACAAGCTCCTGCTCAGCCCGCTCGAGATGCGCCAGATCGTGGACGGCGTGGGGAGCGAGCGGGTCGGCGTGTACTTCGATGTCGGCAACATCCTACTTTACGGCTACCCGGAGCACTGGATCGAGATCCTCGGTCCGCGGGTGCGCCGCGTGCACCTCAAAGACTATCGCCGTTCCGACGGGTTCTGTCCGATCGGTGAAGGGGATGTGGATTGGGAGGCTGTCGGCGCAGCGCTGGGAGGTATCGGCTATGACGGGCCGCTCACTGCAGAGGTGGCGCCGAGCGAGGAGGAGCGCTCCGACATGGACGCGTACGTTGCGAAGATATACCAGCACGTCGCGGGCGTGATCCAGCGGATGCGGAATGGCGCGGGGAAGGGAGCGGGGGGTGATTAGCACAGGGGTGATCGGCGCTGGGAACATGGGACGCTACCACGGCGGTATCCTCTCTCGGCAGCCGAACTCACGTGTCGTGGCCATCGCGGACACCTCGGATGAACGTGCGGGGCAACTCGCGGAGGAGCTGGGCTGCCGCGCCGCCGAATCTGCGCACGAGCTGATCGAGAGTGCGGAGATCGACGCTGTGGTGGTGACCACGCCCACGCCCGTGCACCGCGAGTACGTCGAGGCGGCGGCGAACGCCGGGAAGCACATCTTCTGCGAGAAGCCGCTGGCGCGGACCCTGGAAGAGGGCCAGTCCATGATCGCGGCCGCCGAGCGAGCCGGTGTGAAGATGAGCGTCGGACACGTCGTGCGATGGTTTCCGCAATACGAGCAGATTCGGCAGTCGGTGCTTGATGGAACAGTCGGCAAGCCCGGCACCGTGCGCGTTACTCGAGGTGCTCGCTTCCCGCGCGCCACGAACGACTGGTATGCCGACTACAACCAGAGCGGCGGGGTCATGCTCGACATGGTCATCCATGACCTCGACTGGCTGCTCTGGACGTTTGGCCCCGTGCGCCGCGTATTCGCCCGCCGGATCGAGGGTCAGTCGGGATACGATGGGTGGATGATCTCCCTGCGCCACGCGCCGGATCATGAGATCGATGATCTCCCTGCGCCACGAGAGCGGCGTGATCTCGTATGCGGAAGGCAATTGGTCGTATCCCTCCGGCTTCTACACCAGTGTCGAGGTTGCGGGTGACGATGGTCTGTTGTTCGGCGACAATACCTCCACGTCGCCATTGCGCTTGGACATCCGAGAGGATGCGGCGGACGGTGCCACGGTTGAGGTGCCGACCGGCGGATCTCGCACCGCGGACCCGTACGAGCTCGAGATATGCGACTGGCTCGGCTGGATCGCCGGCGGGCCGCCGCCGCGCTGCACCGCAACCGACGCGCTGGACGCGCTCCAGGTCGCGCTCGCGGCGCTGGAATCCGCCGAGACGCGTCAGCCCGTGGAAGTGAACGGAGGTGGACGATGAACGCCGTGTCGGATCTGCGGATCGCCATACTCAGTGCTGCACACCTGCACGCGGATTCCTACGCCGCCGCCTTGCGCGACCTGGATGGCGTGACGCTCACGGTGCTCTGGGACAACGACACTGGGCGTGGCCACGGTAAAGCGGTTGAGTATGGCACGGAGTTTCAGCCGGAGCTGGATGTCGCGCTGAGCACGTGCGACGCGGTGATAATCTGCTCCGAGAACATCCGCCACCGAGAACTGACAGAGCGGGCCGCCTCCGCGGGGAAGCACGTCCTGTGCGAGAAGCCGCTCGCGACGACCGTCGACGATGCGCGAGCGATGATTGAGGCGTGCGACGCGGCTGGGGTGTTGCTGGGCACGGCGTTTCCGGTGCGGCACAGTGGTCCTGCGTTCCAGATGCGCGAGGCGATCTCCTCCGGCGTACTAGGCGCGGTCCTGATGATCCGTGGCGCGAACCGGGGAACGAATCCCGGCGGCTGGTTTGTCGATCCGGCGCTATCAGGCGGCGGTGCGGTCACGGATCACACGGTTCATGTCGCGGATCTTATCCGGTTTGTTACCGGCGAGGAGATCACAAGCGTGTACGCGGAGGCGGACACGCACTTCTACCTCGACCTGGGTGTGGAGGATTGCGGCCTGCTGATGATGGGGTTGTCTGGCGGCGGCTTCGCGAGCCTCGACCCGAGCTGGTCACGACCAAACAAGGCGTATCCATCGTGGGGCGATGTGCGGATGCAACTTACCGGCACGGGTGGTGTTGCAACCTTCGATTACACGGCCCAGCACAACTCGTTGTACTCGAACTCACGCGTTCGTGCCGCGCAGCTACCGTGGGGCGACGACGGGGATCAACTCATGGTCGCCGATTTCGCCGCGGCCGTGCGCGAGAACCGCCCCCCGCTCGCCAGCGGCGAGGATGGTCTGCGCGCGGTGGAGGTGGTAGCGGCGGCGTACGAGTCGCTACGGACGGGCCGCTCGGTCACGGTCTAGCGAAGAAGCCGCATAATGGTGCGCTGAATACCGAGCCACGCATCGCCAGCTACACCGGCATCGCCGAGGGTGACATCCCCGCGACCCACTACTACAAGCTCTGGCGCACCTTCCCCGCCACATGTGACTGGGATTGGCAGGAGATGCAGCCAGCGGGCGTCACACGCACCTACCTGGGTGTCGATGTGTTTGAGGGGCACTACACGTATCGCGACATGAACATCGTCCCGAGCTGGGGCGGCAGCATGTTCGAGGCACTGATGGTTCCACTGCTTGTGTCTGAGGAAGAGTGGGGTCCCCGGAGTTGGGGCGTGAATCACCCGCTCTACGTCGAGGCGCAGATCGAGCACGGCATGGAGGAGGCGGACTACGGCTACTGGGGCTTCTCGCCCTCGAATGATCCGGCGGGCGGCTACCGCGAATACGGTGTGGACCCGATCGGGCTTAACCCCGACGGTTACAGCTCCGACCAGGAGGGTACTACGGTCGACTATGGCTTTGGCGAGTGCCGGCCGGCACAGCCATTGCCCACCGAGTACGGCAGAGGTGTGGTCACACCGCATGCCTCCTTCCTGGCGCTGGACTACGAGCCTACCGCGGCGCTCGAGAACCTGGCGAACCTGCGCGAGGACTTCGGGGTATATGGCTGGGGTGGCTTCTACGATGCGATAGATGTGACCACCGGCACGCAGTCCAAGTATTACCTCGCTCTCGATCAGGGCATGATCATGCCGGCGATTGCGAACGAGTTGCGCAATGATCGGTTGCAGACCTACTTCACGCGGGGTGCGATCGAGCGCACGATCAAGCCATTGCTCCGGCGTGAGGAGTTCACCGCGGGACGCGCACGGTAACTACCGTTCCAGAGTGGCCGTCAAACGATGGGGCGTGGGGGGAAAATCTCCCCCACGCCCCGCACTCATGGTGTGTTCCCATGCGTCGACAGGTATGCGCGATTACTACCGTTGCTCTGTCTTCAGCCGGACCGACCCCGCCGTCGTCGGGTGTTGCTGCTTCGAGACGCAGGCCGTCTGGAGTAAAGGCGGTCAGTCGATGCGGCTCATGGGATGAGAGATCAATACGTTTACCAGACTGTAACCGGGGTGTTTACCGAGTATTGACCGGGTTCTGATACGATGCTTCCGGCAGAGTCACATCTTATGTGTGGCTCGCCGATATTGGCGGCACGCGCGTGGAAGGCAAGGGCGGGATGAAGAAGATTTTAATCGTTGATGACGAGGCCGAGATTGTCGAGCTCGTCTCTATGATTCTCGATGAAGCCGGAGTCGATTTGCTAGCCGCGTACGACGGACAGGAAGCGCTCAAAATCATCTCCGAGCAGCATCCCGACCTGGTCCTGACCGACGTGATGATGCCGCGCCTCAATGGCTCCGAATTATGCGACAGGATCAAGGCCGATCCCTCGATGAGCGATACGGTCGTGATCTTTATGACGGCGCACCGCCGGGGTGGGCCATGTGCCGCAGATGGCTGTATATACAAGCCGTTCGATAATGGACAGATGCTGTCGTTGGTTCAGCAACATCTATCAGCGCCTCCCCCGAGCATGTCGCTCACCCGGTAATCATCGACGGATCGTGTCGCACATGCGCTGGGCGACATCGAGGCACTTTGACTCACCGTCATCGCCGCTCTTCCTCGTTTCGTGAATCGCCAGGCGCGCCGCCATCACGGACGGCGTTCTCGTACGTCTATGCCTTGGCCGAGCTGTCGTAACGCGAGCGGAATCGGGCTAGCGGAGCTATGCGCTGGGCGCGCCGTGACCTGAGGGAATCGGCTATCCAGTTAGTTACAAGGCAGGCATCGTGATCACCGCATCCGGGCCGGCTGGCGTATCAACTGGTCTCGGGAGTGTCGTTGGATCCTGTGTCCGGCGTATCCATTAAGGGCAGGGCAAACCAGAACGTGCTTCCCTCACGCTCCACCGAGCTTAGCCCGATTGTCCCACCGTGGCGATCGATGATGTTCTTGCTGATGTACATTCCTAAGCCGAGACCTGCGTAGTGTTTCGTCGGTGCGTTTTCTGCTCGGAAGTACCGGTCGAACACCTGCGCCTGCTGATGCTCGGGGATGCCGATGCCATAGTCGGTGACGGACACGACGGCCCGCATCTCGTCCCTCCGGATGGAAATGCTTATCTCCTGCCGTTGTTTCGAGTACTTGATCGCGTTGTTCAGCAGGTTAGTCAGCACCCGCTGGATGCGCGCGCGATCCCCGCGAACCCATAGGTGTTGGGACTGCTCATCGAGGTGTAGTACGAAGCCAGATGTGGTCAGGCCGATCTCGTCGACGGTGTCCCGGAGGGCAGCGTTCAGGTCAAATGGGTCCATCTCGAGTTCCATCTGCCCCCGCTCGATGCGTGACACGGTCAGCAGTTCCTCGATCAGGGAGGCCATACGGTCAGTTTGCCGGCTCATCACCTCCAACGGACGGAGCAGGCTGGCGTTGCCTTGCCGCTTGGCCTGCTGCTGAAGCATCTGTGCGTAGCCCTTGAGCAAGGTGACCGGCGTGCCAAGCTCGTGCGACGCGATCGAGAGGAATTGGTTTCGGAGGTCGAGTGCTTCTTGCACCCGTGTGAGCAGCGCGTCCCGCTGGTCCTCCACGCGCTTACGCTCGGTGATATCGGCGGCGACCCCGATGAACCCGATGCCATTCCCCTCGGAGTCGCGCATCAGCGTTGTCTTGACATGGACCCAGATATCCGTGCCATCTTTGCGGCGCCCGCGCCACTCCCCAATGTAGTCCTGCCCGTGCATGATCGGGCCGAGGTCCGCCGCGAATTGCTCCGGGCTCCGTTCAGGGTACAGTATGGATGGCGTCTGACCGAGCATTTCTTCGGCACTGTAACCGAAGATGGTGCTCGCGCCTTCGTTCCAGTACCGGATCGTGCCGTCGAGATCGGTGACGATGACGCTGTCTCGGACGTTGCGGAGTATATTCGCCTGGAACTGGAGCTGCTCTTCCGCGACATGTTGCTCGGTGACGTCCTCGTGCACCAGCACCACCTCTTGGACGCAACCATGCTCGTCCTTCACGGGGTACACGAATGCGCGGACCCAGCGATATGCCACACCGCTCACATTGGGAATCGTCTCGTCCGGCACGTATTGTATTGGCGGGATCTCCGCCGCGGCCCCGGCAAATGCCCCGCTTATATACGGCATGAGACCCTTCTCGACGAGTTGGGGGTCCTGCAGCACGTTATATCCGGGGATCTGATCGAGCGTGACGCCCCAGAGTTTCTCCCACGCTCGATTTACCTGGACTGTCGAGCCATCAGCGGCGAAGATTTGGATGCTCAAAGGAGACTGCTCGATGACGGTGCGGAATCGCGTCTCGGAAGTACGGAGAGCCACCTCGGCACGCTTGAGCCCCGTGAACAGGCGTGCGTTCTCGATTGCTTGCGCGGCGCGCCGACCCAGGTCCTCCGCGAGTCGAAGGTCCGCCCGGTCGTAGTGTCTGCCAGACTCCGCCGACACCAGCGTGATCGCGCCCAGCACACGGCCCGCCGCTGTGAGTGGCGCAGTTATGGCTGATCGCGGACCTAGCTCGCGCAAGACCCGCAAGTGGTCCGCGTCGCGTGCCGAGCGTTCCAGCAGTGTCTCAGAAATATCGGGATGAAACTCGGACCGGCCTGTCCGCAGCACCGGCGCCAGGCCACTTGGCGCGTCCAGGTTTACCGGGTATTGCTTGCCCAGCTCTAGTGCGCGCTGCACCTTCTCCGGGTTGACGTGCGCTACGGCCAGCCGCTGAACCGTCCCGGACTCTTCAATAATGTCTACGGCACACCAATCGGCGATTCGGGGCACCGCGAGTTTGGCGACGCTCTTGAGGGTTGTCTCGTAGTCGAGCGAGGATGAGAGCATATCGCTCGACTCGGCCAGGAAGCGGTTTGCGTCCTCCGAGCGCTTCCTCGCAGTGATATCGCTGAAGTGATTGACCGCGAGCTGGCCGGATCCGTGTTCATCGGGCAGAAGGGTCGCGTTAATGGCCGCCCATCGCCGTACTTCCTGATTCGTGCTGCGAAAGCCCAGCACCATCGCGGGGGACGGGTCGCCCCGGAGTACCCGCCGCCCCGGCAGGTTCTCCAGCTCAAACGGCTTGCCCTCCTCGTCCACGATCTCGAACTTGCCCAGGACCTCCCCGGGCGTTGCGTTCAACAGATCCTGCGCAGACGGGTACCCCAGGATGCGCGCCGCGGTGTCGTTGGCGTACACCAACCGGCCGTCAGGATCCTGCACGGTCACGCCATCCGCTATGCCGCCAATGATCGCCCGGAGTTGATCTCTCGAGTTTGCGAGCAGACGCTCGGAACGGCGACGCTCCGACACTTCCTGTTGCGCCAGGGCATACAGCCGCGCGTTGTCGAGGGCAATGGAGGCTAACTGGGCGAACCGACCGAGGGCCTCGATCTCATCGGTACCGAACGTTCGTTCGCCCTTCAAGTAAGCCAGGGCGATTACCCCTGTCACGACCTGCCCGGACCGGATGGGCACACCCACCACAGCCCCTACCCTATGCGGTCCGTCATCGAACGACGCCGAACGCCCGGACCACGAGTGGTAGTCCTCGACCGCTACCATCTCACCGCTTTCCAGGACTTTGCCCGCTAGCCCATCACCTGCGCGCAGCCGGTGGCCAACCATCGATGTGAAGATGCCGACCCCGACGCGTACCTCTAGCGCATCCCCATCCCGCAGGTAGATGAAACCGTGGTCAGTTCCAACGAGGCGTGCCGCCCGCTCGACGATGGTTTCGAGCAGGGCAGCGGGGTCGAGCCGGTTCATGAGGGCGATCGTAGTGTCGTGCAACGCAGCAACGTACTCGTCTTGCTGGCGCAGCGACCCCTCGGGCGACTCCTCCACCCTCAGCGGGGGATTGTCTTGCGTCTCCGTATCTGACATAGACTCCATGATAGCACTAGAGCCTCCGGCCAATGCAGCGACCCATCGCATAGGCAAGAGGGCAACGTTGATCGCGAGGGCGTACGCCGGGAGTTCTCATGCACCTACCTACGGCGGCTGTCTCCGCGGCTGCGGTTGTACTATACTGACGCCGTCAGGCTGCACCGCGTGCTGCACCAGGAAACTGGATCCGTCGCGCTGTCATCATAGTCGTCGAGGGCCTGCATACGCGCCCGCTGCCCTCCGGTGCTGCCTGTCGGACGGAGTGGCGAATGGACAGGGATAGCCGTCCAACCGATCGCATGGCGTACCTTGACTTCGATCTGGAGATCGGACGCGGTCGTGCGCGCCGTTACCCGGTTACCGCTCGCTCCACGGTGACCGGCGAGGCTCATGCGGAGATGCGCTTTCCGTACACGGAGCAGGTGCTCGAAAACCGCTTGCTCGCCCTCGAGCTTGCCGTCCTCCAGCTAAGCGGGACGCGCCGCAGGATCGCCTCACCGAAGGAGCAAACTGCCCAGGACTTCGGCAAGGTGTTATTCGACGCGCTGTTCACCGGCGACCTGCGCAGCCTGTACGGCGAGAGCCTGAGGGCCGCCGAGCAGCAGGGCAAGGGCTTACGGATACGGCTACACATCGAGCCACCGGAGTTGGCGGCGCTGCCATGGGAGTTCCTGTACGACACGCGCCGAGGGGAGTACATGTGCCTCTCCTCCCAAACGCCGATCGTGCGATACCCGGATCTGCCCCAGCCCATCGAGCAGCTACCGGTGACGCCGCCGCTCCGCATCCTCGGTATGGTTGTTGACGCCGCCGACCTGGCCGCGTTGGACGTTGCGCAGGAGAAGGCGCGCGTTGAAGCTGCGCTCAAGGACCTGTAATCCCGAGGGGCCGTGGACCTCGTCTGGCTGGAGGGCCAGACCTGGCGGGATCTGCAGCGCGCCATGCGCCGGGGTCCGTGGCACATTTTCCATTTCATCGGGCACGGCGGGTTCGATCGCGCGACGGATGAGGGGCTGATAGCGCTCGCGGACGACGCCGGCAGGTCCCACCTCCTGCGCGCCACCGACCTGGGACGCCTGCTGGACGACCACTATCCGCTGCGGCTCGTGCTCCTCAACTCCTGTGAGGGGGCGCGTGGGGGCGAGCGTGACGCCTTTTCTGGTACTGCCGCAACGCTCGTTCGCAGGGGCATTCCGGCGGTACTGGCCATGCAATACGAGATCACCGACGAGGCCGCGGTCGAGTTTTCGCGCAGCTTCTACGAGGCGGTTGCCGATGGGCTCCCGGTTGACGCCGCGGTCTCCGAAGCCCGGACGGCGGTCGGCATCTGCTTGGGGGACACACTCGAGTGGGGCACCCCCGTATTGTACATGCGCTCCCCGGATGGGCGGGTGTTCGATGTGCACCAGCCGGCGGGTGCTGGGCGAGACGACCAGAACAGCGGCAAGCCACAGGCGGATCCCGTAGCGCTGGGCACAACGGTCCCGGTACGAGCCCAGCCGCCAGACGAGCCCACGGAATATGGACCAACACGCGGAGCCGCCGCAGAGGGTGTGCTGCACGGGGCGAGCGATGCTCCGAGCGTTGCACAACAGCAACCCGCAGTTCGGCAGGAATCCGAGTCCGTGCGGCCGGTAGTTGCCGACCCTGCGGCGCCGCGCGTTAGCCGCCGCCCGTCGATACCGTTGCTTTTGGCACTGATCGTCGGTGGCGGCCTGTTGCTTGGTGTTTGGCTCCTGTTCGCGCTGCGCCCTGACCGCAGCGGCGGTGTTCTGCAGGCAGGGCAAAATGCGACCGCCACCTCCGGCGGGCAGGCCATTGTTGCGCCCCAAACGCCTCGGCCGACGGTTCTGGCAAGGACTAACCCCCGCAACGGCGCAGTGAGTTCCGACACGGCGATGTTCCGGGGGAATCTCGCCCATACCGGCGTCTATCCCGAGGCGGGGCCAGCCCCACAGGAGGGGCAGTTGGTGTGGCGGTTCACCGCGGATGGGGAGGAGATCGACCGTCCGCCGGCCATCTCCGGGAATACCGCGTACTTCGGGAGCCGGGGTGGGTACCTCTACGCCGTGGATCTAAAAAACCGCGTTGCGCGCTGGACATTCGAGGCCGGTGGCGCCGTTCGGTCCTGCCCGGCAGTCGCGGGCCAGACCGTGTACGTGGGGAGCGACGACCGAAACCTTTATGCGGTGGACGCGACGACGGGGAAAGAGCGGTGGAGGTTCAGCACCGGCGGCCCCGTGTACGCCGCGCCGGCCGTAGCCGAGGGTATCGTTTACGCGGGCAGTGATGACGGAACCTCTACGCGGTCGATGCGCGCACCGGCAAAGTGCGATGGCAGCATAAGACGGGCGGACCGGTGACCTCTTCGCCCGCCGTTGACAACGGCACCGTGTATGTCGGGAGCCAGGACAACCAGCTGTACGCGCTCGATGCCAAGTCGGGTAAGAGGCAGTGGAGCCTGAAGACGGGCGGCGGGATCTCTTCCTCTCCTGCGGTGCAGAGAGACCTGGTGTATGTCGGGAGCCGTGATAGCCGCCTCTACGCGGTGGACCGGGATACCGGGCGACCGAAGTGGGATGTAAAGACGGGCGACGACATATTCTCGTCCCCCGCTGTCTCGCACGGGCTCGTCCTGTTCGGGAGCCACGATCGGCATCTCCATGCCGTGGATGCGGAGACAGGCAAGCGGCGGTGGGCGTTTGAGACCCGGGGGTACGTGGGTTCGTCCCCCTCGATCGTGGATGATCTCGTCCTTTTTGGCAGTGGGGACAAGAACCTGTACGCGCTGGATGTCGTGACAGGACGTCTGAGGTGGCGGTACGAAACCGAGGGTGCGGTGGGGACCTCGCCCGCAATCGCAGGAGGCATCGTGTATTTCAGAGGGTTGGACGGTTATTTGTACGCCGTGTGGTAGGAATGCCGCGTGCATCGCGCGGCCGGTGTGGGATAGGGGGGATTCGATGAAGCGTCTGGTTGAGTTTCCATCGGAGAGCGGGCACAGCATCGTGGTTGAGGTCGATGAGTCAAGCACGGTGGGCGTTACGCGCCGGGGGTTATCCCCCTCGGCAGCGCTGGAGCGCGGACAGACAACCTTCGAGGAAGCAGTCGAGAGGGCGAGACCGCTCGCGTCAGCCCTGATCGAGAAACTGCGGAGTATCAGCGACCCGCCCGACGAGGTGCAGGTCGAATTCGGGTTGAGCCTGAGCGCCGAGGCAGGGGCGGTGCTCGCCTCTGCGAGTACGTCGGCGCACTATCGGGTGACGCTGACTTGGGAGCGAGCCGCGGAACCGCCCCCTGAGGCATGATACCCGGGCGCTGACGACATCAACGCCCTGATGACGCAACCCAGAGGCAATGTGACTGGGTATACGGGCACTGGTGGTGCCTGGCGGAACCGACGGGGATCGGTCTCGCGTGTCCCCGAATTGCTCCGCAACTCTACCGAGTAGATCAAACTTCCGATTCTGACTCACCGACACAACGAGACAAGGCCCTTAGGCTGCGAAAGTCCGGACTGAGTCAAACAGAGATCGGTCGGGCGCTTGGTATAAGTCGCCAGAGGGTGTGGCAGCTGCTGCGGGGCAGGCAGCACTAACCACCCCCATAAATCCGTTCATATCTCATGCGGCCGTGGCGGAGTACTTGGTGCTTAGAAGCTTTGTTCGTCAAGCCTTCACCTGACGCCAAGTTGCAAGCGCATTTTGTGCCGACATCCGCCAAGTCACAGTCTAGCATCCGTCGGCATAGCCATCGATCTGTACGTGGGGATTCTGGTCACCGACTACGCGAAGGCGCTGGCGTGGTTCGAACGAGTCAATGGACCTGCCTCAATGCGCTCTAAGGCTACGGCTAGGATTACAATGCAACGGTAACATCGTCTGCTGTTGTCGGAGATTCAGGAGCACTATCAGCGACAGGTCCGCTTCGCCCGGATAGAACATCCGACCTTTCTAAAGGGAGTTCCGCGAATAGCTGAACCAGAGTCGCGTCAAAGTGCGAGCCCGCGTCAGCAAACAAGCGGTGGATAGCTTCGCGATGCCCGAGACCCCTGCGATATGGCCGGTCCGAGATGATGGTGTTGTAGGCGTCGCATATAGCTATGATGCGGGCACCAAGTGGTATCTTCTCGCCGCGGAGGCCCGAGGGATAGCCGCTCCCGTCCCACCGCTCATGATGGTGCATCACGATGGGGAGGACCATGTCCAGCGCCGCGATCGGCGACAGGATACTGACGCCCACGCCGACATGCGTACGCATCACAACCCACTCGGCTTCGTCGAGCGGCCCCTGCTTGTTTAGCGTCTCTTCGGGGATCGCGATCTTCCCGATGTCATGCAGCAGGCCTCCTACGCGGACAGCCTCTACCATATCCAGAGAGCAGCCGGCGGCGCCCGCGAGCATCGTGCCAAGCAAAGAGACGCTGCGAGAATGACCCTCCGTGTAGTGGTCCTTCGCATCGATTGCCGTGGCCAGAGCGGTTACGGCCTGCACGGTGTGTCGGTGCCCGACTTCCTCGTCAGGACGAAGATCGATAGTGGTATGGTCAGCATCTTCTTGCTGCAGTGAGGCGAGCCGAGCGAAGCGGGCCTCCAGATTGGCGATCAAGTGCGGTCCCAGGCGCGACGATGGCATAGACAGATGATTTAATAGTTGGGCGAAGAGCGCCTCCAGGCCTCGCAGCGTACCCAGCTCGCCCGCAGTGCGAACCTGATTGCGGCCTCCGTGCTTGGCCAGATACATCGAATGGTCGGCGGCGCGGAGCAACTCATCGGCGTTGGTCCCGTGCTCGGGGTATGCGGCAATGCCAACGCTCGCCGTCAGTCGTCCCGGCAGCGACGTGTTGTACCCTTGGTGCATTGCCGCGATCGCTTGGCGCACGCGTTCTCCGAGAGCGACCCCCATCTGTGCTTCTGCCTCAGGAAGGATCGCAACGAACTCCTCTCCGGCGTACCGGGCAGCGTAATCTCCGCGCCGGAGCGCAGATCGTAGCGTACTCGCGACTGAGCGCAGTGCGAGATCGCCTGCCGCGTGGCCGAAGGAGTCGTTATATTGCTTGAAGTGGTCGATGTCGAGCATCAGCACGCAGAGTGAACGCGTGCGGCGGTGCGCACGATCAAGCTCCGCGTCGAGATACTCCTTAAGCGCACGATGATTGGGCAAGCCGGTGATGGCATCCGTGGTAGCCTGCTCTTTTGCGTGCTCGTAGAGGCGTGCGTTCTCCAAGGCAAGCACCGCCTGATTGCCGAAGGCGCGCGCGATATTCGCATCGCTCTCCGAAAAGGGGGGCTCGGGCGACGCGCGCAGCAGGAGCAGATCACCGACCCATTGGCTACGCGCGGACAATGGAATACGCAGCACCGCTGCTGGTGGCAGACCGTCCCCGTCCCTACCCAACGCGCCGATGGTCACGCCGTCGGTCTGCTCCGGGGCACGTAAGAGGGATAGCATATTCCCCTGCAGAACTAACTTTGCGAGATACGCACCGCCGGGAAGCGCGTCGGTAACCCGCTCCTCCTCCGGCTGGCCTAGCGTCGGTCTCAGCAGCAGTATGGCCACGTCCGCACCGACTAGGGCCCTACCCTGCCGTGCGACTCCTCGTACCACCGTCGACCATTCCAAGCTACCTGGTAGCGCAGCAGTGGCCACGTTGAGCTCCCCCGCTCGCTCTAGTTGCTGGGCCACTGCGAGCTCCGCAGTGCGTGCCCGGTCCAACTGGCGCGCGAGTGCAAGCTCCGCCGCGTGTGCCCGATCCGACAGGAGGCCGGCGAAGATCGCCGTCATGGTGATCAAGCCGATGGTGAGCAGGGCCTGCGCGATGGGAGGCACTATGTTACCGCTCACTAGATAGCCGGCAACGAGGTAGCCTACGGCCGCTGCCACACTCGAGAGCAATGCGACCCGCCGTCCGAACCGGACGGACGCATGGGCGACAACCGGGAAGTACCCGAGCACAAAGGGGGAATCAACACCTCCGGTCACGGCAACGATGGCCGTACCCATGGCGATGTCGAAGGCGCCATACGCATAGGCTTTGAACAGCATCTCGGGGCGACCGCTGTGCACAGGTCGACCGCTGTCCACAAGTCTGCCGAACATCCAATTGCACGCGCCGGCGACCGCCAGGACCGCGTACACCAGCACAAAGTGCTGTCCATCGAATCCGAAGAACGGTGCTGCGACGGAGCACAGCACGATACCCAGCCATCGAATGCGGTATATGCGCCGCTCAAGCTCCAGATTTGCCGACGATGTCGGCGACAGGCGTTGGGCGGCCAGATAACGGGCTACATCGGGTGGGGGGGCGGATGTTCGCCCGAGAGTCTGCTGGAGTCGAGCTCGATAGTATCGGGGTCGGCACCCGATGCCTCAGTCGATACCTTGGCCACCATAGGCTACCTCAGCAGAGTATACTCCCAGACTCGACGGACCGATCCACTTCAGCGCTGCCCGTGTCTGAGTAGGTCAAATTGTACACCAATCAAGCGCCTCATGAGTGCGCGGGCGAGCGTACCATCGGTCGATATGCAACGGGACATCGGTCGCGGAATG
>JAUJMR010000044.1 GCA_030446765.1 Chloroflexia bacterium
AGGACACCACAGCCCAGGAGGTACACGCCATCCCGATGGCACCTCCCTCCGTCACCACGCCGTAGGTGATTCGCACGGGCGGAGTCTGCGGCCACGGCGTACCAGGAGCGTTTGGCCGCCGACATCTCGATCGGATGACAGCGGTACGGACCGCGAGACCGACGAGCGCCAGACCCGGACCGAACAGCGCCGTCAGCTGAGGCCTGGGATAGTTCTATGCAGGCACGCCGGCGCCGGCGCAACGGCCGCCTGGCAGGAGATGTGCAGACCCTACCTTGGCGTCTTTATGCCTCGCCCATCGGGAGGCGAGTGGGCTCGCGGTGGCCAGCTCCGCTGGGGTTTGGGGCGGACTCGGGTGGCCTTGCTCGGAGGGGTGATCCATGTCGCCTTTTGAACTGCTCTGGGTGTTCATCATACTGAGTTCGTTGCAGCCGGTGCTCCTGCGCAGGTGGCAGGAGGCGCAGCGGCTGCGCGCCTTCCGGAACCTGGAGGGTCGACGCAACAGCCGGGTGATCGGCCTGATCCATCGGCAGGAGACGATGAGCTTCCTCGGCTTTCCGGTGGCGCGCTACATCGACATTCAGGACTCCGAGGCCGTTCTCCAAGCGGTGCATCTGACCGACAGGAGCGTGCCCATCGACGTGATCCTGCATACCCCCGGCGGCCTGGTGCTCGCCGCGGAGCAGATTGCCAAGGCGCTAGCCTCCCACCCGGCCAAGGTGACGGTCTTCGTGCCGCACTACGCCATGAGCGGGGGGACGCTCATCGCGCTCGCCGCGGACGAGATCGTGATGGCTACGCATGCGGTCCTTGGGCCGGTGGATCCGCAGTTGGGCCAGTTGCCCGCGGCGTCGATCCTCAAGGTCGTCGAGCGCAAGCCCGCGGCGGAGATAGACGACCAGACGCTGATCATGGCGGACGTGGCGGAGAAGGCGATGCGGCAGGTCGAGGGGTCGGTGCGCAAGCTCGTTAGGGAGCGGATGCCGGAGGCACGCGCCGCCGATTTGGCTCGCACGCTCGCGACGGGCACCTGGACGCACGACTACCCGATAACGGTGGCCGAAGCGAAAGAGTTGGGTTTGCCGGTATCCACGGAAATGCCCAGGGAGGTGTTCGAGCTGATGCGGATGTATCCGCAAGCAGGGCGCGGTCGCCCGTCGGTCGAGTATGTCCCGTTGCCGTACGGACCCCGGGAGAACGACCGGCAGCGACGGTTGCCGTCGGGGCGGGACCGGCGAGATTGAGCAACAGCTTTGTGAGGAAGTCGGACTGCTATCGCGACAGACTGGATAACGAGGAAAGAGCAATAGAGTGGAGCATGAGGACTACTACGAGATCCTGGGTGTGCCCAGGGACGCCCCCGAGGGGGAGATCCGCAAGGCGTTCCGCAGGCTCGCGCGCAAGCATCACCCCGATGTGAACCCGGGCAACCAGGAGGCCGAGGATCGGTTCAAGCGGATCAACGAGGCAAACGAGGTGCTCTCGGACCCGGAGAAGCGCCGGAAGTACGATGAGTTCGGTCCGCGCTGGCGGGAGCACGAGGAGTGGCAGCGCGCGCAAGAGGCGGCCGGCACTCCGGGACAGCCGTTCGACTGGAGCCGCTTCGGGGGCGCGCAAGGGCCGGGCGGCACCCACTACGAGTACCGCACGGTGCGCGAGGAGGATCTGCAGGACCTCTTCGGTGATGAAGAGCCCTTCTCGGACCTCTTCACCAACCTCTTCGGCTCCCGCGGCGAACGCGGGGGGGCCCGCAGGGCGACGCGGCCTGCAGCAGGGCGGGATGTGGAGTCCCCGGTCGAGGTCACGCTCCAGGAAGCGTATGCCGGCGCAACCCGATTGCTGGAGATGCAGCTGCCCGACGGGCAGACGCGCCGCCTTGAGGTCAGGATACCGCCGGGGGTGGACGAAGGCTCACGCGTCCGCGTGGCGGGACAGGGCTCCCCAGGCAAGGCGGGGGGGCCGCCCGGTGACCTGTACCTGGTCGTCTCCGTGCTGCCCGATCCGCGGTATGAGCGTCGTGGCGATGATCTTCACACCCGGGTAACGGCGTCGCTGCAGACCCTCCTGCTTGGCGGGGAGGTCCAGGTGCCCACGCCGGACGGCAGGAGACTGGCCCTTGCGATCCCGGCGGGCACGCAGGACGGGCGCGTGTTCCGGTTGCGCCGACAGGGTATGCCGCGGGCTGGCCGTCCCGAACAGCGCGGGGACCTCTTCGCGGAGGTGCACGCGAGGCTGCCGGAACGACTCTCGCCACGGGAACGGGAGTTGCTGGAGGAGTTCGCCCTTGCTGGCACGGAAGATTAAATCGATGAAGTACCAGGAAGCGTTCAAGCGTGCTGGCGCCGGTGGCCGCCTTGGCTCCATACGGAAGCAGTCGCTGAGCCCTTGATGCGGGGCTGAGCACACTGACGGCGCGAGAGGAGAGGTAAATCCAAGGATGCGCGAACAGGATCAATCAGGCTACTACCGTATCGACGCGACGGTGAAGATCACTGGTCTGTCCTCCGAGACGGTGCTCTACTGCGTCGAAGAGGGATTGGTGCGGCCGGCAATGACGGATTCGGACGGCCCACTGATGGGGCCCGTGGAACTTGCTAGGCTACGAAAGGTTCGCCGCCTCACCCAGGACCTCGGCATCAACTTGGAGGGGGTCGAGGTGGTCCTGCGCCTGCTCGACGAGATCGAGGCGCTGCGCACCCAGCTGGCTCGCCGTTGATGGCGACGGATAAGGATCGTGGGGAGAAATCAAGTGTTGGAAATGTCGCGGTTGTGTCCCCTGCGGTAACACCCTCCAGGTCCAGTGCGTACCCATCGCCAACCACACGCCAACTGCGTGGTACGCGCTCTATTCTTGTCGCTCGGGCGGCCGTGTTGGTGGCTCCCTGAGGGGAGCCACGGGGGTGAAAATCGGTTGCCGTAACTACATGCCTTGCCAGACGCACCTCGTTGTCCCAGTCACTCTGCGCCTCCGCGCCTACCGATGTCAGTCCCGGCCGGTGTATGGCCGGTCAAGTGCGGCGTGGTACTCGGCTGCGACCGACTCCATGGGTACCAGCACCTTGAGGGCGTTCGGCGCCAGGGAGAAAGTCTGCGGGGTGCGGCCCACCACTTCCCCGTCGACGTTGATGGGAAGCGGCGGGTCTGTCTCGAGCCGCACCGCTCGGGTCCTGAAGTGGCTGACGCACTCGCTGCGTATGAACTCCCCGGTCTTGAAGTAGCGTGCCAGCCGGGCGAGGTCACGCCTGGCTCCCAGCTCGAGGGCATAGACATCAAGCGTTCCGTCGTCTATACCGGCACTCGGGGCGACAACCATCCCACCGCCGTGGAAGCGGCCGTTACCGACAGCAACCTGGAGAAGTCGGTCGAAGGTGGCTGGCGGCTGATCGCCAGCCGGGAACGTCAGGGTAGCGCGGAACGGTTCGTGTCGGAGGAAAGCCCGTACGGCCGCCGCAGGATAGGCCGCGGCACCGAGCCGCTGCTTGAGCGCCGGGGTAAGCGCACGACTCACGGCGACACCGAGCCCGACCGACGCGGCGTTCACGTAGTAGTCCTGGCCGACCAGACCGAGATCGACATCGACGATCTTGCCGTGGACGATCAACTCGCACGCGTGTCGCAGGTCGAACGGGATCCCGAGCGTCCGGGCGAAGTCATTGCCGGTACCGAGGGGGAGGACCGCCAGGACCGTGTCCTGCCCGGCTAGTAGGTCCACGACACAACTCACCGACCCATCCCCGCCTCCCAGGATAATGAGGTCAGGATTCCCGCACAGCGCCTCGCGGACGGTCTGGGCAAGCCGGGCCGGCTCGGGCACCGCATAAGACGCCACGACGGGCACGCCGAGATCCCTGAGCTGGGTGAGTGCCCGGGGATAGAGCCGCTCTCCGCTGCGCGAGCGTGTATTTACCACTAGGGCAGCACGTCGAGGACGCCAATCAACGCTCAATTCGTACTCTCCGCTGGACCGGACACGCCGCCGCGCCGACTCGTCCGCCGCCCCGCCCCCTTCCCGCCGCGGCAGGGGCCGACCGATGAAACCAACCCGGGCGACGACAAGCCCAGTATATCAGCTTCCCGATGAGAATTCTTGACAATCACAATGAGATTTGCTATATACATTCTCGCATGATCCATCGCTACCTGGGTCACGCATGAGGAATCTGCAGATAGTCGAGCTATCGGCGGAAAGCGAGGAGAGCAATGATTTCGCACAGTGGCATCAAGACGGTATTCTTGCTCACAACGCTCACGGGCCTGATGCTTTTCTGGGTTACCTGCTGGGCGGCAGCAGCGGGCTGGTCGTGGGTTTCGCATTCGCGCTTCTGACGAATGTGTTTGCCTACTGGAACTCCGACAAGGTGGCGCTCGCTATGGCGGGTGCGCGTCCGGTAAGCCGCGCCGAGGCGCTTGGGCTGCATCGGATCGTGGAGGAGTTTGCGATATACGCCGGCATACCGAAGCCCTGGGTACGTGGTCGAGAGCCCGAGCCCGAACGCGTTCGCGACGGGACGTGATCCACAGCACGCGGCGGTTGCCGTTACCACGGGCATCCTGCGGCTGCTCGACGACGATGAGCTGGCTGGCGTGATCGCGCACGAGCTGGCGCACATCAAGAACCGCGACACGCTCATCCAGACGGTCGTTGCGACGATTGCCGGAACGATCATGTTCCTCGTGCAGATGGCTCAGTTCACTGCGCTCTTCGGCGGCTTCGACGCTCTGACGATGACGGGGAACACCTCAACCCTATCGGGATGCTCGTCGCCATTCTCATCGCCCTGATCGCCGCGACGCTCATCCAACTGGCGATCTCGAGGACTCGGGAGTACGCGGCCGATGCCGACGGCGCCCGCATATGCGGCTCGCCGTTGGGACTGGCCCGTGCGCTCGAGAAGCTCGAGATAGGGGCACGCCTGCGCCCGATGGCGGTGAGCCCGGCGGCGGCGCACCTGTTCATCGTCCAACCGTTGCGAGGTGAGGGCCTGGCGGGGTTGTTTAGCACCCACCCCCCGATTCCTGAGAGGGTGGCGAGACTGCGACAGATGGCCTACCAGGCGGACCTTACGCCTGCGTATCTCTAACGGCCCGCCAAGGCTACGGAGCATAGCGACAGAGGTGTTGACGAAGATACTGGTCCCGCTGGACGGCTCTTCGCTCGCCGGGCGCGCCTTGCTGTACGCGCAGGTGCTCGCGCGCTCCACGAACGCGGCGCTGATCCTCGTGCGCACCGCCATCTGGCGCCTCGCGCGTCTACCCGCCGCGGAGCCCCACCTCGTCGGACCCGCGGCGCGGATAGGTGCTCTGCCGGCCGCCCGGCAAAGGCTCGTGGTCGCAGCACTGGTGCTCGGGACGGCTGTGGACATCCTCCTCGTCGCCGAGCCGTTCGCGACAGCGCTCGTCGAGACTGGCGTGGCGCGCGGCTTCGACCCGTTCCAGTTCGTGCAGTGGTTAGCGCCGCTGGCGAGCGAGGGGCCTAGGTTCGTCGTCGCAAGCATCTTCGCCTGGCGTGGCCTAGCCGGGGCGGCGCGCAGCGCATTGCTATCCTCCAAGATCGACCAGTGGACTCTGCTGGTGGCGATGCTGCCGATCATCTACGGGATCGCGCTGGGCAAGCCCGAGCCGCTACCACCGGACGCGCGTCAACAGCGGGAGATATGGCTCACCGCCGCCCAGTCGTTCTTCGCAGTGGTACTACTGCTGGATCTTAGGCTCTCGCTCGCGGGCGCTGGCACCCTGTTCACGCTCTTCGCCGTGCAGTTCACCTG
This sequence comes from Chloroflexia bacterium, assembly GCA_030446765.1. Lineage (GTDB taxonomy): Bacteria > Chloroflexota > Chloroflexia > Thermobaculales > Thermobaculaceae > JACDAU01. The sequence continues at coordinate 5,766 of JAUJMR010000044.1, forward strand.
GCCCGATACATATACTCTGCTGACCGTGCTCTATTTAGCGCTGGGCTTGTTCATGGTGTTCCTCACCCGCGGGAGCCTGGGCAACGTGTTGCGGAGCGCACGTGCAGCGACGGGCGGACACCAGTGATATAGAAACCGATCGGATGGAAACAGCCTCCTCAATCCTGGGAACCCTCTTCGTACTGTTCGTGGCCGCGAAAGCGGGCGGAGCTGTGTTTGCTCGTCTGGACCAGCCTCCCGTCATAGGCGAGCTGCTTGCCGGAGTCCTGATCGGGCCGTATGTGCTCGGCCTGGTCGGCACTGCCCAACCAGCCCTTATTGAGGCGTTCCACGGCGACGAGGTCGCGGCCCAGGAATCGCTCAACCTCGTGCTCGACATCTTCGCCGAGCTTGGCGTCGTGATCCTGCTCTTTTTCGTGGGGCTTGAGACGAGGTTGTCGGACCTTCTCGGCGTCGGCTGGCGCGCCATCGCGGTGGGGGCGCTCGGTATCGCTGTGCCGTTCACCTCCGGCTATGCCCTGATGGTGCTACGTGGCGAGGAGACCACAGAAGCCCTCTTTGTAGCGACCGCGCTCGTGGCTACCATCAGCGGGATCACGGCGCGGGTGCTGCGCGACCTCGGGGTCCTCCACTCCCGAGAGGCGCGCATCATACTCGGTGCCGCAGTAGTCGACGACATCCTCGCGATGATCCTGCTGGCGACGGTGAGCCACCTCGGGCCGCGCGGGGAGTTCTACCCGCTGGACGTGGGCCTGATCGCCGTCCAGGCGATCGGATTCACGGTCTTCGTCGCGTTGATCGGCACGAGGACACTGCGCCAGTTCGATGCGCCGCTGCAGAGGCTTCCCCTCGCCCGCGCTCCCCTGGCGCTCGCGCTCGCCCTCATGCTCGGGCTCGCCACCGTCGCCAGCAGGGTAGGGCTCGCGGCGATCATCGGCGCGTTCCTGGCCGGAATGGTCATGGCGCAGGAGAAAGACCGGTACGAGCTGGAGAGGGACGTCTCGCCCATCTACGAATTCCTCGTGCCCTTCTTCTTCATCATCATTGGCACCCGGGTAGATCCCGCACTCTTCCTCGACGGACGGATGATGGGCGGGGCGCTGCTGATCACAATCGTGGCTATCCTCGCGAAGCTTGTTGGAGCCGGCATCGCAGCTGCGGGACTAGGACTGCGCTCCGCCGCGTTCATCGGCACCGGCATGGTACCGCGCGGAGAAGTGGGCATCATCGTTGCGAGTCTGGGCCTGTCGCGTGGCATCATCTCCGGCGAGTTCTTCTCGACGGTGGTGGTGATGAGCATCCTGACCACGCTGATCGCCCCACCGGTGCTCGCCTGGCTGGGTCGTCCGCGGGTGCACCGACCATCGCCTGCCCTCGGCGAGCGGATGGGGGCGGCGGGCCGTCTGCCGGAGTTGTGAGCAGGTAAGATCGCCGCAGCCTTGTGGCCAGTGCTGGGGTGCAAAGGCACTGAATCTGCGGCCTGATCAACCCAGCGACAGAGTAAAGCTTACTGCAACGAGAGAAGGAACCCAGGATGACCGACACCGAAACCGCCTTCCATCGCGATGCGCGCGGCACGGGCGCGGTGCCGGGTTATCTCCAGTCGCTGCCACGTTCCGTCGTCCGGCCCGATGCGTATGTCCTGCTCGATGGAGAGTGGCGGTTTAAGCTGGATCCCGAGGACCGCGGTTTACAGGATCGGTGGCACCTGGGCCACGAGTTCTCTGGCACTGCGCGCTGGCCTGGCTCCATAGAGAGCCAGTTGGCGATCGCGCGTCGGGTCGCCCGGGTGCGCACAGTAATCAACGAGCTGGAGGTGCGCCCCTCCGACGAAGAGAGGGTTATGTGGTTCGATCCCGGGGTGCTGATCGACCGGTGACGTACCGGCAGAGGGATACCGGAATCCATGGGAGCGCGGAGATTCGCTATTGGCAGCAGAGGCGATGAGATGACAGCTGAAGCGGCGACGCAACCCTGGATCATGCGTCATTCCCGTCTCGGGCAATAGCTTACCTGAACCCGTTACTCAATGTCGCCCGTTGCAGGATCCGCGCACAAGCCGCTCAGCGACCTGACCCCGGGCGAACTGCAGCCCGAGGACATGGTGGACACGGTCCTGCTCGTGGCGCTCAACCGGGTTGAGAAGTTGCCGGTGGAGGTCTCTCTCTACCCATGGCTGCGCGAGGCAGTCCGCTGTGTCCTCGACCGTGAGGTGGCCGGTGCCTGCCGAAATGGAG
>JAUJMR010000010.1:0-27397 GCA_030446765.1 Chloroflexia bacterium
CTGCGGCTGGCTTGTCGAGGAGGAAGAGCAGGCGGCCGTCTGTGGGGCGGACGAGCTGGGAAGGGTAGGTGTCGGGGTCCGGCTCGCCTTCGAGCACGGCCCTGAGCGCCTCCGCCTTGCCCTCGCCCGTGACCATGAACAATACCCGGTGCGCCGCGTTAATCAGCGTGCTCGTGAAGGTGAGCCGCCACGCATCCAGCTTCGGCACGTGGTTCGCCACCACGATCCGCCCAGTCTCGCCGAGCGCGTCCGTGCCAGGGAAAAGCGAGGCGGTGTGCCCATCATCGCCCATCCCGAGCAGGATCAGGTCAAAGCGGGGCGGCTCGCCGCCGATGGCGTGCCGTACCTCGTGCTCGTACGCAGCGGCCGCCTCGTGCGGGTCCAACTCGCCCCGCATCCGATGCACATTGGCTTCGGGCAGACCCAGCCCCGAGACCAGCGCCGCTGCCGCCGCGCCGTAGTTGCTTTCCGGATCGTCGGGCGGCACGCACCGCTCGTCGCCCCAGAAGAACAGCACCCGCTCCCACTCCACCTGCGACCGATATGGCTCATCGGCGAGTAACTGGTACATGCCCAGCGGGGTTGATCCCCCTGCAAGCGCGACGGAGAACGCTCCACGCTCCTGCACCGACTCGACTGCGGTGCGGACGAACTCCTCCGCGGCCTTTCGGGCGACATCGTTCTTCGTCGGCAGGACCTGCACCTCGGCATTCGTCGGCATTACTGCACCGCCTCGCGTTCCAGCAACTGCGCGGCGATCGGCAGCGATTCCTCGTACGGCACGTCGCGATTGCATCCTTCAAGCGCATGGTCGAGTGCCTCGTGCTCGGTGCGCGGCACGATCAGGGACGACCGCTCCGAGTGGCGCTGGTCGCCCACCTGGGCGTATGCGTGGGCGTGCGACGCGTCATCGTCTTTGATGCGCAGGTGGAAACTGGCGGGTTTGTCCTCGTGCAGCGTGCGGAGCTCGAACGAGACGACCGTTCCGGGGGGTACGGACGGGGCGGCCACGGCCGCCAGCTCGACATCGCCCGGTTCTTCGCCCAGGCGGGAGTAGAGCCAGCCCGCGAGCAGCGCCGCCTGCGCCGGGCTGGCGTTGTCCTGTCCCGCGGCGTACTCGACGCGCAGCCGTTGGATGCTGGCGAGATGCGGGCGTAGGGCCGGATCGTCGAAGAATCGCGCTATCGCCTCGAACCACCGCAACAGACGGATCCAGTTGATGTCCTGAACCGCGCAGACCCGATTGCGCTCCCGCTGGAGTTGCAGCGCGCGCCGAAACGCCTCCCCACTGGGGGCGAAACTGTTGGAATCGATGATCAGCTTATCCGTAAAACGGATCAGGTCGGTGAACGCTTCCGCGTCGTAGTCGGGCCGGCCCATCCACCACAGATACATCGGCAAGTCCGGCAAGAGCAGCGGTGTGACGATGCTGCGCAGGTGGTTTGCGGGCTCCCCGTTCGCGCCGATGAGCACTTGCTCGCAGCACACCTGCGCACCGGAACCGGGATCCTCGAAGCAGTAGGAGTTGATCGCGGTATCGAGGGACGGCTCCTCATGCTGCGGCTCCGCGCTCAGAATAATGGCACGGGACGGGTGGCGGCCCGAGAGCCTCCCCACGGTTTCGCTGAGTTTCTCGGCATCGGCATCGCTCGACGTGTACACCACGAGGTTGAGCACGCTGGAGCGGACACGGGCGCTCTTGTCCTGCGCTGTGGCCGTAGTCTGCTCCCACAGCCGGTTGAGCTCGCGCTCGATATCCCCGAGTTGGACGGACTTCCCCTCCCAGGTCAGCCCTTGCGTCGTGTTCTCGCTCGCGTGCATCTCCCGCTCCCCTTCCTGCCACGGTGGCATAGTCGCGATTCCCGAGACGCCGCCGGGCACTACGGCCAGCGCCACTCCCGGTTATCGCGATACAGCAGCCGATCCGCCTCGCGCGGTCCCCACGCGCCGCTCTCGTAGTTCGGGAATCGGGGCGCCGGCATCTGTGCCCAGGTCTCCAGGATATCGGTCACGAACGACCAGGCGGTTTCCACCTCGTCGCTGCGGGTGAACAGCGTGGAGTCACCGATCATGCTGTCGAGCAGCAGGCGCTCATACGCCTCGGGCGGGTCCTCCCCGAACGATGAGCCGTACAGAAACTCCATCTTCACCGGGCGGATGTTCAGCCGCGTGCCCGGCGTCTTTGCGAGCACCTTCAGCGAGATGCCCTCGTCGGGCTGGATGCGCAGGGCGAGTACGTTCGGTTCCATGCTGCTCTGATTCTCCGCGCCCTTGAAGAGCGCGAGGGGAGGCTGCTTGAACTGGATCGCGATCTCCGTGACACGCTTCGTGAGGCTCTTGCCGGTGCGCACGTAGAACGGGACGCCCTGCCAACGCCAGTTATCCACGAACAGCTTCATCGCCACGTACGTCTCGGTACTCGACTCGGAGGAGACCTTCTCTTCGTCGCGGTACGCCGTGACGTCCTTTCCGGCCACGGAACCCGCGTCGTACTGCCCACGGACCACCTGCTCCGCGACGAGGTTGCCGCGAATGGGCCGGATGGACTTGAGCACCTTGACCTTCTCGTCGCGCACGGCATCCGCGTCGAAGGCAACGGGCGGCTCCATCGCGACCAGGTTCAGCAGTTGCAGCAGGTGGCTCTGCACCATGTCGCGCAGCGCGCCGGACTCCTCATAGTAGCCTCCGCGCGTCTCGACGCCGACGGACTCCGCCGCGGTGATCTGCACGTGGTCGATGTACCGGCGGTCCCACATCGGCTCGAACATACCGTTCGCGAACCGCAGCACGAGGATGTTCTGCACCGTTTCCTTACCGAGGTAGTGGTCGATGCGGTAGATCTGCTGCTCGGTGAACACCTGGTGGAGCTGATCGTTCAGGGCGATTGCCGACTCCAGGTCGTGGCCGAACGGCTTCTCGATGATGATGCGCGAGTACGTACCTTCATTCCGGCGCGCCATGCGGCCGCTCAGCCCCGCCTCGCCCAGGTTCTCGATAATCGTCGGGTAGTAGCTCGGCGGTGTGGAGAGATAATACAGACGGCTGCCGGGGGTCCCCCGCTCCTCGTCGAAGCGGTCCAGGCAACTCTGCAGCTCCTTATAGCCTTCCGGCTCATCGAAGTTCGACGAGAGGAAGTGCAGGCTCTGGGAGAAGGTATTCCAAAGATTCTGATCGAACGGCCTGCGGGAGAACTCCTTGATCCCCTCGCACATCTCATTGCGGAAGAACTCATCCGTCCAGTCGCGGCGGGCGAAGCCGATCACACTGAAGTTCGGCGGCAGGTGGCCGTCGATGGCGAGGTTATAGAGCGCGGGGATGAGCTTGCGCTTCGTCAGGTCGCCCGTGGCCCCGAAGATCACCAGGGTCGCGGGCTGGGGTTGGGCCTCCGACCGGGAGCCCGCGCGTAGCGGGTTTTCTACGACAGTGGTCATAGTAGCTGCCTCACACCTCTCCATTAGGTTCTGGTCGATCGGCGGGTGGCGCGACCTGTAGATGCTCCCGCGACACCGTCCGTCTACCCTAGCAGTATATATGCCTCAACGACCATCGTGTGATCTCGGATTCCAGGGCAGCAGGGGCCGGCATTATCGTTTCCCGTTTCCGTGCAGGCGTCCACCGGAACGTCCCTACGCAGGCGGCATCGTGTTCGCTGTGCGGGCGGGGGAGCGGACCGGCTCGCTCTCGACAGGTCGGCGGCGCTCGGCGACCGTGTCGCGCAGGAGAATGCCGACCAGCATACCAACCAGCGGCACCACGCCAAGCAAGCTACCGGCTGCCAGCATCGTGGAGACGGTGCCGGGACACGCGCCGACGATGGCCCAGCCGGTGCCGAACACCATACCGCCGTACACGTGCTTGCGCTCGACCGGCCAGCGGCGAAGCGTCAGCGCCCCGCCGAGCGGGGTCGTCCAGCCCCGGCGCTGCAGGAGCCACAGGATCAGCATGCTCGTGACGACCGACGAGCCCATCACGAAGAAGGGATCGAGGTACTCCAGCAGCAGCGTCGCGTGGACCACGTCGTACTGATTGAATCCGGCGGCGGCGAACAGAAAGCCGAACGCCGCGCCGAACAGCAGCGAAGCCCCGTTCAGCCGGCTCACAGCGCACCCCCGGTCGCTGCGTGCAACAACAGCGTCACGCCAACGGCGGTGGCGAAGAAGGTGATCGTCGCGACGAAACTACCGGACGAGCGGGTGGAACACCCCGACAGCCCATGGCCGGAGGTACACGCGCCCATCCAGCGCGCGCCGTACCCGACGAGCACGCCGCCGAGGAAGAGTACCCCAACAAGCGCCCCGAGCGGCAGCACCTCACCGAGTCGACCGTAGCCCAGCCCGAACTGCGGACTCTCACCGAGCACGGCCACCACCGCCGCGCCGATCATCAGGCCGCCGAGGAACCACAGCCGCCATGGCTCGATTGAGCGGTTGCGCGCGCGGTCCACGAACTGTACGTACGAGCCGCTTACCCCCAGGTGCTTGTTGGCCACCGCGTACATCCCGGCGACCACAAGCCCCATGAGCGGGCCGATGATGTACCAGGGCGCCGGGACGGTCAGCCAGCCGAGCATCCCCCCTCCTTCGCTATGCTACCGGGCAATGCGCCCGCCGGTGTCCACACCGATTTGCCTGTGCACATAATGCGACACGCCCCGGCACCAGTCAAGCCTGGCAACCCGCGAGATCCGATACGTCGAACAGTGGTGGCACACACGGAAACGAGAAACGAGAAACGAGAATATATAATTAAACTATATTTCCCATATATATCATACGAACTCCGGCTGAACAGTAGGGTATCTGTCATTACGAGCCCGCGATGAATCCGTGGTCCGGGCTACGGATCCCTCACTGCGTTCGGGATGACACGCACCTCCGGTCAAGCGGATTGCGTATCACAGGGTGGCTTCTCGTTTCTTTGTATGGGGGCGGGTTCCGCGTGGACCACCCCATTGGCAAAAATGCTCGTTTCTCGTTTCACAGTGTGCGGGTCCGACAAGGTGGCCCGTGCTCGGCGCGGCTGCCTGATCGAGGGTCGTTGTCGCGGCGTCGCGCGCGGAGCCTCAGGCGCGACCGCGCCCGTCGGGCTGCTCTTCGGGGACCACGTTTGCCTCCGCGAGGAAGTCCCCCAGGTGGCGCCAGCGGCAGAAGTAGAAGGTGTGCTCGCCCGCATCATCCACCTCCGCCCGCTGGAGATGCTCCCGCCGGATGCCGCCCGTCTCGACTTCCTGCCGGCTCCAGCGCTCGGTCACCAGGAACTGGTCCTTGCCGGCCTCGTATCCGCAGACGGCGCACTGTCGGACATCGTACGTACCCAGATCCATATCCCGCCCTCCTACACGGCGCTCGCCACCGCCGACAAGGTCGTGAGGAACGTGCGGACATCGGCACCGCGCAACGTCTCCTCGCTTCCATCCACATACTTGATCGTCGCCGCCAACTCGCCGGATTCACCCACCGCCATACCCTGCACGCGGACGTTAAGGATGTTGTAGAGGTTAGGGATGAATACCTCCCCATCCTCGAGCTCAATCGCGAGCAGACCATAGAACCGCTGGCCAGTGTTCAGTCGCTTCCCGGATTGCATAACTTCACCTCCTGCTGCATCTTACCACGAGTGCACCAATCACACGATGAAATCGCGCGGCCGATGGTGCAATACCAAGCGTTGGGTCCTGTGTGGGCGATTCGCCACGCAAGAGGTCTGTTCTCACTAATCGACTGGACGATCTGATGGACGCGCACACCGCAACGAGCAACGGGAAACGCAAAACCAAAGCGGTTGCGGATACGCAAACGGGCAACAAAAATACGTCTGAGGAGGACGCGCAGACTCAAACGGGCAACGGGAAACCGACGGGGTCGCCGGGCGTTTACCGGGCGTTTAGTTGAGCGCCCCTATGGGGCCGGATTGATCTTCATTTCATTATCCCGAGCAGTCGAGTGGCTGCGACTGGCTCGACGCCGTAAGCCTTAGCCTCAAGCGCCCAAACACTCGTTGATGCGGTCCCGCGCCCATACATAGCCGTCATGGTCCCCCGCGTTTGCGTAGAAGATCATCGCATTGAGGGCGTGGTAACACCCGTAGCACAGCATCCGCTCCTCGTACGCGGACGGGATCCCGGCACTCGTGGCGTAGCGCGAGCGGCAACGGTCCGCGTACCCCTCCCCCGGCGTCCAGAAGTCCAGTCCCGTGATGTCATACACGAAGTCGCCGTACTTCGCGTCGATCCAGTCGAGCACGCCGGTAATGCGCCCCACGTGGCCGACGACATTTCCCAGGTCGGTGCTGCCGTGGACGAGGTGCCGCTCCTCGGGGCAATACTGCAACAGTTCATCCATGCGCGCGTAGACCGCATCGAACACGTCGCGCTCCAAACAGGAGTCATCGAACAGGTGGTGCCACTTGCCGAAGAAGTCCCACGGCTCCTGTTCGTCCCGGATGACGGCCAGCGACTCGCGCCAACTGCTGAACGGGCCGGCACCGTCGTTGTCGAACGTGCCATAGCCCCGTGTATCGACGACCTCGACTGTGTGGATCGCATCGAGCGTGTCCAGCAACGCGGGGATCGTCCGCCGGTACTCGTCATATGGCAGGGAGACCAGCGGCGCGCCGGGGGCCCTGCGCGATATGGCGTAGTGGAGGTCGCGGTGGCGTCCTACCTGCAGGATCTCCGGTATGGGGATTCGCGCTGAGGCGTAGCGGGCGTAGACGTACGCTTCCTTTGGAAAGTTGGCGGCCATGTTATCGCGGTTGAAGCGGACCACGTAGTCCTGCCCGTCCACCATGCAGAAAAGGGTCCGGGCGATCTGGCCCGTTTTGGGCGTGTCGACCCGGGTGACCGGTGCACCGAAGTAGTCGGACACCAGGGCAACGACCTCCCGCTCCTCGACCTCGGGTTTGATCTCTGCCATTGGGTGGACCTCCTACTCGTGGGCAAGGTGCGATGATTTATGACTTGCCAGCTCGCGGTCCCGCCAGACAATCGTCTCGACCTAATTACCGCCCACTAGGCGTATAAGCTGATCAGGTTCCCGTCCGGGTCCTCCATCACGGCATAGCGCTGCCCCCAGGCGGCGTCCCACGGCTCCTTGTGGCCGCGGTAACCGTTCCTCACCATCCTGTGGTATATCGCGTCGACATCGCCGGGGGAATCGCACCGGAACGCCAACTCTATGCGGTGTCCCACCGGCTCCTTTACCCAGCCGCCGTACACCTCGTGGAGCACCTCCACCTTGTCCCACGCCAGGCGAAAGCCTTCCAGCGTGATCTCCACGTGCGGCTCCTCCTCGAACACTTCGGGGATATCCAGCCCCAGCAAGCGATAGAACGATAAGGATGCCGCCATGTCCTGTACGGCGATCCCCACCACATCCAGTCGTATCGGCATCCCTACCTCCTGTCGTCACTACGTCGCCAGCACCGCACTTAGATTAGAGCTGCCGCACGGCCGCGACGAACGCAATGAAGGCGACGACAACTACAAGAATCACCAGCCAATCAACTGGAGCCAGGCGGTCAAGTCCCATCCCATTGCCTCGGCAATCTCCTACGCATCACGCACGCGCCCCGACCTTCGGCCGCTGACGTGCCCACCCGTATCTTGATCCGTGTCTTGTCGCCCCAAATCGCCCGGCAGCGCGATGTCGTCCATACTCACCCCGAGTGCCCGGGCCAGGGCGCGGAACTGCGACGCCTTCGGCTCGTATCGGCCGCGCTCCCAGTTGTAGACCGTGACGGGGGTCACTCCCACCTCGATGGCCAGGCGTAGCTGGGTCCACCCCCGCGCCTCCCGCAACTCCCGGATCGTCCGCACTCCCCATACCTCCCCGACGCCGACGAGACCCGGCGTCACTATATGCATCCTTAGCTAGCTATATTTATATAAGCGTGCTAATATCATACCAGAGCCCCCGATCCTTAGGGGACCGGGCGGGGAGGTCATCCTATGGTTACACGCGAAGAGGTCACGGGTGCGATCGGACGGTTCAGGTCCACGCGCGAGGCGTACGAGGGCACCAGCCGCGACTGCGCGGAGGCCAGAAGGCGGCGCTGGGACGCGTCGCGCGAGGCGCCGGGGGACCGGCGCACGGATGCCCTAGCCGCCGCCAATGCTGTGATCGCAGATGCGGGAGCGGTGTCCGACCGGGCATTCGAGGCGATGGGCAGGGCACTCGTCGAGATGTACTCCCTGGCCAGGGATGCCCGGCGCGACCCAGGGGCACAAGGTCCGGCGCAAAGAGGGGATTAGCCATGGCATACACGGAGCTGAGGCTGGTCTGCGGGGACTGCATGGGGTCGTTCGCGTTCGCGAGCGGTGAGCAGGGCGCGCGCACAATCGATGGGTCCGACGTCAGGCCGTCGCGGTGCCCGGCATGCCACAGCTCGCGGGAGCGGCTGCGGGCGGCGCGGGCGATCGCCCCGGTCACCGTCTCCCGGCGCAGGTACTAGGCCCACAACCGGCGCCGATACCTGTGTCGGGCCAGGTTTGATGGGGAAGGCGGGCGATACGCCACGTCGATCACGACGGACACGACGAGCAACTGGGGCATACTGCAGGGCCATACCCGGAGCACCTGGGCTATCGACCCGGCGGCGACGCGTATCGGCTTCGGGGTCAGGAACCTGATGGCGAGGACCGTCCGGGGCAGCTTGGCCGATGCCGAGGGCACGATTATTCTCGACGAGGCGGACCGCTGTATGTGCCGCGTGGAGATCGCCATCCCGGTGACGAGCATAGACATCGGCAACTCCCGGCGGGACAAGTACCTGCGCAGCTCCGACTTGCTCGATGTCGAGCGCTTCCCGACGATCCTCTTCCACAGCACGCGCGTCGCGACATTCGACGAGACCCACGCGCGCATCATCGGCCAGCTCACCATCCGTGATACCGCCCGGGAGGTGGTGCTGCGTGTGGCCCAGGAAGCCGGGGGCGGGCGGTGGATGGGCGGGAGACAGCACGCTTTACGGCGTCGACCAGTATTGATCGGCGCGACTACGGTGCCAGCGGGGGCCGAGGCGCTGATCGGCAACACACTGGATCTGCAGCTGGACATCCGCGCCACGCGGCAATCGGGATAGGCGGGGCAGAGGGCGAGTGTGGCACTATCCAAACGGCACCACATCACAAGTTTTCGCCGGACGATCGTAGGACTAGATACGCCACGGATACGCGCAGCCTCGCCGACTGGGACAAGGCGCGCATTGCACCACGAGCCCGGATCAGGGCTGGGCTAACCGTAACCGAATAGAGAGGTCCGTGATTGCCCCGTGTTGACCGGCGCATAGGACTATCAGCCCGACGAAGGGCGTAGGTGAGGGCATATGGACACGATCCTGGTGGTGGACGACGAGACGGAGATGACGGTGCTGATCGCGATGATGCTCGATGAGGATGAGCTGACGGTGCTGACTGCAGGTGATGGCTTGGAGGCGCTGACCATTGCGCGCAAGGAGCACCCTCAACTCGTGCTCACCGACGTGATGATGCCGCGCATGAACGGCGTGGAGTTGTGTCGGCGGCTGCAGGAAGACCCCGACACCCACGGCATCATCGTGCTGCTGATGACCGCCGCGGGACAGTTCGAGATGGGGGAGTGCGGCGCGGCCGGGCTGCTACGCAAGCCGTTCGACCTGGACGGCCTGTCCAAGACTGTGCACGGCTATCTGGACGACACAGTAGCGGTGTCGCCATGAACTACGAACCCTCTCCCGAGACGCGCACGATATGCCGCGGGGGCGATCGCCGACCTACTCCAGTGCTATCCCAATCTGTGCTCGATGGATGTGCAGATAATCAACGAGGGACCTGGCTGGGACTACGAGTTGATGTGGCACGAGCAGCACCCGCCGGGCGGGCCGGCACCCCCAGGCTGATACGCGGCGAGAGGCTGGAGGACCTAACCCTGATACCCGCGTCGCACCCCAGGCGCCTACAGGACGACCGCTTGACAGCCCGGCTCGGTGCATAGGTAGCCGCGCGCTCCCAGAACGGGGCACAGAGAGGCCCGCGCCCTCTGTGCCTAAGCGCGGGCCTGCCGCCACGGCGTGACTAGTTGGGCACCGACACACCGCAGCATGGGGAGTGCAGCATAGACCGTGCCCCAGGCACAAAGAGGGCCGCGTCCGGTTTGGGATAGGCGGGGGCCACGAACAGTGACCAAGGTGCGAACGTGACACTACACACGCCATACCGCCACAAGTGCAGGAGAGCCCGCACCGCACCACGATGCACGGGCACTCCTGCACTTAGCATGCGACGGTAGTACAGCCAGGCACAGAGATGCCGCCCCGGAGAGCGGCCACTCTATCTGCCAGGTTGCGGTCTATGCCAACTACTGCGCGGGGCGATCCCCCAGGTACGGACCATAGTTGGTCGTCTCCAGGTACGCACCCCGGAGCTCGACGCGGCTCCACTCGGGCGACCGGCGAGCGACGCAGGTGATGTTGCAGTCGCCCCTGCCCGACCCAACCAGGCGATTCTTGATCCTTCGTACGATTGTCATATGAATTGGTTCCTCCGTGCTATTGATGTGGATGATTACACTTAGTGCAACAACTCGCATGTGGGATTTCTTCCATAGCACCGGGCACAGAGGCCGCCCTCCGAGGCGGCAGGTGTGTCTGCTCGATCGTCGCGGGCGGTGTCTAGCGATACTTGGGTGGGCCAACCAGGAAGTAGCCGTCGTCATCGACCAGTTCCAGCTGCAGCCCCTCTCTCCTGACCAGCTCTATGAGCGCTCGGACCGCCTCTTCGTAATCCTCCGAATACCGATGGCGGATCCGCCAGATCTCGTCCGCGAGCTGCCGCGTCTCGTGGCTGTAGTCCTCCGGCTTGCTCATCACCGCCTCCTCCAGCCCCCCGCGCCCGCCCCATCGCCCTGGCGGCGCAGCATCAGGTGGTCGAAGTCGAGCAGGTGCGACGAGAGATCCTCGTCGGGGATCGGTCCTATCGCCGTGCCCGCCACCGCGCTCGCGTGTGCCCACTCCGCGCGCGTGTAATGCCCTATCATCACCTCATCATCCGTGTCGCCCATCGTCCCCTCCCCTTGCATCTGTGATTATGTTCCCCGCCCCGGGCTACACGACGAGGGTCTCCTGTGGTCGCCAGCATCACGCGCACAGCGCGAGATGGCGTGAGTCGTCCTGGTCAATGGACAGCGCACTACGCTAGGGGTTGTTCCCGTTGCCGCCGCCATTGTTGCCGTTACCATTGCCCTGGTTGCCGCCGTTCCCGTTGCTACTGCTGTTGCCGCTGTTGCCGCCGCCGTTGCCGCTGTTCGGCGCGACATTCGCAAGCGTGGTTCCGACGGACACGAAGACGTCGTGCACCGAGTCACCTACCAGTGCGAGCGACCCGAAAACCAGGGCGCTGATCAGGGACAGGATGAGGGCATACTCCACGAGCGCGGCAGCCTTGTGTGGCCGCGTCGCGCTCACGACAGCAATGGCCGCCCGGGTGTCGGACTGTTCGGATTCTTCCATCTGCGTCCGGACGCTGCTTTCTTGCTACGGCTTGGCGTGAGCGCGCTCGAACGCGGTACTGTCGCGGACGATAACGGTCTCCCTTGCAGTTTAGTGGTGGCGCCTGAGTGCGAGGTGAATATACGCACCGAACCGATAGCAGTTCCGTCAGATTGATGGTCGCCTTTACCTTATCCCTCATGACAAGTCCCGTCCCACGGGGCAGGATAGCGACTATTTGCGCTCGCCCGGTTCCTCCCCACCACGAGCGCGGTAGACCTGCGCATTGAGCTCAGCGCCCATCAGCAGCACCGCGGACGAGATGAACAGGTAGAAGAGCAGGGCCACGACCGCGCCCAGGCTGCCGTAGGTCGCACCATACCGGCTGAGGTTGGACACGTAGGAGGAGAACCCTGCAGACGCTGCCACCCAGACCAGGACCGATAGCACACTGCCGGGGGTGACGAGCCGGAACGGCTGCTTCGTATTCGGCAGGGCGTGGTAAGCGATCGCGACGGCGAGCATCAGCAGCCCGGTCGCGGCGGGCAGGCGCAGCCAGGCCCACGCCCACACGACCTCCCGGGCGAGGCCCACCCGGTCCGCGAGCCACTCTGCCGCCTGCGGACCGATGAGCATCAGCACGGTAGCGACGATCACCATCGCGGCCAGCCCGATCGTGTAGAGGATCGAGAGCGGGTAGAACTCCCGCGCCGGGCGACGCGTCGGCACCCGGTACGCCACGTCGAGGGCGTTCATCAACGACCGCACGCCCGCCGAGGCGAACCAGAGGGCGGCGAGGATACCGAGCGAGAGCGGGCCTCCCCGGCGTCGGTCCCGGACCTGGTCGATCACCTGGCCCGCCGCCTGGTCGGGTAGCATCACTCGCGCCTGATCGAGCACCAGGTCGAAGAGGCCTGGGACGCGCAGGAAGCCCAGGAGCGCCACGAGGAAGATGGCGAAGGGAAAGATCGCGAACAGCGTGTTGTACGCCAGCGCGGCGGCGTACGTCCCCATATCGTCCTCGTGGAAACCCTGGATCGTGCGCTTGGCCAGCCCACCGATCCCTGCTCCAGCTCTCGCGCGTGTCAGCATCGGCACCCACCTCTGTCAGCATACCGCCCGGACTGCGGACAGCGTACCACCTCGGGGACGTTGTACCGTGGGGTCACGGTACGCCCGCACTCCCGGGATGCCGTGGTGGCGGCCGACGGGACATTCGTGTTCCAAGACGGTCTGTGGCGGCTACTCGCAAACGGTGCCCGTGTGCGGGGCTGGTTCTGCCCGCGATGAGCGCGAGCACCACTATGAGGAGCACGCCCGCAAGGCACACAGCCCGACAATGACGTCGAGCGCGAGCTGCCCGCACACTGAACGCCGCTGCCCACACCCCGAAACGAGAAAATATACGCATAAGCCGCGGCAGGCCAGTTGCTGCACACCTGCCAACCGATCACGCTAAGAAACATTGGAGCCACGTTATGGGTTGCGTCGCGCCGTAGGATAACCTACCTCACCTTCGAGCGCGCGATTAGCCGCAGGGTAGGCGCACGGTGACGGTGGTGCCGATTCCCTCCGCGCTCTCGATCGTGAGCGTGCCCCCGTGCTGATCGATGATCTGCCTGCTACCGGCCAGGCCGATCCCGCTCCCCTGGCTCTCGCCGGGCACGTTCGTTGCCCGGTAGTAGAGATCGAGCACCCGCCCTATCTCCTTCTCGGGGATGCCGATACCCTCGTCCTTCACTGAGAGCATTGCCCGGCCGTCCTCGTCGGGTGCCACGGCGATGCTGATACGGCACCGGTCCGGGGGACTATACTTCGCGGCGTTGCCGACCAGGTTGGAGACCACCCGCTCCAGCCGCCCCACGTCGCAGGAGCAATAGAGCTCGGGCTCCGGCGCCTCGACCCGGATGTCGAGGCGCCGCACCGCGTGACGGTGCTCCTCCGCCACCCGATGGCTCAGGGCCACAAGATCGGTCGGGACCCGGTGGAGTTCGAGGGTCTGCCCCGAGCGCAGGCGGGTGAGGTCCATCAACTCCCCGAGCAGCGACGCCATCCGGTCCGACGACTGCACAATCCGTGCTGAGAACTCTCCGAGCGCTGCCATGTCGGGAGGCTTCCCCGTCCGCCTCAATCGGCGCTGCATCAGCTGGGCGATACCCTTGATGGCAGTCAGCGGCGTGCCGAGGTCGTGCCCGACGGCGGAGAGGAACCCATCCCGAAGCCGCAGCGCCTCCTGGGCATCAGCTCGCGCCTCTCGTTCGGAGTCGAAGAGACGCGCCCGCTCCATCGCCTGGGCGCAGATGCCCCCAAGGGTGAGCATGAAGGCGCGCTCCTGATCGCCTAGGGAGCGTGTCCCCCCGAATCCCACGCCGATCGCGCCAACCGCCTTCCCGTGGGCAAGCAACGGGATCGACGCGAGCGCGCCCCCCGACGAGCGCGCGCCCTCAAGGTGGGGATACGCCGAATGGAATTCCTCCTCGGACTCGTGGACGATGAGGTCGCCCCGGCGCACCGCATCGGCGATCGGCACTGGGGCATCCATAGGGAACGTCCCCCATGTATCCCGAAGCTCCGGGGGATACCCCGTCAGCCGCACGGTCCGGAACTCCTTCGTCTCATCGTCGAGCACGCACACGACACCGAAGGGAGCGTCGAGCGCATCCAGCCCCCGGCTCAGGATCACCTCCGCCACGTCCTCGACGGTCCTCGCCCCCGCGAGGGCGGCCGTGATCTCCTGAAGCGCCACGGCTCGAAGCTCGACCCTCTCCCGCTCGATCTGCGTGGCCAGGAGCCGTGCCAGAACCACGAGCATGTCGGCCTGCTGCGGTGTGAGCGTCTGCGGCTCGGGATCGACCGCGCAGAGCGTGCCGAAGAACGTACCGTCCGAGAGCAGGACGGGCACGCCGATGAAGCTGCGGATGCGCGGCGTGACGGTGGCCGCCAGATGGGACGAGAACTCGGGGTCGGCCCCAACGTTCGAGATGAGCAGCGGTGACGGCTCGACCGAGCCGGCGATCGCGCTTCAGAAGGTTCCCGCCAGGGGGAACACGGCGCCCGCGGGGATGTCACAGCCGTCCGGGGCGTTGTATGCGGCGATCACCTCGTTGCGGTCGTCCACAGGCGTGATGCGGGTGAGGAACGCAGAGCGCATGACCAGCTGGTCGGACAGGAGCCGCAGGATCGCCCCCGTTGACTCTTCCACTGAGGTGAAGCTGCGCCCGGCCAGTTCGGACAGGCCGCCCAGGTATCCCCAGTCCCCGGGCTGCTCCACTTCGATATTCTTCTGTAACGCATCTCGCATAATGCAGTGTACCTTTAACGTCATAACGTGCGCCGCCGATCATGGGCGCGCCTGACGATCACACTCAGTGGTTAACATGCAAAAGCGAGACCCCCGCCGTCCGCATAGGGCCTCTCCCAAGTATAGACGCGGCGAAGTGGGCCCTCTCCCGCCACACCGCGGCGTTCCACCGACGCGAGCGGAGTCACCTCCTGGTGCCGCGTGCGCCAGGCGACCTCTGATACGCAATCCGTCTGATCAGTAGCGTATTTGTCATTCCGAGCCTGCGAGGAATTGCGTTCGGGATCCCTCATTGCGTTCGGGATGTCATGCGTCAGTCTTCAACCGGATTGCGTATCACTCCTGCGCGACGCTTGAGGGGCGCATGCGGAAACGGGCAATGAGAATACATAGTAACTCTATAATTCTCATATACATCACGGCGTGGTTTCTCGTTTCCCGTTTAGCAGGGTGGGGGGCCGGACGACCCGGTGTGTCGCCCCTACGGGATCGACCGCTGGCTGTTGCCCGTTGCTCAACGCAGGGGCGTGCCAGGCGCAACCCTCCCGGCCGGTTCACGCGGCCCCACACCCCGAAACGAGCAACGAGAATACCGGGAAGGGCAGCCGTAGAGACGTTATAGATAACGTCTCTACCCCACCGCCGCCGCCCGTTCCAGGTTATGCCCGAGCATCACCGTGAACGCGCCCAGTCAGGTCAACCTCGCCCAGCAGCAGGTCAATGTCGCCGAGACACCGTGATGCAGGAATCCCGAGATCCGGCCGATAGTGCGGGGATCTCGTCATCCCCTCCAGAGAGACCACAGCGTGTATATGAGACAGAAGAGCGGCACTGCGAGGACGAAGCAGCCGATCACAACGGTGCTCCACCGCCGGATGGTGAGGTTGGGACTCTCCCCGCCGCAGCGGGCACATACCGGCCTGCTCGCGGTGTTCTCCGTGCCACACCTGCGACATTGCCAAGCCATCGACTACGTAGGCAAGGATTGCGCGAGGCGATCGTCACCGGAACCGGCGTTCTGAGACTCAGCCTCCTTCGCTACGGATGCCCGCTCCAGGTTGAGCACAAGCAGCCGCTCCAGCAGTTCCTCATCACTCAGATCGTGCGGCCAGCCGTACGCGTCGAGCACCGCGCGGTCCAGCTTCTCGTGCGCCAGGGTGAGCCACGTGGGTCGCTCGTTGTACAGGTTGGTGAGCGTGCGCTTCTTCAACTCCGCCTCGCTCGCCCCTTCCGGGTTCAGCCACCGGTCCCGCCTCTCCACCAGCTCCCGCGCCGCCTCGGCTATCGCCTCCACGCGCGGGTCGCCCTGCGGCTCTTTGCCCGGCGACCAGGGGAAGGGATAGGTCTCGAAGGTGGTGGTGGGCGTGTAGCGCGGACGGTCTTCGAGGGCAGTGCCCATTCGCAGCGCCCACAGCTCGTGTGGGCGTGAGTGCAGCACGCCGAAGAAGTAGTCGTCGTCGCGGGCGAAGACGATGATCTGATGGTCTGGAAGAACGTTGACATCTAGCCACGTGAACAGACGGTACTTAGCCACTGTTGGCGTGGCAATGTGGCGCCCAAGTCCGCCTAAGCTTTGGCGCATCTGTGGACGCGGATTCCAATGCCGCCACCAGATATCCCGTGCCGATGCTTGGTTCGCTTCCTGGCGCTTCGGGTAGACATACGTGCTCACGTGTTTGAATGGGAGTTCGTACTCTGCTGCCTGCTCCATTCGAGTAGCCACGCCAAAATCAATGACATACGTTTGAGAGTCGCGGCGCGTTATATCCATTCCATTCACGCGTCGCCGTATCACGTCAGAGTTGGGCCGGCCGTTAGGGTTGCCTACCGCAGTCAGCATGGACTCTGCTTGATCGCGAGTCAAATGAAACGGACCGCGCAGGACGACGCCTTGAAATGCCATACCTATATTCTCCCTAAGCACCCTGGCCGTCGCGATATTGGCTGACGCGGTGAGATCGGCATTTATCTCAGCAGCGGGAAGTCCATCGTGAGTGCGGTCGAGATCATGTCCACTGTCGAAGCCTACCATTGACACCCGTACATTGGCACCGTCTAGCACCCAAGGGCGGTCGCCCCACGCCATGAAAATGTCGCCGGTCTCCTTGATATGCTCCAGTACCCTTCGATTAGCACCACCGCGAATAGAGTTGGTCGCCAGGAGACCAGCCCTTACTGCCGGTCGCAAGTCAATAATGCTCCGGGCGCGCTCAAACCAGTAACAAACGAGGTCCGGAAGCCCATCGATGCGGCCTTTGTACACCTGCATCAGTCGGTCGCAGTACTCATCGCCAAGCTCTGCACGCATCTTTCTGCTTCCCAAGAACGGCGGGTTGCCGATGATCACGTCCGCCTCGGGCCACTGGGGCTCGTACGGCCTGCCCGCTTCATCGAACGCCAGGATCGCGTCCATCTGCCGGATGTTCTCCAGCGGCTTGAGGATCGGGTCGCTCGGCACGCCGAAGCCGTTGTCGCGCAGCCACTGGATGTACCCGATCCACACCGCCACCTGCGCCAGCTCGTGCGCGTACGGGTCCAGCTCGATCCCGTACAGCTGCCCCGGCTCGACGCGCGGGAAGAACGCCCCCACCCCGCTCCTCGCCGCGTAGGTGACGACCTCCTTCTCCAGGTCGAGCAGCTGCTTGAGCGCCACGTACAGGAAGTTGCCCGAGCCGCACGCCGGGTCCAGCACCCGCACCGCGGCGATCTCCCCCGCGAAGTCCACCAGCAGCCGCTGCAGCTCCGNACGGCTGTACCGGTCTCCACCCGCTCGCCTTGCTGTGCTTAAATCACAAGTCTAGAACCAGTTCGCCTTGTCCACGATGTTGATGAGCGGCTGGCCGGTGGCGAAGCGGCGGGCGTTCTCGGTGATGATCTCAAAGCGCCGCTCGTCAAGGTACGGGCCGTGACCGGCGACGTGCGGCGTGAGCAGGACGTTCGGTGCCGTCCACAAAGGATGCTCCGGCGGGAGCGGCTCGACCTCGTACACGTCCAGTCCCGCGCCGCCGATCTCCCCACCGCGCAGGGCCGCGTCCAGGTCATGAAGCCGCACGGTCATCCCGCGCCCGATGTTGATCAGGAACGCGGACGGCTTCATCAGCGTGAACCGCCGGGCGCCCATCATTCCCTCGGTCTGCGGGGTGTGGGGGATCGTCATGATCACGAAGTCGGCGCCGGGCAGGAGGCCGTCGAGCGCTTCCGGCGCGTGCATCTCCGAAACGCCATCCGGCAGGTCCTCGCGGCTGACGTCAACGCCGATCACGCGGATGCCGAACGCGGCGCAGAGGCGGGCGGTCTCGGCCCCGATGCCCCCGACGCCGATGATGAGCGCCGTCGATTCGGGGAGGTGCAGCATGCCCCCCTCCTCATCCGGCTTCCACTCCTGTCGCATCTGCCGGGGGATATAGCGGTGCATCCCGCGCGCGAACGCCAGCACGAACGCCATGATGTGGGCGGCGATGTGGTCATTGAAGATCCCGCGGAAGTTGG
The DNA here is from genome assembly GCA_030446765.1 of Chloroflexia bacterium. Taxonomy (GTDB): domain Bacteria; phylum Chloroflexota; class Chloroflexia; order Thermobaculales; family Thermobaculaceae; genus JACDAU01. The sequence continues at coordinate 18,254 of JAUJMR010000010.1, forward strand.
TGACGACCACCGGGTGCCGCACCAGCTCCGGGTAGTAGTACCCGGCGGCGGGCGCGGCGGCGGGTGCCTGCAGCCAGCGCAGCTTCTCCGCGAGCGCGAGCAGTTCCGGGGGGATCGTGCCGAACGCGGCGTCGGCGTCGGCGATCTCCATCCGCACATCCTCGAGCGTCTCGGGAACCGCCACGCGCACGTCACGGACGGTCTCGGCAAGACGCTCAGCCCACACGCGGGTATGATCCCGATGCGGTGGGAGGAAGACGAGCTTGAAGGTCATACGGTGCTCTCCCCTGGGGCTTGCGGAGCGGCGGTTCTTTCCGGCGTGATGGGGCACGCAGGGCTGCCAGCATGCACTTTGACGGCCACCGTGCTTTGTCACGAACGGACGAACTCCGAAAGCATCACCGACCTGTTATCAGGGCCACGCCCCACTCGCGGCGTTGCACATGTAGAGCGGCACCATGCGGGAGCACCAACATAGGTTTACGGCGTCCACCACTCCAGGCCCGCCTCCCGAGCGCGGATGACGGCCTGAGCTCGATCTGCCACCCGCAGCTTGCCGAAAACGGTCGAGACATGGTTCTGCACCGTCTTCAGGCTGATGCCCAGGCGCTCCGCGATCTCCTGGTTGCCATGACCCTGCGCGATCAGCGCGAGGATCTCCACCTCACGACCCGTGAGCTCAGGGAACGCGCGAGGCAGCGCGGCGGGCCTGGAGGAGAAGAGGCGCATCACGCGCCGGGCGATGCCCGGCCCGAAGATCGCCTCCCCGTTAGCCACCGCCCGGATCGCTCGCAGGATCTCGGCCTGATTGGCCCCCTTCAGGAGGTAACCCTGCGCTCCGGCACGCATCGCAGCAAACACCGAGTCGTCGTCTTCAAGCATTGTGAGGACGAGGATGCCGATGTCCGGGTTCGAGTCGAGGACCTCCCGTGTGGCCTGGATCCCATTAATCCCCGGCATCTTGAGGTCCATCAGGATCACGTCGGGCCGGAGCGCGGCAGCGAGGCGCACGGCCTCTTCGCCGGTCCCCGCTTCGCCCACCACTTCGGTATCCGGCACCGAGTCGAGCAGGCCGTGCATCCCGTCGCGAAAGAGCGGGTGGTCGTCCGCTATGAGGACCCGTACTCGCTCGCTCATCGCCCCTCCTGCTTCGCCTGCGCATTGCCGCACCCCCTGCACGGCAGTACAGCGCGCACGCGCGCGCCTCCTGCCGACGGGCTCTCGACTGTGCAGATCCCGCCCAGCTCCTCCGCGCGCTCGCGCATAGATTGCAGCCCCACGCCCCTGCCCCAACCGGGACCCAGCCCACGCCCGTTGTCCCGCACCTCCACGCACAACATCCCTGTCCGCTCGTCGAATGAGATTCGCAGCACGCAGGCGGTTGCGCGAGCGTGGTGAACAACGTTCGTGAGCGCTTCCTGGGCGATGCGGTAGGCGGCAACCTCAACCGCGGCGGGTAGCGGGGGCAGCTTCTCCGGCGCGTCGAGGGAGACGCTCAGCCGGTTCTGGCTGTACTGCGTCGCCTGCTCCGAGAGGGCCGAGAGGAGACCCAGCTCGTCGAGCGCTGGTGGCCGCAGGGCGTACACCAGGCGGCGGACATCCACCACAGCGGCCTGGGTGCGCTGCGTGAGGTCGGACAGCAGTGCATCGGCGATCGGCTCGTTTCCCATCCGGTTGCGCGCGGTCTCGAGCTTGAGCGTCAGCGCCGCGAGCTGCGGCCCGAGGCCGTCGTGCAGGTCGTGTCTGAGCCTCCGCCTCTCCTCCTCCCGCGCCGTTACCAGGCGCTCTCGCGTCGCCTGCAGACCCTCGTTGGAGCGGCGGAGGTCCTCCGCGAGCTCCAGCGTCTGGGCGTGCAGCCNACAGCCGGCGCGTCTTCCTACGGGCGACCGGGGCTGGAGCGGCGGCGCTCACCCTCGCGAGTTTGGGCGGCGACGCCGCGGCCGCCGAGAACATAGTGGTCGCTGAGAACCAGCTGGCCGGCTCGGAAGGGTGGAAGATAGGCGTGTCCCCTTACATGATCGCGGACGACAAGTCCCAGCAGATCAAGGGCTACGCATCGGCGACGAGCGTGAACAGGGGGCAGAGCATCCGGTTCTTCGTGACCGTGAACCCCGCGCCCCAGACGTACTCCATCGACATCTACCGGATCGGGTGGTATGGGGGGAAGGGCGGCAGGCACAAGCGGCACGTCGGCTCGCTCGCCGGTAAGAATCAGGGCACGTGCCCGATGAATTCCTCCACAGGCCTGCGAGAATGTCGCTGGAGCACGAGCTACACCTTGGCAGTCCCCTCCTGGTGGACGAGCGGTATCTACGTGGCCAAGCTCACCAACGCGAACAAGTACCAGAACTACATCATCTTCGTCGTCAGGGACGACGCGAGGGCGTCGAAGATCCTGTACCAGCAGCCGGTGCTCAACTACCAGGCGTATAATAACTTCCCCGACAACGGCATCGACGGCAAGAGCCTGTACCCCGGCCCGAGCCAGGGCGCGAACACAATCACCGGGACCCAGCGGGCGGTGAAGGTCTCGTTCGACCGTCCATACAGAGGCCCGGGCGCTGGCGAGTTCTTCGCCTGGGAGGTGCACACCGTCCACTGGCTGGAGCGCAGTGGGTACGATGTCTCGTACTCCACGTCGATCGACACCCACGCCGCGCCCTGGCGGATGAAGAACCACAAGGTCTGGTTGACGTCGGGACATGACGAGTACTGGTCGAAGCGGATGTACGACGGTGCGCGGGCGGCACGTGGCCAGGGAATACATCTCATGTTCTGGGGAACAAACGACCTGTACTGGCAGGTGCGGATGGAGCCCAATTCAGCGGGCGTCGCCAACCGCACGGTGGTCTGCTACAAGGACAAGGCGCTCGATCCGCACTCGGACCCGTCGCTGCAGACTATTCGGTGGCGCGATCTGGGCAGGCCGGAGCAGGAAACCATCGGCATCATGTTCACGGGCATCATGAAGGTAGCGATCGATGGGGGAAAGCCGTACACGGTGAGGAACGCGTGGCATTGGGCATACGCCGGGACCGGCTTCGTCGCGGGTGACCAGGTGGAGCATCTCCTGTGCCCAGAGGGGGATCGCCTGGTGGCAGGACTGGCCAAGCCGGCGTACAAGAGCTACACCAAGCTCTCCGAGACCGCATACACGACCACCACCGGCAGAAGTGATGTGGCGCAGTCCTCGATCTACCAGTCGACATCCGGGGCGTGGGTGTTCGCCTCGGGCACATGGCGCTGGAGCTGGGGGCTGGACCGGCCAGGCTACATCGATGCGCGCATACAGAAGACAACGGTGAACCTGCTCTACCGCACGACGGGGACTATGCCCGTGACCAGCTCTACGGCGTCTGCGACGAGTACCAAGAGTGCCGCGCAGGACGGTCCGACCGGTGCCGGAATCTACTCGCAGAGCATCGACGCGGGCGGCCCGCTGTTCGCGGAGCCGGACCACGACTAGGCGGCTGACGCAGGGTGCGCTGACCCGTCGGCGGGCCAGAGCCCGAACGCGGTAGTCATCAGCATGTGAGGCCGGGACCTCCGGCCTCACAACGGTGCGCCGCCTACGCCCAGAGCGAGGGGCGCTTGGGGGTGCGGTTGGCTTCCAGCAGCCGGGCGTCCATCACGGGCGCCAGCTTGCGGGCCGTGACGGCCATCATCACCGCCCCGATGTGGTAGCAGATGCGGTCGGACTCCCCGGCCGGGCAGGTGCACGCGTAGTCGGTGCCGTTCACCAGCACGGTGTACGCCGCCTTACCATCCGAGGCTGGGATGGTGTAGGTGCGATCAATCACGCCGTAGGCCGGGATGCCCAACATCTGGCACAACTCGATGAAGTGCGTCTGCGCGGCGCTCTTCTTGGTGAGCGCGGACACCTGCCAGCGGGCAACGAACTCAGGCAGCGATGCGGCTTGGGACATAGGCGCTATTGTAACTGAACGCGGCCGGTGATCTGGTCTTTGCTATCGTCCAGCGCGTACATCTGACGCTCACCGGCATTGAGGCCCTCTAACTGGCGCAGGAGCGCTCCCACTTGGCGTACTCGCGCTTGCAGGTGTCGTGCGCCTTGAGTTCCTCCGCCAGTGCCCCCGATCTCCTGCTCCACGTGCGAGGCTGCCCACCAGACTGCCACCTCGATGGAGTTCCACGGATCGTCGGTTGAACGCGCACCCCGCTGAGAGTATGAGCGGTAAGGTGACTCTTATCCGCCGCCGCCGGGCTGTGGCAGCCGGTTGGCGTGGGCTTCCGGCTCCGGTGAATGCTCCTGATGGCCAGGCTGCTCGCGCAGGCGGCGGGCAAGGTGTGTGGCGATCTCGGCCAGGGTGAGCAGGGCGGCGAGGCCGGAGATCGTGGGGATGCCATAGTACAGTAGTGTCGTGCCGTCCGGCACCCAGTAGTGGCGCACCCAGATCCAGACCGCATACGCCGCCATCGAGCCCGCGCACCACGCGATCATCCGCCACGCGGGCCAGCCCCACGGCAGCAGCGCGGCGAGCGCGAGCGGCCACACCAGATACCACCCCTGGAAGTACGTCGTCACTAGCATCAGGAACACGAAGAACACCTCGAACGAGGCCCGCGGCAGCCGGTCGGGCCGCCGCCACACCGACCCGGAGGCCACCGCGAGCGCGGCAGCAAGGATGCCCCAGCCGATGATCTTCAGCCACCGTTTCACTTCCGGCACCGGGTACGTGTTCTCCAGCAAATGCGCGATAGCGTTCGCGGGAGAGACGACGAACAGTGTGTTCGTGTCCGCGATACTTGTCCGTATCGCATTGAGGTCGTAAAAGGGAAAGAGGCCGAGAACGAGCGCCACAGCGCCCAACGAGCCGGTGCGCACCGCGAGCCGTCGACGTGCGGGCCATCCCCCGGCACGCCGCGACAGCGCCACCGCCGCGACCGGCAGCAGCGGTGCGGCGACGAACTTGATCAGCGCCGCGATACCGATCAGTGGCAGCACCCAGACGTCCCGCCGCCGGTTCCATGCGACGTATGCGAGCAGCAGCGGTACCAGCATCACCGCATCGTTGTGCCCGTTGCCCGCCACCTCCCAGAGAACGAGCGGGTTCCACAGGTACAGCAGTGCGCCCGTCGCGGCATCCTGCGGGCGGGTGGCGGCGAGCGCGCGCGCGATTAGCCAGCCGCCCACCAGCAGGCACACGATCGCGAGCAGCTTGTAGCCCGTGACGGCGCGGGGAATGTTGTCGCCCGACGCCCAGCTGATGGGGGCGGAGATGAGGTGCCAGACCGGTCCGTACGCGGAGGGATGATAGCCCCACTCGCCGCTGAGCTTGCCGATCACGGGGTCGTAATAGTACGTTCGGGCGTACACGGCCATCGGGTTGTCACCGAACACGGTGAAGACCCGCGCGTACGCAAAGTACACGAAGATGTCTATCGCCGTGGCGGGGAACATGAAGCCCATCAGCCCTGCATGCACCGCGCTCCAGCCAAACACCACGGGCAACGCGCGTCGCGGGGATATTCGCCGGGTCTCCCGAAGGGCGAGCAGGTACAGGCAGAAGAGGGCTGCCACCCCGCCGACATACGCCCAGAGCTCTGGCTTGCCGTAACGGGAAAGGTGGCCGAGATCGGAGGGCCGCACGTTCCCGGGCAGCGGGTAGCGCCACACGAAGTACCCCAGGGGCAGCAGCATCAGCAGGCCGAGGAGCGAGAGCCGTCGCGTGCTCCCCGGGCGTGGCTCAGTCAGGACGGTCATCTGCAGCCGGATCCCCCGGCAGGTTGCGCGCGAGCAGTGCCGCGCCCTCCCGCGCGAGGCGGCTGTTCGCTACCACCTCGTGGAAGCCTGCCGCACGGGCCGCCCGGTGACTCTCCGTATCCACGTGCGGGCCGAAGGCCACGATCCGCGCCTGCCCCGCCGCGGCGGCGATCTTTTCCAGATGCTCGGTGCCGCGCGACAGGTCCACGATGACGAGCGCAGGCGGATGGACCGCCATTTCCTCGAGCAGCGCCTCGGGCGTGGAGACGCGGCGCAGGTCGTAGCCGAGAGAGCGCGCCGAGTCACTGAGCCGCGCACCGAAGAACACATCCGGCACGAGCGCGATGATGCTTCTGTCACTCATCGTGTCGGCCTTCGCCTGGTTGTCCTGGATTCCTCGCATCGTGCTGTAGTGTACTACGGCTTGCGCTGGTGACTCCAGTGCACCTTTGACCGAAGTGACGAGCGATGGTATTCACGTCTATAGGTCGTGGTGGCGGGGGAAAGTACCCACAGCGTTCCGGGCCCTGCGCCGGTTCCCAGCTACGTGCGCCGGCTCTCGGGTACCTCGAACGCGTATGTATCGCCGTGGCTCACATAGCGCACCCGGTCCTCTAGTCCCGCAGCCTGCGCCGCCTGTTTGAACTCGTCCAGCGACGAGCGGAACACTGTGTAGTCGTTGTAGTGGATCGGTACCGCTATCTTCGGGTTGATGATCCTGATCGCCTCGACCCCCTGTTTCGCGTCCATCGTCACCAGGATGCCGAGCACGCGGGTGCCGCCCAGGTGCAGGAGCGCCAGGTCGATGTCGGGGAAAACACGCGGGATCTCGCGCAGTTGATCGTGGATCAGCGTATCGCCACTTATATACAGTTGCAGCGGCACCTTCCCCGATGCCGTGCGAAACTGCAGCAGGCTACCCATCACCGGCGGGAGTATCTTGCCCATGATGCCCGGCCCGTGGGTGCCTGGCATCGAGGTGATCTTCAGCGTCGTGTCCCCCTTCTTGACGGTGAGGGAATCCCAGGTCTTGATGGCAATGGGCGCGGCAAAGCCCGACTTCTTCAGCGACTTGGCTGCATGCGGTGTGGTCACGATCGGCACCTGCTTGTCCAGGTGCTGCTCCGCAACGCGGTCGAAGTGGTCCTCGTGCATATGCGAGAGCAGGACGAGATCGAGGGGCGGCAGATCGCCGATCTCCATCGCCGGGTCGGTCTGGCGCTTCGAGGTCAGGCCGTATCCCAGGTGCACCCTCTCGCCCCGGTGCAGGAAGTTCGGGTCGGTCAGGATGGTAAATCCCGCGTACCGTATGATCGTCGTTGCCGTCCCGATGAAGTACACCGAGCCGTTTCCCTGATCCTCGGCGCCACCTGCTGGCAGAACCAGTTCGTTTGCCTGTGCCATATCTCGTATCTCCTCTCCGGTTACCGTGCCAAGTGAGGCACGAACGGTGCCAATATCGGCCGCCGGCAGCGATGACCAGATAGCGCACCGGAGAAACCCCTTCTCGAGACTTCACAGCGGTAGCGGCGCACACTACACTTTTATGAGATACCCGTACCGAAACTGCAAAGGAGCCACCCACTGCATCCCAATCGTACTTACACCAACCCGGTCTACGCAGACTATCTCGGAGACCCGTTCGTGCTCCGGGTTGGCGAGGAATATTACGCGTACGGCACCGTGCCCCTGGGCGACTGCGCGCTCCCGGTGCTCCGCTCGCCGGACCTCGTCAGCTGGACCCGCCTCGACGACGCCCTGACATCGCGCGGCCGTGGCTTCGACTGCCTCTGGGCGCCTGAGGTGGCGCACCACGAGGGCACCTACTATATGTACTACTCGGCGGGCGGTGACGAAGGGCAGGGGCATCAGTTGCGCGTCGCGACGGCCCCGCATCCGGCCGGGCCGTTCGAGGACCTCGGCTCCGTGCTCACGCCCGACGACCCCTTCACGATTGACGCACACCCGTTTCGGGACGAGGACGGCACATGGTATCTCTTCTACAGCCGCGATTTCCTCCACTCGGAAGGAGGACAGCGCGTCGGCACGGGGATCGTCGTGGATCGCCTGGTGAACATGACGAGCCTCGCAGGGGAACGCCGCACCGTGGTCCGACCGCACGCGGACTGGCATCTCTACCAGAGGCAGCGCCGGTGGTACGATCGGGTGTGGGACTGGTACACCATCGAGGGCCCGTTCGTCCGCAAGCATGATGGGCGCTACTACTGCCTCTATAGCGGCGGCGCCTGGAGGGAGCCGAACTACGGCGTATCCTACGTCGTCGCGGACCACCCCATGGGGCCGTATGACCTGGACCCGGAGGCACAGGGGCCGAAGATCCTTCGTACCGAGCCGGGCAAGGTGATCGGTCCGGGACACGCCTCCGTCGTGCTCGGCCCGGACGGCGAGCAGGAGTACATCGTCTACCATGCCTGGGACCCGGGCCACACCGCGCGGACGATGCGGATTGATGTACTGGAGTGGGGCGCCGATGGTCCGTGGTCGCCTGGTCCTACGGTGGAACCACAGCGGGCGCCGGCTCGCCAGAGCTCCCCGTAAGGATGAGTCCCGCGGCTGGGTGAACGCTACCAGCTTTCGCGAAAGTTGCGCGGCTGGCCGAGTGCCCTGTCCTCCTCGCAGAGCATCAGCCAGTCGTCGCGTCGAGCGAACAGGCACCGCGAGCACGCCTCGAAGCGACGGAGCGGCGACGGCTCTGGCGCGGGCTTTGCGATCGGCGTGTCAGGGGCAGTTGTGGGACGTCTGCGCGGGCGCACTGCTTCGAGGAGCTTCGTCGTGGTCCATACCAATGGCCCGGCCTGGAGTGTGTCTGCAACCAGACGCCGGTCATCCGTCACCACGACGTCTCCCGAGCCGCACATAATTGCGATCAGATCGTCTGCCGTTTCATCCCACGAGTAGTATGCCCGGACGTTTCTCGCAGCCAACTGTTCGTCCGGAGTGGGTGTGCCGTCAAATACGAGCACGATCTCATAGCGCCGCAGGGTGTGGTGCCCAAGCAGGCGTACCAGCTCTGTGCGGACGCCGATAGGGTCGCGCTGCTCTAACTCGCGTAGCGCAGAGTCACGCCGGATTACGTTGAGGGCATCGACGAGCAGGCGCGGCATCGGCGGTTCAGAGCCCCGCCCAGATTGCCCAGCGCGTGGTCGGCTTCGGGCTGCCGCCCTCCGGTTCCACGGAGACCCCAACGCTCTCGTATGCCCGGACTCCACCCGCGGGTTTCAGCAGGCGGAACCAGTGGCCGCTCGAGTTCGGCGTGAACGTGGCGACGCTTTCCGTTTCACCGCCGTCACCGAGCCACAGTTGGTACACCCGACCCTGCGGCGGCGGCGGCATCGCGTCGAACACCACCATGGCGACGTCACCCTCGCGCGACAGGTACAGCCGGGTGCGCGTCCCGC
>JAUJMR010000010.1:27497-50643 GCA_030446765.1 Chloroflexia bacterium
GTCGAGGACACCGAGGACATAGGCCGGTATGTTCTCTCGCAACTCGTCGTGATTCATGATTCCGTCACGCCTACCTGTATGAGCGACTCCCTGAGCTTGCGCAGTCCCAGGCGCAGTCTCGTCTTCACCGTGCCCAGCGGTTGTCCGGTGCTCTGGGCGATCTCCGACTGCGAGAAACCCTTGTAGTACGCCAGTTCCAGGGCATCCCGCTGCGCGGCGGGCAGCTGCCGCAGGGCCTCGCGAACACTCTCTGCCTGTAACCGCTGCCACGCGCGTTCCGGAGGCTCCAGGTCCTTGATGCGGAGGCCGTCCAGGGCGTCCGGTCCCGCGCTCGAGGCGCGCGCAGTGCCCCGGCGACCGCGCAGGCCGTCGATTGCCGCGTGATGGGTCACGCTCAACAGCCACCGGCGGAGCTCGCCGCGCGCGGGATCATACATCTCGGGCTTGCGCCACAGCCGAACCATCACGTCCTGTGCGATCTCCTCCGCCCAGCTCTGGTCCGCGAGGATGTGCAGCGCGAGGCCGTATGTTGCGGGCGAGTGCCGCTCGGAAAGCTCGGCAAGCGCATCCGTGTCCCCGTCGCGCAGAGATGCCATAAGATCAACGTCACTCCGGTCCGCGTACCCGCGTGCGGGATCCACCCTGCCCCCTCTCGCCAAAGAGTACGTATCGAGGCGTATACTTGGATGGAATGGTACCGTAATCAGCCTTCGGCCGTCAGCCGTCGGCGCATCGGGCCAAGCGTCATCTCGATGCCGAACTCGGAGGAGGACGTTCCTATGGCCGACTCACCGCATGTCGTTCTCATAACCTGTCATGATTTGGGCCGGCACCTCGGCTGCTACGGCTTGGAGACGGCGCAGAGCCCGCACATCGATGCGATTGCGTTCGGCGGCGTGCGCTTCGAGCACGCATACTGCGTCTCGCCGGGTTGCAGCCCCAGCCGGTCGACGCTCGCGACCGGGCGGTATCCGCACACAAACGGCGTCATGGGCCTGACCCACGGGCGCTTCGGCTGGGATCTGGGTTGGGAGGAACAACACGCGGCGCAGATCTTCGGCACGCACGGCTACGAGACGCACCTCTTCGGCTTGCAGCACGTGTCGCCCGCACCCGAGCGCCTCGGATTCGCGCACGTTCACGACCAGGGTCTGGGTCCCGAGGTCGCGGCGGATGTGGCGGCCTTTCTCGCCGGCACGTCGCCCGAGACACCGATGTACATCGAGGTGAACCTGTTCGAGCCGCACCGGCCGTATGATCGGGGCGGCGTGGCTCCCGATACCGAGCGGGGTATCTGGGTTCCGCTATATTTACCCCAAACCGAGGAGGCCCGTTCGGAGATGGCCGCCCTGCAGGGGGCGGTGCGGCAGGCGGACGCGGCGGTCGGCCAGATAGCCGCGGCGCTCGAACGCGCGGGCGTCGCGGACGATACCCTGCTGGTCTTCACCGCCGACCACGGGATTGCCATGCCGCGCGCCAAGTGCACGCTGTACGATCCGGGCATCGGCGTCGTGCTGCTCGCGCGCTGGCCGGGTGCGGGCATCGATGGCGGCCGCACCGTAGGCGAGCTGGTGAGCAATGTGGACGTCCTGCCGAGCTTGCTGGACGCCGTGGGGATACCCGCGCCGAGCGGCATGCAGGGCCGATCCTTCCTCCCGCTGCTGCGCGGCGAAGCGCATGACCCGCGCGACGAGGTGTACGCCGAAAAGACGTATCACAGTTACTACGACCCGATGCGGGCGATTCGCACCGCGCAACACAAGTACATCCGCAACTTCGAGTCGGCTTTTCTCGTGGAGATCCCTGGCGACATAGCGGACGGCGCGATCTTTCGCTCGGACACACAGCGCTACCACGGCGCAACGCATCCCGCGACGGAGTTGTATGACCTCCGGGCCGACCCCAACGAGCAGCAGAACCTCGCTGGGGATCCCGCCTATGCCGAGGTGGAGCAGGAGCTGGACGCCCGCCTGTGGGCATGGATGCGCGAGACCGAGGATCCCCTTCTGCAGGGACCAGTTCCCTCCCCCGCGTACCGGCAGTGCGTGGCATCACAGGGATAGCGGCCAGTTCCCGCACGGCAAAGACGAGAGGCGCAAGGTTCGGATCGAGCATCCGGCCTTGATGACACTGCGTCGGCACGGCCATGGTTGCCGATAGCACCGGTGACACCCATTCTGTACAATGTTTAATGGTTATGACTATGCATGCGACACAATCGAGAACGGCGTCCGAGCTACAGGGCTACTCCTACGCAGTCGGATCCGGCCTGCAACCGGGGACGAAACCTGCACCGGTTGAGGCGCCGATCACGCTGTACATCAACGATCGGCAATGGGTGACGTTGCTGTGTACCCCCACGCGGCTCAACCACCTCACGCTCGGCTTCCTCTACACCTCGCGTGTTATTTCCTCACCAGACGACGTGCTGTACATGCGCGTCTGCGAGGAGGACGGGGTGGTTGAAGTGCGGCTGCCGGAGGGTGACGCGCTCGATGCTGCGCTCTCCCGGCCGCGCACGCTCACCTCGGGTTGCGGCGGCGGCACGTCGTTTGAGGCGGTTGAGGGGCTCGAACCCGTCACGAGCGCCGCACCGGTGGACCCCGCCGCTGTGTTAGCCGCGATGCACGGCCTCCACGCCGCGGCGGACGGGTACCGCGAGACCGGCGGCATCCATACGTGCGGCCTTTCGGAGGGGGGAACACTCGTCGCGATCGCGGAGGACGTCGGTCGGCACAACGCCGTGGACAAGATCGTCGGTGCGTGCCTCTGGAACGGCACGGATACGGCGGAGAAGTGGCTGATCTCCAGCGGCCGGATTTCGAGCGAGATGGCACTAAAGGCCGCGTGGCTTCGGGTGCCGGTCGTGATCTCGCACACCGCTCCCACGAGTCTCGCGGTGGATGTGGCGCGCTTGCTCAACGTCACGCTCATCGGGTACGCGAAGGCGCAGAAGTTCAATGTCTACTCTGGGGTAGAACGCCTCGCCGTAGGGGTAGGTTCGCTGTGACGGCGACGAAGCGCTCGCGGCAGCAGGTTGAGGCACTGCTGCAGGAGCGGCGGCTGGCGGGCCCGAACCTCGCGCACTCACGCGCCAATAACCTAGCCCACGTTCGCCGGCTCGTGAACGCCGATCAGGGGGTGACGCTCGGTATCGACCTCGTGCATCAGCATTTAGAGCACGCTCCAATGGACTCGGAGCAGGTGCTTCAGCTTATTGCGAGCATCACGGGTTGCTCCACCGACATACGCTATGAGGATGGACTCGGGTACATTCGCCCCTCCGCGACGTACGATGGGCTACGCGCCGCCGCAACGGCGATGCGTGACGCGATCGAGCAGCGTGCCAGCCTGATCTTCGCCTCGGGACACCCGAAGAACATGGCCCTCGCATACGAACAGATTGCGTCCTATGCAGCGGCGCGCGGTTGCCCGGTGGTAGCCGAGGACCCCTCGGACATCGAGGAGTATTTTGGGCAGCGTCTGGAACTGCGGGGACACGTCTACATGGTGACGGAGCAGGGCGAGCCCGCGCATACCCACCGCTTCGAGCATATGCGCGATCTGTTGCGCCGGACGCCGCCCGTCGGCCTGGCGGTCGCGGACCACGGCTTCGCGGGCGCCACGCTTAACGTTGGCGTCCCGACCATCTGCGTCATGGATACGAACGACCCCGGTATTGCTGTCGCAGCCACGCTTGGTGCGCCGGTCACCATCGTGCCTCTCAACGATAACTGTCCCGGCGACGTTGTTCGGGAGATCGCGGACGTCCTGGTGGAGATGATAGAAGGTTCGCAGCCGTGAGCCAGAGCACGAGCGAACGCTACAAGATCGAGGAGCAGATCGGCTCCGGTGGGATGGCGACGGTCTACAAGGCCCAGGACACCATCCTGCAGCGCCCGGTTGCGCTGAAGCTGCTCAACGATCAGGTCGATCCTGCGCTCAAGTCGCGTTTTCAGGCAGAAGCGCAGGCTGTAGCGCAGCTCAACCACCCGAACGTCGTGAACGTGTACGACGTAGGCGAGCTGGAGGGCGCGCCGTACATCGTCATGGAGTACGTGCGCGGCACGAACCTGAAGCGGCTCATCCAGGAGAACGGGCCGCTGTCGATTGAGGATGCGGAGAACGTGGTGTATCAGGTGGGCGCGGCGCTCTCGTACGCCCACCGCAACGGGCTCGTGCACTGTGACGTGAAGCCACACAACATCCTGCTCGCACCGGACGGCCGGGCCAAGCTGGTGGACTTCGGCATCGCTCAGGCGCAGGTTGATCGCAGGCGCAGGAAGAACGAGCAGGTGTACGGCACGCCGTTATACATCGCGCCGGAGCAGGCCGCTGGTAAGCCGGTGAGCGCCCGCACGGACGTGTACGGCCTGGGCCTCGTGCTGTGGGAGGCCGTCACAGGTCTGCCACCGGAGCGCCCAGAGCCGGGCCGGTCGGTCTCGCTGCCATTCGATCGCGCGCACTTGCCCGCGCACCTCGAGACCCTCATTGCGACCGCCACCGCGACGAATCCCGCCGCGCGGTATGCTTCCATCGATGACATGGTCCACGCGCTCCAGGAGGTGCCCGAGTCGAAGGCGGTTCCTATGGATCGGACGACCGCATCCCGACCCGTCATGTTCGGGGGATCGGATGATCACGGGCCGGTCTCACCCTCTGGGGCAACCCGCGCGATGCCGGGCGCCGGCGGCTCTGCCCGGGGTGGACGCTGGCGATTGCCGGTACTGCCGCTTGCCGCGCTGGCTCTGCTGCTGCTCGCGCTCGGTGGGGCAGCGCTGGCGAACACCCTGGGAGGCGGTGGTGGCCAGGTAAACAGGGCGTTTGGCCCTGGACCTGTGAGTGAGATCAACCGTATCTCGGAGGCCAGTACGGTGCGGGTGCCCGAGTTTGAAGGTCGCACGCTCGCGCAGGCGCGCGAACTCGCACGAAACTCGGGACTCACACCGGCCGTGTCGTTCGTGGCCGCGAATGGCCCAGACGACACGGTGATGAGCCAAACCCCTGGCTCAGGCGACACCGTACGCCGGGGCGCGACGGTCCGGCTGCAGGTGTCGCGCTCTGTAGCAGTGGTCCAGGCACCGACGGAGCGGGCCGTCGACCCCAAGCCCACGGCGACCGCATCCCCCCGAGACCCGGAGCCAACGCAAGTACCTGAACGAAGCGTTGAGCCTACCGCCTCCGCGACCGAGCGACCGACGCCTGCCGAGGAGCCGGAGGCGACGCCGGTCGCGGAGCTAGTGCCGGGCGAGTTCGCCGTCCAGCTTTCGGCGCTTGATCAGCCCGTGTACCTTATCGCGAAAGTGAACGGTTTGGAGACCCGGCGGACCCTCGAACCGGGACGGTACCTCCAATTGCAGGGTGAGTACGTGCGGGTGTACGCACGGCCCGCATCTGCGGTCGAGGTAACGGTCAACGGCAGACGGCAGGGGACGCTGCTCGAGCTGGCGGAGCGCAACAGCCAGAACAACATCACGACGTCGGATGCGTTCATTGAATACCCGACAGGCGGTGCGGTTGACGCGGCTCAGCCGGGGGACGATAACGCCGGCGAGAACCAGGACAGCGACGACCAAGCTGCCGAAGGCCAGGCTGATGACAACGGCGGGGAAAACCAGGCTAACGACGATCAGGCTGCCGAAGACCAGGCAACTAATGACAAGGACAAGGAAAAGGCTGAGGAGAAGGGCAAGGATCAGGGCAAAGGGAACAGCGGTCGCGGCGGCGATAATGGGAAAGACGACGAGTAATACGACATCCGCCTGACTAGTGCTTCTGTTGTCATCCCGAACGTAGTGAGGGATCCGTAGCCCGTACCGCGGATTCCTCGCACGCTCGGAATGACAAATGCCCTACCGTTCGGCCGGAGTCCGTATGGTCCCACCTTGACTGCGCATCGGCGTCACAGATACGGTGTCACCTCCGCCGCGATCTGCCGTAGGCTCGGTATCTCTTCGCCCGGGCTGTCGAAGATGAGGACGTACTGCCCGTCGAACCCCGCCGCACGTGACAACTCCAGGCAGCGGCCGAAATCGTCCCGATCGAGCATCCCGGGTTCCGGGAAGTCGGCCTTGGCGTGGACGGTGTTTGCTCGTGGCAGGATCGCGCGAAGGTCATCGTATTTCGTGGGACCCTTGTAGTTGCCGAAGTCCGCGCAGAGCCCGACCGTGCCGTCGAGCTCGTCGAGCACGGTGAGTAGGTGTTCGGGGCGCATCGCGAGCTGGTGCCAGTTTTCCGTAATCACCCGGACACCAAGGGAGTCTGCGTACGCCGCCAACTCGCTTAGCCCGGCGATGCTGCGCCGGATTGCCTCGCCGTCCGAATCCGGCTCGGCGTCGCCCGCGATGACGCGAACCTGGGCGGCCCCTGCCCGCGCTGCCACCTCGATCCAGTACCGGATGCGCTCCAGGTCCTGTTGCCGGACATCGGAGTCGCTTGCCGTGATATCGCCGGTATCGATGAGCAGCGTCAGGAAACGGACGCCCGCACCATCCAGCCGGGTGCGAAGCTCCGCGAGGTACTCGGAATCGGTGCGCGGGAAGTGGAAGTGGCACACCTCCAAGTTGGGCACGCCCATCTCCGCGACGGTGGCGGGCGTATCCAGCAGGGTCAGCCGCCCCTCGCCGTAGGTCATGTCCGGCGCGTTTGGGTCCCAGTACATCGGCCCCAACTCGCGATGAAGGCTCCACGATGATACAGCTAGCTCAGGCATCCGCACACGCTCCTTTGTGTAGCCGCTCGGTTCCGGCCGGGTCTCCTCCCGGCATTCATTCATAGCACTGCAACATCCCGGCCAGTGTCACAGGCGTGCGACAGACAGCTCCGCGCCGACTGGTCCGTGGCTGGTGACCGATCGTTGCCCGCCATCATTTGCGGTTCACTGCGGACCCCGACACGTGCGGTGGGCTGTCCTTGTACCGCCACGGCACCGGGTGTTAGACTGCCTCCGACCATCAGCACGAAGGAGATTGTGGACATGGCGGAGGGGAAGATTCTCGCGGCAGGCGAGGGGCAGAGGCTCGATATCGCAGGGGGACATACGGAGATCAAGCTCACAGGCGACGACACAGGCGGGCACTACTCCCTGGTCGAGCACACCGTAGCCCCGCGATTCCCCGGTCCGCCGCCCCACCTGCACCGGATCTACTCGCAGGTGTTCTCCATTATTGAAGGCACGGTGACATTCCGGCTCGGGGAGCGGACGGTGCATGCAAGCGCGGGGGCCCTTGTGCATGTGCCGGTGGGGGTGGCACACACGTTCTCCAACCCCGGGGACGAGCCGGCGAGGATGCTGGAGATCGACGCTCCCGGCGGCTTCGAGGGGTACTTCGCGGAACTGGCCGCCGCCTTCCCTGCAGGGACCATGGTGGATCGCGCGATAGTTGCGGATATCCAGAGTCGGTACGACACGCAACCAGCGTAGGCGGACGCGCAACCGTACTTGGTCTGCTACATCGCTGGTAGGGGTGACCCACCGGGTCGCCCGGTATTGTGCAACCTGCCACCATGCCCGTGTCGTGAATTCAATGTCCACGCTCGCCGGTGTGGACCTAACAGCTCGTCGTCGAGGTGTTCAGCCCCGCAGCTCGCGCACGCCGTCCTGCGCACCGACGAGCACCAGGTGCGCTATGCCGTGGAAGAGACCCGTCTCTACGACGCCCGCGACGGCGCGTATCCGGGTGTCGAGTGAGGGGACGTCCGCGATCGGTCCGGTGGCAAGGTGCAGGATGTAGTTGCCGTTGTCCGTGATGTATGGCTCGCCGCTGAGGGTGGTGCGCCGCTCGGGTGAGAGACCCATCCCCGCTAACTCCGCGGCCGCCCTGGTCCAGCCGAACGGCAGCACCTCCACCGGCACGGGCGTGGTCGTTCCGAGGACACGCACGAGCTTCGATTCATCGACGAGGATGACCGCCTGTTTGCTGGCTTTGGCGACGATCTTCTCGCGGGTGAGCGCGCCTCCCAGCCCTTTGACGAGATTGAGGTCCGGGTCGACCTGGTCCGCGCCATCGAGGGTGAGCGCCAGCTCAGACGCCTCTTCCAGCGTAGTGAGTGGGATGCCAAGGCCCTGGGCGAGGGAGGCGGTTCGCTCGCTGGTCGGCACGCCGCGCAGTCGCAGGCCACCACGCACCCGCTCGCCGAGCAGTCGCAGCGCGATCTCCGCGGTCGAACCCGAGCCCAGGCCGATATCCGCGCCATCGGGCACCAACTCCACCGCGCGCCGGGCCGCGCGCTCCTTCAGGATATCCTGTTGTTCCATCGATCGCTCCTCCCTCGGGCGCTGAGCCGTTCGTGTGCTACGGTCCCGCGTTCGCCCGCGCCTCGGCACGATTGAGCAAGGTGATTGCCGCGACGATGCACCCCGCCCCCAGGAGCTTCGGCGGCGTCAGCGCCTCCGCGAGCAACACCGCGCCGAGCACGACCGCGGTGACCGGCTCTGCCGTGGCGACGACCGCGGCCCGGCTCGGACCGATGTGTCTTACCCCGATCAGGTAGGTATAGATTGCCAGCCCGGTGAGGATTCCCAGGGAGATCGCGCTTGCCCAGCCTCCTACCGTGATGTTCGGGGTAGGACCACCGTCCACGACGAGATACCCGCAGAAAGCCAGCGCGGTTAGCGGGACGCTGTACAAAGCCAGGGTCAATGGGGCGATACCACGGCCAAACACCCCCGCGAGCAGCACGTACCAGGAGTTACTGAGCGCGGAGCCAAGCGCCCACAGCACGCCGAGCCAGCTGATGCCCGCGCCGATGACGAGTGCCGCCCTGGGATCGACCGTGAGGACACAGCCAAGGAGCGCCAGACCAAGCGCCACCATCTGGGGCCGCGAGAACCGCTCGCCAAGAAAGAGGCGCGCCCAGAGAACGACGAGCGCGGGGAAGACGAACACGAGCATCACGGCGGTGCTCGCGGGCAGGAGATCGAGCGCAAGGAAGTAGAAGAGCGCGTTCGTGACGAAGAGCGCCCCGAGGACCGCGGCACCCAGCACGCTCCGGCGTGGCAACCGCAGCTGTGTCCGCCGGATGCTGGGCCGGAATAGCGGTATCGCCCAAAGGATAAGCGTCGCGAAGAGGAAGCGGGTCGCGAGTACGGTGGGCACGCCGGCCCCGCCCGCGTACGCGTACTTCGCAAGGATACCCTGGACGCCGAAGCTGATGCTCGCAAGGGCCACGGCGAGGGTGCCGAGCAAGCGCCGGCGCCTCGCCTCGTCCGCGGACAGGGGGCGCGCCGCTGCGTCTGTCCGGTCCATGGTCTCGGTTGGCATCATATATTGTACGGCACCGGCTACTCGAGTTTGCGTCCTGCCGTGCCTTGTGAATGGGTTAGACTACCTCAGACAATCGCCGTCGGGCCGCCTGGCCCGGCCTGCGCAATGCCGGGTTGGGAGAAGGGAGCATTCGATGGACTTCGGACTCAACGAGCAGCAGCGGCAGGTGCGCGATCGGGCAGCGGCGCTCGCGCGGGAGGTGGTCGCGCCCCGTGCGGCGGCCATCGATCGCAAGGGGACGTATCCGCAGGACCTCTTCGAGGCGTTCCGCGACGCGGGGTTCCTGGGGCTTGCGTTCCCCGAAGAGTTTGGCGGCTCGGGCGCGGGCACGCTCGGTCTTGCGCTCGCCATCGAGGAGGTCGCGAAGTACTGCAGCTCCGCCGGCCTCCTGCTGCTGACGACCCGACTGGCCACCGCCGGGATACAGATGGCCGGAACGCCCGAGCAGCGGGAGCGCTACGTGCGTGGCGTGGCAACCGGGCGGCTGCGGGGTGCGTTTGCGCTCACCGAGCCGGAGGCAGGCTCCGACGCCGTGAACATCGCCACGACCGCGCGACGCGACGGCGATGGATGGATGCTCGATGGCATGAAGCTGTGGGCTGGGCAGGCGACCGTGGCCGACTTTGTGATCGTCGTCGCCAAGACCAATCCCGAGGCGGGAGCGCGGGGCGTCAGCGCGTTCGTGGTGGACCTGCCGAACCCGGGCTGTCGCATCGTACGGGAGTTGCCGAAGATGGGCGTGCTTGGAGTGCCCGTCGTGGAGATCCTGCTGGACGCGTGCCGCGTGCCCCTGTCGGCCCTGCTGGGCGAGGAGAACCACGGCTTCCGGCTAGTCATGCGGCATCTGAACGTCGTGCGCCCGCTTGTCGCCGCACGGGGGGTGGGGCTCGCAGCGGGCGCAACGCAATACGCGCTCGCGTACGCACAGCAGCGGCGAACGTTCGGCAGGCCGATAATCGAGCACCAGGCTATAGCGTTCAAGCTCGCGGAGATGGCAATGGGGGTCGAGAGCGCGCGGCTGCTCACGCACCGGGCGGCGTGGCTTGTGGATCAGGGGGGCAGCGACCGGGAGATCGCGCATTTCCTCTCGCTGGCAAAGGCGCAAGCCAGCGAGACGGCCGTCCGTGTCTCCGAGGAGGCACTGCAGATCCTCGGTGGCTACGGCTACCTTAAGGACTACGCGACGGAGCGATACTACCGCGACGCGAAACAGCTCACCCTCGTCGAGGGCACGAGCGAGATACACCGGATGATTATCTCCCGCGCGCTAGCGGACGGCACGCTCGACTGGGGCTGCGACGCCAACGCCATCGGCGGCCTTCCCAATGACGAGCGCGACCGAGCCCGCCGCGACGCGATGATCCACGCAGCGCAGGGGGAGTAGGACAGGACAAGGACTCGATGCTGAAGCCAGGCAGCCTGTTCGGTTGGCGGCGCTGGCTAATGCCGCAGCATATGTAACGGATCGATGTCCTCGGAGTGCCCCGCCACCAGGAAGTCCGACAGTGCGTCGGCCTCGAGGGGACAGCTGAACAGCCAGCCCTGGATGTGGTCGCATCCGTGCCGGCGCAGGATCGCCAGCTGATCCTGCGTGACCACGCCCTCGGCAACGACCGCCATGCCCATGGATCGCGCCAGCTCGATCATGGACGCCACGGCGGACTCGGCGCCCGGGTCCGCGGCGATGTGGCTCACGTCGCCGCGGTCGATCTTCAGTATCTCAAACGGGAACTGTTCCAGCAGGGGCAGGCTCGACGGTCCCGTCCCGTAGTCGTCCAGCCAGAGCCGCACCCCCAGCGCGGCGAGTTCCTCGAGGTCTGCGCGGCGCGCTGCATGTCCGCCATCACCTCATCGTGCAGCTCCAGGACCAGCAGCCGGGGATCGATGGCCGCCCCGTCGAGCGCCGCGCGCACGAGGTCGGGCAGGTACGCGGGCTGTAGATCCTCCTCCGAGGGGTTGAAGCCGACGCAGGGGACGGCGATGCCCGCGTCCCGCCAGGTCCGGGCCTGGGCGCAGACAGTGCGCAGAACCCCCGCTCCTAGCTCTGCCATCAGGCCGGCGTCGGCCACGGCCGGGAGGAACATCCCCGGCGACATCAATCCGAGAGTCGGATGTCGCCAGCGGACCAGCCCCTCGGCGCTCAGGATCTTGCCGGTGTGCAACGACACGACCGGCTGGTAGTGGACCGTGAACTCGCCGTGCTCTATGCCGGCCTGCACCTCGGCCGCCGTGACGGTCGGGACGGACTGCTTGCCTTCCATCATTCCGACTCCTTCCTCACCAGCACGCAGCACCTTGCGGTACTGGTCGAGCTGCTGGCTCACGCGCATCCCGGCGCGCTCGTAGAGCTTGTTCGCCCTCGTCGGGCTCTCGGAGTCGACGCCGAGCGACACGATCCGGTGGCCCCGCCGGTAAAACTCGGCGAACGACTGCCGCAGCAGGGCGAGGGCAATTCCATGGCGTCGCCATTGCCGCCGGACGCCCACGAGCCGCACCCAGCCCATATCGGGGAAGTCTACGCCCAGCGCGACTCCCGCCAGTTCACCGCTCTCGGCATCCTCCGCGATCCACCACAGGTCGGGGTCATAGCGATACGTGGCGACCATCAGGTGTGGAAGTCCTTGTACGCGTCCTCTTCGGAGGATCGCTGCCGCTCCCAGTCGTCCTCGAACGCGTCGTAGATCACGCGGTGCACGGCGCGCTCGTCCTGATCTCGCTCGGCACTGCGGACCCGGATGCCCGCCGGCCACTCGGGTGCCGCGGGTGGATCGTTCATCTCGAACGTCATCCGCCAGTGGCGCCTCGCGAGCGCATACCCGTTCGAGCGTAGCAGGCTTCCGGCCGCATCGTTCGCGCCGTTCACCACGCGCTCAAGCAGCACCTGCTCGTTCTCCGGCACGGGCGCCGCCCGCTGCAGGGCCCGCATCTCGACCAGATGCAGGAGGGAGCGCTCGAGGGCCTCGAACGGCGGATGGACCCAGATATCCGCGCTCATCCGGTCGTGTCCGCTGACCGTCGCGGCGCCCAGGAGCCGGCCATCATCGTCGTGTGCCAGAAAGGCGTCGGCGGCGAGATCAAGCGACTCCCACTCCTCGCGCAGATCCTCCAGTATGGTATCGGGCGCGCCAAACTCCGCGGTCTCGAACTCAACCGCGAGCGCGAACGCGGCGGGCAGATCGGCCCTCGTCGCGGCCCGGATGTGTATGCCCGGCGGGAGTGGTGTCTTCGTGCTCATCGTTCCGCCCCTGGTATGGGTACGATTGGTTGCAAGTACCGGACCCCTACAGCGGATCGATGCAGTGTTCTGTACTTAGCCGGAACTGCCACGCACGTCATCCCGAACGCAGTGAGGGATCCGTAGGAAGAGATGCTGCTCTGGCCCACCGCGCCGCCGAGGAGGCCGCGGTTCTGGGGCCGGAGATGCCAGAGTCCGTATTGCATATTGAGCCATGAGGGTGGAGAGGGTACCGGCATAGACGAATACCCACGCCTGCTCATGGCTTAGCCCTGATTAGACTCGCGGCGGTGCCTCTTGAACGGATGGCACGACTGGCGGATGCACCAGTTAGTACGTAAACATCCGGTCGTGCTCAAGGGCAAGTCGTACGAGCACATTCGGCATCGCCATCTCCGCCGGCTTACCCGCCAGGTCCGCCTCGGTCACGCCTCGGGCCTTACTCGACATACCCGACAGGTAGAAGCGGCCACCACCGGAGACGATAGCGTCGTATGACTCCCTGAGCTTACCCGTGCCCAGCCCCGCGAGCGTATCGAGAGTCGCGTCGCGAATCAACTGCACGGCATCGCCCGCCAGGAAGAGCGACACGGTGTGCCCCTCCTCAATGGCCGCTTTCGCGACAAGGAAGCCGAGCGCGGTGCGCGTCGGATGCTCGGGGCCGTGCGTGATGTTTACCAGGATCTTGGCCATATCCGACCTCCTATGTGGCGGGTAAGTCCAGCACGACCACCACGTTTTCCGTGTCGGCAATCCCCCGTGAAGTGGCAGCGATCCCGACGTTATGGCGGTCAGGCAGTAAGATAGCACAATCTGTCCGGGGGGACGATGGCGCACCTCGGGCCGACAAAGCGGAAAGGGCAGCACCCTGACGCCGGAGGAGGAAGCGCTGCTCTAGCCACCGTGCTGCCAAGGATGCCGCGGTTCTGTAGGACGGGAGCGCGATGGAAAGCGTCGCTACAGGGGATTGGGACATGGCCAGATTTTGCACTTCTCTTTGCTCGTTATGATGGGCAATGCCGGACAGTCAAATCCAAGAGCTACAGAGTTCCCACGTGCCCATGGGTCGGATTCCATATCAGACGCGATCATACGCGTTGAGGAACTCATCGCGCGATATTCCCGACTGCGCACAGATGGCACGCAAAGTCGGACCCTTGATGCGAGGATGGTTCGGCATGGTCAGCGGCGTTCGGGTACCGTCCGGGTTCTCCCTGATCATCGATATATGCTCACGCTCACGAACGATACGGAATCCCAGCAGATCGAGCGCTGCGACAACCCGCGCCCTAGGCGCGTCTGTCGGGAACTTCGCCATTGACCCTACACACCCGCCTCGGCGACAAACGCTTCGAGCACGGGCGAGTCCGACGTAAGGGTATCAGCACCAAAGGTCTCGATATGGAAGCGTATGGCCGACGCAACATCGGCCAGCGCCTCCTCGTAACTATCACCCTGGCCGATCACTACCCCCTTCGTGCCAATGGGATACGCGACATACCCGTCCGCATGCTTCTCCACCACCACTTTGAACTGCTGCATGTAAATCTCCCGTGAACAAACTTACCGACTCCGCTGCGGCCGTGGACGGACGCGAACATACCACAGGTCGTCCGAATTCTAGCACCAGTGAGGATGGAGCGACAAACGCTCTCGGCCACTGCGCCGCAACGGAAGCCGTGCTTGCGGGGATACGGAGGTGGTCGGAGAGGACGCTACCAAGTCGACGATGCTCGAGCAATAGAACTAGTGGCGACCGTGCTCTGGCTCAACGCTGGATGAGAATGATACGCGATCCGCTTGAACCGTGGTGTGTGTCATCCCGAAATAAATGTGGGATCCGTAGCCCGTACCACGCATTCCTCACGCGCTCGTAATGACAGATGACCTACCGTTCAGCCGGATTGTGTATGACACGACAAAAAGCGTTGAGGCGCCCAAGAGACACCGGTACCGCGAACTGGTAATGACCAAGGGCGCATAGTGTCGCATCCGCCCGTCTATGGACCCGACCATAAACCGGTGGAGCAGGTGGTCGGCCAGCACAAGGTGCTCGTCAGGATATGGCGGATGCTACAGGGCGTACTGGATGGCCTGATCCAGCGTCATGGCCCTGCCCTCGGCCCATGCCCGGTCGAAGGTCTCCGGATCCATCTGTCCTTGTGCCTCCCGAAGGTGTCGCTCGTAGTGTGACCGCTCCGCGGAAGACAGCGGGGCCTGTATCATCTCGCGCAGTGCTTCGGCAGC
The DNA here is from genome assembly GCA_030446765.1 of Chloroflexia bacterium. Taxonomy (GTDB): domain Bacteria; phylum Chloroflexota; class Chloroflexia; order Thermobaculales; family Thermobaculaceae; genus JACDAU01. Next base: position 42,246 of record JAUJMR010000010.1, read on the forward strand.
ACCCCAGAGGCACGCGGCTCGCCCTATCTGCGTCTCCGCCGCGGCAAGTCCGGCCAGCCCTTCCAGACACTCGGCGATGAAGACCTTCTCTCCCAGCCCCTGTGAGAGTGTCAGGCACTCGCCGAGCACATCTGCGGACCGTGCATGCTCGTGGCTTTCGAGCAAGGAACGGCCAAGGTTCGTCAGGGCCAGCGCGGTACCCCAGCTGTTGTCGAGATCCCGGAAGCGGCTCGCGCTCTCCGCCGAGAGCGATTCCGCGCTAGCGAGATCGCCTTCGAGCAGGGCCGCATACCCGAGGTTGTTCAGCGAGAGCGCCACACCCCACTCATCGCCTGCCTGGCGACGCAGCTCCAGGCTCTCCGTCAGCAGGGAGGTGGCGCGTGTGAAGTCACCTTGATCCAGGGCAACCAGGCCAAGGTTGTTGAGCGTATACGCGAGATGCTGGGTGTGCCCGACCGCTCGCTGGAGGGTCAAGCTCGCCTCGAGCAGTTCCGTCGCCCGAGCCGGATCGCCCTGCAGCCACGCCAGGTGTCCGGCGCCGTTGAGCGCTTCTGCCTGCACCGGTGGCGAGAGGTCAGCGCGCCCGCTCCAGGCCGCGTTCCAGCCAGAGTCGTCCCTCGCTCAGATGTCCATGCATCTCCCAGAAGCGCCACACGGCGCTGGCAAGCCTCACCGCCTCTTCGCCCTTGCCGTGCTCGAGCAGCCAGGACAGCGCCGCGCGCAAGTTGTCGTGATCTGCCTCGAGCCGATCGAGCCACGCCACCTGCTGAGACGCTCGAAGCTGGGGCTCCGCCACTTCCGCCAGCCGCAGGAAGTACGTCGCGTGCAACCGGTGCAGTTCCTGAATCTCGCCACTCTCCTCCAGCTTCTCGAGAGCGTACTCTCGTATAGTCTCGAGCACGAAGAAGCGAGACTCTTCCTGCCGCTGCACCAGGCTCTGATCGACCAGCCCCGACAGGCCGACAACCACGTCGAGCTCCATCCCGGGGGCGGAGATCGCCTCGGCTGCGTCGAGCGTCCACCCGCCCGCGAACACCCCAACATGCCGGAACAACACTTGCTCGCCCTCATCGAGCAGGTTATAGCTCCAGTCGATCGTGCCCCTGACCGTCCGTTGCCGTGCAGGCAGGTCGCGCGCGCCGCCGGTCAGGAAGTCCAGGCGCCGCCCCAGACGCGTCAGCAGCTCCTCCGGCGTTAACACCTTGATGCGTGCCGCCGCCAACTCTATCGCGAGCGGCAGTCCATCTAATCGCGCGCAGATCTGCGCAACGCTTTCCGCGTTCGAGGCGTCGAGATCGAAGTCCGGCCTTGCGCCTCGCCCGCGCTGGACGAATAGCTCAACAGCCTCGAAACAACGGAGCAGGTCGAGCGTGGGGAGATTGGTCGGGTCGGGCACCCCCAGCGGCGGCACCGGGAACTCGCGCTCGCCTCTCAGGCGCAACGTTGCCCTGCTTGTCGCCAGCACTTTGAGACCGGCACATGCCGACAGAAGATCCGATACCAATGGCGCTGCCTCGAGGATGTGCTCGAAGCTATCGAGCACCAGCAGAGTCTGGCCATCACGCAGGCGAGCCTGGAGACTTTCGACGAGTGATTGGCCGGAAACTTCGACCACGCCAAGCACTTGCGCTATCGCGGACGGTACGAGCGACGGCTCGATGATGGCGCCCAAGGAGACGAAATGAACACCATCGCGGAAACTATCCACGAGTTGGCCCGCAGCCTCCAGAGCCAGGCGCGTCTTGCCGGTTCCTCCGGGGCCAGTGAGGGTGAGCAGGTGCACACCGGGATCGAGCACCATCCGCCGGATGATCTTGAGCTCATTCTCTCTCCCCTACGAGGGGCGTCTGCTGCAGCGGCAGATGGCGAGGCAGGCTGCGCGAGCGGGAATCCACCTCGGCGTCCGGCAGAGGCCTCTCGGCCTCAATGGCGCGTGCCCGCATCGTTCGCGCTGCCTGCTCGAGGGCGTTGTGCTCCTCAGCACCCAGGCCCAGCGCCTCAGAGATCAGAAGTATGGTGTCGCGATGGGGCCTGGTTTTTGCGCCCCGCTCCAAGTTGCCGATCGCCCGCACGCTCAGTCCCGCGCGATCAGCAAGCTCCTCCTGTGACATCCCGGCCGCTCGCCGCCACCGGCGCACGAACGCCCCAAAGGACTCGGAGCTCAGTTCTCCCCACGGTCCGCACCTCGTTTTCACGCGCCGTGTGAGGAGTATACGACTCTCGCTGCATTCGTACCAGTACCACAAAAGAACGGGGTCAGGAAAAGTGCCAGCAAAAGCGCCGATAGTTCCTTGTCCGCGCTGCTTGCGAGGAGACATACTACGGTCAGGTCGAAGCGCGCGGGCTGTCCGGCGTATTGCCCAGGCAAGTCCCGCACAAGGCGGCGAAGAACCCCATACGATCGACAGCGGTTGTGCATGTGTGGGGCAACGGAAGGAAACACTCGTGAGGTCGCTAACTACTACGGTCCTGGCGTTTCTTCTAGCGCTGGTACTCCTGACTATTCCCGCCAGCCATGCGTCGGCGGCGGCGAGCTTGGGTGGCGCGGGCGGGGCGGGTGTTAACGTCACAGCCCCTCGGCCTGCGCCATCCTTTACCCCGCCGCCCGCGCGGCACAAGCTCCAGACGGTGTCCTACGAACCGCAGCGCATGAACAACTGTGGTCCGATCACCACAAACATGGTGCTGGGACACTTCGGGATCGAATCGTCGCAGGAGTACACGGCGATGAAGATTCGGCCGAACCCGGACGATGTCTCGGTCGATGATATCGAGATGGTGACGTTCGCGGAGATCGAGTATGGCTATCAGGGCGAGGTGAAGTGGGGCGGCAATATGCGCCTGCTGGAGGCGTTGATCGCCAACGGTATCCCGGTGATCGTGCTGCAACTCCTGGATCCGACATCCGACATCGACCATTTCCGGGTCGTACAGGGGTATGATCGCGTCCGTCGCGTCGTGACCGTGAGCGACTCCTCCGCGGCAAGGACCTGGAGTGGTCGTATGAGTACTTCGAGGGCTTATGGGACCGCAGTCCACGCGAGTACGCCATCGCCTATCCGCCGAGCAAGGCAGCGGTCGTAAGGGCGATCACGCAGCGCTACGGCGCAGACGACAGGAGTGTCGAGCGGGAGCTGTTGGCGGAGTTGAGAGCCTACGTCCAGTCCTCACCAACCGATCCGTGGGGTTGGCTGCGACTCGGTCAGCATGGCGTACCACTGGGAGCACTATGATGAGGCGTTGCAAGCTTGGGAGCGTGCCGGGGGCACTTGGCCTCCCCAGAAGGCCCTGTGGTACGGTGTGTGGCCGATTGCACTCCTGAATCAGGTCGGCCGGCACGACGAGGCGCTGGAACTCGCCCGGGGTGTCATAGAATCCCGGCCAGCCAGCTCCGAGGCCTACCTGGAGCGCGCACGGGCATACGAGGCGCTGGGGCAGCCATCCCTCGCTCGGGACGACCTCGCGCCTTGGGCTCGACTCCGCCCCGTACAATCCCCACCTGCGAGCCGCATACAAGCAACACCTGAGTGACAACTGAGCGCAGTTCGGCCACATCTCGCGCGGCTCTGTAACAGCGAAGTGGACATCCCTGTCCTGAACTCCTGCACCGGGCAGTGATACGGACGCTGGCTGAACGGTAGGGCATATGTCATTCCGAGCGTGCGAGGAATACGCGCGTGGTTCGGGGGCTATGCACCTGGGTCACCGCCCTATGCTCAGGATGACATCGACACGACAGTTCAAGCAGATCGCGTATGCCCCCAGCCGACGTCAAGGACCCCGACCCATGCGGAAATCGACTGGGCAAGCAATTCAGGAGACGTACGGGTGGGGATCCGCGGCAGTGAGCGGAGAAACTGCCGGTCAGAGTGCCGATAGTGCCTGGCAGTGCAGGCCTGCGGACGCATAGTACACCAAGGGCCGTGCGCAACGGCATGTGTGCCAGGTGCGACGGATAAACCGCAGGAGGCAGGTAATGGGCGGGAGCAACATACAGGCGGCAGGGGGACACTGGTAGTGCGATCTGTGATGCTAGCACTGGTATGCGCTATCGTGCTGCTGACGGTGCTGCCGGCAACGGGGCGCACGCCGCCAGTATCACGTGGACCCGGCAGTTCGGCACGTCCAGGCCCGACTCCGCCACTGATATTGACCTGTGCTCTACCGGCGTGTACGTCGCGGGTACACCGACGGGGCCCTGCCGGGACAGACCGATAAGGGTGGCGATGACGCGTTCGTACGCCGGTACAACCGGACGGGCGGCATCACCTGGACCCGCCAGTTCGCCGGTAGCCCCGGCGGCGACCAGGCGAACAGCGTCGCCGTGAACTCTACCGGTGTCTACGTCGTCGGGCAGGCGTATGGCGCTCTGCCTGGTCAGACCAGGAAGGGCGACGCGGATGCGTTCGTGCGCAAGTACACCCTCTCCGGCAATCACGTGTGGACGCGGCAGTTCGGCACCGCGCGCTCGGACTACGCCTGGGACGTCGATGTGGACAGCACCGGAGTGTACGTCGTCGGGCACACTACCGGCGCGCTTCCCGGGCGGGCCAACGCCGGGCTCAAGGACGCGTTCATCCGCAAGTACAGCATCGCAGGAGGCGAGCTCTGGACCCGCCAGTTCGGCTCCTCCAGGGATGATTACGCCTTTGATGTGGCCGTGAGCTCCACCGGGGTGTACGTCGTCGGGACGGCGGCAGGCGCCCTGCCGGCGCGCGCGCTTCTGGGCTAAACGATGCGTTCGTGCGCAGGTACACCACCAGCGGGGGCCACAGCTGGACCCGCCAGTTCGGGACAGCTAAAGAGGACTGGGGACAATCGGTCGCCGTGGACTCGACCGGCATATACGTGGACGGATACACGCGCGCGGCGCGCTGCCCGGGTGGACCAACAAAGGAAGTGACGACGGCTTCGTGCGCAAGTACAACTCTTCGGGCGGCGTGATCTGGACCAGGCAGTTCGGCGGGTCCAGCGAGGACCTTCCCTGACATCGCGTGGATCCAGCGGGGTGTACATCACGGGTCCAGCGGGGTGCAACCCGCAGGGCGAGGATGGATAATACGGGGACGGGACCACTCACCGCCAGACCAGTGCCGGACACCAGCGGGTGTACCTCGTTGGATACACGGACGGGACTCTGCCCGGCCAGACCAGTGCGCGAGGTACACGTACACGTCCTGCCAACGCAGGGACAGTGAACATCCGGTGAAATGCTACGGGATCGGATTCGGAGGGCTGCTACCCACACGAATCATGACGCGGGCAACCACCCGAGACGGTCCTGCCATGCCATTGCTGGGAATGGCGCCGTGTACAGCATTGGGCGGTAAGTCGGCGCCGGGCTGGGGCGGGTCTCCGCCGCCTGCGGCCCGCAGCCCGCCCCAGCCGATGTCAACGCTCATTCCCCTATCCACCGCCGTAGAGTGCAGGGAGGTCCTAAGAGGAGCAGATGATACGACCAAGCAAGGAAGCGTCGCACTACTCAATGACCCGGTGGCCCAGCAGCTGTTGCAGTCAACGATCCCTGCTCGCCTCGCCTACACATGGCCCGACGGCACGCCGCGCGTCGTCCCGATCGGCTTCCACTGGAACGGGGAAGAGATCGTGCTGGGCACCCAGCCGGACGCGCCGAAGATGCGGGTGCTGGGGGACGGTTCGAAGGTCGCCCTGACCATCGATAGCGACCGGATGCCGCACAAGGTGCTGCTCATCCGCGGCTCCGTCCGCATCGATGTGGTGGACGGGATAGCACCGGAGTACGCGGCGATGTGCCGGCGGGTGATGGGGAAGAGCAAGGGGAGGCGTGGGTCGCCCAGGCAGCCCCCATCATGCCGCAAATGGCGCGCATCGTCATCCGGCCCGAGTGGGGGCGGTGATGGACTTCGAGACCCGCTTCCCCAGCGCGCTGGAGCGGGCGATGGACTGGCCGGGGCCGGCTGACGAGAACAGCCTGAACGCTGGTGTCCTGTCATCCCGAGCCGAAGTGAGGGATCCGTAGCCCGTACCACGGATTCCTCGCACGCTCGGAATGACAGTTCGACTACGGTTCAGCACGGGTCGCGCGTCTCGCCGCCCGGCAGGTCGTGGAGCACCTAGAGCTTCTCGATGCCCGGCGGCGCCGCATCCGAGATCGTATACCCCACGAACTCTGAGATTCCGGGCGTCCTCCCGAGTTGCACGGTGCGGGTTGTGTGCGCGGAGATTGCGCGGCATCACACCCGCTGCACGCGGACACCGGCCGTCTCGAGTGCCCGAAGACGGTCTCTCGGGGGCGTCGGCGGTGAGCAGCAGTCGGAGGTCGCTCGCGTGCGCGATGACGCTCAGGCCGCGCTGGTCGAACTGCGCCATCTACGAGCAGCACCGGCTGCTCTGCCCGATCGATCATCGCCCGTTTGACCTCCGCTTCCAGGGGATCGGGATCGGTCAGATACCCATCGGGTGTGATCCCCTTGATGCTCAAGAACACCATGTCGGCGAAGAACGCGCGCGCGTCGCTCACCGTGCGCGGGCCGACAAAGGAGAGGTGAGCCGCCGCAGCGCCCCACCGAGCCCGATGAGATCGACGTTCGGTGCTTCCGTACCGGAGAACAGCTCCATGACCGGGACCGAGTTCGTCAGGATCGTCGTCCGGAGTCCCTCGGCGATGATGCGCCGTGCGGCGTGGTAGGCCGTGGTCGAGGAGTCGATGAACACCGTTTCGCCCGGCTCCAGCTAGGCCACCGCGGCTTGGGCGAGCCGCTGCTTCGCCCCCTGCGCCTGCTCCAGCCGTTGTTGAAAGGAATCTTCGTGTCCCGCGAAGCCCGGCAGTACCGCCCCGCCGTGCGTCCGACGGGCCCGCCCCTCCTGCTCCAGCGTCGCCAGGTCCCGGCGGGCGGTCATGGGCGAGACGCCGAACTCCGCCTCGAGCATCGCGACGGTGACGCTCCCCGCCTCGCGGATGCGCTGGGCTATGCGCCGCCGCCGCTCCTCCGGGACAAGGGACGGCTTCCCCCGTCGAGTCGGCTTCTACCTGCTCCATATCGCTCCCCTAAATCGTGTCTGTTGTCCCTGGTGGTTGCGCGCCGCGGTCGATCTCCGCGTATTGTACTCACCGTTTACCGGCGAGCGTCAGATGCCGTGTTCTCCATCGATGCCTGTGCACCGACGACCAGGCGGTGCGGTCGCATATCAGGGTGTCTTACCTGGGGTCACAAGCCCACAGCTCACGTGGGAGGTGGACCATCCCGTACCACCATGAACTGCACCGGTCCGAGCAGGCCGGAGATCGTCTGCCCGGGGAAGACCGTATGCGTTGGACTGACGGCTTCGAGATACGGCCCCAGGGTGTTGTACACCTCGACCTCCAGCTCATTTGGGCCATCTCGCAGCTGTGCCGTGAGATCATATGTGTACGGAGACCAGAGGCGTACCCCGGAGGACTCCCCGTTCACCCGCACCTGCGCGGTGCCCCGCACCCGTCCGAGGTCAAGCAACACGCGCGAGTTGTGGTCACGTGCGTCGCCCGTGATCGTTCGGCGGTACCGAACGCCTCCGCTGAACCCCGCGAGCCCCAATTCTTCCCAGTTGCCAGCCATCATCACGCCTGGCCCCATCTCATAGGTAATGGGGCCTGCGAAGATGCCACCGCCCTGATGCCCGGGGATTGTGTTGACGTGGATAGCACAGACCCGCCGTGGAGCGCTCGGTTCTGGGAGAGGTACTTCGAGGGGTTGCCCACCCGTTGCCGAGCTTTCGAGGACGGAGTCGCCGCCCACCCACACGCGCACCTCTCCGTGCATGGGCAGCCGCATCAATGTTGCGCCCGGCGCGACGAGGAAGCGGATCCACTCTACGCGCCTGGTGTCCGGACGAGCCGTTGGTGTGATGGGCACGACTGTTCCATCCTGAGGACCTTCGAGCCACGCCGCGTGGGGCATTGGGTGGGGCCGGCGCCAGAGATGTGAGTGGCTGGGATCACCCTCGCCGAGCTGCTGGGCGTGCAGCCGAAGCGCACGTGGCTCCCCATCTCGACTCACCAACCATCCGGCGTCGGTGAAGAAGGCCGCGCGGTCGCCGCCCACCTCGATGATCGCGTCAACGAGTGCCGCGACAGAGAAGCCCCGATCGGAGGCCCGGACTTCCAGCCGGTTCTCGCCGGATTGGAGATATGTGGTGATATCGTAGCGCTGGAGGCGGGCGACGCGCCGGTCGGCGTATGGGTCGAAGCCGCCCTGCACCCCGGCCTCAACGCCGTTCACGAACAGGTGGCATGGCGTGATCCCGCCCAGTTGCAGAGTAGCGCGGTCTGGCGGAGCCTGCAACGTGAAGCTGCGGGTGAACGAAACAACTGAGTCCTTCAGCCCCTCATCGTCGGGTGCAATCCACTCGGGTCGCGCGTACCGGTCCGGATTCTGCACCA
>JAUJMR010000010.1:50743-52046 GCA_030446765.1 Chloroflexia bacterium
TCCGCGAGCCCGTCCCGGCCGTCCTCGACCGCATGGCGGACCCTCCAATGCTCGACGGGCACGCCCTCGGTATCCGCGGGAAGGGCGAAGTCACCCCACCGGTTGTCGAGCGTCCGCACGACCTCCACATCCCACGGACCATCGAGTGCCTGCTCCGTGAGCACGGTCATCTCAGTCCCATCGGAGCTCGAGCCAGCGGCTGCTTGTGGTCCGCTCGGCTCGGGCCAGACGACCAGGACTCCGGGGGCGTCCGCGAACCGAACGTCCACCTCGGTCACCAGCCCGTCACTGGTTTCGTGTGTTGTGTAGTCCGCCACCCGGCGCTCACCGCTGTACGGCGCCCATATCTCCGGTACACCCGCGACGCCGCGTACTCTTATGGATAGGGACTGGTGATACCTTTCCGGATCGAACGTGTAGCCCGCCTCCAGCCATTCGAATAGCGCGTCCTGCTCCGTCGAGCGGTTCATCTCCGTCGCGCGCGGAAAGGCGGCGGGCACGAACACGACGGTGGCATCCCCCACCCGTCGAACCAGCGTGGGCACCGATGCCTCCACTCGCATGGGAGCGTTCGCGAGGATAGAGGGTAGATTTTCGGCGGTGTCGATGTGGTGCGCCCGTCCCTGCTCGAACAGGGCGGCGAGTTCGCGCACGGGGTCATCGTCGCCGCCCGCGCCCGCGGCTGTACGAGGCAAGGCGCCGATTGCGATCAGCCTGCCGCCGCCATCGACGAACTCAACGAGCCGGCGGGCCGTGGCGCTCTCCAGCACGGCACAGCCGGGAAGGATGATGGTCGTGAAGCGCTCCCCCGCCACCTGGAGCGCTCCGTCCGCCACCGCCGCGTGCTGCAGCGAGTCATCGTCGAGGACGTCATAATCGGTGCGTGCCTGGTCCAGCGCGCCCTCCTGCACGTCGTACCAGAGCATCTTCCCGACGAGCGCGAGATACGTGTCATGTGCCGCTCGTGCCTCCGCTGTCGGTCCGGCGAGCGTGGTTCCTGCCTGTATCGTAGTGTTGGGGAAGAGCAGGCCCACGTCACACACGTGCTGTCCTCGAGAGAGTATCGCGCAGAGCCTGCTGACCGCCGTGGCGAACGGGCGGTAATGTTTCCAGTACGGTTGTCGCCAGTCGGTAGAGGGGGGAGCCCACTCCCACCAGCCGCCCCGGGTGCTGTAGTACACCGCATGCGGGTCGTAGAGGTTGGCGCCGGCGCGCAACCACGGCAGGAGCCAGTCGAATGTCTCCTCGATCGTACCGCCCCAGCCGGATGAATGGAACGACTCGATCCACACCCGCGGACGGC
>JAUJMR010000010.1:52146-55554 GCA_030446765.1 Chloroflexia bacterium
CCGAAGTGTTGCCCCACATGGCGCTCGAACGCGCTGTGGACGGTTTGCATGAGCATCTGGCACGCGGCTGCACTGTGGTAGTCGAAGCCGCGGGTCACCGTGTAGTACAGAGATAACCGGTGCGCTGCCCCTCCCGTCGAGCGGACGACGTCACCATCGACGGGTAGCGCGATGGGCGTGCCTGCTGCGTTGCCCGCCGCATCAAGTGGCGTTGCGGACGCCGCCACCGGTTCCCCGCCCGCCGGGCAGTGCAGCTCTCCTGTCCCGCTCACCGTCATCGCCAGGCGCTCAATGGCCTGCCCCGCGAACTCCGGACGCTCCTTGACGATCTCTCCCTGGAGGTTCGCGCCAGAGAATCCGATCTGGTCGTAGAACCATAGCCGGACCCCAAGCTCACGAGCGTCCTCACACGCCCCCTCGAAAATGCTCCACCATGCATCGGAGAAGAACGGCGGGTCGTCGGCATCCGAACCATACAGGGGACTGGTGGGTGCGAGGTTCAGCACGATGAGGTTATACACACCGCCTTCTGCGAACCGCTCAAGTTGCCAGCGAAGGCGCGCAGGGTCGAGCTTCTCCGCACTCCACCACCAGATCGGTACGGGGGAGTATTCTCTGCCGGGGTCTCGAAACGCCTGGTACAGCTCTGCGGTCATCGGTCGTGCGCCTCCACTACCAGATCGTACGGATCGCCTGCTCAGGACCTGGATGCTCAGACGCGCACAAACTCTACTCCCAGCAGCCGGGCAACCTTGCGGAGGGTGCTCACCTGGTGCCCCGTACCGAGCGCGACGTGATGGGTCGGTGCTTGCTCGCACCACGTATTCATGAACTCCGCCGGACCCAGGCCGAAGCGCAGGCGGCTGTTCGTGTTTCCGATCCGCAGTGTAGGTCCTGGTATGCACTCACCCTCGGCGGCAAGCATTTTGAACCGGCCTTCGGACGTCTGGGTGAGTCCCAGGATCGTGATGGGACCGGTCCGGACGCTGAACTCCACCGAAACCCCCTCTCCTGCCTTGCCGTGGTACAGCCCCAACCCGCGTAGCATCGGCCGCCGGTCGCTGATCGCGATGTGACCCGGTCCATCGTGGCCCATGAGGATGAAGTTCTCGTTGAAGTCCATGGCGTAGAACTCGGTGTACGAGCCGCCCGCGCCGAGCGCATCCATCGCCTTCATCGCGACGGCGTTTTTCAGGTCACCCTCGCCAGAGGCTGGAATGCCCCGTGCCGTGAGCAGAGAGTTGCCGAGAATAAGTCCTGCCCCGAGTTGCTCGTACTGACTGCCGCGGGTGCCCCGATAGTAGTACGCCAACGCATCGAGGGCGAAGTCGCTCACCAGGGCGTCGAGCCCCACCGCCACCCGCGCCGACCACTCCAGGCTCTCGGCTCCCACGCTCTCGTCCATGTCGAAAGTCCGACGGGTCTCCTCGAGCTTCGCCTCGATGGATTCCGGATCCGCGTCCTCAACACGATCCTTCAGGTCGTCCATCTCAAGCACCTCGACGTGCGCCCCGAGCTGACCGTGAATCATCGTGAAGTCCGAATACATGTCGAGCATGCCCGGGTAGGTATGCCCCAGAAAGCCGAGGCGAGCATGCCGCAGCGTCGTGGCGGCGGTCGCTGCCCTGCACCACTCCCCGACCTCGTGCCACGACCGATCGTCGTGGAGCATCCCGGAAACAACGTTGAACTGGACGCCAGAGCGCGCGAAGGCGTTGGAGATCTCCGGCACGCAGCAGGCTGAGCAGTTCGCCAGCCATTCCCCGGTGTCGGTGCGCTCGTAGTCGAGAGCGGCCACCGGCTGCAGGTTGAGCACCAGCACTGGCACTCGGCGCTGCTGCACCGCGGGCAGTACCTGCGAGCTGGTCGCGTACGTGGCGACGTAACAGATGATGAGGTCAACCGCCTCGCGAGCGAAGAGTTCTCCGGCGGCTCGCGCACCGGGCGCGGTGTCCACAAGACCCGGCGAGACGACCTGCGCCCAGGCTCCGACCTGTCGCTCTACATGGGCCTGGTAGCCTTCCAGCCGTGCCTTGAGTCCTTCGAACTGAGCCCAGTATGCTTCCAGCCCGATCCCGAAGACACCGACCTTTGCCTGTGTACTCATTGGCCCTCCACTCTGCCAGCCGCGGTTACCCCGGGATCGGGCCCGGCATCGTATCCTGTCACGGTGTGCCCGAGCCTGGCGGGGATACTAACACAGGCCCATTGTGCGCGCAAGGTGCGATCGGGTGGAAAGAGCACATTTAGCAACAGCGGAGAATGCAAAAAACCACAATATCTATCGCTTGACAAGCATGGGCAACCTCTGTATCATCAGCGGCACCGTGAGATGGTGCTCAGGGCGCCAGGCAGGAAACGGGGACTGGACAGCGGTACCTCGACGGGCGGTATTGAGCATTGGCAGGTGCGGAACGTCCGGGCGGAGGTAGCAACACCGGTTACGGGCGAATGGGGGTGATGACACGGCGAGGGACCGGAACGTCAGGCGATCACATAGTCGTTTGAGTATCACTAGAAGGAGGTTCTGGCCATGCAGGATCCATACAGGCCGATGACCCGTCGACGCTTTCTGAAGGTGGCCGGCGCAGGAGCGGGGATGATGACCCTCGCCGCGTGCGGCGCACCGGCGGGAGATACGCCGGCGGGTCCGGCGGCGAATACGACTCCGCTTCCCCCGGGGGTACAGCCGACCGCCACGCTTGGTAAGGCAGCTGCTGCTGGTCGCGAGACTACGATCGAGCTCTACAGCGTCTTCGGCGGCGCGGAGCACCAGGGGTGGATCAAGACGGCGGAGGCGTTCGAGAAGGCACAAGAAAAGATCGGCATCAAGATCACGTACGCCCCGGGGCACGCGGATAACCCCAAGTTGCTCACCGCCGTTGCGGGTGGCGCATCCCCGGACCTGGCGCAGATGACGCCTTTCAGCACCCCACAATTTGTGGAGTTGGGCGTGATGACGGATCTCACCGACTACATGCAGCGGGCTGGTCTCACCAAGGATCAGTTCTTTGAGTCTGCATGGAACGACATGAACTACCAGGGGAAGGTCTGGCAGATGCAGTGGGATGCCGACCCCAACTTCCCGTTCTTCTGGAACAAAGACCTCTTTGAGGAGGTCGGGCTCGACCCGGAGAAGCCGCCCGAAACGATCGAGGAGCTCGACGAATACACCGCGAAGATCAATCAGACCAAGGGCGGCAAGGTGACCCGCATCGGTATGATCCCGTGGGACCAGTACGGCCCCAGCAACTCCCTGTTCACGTGGGGCTGGGCGTTCGGTGGAGAGTTCTACGATCCGGACAAGGACGAGGTAACTCCGGACAACGAGTATGTGGTGAAGGCGCTGGAGTGGATGACCGGTTCCGCGAAGAAGATCGGTGGGCCGGATAAGGTGTCCGTCGCACC
>JAUJMR010000010.1:55654-102937 GCA_030446765.1 Chloroflexia bacterium
GAGGCCAAGGAGCGCACAATGGCCGAGATGAAGCGCGTCAAGCAGGGCAGGCATCTGTGGCAGGTGCTCGCGTAACAGGCTCCCTACTGGTTGAGACGTCCCAGTGGGACGTCTCAACCGTGGACTCGCTACCCGGCGCAGTGTGAGGAGGTCGGTCCGGTATGGCAGCAACTACGCATCAGGCAGGTTCAATAGGCCTCCGAAGTCGACGCTGGTCACCGCGCGCCCGGCACGATTTTCTCTGGGGTCTCATATTCACCTCTCCCGCGATTCTCGGGCTGCTTTTCTTTCGGGTGTATCCCGTGCTCGCGTCGTTGTACTACAGCTTCACCTCCTACTCCATCTTCGGCTCGCCGCGGTGGACCGGCCTGGAGAACTACCGCACCCTGATCAGCGATAAGAACTTCTGGAAGTCACTGTTCAACACGGTATACTTCCTCTCATTTTCCATCCCGCTCGGTATCCTTGTTGGGCTCGGGCTCGCGCTGCTGCTCAACATGAAGGTGCAAGGCATGTCGTTCTATCGCACGATTTTCTTTTTGCCGAGCATTGTGCCAGCGGTAGCTTCGGCAGTGATTTTCAACTACGTCTTCAACCCCCAGTACGGGATCCTCAACAACCTTCTGCGGGTCTTTGGGATCAACGGCCCAGGCTGGCTCGCGCACCCGTCGTGGGCGATGCCCGCACTAATCATAATAAGCATCTGGGGCGTCGGCAATCTCATGCTCATCCTGCTTGCCGGTCTTCAGGATGTGCCTCAGGACCTGTACGACGCGGCCTTCGTGGACGGCGCGGGCAAGGCTCAACGGTTTCGGCACGTCACGATACCGTTTTTGAGCCCCCACCTCTTCTTCGCGCTCATCACCGGGCTCATCGCCGGTTTCCAGTACTTCGCGCAACCGTATGTCATCAGCAATGGCACCGGAGGTCCGGCGCGCTCGACCTTAGTGTACGGGCTTTACCTGTGGCAGAACGCGTTCAAGTTCTACCGGATGGGCTACGCAAGCGCGATGGCGTGGGTCTTACTCATCATCATCGTGATCACGACGCTCATCACGTTCCGGGCGCTCTCCCGGCGCGTGTACTACGGCGGAGCATAAGGAGGGACCGATGGCGAATGTGACTCTTGCCCACACCTCCGAGCGCGCGGGTAGCGCGCGCGCCAGCAGGATCATTAGCCAGATTCTCGCGCATAGCACGTTGCTGATTCTGAGCTTCTTATTCTTCATCCCGTTCTTCTGGATGATCACGAGCAGCTTCAAAATCAACAGCCAGCTCTCCGCGTTCCCGATCGTGTGGGTCCCCAACCCCGTAACCTTCGAGCACTACACGAACGGCCTGCAACAGGTGCCGTTCACGCGCTGGATCCTCAACACGCTCATCGTGTGTGCGTTCTCGGTGCTCGGGACGGTTATCTCTTGCGCGATGGTCGCGTATGGTGTGTCGCGCATAAACTGGCCATGGCGCAATCCGCTCTTCGCGGTCCTGTTGGCGACGACGATGATCCCGGACCAGGTGACCTTCATCCCGCTCTTCATCATATTCCGCAATCTCGGATGGGTGAACACCTACCTGCCGCTGACGGTGCCCGCGTTCTTTGCCAATGCATTCTTTGTCTTCCTCCTGCGGCAGTTCTTCATGTCAATCCCACAGGAACTCTCGGAAGCAGCCAAAGTGGACGGCGCGAGCGAGCTGACGATCTTCACGCGTATAATCCTGCCGCTCGCGAAGCCCGCCCTGGCGACCGTCGGCCTGTTCCAGTTCCTCGCCTCCTGGGGAGACTTCTTCGGACCGTTGATCTACCTGAGCCGCACGGAGCAGTACACGGTCTCGCTCGGACTGACCTTCTTCCAGGGTGAGTATACGAGCCAGTTCGGTAGCCTGATGGCGGCCAGCACCGTGATGCTCCTTCCTGTGCTGGTGCTCTTCTTCTTCACGCAACGAACGTTCATCCAGGGTATTACCCTGACCGGGATCAAGGGATAGGTAGGGTATGTCCGCGCGATACGACTTCCTGACTGAGGAGCAGGTCGAGCATTTCCTGACGCACGGCCACGTCGTCCTGCACGACTGCTTCTCGCGTGAGGCGGCGACCAGGCTGACCGACCGGGCGTGGACGCGCCTCGGGTACGATCCCAACGACCCCACGACCTGGGAACAGGCAGTGATCCACATGCCCACACACGAGCGCTTCGATGTGCGAGAGTTCGCTCCCACCGTCTGGGGCGCGGTGTGCGACCTGCTCGGCGGGGAAGGGCGCATCAAGCAGCCGTATACATGGGGCGATGGCTTTATCGTGAACCTCCGCGAGGGTGCGGACCGGCCGTGGGAGCCACCCTCCGCCCGTGTCGGCGGCTGGCACAAGGATGGTGACTTCTTCCGACACTTCCTGGACTCCCCCGGAGCAAGGACTGCTGACCCTGGTCGTATGGTCGGACATCCAGCCGCGCGGCGGCGGCACGTTTGTCGCCGCGGACTCCGTTCCCGTTGTGGCACGCTACCTTGCCGCCCACCCAGAGGGGGTGCTGCCGACGGAGTTTCCGACGAAGGCGCTCATCGCCGAGTGCAGCCAATTTGTCGAGGCGACAGGGCGTGTTGGAGACGTGTTCCTGTTGCACCCGTATGTGCTGCACGCAAAGTCGCAGAACCACCTTGGCGTCCCACGCCTCATCACCAATCCACCCGTGCACCTGAAGGAGCCGATGAACTTCAACCGGCCCGACCCGGCCGACTACTCCCCAGTTGAGCTCGCCGTGCTGCGCGGTCTTGGGGTCGATCGGCTGGACTTCCGGCCCGCGGCCCCGCGTGCGGCGGTCGTTCCCAAGCGCGTGGCGCGCCAGCAGAGGATGCTTGAGGAGGAAAAGGCACGACTCGCGGCCACGTTCGGGGTAGTCGGAAGTAGATTGACGGTCCGGAGACCGTCAGTCTCGCCGCTTGAAGGAGCATTGCACTTCCGTAGGAGAGCACTCGTGAGCGTCGAGGCCCGCAGTTCGGACACGATCCAGACGTTCCGGTGATAGGGGTTTGTCTGTGTGCGTTGCGAGATGCTCCCGCGGATGACTGACCAGGGACCAACTCAAAGCACCGGCATCCTCAGGCGGCGGCTTGATAGCACTATCCCAAGTGTCCCATAAAACAAGGAGGCTCAATCCTATGCGACTCGGTTGTAACACGGTGCTCTTTGCGGCCCGCGACATCGCAGGGGCGCTGGAGCGGGTCGCCTGGTGCGGCTATGCGGAGGTCGAGCTCGCCGCCATTCCCGGGGATGTGCGAGCACGTGTCGCCAGCGGCGGACACCGCGGCGGTGCGCTCGCAGACGGAGGCGGCCGGCCTCCGTATTGTCGCCGTGGAGGCCGCGATGGACCTGACGGACCCGGCGAACCTGGATCGATTCCGCGCCGTGTTGCGGATGGCGGCCGGTCTGGGAGCGGAGGTCGTCAACACGGGCGGTGGCGGCAAGAGTGACGACGCGGACTCGGAGCGGGCCGTGCACGGCGCGATTCGCCAGCTTGCCCCCGAGGCGGCGTCGATCGGTGTCCGGCTCGGGGTGAAGGCGCACGTAAACCAGGCGGTGTATAACACGGAGACCGCGCTGCGCGCGCTCGACGCAGTGCCGGAGCCGGGCTGGGGCATCAACTACGATGCAAGCCACCTCTATCGCGTCGGGGATGACGTCGTGCAGGCAGCAAGCCAGCTTGGTTCCCGGCTCGCCTCCGTGCACATTCGCGACACCCAGGAGGCGGTGATCCCCATCGGCCCGCCGCTCACCCAGATACCGGGCAGGGGAAACATCGACCTTGCGGGCGTCGTAGCCGCCCTGCGCGCGACTGGCTATGACGGCCCGGTGAACCTCGAGGTGATCGGCGGCGCGAAGCTTGAGGATTGGCAAGCCGTTGCCGTGGCGGCTGAGGGGCACGGCTATCTTTCCCGCCTCATGCAGGAACCGGCCTCTTAATCACGTATCCGGCGTACGCAGAACGACATCTTCTCAAGGAGGCCTCATGCTCAACGTAGCGGTCATCGGTACCGGCAACATCGGCAAGATACACACGAACTGGTATGCCCAGAACCCCAACGCCAAGCTCGTCGCGCTGTGCGATATGATCCCCGAGTCCGTGGACCCGGTCGCGCAGCAGTACGGCGTGCCCGCGTACTACGACGTGGAGCAGATGCTCGCGAAGGAGGAGATCGATGCCGTGAGCGTCGCAACCGCCGGGGAGGAGAACGGCGGCCACCACTACGAGCCGGCAATGGCCGCGCTTCGGGCCGGGAAGCACGTGCTCGTCGAGAAGCCGATCTCGAACAATATCGAGCACGCGCGCGAGCTCGTCCGGACGGCCAAGGAGAACGGCTTGTTGCTTGGCGTGAACCTGAATCACCGGTTCACCCCTGCTGCGGCGCGTGCAAAGCAGCTGCAGACCGACGGCCAGCTTGGCGATGTGCTGTTCGTGAACATGGCGCTCTGGATCAACAACCCGAACGAAAGCTCGCCCTGGTTTCACATGCGCGCGCTGCACTCCCATTCGATTGACGTGATGCGGTACTTCGGCGGCCCCATCAGGCGCGTACAGGCGTTCATGCACAAGGCGCCGGGGCGCAATACATGGTCCAATGCCTCCGTGAACGTGCAATTCGCGAGCGGCGCGGTGGGGCATCTTACGGGTTCGTACGATGCCAGTATGCACCACCCCATAGAGCGCTGCGAGGTTGCCGGTGCGAACGGCCGCTTCGTGATCGAGAACGTGTATCAGCGGCTGGAGTTTTTCCCGCGCAAGTCGCCGGAGAAGCTCGTCGTGGAGAACCCGATCATGGGCGGGATGGGCAACTTCAATGAGACCTTCAAGAACCGCATCGACCGTTTCGTCGAGCAGGTCGCGGCGGGCGGTCCGCTGGACGGCTCCGGCGAGGAGGGGCTCGCGGCGCAGGAGGTGATCGAGGGGGCGATCCGCTCCTGGGAGAACGGGACGATCGAGGAGGTCAACGGGTGAACATTGTGCTCATCGCGCTCGACACGCAGCGCGCGGATCACCTCGGCTGTTACGGCTACGGGCGCGATACCAGCCCGTTTATCGACAGCGTCGCTGCGAGCGGGGTGCTTTTCGAGCGCTGCGCCGCACCAAACATCCCGACGCACCCAAGCTTCACGACGATGTTCTCCGGCAAGGAGGCGATCACCCACAATATCCTGAACATTGGCGGCAAGTTCCCCGTCACCGAGGGTGTGCGGCTCCTGCCGGAGATCCTGCGGGAGCACGGTTGGGCGACCGCCGCGGTAGACAGCATGGGGCGCCACTTCAAGCGCGGGTACGACGAGTACGTCACATACGAGTGGGACCGCTCAGTGCCGACCGAGCTGCGCCGCGCGGAGACGGTCACGGACGCCACGCTCCCCGTCATCGAGCGGCTGACCGCCCAGGAGCGGCCGTTCTTCCTGTTTGTCCACTACTGGGACCCGCACACGCCATATCTCCCGCCGCCACCCTACGACCGCATGTTCTATCCCGAAGGTCGTGATCCGTACGATGTGAACAACCACAGCATGGACGAGGCTTGGAGTTGGGAACCATTCAAGTGGTACTTCCACGAGTGGATGCCGGGTGTCACGGACGCCGAGTACGTGAACAGTCTGTACGATGGGGAGACCCGGTACATGGACACCCATCTCCAGCGCGTGTTCGATGCGCTCGCTCCGGTGCAAGACGAGACGCTGGTAATCCTCACCGCGGACCACGGCGAGGTGCTCAACGACCATCCCGGTTATTATGATCATCACGGGCTGTACGAGGCGAACGTTCACGTGCCGCTCATCCTCTCCTGGCCAGGAAAGCTGCCCGAGGGGAAGCGGGTGCCGGGCTGGGTGCAGAACACGGACATCGCCCCGACGCTGCTGGAACTCGCGGGTATCCCCGACCGTGATGCCATGGAGGGACTGAGCCTGCTTCCCACGCTGTATGGCCTGCGGGATAGTAACTACGAGCAGATCTACTACTCCGAGGCGACGTGGCAACAGAAGCGTGCGATCCGCGAGGGGCATTGGAAATTCATCCACGCCCTCGTGCAGGATCCGCACGGTGGTCCGATGCAGGAGCTGTATGACCTCGACGCCGACCCAAACGAGCAGCACAATGTCCTGGACCAGCATCCCGAGGTCGCGCGGGACCTTGAGGCGAAGCTGCAAACCTGGGTCGAGCGGCGCCTGCGCGAGACCGGGCGAAGTGAGGATCCGGTGGCGACGCAAGGCGTGGCGGGCACGATGATCGGAACGCCCGTGCCTGGCGAGACCCCCGGACCAGGCGCGACGCCGCTGCACCAGCGCGAGGGCGTGCTGGCGGCGAACATTCCCGCGCCCGATGCCCTCAACGCCCCGAACGAGACGCGAGACGAGCAAACGGGCACGGAGCTACACGGCTACGTGGAGGAGTGATACGACATCCCGCGATAGGGGTGTTGGATACGGGAGGCATCCCTGCGATAGGCAGTCGTCAGAATCGATGGTTTTATGTGGGCGGTCTAGCTGACCAGTACCGGGAAGTCGAGAAGTAAATGTCGCGAGGAAGGCTAATCCGCTTGGGCGGGCCGGCTAGCGTGGGGGCCAGTATCCTCTGGATGCTGGTGTGGCTCCACCAGCGCCAGACGCACGGGCCAACCGAGGTAAACGAGGAGCTTCTCCTCTTTGGCCTCACCTGGAAGGATTCGGCCAAGTTCCTGGTCTTGCCGTTTATCCTCCTCCTCATGGGGATAGTGAGCCTGTTTGTAAGGCGCGGACGCCCGGGGTGGCTGGGGCGGATAGGCTTCGTCGTCACGGTCGTGGGGCTCGTGGGGCTCATTGTGGGCACGGCGCTCCAGTTCTGGTTCTTCCCGTGGGGCTCGTACGCGGTCGGCTTCGAGGACCCCGGACCCCACCGCGTCGGGGGGCGATCCAGCTCATCTCAACCCTCGTCTTCACTGTTGGACTGATTGTCTTCAATATCGACCTAGTACGAGCTAGGGTAATACCGCTATGGGCCGCTCCCGTGCTGGTCTTAGGCGGGCTCGCCACCTTCTTCCTCACCCCGTCAGCTGGCTACCTGGCCTAGCCTGGCTCCTGCTTGGGCTGGTGCTCCGGTCTTGGAGGCCCGTGCCGTCGTAGTCGCCAGCGGCCCTGGGACGCGGGGGCCGTCTGCACATCCTACGACAGTTGTGATTCATCCAAGCGTGAGTCGCCTGGTACAGATGAGGGCGGCGGCGAGGTAGAGCAACCCACGATAGACGGTCGCTGAGTTCTCGAATTGCCCTGGGACAGAGCGGTCCTGTTCTTATCGAAACTGATGGGATGAGGCATACGCTTACCTCCAAGGCCACGGGTGCACTGCATTTGGCCATAAGGTTTCCGGGCTACATTGCCCAGCCAACATGTGATACAGCCCCCTGTCTCCCGGGAATCCTACGGGTTAGAGTCGTGCCATGGCATCGATGACCGAGCTGCTATCACGATACGAAAGGGAGAACTGAATGAAGATCCTGGCATCCACACTCACGGCCCTGGTGCTCGCACTACTGCTGTCCGCGCCGGCATTCGCTGGCGGTGACGACGGCGGCGACACCGTGACAAAGACGTATTCACTCACCGTCAATGGGCGAGTGGACGATCCCGGCGACAGGCTTTTTCTTCGTCATGCATAGTGCGGAGGGAGATGGCACCGATGAGGCCCCGTCGCTCATCATTTTTGTGGCCCCGATCTCTCGCAGGCTATCCCCGAGGGCGAGGACTTTGAGGTCGTACGGGCCGACAACTATTCGGAGCAATGCCTGGGCAACGGCACGGTATACACGGCGAGCCGTGAGCTGGAACCTGGCGGCCGCCTGTACTTCAGCTTCTTCCCCGCGCTGCTGAGTGAGCTGAAAGCGGGAGGAGAACCGGAGTCTATCGTCAGCAGTGATGATGGAGATGACCGAGAGGAACCGGAAGACTTTGAGGTTATTAGTACCGACACGACGAACACCGCCTGGTACGACTTTTCGGGTTCAGGCGTAGACCGGCAGACACCCGAGATGCCGGACACCGGTGCGGGTGGTATGGCGGCAGCCGGTCTCCCGCTCGGTTACGGCGCGGCCACGCTCTCGCTCCTCGCCGCTTGCGGGTACGTGGCGCGGAGGTATCGCTAATCAGCGCACATCGGGCGGCTGCGCCGGCGCAGCCGCCCGGTCCTAGCAACCTATTTCAGGAGGTAAACTATGTCCCGTGAGATGAGTATCGGCATTGTCAGTGCGATCGGCGCTGCTGCCCTCGCAGCCTTTGCTGTGTTCGGTGGTCCCGAGTCCAACCCCGATCAGGTCAGGGTCCTCCCATACGTCATCGGGTTCACGCTGGTAATGGCTGGCATAGTGTTTGGTCTGGTGGTCCCGTGGGCCGAGAGACGCTCCCAGGCGAGCAAGCGAATCGTCCCGCGAAGGCGGGGCTCGTTGCCAGCATACTGGGGCTCCTGACCGTCGTCGCGTTCTGGAGCGGCCTGCCCGTCATCTTTGGCGGCGCTGGGGTTGCCCTCGGCATGGCTGGACAGGACCGAGCAGCGGAAGCCGGCCGCCGACGGCTCGCGACGGCGGCGATCATTGTCGGCGCGCTCGCCATGCTGCTCGCCGTGGGCATCACCATCGTGGACAGCGCCATGTAGGCGCATTCGCCGAGCCGGGGCCCGCGCTGGCGCTGGCCCCTACCATCGGCGGCAGTGATATGCCAGCGCTGCCGCCGTCACGTCGTGCTACAATCACCCCACCTGAAGCCCCGTTGGGCTGGACGGGTAAACGAGGAACCGATGGACCAGGCCGCGTCATCTGCGACGCCCAGCATACATCCGGGCCGGCCCGAGACCGCCGATACGCTGTTGGGTGGGTATCACCTACTCGCGGCGCGCGTTGTCTGGCTGACCGTGGCGATTGCGTCTGTCGCGCTCTTTCTAGCGAGCATACCCCCCTTTTACGCTGATCTGTTGGATCTGTCGGGTCCGCACATGGCCTGGGCAGACGACTCCGTTCGCATCGGCCTGGAACAGCTCGGCATCTCGCTTCGCATCTACGCCGCCTATTCCATAGTGGTGGTGATAGCCCTGGCGGCGGTCTTTATCGGGACTGGCGCGCTCATCTTCTGGCGTAAGCCGGATGATCGCGCGGCACTATTCTTCGCGCTAACGCTCGTCGTGTTCGGCGCGGTGTGGCCGAATACCCTCGATTCGCTGGCGAGCATCCATCCCGGTCTCGAAGCAATCGTCGGCGTGCTGGACACGTGGGGATTCGCGTCCTTCTTCCTCCTGTTCTACCTCTTCCCCGACGGACGCTTCGTACCCCGCTGGACGCGCTGGGCCGCAGTCGTGCTTGTGTTGGAGCTGGTGCTCGCGGAGCACTTCCTGCCTCTCCGCTGAGCGCCGATAACTGGCCCGCTGTGTTGAGCGTTCCGTTCTACGTGGGTCTGTTCGGCTCTGTGTTCATGGCCCCGATTTACCGGTATTGGCGCAAGTCCGGTTCGGTAGAGCGGCAGCAGCTCAAGTGGGTGACGTCCAGCCTGGTGGTGGCGCTCGTGAGCTTTTTGGGGGTCGGCGCGCTTAGCGACGTCCCGGCCCTGAGCAAGCCCGGAATCCCGGCCGCGCTCCTCGCCTTATCAGGTCCTGTCGCCTTCGGACTCGTCTTTATGCTGGTGCCTGCCTCTATTGGAATCGCGGTCCTGCGCTACCGCCTGTGGGACATCGACCCAATCATCAACCGCACACTCGTCTACGGCGCACTCACGGCGACCATCATCGGGCTCTATATCTGACGGTCGGCTACCTGGGGGCCATCTTTTCCACGGACACCAACCTGCTGTTCTCCCTGGCAGCCACCGGCTTCATCGCTATCCTCTTCCAGCCGCTGCGCGAGCGCCTGCAGCGGGGGTGAACCGGCTGATGTACGGAGAGCGCGACGAGCCGTACGCGGTGATCTCCCGCCTGGGCCAGCGGCTGGAGGCGACGCTTGATCCTGATGCGGTTCTCCCCACGGTGGTGGAGACCGTACGGCACGCGCTCCGGTTGCCGTACGCCGCCGTCGCACTCAAGCGGGCGGAAGGCTACATCGTCGCAGCGGCCAGTGGCGAACCGGCGTCCGAGCAGCTCCGTCTCCCACTCGTCTACCAGAACGATATTGTAGGCCAGCTGATGCTCAGTCCACGTGCCCCCGGGGAGAAGTTTGCGCCGTCCGACCGTCGGCTGCTCGACGACCTGGCCCGCCAGGCGGGTGTAGCGGCTCACGCGGTGCAGCTCACTTCGGACCTGCAGCGCTCCCGAGAGCGGCTGGTGACGGCGCGGGAGGAGGAGCGGCGGAGGCTCCGGCGCGACCTGCACGATGGGCTGGGTTCCAGGCTGGCCGCGCTCAACCTGCAGGCGGGAGCGCTGCGCGGCCTGATCAGGCGCGATCCCGATGCGGCGGACGAGGCGGTGGCGGAGTTGCGTGATGAGATACGCACTTCGATCGCCGACATCCGCCGCCTGGTGTATGGGCTGCGTCCACCCGCGCTGGACGAGTTGGGCCTGGTGGCCGCCATCCGCCAGCGCGCCGCGGTGTGCGCCCTCGGTGAATCCAGCGGCGAGAGCAACGATCTCCAGGTCGAGGTGCACGCGCCCGAGCGCCTGCCGGCTCTGCCGGCGGCTGTAGAAGCGGCCGCCTACCGCATCGTCGAGGAGGCGTTGACGAACGTGGTGTGCCATGCCCGTGCCGCTACCTGCGTGGTCCGGCTTTCCATCGAGGAACGTGCCCTGAGCCTGGAGATCGCCGACGACGGGGTGGGACTGCGGCCGATCCACGCTGCGGGTGTGGGGCTGCTCTCGATGCGCGAGCGCGCGGCGGAGCTCGGTGGCACCTGCGTCGTGGAGTCTACGCCGGGGCGCGGCACACGGGTGCTCGCGCGGCTACCCCTTGCGGGGCATTGAAGGGATGGACTGCTTGCGCATCCTGATCGCCGATGATCATCCGCTGGTCCGTAAGGGACTCCGGAGCGTCCTCGGCTCTGTGCCGGAGTTCGAGGTGGTCGGCGAGGCGGCGAGCGGGCGGGAGGCGGCGGAGCGGGCAGTCGCCATGCAGCCCGATGTGGTGCTGATGGACCTGCAGATGCCCGGTGGCAGCGGCATCGAAGCCACGCGGGAGATCATGTGAACCAGCCCGCAGATTCGGGTCCTTGTCGTGACACTCTTTCAGGACGACGAGTCCGTGTTCACGGCGCTACGCGCGGGAGCACGCGGGTACGTACTCAAGGATGCGGACGAGGAGGATCTCATAGCCGCAGTCCGGGCGGTGGGCAGGGGGAAGCGATCTTCAGCCCTTCAGTTGCCACCCGAGTGCTCTCCTACTTCGCCGCCCCCCGGCCGACGGCACCGCAGCAAGTGTTTCCTACGCTCACGGACCGCGAGCGCGATATCCTCCGCCTGATCGCCCACGGCCTTCCCAACCCGGCTATCGCGAGCCAACTGAATCTGAGCCCGAAGACGGTGGGCAACTATGTCTCGAACATCTTCGGCAAGCTCCAGGTCGCCGATCGCGCCACGGCATCGTCCGCAGAGGCAGGGCTAGCGGAGAGGAGGACCGGCTCACGCGACATATAGCAGGGCAGGTGCGGGCTCTGTGGTTCGTGCGGTGAGCCAGAGGCGCGAGCTCCCGGTTGCAATATCCGGGGCGAGCGCCGCCTATCCCAGATCGTGCTATTCATAGAAAGCGCAACCGGGCCGGACAGCAGCGAATACGTGGGAGATGTCCGGGACATTTAGCGGAACTAAATGGGCCAACCGGAGCAAGTCGAGCATCGAAAGCTTCGCCACTACGTCGGCATCTTACCCTTCCTAGCAGACCATCGGTACAGCAACAGAGAGCAGGGTTGATACACAATCCGCTTGAAGCGTGGGGCGTGTCATCCCGAGAGGAGTAGGGGATCCCGTACCACGTATTCTTCGCACGCTCGGAATGACGGATCTGCTCCCGTACAACCGGAGTCCGTATCAGCCATGTACTGCCGAGTTCGCTGGGTATCCGCGTCCGGGGTGCTGGCTCCCTCCTGCAGTTCAGGATGACACGGGTCGCTTGGAGTGTGCGGAGCGGATGATCGGCCGGGTCCGTCAGCGACCGTGGTCCGCCTCGGTGGGTACTATCGGTCCGGAGGCGAAGAACGAGCGGGTGTACAGCCGGTAGTAGAGCCCTTCGATGTTGAGCAGCTCGGTGTGCGTGCCCTGCTCCACGATCCTCCCCGCGTCCAGCACGATGATCCGGTCCGCACGCTCCACGGTGGATAGGCGATGCGCGATGACCAGGGTTGTCCGATCTCGCATCAGCGACTCCAGGGCATCCTGGACCAGCGCCTCCGACTCGTTGTCGAGCGCCGCGGTCGCCTCGTCGAGGATCAGCACACGGCCGTTCCGCAGGAGCGCGCGCGCGATCGCCACACGCTGTCGCTGTCCCGCGGAGAGCTTCACTCCCCGCTCCCCGACGAGCGTGTCGTACCCATCAGGCAGCAGCCGGATGAAGTTGTCCGCGTTCGCCGCGCGCGCCGCATCCTCAATCTCTGCGTCGCTCGCGTCCAGCCGGCCGTAGCGGATGTTCTCCCGAACGCTCGCGCCGAACAGCAGGGTCTCCTGCGGGACGATACTGATATGTGAGCGGAGACTCTCCAGCGCGAGACTGCGGACCGGGTAGCCGTCGAGGCGCACCTCCCCGCTCTGTGGCTCGTAGAACCGGGGATCAGGTTGACCAGCGTGGTCTTACCCGCCCCCGACGGCCCGACGATGGCCACCACCTCGCCCGGCTCCGCGGTCAACGTGACGTCGTGCAGCACGTCCCTGTCGCCGGTATACGAGAATCGCACATCCTGCAGCTCGACTTTGCCGCGAACCTGGGCGAGCGCCACGCCGCCAGCACCGCCAAGCGGCTCGACCGGCTCGTCGAGCACCTCGAAGATCCGCTCCGCCGCGCCGAGCGCTTCCGCGAGCTGGCTGTACAGCGTGGTGAGCGTGCCGATCGGGCCGATGATGAGCAGCATGTACACGAGCATGCTCACGAGCTCCCCTGGAGTTAGGCTACCGGCGAGCACTTGCCTGCCGCCATACCAGAGGACGAACGTCACCGCCCCGAAACCGAGCAGCGTGATGACCGGCACGAACACGGCGCGCACGCGGGCACGACGGAGCGCGGTATGGAACGCCCGGTCCACCGCCGCCCCGAAGCGCCCTGCCTCGTACCCCTCGCGTCCGTACGCCTTGACCACCCGCACCCCCGCGAGCGTCTCTTCCAGCACGGCGTTCGCATCGCCAAGCTCCGCCTGCGTCTGGTTGCTCAGCCTGCGCAGCCGGCCGCCGAAGACCCGCCCGAACAGCGCGATGGGCACGAGCGTGAGCACGATCGCGAGGCTTAGCCGCCAGTCCGTCCAGAGCATGATCGCGATTGCGCCGACGAGGATAACCGCCTGGCCCAGCACCCCGGGCAGATTGTTCGTGACGTTCGATTGCAGGAGCGTCGCGTCGTTCGTGATGCGCGACATGAGCTCGCCCGTGCGCCGATCGTTCAGATACCCGAGAGGAAGCTGACTCATGTGCCCGTACAGGCTCTTGCGGACATCCGCGACCACCCGCTCACCGACATACGCGAGCAGATACGTCTGCGCGAAGCCGAAGAGCGTTTGCAGGAGCAGGATCCCGACGAGCGCGCCCGTGACGAGATTGAGTAGACCAGCGTCGCGCTCGACGAGCGCGGAGTCGATGATGTTCCGCACACCCCACGGGAGCGCGAGAAAGACGAGGCTGGACAGGGTCAGGAAGACGCCCGCGAGTGCGAGCTTGCCCATATATGGACGCACGAAGCCGAGCAGCCGCCATAGCCCGCCGACTGTGACCTGGCTTTGCGGCGTCCGCTCCGCTGCACCCGGCGTACCAGCACCTTCCACCTCGCTCCGCATCTGATTCTTGTCCTGACTCCATTCTACCGGCTTGCAGCCGGGACACAGAATCCGTCGCCCGGTGCCGTTCATTCGCGGCTGCGGGATTCCGGAGCGGCGTCCTCTCGGCCTGGTGGGGTGACGCGCGTTGACGGGGCGGGGGAACGCGACGCCGGAGGTGTGCACCACGCCATTGACGGCACGTGCCCGCGGTGTTAGCCTGCCCCAAGTACGCGCAAGGAAGAGAGGCGTCCATGCCCCGAGAACTGATCGCCATTGCCCCGCGCACGCCGCAACTGCGCGAGTACGATGAACAACCGCTCGAATCGCGCCAGATTCGCATCAGGACGGAGCTCGCGTCCCCGAAGCACGGCACGGAGCTCGTGGGTTACCGTGCGGAGAACACGGGGCGGCGATATGACCCCGCGTGGGGCGCGTTCGTGCCCGTTGATCCCGAAGACACGGGCGGCTTCCCGTTCGCACTGGGCAACATGGCGGTCGGTATCGTTAGCGAGATCGGCCCGGAGGTGAGCCGGTTCGCGGTCGGAGACCGCGTCTTCGGCCACCTTCCCATTCGGGAAACCCACACCGTCGAGGAGAACAACGTCGATCCTCTGCCGGAGGGGCTCTCCGCCGAGGCCGCCGTCTGCCTCGATCCCGCGGTGATGATGATGGCGATGCGCGACGCGAATATCAAGCTCGGCGACGAGGTCGCGGTGTTCGGCCTCGGCGCGCTCGGGCTGATGGGCGTGCAACTGGCGCGCATTGCAGGCGCCACCACCGTGATCGGCGTGGACCCCATCGAAGCCCGGCGCGATGTGGCGAATCAGCTTGGGGCGGACATCACGCTCGACCCTACCGCAGGCGCTGGAGACGCCGGCCTCGCGATCCGCCGGATGACCGGGCTGCACCAGCGGGTAGGCCCAGAACGCCCCCAGCGTCGGCGCGTCATCGGTGGGTACTGGGAGATACCCTCCCAGCACCGGCAGCTCGGAGTGGACGTTGCTATAGAGTCGTCCGGCAGCACTCAAGCGCTGCACCACGCGATCCGGTCCGCGCGCTTCGGCGGTACGATCTGCCTGATCTCCTATTATGGCCGGGACGCCGCTGGTCTGCGGCTCGGCGAGGAGTTCCATATCAACCAGCTCCAGCTCGTTTCCTCTCGCGTGGAGAGTCTGCCGCTGCGGGATGCTCCCTTGTGGGACCTGCAGCGGCTGGTGGAAGTCGCGCTGAGTTGGCTCGTGTCCGGCCGTCTCTCCGCGGAAGGAATCCTCACGCCGATCGTCCCCTTCGAGGATGCTGAGGAGGCGTATCGGGACATCGACGAGCATCCGGAGCGTTCGATCAAGCTCGGGATACGGTTCGGGTGATTGAAGCGCCGACCCGTATATGTGGGCGTTCGGAGTGCGGGAACGATTCATGCCTTGGGGTGACCGGGAGTTAGCCCACGTATCGGAGTGGAAACGACCCGGAGAATAAGGAGAACCAGGGATGCAGACAAGGCGGATGGGCAGGACGGGGCTGCGGGTGAGCGAGGTGTGCCTCGGCACGATGACATTCGGCAATCAGGCCAATGAGCAGACCTCGTTCGGCATCATGGACGCGGCAGATGAGGCTGGCGTGTACTTCTTCGACACCGCCGACGCCTATCCCCTTGGCGGGGAGCCGGGCAGTCAGGGTCGGACGGAGGAAATCGTTGGCAAATGGCTCGAGGATCGGGGCGCACGCCACCGCGTGATCCTTGCGACGAAGTGCTTCGGTACGATGAGCGATTTGCCGAACGACCGTGGCCTCTCGCGCAAGCACATCATCGATGCGTGCGACGCCTCCTTGCGTCGGCTGCGCACCGATTACATCGACCTCTACCAGGCGCACCAGTTCGACGCCGATACTCCCATCGAGGAGACGATGCGCGCGTTTGACACGCTCGTGCAGGCGGGGAAGGTGCGCTACGCGGGCTGCTCGAACTACCCGGCGTGGCGGCTGGGCGAGGCGCTGTGGACGAGCGAGCGGGGGAACCTGGCTCGCTATGAGTGCGTCCAGCCACGCTACAACATCCTGTTCCGGATGATCGAGGACGAGTTGCTGCCGCTCTGCCGGGAGCACGGCGTGGGCGTGATCGCGTACAACCCGCTCGCGGGCGGCATGCTCACCGGCCGCTACCGCACGGAGCGGGAGGTGCGGCAGGGCACGCGCTTTGGGCTCTCGGGTGCGGGCGAGATGTACCAGAAACGCTACTGGAACGACGCGGTGTTCGAGCAGGTCGAGCGCCTGGGCGACTATTTCGAGGCACGTGGCAAGAGTCTCGCGCACGTTGCACTCGCCTGGGTGCTCGCGCAAGAGGGGATCACGAGCGCGATCCTCGGCGCGAGCACGCCGGAGCAGCTCCGCGAGAGCCTGGGCGGTGTCGGCCTTGTGCTCGACGAGGAGGAAATCAAGATGTGCAACGATGCATGGTACAACCTCCCGAAAGAGCGCGACCCGTCCATCGCGCGCCGTTAGCCCGGACGGTATGATGAGCATATTGCGCTATGCGCTGGCAGACCAGGACAAGATGTGGAATCTGTAGCGCTACCCGGACCCGGCGGTGGACCAGTCGCCGAGTCCGCACAAGTAAGATTGACTCCCTCAGAGTAGTGACGCTTTTGTCATTCCGAGCGTGCGAGGAATCCGTGGTCCCAGTGGACGGATCCCTCAGCGCGTTCGGGATGACATGCACTATGGCCCAGGCGGATTGCGTATGACGTCTCTGGCTGGCCGATGTGGAATTTATGGGCGCCGGCGCGCGTGGCTGCTGGCGGGGCACGCTGTTACCGCGGATACAAGTCCGCACCCCAGGCGACCTCCGGGAACGATATCCGGCGAGATCGTTGATTTGGATCTGAACTAGGAGTTGGTTGAGAAAGTGAAGGGCTGATGATCGAGAGCGATAGCACTGCGGAGTTGTATGTGCGCGTGTGGGGCGATGGTGATGAGCGCGTCGTGCTCGTGCACGGCAGCAACTCCTCGGACCCTGGCGCCATCTTCGCTGAGCAGCAAGTCCTCGCCGATCGATACACCCTCCTCGTCCCGGATCGACGCGGCTATGGGAGCAGTCCGGCGGTGGATAAGCCAGACTACGATATAGACGTGCAGGACATCACCACGCTGCTGGGCGGCGGCGCGCATCTGGTGGGTTTCTCATACGGCGGGGTGCTCGCCTTGCTCGTCACGGCACGCACCCCCCACCTCGTTCGCTCGCTCACCCTAATAGAGCCACCGGCGTTCGGGGTGGCGCGCGGCAATCAGGCGGTGGAGGATCTGATCCAGCGGATGGCGTACCTTTGGGCGGCAGATCGGGACCTCACTCCCGAGCAATTCATCGCAGGCTTCGAGCAGGCGCTCGGTGTGCCCGTGCGAGAGCCGGTGGAGCTGTCCCCCGAGAGCCGCAGATCGGCCGCGCAGACCATGAACGAGCCGCCCCCGTGGGATGCCGAGATCGACCTCGACGCCGTGGCCGCTGCGCCGTGCCCAAAGCTCGTGGTGTCCGGGGAGTGGATCCCCTTGATCGAGGCCGTGGCGAACGTGCTCACTGAGCACCTGAATGCCGAGCGGCTCTACGTCGCGGGCGCTGGCCATGCCGTCCACCTGACCGCCGCCGAACAGTTCAATGCTCGCCTCATCGCCATGATCGAAACCTCGCAGGTTTCCAATACGACGGGTGATACGGGCTCTGGCTGAACGATAGGGCATCTGTCATTCCGAGCGTGCGAGGAATCCGTGGTCCGGGCTATGGATCCCTCACTACATTCGGGATGACAACACCACCGCGACGATTGGCGGGCAGGTGCGCTAGCGGAAGAGGTCGTTGGCGGGGAGCATGACCAGTTGCTGGCCGTTGCCATCCGCCGGGGCGGGGTTGTAGCCGCGAATGAGGGCGACGGGGCGGGCGTCGGTCTTGCCCATCACCAGCTCGGAGGCCGCGGCCAGCTCGTCGGCGACGGCGATGATCGAGGCGGCCATCTCTCGGCCCCATTGGTCCGGCTCGCCTCGGTAGTCCGCAATGGGGGACATCCCGGCAACGCCGATGGCGACGTTCGTGATGCCCCACCGCCACGCCCTTCCGAACGAGTCGGTGATGATGACTGCAAGGTCCACCCCCGTGCTATCCCGGATGCGTGTTCGGAGGGAACGGGCGGAGGCGTCGGGATCCTCGGGCAAGAGGCAGACGGTGTCCTCCCCGGGCACGTTCGAAGCATCCACGCCGGCGTTGGCGCACACGAAGCCGTGGTGGGTCTGGGTGATGAGGATGCCACGGTCCATTCGCACGATGCGCGCGCTTTCGCGCAGCACGACCTCGACCTGGCGGGGATCTTTGTTGCTGCCGTGGGCGAAGCGAGTGGCGAGGTCGGAGGGTGTGATGCCCTGGAGGTCCACGATGCGTCCCTCGGCCTTGCTGACCACTTTGTGTGTCACGACGAGGACATCGCCGGTTTGCAGTTGCAGGTCGGCCGCGCGACAGGCGTCGAGGATGAGTGCGGCGAGGTCGTCGCCCGCGCGGATCTCGGGGATGCCAGGGATTGGGATGATGCTCACGGCGCCCGTGGGATTGGTTCCCGTCATTCGCAGCACGCCGCTTCCAGCGCCCGCTCCAGCGGCGCCCGGCACTCGATGTCCTCATGGTCGCCGCGAAAATGGTCCAGGTCCGTTGGCCGGTCGAGATCGTACCCGGTGCCCTGCGAGCGGTAGACCGCAAGGGGAACGCCGCGCTCCCTGGCGGTTTCTACGTAGCGCAGGTAGCTGTCTGCGCCGAAGAGGAACGGCAGCGCGGTGGATGGATTCAGATACAGCGCGTTTGTGCCCGTATCACTTCGTGCAGGGGCGATGACACTTGTGTTCGCTCGCTGGCCGCACGCAGCCATCTCGGCGACCTCATCGGCAGTGAGGAGCAGCAGGTCACCAAAGATGATGAGGCAGCCGTCTGCACCATCACGGACCGCGGCGTCGGTCGCGAGGCGCAGCGCCGCGTTGAGGTCCTGTCCATCGTCGCGCACCGGGATAGCGCCGCGCTCGCGGGCACGCTCGGCAACGCGGTCGTCGGGGGTGACGACGTACACGGCGTCGACGGCGCCTGAGTGGTCGAGTGCGCGGAGCACGCCGCCGAGCATGCACAGCGTCACGTCCTCACGCTCCGTGGGGGTGAGCACGGCGCTCAGCCGTCCCTTCGCCTCGGAGAGCCGCTTCACGGGCACGATCGCGGCGGTGCTCATCCGGCGGATGCTTTCAGGGATGCGGCGAACCCGAGGACCGTGCTGGCAAGAGTTTCGCGACTGTGGTCGTCACGCATCACGGTGGGGGCGGTGAGCACCTCCATGCCGAGCGTGCGAATCGGTGCGGCGAGTGCCACATCGGCCTCGTCGATGACCATTCCTTCGAGCAGATCCGCGTACAGCTTCGCGATGCCGTGTGCGGACACTTCGTGACCGAGGGATTCGAGCATGCGATCCGCCGGGCCACGGAGCGCGGAGCCGGCGACGATAGGGCTCACGGCGACTTTCGGCGCGGCGCTGGCGAGGATCGCGTCCCGCATGCTCGGAACGGCGAGAATCGGCCCGATGCTGACGATGGGGTTCGATGGACACAGAACGATGGCTTCCGCCTCCGCGAGCGCGGCCAGCACCGGTTCCGACGGGCGGGCCGCCTCGATATCGTGGTAGCGCACGCCGGTGACGGTGGGCTCGTGGTGCTGTCGGACGAAATACTCCTGGAAGTCCAGCTCACCGTCGGCAGTCTGGATCACCGTGGCAACGGGCTGGTCGCACATCGGCAGAAGTGCAGGACCGATGCCGAGGCCGGTACAGAGCGCGCGGGTGACCTCTGTAAGGGTACGGCCCGCCGCGAGCATCCGCGTGCGCAGAATGTCTGTGGCGAAGTCCTTGTCCCCGATCTGGAACCAGGTATCCTCGCCGTAGGTGCGAAGCATCTCGAGCGCAACGAAGGTATCGTCCGCGACGCCCCAGCCGGTTACAGAGTTCGCGATGCCCGCGAGCGTGTACATCACGGTGTCGAGGTCCGGGCTGACACGAAGGCCGTAGATCTCGAAGTCGTCCGCGGTGTTGACGATGACGGTGAGGTTTTCCGGCGCGAGGCACTGGGCGAGGCCGTGGGCGAGCTTCGCGCCGCCGACCCCGCCTGCAAGGGCTACGATCACCGTCCTGTTGCCCCCCTAGAAGCCGTGGGCACTGATGCGCTCGATGCTCATGCGCATCGTGACGCGCTCCTGCTGCTGGAACTGATCGCGACTCATCCGCTCGCCCTGCTCGGGACCGTGATATCGGATCGCGAGGCGCCGGATATCGTCCTGGGCGGTGGCCTGGTCGTCGATGAGCATCGACGTGCCTGTGAGCGTGAGGTAGCGGTAGCCGTCTTCCAGGCAGAACGAGGTGCGCGGATCGCGACGCAGGTTGCGGTCCTTCACCCTGCCGCGCGCCGTGTTCATCATGATCTCCTCACCCTGCAGCTCGTACCACAGCACGGTCTGTTGAGGACTGCCATCACGGTTGATGGTAGCGACGGAGGCGAAGCGCACTTTGTCGAGAAAGGCGCGAACGGATTGATCGAGCACGGGGGCGAGGCTCCTTTACTGTACGGCTACTGTAGCATATACGGCGCGGCAGGCAGGGGAGACGCGCACCGTACGGCAAGTGGTCTACCGCTGCACCGCATCACCCTTGTTTGCTACGAGGAGCCGGGGGTGCGGTACACATGGTAGATGCGCTGGGCAGCGGTGAGGTTCGTGCCGATGGCGAGGATCCAGAGGGCGAGGACGGGCTGCCCGATGATGAGCAGCGCGCCGAGGATGATGACGCGCTCAGTGCGCGCGAACAGCCCGGCTTCATTTCGGACGCCGAGCGCCTCGGAGCGCGCGCGGGTGTAGCTGATCATAATCGAGCCGACGAACGTGATGTAGGTAAGCATCACGGCCGTGTCGTTCCCGCTCTGCAGGAAATGCCACAGGAGCCCGAGGAGCAGCACCGCCTCGGAGTAGCGGTCGAGCGTGGAGTCGAGGAAGCCGCCAAAGCGGGTGACCCGATTGCTCGCACGGGCGATTGCGCCGTCGAGCATGTCGAAGCTGCCCGCGAGCCAGACGCAGATGCCCCCGATGGTGTAGTTTCCGCCGGCGAGCACGAGCGCCACGAGCGCGTTCAAAATAAGGCCGGTAACGGTAATCGCGTTTGGCGAGATCCCCGCGCGATACAGGGCGCTGCCGACGCGCAGGGTGTAGCCGCGGACCAGGGGACCGAAGAAGGTACTAAGCACGTTCGACCTTCCGCGTAATCACGCGCCGTTGGCCGAGCCCACCTTCGCCGGAGCGCCACACTTTGCGCTCGTGCGTCTCGGTATAGAGTTCCAGGAGGCTAGAGGCGACCTTCGGCCAGGAGTGATCCTGCGCCTTAGTTGCGCCGTTGAAACCCATCCGGGACCGCTTCTCGCCATCGGCGAGGAGGTGCACCATCGCGATGGCAAGCGCGTGCTCGCTCTCGGGTGCCACGAGCAGTCCTTCGCGCTCGTTCGTGACGATACTGGCATAGCCGGGGATGTCGCCCGCGATCACCGGAAGGCCCGCGGCCATCGCTTCGAGCAGGACGAGTCCCTGGCTCTCGCCCTGAATGCTGGGGGCAACGAGGAACTGGCAGCTCCGCATATAGCGAACGCGGTCCGCGTCGGACACGGCGCCGACGTAGTGCACGTTGCGTGCTATCCCGTACTTGCGCACCCTGCTCCGAAACTTCGCGGGATCCCCATGCCCCAAGACAACGAGCTGGATATCCGGGTACGCCTGCTTCACCCATGGAAGCGCCTTGAGAAGATACTTGAAGCCCTTGCGCTCTTCCTCAAAGCGACCTAGGAAGAGGATGTTCGTGCGCCCATCCATCAGTTCCGGGATGGGCGGCGCGGGGGTGGTGAACGCGCTGATGTCCACGCCGTTCGGGATGATGCGGTATTCCCCCTCAAAATATTGCGAGGCGTACTCGCGCGCCGGCTCGGACACGGCGACCAGGCCGTCGAGCCGGGTGAAGAAGTGCTGAAGCACCGGCCGCCAGTAGTAGTACTGGAAGTTCGTCTCCGAGTATGCGTGGAACGTGCCGATGTTCACTGAGCGCGAGTAATTGAGCACGACGAGTGGGAGGACGGGCATCAGCGGCTCGTGGCAATGGATGATGTCGAAATGCTTGCGTGCGAGGAGGTTCTTGATCCGGCTGCGGAGGTTCAGGGAGAAGCTGAGACGCGCGACGGAGCCGTTCACGTGCAGCGGCACAACGCCACCGACGCCGTGGAAGCCGTCTATCTCGATGTCGTCGGTCATGCCGGAGAGGGGGGCGACCACGTCCACCTCATGCCCGATGCGGCGGTACTCCCTGCTGAGGTGCTCGATGTGTTGTTTGACTCCGCCGTGCGTGGCGAAGTCATATGCAGAGACGAGTGCGATCCTCATCGCGCCTGCCGTGCGCCGCGACGCTCAATGTAGCGGGAGATCTGCCGAGCGGTGAGCACGAAGTACGCCCGGCCCATCACCCGTGCGGCACCCGAGGCGCACTCGCGCGCGGTCCAGTAACGGCCCTCCGCAGTCGTTCGGCGTGTTTGCAGGGAGGCGACGAGATCATCTGCGGTGCGACCATCGAAACCGGTGTACGCGGTGCCGATAAGCAGGCGCTTGTGCGCGTCGCTGCCGCCGGTCTCCGCGACGCCGTAGTGTGCGTCGTTGTGCCGCCGGGCGAGGTCCGCGCCGAGGCGTCCAGCAGGGCTGGAGTTGATCAGCTCCACGCCGAGCAACACCCCTGCGTCGCACAGCGCTCGGATGCCGGGATCGCGCAGGCTGAGTGTCATCGGACTCATCGGGTGCGGCGCAATGCACCACCCGCCGCGCTCGGCAACGTCGTGCGCGGTCTGCTCCGGGGTACGAAAGGGGAGCGGTGGCTCTTCAAGGCCGTACACAAGCAGATGGCCGCGCCGCGTCGTGACCTCCGTGCCGGGGATGATCTGGAACCGATAGCCCCGCCGCGCGGCAATCTCGCGGGCCTCCAGCGAGGCGCGGGTGTCGTCGTGGTCGGTGATGCTGATCACGTCGAGGTTCGTGCGATGCTCGACCCATTCCAGTATCTCAGGCACGGAGTTGAGGCCGTCACCGAGAGAGCTGTGCATGTGGAGGTCCGCCGCACCCCTCGCAAGGGGCGAGCGATGGCCCCGCAGGGCGTCGTTATTCAAGTTTGTAGCAGTCCTCACCGGCACGCGAACGCGTGGTGACCGAGACCAAGGCCGGAGCGCAGTATACCAGAGCGGTGGACGGCGTATCAACGCGGGCGCGACTCGCATCGGGGGTGAGCAGTTCGTGCGCACCGCGGGCGATGAGCCATCAGGGCGGTGGCTGATATACTTGGCCGTGGCCACCTCGACCGAAAGCCTGAAGATCATTGACCCGCGTGACGTGCTGCGCCGGCACGGGCTGCGCGCGAACAAGGCGCTGGGTCAGAACTTTCTGACGGAGGCGTCGGCGCTCGGGGCCGTGCTCGACGCTGCGGAGCTGGAGTCAGAGGACCGGGTGCTGGAGATTGGGCCGGGGGCGGGGACGCTCACCGCGGAACTGGTCCAGCGCGCGGGGTGCGTGCTCGCCATCGAGCTTGATGAGACGCTGGTGGGCGTGGTGCGCATGGAACTCGGCGACCGACCAAACCTGCACATCGCGCACGGCGACATCCTCAAGGCCCCCTACCAGCGGATGCTCGCGGACGCGTGCGGCGCGGAAGCTACAAGGTCGTCGCCAACCTGCCGTACTACATCACCTCCCACGTACTGCGCCTGCTGCTGGAGCGGGAGCCGAAGCCGGAGCTGATCGATGTGATGGTACAGAAAGAGGTCGCAGCGCGCGACGGCCGGGCCAGGTGCGATGAGCCTGCTCGGCCTGTCGGTGCAGACGTTCTCGCAGGCGTGGCTTGTGGCGCACGTGCCCGCTGGGTCGTTCGTGCCGCAGCCGGAGGTGGACTCCGCGGTGTTGCAGCTCAAGGTCCGTCCCGAGCCGCTGTTCCCTGAAATTTCGATGGAGCGGTACTTCGCGATCGCGGCGGCAGGCTTCGGGCAGAAGCGTAAGGGGCTGCTGAACTCGCTTTCCTCGAACCTGCACCTGTCGAAGCCGGTCGTACAGGAGGCGCTACGCGCGGCGGGGATCGAGCCGCTCACGCGTGCCCAGCAGCTGGGGCTGGAGGATTGGGCACGACTGTGCGACACCCTGCCGCTGGCCTGACGGTCCGGGCACCCGCGAAGCTCAACCTCTCGCTGGAGGTGCTGCGCCGGAGGCCGGACGGCTACCACGAGCTGTGCACACTTTTCCAGGCGATTGGTCTCTGCGATGAGCTGACCGTCGAGCCGGCGGACGGGCTCACGCTCACTGTCGAGGGCGATGCGCCACCCGGCGAGGAGAATCTGGTGCTGCGGGCGGCGCACATGCTCGCGCCGTACGCCGGTGGCAGGGGCGCGCATTTGCGCCTGCTCAAGCGCATTCCTTCGGGGGCAGGGCTTGGCGGGGGAGCAGCGATGCCGCCGCCGCCCTGCTCGCGCTCAACCGACTGTGGGGCACGGGCCTGGAGCGGCCAAGGCTCGCGGAAATGGCGCGGACGCTCGGCGCGGATGTGCCGTTCTTCCTGCACGGGGGCACTGCGCTCGGTACCGGGCGGGGGGATGAGATCGAGCCGCTGCTGGATGTTTCCAGCCTCTGGTTCGTGCTGTCGGTGCCACCGTTCTCGCTACCGGAAAAGACCGCGCGGGTGTTTCGCAACCTGCGCGCGGATGAGCTCACGGATGGCCTGCGGACCCTCCAACTGGCCGCAGCGTTGCGCGCCGGCGGGTCGCCGGGATCGTGTGATCTGTATAATGGTTTGCGAAGCGCGGCACTTCGGGCGTTCAGCGATCTCGGCCCATACCTGGCTGGCCTGCAGGGCGCATCCGGGCGAGTGTGGGCGTTGTCCGGCGCGGGGCCGGCGTGCTACACCATCGCGGCTTCCCGGGCCGAGGCGGAAGACCTGGGGCGATGCCTGGAAAACCTGCGAGGCCTGCGCTATGTGACGAGTGCCGTGCCGCCTGGCGCGATGGGCGTTGGCTAAGTTGTCAGGATGCGGTGGGCGTCTCCCCGCTGAGGGCGGCGCCATCGCACTGCTTGCGGGGCCCCGCCTGCGCGTGAGGTGCCGCGAACATTGCGGGGATGAGCGCTGCGGATTCGCCGAACGATGGCACCTCCCGACAAAGAAGATCGTTATACCGTGCAGTACATCTGGATTCTACGCCTCAAGCTCCGGACTGATCTACCAGTTCCTCGGTGGGCAGCGTGAACTGGGCAGTACCCGCGACGAGGGGTGATGGGTCCTGTCGGTAGGCGCGGAGACGTGCCAGCCTCTCCGCGTTCCAGCCGCGCGGCGGAGCGGCGAGACCGACCAGTGCCGCAAGCCCGATACGACGTAGCCGCTCGTCCTGACGGCTCCCGAGTGCCCTCTCCAGGATCCCAAGTTCCGCTGTATCGGCCCGTGATCCAGCATGTCCACTGCCGGTGATCACCCGTACCGTACGCATCAATGCTTCGGCGTGCAGATCGCCCGACTCGGCCAGACGAACGAGTAGCGTGGCCATCTCCTCCCACGGAAGCACGCTGGCGCCCAGCTCAATCCTAATGCCGACCGTCAACGGATCAGGCTCTAACGCTTCTATCACCACGCGCGTTGTCGGACCGAGCTGGCCACGGTTGGAACGGAGCTGCGCCGTGAGAGCCGAGATAAGTGATTCAAGCACCCGCCGGTTCGCACGAAAACGTTGCACCGCCTCCCGAATTGGTTCCGTCTCCCTGCCCGCATAGGTAGAGAACACCGCAGAACCAGCGGCCCGGCGCTCATCGGCGATCTGCGATTCCAAGGCGTGCATTAGGGGCGGCAGAAGTGTTCGGTCGCTGTCGAGGATCGGCAGTGCACTCAGTCGCTCCAGCACCTCCACCCGTACCCGAGGTTCTGGATGTCGGAGTAAGGTCGCGAGGAGAACAGCCAGCTTCCGTTGGGCCTCCACCGAGAGCCGGTCGGCAGGGATGCGGACGACCCCTCGCGCCACCGCGTCGTCCTCCGAGGTCGCTGCCCGGTCAAGCACGGGCCAGGTCTCATCTCGCTCCAGATGGTCCCAGAGGGCCCGCAACAGCGCCACGCGCACGTCGCGATGCAGTTCGTCGCGCTCGATGCTGAGGAGTTCGCGGTATGCGGCCTCGCCGCGCAATTCGCCGATCAGGCGTACTACCTCCTTGGCAACCGTGACCTTCTCCATCCGCACGCCCAGGAGAAATGGTAGTGCCCGCCGGAGCGCGTAAATGGCCACTCGCCCGCGGTCATCCCCCGTCGCATCGAGCAACACTGGGACACCCTCACCGGAGTCGAGCCTGCCCAGCGCCCGGAGCGCTGCGTCGCGCACCGCGGGCTTCGGGTTGCGGGCGTCGGCGAGTTCTATAAGGCGCGTCGGCTTCACCGCCTGCAGGCCCGAGAGCTGGTTGATAGCGAAGAGTATCGCGGGGCTGTCGCGCTCTGGATCACCGATCAACTCGGGAAGCGTCCGCGCAAAGGTCTCCTGTTGCGTGGCGGTCCAGCGGTGGAATCCGTCGGAATACGGCGGCACGTAGCGGGTCTTGCCCGTCGCGAAACGTCCCCGGATCCCTTGACGACCTAATGAGAGGCGTCGCTCGCCAGGAGACCGCCCGAGGAACGGGATGAGGATATCTTGACGACGGCGGTGCAGGAAGTTCGATACCTCCCTCAGAACAATCGCGCTGGGATCGTCGCGTACCAGCCAGGGCACGATTGCGTCGAGGCGGTCGGGCCGGTGTTGACGGAGGAGCGACAGGATGATATCTGCCGTGCACGGTGAACGCGTGTCGGTCAACACCCGCTCCAGACGCGATACCAAAGCGGGGAACACACGTAGCCGGCGGCCGAACGCCTGCGCAACCCCAACGAGCTGTCCTTCACGCTCCCTGGTAGCCCACGCCTCCAACACGGGGAGCAGTGTCGGTGCGAGCCGTCGTACCAAGTCGTCTGTCAGCCGGTCCTCGAGCCCGTACATGCTCACACGCCCCCGTTCGCGCACCAGGGTCGCAATCCATCGAACAGACCAGTCGCTGTGGAAGGGCAGGAGAGCGACGACGAGCCGTTCCGCGGCGTGCGCCGTGCTGGGCGAGAGATCCGACGCCGCCAGCGCATCGCTGACAATAGACGCCAGGTCGTCGAGGTGCTCCGAACGCCACCTGCTCGGCGGCAGGTTGGCGAGAGCCGTGAGCATCGCGAGCCGCACGGGATCCTGCTCATTGCGCCGCGCTCTGATGAGTGCCAATATCTCGGGCAGATGATCGCGATGGTAGCGTGCTGCATCAATGAGCGCGCGCAACGCCACCGATCGCAGGTCGGCATCCGGGTTGCGGATGAACGGGTCGAGTACGTCCCGCGCCTCCTCCCACCGGAGCAAGCTCGCATACGGCAGCCGCTGGGAGGACCGCGTCCGCAGTACCGGCAGGTCGACATGACGTCGTCCCTCCTGCTCCCTTAGGTCCGCTGGGGAGCTGTGCGAGGGTAGCATGCCCGACGACACCGTCGCGGTTGCGCCACCCGAGCTGCAAGGCGACAAAAACTTCACGGCGTGCCATTAGCGGCATTTTTTGGAACCAGAGATCGCTCCTTGCGAGTAATGCCGGGTGGTGACTCGCAAGGTTGATGAGCAGGCCGGCAGAAAGCCGGTGTGCAACACGATCGAAGGTAACCCTCACGACATCCCCAGAACCGAGCAACATTTCCGCGATCGGTTCGGGCCGCCGGTCCACAAGACCCTGCAGCGCTAGGCTGGGCAATGATGTCGTGCGACTCATTTCCCGCACCAAGCTTAGACCCAGGTCGGGCGAGCGACGCGAGAGCACTGACAGCACGGTGTTTACGTGCCACACGAGCCGCTTGTCGAAGCCCTCTGCCTGTTGCGCCCGTTCGAGGAGTCGCGTCACTGCGAGCTCGGGGTGGAGCCGGGCGAGCCGCTTCCACGCATCCGGTCCGGCACGATCAAACGCCACCTCCAGGTACTGCTCGACTATCGGGCGGGATGCATAAGGCAACAAGTCGGACAAAGCGTCATCGCGACCTTCCGCGAGTGCCGTCATGAAAGCGTCGATGGGAGCCCAGCGTCGGGTGTTGTACAGGTGTTTACACAGAGCGCGACGCTCCCTTGATCGAAGTGCGCCCAATGCCTGAATCGCCGCAAGGTCGTCGCAGGCAAGGGGCACCAGCCGGCGAGCAAGGCCACGATGTGCATGCCGCGAAGGATCGTCGATGGCACGGACCACGCGTGAGCCGTCGCGGCTACCGAAGCAGGAGACAAGAGCCAGCCTGCGCTCATAGAACGTGCCCCGCTCCAACGAATATTGCGTGTCGGCGTTGGATGAGTCTGTGCTCGCGAGCCGACCGAGTTCCACCATCCTGTGCGCGCGACCCTCGTGCGT
This sequence comes from Chloroflexia bacterium, assembly GCA_030446765.1. GTDB lineage: Bacteria > Chloroflexota > Chloroflexia > Thermobaculales > Thermobaculaceae > JACDAU01. The sequence goes on from JAUJMR010000010.1 coordinate 84,109, forward strand.
GAGCGGCTTCAGTTCATTCAGAAGTTGACTAGGGGTCAAAACTCACCATCCTGTCTCTTCCCATCGGACGCTCCGGCGTTGAGATAAATGGAGCACGAGCAAGTGGCTGGTGGCTGTAAAACTGAGGAGCAATTGTACCATCGCGTTCACACCGGTTCAGCGCTTAGGCAACAACAGACCTATGTTCACCGGGCAGTGGTCAGGGCGGTCGATGTGACAAGCATAGTAGGTCAATCATTGACCGTCGCGAGCGTCTCCGCCATCCCGAGGAAAAACCAGAACAGTACCGCGAACGGGAGTCCGAAGTAGAAGGCGTCCACCATGCCGTGCACCACGGCGGCGGTCATCGCGGCGATGAGGCCGACGGCAAGCGCCCGCGTCTCTCCCTCTGAGCGGCGGTACGCCGACAAGGCGATCCAGTAGAAGCGGACGAGCAGCCCGAGTATCGCCAACAGCCCGATAGCGCCGAGCTTCGCGCCGAAGTCGAGGAAGAGATTGTGGGCATCAACAAGCTCCGTGCCCTGCAGTCGTTGCCGGGGGATGTAGCGCCGCATCCAGCGCACGTTCCCGAGCCCCGTGCCCCAGAGCGGACTCTTGCCGATCTCCTCGATCGCGGCGCGCCACAGCCGCTCGCGCGTATCCGCAGAGCCCCGGCCGGGTGTGAACATGCCGCGGAGCCGGTCTTGACCGGTAAGCGCGAGAGCCACCACGCCCGCGACCCCGGCCGCAGCCGCGGGCAGAAGCCACTTCCAGCGACGGAGCAGCGCGGCGATCACGACGGCGGCGACCGCAACCGCGAGCCAGCCGCCGCGCGAGCCGGAGAGCAGCATCGCCACGCCCATCAGCACCGCGCCGGCCAGGTAGGCCCGTGCGCGGAATCCCCCGGCTCGCGGGCCGAGTGCGAGGCTGAGGGCGCCGAAGAGGGGAAGGGTGCGGCTGAGATACAGTCCGAGCGTGTTGGGATGATTGAAGACGCTCACCACCCGGTAGTTCCCGCCGACCACCTCCGGGCGAGTGATCACGACGCTCAGTGCCTGGAACAACCCGTAGAGGCATACCAGGATCGCGCCCACGAACAGCACGTCGAGTGCGAGCCAGCGGCGTTGGCGATTTCGCGCGGCGATCAGCACGAGCGCGTATACGGCGATCGGCTCGACGATGAGCGAGTACGCACGAAAGCCGACCCGAAGGCCCTCGCGGGTGTCAGGCAGTAGGATGATGAGCGTGACGGTGCTGATCGTTACCAGCAGCAAGGCGGGCCAGAAGTACGGGCTGCGGACCGCACGGCGCAGCGGGTTGATCAGCTCCCCGGAGGAGCCGGAGAGCAATGCGCGCCAGTATACGCCCAGCAGGAGGCCGATCACGGAGGCGAGCAGCACCACATCGGGCAGAGAAAGCTCCAAGGGGCCGAACGGTCGGCGGAGCAGGAAGTGCAAAGGTAGCATGGCAAGGATTGTCACCAGGGAGAGCAGCGGGGACAAACACGCGACCGCGATAAAGCAGAGGAGTGCAAGCGCGGAGCCCAGATAGCCAGTCAAGAGCAGAAAGGCGGCGATCCCGGCGGCCAGAAACGCCAGCGCAGCCCCGCCCAGCGCCGCTAGGTCACTGAGGGCGGAACTCAGCCCCAGCCGTTCGGGTGCGCGCACGCCCACTCCTTTCCTTGCTCGCAACCCCCGCAGTATAGCAACGGGCCCCGACCGCCACAACGAGCGGCGGGTATACTGGCGAACGCGGCAACGCGCCGCACGGGCAACAAGCACGGAGGTGGAGAGATGCCAAGGGTACAACCTGTTGCGGTCGGCGCCGCGCCGCCGGAAGCGGAGCCGGTGTTTGCGCGGTTCATGGCCGAACGCGGGAACGTTCCAAACATGTTCCGGACGCTCGCCGTGCGGCCGGAGATCATGACGGCGTTCGATGGCGCCCTCCACGCGGCGCTGAAGACCGGCACCCTGCCATTGCGGCTCAAGGAGCTGGTCGCGGTTCGGGTCTCGCAGCTCAACGAGTGCGGCTACTGACTGTCGAGCCACTCCGCTTTGTTAAGGCGGCTGGGTGTCTCGCAGGAGGCGATCGAGGAGATGGATGCAAGCGGCAGTGGCGCGGAGTTCGATGAGCGGGAGAGTGCTGCCCTCGCGTTCGCCGAGGCAATGACCCTGAACCCGCGCGCCGTGCCCGAGGAGGTATGGCGCGGGATGAACGCGTGCTACGACGACGGCGAGATCGTTGAGATAGCCGCGGTGGTGGCGGTCTTTAACGGCTTCAATCGATTCAATGACGCACTGGAGGTGGAGGTGACGACGTGATGCTCTTGCTGCGAACAGCTGGCAGGGCGCTCGTCCACGCCATGCGGCTCGGAACGGTAGTCATCGCGGGGCTCACAGTCGAGCAGGAATTCTCCAGGCGACGCCGACAGCGCACCTGGCACGGGCGCGTCGGGCCGGTGCCCTACGACTTCCGGCGGCCAACGATGGAGCGCCTCAGGCGTGAGTGGTGGCAGCCCGACAGCGCGGAGCTCGTCACACCCCACGCGTTCGGACTTGGCTGGGGGCTGAACCTCGGGCGGCTGGCGGCGATGCTGCAGCGGAGCGTGCGCAGGTGACGCAGCCCGGACTCTTCGACGGCCAATCGTTCGCCACCCTCGATGCGGTGCGGCGGGAAGCGCTGGAGTGCCGCAGGTGCGACCTGTGGCGGTCGGGCCACCGGGTGGTGTTCGGCGCGGGCGATGCGGGCGCGCGGCTGATGGTGGTTGGCGAGGCACCATCGGACGCGGACGACCGGACGGGACTGCCGTTTAGTGGGCCTTCGGGCGGGGTGCTCGACGCGTGGCTTGCAGAGCTTGGACTGAGCCGGGCGCAGGTTTGGCTCACGAACGTCGTGAAACACCGCCCGACGGTGACGGAGAACGGACGAGAGAAGAACCGGCCCCCGCGGACCAAGGAGGCCGCAGCGTGCGCCGTGTGGCTCGCGGAGGAACTGCGGCACGTGCGACCCGAGCTGGTGCTCGCGCTCGGCGGCTCGGCCGGCAAGGCGCTCATCGGGCGAGATTTCAAGATCACACAGCAGCGGGGGGTGGTGCTCACCGGACCGGACGATGTGCCGGTGCTCGCGACGTTCCACCCGGCGTATATTCTCCGGCTGGAGCCGCCGGAGCTGCAGGAGGCGGAGCGGCTGGTGCTAGAGGACTTGGCGCTGGTGCGGCGGACCCTGGATGTCCGATAATCTTTCGCATCACAGGTGTAATCTCTCACCTGCCAATGCATCGGCGTCAGCCCGCCGTTTGCTTGCACGCCTGCCATACCGTATACTTTCTGTAGCTACATAAAAGAGAACGCGTCCGTGAAAGATAGAGATGCCGCTCCTCTGAAGTGCATCTCGTTTTTTGTGCCCAGTGCCCATCCTCCCTACTGAGTGGTCGGCTGAAGACGCAACCTTTGTATGTCAGCGTCGACCAACACCACCAGAGGAAGGAACAGACACACGTGGCAATCCAAACCCTACCCGAGGCCCCGGCGGCCTCCTTCTCCGACCTGCCCATCTCCCGAGAGGTCTACAAGGCTATAGAGGATTTCGGCTGGGAGACCCCGACTCCAATCCAGGCGCTCGCGCTGCCCGTGCTTCTCAATGGCGAAGACGTTGTGGGCCTCGCGCAGACCGGCAGCGGCAAGACCGCCGCGTTCGGCATACCCCTGATCGAGCGCGTGGATACTCGTCGCCGAGGCATACAGGCGCTGGTCCTCGTGCCGACGCGCGAACTTGCCACCCAGGTCGCAGCGGAAATGACCAGGCTCTCCCGCAACACCCCACTACGCATCCTGACGGTGTTTGGCGGCACGGCGATGAACCCGCAGCTCAACGCGCTTCGCGCCGGCCGCGCCCACGTCGTTGTGGGCACGCCGGGACGGATCCTCGACCACTTGCAGCGGGGCACCCTGAAGCTCGATGCCGTGCACTATCTCGTCCTTGATGAGGCGGACCGCATGCTCGACATGGGCTTCGCGCCGGACGTGCAGCGTATCCTCTCGCACACCCCGAAGGATCGGCAGACCGCCCTCTTCTCCGCGACGATGCCCAACGAGATCCGCAACATCGTCCACCGTCACATGCGCTCGCCGCAATCGCTCCAGGTGGAGTCCGATGCCCCCACGGTCGATACCGTGGAGCAGGTGTACTACCACGTCGCCGACCGCGACAAGACGCGCGGCCTGCGCTCTCTGATCGACGCCGAGCGCGACCCGCTCGCGATCGTGTTCCGCCGCACCCAGCATGGGGCCGCCAAGCTCCACCGCCAGCTTGAGCGCGATGGCTACCGGGTCGGCGTCCTGCACGGACGGATGACGCAGGGGCAGCGCAACCGCACGCTCAGCGACTTCACGAGCGGGCGCACCCGTATCCTGGTGGCGACCAACGTCGCGGCGCGCGGCCTGGACATCCCCGATGTCACGCACGTCATCAACTACGACATCCCCGAGGATGCGGAGACCTACATCCACCGCATCGGACGGACGGCACGCGCGGGCAAGGGCGGGATCGCCGCCACGCTCGTCGGTGAGTCCGACCTCACGGCGTTCGAGCAGATCACGCGTCGCCTGCCCGTCACCGTCCGCGAGGAGCGGCTGCCGATCTACGCGTAACCGCGGATTCCATGGCAGACTGGCCTTCGTGTAGGGGCGTTCAATTGAACGCCCCTACGACGTTTGCCCTACCGTACCCCAGCCAGACCATACCCACCCAAGTCGTCCACCGTGTCGCGAATGCCGTGATACTTTTGTCGGGCAATCAAAACGGAGGGGAATGATAAGAACTCCGGCTGAACGGTAGGGCATTTGTCATTCCGAGCGTGCGAGGAATCCGTGGTACGGCTACGGATCCCTCACTGCGTTCGGGATGACCCGCACCACGATTCAAGCGGATTGTGTCTGACACGAGTCCAGCTGCGTGCGGTGCCACCACCGAGCTCAGCGCGGCGTGCGCGATGTGAGCTCCTCGATGCTGGAGCGGATACGATCACGCGTGGCTCGGTAGACCGGCAGTTGGTCCTCCTCGAAGCCCGTAGCCTTGGACGGGTCGGGCAGGGACCAGTGGAGGCGCTCGACCTTGCCGGGGAAGTTCGGACAACTCTCCGCCGCCTGGTCGCACACCGTGACGACGTAGTCCCACGGTCCCGCAAGGTAACGATCCAGTGTCTTGCTCTGGGCACCTGAAATGTCGATGCCCACTTCGCCCATCGCGGCGATCGCGAGCGGGCGGACCTCGGTCGCCTCAGTGCCGGCACTGTGGGCCTCGAACCGATCGCCCGCCATGTGCCTCAGCCAGCCCTCGGCCATCTGGCTGCGCGCCGAGTTGTGCGTGCAGACAAAGAGCACCCGCTTCTTCTCGTTCACCGACATCACCTACCTTTCGTTCGCCCGCTGGGTGGCCGAAAAGTTCTCTCGTCGACTCTCCTCCTCTGCGGGAAGCGCCGCGTCTGCCGGCTCGCGCAACCATCCGTATGTGAATGCGCCCACGGTTGCCCCCACCAGCGGCCCGGAGCCAGTACACCCAGTGTGCATCCCAGGTCCCTGAGACGAGCGCCGGGCCGAAGGAGCGAGCCGGGTTCATTGAGGCGCCGCTGACCGGTCCTCCCCACAGTGCGTCGAGCGCGACGGTCGCGCCTATCGCCACCGCCGCGAGTTGTCCCACCGCCCGCGTGTCCGTCACGACGGCGGTGATCACGAACATCAGGACGGCCGTCAGGAGCACCTCCAAACCGAGCGAGCGCAGAGCGCTCCCCGCGGGCACCGTCGCACCGAGGCTGTCTGTATCCGCGAAGAGCAAGCGGAGGGTGAGCGCTCCCGACACCGCACCGGCGACCTGGGCGAGAACGTAGGCCGGCACGTCGCGCCAGGGGAGGTGACGCGCGAGTGCGAACGCGACCGTCACTGCCGGGTTGAAGTGCGCACCCGAGATATGCCCCACCGAGGCGATCATCACCATGATCACGAGCCCGAAGGTGAGCGCCACTCCCACGTGGCCGAGCGCCCCGGTATCGGAGTTCACGACGATCGCCCCGCAGCCGGCCGTGACCAGCGCGTACGTACCTACGGCCTCGGCGCCGGCCCGGCGGACGAAGGGTAGGTCGCTCAAGACCGCTCCGCCGGGATGTCCGATGGCCGCAGCCTGATGCGCTCCCCGGTCCTGGGATGCGGCAAGGTCAGCAGATAGCGGACGCGCGTGCAGAGCTCCTGACGGATTGCCTGGAACGCCTTGAGCTGCTCCTCCGGGTCCGCGATAGCCTTGGGATCGGGGAAGCTCCAGTGGATGCGCTTGGGATCGCCGGGGAAGACCGGGCACGACTCGTTCGCGCGGTCGCACGTCGTAATGATGTAGTCGAACTCCTGACCGAGGAACTGGTCCAGCGTCTTGGAGTAGTGGGTACTCGTGTCTATGTCCCACTCGCGGAGGAGTTGTACGGTGATGAGGTGGAGCTCGCTCACCTCGCTGCCGGCGCTGAACGCCTCGACAGAATCCTCGCCGAGCTTGCGGGCTATGGCCTCCGCGAGCTGGGAACGGGCCGAGTTGTGCGTGCACAGGAAGAGTATCCGCAAAGGCTGGGCGATCTCATCGCCCACGGCCCCACGCTGCGCCTGCACGGAGAGTCCCGGGTGCAGGGAGTCGCCAGCGGCCAGGTAGAGCGTTCGGAGCCGGTCGAGGTCCACGCTGTAGTACACGTCGCGCGCGTCGTAGCCTCCCCTGCGATCCCGCAGGAGCCCGAGCTCCCGCAACTGCCTGAGGTGGTACGACACCGCGTTCTGAGGTGCACGCAACCGCTCGGTGAGCTCGCCCGCCCGCATGTCGGAGAAGGCAAGCATCCGCACGATCGTCCTGCGCGTGTCATCGGCGAGCAGCCGGTAGAATCCTCGCACGTCCCCTGTAGAAGACGTCGCATACGCCGTCACAGACTTCCTCCCATCACCATCAGTTGCGTGGAAACTGCATCAAAATCAGTTGATATAGTATGTGCCTACATACTCTTTGTCAATACGCCAACGACTCCCACGGACACCCGGTGTTCCTGCCGCCTTTCATGAAGCGGGTTGCAGGCGTAAAGTTGCTGCTTGCGGAAGTGCTCTTCTGACACCGACTCGCGTCACCTTCTACAAGGGGCCGTCTGGGACCTGAAACGCGATCCGGCTGAATCATGATGCATGTCATCCCGAACGCGGTGAAGGATCCGTAGCCCGTACCACGGATTCCTCTCAGCCGGATTCCGTATGAATCACTTATCCTCCTTCACGGACGGCCCCAGCGTTCCGGCGATGTGCGGTGACCGATGGTGCTTGAGAGCCAGTGCCATGTGCTCAACAACGTCACAATCGGTCAGTGTGCAGGGCCTTGACATTGCCCGCCACGCCGGTCAAGATGCACGCTGCCAACAGACACGTGTAGACGAAGGGACGGGTAAGGATGGCAACGACCGCACAAGGGGTAATTGCGCGCACACCGGGTGCGCCGGGACAGCTCGAAGAGTTTACCATCGATGATCCGGGGCAAAACGAGGTGCTCGTGCGCATCCTCGCGTCCGGTGTGTGTCATACCGATCTGGGGATGAAGCGCGGTGACTACGGCACGGGCGACTTCCCCCACCTGCTCGGCCACGAGGGCGCAGGGATCATCGAGGCCGTCGGGCAGGGCGTGGACGAGTCTCGCGTTGGCGAGTACGTCATCCTCGCGTGGCGGGCGCCGTGTGGCGAGTGCCGCTTCTGCCTCCGGGGGCTGCCCAACCTCTGCTCAGCCTCGCTCAACGCCGAGAAGCGCATGCGCACCACGGACGGCGAGACCCTGACCCCCGTGCTCGGCATCGGCACCTTCTGCACGCACACCCTCGTGCACGCGAAGCAGGCGATCCCCGTCGCGGCCGACCTCCCCCCCGCGCAGATGTCGCTGATCGGCTGCGGGGTGATGACCGGCGTGGGGGCGGCGCTGTATAGCGCGGGCGTGCGGCCCGGCACGAGCGCCGCGGTGTTCGGCTGCGGCGGCGTGGGCGACAGCGTGATCCAGGGCGCGGTTCTCGCGGGGGCGACGACGATCATCGCTGTGGACCTGGACCCGCGCAAGCTGGAGTGGGCCAAGGACTTCGGTGCGACGCATACTGTCAACGCCCGCGAGGAGGACCCGGTCGCCCGCATCAAGGAGATCACCGGTGGCAACGGCGTGGACTACTCCTTTGAGGCCGTCGGCAGACCGGAGACCCTCCGGCAGGCGCTGTTCTGCCGCGACCTCGCGGGGACGTGCGTGCTGATCGGTGTGCCCGGCAGTGGCGCGACGCTCGAGCTCCCGATCGCGGACTTCTTCGGTCTCGGTGGCGCGTTCCGCGTTTCGTGGTACGGCGACTGCCTGCCCTCGCGCGACTTCCCGATGCTCGCGGAGTGGTATCGCCAGGGCCGGCTCAAGCTCGATGAGGTCGTCACAAGGAAGATTGGGATCGAGGATACGGAGCAGGCGTTTGAGGCGATGGAGCGCGGCGAGACTCTGCGCTCCGTAATCATGTTCGATGCGTGATACGGACTCCTGCTGAATAGTAGGGCAACTGTCATTCCGAGCCTGCGAGGAATCCGTGGTCCAGGCTACGGATCCCTCACTGCGCTCGGGATGACAAAAGCGACACTGTTCAGGCGGACGTCGTAGGATACGCCACCGGCTCAATCGTCTCATAACACAGCGCCACAGCATGCCGGGACGCACGATACAGCAGCGGCAACGCATCGCGCTCAGTCCAAACCGCCCGATCAGTGCCCTCTATGCTTCTCGCGTAGCTTGCGCTTCTCCGCGTCGCGCTTGTGCTGGGCTGCCGCCTCGCGTCCCGCCTGCCGCTTCTTGCGAGGCTCCTCGCGCTGGGCACGAAGTGCGTCCTGCGCCACGGTGGTGATACCCGTCACCGCTGTTGTCTGCGCCGCCTGCCGCGCCGCGCGCCTGGGACTCGACGCACGACGCGAGCCCCCTTGGGTGGCATCGGCGGTTATTGGTGTGCCGGCCGCCTGGTCCATCAGTTGAACGAACTCGCGCCGCCCTAACTCCGCAACCTCGGCACTTGTGGGCTCCACGCCGAAGACGTGCTGCACCGCGCACAGCTCTCCGTCTGCCTCCACCTCCAGCACCCCTACCCAGAATGGATACTCGTACAAGACCGTGAACCACACGCTGGACCATCCATCCACGTGCATCGTCTCTGTGTCTCTGCTCTCGCTGGTCATCGGCTCTGTCTCCCTCCGTGTCCGCACGCGCCGAGCGCATGGGACGACGCCGGTATCCGTCACGTCCACGGTTTGAGACAAGAGAAAAGGCCACCCCACTGGGGCGGCCTTCGAACCTTGAGACCTTTTTGCTAGTGGGTCTCTACTCCGCAGCCCTACGGGGACGTGACGACGCTCTATTCATACTCGCCGCACCTCCTTTCCCTGTCACTGCGAAGCATCGCAGGCTAAGGGTTGACTGAGGCGAGCATACTACGCGCAGGTATGCGGGTCAAGGCGTGCTATCCGCTTGCGCGTGTATACTCCACAAGATGGAAAGCTTCGGCAGTGAAAGGAAGCAATATGCGGTACCGTCACGGAATCACGGGGCCCTGGCTGCTGCTCGGCCTGCTAGTGCTGCTCTTGCCGCTGATCGCGGCGTGCGGTGGGCGGGACACGGCGCCCGGGGCCACCGGAGGGCAGCAAGCCACGAACCCCGCGTCGGACCCTGCCGCGGAGCAGATCGTCCCCGTCGAGGGCCAGGCGTTCAGCGGGCAGGATCGCGCAACACAAGCGGGTACGCCGACACTCCTCGCGTTTGATGCCCTTGGCTGACCAGTCTGCGCGCAGATGCGTCCCGTCGTTGACGGGCTGGACAAGAGATATGGGGACCGAGTCGCCTTCGCGGGCGTGGACTTCTATAACAGCGCGAACGCCCCTCTCGCGGAGCGGTATGCCGTGACAGGCCACCCGACGTTCGTGGTGGTCGGGTCGAACGGCAAGGAGGTCGCTCGGTTCCGCGGATACACCGAGGAAGCGGACCTGGAAGCCGCGCTGAAGAAGGTCGCTGGCTCCTAACCGCTCGCGGGCTTGGTTTTCAGGTAGCACAGGTCCATCCTGGACAAGAACGCCGACTCATTCGCCCGAACGGCAACCGCACGTGTGACGAGCGTATGCGTCCACGGCCGTTCCGGGACGAACGTCGCTGCAATGAGGGGCCGCGCGACTCTGCCGGTGTGCTGAGCGTCGTGCGGGGAGTGTTTGCCTGCCCCGCCGCATCAACCACTGTCGCCACCGCGCGGGAGAGTCCGACGGCCCGTGCACCGCTCATTCGCAGGGTCCCGCGCGCCCACTCCGTGATGGGTGGCAGTGTCGATGGCGCGTGTGCGATAGTTGTCCGGTGATGTTCCTGCCAGTTCGCGGCTGACAGGCAACGAGAAAGGCAAGGTCAGGTGCGGCGGCTGAACGCCTATACGGTTTACTTGATACTCGCGGGCGTCACGGCGATGCTGATGGCCGCCCGCGACATCGCGATGGCGCTGTACTTCGTGCGCGAGGTGGGGATGAACCCCTTCCAACTCGTCTTCGCGGGTACGGTCTTCATGATCGCGGTCGTGCTCTGCGAGGTGCCAACGGGCGTAGTCGCGGACGTGTACAGCCGCCGGCTCTCAGTGATTATCGGCGCGTTCGTCGTGGGCGCCGCGCTGCTCCTGGAGGGGCTCGTTCCCTCATACTGGCCGATACTCGTCGCGCAGGCCCTGTGGGGGATCGGCCTCACCTTCAATCGCGGCGCGCTCGAGGCGTGGATCGCGGACGAGCTGCCCAACAAGGCGGATCTCGGCCACGTCTACCTGCGTGGTGCGCAGGCGGGATACGTGGGCGCGCTCGCGGGGATAGGACTAGGTGTGGCTCTGGCCAGCGTGCGCCTCAACCTCGTGAGCGTGACCGCGGGCGCGTTCTTTGTCGGGCTGGGCGTGTTCCTCTCCTTCGCGATGCCGGAGACAGGGTTTTCTCCCGCACCGCGCGCCGGACGCCGCTCATGGCACGTGGCGGGCGAGACCCTGCGAGACGGCCTCCGGCTTATTCGGCACAGTACCGTGCTGCCAATCATCATGGGCATCGTGTTCTTCCTGGGCATGTCGAGCGAGACGTACGACCGGCTGTGGGAGGTTCATTTCCTGAATAACTTCTCGTTCCCTGGGGGATCTCGCTTCGGGCCGATCCTATGGTTCGGGGTGATCGGCGCGGGCGGGCTGGTGCTGAGCTTTATAACTGCCGAGGTGGTGCGACGGCGACTGGACACGGCGACCCAGCTCAGCGCGGTGCGGGTGCTGCTGCTGATTGACGTGGGATTGATGCTCAGCATGGTGGCGTTCGGTCTGGCGGGCAACTTCGAGGTGGCCCTCGCCGCGTACTGGTTCGCATACCTGCTGCGCCGCACGAATCACCCGCTCTTCGCGGCGTGGCTGAACCAGAGCCTGGAGCCGCGCGTACAGGCGACAGTGATCTCGATGTCGGGGCAGGTGGACGCCGTGGGGCAGATCGCCGGTGGACCGGCATTTGGCGCCCTGGCCACTGCCGCAGGCACCCGAACCGCGATGGTGGCCGCGGGGCTGGTGCTAGCGCCCGCCGCGCTGCTGTACCTGCGCGCGCGAGGTCGAGGGGATGCTGTGGTGGAGCCGGCGGCGGTCCAGGCGAGCGCTGCGGAGTTGTAGGTCCGTTCTGTCTGGTCCACAAGCGTTTCGGGGGCACGGGCTCGACGGATGCGTGGCGCGCCGCGCGGAGTAGTCGATGGGATGCGGCCGGCTCGAGAACGACACCAGCGCTCTCGCCCGGAGCACCGGAGCAATGCCGGTCCGGATACGAGGACCAGTCGGGCTCGCTATCATTTTCACCGTGCGCTGCATTCGTGACCCGTCAGGAGTCGCGAGAGGCGAGTTGGGCGGCGGATACTCTGTCGATGATGCGGTGCGGTGTAGGCTACTTGACGCGCACGCATGCAGAGGCGGGATCTCTATTCCCCTGCGATATCTTCATCGACGAGCGTGCCAGGACATTTCGCCCACAATCGGCTCTGTTAGCTCTTGACTCATAGACATAAAGGAGTATGATACACACAGATGCGTGGTGGAAACGCCACATCGCCGGAACCTGGCAAGGAGGGAGCATCATGTACGTATGGATCACCGCACGCAAAATCAGGAAGGGCATGATGGGGGACTTTCTCAAGGTTTGGCAGGACCCGTGCATCGGCCTGCCCGCCTCTCCCGCCTCTCTCTCCTCTCCCGAAGGGCCGAACTTGTACGCGCTGCACCCTACCGACGATCCCGATGAGATGTGGGGGCTCGGCTTCTTTGACTCGCGGGAAACGATCGAGCGCTTCAAGCAGAGCCCTGCCGCCAGCAAGCGGACGGAGGCGCTAGCCCCGTTTGTCGAGGAGATTCTCTGGGAGCGACAATTCGAGGCGCAGCCTTGGACCGAGTCGGATCGACCGCTTGTGTACGCTACGTACTTCCGGCAGACACCGGTGCATCGATTCAAACTCGTATGCATCTGCCCCAGTGCGAAGGATGCAATCGAGCAGGCGGATGCACTCATGCGCCGTGCGAAGTCCAGTGGCTTCGCAGAGCCGGAGTGGACGATGCGGGCATACCATCATCGTGACGACGCCCGGAGAGCCTGCTGCCGACCGCAGGGCATGCCCATGCGAGCGTGACGTCATAGGCGGGGACAGCACCCCACCGCCGAACGAGACAGCTCTCCGCGGCACCCTATAGGCCCGGAGAGCTGGACCTGGGGGTACGGCGCGCCAGCCGCGACACGTAACGGGATTCGTCGCGACCTCTAGCCAGGGTCTGACGCTCGGTGGGCACTGCGGGCAGACGACCTGTCTCTAGCTGACCCAAGACAGCCGGTAGGACGCGCGCAGCGTGAGGAGGACGAACAGTAGGTCCCACCGAACCTGCACGCCGAGCCGATGCACATCGTCGGCGTCTGGCTGGGGGCTCGGGCGGTGCGAACTGGCACGGGGCGTGCAGTCGCGATGCAGGACGTATCCGAGCCGAACGGGCTGATCTGGAGGAGGTCTATTGGTCCTGCTGATTTGGCTCGGCTCGGTTGCCATTGCAAGAAGGCGGCTCTGTAGAAGAGGGGCTGCGGTTCGCCACATTTGTGTTGACCCGCGTGGCCGAGGCGATCGGAGCGCTCGTGATCGCGACGGCCGTCGTGCGGGCGACGATCGCATGGCTGGTGCAAAACCTGCCCGGCAGAGACCGCGACGCCTCGATCGAGAGTATCCGGCTGGGTCTCGGGCGGTCTATGGGTCTCGCGCTGGAGTTCCTGCTCGCTGCGGATATCCTCGCCACCGCCATCGCGCCTTCGTGGGAGGCGATCGGCAAGCTCGCCGCCATCGCGACCATTCGGACACTGCTGAATTACTTCCTCGAGCGGGAGCTGCATAGGGAAGAGCGTCGGCGCGAGGAGCGGGAGGCGTCCATGGCTGGTCCTCGGGATGGGAGAGCCGAAGGTACGCCGAGGCGGAGGAGCACGCACTGATCGCGGTGCCCGTATATCCGGGTAGCGTTCTGCAGAAGAGGCGGTAAGGTCGGGGATGGTCTCCGTGCCCCGCCCGTCCAACGCCAGAGGTCATACCGACTCCGGCTGAACGGTAGGGCAACTGCCATTCCGAGCGTGCGAGGAATCCGTGGTGCGGGAGTACGGATCCCTCACGGCGTTCGGGATGACACGCACCACGGTCAGCGGATTGCGTATCAGATGCGCTTTTGCATGTTGTAGTTCGTCGTAGTGTAGCCGTGTTTCTGGTACAGGCCAATCGCGACGTGGTTGTTGTCGGCGAACACGTTGAGGCCGATGCGGAAACGCCCATGCGCCTGAGCTCCTCCTCTAGCAGTTCAAGCGCACGGCTACCGTAACCCTGCCGCTGGTGCTCTGGATAGATCGCGATCTCAAAGAGGAAGGCGTGATGCGCAGCCTCGTCGACCCTGACTCAGAGGAAACCGATCGATGCCCCTGTACGGACGATGGTCCAGAAGTGGTTGTTCTTGGTGTGTTTGCCGTCTGGCAGCAACTCGGCATACTGCCGTTCGGCCTGTGCACGCTCGTACTCCAGGGTGGTGTCGAAGTTCCTCGACCGCTGCTGGGCGTAGCCCTCCTTCCCCTCCCGAAGGAACTCCTCGAACTCGTTATCAGTCATCACGCGCAACTCGATCATCGACAACTCCGTTTGGGGAATCGTAGCCGAACCAGGTGGGGAACGGTGCCCCGACTTCTCGCTCCGTACTCTGCCTGCTACCCTACCGCCTCCATGCGCTCCAGCACGCGGCGCAGCGCCCACCAGGCGTTCTGCGGATCAAGGCTGCGGGCGGCGTAGGCGGCGTCGAGCAGCCTCCCCTTGAGCACCCAGTCGTACTTCTCCGTCATCTTGTTCGCCACCGTCGCCGCGAGCTTCGCACCATCTGGGACACCACCGCGCACCAGCATCTCCAGGTGCCGGCAGACTTGCGGCACGGAATGGCCGTGGATGGATAGGGCAAGCCCATCCATGCCGACCTCTACGCCGCGTGCAGCGAGTGCGACGGCGACGGTGTTCATGACCGTGTCGCCTACCCACAGGAAGAGCATACTGTCCGCGCCCCACGAGAGCACCGGCCGCTCCTCCACGTTGAAGCGCGCGAAGTTGTCCCGCGCCTCCCCCAGCAGTGTCCGCGCGGTCGCATCGAGGTACGCAGGGACGGTGTCGTCGCGGTACACGGCGAGCATCTCCCGTCGGACCCGGTCGTGCACGGGCGCCTGGGTGCCGCCGAAGCGCGGGGCCCGCCCACCCGCGGCGCGCGCGAGGTCTACCACCCGCTGCGTCTCGTCCACCGACAGGATCCGCCAGCGCCTGCCGGCGAAGATCAGATACGCCCCCTCGATCAGTGGGTACTCGATCGGGAGGGTGCCGAGGTTGCGCCCCTCGCTCGTCAGCCGGTACTCCTCCGGCGTCGCGAAGGCGGCGTAGAAGCTGTAATGGTTCACCACGCGTTCGCCCATGGTCCCGAGCAGCAGCGTGCCGTCCGGCGCCTGCATCAGCAGATCGGCCGCGCCCATCGCGCGTAGCAAGGAAGCGAACCCCGCGCGATCCACGCCGCCGAACGCGCCGGGGCCGCAGAGCGCGCCATACGCCTCGCCGGCCGCCACGCCGCCGTGCTGCGCGATGAGGGAGAGGACTTGCTGCACGAGCGTGGAGAGGTGCATGTCCCCCGCCACCGGCGGCTCATACCAGCGCCCGAGCAGCAGGCGGACCATCGCGATCCCCTGCACGAGCTCCGCCCGCAGCGCGTCCGAGGGTGGGGTCTGCGGGGTCACCTCCTCCTCGGCGATGTACATCCGCAGCACAGCGGCTTCGCCCCTGCGGCCGGAGCGGCCGAGGCGCTGGCGCAGGCTGGAGACGGAGATCGGCGCGCCGACCTGGGCAATGCTTGCCACGGAGCCAATGTCTATACCCATCTCCAGCGTGGAGGTGCAGACGGCGTTGATAGGGAGGCTCCGGTCCTTGAGGCGCATCTCGACGTGCTCGCGCAGCTCTTTGGAGAGGCTGCCGTGGTGTGGCCAGAACTCGTTCGGCACGCGCCGCCGTGCACACATCCGCGAGAGCAGGTCGGCGTACGTCTCTACCTGCTTCCGGGAGTTCGCGAAGATCAGGTTGTCCGTGCCGTGCAGCGCGTCGTACAGATGCTCGCTGATCGTGAGCTTCTCCTCCTCGACGACGTCCTCCATCTCGACCCGCTTCCCTGCCTTCTCCAGTGCAGCGGCGGCTCGGTCGGTCAGCCGGGGTGGGGCGCTCACGTACCCACGAAGCAGCAGCTTCAGTTCCTGCCCGTCGTCCGAGGAGGTGATGAGCCGGACCTCGTCGGCGCGCTCGGGCCGGAGGAACTCGGCGGCTGCGGACATGTCGCCGAGCGTCGCGGACAGCCCGATGCGCGGCGTTCTTCGGCGCAGGGCAAGCTCCAGCCGGTGCAGTAGCGACTGCAGCTGCGCCCCACGCTCCACGCCGATAAATGAGTGTAGCTCATCCACCACGACGTAGGAGAGGCGGCTGAAGAGGGCACCGATGCGCGAGCCGTGCGTGACGAAGAGCGCTTCGAGCGACTCGGGGGTGATGAGCAGCACGCCGCCCGGCTGGCGCAGCACCTTCCCCTTGCGCGAGCCGGGAACATCGCCGTGCCAGCGGTGCACCGGCAGCTCCATACGCTCGCACAGCGCATCCAACCGGCTGTACTGGTCGTTGATGAGCGCCTTGAGCGGACTGATGTAAAGCACCTGTACGCCCGCGCCCTCCTTTCCTGCGTCCAGGAGCCTGGAGCAGATGGGCAGAAACGCTGCCTCCGTCTTGCCCGAGGCGGTCGCGGCGGCGATGATCACGTCCGTGTCGCCCGCGAGGATTGGCTCGACCGCCGCCTCCTGCGCATCGCGCAGCTCGCGCCAGTTCTGCTCCCACACCCAGCGCTGCACGCTCGGATGCAGCCGCTCGAAGGCGGTTGAGCGGTTAGAGCCGGAAGGAGGAGAGGTCGCCATCGTTCTCGGGCATGCGGTGCAGCGCTGCCGGTGGGGTGATCCCGTTATCGGCGATCGGCGCGAGATCGGGGTTGCCCTCGGGGGCGATCTCAACCTGGCCGACGAGCGCCCGCCACGACGCTTCCGGGTTCTGCTCAAGCACGGCGAGCAGGTTCACGAACTGCGTGATCGTCGTACGCGGTGTGCGGAAGTACGCCTCACCGACCCGGGTCATGCAGTGCTGCATGAACGCCACGAGCCCCTCGTCGGGGACGAGATACGACGCGGGGTCGCCGGAGGCGTACACGTGGCGCAGCTTGGTCAGCAGCACGTAGAAATCCTCCTGGCTGAGGTTCGCGAGTTGCAGCACCGGGCCGGAGTAATCCACGAGACCCTGGGTGGCGAACGTGTTTTCCGCGAGGCGCGACTGGAGGGCAGGGTAGCTGTACAGCCCACGGCGGGTGTCGAGCAGGAACTCCGGCGTGCCGCCGAGCAGGAAGCCGAGCCCCGCGACGGAGCCCTGCAGGCTGTCGTTGAGTATGCGCAGCACCTGCTCGTAGTTCGCGTTTCGCGCCTGCGTGTTCGAGAGTTTGTACAGGTTGACGAGCTCATCGAGGCACACCAGCAGCCCTGCATACCCCGCGAGCGTCACGAAGCGAGCGAGCAACTTCAGGTGGTCGTAGACGCGCGCGTCGTCCACGAACGTTCGCACGCCGAGCGCGTTGCGGGCGTCGGTGCGGGTCGCGAACTCGCCCCGTAGCCAGCGGACCGCGTCACTCTTGAGTACCTCATCCGCCGTATCGTGCCCCCGCCAGTACGCGGCGATCACCTGCGCGAAGTCGTAACCGCCGACCATCTCCGAGAGGTCCTGCAGCCGCTCGTGGATCACCGTCTCCGGGGAGATATTTCGCTCGCGTGCGTCGGCGAGCGCCTGGGTGACGAAGCGTTCCACGACACTGGGCAGCGCCCCGCCGTCCGGCTTCGCGCGCGTCGCCATGTTGTGCGCAAGCTCGGCGTACAGGCCGCGTGCCTGTCCGCCGGTCGCGTGTAGCCGCCGGTCGGGGCTCAGGTCCGCGTGCATGGTCACGAGCCGCTTCTCCAGCGCGATGGACCGCACGAGGTGCAGGAAGAACGTCTTCCCCGATCCGTACTCCCCAATCACGAAGCGCACGGTGGAGCCACCGTCGGCAATGCGCTCGATATCGCGAACGAGCGACCGCACCTCGTCGACCCGGCCAACCTGGATGTGTTGCTGGCCGGCGCGGGGCACGACTCCGGCGCGCAGCGATTGCACGATCGCGTCGCGGTCGCGGGGGCGGATGCGATCGGGGGTGGTCTGTGTCACGCGAGCAGCTCCTTGAGTGCTTCTTCATTCATCTCTATCGGGTCCTCGCCCTCGCAGACCGGTTCACCGCTCGCTTCGAGCGCCGCCTCGTTGATCGTATCGAGCGCGCCGTCCGGCAGCAACCCCTGGTCCGCGGCGAGTGCCTCCAGCTCCACGCGGCCCCATGATGGCCGGGCCGCAAGCGCGCGCAGCAGCGCGGAGTGCGCGGCGTCGAGTCCCGCGACGAGCGGCTCCTCCGCCGGCGGTGGGTCCGCTATCTCTGTGCTCGACGTCGGCTCCTCGTCCTGGAAGATCGATCCGAGCAGCGCGGAGACCGCCGCCGAGTCGGCCAGCTTGCGCTCCACGCGAGCGCCGTCGAGCTCGACCTGGCGTGGTGGTGGCGCTGGTATCGCGAAGCCGCCGTGGGCCGGCCCGGCTGCCCGAACGCTGACCGGCTCGCGCGCGGCCCACGAGACGCTATGGGCGTGGATCTCCCCGTAGACATCGCCGGGCGCGAGACCCAGGAGCCGGTACACCTTTTCCAGCACCTTGACCTCCGCGGGGGAGACGGGGCCATCCGCCGCAGCGACGCTGACGAGGAACCGGCCGATCGCTGGCCGATCCTGCGCGCGCAGGCTGTCCAGTCGAGGTTTGAGCCCGGTAAGGCGCGCGTCCGTGGTGAACCGCCATCTCAGATGCGCCCGCAGTCTGTGCTTCTCCGCCTCGGTCAGGCCCGGCGCCACTTCGGCGTACGCGCCGAGATACCGACGCTCCGCCTCGCCGGGTGGCCCATCCGCGAAACATACGGTGTTCGCGAGGAGTAGTAGCAGGGTAGCACGCATGTATGCGGGGCTCGCCTGTGTTTCCGGGCCGGGGGGCAGCCGGAATATCGCCGCCGGTCCCGTGCTCAGCGTCGGGCCACCGAAACGGACGTCCGGCTCCACGCCATAGCCGAGCCGGTCGA
>JAUJMR010000010.1:103037-108373 GCA_030446765.1 Chloroflexia bacterium
AGCGTCGGGCCACCGAAACGGACGTCCGGCTCCACGCCATAGCCGAGCCGGTCGAGGAGCTGCGCGTACAGGACGAACTCGCCTTTCGAGAGCTTCTCGGGAGTGCTCGCCGGCCACCGGGCAATAAGGTCCGCACCCGCGATCATGGTCGTCTGCTCATGCGCAAGCCGCCCCTCGATCCAGGCGCGCAGCTCGTCGACGTTGCGATTCGTGCCCGCCAGCTCAGGGGGCAGGAGCATCGCGGCGGCGAGGCTGTCCGTGTCGTCCGGGCGGCGGAGCACCCAGCGGCTGTACGGCCTCAGCGCTTCGGAACACTCGGCCGCGATCTCAGTCAGCTTCTGCACCGGCATGCGAAGTCCGCTGATATCCGGCACATTGCCCACCGGCAGCTTCACGCCCCCTGCGAAGGTCTTCGATGCGGACCGGTACTGCAGGTGCAGGCGCCGCTTGTTCGGCTTTAGCACCATCCCCTCGCCGTACTGCTCCTGGTATCTAAGGATGAAGAGGCGCTTGAACTCCTCGGGGCAGCGAGTCGCGGGGGTCGGCAGGCGGGTATCGGGGTGCGCCCGAAGCCAGGCGAGCGCCCACTCCGCGGGGATGGGCCGTCGATCCGCGGAAAGCTGCCCCATCGCCAGCTTGATTTGGTACGGCAGCTCCCAGCCGCGTGTGGTTTCGGGCGGCGCATCGTCGTACGCGCGGCCCGAGCCACCGTCGAGAAGGCGCACCGCTTCAAGGAAGGCTCGCGCGTGGTACGCGAAGGAGTAGTGCCCGCCGTACCGATCGAGCAGGTCTTCTACGGCCGCGACGATCGCGGGGGCGTCGTCCCACGCCCTCGGCGACCGGCGGGCATCGGCCATGAGCCGGCGTTCCAGGCCGTAGAAGAAGAGGAGGACGTGTTCCACGGGTGCGTTGGGGTCGCGCCGGTCACCCGCCAGCCAGCGCAGGTACGCCGCCCGCTCAGGCGGGGGGAGGTCCTTATACGCGGGCGCGTAGTAGTAGCGCAGCCAGCCGTTCGAAGGTTTCCGGCTCAGCGGCAACGTGGGGTCGATGAGCGCCGGCTCCGTGCCCACATAAGTGTTGACCGCAAGCAGGCCGGTCCCGATGTAGAGCATACCGCCATTGATGACGTATCCGCCGATCGTGACCCGGCGGCCCGGAGGGATCCAGAAGCTATCGGCATCGATGGGTCGCTTCACGGTTGGGTGCTGGCTGACTTGCGTGGGCTTTGGGTCACCGATGCCCGCATAGCGCAGCAACGCGTGGATGTCCACATTGTCCCCGAGCTCTGCTGCCAGCTCGCGCCTCAGCTTATCCAGTAAACCCATCCACACCCCCGATGGTCCAGCGGCACGGACGGAGTCGCCCATGCCGTTCAGCCACGTCGGTCGCAGCCTTCTCCCACGGCATCGACTATTTTACCGACTGGCTTCTTCGGTGGTCTACATGCCGAACGGTCCCATTTCGAACGCTGTGACGGCAGTAGCGTGCATCGTTACGAACGTCACCGTACCAGCGGACCTTGCACAATGATCTTCCAGAGCTGCCGGTTGGCAAGGTATCACAGCATCCGGCGGCATCGCTTGTCCCGTCGTTTCTTCTCCGGGGTGCGACAACCATGAGCCGGGTAGAGTGGCTCTCTGCTTGTCCGGCGTATCCCTGACACTACGATGCATCGGGCCGGGCTACAATAGGACATGACTGCACGGGCGACAGACTGGACCCTCGCGCTCCTCGTCGGCCTCGGCTTCGCAACGGGGCTCCTGAGCCTCGTGAGCGGGCGCACCGGGGACGAGTGGGTCTTCGTGCTGCACGGCGTGGGGGGCGCGGCGCTCGGCCTGGTCACCGGCTGGAAGCTGCGGCGGGTCTGGCGGCGCGTCGCTTCGCCGCAGCGCTGGGATACCCGCACCACCGCCGGCCTGCTTGCTTCCCTGCTGGTCTTTGCGACCCTGGGCACCGGGTGGGTGTGGTCCAGCGGCGTAGACCTCTTCATCGCAGGATGGAACCTGCTGAACTGGCACATCACGCTGGGGTTGCTGCTCTCGCTCGTCGTCTACCACCACGCGTATCTGCGCGCGAAACGCCCCCGTCAATCGGATCTCGCGAACCGTCGGCAGTTCCTGCACTGGGCGGGCATCTCGGTAGTCGCGGCGCTGGCCTGGCGGGCGCAACGCCCGGCGACCGCCGCGCTCGGCTGGGACGGAGCGCGGCGCCGCTGGACGGGCTCGTACGAGGCCGGATCTTTCGACGGCAACCGCTTCCCCTCAACCTCGTGGGTCGCGGATGCGCCGCGACCGCTGGCGACGGACCCGTATCGACTCGCGATAGCGGGCCTCGTGAACCGGCCAGGCATGCTCGCGCTGCCCGACGTGGACGCCGGGGACACGCTCGTCGCCCTGTTGGACTGCACCGGCGGCTTCTACTCCACGCAGGAGTGGCGTGGCATCCGGGTGGGGCGGTTGCTCGACGGTGCGGGAGTATCCCCACTGGCCACCCATGTGCGCGTCATCTCCCATACCGGCTATCGCTGGAGCTTCCCGCTGGCAGAGGCTCGGGGTTTCCTGCTCGCTACCCATGTTGGGGGCGAGCCGCTCTCGCACGGCCACGGCGCGCCCGTGCGGCTCGTCGCCCCCGAGCGTCGCGGGTTCCAGTGGGTGAAGTGGGTCATACGCATGGAGGCACACGCCGGTGCGGACCTCGGCGCCGCGGCGTCGACGATCTGGTCCAGCAGTACACCCGAGGGCCGCGGGGAGCGCTGATGAGGGCGCCGTAGTTGTCGTGCCACAGAGCCAGCCGGTTCAAGTCCCTAGCAACCGGACCAGTTTCCAAAATCAGTCCGCGGTTGCGCCCAACCGAACCATCTCAACTCCTATTAATTAGTAGAGGCCTTTTTCACGACGCCGCCGCCTGAATCGCGATCCCCGTAATACCGTATGCTTCGCTATGCTGCGGTGTTTCGTCGACAAGCATCTTGTATCCTTTCACCTCAGTCGGTAGAATGCGCGCGTCAGCGCGATTGAACAACGATCAGTAAAGTGAGATGATATGGCAACAGCCGGCACCCATACCGCGGGAGGCCCACCCTCAGGACGTCTGGAGCAACTTCACCGGGGAATCAGCCCCCGGATGCTCCTGTTCTTCGTGCTGGGAGACATTCTCGGCGCGGGCATCTACATCCGCGTTGGCTCCGTCGCCGGCGAGGTGGGCGGCGCGATCTGGGCCGCGTTCCTCGTCGCGCTCGTACTAGCCGCATTTACGGCGGCGTCCTACGCGGAGCTGGTGACGAAGTACCCCGGAGCCGGTGGCGCGCCGCTGTACGCCAACAGGGCATTCCGCAAGCCGTTCTTCACCTTCCTGGTCGCGTTCGCCGTGCTGGCCTCGGGCATAACGTCCGCGTGCGTTGCCGCTCGCTCCTTTGGCAGCAGGTACATGGCATCGTTGCTTGGTGTCGAGATCGACGGCCTGACGACGGCGCTGATCGGCGCCGCGTTCATCCTCGCAATTGCCGTGATCAACTTCATCGGTGTCAATGAGTCCGTCAAGACGAACATCGCGCTGACGCTCGTGGAGCTAGGCGGACTTATCATTATCATGATCATCGGCGCCGCGGCGATCCTCGCTGGCAGCGGACAGGTCGACACGGGCAGGCCGTTCACGTTCGCCGCAGACACGAATGTCACACTCGCGATCCTCGCGGGAACGGCGATCGCGTTCTATGCGCTGATCGGCTTCGAGGACGCAGTAAACATGGCGGAGGAGACACAGAACCCGCACCGTGTCTTTCCAAGGGCGCTCTTGGGCGGGCTGCTCGCGGCGGGTGTGATCTATCTCATCGTGAGCACCATCGCGTCCGCGGTCGTGCCGACGAACACGCTCGCGGGCAATGAGACTGGTCCGCTCCTGGAGGTCGTCGACCAGGGGCCACTCGGGATATCGCCACGCATCTTCTCCCTGATCGCGCTGATCGCGATCACGAACACCGCGCTGCTGAACATGGTCATGGCCTCCCGCGTCGTGTACGGCATGGCCCGGCAGGGCATCATTCCGGATGTGTTGAGCAGGACGCACAGCTCACGACGAACGCCGTACGTGGCCATCATCTTCACGACCCTGCTCGCGCTCGCTCTCGTCACGACCAGCACCGTGAGCGACCTCGCGGACACCACGGTGATGCTGCTGCTCATCGTGTTCGTGATCGTTAATGGGTCGGTTCTATTGCTGCGCCGGGATCCAGTGAATCACCCTCACTTCACGACGCCGACGGTGCTGCCGGTGCTGGGCATCCTCAGTTGCCTCCTGGTGCTATACCAGGTCGTACGCGACGACATCACCGATGAGGGTGCGAAGGTGGTGACGTTGGGGGCGGTGCTGCTCGGCGTGGGGCTCGTGCTGTACGCAATCGACCGGATGATCGGGGGGAAAAGGGAGGTCGCCTTCGACCCCGCCCAGCTTGACGGCTAAGACCGGGTACGGCGTGCGAACGTTTGGTAAGACGTATCAGGCGTTCGCTCGTGCTTCTGTACGCCGCATCGATCCGTCGCGACCGGTCCTGCACCCTCCATTGATATTCCGCTCCGCTCAGACTCCGTCCTCACGCCCCATTGTCGACCGCAGGGAAATGTCAGACGCAACCCGCTTGAACCGTGGTGCGTGTCATCCCGAACGCGGTGAGGGATCCGCAGACCGTACCACGGATTCCTCGCACGCTCGGAATGACAGATACCTCACCGTTCAGCCGGAGTCGATATGACACGTGCCGAGATGCTGCTCACTATTGCCGTGTGACCGTGCGCGATTGATCCGATCCAACGCACGAGGTAGCGGATAGGGAAGGTGTGGGTTACCATGGAAACAGAGAAGCCAATGAGTTTCACCGCTTGTAACGGCTCGCGTATGCGCGGTACCGGGAGGATCCATGACCGTAACCCAGACCACCACTCAACCGATGACCGGGGAGGAGCGCATCCTCGCCGCGCTTCGGCGCGAGCCAGTCGATGCGACGCCCGTCTGGTACATGCGCCAGGCGGGGCGCTGCCTGCTCGAGTACCGCGAGCTGCGCAAGAAGTACGACATCCTCACGATGCAGCGCGACCCGGATCTCTCGACGCAGGTTACGCTCATGCCCGTCGAGCGGTTCGGCGTCGATGCCGCGGTGCTCTACTCCGACATCATGATTCCGCTGGAGGGGATGGGCGTCCCGTTTCGCATCGAGCCGGACATCGGCCCGATCATCGATCATCCCCTACGCACGGAGGCGGATATCGCAAACCTCCGCGTGATCGAGGCGGAGGAGGCGACGCCGTACGTCTACGACGCGATCCGCCTCATCCGCAGGGAGT
>JAUJMR010000045.1 GCA_030446765.1 Chloroflexia bacterium
TGTTCGTCACCGTGACGTTCCGTGACCATGCGGCGCTCCTGCGGGACAGCGCCAGGCGGCTGGTGCGGTGTCTGCCGACCGGTGGACTGGGCGCCGAGGACCTGAACAGGGAGTACCGCCGTCTCTCGACGCTGTTCCGTGTGGAGGTGACCAGCTTCGAGTGGAAGCGGTATCACAATCTCAGCCACGAGCCTAACAAGGCGATGAACCTCAACAGCTATATCGGCCTGCTCGGCAAAAAGGTTGAAGAGGTCCGGCGGGGGGATCAGCTCGACCTTGAGATTCGCGCCCAGCATGGACGCGGGGATGAAAGGGTCATCCCCGACGCGACCTACGTTCTCACCCTGGACGCCGACAGCCTGCTCATGCCCGACTATGCGTTGCGCATGGTAGATGTCATGGAGCGGCCAGAAAATGAGCGGCTCGCCGTGGTGCAGACGCCGTATACGGCGATCCCAAACCAGCCTGGTGTGCTGGAACGAATCGCTGGGGCCACTACGGACATGCAGTACATCGTTCACCAGGGGTTTAGCTGGGTTGGGGCAACGTTCTGGGTTGGGGCAAACGCGCTGCTCCGCAAGGCTGCACTCGACGATATCCGCACCGAATCGAACGATGACAGCCATGCACCGCGGTTCATCCAGGACCGAACGGTGATTGAGGATACCGAGTCAACGATCGACCTGGTTGCGCGTGGATGGTGGCTGCACAACTACTCCGAGCGACTGGCCTACAGCGCCACGCCACCCGACTTCGGTGCGCTTCTTGTCCAGCGCCACCGGTGGGCCAACGGCGGGCTCCTGATCGTGCCCAAGTTGATCCGTTACGCTTTCACCGGCCAGTTTCACACTCGCAAGCCCGCGGAAGTCCTGATGAGGTTCCACTATCTGGTCTCGATCGCGGCCGGAAGCATCGGCTTCCTGGTCCTGGTCCTGGTCCCCCTCGATCAGGACGTGCATAGTGTCTGGTTGCCAATTACGGCGGTCCCCTATTTTCTGCTGTATTGGCGAGACCTTGTCCGGGCAGGGTACAGGAAGGGCGATATCCTGCGCGTGTACGCATTCAACGTGATGTTGATGCCGATCAATCTGGCCGGGGCGGCCAAGTCGATCCAGCAAGCCGTAACTGGCAAGAAGACTCCGTTCGGTCGGACGCCCAAGGTGGAGGGCCGCACCGCAGCGCCAGCCTGGGCGATCCTGGTCGAATGGCTGCTTCTTGCATACAGCCTGTTCGCGTTTGTCTGGGATTCCCTCGCGGGACGGTGGCTCCACGCCATGTTCTCGCTCGCCACTGTAGTGACTCTTGCCTATGTCCTTGTCGTCTTCATCGGTCTTCGGGCCGGTCGTGATGACGTACTCTCGGCACTGCGGCGCTTCCTGGACCGGAAGCCAGCAGCCCGGGTTAGAACGTCGAGGTCGACGACGGCTCCCGGCTGATTGATCCTGCTCCCCTGGATGCAGGGATTCGCCACCACACGCAGGACGCCTTCGGGACCGCGGTAAACGATAGCCTTACTGGGATGTTCCGTGTCCTGAACACCACGGGACCGATCATGGTCCTCGTACCCCTTCGCGGGAGACCTGGCCATGTCACCGGCACGGTCACCGGTATGCCCGGGCCTGCAACTCGTACAGCTCCGCATAGAGCCCACCGCGCGCCATGAGTTCCTCGTGGCTCCCCAGTTCCTTGATCCGTCCGCCGTCGAGCACCGCAATCTGATCGGCCATCCGCACCGTCGAAAACCGGTGGGAGACCAGGACAGTAACGGTGCCGGCTTCCTGGGCCGCGCGCCGTGCGGCTTCCGCGTATTGCGTAAAGAGATCATGCTCGGTCTCGGCGTCCAGGCTCGCCGTCGGCTCATCGAGCACCAGCAACAACGGGCGCTCCGGCATCATCGCTCGCTCCAGCGCCAGTTTCTGCCACTGGCCCCCCGAGAGCTCGACGCCGCCCTCCCAGTCCCTTCCGAGCTGCGTCTCCAGGCCCCGCGGCAACTGCGCCGGAAGGTCCGCCGCCCTGGCCCGGCCCAGTGCGGCTGCCACGTCCCGTTCCGAGTCCATCCTCGACAGATCACCCACACCGACGGACTCCCGGGCCAGGAGCTCGAAGCGCACGAAGTCCTGGAAGGCGGCGGAAATGCGCGCGCGCCACCCCTTTCGGTCAATGCGGCTCAGGTCCACGCCGTCCACAAGGATTCTCCCCGCCGTCGGCTCGTACAGACCGCAGAGAAGCTTCACGAGCGTCGACTTGCCCGCCCCATTCTCCCCGACGAGCGCGACAACCGACCCTGCAGGCAGCCAGACTGTGACGCCCGAAAGCACGTCCGCATCCATGCCCGAATAGCGGAACGAGACATCCTCCAGGCGAATGCCGCGGTGCAGCCCGTCAGGTGCCGGCACCGTCTCATCGGACGTCTGCTGGGTCATGGCGGCGTAGCGCTCGAGCCAGAGATATCGTCCTGCGACGTGCAGCACCCGCAGGAAATGCGTGCCGTAACCGACGGCCGTGCTGACGATCGCATTCATCCCCGCCGCCAGGCCCACCGCGAGCACCACATCGCCTGGCGTGGCTCTTCCGCGTACGGCGAGCAGCAACACGAGCCCGATCGCTCCGGCATACGCTGCCCCGGAGACCAGCGCACCAACGGACTGCAACCCGGCACTCTGCCATTCGGCACGGTTTCGCCCGCGGATGACGGCGGCGGCGGTGGAATGGTGGCGGTCCAATAGGATGTCCAGGAGGTCGAACACCCGGACCTCCTTGCCTGCGGCCGCATCCGTTGCCGTCTCGAACAGATGCCTCCGGAGCCGCTCCGCCTCGGCGGTCGCCTCCTCCGCTTGTCGCTGCAACTCCTGCGCCCGTCTCCCCGCCAGGAATGAGACGGTTCCGAAAAGCGGCAGCAGGAGCAACGCGGGGTGCAGTCTCGCCAGCAGCACCCCACTGGCGACCAACTGGACCGCCACCCTTAGCAATCCGGCCGTCGCATTCGTCATCCAGCCGAGCATCGAGCGCTGCTCGCGCAGCAGATCAAGTCGATCGAGATGCTCGGGACGCTCATGGTGCTCGATCCCCGGAATTCCGCCCATCAACTGAATCAGCCGCCGGTCTACAGCACCGCCCGCTCGCTCCGCAACGGTGAACAGAAGGTCCACGTAATACAGCCCGTTGATCAGCCCAAGCCCGGCCGAGGCAGAGAGCACCATGACGGCAATCAACGCACCGTTCGTGTCCCGGTCCACGGCGGCGTCCACCAGGACCTTGAAGCCCCACGCCGCGGCGGGATAGACCAGCGACATGACGGCGCCCGAGACAAGGAACAGCGTGGCCTGCGCCGGGGCGGCCCTGAAGCTGAACCCCATCAACGCCCGGTAGTCCCGCAGCCAACTGACCACCTTACACTCCGTCCTGCGCCGTCAGCGCGAAGCGCTCGGCCTGCAACCTGAACATCCGGGCATACCGGCCATCCTCGGCCATGAGGTCGTCGTGACTTCCCGTCTCGGCCACCCTGCCCTGCTCGAGCACGATGATGTGGTCAGCGCGGCGCACGGTCGAAAAGCGGTGGGAGATGAGGATGGTCGTCAGCCCCTCCGTGATCTCCAGAAACCGGTCGTACAGTTCCGCCTCGGCCCGCACATCGAGGTTCGCGGTCGGCTCGTCCATCACCAGTACGTTCGCGCCGCCCTCGACTGCGAAAAGTGCTCTCGCGAGCGCGATCCGTTGCCACTGCCCGCCCGAAAGCTCGATTCCACCCGTGTATTCCCGCGACAGGACGGTTTCCCAGCCCTGAGGGAGCGACTCTATTAGAGGTAGCGCGCCGGCGCGGCGGGCTGCCTCACGTAGCCGTTGCATATCGCCGGCGCCTACCGGTGCGCCCATCGCGATGTTGTCCCGCGCCGAGAGGTGGTAGCGGTTGAAATCCTGAAAGATGACGGCGACCCTCTGCCGAACTTCGAGGGGTTCCACCTTGGCCATGTCCACGCCGTTCATGAGAATCCGGCCCGCGGTGGGCTCGTAGAGGCGGCAGAGGAGCTTCACGAGCGTTGTCTTGCCCGCGCCATTAGCCCCGACCACAGCGAGCGATCTTCCGGCGGGAATCTCCAGGTCCAGCGCGGAGAGCACGTTTCGCTCGCTGCCGGGATAGCGAAAACCCACTCCTTCGAATCGGATGCCCGTGTGGGTATCGCGAGAGGACCGGTGGCTGATCTTCGTGGTTTCACTTCGCTCCAGCTGCCGTTCCAGTTCGAGGACCCTGGGCACCGAGACGGCAGCCTGGGAAAGGATCATGTTCGCGTCATCGAATGCCCGGAACCGGTTGGCACCCAGGGTTGCCTGCGCGTACACCGCAAGCGCCCCGAGTGAGAGGTTGCCCCGCACGGTGGCCCACGCAAGCAAGCCGAAGGTGCCGATGTTCGCCGCCGTGACCGCGATGGTGGGAAGCCAAAGCACCGCTCGACCTGGCCGGCGCGCGCGCCAGACCGGTTTCATCGCCCACTCCCACGTGGACTCGAACCGACCCTCCAGCCAGCCGGGAAGACCCCAAACCCGGACCTCCTTTGCCCCGGTCGGCTTCAAGGCGAGGTCACGGTAATAGTCGGCACGGCGCAGCGCTGCCGTCTGGCCGTAGCCGGCCTCCCCAACCCGGAGGTACTCGCGCTGAAGGTAGTAGAGAACAACGGGCCACATTACCAGCCAGGTGAGCCCGATCCACCAGTGGAATGCCGTGAGAATCGCGGCGGAGCCGAGCGCGGCAAGCCAGCTGGGAAGGAGACTCGCGAGCGCCGCTGCGGCGTCTCCGGGACGGAGGCCATGCACTCCTACCCCACGCGCGGTCTCGATCAGGTCCAGGACGGCGGGGTCCTCCAGGTGAGAGACCCCTGTCGGTCCGCCGACCGCGGCCATCGTCCGCTCCTGAAGGTGACGGTCGACCCAACGCCCGAACGCGGTGGCGAGTGCTCCCTGGAAGGGCATCAGCAAACGCTCGGCGACGATGAGAAGAGATGCGCCGGCGAGCAAGGCCAGCGTGTATTGGCCGGCGGCGGAGTCCAGCCCCCGCGGACTGCTGAGGGGATGGATCCCACGAGCAGGCCGGTCACCACCGTGGCGGCGATTGGGACCGCCGTCGCGGCAAGCACGCTCGCGAAGAGCAGGAGCGTCAACGGGCGGCTCACGCGGGGCAGGATGCGAAGGATGGTGAGGACCCCGGAAACCGCGGGCGGGACGGAGAACCGGGGATGCTTCACTCCACCGTATCCCCGGCGTGGTGACTCCTGGGTGAAGGCGAGCCGTTGACGCTAAGCACCCGTAGGCAGTCCCGTAGCGCCACAACCTCCAGCCTGGCTCCACCGGTCACGCTCTCGAACCCGGTCACAACTGCCGGGCTACCCGCCACTTCGATCTCGCGTTCGGGCAGGAACCGCATCCTCGGGTGCTCTCGCCAGAAGGTGCGTGCCACGGGTAGGCTCCAGGTAAGCGAGTGCCACGTCTCGCTGTCGGCGCCGCCACACCCCGGATGCCAGAGATAAATGCTGTGGGGATCCGCGTACGGCGATGGCACCCAGGGCGGGATGCCTGTTGCGATGGGCAGCCAGGCGCCACAAGCGGGACAGGGCGCCGCACCGTCCTTCGCGCGTGCCCGAAACATCACGTCGATGACCCCGAGCACACGGGTGACAGCGGGTCTGTACGTCCGGACGTCTTGCAACCCGTTTCCGAGGCGGGAGTGAATGAAATGCCCCCTGCGGGATGAACATCCAGGGCACCGCATGTCCAGCTTCCCCTCTCGAGGGCGAAGCCAACCCTCGAGCTTGTGCTTGCCGCACCCGGGGCACCAGATGCGCGTTGTCTGCCACCCTGCGTCTTTCGGTTGGACGAGGCCGTACGAGACCGCCTCGTCGCTCAGCTCAGTGGTCAGGAGCCGTCGCAGCGCCAGTTTCCCCCTATGCAGCCGCGCCTCGACCGCTCCTTCCGTGAGGCCCAGCCGCTTCGCGATCTCTGCCTGAGGCGATTCCCTGATGTAGCGTTCCACCAGTGCCGCGCGCGTCTCCGCCGGCAGCAGTGCCATCGCCCGGTCGAGCAGCCGCGCCAGGTCGTCCCGTTCCAGATCCAGCTGGAGATCGATATCGCTCGCTTGCCATCGATATCCGCCGGCAAGCCCGGGATCGAAGTCATCAGGATCAGAGAGCCCGAGGACTTCACGACCGCGGCTCCGGGCCCACAACCGGCATTGGTTCCTGGCTATGCCGAACAGCCAGGACCGGTAGGACTCGGGGTTGCGCAGCTCATGGCGATGCTCCAGGGCTTCAAGAAGTGTCTGCTGCGCCAAATCCTCCGCTGCGACTGGATCGCCCGTGTAGCGAGTACAGAACCGCAGTAGCAGATCGCGACTGGCGGAAACCGACTGTGTGTCATCGAGGTGCGGTGGATGCTCGCTCGCTCTTGCGGCCATGTTGCCTCCCGGAATGGAGCACGATTCTGTACGTATGTAACATGACCGGTCCTCTTTCCTGCGCGTTTTTCGGGTTTGTCCGGGTTGACGCGCCTGGGCGCCTCCGGCACAGCTCCGCCCGCCCAGGCCAACGGGCGTCGGGCACATCGCTTCGGCCGGGCTCCCCGTTGTGTTCGGTCGCAGAAACGAGAATCAGGAGAAGTAACGAGTAGGTGCCTTTGCAGAATCAGCCACAGGCGTGCATTGCCAAAAAGCCGTCCCGGCGAACTCGCCGGAACTTCGTCGTTCGGCGCTGTTTGCGCCGCGGCTGCACGCAGAAAACAGAGGAATTGGACGGCTCCATTAGTGGGAGTTTGGATGGGTCAGTCGTTCTCCAGCAGTTCCAGAATCACGCCCAGCTGCGCGCTGCCGTCGACGTACGCATACCGCCCACCGGTGTATTCGCCACGCTGGACAAGCGGGATACCGCGTGCGTCAAGGCTGGCAACCTTCTCGTTCATGCCCCTGATCCGGAATGCGACGTGGTGCAGGCTTTCGCCGTGCTGATCGAGATGATCCTTCCACGTACATGGGTCACCGACCGGTTCGATCAACTCGATATCCACCTGTCCCATGCGGAAAAAGGCCAGCTTGGCGCGAGCGGTCGTCGCTTGGCCCCGGTATTCGGTCTGCGCCTTTTCGGGGGTGTCGGTGATGATGATCTCCGGCATGGGAAGGCCCAGGATGTCGGACCAGGCTCGTGCTTTGGCTTCGATATCGTGGACGACGATACCGACCTGGACCACGGTATCGGTGCCGAGTGAAGGCTGCGTCATGTCGTTCCTCCGGGTATCTCTGGTGCCTGAAACCGCTCATCAGCCGGAAGCGGACTGGCTCTCGACAAACGTTACGCCTTCCTTCGCCGCCACTCCGCGGATATATCCTGCCGCGGCGGAGTACTCCTCGGCGTCGCTCAGGTGCTCCAGGATGAGCGGCGTATCGGGATCGAGACGACTCAGCTCGCGGAGGAATACCGCGTAGTCGAGCGCCCCGAGGCCTGGTCGTATCTCGTCCAGGTGAACGGTCAGCCTGGTCGCGAGCGTGATGTCTTTGGCGTGGCAGCTTTGGATGTACGGGCCAAGCATCCGGAAACACTCACGGATCAGTTCGCCATTTGCGAAATAACGTTGCGGGCTGCAGACAAGGTTGACCGGATCAAGATGCACGGCGAATTGTTCACGGTCGATGGCTCGAACCAGGCGCAGGTAGCTCTCCGGCGAGTCGGGGTAGATCCACGGCATGGTCTCGAGCGCGAAAAACGTCCTCGTGGGCCGGACGGCGTCGATGATCTCGCGTGTCGTCTCGACGATCAGGTCGAAGGTTTGAGGCGTGAGGTTGTCCGGGTGCGGACCGTCCCACACACCGCCTCGCGAGCCTGCGATGTTGACGCAGCACCGGGCACCAACGCTGTCGGCCAACGCCAACTGGTTCTGGCAGAACGTCACGGCTTCCTGGCGCTGA
>JAUJMR010000046.1 GCA_030446765.1 Chloroflexia bacterium
CGGCGGGGTGCAGGTCCGGCCGGGCGACATCGTGGGCTGCGACGACGACGGGCTCGTGGTGGTTCCGATCGAGCTTGCAAAGGAGGTCGCCGTCCACGCGCGGGCGGTGCTGCTGGCCGACATGCGGGCGCGGCGTGGTCGCTACGAGCGCCTTGGCATGCTGCCCGACGAGACGGTCGATTACGAGGCCGTCGAGGAGTACTACGAGCAGTTCGCTTGAGAAGCACCCCAGCGGCGGTGCGCATTTTACGATGTCGCGAATCGGGCTCTATGGCAGAGATCGGAGCGGACTGAAATGCGCACTTGGAACGGAGCACACGCGCTGTCTAGTGCTGTGTCAGGTGTCCCCACTGTACATCCTTGTCACTCCAGCGCAGCATCAAGGCTGTATTGTGTTCCCTACCTGCCCACCACACCGCTATCCAGCTATGTCGACGATGTAGCGACTTAGTTTGGCGGCAGCCGAGTCCCGCCAGTAACGTTACACGCCGGTTTAACGCATCGTACGGCGAGGTATGCCCGGTGGATCTGGGCGAGTACGAGCATCTGCTGTCCGACTAGTCGCCGCTGAGGCCCTTACCGGAGTGGGACTGGGGCCACGCTACGCGACGCCCCGGTCGCAGATACACCTACGTGGTCACGCGAGCGGTGCGCCCGCGCCGGGCAAGCCTCCGCCGACGCGATCTATGCCTGAACCTCACACCTCCGTGCCGGTGGAGCCGCCGACCCTTGACCGCGGAACCTGGGGGGTGTCGGGATCTCACCGACGGGTTCGAACGCTCAGCACTGATGCAGCACGAGCAGGCGCAACCCGTTGCGTCGGCGATTGTAACCCGCCAGAACCCGGCGTCAAGACCTTCTGTGTCAATAGTTGTGGAACGACGCGGCTTCTGGGTTTCGTTGCGCGACGGCCCAGCCCTTCCACATCTGTCTCAAGATACTGTCGTCCCCCTTGATCACTTCGCCCGGTTTGTCACGCGGCCTAGGAACAGGATCGCGCCCGTCTCGCGCTCCGTGATCGCGAAGATGAACGGCCGGTCGATCGTCAGGTGGGGCGGTGGCTCTGCCGCAGCGCTCTCATCCATGGCAATCACCGTCGCCGCGGTGGCCTCGGTGCCCTTCTCAGCGACCTTAATCGTCGCGCGGTGAAGGGCCGCGGAGATGTACAAGTCCCGGCCGCCCGTGATACCGCTGAAATCCGCTGTTCCGTCCCGGAAGGCATCGGGCATTCCCATGCCGGGCAGGAGATCGGTGAGCGGGACGTTGCTCTCGAAGTCGAAGCGCGGCATGGTGACCGTGGCGCTACCCCGCTCCGTGGCGGAGCGCACGTTCCTCCAAAAGCCTGAGCTCAGACGGCCATCGACCGCTTGGAAGCGGCCCGCGTTCGGCACGATGACCACCATGTCGACGGTGTTACCGGTATAGGGCAGGACGACGGCTTGGTAGTTGTCCCCCTTGGCGAACGGTACAGGTTATATGTCCTGGGTCATCATTGGGACCGCCACGCGACTACCGTCGAGCATGGTAAAGGCGCCATCCTTTGTACGGTCCTTCTCGAACGGGAACAGCCACGCCGCCTTGAAGTAGATGGCGTTGGCCAGGACCAGCCGGGTCTGCGGCTTGATCACGCCGGGTGGGACGATGTCCCGGATGCGGTCCTCGGTCTGGTCGGCTACCCAGTCGTTGACAAGCTTGCGGCCGCCTTCGGGGTCGGACTGGAAATCGATCGGCCGAACACCCGTGCCGTACTGCCCGGCCAGCGTCCGGAGGTAGGCATCCAGGAAGGGGAAGCCCCGCTGGCCCCACACGGCGTTGGCGTTCTTGAGTTGGAAGGCTTCGCCCTGAGCCTCCCCGGGCGGGGATGCGTTGGAGCCCAGTGCGGCGAGGTGCCGTTCGAGCCCGTTCGCGGCCGGGTGGTGCTCCTCCTGGGGCAGGAAGCCGAGCACGTCCCTCATCTGCGCCTCGGTCCGGCCGCGGGCACCGGCGTAGACCATCGAGAACGCCATCCCGATGCTGTAGGGGGAGTAGACCAGGTTGTCGTCCTTCCCCCTGACGGCTGCGCGGTACAGCTCGAACGCGAAGCCGTTGAGCCCGTCGGCGAGCGATGACACTTGGGCCTTGCTCCCCGGCTGGGCACGCGGCACCCGGGCGGCCAGCAGTTCCGGTTCCGCACCCTGGCCCCCACGAGAGGGCTGTGTGGTGACGGTCGGCCCTGATCTCGGGACAGGAGTTCGCATGGCAGCCCGCGCAGTTGGCGCCGCTGGCTCGTTGTACGTGGAGGTCGGGGCACCGCCAGGCGCCATCGGGCTCGCGCAGGCGATAAGGAGTGCTGCCAGGAGGCAGATCAGGAGACCGTTTTTCATATGGGGCGTTCCTCCGGTGTTGGTACTTCTGCTCCTATGACGCTCCCGAGGGCCGTTCGGTTCCTTCTCCGCAGCGCGATGCTGTCCACCACCGCCTCGCCTTCATTGTGAGAGCTCGCCGGCGATGGCGCTGCTCCCGGGGGCAGACCCTTGACGAGGGGGGTGTGGGGTAAGTGCCGACGGGGCGGTAACGAGCGGCAGCGAGGGGGCGCTCAGCACTGATGACGCGACAGCTTCCCGTCCCGCCGCGTCGCCCACTGTACCCCCCCTCAACAAGGGCGCGCTGGCGCGCGACCCGCCGCGAGTTCCGACTCTGCGGCAATTCGTGCTCGATTGCTCCCAGATTTCGCGGCATGAGGTGCGCGCGGCCCGTGGTCGTGGAGAGATAACGGCTTGCCGCCGATCCGTGGATTCACATCATCCACTTGCGCGACATTTCCTCGGAAATCGGTCGGCGTGTCTTCGTCCCTGTGACAGGGCTGTTACGTCGGCGCCGCGGATTGTCACGCGACACTCAGGAGATCGGCCTACACTGAAGACCACAGCACGCCCGATGGGCCAGACCGGCCGGGCGGTGCGAAGGAGTGGTCCATGGACACGCTGGACAGGTACCTGACCGAGTCGGAGGCCGGAGCGGAGCGCGCGTACAGGCGTGCCTATCACGCCGAGTACATTCAGCCTGTGGGAGCCGAATCGCTCGGGCGACCGCGATCGGCTCCTGTTCTGGAGTGAGCCTGGCGCATCAGGTCGCAGGCCGGCACGGGCGCTTGCACTGGCCGCGGCACTCCCAGCCGTCGAGTAGCGGAGGCTGGGCCGTCCGGGACCAATGGGCTATGGCGACCAGTACCCGATGGTGCGAGACTGGGTCCATAGCCACAGGATGGGCCACACCGAGAAGGAGGAGACGATACGCGGGCTGACGATCATGTATACAGATCTCGCACTGGAAAGTCTCTGCGGCGACCTGGAGTGGAGGTGCTCAAGCTCGTCCAGGGGCGATGGGCCGCAGGGACATTCCCCGACCCTTCGGTGATCGCCCTGCAGCCGCGCGATCGGCGGCGAGGTGCTGGTGCTCGAGTGCCGCACGTTTGGGGGACCGGACTGCCTGGAGGTGACCGCGCGGCTGGTCGGGGAGACGGAGCCGCGGTACTATGGGGTGGGCTCAGTGGGGGCTGCTGCGGGCCAAGCTCAACGTCGGTTCCGGCGACCCGCTGGGTCTGCTGTGGGAGTACGACTCGCGACACGGGCACCGACCGATGGCCCCATCGCCCCAGAACCTCCCATCCACGCACCGAGTCGCAAGTAGCGGTCCTCAGCGCACCCCGGCGGCCTCCGGACCAACGAGCGTGCCACATGCCGCACAGGATTTCCTCACGGTCGAGGGAACCCGCACCGCGAGCGATCATCAACGTCCGACAAGGAAGACAGACGCGACGATTTGGCCGCCCTTCCACCCGCCGCATCCCCGAGCCCTCCCATCGCGCCGACTCCCGAGGGAGCAGTCCGCGGCACACCCGATCTCGCCCGTCGTTCCGGACGCATCACCGTGCCCCCACTCCGCGCCAACAAATCAACTGTTACATCGGTCTCTCTTACCGAAGGCGGGGCGCACGTCCTCGACGCGACACGAGTGCGCGCTGCATGCACGCTCGACTGACCACGTTCTCCCTGGAGGCCCGGACGAGGACGGAAGCTGAACAGATCGCCGGGCGCTTCTTCCAGTTGCTCGCCGAGCAGCCGGGGCATCGGCACACGACTGCTCGGCTTCACCGAGGGCGGTGACCTCGCTGGGATCGTCTGTACGTCTGGGACTCGCGGGAGCAGGCCGAGGCGGTGACCGAGAGCGTGCGCGTATCGGCGCAGGAGGCGCTGGGCGAGGTGCTGGAGGGGACGTGGACGACGCAGATCTTGAAGGTCTCCGAGACTCCCAGGCATAAGTCCCGGTGGCCATAGTATGGGGAGGGGGACGAGGCGAATGCCATCGCCGAGTATGCCAGGCAACAGGGCATCGATCTGATCGAGATGACCGGCCGACGACATAGGGACTGAGTCGGCTCATCCGGGGCAGCGTCGCCGCGAACTATTACGCTCCGCTCCCTGCCCGCTGCTGCTCCGCGCGGAAGGGGACGTAGGTCGCCCGACGCAGAGCGTGATGCTGAGCAGAACGCGTCGGTCTCCGGGAGGATGAGGCCGAGTGCCAGGTACACCAGGAACGTGGGGATGACGCTGCAGCCGGGCATGATGATGGCCAGGAGCACGGTGAGCAGTCGCACGCCAGTCGGGCTGGTGCCGTATGTGCGGCCACTGCACCGCACATCCGAGGATCCACCGGTCCCGCTTCGCTCGCCTCACTGTCATAGCCAACTCCCCTGCGATTATGATGGACGGCGCCGCTCAGCCACGTAGTCACCATTGCCCTGTGTCTCATCATCGGGAACGTAGAGTAGCACGTCCCCGACCTGCACACCCAGAAACTGCATACCTTGGCGAGCACCTCGCGGTCGAAGCTTGTGCCCGTGTCGTGGTACAGCTTGTGGGCAGCGGAGCGCGAGATGCCCGCCCCCGCGCCGCTCGCTGACGTTTATCCGCTTCCTGCCCAAAATCTCCGACAGCCGGTTCTCGATCACACCACCTCCACCGCGCAGTGTAGCATCACCTGCGTGCGCTGGCAAACAAAAGCAGTAGCGGAAGAGTCAGATTGCGTGCACAGAACGCGTATCCGGACCACCAACGAGCTACAATGTGTCTACGGTAGCAGACACAACGAAGGAGCGGACCACCATGGAAGAGCAGACCGTCAGGCACGAGCACAGCCATAGTGACCCGAAGCCGGAGCCTGCGCATCAAGGTGGAGAAGGGGTAGCGCAACACGTACGCTTGGTGTCGGTATCGGCACCCGGACACGACGTGGACGCGCTGCTGGCCGTCATCGGGGATGTGGACGAGCGGCTGCGGGAGCGCTATGGGGAATCGTCCGAGCCATTGGGACCGCGGGCGGCGTAGGCGTAGTGCAGAAGGGCGGTGCAGGTGCCGGAAGTCACAGCCGAGGACGCAGGTCTCGCATCAGCCAAGATGCGGAGCCATGGATGTATGCTTGGCTATGGGCGTCCGAATCCGGATGGGGTGCCCACAACACCTGCGGGACATAGTAGGTACAGGAAGGGGGACATAACATGGCCAAGGATCTGAACCGGGAGGACGGTTATGGAATACAGGCGCACGTGCAGGTCTCGCTGGCGCGCCTTCGTAGGGTCATTCAGCAATCTGATCGCTCATCCACGTGGCGAGCGCTACTTCCAGCGCCTGTAGCGCCTCATCTATCGTCTTGCCTCGTTCACCCTCCCAGATGAGGCCGCCCTCATCCAGCGCCCGGATCCACGAGCGCCCCATGCCGTCATCACCGATCTCGATCCACCCATAGCTCTCGACCCAACGGGTGATGCGCGGGTAGGTCTGCTTGAATGGACCCACCGCTACAACTCGCCCCTGTAGGTAGAGGACCACCCGAACAGCGCGCGCAGACGCTGCGATGGGTTGAACTTGAACACCCAGCTGTCGGGCTCGGGGCGGACGTAGAACGTGCCGAAATCGCGAAGGGAAACCGGCTCCCCACGCCTGAGTGCCTCGTAGATCTCCGCGAGCATCGCATCGATGACCTCGGCCACCGCCTCGGCATCCCTGCCAACCCGCTTTGCCACCAGGTCGACCAGTTCCTTCTTCTCGATTCTGCCTCTCATCGCTATCCTCCCGTCGGCCGCTGCCCGTCAGTTGAGGTACACCCCGGCCGCCACCTCGAAGGCCTCCTCAGGGGTGCCCAGGAACTCGCCCGATGGGAAGACCGACAGCTCGTAGCGCTCGTTGCTGTAGGTGTAGAAGGCGAAGCCCCAGCGCTCCTCGTCGCCGAAGTAGCGTAGGCGGCATAGGTGCGTGGGGGTATTGCGCAGGCGCTCCAGATACTCCTCGCGCGTCTCCGGCCAGTCCGGAGGCGGCCAGTTCGGACTGAGCGGCTCGGGCTTGGTGTAGCCGTCGATGTAGCAGAACTGGCCACGGAAGCGGATGTCGAGCCAGGTGTAGCGGCCAGAGTAGTGCTTCTCGGCGTAGCGACGCAGACGCTGCTCGGTGCGCCGCCGCACCGTCTCGGGGATACGCACCCCACCACTGTCCGGATCGAAGACCCATCGTCTCTCAGACGGCACGGTTATCCTCCCTTGCGCGCAGCTTCCCCAGGGACCATCCCGTCCGGGGTCGGCACCTCGGCGAGCTTCTCCAGCAGCCGCTCGAATGCTCCGATACCCTCGTCCACGGCCGCCACCTCCTCGCCGGTGAGCTCCAGCTCCTGGCGCATCCGCAGCAGGTTTGCCTTGCCCTCCAGCAGCTGCGCCTGGCTGGAGCCCTTGGGTCGGTAGAAGGAGCAGCGAGCGCAGGCCATCCGGTGGGGACACTGGTCGAAGAAGTCGTATGTGCAGTAGCCGTGGCCCTGGTCGTAGAACTTCCAGTCGGAGCCTGAGGCTGGGGCCCCGCTGTTGACCGCATCGCGGTCGATGAGCACCTCGATGAGCCGGACGTTGCGGCCCAGGTAGCCAGCATCCGCGTAGCTCTTGGCGATCCGGGTGGGCGAGGGCTTCACGTAGTGGAGGGTGGAACCCAGGTAGCGGTGCCCCAGCCACTCCTTGAGTTCGAACACGCTCAGGGGCTGCCTGCCGTTGGCGAGCTGGTAGGCGATCGTCGTGCGCGCCCGGTGGCTCGTGATTGCCCCCCGCGCGTCCTGCGTGGCCACGCCCGCCTTGTGGCAGAGCACCGGGATGAGGGTGTGGTTGAGGTACTTGGCGCTCACACGTTCGCCGCGGTACGCGAACAGGAAGTGGACGATCTCTGCGGACTTGTGGTCCGTCATCGGCGGCTGCTGCGGCCGTACCCGCTCCCACGTATCCACGGCCTCGCCCACCAGGCGGTCCACGCCCTTGGTGAACGCGGTGCCCGTCTTGTTGACCGGCACATCCAGCCAGCATACCGCCGCCCTCGGCAGGACCTCTGTCGTGCCGGACACGGTGGTGTCCCCCTGCGGCCACCGGACGCACCCCACTCTGAGGCGGCTGAGTTCGTCGGAGCGCAGGCCTGCGAAGAGCCAGGTGAGGGCCAGTGCCCTGATCATCTCGAACGGGTACCAGGACTTGCCTGTACCGGCGTGGAGGGGCAGGTCCTCGGGCAGCAGCTCCAACCCGGCCCTCATCAGCCTCGCCCAGGTGTCATCGGTGATCACGCGGGGATCGGGACCGATCAGTCCCCTGATCGAGCGTGGTGTTGCCAAGGAGCGGGTGGGGTCCAGGCGGCGGGGTATCCAGCCCCACTCCTGGCAGTCGCGCAGGAAGGTGTGCAGGGATCCCAGATGTCGGTCCTTGGAAGCGGCTGAGAGGGGCTTACCCATCTTCTCCCGCTGGCTATGGGTGGCAGGCGCGTGGGTGTACTCGCCGATCTTCATCCGGTCCACGGCGGCGACGTACTCGGCGGAGAGCTCCCGCGTCCACCCCTCGGGCCCGGTAACCTCCGGGTGCTTCTGTGCCAGCCAGCGTCCGGCCTTGAGGAGGTGGAAGAAGATGCCTGCCCGCGCTCTGCGGGAGAGGGTGGAGGTCGCATGCCAGCGCCGACACCGAAGGCCCCACTCGGGGTGCACATCCGCCAGGGTCCGGGTCTGTCCGAGGCGCTCGGTGCCCGGATGCAGTCCCAGGTGAGGGCTCAGGGGGCGCGCTATCAGTCCCAGTCCGACGAGCGCGCGGGAAACGTGCACCACGAGTGCCTTGGTCGAGCGGGGTGCGTCGCCGGCGAGCAGCTCCTCGAGCAGCTCGGGCGTGATGTCCTCGAGGTGCGGGCTGCGGTTGGCGAGCAGCACCTCGGTGACACCCCGGGGCAGGTCGCGCCTGACCATCGACGGGCTGTGGCCCCAGCGGAGCAGTTCGCCCCCAACGCGCTCGATGGCCGTGATCACCGCCTTCTCCCCGAAGAGCTTGCCGGCGAAGGATACCTGGCCGAAGCCGTTGCCGTACCGGCGCACCAAGGAACGGATATCCGCACGGCCGCACAGCAGGTAGGCGAAGGCCGCGACGTACTGGCGGTAGTCGGGGTCGGTGAGGACGGCTTTCCAGGAGTCCTCTCCCCAGCCCCAGTAAGCGCGATCGGTACGGTGCATTGCGTCGAGCATCAGCGCGATGACCGCGAAGCGCGACGTGGGAGCGCAGCTGGTGTGCTCGAGCACATCGCGCAGGGGGCGCACGAGTCGCTCCAGATTCTCGTGGTCCCGCTGTGGCCACGCGCCGCCGTGGGTCCTGCGGCGGTCCAGGACGTCCGCGATGGCGGTCCTCTCAGCGCTTGTGAGGATCGGGTTGCGGTCGTAGCCGGCGGGGTCCACGGGACACGTCCACAAGCGGGATGGAGGGGCGGGCATCGAAAGAGAGCCGCTCAACCCAGTACCTCCGCCAGCACCCGCAAGCGCCAGGAGTGGATCCGGGCCATGCCCTGCTCTAGCTTCTCGGCGAGGTCGTGCCCACTCAGGTGGATGTACTGCAGCGTCGTGTCGGTCGAGCGGTGACCGGCGAAGCGGGCGATCTCATGGATGTCCCAACCCGAACGCGCCAGGTCGGTCAGGCAGAGGTGCCTCGGGGTGTGCGTGGTGAAGCGCTCCACGCCGGAGCGGGCGGCGATGCCTTCGACCACCTTGGACCACGTCCAGATCGTCAGGGGCTTGGCGCGGTTGCGGGGAGACTCGGAGAGCAAGAGGAGTCCGCGGGCACGGCTGAGTTCGCGCCGTCGCTCCAGGTACGCCGAGTACAGACCGCCGGTGGCCACTGAGTACGGCACCACCCGCTCCCGCCTGCCCTTGGTGGTCTCGGCGCGCACCGTGAGCAGCCTCCTGGCCGGGTCGATGTCGGCTGTCTCAAGCAGGCACAGCTCCTCACGCCGCAGCGCGCAGTCGTAGGCAAGCGCGAGCATCAGGCGGTTGCGCAGCGGCTCTTGCTTCGCCGCCTCCAGCACCTGGAGCCACTGCTCGTCGTCCGGGATCCAGGGCAAGCGTCGGTGCCGGGGCACGAGTCCCCGCCGTCCGCCGAAGCCCCTGGCCGGTGTGTAGCGGCCGCGTCCCACCGGGTTGTCGTCACGCAGCCCCTCCTCGACGAGGTAGTCGTAGAAGAGGCGCACCGCGGTGAGACGCTGCTGCAGGGTGGCATTGGCCAGACCCGCGCCGGAGTCGAGCACCCGGACGTTGGAGCCGCGCGGGGAGGG
>JAUJMR010000047.1:0-6021 GCA_030446765.1 Chloroflexia bacterium
AAACCTGCACCCGCACCATCCTGGAGTCATCACCCTAGTGCTCTATCTGGGCCTGGCGTTGCTCGCAGGCGCTACGTGGAATCACCTCCCCAAGATCGGCAGGGGTGCCGCACTCTTCGCGCTGCTGCCAGTCGCGGCAGTGTCGATCGTCTGGGTGCTCAATGTAAGCATCGCGCCCGCGACGATGTTTGTGGTGACCCTCGCCGCGGCACTCTTTGCGGCCGCCGTGCTGTTGCCGAGGGGGCATCGCGTGGCAACGGCGGTGCTGCTGCTCGTGGTGTTCACCGACCTCGTCGTAGTTGGAACAGGGTTGGTGGAGATGCGCCACGAGTACAAGAAGGTGAATCTGAACGCCTTTTACGCACCTACGCAGGCCGCAGCGTTCCTGCAGGAGGAGGGCAAGCAGGAGCAGTTCCGTTACCTGAGCTTCGCCGAAAAGCGCAACGGACGCCAAGTCCTCTACAATGCGAAATACGCGGAGCCGCTCGCTAAGGCCGTCATCTCCGCCAGCCGCTCCGTCCCGGCCCACCTGCAGGATATACAAGGCTACAATTCTGTTCGCATCGCCCGATACGAGCAACTCTTTACGGCACTGAACCGCAGCTTCCTCGGCTATCGGATATCGTACGTATCTCCAAAAGGGGTTCGATCACCGCTGCTGGATCTGCTCAACTTGAGGTACGTCCTCGTTCCGACGTCCAGTAGTCTGAGGGGGAGCAGCACGGGATGGCTGGAGAGTACGTATCCAACGGTGTACGCTGACTCGTTGTCCCAGGTATTCGAGCGATCTGGAACGCTCCCGCGCGCGTGGATCGTCCACAGCGCGCGACAGGCCGAGCCTGGGGAGGCGCTGAAGCTGCTGTCCTCGGGTGGCGTCGACGTGAGGAGCATGGCACTGCTCGAACAGTCGCCTCCGTCGCTCGCACCCGTCGAGGATCCCTCGGCGGATAAGGCCGCGATTACGAGTTACGAGGCGGAGCGGATCGCGCTGAGGACCTCGACCGGCGCGGCGGGGATGCTTGTCATGAGCGAGATGTACTATCCCGCGTGGAAGGCGTACGTCGACGGCCGACCAGTCCCAGTATACGTCGCGAATCACCTGCTGCGAGCGGTACCGATCCCGGCGGGAGATCATGCAGTGGAGCTGAGGTACGAGTCTAAGCCGTTGAGTGTGGGCATCGCGCTCTCGCTCCTCGCATACCTGGCGCTCGCCGCCCTGTGCGTCGCCGCAGTCCGCCGGAGGCTCGGCCTTGCGCGCGGGATGGCATCGGACCCAGATACTCACGGTGAGAAGAGTTTCCCCAACCGCAATCTCATCCTATCGGTTGCGAACGGGATGGACGAAGTACGGAGCGGAGTCGAAGTTGCGCCTCTGCGCCGGGGGCTAATTGGCACGCTAATAGAGCAAGTTCCGGCAAGCCGGCGCGTGCAGGTGCTGCTACCCCTCACGGTGGCGATGACGTGCGTGCTGTACGCAGCGCTCTTCATTCTTGGGCGCGTCCGGAGCCTGCGCCCTACCCCCACCCAGACGCTGGACAGGTTGCACTGGCTCCGAGGAGTTACCGCGAGGCTCATGCCGGACGACCTGGAGCGAGCAAGCCGGACGAGCGAGCTTGGGGTGGTGAACACGCTCCTGTTCGGACTCATCGCGCTTGGGCTGGTCGGCACGTGGATCCTGGCGCTACGGCTCGCCCGTCCCAACGGGGTCCGTATAGGTTTGTGCTGGATCCTGCTACCCGTGTTACTCTTCTCCGTCCCGCTGGTCCTCATGCCGGCGATGTTCTCTATGGACGTGTATCTGTACATGTTCTACGGGCGCATCATCTCCACCTACGGTGAGAACCCGATGCTCCTCGCCCCTATCCGCTTCGCCGGTGACCCGCACCTGGAGTGGTTCCGCTGGTGGAAGCCGCTCCCCTCGGCGTACGGCCCCGTCTGGCTGATGCTGTCGGGGGGGCTGAGTGCGATCGCGGGGGAGTCCAGGTTCGCGAACATCGTGACACACAAGGTTGCCACGTTAGGGCTGCACGTCCTGACGATCGTCGCAATCTGGGCGTTGCTACGCCGGGTTCGGCCAGAGCTTGCCACTTGGGGGGTGATCTTCTATGGCTGGAACCCGCTCGTCCTGATCGAGGTCGTGAACAGCGCGCACAACGACGTAATGGTCGCCGCATTCGCGGTGCTGAGCCTGCTCGCGGCTGTGAGCAGGCGCTGGCTGCTAGCCGTACTCTTCCTCTCGGCCGCGGCGATGGTGAAGCTTCCATCGCTGCTCCTGCTGCCCTTCCTCGTCCTCGCGTGGATGCTCGACCTGCCTG
This sequence comes from Chloroflexia bacterium, assembly GCA_030446765.1. Lineage (GTDB taxonomy): Bacteria > Chloroflexota > Chloroflexia > Thermobaculales > Thermobaculaceae > JACDAU01. The sequence continues at coordinate 2,316 of JAUJMR010000047.1, forward strand.
ACGCGTTCGCACCCCGAAACTCCGAAAAACGGCGGTGCTCAGCGCAATCGTCGTGGTCGTGAGGTTGTCTCGCGCTCTGCCCCTCTGGGCTGGTACGGCGCTCATAACGAACATCCTCAGGAACTCCAGCGGTCACCCGCTGCACCGACTCGGCTCTGGGATCTCTGGGTTGACAGGGTCAGTGGGCCCGCGAACACGGTGGCGCGAGCTGCGGTCGGGTTCGGCTTGAGCCTCATCCGGAACGCCGCGTTCGCGGCCGCGTTTTTGGGTTCCTCCTCTTGTGGTTCATCCGAGGCAGGCGGGAGGTGGCGGACGGCTGGGTGTGGGGCTGGTTCGTGTACTCTCTCCTGTCGTGGGTCTGGCCGTGGTACTGTGCTCCGTCCGCGATCGCAGCAACTCGCGGTCCGAGCCGGACCGCAGCGCTCGCCGGAGGACTCACCCTCGGTGGCCTGTTCTTCTGGTTGGGCTGGGGGCGCCGAGGGTGCCGTCCTCGTGGCTGGACCAAAGAGTACCAAGTCAGTGCCCCTGTTCCGGCCCCCCACTCCTGATAGCCGCGTGGCCGCCGCGGCAGCAGGGTAGAGCGTCCTCATGGCTGGAGTGTTGAGGGGACTCCGGCGAGACTCGGACGGGTCGGCAACGCGGGAGAATCGGCGGCTCGGTTTAGGGCGGCAGATGTCGGTTCGGCCGAATAAAGGCGGACGAAACGTACTGGCGACTGCTGCAGGATTGCTTTCCGCCGGAAGTGATGCATGCTGCTTGAGGACCAGTGCCGCACCACGCATCCGGCACATCGAGACCGGGTGCGAGATCGTGCTCATCGCTACCCGTTCCGCATCCGATACCCCCACACTCAAGGGCATACACGAGGACTTGAGGCGAGAAGCGTGCTCGGCCAACTCGTCGCAGATATCGACTTCAACCCGAGCGCGGCAATGGAGACCTTGCTGTACGGTGACAAGGCGGGCAGAAAACCCGACGACTTCGCCGACGAGTACCATTCGGCGTTCACCATTTGTTCACCGAACTGTCCCCCTGCGTTCACCTGCCTGGGAGTCGGTAAGCTGCTGCTATGCGTACTATTAAGCAAGGGGGCAATACAGGCAAGCTACCTGACGAGTCGGGATCGCTGAGAAACCCATACACAGGAGAGAAGGCTTTGAGGAAATTGTACCTAACTCGCAACACGCACTGTGTCTCGCCAGGTACCAGGGCGTTCTGAGGAGTACTCGACTAACGGCGGTGCCTGAGCCGGAGGAAAGCATGAGACGCTGGTTGTGGGTCTTGGTAACCGGGTTGGTGAGTGGTCTCGTCGCGATACTCCTGATGACGGTGGTAAGCCTTCTCCTGCGCCTGCTTCTCGGCATCTCGCCCGTCGTGGAGGCCGTGCCTGACCGGATTGCGCCGACGCTTGAGGTGCACGATTTCCTCGCCCTGTTGCGCCAGTATGGTGGGTACAACCGGCTCAAGCAGCTCGGGGTCGGGTCCGGGCTGCTTGCGCAGCTTGCCGCGGGAACCTTGGGTGGCGTCGCGTATGCCGTCGTGGTCGAGGCGCGGGCCGGCGCGAGCCGCTTCGCGCGGCGCAGGCGTGGGCTCTGGTTCGCTCTGGTTGGCGTGCTCTTGATCTGGATAGTCACGCTGGTCGTGTTGTGGCCGGTGCTCACCGCCAACTTCCGTGGCTTGCCTCCGATGTGGGCACGGCCGGTCGCGGTTCTGGGGTTGCTGTTCTCGTACGCCGTGTACGGCGTGGCGGTCGTGCTCGTGTACCGATGGATCGCCACCAGGAGGTACATCCGGCGGGAAGAGGGGAGCGGCGGGCCGATTCCCCGGCGTGCGGTGCTCGCGCTCGGGCTGGGCGGCGCCCTGGCGCTCGGTTCCGGGGGGCTATTGCGGTTGCTGTACACGCGAGCGACCTTCAGCTACGACGGCTTCCGCAACCGGGGCACGAATCTCACGCCCATTACGTCCAATGACCGGTTCTACGTGGTGACCAAGAACGTCATCGACCCGCGCGTCGCCCGGGCAGCTTGGCGATTGCAAATCAGCGGCGCGGTCGAAAACCCGCGGACGTACGGCTTCGAGGACCTCACCTCCATGCCCTCGGTGACGCAGGCGACGACGCTGATGTGCATCAGCAACGGGGTGGGCGACTCCCTCATCAGCAACGCCGTGTGGAAGGGCGTCCCATTGCGCGACCTCATCGCGGCCTCCGTTCCTCGTTCCGGCGTGGTCGAGGTGGTGCTGCACGGGGCGGATGCGTATACGGATACGTTCGAGTTCTCCAAGGCGCTGGAGCCGACCACGATCGCCGCGTACGCGATGAACGACGTGCCCATTCCCGACCGGCATGGGTACCCGGTGCGGATGATCGTGCCGGGGAAGTTTGGCGAGAAGAACGTGAAATGGATCACGCGGGTCGAGCTTGTCACGGAGGAAGCGAAAGGGTTCTACGAAATGCAGGGGTGGGGACCGGATTTCGATATCCCCATACGCTCTGGTTTTTACTCGCCAGACTTCAAGGACACCGTTCCCACCGGCACTGCCGTTACGCTGAAGGGCTGGGCGTTTGCGCCGACCGAGGGCGTATCCCGTGTGGAGGTGAGTCTTGACGGCGGCAAATCATGGCAGGAGGCGAAGATAGATGATCCCGGAACTCCGATTGCCTGGACGTTCTGGAGCTACCCCTGGCGGCCTGACCGAGCCGGCGAGTACCAGGTCGTTGCGCGCGCGGTGAACACGCGGGGCGAGCTGCAGCCGAGCCGGGCGACGAGCATCGTGCCCTCAGGCGCACGCGGATATCACCGTGCGACTGTCCGCGTGGAGGGATAGCTCCAAACGCCGCCGCTAGCGTATATCAAAGCAAGTGGGTGCGTCCCCGATGCTCCGCAACAAGCGTGCGGGGCTGGTACCTGAGAAACAGCCGGCCCTTCGCCCAGAGGGCGCGCGAGCAGGGGCGACACCATGGCGAGGAGACGTAAGATCGAGGGTATCGAAGACACCGTACCACCGGGCGGTGCATTTAGACCACAGGCGGCGAGCTTGTTCGAGCGATACTCCTGGCTCTATGCGTTCTGCCGCGAGCGACTTTTCCGCGACGACACCGATCGAGTCGCCATGGCCCTGTGGCCCGGTGTACCACCGCCTATGGGAAGCCAGCTTCTAGAGCTTGGCTGCGGTCCAGGACTCTACGCTCGGCGGCTAGCAGAGCGGTATGGCGAGCTGCGAGCGATCGGCGTGGACCTGTCGGAGCGCCAACTGGACCGAGCTCGCGCCCGTGCGCTCGCCACTGGCCTCACAAACTGCCACTTCGAACGGGCAAACGTGCTCTCCCTGGCCCAGCCTGATGGAAGTGTGGATGCCATCGTCGCCTCGCGGCTTTTCACGGTCCTGTCAGAGCGCGATCAGGCACTGTGCGAGATGTACCGTGTGCTTCGTCCAGGTGGGCGCTGCCTGATCACGGAGCCGCGCTCGGTGTTGCGTGCTTCCGTACCTCTGGCGGCTATGTGGCTTGCGGCATCCTTGGCTTCGTTGGGTACGCGCCAACGCGAGAGGTATCTGGAGCCGGTGACCGTGACCGTACTGTCCTTCCCTGCGTTTCGGGCTACGGCCATTGCACAGCCGTGGGCTGAGGTCCGGTGCTGGCACGATGCGCGGTATCAGTATGCTGTCTGCGTAAAGGGCAGGCGCACGTCTGACACGCCCGCCGTTC
>JAUJMR010000047.1:6121-7703 GCA_030446765.1 Chloroflexia bacterium
GCAGGCGCACGTCTGACACGCCCGCCGTTCAAGTTGGCGCTGCGACGTAGCGTCCGCTCCTGTCAGAGTCGACAACGTTGCAGTACTGAGCAAGAAGTGATACAGCTTTGCCTTCAGCTGGTAGCTGGCACGATCGACTCACCAGGTATACCCAAAACCCGTCCCGGGGATGCATCGAGTGCTGAGTGTCCCATACTGCGTCCAGGGCGGCGCGAATTCATCTCTGCGTCCCTTAGTCGAAGTGCCTTAGCGCGCCACGCGCTCGGAGACTGCCTCTGCCGCACGCTGGGCGGCGTGTCGCGTGGCCTCTTCATCCACGGTGAGCACCATCCCGTTCCGAACCACCTGCCTTCCGTTCACCCAGACAGCGTCGACTAACGACCGCCCAGCTGCGTATACGAGGTGGTCCATATAGGTCTGCTCGCCGAACAGCGGCACCATCGCAGGGTCGTCCAGTCGAAGCGTTAGCACGTCGGCCTTGTACCCCTCGGCAAGCACGCCCAGGCGAGGCTGGTGTATTGCCATCGCGCCCAGGCGGGTAGCCATGGCGAGCGCCTGCAGCGCGGAGAGTACCGTGGGGTCCGACGCAGCAACCTTGGAGAGCAGCGGGGCCACCTTCAACTCCTCCCACAGGTCGAGGCTGTTATTGGTGGCGGCACCATCCGTTCCCAGCCCGACCGGGATCCCCGCTGCCAGCAGCGCGACCGCAGGGGCAATGCCTGCCCCAAGCTTCGCGTTGCTTATCGGGCAGTGCGCCACCCCCACGCGGTGATGCCTGAGTACCTCCGCGTCACCGTCGTCGAGCCACACACAGTGCGCCGCGAGTACCGCACCCTCGAAGACACCCAACTGCTCCAGGGCACTAACCGTGCTCCCGAGCCCCCGCTCGGCGAAGGCCTCGCGCTCCTCACGGGTTTCCACCAGGTGTATGTGCAGCGGCAAGCCCGCTCGCTGTGCCTCGACGGCTATCTCGCCGAGCGCCGGCAATGGCAACGTGTACGGTGCGTGCGGTCCGAGCCCGGTGTGGATGCGGCCGTCGTGCCCATCCCATTGCCTGCAGAAGGCAAGCACCCGAGCCGTCCGTTGCTCCCACGTGCCCAGTATAGGCTGCCACACCGGAGCTTCCAGGATGCCGGGTGTCACCACCGCTCGCAAGCCCGTGTCGAGCGCCGCTTGCACCAAGGCATCCTCGAAGAAGTACATGTCGACGTACGTGGTGACGCCTGCCTTGAGCATCTCGGTCGCGGCGAGCACCGAACCCGCGTACGCGTCCGCGTTCGTCAGCTTGATCTCACGAGGCCAGACGCGCTCTTCCAGGAATACTCGCAGGGCAACGTCGTCAGCGAGCCCGCGGAACAGGGTCATCGGGGTGTGGGTGTGGGCGTTGATCAGTCCTGGCATCACTATGCGCCCGGCAGCGCTGACGCGTGCATCGTACTCGCCGTCATAGCGCGGACCGGCGTACAGGATCAGATCGTCTTCAAGGACCACATCTCCGTCCGTGTAGACCGTCCAGTTCTGGTCACACGTGACCACAACGCCACCTGAGAGGAGTGTGCGCATGTGAGGGTACTCCTGCCCG
>JAUJMR010000011.1:0-36952 GCA_030446765.1 Chloroflexia bacterium
TGATGCATGCGCGTGATGCACGAGTGTAAAAGGTTGCCCCAGCGCTGTCAACCAGGGTACCGACGTCTGGATTAGCTCGCTCATCGGCAAAGAGACCACTTATACGCAATCCGGTTGAACCGTGGTCGGGTTACGGATCTCCTCACCGCGTTCGGGATGACACGCACCACGGTTCATGCGGATTGCGTATGTCCCACGCGAAGCAGACCACGAGATATGCCGGCGGCGACTACGACCCGCCTGCCCGGGCCGGCCTCGCAGGCCCGAAGCATCGCCTGCGCGCGGTCGGCCACCTGCAGCTTACCGAGGATGTTCGACACGTGGTTCGCGACCGTCTTGGCGCTCAACGACGGCTTCCGGGCGATCTCCGTGTTGCTCCGTCCCCCGGCTATCAGGTCCAGGACCTCCCGCTCCCGCTCGGTGAGTTCGAGGGAGGCCTGCGGCAGCGCCTCCGGACGGAGGGTGTTGAAGAAGTCGATGAGGCGCGCGGCCACGGAAGGGCTGAAGATCGCCTCCCCGCCCGCGACCACCCGGATGGCCAGCACCTCCTCCGGGTCGGCGCCCTTGAGCGTACCCGCGGGGGCTCCGGCTCGGATTGCGGCGAACACGGAGTGATCGTCCGTCGAACATCGTCACTACCAGGATGCGGGTGTTGGGGCTGGAGTGCAGGATGCGGCGGGTGGCATCCACGCCGCTTGAACCGGGCATCTGCAGGTCCATCAGCACGATATCGGGTTGGAGCGCGACAGCCAGGGTGATGGCCTCCTCCCCCGTCGTCGCCTCTCCGGCCACCTCCGTGTCGGGGTCGGCGGCCAGGAACGCGCGCATCCCGCTGCGGAAAGGGGATGATCGTCGGCGACAAGGACGCGAATCGTCTCGGCCATCGTCTTACTCCTTTGGGAGCGGGGCCGGGCGAGGACGCGCGTGCCCCCTCCCGGGCACCGTCTCCACATCTAGGCTCCCCCCGAGCTCTTCGGCGCGCTCGCGCATGGGAAGCAACCCGACGCCCGCCCTGCGCTCCGCGGGAAAGACCGGTCCCGTCGTCGATTATCTCCAGCACAAAGACGCCGCCCTCAGCGCGAGGCGGACACAGCAGGTGCGGGCACGGGCGTGGCGCACGACATTGGTCAGCGCCTCGTGCACGATGCGGTACGCCGCCACTTCCACGCCGCGGGCAACACCGGCAAACTCTCGGCCACGTCGACCACGATCGACAGGTTCGTATCGCAACCGACACGGTCATCGCCGCGGGCCGACAGTGGTACTGCGCGACACGCTCGCGGATCGCTCCAACAAGCCCGAGCTCATCGAGGGCGGGTGGCCACAGGTCGTACACCAGCCGGCGGATATCCGTGATGGTTGCCTCGATATCACCACTCAACTCGGCGAGGAGCGCATTGGCGGCCGCCTGGTCGCGCGTCATCAGCTTGCGGATAGCGCCGACCTTGAGCGACTCGGAGGCGAGTGCAGGGCCGGGGCCGTCGTGCAGGTCGCGCCGAAGCCGGCGACGTTCCTCCTCGCGCGCGGTGACCAGTCCCTCTCGCGCCCCTGCAGGTTTTCGTTCGAGCGGCGGATCTCGACGGCGAGGCGCACGGCGTGCGCGGCGCCCCACCTGACGGGCCAGATCCTCCAGCAACCGCCAGTCGGCCGGATTGAAGGACTCGCCGGGAGCTCGCCAGGCCAGGATCAACTGGCCGACGATCTCGGATCCGTAGACCAGCGGCAGATCGATGAGGTCCCTTCCCCGCGGGCCGTATTCGGCTGCGACGGCGAACCGGTCGTCCTGCCGCAAGGTGATAGCCGCGTACGGCAGCCGGAGCGCCTGAGCTGCTGTCTCGACGATAGTGGCAAGTACCGCCTCGGGCGCAAGCGTCTCCTCCACGTGCCGGCCCTAGAACGAGTACTTTGTAGGGCTCGTCGCGCTCGCCATACATCCAGCCGGTTTACCCCTCGCTGCAACCGGTCGCGCAGGGGGCCAAGGCCACGGCGATCAGGCCCGTCGCGAGCAGCGAGAGCACCATGTTGTCTTCGATGCGCAACAGGGCACCGAGCCCGCCGACGATCAGCGCGTAGAGCGAGACGAGGATCCCGAGAGCGTCCCGTAGGACGTGCGGTTGATGACGATGTCGATATCCCACAACCGGTGGCGCAGGATCGCGATGCCGATGGACACCGGAGAGCAGGAGTATGGCGATGCTGCCGCCCGTGTTGGCCAACAGGTTCCCCATCAGGCTACTCTCCTGGTGGGACGACGGCGCGACCAGGAACGGCAGCGACACGAATGCGAAGAAGCCGAGGAAGGAAGCCGCCACGCCGAAGACGACCCACTTTGTCTGCTGGCGCTGGACAGCGTCGGAAACCTTGCGGTAGCGATAGACCTGCAGCGATCATCACTCCCCATCCAGGTGAGCAGAAAAGGACCGGCGAGAAGCGCGGGCCACTCCCGGTAGGTCGGCGGCGGACTCCGGCCAGACGTATCCGGGCATCAGTAGCACGATCAGGGCGAGCGCCAGCCAGCGGGCCCACGAAGTCACGAAACGCCCGTCCGGGAAGAGGTGGAAGAACAGGGCGATGGATACCAGTCCGAGGAACTGGGCGAATTCGAGTGGACCCCACTGGGGATAGACCTCTGCTACGGCACCGGTCGTGAACGCTACGGAGAAGAACCCCCAGAGCAGCAAAGGTAAACGCGCCGAGCAGCGCTATGCGCTCACCGGACTTGCGCCAGAACACGGGCAGTGGCAACCGCGAGATATGAGCACCACGGTGACATCGAGCCCGGTATAGTACGCCGCGTAGAAGCCGGTGGACAGCCCGGCCTTCCGCAGCGCCTCAGTGCGGGCGGCGGCGTCCCGGCGCACGCGATGTCCGCGCATTGGGCGCGCAGGTGCTCGAAGAAACGGCAGATTAATCGACGAAGAGCGCAATGCTCAATGCGGCCGTGGTCAGCCACGCGTACCGGGCGAGTGATAGCCATCGTCCGCGCAGAACCGCAGGAGCGGTTATAGGAGGGCGCGACTGGTGGCGCCGATGCCTGCTCCAGACCCACGGATATGCCTCCTTCCGGAGTAGTCCGACTAAGACCCACGGAAACTGGTCCGTATTCTACATACGCGGGGTTCTGAGCAAGTCGAAAGACGGACGTGCTGGCACCTCTCCTGGTGCCAGCACGCGTTTGCAGGCCTCCGTCAACTCGCGGGCGCTGGTTCGCCAACGATCCGGTCTACTCCCGATTCCACCGCGCTCCCATCTGCCCATCGCGCATCCGGCTTATGCGGAGGATCTTCAATCCGACCCATCCCAGGCTGACGAGGAGAAGCACATACATCAGTTCAGGGCTCACCGCGTCGGTACCCACGAACTCTGACAGCAGTCCCGCCACAATCAGGGCCGAGACCAGAGTGGCGCGACCTTCGCCCGCCATAAGGCGACCGAGAGGATAAGCATCCCCAGGTAGAAGCCGATGAAGGGAATCAAGATCATCAGGAACGCCCGGACCCTCATACATCCGCTCGGCGAACGCCACCATCTGCGCCCTCTCGAGCCCACTCTCGACGAGTGGCACCTCGACCAGCGCGAAGCCCATGATCGTCCCATGGAAGAACAGACCCAGTAGTACGAGTGTAGTACCAATGTGCCGGAGGGCGACCGAGCGGTGACGGAGCAGATGCAGGAGCCCGAACACCGCCGGGACCAGGAGAAGGAAATTCGCCGACCAACCAGCGCTCGGTCTGCTCGGAGATCGCTGTCAGCTCGTCTGCCAGGTCGCCCGTGTATTGCGGCGTGCGGCGAGCCGACTAGCCTGATGAGCGGCGCGGCGATCAGGCACAGGCCCGCGATCGACCTCCGGAAGTTGTTGGCGTCCGTGATTTTCAGCATCGCACTCTCCTCTATCGTGTGAACACTGCTCGGGTAACGCCGGTCCTGATCACACGATACGCCTGCGCGTTTCCCGCCGGGAAGGGTCTGCTCTCCTGACCCGATCGGAGATTCTCCCGGTGTGGTCTCGGGATCAAGACCCAACACGGCCAGACGGACAAGCGGCGCGAGAAGCGATCAGTCCGGCCGTGGAACATCGCGGAGTATCAACGGCAGTGGCGGCGCGGATGCGAGCAGGAGACGCACAACCACGAGACAAGTTATAAGGACCCCGGCTGAACGGTAGGGTATCTGTCATTCCGAGCCCGCGACGAATCCGTGGCATATGGGTCACGGATCCTCACTGCGTTCGGGATGACATGCAGCGGGTTCCAGCTGACTGCGTATCAGCCCCGTTCCCTGCGGCACGAGCGTGCGAACCGGACCACGGGGCCCGGTGCGGCCAGGGTATACGGCAAGCGCAACAAGTATCGCAAGGTGCCGCTCAACTCCACCGCACGGGAGACCCTGCGACTGCTGCGGTGCAACGCTCGACAGATACGCAGGCTCAGCCACGACTCGTCCCGAGCAGGAAGCGGACACGTCGGTGCCCACGACGTGTGGAGACCGCCCCCCGATACGCCAGACTGTCCCCGGTAGGGTCGCCTTCCCCATGACCTGCGGCACCGCTTCAGTACCGGATGGCAGAGGCATGCCGTCGCATCGGTTCGCTTCTCTTAATATGGCATTACTCGCCGGACACGGCGATGCTCTACGGTAGGCTCACCCTTACGCTGGTTCCATCTGCTGGGCGGCCCGCCGGGCCCCCAGCTCGCGGTCGAGCATGACGAGCGCGTCCCCGCGGTCACCCACCATACGCAGCGTATCGACCAGCTGCTGGGAGTTCTTCTCCTCCTCAACCTGCTCGGTGACGAACCAGTTCAGGAACGCCTGGCTGGCGAAGTCGTTCTCTCGCACCGCGAGTGCGTAGATGGTGTTGATCTGCCCCGAGACCCTCTGCTCGTGTTCCAGGGCCTTCTCGAAGACGTCAAGGGGTGAGACGAACTCCACCAGGGGTGGATCAATAGCCTGGAGCCTCACCTGACCGGCCCGGTCGTGGATGAAGTCGTAGAACTTCATCGCGTGCTCCCTCTCCTCCTCGGCCTGCATGCGCATCCACTGCGCGAAGCCGGGCAGGCTCAGGTCCTCGAAGTACGCCGACATCGCCAGGTACTGGTTGGAGGCAAACATCTCGTTAGTGATCTGGTCATTCATCGCCGCCTGAAGCGTTGGGGAAAGCATGGGTCTCACCCTCCTTGTTACCGACGTAGTCGCTGTGTACTCGCCTGTCGCTGCCTGCAAATTCCCGGCCGCGGGTTTGGTGGGACGGGTCCCGCTCTGGTTGCCGTCGTACTCAGCCTGGTATGGATTCCCCAGGCTCGCCAACATAGGCGCCGGCCGGGTGCCCGCGCCAGACGCGCCCGCATGCCATCTCATATCTCGGAGTTCACCCTGCCCCCGACGAGATGGGCGAGCAGCGTCCACACGTACCAACCATCGCACGGGGTTGGCACGCCCATCTGGTTCGCGCGGACCCGCCCCACCAACCCAACGGCGGAGGCCAGCGCGCTCCCGTGCAGGGCGACTATATCATCGGTGCCCGGTCGGTCCCGGTCCATATCATCCTCCCCGTCCGCCACTCTCTCCCGCCTGTTCTCCGGCAAGCATTCCGCCCCACCGGTGCGGTCGGCAGGCCGTGGCTAGCCGGCCTTGGGAAAGGTCCGGCCGTGCGAATAGCCATGTGGCGTGGGTTCGCGCCGCACCTGCGCCGGCCCTCGGGAGGCTCGCGCCAGCGTCTCAGTGCCGATCTCGATTGAATGAAAGGATTGTGGGGGCGACTACCCGCCCCCACCGCCGTGTCTGGCGACCGCCACCACGACACGAATTCGGCATCAGCGCCGGCGCAGCCGGTATGTATTGGGGTGAGCATTCCGTAGCGGTTTGGGCAGCGGCAACCAGTCCGCGTTGCGCACCTCAACCACCTCCCACGCACCGCCGAATCTCTGCTCGATCTCCTCGCGGCTCACGCCACGTGGGGCCGGACCCCGCCGTCCGGGCGCGAACACGTTGAGGAGGAAGGTCGCCCCGGGCGCCGCAACGGCCGCTACCCCCGCCGCGTACGCGTCGCGCTGGGCGTCGGTGAGTCCATGGAAGCACCCGTAGTCCAGCAGGAGCTCGAAGTCGGCGCCGATGCCCAGCTCGTCCAGTCGTGTCACGTCACCTTGCACCCAGGTGGGAGAGACCCCGGCGTCCGCGGCCCTACGGCGGGCCGTCTCGAGGGCGCGGGCCACGTAGTCCACCCCGGTCACCTGCCAATCGTGTATCGCAAGGTAGATCGCCTGCCTGCCGGGACCACAGCCAAGATCCAGCGCCCGGCTGGGCGGAAGAGCCTCGGGACCCTCCACCAATTCCACGAGCTCGGGGGGTAGCTGCCCGCGGTCCCAGGACGTGATCCCGAGCCGATAGAGCAGACGATATCCGACGCTTCCCGACCCGTGCTTCAATCTATCCTGCGTATCCTGCCCGGTATTCCCAGCTTGCGAGATCATCCGTCGCCTCCCTTCCCCGTCGACTGACTCCTACTGCCCGCCCGCCCTACCGGCCGCCTGCTGCCGCGGCGAGGGAAGCAGGCCGAGTTGCTCCAGCATGCCGAACCGGTCCGGGACTCCCCAGTGCTCCACAACCTTGCCGTTCTCGAAGCGGGTAAGGTCCATCACGTCGATCGTGACCACCTTTCCCGTGCCGGGCACCCCGAAGAACTCCCCCCTATGCGTGCCGCGCGCGACGAAGTACGACCAGACCTTGTCGCCCACCGCCGCCATGTCCTGGATGGTGTACGTCAGGTCCGGCATCACCGCATGGAGGCCACGGACCCGTGCCTTCAGCCCCTCGACCCCGGGCGGCAGGCCAGTGATTACCTGGTGCTCCCGGAAGTCGGGCGCGAAAAGCTCATCGAACACTTGGAGCTTGCCCTCCCCGAATCCCTCAAGGACGATCCGACGCATCGCCTCTTTGTTCCGCTCCGCCATGTTACCCTCGCTCTGCCGGGTTGACACCTGTAGCCTCCTTTCGTTAGTGTGGTACTAAATCCGATAGAGGTATGCTAAAGTGAATGCCTGAAGAAGTCAAGCCCCGGCGACGGTACAACTCCACGATCCGGCAGGAGCAAGCGGGGGAGACCCGCGCGCGTATCCTTGCGGCTGCCCGCAAGCTGTTTCTGGAGCGCGGCTACGTTGCCACCAGCATAGAGGCCATAGCGAAGGAGGCAGGCGTGGCCGCGCAGACGGTGTACGCCGCCTACGGCAACAAGCGAACGGTGCTGGCGCGGCTGATGGACGTATCGGTCGGCGACGACGACCAGCCCGTTGGGGTCCTGGAGCGCCGCGAGCCCCAGCGCATGCGCAACGAGCCGGACCAACGGACGCAGCTGCGCATGATGGCGCACGGCATCCGTGAAATCGTGCAGCGCGCCGGCCCCATCTTCGACGTGATGCGCGGCGCCGGCACCGCGGAGCCGGAGGTCGCGGAGCTGTACGCCCGAATACAGGAGGAGAGGCGGCGCAACATGGCGCGGGTGGTCGGGTGGGTTGCGGCGAACGGCCCGCTGCGGGACGGGCTCAGTATGGACGACGCGGCGGATGTCGTGTGGACCCTCACGAGCGCGGACGTCCACCGGCTGCTGACGGCCGATAGTGGCTGGCCGGAGGAGCGGTACGAGCGGTGGCTCGGCGACACCCTCATCGCCTCGCTGCTGCCATAAGGGATGCGCCGGCCGGGTGGTGAGCGTGAGAGCAGCAAGTAGTGAGTCACGAGCGACGAGCAATGGGTGTCGGTCTCGGTAGATCGCTCGCAGTCCTGCGGTCGAGGTCCGTAGGGGCGTTCGATTGAACGCTCGGCGGAGCCCGCGGTTTCCCGTTGCTCGTTTGTGGATGCGGAGGCTTCGAGGGGTTGAAGTGTGGTACCGTACTGGGTCGCTAGAAGCGTACTCGACAGAACGTGCCCCAGCCGACCGGTCGCGGTGGGCGAGGGCGGCTACCTGGGCTTTTTGGAGCGGATCGGCATTCGCCGCGGCCCGTTGGGGGAGACAGGTTTGCGACTCGCCGACGCTGGGAGCGTTGGATACCTTGCGGGAGGGCGTGTGGAACCGGTGGAGCAGGACGATCGGCTGCGGGGAGAACTGGAGCGGGCCTGCCGGCTGCGGGTGTGCCAAGGGCTGCGCTGGCTATCCTTGACGGCCAGGAGATCACGACGGCAGAGACCGGTGTCGCGAACGTGGAGACCGGTCAGCCGGTCAATGTCACCACACGCTTTCCAATATGGTCCATCACCAAGGGCTACACCGCCTCGCTGATTCTCCAGTTAGTGGACGAGGACAAGCTCGCCCTGGACGACCCGGTCCTCCGGTATCTGCCCGAGCTCCACCTGGCCGACGACTCGCAGGCGATGGTGGGTGCGATAACCGTCCGACAGCTGCTCGCCAATACATGCGGCCTGTCGGGTCTCCACTTCCCGGACACGGGGGACGAGGAGGACGCGCTCGAGCGTTTCCTGCTGACCCTTGCCGAGGTTGCGCTGGTCCACCCACCTGGCGAGCGATTCTCGTACAGCAACCCCGGCTATGTGCTGGCCGGACTCATCGTTGAACGGCTCACGGACCTGTCGTGGGACGCCGCGCTGGCGGATCGACTGCTCCTTCCGCTGGGGTTGCATGAAAACCCGCACGCGCCTCGAGCAGCTCGGCGATGCTCCCCTGGCTGTCGAGCATCGAGTCTCGTCGGAGGGAACTGCAGAGGCTTTGCCGCAGTGGCGAGTGCGCAGTAACGGTCCCGCAGGTAGCACCCCGTTCGCCACCGCCGTGGACGTGGTGCGCTTCGCACAGCATCAACTGTCACCGCAGTGGGCACCCCTTCGCGAACCCCAGGTCGCGCTCCCGGGGCCACACGCCGAATCGTGGGGCCTGGGCTGGGCCATCTTCGGTTGGGGTGCTGGTGTGTTCGGCTGGGATGGAATCGGCCTGGGCGCCCGCACATTCCTTCGCGTTCTGCCGCAATGGGGCCGCCGTGGCGCTCCTGACCAATGGCGATAAGGGGGGCGGATATACCGGCGAGTTCCTGCACCGGTTGCTCTCCGAGCGCTTCGGTGTGACGATGGCCCCAGTACGCCCAGCTACGCTGCCCCCGGATGCCGCGCCTGACCCAGCGGGCCACGAAGGGGTCTACCGATCCGTGGGATGGGACCGGACGGTGACCCGATCCGAGGATGGTGCGACGCTCCTGCTGGATGGCGACGCGCTGTTGCCAACCGCCGACCCCGACGTCTTCGTGCAGCAAGACCCTGAGGTTGAATGGCCTACGGTGATCCTTGATGGGGACTACGCCAATATCTTCGGCTTCGGCTTCCGACGCTACACCGGCGGGCAGGCGGTTTGAGCCTCCACGTCGGCTAGGTGGAGGGCTGCGGCCCGCGGGCAGGCACGGAGACCTGCCCCTACGACGGTGTTCGATTGAACGTCCGTTGCCCCCATGGTTTCCCGTCGCTCGTTGGCGGGTGCGCGGTCCGCTCATCATGCGTTGCTGGTTGCTCGGCGGCAGGGGTGTCGGTGGTCGACACGGTGACCCAATCATCCGCCCCGCTCGCATCGAGGACCAGCCCCTGACCGAAGAGCAAGCGTGCCGGATCAGCGCGCGCACGGCGAGGGTGGCACCTTCGTGCCCCGGACCGCGCCCGACACATCTCGGACTGCCGCGACCGCCGCTGTCGATGCGCTGAGTTGACGGCGGGTCGCATACGTGATAACATTTCGTCGCTTCACGTGCGGCACCGGGCAACTGTCCCGCTGGAGCGTTGGGTTGGATCCGAGTGGAAGGAGGATATGATGGCTGATACGATGCCCAAGACCGCGGCCCAACTCGTGGCGGAGGCGAAGCAGCGCGTGGAGAACCTGACGCCCGATCAGGTATCGGCGGAGCTTGCCCAAGGCGACGCCCTGCTGGTGGACCTGCGCGAGAGCAACGAGCGCGAGCAGAACGGGGTCATCCCCGGCGCCGTACACGCAGCCAGGGCATGCTGGAGTTCTACGCCGACCCGTCGAGCCCGTACAAGAACCACCGCGAAGAGTTCAGCCCTGACCGCCGGATTATCTTCCACTGCGCCTCGGGCGGCCGCTCGGCGCTGGCGGCGGACACGGTCCATCAGATGGGGTACAAGAACGTCGCCCACCTGGACGGCGGGTTCAAGGCGTGGAAGGAATCGGGCCAGGCGGTCGAAGGCGGCCAGTCCGGCTCCTAGCATCGAACCTCGCCCTCTTATCGCGCGCCAGCGGGTCTGCCCCTGTAGGGGCGTTCGGTGCGCACGAACGCCCGGCGGCACGACCCGCTTTCCCGTTGCCCATTTGCGTATGCGCAGGGGCAGGCACGGAGACCTGCCCCTACGCCCCCCGCGACGGCGACCTCCGCCGCCGTCGCGCCGTACAAGTCGGAGGCATCAGTTGGTCGATCCGCCGGAGCAACTGGGACGCACGTGGCAGCCGGTTAGCGGAGGTGGAACAAGAACCGGAGCCGCGCACCTATTCCCGCTTTACGCCACGCGCTAGAGCATGCACCTGAAATGCTGACGGGCCATGCTGGCCCTGCGACCTACCGGAGTGTATCGCACACAGGAGGATAAGATGAGCGCACCCGACCCGCTGCCCGCCGTGAAGCCCCTATCGCAGAACAGCGCGACGCGTTCACCGAGCGGCTACTCCGGTCGGTTGCGGGCGCCTTCGACATCTTCAGCATCTACATCGGCGACCGACTCGGCTTCTATGGCGCACTGGCCGACGGGGCACGCTGACCTCAGCCGATCTGGCTGCTCGCACGGAACGGATGAGCGCTACGCGCGCGAATGGCTCGAACAGCAGACGGTCACCGGTATCCTGACGGTCGAGGATGCAAGCCTCGATGTCGGTCGGCGCCGCTACAGCCTCCCCTCGGGGCACGTGGAACCGCTCATCGATCGCGACAGTCTCAACTACGTCGCGCCACTACCCCGGCTCATCGCCGGCTGCGTCCGCCCACTGGCGACGCTGGTAGAAGGCCTATCGCTCCGGGAGGGCGTGCCGTTCTCCGCGTACGGTCCTGACTTGCGCGAAGGGCAAGCGGCCATCAACCGTCCGGCCTTCCTCCATCGTTTGGCTCGGGAATGGTTGCCCGCCATACCTGACATCCACGCGCGACTGCAGACCGATCCCCGGCGCGCGTCGCCGACATCGGATGCGGCTATGGCTGGTCGAGCATCGGCATCGCCCAAGGCTATCCGAACGTCCGCGTGGATGGATTCGACCTGGATGAACCCTCGATCGAAGGCGCCCGAGAGCACGCGCGCCAGCACGGGTTGGCCGACCGAGTGCACTTTCAGGTGCGCGACGGCGGCGACCCGACGCTCGCCGGACAGTTCGATCTGGTGACGGCCTTCGAGTGTGTCCACGACAT
The DNA here is from genome assembly GCA_030446765.1 of Chloroflexia bacterium. GTDB lineage: Bacteria > Chloroflexota > Chloroflexia > Thermobaculales > Thermobaculaceae > JACDAU01. The sequence continues at coordinate 11,391 of JAUJMR010000011.1, forward strand.
GGCCGATCCTGTCGCCGCCTTGCGCGCGATGCGCCGTCTGGCAGGCGAGCAGGGCACGGTGCTCATCGTGGACGAGCGGGTTGGCGATACCTTCACCGCCGAGGGCAACGATATCGAATGGATGATGTACGGCTGGAGCATCCTGCATTGCCTGCCGGTGGGGCGCGTCGAACCGCCCGCGGTCGGCACGGGCACAGTGATGCGTGCCGACACGCTACGGCGCTACGCAAAGGAAGCGGGGCTCAGCAGTGTCGCCATCGTGCCGATCGACGACTTTTTCTTCCGCTTCTACCGACTGTATCCGTAGGCACTGAACTGACCGACCGCTTCACCAGTTCACCGCTCGTTCGCCCTCTCGGCAGGAGGACAGGCACATCCATGACGGGCGCCGACACCGAGACCAGGATCTGATCCTTGGAGAGCATCGTTGGCAAGGGTCTAAGCTTGTGAGCAGAAGCCTGGCACGCTCTTGCCACCAAAGACTGAGAAACGGCGGGGTGTTCCTGTGCCGAGCGCCTGGCTATGAGCATCAGTTCAGTTACTTGCCAGCTGGAGCTGCGTTATCGCGCGGCATCGTACTCTGCTTTCGTGATGGCGTAGTGGTCACGCCGGTGCGCCCAGTTGCCCATGAAGTCGGCGCCGTACACCGTCCGCTCGCGTGATACCATGCCGGCCTTCTCCATTACGCGCGCCGACGCGGGGTTGGCGATGTCGCACGTGGCGCGGAGCTGGGGGCACTGCGCGTCCCGAACTCGTAGGCGAGCACGGCGCGCAGTGCCTCGGTCATGTATCCCCGGTTCCAAGCGGCCCGGGCGAGCAGATATCCGAAACCACGCTCGCCAACGACATCGGCATCGTCGGACGTCCCTATGCCGAACCAACCGATGGCGTCCCCGGTATCCCTGCGTGTAATGGCCCAGTTGATCGCATCGGCATCGGGCTGCCGCGCATTCGCTATGCACCACTCGAACCAATCGCGGCGTTGGTCTCGGGTCAGCGTCGCGAAGTGCATGTACCGGACGGTTTCCGGATCGGACAGCATCGTATCGAAGGCATCCCAATCACCGGGAGCGAACGGCCGCAGGATGAGTCGAGGGGTTTCGAGAACTGGCGTCATAGTGGGAGTAGACTACACGATAAGGGCCAGTGCGGTGCGACGAACGCACGCTCCCTGTGGCTGGGAACGAAGCGCACAACAGCCTTAGGCACTGAGAGGCCACCCCACGGCGCCTGTCACGAGAGCACGCCCATCGCCATCGGCGCGCGCCCGATAGGTTGCGGCGGATCAACTCCGATCTGAATACCCGTCGGGAACCGGTGTAGGCTGGGCGGCAAGGCCGGGCATGTGATCCGCTTGCGGGGGCTCGACTGCGTACGCCGCGGCGAGGTCCGCGAGCAGGTTGTCCTGCTCCTCGGGCGTCAGTGATGCTCGAGGTGGGGTCCGAGTAATTGGTTCTCATTGTCGCTGATGGCCGCACCAACTTCCTCTGTTGGGATCGCACTCAGGATTCCCCTGAGGCCGGCGCGGGCCGCCCCCATGCACCGCTCCCCTGCCGGTACATCTGTGCGGTGCCCCGGATGGCGAGCAACGCCCCGGCGAGTCCCGAGAGCACGATGGGCGCGGCGGCCAGCCCAAACACCAGGTCGTGCCCAGGCGGTGCGTCGTGGGAGTCGTAGACAATGGTGAGCACCAGTATGATGACGGACGCCACAGGCAGGAGCAGCAGGGACGCCAGGCACACCTCGCCGAGGCGGTACGACAGGGCGAGCGCGTGATTGGGCGCCGGGGAGAAATCGAACGAATAGGGCGGCTCGTACATAGTGACACCTCCGGTTTGTCCAGTCGTTAGGCGGGGCACGGACCCGAGGAGAGACGTCGGGATGAGCCTCCGATGCTACGGCCCACGTGGTGGCGGACCGTCTCGGACAGGCGGAGTATGTCGAACGGCTTGCGGATCAGCTCTTGCGCCCCGGATCCGGCGAGGTCCACCTGTCTGGCCGCGCTCATCAGGAGCACCACGGTGCCGCGCGTCTCGGGGTCCTCCCGCAAACGGCTGGTGAGCTCGATGCCGCCCATCCTGGGCATCATCACATCGGCGAGCACCAGATCCGGCCGCTGCTTGCGTGCGATCTCCAGCGCCTCCAGGCCGTCGTGCGCGGTCAGGATGTCCAGGCCATTGCCCTCCAGGATCATCTCGATGAGCTCGAGTATCTCGGCCTCATCGTCCGCCACCAGTATCGTCCCCATCATCTGCATCCGTCCGTTCTGGGAGTCGGCTACGGCTCCGACGACGCTCAATTCGGCGCTCGCAGCAGGACTCCCTCTGAGATTGAAGCTATGACTTGCGAAAGGTAGCGAAGGTGTATCTGCCCCCTCGTTGACGCGGCCATGGTTCCGGCTATCGAACGGTGAACGTGAAGCTGCTCCTGCCGGTCGGCGATCTGAGGATCGAGTCACCGCCCTGGATGGTCCTGCATCTTCCATCAAATATAATAGGCGTCCGCGCAGCAAGCGCATCGGGCTTACTTCCCGTCCTCCGTTCCCGAACAGATTTCCGAAGCCACACACTGCGAGCGACACGGGAAGTTTCTCCTACGACCGCGCGTCCAACGGTGGGCTTCGGTGTGGGCCGTAGTTGTCCGGGACCGGACGCCAGGTCAACTCGCCTATACCAGTTCAGATGTACGTCGCGACCCTGAGTACGCCGCAGTGGTATTTCACCGAGGACGCGGACGACCGGAGTTAGCGGCGCATGATATGGAGATATACCGTTGCGATTGATGCATCCGCCGAGTTGGGGCAGGAAGCGTCCGGGACCGAGCGGCTGGTTTGGCAACAACTTCTCCGCGGAAGGGTAGGCTCGGTCGGTGGTTGTATGACCTGCAAAGCGTGCAGCATTTACCGGGCTACGACTGTAACCCGATTTTTATTCCTAACTTAACATTTTATGCGGGACGCTGCTATAGTATCGTCTCTATGGGCCCGGAAAGCATTTCGCACTGTTAAAACGAAGAGTGTGCGGCAAAGGAGCCCTTGTACTCGCCAGCTGATTCTGGCGATGCAACGTAAGGCATTGAGCACGTCGGCCTGGCACCTTCTACGGACACGGACGCAGCAGTTGCGCATGCGATCGCCCACGCCTAAAGGGTGCCGCGTGGGTAGCTCGCTGGATAATGCTGGCTCGGCCAGCTACTCGGCTGGTGGATAGATATGGGTAAAGACATGGACCTCGAACTCTATGAGTCGTGGTTGGCCGCCCAGTCCTCGGATCAGAGTTCCAAATCTTTGATCGGCCGAGATGCCGAACAGAAGTTGCTCTGTCGGCATCTCGATATGGTGCTAAAAGGTCGAACGACGACGGTCATGATAGCGGGAGAGCCAGGCGTCGGTAAGACCTTCCTGGTCGATTGGCTTGCTGCGGAAGTGATGCACGGTGAGGTAACGGTGCTGAAAGGCGGGGCGTCCAATGCCCAGGGTATGCCACCGTACTTGCCCTTTCTAGAAGCTCTAGGACAATACATTCGCTCGGCGCCGACCGATGAGCTGCGTCTCAACACGGTCGGTCTCGAAGCTAGTGTGCTCTCCACGATCTTGCCGGAGCTCCCCGAACGCATAGGCCAACCGGCGACAGTGCCCGACCTCCCACCCGACCAGGGCCGAATGCGGCTGTACCGATCTGTTGCCTCGTTGCTTGCCGCTATCGCGCGTCGAACCCCGACCATGCTGGTCCTCGATGACCTACAATGGGCGGACGCCGACAGTCTCGAAATGCTTAGCGAGGCCGTGCGTTATCAGCCAAGCATACGCCTGCTGATCGTCGGGATATACCGGGCGTCCGAGGTCGAGAACAATCCGGCGCTCGTGCGCGCCCTAGCTGAGCTCAACAGGAAGCGCATGCTGACCACGGTGACTGTAAATCCTCTATCCAGCGAGACGATGTCGGAGTTCGCCTCCAATTATCTGGGCAGCGAGGTACAATCCGCGGTTGCGCAGGTGCTGCACGAGCAGAGTCAAGGCAACGCGTTCTTCGCAGAAGAGTTGCTGCGGGGATGGCTGCAGAGTGGGGCTCTTCGATCGGTAGATGGGCAGTGGCAGTGGGCTTCAGGCGACAAGACCGTGACGCCCCCGAGTATCTTTGCCGCTATCCGGCAACGGCTGTCGTACTTGCCTCCAGCGGTCGTTGATCGACTGCGTGTCGCGGCCATTGTGGGACGATCGTTCGATTCGGTGCTGCTCGCAAGACTAGCGTCCGAGGACGTGGAAGAGGTTGAGAGCGGCCTGGCGGTCGCGTGTGCCTCAGGACTCGTACGGCAGAACGGCGACGAGAGCTATGTGTTTAGCCATGACATGACGCGTGAGTGTTTGTACGCCGAGGTGAGTGCCGCGAGGAGAAAGCGCGTGCACGAGGCAATCGGTCGACTCCTGGAGGCGAACCCGGATTCGGGGAGCCCGCAACGGCTGGCGGATCTTGCATTCCATTTCGCGCACAGCGGTGATCGTAATCTGGGTGCGCTGTATTTGGAGCAGGCCGGCGACCTGGCCCTGAAAACGTATGCTGCGGAGCAGGCAGCAGCATACTACAGAGCGACGCTGGACCGGCTCGATTACAACGCCCCGCGGACCGGTAGCGTCTGGCTGCGCCTCGGCGAGTCATTACTGCAGTCCGATGATCTGGAGCAGGCATTTTCGGTGTATAGAACCGCCGAGGAAGAGTGCCTACGCAGGCATGAGGTAGCGGAGGCGGGCACTGCCGTCCGGGGTCAGGCACTGGCCAAGTGGCGACTGAAGGCGTTACCCGAGGCCCGCGACCTCTTTCAGGAGGCTCTGACGCTGCTCGGCGATCAACGACAGAGCGAGACGACGCAGGTGCTGATTGATCTGGCCACCCTGCTGGGCGTTGATATGCAAAGACCGGCCGAGGGCATCCTTTTCGGTCGCAGAGCCCTAGGGCTAGCGCAACACCTCGGAAACGATCATCTCATAACGGCCGCAAGCAGGATTATAGGGTACGTGCTGGTCAGGGAAAACGATCGCGTTGCGGGACTACCGCTGTTGAACCAGGCCAGAGTGCTGGCCGAAAAAGCGGATAACATGGATGACGCTGCGGAGTGCTGCGCCTATCTCGCAAACGCGTACTACTGGACCGCCCAGTTAGAGGATTGCCTTGAGGCCACTCATCAACGCATCAGCTACGCGACCCGTGGTCACGAAGCGTACCACCTGGCCAATGCCCGGACGTATCTGGGCTTCGTGTATGTACACCGCGGAGAGTGGCGCGAAGCGGAACGTGCGCTAGAGGAGTCGCGCCCTCGGACCGAGCAGCTGTCCGGACCCATTCCAAGAGTCTTCGCCCAGCAGGTGCGGGGTTTCCTGGAGTTCCAGCGCGGCGAGTACACGCGCGCTGCGGAGATGCTGCGAGAGGCCCTAGCCGTCCTGCGTGCCATACGCACAGAAACCTTCATTCCGGACCTCGGTCTCCTCACCGTTGCCGATGCGAGCTGCGGACAGCGGGAAGAGGCCACCGGCCATATGGCAGAGCTAGAAGAGATGATTTCGCTTATACCCCCGAGTGGTGTTGAGACCAGCGTCGCCCTTAACTGCCTTGCCCTGGCAGCTATGGCTCTCGGCGATAACCACCGGGCTATGGGCCTGCATGCGCGATTACTCAAGTTCGAGGGACTACATGAGTACTTCCTGGTAGATCGCGTGCTGGGACTGCTTGAGACGCTCAAGGGAGACTTTTCAGCGGCGCGGATGCACTTGGAGAGGGCAGAGACAGTCGCGCGATGCGAGGGCCTGCATCCCGAGCTGGCGCGGACGTTCGTGGCGCAGGCTCGGCTTGCTATCGCGCACGTGGATGGTGCAGAGGAGCTCGGGAGCGGGCTGCTGGCAAAGGCGATCTCTCTCTTCGAGAAATTCCAGATGCACAAAGAAGCGGCGCTGGCACGCCAAGAACTGTTGTTGCTTGATACCAACCCTGCGGTTCCGGCCCCTTTGGCTACACCTGCTGGCTTGAGTCCGCGTCATATCGAGATACTGCGGCTGATAGCTGCCGGCAAAAGCAATCGAGCCATCGGCGAGTCGCTCTTCATAAGTGAAAAGACTGTTGCCAATCACCTGACGACCATATACACGAAAACAGGCACGGACAACCGAGCAGGTGCAGTGGCGTACGCCCTGCGCCATGCACTCATATGATCTGGGCAGATGCTGGGAAGTAATACGCAATCCGGTTGAAGACTGACGCATGTCATCCCGAACACAGTGAGGGATCCGTAACCTATACCACGGATTCCTCGCACGCTCGGAATGACAGATGCCCTACCGTTCAGCCGGAGTCCGTATAATTCCTGAAGCTAGAGGCCAGCCCATATGGTGTCGATAACCTTCCTTCATCTAGTGGCGATGCAATCCATGCTAATCGCAGCTCCCCCGCCTCCCGGTGCCTTGCGACTGAGGCAACGCCACAACGCCCCGCATTATGGCAGGTGGTTGCCGGCACCGCAAAGCAACGCCGGTGTCTCGGCGCGGCCGGCCGCACGCGCGGCGCAGCAGCCCGATCGTCTCCCTGTCGGCGGTGTCCTCGATCGCGGGCCTGAGCTCGCGTGTGGTCAGGGTGTCGGGGGCTTTGTCCAGGACGGCCAGCACCCGTTCCAGGGCCGCCGCCCGTATCGCTTTCGCCTGTGCGCGCGTACACGCCCGCGCCTTGCGATCCCTTCGCTCTGTCCGCATCGCTCGCCTCCTTGTGTCGTGGCCGATGGTGACACCAAAGTACGCGCACCGATGCCAGTGGCACAGAGAGACCGCCCCGGAGGGCGGCCTATGTTCGTTCAGTTTGCTGTGTAGTTCGAGCTTTATCTCTGTCGGAGCACGGCGAAGCCCGCGCCGACGAGCATGGTCAGCCCGGCGGCCGCGGTGCCAACGGGGATCGTCGCGCGGTGCCAAGCCACCAGCGCCGGTGTCGGGCATGCCTCCTGGCCGTCATCCTGATCGTCGTCGCTGGTCGTCAGATCGCCCAGGCGCGGCCCTATGCCAGCGGCCTCTTCACAGGTCGGTGTGACGTTCCTACGGAGGTGTACACTGTGGCGCTCTCGTTCAGCTCGTTGTTGAAGATGTTGTACTGCTGGCCTCCTCAGCGCCGATGTCTATGCGCACGGTGTCCCCGCTGCAACCGTGACATCGAGACTGCCTCGGGATCACCGTCTGGCTCCTCGGAGCTCGTGACGCCGGTCACAGTTATGCTCGCATCGGTGGCGTTGTTGACGGTGACGCCTTCAGGGTCGTTGTCGCAGTCGAGCGTGACGGTGATGTTGCCGGTTTGTGCGAGGACCGGGACCGCCAGCATCATCAGGAGCGCCATTGCCATCAGTAGTGATCGTAGCGTATTCAAGAGTCTCTCCATTCTCTACCACTCTACTATCCGCGCATCCGGCCTCCCCCGCTCCTCTCCACCGAGGATGGCTCTCGGCACGGTGCGGCATTATAGACGGGTTGACAGAAAGGCACAACAAGAGACCGGCCGCGCCGACCTTAGGTATTCTCGTTGCTCGTTTGCGGGTGTGGGGTACGGGTGCAGGCACGGAGACCTGCCCCTACGCCCCCTCCACGACGGCGATCTCCTCCGCCGGTGCCTGCTATGGCAGGCGGTTAGCGGAGGTGGAACAAGAACCGGAGCCGTTCATCGACCTCCGCCGTGCCCTGAGACAGAACGCCGAGCTGTCGCTGTATGAGAGCGTAGTAACCGTCATGAGTCGGTGCAGCCGCAGCGTTGAGGCCACCCGCAGACCGCTGCTGGCAAAGTCCGGATGCCCTGTGTCCAGGGCGAGGTCGCTGGGCAGCGGTTCCTTGCGGCTAGTGATGAAGGAGCACGACGTGCCTGTGCGGGCCGATGGGATCCGTCAGGCACACAGCCGGGCGTGCCTTTGTTGCGGACAGGTCGTCGAACGGGAAGGGGACGAGGACGACCCTACCCCGCGTCGTCCATCGAGAGGGTGTAGATATCCTCCTGCGGATCGTCGAAATGCCAGGATTGCTCGCCGCCGCGCGGAGCCACTCTATATCCCCCTGCTCGGCCCGGCGTTCCTCTTGCGCCGTGTCCGGCACGAGGATAATGACCCGCACTCGGCTCGGGCCGCTGATCGGGACGTCCTCATCAAGATGCAGGCGGTGCTGCTCATCGACGGTCCCGGAGATCTCTATGGCTCTCAGGTCTGCGCTCACGATGCCTCACTCAGCGTCCGCAGATCGCCGACTTCGTACAGGTTGACTTTACCACCGCTCACCGTAAGCGACTCGCACAAATGTGACGGTATCGCTTGGCCGTTCACCGACTCCGGCATCCAACCACGACCAAGAGTATGAATAGTGTTCGCCCAGAAGGGTTGCGGATACTTCAGTGCCGATGGTCACCCATGCGTTCGATATCCGCGAACGACGGCAACTCGTGACGTGATGCCTAGTGGTGCAGCGGATGGTAGTTTGTCACGCTTCATCAGGGTGGTCGCGTACTCGTTTGATCTGCCGTCGGTCGCGTTTGAATCCTGCGGCGTCCGCGCCTCCGCGATGCGGTTGTCAGCATCCGCTCCACCAGCGCCACCATTCGGTCTCAGCGCCGATGTCTTGCGCACGGTGTGCCGCAGCTGCGGACCGTGACATCGACTAAGCATGGCGCTCGCTCAGGATCACCGTCTGGCTCCTCGAGCTCGTGACGCCGGTCACGGTTATGCTCGGCGTCGTTGTTGACGGTGACATATAGACGTTAAAGCAGTCGCCTGTCCTTCCAGTCGGGATCGTTGCTAGCAGTGTCACGGCTTGTGCGAGGACCGGTGACCGCCAGCATCATCAGGAGCGCCATTGCCATCAGTAGTGATCGTCAAGATAGTACGGCGGGTTGCCGATCACCGCGTCGAAGCCGGGACTGTCGCCCGCAAAGACCTCCGGGAAGGCATCCTTCCAATTGAACTCGTTGATGCGGTACTGCTCCTCTCGTCTCATCTGCCCGCTCGCTACAGCTCCCGCCCCAGTGAGTTGCCGCACTTATGTTGTCGCCGAGGTATCCGCTTGCCGAGCGTCTCCGCGCTCTCCTCCAGCACCTTCAGCAGCAGCGCGTCACCTCTACCGCCTGCGGGTCGATGTCCACCCCGAAGATGTTATTGAGCAGGATGCGCTCGCCGGTCGCAGCACTGCCCGCCCGGCCCCTGGTCACCTCCCTGCGGTGCTTCTCCGGCCCGTCCTCGACGTACCGGTCGCGGTGCCACGTCGGGCTCGTACGCCCCGATGAGGAACGAGCCGGAGCCGCATGCTGGGTCCACGATCCGCAGCTTGCTCGCGCCGCCCCGCGGACCGGGCCGCTTGCCTTCGAGCAGCTTGCCGAGCGTGTGCTCGACGATGTAGTCCACGATGTACTTCGGCGTGTAGTAGACACCGCCCGCCTTGCGAACCTCCGGCTTCTCCTCGATCACCGCCCGGTGCCCCTCGGTGAGGCGGATCACCTTGCCGAGGAACTGCTCGTATACCTGGCCGAGCACGTCCACGGGCAGCACGCCGAACTCATACGGGCTGTCGGTAATACAGGTGCCGGAGGAAGCGGCTCGTCGTCGATCGAGCGCGGGGGTGAGGTCGTCGGGCAGGCCAGCGGTCGCGCTCCTGGTCGAAGTGGAACAGGCCGGAGTTGTAGCGCTCGTCCGCCTCCCGGAAAAGCACGCGCAGCCGGTCGAATCGCCGCCGTTGCCGAGCGCCATCAGGTGGCCATACTCCTCGATGGCGGTCCTCCGCCATCCGCAGGAAGATGACGGTCGATCGTCATCTGCACGGCGTAGTTCAGCTCGCGCTGGGAGAGGGCCGGGTTGCGCAGCGCGAGGTTGCGGGCGAGCGCCGCCACTGCTCGATCTCGCGCAGGAACGCCTTGTCAACCGTCTGCACCCCGCGCTGGGCACGCACCTCGGTCGCGTACTTCTCCAGCGAGCCGCCCATCACCGCCTCGCGCGAGAACGTCTCGGCGATGGTATCCCACTCGTCCGGGTACGCGTCGTAACGCAGGAAGCGGACGCGGGCGGTGGCGGGGCGGTCGGTCTTCGCGGGCTCGTAGCGGCAGTCGTAGACGGCCAGCTCCTCGAAGTCACTGAGGATGCTCAGGGGCAGCCTCGCCGTCCAGGCATAGCGGCGCAACTGGAACGCCGGCGCGGTGTCGAGGTCCAGCGGCACGGAGGGCTTCTTCGCCTCAAGGAAGAACTTGCGCTCGCCGCCGACGCGGAAGGAGTAGTCGGGCGCCTTCGTGCCGCCGCCGACCTTGATGCGGTCCTCGTGGACGACATCCTTGTACGCCTCCGGCGCGCCGCTGCGGTTGTCCACATCCCACCCGAGCAGGCGGAACAGCGGGTTGAGGAAGTTGATGCGCAACTCCGTCTCGTTGTACGAGGCAGACATGTACGAGGCGCGGTTGTCGTGAAAGCGCTCGACCAGATCGTGCAGCTCACCGAGGGCAGCCATACCGCCTCGCTTTCTCTCGAATACTGCGGCACATGATACCCCAGACGCGAGTCATGAGTGATGAGTCGCGAGTGATACGCAATCCGGTTGGTCCACACTGCATGTCATCCCGAACGCGGTGCGAGGTCCATAGCTCATACAACGGATTCCTCGCACGCTCGGAATGACAGATGCCCTACCGTTCAGCCAGACTCCGTATGACGAGCACTCGGCAACGGGAGCAATTCGCCACCCGCTCGTACCGCCGTGGGCGCTCAGGTAGGGGCAGGTCTCCGTGCCTGCCCGCGGGTCGCAGCCGCAGCCTGCCCGCCGGTGTAGGGACGACCCACCGGGTCGTCCGGTCCCCTGCAATCCCCACACCCCGAAACGAGAAACGAGAAATGAGAAGGGCCGCGGATATGGGGCGGGCCCGCCACGACCCACCCCACATCCGCGTACCGGGAACGGGAGACTACCCCATAATATATGAGAATTATAGTTTTACTAGAAATTCTCGTTGCTCGTTTCTCGTTTCCGTGTGCCCCCCCTCCCTGGAGTCAGCACCGACGAGCGATGGCGCCCCGCGTCGCGAGTATCGGAACAAGGAGCGGGCGAGCGTGTCAGGGTAGAGACGTTATAGATAACGTCTCTACGGCTGCCCGTCCAGTGGGAGCGTTCAACTGAACGCCCAGCACCCCCCACGGTTTCCCGCTGCTCGACACCGTGCGCCGACCTCACTCGTCACTCAGCACTCGCCGCTACATCGCGAACGCGGGCTCGTACGACGGCTCGGTGAGGGCGGGGCGGTTCAGGGTGAACGCCTCGATGGGGAAGCGGGTGCGGCCCTCGGTCGCAAGCTCGCTCGCGATCCGGCCGAGCAGCCCGGCAAACTTGAAGGCGTGCCCCGCGCCGTTGATCACCGTGATCTGCGGCAGGCCGGGGAGCGTGTCCACCACGAAGTTGCGGTCGGGCGGCATGTCGTACAGGCACGTCTTCGTGTACAGCTCCGGTCCGAGGAAGTCGGGGATGTTCTGCGCGAGGAACCGGCGCAGGTCAGCGGCCGCGCGCGGGTTCGGCTCGAACGTGCGGGTGTCCGCGCCGACGACATCGCCGCCAACGTCCTGGCCCGCCTTGGTCGCGACCTCACCGTACACCGGGAAGCCGTAGAAGCAGTCGCGCCCCTCGCCGTGCCAGATCCAGATCGGGAAGCGGTCGGCGGCGAAGTCGCGCAGCCGCGGCGACTGGAAGTACGTGACCTGCTCCTCCGTCACCGTGATCGGGAGCGTCATCCCGACGTGGCGGAGGATGTCGTTCGTCCAGGCGCCGGAGGTAACGACGAGCCGCCGCGCGCTGAAGGTGGCGATATCAGTCACGACCTCAACGCCGTCCGCCGTGGGTCGTACGCCGCGCACGGGGGTGTTGTCGAGCACCGTTGCACCGCGGGCGCGGGCAAGGTTGATGTGCACCGCGTTGGCACGGGCGGCGTCGACGAGCCCGCCGTCCCGCTGGTACACGCCGCGCACGTCCGGGTGCAGCCGGAACTGCGGGTAGCGCTCCATGATCTCACCGGCGGAGAGCTCGTCCTGCGGTATGCCGGCCTCCCGCATCGCCGACGCGTACAGGTTGACGAACTTCGGCCCGCCGTCGCGGACGTGCTCCAGGTCGAGCCCGCCCGTCTTCCAGACCAGCCGCACGCCCGACTCCTCCTCCGCCGCCGCGTACGCCTCGTACGTGTGCGGCGTGAGGGCGGTGTACTCGGGCGCGTGGTACGAGAGCCGGATGATGCGCGAGTGATCCTGGGAGCCACCGCGAACATGGCCCAGCTCGAAGCGCTCCAGGCCGAGCACGTCCCCGCCCGCCGCGCGGGCAAGCCAGTACGCCGCGGCGCTGCCGATGCCGCCGCACCCGGCAACGATGTACTCGTACGATATCTTCACGCGACGCTCCTGTATCGTGCCTGTTGTAGAGGCGTTCAATTGATCGTCCCTGCCAAACGCCCTTGCCGCTTCCGTCCGGGGGCTCCCTACTTCGGGGTTACGGCGGCGGTCACCGCGTGGCCGGAGTCCGTGTGCTGCAGCTCGTAGCCCGAGCGGACCCTGCCGTCCGAGGAACGCCACTGCCGCTCCTCGGCGGAGAGCTTGCCGAGCGCCCGCGCCATCTCGCGCGTGTGCACCGCCACCGCGCCGCAGCACGTGCCCAGGTAGTTGATGCCCATGTCCCGCGCACGGACCGCGAACTCGCCAAACACGGAGCGGGGGAGCTGCATCGGATCGAGCGCGAGCGGGAAGCCGGAAGAGGAGACGAAGTTCGGATACTCGGGGTGGCTGTGATACCCGGCGGGCTGGCAGGCGACATAACAGGACACGGCATCGCGCACCTCCTGGAGGAGCGGCAGGGTCGTCTCCGGGTCGCGCAAACAGTTGAGCCCGACGATGTCCGCGCCGGCGGCCTCGAGCCTGCGGGCGCACTCCGCCTGGGTGTAGCCCTCCAGGGAGCGGGGGTTGTTGTCGGGCGCCATCGTGACCATCACCGGCAGTCCGGTCTGCTTCGCGGCCTCGACGGCGACGAGCGCCTCGCCCAGGTAGGAGTACGTCTCGCCGATGACGAAGTCGATGCCCTCCTCCATCTGGAGCGCGAGCTGCTGCTCGAACAAGGCACGGACGCGGTCGGCGGAGGATAGGTCGTCGGGGTCGTACTCCCACGTGTTGGAGATGTTGCCCGCGACGAGCACGTCGCCCTCGGCGGCGACCTGTCGGGCGATGCGCACGGCGGCGCGGTTGATCTCGTCCACCTTACCCTCGAGGCCGACGGTCGCCAGCTTCGCCTCCGATGCGTAGTACGTGAGGGTCTGGAGCACCTCGGCCCCGGCGTGCATGAACTCGCGGTGCAGTTCGGCGAGCGCCTCGGGGTTGCTGATGCTCACCTCCGGCGTGAACGGCCCGGCCTGCACGTACCCGCGCTTCTCGAGCTCGAGGAGATACCCCCCGTCGCCCAGGACGACGCCTTCGGAGAGTTGTTCAAGAATCGGTTTCGGCATGTGATGACTCCCTGATCGGTGATGGATTTAACATTGGCATATTGACATACACAAGGTACCAAAAACGGGCCGAAGGTTGCCGCGCGGAGCTGGGCAAGAGCGCAACGAGCAACGAGAAAAGAGTCGCGAGTAACGAGCGATGAGCAACGGGCGCGATCCGGGACCGTAGGGGCGTTCAACTGATGCAGACTCCGGCTGAACGGTAATGCATCTGTCATTCCGAGCCTGCGAGGAATCCGTGCTCCAAGTCGATGGACTCCTCCTTCCGTTCGGGATGACACGCACCACGGTCCAAGCGAATTGCGTATCAACACCCGACACCTGCCCACAGGCAGACGTTGCCACTGTGCCGTGCAGGGGCAGGTCTCCGTGCCTGCCCCCGAGCCCATGTAAGGACTCAACCCTCCTACCCGCCGCTAGGCAGCCGCGTGGCCGGTCAGCGACCGAGCCATCGCCCAACGGGAACAAGGAAGTGGGGCACCTCCTCCCGGTACCGCAGGTATCGATCGCCGTAGGCCTCCAGGAGCAGGCGGCCCTCGTGCACGGAGCCAAGCACCAGGTAGACGGCGGTCACGACCCCGAACGCCGCCCACTTCACCGTCATCACGGGTGAGAGCCAATAGAGGGTGAGAACGAAGTAGTTCAGCGGGTGGCGCGAGAGCCGGTACGGCCCGCCCCAGTTCGGGCGGTCATCGCCGAGCTTCGGCGGAGGGTGCTGGGAGACCGGCCCTGGGGAAATCGGCCTGCCCCGCACGTACTCCCACGCCTGGGTCAGCCCGGGGAACATCCCCGCCCCGACCCGCAACCCGCCCACGACCACGGCCAGCAGGGAGAGAGCCTGCCCGCCCAGCATCACGGCACGGAGCGGGCCGCGCACGGTGTACAGGTGGCGGTCGGGGAGGGTCCACTCGTAGCGCACGAGTACCGCGAGCGAGAGCCCGGCCACGACGTTGTAGCCGAGCCGGTACAGCGCGTCGGACCGCCGCGCACCCAGCCGCGTCCTCGCCCGGCGCTTGACGCGCGACGTGGCGAGCAGGCTGTGCACCGCGGCCCACGCCGACAGCGCGAGCGCAGATTTTATGGCGGTACTGGTGTACACGGGCGAGAGCATCTGTTCCTGTGGACGTACCCTGATTTGGTGGACAGTTGAGCTTCGGGCGGCGGTTGTTTGGGTCATCATACCCTTTCCGTGTTCGACAGGGCTGGTGTCACCCAGTGAGGAGCGCAAAGGGCACACCCAGGTCGCGGGCGATCTACGCTACCGGCTTGCCGCTCGTGTGCGGCAGCTGCATCATTTCCTCCGTAGACTCCTTTCCGAGCTACTATACCCGGCCCTTAGGTATCCACCAAACCGGGGCAGGTCCAAGACCAGGGTAACTCCAACTCAGGGCACAGCAGACACCACCTGAACCGCGAATACAATGACCAGCAGCGCGATCGTAGCTGTGGGCGCGAGCCACCTGATCGGTTCGGCACTAGCTCGCACCGCCCGCCAGGTCGCGTATGCTGCCCACGCCCCGACGAGAAGATTCGCGATGTGGCTGATGTCCTGATAGGGGAACGCGCCTGCACAGGGAGGGGGGCAAGCAGCCAGCACCGCCACACCGTTGGCGAGTAGAGCGAAACCGATGTCCAGCACAAGCAAGCTGACCAACGCTGATTTCTTCCCCTGGCTCGCCAGGGCAAGCGCGAGCGCCCACCAGGCGGCGACCAAACCGAACAACAGGACGAGTCCTGCCTGGAGTGCCGACATGTGCATAGAGGAGGCGCCGAACAGCCCGATGTGCCAGTCTATGAGCACGTGCGTCAGGCTGACCCCTAGCGCGAGCGCACTCAGCCAGAGCCACGGACTGGTGCGTCGCCCTATTGCCGGCACGCTATCGCTCCACTCCGACAAGGTTCACGCTTGCCAGCACGTCGTACGTGGGTAATACCACGCGTCGCATCGTTGTCCTGCGATCTCCCGGCTCCAGCAGCGACTCACGAGTCCAATCCGGCGTGTGCCCGCAGAGCAACTCCGAGCAGCAGCCAGCAGACGCCCCAGAGCCCGATCGCGTAGTTCATTGCCAGGCCGGGCAGGGCAAAGGATGGGATCAGTACAAATGGGATGAACAGGCCGCAGGCCAGGGGCGTGAACCGGTGCCAGCCCGTCCAGCGGCCGGCTCTCGCCACAGCCACGCCAGCCAGGATCAGTCCCAGCATCATGGCCAGTGTTGCGATACCGTAGAGCGCCTCCGTTGGGCCGAACTCGGCCAGCCAGCTTACCTCGGCTACGACGAGCACGGCGAGGCCGAGCAGCGCCACGGGGAGGCCGACAACAGCTAAGAGACCCCGTCCGGCGGCCCCCGAGCGCGCCACACCGGCTACTCCGGCCATCAGCAGCAGGTGGCTAATGATATTGAGCGCGGGAATGATGGCAGGTGGCGGGTCCTGTGCCTGGAGAGACGCCAGCGGGATGCCCAGAATGATCTGTAGCAGCGCGCCTGCGATGAGGGCCCAGGATGCCAGGGTGATCAGCAAATCCCCGGCGCGCCCGCGCTTGAGTGTGCTTGTAGCCATAATCTCTTCCTCCTGATTGGTGTCCGGTCCAACGAACCGTCTCCTTCAGCGTGCCCTTCCCGCGGCGGTGCGTGACCGTGCTACCTCCGTCATTCCGAGGCTGCCTGCCGGCGGACGGCCCATCTGCGGCCCACGAGCAACGCCAGGCCGAGTACCAGGGAAACTGAGGCCCACTGCGAGCGCTCATTGCTACGCGCCATTCCACCCGCGCCGGTGTCGGGCATCGCGGTCGGGCACGTGAGATCGGGGTCGAAGTTGGGGTCCGCGCCCAGCATCAGCACTTGGCCGCCGGGCTTGAAGTAGACGTGTAGCATGTAGTGCGGCTCGGGTATACCCGGATGTCCCTGCTGCAGCTTGATCGGCACACCGAACATCTCCATCTCCCCCTGGCCGACGTCCTTGGCCTCCCACTCGAGACCGATAACCTTCTGCTGGCCGGCGTTGAGGAGCACGGCCACCGGATTCTTGGGGTCCATCGTGCCCTTCGGGAACTGATCCTCATTGAACTGGGGGTTGATGATGTGGACGCCCATGCCGCCAACACCGGGTACGGAAACACACTCCTCAGTGTTGAAGGTGTAGCCCATCGCCTTGAGCTCATCCAGTGACTTTCCCTCGTATCGCGCCTAAGCTGGGCGACCCCCTCAGGTTCCTGGATCGGCTCAGTGCCGTTGCCCGGTGGCGGACCACCGGCCAGAGCAGGTGGTGCCAGCGTCAGTGTGAGTATCAGGATACTGATAAATGATGTGATAGCCTTCATTGGGTCACTCCTTCTGCGTAGACCTCTATCGTTGTGTCAATTGCCTCCCGTGCTGCGTCAGATGCCGCCGCGGGGCGAAATTACGCACCAGCCCCGGCTCAAGCGGGGATAGCCCCGAGCTGCTGCAGCACGCCGAGCTGATCCATGCTCGACCAGTGCTCCGTAATCTTCCCATCAGGACCAAAGCGGTGGATCTCCATCAACTCCGCTGCGACGTGCCTGCCGGTCGATGCTACACCAAAGAACTCCCCTCGTGAGTCCCGCTCCACCGTATGCGCTGCACCACTTTGTCACCCTCGGCGATCTGGTCCTCGACGGTGGCGGACAGGTCGGGGAAAGCGTGACGGAGCGACATTACGAACTGCTTCGCGCCCTCGGCACCCTCGACATGCGTTTCGGGCGTGTGGTGGATCAGGTCAGGAGCGAGGATCTCGTCCGCGACGGCGAGGTCGCCCTGGCTGAACAACTCGTCGGCAATGCGCCGGGCACGGGACTTCATATCTTCTGGTGTCATCGGCTTATCTCCTTTGGATACTGTGTCTGTCGTCCCATGGTTGCGGCTGATGACGGCGCTTACCGTACTGAGCAAGCACGCGCTCACCGCCCGTCCACCGTCCGAACCGAGCGAGCACACCGATCAGCGGCCAGTAGATCCAGCGCGGCAGCGGTGGCATGTAGAGGTCACTCTTGTGCAAGAGCAACGCGGCCACGAGCGGCTGCTTACGCAGCAGCCCTTCGATGCCGAGCATCGATGTGGGGACGGCGGCGCGCAGCGACCGGGCGATGGGGGCGGCACCTCGCAGCACGTTCGTATGGCGGCAGGCGCCTACAGGATCGCCGCGCTGGCGGGCGATGTGGAGGACTCCCGTGGATGGGGCAATCGTGGCGGTGCCGCCCGGCGCAAGCGTGATCCGGCGCTTGCCGAGCTGGAGCTCCACCGTGCCCGCCACCCCTTCGAAGATTTCTGTTTGTTTCCGATGGGCGTGGGACACCGGTCCTCCGCCTGGCGCAACCTCTATCCGCATCAGCACCTGCGATCCGTTCGACTCTTCTTTCTCGCAGCATCGGGTTGACGATCATCCACCAGCGGCTTCTTGCCGGTCTCGTCGTTACTATAGAAGGCATCGCGCGATCGTCTCGCCAGATCCTCCGGGCTCGCGATCATCCTCCTTGCGCTTGCCGCGGTCTCGTCGTTACTCTCTACCATCGCCCACCTCCATTCTCTCGATCAGCTAGTGCTGGATGCAGCGTCCGCATCCCCCTTCCCGCGCTCGTGCTGTCGCTCCCACGGCGTACTTCGGTGCCGGGCTGGATGCGGTCACGTTGCCCGTGACTGCATCCCTCCCCCAACGGGCTCCTCCTTAGTCACGCTCGGCTCCGCGCTAGCCGAGCACGTTAGGCTGTTACTCCGAGATGCCCAGGCACACCAGAGCGTTGTCTATGGCCTGGCCGTCGCACTCGTCGTCGCCACCGGGGCCGGCAGCCAGCGCGCCCTCGGGCAGGGTGTGGTGCGCGTAGGCGTCGAATGAGAAGGTCTGGCCATCCGTGACGGTGATGAAGGCACCGCCGCCCTGCTTCGCCGGCGTGAACGATTCGGTGACGATGTTGTACGTGCCGATTGAGCCCGCACCCGCCTGCTTGCTCACGTTCGAGCAGTAGTGGGCGAGAGCCGGACCGGTGCCCACGACCAGTGCCAGTGCCGTCGCTGCTGTCGCAGTCAGTATCCTTACATTGTTCATCCTAATCTCCTGTCTCGCTTACGTGTATGGAAGTGCATGGGCCATGTCCTACCCTCTGATATGGCTATCTCCTTTGCGTGCGGTGCCTCCTGTGGTCGCAGGCCTTGAAACCATTCTGGGGCGTGTGGCTGCCTGGGAACAGGACGAGCGCCCCCCGTTTACTGGACGTTTGACAGGGAGTGGCGCTCCTATACAATGTGGCGACAGCGTGGATCCCGAGAATGTAGCCACGTTGCCGGGAGCGACGGCCATGAAGGAAACGAAGACGCCGGCCTTCGGGGCTCTACTCAAGCGCCTCCGTGTAGCGACCGGCCTGACACAGGAGGCGCTGGCGGAGCGGGCCGGGTTGAGCGCGAAGGCGGTTAGTGACCTCGAGCGCGATCCGACCCGCACACCGCGACTCGAGAGCGTCACACTACTGGCGGATGCACTACACATCGACCCGAAGCAGCGTGCACTTTTACTGGCGGCCGCTCGACCGGACAGTGTCCCGAAGACGTCACCGATGCTCACAGAGGTCGCGATGCGGAGCCCTCCGCGACCTCTTACCCCCCTTATCGGCCGCGCCGGCGTCAGCACCGCTGTGGCGAACCTGCTGCGGCGCGACGAGAGCAGGCTCCTCACCCTGGTGGGGCCCGGCGGCGTCGGCAAGACGCGCCTCGCTATAGAGGTGGCTGGGCGTGTGGCAGACAACTTCCCCGACGGCATCATCTTCGTGGACCTGGCGGCTCTGAGCGATTCCTCCATGGTGCTGCCCGGGATCGCTCAGTCGCTGGGTCTGGACGATCGCGGCACGGTGCCTGTTCGTGAGCGCCTGACCAGCTATCTAGGGGGCAAACACCTCCTGCTCTTGCTGGATAACTTCGAGCACCTCCTTGAGGCACGGGAGTTGGTGCTCGCCCTGCTTGAGGCCTGCCCACGCCTTGTCGTGCTCGCGACGAGCCGCGTGGCCCTGCGCGTCCGCGGGGAGCGTGAGTACCGGGTGGCACCCCTGGCGCTGCCCGAAGATTCTGCCTCGATTGAAACACTGGCGCGCTCGCCGGCGGTTGAACTTTTCCTGGACCGAGCGCAGGCCGCGGGAGTCGACCTGACACCGGACGCGGTGACCGGGCCGGTCCTGGCTGAGATCTGCACCCGGCTTGATGGCTTGCCCCTTGGTATCGAGCTCGCTGCAGCATGGGCGAGGCTGCTGTCACCGCAACAGTTGTTGGCGCGCCTCGAACCTCGCCTTCCGATGCTGGTTGATGGGTCACACGACTTGCCGGCCCGTCAGAAGACCATGCGCGACGCGATCGCCTGGAGCTACGACCTGCTCGATGCCGAGGGGCAGGCACTGTTCCGCCGACTCTCGATCTTCGCTGGCGGCTGCACGCTGGACGCGGCGGAAGCAATCTGCGTCGGGGGAGGCGAGGGGCCGACGCTGTTGCGGGGGCTGGCCACACTCGTGGACCAGAGCTTGGTACGGATGAGGAAGGACGAGCAAGCGAACACAGCTCAGCCGCGTGCATGGATGTTGGAGACGATCCGCGAGTATGGATTGGAGCAGCTGGAGAACAGTGGTGAGGCCGAGACGGTAGCCCAGCGACACACGGCGTTCTACCTGTCACTAGCTGAGTCAGCGGCGCCACAGCTAGTCGGCGCAGACCAAGTGAGATGGCTCGACCGCCTGGACGAGGAGATCCCGAACCTCCGGGTGGCACTGAGCAGGCTGCTTGAGGACGGTGACGTGTCGGGCGCGCTCTGCATGGGGGGAGCCCTCGGCTGGTTCTGGTTCGTTCGCGGCCACCTGTCGGAGGGTCGTGCCTGGATGGAGCGCACTCTGGCGAGTGAGGTGGTGCGGCAATTTGAGACCGAGCAGCCGACGATCGTCGCACGGGTCCTCCTGAGCGCGGGACAGCTCGCACTCTTCCAGGGCGATCTTCCCGCCGCGAGGACTCATCTGGAGGCGAGCGCCACCCTGTGCCGGGCTGCGGGCGTGCACGACCAAGGGGACCGCGCGGCGCGCATTCTCCTCACCGAAGCACTAGGCTTTCTTGTCGTGGTGTGCAATTGGACCGGCCAGTCGGCTGCTGCCAGCCAGATTATTGCCGAATACGAGGAGACTGTCGGCACATTGGATGACCCGCGGACCAGCGCCTGGCGTGCTTTCAACTTCGGTCGACTTCACCTCTACCAGTACGGCAATCCAGTGTCCGCACAGTCATATCTGCGCGAGGCCGAGATCACCTTCCGACAGCTCGGGGATATCTGGCACCTGGCCCATGTCCTGATGGACCTGGGAATGACTGCGCTGTGGGCGGGGGACACCGACGGTGCACGGAGACTCCTTGTGGAGTCGCTCCAGGCAGCTCGGGCACTCAGAGAGCGCCAGATGGAAGCAGCGGTGCTCAACAACCTGGGAGAAGTCGCTCGGCTCGCCGGGGAGGACGAAATAGCAGCCGATCACTACAACACCAGCATGCGGATCTATCACAACATCGGAGGCAAGGTCGAGAGCCCACGACTGCTACACAACCTCGGCTACCTTGCACTCCACGCGGGGGACGAATCAGGATCACGTGAGCGCTTCGCGCAGAGCCTGGCGGAGTCGCGCGCAATCGGCAAACAGCGCGGCGTTGCCGAGGGACTCACCGGACTAGCTGCAGTCGCCGCACACCGGAGCACCGCGGATTCCGTCGTACTGGCTGCACGCCTTTGGGGCGCTGCCGACGCGATTCACGCGGCGGAGGGCACACCGGTCTGGCCAACCGATCAGGCCGAGCGAGCCCGCTACGAGGCGTTCGCCCGCGAGACGTTCGGCAACGAGGTATTCGATGCCGCCTACGATGATGGCTGCACACTCCCCAAAGAGCAGGCGATAGCCGAGTCGCTTTCCGTATGATCGGGGCATAGGGTGCTAGGTGACGGGTCCCACAAGTAATTACAAAAGGGTTGTACTACAGCCGGCACAGCCCAACGCGCCAGCCTTGCGCTCAGCGTGGGAGCGCGCCGAGCTGCTGCATCGGCCCAAGCGCGTCGAAGTTACCCCAGTACTCCGCGATCCTGTTGTTCACGAGGCGGTATATGACCGTGCCCGTCACGTCCACCCGTCTGCCTGTTGGCTCAATCCCCATGAATGCGCCACGGTGGGTGCCCTCCAGCCTCCAGCGCGCCACGACCCGGTCCTGCTCGGCAATAAGGTCCTCGACCGGAAAGCGGGCGTCCGGGAAGGCCGTTCGGAACAGGAGCGCAACCTGACTCACGTTTTCGACGCCGCGCACGGGCTCGCGCCGAGTCGCATCATGCCCGAGCACCTCCGGCGTGAAAATCTCCTCGACGACAGCCACATCACCCGCACCGAACACGTCGTCAAACAGCCGCCGCACCACCGCCTTGTTCTCCTCAATCGACACACCGCACCCCCATAGCCTTCCGCCCGAACGCCACGTCGAGCCGTCGCACCCGTGCAACACAGTCTCCGCCCTCGTCAGCCGAATGGAGATCGATGCATCGGTGGCGCTAGACCGAGCGTGCCGCCTCATCGAACAGCTCGGCGACAGTCTCCGGCATCTGGACATGAGCGTCCGGTATCGCGTTGAGCACGTGGAGACGCCAGCGCGGGTCACGTCGGGCACGCTCAGCGAACGGCCGCATGAGGTCCGCAACGCCCGCCAGCCCCTCCTGATCCTCGGCACACCAGATATAGGTGCGCGCCAAGCTGTCCGGAGCCGGACCAAGCCGGATCGGCTCGGTGAATGGCCGTAGCGGGGTCGCGACATAGCGCCCGCGCGCAAAGGCCGCGATTCGGGGATCGTCTTCGAACGCCGGCACCGGGATGCGCCAACCCTCACCGTCCGTTCGAACGGCCTCCTCGAACCGCTTCTGGAACGCACGGGGCGAGAGGTCGAACACCGACTGTCCGTCCTCGGGAACCAGCGCATTGAGGTAGACGAGGTGCGCCAGGCGCTCCGGCATCCGATCAGCGACGCCCATGCCGCCGTAGCTCTGACAGGCCAGGACGACATCGTGCAGGTCCTCATACCTGAGCAGGCTGAGGATGTCCTGAATGTGGATCTCCAGACTCGTTTCCGGCGTGGCCAGATGCACGCGCTCCCCGAAACCGGTCAGCGAAGGCGTGAACACCTGGTGGCCGCGGGCACGCAGCAACGTCGCCACCTCGCGCCATTCCCAGCCGCCGCCGAACGCACCGTGCACGATCACAATGGACGCCATGGTCATACCCCTCACCCGATAGGGAGCAGTCTAGCATGGCGACGGGCAGGGGAAGCGACGTCCCGCTTGGTGTCGAGCTTCTGCGCCTACGGCCACGCCCTAGTCGAGGATGCTGGTGTGTTGGCTCACCACCTGCCAGCGCCCGTCCCGTCTGATCCACACATCCGTTATAAGAAACACCGCGCTGCGATCCTGCCCCCGCACGGTTGCCCACTGCGTATACCGGGAGCGCATCACCGCGAAGTCACCGTAGGTCAGCACGTCGACATCGTCGAAGCTGAACGAGTGGATGTCGTACACCGCGATCGTGGCCAGCCACTCTGCGCGCGGCATCCGGCCGATACCCGGCGCCTGGAGCATATACCCCTCGCCCAGCAAGGACTCCAGCGCGCCCATATCCTTGCACCGGATCGCCTCGGTCCATTCGTTCGCGAGACGTTCGATCTCGTCACTGTCCACAGCCTCTGAACCGGTCATCACATCTCCCCTCTCTCCGCAGCGGAGCGCACCTGCTGGCACCGGCGATCAGGATAACGCACCCCGCGTTCGCAGTCCAGCATTGGCCGAAACCCCAACATCGGCGTGAGGTTTCCACACCGGTAACCACCCAGCATGTCGATGCCAGGCCGTCACCACACCGGTTGTCGCGTTGCCATCGCGGTTACCGGCCTGGCATCGCCTCGGTGGTGCTGGCGTCGCCCGTTGACACCACGGCACCGCCGGACTACAATCATGGGCAGTCGAGAGGGGTGAGACAGATGAACTTCGGCGCCAAGCTCAAGGAATATCGAGAGAAAGCGGGCCTTTCGCAGCAGGACCTCGCGCGCGCGGCAAGCCTCGACAAGGCTTCGATCAATCGCTTCGAGAGCGGGCAGCGGTCACCCTCGGAGCGGGCGCGCGTGGAGGACATCTGTGACGCGTTGAAGGTGCAGGGTGCCGAGCGCGACGCCCTGCTATGGAGCGCGGGCTACCTGCCGAGGGTGTACGAAACGGTCCCACCGACGGATCCGACGCTGCTCGCGGTCGCCCGCGCGCTCGCCACTCCCCGCCTCGACGAGCGGGAACGGACCGAGCTGCGGACCGTCGTGGAAACCATCGCGAACCGGTGGATCGGCGCGGCCGGGGAAGGCGGGCGGGTATGAGCACACAGGGACGTGACGCGGCCGACTACCGCTATCGGTTCCTGTCGCGCTTCGGTTCCGTCATCCTCTCGGGCGGCATCGCGGCGATCCCGAAGGCGCTGTATATGTATAGCGCGGAGTTGGATCTCATCCCCCAGGAGGTGTGGTTTGTCGGGTACATCCTCGCTCACCGCTGGACCGCCGAGCTGCCGTTCCCGTCCTTGCGCAAGATGAGCGTCCACACCGGCGTCAGCCCGCAGATGCTCCACCGCTACAAGAACTCCCTCATCGAGAAGGGGTATCTGGAGACGATCCCCCGCACTCGGCCAAGCGGTGGCCGCACCTCGAACTACTACGACTTCAGCGGGCTTTTCCAGGCGCTGGAGGATTTGCTTCTACGCGACAACGGCGGGAGGCCCGAAGATCTCGAGGGGGATGAGGAGGAAGGCCCCGATCAACCACAGTCGACACCCCCCAGTAAACCAGCGTTTACTGCCCCCGGTAAATCGGGGTTGTCCAGGGGCGGTAAACGAGGCACGACAGCCCCTGAAAACGGGCGCGCATCACATGTTAATAGAGCCATGCATGCAGAACCCACTCATGAACAGAAGGCCGAAAAATCTTCTCGCCGTCCGCATTCTCAGTTCAAGCCATTTGAGCGAAGCGCGCTCGATGCCCGGCAAACGTGGGCAGCCGCGATGATGGATCTGGAGGGAGAGCGGGGAGCGGACGGCTACCTTCGGGGCAGCAAGCTGCTAGCGCGGGACGGGGACGAGATCGTCGTCGGGGTATCGAGCGCGTACGGCGCGGCGTGGCTGGAGCGCCGGATCGCGCAGCGCACCGCCCAGGTACTTTCCGCGCTCGGCGGCGAGCCGGTCAGCGTGCGCTTCGTCGCCCAGAGCGAGTGGAAGGGCTAGCGGCGCGGGCCAAAGCTGAACCGGGTCACGTCCTCGGGGAACCGGCTCCAGGCGAAGACGACGCGGGGGCGGACGGCGAAGAGCCCGCCGTCGGGGTACGGCACATCGTCGGGACCGGATAGGTTGTCGCTGGGTTTGTAGCCGTACTTGGCCGCGTAGGCGGCGTCGATGCGCTCGAAGAGCGACCGCTCCGGTCTGCTGATCATCGAGGGGGAGGCCTCGATGATCACCACGTCCTCACCACTCTCCAGATGCACCACCACCGCGGGGTTTGATCGGAGGTTTTGCACCTTGCGCCCCCCTCCCTCGGTGTAGAACGTTGTGTCTACCCAGACGCCCCACGTCGGCACGGCGTGCGGTCGACCCTCGGGACGAACGGTCGCCATCCAGTAGGCACGCGCCTCTCGGACCCGCTCCTCCACATGACTCCACGGCAGCAGCGTCTCGTCGCCCTCCGGAACCCCGTAGCCCGGCCCAGGAGTGCGCGGTCGGCTTGCTCTGGGTTCCTCACGTGTCCTGATGTCTTGATCATCGGACAACATGGAGCCTCCTCTCGCATAACCAGTCGTTCAACTGCCATACGGGACAACAGTATACTCGACACTCGCAACACCACCTGTCATGCTGCCCCGGCGCGCTGCATTGCGATCGTGATCGACGGTCTTGACGTCACGATTCGGGACAGTGTTCCCTGTGGGTTTACTCCTTCCAGGTGAGGGAGAGCACGCGGAGCCAGTTGCGGTGGGCAA
>JAUJMR010000011.1:37052-72683 GCA_030446765.1 Chloroflexia bacterium
TGGGTTTACTCCTTCCAGGTGAGGGAGAGCACGCGGAGCCAGTTGCGGTGGGCAAGCTTGGCGAGGGATTCCTCATCGTAGCCGTGGGCGCGCAGGGCGGCGAGCAGCTTCGGCAGACCGGTCACGTCGCCGATCTCCCGGGGGATCATCGCCCCATCGAAGTCGCTGCCCAGCCCCACCCGGTCGATACCCAACCGGTCCACGAGGTACTCGACATGGCGCACCATCGTCTCCAGCGAGGTGTCGGGGTTGCGATCCCCGTCCTCGCGCAGGAAGGCAACCGCGAAGTTGAGGCCGACCATGCCGTCGGACTCGCGGATGGCGTCGAGCTGCCGATCCGTCAGGTTCCGAGTCACGGGGCAGATCGCGTGGACGTTCGAGTGGGTCGCGACGAGCGGCGCGTCGCTGAGCGCGGCGACGTCCCAGAAGCCCTGCTCGTTGAGGTGCGAGAGGTCCATCATCACCCCCAACCGGTTGCACGCACGGACCAGATCGCGACCGAGATCGGTGAGCCCGGGGCCAGTATCGGGGGAGCCGGGGAACGCGAACGGCACGCCGTGGGCGAAGAGGTTCGGGCGGCTCCAGACCGGGCCAAGGGAGCGCAGCCCCGCCTGGTATAGCACCTCCAGGGAGTCGAGCTCGGGGTCGATCGCCTCCGCGCCCTCGAAGTGCAGGATCGCCGCGAGCGTCCCGCCGTCCAGGCAAGCCCCGAGCTCCGCCGCGGTGCGCACGACCTTGAGCGCGCCGTCCGCCTCCGCCTCCAGCCGGAAGAGCAGCGCCGTCATCCCGTTGGCGACGGCGCGGGCGTACGCGGGGTCGAGCGGCGAGGGGAGCCGCACCTCAACCCCGGCGCCGGTCTGGACCACCGCCATGTCGGATGGGAGCGCGTGCGCGGGCGGGACGAACACGGCGAAGAACCCGCCGCCGAAGCCGCCTTCGCGGGCACGGGGGAGGTCTATGTGGCCACTCTCGCCCCGCTCGAAGAAGCTGCGCCCGGCGCCGCGCTGGGGCAGGTAGAGGTCGAGCAGGGTATCGTTGTGGCCGTCAAACACGGGCGGGGTCTGCATCGTGGTCACCTCTCTCTTCTGCGTGGCATCGTTTCAGCCCACGCCGTGCGGCACGGACCTTCCATATAGAGCGGTGATCTCATGCGCCCTCGCCGCCATGGCCGCGATGAGCTCCGGCGGCGCCTCGACAACCACATCGCTCCCCACCTGCATGAGGCGGGCGGCGTACCACTCGATCTCGGTGCGAGGAATCGTGGTCTCGATCCGCCCCCGGCCCTGCTCATCCACCGCGATGGGGCCGAACAGCGCGGTCAGCTCGAAGTTCTTCGTCCCGCGCGGAGAGACGCTCGCTCGCACGGGCAGGCCATTTCCATCGTCCTTCTCCACCACACCAAACCAGTCGGCGATGGCGATATGCGCAGGGCGTTCCAGCCCTGGCACTGGTTCTATGGAGAGGAACCGGTCGGCGCGAAGCGAGAGATTCATCTCGCGCTTGTGATCGTAGCAGGCACAGTACCAGAACCCCTGGGATGCGTACAAGCCGAACGGAAAGATCAGCCGATCCGAGACGCCGGACATGGAGTCGTACACCGCGCACAGGTAGCTACGGTCCAGCGCGGCCTGCAGGAGCCCGTCCAGGAGGGGAGCCTGATACGGTGAGGGCCGCTCCAAAATCGCGACGTGGCGGCGGACGCGGTCGAGTTCCCGTACGACATCGGGCGGCAGCGCGGCCCGCAGCTTCGTCACGGCCGAGAGGCTCTGGGCGGTGAACGGTGCTTGTGCCTGCCGCAGGAACGCCTCGTACGAGAGCAGCACGCCGAGCGCCTCGTCCACGCCCAGCGAGAGCGGGGGCAACCGGCGATCCCCCGCGAGCGCGTAGCCGCCGCCCGGGCCGGGGGTGGAGTGCAGGGGGACGCCCATCTCCGCGAGGGCGTGCAGGTCGCGCAGCATCGTGCGCCGCGATACCCCGAACGTCGCGGCCATCTGCTGCACCGTGAAACGCGAGCCGGACCGCAACGTGATCAGGATCTCGAGCAGCCGTGCCGTGCGTGACATCGCTCCCTCCGAGATGGTGCCGTTGACTGTCACCATTGTAGGTTACGATGCGTGGTGAGCAGGCCGGGTATGGGATGCTCAGGTCGCGGCCACGGGTTCGGAGCACAGCGACGAATGTTGTGGAAGGAGGGTGAGGAATTGCCGGAGGGGTATATGGATACCGTATCGAGGGCAGGGCGGTTCCTGGAGGAGCGAGGGCGGGATATCGAGCGAGCGCGGTTCGGGTATCACTTCGGCGATGCCTCGAAGGATGAGCTATTGGAGGTGCTGGGCCGGTACCAGAACCCGGACGGCGGCTTCGGCCACGGGCTGGAGCCGGACATCAAGGCGCCCGACTCCAACCCGTTCGCGACAGAGCTCGCGCTGCTGATCTGCCTGCAGGCGGAGGTGCCAAAGGAGCACCCGTTGTTGCAACGCACCGTGGAGTACCTGCAGGCGGCGCAGGACGAGGACGGGTGCTGGCGCTTCTCGCCGGGGGTGTACGAGCACCCGCTCGCGCCGTGGTTCGCGGGCTGGCAGTGGCCGGCGCTCAACCCCTCCTGCACGCTCGCCGGGCTGCTACGGGAGCTGGACCTGGGCTCGGAGCGGCTGCACGGACGGGTCGCAGCGATGTTCGAGCGTTTGGCGAAGCCGGAGGACCTGCTCGGGGAGGACTACTATGCGGCGCGGCCGTATGCCTACTACTTCGTGACGGAATGGGATCATCCTGAGTGGGGACTGTACGCCCCTGGTGTGCTGTGGTGGCTCGTACGGCAGCACGCCGAGGGCAGGCGGCTCTCGCTCGATTACGTTCGCAGCCCCCGGACATACTTCGGACGGGTACTGCCGAGGGCGATGATCGAACGGGCGCTAGATGCGCTTGCAGCGGAGCAGGAGGCGGACGGCGGCTGGCCCACCGAATATGACGAACACTGGCGTGGCTGGGTAACGGTGGAGAGCCTGCGCCTGCTGCGGGAGTTCGGCAGATGTTAGCGAGGGAGAGGCTCGGGAGTATGCACAGAAGGAGGGCTTGGGAAAACAGTAGATCAGTCTTCCGGCATGTGAGGTTGATTCTCGCCGCATGAGGAGAGGCACCTTCTTGACCTGGTCGATAATAAAACTTGACAATGACTGTTAGATTTATTATGATTTACTCGTGAGGGGTGATGAGTGCCGCAGCGATGGGACGGCTCCGCATCGCACTTACCACGTATGAAGCAACGAATAGATAAGGAGGTGGACGAAGATGACTCTACAGCGTTGGGATCCATTTCGTGAGACACTCAGCCTGCGTGATGCTATGAGCAGGCTGCTCGAAGACAGCTTCGTACGACCCACGACCAACGGTATGAACGCTGCTTTCGGTCCGGCTCTGGACCTCCAAGAGTCGCAGGATGAGTATACGGTGCGAGCCTCCCTGCCGGGCTTCAGCCCCGAGGACGTCAACGTGAGCGTGACCGGCGACACGCTGACGATCCAGGCTGAGCACAAGGGCGAGCAGGAGCAGAAGGGCAAGAACTACCTGGTGCGAGAGCGTCACATCAGTAGTTTCGCTCGCGCCATCCAGTTGCCGACGCGGGTACAGGCCGAGTCGGCTCATGCCCGCTATGAGAACGGCGAGTTGATCCTGACCCTGCCCAAGGCGGAGGATGTGAAGCCGAAGCAGATCCAGATCGGTGTCGGCGGTCAGCAGCAAGGCCTGGAAGCGGGGCCAGCCACCGTCGGCGATCAGCAACAGGAGGCGGCGCAGCAGTAACGCTAAGAACACTCGCAGGACAGGAGACCCCAGTCAGACCCTTCGATCTGGGGGAGGCGTCGAATCTCTGTCTCCCCCAGAACCAGCTATCCGTAGATCTTTTCCCTGGCTGACGAGTGCACTTTTACGTCAGACAGACGGCGAAGGAGGTGTTAGATGGCGATCGATATCGGTCAGGTGCGCAAGGGTATGCACGTGCGCTCATCGGACGGGGCGGACCTGGGCAAGGTGGCTGAGGTGTGGCTGGGCACGGATCCCACATCGGCCACGGCGCGCTGCGACGACGAGGCGTGCTCGCGCGTGGAGGTGCACCGCGGGCTGTTGCGTAAGCAGGTGCTGTACGTGCCGTACAGTGGGATCGCCGATGTCTCCGGCGACACCGTGACGCTGGGCGTCAACGAGTCGGGTGTAAAGTCGAAGAACTGGGCGGTGCGGCCGAGGTGGATACCGGACACCGCTCTGTAGCCCGTCGCTTGATTCAAGGGGCGCTTTCTGCATCGCAAGTTGGCCTGAGGGCGGTTACCTCATCCTGACGCTCGCCGGTTCCGATCTGCGAAGGCCGTTCAGCCCTCGCCCCCAAGAGTGCGGTTAGGCTCCGCTAGATGAACTGTGCAGGAGCCCGTCGCCCTCGTGCGTTTAGCGGCGTGTAAGGAGCCAGCATATGAAGATACTGCTCGCCACTGACGGATCGGATGACGCGCGGGCTGCGGTCGATATGCTCCTTATACGAACTGCGGCTGATTGGTAGCGCATATTGTCATTCCGAGCGTGCGAGGAATCCGTGGTACGGGCTACGGATCCCTCACTGCGTTCGAGATGACACGCGGTAGGGTTCAAGCGGATTGCGTATTACCTGGCGCCTGTCTCCCGAGGAGGCCATCACCGTGCTTACCGTTGTGCCTTGTAGCGTGCTGCTCGGAGACGACACGCAACGCATATGTCGATCAGGACGCCGACTTGATCGTCGTCGGATCGCGCGGCAGGTCAACCATCCCGCAACCTTCTGGTCTGCCTCACGACTCCTGGACTGCTAACACTGACCAGTTGGTGCCAACTTGCTGCCGGAATCCGTGCGTTTTACCGAGACGGACACAGGAGGCTTTGAGTCCCTTGAGTGGGTGACGTAGTAGCACAGGTCACCTCGCTCCCCGACGATACCCGTCATCTCAGCAGTACCGGGTTCGGGAGTGGGACCGCCGTACGAGCCGGTCAGCTGCTCATAGGGCATGTCCCGGACCGTCCATCCGTGAGAGGACATGTTCTGGCGATAGTAGCCAAAGATTTCGTTTGCTGGCGCTGTGGTGGTGTAGCTTGCATTGCAGTCACCTTTGCTGCCTTTGGCGTTGGGATCAGGATCGATGTCGGTATCCCCGAACGCTCCGAACTGTGTCAGCGCCGCGCGGACTCAGGAACGCAGACCTCGAGGTGCCGGTAGACGACGGTAGACAGTGCGAGGCATCCGAGCAACGCCACCAGCGGCACCACCGCCACCCACCTGACCCGCCTGCCGCCGATTAGCTTCATTTCCATGGCTGCTCCAACCATCTGCTTACAACTGACTCATTTGCGAATGACCTTGCGCCCATTATGTGGGCTGTCCACTGCGGTACGACTGCGGCGCACCCTCGACTTGTGCGGGCGCGTGACGTGCCGAGCGTGGTTGACGGAGCGATGGTTGCGGGATTGCACTCGCGCGACGCTCAGAGGGCATCGCCGAGGAGATGGTGCGCTCGGCAATCTGTCCGCTGCTGTTGCACCCCAACATGTCGGCGTAGCTCGCCCGAGTTGCGGCGTGTGAGCCTGATCTTTGCCGACCCACGGGACGCATCGTGCTCACTGTGTCGATAGTAAGGCTTGACAATCTGCGTAGGATGACTGAATCTTCAATCCTGAGAAGTGGCGCCCGCCACCATGATGCGGAGCCGTCGCAGCCAGATGCACGGTGTTGACTTATGCGCTGTTGCTGTCGCTATCCGAGGAGAAGTGCGCTGAACGACTTAAGCTTGTATGCGAAACGACTCGAGAACTGGCGGCAGACGCCGGAGTGGCGCATCCACGGGCCTGAGGAGGCGGCAGCGCTCATCGGCGCAGTGGGCCTCGCGACCCTGTACCCCGCGTCGCCGGAGGTGCCGAACCTCTACCACGCATACATGGGAGATCCGGATGCCCAGACGGACTCCGGCCACGACAGTCCTTCGGGGGAGGTGTACGGGTGGCGCTGGACCCTGGGCCGGGCGGATGCGGGGTTCTACACCGCGATCGTGCGCAAGCGGCCGACGTGGGTGAGTTGGGACCTACTGCCCGCGGTGATCCGGCTGCGGGGAGAGTTGCGGTCGCCGGCGGATCTGTACCGGAGCGGAGAGTTATCGGCCGGGGCGCAGCGAATCGCGGAGGCGCTGGAGGGCGCGGGCGGCGTGCTGAGCACGGGAGAGCTGCGCCGGGAGGCGGGCTTCCCGACCGGCAAGGCGGAGCGTGCCTCGTACCTGCGCGCGGTCGTGGAGCTGGACACCCGCCTGCTGCTCGCCAAGGTGTTCTCCCCCGACGACCTGGAGATGCGCCACGCGCTCGTGCGCACCCGCTACCCGCAAGCCGTGGCGGCTGCGGAGACCTTGGGGCGGGAGGCGGCGCTGGAGCGCTTCCTGGAGACGTACCTCCCCGGCGGTGTACGCCGCGCCAGAGTTCCTGGCCCGGCACCTCGGCCTGCCCACCGAGGAGCTACGCGCGGACCTCGACCGGCTGGTTGAGCAGGGCCGCGCACGGCGGGTGTCCATATCGGGCTACAAGGGGGAGTGCTACGAGTGGTGCGCGTGAGGAGCAGGGAGAGCGCCGGAGTAATGGGTTTCGCGTCGCACCTGGACGTTCTTCACCGCGCTGCTGGGGTGGGACGGATCTCCGCGTCGTGGGTCAACTTGGGGGGAGCAGGCGAAGAGGCGGGCAGTGGAACGGTTGGGGCTGAGGTAGGGTGCACGGGAAGGCCCGCGCCCCGATGGTAGGTGGGGCGCGGGCCGAGAGAAGTTACTACGGTGTGAGGTTGGGCACCCCCTCTCCGCAGCAACCACATCATGGCAGGGCACGGTTGAGACAAGGTTGTGGCAGGCTTGGAGCCCCATTAGCCCGCCCGGGGGGCCACGCTCCATACAGTCGCGGACCCTGCCAAGGTCCTGGTATGCAGCATTGCCTGGGTCAAAGCTGCTTAGCCCCAGGCGCACTCGCGACTCGATGTAGTACTGGTACAGGCGGTTGGAAGGGGGGCGGCGGTGGTCAGCTGCCGTGGCTTGGTGCGGCCCCACTGGCACGCCGCAGGATGTCTCGCAACCACTCCACCTCCGCCTTGAGGGTGCCGCTGTGGGTCGCATCTCGTGCGGCCGCCAGACCTTCGTTGGCTTGTGCCTCAGCTTCTTGGTCCTTGCCTTCCGCGAGCAGGACCGCCGCCTCTGCGCGCAGCCACGTCTGGTCCTCGACGCGGCAGAGGCCCCTTGCCTTCTCCAGGTACACCCGGGCGGCAACGGAGTCGTTGTCGTAGCGCGCGGCGAAGTATGCGGCTTCGAACAGGTCGACCTCACATTCCGTTTCGACCGAGGTATCAGGGATAAGCCGCCTGATATAGGACCGGGCCGCATCCACGTCACCTCTGTCGAGGGCGAAGTTATATGCCCACCAGTAGCACCTACCCTGTGGCTCACCGTCTACTAGCAAATTCGCCCGCTCGATCAAGGACGCGTCCCAGTCGCGAGGTCGCTGCGCCAACACGTACTCGGCACCGATAAGGGTTGTCTCCGCCAGGAGGCTAGCAGCGTCTTCCCCCCTTGCGCGCACCGTTTGTATCATTCGCACCGCTGCTTTGATATAGAAGCGGGCATTGAGCAGCAACCGCACGGATATGGCCAGTGCCGCCAGCACGAGAGGTACTAGCCAGGGGGAGCGCGCGGTAATGGCAAAGTAGACCGATGCTGCGAGCATTCC
The DNA here is from genome assembly GCA_030446765.1 of Chloroflexia bacterium. Taxonomy (GTDB): domain Bacteria; phylum Chloroflexota; class Chloroflexia; order Thermobaculales; family Thermobaculaceae; genus JACDAU01. Next base: position 44,814 of record JAUJMR010000011.1, read on the forward strand.
GCATCCCACAAGGGGAAGCGAGAGCGAGAGGCAGAGTTGGTACAGCACCGCTCGGTAGGTAATACCACGCTCGTTGACTGGAGCCGTGGCCCAAATCGGCCATGCGTACCAGCTTTCTACTGGAACACACCGGACCCGGCGAACCCTGAACCCTCGCCTGCCGCGGTTGATAAACAGCTGACCTATACGGCCATAGGCGAACCGGAACCCGACAAGCCACCCGACCAGGATGCCGACACAGAGTTCGATGGCGCTGGTCACCGGCATGAAAAGCCTGTTCGATCTGTAGACGAAGGCAAAGCAGATTACGACATAAGAGCAACCGGAATTCGTCCCTCAGCCATTACCTCCAACGAGACTCACTCCGCCGAGCGCATATCATGGCGCAGGCACTGGAGGGCAAGATACCATAGGCTCCTGCTCAGCCACTGCATGCTCGCGCTGGATCGAGCGGTTATCTTGGAACAAGGGCATGACTCCGGCTAATCGGGTAGCGCATCCTGCATCCTAACAGGTGTAGGCGTCGTGCAACGGAGCGGTATAAATGGTGCAGATGCAGGAGGGTTCGCAAGAGGCGGTTGGCGCTGAACGAGCGTTCAGGTCACGCGTGGAGGGATCTGCCAACGAAGGTTCCTGTGCGTCTGCGTCTGTACCACGATGCCCTGGCTGTCGCGCGCGATGTTCCCGCCGCTCATCCCGACCCAAGGGCCGCACGTCTACGTGCCGCTGATTAGCGTGAGCGCGACCAAGCGTACTCTGAGAGTAGCTGGCTCTCGGCCCCTCTCAGTGCTCGTCCCGCCCAAGAATCACCGGTACGGGTTCTCGCACGTCATTACGCGGCCTGGCTGGGCCTGCATCTTCGGAGATGTACAATTTCGCGCGGGCCATACCTCAAGGTCGTGGCGAGCAGCTGTGTCCGCGACGAGCCTTCATGTACGAACGGTACGGTCTGGCTTGGGGGTCTTTAGCTCTCGGGCGCTATACTGGTTGTGCACGATAGAAGGGGCAATATGATCGCGGGCTCCATCCCACACCAGCGTCGCCTGGGCTCCAGCGTGCTGCCACTTCGCTTGTCGCGAGCGACGCTGTTCTGTGTGCTCGCGCTGTTGCTCGCACTCGCGGCGCCCAGCGCATCCATGGCCTGGATGCACGGCGGGCACGTCACGGCCGACCATATGACCCTCCACGATCGGCAGGTGTCGGAGGGGCTGCACGATCACCACCCCGCCACGGGCCACAGCTCAGTCCCCGTCAACGTGTGTCAACGTGCTGCGAGCGCGACGGTAACAGTCCCCGCTAACCCGGTGGTACAGGCCGGCACGGTGGCATCCGCGGTGCCCGGCGACTCTCTGCAGGCGACAACTGCCCAGCAGGCTGAGCGTCCCGCCGCAAACACGACCAGGCGCCTCGTCGCGGCCGCGCTCCTGGGCGCCGGCCAGACCAATCCATCACCCCCACACAGACCACCGATCTCCTCCTAGCTCGACACTGATGATAAAGGTCTGTTCCTTGCCATAGCGGCCTCGTGCCGCGGCAAGGCCGGACTCTGGGTTGTCCGGGAATCGCTTGGGAGCCCGGACAGGATATTTGGAGACGCAGCATGATTTCATCACGACATCCGCGCATCGCATCCTATGCCAAGTGGTTGAGCGTGCTCGCGGTCGTGGCGCTTCTTTCCGTCGCACCGGGGATGGCGAGCGCGCACGAGCACCGCGAGGTGGGTAAGTACGAGTTCACGGTCGGTTTTCAGAACGAGCCCGCCTACCTCAACCAGCCAAATGGCATCTGGGTACAGGTCGTCGAGGCAGCTGCGGAGGGAGCGGACGAGGGCAAGCCGGTGGAGGGACTGGAGAAGGCGCTCAAGGCCGAGGTAATCCAGGGAAATGACCGGATGTCGGTGCCGTTGCGCGCGGCGTTCGGCGAACCAGGGGTTTACCTGGGCGACTTCATCCCAACTAAGGTGGGAGACTACATCTTCCACTTCACCGGTACCATCGGCGGCGAGACGATTGACGAGCGCTTCGAGAGTGGCCCCAACCGTTTCAACGGGGTTGAGGGCCTGACAGAGCTACAGTTCCCGGAGAAGCAGCCAGCGGTGTCCGACATGCAGGCGCAACTGGAGCAGGCCCGCACGGCGGCGACACAGGCTCGCGACGCGGCCGCTCAGGCGCGTATCCTCGGGTATATCGGCATCGGTATCGGGCTGCTTGGCCTGCTCGCGGCGCTGGGCGCCCTGGCAGCCCGCAGGGGTCATTCAGACCCCGCGCCGGCCGCCCGATCCGAGCGTGTATAGATAGGAGGACTAGGGGAGCGCTGGCACCACGCCGTCCCGCGCTACCTGAGAGTACAGATGTTCGTGCCTCGTCGACTCTCCATCCCGATCCTTGCGCTCGTCTTCTTGGCGTTCGTACCCCTGCTCCGGCCGGGGTCCGCCAGCGCGCACGCCGGCCTTCTGCGCGCCGATCCCGCGGCTAACTCCGCTGTGCCGCAGGCGCCCGCTCGCGTGCGCTTGTGGTTCAGCGAGCCCATCGAGCCGCGCTTCAGCGGGATCGAGGTGTATGACACCAGTCGCAACCAGGTCGACGCCGGAGACTTCCGGATCGAGGGGACGGACCGCAAGAGCGCGAGCGTGGGGTTGTCCTCCCTGCCGGACGGCACGTACACGGTCAGCTGGCACAACCTCTCCACGGTGGACGGTCACTCCCTCGCGGGGTCTTTCGCTTTCAGCGTGGGCGACGCCGTACCACCCGTCGGCGCGGCCGCTGTCGCCACCGGAGCGGGCACCCAGGGCGGTGCGCCGGTCGTGCCGTCCACCCTCGTGCGCGTGCTGAACTTTCTGGGCATGGCGCTGCTGTTCGGAGCCTTCGGGTTCCGGTCGCTCGTGCTGGCACCCGCCGTAGGTGCGTACCGCCGATCCCCCGCACGGGAGTTGGTACCGGTAGCAGGCGGCGCACGGATGGACGGGCCCCTCGCTTCGCCGGCGGACGCTTCGGCATGCCTGGAGGGTGCGATGGTGCCGCGTGTGTTGTCCCTCGCCCGGATCGCGCTCGGCCTGCTCCTGCTCGGCAGCATCGCCTCCCTCGCGCTGCAGGCGGTCGTCGCATCGAGGCTTTCCATCCCGGATGCCCTCGGCCGGCCGCTCATCGACCTGCTCTCTACACGATATGGCGTGGTCTGGTTTGTCAGGATGGGACTGATCGCCGCGCTCGTCGGGTTGCTTTGGGCGCCTCGAGTGCGCTGGAACGGCGGGTGGCCGTGGGCGGCAGGGCTGCTCCTGGCTGCTGCGGTATTGCTGACCACCAGCCTGGTGAGCCACAGCGCCGCGTCGGGGCAGCCGGAAATGCCGGCGTGGGTGCCGGTGGCTCCGGCCCTGGGCGGACATGCACTCCACGCCGTGCTGATCGTCGGTGGCACCGTGGTCTGGTTCATCTCCATCAGGCCAGACCCACGCCGCTGGTGGGTCGGGCTCGCCGGGGTAGCGCTCGCATTCGCCGTGCTCTTCCTCACCAGCCTGCCGGTCGCTATGGACTGGCTGCACCTGGTGGCGACATCGCTGTGGATCGGCGGGCTGGTGCAGTTGCTGCTCGTCACGCCGCGCGGGCTGGCGGTGCTCGAACCATCGGAGGGTGGAGCGTTCCTGCGCGCGCTGATACCCGGCTTCTCGCGGCTTGCACTGCCCGCGGTGGCGGTTCTTGCGCTCACCGGTGTCTACTCCGCGTGGTTTCAGGTGCGCGAGGTCGCCGCGCTCACCGGCACGCCGTACGGTCTGAGCTTGCTGGCGAAGACGATCCTCTTCTTGCCGCTGGTGGCGCTGGGGGCCGCGAACCTCTATCTGGGTAGCGAGCGGCTGCGGCGACTGACCCGCAGGTTCCGGCGTGGGGCGTCCCCTGCCGTCTCGCGGCGTTTCTTCCAGGCGGTGCGCGCCGAGGTGCTGCTGGTGGGGCTCGTGCTGCTCGCGACCGGGGTGCTCACCTCGCTCTCGCCCCCTGCCCAAACCACGAGTGCGGCTCCCGCGGTCGCCTTCTCGGAGACCGTGGAGACGGAGGATGGTCGGATTACCCTCTCCGCGGACCCGGCGGTAGCGGGCCAGAACACCATAGACGTGCGGCTCACCGACGGCGATCGGCCGGTGACGGACGCGAGCAAGGTCGCGGTGCGCTTTAGCCTCGAGAGCGAAGGCATCGCCGAGAGCGAGTCGGTAGCCCGACACGCGGGGGATGGGCACTACCGGCTCGCGGGTCCGCAGCTGAGCGCCCCGGGGGCATGGAAGGTCGAGATCGTCGCCCGCCGTCCCGGCCATGACGATGCCCGGGCAGTCTTTTCGGTGCCGGTGGCGGCGCCTCGGGTCGCCGAGGCCGACGGAATGAGGGCTGAATTGCGAGTAACGCCCACGAGACCGGTCGCGGGCGAGGGAACCGAGCTGGAACTGGTGGTGACCGATACTTCGGGCAAGCCACTTCCCCGGGCGACTGTGCAGATGACGCTTCTAATGCCGGCGCACGCGCATTACGAGGACGTCGTGCTGCAGGATCTGGGGTCGGGCCGCTCTGTCACGTACGCCCAGCTTAGGATGGCCGGTGAGTGGGTGGTCCAGGTCGTCGTGGAGCGGCAGGGACGGCCGCTGGTTGACCTGAACATCAAGCTGGACGTGGCCGAGTAGAGGGCGGCGACCGGCCGGATTGTAACCAGATATTGACATTTGTGTGGCATCAGTGGCCCACTGGTTGCGGAAAATGCAGTATGGACAAGATACTGGTGGTGGACGACGAGTCGGACATGACGGACCTCATCGCGCTGTTTCTCGATGAGGAGGACATGGACATCCTCACGGCGGGCGATGGCGTGGAGGCGCTGACTATCGCGCTCGAGGAGCATCCTCGTTTGGTGCTCACCGATATCATGATGCCGCGTATGAGCGGTGTGGAGCTATGCAGGAAGCTGCATGAGGATCCGTCTACCCGAGGTACGGTGGTACTGCTGATGACCGCCGGGGGGCAGATCGATGTGGGGGAGTGTAACGCGGTCGGCCTGATTCGCAAGCCGTTCGACCTGGGAACCCTGTCCGAGACCGTGCACCGATACTTGGGTGCCGCCTGAGTAAGATGGGGCTCCGCCGAACGATAAGAAATATGTCATTCCGAGCTCGCGAGGAATCCGTGGTACAGGCTACGGATCTCCGACTCTGTTTGGCATGACACGCACTACGTCTCAACCTGATTGCGTATAGCCGAGTTGCCCTGTACCAGTTGACTCTCAGGGCGCGTCCAAGGAGTCTCGGCCTCAGTCACGCCGCGAGCCGCGTCTCTCCATGCCGCCCGGCGTACTCGCGTGAGTAGATCAGCCCGCACTCCGGACAGATGAGCGCGCCTATCGCCAGGTACTCCTTGGGGACATCATATCCCAGGTCATCTAAGGTCAGCGGTCGCAGGCTGTGCGTCGGCAGGCAGGTGACAGGGTCTCGCATGGCTCTCTCCTCTATACATAAAGCATAAGGTGAATTGAGTTCAGATGGCAAGGGCGGCGCGAGGGATCAGGTCAACAGCGCGCACGGTGGAATGGCCAGGGCTGGACCAGACAGTGGCTAAGCCAGGATGCGGTGCCGCCATTGAATGATGCGTAAGCGTGAGTCGATCCTGAACGAGCTGTGATCTAAGTGGGAGTCGTATTTACCTGATTGTCAGGCGGCCTTCTCTATACTGGGGTGTTCGGCTCGTGCGGTAGTAGATCTGGCATCTGGTCAAACTTGGGGTGTGTTATGGTCCGAGGTATCGTGATTGTGCTTGTGCTCGCCGTGGCATTCTTCAGTTTCGGAGGCCGGGCTTCGGCATTGAGTGGTGAAGCTAGCGACTGAGCCTGCCTCGGCCAGTTCACGGCCGAGACGGCCCAGACGGACGATCTGCGTCCTGTCGGTCAGTTCGTGAGGGACGCGGCCCGGAACCCGATGACGAACTACGGCAACCTGCAGTCGGATATTGCGGTCGCGGAGTCATGCGACGAAGCCGACCTGTACGCGAAGAGATATTCCATCTAAGCTCGCGTGTAGCGGCGGGCGCATCCCCCTTTGTGGCCGATGTTGCCCCACGATGTTCCGCGGTTACGACGGGGGATACCTCGCGGCCAGCTTCCGGACCGTGGTCACGTTTCGCATCGTCACGGGCATCCCGAGCAGCTTTTCGAGCCGCGCGCCGGAAAACACGGAGTCGCTGATCCTCGTGCGGCAAAGCCAGTACATCTCCCGCCCGTGGATATGGAAGTCGTCCGTCCGGGTCCGGGAGGCCATGAGCGTACGCTGCGCCTCGTCGCTTGGTGGAGTCGGCAGGAACGCGATGTACAATGCGTTGCCGGCCTCTTCAAGTTCTGGGGCCGGGAACGGCTGGTACCGCGCGATGGCCGCCAGTTCGCAGGGCGTTCTGATGAACGTGGCCACGGCGTATCCGAGCGACTCCCGAAGATGCCCCTCGATCTGCTTCTCGATATCTCGCGTGTTTCGGGTCGGGGCCTCGAAGATCACATTGCCGCTCGCGATGAAGGTCTCGACGTTCGTGTACCCGAGCGACGCGAAGAGCTGGCGCAGGTGCTCCATCTTGACGATGTGGCCGCCGACGTTGATCGCGCGGAGAAACGCCAGGTATCGCGACACCCCGATCGATGAACTTTCGATGGTCAGACCATATCCTGCTCTGGCCCGACCGCCCCGAACGCATCGACTCCCGCCGCACGCAGGGCGTCCGCCAGGCCGGGATGGCGGACCACCCGCGCGACACGGCCATCCCGTACGACGAAGACGGAGGCGACGGTCTGGCGGTCCGTGGCCTCGCCGGTATCAGTGGAGCACCACATCGCCGCCTGCTCCGCGACCACGGTATCTGCTCGATGGAAGACACGGCACAGTTCCATGTGAATCCCAGCACGATCGACCCACTCGCGCAGCACGTCGACACCCCGGCTGGTCCCTCGCGGGCCGCCCACCTCGATGTCCGGGTGGGACAGGGCCAGGACTCTATCCACGTCGCCGTGGTTGAGGGCATCGTGCCACGCCGCGACAACGCTGACATCGGACGCGGTCATGCCATGGCCCCGATCATTCGGCCCTTGTGCGCCTCGCTCCACGCCCGCGTATACACGCTCGCAACCATGTTCGCTACCTCCGCCGGATAGTATGGCACATGGCCGGTCCGGCAACTATGGAGCGTGAGTGCGGCGAATAAGTTCATGTTAGACTTGGAGCCAGATGAGCGATAAGCAGACACAAATGAGGCAACTGTTGGAATCTGCCACGCTCCCCCGGTGGTCCCCCGGTCGCCAGGCGATCGTGGTCGGACTGAGTCTTGTCGTTCTGTCCTGGGCGGCCGAAGCCGCAGTCGATGCGGTGATCACCAAGCGGAAGCGGTTGAATCGATCGCTGCGGGAGAGCGAGGAGTGGTACCGCACGCTGTTTCGGCAGTCGCCGGACTCCACCCTCCTGATCGAACCGCACACATCAGACGGCGTATGGCGGATCGTGGACTGCAATGACGCCGCGTGCCGGATGAACGGCTATGCCAGGGAGGAGTTGGTCGGCCAGCCGATCGACATCTACCTGCCGGGTCCCGCCGATCCGGAGGTGCTCGCGGCCCATCTCGCGCGGCTACAACGAATGGGCTTCGATCGTCGGGAGGTCCTGCACCGCCGGAAGGATGGGACGGTCTTTCCGCTGGAAGCGTCGATCTCGCTAATCTCGCTCGGTGGCCGGGAAATGATCCTCGGCATAGACCGGGATATCACCGAGCGCAAGGGTTCGGATCTGCTCGCCCACGCCGATGCGGCGGCGAGCGCCCGCGACGAGTTCCTCACGGTGGTATCCCATGAGATGAAAACCCCCCTCACGCTCATGAAAGGCAACTTGCAGCTCCTGCGCTTGCGTGCCGAGCAGCAAGACGATGCAGCCATCCGCAAGTCGAGCGAGACCGTGGAGCGGCAGGTAGACCGCCTAACCCGATTGATCGATGACCTGCTCGATGTTTCGCGTGTCGGCACGGGGAGGATGCACATCGAGATGCTCCCCTTCGATCTGAATGATGTAGTGAGAGAAGCAGTTGAGGAGCAGGCGGAGTCTAATCCAGCGTTCGCCCTGCGGCTGGATCGGCACGCGGAGAGCCTGTGGGTGTGGGCGGACCGCGGGCGGATACTTCAGGTGATCAGTAACCTGCTAACCAACGCGATCCGGTACTCGGCGGACCGCAAGGACATCGACATCCGCACGGCTAAGGACGGCGCGAACGCGGTGGTGTCCATTACCGACTACGGTATCGGCATCCCCGAACAACAGCAGGCCAAGGTTTTCGAGTTGCACTTCCGGGGTGCGAACGCGCCGGAGGCGAACTCGGGAGGTCTCGGCCTGGGCCTGTATATCAGCAAAAGCATCATCGATCGCCACAGGGGCACGATAGGGGTACAATCAAGCGAAGCCGCGGGCTCGACCTTCTCCTTCTCCTTGCCCATCATCGGCGAAGGATACGCCTGATGGACCGCGGTGGTTGGTGCGGACGGGAGTACCTGCTCGGCTGATACGCCAGGGGCTGCTGTATCAGCCGAGAACGCTAGCGTGCCGGGGCAAGGCGGACCACGTCGCCGGTGCGGATGTAGCCGGGACGCTCGGTGGAGGCGTAAACGCCCAGGTAGTTCTCGCGGTGCTGCGCGACCGCCCGCAGTACCCGATGATCTTTTCTCGCGGTCTGCGGGTCTATGTTCACCATCACGCACCGCGCGATCCGAGCGGTTACCCCCGCGCGCGCCGAATCCGGGCGGTCGCCGAGCAACAGCAGCCGCTCGCCCCAGCGGTCCTCCGCGAAGGGGGCGTCGCGGTGCAGTTCTATCACGATGTTGATGCGGAACCGCCCGGCATCGAGGGGAACGCCCACATGCTCCTGCATCGCGCGCAGGGTACTGCTCGTGACGAACGACAACCCCTGGCCATCGAACGTGCCGCGGTTCGCCTGCACGAGATGGACGGGACCGCCGTAGCTCTCCGCCATGTGCGCGAGCAACGCATCGCTCTGAATGGGCAGCGAGGCGCCGTCCGGCATCGTCACGACGACCGGGGAGGTCTTGGGGGAGGACGGATCCGTGAAGTGCGGGGTGTAGCGGAGCATGTCCGGCACCTGCCTGCCGGTCAGCCAGGGGAAATCCGAGGGGTCGTCGGAGCGCGCGAACGCGAAGCGCCGGTCACCGGCAATGCCGTGCCACCGCAGCTCAACCTCATCGACCTGCTCGCCGCGCATGGACTTGACGGGGAAGCGATACAGCGTTGTAACGACGCCGATCTCTTCGGGGTCGCTGCTCATCGGGTTCTCCGACGCGGTTGCGCCAATATAGTCGCGGAGTATAGCACGCTCCGTCGGCGGATCACCCAGAATGGGGACGTGTCCGAGCGACTTCGAACTCGGTAGTGGCAGGTCTGCGTGTCCGCCCCCTGTCCGACGCAGCAGTGCCCCGCGCGGTACTCGGCAAGAGAACTCATACGGACTCCGGCTGAACGGTGGGATATCTGTCATTTCGAGCGTGTGAGGAATCCGTGGTACGGTCGACGAATCCCTTATTGCTTCCCGAATGACACGCAACATCATCCAGCCGGATCGCGTATCAGGATCAACTCAGGGTGAGACGCCGACTACCGTTCACGCCGAGCGTGCATCAATCCGTGACGTCGTCGAGATCGAGGCCGACGATCTCCATCAGGCGGAGGGCGTTGGTGGAGGTCGCGATGCCGGGGCGCGCCCGGTAATCGAATGTCATGCGGGGGCCGTCCGGATCGGCGGAGATCTTCTCGGTGAAGTAGATCCCGCGTGCCATTGAGGCGATCGGCTCCTCATCCGCGAGTGTCAGGTCGTGGGTCGATACCGCGCCGAGCGCGCCGTGACGCACCAGGTGCGCGATGATCCGGCGGGCGGCGATCTGTCGCTCGAAGGTGTTCGTCCCTTGCAGGATCTCGTCGAGTAGGTAGAAGAGGCGTTCTCCCTCGGCGCGCGGCGTACCGGCGGCGTCCACCACGCCCTTGAGGCGCCGGAGCTCTGCCATGAAGTACGAGACGCCCTGCTGCAGCGAGTCCTCGATGCGCATACTCGTCCTCAGCCGGACGGGCGGGACGCGCAATCCCGTCGCGCACACTGGCCCGCCGGCGCCAGCAAGCACCAGGTTCGTACCCAGCGCGCGCAGCAGCGTGCTCTTGCCGGACATGTTCGATCCCGTCACCAGCAGGAACGTCCCCGGCGGGCCGACCCGGACGTCGTTGGGAACGCGCGATTGCGGCGACAGCAGCGGGTGGCCGAGACCCGTGGCTTCCAGCGAGTCTGCCGCAGGATCCACTTGGGGGGAGGCCCAGTCCGGGTTGTCGTACGAGAGCGCCGCGAGCGCGGCCAGGGCTTCCACCTCGCCGAGCGCGCGCAGCCAGCCGCGCACCCATGCGCCAGCGACCGCCTGCCAGCGCTCCAGCGCACCAACCACATGGAAGTCCCAGAGCGTGAGCGCCTGGACCGGCAGGTACACCGCCGTGCCCGTAGGCACAATCAGCCGCGCCAATCGGTGGATGCGGCGGACATACCGTGCCGCCGGGATGCCGTCAACCTCTAGTTCGGTCTGCAGACGGCACAGTGCCGGGCTCGCGAACGGTCGGGCGGTGAGCGGGCCGAAGATTTCGGCATAGGAGCGCAGGGCCTCCTCCCGCCGCTCCACCCCCGAGCCGATGCGGTATACCACGCGTCCAATGGTGAGGCTCAGGAGAATGTTGAACAGGGCGATCGGGATCCACAAAGAATAGGAAAGCAGTCCGGTCAGATCGGCGAGCACGGACACCCAGAGCGCGGCGACGGAGAGCCGGGCGAGCCACACCAGCCACGGGCGGCGGGAGAGCCACGGCGCGCCCTCGGCCCAGGCGAGGAACGGGGCCACGTCGGGCCGCGGCTCGGACATCAGGCGGCCACCGAGCAGCAGCTCGTCGCGCAGGTCCAGCAGCGGGGCGAGCCCGCGACGGCGGCCTGTCGCTCTCGCACGATCTCCGGTGGTGCGGGCGCCGAGAGCCACGCGGCAAGTGTCTCTTCCCCCGGCGCGGTGCCCGTCGTGTCGAGCAGGTGGAACAGGGAGGCGTGACCGTAGATGTCGAGGTCGCCTGCGTACGGGTGATCGGGAGGCGCGGCCCGGGTGTGGCGCGGGGGCAGCCCCGGCCAGTCGCGGGCCGAGCGCTTCAGGGCCTCGTCGCTGATGCGCCACAACTCGTCATAACGCCGCCATGCCGAGAAGAGACGCGCGTGGTACGCGACGAGGCCGGCGAATCCCGCGAGCAGCGCGAAACCGGCGAGGAGGATCGGCGTCGCGCCCTGCCACAACCCCCAGCCAAGCGTCGCGGCGGCGAGGAGAAAGAGGACCAGGCGAAGGTTGGCCACGCGGTCCATGCGCCGCGCCCGCGCGTCACGCTCCCGAGCGAAGCGATCGCCACGGTGGGCGTATACCGTGTTGGGACTGGCCTTGGCCGGGTCGTCCGGGGAGTGGAGAGCGGGCTGGTCTTTCGTCGACGCACTCTGGGCCATGCGGGTCTCCCGATAGGTGAGGTCCGAGAAAACATGCTGGAATGCCTATGTCACCGGGTGGTTCGGCAGCGTAGCGGACATCCCCATCTGTCGAAAGGACGCTTGCTGCGTCACGACACTCCGAATGCCTTAGTAGCGGCATGCACGCTTCCCCAGTGTACACATCCGGCGCAGGGATTGCGTATGCCGCAGTTGTGCCGCAGTGCCGGTGTGCGATGCTTGGCGTGGGCGGGGAGGTCGTATAATAGCGCTGCCTTCCTCGTCGCCCGGTCCCAGCAGGATCGAGCGGTCTGGGCGTGGGCATCCATGGTCAAGGCGGCAGGCGGCCCAGGCTGGCCGTGCTCTATCGGATGGGAGGTCGACATGGCGGTGGCGGAACGCGCGCAGCACGGTCATCCGGGGCCGGAGTGGTTCATCCCGCGCTCCAGCGTGGTGAGCTGGGTGCTGTACGACCTGGCGAACACGGAACACGGTCTTCAGCCTCAGCATCGTTAGCCTGTACTTCTCGCTCTGGGTCGTGGACGCGATGGGGGGCTCGGACCGGCTCTACGGCAACGCCAATAGCATCTCGATGGCGCTGATGTTCCTCACGGCCCCGCTCCTCGGCGCGCTCTCGGACCAGATGCCGCGGCGGATGCCGTTCCTGATTATGAGCACGCTGCTGTGCGTCAGTCTCACGCTGTTCCTGGGCACGGGCGGCCTGATGACCTCCCTCGTCCTGTTTGGCCTGGCCAACTACTTCTTCCAGGCAGGCTTCATCTTCTACGATGCATTACTCCCGGAGGTCAGCACCGAGGAGAACCGCGGCAGGGTTGGTGGGATTGGTGTCGGGGTCGGCTATCTCGGCTCGATCCTCGCCATACTGGGTGGGCAGCTCCTGCTCCCCGAGAACCCCGCACCTGATGACTACCGGAGGGTGTTCCAGCTAACAGCGCTCCTCTTCCTCGGATTCGCGCTGCCGGCGTTCTTCTTCGTCCGCGAGCGACCACGGCGCGTCGCGCCGGTCGGGGTGCGCTCCCTCGGCCGGGCGTTCACGGAGATCGGGCAGACCGTGCGACGGGCCGGGCGCTACCCCGGCCTCGGCCGCTTCCTGATTGGCCGGGCGTTCTATGCGGACGCGGCAAACACGCTGATCGTGTTCATGAGCATCTACGTGACGCAAGAGTTGGGCTTCACCACGACGGAGGCGCAGTTTCTACTGCTCGCAACCATCCCGGCGGCCGTCGTCGGCGGCTTTGTATGGGGCGTCGTCGTGGACCGGCTGGGACCGAAGCGGACGCTGAACATGGTGCTCCTGCTCTGGCTCTTCGTGCTCGCGCTCGCGGTGGCGATCCCGGTGCTCGGGCTGCCGACGGTGCTGATATGGGTCGCCGGGTCGCTGGCAGGGATCGCGCTCGGCGGGCTGTGGACGGCGGACCGGCCGTATATGTTGCGCCTCACGCCGCCACGCTACCTGGGCCAGTTCTACGGTCTGTACTCGATGGTCGGACGCTTCGCGGCGATCGTCGGCCCCGCCCTGTGGGGGTTGATCGTGACGACGCTGGGCTGGGGGCGGCCCGCCGCGGTCGGCAGCCTGTTCGTTCTCGTGGCCATCGCGTATCTGATCCTCCGGGGCGTCTCCGACGAGCCGCGCGTGTGGGGGCCGGAAGACCTGGTGGAACGGGAGGCGACAGCGTAGGGCGCGAGCCCGCCGCGTTGCCCTCCCGCTACCACGAGTTGCCCGGGAAGTTTCGCGAGCAGGCACTGCCTGTTCCGGTCTTCGTTAGCTCGACGCCACGCTGCGGTTCATCGCGGCGTGCGTCACCCCACTGCCAGACCCCTCACCATGCGCGCGGGTCCGGGACGTCCACGGGCGCGCCGTGCCCCGTAGCGGACTCGAGCGCGAGGATGCCCGGGAGGGTGTAGTCCAGGCCAGCGTATGCGTCGATCGGTGGGGCGATCTCGCCGCGGACGGCGGCCAGGAAGTCGCGCAGCATCCAGTACTCGCTCGAGCCGTGCCCCCCGGTACGCGCCTCCGGCGGAGCCGCGAGCCGGTCGGCGATGTAGCGCGCCGCGTACTCCTCCAGGAGGTGCCAACGCGCCGAGTCGGACACCCGCGACGGCTCGTGCTCGTCCGCGAGCCACACCTTGCTGCGATCGCCGAGGCGGCGCCACGCCTCGTACGCCCCGCGAGTCCCCTGCAGCGCATAGTAGGCCATATTGTGCGGCCGTGGCGAGCCGATATCCACCCGCACGCGCAGCGTCGCCCCGCGGTCTGTCGTCATCTGTAAGACGTGCATCTTCGGTGGGAGACCATCTGTATCCTCCTCACTCCGCGATGCGAGCGCGCTCACGGTGCGGACGCGGTCGTCGAGGATGTACAGGAGCGGGCCAATACTGTGCGTGCAGTACACGGGACCGTTCGGCTGGGCGCGCCATGTGGGAGTGCCGTCCGAAGCGACGAAGAGGTCGCGCACGTCATGGAGGTATTCACCCTCGCTGTAGTAGAGTTCCCCGAACCGCCCGTCCACGCACATCCGCCGGAGCAGCTCGACCTCGTCCAGGTAGCGGTAGTTTTCGGCGAACATGTACACGGCCGTCGTTGCCCGACTGCTCGGCGTGGAATGGTATGGGCGAGGCGACGACTACCGCGTCGATCTCCGAGCTCAGGAACGCTTCCAAACTCCCGTAGGCGCGCGCCCCGATCTCGTGTGCCGCCGCCTCGGCGCGTGATTGGTCCACGTCGTACAGCGCAACGACCTCGGCACTACCCACCGAGAGGAGCACCCGCGCGTAGCTCCGGCCCCTCCCCAGGCCGATGATCCCGAACTTGATTAGCCCCATCCTCCTACCCTCCGACAGCATATTCGTCCAAGGCACATGATAGTGTGTGCCGGGAACTTGGTGGCAGTCCCCAACACCCGCAGGATCTCCGACGCCCTCCACACCTAGCCCCAACTGCGCTCGCGTCCTCCTTACGAGGGAGTGGACGAGCCGGAGCAAGTCACAAGAGTGCCCAGCATCCTGCTGACAAGCGTTGTCCCATAGCGGTAGGCGGAGGCGTAGGAGCGGGTCTGCGTGCTCGCCCTGTGGCCGATGTGGATGTTGAAGCCTGCTGCCCACTGTCCCACCGTGCAGTGAGCCCAGCGACATCTCCTCGTAAGCCAGGAAGCAGTCGCCCGCGTTCACCGACCCCTGCGACCGCCAACTGTGCCCCGGTGACGAACGGGTCAGTCCGGCTTGGTGCCGGTGCAAGCAGCACTCGCATACCTGGCGCGCTGGTATAATGAGGCTCAGAACCGAATAGGGGCGCCTGCTCCCACAAACCGTGAGCATCAGGTGGAGTCCGTCAAACGGACTCCACATTTTTATGTGATCGTATTTCCTGGTAGAGGGGAGGATGGACGTGCGCAGGCCGGAATCAATTACGCAGCGGACAACCATACGGGAGGCGGATGCGCTCCCGGAGATCGAGAGCATCACCGTGCGTGCAGATGATGACCTGCAGCACTCGCCGAGCGTCAAAACCTCGATGCTCTGTGGTGGTCACTGTCTCTCGGCGCGGACCTGGGCAGCAACGCCACGATCATTGGTGTTCGGCGAACGTGATCCCCATGAGCCGCGCGGCGCCGGAGGGGCACCTCATCGGGCTCTCCCGGTTCATCAACTATGACCAGTTCCTCACAGGAGGAACATGCTGGTATGCACCGTCGACATCTGATTGCGCTACGTGCGTAAGGGGGAGATACATGGCCAAGGCAACAACGGTGAAGGGACGACCGCCGTTCAGGAGGGTGCTCTATCCGATCCACGAGTTCATGCACGCCGAGGCTTCCGGCGGCGTGGTGCTGATTGCGTGCGCGCTCGCTGCGCTCGTGTGGGCCAACTCGCCGTGGGCGGATAGCTACGCCGCGCTGTGGGAAACCAAGATTACCATCGGCCCCGAAGGCTACGCGATCTCCGAGACACTGCTGCACTGGATTAACGATGGACTGATGGCAGTGTTCTTTTTCGTCGTCGGCCTCGAGATCAAGCGGGAGGTGCTGGTGGGGGAACTCGCGTCCTTGCGCCTCGCTGCCTTGCCGGTCGCCGCGGCGCTAGGGGGCATGGTCGTGCCCGCCCTCATTTACGTGGCGATCAATCTGGGCGGGGAGGGCGCGCGTGGATGGGGCGTGCCGATGGCCACGGACATTGCGTTCGCGCTCGGTGTGCTGGCGCTGCTGGGGCGCCGGGCGCCCGTGAGCCTCAAGATCTTTCTCACCGCACTCGCCATCGTCGACGACCTCGGCGCGGTCCTGGTGATCGCGCTGTTTTATACCGCCGAGCTCTCCTGGAGTTGGTTGGGGACGGGAGCCGCCTTCCTCGCGACGCTGGTTGCTGCTAACAGGCTCAACGTGCGGCACCCGATCCCGTATGTGCTGCTGGGGCTGGGGTTATGGGTGGCGTTCCTCGAGTCGGGTGTGCACGCCACGATCGCCGGCGTGCTGCTGGCGCTGACGATTCCCGCGCGGACGCGCACGGACTCCGACGGGTTTCTGCGGCGCGGCCGCGAGATCCTCGACGAGTTTGACCGGGCGGGTGAGGAGGGGCCGAACATCCTCACGAACGGGGGGCAGCAGGCGGCGGTCCGGGAGCTCGAAGCCGCGTGCGAGCGCGTGCAGAGTCCGATGCAGCGGCTCGAGCACTCGCTACACCCGTGGGTCGCCTTCGGTATCGTGCCGCTGTTCGCGCTCGCCAACGCGGGCGTGGCGCTCGGCGGCGATATCGNATCGTAGGAGCACTGTTTGATGGACCAACGAAGCGTCCCGATGGGTGGCGCGTGCTGGTATAATCAACCTCAGAACCGAATAGGGGCGCCTGCTCCCACAAACCGCAGGCGTCAGGTGGAGTCCGTCAAACGGGCTCCGCCTTTTTAGTTGGTCATATTCCTGACTTAGAGGAGGACGAAGTTGCGTACACCGGAGTCAATCACGCAGCGGACAACCATAGGGGAGGCGGACGCGCTCCTGGAGATCGAGAGCATCACCGTGCGCGCCGACGATGACCTGCAGCACGTGGCAGAGGCTGCTGGGGCGCATCCCGGTGCGCGCGTAATCGCCGTGGTGGATCACGAGGAGCGACTGGTGGGAATACTCCCCGTGCAGCGGCTCGTGGATAACATCTACCTCAAGATCGTGCCCGAGGAGTTCCTGGGAGCGATCACCGACGTCGAGCAGACACTCGCCTACGCCCGAAACATGGGCGCGCGTACCGCCGGCGACCTCATGCTCGAGCCGCTGTCCGTCCGGATGGAGGATACCGTCCGCGACGCGTTCGCCCTGTTGCACCGCCCCGACATCAGCGGCCTACCCATCACGGACGACGAGCGCCGGGTGGTGGGGTATATCGACCAGCTTGAGCTCCTGCTGGTGTGGGTGCGCGCGTGCGGGCTGGAGACTTTGCTCGGTGGCCAGACCGAAGGGGACGCCTGATGTCGCCGCTTCTGCTCGGCAGTGCCATCTTCGTGCTCACGTACGCGCTCATCGCGAGCGAGAAGATCGACAAGATGATCGCCGCGCTCGCCGGTGGCCTGGTGATGATCCTCGTGGGCATCATCAGCCAGGAGGAGGCGTTCGAGCACATCGACTTCAACGTGATCTTCCTGCTGGCGGGTATGATGATCCTCGCCGGTATCATCCGCAAGACGGGGGTGTTCGGCTGGCTCGCCATCCGTGCGGCACGCCTCGCCGGCGGCGAGCCGTACCGGATACTCGTCGTGTTGTGCGTCATCACCGCCCTGGCGTCCGCGCTGCTCGACAACGTGACCACCGTGGTGCTTGTCGGGCCGATCACGCTCTTCCTCGCGGCGCGGCTGGGCCTGAGCCCGGTGCCGTTCCTGATTGGCGAGATCCTGGCCTCGAACATAGGCGGCGCGGCCACGCTCATCGGCGACCCGCCGAATATCCTCATCGGCAGCGCGGCGAACCTCGATTTCGTCGCGTTCCTCTCTAACATGCTCCCCGTGTCGATCATATGTATGGCGCTGTTTCTCGTCGCGGCGCGCTGGCTTTTCCGCGGGTACTTCACGGTGGACCCCAAGCTGCGCGACGCCCTCCTCGACCTGGACGAGCGTGAGATGATCACGCACCCCGAGCTGCTGCGCAAGTCGCTGATCGTGCTGGGACTGACCCTCGCCGGCTTTCTGTTCCACGGCATCCTGCACCTCGAGCCGGCGACGATCGCGCTCGTCGGCGCGGTGGCCCTCATGCTCGTCGCGCGTGAAGATCCGGCGGAGGTGCTCCAGGAGGTGGAGTGGCCGACGCTATTCTTCTTCATCGGGCTGTTCATGCTCGTCGCGGGCGTGATCGAGGTGGGGCTCATCGAGGTCCTGGCCGAGGGGGCGGTGGCCCTGACGGGTGGCGACACCGCGGCGACGGCGATGCTCCTCCTGTGGCTCTCCGGGATACTCTCCGGCGTCGTCGACAACATACCGTACACCGCCACGATGATCCCCGTCGTGCAGCAGCTTTCCGAAGGTCAGGACTCCGACGTGTTGTGGTGGTCGCTGGCGCTCGGCGCGGACCTGGGCGGCAACGCCACGATCATCGGCGCTTCGGCGAACGTGATCCTTGTCAACCTCGCGGCGCGAGAGGGGCACCCCATCGGGTTCTGGCAGTTCCTCAGGTACGGGCTGCTCGTCACGGTGGGCAGCCTGCTGGTGTCCACCGTCTACATCTGGCTGCGCTATCTGCTGTAAAGGGAGAGGATAAGAAGAATGGCCAGGAGCGTACCGGTACAGGGACGAGCGCCGATTAGGAAGGTGCTGTACCCAATTAACGAGTTTATGCATGCCGAAGCCTCCGGCGGCATAGTGTTGATGGCGTGTGCACTTGCCGCGCTCGTGTGGGCCAACTCGCCGTGGGCGGACAGCTACGCCGCGCTGTGGGGATCGAAGATCACCATTGGCCCTGAAGGCTACGCGATCTCCGAGACACTGCTGCACTGGATCAATGACGGGCTGATGGCGGTGTTCTTCTTTGTCGTCGGCCTCGAGATGAAGCGGGAAGTGCTGGTTGGCGAACTCGCATCCTTGCGCCTAGCCGCCCTGCCGGTCGCCGCGGCGCTGGGGGCATGGTCGTGCCCGCCCTTATTTATGCGGCGATCAACCTGGGCGGCCCGGGCGCGCGCGGTTGGGGCGTGCCAATGGCCACGGACATCGCGTTCGCGCTCGGTGTGCTCGCGCTGCTGGGGAGCCGGGCGCCCGCGAGCCTCAAGATCTTTCTCACCGCGCTCGCCATCGTAGATGACCTCGGTGCCGTGCTGGTGATCGCGCTCTTCTACACCGCCGAGGTTTCGTGGGGATGGCTGGGGGGTAGGAGCCGTCTTCTTGGGGGCGCTGGTAGTCGCCAACCGGCTCCACGTGCGGCACCCGATATCATACGCGCTGCTGGGGCTAGGTCTGTGGGTGGCGTTCCTGGAGTCGGGCGTGCACGCGACAATTGCCGGCGTGCTGCTGGCGCTGACGATCCCGGCGCGGACGCGCATGGACTCGGATGGGTTTCTGCGGCGCGGCCGGGAGATCCTCGATGAGTTCGACCGGGCGGGTGAGGAGGGGCCGCACATCCTCAGTAACGAGGGGCAGCAGGCGGCAGTGGGAGAACTCGAGGCCGCGTGCGAGCGCGTGCAGAGCCCGATGCAGCGGCTCGAGCACGCGCTGCACCCGTGGGTGGCCTTCGGCATCGTGCCGCTGTTCGCGCTCGCCAACGCGGGCGTGGCGCTCGGCGGCGATATCGGCGAGGCCCTGACGCAGCCGGTGACGCTCGGCATAGTGGCGGGGTTGGTTGTCGGCAAACAGGTGGGCGTCCTCCTCTTCGCTTGGGGAGTGGTCCGACTCCGCCTTGCGGACCTACCGGAGGACGTGGGCTGGCGGCATATCTACGGCGCGGGGCTGCTCGCGGGCATTGGCTTCACGATGTCGCTGTTCATCGGGAGCCTAGCGTTCGGTGAGGGCCCGTTGCTTGATGCGGCCAAGACGGGCATCCTCGCGGCTTCGCTCATTGCCGGTGCGGCTGGCTGGCTCGTCTTGCGATCGGCCCGACCTGCTTCCCGCCGCGCGCCTGAAGCCAGCCTGCGGCGCATTGGTGGTAGCGTCGGCGCCACTTTGCCGCCGCGCGCGGCACATGTCTTGCCCGAGAAGTTGTGTAGCGAAGGAGGTCCCGACGATGGACAAGAAGATTGTGGTGTATCACCAGCCGCAGTGACACGCGTGTGAACATGTGATGGAGTTTCTATCACGACGGGGCATCGCGTACGAGGGGCGGGACATCTCGGAGAAGCAGGAGTTCATGGCCGAGCTGGTCGGTATGGGGTACATGGGGACGCCCGTGACGCTCATCGGCGACGAGGCGGTGGTGGGCTACAGCCCGGACAAGCTCAATAAAGTGCTCCGTGCGCAAGGTTTTGCAGGGAGTTAGCCGAGCACCGCATCCACCGCGATTGCGAGGGATGGCATGGCTGAGGGCGTGATCGTCTGCCCGCGCGCCACATGCCGGACCGATCGGTACGCCCCGTCGGCCGGATAGGCGTGCTGCTCTATCACCTCGTTCGTAAGATCCACGATCCACACTTCTGGTATCCCGGCGCGGGCGTAGAGCGGCAGCTTCAGTCCACGGTCGTATGCCAGTGATGTGTCGGCAACCTCCATTAAGAGCAGCACGTCAGCGGGCGACGGTAAGGCAGTCTCGTAGTAATCCTCGCGTGGTCGTAACACTGCTACGTCGGGTTCTGGCTCGCTGTATTGGTCCGTCCGGATGGAGTTCTGGACGCTGAGGATCGCCGCATCACCGAGGCGGTTCGCGAGCAACGCGCTCAATCGATTAATGCACGCATTGTGTCTGCTGCCCTCGGCGCTCATCCGGAGTATCTCCCCTCGATCAACTCAACACGCTCGTCTTCGAGGAGCACGCCGATCTCTGCCATGCGGTGACACTCGTCCGCAGTGAAGCGTCGTCGCGTGACCTTGGGTGCCTCGACAGTGGCCATAAGCCCCCCGTCTCTTGGCCGCAATGCAGTCGCCTTGTCTGCGAGTATAACTTTCCCCTGCTTCCTTCGCGGCCAGCCTCGCAATGCAGGCCGTGCAGGGGTCGAGGGGAACTTTCACTCCGGGTTAGCCGTTCTATCGAGTAGACACTCGCGCTGGCGACCAGTGGTAGGATTAGGCTTCTCACCGCGATGCTACGGAGGTCGGCATGGCACAACGAACCTCGTGGATACTGCCAGCATTAGCGGTGGTGCTCCTTGTTACGGCCTGCGGGCAGCCACTTCCCACCGCGTCCCCGGCGACCGAGGTATCCCGCGAACGAAGGGGGACACCACAGCCCGGTCGGACCGAGCCCACCCCGGTCGCCACGGTCGGGATCGAGGCGTACAGCCATGGGGGGCCGCTCCGAGACCACGTCAGCTTCGTTGACCACCTGCGCGGGAAGGGCTATCAGGTCGAGCCCGTCGCCGATGTCCGCCAACCCTTCCTAAGAGCGGAGGGCACGGTACTTCGTGTCAGCGGAAGGGATCTCAATCGTCCTATTGAGTTGCAGTCCTATAACTACGACGACACCGACCTGGGCGAGGATGGACTCAAAGCAGCCGAAGAAGACGCCTCGAAGATCGGCTCGGACGGCCAGCCGCGGACGATGAGCGTCCTGTGGAAGGGGGAGCCCCACTTCTTCCGCAAGGAGAGGGTGCTGGTGCTGTACATCGGGGAAGACAAGGCCGCCCTCGACCTGCTGACGGACCTATTGGGGCCGCAGTTCGCCGGTGGGAACAATGGCGCAGCTGACTGCGCCACCGAGCCGCGGGTGGACACTTCACCTGCGCCCGCGATGGCGGAGTGGGAGTTCTGGCCGCAGACGCTGGCGGAGGCAGAGGAGCGGTCCACGGCGGTCGTGCTGGCGCGGGTCGCCGGGGTCGAGAAGGCGGAGGGTGAGGTACCTCCGGATAGAGAGCCGGATCACGACACGACGGCGAGCAGTCGCGTCATGCTGGAGGTAGTGAGGCCGCTGCAGGGCGTGCCGGACAAGACGATCCGGCTCTTCTGGGGGTGGACCGAGGGGCAGTACGACGAGAACGACCCTCCCTACCGGCTGTGCGAGGAGTACGTCCTCTTCCTGCGGCCGAAGGCGGACGAGAAGGGTATCTACCTGGTCGTCTCCCCGCTCGGACGCTACCGAGTGGAAGACGGGAAGCTCCAGCCGGTAGCCAAGCAGATGGATGGTGTCCCGGGTTGGGTCCGGGAGCTGCGCGGCAAGAGCGTCGGGTACCTGGAGAAGCAACTGGCGAGGACTCGTGAAGGCTCGCCTCCGGCCACCGCGGAGGATCTGACCGATTTCGGTACGTCCGAGGTGCAGGTGGACGGTCAGGTGAACGAGCCGGAGCGGCGCACTGATTTCGTCCGCGCGTACCGCGATGGCAAGCCCGCGCGGTGGAAGCTAGTCGCCTATACCCAGGAGGGCGATCCAGTCTCGTACGAACTCCGGTACGCCGGCAAAGGGAAGGCGGTCGTGCTTATTAGGGACAGCACTCAAGACAAGCACGACTCCCCACAGGTGGTGGAGTACGAGTGCGGACAGCTTGTGCAGGAGAGCGAGGCACTGCGGCTAATCGCTTGCTCTGGTGACGGCAAGCCCCAAGACATCGAGCTACCCTGGGAGCACCGATAGCCGGGCGGCTGGGGTTGGTGCATATCAGCAGCGGCGACCTGCTGCGTGGCGAGATCGAGGCGGGGAAGCCCCTCGGCGAACAGGCGAAGCCTTGTATTGAGGCGGGCGATCTGGTACCGGATGAAGGGGTCGTCCGGCTCGTACTCGACCGCCTGCGCGAGCCGGACGCGCGCACTCGAGGCTTCGTGCTGGAGGGCCGTACCACAGGCCGAGGCGCTGGACGCAGAAATGACGCGGCAGGAGGCTCCCCTTGAGTGGGTGATACGCAATCCGCTTGAACCGTGGTGAATGTCATCCCGAACCCAGTGAGGGATCCGTAGCCTGGACCACGGGTTCCTCGCACGCTCGGAATGACCAATGCGCTACAGATCAGCCGGACTTTGTATGGTCTAGCTGGAGGCGGACGAGGGGCCGGTCTTTGAGCGCACCGCCGGGCGCGGAGGGCGTGGGGACCGCCCGGACGACCAGGAGGACGTGGTGCGGCACCGGATCGGGGTGTACCGGGAGTGGACAACGCCGCTCGCGGAGTGCTACCGCTCCACCGGGCGGCTGATCGCGCTCGATGCCTCGCAGCCCCTCGACGACGTATCCGATGGGATGTACCGGGAGCTGCGCGACCGTGGAGTGGACGTCGGGGAGCCAGAGGTCACGGAGGAGGAGCAGGAGCGGGAATCCGAGGACTACTAGAGGCGCGGGCATAGCGGTCGAGTTGAGTCTGGGCAGGTCCGCGTGCCTGCCCATGGGCCGCAGCCCACCGCCCGGCTGACGTGGAGGCTCAAACTTCCTTCCCATCGGTGAATGTGCCGGTTGGCGAGCGGCTCGTGCCATCGGGAAGCGAGAATGGGGCGTTCCTCTAATGGAACGCCCCATTCGAGTGAAATCTCGGTAACGCCTTGCCCAGTTGATGGACACGACGACGTAGGTTTGGACAAGCCTACACCGTGATGGGCTCCGCGGTGGGCTGGCGCTCGAAGACCAACTCGCCGTCCAGTGCGTCCACGAGCACAGTGTCGCCCTCGCGATACTCACCCGCCAGTACCTGCATCGCGAGCGCGTCCGCGATGTTGTGCTGGATCGCGCGCTTGAGCGGACGGGCGCCGTACGCGGGGTCATAGCCCCGCTCCGCGAGAAGCTGCTTCGCCGGCTCGGTCAGCTCCAGCCCGATGCGCCGCTCCGCAAGCCGCTTCTTCAGACCCTCCAGCTGGAGCTCCACGATACCGCCGATCTGCTCCATCCCGAGCGGGTGATACACGATCACCTCATCGATGCGGTTCAGGAACTCTGGGCGGAACTGCTCGCGCAGGGCGTCCATCACCCGCTCCTGCATCAACTCCTCCTGCCCCTGGCCGAGGTCCGCGATGTACGCGCTGCCCAGGTTGCTGGTCATGATGATGACCGTGTTCTTGAAGTCGACCGTGCGGCCCTGGCTGTCTGTCAGCCGGCCGTCGTCGAGCACCTGGAGCAAGACGTTGAAGACATCGTGGTGTGCCTTCTCGATCTCGTCGAGCAGCACGACGCTGTATGGCCGTCGCCGCACGGCCTCCGTGAGCTGCCCGCCCTCGTCATAACCGACGTACCCAGGCGGCGCGCCGATGAGCCGCGACACGGCGAACTTCTCCATGTACTCGCTCATATCAATGCGCACCATCGCCTGTTCATCGTCGAACAGGAACTCCGCGAGCGCCCGCGCCGTCTCCGTCTTGCCGACCCCTGTTGGGCCGAGGAAGATGAAGGAGCCGAGCGGCCGGTCAGGATCCTGAAGCCCCGCCCGTGCGCGGCGAATCGCGCTCGCGACCGCCTTGAGCGCGTCATCCTGCCCGACGACCCGCATCCGCAGCCGGTCCTCCATGTGCAACAGCTTCTGCAGCTCGCTCTCCATCATGCGCGTGATAGGCACACCCGTCCAGCGGCTGACCACCTCGGCGACGTCATCCTCGTCCACCTCTTCCTTGACGAGCGCCCCTTCCTGGTGGCCCGTCAAGGCCTGATTGGCCTCGTCGAGTTGCTTCTGGAGGCTGGCCATCTCGGAGTACCGGAGCTGCGCGGCGCGGCCGTAGTCGTAGGCGCGCTCCGCCTGCTCGATCTCGATGCGCACGCGGTCCATCTTCTCCTTGAGCGCGCTGACGTCCACAAGCGCCGCCTTCTCTTGCTCCCAGCGAGCCTTCAGGCCCGCGCTGCGCTCCTTCAGGTCGGCCAGTTCCCGGTCGAGCGCGGAGAGCCGGGCAAGCGATCCCTCGTCCGTCTCCTTGCGTAGCGCCTCGCGCTCGATCTCGAGCTGCAGGATGCGCCGCTCGATCTCGTCGAGCTCGACGGGCATCGAGTCGATCTCCATGCGGATGCGGCTCGCGGCCTCGTCGACGAGGTCGATCGCCTTGTCCGGCAGGAAGCGGTCGGTGATGTAGCGATGCGAAAGCACCGATGCCGCGACGAGCGCGGAGTCTTTGATGCGCACGCCGTGGTGCACCTCATAGCGCTCGCGCAGGCCGCGCAGTATCGAGATGGTGTCCTCGACCGTGGGCTCGTCCACCTGCACGGGCTGGAAGCGGCGCTCCAGCGCGGCGTCCTTCTCGATGTGCTTGCGGTACTCGTCGAGCGTGGTGGCGCCGATGGCGTGCAACTCACCACGGGCAAGCATCGGCTTAAGCATGTTCGATGCGTCCATCGCGCCCTCGGCGGCACCGGCACCGACCACGGTGTGCAGCTCGTCGATGAACAGGATGATGCGACCCTCGCTGTCCATCACCTCCTTGAGGACGGCCTTCAGTCGCTCCTCGAACTCACCGCGGTACTTTGTGCCCGCCACGAGCGCGCCCAGGTCGAGCGCGAGCACCTTGCGGTTCTTCAGGCTCTCCGGCACATCGCCGCGGATAATGCGCTGCGCGAGGCCCTCGACGATCGCGGTCTTGCCGACGCCCGGCTCGCCGATCAGCACGGGGTTGTTCTTTGTGCGGCGGGCGAGCACCTGGATGACCCGGCGAATCTCCTCGTCGCGCCCGATGACGGGGTCGAGCTTGCCGTCCGCGGCGAGCGCGGTGAGGTCGCGCCCGTACTTCTTGAGCACCTTGTACTTCGTCTCGGGGTTGCGGTCGGTGACGCGCTGGCTGCCGCGGATCTTCGAAAGCGCGCCCATGATGGCGTCGCGGGTGGTATTGCGGCTCTTGAGGAGCTTCCCCGCCGCGCCGGTGTCCTCGGAGATCGCGAGCAGCAGATGCTCCGTGCTCAGGTACTCGTCGCCGAGCTCGGTGGAGCGCTTCTCCGCCGCGGAGACGATGCGCGAGAGGCGCGGTGAAAGAAACACCTGCGTATCGCCAGTCACGCGCGGGAGCTTGTCGAGCTCTGTGCGTAGCGAGTCCGCGATGCGTCCCGGCTGCGCCCCCGCCGCCTCGATCACGAGCGGCACGACGCCCTCGTCCTGGGTCAGCAGAGCGAGCAGGAGGTGCTCCGGCTCGATCTGGGTGTGGTGGCGCTCCTCCGCCTCGCGCTGCGCGTCAACGAGCGCCTCGCGGGCTTTCTCAGTCCATTTCTCTGTGCTCATATCTACCTGCCTTTACGTATATGTCTTACCGAAATGTTTATGGGCCAAAACAATCTGAATGTGACGACACGGCGATCCGGACAGACCGCCTTGCTGTTTGCAAGATGGCGGCAGGCCACCGGACCGGTGCCTGCCGCCTGAAACTCCTACAACACAGTGCCGGGACTAATGCTGTTCGCCGCTGGCCTGCTGGCGGTTCAACTCCGGCGTGGTGGGCTCGGTGCCCAGGCTCTCGCGGCCCTCAGCGCCGGTGGTCTCCGTTCGCGTCGCGGTCCCGCCAGTGAGTTCCTGCCTGCCCTGGACATCGATCTTGATCTGCCGCGGGCGGGTTTCCTCGGCCTTCGGGAGCGTCAGCACCAGCTCACCGTTGTTGAAGTTGGCCTGTGCCTGGTCGGCTTGGACGCGCGACGGCAGGGTGACTGTGCGCGAGAGGGAGCCCATGCGGCGCTCGCGCAGCAGATAGTTACTCTCGTTGCGCTCCTGCTCCTGGTTGTACTGGGCGGCGATCGAGAGCGTGTCGCCGACTACCTGCACCTGCACGTCCTCCGGGTTGAAGCCCGGCAGGGATGCGCGCACCGTGTAGCCCTCGCCGCTGTCCTCGACGTCGAGCGCGAGTCCGTAGCCGCCAGCCACCTGACCGGAACGGGAGGCACCGGGCCGGACGAATGAATCCTCCAGGAGATGATTCATCGCGTCGCGCAGGGATAGAACCTCACGGAACGGATCAAAACGCTGAATGCTCATCGAGTCCCCTCCTGTTTGTGACTACCAAACCATACCTATGCTTCGTCTTCGTTTCCCGGCCACGACTTCATCCGGTGCCACTCGCGCCGGAGCCGTAACACCTCCTGTATGCCCGCGTAATTAATACCTTTGCGGGCGAGGCGCACGATCTCCTGGATCGTCTCCAGGTCGGCATCGGAGTAGCGGCGGGTCTTGCCCTGCGTGCGTGCGGGCTCGACCAGGCCGTACTGCTCGTACTGCCGGAGCGTGTGTGCGTGGACCCCAGTCATCACGCACACCACGCTGATCGCGTATTTGGGGAACCGGTCGTCCTTGTGGCTCCCGTTGGAGTCGCTGCCGTTATTCACGACCACAATATAACAAATCTAACAGCTCCTGTCAAGTTTGATCGTCCAATCTTCCAAAGATGTCGTGCCCCCAAGCTATCTACAGGCACGATCCTGCCGCCCAGCTCAAAAGGTCGTACTCTCGGCAAGCTGGCGATAACAGAACCACCCGCGGGCGATGGGTTCCGAGCGTCGAGAGCACTATCACTGGAGCGCGATGGAAACGCTGCTTAGCGTCCGGTTGCCGAGAAGTGCTGGTAGTCCACCGGGTCCGCCCACTCCCCGCCCCATTCCCAGCCGATGGCCGCGAACGCGCGCACGACGGCGTCGCCGGGGCGGATCATGCCAGTGGCGCGGCGGGATCTGTCCGTGTACGGCTCGCCCCCTGCGGGCAGGACGGTGCCGTCCCCGGCGACGTACGGGTTGCGCACCGGATTGATATCGATCGCCCGGCCGTACGAGTGCTCGGACCAGACGCCGGGCCGCCCTCGTACGGAGCGGCAGTTCAGCGCGGTGGTGAAGTTCGCCGCGACCGCCGCGTCGGGACCGGTGTACGTATTGATAGGCTCCATGCGCTCGATCGGGAAGCGCGCTCGCCAGATCTCGTGCAACGCCAGGGCGATATCCCGCGCCGCGTCCACGTGTACGATGACCTCGCCCTGATGCTCCCTGTTGTCGAAGCCCCAGTGATCTGCCCGCACGAGCCGCAGGTCCGCGAGTGCGACCGGGCAGCCGGGCCGCCAGAGAACGGGGGTGATCCGCGTGATAGTCCGCTGGTCGAGGGGAGAGACCGTGGCCTCGAACACCGGCCGATTGGTGGTGGGTGTCCTCTTCCTCGGTGGTACCCGGCGGGGCTTGCCTGGAGTGGCCGATGCACGCGGGTTCGTTGGGACCCGACGTTTCGTATCGGAGCGGCGAGGGGTCTTGGGGCGGCTGCCGGTGGTGGCCCTCGGTGGTGCAACGGTTGGGGTGGCGGCGCGGGTTCCGGCGCGCCTCGACGCGGTGATCGGGGTGGCGGATGGCGTACGCGC
>JAUJMR010000011.1:72783-101692 GCA_030446765.1 Chloroflexia bacterium
GCCGCCTGATGCACGCTCCCACATCTCCCGAAAGCCGCTGCGCGGCGGCGAAAAGATATCGAGCGCGAGGGCTGGTGCGTCGTGGGTGCGCGCGGCGTGCAGCACGTTCGGGGGTATCACGTACACCTCGCCCGGCCGCACTATGAGCGTCTCGCCGCCGATCTCGAACTCGAGCTCGCCCTTCAGCACAGTGCCCGCTTGCTCCTCGGGGTGCTTGTGCAGGGGCGCCTCGGAGTGAGCGTCGAAATACACGTGGTTCACGAGGAGGTTCTTGCCGAAGACAGGCCTGGCGCGCACTCCCGGTGCGAGCTGGAAGTCCGCCAGGTGCTCGATGCGCACATGCTGCGCGGCGGTGTCGGGATCGGGGAGTCCATCGGCGTCCGCCCGAAAGTAGCTGCCTGTTTCCTCAGTCACGGTGCTCCCTCCTTTCTCGACCCGGATGATCTCCCGAGCCACTTGGGGCGTATTATACCGCGACGAGCGATGACACCGACCAGTGAGGATCTGGCACGCACCGGTCTGGAGAGGCGTGCATATCCCTCTAATAAGTACCCGCCACTTTTCGATTTAATGCGCGGCTTTTTGGGGTTTTGGACGCTTTTTCTAACGGAACTCTAACCTCTGGGGCTGGCCGGGCGTGGGCGAATCTCGACGGGGTACCGGCGGGGTGATAGACTGAGCGACATACAGGAGGGCGCCGTGGTGATGACGTGGATAACTCCGAACACGACTTTGACCGCCGTGGGCGCGAGGCCACTGTGACGAGCGTCTGCACCTTCGGCGATTCGATCCTCGACTGCGGTCGGTACAACCCGCACGGTGTCCATCCCGGACAGCTCCTGGTGCACAACGACGACCGGCTCTTCCCGGAGTTCCGCGGGCAGGACCTGGCCTCGCGCGGCCCGGCGCGGCTGGAGCACCGCGCGGTGGACGGCGCGACGGTGGGTGACCTCCCTGCGCAGGCACGAGGGCTCGCGGTGGACGGTGACGGGGTCGCGCTGCTGACGATCGGGGGCAACGACCTGCTCGGCGGGCTGATCGTGGATGGTGGGCCGGGGATCGAGGGGTTCGCGCGGGCGCTGGACCGCTTCCTGGCCGCGCTGCCCATCCGCCCGATACTGGTGGGCAACGTGTATGATCCGACGTTCGGCGACGACAGCCGCGACTTCCTCGGCGTCGATCCGACCCTCGCGCGGCGCAACCACGCCCGGATGAACGCCGCGCTGGCGGAAGCGGCCGGGCGGTACGGCGCGCTCGTGGACCTCCACGCGCACTTCCTCACCGGCGACCCGTCGTGGTACACGAACATCATCGAGCCGAGCCTGCGGGGCGCCTCGGGAGGTGCGGCGGTGTTTCCTGCCCGGTATCCTCGGCGCGAACCACCAGCCATAGCGTTCTTAGCGTGAGTCAACTCGTGAACGGGAGCTCTGGTTCCAAACAGGCTCGGTTTACAGGTGGAGCGTCGTGACCCTTAGCCAGTGCTTGGATTTGGCGTATCATCTTTTCTGGTATGGCATCGTGAGTCTGATGCTGAGCTGTGCTCGCTCCCCAATTTCGGTGCGCCGGCCAGGCTGAGTTGCGAGCACCATCATAGAACTGCAGGTGCAAGCACGCGATCCAACGTGGTAACGAGTTGGCCACGGATGGTACGGGTGCCAGGATGAGCGCCGCCACCGCTTAAACTGACAGTCCTCCTGCCGTAGCGCCGTGGGCAGCCCGTTGGTTCACATATGCATACGGACTGACCGACAATGACAGAACTGCTATGTCATACGGTCCCGATGTCAGACTGTGTTCAGGACTTCTGCCTATAATCGTTCCCAGAGTAGAGAGTAGGGATAACGTTGGTGAAGAGCGGCCCGCAGCAGCGAGGCTGGGACCAAAGGCGTCTGTCCGAAACCGATGCGCCTGTGGCTGGTGGACCGGCGAGGACGGTAATCGATCCCCCGCAGGACGCTCAGTCCCGACTACCACTGCTGTTGGCTGCTGGGGTGGCCGTGCTTGTCGTTGCGTGGGCGGCGGCGATCTTCGCCGTGCCCCAGATCCGGTTCGCGGTGGTCGCGCCGAGGGCGCAGGTCGGTGTGGAGGCGGCCGCGGCATTCGCCCGCCTCTTTGGCGCGCTGGTGCTCTTCCTCGTCCCGGTGGATCGAGGGGGCGCCGACTTCGCTGGTCGCGGCGGGGTTCGTGGTGCTGGCGCTCGGTGGGCTCGTCTTCGGGTATGTCTTGCCGCTCCTCGGTGTCGAGCAGGACCAGAATACGGCGATATACGAGTCGCTGGTGGTGCGGAGCATCGCCGGTGCACTGTTCGTCTGCGGGTTGGTTTCGGGCCGGCCGCTTCCTTCTCCCGACAGGCCATGATCATCGTGCTCGCGGTGTTCGGCGGGCTCGGGACCGTGGCCGCTGTGCTGTCGGATTCCTTGCCGGCCTTGGCGCATATACCAAACCTGGAAGCGGCCGCCACGCGCGGTGACACCCCGCTGCCGGGCCTGACTCCCTGGCACTGGGCGCTCTCCTCTGTCCCCTTGGCATTGGCGATCACCGCAGCCGGGGGAGCCGCGCGTCATCGGCGGGTCCTGCCCATGGGAAGCTGGCTGCTCGTGGCGATGGTGTTGCTCGCCGGGTCGCAGCTTCATGGGATCTTCTGGCCGTCGATCTACAGCCCTGTGCTTACCACGGCCGATCTGCTCCGACTCGCGTTTGCCGCGGTGGTCGCGGTGGGTGGTGTGGTCGAGTTGCGTCGTATCGCGGCCGAGCGGGCCGCGCTGCTCGCGGTTGAGCAGGAGAACTCGCAGCGTCTGCGCGAGCTGGCGGTGCTCAAGGCCGACTTCACCGCGATGGTTGCCCACGAGCTCGATCCCCACTCGCGGCGATCCGCGGCTTCGCCGACATGCTGGGATTTGAGGGCTTGAACCCCGCCCAGCGCGCCCAGGCTCTCGCCTCGATCCAGGCGGAGGCTGGCATCCTCACGGGTCTCGTCGTGGACGTGCAGAGTGCGTCCAGCATCGAGCGCGATGACTTCTCGGTTCGCTGCCGTCCGGTGCCGTTGGATGTGCTGCTGGCGGACGCCGCCGCCTTCGCGAATACGCTCCCGGGCCAGCACCTGCTGACCGTGACGAACGAGGCGTCCGGGATGATCTGGGCCGACTTCGACCGGCTGCTGCAAGTGCTCCGCAACCTGCTCAGCAACGCGGCCAAGTACTCGTCCGAGGGAACACCGATCGAGCTGCGTGCACGGTGCAGCGCAGGCCGTGTGCGCATCGAGGTGGCCGATCACGGATATGGGATTCACCCGGATGATCTTGCGCGCATCTTCGAGAAGTTTGGGCGCGGTCGCGACCAGTCGGGCCGGAAGGTGGCTGGGGTGGGGCTGGGCCTCTACCTGTCTAGGCGGATCGTCCAGACACACGGATTCGATCTCATCGTCACCTCTTCAGTCGGTGCGGGATCGGTGTTCGGGTTCGATGTGGAGGCTGCTCGGTGATTCGAGTGCTGCTGGTGGATGACCACGCCTCATTCCGGCAGCCGCTTGCGTTCATGCTCGAACAGCAACCGGAGGTTACCGTCGTCGCGGAGGCCGGATCGCTAGCCGAGGCGCGCACGGTGCTCGGGGGCGTTGATGTCGCGATCGTGGACCTGGACCTGCCGGACGGCAGCGGCGTGGACCTCGTTGGGGCGCTACACGCGGCAAATCCGAACGGCATGGTGCTGATCCTGAGCGGGTCCAACGACCGCGCCCTGTTCGCCCGCGCGGTGGAGGAGGGCGCGTCGGGGGTGATGAACAAGTCATCCCGCATAGCGGAGATCGTGGATGCGGTGCAGCGCCTCGGCGCGGGCGAGTCGCTGCTCTCGCCCCGGGAGGTGATCGAGATGCTGTGGGTTTGCCGGACGGCACCGAGAGGAGAATCGAACCGTCCAGCAGACGCTCGAACGGCTCACACCCCGGGAGCGTGAGGTACTGCAGTCGCTCGCCGACGGTCTCAACGACAAGGAGAGGATCGCAGCGGCTGCACGTGAGCACCGAGACGGCCCGCACGCACATGGTGAACGTCCTCCGCAAGCTGGACGTGGACTCCCGCCTGCAGGCGCTCGTGTTCGCGGTGCGCCACGGGGCCGTGATCCGGATACGCAATCCGCCACGCGGGGCCGTGACGATCCGTTGACGATATCGGTCGACTCGCCTGGCAGCCTCCGTGATCTATTGGTTTGCGTAATCGCCGTGATACCCCTAGCCGCTACTCCACTGGGTGTCTCTAGCTCAATTGAGCCAGACAAAGATCATCCATATGCACGACGACATGCCGCCAGCGCCATAGTACGCTTGACACAGAACCGCCACCTATGGGGTTGCGGAGATGAGGATGAGCGGCCAGAGCGCGAAAACGAGCTTCGGCACGGCACGGCACGGCACAAGGCGGGAATCCATGGCTGAACTGCGCATACTTGTCGCGAATGAACCGCGCTCGTACCGGGAGGTGCTGGCGGGAAGCCTGGGGTGATTCATCCGCACGCGGCGCTACGCTGCACGGGGCCGACCGACGTGGATGCGGAGCTTGAGCACTTCGATCCTCACCTGATCATCTGTAGCGAGTTGACCCAGGCCGTGGAGGACTGCGACCGGGCGGGTGCTGCTCTACCCTGAGGGAAAGCCGCTGGCCGTGGTCTGCCTCGACGGCGAGCCCGTGACTGCTCCCAACATCGAGTTCAACGAGATCCTGTCGATCGTCAATCGGGTCGACCTGCGGGCCCACGCCGGCAAAGTGTAGCACCGCCCCTGGGCATCTGTTGTGCGGCCTCGATCGGTGTGGCTGGTGGCGCGGGTGACAGTGCCAATGCGTGGCTCGCGTGGCGCTGCCCGGCGGCGGTATCAGACGCGTTCTACCCTTCAGCCGGAGTTCGTATAAACGTCCGTTGCACGCCGTTGAAAAACGCTGCGTGGCGTGCTAACGTGAGAGCGTCCCAAGCGATTCAGTCAGGCCAGCGGACACCGGAGCAGGAGGGTCATCGCGGCGCAAGCCGGTGCGTGGTCCGGCCCCAGGGGGTTTGTCCGCCCACCTGATTGCTTGGGACTTTGTCTTTCCTCTGGACTCCATGCCCTTGCCTTCGCATCCCACGACGCCCTGGTGATCGGAGACCGCCCACCCAATTAGCGTGTTGCTGGTCGCAGCGACTCCGTGATCTCCCCTTTGCGCGCTATCTCCGCAGCAGTGCCCGCCGTGGCGGACCAGCCCGGGATCCGTGGCGCCAGACGCCCGCACGCTGGGGCTTGTGCCCTGAGATGTGTGCGTGGTCCTCCCGCCTGGCTCAATTGGGCTAGTCGTTCTACAGCAAATGAGCTACGGAAAGACCGCTCATTTCCGGGATGTCGGGCGCGCTGAATTGTCGTATTCTGCCGGTACGGAAGCGATAATCCTCAGACCTGATGTGGGCACCTTGGTCTGAGAGGAGTTGGTGGTGCAACCGGCCGCAGTGTCCAAGAGGGACGCTGGGTCGGTTTTTTATTGCACCGCAGGAGGTGGCCCACATAGATGAGTAGCGAACCCGGTCAGATCGGCAATAAACCTCTCGGGCGAGAGAAACAGGCGGCAATCGAGATGGTAAGCATCACAGAAGGATGGGTAAGCAGATGATACGGAAGTTCTCGGGTAGGTTCTTCAACGCACTGGTACTGAACAGCACCGGCGATCGCGGTTCCCTGGGCAGCATTCGCGGGACGGTCGACAGCGATACCGTTACCTCTGGAGCCAACGGTACGAACACGCTATACGGCGGAGATGCCAACGGCATCGATGTCAAATACCGGATCGAGAACAACAATACCAACTCCCCCTGCGAGCCTGCGACCGGCGACAACGCCACAGTGAAGCTGCAGGCCACCAGGATAGACGTCAATCCTGCGGTCGATGCATCGGCGGTTATTAAGGCGAAGCTGGTTCCGGACACCAGCCCCACGTCGCTGGCCGAGTTGAGCACCTTCACCTTCGATGTCAACAAGTGCGGTAATTCAAGCACGAACACCAAGACCATCAATTCCTCCACGACATCCAATGCGCCGCTGGGAAGTATAAGATCGTGTTTCCTCGGTAACCGATACTGGAGCGCTAGAGTCCCACACCGGCGCCGCCGAGTTCCACATGGAGCATAAGT
Source organism: Chloroflexia bacterium (assembly GCA_030446765.1). Taxonomy (GTDB): domain Bacteria; phylum Chloroflexota; class Chloroflexia; order Thermobaculales; family Thermobaculaceae; genus JACDAU01. Next base: position 78,928 of record JAUJMR010000011.1, read on the forward strand.
GCTCCTACCAACCAGGCCCCCGTCGCTGATGCCCGGGGAGTGCCGACCAATGAGGACACCGCGAAGAACATCGCCTTGGGCGCTAGCGACCCGGATGCAACAGCCTCACCTACACCGTGGTGAGCGGCCCCACTAACGGCGCTCTCTCGGGTAGCGGCGCGACCCGTACCTACACACCGCCAACTACAACGGTCCCGACTCCTTCACCTTCAAGGTCAACGACGGCACCGTCGATTCCAATACCGCCAAGGTCTCGATCACGGTCAACGCCGTCAACGACGCACCGGTGGCATGGACGACGTGGCCACGACGGTTGAGGACACCGCCGCCACCGTCAACGTGCTTGCCAACGATACCGACGTCGAGGGCAGCAGCCTGAGCGTCACCGCCGTATCAGGCGCGATTTGAACGGCACGGCGGTGCTGAACTCGGACGGTACAGTCACCTTCACGCCAGCCGCGAACTTCTACGGCACGGCAGGGTTCAACTACACCCTCAGCGACGGTCGCCACGGACACCGGCCACGTCTCAATCACGGTGGAGCGGGAGTCAACGACGCGCCGGGTGTTGCCGACGACAACGCCAACGGGACAGAGGATATGACCACAGCTACATCGACGCCCTAGTCAATGATTCCGATGTCGATGGCGACACGCTGAGGGTGTCGGACATCAGCATTGACGTCGGGAACGATGCCAAGGCCGATGTCTCCATCGTTCGGGCGGGCGACCTGACCGCCCAGGACAACGTCGGCAGGTCAGTCTTCGTGCTGGCGGAGAACTTCAACGGCTCGGTCGCATTTGCCATACCTGCCAGCGACGGCTCGCTGACCGACACGGCCAATGTGACCGTCGACATCGCGGCGGTGAACGACCTGCCGACCGCCAGTGGCATTGAGCCCCGCCTGCCGCGGACGAACCAGACGCTCACGGCGACGGTCACCAGGTCCGACGCTCGACGGCGGACAAGCCTGAGGTACGTGTGGAAGAACGGCACCATGGTGGTGAGGACGTGACCAAGTCCGCAGGTGCCAGCGCCAAGACCTGATGACCGCCTCCATCCGAGCGTCGCCGGCAACGGTGACAAGGCGACACGATCAGCTTGTCGAGGTCACCCTGAACGACGGCACCGCGAACGGCGACGTGGCCTCGGACTCTCCGAGACGGTGGCCGACATGGCGCCTGAAGCCGGTACAGCCTCCATCAGCCCGAGCCCTGCCTACAGGGGTGCGCACGCTCACGGCCGAGGGCGAGAGCACCTGGTCTGACGCCGACGGTGACACCATCAGCTATACCTACCAGTGGTTCAAGTACAACCCAGCAGCCCAAGAGTTCGAGGCGATCTCGGGCGCAACCGGTGAGGCCTACAACGGCACTCTGACCAAGGGCGAGCAGTACCAGGTCAGATCACCGGCACCGCAGACGGTGCCTCGGCTTCCGACACGTCGGATGCACTGACGATCAGTAACTCCGCGCCAGTGGCAGATGCTGGCGCCGACATCACCAACGCTAGCGAGGGTGCGTCCGTGTCCTCTGACGGCTCAGGCAGTGGCGACGTCGACGGCGATGCGCTCGAGTACAGCTGGAACTTCGGCGACGGCAGCGCGGCCACGGCGCTCAGCACGAGCGCGACGGCGAGCTACGGCTACGTTGATGGTCCGAACCAGTACACCGTCACGCCGACCGTGGAGGACGGCGATGGCGGCACCCACACCGACACGCTCGCAATCGCTGTGAACAACGTGGCCCCGACGGCGAGCTTCAGCGCGCCGGACGTGAATGAGGGCAGCAACATCGTCATCTCACTGACCGACGCCGATGATGCCAGCTCTGCCGACAATGCCGCCGAACGCGCGAGGTACAGCTTCGACTGTGGCTCAGGCTACAGCGCCTGGGGCGCGGGTAACAAGCGCAAGCTGCACGACCAACGATAACGGCAGTCGCACAGTCAGGGGACAGATCAAGGATGCGACGGCGGCGTCGTGAGTACGCAGCGAGTGGCCATGTATCGTCAACGTAGCTCCGACGACCTCGAACCCGGTGTTTACGTTCAATCCTTGTAACCTGAGAGGCGAAGGCGAGCTTCGACTTCAGCGATGTTGGAACTGCTGATCGACTTCATACAGCAAGCTGCTTGGAGCGTCAATGGTACGGCCACGGTACGCACCGGCGCGGTTGTCGAGACCAACGGGACTGGCGCGGCCTCGGACACCTTGGTGCTCCCGGTAGGCTGCTACACCACGGTAATCGGTACGGTTGCGGACGACGACGGCGCGTCTACGGAGCAGTCCATCGTCTCGCCGGCAGGCGGATGCGTACAAGGCGAGCTTCAAGGCACCAATATGGACAACGCACGCAACATCGCCAAGTACGGCAATGTCGTACCGGTGAAGGTACTGCTCGAGAGCCAGTGCCCCAGGTACGACGGTCACTGATCAGTCACTGTACATCACCCTTGCTAAGGGCGTGAACGGCGAATTCATTGAGGACACTGTCACGGTGGCCGAGAGTGTGAGTGCTGCGGACAGCGGTTCGCAGATGCGCATCGCGGACGGGATGTACATTTACAACCTGACCACGAAGAATCTCACGGCGAATGCGGACTACGCAGTCAGGATTCGCCGGGCAGCACGACTACGGTCCGGTGATCCTGCAGGCGGTGATTCATCCGAAGAAGTAATCACCGACCACGGTAGGAAGATGCGAGGACCGGTCGAAAGATCGGTCCTCTCCTTGTGTGATGCGGGCGCATCATCCCATCTGGGCAGTTCTGAGGATGGACGAGGGCTGTTCGAACCCCTGATTGACTCTTAGCACCTGGGGGAATCGCCGGAGCTCATTCTGAATGAAATGCCATCAGTTAGGTGCTTGAATTAAGGCCGCACTCAGGTGCGAGGACTACGATGGAGAGGAGCCCGCTATGCCCCGCGGCAGGATCGTGCTCGACCGCCCTGTTGGTATCGGGGCCACCAGAAAGTAGTGACCACATCTTTATGGATAGACCCGAAGAGCACTGCGCCTGTTCGACCGATACCGTCAAGCGTGCGACGCGGCCACGGAAGGGGGCTGCGCTCGTGGGAGGTATGCCCTCATCCTGTCCCTGATCAGCGCCTCTGGTGGTCGGCCGCACGCGCTGGTGGGCGGCCAGGCAAATGTCGTTTTCGCATCGGTCGCGAGCGCGCTGGGCGGCCCGCAGGACAGCGGGTGCCAGGTGTGCGCTTGTTCGGGCAACAACGGCAACGGCCAGGGTAATGGCAACGGCAGGCAACGGCCAAGGGAACGGGAACGGCCAGGTTTAGATGAAAACGGGAATGCCGGCGGCGGCCAGGGCGGCGGTCCGGGCAGCGGCGGTGGCAATGGGAACGGCGGAGGCATGGCTCCAGCAACTGACCGCGGAGGCGTTCCGCACGTCTCATAGCCGCCCCTCGCCAACCTGCACCCACCGACATCCGCGCCACTGTCCCGATCCTTATGGACGCACACGCGGGTCGCCGCTACGCCTCACGCCGGGATGAGCGTGCCGGGATGGGGAACGTGCTCAGGGGTTCTGATGATCTCGCCAATGCGCTCAATCGGACCGTCTCAACGCCCGTGAAATGGGGCTGTTTTCTGAGCACGCTACTGAAGCCCCGCTTTGCTCTGGGGCACATGCAACTGCTAAGACTCCGGGAGAGAAGGGCGGCTCCGCGCCTCGCTGCTGTGCGTCTCGCTTTACACCCTCGGTCCCCGCCCGCTAGAATCGGCACTGCGATCGATGACCCCCACAGCTCTGAGGCCTCCCATGGCGCAGAGCACCCTGTTCCACAACGGCCGGATCGTGACCCTCGACCCCGGCAACCCGCGCGCGGAGGCGCTGGCCGTCGTGGATGGGCGTATCCTCTTCGCGGGGGATCGGGCGCGGTGCAGCTCCGTGCTCGGCCCGGTGGCGCAGGAGGTTGATCTGGAGGGTGCGTGGGTCCTGCCCGGCATCACCGACAGCCACATCCACTTCACGAACTACGCGCTGGGCCTCGATGACCTCGCGCTCGACAGTACCACCTCGCTGGAAGAAGCGGTCAGCCTGGTGCGGGAGCGGGTGGCGACGCTCTCGCCGGGGGCGTGGGTGCTCGGCGGCAACTGGGACTACAACCGCTGGCGCGATCAGACGCCGCCCGGGAAGGCCGCGCTCGACGCGGTGGCCCCCGAAAACCCGGTCGCGCTGCACAGCCGCGACGGGCACTCCCTCTGGGTGAACTCCCGTGCGCTGGAGCTGGCCGGCATCACCGCCGATACAACCGACCCCGATGGCGGGCAGATCGTGCGGCTGCCGGGGAGCACCGAGCCCTCGGGATGGCTGCTGGAGCGGGCGCGCGAGGCGGTGCACGCCGTCGAGGAGCGAGGGGGCGGGAGCCTGATGGACGCCGTCAAGCAGGCGTTTCCCCGCGCGCTTGCTGCCGGGATCACGGGTATCCACGATTTCGATGGCTGGGAGGCGATTGAGGCGTACCGCGCGCTGCACGCGGCGGGCGAGCTGCAGCTGCGGGTGTACAAGACGATCCCCGTCACCCACCTGGACCGCGCGCTGGAGGAGGGCATACGCACCGGACAGGGCGACGAGTGGTTCCGCATGGGGCCGCTGAAGATCTTCACGGACGGCGCGCTCGGCTCGCACTCCGCCGCGATGCTGGAGCCGTACGCCGGGGAGCCGGAGAACCGGGGCATCGAGGTGACCCCCCCCGAGGAACTGCAGGACCTGGTGCTGCGGGCGAGCCGGAGCGGGATAGCGTGCGCGCTGCACGCGATCGGCGACCGGGCGAACCGCAACGCGCTCGATGCCTTCCAGCGGGCGCACGACGAGAGCATCGGCGACGGGCTGCGGCATCGCATCGAGCACGCGCAGCACCTCGATGCCGCCGACCTGCCCCGGCTGGCCGAGCTGGGCGTGATCGCCTCGGTGCAGCCCATCCACCAGACCTCCGATATGTTCGTCGCGGATGCACTGCTCGGCGAGCGGGTGACGTATTCCTACGCCTGGCGCAGCCTGCTGGAGAGCGGGGCGCGGCTCGCGTTCGGGTCCGACTGCCCGGTGGAGCCGTTCGATCCATTCCTGGGCCTCCACGCCGCGGTGACGCGCCAGCGGGACGGTCAGCCCGCCAACGGTTGGCAGCCGCAGGAGCGCCTGGGCGCGGAGGAGGCGTACCGCGGGTACACCGAGGGCGCGGCGTGGGCCTCGGGCGATGAAGGGCAGCAGGGCAGGCTCGCCGCGGGGATGCTCGCCGACTTCGTGCTGCTCTCCGACAGCCCGATCGAGTGCCCGCCTGATAAGATAGTGGACGTACAGGTGCTCGCAACCTACGTCGACGGCCGCGAGGCATATCGGGCGTAGGCAGCGGGTTAGCGCTTAGCGGTCAGCTTATGGGGCCAGCCGAGCCGTCATCCCGAACGCAGTGAGGGAACCGCAGTCCAGGACCCTGGATTCTTCACTCCGTTCAGCATGACACGGCCGGTCGTTCACCGCTGCAGAAAGGGATGTAGATGGACACGGAGTTGTTGACGCGGCTGGTGGTGGCACCGGGCATCTCGGGGCGCGAGGAGCGCATCCGGGAGCTGATTATCGGGGAAGTCACCCCGCTTGTCGATGAGGTGCGCTGCGATGCGCTCGGCAACGTGCTGTGCATCCGCCGCGGGTCGGGCCCGCGCGTGATGCTCTCCGCGCACATGGACTCCATCGGCTTCCTGGTGAGCCACATAGACGACCGCGGCTTCCTGCGGCTCTCGCCCGTCGGTGGGTTCGACGCGCGCACGCTCGTGATGCAGCGGGTGCTGGTGCAGGGCACGCAGGACTACGTTGGCCTCGTGGCCCCGTCGACGAAGCCGATCCACCTCTCCAGCCCGGAGGAGCGCGAGAAGTCCCCGAAGCTCGAAGACCTGTTCGTGGACCTGATGCTCCCCGCAGAGGAGGTGAAGGCCAACGTCACGATCGGCGACCCGGTGACGTTGCTGCGCGAGCCGCACGTCACCGACCGGGCGATCTCCACCCACTATCTCGACGACCGCCTTGGCGTGTACGTGATGATCGAGGCGCTGCGCGCGGCGAAGGACACGCAGGCGGAGATCTACGCCGTCGTAAGCGTGCAGGAAGAAGTGGGGCTGCGCGGGGCGCGAACGAGTGCGTTCGGCGTGGAGCCGGACATGGGCGTTGCGCTGGACGTGACGATCGCGGGCGACCTGCCGGGTGCGGATCCCGCGGCGCAGGTGTGCAGGCTCGACGAGGGGGTGGCGATCGGGATCATGGACTCCTCCTCCATCTCCGACCCCCGGCTCGTGCGCCGGTTCCGCGACCTGGCGGAGCAGCACGACATAAAGCACCAACTCGAGATTCTGCCACGGGGCGGCACGGACGCCGGTGGCATCCAGCAGTCGCGCGTGGGTGTGCCGGTGATTACGATCTCCATGCCGATTCGCTACGTCCACACCGTGAACGAGATGGCACTGCACTCCGACACGGACGCCGCTGTCGCGCTCGTCGCCCGTTTCCTGGAGACGGCGCACGAGGTCGACCTGGCGTGGTAGGGGAGCGGTAGGGCGATGCTAGAGAACTCCGAGCGGCGCACGGTGGACCTCGCGGGAACCGGTCCCAGCACGCGCGCCGTGCACGCGGGTACCCTCCGCGGGCCGGACATCCAGCCGGTCGTGCCGCCGATCTACCCGAGCGTGAGCTACATGGCCGAGAACCCCGACGACCTGCGCGCCGTGCTGGCGGGCGAGAAGGAGGGGTACGTCTACTCGCGCAACGGCAACCCCACCGTCGCCGCGCTGCGCGAGAGCATCGCCGCGCTGGAGGGGGCGGGCGACGCCGTCGTGTTCGCGAGCGGGATGGCGGCGATCCACGCGGCACTGCTCGCGGTCGGGGTACAGGCAGGCACGACGCTCGTCGCGTCCCGTGACCTGTACGGCGTGACGGTGTCCTTGCTCAACACGGTGTTCGTGCCGATGGGCGTGCGCGTCGTGTACGCGGATCTCACCAACACCGAGGAGGCACGGCGGACGATCGAGCGTGAGCAGCCGGTCGCGGTGTACTGCGAAACGGTCTCGAATCCGACCCTGCGGCTAGTGGACATCGCGGCGCTCGCGGAAGTGGCGCACGATCACCGGGCATTGCTGCTTGTGGACAACACCTTCGCCACCCCGTTGCTCGTCCGCGCGCTGGAGCAGGGTGCGGACGTGAGCATCACCTCCACGACTAAGTATCTTAGCGGCCACGGCGACGTCGTCGGCGGCGCGGCGGCGGGGGCGTGGGATGTGTGCGGCCGGATGGCGACGATGGGCGTGTTCGTCGGCGGGATCGCGGGGCCGTTCGAGGCGTGGCTGACGCTGCGAGGTATCCGCACGCTCGGGCTGCGCGTCCCCCGGCAGTGCTCGACGGCGCTGGCTATCGCACACATGCTGGAAGCGCACCCGAAGGTGGCGCGCGTGCACTATCCCGGCCTCCCTTCGCACCCGCAGCACGAGCTCGCGACTCGGCTGCTGGGCGGGCGCTACGGCGGCATGGTCTCGTTCGAGTTGGGGGAGGACACGACGGAGGCCGCGTGCCGCGTGCTCGGGGCGTTGGAGTTGTGCCTGGCCGCGACGAGCCTTGGCGACGTGTTCACCCTCCTGCTGCACCCGGTGAGCTCCTCGCATCTCACGATGAGTCCGAAGGATCGAGAGCGAGCGGGCGTGAAGCCCGGTCTGCTGCGCATCTCCGCCGGCATCGAGGATGATGCGGATGTGCTCGCCGACCTCGCCCAGGCGCTCGACCGAGCGTAGCGGGCAGCACTGGGATCTGCTCAGACAGGTAGCCTGTAGCCCTCGATACCCGGTGCACTGGGTGATGACTATCGATGAGATCGTGCCGTGCCGGGAGTCGGGCTCTGGACATATCCCGTAAGCTACCATACCGCTGCTGACCAGGGGACGGCACCCTTATCCGCGCTCCCATCGGTGGCCGGAGCCGTTCGGGACGATGCGGCCCCAGGGTGGGAAGCGTTCATGGGTGAACGCGAGCACGGCGCCGCTCGGCACGGCCTCCGCGGTGAGCCGCGCGCGGGATATTTGCATCGCTACGGGGTCGCGGCCGGCGGAGACCCAGCCCGGGTGCTCCACCTCGCAGGAGTGGTGGTACAGGTCGCCCAGGTAGTAGAAGCTCGAGCCCCCTGAGCGCACCCGGACGATCGAGTGCCCGGCCGTCTCTCCCGGTGCCGGGATCATCGCGACGCTGGGGGCGACTTCGGTGTCCGCGTCCACCAGGTCAAGCATTCCCAGCCGGTCGATCAGCCCGAGACGCTGCGCGATATCGGATCCGGGATCGTCCCGCTCGGGGTTGCCTTCCCAATCCTGTCGGCCCAGCATGTGGCGGGCGTTGGGATAGCGGACAACGAGCCGGTAGTTCTCCTGCCGGGTCACCCCGCAGTAATGGTCGCCGTGCGTGTGGGTAATGAGCACGTGCGTGACATCGTCCGGCGAGATGTCGAGTCCGGAGAGGGCGGCGGCAAGTCCGGGGGTGCGACGCAGGCCCGGTGTCTCCACCGCGAATCGCTCATCCCACGGGGAACCGGGGTCGTCGTATCCGGGGTCGATGAGCACCGTCGCGCTTCCAAGTCGCACGAGCCCGGTATGGACGCCAAGCGGCACGACACCGTACTCGTCCGCCTCCGGTATCGCCGCTCGCCACTCCTTCTCGGGTGCCTGCAGGTCGGGCGGCCAGGGGAGGATACCTTCTGAGACAAGTATGATATCGGCCTCACCGATGCGCCGCGCCGAAATATACTCCTCCGTGGATTGATGGGACGATAGCTGGGCCACAGCGCCTCCTCAGATCATGCGGTTGTTCGCACTGCAGGTGACAGCAGGGCGTGTGCCGCGCCATCGACCGTCGAGTGGCACGACAGTTGCGCAAAATCAGGTGCATCAGCAGAAAGAGAGGAACGCATGAGCGACAAGGCACAGATGCGAATCGAGTACTGCACGTCTTGAGGGTACACGTCACGCGCCGCCGGTCTGGCGGAGACGGTCCTCAAGAACTATCACGAGAAGTTCGACTCGGTCACGCTGATCCCGTCATCGGGTGGCGTGTTCGAGGTGACACTGGGAGATGAACAGATCTTCTCGAAGAAGCGGGAAGGCCGATTCCCGGAGGAAGATGAGATCCTCACTCGCGTGGAAGCGTTGTAACTACGAGATTCACGAGGCGGTCGCAGCAGGCCGCCCTACTCAACCCCTGCTACTTGAACGGTGCGCGGGTGCCACAGTTCACGAAGCGTGAAAGAGCGTAGCCATCGTCGATGCGGTGGCGTCCGGTTGCTGCACAAGGCGCACGTACCCGTCCAACCTGCAGGACAGTATGCCAGGAGGCTTGCATGCCCGGCCCCATACAGAAGAATCGCCTCTGGCTGTCGCAGGGGATCTCCGCCCCAGCGTTCGATGACTCGGGAGAGCATCTCTTCTATGTCCGCTCGGCCGACGGCCGTACCGGCATCATCCGCCAGAGCCTGCGCACCGGGCTTTCTGAGGCCGTTTCCGCGGAGCCATCGCCGAGGGCCACGGTGGGGTACGGAGGCGGCGACTACGCCGTTCTGGGTAAGATGCTCGTGTACGCGGCGGAAGGCGGGCTCATCGCGCTCGACCTGCGGACGGGGGAGCAGCGGAAGATCACGCCCTCATACGAAGGGGCAGCTGCGCCCGCCATCGCTCCGGGTGGGCGGTTCGTCGCGTTCGTGATCGAACAGGACAACCACGCGGACGTGCTGGTCGTGGACGCCGCGGGCAAGCACCTGCCGGTAAAACTCAGCGATTCCCCCGACTTCGCGGCGAATCCCACCTTCTCGCCCGATGGCGCCCGCGTCGCGTGGATGGAATGGCGGACGGGACGCATGCCCTGGGAGGAGAGTGCGCTTCGTGTGGCCCGCCTCGACCGCTCGGTTGGAGAGGCGGAGTCCCCCGCCGCGCTGTTGCCGCGCACTGTCGGGACGCTCGCCAAGGAGCACGTCTCCTATGCCAACCCGCAGTTCAGCCCCGATGGCTCACAACTCGCGTATACCTCCGACGAGTCCGGCTGGCGCTCGCTCTACCTCTCAGATGCGGACGGGCAAGGGGGCGAGCGGATCGACACGGGAGCGGGCGAGATCGGCGGTCCCGACTGGGTGCAGGGCCAGTTTGCGGTGCGGTGGGGCGGTGACGGGAGGCATCTGTACGCGATCCGTCACCATCGGGCGGTGCACAGCCTGGTGCGCGTCTCGCTGCCCGAGCGTGAGGTGGAAACACTCGAGAGTGCATGGACCGAGTTCGGCGGACTCGTCGTGTGTCCTGAAGAGCCGGACCTGCTTGCGTACACGGCGACGAGCCCGAAGCGGCCGCTCGCGCTTGTGACGCGGCGGGGAGAGGAGGAGACCGTGCGCGCGAGCGGCGGTGTTGGCCTCAACGACCCGGCGGGGCTGGCCGATCAGGAGGTCATCGAGTGGCCGACGGTGGACGGNAGCAATCTAACACCCGGCAGGCCAAAATGCACTAGACTTCAACGGCACTACACTAGTGCCTAGTGCGATCGCGGTGGGCCATCGCACGACCCTGCCCCCCCTTCTCGTCATCCTGAGGGAGCCGCTTCGCCGGAGCCGGTTACACGCGCGAAAGCGTCGCGGCGACCGAAGGATCTAGCCGGCGAGGCAAGAAGACGGGCGACGGGCCGGCCCCTCGGAACGCCAAGTAGATCCTTCGCTCCGCGCCAGAGTTTGGGTGCATGGCAGGTTCTGCGCAGCGCTGCGCTCAGGATGACAAGCGGCTTGGATGCGCGACCGGCTGTCCCCCTGTCCCCTGTCCCTGTCCCCCGTTCCCCGTTCCCCGTTCCCCGTTCCCCTCACCGTGGCGCGGCCCCCGCCTCCTCCAGAATCGCCGGGATGCTCACGGAGCCGGGGGGGAGGCGCAGGACGCGTTCGGGGAGGCGGATCTCGGCGGGGGCGTCGCGGACGAAGCGGCGGAAGCCCTTTCCTTCCAGGAGGCGGTGGACGTAGATGCGGCGCACGATCACCATCACCGTCGCCAGCACGGGGACGGCCACCAGGAGGCCCGTCATCCCCATCAGCTCGGCCATGATGAGGACGCTCAGGATGGAGAGCACCGGCGGCAGGTGCACCCGCCGCTCCATGATCAGCGGGTGGATGAAGTTGGCCTCCACGATGTGGATCACCACTCCCAGCAGCACCACCAGGAACGCCCGTCCCAGCCCGCCCGAGCCCAGCACAAAGAAAGCGGGGAGAAGCGTGGAGACCAGCGTCCCAAAGAACGGGACCATCACCACGACACCCGTGAACACCCCGAACGCCAGCGCGAAGGGCACGTCCAGCAGCAGGAGGCCCACGTACGTGAGCGCGCCCAGAAAGAACATCGCCAGGATCTGCCCGCCGATCCACGCGCGCAGGCTGCGTCCCAGGTCGGCCAGGATGTCGCGGACCAGCTCGCGGTGCACAGGCGGCGTCAGGGAGATGATCCCCTCGCGATAGAGGCCCGGGCGGAGCGCCATGTACATCCCCATCACCAGCACGCTGATCCCGTTGATGAGCACGTGCAGCGTGCCGAACAGGTACGGCACCAGCCCCGCGAAGTACCCGCCCGCGCTCGACATCATCGTCGACATCTGGTTCTGGAGCTCGGCGGGCGGGAGTGCGGCGGCCAGGATCGGATAGCGGCTCACCAGCTCCGTAAGCCGGTCCACCCCCTGCGACATCAGCTTGGGAAGCGCGGCGATCAGCTCCTGCGTCTGGTGCAGAACGGGGGGGATCACCAGCCAGAAGACCCCCGTCGCCACCACCGCCGTGAAGAGCAGCGCCAGCGGCAGCCCCAGCGCCGGGCGGATGCGGAAGCGGTCCTCCAGGAACTCGGAGATGGCGGTGAGATACACCGCGAAGAGCGCCGCCAGGAACACCAGCAGCAGCACCTCGGCCACGCTGTACACGAACAGGAGGAGGAGCACCGTGAACACCGTGGCGGTGAGCACCGCGTACGGGGAGCGCTCCGTGGCTGCGAGTCGCCGTTCCTGGGCTGGCATGGGGCACTGCGAGGTTGGATGGGCCCGGCGGCGCGCTCGGCGGCGCCTCTTTTCCGCAACCTAGCCGCGGCAGCCGGATTTGGAAAGCGGCGCCGCCCCGGCCGCGGAACGGCTCCTGCGGCTGCATCCGCTCCCGATGCCACCGCGACGCAACACCTTTCCCGAGCACCCGATGAACGACAGGAAGCCGCCCCACCAGGACCCGGACGAGACGCTCCTCTGGGAGCCGCCCGCGCGGCAGGGCCCGCCCGCGCCCGAAGCCGCGGCGCCGCCTCGCCCACGCAGCGCGCGCGCGTCGCGTGTGGTGAAGTGGGTGCTCGGGGCGCTGCTGGCGTACTACCTGTTCTGCGTCCTGCTCCTCGTCGTCTACCGATTCGTGCCGCCGCCCACCACGGGTGTACGGATCGAGCGGCGCATCCAGGCGCTGGTCGCCGGGCGCGAGTACGAGGCGCGGCGGGAGTGGGTGGACCTCTCGGAGCTGCCCCGCCACCTGCCGCGCGCCGTCGTCGCGGCGGAGGACGGGCGCTTCTGGCAGCACCGCGGCTTCGACTTCGCGGAGATGATGAACGCGCAGCGCGAGGCCGCCGGCGGCGTGCGCATCCGCGGCGCGTCCACGCTCACGCAGCAGCTGATGAAGAACCTGTTCGGCTGCACCTGCCGCAACCCGGTCCGCAAGCTGTACGACCTGGCGCTCACCCCCGCCGCGGAGCTCATCCTGGGGAAGAACCGCATCCTGGAGCTGTACGTCAACGAGGTGGAGTGGGGCGACGGCGTCTTCGGCGTGGCCGAGGCCGCGCGGGAGCACTACGACGTGAGCGCGCGCCGCCTACGCGCACGCAGTCGGCCGGCCTGGCCGCGCTCCTCCCCAACCCGCGCGAGCGCACCCCGCAACACCCCGAGTACCGCCGCGAGATCCTCCGCCGCATGAGCTTCCGCGGCTGGTGAGCGGGGCCGAGGCCGCGATCGGTCGAGCGATCGCGGCCTCGTTGAGTTCTCAAGGCTGCCGTTCCGGCTGCGTCGCGGGCGGGATCTCGACCACCGGGGGGATCACGCGATCCCCGTGAGCGTGTCCTCCGAACCCGCGATCCAGGGCTTGGCACCGCGACTCGGCTTCCGCACCGCGCCCCACCTACACCCGGCGGCTCTCGATAACGAACACCGGCGCGCCGGACGACTTCCACTATCCTGGGCTCCATCGGACGCTGGTCTTCGGCGCGTCCAGCGACACATGGGAGCCTGGACGTACAAGATATTTGTGACCCACCCCCTTCCTGGAAGCTGGGAAACCCTGCTGTAGCTGAGAGCCCGTACGGCTGCGCTCGATCAGCAAGGACGGGGCGGGCGCCGGCGGGCTCGCGGGCGCCGCCCAACGTATTCTTGTCCGGGCGCGCCCGCAGCGGTACCGTTCGGTGCGACCGCACGATGCTGCTGCTCTCACCCGGGAGGAACCGATGCGCGACCCCCGCGTTTGCCTGCTGCTCGCCTTCACGCTAGCGGCCGGAGCCTGCGGCGGCCCCACCGCAGGCGACATCGAGGACAACCTGGAGAGGCAGCTTGGCTCAGTCGCGGGCCCCTGGGCCGGAGTCTCGACGAGGCTCACGCTGGATCTTCAGCTCCAAGAGGCAGCAGGCAACGCCGTCTCGGGGTCCGGCACCATGAAGGAAGCGGCGGCCGCCAACGCGGTTCCCATCACGGTCGCCGGCACCTTCCAGCGTCCGCAGCTCTCCTCACCTTCGGCGGGATGACCTTCGAAGGCCGAGCCGTCCAGGGCACGTTGGTGGGAGCACCGGGAAGCCCTTGAGCTGAACGGCGTACCGGTCGAGTTCCTCCGCCTGGGCGAGATGGATCGCTGATCGCGGATCCGTCGTTGGTAAGCGGCGGGGCCGCCGGAGCACCCGTCGCAGAGGAGAGCGCGTGTCCTCCGCCCTCATTCCTCGATCTCCACCTCCTCCACGTTGTCGAACCGCTCCAGGTCAATCAGCAGGAGATAGGGTCGATGCCGGCGTCGGCGGGCTTGCGGGGGACCGTCACCACGATCGTCTGCTGGCCGGTGCGGATGCGGTGCGGGCGCAGGTAGAGCGTCCCGCCGTACTCCCTGCCCGGGCCGGAGGGCGCGAAGACGCCAATCGGCACCCACTCGTTCATCGGCAACTCGGTCTCCACGCCGGCGGGGTCGACGGTCACCTTGCGCGCGCGCAGGCGGAGCGTCACCTGCCAGGCGCCCGCCGCGGTCTGCTGGGCGGAGGCGCGCTCCGTCTTGAGCTGCCAGAAGGTGTTCGCCGCGAGCAGGTCGTGGAGGAGGTAGCGCAGGGAGTCCGGGGTGACCGCCTGGAGCTCACGGTAGAGATCTAGGCTCGTGGCGGCCTGCGCGCCGGCGAGCCGTGCTTCTCGCGCAGGCGCCGGAAGGCGACGTTCACGCGTTCCGCGCCCATGTACTCGCGCAGGGCAAAGAACGCCGCGGGGCCCTTGCGGTAGGCCGCGTACGGGTCCATCGCCCGGAGCAGCGGGACGGACTGGCGGATGGGCGGGATACGGATGCGGCTGCCGGAAAAGCCGCGCAGCCGCTCCAGGTGCGCGCGTCCGTAGGTTTCCTCCACCACTCCCATCGCCGCGTACCAGGCGAAGCTCTCGGAGAGCACCGGGGCACCCTCGGCGAGGGCGTACGCCCCCCCACTGGTGTGCCATCTCGTGCGCGATGACCGCGAATGGGATGTCGAGACCCGTGGGATCGTCTGCCGGGTTCCAGCGGGAGAAGCCTTCTCGTGTGTGACGGTGGCTGTGTCGGCGTGCGCCCATCCCGCTGCCGGGATTCTCGACCAGCCGGATGATGGTTGTGCGGGTACGGGCCGAACTCGCGGCTGTTGTGCTCCAGCGAGGCGCGCACGCTGCGCAGGATGCGGTCCAGATTCGCGGTGTGCCGCGGGTGATGGTAGATTCGGATCGTGACACGTCCGGAGCCCGACCGAGGGGTCCAGCTTCCTCGTGCACGGCGTAGCGCGCGGAGAAGAAGCGGTACTCGTTGCCGATCGGGGAGTCGGTTGCGTAGTGGAAATAGCGGCGCCCGCCTTCTGATCCACGTGCGACGCAGCAGCCCCGGCGCGACGGCGGTCTGGTCCCCGTCCGTGCCGATGACGGTTTCGACGGCGATGCGCTCGGAGCCGGTGAAGTCCTCGCCCGCCTCGCCGGTGACGTCCCACCCGCTTTCACGTCGGCCAGAGACGGGAAGAGACGGCGAGGAGGAGCCCGTGCGCCCGCCGTTCTGCTCGGCTCGTGCGGCGCGGATCGATAGCCGATCTGCGGGAGGGAAGTCGTGCGTGAAGTAGCTGCTGGCCGCCGTCACGGAGCGGCCGACGCCGCTGTTGCGGAAGCCGCTCGGCTTCAGATGGATCGCGAAGTCGAGCCGCAGCGATTCGCCGGGCTGGAGCGGCTGCCTCAGGGCGTAGGTCGCGTGGCCGAGATCCTGGTCCGCGACCACGCGCGTGGCGGGCCGGTCGAACGCGATGGCGCCGGTCTCGACCCCGGGAGCGGTGGCCAGGTGGATCGTGTCGATGGGCACGGCGTTGCGGTTTACGAGGTGATGGCTGCCGCGGACCTCCACCTCCCGCCGCCGGGGATGGATCTCCATGTGCAGCCGGGTCCCCGCGATCCGGGGCTGCGGGACGTTGGCGTAGCGCCCGAAGCGCCGCTCGTACTCGGCCTGCTGCTCCGCCCGCTCGAAGGGGGGTGACGTACTCGTTCAGCACGTTCGTGTTGTAGAAGACGAAGCCGCCCAGCGCGAGCACGAGCCCCGCCGCCGTCGCGGCGGCCAATGCCGGACGCGTGAAGCGAAGGTGCGCCAGTCGAAGCCGCACGCGCGGGCCCCTTCCCTAGCCCCCGCATCCAGAGCACCGTGGCCACCACCGCCAGCAGCAGCGCCCACGCGCCCCAGTAGAGCATGAACCAGGTCCACGGCCCCAGCGACGCGCCGAAGCCGCGCATGTCCGAGTACGTCCACCGGACTGGAGCCGTAGACGAGCAGGTCGTGGTCGATTCCCAGCCAGGGGGCGAAGGCGATGACCACGTAGGCGAGGAGCGCCAGCAGGTGGCCGAGGTACTTCTGGTTCACCGTCCCCTGCACCACCAGGGCGAGCACCGCGAAGAGGAGGTACTCCGGGAGCTGGAGCCCGGAAGAGGACTCGAGGTAGAGGCCGATCTCGAACTTGTAGTACCCCATCCTCACCTGTACGGCCATCCCGGCAGCCATCAGCAGCGCCATCCACACGGCCAGGATCAGGCTGAGCCCCAGGAACTTGCCGAGGAAGCGCACCCAGTTCGGCACCGGCGCCGCGCCGGTGATCTCGCCCAGGCCGGCCTCGCGCTCGCGCCAGACCAGCTCGCCGGCGTAGAGGACGATGAAGAGCGGCGTGATCACCCACTGGGTGCGGCTGTCACCGAGGCCGTCAAAAAGGTGAGGATAGCAGCGGCGTGCCCATGTTCTCGAAGTTCTGCGGCAGCACGATCACCGCGATCGCCGCGATGCCGGCCAGCACCACCAGCCCGCCGCCGTTGGTCGACCGGAACGAGTCCCATGTGATGGCGATCTGGCGCGCGCAGCTCGCGAAGCCGAACGCCTGCCGCATCGTCGGGTACGGAGATCGGGGCGGTGCTCGCGATGTCGCTCCCGGATGGGGGTCGCGTGGAACGCGTGCGCGTCACCCGCCGGAGATCGACGTGCTTGCCGAAGCGCGCAAGGCGGCTCCACCAGGCGCTCGCCGCCAGGTGCTCGAAGGCGAGGCGGGTGTAGGTGAACGCGAGCGCCGCCAGAGCGACGCCGAGCCACACCAACCGGCTCTGGAGCAGCCCGCCCTCCAGCTCGATCAGGCGCGTACTCTTCTCGATCGGCGACCATCCCACGACAGATCGGAAAGGATGTAGTGGTGGCCGATCGGATCGAGCAGCGCCGCCACGTCGCGTCGCCCCTGAAAAACATCACGGGCGCGAACAACATACGCCACGAAGATCAGCAGCACACTTCCGAGGAAGCTTGCCATGGGCCGACCGTTCAGCGCCGCCAGAGAGAACTGGACCACCGTAGCGACGAAGGCGTTCGGCAGCGCGAAGAAGCCGTAGGCGGTGAGGTAGGCCGCCGGCCGGAACGGACCAAGAACTTCGGCATCCACGGAGCCGAGTAGACGGCGAGCAGGATGCCCACCTGCATGGCCAGCAGGATCAACGTTGAGAACGAAGGCGGCGAGGAATCGTCCCCCGAGGTGCTCGATCTTGCTTACGGGCGAGGTGTACGTGAGGATGCATCCCCGTCTCCACGTCGCGCGCAGCAGCATCGCCGGCGGCCGCGCCCAGCACCAGCCACAGCAGGCTGCCAAGTTACCGTGGTTTTCGCGATGGCGAATGGCGAGTTCAGGAAGAAGTCGTCGCGAGAGCGCGTCCGAGAGAAAGCCATCACGCGACGATCACGAACGCGACCGTGGCCATGACGACGAAGAAGAGCCAGGTCCAGACGCGGCGCGCCTGGTAGGCGAACTCGAAGCGGAAGATCTCCCGGAACTTCACGACGCCACCGCCCTCCGGCTGCTCGCTACGCCGTCCGATGTGCCCCGCCATCGTGCTGAAGTAGACGTCCTCGAGGTCCGGCTCGGCGCGCTCGGAAGCCGGGGCCGGGCGCCGCTTCGCCGAAGACGTGCACGAGGGTACGCCCGGCGAGCATCTTCGTGGAGATCACGGCGTGCTCGCGCTCCAGATCTGCCAGCGCGCTCTTCTCGATCACGCTGCGCCAGATCCGGCCGCGCATCTCGCCGATGGCGCCGCAGCGGCTCCGCCTCGAGCAGGATCTCGCCCCGGTCGATGATCGCCATCCGGGTGCACAGCTCCGAGATCGTCCTCGACGATGTGCGTCGAGAGAATCACCGCGCTGTTCTCGCCCAGCTCGCTGAGCAGGTTCAGGAACCGGACGCGCTCGGCCGGGTCGAGGCCGGCGGTCGGCTCGTCGACGATGAGCAGCCTGGATTGCCCAATAGCGCCACCGCGACGCCGAACCGCTGCCGCATCCCGCCGGAGTAGCCGCCGAGCTTCTGCTTGCGCACCTCCCACAGGTTCGTCTGCCGGAAGAGCGCCTCCACGACCTCCTTGCGCGCCTGGCGCTCGGCGATGCCCTTCAGGATGGCGAAGTGATCGAGCAGGCGCTCCGCGCTCGCCTTGGGATAGACGCCGAACTCCTGCGGCAGATAGCCGAGCGTCTTGCGCACCTCATCCTTTTGCCGCAGCACGTCCAGGTCGCCCAGGCGGATGCTACCCTGATCCGGCTCCTGGAGTGTGGCGAGGATGCGCATCAGGTGGACTTGCCGGCGCCGTTCGGCCCCAGCAGGCCGTACATCCCGGCCGGGATGGTGAGCGTCACGTCCTTCAGGGCTTGCACGCCAAGTTGGATCAGGGTCTTGGATACGTCGCGAATGTGTAGTTCCGCTGCCTCTCGTTGGTGCAGGGTGCACGCGGCTAATGAACGACGTAGGGAATTGTGCAATGTCGATATCGCTGGTCTCGCTCGTGGATACGGATTAACATCGCACGCTGATCGAGGAGAAGCGCGACCGAACCGTTAGCGCCGCGGCGAGCGCCACATCCGCGGAGACCGGTGCGGAGAACGGGTGCAGCGGCCTCCGATCAGATGTATCCGAACAGCGGCGGAAAGAAGATTACGACAATCGCTGCCCACGCGGCGTAGATGGGCAGATAATTGGTCTGCCACCGCTCGAGGCGCGTAGCGGGTCCGCACCCTGTCAGGAAGCGGAGATAGAGTATGGCGGACCACGCCAGATTGACCAGAAGGATCAGGTTCACGCCCAGCACCGCCACGCGGTTCGGGCTGAATCCGAACTCGGTGATGCGCGCGGCGATGGCCCCTGGCGCTACCGCGTCGGCCAATAGCGCACCGATCACCAGCACGACCTGCATCACATCGAAGGCGCCGGGAGGCGACACCCAAGGTCCCGGGCGGAGACGGAGTAGAGCAGCAGGCCCAGGACCACCACCAGGAGCAGGTCGAAGGCGAGAAGCATGTGCTGCTCGATGTCTGCTCCACGTCCGGTCCACAGCAAGGCGCCCAGAAACGTGATCAGCATGATGGCGAAGAAGGGTGTAAAGAGGCGCGTCAACACGGGCGCCATAGTTCTCAATCACACTCTGCTTGGACTCCACCAGCCACGAGGCGACTACGACGGCCCCGGCCGCTCCGCACGGCAGCAGCCACGACTCAAAGAAGAACTTCGATGTCTATCCCGATGGACTGGAAGAGGATCGCCATGAATCCTGTGAGCACGCCGCCGCCAAGCGCGTATCAGCACGTAATAGATGAATAGCTCGCCCGAGAAACGAATGAAGTCCATGCGGCCCCGACCTGGCCCCACCGGCCGCCGGCGTACGCGACGCCCACCACCAGCCAGAGCGCGATCGGCAGGTGCAGCGCCGAAAGCACCTCGGTGGATCCCTCCGGCGCTAACGGATAGACGTTGGCGAATACCGCCGCTGCAACGAACGCCAGCGCCAGCCAGCGGAGCGTGCCGGTGTCAAGCCGCCGTTTCCAGACGAAATAGCCAGTCAACAGGGGCAGCACGAAGAGACTCAGGTTGTGGGCATAGAAACCGGCGTCCGTATCCAGCTGCATGCCGAAGAGTGTCGGCAACTTGTATAGCTGGCCGCCGCCACCGCAAACAGAAGGCGACGATGGCATCCGTTCGGACCCGTGCTCGTGAGTCCCCGGAATCCGAAGGGGCGACGACGAGCTGCTTCCAGAGGCGGTCCGAATGCTCGCGCGCGAACTCCCGTGAGAGATCGTCGAGATCGCCCATGCGCTTTACCGCGACGAGGAACGCCTCATCGGTGGCGAGTCCTGCGTCGACCAGGACCGCTACCTGCTCGCGCAGGTGGTCTTCCAGCTCCGCTACATCGACGGAGTGGATCGCCGCCGGGCGGGAGAGGTAGCTCCGCCATTGGTCGATCTGTGCCTCGAGCGACACCTCGTGACCTGCTGCCGTCTGGTGTAGGCTCCCTGGTGGTGGCGCGGCTAACGCCTATGGCTGGCCGGAATGGGAGGGAGAGCATCTGCCAGATTCCCGTATCGTGGCGTCCACCGCTTGCCATTGCCAAGCGTTCCTCGGCGAGCTGAACCCGTCCCAGGGGAAGTGATCCGGTAGTACTTGCGACGGCGACCGCTCTCCGCGACTTCCCACCGAGCCTCAATGTGGCCGAGCCGCTCGAGCCGATGCAGAACGGGGGTAGAGCATCCCGTCCGTCCATTCCATGCGTCCACCGGACAACTCCCGGACTCGCTGGAGGATCGCGTAGCCGTAGCTGTCCTCCTCGGCGAGGATTGCGAGGACGATCGGGGTCGAGGAAGCGGCTATCAGGTCCTTGTTGATCCCCATATGCTGATCCTCACGATTTCACCTGTCGCACGGCGCCCTATTTGACTCGAAGCGCAAGTATGCATAGCAGCATTATACATAGCAGCTATAAGTATATCAAGAGCCACGGGCCGCGTCTTCGGCTAGGGCGCGCAGCCTCTTCGACCGGGTGAGCGAGGACTGGTCGCTATGTCGGCGGACGTCAACAAGTGATGCAGCACGCGCGCCCGTGTTGGTACCCGACACTTGCCGCGGACCTGCTCCCCCGGCCCGTTCCTGCTCCGTGTTCTACTGACCGGCCCGTCGGCGGGAGGATGCTGCCCTCATCAGGTGATGAACGATCTGGAAAATCGTGCAATGTCGATCTCAGTAAAGTGGACGCGCCGGCAGTGGTGTGAAAATAGCTCCTCGATGCGCGTCGCCCTCCGCTCCATCGGCACGCGCGCTAAGAAACTGCTGCGGAGATCACTCTTCGCCACCGCGTCCGGCTCCCTGCTTGAGCCGTACCGCGCGCCACCACGATTTGTGCCGACGGCGGGAACAACGGGAGCAGTATGACCAATATGTGCGCGACCTGCAGTACGAATGTCGTAGCGTAGTGAGTGCCGTCTCGCCAAAAAAGGGCGGGAGTCGTGAACTGGACCGTGGATTCGCCGCGTGGCTCGGGATGTGACGGTCGGCGCGATCGTCTGCTGCTGGCGGCGTGGGGCTTGCGGTTGCATGGGATGCGCGAAGCAGTACGCATGGGAGGTGCAGTACATGGCCGTCACGACCACGGGCCCGGGGACCGATATCTATCAGCGACCGGTGGAGCTCTTACAGGATCTGATCCGGTTCGACACGACAAATCCGCCGGGCGCTGAGGCGGCGTGCATCGCGTATGTCAACAACCTGCTGAGTGAGGCGGGTATCGAGTGCAAGATCCTTTTCTCGGACCCCGAGCGCCCGAACCTCATCGCCCGGCTGCGGGGCGAGGGCTCTGCGCCGCCCCTGCTGCTGCACGGGCACGTCGACGTTGTTACCACCCGCAACCAGGCGTGGCAGCGTCCCCCGTTTGGCGCCGACGTTGCCGATGGGATGGTATGGGGCCGGGGTGCGCTAGACATGAAGGGTGGCGTGACCATGATGCTCTCCGCCATGCTGCGCGCTAAGGCGGAGGGGGCATCCCTGCCCGGTGACGTGATCCTCGCCGTGCTGAGCGACGAAGAGAATGGCTCCGACTATGGCGCGAAGTTCCTCGTCCAGAACCACCCGGAGCTCTTCGCGGGGGTGCGGTACGCTATCGGGGAGGGGGGTGGCGTGGCGCGGTACGTCGACGGCAAACGCTTCTACCCGGTGATGGTCGCGGAGAAGCAGATCTGCTGGATCAAGGCGACGGTCCGGGGACCGGGTGGCCACGCATCGCGCCCGATGCGCGGCGGCACGATGGCGAAGCTGGGCGAGATGCTCACGCAGCTGGACAGGAATCGCCTGCCGGTGCACATAACGCCCGTCGCGCAGCAGATGATCGAGACGATGGCGCGCGCGCTGCCCGCGGAGAGCGGCGGGGCACTGGGCGAGTTGCTCGACTCTGCGCGGACGGACATCGTGCTCGACGAGATGGGGCCGCGTGGCTTCTTCTTTGATCCCGTGCTGCACAATACCGTGAACGCGACGATCGTGAACGGCGGCCACAAGGTGAACGTGATCCCGAGTGAGGTCGTCGTGGAGATGGACGGTCGCCTGCTTCCCGGCCACACCGCTGAGAGTTTTCTCGCCGAGTTGCGGGCGGTGGTTGGCGAGGAGGTGGAGCTGGAGGTGGTCCGCAACGACGCGATCACCCACGAACCGGACCTCGGCCTCTTCCCGACGCTCCGAGGAATCCTGAAGGAGGCGGATCCGGAAGGGGTACCGGTGCCGTTCCTGATGTTCGCGGTGACAGATGGGCGCTTCTTCTCGCAGTTGGGCATTCAGCCTTATGGCTTCCTGCCACTGAACGTGCCGCAGGAGCCGGACTTCGTGCGCCTGGTACACGCGGCGGACGAGCGGGTGCCGGTGAGCTCGCTGGAGTTCGGGGTGGACGCCTTGTACAAGCTGGTGCAGCGGTTTACGGCGTAGCCAAGTGTTATTGGGTGCCCAGGGTTGATGTGCTGTGGCAAGGGTGGAGCACTCGAGTCCCGTGCGCGGCAAATCGTCATCGACAGTGGCCGTGCTTGACAGGCGAAAGGGCGTGGCCTATTATTGGGCTTGCGACACGGGCGGTTAGCTCAGCCGGCTAGAGCGCTACGTTGACATCGTAGAGGTCACTGGTTCGAGTCCAGTACCGCCCACCA
>JAUJMR010000048.1:0-2285 GCA_030446765.1 Chloroflexia bacterium
TCGAGTACCACGAGAGCAGCACAGCCTATTGCTTGATCCTGAGCGTGCCGTCGTATACCCATATGGCGACCGGCGATCCCGCCAGCCCTCTCTCCCTGTAGATTCGCCAGTTGCGGAAGCGGACGAACCCCTAGGTATCGATGTGGCGCGTGAACTACATGGCGTACACCGCCCGATACAGCACTTCCTCCGGTTACACCGCGCCCCGCACCCAGGACAGCACGTCCTCGTCTGACCGCGCCAGCCTGAGTGCGATCCCCGATGGTTGAGGAAGCCTCAGCTCGTCCGCACTGCGGGCAGGACCGACCTGAGGTACAGGCCGAGCACCGTGCCGAAGAAGAAGGTGTGGTAGACGAACTGCTGCAGCGCGGGCGTCTGGGCGAACCATGGCCTGCCGAGGGCGGGGCCCAGCACGTAGAAGTTGACTACCCACAGGATGAACCCCCAGATCGAGGCCGCGACTATGAGCGCCACCGGCGACCGGAGAGCCGGCACCTTCGCCACGGCGAGGGCGAAGATGATCCCGAAGATCGCCGAGAACACCATGTGCGTGACCAGCCCGATCAGTACGAAGGTGATCGTGCTGTAACCCTGCATGATCTGCGGAGGTGGCTGCCCTATAGGGACCGACGCGATCGCCGCCAGCGGCTGCAGAAAGGGATTGCCTCCGATGAATCGCGCCCCCATCATTTCCGCGATAGCGAACACTATGCCGGCTATGATTCCGCCGATGGCCCCCTGCTTGACCGCCCACCCGGTGTCGAGTTGTGTCCTGGCTTCCGCGTAAGTCATACTGCTTGCCTCCTTTGTATCCTATGGACGGTATCGGCCCTAACCGGCTCGTGGCCCCGTCGCGGGATAACTGTAACGAGGAGCCGGGCTCGGACGTGATGATCTCTCCGAGCCGGGCCGATTCGCGGCTAACCTCTCCTGCGCCTCAGCGCGCCGAACGCACCGGCCGCCAGAAGCGTTCCGGTAGCGGCTAGACCGCCTAGCGGCAGGCCGCCGCCAGCTATACCTCCCGCACAGGTGTCGGGCATCTGCTCGGGTACCCTCTCATTCTGCTGGCCGTCAGCTCCGCCGCTGCTACCACCCGTTGCCGGCATGTCCGGCTGCTGCACGTCCGCCTGTCCGCCGATGCTGAACGCCATCATGCCGTTCGTCTTGGTGGTCCCAGCCCTATTCCACGTGCTAGCTGCTTACCCTTGCTCCCTGCCTGGCCCGGCGTTACACGGACGAATTCCAGAGCCACCATTGAAAGTGTACTTGGCAGCAGTAAACGGCCCGGTAAACGGCTGGGAACAATCCGGTGAATCACTGGTAAAGGGTTGGTAAACGGCAGGAGCTAGTGGGGGCCCGAGATCAGTACCACCAAGCGGGTCGACGGAGACACGGCGTATGAGCCTGCCGTGCGTGGAGCCGCTACAGGCCGGAGGAGCTTCAGGCAAGAAGGGCGGCAGCTGGCGGCTAGTGAGGAGGATCGAAGCGATAGCCGGTGCCCCACACTGTATGGATGTAGCGCGGGTGTTCGGGGTCATCGCCAAGCTTCTGGCGCAATCGCCGAACGAACACCTTCAGGTAGTGGACATCCCCAACGCACTCCGGTCCCCATACCCGCTCCAGCAGGAACTTGTGCGTCAGGGTTATGCCGGAATGGCGCACGATCTCCTCCAGCAGGCGGTACTCGATGGCCGTTAGCCTCACCACCTCTCCCCGGACGCGTAGCTCGTGTCTGGCGAAGTCGAGCGAGAGATCGTCGGTAGCGAACGTGGGAACCGAAGACTCTGGCTTCCCATTGCTAGCTCGTCGCACGAGCGCCCGCAGACGCGCCAGCAGCTCGACGTGGTCGAAGGGTTTGGTCAGGTAGTCGTCGGCCCCCAGGTCCAGAGCGCGTACCTTGTCGACCGTCGCGTCGCGCACTGTCAGCATCAGGATCGGCACCTGAGACACCTCCCGGATGCGTCGGCAGACCTCGAAGCCGTCGGGGGGTGGCATCCCCACATCGAGCACTACCAGGTCAGGCTGCTCCTCCTCGAAGCGCCTCAGTGCCTCCTCGCCATCTCCGGCGATCGTCACGTCGCAGTCCGGCCACGTCATGCGCGCGCCGAAGGCCACCACCTCCGCCACCTTGCGGGCGTCCTCTGCGATAAGTAGCCTCACACCTTCACTCCATTCATGTATCGAGGCAAGGCGACGTGGAAAGAAGCTCCCTCCCCTGGAGGGCTCTCGGCCCACATTCGCCCCCCGTGCAGCTCGATCAGGTTTCTGGCGATAGCAAGGCCCAG
>JAUJMR010000048.1:2385-6572 GCA_030446765.1 Chloroflexia bacterium
CCCACATTCGCCCCCCGTGCAGCTCGATCAGGTTTCTGGCGATAGCAAGGCCCAGGCCGGAGCCTCCATCCCCGGAGGCCAACCGATAGAAGCGCTGAAATACCATGTCCAGTTCTTCAGCCGGGATGCCCGCCCCGTTGTCACTTACGGTCACCGACACCTCGTCGGTTGTTAACCTACTTGTGGTCATAACCCGTGTACCTGGCGGGGTATGCCAGTAAGCGTTGGCCAGCAAGTCGACGAACACCTGCGCAAGCCGCCGGGAGTCACCTTCCACGGGCAACAGCTGGGGCAAGTCAGCCTCCAGGATCTGCCCCTTCTCCTGCATCAGAGGGTGTACCACCGATATGGCATCTGCAACGGCGGCGCGCAGGTCGAGTGGCTCGCAATCGAGACTCAACGTGCCAGCCTCGAGTTGATTCAGGGTGAGGAGATCGTCAATAAGCATGCCGAGGCTCTCGACGCTGCTCCTAGCGTTGGCGAGTAGCTCCTTCTGCTCGGGCTGTAGTTGATCGACTGCACTCACCTCAAGCATGCCCAGACCCGCTCGCGCGGACGTGAGCGGCGTGCGTAGCTCATGGGAAACCGAGGAGATGAAATCGGACCGCAATCGGTCGAGCTCTTCCAACTGTCCGGCCTCATCGCGGGCCGAACGCGCCGCCTCCTGTTCACGAGAAAGCCGTCCTGCCAGTGTGGCTGTGCCCACTCCGAACAATACAACCAAGATTATGTGGGTCCCCAACTCCCGAATGTCTCCTAAAGTGGGCGACCAGCCGGGGAGTAGTGGTGTGACGGCAGCCATTACAAGCGCTACGACGCCCGTGTAGAGGAGCCCGAGACGCAGCGACATACTAACCACGGCGCAGATCACAGCCAGGAAGAACAGGACGGCTAGCGGACCAAGGGGTTCGCCCCTAAAGGCATACAACGACGACACTACGATTAGGTCCAGGCTGGCCACCCACGTGAATGGGTCCAGCCCGGGCAGATGATTCTTTAGCTAGTCAATAAGGACAACATAGCCCGCGAACAAAGCCAGGAACATCCAGGTCGGTAGCTGTCCGCCGCCGGGCACAGGGAATACAAGCGTGAGCAGTAATAGGGCCGCCACGGTGAGCACGCGCAGCCAGACGAGCACGCTATGCAAATAGCTGTAGTGGGTTGGGCGAGCTGGTGTCCGGGTTCTTGTCCGCTTCATCGTCTCCTTCCAGGTGTCTCACGATGCGATCAGTATACGATAGCGCCTAACACTACTAGGAACTCCGCGCGCTCACTGAGCTGCGCAACTCCCTGAGGTCGGGGGACATCTGGGTGTCGGGGAGCCATAGATACCGCGACTTCGAGGGCTATGTCCTGCCACAAGGTTCCTGGAGAGCGGTACGCGGGAACGGGGCGCTAGTGGTGGCCGTGGAACAGGATTTCGTCGCCTACATCGAGCGGCGAGCCGAGTTGCTCCACGAGGAGCTCTCAACGGTGGGCAAGCTCATCTCGGAGGACAAGCACTATCACGCAGCTGACCGCCTGACCGCAAAACTCGACGCGACCTCCTGGGTCTCCCGCATTTTGGGTGCAGGCGGTCTGGGCAGCGCAAGATGTGGAAGCTCGGCGTGGGTTGCAGCCACAACATATTGGCTGGTGCACCAACTGTGCGGGGGTTCCGACCTCCTTTACACCAGCTTGCAGCGACCATGGCAGGAAAAGTATCATTACAGGACCTAAAAGCCTAAGCGTACGGCGAGTTGAGATCCTTGTTTGGGTGGTCGAGCGACGGCTGTCGTGGTTGCTGTGAGGACGGATGCCGACGAGGAAGCGACCCCGGGTCGAGCCAACCGATGACTGGCATCAGCTGCGGCTGCTGACCAAGTCGGCCGAGCAGCTCGCCTACGAGATGATCCGTCCCGTTGTGCTGCTCGGCCAGTCTCCCGCCGAGTCGGCGGTTCAGGAGCCTCTGGGCCAGGCCGAGGGATGGCTATGAGCAGGTGCGAGGTCGAGCGAGCTGCCCCGGAAGGGGTGAGACCGGCCGAGGACGGGCACCGACAACTCGGCCTCGTCCCCGACGTCAAAGTGCGCTGCGCCTCGCAACCGCCGGATGCTCCGCCGCTCTACTCCCGGGACCGGTTCGCCTGGAACCGGGGCGAGATCTCCGGGGCACTAGGCGACCTGGGAACGTTCCTGCCGCACATCATAGGGGCGATCGCCGTCGTCGGCATGGCCCCCTCGGGCGTGCTGGCGGCGTTCGGTCTGTTCTACCTGTTCTCCGGCGCGTTCTACGGGGTGCCGATGGGTGTGCAGCCGATGAAGGCGGCGTCCGCCGTGATGCTCATCACCCCACTCGCGCCGGGCGAGGTGGCCGGGGCGGGCCTGTTGATCGGCGCGTTCTTCCTGCTCGCCGGGCTGACGGGGATGGTGACCCGGCTGGCGAAGCTGGTACCGCCGACGGTGGCGGCCGGCCTCCAGCTCGGGCTGGGGCTATCGCTCGCCGGGCTGGGGATCCGGCTGGTGAGCGAGCAACCGTGGCTGGGGCTGGTGGTCTCCGCGCTCACCGTGCTGCTACTGGGCAACCGGCGTTTCCCCGCCGCGCTCGTGGCGGTCGCTGCCGGCGTGGCATTGGCGCAGATTGCCGGTACAGGCACCCCACTTCCTCGACTCGATATAGGGCTCCACCTGCCCACGCTCGTCTGGCCGAGTTGGCGGGATGTGGTGCGTGGCACCGAGCTCGCCGTGCTGCCGCAGATACCGCTCACGCTCACGAACGCGATCATCGTCACCGCGGCGGTGACGCGCCAACTCCTGCCCAAGGAGGAGCACCACGTCACGGAGCGCAACCTCTCCATCACGACGGGCATCGGCAACCTTCTGGCCGCACCGTTCGGCGGATACCCTATGTGCCACGGCGCGGGCGGCATCACCGGACACCATCGGTTCGGCGCACGCACCGCAACCGCTCCGCTGCTGATCGGGCTCGCCTTCCTCGGGATGGGTATCCTGCTGGGAGATGGGGCGATCGGGCTGCTTGCGCTTATCCCGGCCGCGGTGCTCGGCAGCTTGCTGTTCTTCTCCGGCGTGGAACTGGCTCTGTCCTCGAGACCCCAGAACTATGCCGGGACTGATCTCTTCGCGGTCCTTGCGATTGGTGCCATCGCGGCCACATCCAACCCGGCAATCGCCTTCGCTGTGGGGTTGCCGCTGGTCTACGCGATCCGGCGGAACCTCGTTCGGTTGTAGGCAGCCCAACTCTCCTTGCCGCCCCATCAGGGCGTATCAGCTATCCTGCCATGGTCACTGCAAGCCGGTGTAAAGGAGGTCGTGTTGAGGTATGGGCAGTGCCGTTATCAATCCTGTCTCCCGCCGGACTCCAGCGCCTCGGGTTGCGAAAACCCCTGCCCCCGCGGCGCGTATAGGCCTACGATCCACCGAGCCCATCTGACGCCCGCTCGTCTTCGTTGTGCCTTGTCTCACTCATCCTGCCGACCTTAAGACGGCAGTCACGATCTCCTGGGCTTCCGCCTGAATCTGCCGGAGATGATCGCTCCCCTTGAAGCTCTCGGCGTAGACCTTGTAGATGTGCTCGGTGCCTGACGGCCTGGCCGCGAACCACCCGTTCTCAGTGACTACCTTGAGTCCGCCAATAGGCGCATCGTTCGCCGGAGCCCTGGTCAGCGTGGCGAGGATCGGCTCACCCGCGAGCGCTGTTGACTTTACCTGGTCAGGCGAAAGATTGCTCAGCACCACCTTCTGAGCCGGTGTTGCCGGGGCATCGATACGCTCATACACCGGGCTGCCGAGCAACGCCTCCAACTCCTGATAGCACTCCGCCGGGTCGCGACCAGTCTTGGCCATGATCTCTGCCGCTAGCAGGCCCATTATCAGGCCATCCTTGTCGGTGGTCCAAACCGTGCCATCGGTGCGGAGAAACGACGCTCCCGCGCTCTCCTCGCCGCCGAAGCCGTACGAGCCGGACAAAAGCCCCTCGACGAACCACTTAAAGCCGACTGGTACCTCCGCGATCGGACGTCCGAGGTGCATGGCCACGCGGTCTATCATTGAGCTTGAAACGAGCGTCTTGCCGACCGCCGCATCGGCTCGCCAGCCTGGGCGGTGCTGGATGAGATACCAGATCGCCACGGACAGGTACTGGTTCGGGTTCATGAGGCCGCCACTACGGGTGACGATGCCGTGGCGGTCTA
>JAUJMR010000049.1 GCA_030446765.1 Chloroflexia bacterium
GGTTCCAGAAGAGCCAGCCGGATGTGTTGAGGTCCTCGGCTGCCTTGCGCTGTGCCCGCTCCTGGGGGACCTCATACGGAATGCCCCATCCGTAGTCGTGGAAAGCCTGCAGCCATGGTCGCACCTTCACCGGCAACCCCAACTTGTCGAGACGTTCGTACGTGAGCTCTAGACTCTGCTTGATCAGCCCATAGGGCTGTGCGGGAGGTACTTGGTAGCCACCGGAGCCCGCGTTGAAGCCAGAGGGGTACAGCATCGGGGAGACATAGTCTATGTGCCTTGCCACACGCTCGAGCCTCTGTCCCAGGTAGTTCTCGTTGGTGTGCCATACCGTCAGGCCGAAGATATCCGCGGAGATGTATACCTTCACGGGCCGCAGCCGGCGCTCCGTGTACGCCAGGAACTCCGTGATCTGGTTGATGCGTCCGTCCTCTGTGTACTCCCCGTCAACGCGCAAAGTGCTCAAATCCCCGTCCACAGGGAAGCGCACGTAGTCCCACTGGATCTCGTCCACTCCAAGCTCGGCGGCCTCCACGGCCAGGTCCGCGTAGTAGTCCCAGGCACGCTCGTCGAACGGGTCGATGTACCTGTTCTTGGTGTCATCCGTCCACAAGCCGCCCTCGCTGTTGTGAATGGCCCATTCAGGACGGTTGGTCGCCAGCTTCGTGTCCTTGAACACTGTAAAGCGCCCGATCACATAAATGTCGCGTTCGTGAGCCTCGCGGACGAACTCCTCGAGGTCGAAGCCTTCGTAAGTCGCCCCGATCTCCCTGGCGAGCGGCACGGCCGCGTCCCATACCAAGCCTTCATCGCTCTTGATGTCGACCACAACGGCGTTGAGCGCCGTATCATCTATGAGCTGGAAAATGCGCTCTCGCTGGGCCGGTATCATAGCGGCGTTGAAAGGCAGGTACACGCCACGGGCATCGAACTCCTCCAGGGCCACCCGGCCCCTCGCGACCTCCGCCGCCTTCGCGGTGAACTTCGCGTAGCCCGGTGCCATGACGGTCAGCTCGCTCCCGCCCGCAGGCAGGTTGAACCGGAACCTCCCCGCGCTGTCCGTGCGCTCGATCCTGTTCCCCACGTATACCCACGCCCCCCCGACAGGCTTCCCCGTCGCCGCCTCGACCACGGAGCCTCGGAACCCGGGCGGTATCGGCTTCGGCTGCCGCTCTACGAGGAGCTCGCCGTATATGTACCCCGTGCGGCCGTCATAGGCGACCTTGTGCCAGCTCTCGCCCTCGTCGTTGCGGACTTCTCCCCCGAGCACCCGCACACCGGTGCGATACGGCACTGTGTCCAGGATGTCAGAGGCCGTCGTCGGCTTCGCGCGCAGGTTCGCCTCGACGTACTCCTCCGTATGGACGTACAGCACCTTCTCCGGCTCCGGCGTCTGGGTGGCCGAGGGGACCTGCGTGGCCTCCGGCGTCTGCGTACCATCGGGTGTCTGCACCCCCTCCCCGGCGCTGGTCGCGGCCGGGGTGCTCGTCGCCTCCCTGGGTTGAATAGCCTCGGGAGTGTTCATCGTGGCGGGGACGGTGGAGGTGGCGTCAGCCCTGGTGTCTGCTGTGGGGATCACTATCCCCGGGTCGCCCCCCGTCTGCCCCGTCGGCGCTGGCGACTGGGCGACGGCCGTGCTCTCCCCGCCTGCCTCGCCTTTGCTCACGGCGATGCCGCCCCCTACGGTCGAGGGGCTGGTGGCGGTCCTGGGTGGGGACTGCGCCTGCTGCAGCGCCTTCGAGCCGCAAGCCACGGGGAGGACGGCAAAGGCGCAGAGGATACAAAGCAACGC
Organism: Chloroflexia bacterium; assembly: GCA_030446765.1. Classification (GTDB taxonomy): domain Bacteria; phylum Chloroflexota; class Chloroflexia; order Thermobaculales; family Thermobaculaceae; genus JACDAU01. The sequence goes on from JAUJMR010000049.1 coordinate 1,793, forward strand.
GAAGAGTCGAGGCACCGGCAGTCTCCATTCGATAAGGGGGTGTTCGCCCGGTGGGGCAGATGTCTGGATGGTTTCTATTGTAGCCGCGGGCAGGGCAGGATGGCACCGGAAAGCGGTGAGCGGTTCAGGCAGGAATCGGAAGCCGATACGAAGGGAGGGACAGGACCTCAGACCACTGCTCGCGTTGCACAACTGAAGCGGCACGGGGAGCTTCGGTGCTCCTAGCGCCCCATCCCTGCCTCCCTTGCCCGCATGATAGCCTCGGCCCTGTCTGCTACCTGCAACTTGTCAAAGATATTCGAGACGTGGTTGCGCACGGTCTTTGGACCCAGACCAAGCCGAGCCGCGATCTCTGGATTGGTCCGGTGCTGCTCGATGAGAGCGAGGATCTCCTGCTCTCGATCGGTCAACTCCGGAAAGGCCTGAGGCGGCGCGGCTGGTCGGGGTACTGCGAAGTAGGCCATCAGCCGCCGGGCGATAGCTGGGCCAAAGATCGCCTCACCACTCGCGACTGCTCGGATCGCGCGTAGGATCTCCGCCTTTAGCGCGCCCTTCAACAGGTAGCCACGGGCTCCCGCCTGCAGCGCTGCGAACACTGAGTCGTCATCCTCGAACATGGAGATGACCAGGATGCTGATATGCGGGCTCGTGTACAAGATGCGGCGCGTCGCCTCTATGCCGTTGGTCCCAGGCATCTGCAGGTCCATCAGTATAACGTCCGGCTGCAGCCTGGCCGCGAGCGGGATGACCTCGTCGCCGGTGCCCGCCTCGCCGACTACTTCGACATCTTCGGCTGAGAGCAGCAGTGCGCGCAGACCATCGCGGAAGTGGCGATGGTCATCAGCAATCAAGACCCGGACGGGCTCCATGCTCAGGCCTCCACGGTATTGGGGGGAGCATTGGTCCGTACATTCGCGTGTATACCAGCGGCTGGCAGGGCTGCACGGACGTGGGTGCCTCCGCTGGACCGGCGTTCGATTGTCAGCCACCCGCCCAACTCGGCCGCTCGCTCGCGCATGGATGTCAAGCCGACGCCCGCCTTGCGCGCCTCTGGGATACCACAACCATCGTCTGCTACATCCAGGCGGAGCGTATCCCCTTCGAGCCGGATACAAACCGTACAGGTATGAGCATTGGCGTGGCGAGCAGCGTTCGCAAGCGCTTCATGCACGATTCTGTAAGCAGCCACTTCGACGGCGGCGGGTAGCGGCCCCAGAGGTTCAGAAGCCTCAATGGTAACCCGCAGGTTGCCGTGGTTGTATTGGGCGGCGTGCGCGCGTAGGGCAGCAAGTAGGCCCAGGTCATCGAGTGCAGGCGGCCGCAGCCCGTACACGAGGCGGCGAATGTCGGCGACGGATGTCTGTGTCTGCTCGATGATCTCTGTCAACAGCTTATTGGTTGTATTGGGATCAGTGGCAAGCAGATCGCGGGCTGCCTCGGCCTTCATCGTCAGGCTGGCCAGCTGCGGCCCTAGTCCGTCGTGCAGGTCTCGGCGGAGGCGGCGCCGTTCCTCCTCCCTTGCTGTCACCAGCCGTTCTCGGGAGCGCTGCAGGTCCGCCGCGAGCCCCAAGGCCTCGTCCCGAAGGCGTAGCGCATGTACCGCGACGCCAGCCTGCCGTGCCAGGTCCTCGAGTAGGCGTCGGTCGGCAACGCTGAAAGCCTTTTCTCCGGCGCGAGGTCCGAGGATCAGGTCCCCTACGGTCTCACCACTATAGGATAGCGGCAGCCGCGCCGTCGGTCCCACCGGCTCCCCCGCAGAGGCAACAAGCGCGGGCATATCACTGCGCTGGATCTCGATAGCTGCGAACGGTAACCTGAGCGCGTCCCTGATTGTCTGAACAATGGTCGGCAAGACAGCATCCGGAGCCAGCGTGGCCTCCAACCGTTGGCCCAGCCGCGAGATCACCGCGTACGGGTCGTCTCGCTCGCCATACATCAGGCGGTTCACCCCGTGCTGCAGTCGGTCGCGCAAGGGGGCAAAGAGGACAGCGATGAACCCAGTAGCCGCCAACGAAACGAGCAGGTTGCCCCGCCCCTGCAGCAAGGCTCCCAAGCCACCCACCACCAGCATGTACAGACTGACGACAATCGCGGTAAGCGAGCCGTACACCAATGTGCGGTTGATGACTACGTCGATATCCCACAGACGGTAGCGCAGGATTGCCACGCCCACAGAGATAGGAATGAGGAGGAAGGCAAGGGTAACGCCTGTGAAAAAGGTCAGATCCCAAACCAGGGCAGGTACACCAGGCCGAGTCAGCGAGGGGAAGACGCCGTCGGCGACCATGAGACTTATTTGCACAGCCACTGCCACCGTCGTACCAAAGGCGACCCACCGGACCTGTCGGCGCTGCACCGATCCAGACACACGCCAATAGCGATAGCCCTGAGCCAGCACGCCGCCACCGAGACCACATATTACGGCGACCCCGGCCATCTGGGAAGGCTTAGCCAAGGAACTTCCCGGGAAGAACCAGCCGGCGAGCAGGGCTGCCAAGCAGAGACCTACCGGGATGCGCGCCCACGAGGGCACGAAGCGACCGTCGGGAAAGACGAACATGAAGAGGACGATCGCCGCAAACGCCAGGAATACGCCGAGCGTGGCCGGAACCGTCAGCGCAGGGTAGTGCTCAGACAGCGCACGCATGTTCGGGTGATTGGTTGTGCCGAGCAATACGAGGAGAAGCGATACGAACAGCGCCGTCCCGTCATGCAGCCTTCGCAGTGCCACCAGGCCGGCGATGGCAAGGCAGACGATGGCGAACACGACCTGGATCGCGACGTAATACACGGCGTAGTAGCCAGCTGACAACCCAAGCTGAGCTAAGCCTACCTGCACCGCCTCAGAGGGAACCTTGCGATTGCTATATAGGGTGGGGATAGCTAGGAGAAATAGGGCTAGAGCCGCTGAAGTGAGAAAAACCCACACAGACCTGGTGAAGACGGCAAGGCGGGGGTGCGGAGCCGCAACTGACGACTCTGGAGAAAGTATCGTCTCCACCATCGTATTTCCAGGTCTCATCGCTAAGCCCCCTAGGGTTTCAGCGCGGGATGCGCTCCAACTCGTCTATCATCTTGCAAATAAGCTCAGTCGTGTCACGTCCGGATATTACTTCATACCGCGGGTCTGTGACACTCGTTCCCGGCGATATGATGGCTCCGACGAGTGCACAGACCCAGCTACTGACCTGTATGTTTACCTACGTCCGGAGCTGAGCCGGAGCCGAGGGCTGGGCTCCGTACTCACTCCTGACGGCGCAGTAAGCCACGTCCGAACGGCGCAGCAGGGTGATGGCGGTTGACAGTACCCAAAGCGGGAGGAGGAACGCCACGATCGGAGCTAGCTCAGATGCCGGCGCAGCCATCGCGAGAAGCAATGCCACTGCAGTGGCGCCCGCGCTCCAGCCGGTCCAACGGGGTAGCGCCCTTGTCCGCAATACGACCGTAGCGGTGAGCATTAGGAACAGAGCTGCCACGCCCCACGTTATCGCGTGGATGCCGCTGGTCAGGTCGGTGAGCACACGGGCTAGCCCGACATCGATCCCATGCCCCGCCGCACGACGTCCCACCCCGATGAACCCGAGCGACATCAAGGAAAGGGCTATGTAGAGAATGCCAGATCCAAAGACAGCCGTGGACATCCATCCCGCGTCACCCTCCGCACGTCGCAGCGTCGTCGATAGCCGAGCTGTGAAGACTGCGAAGAGCAAGAACGCGAGCACTCCCAGGTACAGCCCCACCCACACACCGGTAGCGCTGGGGTGCTCGAAGGCCCTGACTATTTCCCGATCGGGCGAGCTCAGGTCCGCCAGCGCCCCAACGCTCGCGCCAACTATGCCGAACCCGACGAATTGTAATACCACGTGTAGTATCCCTGCAGCCGCTCCCAACCGCAGCCATGGTTGATCGGACACTTTGATACCTCCTATTTCGATCTACTCGGTGTTCGACTTGTGAGATCGAAGCTAGTGAGCGGAGCGGGCGGACGACCAGCGTCGGCCGAGAGCGGAGCAGCCCGCCGCCGCTATCAGCGTGAGCACGAGTTCATGCCCAGCGGACGGTAGCTCACTACCGGTCATCCCGCCGGCACCGGTCGCGGGCATATCCGGTATCTGCTGGTCATCCCCGGCGCCGAAACTGTACCAAGCAGTGTTACTCGTGTCAGTGCTTAGCAATTCAGGCTGGCTATCCCTGCTCGGCACGTTCGTGTGGAAGATCTCGAAGTTTTCGGTCCCCTCCACCGCTACGATGAAGAAGTAGACCAACTGGGTGCCACGCTCGAACTCCACCTGGGCCCGGTATATCGCGCCATCGCCCGTGCAGTCCTCCCGGGAGACCACCTGCCTGGCACCCGCGCGCTCGCTCTCGGTGCCGCCGCAGAAAAGGATGTAGTCGGTCGGCTCACCGCCCACGTTCGTCACATCCGTGCTGTAGTATGCAGCGAATACCCGGTCCTGTGGCACAGGACCATGGAGCGTGAGCTCAAACGTTCTAGTAACCGTCTCGCCTTGTACATCACCAGCCGCGTTCGCGGGTACCGCCAGCAGCACCGCGAGCATCAGGACCGTGAACATTGAGGCTAATGTTTTCATCGGGTTGTACTCCTTACTGTCTCATCTTACTGTCCGTGTAGGTACCTGCACACAGTCTATTGCGAGCGGTGTCCCGGCTTCGAGGGACAGTGTCCCGGTCCAATCGGGAAGAATGTCCTGCAATCGCAAGT
>JAUJMR010000050.1 GCA_030446765.1 Chloroflexia bacterium
CGAGCAGGCCCGCCTCACGGGCGATGGCGCGGGCGGTGGCGGGATGGTCGCCCGTTATCATCACCACCCGCACACCCGCCTTCTGACACCTGCGCACGGCGGCGGGCACCTCGGGCCGGAGCGGGTCGCTGATCGCTAAAAAGCCCAGAGCGACAAGCCCTTGCGGGTCTTCGAGCGTGTCCTCGGGCGAGCCCTCTGCGACCATCAGCACGCGCAGCCCGCGCTCTGCGAAATCTCGGGCTCTTGCGAGCACTTCCTGGCGACCGTCCGCGTCAAGCGGAGCTATCGCACCTCCGAGACGAGTGTGGGTACAACGGGGTGCGAGGGCCTCTGCGGCGCCCTCGACGCACAGTCGCCCCTGGACGACCGCGGCATGGAAGGACCTGGCCGCGTCAAACGGCGACTCCCGCTCACGAACGGCTCGCATCTCATCGTCGAGACCGGCGCCGCGCGCCGCCCGGGCGACGGCGATGTCGGTGGGGTCGTCGGCGGCGTCAAGCGCGTCGGGGTGGGGTCCGGCGAGCGCGGCGGTGAGCAATACGAGCCGTGCGCCCGCGGTCAGCTCATCCAGCAGGCTGACCTCTCCGCCGGCGTTCGCCACAAAGCGCAGCACGAGGGTGCCCTCAGTCAGCGTGCCGGTCTTGTCGGTGCACGCGACGTCCACGCGACCGAGCGCCTCGACGGCCGACAGGCGACGCACAAGGGCGTGGCGCCCGGCCAGACGGCGCGCCACGGCTGCCTCGCCCACCTTGGCCAGCAGAGGCAGGCCCTCGGGCACCGCGGCGACGGCGATGCTCGCACCGACGGCTGCCTGGGCCAGCGGCGGCTCGCGCCTCAACAGTCCGGCGGCGGCAACGATGGCCCCGCCGCCGGCGGCGAGGGGTAGGAACTGGCCGAGCAGGCGGTTCAGGTGTGCGGTCAGCGGACTCTGCCCCGGTGCCTGGTCCGAGGCCAGGGTGGCCGCGATCACCCCCATGCGCGTGTCTCGACCGACGGCGACAGCGACGGCACTCCCGGTGCCCACGGCGACGTCGCTGCCATCCAGGACGACCCGGCTCGCGTCGGTGGCGCCGTCCGGCGCTTTGGGCACCGGGAGCGACTCCCCCGTTAGCGCCGCCTCATCCACCTCCAGGCCCTGAGCGCTGAGCAGACGCGCATCCGCGACCACCCGGTCACCACGCGCCAGCAGCAGGATGTCCCCCGGCACGACCTCACTCGCTGGCACCACCGCGGGACCGCCGTCGCGCAGGACACGCGCACTCACGGCCCCCAGGCGCTCCAGGGTCTGGGCTGCCCGATCGGCCTGGCGCTCCTGCCACATCCCGGCGGCGGCGTTGGCCACGATCATCGCCCCGATCATGAAGACGTCCGCGGTCGCCCCCAGGGCAAGCGAGAGGCCCGCGCCGGCAGCCAGGATGCCGGTGAGCGGGGACCGGAGTTGCTCCAGGAGCGCGTCCCGCAGCCGGTGGACTCGCGCGACCGGCGGTGCCGCTTGTCGCCGCTCCACGGCCTGTGCGGCAGTGAGTCCCTCCTCGCTGCTGCCGAGTTCTTGCAGCACGCTCAGCACACTGCGCCGTCCCCACCGCTCCGGTTGCGGATCGGCCAGGTGCGAGATGGCCGATTGCGGACGTTCCCCACCGCGCAGCCTTGCCCATCCGGCGGCGAGAGCGGCCAGGGTGGCGATGTTCATCGGCGCGGAGGCGCGCTCGACGCCCGGCCTGGCTCGAAAGCCCCAGGCGGCGCCCACGGCGTTGGCGATTGCCGTGATGATCGCCGAGTCCCGTGCCGATGTCTCGCGACGCGCGCCCGAATCGACGATAGCGGCGATTGTGGCGAGATCGGGGGCGAGCAGGTCGGCGTGGCCAGCAAGCCCGCTAGGACCATCCGTCACGCCGATCCCCAGGTCGCACGCAGCAAACGCCACTGCCGCCTCGGGGGTGTCTGAGGCGAACGCGACGAGGGCACCCGCTGCCTGCCTCGCGCGGATGCTCCCAAGGGTGTCATCACCCTCGAGGAGCGATATCCCCGCACGATCCGCAATCGCCTGCGCGGATACCGAATCGCCGACGCCTTTCACCGCTAGCTCCACGCCCCGTCGCTGGCATACTTCTATGAGATCCACGACGCCCGGTGCAGGTCGCGGTCGCAGCGCGATCACGCCGAGCGCACGACCGGCATGAGGATCGCGGAGCATCAGCAGATAGTCGCCGCGGTACCGAGGGCGGAGCTCCGCCGGAACCATGTCCTCTTCCGCGACTGGACCGAGCGAGTATGGCTCTCCCGCGGCGTGCGCGGTCGCGACACCACCTGCAAAGACGCCATCGGAGGCCGGTACACCGTCCACCGAGCGGAAGATATCGCCCCACGGCGACCCTGCGGCAGCGGCGATGCCGGCCGCTCGTGCGAGGACCCACGCAGGGTCGTGGGCATTGGTCAGTGGCACCACGGCGTCGATCTCCAGGCCATCGACCAGCAGGCGGGGATGGTCGAGCAGCAGACCTCCAGGAAGACGGACGACCCGCTCTGGACGCGTGCCCATCACAGTCGCACCTGAGCGCAGCACCCGTGCCCAAGCCCCGCTGTCCGCGGCCTCCGCACCGACCAGGCTCGCACCTGGGTTAACCAACAGCAGGGCTGCAAAGGTTCGGGATAGGGACCGAGTCAGCACGGCAGTCACGGCAGCATGGGCAAGCGACAGTGGGACCGCGGCGCGCAGGTAACGATCGAGCAGCGATCTGGCCGCTGGAGCCGGGCGGGACAGGGACGCGAACGGTTCCACGCCATGCAGTTCCAGCTCAAACGGTCCGCCATACAGCCGCGCTCCACCACCCACGGCGGCGCCGGGGGAGACCGGTACGGGAAGTCCGTCGCGCCCAATAGTGGTGCCGACGCCCATGACGATCGTGGTCGGGAGTGGCGTCGCATCGCCCGCATCGAGCCGGATCGTCATGCCCGGCCGCGCCACGACGGCACCCTTGGTCCGCTCCTCGTAGCGGCGCCACGAATCCTCTCGCGCGCGGGCCACAGTGAGGGAGCGCAGTGGCTGCGCACCGCTCACCGCGAGGCCGAGCGAGCCGCCGGCGAGAGTCCGGCTCACCGTCCCGATCGCGCCGAGCACCAGATCGCCTCGATCCGGGCGCAGGACCCGGCGCAGGCCGTTCCGGGTAACGGGGAAGCTGTCCAGGAGACCGATCACGCCGGCCACGAGGGCGGGTGCGGCCGTCTTAGCCAGGGGTCCGGTCGCGCCGGCCAGCCGCCGGGCTGCTAGCACGCCGAGCCCTAATCCCACGCCTATCGCTCGACTCCTATCTCGGATCACCGGCTGCGATCCCGACCGGAGGGCTGGCTGTGGACCACCCGCCGGCTCGAGTGGCTCCAGACCGGACACCGCCGCGCGCAGGTCTGCTAAGGCTACCTCGCCGGGATCGTACTCCACCAGCACGCGCCCCGTGAGCGGGCTGGGCCTGACTAGAGACACCCCCGGCCAACTCTCAAGGCGATCCACGATTTGGCTCGGCAGGGCCGGATCACGATCCAGACCCCGCACCGCAATTCGTGCGCGCGCCGTGCGAGTGCTGCTCTCACGCCGTACCGCAGGGACGGGCGCAGTCTCGGCAGGCACCCCGATTTCAGCGGGCTCATGGCCTCTCAGTATGGCGAGCAAGGATCCCTTGTCCGTTGCCAGCGGATCGAAGTGGACGAGCACCGTGCCAGTGAGCGGGTTAGCCCGGGCGCTGTGCACCCCGGACATCCGACGTAGCAGGATCTCCACGTCCGGCTGCCGTTGTCCCGATGACTCCGGTAGGCGAATGCGGACCCGGCCGGGAAGCGAATGGATGAGGCGCGCGCGTCGTCGAGAGCCTTAGCCACCGAACTGTCCGATCGCCGCGATTGTTCTCATCAAGTCAGTCGCTTCTTTACAGCGTTTACGCCGGCCCAAACCGGTGCTATGTGCCTTGCGATCTTGGATCACGTCGATGACCCGGTCGCTACACCGCGCCTTAGGACTGCTTCCTGTGACGCACGCTCTGTGCTTCGGCCCACACGTCCTCGGCTTCCTCGCGAGCACGGGCCGCAAGCTTTCGGATCCGCAGACCTGCCAGGGACGCAAGGGCCCCAGCACGCTGCCCCAGGCGGTCCACCAGCTCCTCCCGCGCTCCATCGCGGGACGCTCGTTGCTCTCGGCCTGCGCCTGCGCTCCTCCTCGGACTCATTCATCGCGCGCCTCCTCCTGAGGAGGAGCATCCGCACTCGCGCCAGCGTCCATTCCGGTGCTGGCGCCTCTATGGCCTTCGCCCGCTGGGTAGCATCCTGAAGGACACCAGCCCCAGCTCTCCGGACGCCACGCCCGGCCACCATTATTCGCGCCAGCCCGCGGACCAGACCGCTGCGCAACGACTCCCCGACACCCTTGCCGCCGCCTTCCGGGTGCGTCCCCGGTACATCGCCCATGTCCGGCCCCGGAGCCGGAGTCTGTTGCACGCCGCGCCCGATTCCCCGGACTGCAGCCGAGACAGCGTCTCTCGCCGTCAGGATTCCCGCGACGCTGTAGACCGCGCCGCTGCGCAACGCCCTGCCCACCGGGTTCGGATTCTGGTCGCTCCCTCCGTTCATATTAGTACCCCTTTCTATTCTGCCCCGATGGCCCTCTGCAGGATCTGCACCCGCCGGAGCCTCCATCGCTTTGGGCTCCAGGTCCCTCACGGTTGGGCCCTGAATGGCGTGGCCATCGAAGTCGTAGCGGGAGCCGTGGCACGGGCAGTCCCACGTCCTCTCCGCACTGTTCCAGCTCACCACGCAGCCCATGTGCGCGCAGATCGGCGAGACCGCATGGACGTATCCAGCCTCGTCCCTGTAGGCGGCGACCCTCTCCCCGTCGATTTCCACCACCCTCCCCTCTCCTGGCGCGAGTGCGGTGAGGTCGGACGCTTTCGGAATGCCGACACGATCACTAAGGAACCGCTTCGCCACGTTCGCGTTCTCGGTGACGAATTGCTTCGCCGAGTGCGTGAGATCCACTCGCGTCGCATCGAACAGGGAGCTCCACGGGTTGTCCCGACCGAGGATAACATCCGAGATGATCATCCCTGCGAACGTGCCCGTCGTCATCCCCCACTTCTTGAAGCCAGTCGCCACAAAGATCCGTTCAGAGCCCGAGGTAAGCCGACCGATGTAGGGCAGGTTGTCGACGGGTATGTAGTCCTGCGCCGACCAGCGGTAGTCGATGGAGCGCACGTCGAAGCGCTCGCGGCTCCACTCCTCGAGAGCGGCGTACCGCCGGCGCGTGTCGGGGTCCTGCCCCACCTTGTGGCCCTCACCCCCGATAATTAGCATCGTCTCGTCCCCGATCAGATGCGGGCGGATGGAGCGCGTAGGCGAGTCTATGCTGAGGTACATCCCCTCCGGGACAACCCCCTCGACGCGCACACCCAGAGCGTAGGAGCGCGATGGGCTGGTTTTGGCGAAGAAGCCGCCCCGATCCATGAACGGGATCTGGGTGGCGAGAACGACGTGCTGCGCCCGGATGGTTCCGTGCCCGGTTGTGACCTCGCACGGTGAGCCTTCCTCGACGCCCGTCACGCGCGTCGCCTCGAACACATGGCTTCCGTTGCCCGGTATCAGTTCGGCGAGGGCGAGGCAGTACTTGCGCGGGTGGAAGTGGGCCTGATCGTCGAAGCGAACCGCCCCCCGGACGGGGTAGGGCAGGTCGGTCGTCTCCGTATAGCTCGCCGGCAGCCCGAGCCCCCGGCTCGCCCCCACCTCGGCCTCGATGTCCCCCACGCGAGCAGGGTCCTCCGTGTAGGTGTACGCCGCCGCCCGCCGGAAATCGCAGTCGATCTCGTACTCCTCCACGAACGCGGCGACCTGCCCGATCGCGGTCTGGTTCGCGTCCGCGTACTGCCGCGCCTGTTCCCCGCCGACTTGCTTCACGAGGTGCGCGTACACCAGCCCGTGGAGGGAGGTAATCTTCGCCGTCGTGTAGCCGGTCACGCCTGAGGCGACGCGTCCCGCCTCGATCACCGCCACACGTACACCTGCCCGCTTCAGCAGGACGGCCGTCGAGAGCCCAGTGATCCCTGCGCCGACGACGACCACGTCCGCCGTTACATCGCCGGACAGTGGGGGGTAGTTCGTCTGTGGGGAGGTAGCTACCCATAGCGAGATATTGCGTTCAGCCAAGCTACCCAACTTCCACCTCCTTTCGTTCCATCAACAATGCGTACGGTGCCCGGCACCTGCAGGTTCTCCTGTGGCTGGCTCGCCGAGCCGGAGAGCATCCTGGCGGCTCGCGCGGTATCGAAGAAAGAGCCGTGATACGGGTAAACCAGCAGCTTACTCAGCGGGTCGTACCCCACCGTGCACCCTTGGGGCGTGCACACCGCACTATACGCCACTATCTCCCCGCCGGCCAGCGGACCGGCACCGCTGGCGGAGTCCGTTCGCATATTCTCGCCCGAACTTATAATACCATTGCCGCACCGTCTCGTATGTTACTGTGACACCCCGCGCGTACAGGAGCTCTTCGACATCTCGGAAGCTGAGTGGGAAGCGATGGTAGAGCCAGACGGCGTGTGCGATGACCTCTTGAGGAAAGCGTAAACCCTTGTAGGAGACAGGCGAGCCGGAGACATTCATAACCTGAGTACCGCATAGATCCAGCTGAGTCCCCTACACCAGTCCCTAAGTTGTCAATGCCCTTTACCCTGCGAGACGCCGGCGTGCAGGGGATGCACGTGTGCGGAGTTCCCGAACGGCTCGATGTCGAGGGCAAGCGGGATCTTGCTAGGCTGATAGAGAGGATCGGACGGACCTCCATGTAACCGTTCATGACCACCTTAGGATAGTAGGCTATTCCGGTCAGGGGTCGTTGTACAGTTCTGAGCTTTTTCTCACGATAAGGAGGTTGCTTCAGCGGCCATTTCGGCTCAGAATAGTTTCTCGTACGAGTTTTCGGACGGAAGTTGAGCCGATCTTGGCCATTCTCAGATCATCTTGCCGTTCTCTCGTAGCGGAAGCAAGATTCCGCTACGAGCTTTCTAGTACGAGACCGAGATCAGCGCTACTCCCGCGCCGGGACTGGGCTGAATAAGCGCTCCAGTGTCAATCTCGTAAGACCCTTAACGTGAAGATTCCCCAGTGTGGTACGGCGATCCGAAGAGACGCGGCGATCGACCCCAGCGCCAGGTACTTACTCCGGAGAGCGCTTCAGTCTCAGCTTGGCGATGCGTAGTCCGTCCATCTCCTCGACCGTGGCGACGTAGCCGTCCAGCCGGGCGGTGAAGCCCACCTCCGGCACGGTGCCCAGGAGCCCGAACACAACTCCACCCACCGTGTTGTACCGATCAGTATCCATACGAATATTGAATCGCTCCACGAGCTCCGGGATCGGCAGCAGCCCGTTCACGAGGGCTTCATCCGGGCCGACGATCTCGATATCAGGGCTAGAGGCCTCGGGATCCTCCGCGACGCCGCCGACGAGCCTATCGAGTAATCCCTCTCGGTAACGATGCCCGCCGTTCCCCCGTACTCATCGATCACCACCGCCATCTGGGTGCGGCGATCCCTCATCTGCGCGAGCACGGTGTCCGCGTGCGCCGTCTCGTGGACGAGCAGGGGCGGCTGGGAAGATCCAGCACGTTGAACGCCTCGAGCCTCCCACATCGAGGATCTCGGCGAGCATACCCACGAGCTGCTTGACGTTTATCACGCCCATGACGTTATCGATATCGTCTTCGTACACCGGGTATCGGGTATACCGCGCCTCCGCGGCCGTCCGTAGCATCTCGGGCAGCGAGATATCGGAGAGGACCGCTACTACTTCCGTCCTCGGGAGCATCACGCTTGCGGCGGTAATGCGGTCGAACTGGAAAGCGCGTTGTATGAGGTCCTGCTCGTGCGGTTCCAGGACACCGCCCTGGGCGCTCGCGTGCACCAACATCTCGATCTCTCCTCGGAGTGGATCAACTGCGCCTCTGAGGCGGGCTCGAAGCCGAGTGCCCGGACGACCAGCCGACCCATGCCGTTCATCGAGATTGATGAATGGGCGGAACACGAAAAGGAAAATCCGAAGCGGCCCCGTCACCCACAGCGCGGTGCTCTCAGATGCCTGCAGCGCGATCGTCTTGGGCGCGAGCTCCCCGAGGACTATGTGCAGCACGGTGATAATGGTGAAGGCGATGCCAAACGCCACGCCATGCACGCCCCAGGCAGATCCCGTCTCGCTAAGGCCGAGCGTTCTCAGCGGAGGCTCTAACAGATGGGCGAGCGCAGGCTCCCCGATCCGGCCGAGCAACAAGCTGGCCATCGTGATGCCGAGCTGGGTTGCCGCGATGAAGTCATCGGTGTTGTCGAGCGCCTTGCGGACCACGCGGGCTCGCGCGTTGCCTTCGGCTACAAGCTGGTCTATGCGTGTCTTGCGGACACTTACCAGTGAGAATTCGCAGGCGACGAAATAGCCGTTGATTAGAGCCAGAAGTAGCACCACCAACAACAGTAAGATCGTCGCCCAGATAGATCCCTCCATGTCTGTTATCGCTCCCGACGGGCCTTGAAGACCTCCGGGCTTACTCTAATAAGCAATGGTGCTACTCTCGCAGGCTGAACTTGGCGTCGGCTTCCTCGCCCAAGCTTCATGGCATGCTCTAGCCTCTGTGGGCATCTCTGCCGGCGAGCTTTCTTTAGCACGAACAGCCCTCGTCTGCATCAGCATGAGAATCTACGCTTGAGTAACAAATCAGCGCAGCGATCCGGCGCTCAAACTCTTCGGAGATCACGTTCGCTAGAAGGTCGGCCTCGGCACGTGCTTGTTCATAGCAGTAGCCGAGGACTTCAATCAGGAAGCGCTCCACCACATCGCGACGGCGGGTTGCCTGACGCGCTAGAGTCTCTCCCGCCGGGGTTAGCCGCGCGCCCTGACACGGGGTACGCTCCAGCAGCTGGAGGGCGGCGAGCTTCTTGATCATCCGCGTCGCGGAGGGGTCGGACAGGCCTAATCGCGCGGCCACAGAGGAGGTAGTAGCTTTACCGGACCTCTGCTGGAGTTCGTAGATGGCCTCCAGGTAATACCTGCCAGACCGGCCCAGTGCTTGTTGTCCCTCCAACGTTAGAACGTACCTTGAGCATCGGTAGTCTGCCGCTCGCGCGCCAGAGACTCCGATCCGGACAGCTCGTCCGCGACGCTAAGCCCACGGGACGTCAGCGTCAGCCGATCGCTCGAACGTGTAACGAGCCCAGCTCGGGCAGCCCACGATGCGATTCGCTCAGTAGCCTCCGCGTCCCAGCGTAGTTCCTGACTGATGTGACCGATCGGCCTCTCCCCCGCCGTGACACCCCCGTGACCCGCGAGGTGCAGGACCAGTGTCTCCGCCGCGAACCTCAGCCGCTGCAGCCGTCGGCGACGCGCTCCCGACACCAGGCCCTGCGAGGGGGAGAACAGTAGCGCGACTCCGAAGAACACGCCGGTCATCGAGGCCATGGCACCGGCGATCGAGGCATCCACAACGACTGCTGCCCAGTATCCCGAGAGGGCCGAGAGGGCACCGATCAGAACCGAGAGCCCGATCATGACCGGTAGGCGGTCGGTGAGCAGGTATGCAGTGGCGGCGGGCACAATCATCAAGGCAACGATCAGGATGGCACCTACGGCGGTAAAGCCTGCCACTGTCGTGACCGACATGACGGTCATCAGGGTGTAGTGCAACAGTATGGGGCTGAACCCGAGCGAGGCCGCGAGCCCTGCATCGAATGTCGAGAGCTTCAGCTCCTTGTACAGCAGTGCCACGAACCCAAGGTTGATGACGTTAAGTGCGCCCATCACCCACAACGACTGCGGCCCGAGGTTGGTGTTGCCGACAAACAGGACGTCATGGCCCGCAAACTCGATGTTGCCGTACAGGATCGCGTCCGTGTCCAGGTGGACTTCGGCGAAGTACTTGGAGACGAGGAAGGTTCCGAGCGCGAACATCGCCGGGAACACCAGCCCGATCGCCGCCTGCCCGCCTACGCGGCGCGAGTTCTGGAGTCCCTCTACAAGGGCCACCGTTACGATGGCCGCAGCCGCCGCTCCCAGGAAGCCGGCCAGTAGGTTGGGGCCGTGGGACAGAAAATAACCCACGACCAGGCCGGGCAGGATGGCATGGCTGATCGCGTCCGACATCATCGCCATCTTGCGCAAGACCAGGAAGCTGCCCAAGAGAGCACAGGCACTTGCGACCAGCACACCCGTAAGCATGATCACCATACCCGAACTCATGTCGTTCCCCCCGATATCGACGACGGGTCGACGGACGCCGCCTGCCGCAGCGTTGCGCGGTGGCGGCGCTGCCGCAGCCGGTCCCAGACGAGCCCGCGAGCTGGTGCGAAAAGCAGCGAGATCACGACGAGCGCCGTGAGGCTGAGGATGATCATGGGGCCCGTCGGCAGGCGGGCCTGGCTTACGCTTATGAGCGCGCCGCTCACGCCGGAGACAGCGCCTATCAGAGCCGCCAGGCCGATCATCACTCCCAGCCTATGGGTCCACTGCCGTGCCGCGACTGCCGGACCGATAAGCATCGCGGCCATCAGTACGACCCCGACGCTCTGCAGACCGACGACGACGGCCACGACCATCAGCGAGGTCAGCAGTACGTTCAGCCGGTGCGTGGGAAACCCGAGGCCGGCCGTGAACTCGACATCAAAGGCCAGCACCTTGAACTCCTTGTACAGGACGGTCACGATAGCCAGCGCGACGGCGCTCAGGATGGCCATCGTCACCACGCTCTCTTGGACCAGTGTCGCGGCCTGGCCGAACAGGTACTTCTCCAGCCCGGCCTGCCGGGCGTTGTTGCCCTTCGATATGAAAGTCAGCAGCACGATCCCAAACCCGAAGAACGTGCTCAGCACGATGCCAAGGGCAGCGTCCTCGCCGAGTCGGGTGTCGCGCACGACGCGCAGCAGCAGCAAGGTGCCCACCCACCCCGCTATGGCGGCCCCGGCAAGCAGTACGATCGTGGTTTTCGATCCGGTCAGCAGGAACGCGACGCAGATGCCCGGTA
>JAUJMR010000051.1 GCA_030446765.1 Chloroflexia bacterium
GGACCAATGCAATTTCTGGACTCGACTTGGGCGCTAATGGGAGCTCGATGGCAACGCCGACGGGAGGAAGGAGGTCTGCCTGTACGAGGACGCCATCCCTACCGGCGCTGCACCTGAAGCAGAGCGGCGCTCCCAGGGACACTACCGCAAGGCGATCTACGCTTACAACCACGCCGGGTGGTACGTCGACAAGGTGCTCGCCGTCGCCGCCGGCTACGGCTACATCGACGAGCTTGCTTCCAACCGATTGCCCCCGCCACCTGCTACCCGGCCCCATCACGATGAGCGCGGACGCCAAGCAGCTGGATCCCGGCACTCAGGCGGTCGTGGACCTGATCATCCAGCCGGTCCGATCTGACGTACACCTACGACAATCGATCCGGCATCTATCGATGCACAGCCGCAGGACACCACGGCCCGTCAACACCTTCTACGGGCCACTCCACGGCTATCAACACTTCCATCCCGGTCTGGACCTGCCGGCGCCTCGCGGAGTAGAGGTGCGCCCGCAGCCGGGACCGCCCGTCCAGGTGCTTGGAGGGTCCGGTCGGAGGGCCGAACAAGAGATCAGGCTGTTCCTGCCCAATGGCGTAACGGCACTTCTACCACCTGGTGCGCAGATCGCAGAGGGCCAGTCTCCAGGGAACTGCTCGGTCTCGTCGGCAGCACCGGATATAGCAGCGGGCCGCACCTGCACATCGAGGTCAAGGACTCGAATGGCGGCCGTACCGCTCGAGCGCTGGGTGTGCAGCTTGGGCCCATACGTCAGTGAAGCCGCGGCTAGAGGAGGGCGGTGAACATGGGTTGCACCGCAGCCCTTCCGTCATCGACCCTCCCACTCCCTTCCAGCACCCAACGGATCAGGAGCGAACGTGGTCCGCCAAAGGAGGGGTCCGGTACGCTGGGAGTGCACGCGGCGACAGTCGAGTTCACAGATTTCTAGGAGGTTCTTCGACCTGGATACCAGCAGGATCACTGCGCTGTTCAACCAGCTCATCACGGCGGGCCTCGCCTGGCCGTCGTCGTCTACACCTTCTTCCTGATGTGGGAGGGTATCGGTACATGGCCAGCGCGGCCAGCAACAACGCTCTCCGGATGGAGAGCGGCAAGGCTGGCGATCGCAACGCGCTCATAGGGCTGGCGATCGTCGTACTCGCCCAGGTGATCGCGACGCAGGTCGGCGGGCGTTGGGCGCCTGAGGAGGGATGGACTAGATGCTCGAGCAGCAGCATACAGGCGCGCTCTTCGAGGAATTGTTGAGGGTGGGCACCCGCGTGGCGGTGCCAGCCGCAGCCGTGTTCTGGTGATCGCGGCCTTCGGCTACATGGCCGCGGGCTCCAGCCTGCCGGAACCGGAAGCGGAGCAGAGCCGCGATGTACGGCGTGATCGTCGCCCTCGTGACCATACTGCTCGCCCTGCCGATCGCGCAGTTCGTCGCGCGAGCCGCAGGCTGTAGGAACACGTACAGACCTGAGTAGGAGGGACAAACCGTGGAGAAACCCCGTAATCTCCGCCATACCATACCAACGCATCTCAACGTGGAGGACACCTTTCTCTGGGGGATGAGCAACCGGCAGGTGATGTATCTGGTCGCCGGCGCGGCCAGCACCTACGCGGCGTGGGAGCGGCTTCAGCGGGCGCCTGCGGTCCTGCAGTGGGGCGTGGCCCTTGCCGTCGCTGTCCTGGCTCGCACTCACCTTTGTACGACACGGGGGCAGGCCGCTGGATGAGTATGCCTTCGTGGTGCTGCACTACCGGCTGTTGCCCCGGCGTAGCACCTGGAGCGTCTCTCGGAGCGCGGTCTGCGAGCCGACACGTCCATCTCGCCCGCCCGCGTCTCGTACGCCACGAGTTGGCCTGGAGACCTCTCAAACGACCGATGGGCCTGAAGGAGGCGAGAGCGATGAGCCGGGCTCGATCCGTCCAGAGCGTGCACCTCGGGCTCGCGTACATCCGTGAGGACATCACTCGTCCTCTCTGGGCCCGCCTACCGGGCCGTGCTGGAGGTCGCGCCGATCAACTACAGCTTCAAAAGCGGAGGAACGGTAGGCGCTCGTGAACGCTTACTCCACCTTCCTCAACAGCCTCTCGTACCCGCTGCAGCTCCTGGGTACGCGCGGTGCTTATCGACGTGAGCCGATACCTGGCGACCTCGAGGAGCGTGCGAGCCAACTCGAGTCGCGTCGGCTCCGCGAGCTGGCGGCGGACCACCGTGGTGTACGTGCGCCAGGAAGCCCGCAGGCAGGGAACTCATCGACCGTCACTTCTACGTCGTGATACCGGCGGAGGAATCCGGCACCGGGTTGAGGTGCTCGGAGGAGAGCGCCCGGCGGCGACTGCGCAACGGTCCGGGGGTAGTCGCGGGTCTCGGGCGGTGCCAGCTCGCCCGCAGGCTGGGGACAGAGGCTGCTGCTGCGAGCTGCTACGGATGCTGGTGTCCGGAGCGCAGCCGCACTCAGCGTTGCGGCTCCGAGTCGTGGAGCACACCACCCCGGTGGTGCAGGGGCAGGGGCTTCATCAGCCGGAAGGGGTGCAGCCCCAGTCGGCTACATCTACGCAGGCTCTCGCCGGAAACGGGAGGTCACTATGATCCGGATCAAGCGCAGGAGCTATTCGGAAGATCCACCCTCCCCGGACGATAGGCTGTACGAACAGGGCACCCGAGGCGTTGCCGATCTGGTGGCGCCGGACGCGGTCGAGGTCGGGCGCGACTACATACGAGTGGAGAACGGGTACGTGCGGGCCCTGGTAGTCACCAACCCGCGGACCGTGGGGCCGAATTGGCTCGCGCCGCTGCTGACGCTGCAGGTGCCGCTGGAGATCGCTTCCACGTGAGTCCACTGGACTCCGCGCAGACGGTCAGGAAGCTATCCCGCAAGCTGGTCCAGTACCCCAGCTCTACGACGAGGGAGGCAAACTCGCCTCCGCCGAGCGCGACACCGCGTACGAGGACGTGGATCCCCGGAACGACCTGCAGCGAGGGACACGCAGGTGTTCAGCGTCGGTTTCTACGTGGCCGTGCGCGCGGCTCGCTCAAGCAGCTCTCACGTTCACGCGCGCTGTGGAGAACAGGTTCGAGGACAGATGGGGCTGCAGTCGCGGTTGGTGTGCTCGAGCAGGACTCCGGGTTCCCTCCTGCTTGCCCCGAGGTACCGACCGGCTGCGCGTTCCCAGAACCTTGACACCCTCAGCCTTGCGACGGCCTTCCCGTTCTCCTCGCGGGCCGGGCCTGTCTGCGACCGGGATGCTGTACGGCATAGCGTCGGAGGCACAGAGCCTGGTCATCATCGACCCATTCGACGAGAGCCTGGCAGACGCGAACATGGTGGTGTGTGCGCAGAGCGGCAAGGGCAAGAGCTACTTCGTGAAGCTGATGGCGCTGCGCAACCTGCTTTCCGGCATCGACTTCGTCGTGATCGACCCCGACAACGAGTACCGGGCGGTATGCGAGGTGGGGAGGGCAGTACACGTGCGACCTGTCTCCCTCGTCGGGCCAGCACATAAACCCTCTCGACGTACCCCTGCTCGCTGACGAGGAAGGACGCGACCCGCTCGCGGACCATCTGACCTCGCTCAACGGCTGGCTGGAGATCCTGCTGACCTCGAACACAAGGGGGCGACACTCGCCGAGGACGAGCGATCAGTGCTTGATCTGGCTCCGAGCGACACAGGGGAGGCCGGGATCACGGTAGAACCGGAAGGATGTACCGCGGGGTTCGGGACTGAACAACACTCCTCCCGGGACCGCTCTGTCGGATCTCGTCGGGGGGGTACTGGCGGAGACGGGCGGTCGGGATGGCTCCGCTCTCGCGGGTCGCCTCGTCGGTACACGGAAGGCTCGCCGGGCTGTTCAACAAGCCGACGAACGTGGCCATAGACAGCAGCTTCGTCGTTTTCAACCTGTTCGACATGCCTGGTCAGTTGAAGCCGCTGGGCATACACATGGTCTCCGGCTTCGTGTGGAACCAGGTGCGGGCCTCGCGGAAGCCGCGGATGCTCATCATAGACGAGGCTTGGCAGCTCATGAAGTACGAGGAGGGTCACCTCGTCGAGGAACTGGCCCGGCGCGCGCGGAAACACTTCCTCGGGCTGGTCACCATCACGCAGGACGTGGAGGACTTCCTCGGCTCTCCGTACGGCAGGGCCGTGATCAGCAACGCCGCAATCAAGCTGCTGCTTGGACACGACAAGACCACAGTTGGTCGTGGTGGACGCCCTGCACCCTGTCGGACCGCGAGCGGGATTACCTCCTGAGGGCCGGCAAGGAGAGGGCCTGTTCCTCGTGCGCGGCACGCACGTGCCGATCGAGATCAAGGCGAGCCCCAGGGAGCACGAGGTATGCACCACCGCGCCCAGGGAGTTGGCGGCGCGTGCAGCCCGAACACCGCGCGACTCGGCAGAAGTTGCAGGCCGCACTGCATCACCCTGATGAGCAGTCGCAGAACCTCCACTGTGTTGCAGGGACGCTTGACCAGCCCGCGACCGAGGCGGTCGCTGTTCGAGGGCACATCGCGGGAAGGGGTGAGCAGTGAAGTCAACAACGCTCTACGATGCCGACTCCCTCAAGGCGGCGACCCCCTCACCACGATGTTGGAGCGTGATGGTCACCAGCTCCAGCGGCAAGAGCAAACACCTATAGAACCCGCTGCCGTTTCATCGGACGGCAACCCCTCGCTGGTAGTGTACGAACGGGACGAGCATTTTCATTGTTATGGATGCAGGGCGCACGGTGACGCGTGATCGCGTACGTGATGCTCCGGGAGGGTGGTATCCCCTTCGTAGCGGCGTGCGAGCTGCTCGCCGACTTCGGATCGTCGCCAGGCACGGTAGAGAGCGCGTCACCCGGGACGTCTGTCGGCGTCACCCCGCTAAGGAGGGCCGAGAACCGCGCCGGTGGGACCGCCTATCCCTCGAGGAACAAGAAGGTGATGCGCGTGGCTGGGCTACTGTGGCGCACCGGACACTCTCTATCTCGGCAAACGAGGGATACCTGACCGGGTCACGCGCGAGTGCAGGCTGGGCTACGCGGACACTCTCTTGAGAATTGCCTCCGCCGCGGCACGGGCCAGGAGACCGCCCGGCGCCTCGGCCAGCGCGCAGGCACCCGCCGCCCAGGGCGCGAGCACCTGGCCGGGCGTATCGTCGTGCCGGAGCTGCGCAACGGCAACTGCATCTGGATGATCGGACGCTGCCTAGAAAAGGAGGGTACCGGCCGCGACGGCGAGAGGTCTCGCTTCGTCGCACTCGGCGGCGAGAAGCCCGTGCTCGGGTATGAGCGCGCTGCGGGCCGGGAAGAGGTGTTCCTGTGCGAGGGTGTGTTCGATTACCTGACAGCGGTGGGGTGGAAACTGGCAGCGTTCAGCCCGTGCGGCACCAGCTTCCCCGCCGAGCGGATGGGGTTCCTGGCGCAGGCTAGGCGCGTGTATGGGCTGCTCGACGGCGACGACGCAGGCCGTAGGGCGGCCGTGAGTTTCAGGCGGCACCTGGGCGAGCGCTTCCGCGCGGTGCATCTACCGAACGGCTGCGACCTCAACGACCTGGGCCGGGACCCCAGAGGATACAAGAAGTTCCTCGCGCTGCTCGAGGCGGCACGAGGTCACACACAGGAGACACACGATGGCAAGTAGCATGGTTTCCCTCCAGGCAAAGGATGGGTTCGCAGAGCAGGATGAGCTCCGGCGCCGCGTGCTAATAGCCGGGAAGGTACTCGGCTGGAGCCCCGACAGCGTGGCTCGCTTCGCGGAGGCACTCACGGGCAAGAAGTGGGAGGAGTGCGGCGCTGACGAGCTCACCGAGGTGCTGGGGGAGTACGACGACCTGCTAGCAGTCGTGCAGCGAAAGCTGGAGCGAAGGGCCGGCCGCAGAGAGTCCTCCCGACCTCCGTCCAGCGTACGGAGGCGGCGATGGGCATAGTGATCAGGCGGAGGCGGCCGGCGACCGCAGGACCGGCCGTGGAGGTGGTCACCCCGCGCACGAACCAGGCGATGATCACGCCCGCCGAGAACGGCTTCGCCTCTATCTCGCCGCGTGGCAAGTACTGGTTCGAGATCGCGGTGAGCCGCGACAGGAAACAGTTCCTGCTGCGCGCCGAGGACCACGATGAGGGACGCGTACACGACGCGGTGGAGCAGTTCGCCGTAGCGTATGCGCAGGCGGGGCTCAGGCCGGTGGACCCCTCCTCGGATCCCGCGAGGGTGCGACAGGGTGAGCAGGCCCTCTCATGCGCGTTCCGGCTCGCGCGACCCGAATACCTACCGATACGCACGTTCACGGACCTGGAGGTGGACGACACGCGTTCGGCGCAGGCTGACCCCGTGCTCGGACTGCTAGGGGCGATGGGCGGCTTGCCGGAGGGCTGGCGGGCGCTCTCCCAGCTTTCATGTGCGCCCGCACCTCGCGGGTGGGGAGCCGGGTACCAGCACCTGGCGCGGGAGCGACAGCCGCAGCCGGATGCCGAGAACGGCTCGGGGCTGGGAGGGGTCCTCGCCCTGCTCGTTCTGGTGGCGGGAGGACTGGGTGCCGTGCGGGTGTACGACTGGTACCGGGCAGGCGAGAGGCTGCTGTTCATGCTCTCGCTCGCGGGAATCGTGCTGACGCTCCCGCTGCTGCTCCTGCTCGCGCGGCGGTTACTTAGGAAAGAGCTGCCGCCGGACCCACGGTTGGTTCGCGAGAAGATCGACCGGCCGGGGCACCTCGCGGGGCTGCGGCTGACGGTATTCGCTCCCGGGGATGTTCCTCCCGAGGAGGTGAGGGGCAGGCTGCAAAGGATAGCGGACGCGTACGGCGTGTATAACCGCGGCAACGGCAACGCACTCGTGCCCCGGGTCGTAACGGGACGGACCTCCGACCTCGCCCGTCTCACGTCCATACCCCCTATGGGAGTGCTCAACACCCGCGAGCTGGCGGGCCTGTGGCACCTCCCACAGGCCGAGTCCGACGTGGCACTCGTGGAGCGCACCGCCGCTCGCGCCGTACTCCCCCTCCCGGAAAACGTCAGCGGTCCTTGCCGTATCGGCGTGTCGCGCAAGCAGGACCGGACGGTCGAGGTGGGCCTGCCCGAGGAGGTTCTCTCCCGACACGGACTCCTGGTAGCCAAGGCGCGGCGGGGCAAATCCTCGCTCTTGCTCTCACTGGCCCGCCACATGATGCTGCGAAAGCAGGCGCTCTTCGTCTTCGATCCCCACTCCGACCTAGCCCGCGCCGTGCTGGGCATCGTCCCCCCAGAGCTCGTGGGCAGTGTGGTGTACCTGGACGTTTCGAACACGGACCGACCCTTCGGCCTCAACCTGCTGGACGTGCAGCTATGGCGCGACCAGGACAAGGCGGTCGCGAGCACGCTCAAGATCTTCAAGCAGCAGTTCGGCGCCGCGTGGGGCGGCCGTATGGAGGACGTCTTCGGGCACGCGCTGCACAGTCTGTACGAGGCGAACGAGTCACTCTGCGCCGAGAGCCCCCACGGCAGGAACGAGCAGTACACGATCCTGGACGTCTCGGAGCTCCTCGGCGTGCCCGCCTTCCAGGAGAGCGTGCTCAAGCGCGTGAGGAACCCGACGATACTGCGCTGGTGGCGCGGCTACTTCGCGAACCTGAACGCCAACCAGCAGAAGGAGTTTGTGAACCCGGTGCAGACGAAGGTGCAGGCGTACGCCCGGATGCGCCACGCACGGCTCATAGTGGGTCAGCCGCGCTCCACCATCAACCCCCACAGCCTGCTCCGAAACGGCTCCGTCGTGGTGGTGGATACGGCGAAGGGGGAGGTGGGCGAGGACACCGCTGGCCTCGTGGGCGCCGCACTGATCAACCTGCTCGCGCAGCTCGTGGCGCAGCAAGGCGCGCGGCCTGAGCAGGAGCGCTCACGAGCTACGCTCGTCGTCGACGAGTTCCACACTATGCCCGGTGCTGACTACGAGTACGTGCTGAGCGAGCTGCCAAAGTTCGGGGCGAATATGTGGCTGGCGACCCAGAGCCTGGGAAGGCTCGCGGCTCTGGACCGCGCCAGCGGCCGGGGTCTGGTGAGCACGGTTTTCTCCACCGTCGACCAGTTGTTCGCGTTCCACACATCGGCGGAGGATGCGCGCTACCTCGTGCCCGAGTTGGGGGAGGGGCTGCGCGAGGCCGACCTGGCGGAACTATCCTCCTATCACTGCTATGCCAGGCTGACGCTCGGCGGACGCCGACAGTCGGCCTTCTCGGTGGAGCTAGATCCCCCGCCCGCCCCGGACACCCGACGGACGAGGGCGCTGGCGAGCGAGTCGTACGGGTTCTACGGCAGGGCGAGGGAAGCGGTCGAGAACGACCTGCGCTCCGCGTACGCTCGTATAGACGAGGCGTGCAAGGCGAAGAAGGAAGCCAAACGATCGGAGGCTAGCGGGGGCGAGCCCAACCAGGGGATCGACCGGGACAAGGTCGGACAGGGTACGTCTAGGCGCGGCCGTAGCAAGAACAGAGGCTCTCCTATCCGCACGTCTCAACTAACTTCCAGCGTTGCTACGGGCTCCGATCCGGCGGATGTCGACGAGACGTGGACGGACGTGGAAGGAGAGTTAGATGGGTGGTGATGTGATGCCTGACGGGGTGGAAAAGCAAACATGGGGCAAAGCTCGCGTGGCACTGGAGAGCCTACCGCCTGCCGGCCTGCAGTGCCTGGGCCTGCTCGCCGATCTCCCCCTGATCGCGGCTGCGCCCCTGTCGTTAGTGCTGGGTCTCACTCAACAGCATACCTATACGCTGCTCGACCAGCTGGGGGCCTCTGGCCTGGTGACAGGCACGCGCGTGGCCCTGGCCGAGCGCAGCGCCCCAAAGCTGTACCACCTCTCCGACCTGGGTTTGTCCGCGCTTTCGCTTGCTCGGAACACGGACCCGCGAAGTCTGGCCATGCACAGGAAGCTTGCACGCGAGCACCTGCTGGCGGCGCTACCTGGAGCCGCGCTCCTCGCGACAGATTACGAGCTGCTCGGGGCGGTGGCAAGCTCGCGGTCCGGACCGGTCTCGCTCCTCGGTTACGAGCGTCCCTGGAGGGCACCCCACGCCCGTCGCGGCTCCAAGTCGCCGGGCTACGCCCACTGGGGTGCGCTCACCCGGCTCCAATGGGGAGACCATGGAGGGCAGTCGACCGT
>JAUJMR010000012.1:0-3960 GCA_030446765.1 Chloroflexia bacterium
GCCCTGGACGACGATCCCGCCGCCCCACATATCCTTGCCGCATGACTAGCTTGGAGGCATTTAGGTTCCTGCCAAGCGCTCTGAGGAAAGAGATCCGCTCACCGCGCTCGTTGGTCACGTAGATACCGAGCGCCATCTTGCCGATAGTCGCCTGCCTCGGCGAACTCTCTAAAGCAGCAAAGTACACCAGCGCAATGACGGTGATAAGCAGTTCGGCGAGAAGGTCATCCGTGCCAGGCTCCAGGTCCAGCACGAAGGTGAACACCAGGCCGAACGGCACGCCTACGACGAGGCTGTCGACCAGCAGTGCTGCGAAGCGCCTCCAGAAGCCTGCGTACGCCACACCGAACCTCCTCTACGAGCTTTCACATGATTGCCGCACGACTCGAGTCAGGCATGTCCGAGATACTGGCGGCCATGCGGATAATCCTGTTAGGTCGGCTGATGCACTCGATTATGAGCAGTGATGTGCGAGCCGCCTACCTCCTCCGCATCACACTGTTTCTGCACCTCTCGAAGCACGCGGAAGGCGGCGCGCCGATGCAGCCGCACACACTAGCGTAGCGCGAAGCAGTGCACGTCACAATAGGCTAGGTCAAATCGAGCGTGGCCTGCGCCGCGTCCGGCACGCGTACACGCCGCGCGTTATTCCTCCGCGAAAAAGTCCGAGTTCATCTGCTTAATCTCGTAGCGAGACACAACGGAGACGCCGATGCCATGGTCGATCATCAGCTGCGATAACTGCTCGCCGTCTATGAGCACGACCTTGCTCTCAAGGTTAGCTGCATACTGCCGCGCCTCAGCAGTGTAGTTGCTCGTGGTGATGAAGACGCCTTTGCGTGCGCGCTGACCGAACAATGCGCCGACAAACTTATGAATTTCCGGTCGACCTACCACACCTTCCCACCTCTTGGCCTGTATATAGATGACGTCGAGGCCGAGTTTGTCCTCATTGATGATGCCGTCGATTCCGCCATCGCCGCTCCTTCCAACCGCTCTGCCAGCCTCTCGTCTGGAGCCTCCGTAGCCCATCTCCACCAACAGATTCACGACTAGTCGCTCAAAGAATGCCGGTGATGCACACTTGACCTTCGTCAGCAGCTCCTCGGCCAGGTTCTGCCTCAGCCTCTGATAGCTATACTCCAGCGCCTCGTTCGGAGTCTGCTCGGCATGCTCACCCACATCTGGTTCTGGCGTCGCCGCCTTCTCTCTGCGCGTCCGGAAGGCAACGAACTCGCTGAACTGGAGCAGGAAGTTGTTATCGATACGCTGTGGGTTATTGGCTAGCACATCTAGGCCGCGCTGGGTGATCCTAAAGTATGGCCTCTTCGTGTTCTCTAGGAGACCCGCTTTACCTAAATACGTGCGAGCCCACCCAACTCTGTTATCGAGAACCGGCTGCTGGCCGCTGGGCAGTAGCTCCTGCCTATCTTCATCGGATACTTGTAGTTCACTGGTCAACACCTCCACAGCCTCGCGCACGGTATGTTCCGTCTGATCCGAGGCAAATCGGAGGAGAGGTAGCATTAGAGTCTGGTAGTCAGGAATCGGCATGCTATCAGCGCGCTCCTCTCTATATCGCGGCCCAGGCTGCCGCCTTTCTAACGCAACTCTGTCCAGCAGCGTGAATTTGTGTGGCATTCCAGCCTAAGGGACTAACCAGTAGAAGCCCGGCTGGGATGCATCGCGAGTGACGCTCCCGCATGGCAGACCTAGGTTCGCGTCGTCACACGATTGAAGGCACTACGCAATTGTGTCATCGTTCGTTCCAGACGCGGCGGATCTCGCAGCCGTAGTGCTGTCGCTCTAACCGCTTCGATGCGATCAGCGTTGCGGCTGTACCAACGCACCGATTGACGACGCGCTCACCGTGCACGATTACTCAGTACTAAGGTCGGATACCTATCCGGAGAAGTACACGGAGGGCATTGCTTATTCTATGCTGCGCCGCGGTCATGAAGAAAACCTCGCACCGCCCGAATGTATGCGTCGGACTCCTCTACATACGTCATGTGCCCGCTGTGTTCAAACACGACAAGCTGTCCGTGTGGAACGCCCGAGGCGATGGCCTCGGCTGCCTCGACGGAGCACACGCGGTCGTGCCGGCCAGCAAGGACCAGCACCGGCTGGGGCACGTCTCCGAGCCGGTCCTCGACCTCTATGCCGCCGTACTCCTCGGCGGCTGAGTGCCGCAAGATGTCCGGCGAGTACACGCCCCCCGCAACCCGCCTCTCAAACTCCGCAATGCGTGAGTCAAGCGGGTCGGCAAAATGGAACGGCCACTGATCGTGCATCAGGCTCGCTACATCCTCCTGCGTCCGCGCAGACCTCTCTCGCTCCCACGATGCCTGTACCTGCTGGCGCAACTCTACTGGCTCGAACGCCTCCAGGTTGTGTGCAACGTGCTCAAGAAACCGTGCCGACGGAAAGCCACTGGAGATGATCGTCTGCGTCGCGTGGCCCGGGAAGTCTACGGCGTGTTGCAAGGCAACGAGCGCGCCGAAGGAGTGGCCCAGCACCGCATAACTGCCCAAGTCCATGGCGCTGGCAAGTGCGGAGACATCAGCAGCCATCTGTGGAAGCGTCCATGTCTCCGACGCACCGCGGTCCGACCGACCGTTCGCGCGCTGATCCACGAGAATCAGGCGGAAATCCTCGCCAAGCGGATCCAGGTAGTCGCCGAAGGAATGATGGTCGAGTCCCGGTCCACCATGAAGCACGAGCACTGGGTATCCCTGGCCGCGCTCCACAACGTACAGCCGCACGTCACCGATATCGACATATCTGCCTTCCACGTACGTCGTGCCGTTCAACATGTTGATGCTCCCCTCTTGTCGCTATGGCGAAGGGCCGCTACACAACCATCAGCTCCACACTTGTGACTCGGTAGCGCGCATGAGAATGGTATGGTCCGCGGGTTGCCAGGTGGACCAGCGGCTAAGTGGCGATGACTTCCTGCCCGCCCATGTACGGGCGTATGGCGGCGGGAATCACAATCGAGCCGTCGGGCTGCTGGTAGTTCTCCATGACCGCGATGAGCGTGCGGGGCAGACCGAGGCCGGTGCCGTTGAGCGTGTGTGCGTACTCCGTGCGTCCTCCCGCCTCGCGTCGGAAGCGTATCTGCGCCCGCCGCGCCTGGAAGTCACCGACGTTCGAGGTAGAGCTGACCTCCAGCCACTCACCGACGCCCGGCGACCACACCTCCACGTCGTACCCCCGGCGCGTCTTGAAGCCGAGATCGCCGACGCACCGCTCGACGGTCCGCCACGTGAGGCCGAGCAGGTCGCACGTTTCCTCCGCGTGCGCGGTCAGGCGTTCCAGTGCGGCTTCGGACTCCTCCGGCAGGGTGAAGTGGTACATCTCCACTTTCTCGAACTGGTGCCCACGCTTGATACCGCGGACATCACGCCCGGCGCTGATCTGCTCCCGGCGAAAGTTCGGGCTATACGCGGTGTACTGCCGGGGCAGATCGTCCATCGACAGTATCTCCCCCGCGTGCAGGCTGGTCAGCGGCGACTCCGATGTCGGGATCAGCCAGAAGTCATCCTGATAATCATGGTACATGTTGTTCTCGAAGTCCGGCAGGTGCGCCGACACCCACAGCGTCTGCTCGCGCACGATGTACGGCGCGGCGACCTCGTTGTACCCTTGCAGCCGGTGCAGATCGAGCATCCACGCGATGAGTGCCCGCGCGAGGCGGGAAGCGTCACCATGCAAGACATAGAAGCGCGAGCCGCTGATGCGCTGCCCCTGCTCGAAGTTGATGATGCCGAGCGCCTCGCCTAGCTCCCAGTGCGGCTTCGCCGGAAAGCCTAGTTCCCTCGCCTCCCCGCTCTGGCGCACGAGGACGTTCTGCGTATCGTCCTCGCCGTCGGGCACATCGACGTCCGGAAGGTTGGGCAACTCCAAAGCGAGCTTCTGGACCTGTGCGTCAACGGCGGCGATCTCCCGGTCCAACTC
>JAUJMR010000012.1:4060-61917 GCA_030446765.1 Chloroflexia bacterium
GCTCAACAAGCGCATCCGCGCCTCGGACGGGCTCTTGCCGCCCTTGCGATGGTTGCAGCTCTTGCAGGCGCTCACCAGGTTGTCCCACGTATGCGCCCCACCCTTGGACTTCGGCACCACGTGGTCCAGCGTCAATTCCTTGGTGGCGCTCCCACAGTACTGACACGTATACCGGTCGCGGTTGAAGACTTCCTTGCGCGAAAGCTTCAGCTTCGGGCGCGGACGCTTTATCAGGCTAGCGAGCCGGATAACCGAAGGGCAGTGGAAGGACTCCGTCGTCGTGGTGATATAGTGGCCGTTGAGCTCGATCACCTCGGCCTTGCCGTTGAACACCATCACGATAGCACGTCGTGAATTACAGACGTTGAGGGGTTCGTAGTTCTGGTTGAGTACTAAGACGGAGGTGTCCACGCGATCTCTCACCTTACCGCTGGGTTGGGCTGCCTTCCATAATAGCAGTTTGCCGGAAAGGGTAACAACACGCATTGCCTGCGCTTGCCCCGCCGTGCTATCCTGATGCTTACAGGCTGTGAGGGAAACGCAGTAGGCATCCGGCAGCGCGATCCAGAGAGTCCGGGGCAGGTGAAAGCCGGACACGCGGCGCGGACGTTGAAGATCATTCCGGAGCCGCCGCCCGAACCGCACCGTGTGCGCAGTAGACGCGGCCGGGGTCGCCACCCGTTACATCACGGCAGGGGCGTCTGGCTGCGTCCCACGGAGTGAGCGGCTGCCGGGGAAAACCGGGCAGCGCCGCTAACAGGGGTGGTACCGCGGGCGTCGTGCTCGTCCTCTACAAGGAGAGGGCGGGCGTTTTGTGTTTTAGGGGGCTGGTCATGTTCAGCGATGTGTCGGCGCGTACGGACTTTGTCGCGCTCGAAAAGGCTATCCAGGAGCGGTGGGATCACGAAGGCACGATGCGGTCGTACCTCAAGAAGAACGACGGCTCGCAGACCCGCTTCTCCTTCCTCGACGGCCCGATCACCGCGAACAACCCCATGGGCGTGCACCACGCCTGGGGCCGCACGTACAAGGATGTCGTTCAGCGGTACCACACCATGCTGGGCGACGAGCAGCGGTACCAGAACGGCTTCGACTGTCAGGGGCTCTGGGTCGAGGTCGAGGTCGAAAAGGAGCTGGGGCTCAAGAGCAAGCGGGACATTGAGGGCTACGGGATGGCGGAGTTCGTCAACCGCTGCAAGGAGCGTGTTTGGAAGTACGCCGGCATCCAGACCCAACAGTCCATCCGGCTCGGCTACTGGATGGACTGGGACAACTCGTACTACACGATGTCGGATGAGAATAACTACACCATCTGGTCCTTCCTCAAGAAGTGCTACGAGAGCGGCTGGGTGTACAAGGGCCACGACGTGATGCCGTGGTGTCCGCGCTGTGGCACGGGCATCTCGCAGCACGAGATCGTCACCGAAGGCTACCGTGACATCTCGCACATGAGTCTGTATGTCAAGCTTCCCCTCAAAGACCGCCCGCAAGAGTCGCTGCTCGTGTGGACGACCACACCCTGGACGCTCTCATCGAATGTCGCGGCAGCGGTCAACCCGGAGTTAGAGTACGCGCGCGTCCGACAGGGCGAAGAGACCTACTATCTGGCCGCCGGTGCGCTCCAGGACGCGCTCCGGGGCGAGTACGAGGAGTTGGGACGGCTGCCTGGTAGCGAGCTTGTTGGGTGGGAGTATGAGGGTCCGTACGACGAGCTGCCCGCCGAGGCAGATGTGTGGCACACGGTCGTCCCGTGGGCCGACGTCGGCGCCGACGAGGGGACCGGCATCGTCCACATCGCGCCGGCTGCGGCCAGGAGGACTTCGCACTTTCCAAGGAGCACGGCCTCGACGTCGTTGCACCGATTGATGAGTTTGGTGTCTTCACCGAAGCTTCGGCTTTCTGAGTGGGCGATACGTCGGGGAGGTTGCAGAGCCAATCCGAGAAAACCTCAAGGCGAAGGACCGGCTGTATCGCGCGCAGGTCTACCGTCACCGGTATCCGGTGTGCTGGCGCTGCAGCACCGACCTGGTGTTCCGCCTCGTGGATGAGTGGTTCATCGCGATGGACGAGCTGCGCCCGCGGCTGATGCGCGTCACGGAAGAGACGGAGTGGCTGCCACCGTTCGGCAAGGATCGCGAGCTTGACTGGCTGCGCAACATGCACGACTGGATGATCTCCAAGAAGCGCTACTGGGGCCTCGCTCTACCGATCTACGAGTGCCAGAGCTGCGGCAAGTTCGAGTTGATCGGGTCCGAAACCGAGTTGAAGGAGCGCGCGGTCGAAGGCTGGCAAGAATTCGAGGGACATAGTCCGCACCGCCCGTGGATCGACGCGGTTAAGATCGCTTGCTCGTCCTGCGGCGAGACGGTGTCGCGCATACCGGACGTTGGCAATCCCTGGCTCGACGCGGGCATCGTCGCCTACTCGACGCTGGGGTATCGCCACGATCGCGACTACTGGCAGAAGTGGTTCCCGGCCGATTTCATCACAGAGATTTTCCCGGGCAGTTCCGCAACTGGTTTACTCCCTGCTCACGATGAGCACCGTGCTCGAAGACACGCCGCCGACGCGGACGATCCTCGGCTTCGCCCTGATGCGCGACGAGCACGGCGAGGAGATGCACAAGAGCAAGGGTAACGCCATCTGGTTCGAAGATGCGGCCGACAAGATGGGGGTGGACGTGATGCGCTGGCTCTTCTGCATGCACAACCCCACCGCGAACCTCAACTTCGGGTACGGTGCGGGCGACGAAGTGCGCCGCCGGTTCCTGCTGCCGCTGTGGAACTCCTACAGCTTCTTCGTAACGTACGCGAACCTGGACGGCTATACGCCCTCCTCGGAGCCGGATCCGACGCACCGGACGTTGCTCGACCGCTGGGTGCTGTCCCGCCTCAACACGCTTGTAGAAGGCGTGCGGTCCTGTCTGGATCGGTACGACATGCTCGGTGCAGCCCGGCAGATCGAGCGCTTCGTCGTAGACGAGCTGTCCAACTGGTACATCCGCCGGAACCGCCGGCGCTTCTGGAAGAGCGTCTCTGACGCGGATAAGCGCGCGGCATACGACACCCTGTACGTGTGTCTCGTCACGCTTGCGAAGCTCACCGCGCCGGTCATGCCATTCTTGACGGAAGCGATGTACGACAATCTTGTGCGCTCGCAGGATGACGCCGCCCCATCCAGCGTTCACCTCACCGCATACCCTGAGTGCGACCCATCGCTTGTTGACGCTCCGCTGGAAGCCGCTATGGACGCGGTGATCCGCACGGTCGAGTTAGGCCGGGCGGCGCGGAACGCCTCGAACCTCAAGGTGCGACAGCCGCTCGCCCGC
This sequence comes from Chloroflexia bacterium, assembly GCA_030446765.1. Classification (GTDB taxonomy): domain Bacteria; phylum Chloroflexota; class Chloroflexia; order Thermobaculales; family Thermobaculaceae; genus JACDAU01. The sequence goes on from JAUJMR010000012.1 coordinate 7,389, forward strand.
GTGCTCGTGAAGACCCCAACGGCCGAACTGGGCGACGCGGTGCGTGAGTTCCGAGCCCAAGTGCTCGACGAGCTGAACGTCAAAGAACTCGAGGTCGTATCGAGCGCTGGCGATCTGGTGGAGTATACGGTGCTGCCAAAACTGCCGGTCCTCGGTCCGAAGTACGGAAAGCAACTGCTGCGGATCCGCGCCGCACTGCTGGAGGCGGACGCGAGAGAAATCGCCAGGCGTGCTCTCGCTGGAGAACCCGTGGAACTCACGGTGGATGGGCACACGCTCTCGCTCGCGCCCGAGGAACTCCTCATCGAGGAACGCGAGCGACCGGGGCTCGCGAGCACCAGTGAGGCAGGCTACGTCGTTGCCCTGGACACGGAGATCACGCCCGAACTCTACTTCGAGGGCCTCGTGCGCGACTTCGTGCGGCAGGTGCAAAACCTGCGCAAGCAGGCGGGACTTAACATCGACGATCGGATCGAGGTCGTGTACGAGGGCAGCGAGGATCTGCGTACCGCGCTCACCAATTTCGATGAATACACGCGTGCTGAAACGCTCGCAGATCGGCTGGAGTCCGGCGATCCTACCGCCTGTCCGCACACCGAAACGGTCGATGTTGGTGATGAAGACGCGCGCATAGGAATCGGCAGGAACACGTAGAGGTGGGGGCTTGAGCAGGCAACCCACGCACTCCGGACGACCAGGCTAGAGCCCGCGTTTGCACCGCGGGAACGGTCGTCGGGCGCGACGCTCGCCCGTGCCCTTAGCACGGGCTAATTGTTCCCCTAAGATCAGCGTCGCGTCCGGCATCCTGGCTGGACTTCCGGCAGCCAGTCGGACTCTGCGGACCCGCAACCGGGTGTACCGAAGTTGGTAATACGGACTCCGAGAGAATAGCAGGGCATCTGTCATTCCCAGCTTGCGAGGAATCCATGGTACGGGCTACGGATCCCTCACTTCGGCTCGGGATGACGCGCCCCACGGTTCAAACGGATTTCGTATAACAGCGTTGTACTGTACGGTGCGTGCGACCTGCAGGACCTTTGAACGTAAGGTACGAGCGTTGCGACAGGCGGCATTCGATGTTCTCACATTCGGTGCAGACACCGCGCGATTCCGGATGCTTGACTTAACCAGTGGGCTGTTCTATAAATCACACACACAGGCGGAAGCGCCAGGCTCGCCTCACGCGGCAGACGTCCCTCGCGCCTTATTGCGCTCCACGGATTCGTCGGAGAGAGATATGCAAAAGTATGAACGCGAGATAGAAGAGCTGCTGGAAAGGTTAGAGACGGAAGAGGGCAATGCCCCGCCTCGTCCCCTCCGGAGAGACCGCCCGCCTCAGCTTCCACGCCGCCGGCGCACACCCGTGCTTGCCGCCATTGGCCAGACCCTTGTACGAAGCGTGCCGAACTCGGGCCAGCTCATGCTCGCCGGCTTCGGGCTCGTGGTGCTCGCATGGCTTCTACCGTTGTCGGCGGTCCTGGACGGTTGGTTGAAGATACTCGGCGTCATACTTTTCTTAGGGGCGATCGTTGTTGGACTGCTCGGAGGCGGACGGCGCTCCCCCTTTGATCAGAAGACCTGGCGCGGACGGTCGGTCGAGCCGGAGCGTGAGTCGTGGGACGACATCAAGGCTCGGATGACTGAGTCCACGTACAACCTCAGACGCTGGTTCCGCCGCCGCTAGTAGCCTCATCGTTCAGGACAAGACCGTACAGCTTGTACGAGCCGCGTGTTGGACGAAAGCCGAACCGCTGGTAGAGTCCTTGCGACCGCTCGTTCGATTCCTGCGTGCTGAGCTGTGCATACCGGGCACCCGAATCGGCAAGTCGTTGCAAAGCCCACGCGAGCAATTGCGTTCCGTAGCCGTTCCCCTGAAACTGCGGCCGTACCGCCAGACGGTCAATGTGGCCCCACTCTCGTAGCTGCGTGATGCCCACGTACCCGAGCATCTCCTCGTTTCGCATGGCAACCCACATCGTGACGCCCGGGGTATCCAGATATTCCTCAAACTCCTCTCGGGAGTTCCACCACAGCCACGGGAACGCATCGCGGTCCACCCGCATCAGCTCATCGATCCCGCGGTTACGCATCGGCTGCATCTCCACGGTCTGCTCGACCGGCGGACCTGGGAGCGCGCTGGTACGCAGAACGAGAACTTCCTCCAGCATCTCGACGCCCACATCCCGATAGAACCCGGTCGCCGACCGGTATTCTGCCGCGTCGACAAGCACCGCACCGTATCCCTCGGCGCGATCTTCCAGCAGGCACCGCCAAAGCACCGATCGGTGCCGCTCGCCGCGCGTCTCGAGCACCTCAGCGATGTCAGCACGGTTCCGCCACGGCCCGGCCACCAGGTAGCTCTGTGCCCCGGGTATGTACCAGCTCATCCGCGGATAGCGGCCCACATGCTGGCTCAACTCATCACGGGAGAGCAGGCTGGTCCACGGCAGGCGAATGGTGGCCGCGACCTGCTTCGTAATTGGCTGAGGCTCGCTTGCGTGCGAGCCTTGCTGCGATGACAATAGGGAGGCTCCGAGTGATCGTTCAGCGGCGCACTGTGCTAGCATTCTAGCAGAGGCGTAGGTAAGTCGAGATATAAGAGGAGACAGGCGTTGGGGGCGTTTCTGCGGAAACTCGCGGCGTGCACACAGGCAAACAACAGCCTGCTCTGCATCGGCCTGGACCCCGACCTCGATCTCCTTCCGTCCGGCTACGCGCGTAATACCTCGGGCATCGTCGAGTTCAACCGCTCGGTCATCGAGGCGACGAGCGATCTCGTGTGCGCATACAAACCAAACCTCGCCTTTTACGAGGCCATGGGTAGCGAAGGCCTGAACGCCCTTGAGCGCACGCTGGCCTTGATTCCCGGGCACATCCCGACGATTGGCGATGCGAAGCGCGGCGACGTGCCAAACACCGCACGGGCATACGCTCGCGCGATGTTCGACGCCTTCGGATTCGATTCCGTAACGGTTAACCCGTATATGGGGCCAGACTCGCTCGTACCATACCTGGAACGGGACGGCAAGGGCGTCTGGGTTTTGTGCCGAACCTCCAACCCCGGCGCCGGCACCGTCCAGGATCTTCGCATAGGCGAAGGAGATGGCAGACCGCTGTACGAGCATATCCTGCAAATGCTCCTCGACCTTCCTGCACGGGCCGACGTTGGTGTCGTCGTGGGTGCGACATCGCCGGCGGAGCTGGACGCGGTGCGTAGGCTTGCACCGGTGCTCCCCCTGCTTATCCCTGGGCTTGGAACACAGGGCGGGGATGCTCGGGCTGCCGCTGTGGCCGCCGAGAGCGGTCCCGTGATCGTCAACAGTTCCCGCGCGATCCTGTATGGCCACGACGTGACAATCAGGGAACGTGCGCTTCACGCTCGCGATGCACTAAACGTGCATCGGCGCATCTTGCAGTCTGCATCGGCCGAGCACCAGCCGTCATGATGTGCCCGGCCCGCGCCTCTGGTACAATCGCGCGCGAATAGAGGTGGGAGATGGCATTGGTCGAGTTCGCTCTTGGAGATGTGCTGCGGCTCCGCAAAGCCCACCCTTGCGGCAGTGTGGTCTGGACGGTCGTCCGGCTCGGCGCGGACATCGGCATCGTTTGCCAGGGTTGTGGCAGGCGCGTGCTTATCGCGCGCAGCGAGTTGGAGCGGAGGATAAAGAGCCGAGAGCCGGCGCCGCCGGACGACGAGACGCCGTGAGCACGGTCGCTCCTGATCTGCCAAGTCGCACCCGTCCGTCCCACCCACTGACGAATCGCGCCTTCCTCGCCCTGTGGGCAGTACAGACAGTCACACAGACCGCCCAGTACGTCATAAGCTTCTCCCTCCTGGTCCTCGCCCAGCAAGTTACTGGTAGCAGTGCCGCCGTGGCGTTCATCGTCCTCTCTTTCAGCCTCCCTTCCGTCCTGTTCGGCACGCTGTCCGGCGTGCTCGTTGATCGGTGGGACAAACGCAAGGTCATGGTGTGGAGTAATGCGATCCGCGGGGCGGCGGTAATAACCTATATCTTCGTGGACAAGCCCGCCGAGATGGTGTGGGTATATGCCGCCAGTTTCCTGTATGCGACATCGGCACAGGTGTTCGCCCCCGCCCAAGGGGCGGTGATCCCTAAGATCATCGGTCCGTCACAGCTCATCGCGGCGAACTCTTTGTACAACATGACAAATATGGCGGCCCAGTTTCTCGGCTTCACCGTCGTCGGCTGGATTCTGGTGCGCACGTTCGGCCTGCGTGACGTATTCATAATCGTGTTCGTGGTGAACGTCGCTGCCTCCGTTGTACTCCGGCTGATCCCCGTCCCGCCCATGAGGGCCGAGTCCGACGAGGGCAGTACCGTCGAGCGTATCTGGGCCGAGCTTATCGAAGGGTGGAGTTACATCACTGCACGGCGCCACATGTTGATCACGATCTTCCACCTCGCGATCGCCAACGCCGTCTTCATGATGATCGGCACCCTCGGGCCTGCGTTCGTCTCGCGCATCATCAAAATCCGGGCGGAGGACCTGGGAATCCTGCTCGCGCCCGCCGGAATCTGCGCACTCCTGGGTGCGGTTGCGGTGCAGCGCTTCGCCCGCCTCGACAACCGACATCCGATGATACATGGAGGCGTTGTCGGGGTCGGCGTAGCGATTTTGGGGCTTGCACTGCTCGAGCCAACCGTCTCTGCGCTCGGTGAGGCTCTCGGCACATCCATTTCGCTCGCCACGCTCACCACCCTCGCGGTCATTCTAAGCATGACATTCGGGTTTTCCGCGGCGTTTATAGCCATTCCCGGGCAGACGGTGTTGCAGGAGAACTCGACCGATGCGATCCGTGGGCGCGTGTTAGCCATGTACTTCATGGTATCGAACGCGGCATCCTTCTTCCCCATCGTCATCGCCGGCAGCGCGGCGGACCGCGTCGGCATTCTGGAGACCATCGGCCTGATGGGTACGTTCATTCTGGCGATCGGTCTGGTGAGCCACTGGAGCTATCGGCGTCACCCAGATATGTGGGGGCTAAGGGGCCGCCGTACCAGCGCTGTTATACCCAGGTAGGCTGCGGCACAGAACTCCTATACGGTCGTCTTGCGCAGTTCCCCGATCTGGTCACGCAGCAGGGCCGCCTTCTCGAACTCCATCGACTTCGCCGCCTGCTTCATCTGTGACTCGAGGTCTTTGATGAGGCGGAACACGTCCTCCTTGCTCAAGGTGGGCGCGGTTCCCGGCGTATACTCCGGCTTGGCCTCGGCTACCGCACGCACGCGCTCCGTGAGGTCACGCACCTGCTTGACGATCGACGCGGGCTCGATGCCGTGCTTCTCGTTGTATTCCATCTGGATACTGCGGCGCCGGTACGTCTCGTCGATCGCCTTCTGCATCGAGCCGGTCACAGTGTCGGCGTACATGATCACCGCACCGTCGAGATGCCGCGCCGCTCGCCCGATCATCTGGATCAGCGAGCGATCAGACCGGAGGAAGCCCTCCTTGTCCGCGTCCAGGATGGCGATCTCTGGCAGGCGCTGGAGCAGTTACGGTGGCACTGTGCTCGCCAGCCACAACAACTGCCGGACGCTGGTCCCGCACCAGCGACAGTTCAGCGACGAGCAGATCCGTGCGATCGTGGCGCGCGACGGGGTGATCTCGCCTTCCTGCCGGCGTTCGACGAGTAGTTCTGGATGCTGCAACGGTGCGGCGTTCGACGGGTGGATGCTGCAACCGGGCTGGGTCCTGGGTATCACGACGAACGAGCAGGTCAGGTTCAGCACTGTCATTGATCACATTGACCATGTGTGCCAACTGGCCGGCAACAGCCGGCACGCCGCGCTCGGCACCGACCTGGATGGCGGTTTCGGGCAGGAGCAGTCGCCACGCGACCTGGACACCATCGCCGATCTGCCAAAGGTACAGGGGCTGCTGAAGGAACGGGGTTACGGCGAGGCGGACATCCGGTCGATCCTGCACGGCAACTGGCTCCGACTGCTCCGCCACTCCTGGCAGGCCGCACCCAGCACCAACAGCAGCCCGCCATAAATCGGGCCCTTGCTGACAACTCCAGCGTGCGCGCAGATGCCCTCGATTCTCATCAGTGACTCCTGACGCCGCCTCCCGCTTGTTGGTACGACGGTGAGCACGAGTGCACCTGCAACCCGGCTAATCCCGGCTCCACATGTGCCGCAGACTCGGACCCCGCACGTGGAACAGCTGTGGCTGCCATCCGAGAATTTCTTTCGCTTTCCGGTTCGTGAACACTCCGTGCGGCAGGTCGGCGTTCACGTTCAGCACCTCGAATGGCTCGGGCAGGCGTGGCATCTCAAGGGCGCAACGGATCGCCCGCGCTGCGTCTTGCCACGACACGGCGAAGGGGTTCAGCGGCAGGGGTTGACCCGTCTCTGGCGCGATGAACTCGCAGAACAACAGCGCAGGGATCTCCAGATCGTAGTAGTCGGCGAACACCCGGCAGATCTCCTGACCGAGGTACTTGCTGTGGCCATACAGGTGGCGCCCAGGGCGCGGTGGCGCATCGGCGGGAACGTCGTAGTCGGTCGAGTAGTCGACGCCGCCGTGGAGGGCTGCCAGTTGCGGCCCGGTGTGCACGATTCGCCGGATGCCATGGACGACCGCGGCGCGGACGACGTTGTACGCGCCGACCGTGTTCACGCGAAACGCTCCCGATAGTAAATGCCGGATAACGGTACAATTGATGATGGCATCCATCCCCTCGCACGCGGCCATCACCTGCTCGAGATTCGTCACATCCACCACACGAGACTCATGCGGCGCGCCGAGCGGTACAGTCACAGGTGCGCCGGGGTTCTGATTGAGTTTCGGTCCGGCAGCGGCGATCTCCTCGATCGGCTCAAGATCCGTCAGCCGCAGCACATACGTCGATGATAACTCCTCGGCCGCCGCTGCAGCCAGGGGCCCCCGGCACCGAAGATCACAACGTTGCGAATTGCCGCCGTGACGAAATCGGCTCGACCGGGCCGAGTGCCGCGTCCATGCTGATGCCGGTTCCCTGTTCCTGTGGTGGAAGGCCGTTTCGGAGAGGGGCGAAATCATGCCTTCGGCTGATACCCGAAAGGCTCGCGCCCCGCAGCGGCCAGCCGCACCTTGGCATGCGACCCCGGCGCCGTGATATGGAAGACCGACCATCCCGAAAGATCAAGCTCCAGCGACCGGCGTATGCCCGCAACCGCGTCTTCCAGGTGGCAGTTAGCCTACTATCGAGGGTTGGACCCAGCGCCCGTCATAGGGGGTGGACGCGGTAGTCGCGTCGTCCACCAGCCATCCGAAGCGCAGGCAAATGGCGCTTACATCAGCGTCCCGCATTGCCTCCCGTGCAGAGAGCTCGGCTAGCCAGGGCCGCAGATGCTCGATCCGTGGTTCCGGACGGGGTCGCCACGTGGCCGGCAACCAGCCGGCACGCCGCGCTCGCTGACTTCCCAACTCGCGGGCAATCGGTCGAACAGAGCCAGGCTGCTCCCGAAAACAAAGCGTCGCACCCCCGCGTCCAGCGCCGTTGTAGTCAGTGCGTACGTCCTCGGCTCACCTCGTCGAGCGCGGTGCCCTCATCGCCGGAAGAGACCGTCAACGGTGCGAGGTGGAGGATGGTATCGACTCCATCGAGCGCCGATCCGACCACTTCCGGGTCGCGCACGTCGCCCTCCACCGCCCGGACGTGCGGCGGCGGCGACGTGAAGCGCGTGTCGAACGCGACGACGGACGCCCCGCTGGAATCGCAGGTGCGCCGGGTTCTGATTGAGTTTCGGCTGGAATCGCGGTCAGGACGGCCCGCAGCGTCGATGATAACTCCTCGGCCGCCGCTGGAATCGTTGCGAATTGGCCGTCGAACGCGACGACGGACGCGTCCGCTGGAATCTTGTTCAGGACGGCCCGGCCCAACAATCCGTCCGCCCCTGTGATCAACACTCGCATCACTCATCTCCCTTCGTCGGCTTTCCATCCTAACGCCACCGACTCTACACGCGCACACCGAGATCCGGCCGTTGAGTAAAGGATCTTCCCGCCAACGCGGATCTCTACCTCTATCAGGTACCGAGCCGCTTCGGCGAGGTCCGGTGTCACGCCAAGGCCCGGCGCATCCGGGACCCGGATGAGACCATCCTCACCCGGCCAGAGATGCTCCGTGGTGACCTCTACTGCCAGGGGGACGGCTCAACCGGGTACTCGCAGAGGACGTCGTCTTCCAGTCCGGCATATGGCTGAAGCGACGCACTGAGCGCCAAATGCGAGGTAAAGGTATGGTTGACGTACGTGACGCCGCGCTCCCGCGCGTAGTCTGCGACGCGCTTCGCGGAACCAATCCCACCGATGCGCCCGGCATCGATCTGAATGTAGCGAAGCCCAGCGTGATCGATCATGTGCTCCGCTATGTGCGGATGGTGGCTGCCCTCGCCACCCGCCAGCTTCACGAGCCCACTCTGAGAGGCAAGCCGCCGATACGCGGCATGGGCGCCGGAGATGAACGGCTCCTCCAACCAGGTCACCGCATAGTCCTGAAGTATGGGTAGTCGCGCGCTCGCAGCGTCTGCGTCTTCCTTCCAGACCGTCCCGGCGTCGATCAGCAAGGTAGCGTCCTTACCAAGACCCTCCCGCGCGGCAGCGACCTGCTCCGCGTCCTCCTCGACGCTGCCTTGGCCGAATGGACCCCAGCCGAACTTGGCTGCCCGGTAGCCTTTTTCGCGAACAGAACGGGCTTTCAGCAACGTCTCGTGCGCGGAGGAGCCGAAGAGCTGCGAGGCATACGGCATCTTCGGATACGCCCGGCGATAGCCGAGCAACTCGTAGACCGGCGCATCGCGTACCCGGCCAAGCAGGTCCCACATGGCGATCTCAATGCCAGACAGGGTATGGTCGGCCTGCAACAGGTCCTGACTGTTCTCGCGCACCAGGTCGGTGATCCGCGCGATATCCGCCGCGTCTTCCAGCCGCTGCCCGAGGACGGATGCGCGGACCGGCTTGCACGCACTGTGGGACATGGGACAGACGAGGCTGGCGATGGAGGTCAGCGGTGACGCTTCGCACTCGCCCCATCCCAGTCGCCCCCGACCCTCCAGCCGGACGAGCAGGAGATCCTGACTCCCATCGCCGATGTCTAGAACTTCGGGCATGGACAGGTAGAAGAAGTCGACGGCTTCGATCTTCACGCGACTGGCGCCTCCCTACTACTGCCTATAAGGCCCGAGTTGGAGTATCGGCGAACACCACACAGACCGGTGCAGGAATTTGTGATTCCTCGCCGCTGCGCGCGAGCAGGCCACTCGATGCATCCACGCGGAAGCTGACGATTGAGTCTGAGTGCTGGTTGGCTGCAAGCAGCCAATTGCCTGTGTGCTCGATCGCAAACGCGCGTGGGGTTTGCCCGCCTGTCGACTCGTGCCCAACCACGGTCAGTCGACCGGTTGACGCATCGAGTGCGAAGATCGCGATGCTGTCGTGTCCTCGGTTCGATGCGTATACGAAGCGCCCCGATGGTGCCACCGCTATGTGCGCGCACGCGTTCTCGCCTGTGAAGTCTCCCGGAATGGTCGTGAGTGTCTCGAGCGGACGCAGCACCCCTCGCTCAGGGTCGTACGCGCAGACGGTCAGCGTCGAGTCAAGCTCGTTGAGCACGAATGCATGGCGTCCGTCCGGCGCGAATGCGATCTGGCGCGGCCCGGCTCCCGCTTGCGGCGACTGGTATGTGATGGCCGGATCGTTTGGGATCAGCTCGCCGGACGCCGCATCCAGATGGTAGGCCATTATGCGATCGAGGCCGAGGTCGACGGCCAGCACACGCTGCCCGTTCGGGTCGGGGACGATCATGTGTGCATGCGGGCCCTCCTGCCGCGGATGAGCCAGCGCGCCCTCGTACTGGATGACCGAAGACGCAGCACCGAGGCTCCCGTCCGGTTGTATCGGGAAGGACCGCAACACCGCCGCTCGTGTAGTTTGCGACCAGAATGTGTCCCTGCTCGACGCTCAGGTGACAGGGCGCAGCCCCGTGGCTGCTCTGCTCGTTGATCAGCGTCAACTGTCCGGTGGCGGCGTCGCGCGAAAAGGCGACCACCTTACCGTCATCCACCTCACTCACTGCATAGAGGTTGCGTCCGTCCGGCCCAAGCGCCAGATAGGAGGGATTGGCAACTCCCGACACAGTATGCAGGATGGTGAGGGCGCCCGACTGGGGCTCCACGCGGCAAACGTACACGCCCTCGGCCTGTCCCTGGGGTGCTCCTGTATACGTGCCAACGTAGACCAGCAGCCCGTCATCTGTCCCTCTCCCACCGCCCGCGGTCATTGTCATCAAACGTACCTCCAGCAATCCCACGTGAGGCGCTGCGGGCGTCATTGCACCGTCTTTGTCAAGCGTGCCTCAACCAGCGATCCATCGAGTTAGGCCGCCATCGGCCCTCGGGCGTTGATGGGGCTCGCGCAATACAGTGTGTTGGCGTCCGCAGCCCACAGCACAATGAGGGTCCATCGTACCACGATACGGTCACGCGAACATGAGGGCGTCGCCGTAAGGCACAACGCCTAAGAGTTGAACAGAGAGAGGGACTATGCGGTGCGCCCCGGCAACGTCCGACGGGTCGTGGAGCTCGCGTTCGCTGGCTGGCTCTCAGCCCGCGTGAGACGCCTCAAGCTATGGGGCCGCGGTACGTGGCGGGCACGATGGCCACGACTGGGCTCGTCTGCACTAGTCGTCGCCGTCCGTGCCGTAGTCGTGGTCGGTGTAGTCGACCGCCCCCAGCTTCCAGTAGCCACGGGTAACCATCATCGCGGGATCGAGGCCACGATCCTGAAGCAGATGCGCGCGGATACGTCGCATGGCTGCTGCCTCGCAGCCCACATAGATGCGCCCATTGCCGGCAGGGAGTTCGATCGCACGGACCGCCGCTTCCAATGCCGCGTCTGCTCGCTCCGGACGGGCATCGCGGTGCAGCCAGGTGATGTCGACCTGCGCGGCAGTAGCCAGCGGCCGCTCTTCGTGTTCGTCGACGACCTCCAGCAGCGCGCGCACCCGCGCGTCGGCCGGCAGTTCCTCCAGGATCGTCTCGATCGCGGGCAGCGCCGCGTCGTCGCCAACCAGCAAGAACCAGTCGGCGTCGGGATCGATCTGGTAGTTTGGGCCGGGGCCACCCAATACCAGCACTTGTCCGACTTCCGCTTGCGCAGCCCAGTTCGAAGCGGGACCGTCGCCGTGCAGCGCAAACTCGACATCGAGCTCGGGGACCGTAGGATCGAATCTGCGTGGTGTGTAGGTCCGTATGCGCGTCGGTCGCGGTCCATCGCGCTGCGGGATGGGTGGCTCAGCCTGGCCAGCCTCAGGGAAGATCAGCTTGATGTGGGCGGCGGGTCCGTTCCAGGCGAATGCGCCCAGGTCGTCACCGGTGAAGGTCACGCACACCGTGCGCGGGGAAAGCCGCTCAATACGCGTGACCTGCACCCGTCGCATTGCCCGGCGACGGCGTGGGGGCGATGCGTCTGCACTCGGTGAGGTAGCTGCTGAATCAGCGGTCATATCCTGCTCCTTCGTTCTGTCGCTAGTGTTGCGGTCGGTGCAGCCAGGTGACATCGCGCCGGGGCACTGGTCGACGTTGCTCTCGCTCTATGTTCGGGGACCGGATAGGAGCGCCGACCGAACCGGCGCTATCAGGCCATCGTATGTGGCATGATGCCTTCCTTCGATCGATCGCATCTTGGCGATCTGTTATTACGTTGATATATCCATATCAAAGCGGTACCCTGCCATAGACGAGATGGCACACGAGGGTTGCGGCTACCAACGTGTACCGCACATGTGCGTCTGTCACACTGACACAATGCCCGTCGTGACGCACGAGCTTACCTGCGCACCAGGATGGTCTACTGGTGGTCGCGAATAGACACGAAGGTGTCGTGCTCGGTCTGCATCATCTCCCAGAAGGAGCGATAGCGGTTGGCTCCGGGCAGACAATTGGCGAAGATTCACGCTTCGCACTCACCGTCAGGCGACACGTCCCGCACCGTGGATTGAATATCAACTGAGTAGCCATCCGATCAACGACCACCCTTACTGATGTGGCCCATACCGCATCAGCCCGCAGTCACGATCAGAGGCGCCGTAGTCCATCTGGAATGAGGCGCGATACGGGTAGGCAACCATACCGCCAGCACGTAAGCCAGGGCAATGGCAACGAAATGGATCGGCAACCCGGACCAGAAGCTAAGCCCCTAGCCAATCCCTGACCATCGACGCCGCAGTAAGGACCTGCGCAAGGAGCGCCATCTGGAAGATGACCCGCTCAGCACCCGTTCGCGAGGACACGATGGCTACCTGGCCCGCCGCCACGACCAGCACCGTTACGGCGAACAGCCACGGCAGTCCGGTCGAGTAGGCGGCAATCACCGGCATCGAGAACAGGACCGCGGTGAAGACGCCCATCACCATTCCGTAGCAACCCAGACTTTCGCCATCGGACCCCATCGATCCCCTCCTACCGCCCAATGTCTCGCCAAGGCGCTTGGGCTTGGGATGTGGCGCCGGCATCACGGGAAAAGAAAGCGAAACACACCCGCGGGCCTGCTCCGAGACCTCGACACGAAAACACCGGCGCCACCGCTAGTCTAGCACACCTCGCGCAGTGCGATAGCAGGGGTAAATGCGCAGTGTCAACGCGTCAGCTTGAGGTCCGGCTGATTCAAGGCCCTTTGTGGGAGGCTCACGGACTCGTCTTCTTCATCTACATCGGCCGGCCTCTCGGCTACCGCAGGGTGACGCGAGACTATAAGGCGCTGCTGCTGAGGTCCGGACTGCCGGAGATCCGCTTCCATGACCTGCGACACATGGCGGCGAGTATAATGCTCACTGGTAGGCCGTTACACGAGGTCTTGCGCGTACTCGGTCACGCCAGCATCACGCTCACCGCCAACACGTACCGCCATGTCCGGCCAGGAGAGGGCGCCGCGGCTGCTGCCCACATGGAGAGCTTGCTAGGGAAAATCCGCGCGCGGGAACAATCCGTCTTCAGTGGCGCACCTCGACGATTGCCTAGCCATCGTCCGTACTATCCGGTCTGTCGCCGCTAGGTGAACACAAGTGGGAGTTGCACCAAACTCCAAGTCGCCGACTCGCTCCCAGGCAGTTACCAGTTACCTCCAGGCGCGCTCTGATCTATGCGCTCGGGGCCGCCTCGGACGGGTTGCGGACACTGCGCACCGGAGAGAAGAAGAGGAGCACGAACCCCGCGGCGACGCCGATGGCACCAACGAGCAGCGTCGCCCGCAAGCCGATCGTACTTCCGAGGAAGCCCCCGAGCACCGACCCCAGCGGCGCCGCGCCGAACAGCAGGAAGCGCCGGGCGGCCGTCACCCTGCCCAGCAGGCGGGTCGGCGTCAGGTGCTGGCGCAGGCTCATCTGGTTCACCGACCAGATAGGCCCACCGACGCCCGTGATTACCTGCGCGGCAATAATGGGCGCGAGTGCGGGTCCAACTATACCCGCGAGAGGAACGACAAGGGCGCTGATCGCCCACAGAGCTTGGCCGAGGATAACCGACGGTCCAGTACCAATACGGCGCGCGACGCGGCCGGCCACGATGGCACCCAGTAGACCGCCGACGCCTGCGACGGCGTACACAAGGCCGATGGTAGTCGGTGGAATGTCGAGCTCTCGGGTGAAGAAGAGCAACAGCACAGTAGTCTGGACCGCCGCACCGAATACCCCCACAGTCGCAGCCACGGTCAGCGCTCGCAGGACCGGCGTCCGCACCAGCTCGCGCACCCCCTCGCCAATCTCAATCCGAAGACTCCGCCGCTGCTCCCGGTTCGGCGACTCCTCGTTGACGCCTACACCCCGGAGCGATAGCGCCGACAGCACGTATGACACAGCATCCACGAAGATCGCCTTGGGAGCGCTCAGGACCTGTACCAGTGCACCGGCGGCGCTCGGCCCCGCGATCGCGAGCACCGAGTCGCTGGCAGCGAGCCTGCTGTTCGCCTCGACCAGCTGGTCCTTCCGCACGACCGATGGCAGCACCGCCACCGAGGCAATCGTGAAGAAGAGCCCCAGCGACGCCGAGGCAAAGGCAACCACGTACAGGTGCGCGAACGTCAGGGACCCCAGGAGTGCCGCCAGCGGGATCGTACCGAGCAGCAGCGCACGGCCGAAGTCCGCCCCAATCAGGATCGGTCGCCGCCGCATCCTGTCCACCCACACGCCGGCGAGGAGACCGAAGAATAGGTTTGGGAGCGAACCGGCGACGCCTAGCAGCCCCATCTGCGCCGGGGTCGCGCTCAGTGTGAGCACGGCGGTTAGCGGGAGCGCGAGGTTGGTGATCTGTGAGCCGGCGTTCGATATCACCTGCGCAAACCAGAGCCGCACAAACGAGCCGTTGCGCCATAGGCTCGCCGTCGCCCTATCAACCGAAGCGCTTTCGTCCATCGCCCGCTTCTCACCCGTCTGGTGCCACACCATGACATGTCGCCGATTCAGACTGAGCGACTTTACATGTCGGAGTGAGCTGTTTTCGCCCGCACTGCACCGCATGGTAGCAGCAGAAGCCTCGGGTGCAAGCGGCGCGTGGCCGCACCGCCAAAACATCCGAGAACGGTTGCTCCAGACGGGGCGACACTAACTGTGTGGTGTCAAACGCCCAAGTCGCGCTCAGTTGCAGACACAAAGCAGCCCCATAACCCTAGCAGTTACGGGGCTTTTACCTGGTGAGCCGCGAGGGAATCGAACCCCCAACCCACTGATTAAGAGTCAGTTGCTCTGCCAATTGAGCTAGCGGCCCGTGCGTTTGTGACAGTATAGTACACTAGTCCCACTTACAGCGTCAAGCCAGCAATGGCTACGCGACGCGTGCCCCCCAGGCATGTCAGAACGGGACCAGACGCATCCACAGAACTGGAGCCACATGGAGCTTGTCAATCAACTGCTCGCCCGCGGCGAGCGTACCGCGATCCGCCGCTTTACCCGTGCCGATGTCGATGAATGGGTGTCGTGGCCCCGTCATAGAGACCCACTTTTCCAGGACTATAACTCCCCCCATCTCAAGCCGCGCGATCGTGACCTGTGGTACGCGGAGCGCGCGGCGCGGCCGGATCACGCCATGTACGCGATCCAGGACGCAGACGGACACCTCGTTGGCCGTCTCTTCCTCCGACATATCGACTCCGTACGCAAGAGCGGGGTTTTGGGCGTGGACCTACGCAGCGACCGGCTCGACCAGGGACTCGGCACCGACGCGCTAAGAGCCTTCAACGGCTACTTTTTCGACGACCTCCAGCAGGACACCTTGAAGCTCGATGTCGCGGCGTACAACGACCGGGCGCGTCGCGTATACGAGAAACTCGGATGGGTTCGCGTAGGGCAGCACTGGAACACCTACCCCTCCATCTTCATGCCCGGCGTCTTCGACGATCCCGCCATGGAACCGCTCCGCCCGTTTTTTCGTGCAGGGCCAGGCTCAATAAGCGTGTTGCACTACGACATGGACCTGACACAGCAACGCTGGCGGGAGGTGAACGGACGATGAATGGAGAGGTACTCTCTATTGGCTCTGAGATCCTCGCGGGCGAGATCACGGACACAAACGCGACGTTCCTCGCACAGCAGTTCGTCACGCTTGGTATTAATCTGCGGCGCGTGACGCAGGTAGGAGATGATCTGGGCGACATCCGCGATGCCCTTGCCTCAGCACGCGCGCACGCACGACTCGTTGTATGCACCGGCGGCATCGGTCCAACACCTGATGACCTCTCACGCGAGGCCCTGGCGACGCTGTTGGGAGAGGAGATGCGCGTTGTGCCCGACTTGGAAACACGGCTACGCTCCTACTTCATCCGCCGCGGAGCCGCTATGCCCGAACGCAACCTAAAGCAGGCAATGCTCATCCCCAGCGCGGAGGCGATAACCAATCGGTCCGGCACCGCGCCGGGCTGGTGGGTGGAGAGTCAGGGCACGCGCTTCATCCTGCTGCCGGGCGTGCCACATGAGATGAAGACCATCTGGCAGGAGGAGTTGCTGCCCCGGCTCATCGGGCTCTCCGGGACCTACACCGCGTCGGAAACCATCAAGACCTTTGGCCTCGGCGAGTCAACCGTGGCCGAGAAGCTAGGGAACCTGTGGGAGCAGACGCGGCCGGCGGTCGGTACATACGCGAAGCGAGACGGGGTCCACGTCGTACTGCGCGCTTCGGGACCAGATCTCGAAGAGGTTCGAGCAACGATCGCCGCGACTGCAGCACAGGTTCGCGCGCTGCTGGGGGACGCGGTCTGGAACTCCGGCGGCGGCACGTTGACGGAGGAGATCGGTACGTTGCTGCGTAGTTCGGGACTTACCGTTTCGACCGTCGAAGACGCGACCGGCGGGTTGCTCGCGATGGAGCTACGTTCTACCACCAGCACGCAGTTTGCCGGCGGTGTCATCGGACAGGGTGCGCCACCGGCAACGGACCTGCTGCTGCGCGTTGGGCCGGCGACCGCGAAAGAAGGCAACGACGTGTCGATGGTAGGATGCGACGTCAGCCTGCTTGCGAGCAACGCAGAGGTGGCAACCACGCGCGTACAGACCCCGTCCTCCCCCGTGCTCGCGGATCGGGCAACCTTCGCGGCGCTCGATCTACTCCGACGCCACCTGCAGGCCACGGTCCCGGACTGACGCAAAGTGCAAGCAACTTCTGGTCCCTTATCGGGTCGGGTCTGGCGGCACGCCGCAGGCCGGAAGTCAGGCCCAGGGTCGACGCTGCGACGATGTATCCTTTCCATCCAAAGCGGCCGTCCTACCGTCACTGCGCTTGCCGCACGAGTCGGCTACCGCGGTGCGTTCGTCATCCCGCGTGCCGAACGCCCCTCGGAATCCACGGTCGATTTTGAGAGACCCATCACTACCACGGCGACGTCGCCAACGGCCGGCACACGGGGATGTATCGTGGACCAGAGCCGATGACGCCAATCGAGCGCTGCCATCAGCTGTTAGCCGAGCTCAGGAACGAAGTGGCAGCGACGCTACCGCGGGGTCGCGAAACGGCGCTGCTCGCGCTCCTTCGCTTTGGGGATGTGAAGGCATTCACGGACGAGCCCACGCCGACCGCACGACCGGGTTGGAAACTCGCTCTATGGCTCTGCCTGGAACGGCAAGGCGAGGAGCACGGCGACATCTCCGCCGACGGGGACATGATCACCGGCTGGGCGGAGAGATTCCTCACCGACTGCGACCAGTTGGCGCTCACCGGCGAGGTGCTATTGCAGTGTGCATCGGGCGAGCTGCAACTGCAGCAGCGCGATCCTCGCACCTTCGTAGCATGGCCGACGAGTCGGCGCCTCTCGGTCGAGGAGCGTGAGCGAGCCGACCTCGACTGGTGGTCGGCGTACCTCACGCGGCAAACAGAGCCCCGCCTTACTGCCGTCCGCGCCAAGCGTGACCAGATTCTTGCACTCCTGGGCCGGGAAGATGCTACCCATACGGCTTCGTTCGATGGTTTGGTGAGTGACCCGACCATCGATCGCTACTATCACCAACTCGGCCAGACCCACGTCGCACGCTTCGCCCACCAGCACAGCTACCCGGCAGACGCGGCGATCGGAGGCGTGACCTTCAGGCAGTACACCGAAATCCTGGCGCTGCTGATCGGCTGGCTATACCGTGAGCGCGACCTTGCCACACAAGATAGTGATCACACGCCTATCCCCAGGGGCGAAAGTGGCCTAGTCGCGGCGTTGTCCGACGCGCTCGACACCGAGGCAGCGACGATAGAACGTGCCCTCCAGCCCCTCATCCTCGATCGCGACAACGTCGCGTACCACAGCGCCATCCCGCGCCGCGCGGCACCACCGTTGATCCGTCTCGACGACGGACGGGTGGTCTGGTCAGCGCTCGGACTGCTCGGCGAGCCACTCATCTTCCTCACACGCGAGCTGCGCCACCGACACACCCAGGAGTATCACAACAGCGCCCATCTGCGCGAGGGGGTCTTCCGACAGAACCTCTACCGCCTCTTCGGCGACAGGCGATTTATTCTGAGCGCAGGACGGGTCGAACTCAAGCGGAGCGGCGAGGCACGCACTGACCTCGATGCGCTCATATTCGACCGCAAGACCGACACACTCGGCATCTTCGAACTGAAGGCGCAGGACCCCTTCGCGCGCTCGGTCGAGGAGCGACAGCGGCAGCGAGACAACTTCCTCCATGCCAACCGGCAGGTCTCGGCCATCCTGGGATGGGTGCAGCGCTATGGACCGGACGACCTGCTGGTCCGCTTCGACGAGCACGCCGCGAAGCGGTTTCGCGTCCAGAAGGTCTACGTCTTCGTGCTCGGGCGCTACCTGGCACATTTCGTCGACGGCCCGGAGCCAGACCGTCGCGCCGCCTGGGGGAGCTGGCCGCAAGTGCTCCAGATCGTTGGGGATGACCCCATCCACCGCGATAAACGCAATCCGCTTGGCACGCTCTTCACCCGCTTGCATGACCCGGCGCCGCCCAGGGCGTCGGCAGATCTCGACAACCGGGTGATCTCGATTGGCGATTTCCGCCTGCGATTCTTCCCTTCCTTCGCCGACATGCGGTCGGAAGAGGATTCCCGAGCGTAGTCTGCTGGAACCGTACAGCCGCGGGCTTTGGGGTAGACCAACGTAGGGGCAGGTCTCCGTGCCTGCCCGCCGGTATAGGCGTAGCTCCCCTGGATATCTCCGTATTATACGGACTCCGGCTGAACGGCAGGGCAACTGTCATTCCGAGCGTGCGAGGAATCCGTGGTACCAGTTACGGACCCCTCACTGGGTTCGGAATGTCACGCGGCGCGTGTCAAGCTGTTTGGGTACTACTTGTAACCGCCAAGCCGAAACCAGACGAAGTCAAATGCGCCGCGTTGTCCTGTGGCGGCACCTCTCAGCAGATTGCCTGGCACGACAATATCGTTCGTCAGAAGCAGGACGGTGCGAACGCAAGGGGATGATGCGAGATGTGCGCTCGACGGAAGCGATATTAGTCCGGCGTAACCGCGCCACAGCCATCCACGATCGAATCAACCCGCACCTGCATCGCGTGCCGCTCGGTCGGGCTATGATCGTCCCACCCGAGCAGATGCAGTGTGCCGTGGACGGCGAGCACGCATACCTCCCGCTGCCATGAATTGCCGTACGCCGCGGCCTGCCGCCGTGCCGTTTCGCACGACACCATGACGTCGCCGAGCGGGGCGTCCGCAGGCCAAGAGATCACGTCGGTTGGTCCGGTGATGCGCATGAATCGCTCATGGTAGACGGCAATCTCCGCATCATCACACAACACGACGGCGACCTGGCTACCGAACGGCGCATTCTCCGCCCGTAGTGCCAACTCGACGCATCGCGTGACCGAAGCTCCGAAACGATCAAAAGACGGGTCCGTGGGTAAGACGTCAATGACGAACCCCGTATCAGCGCTGGCCAGGACCGGGTCCGCACTCACGTGGTCGTCTCGCGCTCGCGCAGAACATCCCGCACCATCTGGCTAACAACCGCACCGTCCGCCCGGCCCTTGAGCTCGGGCAACACGACGGCCATCACCCGGCCCATTTCCTTCTGCGTCGAAGCACCGGTGACATCGATGGCCCGGAGCACGTGGGCGCGAACCTCCATGATATCCATTGGCTGCGGTAGATAACGCTCCATGATGCGCAACTCCGCTCGCTCCTTGTCGGCCATATCGGGCCGCTGGACGCGCTCGTATTCCTCCGCGTTCTCCCGACGGCGTTTCGCCTCGCGCTGGACAACAGAAAGCTCCTGCTGGCTTTCCAGAGGAGCTCTGTTCTCGATCTGCTGATTGCGAAGCGCGGAGAGCAGCAGGCGAATCGTGTCCCGCCGCAATTCATCTCGAGAGCGCATCGCCTCTTTCAGGTCCGCCTCGAGCCTCGATGTTAGGCTCACTCGATACTCCTGAAACTACGCCGCGGTGCGCCGTGCTCCCCTGCTCTCATTCTTGCGCTTCCGCGCAGCTTCCTTGCGCTTGCGCTTCACGCTCGGCTTCTCGTAATGTTCGCGCCTGCGCGCCTCCGCGAGGATGCCCGCCTGCTGAACCTTCTTATTGAAACGGCGCAACGCACTCTCAAAGCTTTCGTTGTCACCAACGACCACTTCGGCCATGTACTATCACCTCCTCCTCCCACAGAATAGCGCAGAGCGTGCTGCTCCGCGTGTAGGTGCGAATCACCCGATTATATGGGCGCTACTCGAAACAAGTCAAGAAAACGTGCTCGGAACTCAGCCGGGTGGCCAGTCCAGCACCCTCCCACCGAGCACGTGTGCGTGGATGTGACCGACGCTCTGACCGGCATCGCGCCCGGTGTTAACCACCACACGGTACCCGGACTCCAGCAGGTTCTCTCGCCGTGCGGCTTCCGCTGCCGCGAGCAGCAGCTTCCCGGCGAGATCCCCATCCTCAAGCTGGCTCAAGGAGTCATAATGCACAAGCGGAATGACGAGCATATGGACCGGCGCTACAGGACTTATGTCGCGGAAGACAAGCACGTCCTCTGTCCGAAAAACCTCCTCGGCGGGAATCTCGCGCCCAACAATGCGGCAGAAGAGGCAGCCCTCAGCCACCCAACAGCTCCCGCAGTGTAGTCTTCTTGCGTGCGTCCGCCTTGCGCTGCTTCGCATTCGCCCCACGATACGTGCGTACGGCGGAAAGCAGGGCAGCGCCATACGCCAAACCATCCAGCTTCCCGCTACGCTTCATCTGCGAGCGGAAGAGCCGCAAGGACATCAGCAAGCGCAGTATCCCGTTCCTGCGCTGTCCATTCTGGGATTCCTTACGGTGCCTGGATCGCTTTGCCATGGATAATCCTCCTGATTGCTGCATCGTCTTCCAATGCCAAAATCAAAATTGGGGAGAGACGAACTGTTTCGTCTCTCCCCAAAGGTGTGCTGCGGTTCTACGCCGGGGCTAGCCCGCCGGAAAGGTCGGGCAGGCCGTGCAGCTTGTCCTCTTCCTGCGGCTTGATCGTCGCACCATCGCTGCGGCCAGGGATCGGTACCGTGCGCGGTTCGGGCCGCGGAGAGTCGAAGAGGGCCTCGACATCCGCACCGGTGATAGTCTCTTTCTCAACGAGCAGGTTCGCCATCGCGATGAGCTTGTCCTTGTGCTCGGTGAGAATATCTGTCGCCCGCTGGTAGGCGGTATCGATCAGCTTGCGGATCTCCTGGTCGATCTTCACCGCAATCTCGTCGCTGTAGTTACGCTGCTCACTGATCTCGCGGCCGAGGAAGACCAACTCCTCCTTGTGACCGAGCGCTACCGGTCCGAGGCTCTCGCTCATTCCGTACTCTGTCACCATCTTGCGAGCGATGTTCGTCACCTGCTGAATGTCGTTCTGCGCGCCCGTGCTGATCTCGTCGAAGACGAGCTGCTCCGCAACCCGGCCACCGAGGGCAAACACCAGGCTGTCCTCAAACTGGCTCTTCGTCATCAGGTGCCGGTCTTCCGTGGGCAGCACACGAGTGTACCCGCCCATCATCCCGCGCGCTACGATCGTGATTTTGTGCAACGGATCAACGTTCGCGAGCATCCTGGCAGTCACGGCATGTCCGGCCTCGTGATACGCTGTGACGTACTTTTCACGCTCCGTGATAAGGCGACTCTTGCGCTCCGGCCCTGCGACAACCCGATCAATCGCGTCCTCAAGGTCCACAGTGCTGATCATCTTGTGACCACGCCGTGCGGCCAGGATCGCACCCTCATTGACGGTGTTCTCCAGATCAGCACCAGAGAAGCCCGCAGTCACCTTCGCCAGCGTATGCAGCGAAACGTCCCGCTCAATAGGCTTGCCCTTCGTATGAACCTTGAGAATCTGCTCGCGTCCCTGAATGTCAGGTCGGTCAAGGATGACCTGCCGGTCGAAGCGTCCCGGTCGCAGGAGTGCGGGGTCAAGCACGTCCGGCCGGTTCGTCGCCGCGATCACGATCACATTCGTGTTGGTATCGAAGCCGTCCATCTCCACGAGGATCTGGTTGAGGGTCTGCTCCCGCTCGTCGTGGCTCCCGCCGAGTCCGGCGCCACGCTGCCGCCCGACCGCATCTATCTCGTCCACAAACACAATACATGGAGCATTGCGCTTCGCCTGGTCAAACAGGTCACGGACGCGGGATGCGCCGACTCCGACGAACATCTCGACAAACTCCGAGCCGGAGATGCTAAAGAATGGCACCCCGGCCTCTCCAGCAACCGCCCGGCTGAGGAGGGTTTTACCGGTGCCCGGAGGGCCGACCAGCAAGACACCACGCGGAATGCGGGCGCCGAGCGAAGCGAACTTCTCCGGGAACTTCAGGAACTCCACCACCTCGGCGAGTTCCTCCTTCGCTTCCTGTACACCAGCTACGTCTTCAAAGCGCACCGTCGGCTTGTTACCACTGAACAACCGGGCGCGGCTCTTGCCGAACGAGAGCGCCTGGTTGTTCGAGCCCTGCGCCTGGCGCATCATGAACACGAATATCCCGATAAGGAACAGCGTAGGGAGCAGGAAGCCGAAGGCGCCGATCCAGTTACCCCACGAAGATGCACGACGGACATCTATGCGCGGGCGGCCGTCCGAGAGATCTTCGCCGTTTGCGGCTAGCAATGCGGTGATCGACTGGTCATTGCCGTCGAGCCGCGAGCGCTTCTCGCTTTCGTCCGCGTATACCAGCGTTATATCGGCGCTGCCCTGCTGGGTTCGGATCGTCTCGATCTTCCCGCTCTTGACCTCCTGGATAACCTGGGAGATGCTGATCTCCTCGGTCTTGTTGCCTGCGCCGCGCACGAGCGTCAGCCAGACGGTAAGCAGGACCACCGCGAGAACCAGCCACACAAGGCTGTTCCGCCATATCTTTCGTTCACCCATAGGGCCTCCCGGAATCAGGGTAGAATGGAGCCGGGTCGAGCGTGACCCTTAGTGGATTATACCCCGGCCCCCGGGGAGCGTCAATCGCGGCAACATCATATATGCATCTCTTCCTGGCTTGGCGCGACTCGGGTGCACCTCAAGCAGATATATGGTGCATCGTGCCCCGGCACCTTCCACCGGTCATCGATACGCCAGCCCATGAGCCATGCGGGCTCGTCGGCAATGGTGAGTAAGGGGACTCGGCGGCGCAGGAAGGGCGGCACCTTGCGATCCGCCAGGAAGTCCCCGACACGCTTCCCGTGGTTCATGCCCAGCGGCCGGAACTTCTCTCCGGGACGCGCCGCGCGCAGAACGAGCGGCTCTTCGGTGTAGCGCACGTGCTCGTGCAATCTTCCATCTATCTCGTCCGACGGAAAATCACACCGCCCGTGCGACGCCGACCAGATCCAGTTCGCGGTCAATCGAGACGGCCGGTCGTCCGCACCATGCAGGAGTGGGGGGTACACCGCGTGCTCCGGCAAATCACCAGTCCAGAGGACGATCCGATCGGCCAACCGCAACGCACGGAGCCCGGCGGGCATAGTAGCGTCCGCCCACCGGACACCGCTGTGAGCCAGGTCAATCAGTGCAAGCAGGTGGGCTCGTTCCAAACCATCCAGCGTGCCCGTCAGGTGCCTGGCAGCGAGGCGCAGGGCGCGCAGCTGCACCGCGAGCGGCGTCGAACTCAGCTCGGGAACGTCAATCAACATATAGGTGCCGCGTACGTCGACGGCACGAGCGAACAATTCGGCTCCGAAGCTGTCGAGCGCTTCCTCATCACCGCGGAGCGCTTCCGCGGCGTTCGCGATGTTTCCAACGGTTCTTGCATTGACCCCACCGAGCGCGGGCAAGACCATACGGCGCACCCGGTTCCGGGCAAAGTCCAGTGAGTGGTTGGAGGGATCCTCTATAACGGGCAGATCGTTGCGCGCGCAGCCGACGCGAATCTCCTCTGCGCCAATTGATAGAAACGGGCGCACAAGCAAGATGTCCGGGGCGGAGGGCACGGTTGTCACGGGCTGCATGCCGGCCGCTCCGGTGATACCGGCACCACGCGCCAAGTTCAGCAATACCGTCTCCGCCTGATCATTTTGATTGTGGGCAACCACCACCACAGCATCCAACAAGCGGGCGGTGTCGGCAAGGAAGCCGTAGCGGACGGCACGCGCGGCCGCTTCCAGCGACAGGCGCAGATCACGAGCAACGGCGTGCACGTCCGCAGTGCCTACGGCGAGGGGAATGCCGAGGCTTTCGGTCCAAGCTCGCAGGGCAGGTGCCTCACACTCGCTGCCCTGACGCAACCCGTGATCGTGCAACTCTATACCGTGCGCGGCAGTTGATGCAGGAGGTACACAAGAGCGACGGAATTCTACCGCCGCTCAGGCCCACGAGTACGGTACGACCGTGGATCGCGGCAAGCTGAGCACGGGCGGTGTT
Source organism: Chloroflexia bacterium (assembly GCA_030446765.1). Classification (GTDB taxonomy): domain Bacteria; phylum Chloroflexota; class Chloroflexia; order Thermobaculales; family Thermobaculaceae; genus JACDAU01. The sequence goes on from JAUJMR010000012.1 coordinate 31,694, forward strand.
TCGGAGCCGTACAAGGAGCGGATCGGTAGGGAGCATCCAGGAGTGATCCAGACATCAATGTGGTGGCGAGGGTGAGGCGAACTCGGACTGTTGTTTTTGCGAACTCGCTACCGCTGAGCCGCTGCAGACCAAGTATACCGGCGCCTGAGATCGGGTCAATATGCCCAGCGACGGTACAAGAGAGGAGGTCCTGTTGGTGAGTGGGATCGAACCCACGCGGACAGCTGCCTCTGCTCCATCCCGCGTCGTTGTCGCACTGGCGACACTGCTAGGGCTCCATTCGGAGGGTGTCAAGGATCGTAAGTAACGGAGCTTGTAGTTGTTCTATGATTTTGTCAGCGTGTAACCGTTCAGTGAGAGTGTCCTCGTATGGAGACGGTGACATTGAACAGCAAGGCACAGAAGAGGGCACACGTACTCAAGCAGGTCAACGGCGGGCGGATCACACCCCAAGCGGCCTGAGGTGCTGAGCGTCTCGGAGAGGCTGGCGGCTACTGGCGGCGTACAGACAGGAGGTAGGTCGCTAGCTTACCCCACGGCAACAGACCATCAGCTCAAACATCGGTGCTGGAGCTGGCACGGGGCAAGTACAAGGAACCACACGTGAGGAAGCTCAGAGAAGAGGAGGGGGGTTGAGCATCTCACGGTCCACCATAAGGCGCATCCTGCTCGATGCGGGTATCAAGAGCCCGAGACCGCGCAGATCGCCGAAGCACCGCAGCCGCAGACTGAGGAGGGCTCGGGACGCTGCTGCAATTGGACGCCAGTGCTCATCACTGGTTGGAGGGCAGAGGGCCGAAACTGACACTCGCTCGTGGCAGCGATAGACGATGCCACCGCAGAGGTGTCGGCCGCACGGTTCCGCGAGCAGGAGGACGCCGCCGGCTACTTGCTGGTGATGCGGCAGGTGGCCCTCATACACGGACTACCGCTTGCGGTGTACCACGACCGACACAGCATCTTATGCCCAGAGAGCGGCCGACGGGAACAAAGGCCACGCAGTTCGGTCGCATGCTACACGAACTCGAGATCGAGTCGATAGCGGCGTACAGTCCACAGGCGAAGGGCAGGGTGGAGCGGCTGTTCGGCACCTTGCAGGACCGGCTGTGCTCGGAGTTGAGGCTGGCCAACGCCATCACGATCGAAGCAGCCAATCAGGCGCTGGAGACCTTTCTGCCCGACTATAACCGCCGCTTCGCCATCGGAGCCGCCGAAGCAAGTAGTGCTTATCGACTCTTGCCGACTGAGATCAAGCCCGAGCGGGTGTTCTGCTTCGAGTACGAGCGCACCGTCGGTATGGATAACACCGTGAGGCTGGGGGAGCACCGGGTACAGGTCCTGCCCGGTCCCAGGAGGCGCAGCTATGCAAGGGCCAGGGTCGAGATACACGAACGGTTAGACGGTAGCCTGGCCGTGTACCATCGGGGGGAGCAGATAGCTACCCAAGAGGCTCCGCCTGAAGCACCGAAGCTGCGGGCACGCGGCGGAAGGCTCGACCCGGCACGCCCCAATCCCTCCAAAGCCGTCGACCGCGAACCTGGACCAGGCACGACCATCGCGGGTAACGGCGACACACAGCCCAAAGCACCGTACAAGCCAGGACCAGACCACCCCTGGAAGCGAGCGTTCAAACAGCCACTGACAAAGTCACTGCACAATTAGACTGACACGTTCACTGGACAACAACAGGATGGGCAACGGAGCTTCGACCCGTGGCCAGTATGCAACAGGCACAGGGCCCAACGATGTATGCCTCCAGTTTGCGGGTGAAGTAGCGCTGCACCGTGCCCGATCGCAGAAAGACAGACACTTGGAAGGCGAGACCCCGCGGAGTATAATACGGGCAGGCAAATCACCGGGGTTCCCGACTACTCGAAAAGGAGACATCCATGAAGATAGTTGAACGCGTACTGGCGATCATCGGTGCGATCACCGTCGCCGCGATCGTCGCGCTCGCTGGGCTTATTCTGTCTTGGGAGCTGGAGCTCCGTCGAAGCGAGGCACAGTTCGAAGAGGAGCGCGTCGAGGTTCCCGTCTCTTAAGCGACAAACCACGACCCTGGGAGGTGCGGTGGTGCCAGCGGCAGCCGATGTGCAACCAATTCAACTGGCGCTCTTTGAGCAGGAAGGCAAGCCGCGCCCGTCACCGAAGCTAACCGCGCCAGAGGCTTTGACTCCCGACAGCACTCTGGATCAAGCACGCTGGTGGTACCGGCTGGAACTCGAGACGCGCGGCCACCCGCCGAACACCGTGTCGGCATATACCAATGATCTGGCGGTGCTCCACACCCAAGTGGGAACCAAGCCGCTCCGCTCCATCACCGCTAAGGACATCGCCGCCTACCTCGAAGGCGCCAAGCAGCGGAGCACGCGGAAGCGCCGGCTCACTTCCGCTCGTGAGTTCTTCTCGTACCTGGTCGATACCAGGAAGATACTCTCCCGCGATCCTACGGAGAGCTTCTATCCTGAACGGATCAATCTAAAGACGCCTGTGCCTCTGTTTGCCACCGAGCGCGCACAACTCCTGGCAGCTGCAGAAGCGGATGGTCCCCGCAGCTTCCTGTTGGTCTATCTGCTGCTCGAGCTGGGATTCAACCGCACGGAGGTGCTGAACCTCCGGAAGCAGCACATGGATCTATCCGTCCCGGACGCTCCCGTGGTCTATATCAGCTACGACGATCCTCGGTGGCGTCACAAGGAACGAAGGCTCCTCGCCGACGCCCGTCTCAGCGCGACGCTTGGGAAGCTGGAGTTGAGCGACGATGAGCGGATCTTCGCGGTACTACCGCAGGCGATCAACGCCACGCTCCACCGCCTCGTCCGCGCGGCAGGAATCAAGCGCAGCGTTACCCCCCAGGCACTGCGAGATACTTTCGGCGTGGAGCAGGCGAAGATGGGCAAGGATGAGGACGCACTGCTCGCCGTTCTTGGTCTCGCCACGGACCCCCGAAACCGTGACAGCGTGCGCCGATATATTCGGCTTGCTTATCCGCCACAGGAGGTCTTGAGTGCAAACAACTGAGCGCGACCAGAAGGTGATCATTTCCGTTGTACAGCGGCAGGATGCCGACAAGCTCGTGCGGGCCCTGCTCGATCAAGGGTACGGTTCGGTGGTGCTCAGTAGCACCGGCAGTTTCCTCAGAAAGGGAAATTCGACGATCATGACCGTCGCGTCAAGCGCGGCGATTGACTCCGTCATCCAAATCGTCAAGGAGAACGCCAGCGAGCGGACCGAGGTGCGCGATCCTGGAATCAGCCTACGGACGACGGAGTGGTACGTACCGCAGAGCCTGACGGTGCACGCGGGAGGCGCAAGTATCTGGGTGCTCGACGCCGAAATCGCAGGCTTCTTGCCGATCGCACCATAGTAGACTCAGGCGCGGGCAAAGACAAGCCCCGTCACGCGCGCAGCACCCATGTGCTTGAGCACCTGCGCACACTCCTCCAGCGTTGCCCCGGTCGTGCAGACGTCATCGATGAGCAGCACACGGCCGTGGACAACCGCGGTGCCCGGTGCGAATGCGCCGCGTACATTGATCCATCGCTGTTCGGCACTCAGGCGCGCCTGTGCCTCGCGCAGTTGCTTCCGTTGTAGCGCAGCCATCATGGGAATGCCGGAACGCTCGTGGATTGCGGCGCAGAGCGCGGCCGCCTGGTTGTATCCACGGTTTCGCTGCCTCGAAGGATGCATGGGTACGGGCACGAGCAGGTCTGCCTCCCCCGAACCCGCGAAATCTGGAGGCAACATCTGAGCCGCTATCCACTCCGCCGCGCCACTCATGTTCCGGTATTTGAATGCGTGGACAAGCTGTCGCACAGGACCGGTGTACTCAAAAGCGGCGTGCAGCCCATCCAGACTGCGGATGTTATCACGACAATTTGCACAGCCGAACCCGGTCTCGGCAGAGCCGCATCGCTTACACCGCGCACCTCCAAAGGGCACACATTGACGCAGGCAGTCTGCGCACAACCAGTCGCCGGAGCGACGGCAACCAGCGCACCTGGCCGGGTAGAGCACGCTGAGGACGCTGGCAAGGCCATGCCTCACGCCGATATCTGCAACACATCGCCGACCTCGGTGCCTGTCCGGCCAATCGTCCCAGCCGGGAGTTCCAGGGTCTGCTTTGCACCACGCACGATGCATGAGGCGCGCCACTGCTTGAGCGGCGCATACATCTTCAGCACCCGATTCTCCTTGTCCAGAAACAGGACATCAATGGGGAAGCGCATAAAAAAGCAGTGGACGCTGGAGCAGGGTCGGATGAGTAGACCTTCGCCCGTCTCGAGCGAGGATCGGTTGAGCAGGCCCATAGTACGGGCGGGGATGGAGGTGGCGAGCTTACACCGGTCCGACAACAGCGCGGCGTTGCGCGTGTTTACCACCACGACGGTCATTAGCACGACTCCCTCATCTGGAGAATCACTGGCCCGATCATGACGACATTGATGGCGAGGACGATAAACATCACCAGTGCCTTGTTCACATGTTCCTCCACGCGCTTCCTGCGACGTTGGCGAGGCGGCTCCAACCGGACACACAACGCCTGCAGGATTCGCACGCCCAATTGACCGGCCTGAATTATAGCCGAAACCAGAGCTGACTCCTCATCCACGCCGGTACGCTCCTGCGGGTTCTGGAGTGAGGAGTCAACCATCGCAACAGCACGGCGCTCTATGAGCAGTGTTCGCAAGAAACAGTATCTCCGCGCCCATAAAGCGACCTGGGCGCCGGTGCGACGACCGACCTTTCGGGCTCCGAGACCCCGCCGCAGGTCTGGCATGATGAGACCGATGGAGTTATAATCCTTCCCCACGTCGGCGCATGACCTTCACAGGAGGGAGCGATGAAGACATACCCCGCGGCGCAGATACGCAACATTGGGCTGTTTTCACATGTCGGTACCGGCAAGACAACGCTGGCCGAGGCAATGCTGTACACCAGTGGCGCGACGTCCCGGCTCGGCAAGGTTACCGACGGTACGACAGTGAGCGATTACGACCCGGACGAGGTAAAGCGACAGACGTCGATAAGCGCGTCACTCGTGCCCGTCGAGTTCAACGGCCACAAGCTGAATGTGGTGGATTGTCCTGGTTATGCCGAGTTCACCGGCGAGATGGTCTCCGCCATGCGTGTGGTGGACTGTGCCGTGATCCTCCTCGACGCGCACTCCCGCATCGAGGTCGGCACAGACCTGCGGTTCCGCGAGGCGACAAGGGCCGCAGTTCCGCGAATCGCAGTTGTCAACAAGATGGATCGAGAGAACGCGGACTTCGACTCGATCGTGGATCAGATGCGCACCGACTGGGGCCACTCTATCGTTCCCCTGATGGTACCGATCGGGCGGGAGCATGGCTTCGAGGGCGTGGTGGACGTGATCGCCCGGAGAGCCTACGTGTATCACAAGCATGGTGACCTGGCCTTCGAGGAGCGGGACATCCCGTCGGAGCTGTCGGGCACCGTTGACCGATACGCGGAAATGGTCATGGAACTCGCGGCCGAAACGGACGACGACCTCACGCTCAAATACCTCGACGGAGAGGGACTCACGCCGGAGGAGATCATGGAGGGCACGCGCGCTGGCGTGCTTGCCGGTTCCATCGTGCCGGTTCTCGCCGCGAGCGGTGGAACTCTGGTCGGACTCCCGCAGGTACTCGACGCGCTCATCAAGCTCGCGCCATCACCGCTCCTGCGCCCGGAGCAAACGATCCCGAACAACGGTGAAGGGACACGAGATCTGCAGGCAGACCCTTCGGGTCCGCTGGCAAGCCTGGTATTCAAGACGCTAGCTGACCCATTCGTCGGAAAGCTGAGCCTTCTCCGGGTGTACAGCGGCACCCTGAAGAGCGACAGCCACGTCACCAATGCCCGTACGGGGCACGATGAGCGGATCGGCCAACTGCTCTACCTGCGCGGCAAGGATCAGAAACACACCGACCGCATCGAGGCGGGCGACATCGGGGCGATAGCGAAGCTCGGCGACACCGCGACCGGGGATACGTTGTACTCTTCCGCGTCCCCGCTGACGCTGAAGGACATCGCGTTCCCGACGCCCGGCTATGTGGCAGCGCTCCGGCCCAAGACCAAGTCGGACCTTGACAAGATGAGCAACGCGCTGCATCGGATGACCGACGAGGATCCGACGCTGCACGTCGACCGCGATGCGCAGACGGGCGAAACACTCGTCAGCGGCATGGGGGAATCGCACATCCAGATTATGGCAGAGCGCATGCAACGTAAGTTCGGCGTTGGCGTTGAGACCGCCCTACCTGCCGTGCCGTATCGTGAGACCATCACGATCCCCGCACGAGCGGAGTACAAGCATAAGAAGCAGACCGGCGGGCACGGCCAGTACGGGCACGTGGTCCTGAACATAGAACCGTCGGAGGACCAGGAGTTCGAGTTTCAGTCCACCGTCGTCGGCGGCGCCGTACCCCGCAATTACTTCCCTGCGGTAGAAAAGGGCGTTCATGAGGCGATGATGGAGGGCGTCGTGGCAGGCTATCCGGTCGTCAACGTCCGGGTGACGCTAATCGATGGCAGCTACCACAACGTTGACTCCTCTGAGATGGCGTTTATGCTGGCCGCTTCGCAGGCCTTCAAGAAGGGAGTGAGCGAGGCCCGACCGGTGCTGCTCGAGCCCGTAGTGAACCTGGTGATCACTGTGCCCGAACAGTTCCTTGGGGATGTGATGAGCGACCTGAACGGCAAGCGGGCGAGAGTTGACGGTATGGACCCCGGTGATGATGGAAGCACGGTGATTCGAGCACATGCGCCACTCGCGGAAGTACAACGCTACAGTTCAGACCTGCGCGCCATCACCCAGGGCCGTGGTAGCTACACGGCGGAATTCGCCCGCTACGAAGAGGTTCCGGCGCACCTGATGCCGAACGTGGCGGAACACGCGCGAGCGCATCGGGAGTTGGTCGCCCACTAACTCCATTGGGCGACCAGGTCAGGGAGGTCTTCGAAAATGTAATTCGGCTTGACTGGGAACGCAGAAACGTCCCCGCGGTTGGAGACGCCCGTTAGCACGAGCGCCGTAGTCGCGCCGAGCCGATGACCGGCCAGGATATCCGTGTCCAACCGGTCACCGATGACCACCACTTCGCCCTCGGTGGGCATCATGGAAAGCGCGGTCTCGAAGATCCCTGGTTCCGGCTTACCGATAACGGTGGCCTGTACTCCCGTGACCAGCGTCACGACCGCCTGCCATGCACCTGCTCCAGGCGTGAGGCCAGCTTCCGTCGGGAGCGTCGTGTCAGGATTCGTCACCACGAACCGCGCGCCGTTCTGCACCGCGATGCACGCCGCGGCGAGCTTCTGATACGTTAGGTCGAAATCCTGACCCAGCACCAGCCAGTCCGGGGACTGCCAGTCCGGGGTAAATACGGAGCCGGGAGAGAACAGCGCCTGCTGCAAGCCACTACCGCCGAGAGCCTGAACCCGCGCGCCGTCCGGCGCTCGCGCCCGCAGCCAGGCGCTCGTCGCGACCGCCGAGGTGAGGATGCGGTCCGGCTCCACGGCAAGGCCCATGCGCCGCAGGTTGCCCGCCACCTCCGACTGAGTGCGCAACGAGTTGTTCGTCACGAGCAGGTAGGCGTGCCCCGCCGCCTCAGCCCACGCAAAGAACTCCCCAACCCCTGGTAATGCCGTCATACCCCGATACAGCACACCATCAAGGTCAACCAGCAGACGCAACCGTCCACTCGGCTTATGCATTGATCACCCCTCAACCCCCCTGCCCGCATCCCCGCACGTCGCTGAACCCCTCTTGCCTGTGCCGCCACGCACGAAGGTGGCCCGCGCCACTGCGATCGTTCAGTGGCGCGGGCCAGTGCTGGGACGCGGAGATGAGCTAACCGACAGGCACGGCCTTCGGCAATGGAGCGGCGTAGACGCCTCCGCCGATCACGAGGTAGAGCTTGCCTGCGCTCTCGTCAGCGTATACCGCATCGATCCGCTTACCGCCCTTGAAGGTCCGTGGCAGGTATATCTGCGCCTGCAACTGGCCGGCCGCCGTCACCTGCAGTACCCGGTCTCGCTGTTCGTCGAGCATGTATACATACTGGTTGGTCTCGGTCACGACGATCCCAGCGCCATTGCGGATCGGTGGCTGCGCATCGACCCAAAGGCGCCGGCTTACCTTGTCGTTGGCGAACTTCCAGATGCTCTCATCGCGGCCATTGAGCAACCAAAGATTGCCGTCGGCGCTCACGCTCGTCGCCGCCAGGGGCTGGCTCTTGATTGGCGACTTGAGCACCTTAATGCGCGCGCCAGTGAGCGTGTTGTACACAGACACCCCGTCCGCGCCCCTCAGCGCTACGAACGCTCGCGTCCCGAATGTATCGAAACTGACCACCCGCCGACCGTCGAGCTTCCCCGCAAGGGCGACCGATCGCCACGTCTTCGCTTGCATATCATAGTCGTGTAGCTTGCCCGTGAGGTCTAACAGCAGCAGGCCACCGTCTCGCCACGACAGACCAACGAACCGGGTCCCCGGCCTCGGCGAGAGCGCGTCGCGGCGGTTGCGACGAGTGTCATACTGATACACCCTGCCTGCCGTCTGCTCCAAGACAACGACTCTTGGTCCAACGACGATCACCTTCGATGCACGTGCCTGACGGGCGGTCCCCAGTTGCGTGAGCCGCTCGACCTTCTTTAGGTAGACAACCCTGTTGACGGTGGCGTAATCCGACGCGAGCTGCCGCAGCTCGGTTCGAACTCTGGCGTGCGCGGGGTCTATCTTCTGGGCGTCCGCGATGTACTCCTTGGCGGACCGCAAATGCTGCAGGGCGTTCTCCGTCGGCTTTCCGCGCGCCTGCTGTCGTTCCTGTTCCGCCGCCGCCAGCAGCGAGTCGAGCGCGCTCCGCTCGCGGTATCCCTGGTACGCACGTGTGCCGAGACCAAGCGCGAGAACCACAAGGAGCGTGACCCCGACCACGCTGGCAATGGCCTGAAATCGCGATGGATGAGCACCGGCGAGGCCGCGGGGTAGGCGGAGACGGTCCTGCACACCTTTCGCCTGCGTGGCGATAAAACTTGTCGATCCGGTATCTCCGATGGGGCGCTGCTTGTCTCGGTGCACCAACGCGGCCAGACTCTGGACCGAACTCCCGACGCGTGCCCTGACATCGCGCGCCCACTCTCGGCCCATCGCTTCCAGGGAACTTTGCGACGCGCCGGACTTACGCCGCGCCGGCTGTTCAATAACGAGTGCATGCGCATCCAGGAGGTTCTCACGCGCGGCCAGGTGGGCGAGATACTCCACCGCACCGGTGTGCTCCTGATACGAGAGTCCGTACTCGTCCTCCGCCCTGCCGACGATCCTCGCCAGTCCATCCGAGAGCAACGTCACGGTGTCTCCTGCAGCGAACGGGCTCCGATACAGCTCAACCTCGATTTGTCCGTCCAGACCGAGTGGGGTTAGCTCGGCCTCCGTACGCACCGCGCCATTCGGAAACGTGGTCGGCGCTCCCTGGTGGACCACGATGACGCGCGCTGGCTGGACCTGCGCGACGTACACATCGCTCCCGTGGATCGCGACGCACGACACGCCCAGGAACGCCTGCTTGTGGGTCGGCGCGCCGGCGTTATACTCGTGCAGCAGTCGGTTCGCGGCGATCACCGCCTCCTCAAGCGCGGTCGTGATAGTCGGGGCCGGGCCGTGATAATACTCGTCCTCAACCGTCTCCATAACGAGCTTCGCCGCGGAACTGGCCCCACCGCTCGCGCTGGCTGGCTCGGTGAGGATCCACAACTTGCCCCGCCGATTAGCGTTACGACCAAGTTTATCCGTGACTGGCGTGGTGATGAAATCACTTTCACCGCGACGAATACCGCTGGTGAGACCGATCTGGGAACTCGAAAATTTCTCTCGCTGCATGTGCATTCCCCCTGCGTGCGCGTTAGCCCGGTTATACGGCTCACCGGCAGCCTATGCAGGGGGACGGCGCATCGCAACGCGGCGTAAACGTTTTGTTATCATGGGCCGCATGCGAAGTAAGGAGAGGGCGTGCGCATAGGGATTCTCGCCTCCGTCGCGTGGCGCGTCCCACCCCGCCATTATGGTGGATGGGAAACGATAGCCCACGTACTGGCGGAAGGGCTGACCGCGAAGGAGCACGACGTCACGCTATTCGCGACTGCCGACTCCCACACGAGCGCAAGGCTAGAGAGCGTCGTGCCGCGACCACTCGAGGAGGACCGTGACCTGCCCAGCCGGGTGTACGAGACGCTGCACATTGCCCATGCGTACGAGCGGGCCGCCAACCTGGATATCCTCCACAACAACATCGGTGTCTTCGGTACCGTCCTGAGCCGCCTCTCGCCTGTACCGGTTGTAACCACCCTACATGGCTCGGCAGCGGAGGAAGACAGCAGGATCGTATATCAGCGATACCGCGAGCAACCGTACGTATCGATCAGCGATGCGGAACGGACGCTGGCACCGGAGCTGAACTACGTGGCAACGGTCTACAACGGCATACGCACGGACGGACTCCCCGAGCCAACAGAGCCAGACGACTACCTGCTCTTCGTCGGCAGGCTCTCACCCGATAAGGGCGCGCACCATGCCGTGCGCGTTGCGCAGATCACGGGGCGGCGGCTACTCATCTCCGGTATCGTGCCGCAATCCAATCGGGCATATTACGAGACGGAGATCGCCCCTCATGTGGATGGCAAGCGCATTACCTTCCTCGGCCCTTGCGATCCCGACACACGCAATAGCCTGATGAACCGAGCGTACGCGTTCCTACACCTCATCGAGTACCGGGAGGCGTTCGGACTCACCATGGCAGAGGCGATGGCAAGGGGCGGCCCGGTGATTGCATTCCGGCGTGGCTCGGTCCCGGAGGTGGTGCGAGACGGCGAAACCGGGTACATCGTCGATACCATCGAAGAGGCGGTCGATGCAGTCGACCGCGTGCCGCGCCTTAATCGGCAGACATGCAGCCAGTGGGCACGAAAGCGGTTCTCCGCCGGACAGATGGTGGACGGGTATGAGCGGGTGTACGAGGCACTGGCACAGGCATCATGAACGAGATAGACACCTACGCCGACGCCCTGCGATACCTGTACAGCTTCGCAGATTACGAGCGCCACACCCCACGCCAGAGGGACTTCCAGCACCTCGACAGCGTTCGTGCACTGCTGGGTGCCCTCGGTGATCCACATACGCGGCTACGGACCATACACGTCGCCGGGACCAAGGGCAAGGGCTCAACAGTCGCAATGCTTACGTCGGTGCTTGTCGCGGCGGGGAACAAGGTGGGAACCTACACTTCGCCACACCTGAACACGCACCGGGAGCGCTACCAACTGGATGGGGCACCAGTGAGCGAGCAGATGCTGACGAGCACGCTACGCGACATTCAACCGCAGATTGAGCGGGTACGAGCCGACCGGCGCCTGACCACGTTCGAGGTTGCCACGGCCTTTGCGTTCGAGTTGTTCGTACGCGAGGGGGTGGACTGGGCCGTGATCGAAGTCGGGCTCGGAGGCAGGCTCGACACCACGAACGTGCTCACACCCGTGCTCTGCGTGATCACCTCCGTGAGCATCGACCACGCCGAGGTCCTCGGCGACAACGTGGCGTCGATTGCGGGCGAGAAGGCAGGCATAATAAAGCCTGGGGTACCGGTCGTCGTGAGCATCCAAACGCCAGAGGCGATGCGCGTGATACGGGATCACGCCGCGGACAAGGGATCGAGACTGCTGAGTGTCGAGCGACTCGCCCGGGCCCGGCACCGGAAGCTCCTCAGCCCGCAGCGGCAGGAGTTCACGCTCGACACCCAGTTACGGCTAAGTGACCAGCCGCTCCATGGCCGCGTGATTGGTCTGAACCTGATAGGTATGCACCAGGTGGAGAACGCGCTCACGGCGATCACGGCCCTCTGCCATCTGGACCCACGGCAAAGTCGCGTCGATCCGGCTGCCCTGTTCGCGGGGCTCGAGGCCATCCGATGGCCGGGACGCTTCGAAGTCATATTCAGAGACATTCCCATCGTCTTGGACGGTGCTCACAACCCGGACTCGATGCGAAAGCTCCGTCACACCGTCGAAGAGGTCTTTCCGGCCAGCGCGCGGTGTACGTGTTCGGGTCCGGCGGCAGCCACGATGCGTCGGGAATGTTGTGAGCTTGATGGCAATCCGCTCGTGCTCTGCCACTCGACCCACCCCCGCTCGAAGCCGGTCGCAGAACTCGCGGAGGCTGGCAGCGCGTGGCGCCGAGTTCCGTGAAGCGCCGAGCGTTGAGGAAGCGCTGGTAACCGCCCGCAGCCTGCCGGGAGCCGCTGTCGTCGTGGTCTGCGGGACGCTCTTCGTCGTAGCGGAGGCGCGCGAGGCGCTCGGCCTGGCCGAGGCGACGGACCAGTACGAAGTTAGAAGGGCAAAAGCAGTCGCGCGAGCGGAAGCGCCGTACTAACAGTAGGGATAATTTCGTTCCTAGTTCACCCGGTCAGTGAGCAGGCAGGCCCGCCGCCCGGATCCCATTATCCCTTGACCGCACCCGCCGAAATGCCCTCGATGAAGTGCCGCTGCGCAACAAAGAAGAGTACCAGCACTGGTAGCATCACGAGCACCGAGCCCGCCATCCACAGGTCCCAGCGGCTCTCCAGACCCGGCGCTTTCAAGAAGCTCGCGAGCCCGACGGCAAGCGTGTACTTGTTCGGATCATTCAGATAAATCAGCGGCGTCAGGTAATCATCCCACTTGGCAACGAACTCGAAGAGCAGGACGGTGACAATCGCCGGACGGACCAATGGCAGCATGATGCTCCAGAAAATGCGGAAGTGCGACGCCCCGTCCACCAGGCCCGCTTCTTTCAGGTCGTTCGATCGTCAGGAAAACTGCCGCAGCATGAAGATGTAGAACGCAGAACCGAACAGGTTCGGTACCCACAAGGGATAGTAGGTATTGATTGCCCCGAACTGACGCCAGATCAGGAAGACCGGCACCATCATTACCACGCCGGGCAGCATCATAGTCGCGAGCACGAGTGCGAACAGCGGCCGCTTGAACGGGAAGCTGAGCTTCGCGAACGGGTACGCGACGATCGCGCTACTGAGCGCCACGGCGATTATGGCCAGCGTCGTGACGAACGCGGTGTTCAATGTCCAGCGCAGAAAGTCAGTCTGCTCGAACACGTCAACATAGTTCTGGAACCTGATCGGATTCGGTATCCATTCCGAGGTGAAGATCTGAGACGGAGTCTTGAGGCTCGTCGCTACCAACCAGTAGAACGGCAGCAGAAACGTAACAGACAGAAAGGTCAGCACCGCGTACAGAATGACCCGACCGACGGTTATGCCTCGCCCTCGAGCGTTGGGATACCGAACCGCCAGATGGGCGCCTGTGGTGCTTTCTCGGCTGCTCATTTACTCTCCCTCGTAATAAACCCAACGCTTGACAACCAGAATTGGAACAGGGTGAATGCGATAATCACGACAAACAGTATCCAGGCAAGAGCCGACGCATAGCCCATCCGGAAGTAGCTGAACGCGGTGTTGAAGAATTACATCAGGGTAGAGTAGCGCGGCGTTTGGTGCTGCCCTCCTCATCAAACAGCACGCGGGACTGCGCGAACGTTTGCAACGCGGCGACGATGCCGACAACGGTGGCAGAAAAAGAGCACCCGGGAGAGCATCGGCAGGGTGATATGGAATGTCCGCGACCACCAGCCGGCGCCGTCTATATCGGCCGACTCGTATAGCTCTCTCGGGATATTCTTCAGTCCCGCGAGGTAGATAATCATCGCGTTGCCCGCACCGCCCCATGTGACCATCAGGCCGAGCGCCGGCATCATCCAGTTCGGGTCAGTTGTCCATCCCGGTGCGGGAAGGCCAAGGGGCAGTCAGACCCTGGTTCAGTATTCCTCCCTGCGGATTGAGGATAAACTTCCACAGGATGGCCATAGCCACCACAAGTGACCGACGGCAGGTAGAAGAACGTCCTCCAAAACGGCACACCGCGAACCCGTGTGTTGAGCAACATCGCCACGCCAAGTGCCGAGACGATGTGCAGCGGCACATAGATCACGGTGTAGTACGCGGTGTTGATCAGGGACTTGCGGAATAAGTCGTCCTGCGTCAGTATCTCGGTGTAGTTAGCGAGGCCCGTCCACTCGGCCGGTTCGAGAACGTTGTAGTTAGTCAGGCTGAAATAGACGGAAGCAGGGCCGGACCCAGAGTAAAGACGAGGAACCCGATGATCCACGGGCTGATGAACAGCAGCGCGACGATTGTTTCGTACCTGGCTTGTTTGTCGAGACCGGACCCAGTGTTGAGCGTCGCCGCAGCGGTCGACGCGCCACCGTCCTGGACTCCGGTCGTCTGCCAGGTGCGCGCATCCTGCCCTCCCGTCAAATGCAGCGGGACGCGTGAGATGCTCCCTGCGTCCGCCCTGGCCCTAGCTCTTGTAAAACTTGTCGAGTGCCCTCTGGGCCTTCTGCTGTGCATCCTTCATCGCCGCGTCCGGCTTCTTTGAGCCCTGCAGCATCGGGTCCACAGCCTCCTGCTGGAGGATGTCCGTGATCTCCTTGAGGACCGGTGACGCCGCTACCTGCTTGCTCTGCTCGAGTAGCTGGGGGGAAGAGCTTCCACCGCCTCATCGATCGCCGGCCGCGTCGGGTGTACACCTCTTCGCGGAGCATCTGGTCTGCGACTTTGTTGGCAGGAGCGATGGGATATAGACGCCCTTTTTCCGCTCCACTTCCTTCTTCTGTGCTTCCCCGGCCTTGCGCCAGATGTCGGCATCGGACATGAGATGAACTCCCACGCCGCTTCCTTGTTCTTTGCTCCCTTGGGGATCGCCCAGGCGTTGCCGCCGCTCATGGAGATAATGTCGCCGTTCTTGCCCTTGGAACGGCAGGACCTGGAACTCCATGTTTCGATTGCCTTCGGCGATGATACCCATCAGCCAGCTTTCAAACAGCGTCATGACGACCTGGTTCTTAACCGAAGAAGTTCTGTGGTCCCGGAACTGTGTGGTCCAGGAATGCCTTGTATGGACGGAAGCCGCCTTGAACATTCATTGTCTCGACGGCATACCTGAGCGCCTCAATGTTCTCAGGAGTGTCGAAGGTGGCGGTTTTGCCATCCTCGCTCAGCAAGCTGCTGCCGTTGCCCCAGGAGTACATCCAGAGGAAGCCGCTCTGCACCTTGGTATCGAAGCCCCAGCGGGTAATCTTGTTGCCCTGCTTCTTCGTGAGCTTGCCATACTGCTGCAACTGCTGCCAGTTCGACGTGTCTATGTCCTCGACCTCAATGCCGGCCTGCCTGAGGGGCGGAGGCTGACAAAGAGCGGTCGGGCGTCCATGAACGTGGATCGCCCAGGTCTGGCCCTCGTACTGCACCTCCTTGACGGCGGCCTCATAGAAGTTGTCGAGCTTGAAGCGGTCGTCGTTTTTGATCAGATCGTCCATCGGCTCCGGGGCATTGCGCGCAGCCCGGCTTGAGCACGGTGTTCCGGCCCAGCCAGAACAGGTCCGGCACGTCACCGCTCGCGACAGCCGTTAGTATTTTCTGATCGTCGATCTCCGGTGCCGCCTTGAGGGTGATATTCGGGTACGCCTGCTCGAAAGCCTGCACGCGCACCCTGGCCGTGGTATTGTCCGTCCCGAAGCCGAAGCGGGAGACGGTGGCCTTCTCCTTGAAGCGGGGCTTCCAGCCGGAAACGTTGGTCGTCGCCACCGGCGTTGGCAGCGGTCCCTCCGTTGCGGTGGGATTAGCGCCAACCGCCCCTCCCGTCGTAGAGGTCGCACCGCCGGTTGTATCGTCACCGCCGCAAGCCGAGAGGATCGGCGCGGCGAGAGAGGTCACGGCAAGCGTGCCGCTCCACTTGAGCACCTGCCTGCGGGGTGACCTTCGAACCGCTGATAAAATCGTCGAGACGCTGTTCCGGCTTGAGTTCGCTCATCGTATGTCCTTCCCACTACTGCCCCACCAATCGAGTGCACGTGCGTCGCATCTGCATCGAAATAGCATAGGCGATACGGAAGACCTTTGCTGCCCCAGGAGAAACACGGATAGCCACAGGCTAACATGGTTCTAACGTATCACACAAGCAGGCCTATCGTTGCCCGTCGTCGACCACGCCGCGGCCCCGTTACGGACCCTTGGATCGACAGGACGGTGTAATGCGCAATCTGGCTGGATGATGATGCTTGTCATTCCGACCGCAGTGAGGGATCCGTAGCCCGTACCACGGATTCTCGCACGCTCTCGGAATGACAGATGCCACACCGTTCAACCGGAGTCCGTATAACGGTACACCAGTTCGACGTCGCATCGCGCGCTATGTTCGCCGTAAGCGAGATGGCGCTGGAGCAAGATAATACGTGAGTGCCTGCAGTGCCGAAACTGGATCGATGTCATAGACCCGCACGTCGCTCGGCACGCGCAGCACGGCGGGGCGTAGTTCAGGATGGCCTTGACGCCGGACTCCACCAACGTATCGGCCACCTCCTGCGCGGCGGAGGCGGCACCGCGATGATCGCGACCCGCACCTGCATCGCACGGATGCGCTCCGGCATAGTGGTACATCCTCAACGACCACGTCATTGAGCGTCGTGCCGATGCGCTCCGGATTGTGGTCATAGACCCAGGACAACTGAAAGCCATGTTCTGAGAAGCCGCCATACCGGGCGATTGCCCGCCCGAGCGGGCCAGCTCCGACGACAACCACGCGATACCGTTCGTTGATGTTCAGGATGTCGCGGATCGCATCGAGCAGGTGCGGGATGTTGTTCTCTCCCCTGCTTGCCGAACTCCCCGAAGTACGACAGGTCAGCTGAATCTGCGCCGCTGTACTGCCGGTGGCAAGCGCGCCTTGAGGAAACCAGTCTCTGACCCGGCGCGTTCAGCATCGCCGTGAGGCGTGCATAGATAGGCAGTCGCTTGATCACAACGTCCGGTATGCTGATGTCGGGTTCCAAGACCATAACCCTGACTGCGGTGGAGGCGTACGAACTGGCGGATGGCGGCATGGCGAATTCGGGGAGTACGATACCCAAAGCGCACAACTGCTCCAAGTGGTGACGCAGACCCTCGCAGCTAGACGGCAAGGGGCCGGTTCGCGTATGTCTAAGAGAAGGATAACAGAAAGCAGTTGCACACGCAGTCAGCGGTTCCCAAGGCGCGCAACCCCGCATCCCGGGTCATCTGACCGGGCGGGACCTCCATGGAAGACGCGGGCGGCGACCCGGTGCCGACATGTCCACTCCGTATGCGGTGCAGCGACAGGTGGTGCGTGCTCCAGTAATAAATCCCCAGAGTGTCACAGGCAGTACAAGGACCGCGTGCAGAACGAGGACGTATCCGGTGGCAAGCTCGCGATCTGCGGGGCCAATCCAGTCCCACTAGCACGCGCAGCGCGCCAACTCGAACGATCCGACATAGCCAGGGCGTTTTTGGTACGAGCGTCGCGAGGTTCGTCACGGCTAGCGTGGAGTTAATATGATCGCCGCCTGACCCGAGATCGAAGGCTATTGCCAGGGTCCAGTACATACCCGCTTCAAACAGCCAAGCCACCACTGAGAGCACAAACCCCAGGCTAAGCACCCGCTGGCTGCGCACCACGCGCAGCCCTGCGAGGAAGCTACCGCCAGCACCTTCCAGCCGGGCTAAGACAGAATCCGGCAACCGTCCAGTCACAGGCGAGAGCAGCCGAGCACCTTGTCGGGCCATGACCAGTAACACCAGCGGCCAAAGCCCCACGAACAACAGACCACCCGCGACTAGCGCAACCCGTTCAATCGCGCCATTGGGAACGAGCAACGCCCCGATCGCGAGCAACAGCAGCATCGTCGCTGCGTCGAGCAGTCGCTCCACGACGACGGTACCGAGTGCGGATGCCTTCGGGATCCGCTCACGCTGCGAGAGCACGTGTACACCCGCACCACCTCACCCATGCGCGCCGGCAAGATGTCGTTCGCCATAACCGATGACCACTACAGGGAACAGGGAGGAGACGGGGGAATCTGCCCATCGGGGTGAGCAGTAGGCGCCACCGGACCGCGCGTACCCAGACGCCGGTGAAGTACAACACGAGCGCGGGGACCACATACCAGTACTGTGCTTCAGCGAGTGAGCTAGCCGTTTGTGTCAGATCCTGGCCGCGCAACGCCAGCCAGAGGAAGAACGCGCTAACGAGTATGCTGCCCCAGAGCCTCAGATTCCTCAACACCCGCCCTTTCTACCACTGCACCCAAGTCTAGCACGTTGCCGAGCGCAGCATCCGCGACGTAGACCCGGTTGCCACGTGGTGAGACCGCAACCCCCAATGGTTCCAGCAAACTCGCCCTGCCTCCGCATTCCCGTCCACCTCCGCGAGGAGCACGCCGGACGAGTACTTCTCCAACGACTTTGTGATCGGATTCGTGATGTACACATTCCCCGAACGGTCCGAGTCCAGATACGGCTCCAGCCTGCCCTCCTCCGCCCAGGTCGTCACTCCCCACGACCGTAGATTCTTCCCCTGGGCATCGAACACCTGCACGCGCGCGCGTTGCGCGTATCCGCGACGTACACCACGTTCCGGCGGTCGACCGTGATCCCAACCGGCTCATCGAGTTGCGACGGCCCTGACCCGGCATCGCCCCACTGACGCACATACCTGCCGGTCTGGTCGTACACCACAACCCGCTTGTTCCCCGTGTCGGTAACGTACAGCAGTCCGTCAGGACCAACCGCCAGACCTCGCGGTCCGTAAAGCCGCGCGGCGACTGCGCGCCACGCCTTGGATCACCCTTCGTGTCCACGTAGCTACCCCATGCCAGGACGAACTCCCCTCCGTCGTGAACTGCTGGATCGGTGGTTCCATGTGTCTGCGACCCAAACGTACCGGGACGTTGCCGCAATGCCAGTCGGTCCCAAGGTCGCCAACGAGTAAGCAAATTGCCCCTCGCCTGCACCGCGCGATCCCCACTGCTTCAGGAAACGGCCGTTCGGCGCGTACTTCTGGACGCGAGCGTTCGCCTGATCCACCACGTAAAAATTCCCCTGAGGATCCAGGGCGAGGTCCACCGGACCGTTCAACTGACCAGGCCGGTTCCCGGGCGGTGCGTAGTCGAAGAGATCATATTGCGCCTTCAACCCCGGCTCCGTCGCGCCGACCGCCGGACTGATCTGTCGCCATGTTCGGACGTCCCACGAGAGCGTAACATCGCCGATTTCCTCCCGCAGTGGGACCAGGACTTGTTTTGGCGCGACGAGGTGGTCAGTCCACAAGCACCTCGGCACGGCCACCCGATCGCTGCCCGACGCGGACGTCCTCGAAGTCGCGCAGATACCACAGACCCCACGGCGCCAGCTCCGGCGCCAGGTCGACTTTGAGCCCGCGTCCACCGCGCGGCTCCGCGAGACTGCGCTGCAGGACATACAACTCGGCCGATACCCGGCGGACCCGGTCAAACGCCGCGCGAACCCCGATGGGTGGTACGCTGTACGCGCTCGTTCCGCCCGGTGCATACAGGAGCGGCGCCCTGCCCTGACCGGCAACTGCCGACGCGCCCACGAGCACCAAAATAACCGCGCTGGCCATCGCCAGCGGAGCGCCCGGCCAAAGCGTCCCCAGCGTGCGCTCCAGCAACCACGCGGCCGCGAACCCCGTGAGTAAGACGGCGGTCGATGGGGGCGGTCGAAGACCAGCAGGAAGCGCCTGCGCGAGTATGAGAACGAGAACACCGAGCCCGGCGAGCGCGAAACCGGGGGTAAGTGGCCGCCTCGCTCGGCCATACGAGACGACGAGAAGCACAAGCCCAACCGCGAGCGCCCACACCGACGCGGAGAGGCCGACCTCACGTATCCATGCTGCGAGCCCAACCGGCGGGCTTGCGGCCGTATCACCTGGGAAACGTGGCGGGCGCGTGAAGAACGCGGTAAGTCCCACAGCCGCCGCAGTCCCGAAAGCCAGAAGGGTGAAGCCCACACGCCGTGGCCGCCATGCCCGGCGCACGGTGTAGACGACAAAAACGACGAGACCGCCGCTCAGCCACAGGCCCGGCGCGCCGAACGATAGGAGAAAGCCCGCAATGCCTCCGGCGCCTGCTAATGACCAGGGCCACCAGTGCCGAGTCACCGCGAGCGCCGCCCCAAACAGCGCCAGGCAAACCGCCACCGCGTCCGGACCGCCATTGGAATCCAGCGTGATCCAGTACGGCGAGATTGCCAATAATAACGCGGCGAGCAGTGCCGTCGTCCGTCCCAGCACTCGCGCAAGCGGCAGGCAGAAGAGCACGGAGAGCAACCCGGCCAGGGCGGACAGCACGCGTGGCGTGACATCGTTCGCTCCAAGTCCGAACATCGTGAGGGCAAGTGTCTGCACGTACCCCGGAGCCGAACGATACGACGCGGCCGGCTCCGCGTGGCCGGTAAGCAATCGCCAGGCATCGAGCGCATACCCGGCCTCATCGGCCGTGAGCGGCCCGCGCTCACGTATCTGCAGCGTTCGGAGCGCGAGCCCCAAGGCGACGACGAGCCAGAACGCCCGGATCCACGGTATGTGGCGGAGGCTGCTAACAGGACGGGCATCAAGCCCATGCGCTTGCCGGGCTCCGCCGGCCGGAGGTAAAGTGTCGCTATAGACCACGTGCTATAGCCGCTCCTGGTTGTAGACACCAACCAGATCCTTACGGACGTACAGCACCATATCCGTCGAGTTCAGGATACCATCCGGCCTGCGGTACATCACGTAGCGCCAAAGCTGTGCCTGCTGTTGCGGTTGCCGCCACGAGGCGAACCCTTGAAGCACGTACTTGCCATTCAGATACAAACCGCGCAATGGTCCCGCGGCCTCCACTTCCGCCTTGGGAATGAGGTTGCGATACATCTCCTCGGGGAACCACCAGCGCATCGGGTACCGGAACGCCGTGTAGTTCTTGAGGAAGGGCTGCACATCGTCTTCGTTGTCCGCTCCGATGAGCACAAACTGCACGTCGCTGGTGGGCACGCTGCGCGGACCATCTCCCTCGAACCGGGCGTTCGGGAAGTCGCGCAGGTACCAGACAAACGGCCATGCCACCACGGTGTCGTAGATCAGCGGCGCCTTTTGTCCACCGACTGTCTTCTCCGAGACGCCCGTGATCGCGCGGATTGTATTCTCCACTCGCGGGGAGGACTGAACGTATACCATCTGCTCCACAGGCACAGCCCCGTTCGCGTAGCTCAACTGTATGGCGGACTGCGTCGTGTACACCGCGAACACGCCGAGCGCCGTCAGGCCCAGCGTGCGCACCGCCCGCGCCGGACCGAGCCAAAAACCAGCGGCCGCGGCGAGCAGCAGGAGCGCGCCCAGCCCCCATACTAGCGGGGATTGCTCGGTGGGCTGGGTTTGCAGCGACCAGGATGCCATTCTGAACACGATCCAGCCGGTGATCACCAGTGCCACCGCGGCGAACGCCCACGTGCCACTACGCGCGACGGTGGTACTCATTCGCCAGCCGCGCTCGAGCCAGAGCGCTCGTGCGCCGAAAACCGTTCCCAGAAATACGAGGGGTAGCGTGATGTGTACCGAGAGCCAGGGCATCTTCTCCCCGGCCCAACTGTAGATCAGGACGCTCATGACTAACCAGTACACCATGAGCGCATAGCTCATTTGGAACATCGACAGCGGCTGCCCACCGCGCCGGATTCTGCGGGCGGCCCAGATACCACCCCAGATCAGGCCGGCGGTACCAAGCAGTACCGGAATCGGCTCGTACACCGGCTCCATCACCAGGTAGTAGTACCACGGCTGACCGCCGCGCTCGACCTCCTGCTGGGCGAGCCAGTAGAAGAGTTGCCCAGCATAGCCGCTTTGTAAGCCACCTTGTATGTTCGTGAAAAAGCTCGTGTGCAGCGGCACGGAGATCACCACAAAGGTCAGAACCATACCCAGCACGTGGAGCCCTTTGTGCTCCAGGTGTGCGAGCGCGGTGCTCAGAGCGTTGGCCGGTGCACCCTCTCGGATACGCCGGAACTGTTCCGGCAGGTCCGCGCGCCACAGCAGGTATGCCTCGACCACCAGCCACACGGCCGTCAAACCGAGTGCGCTCAGCACCTGAGCGCTCGTGAGCATCGTTTCAGCGTAGTTCAGGCTCTTCTCAAGGCTCGGCTTGTCGAACGGTATGGAAGGCAGGTCTGCCCAACCGAGCTGCTTCGGCAACACAAACATCGCCATCATCACGCCAACCACCCATCCGGCGAGCGCCGCGAGCGCCCGCCGGGCATGTGCCACCCCGAACACGAGCGTGGCAAATGTCACGACGATGAAGATTACGATGAAGCTGATCTCTTTGCTGCAGAAAAGCAGGACCCATCCCAGCCACGCGAAGTGCAGCCAGCGGGGGTTCCGCGAGTCCATCCAGCGAATAATGCCGATGATACTCATCAGGGTGAAGACGACCGCCCACGCCTCATTGCGGGCGAAGCGGCCATAGTACCACATCCCCGGTGAGATGAGCAACAGGAAAGAGGCCGCGAGCATGGCAGCGCGACCAAGCTGATTACGCAGCAGGTACGGCATCGGCACGAGGAGTGTGCCAAAGATCGCCGGCATGACGCGGGCGGTTGCGTTCGTGTCTCCCTGGCCGACCCCCATGAATAGATCGAAGAAATGATAGCTAAGCCTGGTCAGATGAAAGAGCAAGGGGCCGTGCATCATCGGGTCGTGCTGGTAGCCCCGACCGACGTAGTACTGCCACGAAAAGTACGCGTGCAAGCTCTCGTCGTGATGCAGCGGGCGGGAACCGAGGTCCCAGAACCGGGTGCCTACCGCCACCGCGGTGAACACGAAATAGATCAGCACCTCAACGGTTAGCACCGCCTCCAAGCGGGCGTAGATAGCGGGTACAGAGATTCCTATGCTGCGTCCGCGGTAGCGTCCATCCTCCCTGGGCGGCGCGACACTAACCGGACGTGTTGTGGACTGGTCCAAACTCCGCCTCCGTGAGACTGACGGGATGCGCTTTATTCTACACGGTGAAACGGTGAGCAGACAAAAAAGGTTCCGCACCGCCCGACGTGTTCAGGACGGCCTGGCGTGCGGCGGTCAGGCAGGTTTCAGCAATGCTGACTGGTCCAGGACCGCGCGGTTAGTAGCGACCTTCCACTGGGTCGTCCCCGAAGGCCGCCAATAACCAGCCCAGAAGGCGCAGAAGTGTCCCGAGCATCTCGCGCGCAAGCCACATCGAGAGGGGAACCGCCGCGATCAGCGCGGGAGCGCGCAGCTGCACTTCGCCGCCATTGAGTGCCGTGAGCAACGCGTTCGCGGCGAAACTGAACAGCGCGACCGTGCTCGTCAGCCATACGAGCGCCGCGGCGGCGACACCTCGATCTCCGGTCCGATACGCGTACCAGATCAGACTCACGAGCTCAGCGAGAATGGCTGGCAGAGCCCGTAGCAACATCCCAAGACGAAACACGCCCAAACCTCCAGGACACGATAAGGGGAGCGACGCTCCGTTGCATCGCTCCCCACTCTAGTCCTGGCAAGCTCACCGATGGTATGAGATGTAAACGCTGGTTTGCGTCCGGTCCCTTACCTAGCTGCGCCCCGGCAGTTTGCTTTGCACGGATGCCCGTAGACCCGACGCACGCTGCGTTACCTGCTGCCGCATTTCGGGTCCGGGCCGCGGCGCGCGGAGAAGTCCGACGAGCGCACCCGCGGCAATGCCGAAAAGCAAGCCAGGGATCAACCCGCTGCCGGTATCCTTGTGAATAACCACGACCTCGATGTCATCGTTTATCGCCATTGTCCCTCCTCACAATCGTCTGGACCGCTGCCCGTGCGCCGGCGGCAGCGGCCGATGCCTTGATGAACGGAGAGGCTACCCGCTCAGACACAAAGCCAGTCGTGCCGCGCACACTCTCCGCGGTGGAATTCGCCTTGTCAAGCAGAGGCGGCACCTTCTCCCGCAGGAGCCCGATCAAGCCGATGAGCGCGAGACCAACCATGGTCAGAGTCAGGAAGAGAAGAAACATCGTAAAGCCAACGGCGACCACCATGATGTCACGGAGTCCCGCCAGCGTGGGCTCGACAAACAACCAAATAGCGATAAGAGCCGCTACGACAAGGACAAGGGCAACAGCCGCACCGATCAGAGCTTTCTTCAAGGACACCTCCAACAGCCTGTGCTGCATGCTTCGACCGCTTCTGCAGCGGGCCGGTTACTGCCGCCTAGTATAACACCGGCGTGACTGTTTTTCGGCTACGCACGCTGCGCGCCATGACCAATCACGCGACCTTGCCGCCCCCGAGCACTTCCTCGCCATCGTAGAACACGACGGCCTGTCCGGGCGCGACACTGCCTGGACCGAGCAGATCTAACTGGGCGGTACCGTCGGCTAACGGCGTGATGAGCGCCGGGACGTTTACGCCGCGATAGCGCAGTTTGACATCCGTCCGTAGCGGCTCCTCGGGTGGCCGCCCATGGATAAAGCTCACAGCCTTCAACAACAACCGGTCGGTGCCAATTTCGTCCCGCGACCCCACGACAACGGTGTTCTCCCGGGGATCAATCTGTGTGACGTAGAGTGGTCTCCCTGCAGTCACACCCAGCCCCTTGCGCTGCCCGACCGTATAGAACGCGAGCCCCTGGTGCGTACCGAGCACGTGGCCCGAGGTGTCCTTGATCTGCCCTGGCGCGACTGCCTGTGGCGCGCGGCGGCGCACGAAGGCCTTGTAGTCACCATCGGGAATGAAACAAATATCCTGGCTCTCCGACTTGTTCGCGGTGACGAGACCATATCCCGCCGCGAGTCGGCGTGTTTCGCTCTTCGTTTGCTCACCAATGGGGAGCAGGGTGCGCTGAAGCTCGCGCCGACCCAGCATATACAAGGCGTAACTCTGGTCCTTGTCCGGATCAACGCCGGTCAGGAGCCGGGCTTGCCCATTCTCATGACGCACGCGCGCATAGTGCCCGGTGGCGAGGTAGTCGGCGCCCAGCGCCATCGCTTGATTGAAGAGGTGCTTGAACTTGATATGCGCGTTGCACGCGACGCAGGGGTTCGGGGTTCGCCCTTGAAGGTACTCGCCCACGAAGTAATCCACTACATCCGTGCCGAACTCGCGCTCCATATTCAGCGCGTGGAATGGGATCCCGATGCTGTTGCACACCGATTCCGCATCTCGCATCGAGTCGAGTGTGCAGCACTGCTTGCTCAATCGATACGCTTCCGCATTCGCCTTGGAGTATAGCCGCAGGTTCACGCCAATAACGTCGTGTCCCTGCTCCTTGAGTACCGCGGCCGCGACGGAGCTATCGACACCGCCGCTCATCGCCACCACAACTGTCGCCATAGGGTCCCAGAATCTCCTTTTGTCTCACGCCCACCATCCGCTAAAGCGGGTCATTTGTCTGGTTGCCACCTTCCTCAATGGGAGACACGTGATCGAGGTCCAATCGATATGCAACCGTGCTGGCGGCCACGACGTATGGCACGAGCGTCGGTACCTGTCCCGCACATCTCCCCGGCCGCGAGGCAGCAGGACGATACGAAGATGGTATCAGACCAGCTCCGGAGCCTGCTCAACGTCCGGCACGCGGGCCGGCAGAACGGCTTTCAAAGCCGTGATCGCGGCTTCCAGCATCGACTCGTCCGGCTCGCGAGTGGTCAGCCCCTGCAGAGCGAGGCTCGGCGCAAGGAGGACCCGCACGAAGGGAACGTGGTAGAACCTCGCGCCGAGTCGCAGTAACTCGTACGATACCGCGGCGATCACAGGCACCAGGACCACTCGGGAAAGCAACCGAAGCCAGAGCGCTGGCCAGCCCGCGAGCGCGAACACGAGCACAGATACCAGCACTACCGTCAGCAGAAACCCCGTGCCGCA
The DNA here is from genome assembly GCA_030446765.1 of Chloroflexia bacterium. GTDB lineage: Bacteria > Chloroflexota > Chloroflexia > Thermobaculales > Thermobaculaceae > JACDAU01. The sequence continues at coordinate 57,500 of JAUJMR010000012.1, forward strand.
CCGGGGATGCCGGGTACTGTGCCGGGCGACCTCCTCAGTCGTCAACTCCGCACCGGCCTCATACGCGTTGATCGTCTTGTGCTCCGCGCCGTGATACCCGAAGACTCGGCGAATGTCCGACACCCGGCCAATTGCCACGATGTACAGGATTACCACGGAAAGACGCACAAATCCTTCGAACAGGTTCTTGAGAATACTACCCGGCAACCAGCGGTCGACTAGGCTGGTGATGCCATGGGGGAGGAGAAAAAAGAGCACCACGGATAACAGGAGCGACAACGCGACCGTTGCCGCCATGCCACCGCTCGACTTTTCCTCCGCCTCGTCGTCGGCCACGACCCTCGCCGAAAAGCCCATTGCCTTAACGCCAAGAGAGAGCATCTCCCAGATCATCACGGCGCCTCGCAGAAAGGGGATACGCGTGACCGGCCCAGCGAAGATCCGCGGATTCAATGGCTCCTCCAGCATGGCAAGGGAGCCATCCGGCCGGCGGACCGCGACCGCCATCCGGTCCCGGCCTCGCATCATGACCCCTTCGAGCACCGCCTGGCCGCCGTAGTAGAACTTACTCAATAGCCCTCCTGTCAATCTACGCACGATTTTAGCAGAGGACTCCGGTCCTGTTTAGACGATCAGCATATCAGCCGGGATTATCCGCCGATTGAGGGGATGCGAGACGGTCAGCTTCGTCCGCGGCCATCAGTGGAGCCAGCGGTTTAGGCGGTTCCGCGTGCAGGCGCCGGTGGAGGTGTGAAGACGGTGGGAAGTACATAACCTCACCCCGATCGCAAGCGCTTCATACTGTGTGCTCGATCCTGCTGGGAGAACACACGGGCGTTCTGATGAGTACCGTTCGAGCCACGCCGCCTTGATGGCTACCGGCAGAGTGCGCGTGGTGACGTTGTCACTTGGGTGGCCTGGTGCTTCATGATCCGCCTTCACACCGCGCCGGACGCCAGGCCCGAGCCATGGATCGTGCGCAGTGCGCATCTCCCGCCGGATCTCCCCCTGCGCGAGAAGCTGCTGCTCTGCGAGGCTTGCCCCCGGGATCAGAGCGAGACCTCTTCCTCCATCCCGAGCCACACCGAACGCTCAATCAGCTTCTCGGCGATCCCGCGACCCTGCCCGATATGCCGCAGGCGGTCGCGCGGCTCCGGGACGCGGTGGAGGTAGGCGAGAAGATTTGCGTGTACGGCGATTACGACGCGGACGGTGTCACCGCAACGGCAATACTCGTTCGCGGGCTGCGCTGCCTTGGCGCAACGGTGGAGTACTACATCCCACATCGAGTCGACGAGGGATTCGGGCTCAATCAGCCGGCAATCCGGACTATCGCTGCTCGCGGTGCGAAACTGCTCGTCACCGTGGACTGTGGCACTTCCGACGGTTCAGAGGTCGCCGCCGCGCGGGCACTCAGGATGGACGTCATCATCACCGACCACCACTCCCTGCCGTCGAGATTGCCAGAGGCGGTAGCGGTGGTAAACCCCAACCGGTCCGAGAATGTGTATCCCGAGCGCTTCCTGACCGGCGCGGGGCTCGCGTACAACCTGCTTCGTGCGCTCGCCTATTCCATGGGGGCGGCGGCGGAGCTGAGGGCTCGGACTACGTTCAGCTTGCCGCGCGCTTGGCACGATCGCCGACGTCGGGCGCATCCTCGGCGAAAACCGCGTCCTTGTCGGGCGGGTTTGGTCGCGCTCCGGCTGCGTCCACTGCCCGGCGTTCGTGCCATGCGCGCCGTCTCGGGCTTCCGGAACACCGACTTGACGGAGACGGACGTAAGCTTCAAGATCGCACCACGTCTCAACGCGGCGGGCAGGATGGCCCACGCAAACCTCGCATGCGAACTGCTCCTTGCGGATGACACCACCCGCGCCGGACAACTTGCCCGCGAGGTGGAACGGCTCAATGAGAGCCGGCGCGCCACAACGGATGGCATGCTGCTCAAGGCGTCGGGATTGGTGGACACGGGGCAGGCGTTCGGCGTGGATGTGCTCACGGTGTACCACGAGGACTGGTCACCCGCATTGCTCGGTATCGTCGCGGGCCGGCTGTCGAGACTCCACGGTGTGCCCGTGATCGCCGCCAGCCGCGATGGTGATGGCGTGCGCGCCTCAGCTCGCTCGGTGCCCGGCCTCGACATTACACAGGCGCTCGACGGTTGCGCCGACCTCCTCACAGAACACGGTGGCCACGCACAGGCAGCAGGATTCACCACGTCCGCAGCGGGACTCCGCGCGGTCCACGAGCATCTGCTCCGAGAATTCGCTGGTTCGCGCAAATCGGTAACGGTCGAGGTCGATGCCGAGCTTCGAGCGAGCGATCTCTCGTCCGAACTGGTCCATGCCGTCGCCGCGCTTGCGCCGTTCGGCGGCGGCAACCCCGAGCCGCTCTTCGGTCTGCGCGGTGTGCACCCACGCGGCGTTCGGGTATTCGGCAAGCAGCGGGCACACCTCACCTTCGATCTGCTGGGGACCAACGGAGTTCCGGTCGAGGTCGTCGCGTTCGGCATGGCTGATCGGGCCAAGATCTTCAGCGGACCGGTAGACCTGGTTGTGCGCACCACGCGCCAGATGAACGGCTCCGCCCTCCCTCTTCGGCTTTGCCTGGAGCACGTCCACACCACCCAGTCCTAGCGCGGCCCTCGGTCCGCCCGCTGCTTGCCTCTTCCCGGTCGCCCACGGCACGTGGGATTGCCACGATGCGTCGATGATGGAAAACGGGCTGTGATTCCGGGCCCGTGTAGAATCCGTGGTCTAGACCGGCCAACAGCCTCAACCGGGTATCGGTCGTGTACCCGCGCAACTGTGCCCACCGGTAAGCTACGGATCGAAGCGAGTCACCGGTACTTCTAGCGCGCTATTGTATGTGGACCGCAGCCGCTCAACCTCCACAGTGAAGAGGTCGTCGACTGCCAGATCCTGTCCACCGGCAGTGCCCAGACGGTGCCCCGTGAGGTCCGCCTGAGAGATCATCGACTCCACCGTCGCGCTCTGGTCCGGCCGGACTCCGATGATGACCACACCGGGCGCCTCGCCGAACAAGTACTCGACCGACCTTGTTTCCGGGGCCAGCATCGCCACCAGACCAGCGTTGCCCGAGATAGAGCATTCTGCGAGCGCGACGGCGAGACCACCTTCCGACACATCGTGCGCGGACACGATCCATCCCTCCTGGATCCCATGTTGGAGGAACTGATGCAGCCGGGCCTCACCCTCGAGATCGGGCGAGGCGGGCTGGCCTGCGTCTATACCCGCCAGCGCTGCGAGCCACTCGCTCCCGGCCAGTGTCGGCGCGGGTCCGGCACTGATCAAGTACACCGCACTGCCCGCGGTGAAACCGGTCCCGACCGCCTTCGTAACGTCAAGCATAGAGCCAACCATACCCACCACGGGCGTCGGATTGACCGCCTGGCCTTCGCTCTCGTTGTACAGGCTGACGTTCCCGCTCACAACCGGGATACCGAGCGCCGAACACGCGTCGGACATTCCTCGGATGCACTCGGAGAGATGCCAATAAACTTCGGGTTTCTCCGGGTTGCCGAAGTTGAGGCAGTTCGTCAGACCGAGCGGCCGCGCGCCGACGCACGCCAGGTTCCGCGCCGCCTCCACAACCGCACCCATCCCACCGGCATACGGATCAAGCAGGCAGTGGCGGCTGTTACAGTCCATCGTGAGCGCCAGCCCCTCACCCGTCTGGCGGACGCGGATCACTGCAGCGTCCGCCGCGCCCGGACCGAGCGCCGTGCTGGTCTGGATCGTGTGGTCGTACTGCTCCCACGCCCATCGCTTGCTGCCGATGTTTGGTGAGCCAAGCAGCGTCAGCAGCTGCTCTCGCACCGGCAGCGTTACCCCCTCCGCCAGCGGCGTGATGTCGCGGTCGCGCCGAGCCAGCAGTTCCGCCGAAGGCTTCCCCTCGCGCGTGTAGCGTGGCACATCTTCAGTCAACAGGTGTATCGGAAGCTCACAGACCACCTCCTCAGCATCGCGCACCCGGAGCAGGCCGTTGTCCGTGACGGTGCCGATCACATCGGAGTGCAGGTCCCACTTCTCGAACACCCGCCGCACGGCGTCCACACCATCGGGCGCGACCACGAGCAGCATCCGCTCCTGACTCTCGGAAAGCATCACCTCGTATGGGGTCATAGCCGTCTCTCTCCGGGAGATCCGGCTGACATCCATCTCGATGCCACTGCCGGTACGGCCCGCGCACTCGACCGACGAGCTTGTCAGTCCCGCAGCGCCAAGGTCCTGCATACCCACCACGTGCGGCGAGCCAAGCAGTTCCAGGCACGCCTCCATCAGCAGCTTCTCCATGAACGGGTTGCCGACCTGGATGACCCCCTTGTGGCTCTCCTGCGGGTCGTCCACGGACGCGAAGGTGGCCCCATGGATGCCGTCGCGCCCCGTGTCCGCACC
>JAUJMR010000012.1:62017-74307 GCA_030446765.1 Chloroflexia bacterium
TGCTCGCTCCACATGGCGCCTAAGACACCAAGCTCCACCGTGTTCGGTTCGCGGCCGAGCAGGCGGACGGCCAAGTCATACTCATCTCGCGAGAGTGCGACCTCACGGAGCGCTTCCGCGGTAACCTGTGCACTCACGATGCGGCGCCAACCAAGGAGTGAACGAGAGACTCGAACACCACCCGGCCGTCAGCCGAGCCCAGAAGCGGGTCCGCGGAACGCTCCGGGTGGGGCATCATCCCGAGCACGTTGCCCGTCTCGTTCGTCACGCCCGCGATACTGAGCACGGAGCCATTGTGATTGCTATCATCAGAGATCCTGCCTGTGGCGTCGCTGTACCGCAGCGCCACCTGCCCTCGCGCGTGCATCCCTCGCAGCGTGTCCTGATCCGCATAGTAATTGCCCTGTCCGTGGGCCACGGCGACCTTGAGCACCTGGCCGCTCTGCGCTCCCGCAAGCCACGGCGAGGCGTTCGACTCAACGCGCACATGGACCCACGCACAGCGAAACAGGATGTGCTGGTTGCGCAGGAGCGCGCCCGGCAACAGCCCGGCCTCAGTCAACACTTGAAATCCGTTGCAGATGCCGAGCACCGGACGTCCAGCGCCCGCAAATCGTTCCACCTCGCGCATCACCGGTGAGAAGCGGGCGATCGCACCACCGCGCAGGTAATCGCCGTGTGCGAATCCCCCAGGCAAAACGAGCGCATCGGCGGAACGCAAATCCGTACTCTTATGCCAGATCAGCTCTGGCTCGCAGCCAGGGATCTGTTCGAGGACATGTATGCAGTCCATGTCCCCGTTCGAGCCGGGAAAGGTGACTACCCCTACCTTCATCTTGCAGCCTCCTCGGGCGCACCGACCTCGACGGTGTACGACTCGATCAGGGTGTTCGCGAGCAGGGCCTCGCACATGTGGTGGAGACGCTGCTCGGCTTGCTCGAAGTTATCGGCCCCGAGTCGCACGTCAATGTGCTTGCCCACACGCACTTGCTCGACCTCCGAGTACCCCATCGCGTGCAAGCCATCGAGCACAGCGAGTCCCTGAGGGTCGTTCACCGACGCCTTCAATACGACCGTCACCCGGCCCAGCCACACACTCAAATTTCAAGCTCCTCTCCGGTAATGCGTCGGTACGCGTCCAGATATCGCCGCCGGGTCGCCTCGACCACATGGGCGGGCAGTTCTGGCGGCGCCGACACGCGGTCCCACCCGCTGTCCGCGATCCAGTCCCGCACGGGTTGCTTGTCCAGACTCGGTGGCGCCTGGCCGGGGCGATACGTATCAGCGTGCCAGAACCGCGAGCTGTCGGGGGTCAGGGCCTCATCTATCAGCGTCAAGGCACCATCAACGTAACCGAACTCGAACTTGGTGTCGGCCAGCAGAATTCCCCGTGCTTCCGTATGCTCCTGCCCCGCCTCGTACAGGTGCAGGCTGGCCCGTTCGAGCGCTTCCGCCACGTGCGCGCCGAGTTCGTGGTGGAGTATCTTTTGGGATATGTTCTCGTCATGGCCGGATTCGTTCTTCCGCGCAGGCGTGAACCGTGGCTGAGGTAGTCGATCAGCCTCGCGCAGGCCCGATGGCAACGGTTCCCCGGCCAGCGTTCCGTACTTCGTATACTCGGCCCAGCCGCTCCCCGCGAGGTAGCCCCGCACGACGCACTCGTAATCGATCCGGTTCGCCCGTCGGACGATCATCGCCCGGCCGTCGATCTCCGGCGCGATCCCGCGCAGCGCGCTCGGCCAGCCGTCCGTGCCGTCGCTCAACAGGTGATTGGGGATGATGTGATCAAGCCGGCCAAACCAGTAGCTCGACAGCGCGGTGAGCACCTTGCCTTTATCGGGAATCAAGGTCGGTAAGACGCGGTCAAACACGCTGATACGATCCGTCGCGACGATCAGCAACTCCGTGCCGAGATCGTACGTGTCGCGTACCTTTCCCCTATGGAGCAGCCGCAGCCCCGGCAACTCAGCCTGTGCGACCGCGCTCACTCCGTCTCCAGCCCCATACGCGCGTACCCGGCGGATACGTGGCGCAGGTGCGGCTCCAGACTGAAGGCCTCGGCAAGCCCTTCGTGCCCCAGCACCTTGGACACACGTTCGTCCTCCGAAAGCAGCTGTCGGAAGTCCGCGCCCGTCTCCCAGCTCCGCATCGCATGGCCCTGGACCAGCTTGTATGCTTCCTGCCGGTCAATCCCCGCATCGACCAAACTTAGCAGCACCCGCTGTGAATACACCAGGCCATGCGTCAACTCGAGATTCTGGAGCATTTTCTCGGGATAGACGCGCAGGTCGCGCAGGTTGTCGATCATCAGGTGCAGCATGTAGTACAGCAACGTGCACGCACCCGGCAGCGTTATGCGCTCCGTACTGGAGTGACTGATGTCTCGCTCATGCCAAAGCGCCACGTTCTCGAGACCCGTGGTCGCGTAGCCGCGCAGCATGCGTGCGAGCCCCGCGACCCGCTCCATCTTCTCGGGGTTACGCTTGTGCGGCATCGCGGAAGACCCTTGCTGCCGCTCGCCGAACGGCTGCTCGGCCTCGCGGACCTCCGTCCGCTGCAGGTGCCGCACCTCCGTCGCATACTTCTCCAGACACGCACCGATCACCGCGAGCGTGTTGAGGAACTGGGCGTGCAGGTCCCGGCCCAGTACCTGCGTCGCCACGAGTGCTGGCCGCAAACCGAGCGCCGAGAGCGCGTGCTCCTCGATCTCCGGAGGGACATTCGCGTGCGTGCCGACAGCACCGGAAAGTTTCCCCGTCCGCAGTTCCTCGATCGCAGCGCTCAGCCGCCGGAGATTGCGACGCGTCTCATCGAGCCAGACCAGCAGCTTGTATCCGAAGGTCGTCGGCTCGGCGTGGACGCCGTGGGTCCTGCCGATCGTAGGGGTGTCCTTGTAGCGCAGGGCAAGATCGACGAGGATGGTCTCGAGCCGCTCCAACTGCCCGCACAGCAACTCTCCAGCATCCACGAGAGTAATTGACAGGGCGGTGTCCACAACGTCGGAACTAGTCAGCCCAAGGTGTAGCCAGCGTCTTTCCGGCCCGACGCTTTCACCGGCGGCGCGGAGAAACGCAATCACATCGTGATCCGTCTCGCGCTCGATCTCCGCCACGCGCTCGGCGCTTACAGTGGCCGGTCGCAGCCGCTCCATATCCTCGGATGGTATCGCACCCGTCGCGGTCCACGCCTCACAGACCGCAAGCTCGACGCGCAGCCACTGGTCGTACCGGTACTGGTCAGACCACAGTCTGCCCATCTCCGGCAGAGTGTACCTCTCGATCACGTGCGCCCCTTCCTACGCCGCGATTATACCCAACGCCCGGCGTAGACGCAGCCCGCCCCTCGCGCTACACTGCACTCCGTGACGCAATCCACCCTCATCGACAGCCACTGTCACCTGAATGCCCTGCAGTTCGATGCCGACCGTGCGGCGGTGATCGAGCGGGCTGGGGACGCAGGCGTTCGGCTCCTGCTCGACGTGGGCACAGAGCCAGTCGAGTGGGACAGGAGCCTTGATTTAGCACGGGCTGACCCCAGGGTGCGCTGTATCCTCGGTCTCCATCCCAACAGGGCCGGCCTGTGGAGTACCGACATCTCGAATCAGTTGATCCATCTGCTCGCCTCCCCGCAGGTCGCGGCGCTCGGAGAGACTGGGCTCGATTACTACCGGCTGGGCGCGTCAGGCCAGCAGCAGCGCGAAGTTTTCATCGCCCACCTGGAGATTGCCAGCCAGCTGGCACTGCCGGTCGTGATCCACGCCCGAGAAGCATACGACGACATCCTCAGCGTCCTGGAGGAGCACGGAAGGGGGACAAGCGGGGTGCTCCACTCGTTCGCGGGGAACGTGGGGCACGCCGAGCGTGCCGTTGCGCTTGGGTATAGCATCGGGATATCCGGCCCGGTGACATACCGGAGCGGCGCGAACGTTCGCGAAGTGGTCGCCGCAATGCCACTCGACCGGCTCCTTATCGAGACGGATAGCCCGTATCTGCCACCGCACCCACACCGGGGCAAGCGCAACGAGCCCGCGCACGTCGCGCTTATTGCGGCAGCGGTCGCGGAGCAGCGGGGCATGGCGGTCGATGACCTTGCCCGTGCCACGAGCGAGAACGTGACGCTACTGTTCGGGGTGCCGTAGCCCGGACCGCCCGGCTCGCGATTCCAGACGTGCCACCGCAACCTGGTTGTGGATGGGAGACGGCTACCCCGCGACCAGGTTCAGCAGCTTGTCCGGCACCCACACGGTCTTTCGGATCGTTTTGCCCGCGAGTGCCGCTGTGACGCGCTCGCTCTGCATCGCCCGCTCAGTCGCCGCCTCCTGCGAGACGCCCGAAGGCAACTCCAGCCGCTCGCGCAGCTTGCTGTTTACCTGCACCACCAGCGTCACGGTTGACTCCACCAGCGCGGTGGGGTCGAACGACGGCCAAGTCTGTGTGTGGACGCTGTACTCCCGGCCCAGGCGCGACCAGAGCTCCTCTGCGGTGTACGGGGCGATAGGGGCCAACAACAGCGTCAGGTGCTCCAGCGACGTTTGCAACTGTTCCGCGGTCATTTCCTGGCGTACCGAGCCAATCCAGTTCGACAGCTCCATCAATGCTGCGATGGCCGTGTGGTAGCGCAGGTCTTCCAGCCCGCGGCTCACTCGCTCGATCGTGCGGTGCAGGGTTTGCATCTCGACGCCCTGACCGTGGCCGTATTCCGTTCTGCTGTCTACCAGCCCGTACACCCGGCCCAGGAAGCGCGCCACACCTTGCACGGCGTTCACGTTGAACTCATTGTCGTCCTCATACGGCCCCATGAACAGCAGGTAGGCGCGGAACGCGTCCGTGCCGTACTTGTTCATGTACTCATCCGGGTTAACGACATTGCCCCGCGACTTGCTCATCTTCGCGCCATCTTTTGTGACCATCCCATGCAAACGCAGCCGCTGGAACGGCTCCTTGAACGAGAGATGCCCCAGGTCGTGCAGCGCCTTCGTTACGAAGCGCGAGTACAGGTGGTGCATGACGATGTGTTCCTTCCCGCCCATGTACGAGTCGACCGGGAGCCATTGCTGAGTCGTTTGCGGATCGAACGGCCGGTCATCGAACGCAGTCGACGGGTAGCGCAGGTAGTACCACGACGAGTCCAAGAATGTATCGGCGACGTCCGTCTCGCGTGTGGCTGGTCCGCCGCACTCTGGACATTCGGTCCTATAGAAATCCTCGACGGTCGCCAGCGGGGACTTCCCGGTACCGGTCGGGCGGAAGTTCTCGACTTCGGGCAGCAGCACGGGCAGCTGCTCCTCTGGCACCGGCACCTCGCCACACGCATCGCAGTACAGGATCGGGATCGGCGGGCCCCAGTAGCGCTGCCGCGAGATCAGCCAGTCGCGCAGACGGTACGTGACGGTTGCCCGCGCCCTGCCCTGCTCCTCCAGCCACGCCGTGATCGCGCGTTTCCCGTCATCGCTCGCCATGCCATTGAACTGGGCACTGTTCTTCAGCGGACCGGCACCGGTGTACGCCTGCTGTTCCACGCCCTCGGCGGACTCCACGACCTCGTCGATCCGCAGCCCGAACCTGCGCGCGAACTCGTGGTCCCGCTCGTCGTGACCGGGCACCGCCATGATGGCTCCCGTGCCGTACGTCAGCAACACATAGTCTGCGATCCAGATGGGTACGCGCTCGTTCGTGGCTGGATTGACGGCGTACGCTCCCGTGAACGCTCCGGTCTTCTCCTTGTCCAGTGCGAGCCGCTCGATCTCCTTCTTGAGCGTTGTTGCGGTCTGGTATTGCTGGACGACAGCTGCCTGCTCGGGGGTCGTGATGCGCTCGACCAGGGGGTGCTCCGGCGCGAGCACGACGTAGGTTGCGCCGAACACGGTGTCGGGACGGGTGGTGAAGACGGGAATCGGCTCCCCACTCCGCTCCACCGCGAAGATTAGTTCTGCGCCCTCGCTCCTGCCGATCCAGTTGCGCTGCAACGTCTTGGACATCTCCGGCCAGTCCAGACCGTCCAAGCCGCTCAACAGCCGATCGGCGTACTCCGTGATCTTGAAGAACCACTGCGTCATCTCACGCTGCACGACCTCGGTGTCGCAGCGCTCACAGCGGCCGTTGATGACCTGCTCGTTGGCCAAAACCGTCAGGTCTTTCGGACACCAGTTGACCGGGGCCTTCTTGCGCACCGCCAGGCCCGCCTTGTACATCTGCAGAAAGAGCCACTGAGTCCAGCGGTAGTAGTTCGGGTGACTGGTATCCACGGCATGCGACCAGTCCCACATGCACCCGAGGCGGCTCATCTGCTCATCGCGATAGCGGGCAACCGTCTGCCGCGTCAGGATCATCGGATTGATGCCGACCTTCAGCGCATAGTTCTCGGAGTGGATGCCGAAGGCATCGAAGCCCATTGGCTGAAAAACGTTCTTGCCCTGCATCCGCTTAAAGCGGCCATTGGTGTCAGCGCCGCTGTAGGTATACGCGTGTCCAACGTGCAGCCCTTCCGCGGAGGGATACGGGAACTCCATCAAGTTGTAATACTTGGGTGCTTGTGCGTTGAAGTCGGTCGTGTACAGGCCAGACTCGGCCCATCGCTGCAACCACTTCTGCTCGATCGCGTGCGGGTCGAAGCGCTCGTCGGCGCGGGCGCCCGGCTCAACCGTCTGAACCATCGTCGTGTCTCCTTAAAACAAAAAGCCCCTCCGTCCTAGTTGAGGACGAAAGGGAGCCCTTCCGCGGTACCACCTCGATTGGCCGGGTGTCTCCGGCCCGCTCTGTGACCCGGTAGCGGGGGTCAGCCGGTTCGGCTCGCGGGCGAGTTCGGCGCTTTGGACCCCTCGATCGGCCGTGCGCGGGACTCTCACCACCGTCCCGCTCTCTGCGAGGGCGCACCTACTACTCCCGGTCAGCGCCGGTTGTTGCATGCAGTATAGCGCACCCGACACAGCACTTCAACGAGCAGAGACACTGCGGCACGACTAAAACGACAAAGGCTCGATGGATTCGAGCCTCGGTGCGGGTGGAGGTGAGGGGATTCGAACCCCTGACCTCTACAGTGCGATTGTAGCGCTCTCCCAGCTGAGCTACACCCCCGCTAGCACCGATTATAGGCCTCCCCCGCGCCGGGTGTCAACGCACTCGGGTGTTCGGGAAACCGGGCCTGCCCCGACCTCCAGCGCCTTCTCAGTCACCGACCACCGTCCTATCTTGAGCGCCGCCTACAGGCGTAGCCCCGCAAGCCATACGGCCTAGCCCGTAGCGGCGCCCGGCATCACCCACTTGTGTCGCTATCATCTGGCAACACGGATGTACTCCACCCGTCTCCGTTCCGCAACAGCAAGAAGGGGAAGCCTTTCGGCTCCCCCATCCGACTTACTGCGATGTACCTCGGACCTTAGCGGCGTCGCAGCACCGCATATCCGCTCGCCGCCAGCAGTGACGCGCCTGCGGCCGCGGAGCCGAGCGGCAGGCCACCAGCCAAACCGCCCGCGCCCGTCTCGGGCAGCTCCTCTGGCATCTCGCCCTGCTGATCATCCTGTGTATCGTCCTGCTGGTCATCGCCAGCGCCGGTGCCAGTGTCCTGGACGTCGTCCTGCGTATCATCCTGCTGGTCGTCGCCGGCACCAGTTCCGTCATCCTGAGTATCGTCTTGCTGATCGTCGCCGGCACCAGTGTCCTTACCACCGCCAGTCTGCTGGTTATCAGGCACCTGCTGATCATCACCTGCACCGGTATCCTTGCCAGCGCCGGTGTCCTGCTGGTCATCGCCCGCGCCCGTGCCGAACGTGTACCAGGCGGTGTTGGTCATGTCGGTGTCCAGCGTCTCAAAGTCACCAGGTCCGGGTGGCGCGCTGAGGTCCGGGTTCTGCAGACTGGTGAAGAATATCTCGAACACATCCTCGTCGGTCACGCTCGCCCGTGCGAAGAAGAAGGCGAGGTTTGTGCCCTGGGCGAACTCCCGCTCGAAGCTGTGGACTGCACCGTCGCCAGCGCACACCTCGTCCGAGATGATGTCTTCATCGGGGATACCCTCAAGTTCCTCCTCGGGGAGCTGACTTATATCTCCGCAGAGAACAACAAAGCGCCCGTCAATATCGGGGTCCTGGCCTTCCTCGACGAAGCCCACCACAAACGCGGCGTCCGCCGGAACGTCGCCGTTGATGGTCAGCTCGAACGTCTTGGTGACCGTGGCCTTGCCGCCGCCGGTCTGCTGGTTGTCTGGTACCTGCTGGTCATCGCCTGCGCCGGCCTTACCGTCCTGGGCGAACGCCGGGAATGCCAGCATCGCCATCATCAACAGGGCCGCCAGGGTCGCTCGTAATGCCTTCACGTTAGCTCCTTTACTTCCGCTCCAATCGCACAACTAGCCGCCACACCGTCGGCGGCGACCCGCAGTATACATGGATCTACATGCAAGGGCAATAATTGCTGTGAAGCGGACGCACCAGTATTGACGGGCGGGAGAAATAGCGGAGCCTCGGGCGTGACCGTCGATGCATCCTCGCGTCTCGCTACGGACTGCCCATGAACGTCCGCTCATCGTACACTGCAGCGGGGTTCCAGAAGAGCCAGCCTGAGGTACCCATCTCGTCTGCGGCCCTGCGCTGCTCAAGGTACTGCGGCAGACCGAATGGGTCGCCGAACTGGTAATCACTGAAGCTCTGCAGCCACGGACGGGTGCGAACCCCTGTGCCAGCCAGCCGCTCGTTCGTGAGCCGGAGGCTCTCCTTAATGAGCCCGTACGAGTTTCGGGTGGGGTAATCGAACCCACCGGAGCCACGATTGAAGCCGGAAGGGTAGATCATTGGCGACACGTAGTCCACGTGCTCGACGAAGTCCTCCAGAATCTGCCCAGTGTCCACGTCTACCGGATGGAACACGACCCGACCGAAGATGTCGGCGGAGATGAAAACCTTGCTCGGCCGCAGGCGTTGTTCCATGTACCGCACGAAGCCGGTGATCTGCGCCGGTCGGCTCTCGGGCGTGGAATCCTCATCGTACCGCGCGGTTGACACGTCGCCGTCCACCGGGAAGCGAATATAGTCGTACTGGATCTCATCGATGCCTTGCGCCGCGAGGTCCACGGCGAGATCGCCGAGATACTGCCACGCGTCACCGTCGAATGGATCCGCGTAGCGAACCCCCGGAGCGTCCTCCCACAGCCCACCCTCAGAGCTGCGGACTGCGAGGCCGGGGCGCGCAGTGGCGAGCTTCGGATCCTTGAACACGGTGAATCGCCCGATTACGTAAATTCCCCGCCGGTGCGCCTCGGCGGTGAACGCCCGCAGATCCATATAGTCCAGGCTCGCTGCGATCTCGTTGGCTAGGGGTACGCTCGTCTTCCAGACCAGACCCTCGTCGCTCTTGATGTCGATCACGATGCTGTTGAGCGTGGTCCTCTCAATCATGGCGAAGATGCGATCCGTATCTTCAGGGCGCGCGGCGGAGAAGAAGGGCAGGTAGACGCCGCGTGCGTCGAACGGCTCAAGGCTCACGCGCCCCTTTTGCACTGCCGCAGCCTGTGCCTCAAACTTGGCGTACCCCGGCGCCATGACCGTCAGGGCCTCGTCTCCTGCCGGCAGACGGAACGTATATCGACCATCGCTGGTTGTACGAACAATGTTGTTGCCCAGGTACACCCAGGCGCCCGCCACTGGCTTGCCGGTCCCGGCGTCTGCAACCAACCCTCGCAATCCAGGCGGCTTCGGTTTGGGCTTCTGGGCGCTCAGAAGGGAGGCAGCGACATACCCGGACGCCGAGCCGTAGCGCACCCGGTACCACTCGTCGCCGTCTGCATCGCGTCGGGGGATCGCGTCGGCGCGCACACTTGCCCGGTACGGTAGTGTGCGCATGACTTCTGCGGTGATGCTGGGCTTCGCGCGCAGGTTGGCGTCGGCATACTGCTCGGTGGTGATGTACATCGTTCTCAGCGGGAGCGGTGTGGCTGTGGGAGCAGGCAACGGCTTCTCAGTCGGCGTGGGGGCCGACTCGGTCGTACTCGTCGCCTCCGCAGCTCGATCCTCCGCGGTCGCCTCGGGTACCTGTGGCTTACTTTCCTCTATTGGGGTCGGTTCGGCGGAAACCGGTGTCTGCATGGCGCCCCCAGTAGGGGCCGCAGCCGCTGGGACGGCGGGAACCGCGGAGTTTTCCGAGTTCTGTGCGACGACTGCGGTCGCCCCTGGCGTGGGCGCGGTGACCCTGGTCTCCCCGCCTAACGCACACGCTGTGGTCATCAGAGCAAGCAGGCACGCAAGGCAAAACAACGACCGGAACTGGAGCAATAAGGGGGCTCTCCTGATCTCTCACTACACGACGAGCACTACGACACCCGGATGCTGCAGGCGTGACACACCCACGCAGGGACAAGAGCGGACGTCAGCACATCGGGGAGCGAACGCGATCCGGAATCTCACTCATCGGTCCCGCGCCCGCTGCGCCATTGTATAGCACACCTGTGCAGGACAGCAGCCATATCTCGCGCGGGTGGTCGAATTGCCCGCGTACCGGGCCTGGTTGCACGCAGCCACCTTCAGCGTGGAATGCCAACCATCCCGTCAATCTACTCCATCGCGCGGAAGCGATTCCCGTTGCAGTTGGTCGAACGCGTCGGCCACACAGAGTTCGTTTGTTAAATTGCGCCGTTCGGTGAAGGGGTGGCCAGGAGAGGGGGACCGTGATATATGCGATGGTATTCGTGGCGGCAACGGCGCTCTCGCTGCTGCTCACCCGCCTGACCATCGCATTTGCGCACCGGCGAGGACTGCTCGACCTGCCCTCTCCCCCGCCGTATCCACACAAGCCCCACGCCACGCCTCGGGGGGCCGCGATGTTTTGGCCTTCGCCCTGGTCGTCATCGTCCTGCTCGCAGCGGACGAGTTGCGCGCTTACGACGCCACGGCCCTCCTCCTCGGCGCAGGGGCCCTCACGCTGGTGGGATTCGTGGACGATATATGGGGCCTCAGTGCTCGTACAAAGTTCTTGTTCCAGCTCGCCGCCGCGCTGGTCGCGGTCGTGGGGTTCGATATCGCGATCCGCGGGGTGAGCGTGCCCCTTGTCGGACGGGTGTATCTGGAGGGCTCGATGGTCGGGTACGCCGTGACCGTTCTCTGGATCCTCGGGATGATCAACACCGTGAACTTCGCGGACGGGATAGACGGGCTGGCGGGAGGGTTGGCAGTGATCTTCTCACTCGTCCTGTTCCTGGTCGGCATTGCGATCGAGCAGCGCGAGCTGCCGCTGTACGCGTGTGCACTCGGGGGGGTCGCGCTCGGCTTCCTGCGCTACAATTTCGCGCCCGCGCGTATCTTCATGGGCGACTCGGGCAGCTACTTCCTGGGTTTCACAATGGCGCTCCTTTCGGTGCTCGGCAGCGCAAAGCTCGCGACGGGGCTGCTAGTAATGGGTATCTGGGTCGCCGATGTGGCGTACAGCATCTTTCGCCGGATGCGCACGGGTACACCGATCGAGATGCCGGACAAGGAGCACCTGCACCACCGCTTCGTCGCCATCGGGCTGTCGCAGCGCACGACCGCGCTGCTCTTCTATGCGCTTGCGCTCGCGTTCGGCAGCGCGGGACTGCTCGGGCGGCGCGAAGGCAGGCTCGCCGCACTTTTCACGCTCGGCCTGCTGTCGCTGCTCCTCATCTGGTTCGTAAACCGCCGCCTCAGCAGGGGAACCACTTCGGAGGGTGAAGGGTTATGAGGCAGCCGCGAGCTCCCGTTCCAGCAGCGGCGCGAGGAATCGGCCCGTATGGGAATGCCCGCAGCGCGCAACCTCCTCAGGTGTGCCCTGCGCCACCACGGTGCCACCGCCCGTGCCGCCCTCGGGCCCGAGATCGATAAGCCAGTCCGCGCTCTTGATCACATCCAGGTTGTGCTCGATCACCAGCACCGTGTTCCCCGCGTCCGTCAGTCGCTGCAGCACATGCAACAGCCGCTCAATGTCCGCGAAGTGCAGCCCAGTCGTCGGCTCGTCGAGGATGTACAGCGTGCGGCCCGTCGCCCGCCGGGAGAGCTCCGTCGCCAGCTTCACCCGCTGCGCCTCGCCACCCGAGAGCGTCGTCGCGGGCTGACCGAGCCGGATGTAGCCGAGCCCTACCGCCGCGAGCGTCTCCAGCTTGTTGCGGACCGCGGGCACGTTCTCGAAGAAGCCGCGTGCATGATCGACCGTCATGTCCAGCACGTCCGAGATCGTGCAGCCCTTGTACAGGATGTCGAGCGCATCGCGATTGTATCGCTTGCCGTGGCATACCTCGCACGGCACATACACATCGGGCAGGAACTGCATCTCGATCTGGATGATGCCCTCGCC
>JAUJMR010000012.1:74407-79213 GCA_030446765.1 Chloroflexia bacterium
GCCCCAACCACGCGCAACGACTTCCCGCTGCCCGGCCGCCGCTCGCGCGGTATACGGATGCTTCGCCTCCCGCTCAAGAACTGGCCGGTGATCGACTCCTCGCAGCGCTCGATCTCCCGAAGCGGTCCTGCAGCGACCACATGCCCGCCATGCTCGCCCGCGCCCGGACCGATGTCCACGAGCCAGTCCGCGGCGCGCATGGTGTCTTCGTCGTGCTCGACGACCAGCACGGTGTTGCCCAGATCACGCAGCCGGGACAACGTGCGGATCAATCGTTCGTTATCCCGCTGGTGCAAACCGATGCTCGGCTCGTCGAGAATGTACACCACACCCATCAGGCTACTGCCGATCTGCGTCGCGAGGCGGATGCGCTGTGCCTCGCCACCCGCAAGCGTGTTCGCGCTGCGTTCAAGCGTCAGGTAGTCCAGCCCGACATCCACAAGGAAGCCGAGCCGCTCCCGGATCTCCTTGAGAATCGACCCGGCGATCATCTCGTCGCGCACCGTCAGCGGCTCTACCCCGTCATACGTCCCGGTTGCGAGCCCCTCCGCGAAAGCCAGTGCCTCACGGATGCTCAGGCGGGTTACCTGCGTGATATTCCGCCCCGCGACCGTGACGCCGAGGCTCTCCGGCTTGAGCTTCGCACCCTTGCAGACGGCGCAAGGCTGCACGGACATATACCGCTCAATCTCATTGCGCACGAAGTCCGACGTTGTTTCCGCGTATCGTCGCTGCAGGTTCGGAAGCACGCCCTCGAACGCGGTCTTGAAGCGCTGTCGGCGATGCTGCACCGAGATGACCTCGCCGTTCGAGCCATGCAACAGGATATGAAGCTGGTGCGGCGTGAGTTCCCGCACCGGCGCACGAACGGAGAACTCGTATCGCTCCGCCACGGCGTCCAGCACGCTGCGCCAGTATGCAGCGGTGTTCTGTCCCTGCCGAACCCACGGCACGATCGCCCCCTGAGCGATGGACAGCGTCGTGTCCGGAATGACCATCTCCGGGTCGAATACCTGCCTGGTGCCGAGCCCGGTGCACTCCGGACACGCGCCATGCGGGCTGTTGAAGCTGAACGAGCGGGGCTCGATCTCACCCACGCTGATCCCACAGTTCGGACAGGCGTTCTGCTCGGAGAACATCATCTCCTCGCCGCCAATGATGCTGGCAACGACTAACCCCTCGCTGAGCCGTGCCGCCGTCTCGATCGAGTCGGCCAGCCGCTGACGTTCGCTCGGATCCGCCGCGGGGTCGCGTATAACGATGCGATCGACCACGACCTCGATTGTATGGCTCTTGTACCGCTCAAGGTCAATCGACTCATCAAGGCCATGAACTTCGCCGTCGACCCGAACACGCGCGTAGCCCTTCTTTGAGAGGTCACTGAACAGGCTGGAGTACTCTCCCTTCCGGTCCCGAACGACCGGCGCGAGCACCATCAACCGTGTGCCGGTAGGCAGGCGCGTCATGGTATTCGTGATCTCCTCAACGCTCTGCTCCGTGATCTCCCGGCCGCACCGCGGGCAATGGGGGCGGCCAATCCGAGCGAAGAGCAACCGCAAGTAGTCGTACACCTCCGTCACGGTGCCCACCGTCGAACGCGGGTTCCTGGTCGTGCCCTTCTGATCAATCGAGATGGCCGGCGAGAGGCCGTCTATCTGGTCGACGTCCGGCTTTTCCATCTGGCCGAGGAACTGCCGGGCATACGCGGAGAGACTCTCCACGTACCGGCGCTGGCCCTCAGCGTAAATCGTGTCAAACGCCAGACTCGACTTACCGGATCCCGAAAGGCCGGTGAGGACGACGAGCTGGTCGCGTGGGAGGTCTATGGAGATGTTCTTAAGGTTATGCTCGCGCGCGCCATGCACGCTGATCTTATCGAGGGGCATCTAAGGAGGGTCTCCCGGGATAGAGGTGTACGCAATTCTATGCACACACCCGTTCTACGTCAACCAGCGGCGATGCCCGACTGTGTGCGGTCCCGGAGGATGGCTAGGCCAGACATGGTCAAGCGGTCTACGAGAACAGCACTTCCGGCAAGGCATCGAACGACGCCTGGTCAAGCGAGATCAGCAGGTCGTCCACCCCGACATCCACCATCAGTTCCGACGCGACGAACCTGCCCCAGTCGGTGACGTCCTCGGGGCTGACGATGATCCCAGCGAACTGCTCCGCCTCGTACGACAGCCGCCGCACCTGGCCGAGCAGCTCGCCCTCCTGCGTTAGCACCTCCTGCCCCGGAGAGAACGCGACCGCTCCTTCCAATACATTGCCGATCTCTTCGACGACAAGCGGCGCGCCGCCTACGGTGGGCGCGTTAGTCGGCTCGCCGGTCCAGACAGCTGGCGCGGACCCCACCACGACGCCTGGGGTGTCGACGGCGCCCAGCGGCTCGAAGTCTCGCGCCGGATCGACGTATCGGTGCATGCGAAAGTCTTCAAGGCGTTCGAGTTGCTCGACCGTCAGCGCCAGCGAGACACGGTCTTCGGTAATCCCGGAAACATACTCCGCGGGCACAACAATATCCCGGGCGGCCATCGCACCCCGGCGTACCACGAGCCCGGCCAACGTGTATTCTGCCTGGTCATACATGGCACCCGTCACATGGCCCGCATCGTCATCATCCGTCACCGCAACCCGCTGTCCAAAATTCAGCATGTACACGCCTCCCATCGGGTGCCTACCCTTGCCGGCGGCGCCCGCAATACACGACTCTGCCGTTCTCGTCGGCGTGATACTCATACTCGCGCGATATCGCAACCAGCACGATCCGATAGCCCGGCGTTGGCTCCTGCTTTTCCTGTCCGGCTACATCGACACATCCGAGGCTGGAATCGGGCCACTCGACCGCCTTCACCTCGGCGACGATGATCTCCTGCTCGGTGCAACCCGCGCGAAACGCCAAATCCCGCCGAGCCGCCGCTATCGACTGCTTCGCCTGTGCCGTCACCAAGCTGTTCTATCCTCTCCATCCTCCGGGGCACGCCGATCCACCGTACCTCCCCGGTCATGCCGACGCGCAGAAGGGCGAACCGCGAGCCATAGGGTCACAGACCGCCGACCTGCAGCTCCTCCTGTACGTCGATCACGCCCGGCACCATGCCCGCGACCGCTTGCGCGGCCTCCGCGTCATCAAGGTGGTCGACGTTGCCGCGAAGTGTCACGATACCGTTGGCAACCAGCACCTGCACATCCATCCCCGAAGTGCTGCCATCGGAAAGCAACGCTCGCCGCACTGCATCCGTGAGCTCGTCATCCGTCGCAGCGCCCTGTTCGTCGTCAACACCCTCACGGAACTGCTCGTCGTTCGCCGGAGTCAGCCCGCCCCGAATGTCCATGGCGCCGTCGTCGTTTGCCGCTGGCGTGAGTACCGGATCGGTAGGGGGAAACCAGGGCTCGCCTTCTTCCGCGGATTCCATAGCCGTTTGCGCGCCGATGTTGTCGGAGAGATCCGGCTCCAACGCGTCGAGACTTACTGTGTCCAGCGTCTCAAACAGCTCGGGCGGAACCTCTGCAGACATATCGGCCGCTTCAAGTATCTGCTCTTCGGTTGGCTCCGGCAGATCCAGATCTCGCTGGGCATCGGACACAGGCAGGGCTCCTCCTCAATTACTCACAGACAATATGGAACGGCAAGCCGGCCTGCAAGAGAGATGCCAGCGGGTGTTTGACACCGGTTCAGGCCGGGCATACCATGTCTCTGGCGTCCGGTTAACGAGTCCAGGAGCGCCAGGAGGTAATCCATAGCTCTGACGAATCTGTTGCTGAACAACCGCTACGAGCTCGTCCGGCCACTTGGGCAAGGTGGGATGGCGCGCGTTTATCTCGCACGGGACAAGTTCCTGACCCGGAAGGTCGCGGTGAAGATCCTGCATCCGTCCCTGAGTGAGGACAAGCGCTTTCTCGCGCGATTCCGACGCGAGGCGGAGGCAGCGGCGGCGCTGAACCACCCACATATCGTCGGTGTCTACGACGTAGGGAACGATGGTGATCTTTCCTACATCATCATGGAGTTCGTCGACGGACTCGACCTCAAGGAGCTCATCCTGCGCACCGGGCCGTTGCCCCTGCCCCGGATCACGGATATCGGCGCTCAAGTAGCATCCGCATTGCAGTATGCTCACGACCGAGGGATGGTGCATCGCGACATCAAGCCGCACAACATCATGGTCGCGGCCTCAGGGCTCGTAAAGGTTGCGGACTTTGGGATCGCCAGCCTGCTCTCCGAGGTGGCGCAGCCGGATGAAGCGCTCCAACCCGGCACCGTGCAGTATTCCGCCCCGGAACAGATCCGAAATGCAGCGGTTACACCTCGGACGGATATTTACTCGCTCGGGGTGGTCCTCTACGAGGCGATGACGGGCTTCCTGCCGTTCCCCGCAGAGAATGCCGCAGCAGTTGCCCAAGCGCAATTGCGGGATGAACCGGTACCGCCGAGCACGCTGCATACGGATGTCCCGCCTGCGATGGATCGCGTGATCTTACGCGCGCTGGCGAAAAACCCGCGCGACCGCTTTGCCACCGCGGCCGACCTGGCAAGCGAGCTGCAGGCCTCTAGCAGCGCCAACACGGCTACCCATAACGGTGTGGCCGGAGGGTATGCCACGAGCACGCACAGGCCCCCTCGTGCGGTCCGCACGCGGCCGAGGCTCAATGGGTGCATCTCCCGACTCATTGGGCTGCTCACGCTAGCGGGCGTGATCGGCATACCGATCGGCCTGTGGGCCCTGGCAGGCACAGAAAACCTGCCCGCGGTCCTCCAGCCAACGCCGACAGCGACGCGGCGACCAATCGTCGTGGTCTCCACGA
>JAUJMR010000052.1 GCA_030446765.1 Chloroflexia bacterium
GCCGCGGCGCGCACTCGCGATGCCCTGCTCGATGCTATCGCCACGGCGCTCCCCATGATCACGCAGGGGGACGCCGCCAACTACTTCACCCACTGCGGCTACCACATCCACGGACAATCCATGTGAAGCCGGCTGTAGTAGTCTGAGGTTACGGCCTGTACGACTGATCCTGCTCAGAGGCGTGCCGGCCTCAGGTTAGCCCCCGATTTTTGCTGGAACCAGATGCCTCCGTCCGACGGTTTCGAGGTGTGCAGGCGCATCCGTGAGGTCTCTACAGTGCCCATCCTGATGCTCACCGTGTGTGACGCGACCCTGGACAAGGTCCACGCGCTCGACCTGGGCGCGGACGACTACCCGACCAAGCCGTTCGATCATCTGGAGCTGCTGGCGCGGCTGCGGGCGCTGGTGCGCAGGTCCGGTATCCACGCGGACGCCCCCGTGCCGCGCTACGTCGAGGGCGACCTCACACTGGACTTCGCGGCGCAGGAGGTGCGCGTTCGGGGGAAGGAGGTCCGGCTGACTCCCGCGGAGTACCGCCTCCTGGAAGTGCTGGTGCGGCGCGCGGGCGCGGTCGTGGCGCACCAGGTTCTCCTCCAGGAGGTCTGGGGGCCCGAGTACCTCGCGGACCCCCAGTACCTCAAGGTGTTCGTGCGGCGGCTTCGTAACAAGCTTGGCGACGATCCTGAGCAACCCCGGTACATCCATACCGTCCGTGGCATCGGCTACCGCTTCGCACCGCCGTGCTAACCGCCTAAATACTGCCGTCTGTCGCAGGTCCTGCGGGGTCAACTGGCGAGACTGGCCCTCCTACCCCCGCGTGACCAGGCGAGAATCTTCTCGTCTCCCCTTCGGTAGCCGCCACGTCTTTCTTCCGCTGGGGCCATGGGCCGTTCACCGAACGTTCACCCGATTGTCCCCTTGCGTTCACTGTGCAGGAGAACTCTAGCCCGTCGCGTTGCGTATCATTAGGTAACAGGGTGCGAACCGCCGAATACGAGGTCAGGATACCGGGCTGGCGGGGAGCGAGGTGATGTCGAGACTGCTGGAAGCGCTCCAAGCGCTCAGCCTGGAAGCGGATGTGGACTGGTCCGGCCGCTGGGCCGAGCTCCGGGGGGATCGGTGACCCGTGTACGTGTTCGAGGCGGCGTCGGGCGGCCGCTAGTACACCTGGTGCGGCTGCCCGGGGGCCCGCACCGTCGAGTTCTATCCGGACCCGGTCGAGGCGATACAGGCGAGCCTTCGGCGCGCGGCCAGAAGG
Organism: Chloroflexia bacterium; assembly: GCA_030446765.1. Lineage (GTDB taxonomy): Bacteria > Chloroflexota > Chloroflexia > Thermobaculales > Thermobaculaceae > JACDAU01. The sequence goes on from JAUJMR010000052.1 coordinate 1,259, forward strand.
ACGGCGGTGGCCGTATAGGGAGGAGCAACGCCGATGAGCCTAGTTACGAGCGAATCCCTACAGCTTACGCACTGCACTATGATCCATACTACGCATCGGAGTGTATGGCCCTCAAGGGAGCACTCCGGCCCGGGTGCCCGCCATTATTTTTAGGCGGACGTTTAGCAAGGAATTAGGCCGTGTTCTGCGCATCTCGCCGAGACCAGTTACGGTTTTCGGTGCTGTCATCGACCGAAGATGCAGCCTTCGGCTGTCCATAAAGCGTCAAATAGGCACGTTGCGGACTGTTCTTGGCACATTCCGGTGGGTCTAATGGAGCACCCGAGGAGTTTCCAAAATTATGGCGGGCACCCCTCCAGCCCTTCGCGGAGTCCACATGCCTGCACCAGGTCGTCCAGCGCAGCTACGACGGTGGGTTCCATCGGTTCCCCGATCGGGAGGCGGACGAGTGGCGCATCTACTTCCAGGTGCCGATCGTCAGCGAGCATTTGGACGACTTCTGTTCGACACAGGACGACATCCTGCGCACCTTACGGCTTCGCCCGGCTCGGGAATGGGAAGGAACGAAACTTGAAAGTGGCCGTTGGAAGGCTCTATAAGGGGAGCCCTCGAGACCAGAGCACCTAGCGTGGAGGCTGCATGATAAGCGCGCCTAGAAGGACCGCCGTCCTACGCCAAATGGGAGTCAATGAGAGCTGCGAGTGGGACGAATTCGTGGCGAACGCTGAGAACGGGAATCCGCTGCAGAGCTGGGCCTGGGGGGAGTTCAAGCGACGGCACGGCTGGCAGCCGGTGCGGCTGGCGCTCGTGTGGGATGGCCGTATCGAGGCAGCGGCGCAGGTGCTCCTGCGCTCCCTGGTCGGCGTGTCCGTCGCGTACGTGCCCCGGGGTCCGGTTGTGCCAGCCGGTCGGCCCGACCTGTACGAGCTTCTCCTGGACTCCATCCACCGACTTGCACGGAGCCGACACAGCATCTTCCTGAAGATAGAGCCCAATGAGCCCAGGAGCGCTGAGCTTGCCGCCCTCCTGCGCGGGTTGGGTTTCGTGAGGAGCCCGCACACGGTGCAGCCCCGAGCCACGTTGATGCTAGATCTCGATGGCGGGCCGGAGGCCGTGCTGGCGCGGCTGCACAGCAAGACTCGCTACCGCATACGGCTCGCCGAGAAGCGCGGCGTGCGGGTGAGGTCGGCGGAGGACGATGCGGACGTCGAGCGCTTCCATCAGCTGATGGTAGAGACGGGCGAGCGAGCCGAATTTGCGATACGCTCTCTCGGTTACTACCGCGCCGTCCTGAGGGAGTTTAAGAAGAGGGACCAGGCCCGGTTGCTGCTGGCGGAAGTCGCTGGTCAGGTGATTGCCGGCGTGATGGTGTTCGCGTACGGCCGCGAGGGCATCTACATGTACGGTGCGTCGAGCGACGAGCACAAGCGCGAGATGCCGAACTACCTGCTTCAGTGGGAGGCGATCCGATGGTGCATCGAACGGGGTTGCAGCCGATACGACCTGTGGGGCGTGCCGGAGCAGGCAGCCGCCAGGTTTCACGATGAGCAGGAAGCTCTTGAGAACAAACGGGAACGCGGAGGCCTCTGGGGGGTCTACCGGTTCAAGCAACGCTTCGCCGACAGGCCGGTGCTGTATATCGGGGCGTACGATTACCCCTATCTCCGGCTGCTCTACCTGTTGTGGGCCCGTGTTCGCAAGAACAAAGAGATGTAGCTGCGGGCAGCCCTTGCGTGAGACGCGGGTTACGTCCTGTATCTTCTGTAAATTAGGTGGCTAGAGAGAAGGCCATCGCCCAAGATAGTTGTGACTCGTACCAACAAGGAGGTGAGACGGATGGCCAGGCGCAGCGGCAGGTTTGAGGACTCGGTCGCGGGGGAGTGTTGCTTGACGACTCCGACTTCTCGGTGATCGTGCCGCACGGTGGCGAGGTGCTGGAGAGCGAGATGACCGCCCATGTGGGGGCGGGAAGGCCGCCGAGCTGTGGGTGAGGGCAGGACGGGGACACCGCAACGGCTGTCATGGGAACTGCGGACGAGGGTGGGCACGCTCAGCTTGCTGGGTACCTCAGGACCGTGAAGGGACGTTCTCGACGCAGTTATTCGCCAGGTATCAGAGAACGAGAAGGCGCTGGTCTGGTTTGATGGAGATGTACGTCGAGGGGAGTTCTCGACGCGCAAGTCGCCGAGATCAGCAGAAGCCTTGTGCGGGACATCTTTCAGCAAGAGCCTGGCATTATCGGCGCTGCGGCAGGCTCGACGGGGAGCTTGCGCGGCGATCGAGGACTTCTCACCGCCCAGTCTTACCTGGGTGTACCTGTCGGTGGATGCGCGCTACGAGCACGGGAGGGCAGGACGGCAGGGTGGTGAGCCAGGGGTGTTGATATGGAACGGTGTGCGAGGCGACGACGGGACGCAGGGAGATCCTGGCGGTGGAGGTGGCCGATACCGGAGACCAGAGGGTACCCAGAGCACCTACCAGGAGCTGTTCCGGGGAACAAGAGCCGGGGCTGTCGAGGGTAGAACTGGTGACGTCGGACGACCACAAGGGCCGCCCAGGGCTGCGATCGACAGGCATTTCCAGGGGGCTTCATGGCAGCGCTGCCAGGTGCATTACACCCGGACGCTATCTGGACAGGTGGCATTGACAGGCGTGCGGATCTCGCCTCGGGGCTGCGGGAGTGTTCACGATGCGCCCAATGAAGGGAGGGCGAGGCACTGGCTGGCGAGCTTGCGGACTCGTGGAGAAAGAGTCACCCAAGGTGGCCGAGCACATAGACGAGCACAGCGAGGAGTGTCTGACTGTGTTCGGCTTCCCCGCCCGAGCACCGAAAGAGGATCAGGACGACCACCTGGCCGGAGCGGCTCAACCAGGAGATCAAGAGACGCTCAGCGGTGGTGCGTGCCTCAATAGGGAGGCTTGCTCTGAGGCTGGTGACAGCCCTTGTGCCGAGCACCGGACGAGTGGGAGCGGGCCACGCTACCTCGATATGGAACTGCTTACGGGGAGGTAAGTGGCCAGCCGACGACAGGAGCATGAGTCAGCGCTAGCCTGAGCAGCTAATCGACTTGGAGGAAATTACAGCAATATTCGGACTTGACCAGGTGGAGTCATCCACACTCCTGAGTATCACATGGATTTGGGTGTAGACTCCGTACATCCGCGATTGCTGTCAGTGCCTCCTCCCAGTTCATAAGCTACGTGCCCAGCAACGTATCAGTTAGTCTCTGGGTGCGCCTGGCACTGGCTGCCGTAACAAGCGCTCGGAGAAGATTCGTCTGAGACAGTCAGGTTGCGGCAGCGGCAGTGATGAACTCTCACCACCAGTTTGACACGCCTTCCCGACCAGATCTGCGAGTGCCCAAGCCCAGAGTACCCAGAATCCGGGAAGATGACTGCCCGCATACGGGACACTGCGCCTCACGAGCAATGCTGCTCGCCTCAATCGTTACCTCGAGTGCGTTGATAGCGACGTGTTCGAGCGTGAAGTCCCTCTGGCAAGAGTTGCCAGGCTTCCCAACCCATCCATCTCCTGCGACCGGGTCACAATCCAATCCTGACGGAGGGTCTAACCACAACATCTTATTTGTGAGGCAAATGCGGCCGCTTGACAACGAAGGGGCGTGAATGCCACACTGGTAGGTTCTCCGGTCTATTTGTGCGCGTCAGGCGAAGAAATATATGGAGGAGATGACCGCCGGGGTCATCGATGATCGAAGGAGTTCTGACTTTGCTGGACAAGAAGGTAATGAGAAGGACACCGTCGGCAACTGCGCCTCCTCCCGCAGGGAGTTGAGTTCTACAAGCACGCAAGCCCGGATGAGTCGTCCCCGGCCTGATGCACGTCGACCTCGGCGGGTACCACATCAGCGACGGCGCGAGTTCTCCGCTGCGTTCGACATCAACGCCACGAAGGCCGGCAAGGACCTCAGCGAGGCGATCTGGGCGGAGCCGAACAACACGATTAAGTTCGCTGATGCCGCACCTCGGAGTTCCGGTGCACCGCGGGATGACGATGACGGACTGGGCACTGGCGAGATGATCCAGAAGGCACCCGGCCAGACGGCGAACATCACGCAGGTACTCAAGGACACGAAGACGGACGTGGTCGTCAGCTACCTGCCGGTGGGCAGCGAGATGGCGACGAAGTGGTACGTCGAGCAGATCTTCGACGCGGGTTGCGTGCGTTCGTGAACTGCATCCCGGTGTTCATCGCTCGCGAGGAGTACTGGCGGCGCTGCTTCTCGAGAAGGGCTCTTGATGACCGGGGACATCAAGAGCCAGGTCGGCGCGACGATCACTCACCGCAACCTCGTACGCCCTCTTCGAGGAGCGCGGGCAGGAAGGTGAGCGCACGTACCAGCTCAACTTCGGCGGCAACACCGACTTCTACAACATGCTCGAGCGGGACCGCCTGGGAGAGCAAGAAGATCTCGAAGACGAACGCCGTCACCTCCCAACTCGATCTCCAGGACATCGAGGATAAGAACGTCCACGTCGGACCGCCTGGACTACGTGCCTTGGCTCGAGGATCGCAAGTGAAGGACATCCGGATGGAGTGGGCACGACCTTCGGCAACGTGCCGCTGAACGTGGAGCCTGCTTGAGGTGGACAGCCCGAACAGCGCGGGCGTCGTGATGGACGCGGTGCGCTGCGCGAAGCTCGCACTCGACCGCGGCATCGCAGGCATGATTGCCGGCCCAAGCGCGTACTTCATGAAGAGCCTGCCGGTGCAGCAATTACGACGATGTGGCGCGCCGCATGGTGGATGAGTTCATCGCCGGCACGGATGAGACCGCCTTCCCCGGGCCGCCTCCCAGATGAGACGGAGAAGGCGCTTGTGGTCGCCCGCACGGTCGAGTAGAACCGGCGGCGAAACTTCTAGGGGCACAGCATCAGCGCCGCTGTGTCCTTCTTTGCAGTCCTGGCGTCGCCGGGCGAGGGCCGTGCGCCGCCGATCCAGTCCCCTCGCTGAGTGGGCGGGTGATTCTGTTGCTACGGGAGAGGGCGCCAGAATCGCCAGTCGAGGATTGAGTGAGAGGGATTGGCGATACCGTGCGGTGCGGGGGCGAGGCGATACGAAGACACAGGCAGACGCGATCAGCGGACAGCGGTGGGGCTGCAACGGTGGTGCCGTCGGTTCACCGCCTGATCCAAGAGCGCCTTCTGCAGACGCTGCTACTCCCGACGACCTGATCGTCCTCGCTGTGCGTTGGCACGTCAGGTATCGGCTCAGCTACGCCGACGTGGTCGAATGGCTAGCCGAGCGCCCAGCAGGAGTTGATCGCCGCAGCACGGTGTACCGCTGGGTGCGCGCTCCTGTCGCTATTTGGGGAGATCTGCTGGCCCCATCGGCATCCCACGGGCTGGGGTGGGGTGGACGAGACGCGTGCGGCTCAACTGCAGGAGGGCGTGCGTTTACTGGGCGATAGATCAGACGGCCAGGTGGCGGATGTCTACTTCAGCGATGTCAGAGCGCAGCGGTCGTAGTGGAGCTTTTCAGGCGTGCCATCGTAGAGACCCGTGTGCGCCAGCATGCGCTGGCGACCGACAACGCGAAGTGCTATCCCCTACCGAAGTCCATGCTACCCGACACTGAACATTGCTGATTGAAGTATCTCAACAACGGGCTGGAGCCGGACCAGTTCCGATAGCAACGACTCAAGCCGATGCGCGGCGTCGAAAGCCCCGCGTCTTGCTGACGTCCTCACACGCAGTCATGCTCTCATCAGAACCCGAGAGGTGGCCTCCTCGACGCTCACCGACAATGTCCCGCGTCACCTGCGCCCAGCGATAGCATGGCCAAGGCTGGTACGATTTGGATGCCGCTCGCCCCCGGTCAACTTCCTGTGACCACGGTTGCGGGCGCGGTCATCCCAGACGCCCACCTTAGTGGTGCATCCGGTAAGTAAGCCGTAGAATAGCGCATCTCGAGTGGGAGGTGTGTTGAGGGAAGTTGCGGATACGGGCAATGACGGCGGAGGAGGCCGCCGAGGTGAAGCGGTTGGCGCCGCTCCCGGATCGAGGGAGCGGCATGGGCGGTGGAGCGGGCGCGCATCGTGTGGCTCGGGCGAGCAGCGGGTACCGGCGATAGCCAGGAGCTGCGGATCGAGGACACGGTGCGGTTGTGGATCAAGCGCTTCAACGAGTTCGCTGGAGGGACTCGCCGGACTTGCCGCGGCCTGGCAAGCTCCCCCACGTACACCCCTGAGCAGGTGGGCGAGGTGATAGCCGCCTCCCGGACCAACCCGCGCGTCCTCGACCCGTCGTTCGCCTCCTGGACTTCTGGACTGGCTGGAAAGGTCGGTGGGGCGAGGAGAAGGGTATCGCAACTGCCGCAGCCGCAAGGGGGAGATACTCCGGCGGAGGGCTTGCGGTGCGGCGCAGGAGACGTGGTTCGGCGAGCGGTGGACCCTGAGTTCGCCGAAAAAGGTCATCGAGGAACCTCTACACCGAGCCGCCCGAGGGTAGTGTCGTAGTGTGCCTCGACCAGATGGGGCCGATCAGCGCCAGGAGCTATCCTGGCAAGTCTGCGGCGCGTGCTGCCGGGCGCTACTGCTCCTGCCGATGCGCCAGGCAGGAGATAGATTATGGACGCCGGGTAGCGGCTACATCTTCGGCGCGTTCCGGCATGCTGATGGGTGAGGCGTTCACCCGGGAGTACGACAGCCGCAGTGCCGTGTAAACTGGGCGGATTTCCTTGAGAGAGTGCAGGGAGTGGGTGCCGCAGGAAGTCGAGGGGTAGCCATCGTTGACACCCTTCGATGCACCGGGCGCCGGACGTGCTGCTGTTCTCGCTGGCGACTCCCAGGTGGGAGTTCGTGTTCCAGCTGTATGCCGCTTATCTGAATCTGATCGAGCCGTGGTGGAAGGTGTCTAGAGCCTTGCCCTCAAGGGCAGGCGCTTCGAGACCTGGGAGCAGGTGTGCGAGGCAGTGAGAGAAGCCACAGCCTATTGGAACAAGCACCGGCACCCTTCACGTGGGCAAGCGCCGACGGCACAAGCCCTGCCGGCGCTCCGGCATCGCCGCGATGCCTAAAGTCGCTTAGACTTACCGGATGCACCACTTAGGTGCGACAGAACCTCACGCCCTAATAGCGCTCCGCCCCCTGCCCGAGGTGCTCGGAGTAGATCGCACACAGGTCCGAGCCGCATAGCCCCGACGCCCTCATCCGCACCATCGCCTGCCCAGCCTCGGCTCCGGCACGTCATATTCCCACAACTCGCAGTGATTTTCCCCAGCAACACCGCTCCCCGCATCCGTCCGAACCCTCCCCTCTGCCTCACGCAAAATCCGCCCTCATTGTAGCGAGGGGCGGAACGGAACATGCCTAAGGCACCGGGAGAGGGCGCCCACTCAAACGGGCCGCAGGCGTTGCGATGAGGTTGTGTGAGACCCGTCGGGAAAGGCGATGTCAGACCGAGTGGGCATTCGTGTCCCGCCGTCGCGAACCCCAGCGTGCCCCGTCTGTTATATTGATTGCAGTCCACAGACGAGTTTATTTTGGGGGGAACATGCGAGCATTCTGGCGTAGCTTCGTCTTTGCGGTCGTCATCTCTGCCGTCTTCGCGGGCGCGGCGGGCGCGTCCCCCAGCGGAGTCACCGAAGACAATTACATCGTCATCGTGAAGGACGAGCAGCGGCTCTACCTCGCGCAGGGCGACTCGGACGCGCCCGCGACCGCAGACATCATCAAGGAGATCCCCGTCACCACGGGTTCTCTCTGGACCCAGAAGGGCCTGGAGACGATCAGCGGCGTCTTCACGGTACTAGACAAGTCGAACCGCCCCGGCCAGGGTGGGTATGACTTCAGCGACACCGGAGACGTCACTCTCACGCCGTACTTCATTCGCCTGAAGGGCAGCATAGGCATCCATACGTACAAAGGGAAGATGCTCGACATCTGGCGCTTCGGCGTGACCGGTGGGCAGACGACGCACGGCTGCATAGCCGGTCCGTTCAACGAGATCAAGGATCTGTACGAGAACTACGTCGTCCCCGGCCGCACCAAAGTATGGGTCGTGGACCACGCCTCCGAGGCGTTCAGCGACGTCCCCGCGCCGCCCGCGCCGGAGGTGGCGAAGGTAGACGGCAAGGCGTGGCAGGCGCTCCCGAGCCCGACGAAGCATCAATTCTATAGCGTCGACATGGTCCGCCCCGATCTCGGCTGGGCGATCGCGGGCAATGCGATGGTGGTGGACGGCAAGTACGGGTGGGAGACCGAGATCTTCAAGTGGGACGGCGAGAGATGGGCGCTGGAGACTCGAGTCCCCTACTGGCTCCATAGCCTGAACATGCTCGACGATTCCGAGGGCTGGGCGGTCGGCCAGAACTACATGGCTGGCGTCCATTATAAGAACGGCGAGTGGACCAAGATTGACCGTCCGATCCCCCGGGTGCCGTATATGAGCGACATCGCCGTCCTCGGCCCTGACCGGGCCGTGATGACGGGCCAGTACGCCCACGTGTTCACCTGGGACGGTGCTAAGTGGTTGTACGACGAGGAGCCCGACGTTATCCGGACACTGCGCTCCATCTCCGTGCTGGAGAGCGGCAACGGTTGGAGCGTCGGCGGCACCTGGGACACGGGCAGCAAGAAGAAGGAAACCATACCCATTATGGCCAAGATCGAGGGCGACGACTGGACGCCCGCCGACAGCCCCGTCCCCGAGCTGCTCTACGGGGTGCAGACCCTCAGCGAGGATGATGCGTGGGCCGTGGGCTCCAACGGCGCGATCATCCACTGGGACGGCGAGGAGTGGAAGTCGGTTAAGAGCCCCACGAAGGCGCGCCTGAGCAGCATCGCGATGAGCAGCCCGAACGACGGCTGGATAGTCGGCGACGAGAAGGGCGAGGCGCTCCACTGGGACGGCCGGGCGTGGAGCCGGGTGAAGCTGCCCGTTTGGGAGAGGTTCTACGACGTCGCGGCGCTCGAGGACGGCACGGCGATGGCCGTCGGCAGGAACGGCGCGATAGTGCGGCTGGCCGCGGCCTCCGCGCAGGAGACCTCGGCCACCGCCACCGGCGAGCCGGATGTACCAGCGGCTCCTGACGCAGTACAGGCGACGCCCGGGGCGGCGGGGCAAACGGCCCCCTACGTGACCGCGGTACCGACGGGTACCGCGGCGCCCATAACAGATAACCCCGCCCGGGAGACGGTGGTAGCCTCCGGTGCCCAGCAGGAAGTCACCCGGGAAGCCGGGACGGCTCAGACGGCGGCTATACCCGCGGAGGCAGGCTTCCAGGCGTCGGCGAACAAGAAGCCCGCCTCCGGCGTCGGCACTCCCGCCGAGCAGCCGGAGAAGGAGACGGGCGGGTTCTCTATCGCGCCGGTGGCCGTGGCGGGCGCCCTGGCCGCGGCGGTCGCCGGCGGACTCGCGCTCGCCCGCGGCAGGATGTAGGCTTGCCACTGTCGTGTGCCCCTCGCCGGTTGGGCGGCGGCACTACGGCAACGGTCCGGACGGCCGGGCTCGAATACCTCCGCATCTGCGCAGCTCCAGGCGCGCCGGATGCGAGGGTATTCCTTTTTGTACTTGATGGTGCGTTCGAGTATAGAATCGAGAGCTGTCATCCTGAGCGCAGCCGAGGAGCCGTGCCCCCGGCGGTGTGGAGCTGTCGCCTCCGGCTCGGGGTGGAGGCACGAGGGGTAGGTAGGTGGATAGGCTTTCGCTTCGGCTAGAGGGAGTACGACCTGGGCAGGTTGGGGATGATAGCCGGATTGCTGTGGCTATTTACGCTCTCGACTCGTCCCCTGACGGGGCAGGCTGATACACCTTTGACGATGACGGTCGAGGGCAAGTGTAGGGCGAACCCGGAGTCCGTAATACTGCTTGGCAAGGACGAGGCGGGACCGACGCCGAGCGTGGTCAGACTGTCGAGTCTCTACGACCCGGGAGCGGAGGAGCTCTTCGACTTGCGGGGGCTGCTGGTTACCGACCAGCTTCGAGGTCGGAACGAGGAACTGATAGACACCTAGAGAGCCGGTCAAGTAGTGTCATGCTGCTTGTTGCTGGGGGATACGTGCGATGACGTGCAGGTTGTGCACGACAGCTGAGCGCCTCAGGTCGAACAGGTTCT
>JAUJMR010000053.1:0-4783 GCA_030446765.1 Chloroflexia bacterium
TCTCGATGGATGGGTGTGCAATGAGCATGGCATGATCAGACCGACCTCTGAAGACCGACCTCCCGACTGAAATCGGTACCATTTCGGTGCTCGCTATGGCCGCCATGCGGCCAGGTACCCCGGAACACAGCTGTGATTGCGGTGACTAGCTCTTCCACCGAGGCAGTGGAGGGCTCAAACCAGTGCCCATGCTACCTGGAGCGGGTCTGTTGCCCATCTTCAGGGCCCGGACAGCCCCGATGTTCGCTGCGGTTGGACCGTCATCGGATTCGCCATCGGTCTCATACCGCGTGGGCTGACGGTGCCGAGGCGCTTTGGAAGGGTCAGGGGAGATCCGGACCCTGATATATCCCGCTGGCGTCGTCCCTGGCGCGGCGCATTCCATCGCGTATAGCCTGAGCGGGCGCGGTGTAGAACTCAACTGCGCGATCGGCTGGGTCGTCACACCAGGTGTAATAACCCTCGCCATTTGCCGCCTCCACGACGAACACGGCGCACCGCTCGCCCCGCAGCGTCGCCCAACGCCCAGGCAGCTCAAAGCGCCCTTCCAGTCCCTGTATCAGCAGGGCGTCCTCGAGTCTGGTCATGATTCCATTCGACTCCCACACGCCGCCCACGTGTCATTGCTATCACTCCGCCATCACAAGCACGACTGTGCCGATCTCCATCCATCGGTAAATCGTCACCATCGCCCAGTAGGGGGCGTTTACGCAGCCGTGACTGCCCGTGCGCTGGACGCCGTCTGGGTCGGTGTGCTCGACGTTCGTGCCGTATCCGTGGTACGGCCTCCGGGGTGCGTTGTGAATATAGTACCCGCCGGCGCGGTAGCGTATCGCGTAGTCAACCCGGGTCGGTTTGTAGTAGTGCCGATGTCCCTTCGGCCAAGGGGAGACGAAGGTGTAGTTCCGGCGCTTCTCCATGACCCGGCTGGCACCGGTGGGTGTGGGCAGCGACGGCTGTCCCGTTGTGGCCGAGGAGACGAGCAGTAGCCTGCCCCGTTCGTAGATTTCGATCTGCTGTCGAGCCAGGGAGAGCACGACCACCCGGTGGTGGAGCCCGGCGATACGCCCGCCCGCGAGTCCGGTGTATCGGAGGTGCCCGCCCCGGATGTATCTGACCTGACCTCGGTACAACGCTTTGTACCAGCGCCTGTTGTACGGCCCGCCGATCACTCGCACCACGGCGCCCTTGTGAATATGCCGGAAAAGAGGGAAGCTCGCGCCAGGTCCTGCCTCCATTGCAGTGCGCCCCGCATGCGCCATGCGGTTGTAGCCGGCGTGCACCCGGACATCGCCGGCTCTCGCGGGCTCCGACGGCCGTGGAGGAGTCAGCAGTACGAGAAGCGTCAGCAGGGTGGCGTAGAGACTGGACATGCGCTTCCTCCCGGCTGATCGTCCCAACGGGTATTCGTTATTGTGTGTATGAGTGGATTGGGGGCACGGTCGGCCGTGCCCCCAGAGTGCTTCGTCCGCGGGCTTCCCGCTCTACAGGAACCGCTCGACGATGGGGCAGTTCACCACGATGCCGGTGGAGCCGAACGGCTTGCCGCCGGGCCCGGTTATCCAGCCCTGCTGCACCATGCCCAGGAACTGGAACTCGTCGATCATGCGACTGCGATAGCCCTTTTCGACGGCCTCCGGCGTCCACTCACCGAGGTTGAGGTCCCACAGCGGGCTGTAGTCGAGCGCGACCGTCGGGATGCCACCGATGACGTGTAGCGGCGGCGCGGGCTGACCCTTGGGATCCTTGTCGGTGAGCGCGCTGAACAGGCCCTGCCGCTGCGGGTTCTTCGCGCCGGTGGGTCGGTTCGCGATGACGAAGAGCCGCTCGATCGCGCTGAATGCACTGTCATCGCGGCCCACCGGCACGCCCGCTATCGCGGGTGCGAAGGTGCCCTGGTCAAGCGCGGCCACCATGGGGTCGGACGCCTCGGTGCTGCTATACGTGGAGGGCTTCGCGAAGCTGAAGATCGGGGTGGTCTTGAGCGTCACGGTGCCTCCGCCGTTCTCGTTATCCGAGGGGCAGATCTTGGTCACCCGATCGTGCACCAGGCTGTGGTCGACGTTGCCGTGGCAGAAGTCGAGTTCATCGCCGCTCACGCCGAATGCGACGACGGGTGCGTTGTAGATGTGACCACCCGCGTTCGTGATCTTCACGAGCGGGCTGCAGTCCGCATCTGCGACGGAGCCGGGGGTGGCTTGCTTCGGCGGGAAAGGCTTCGCGCCGCTGGCGGGGACAGCGAGATGGCGATTGACACCTTGCTCCGCGGCATACGCATCGCGTGCGACGCCCCGGTACTGCCGGGGACAGTTAGCCAGGCCACCTGCTTCGTCACGCTCGACCGGCCCTTGTTCCTCGACCAGCGGCATGCCCGCGTCGCAGTCGGATACATCCCGTTTGTTCTGGCGGGCGAGCTGAGTGTCCGCGGAAGGATCATCACCTGGCGCCTCCGCAAGGAGACCGTGGAGTCGCTGCGCGAGCAGCTACCCACGTTGCTAGCGGAAGGCGACCGAGGGATCCTCACGCGTCTGCGCCTCAAGGGCAACGTCATCTGGCGAGAAGACGAGCGGGGTGCGCCCGAGCTGTATCTAGACGGCGAGGCCTACGGCTTCCGTGAGCGCGATAGTCAGACGACAGACCTTCGCCTGCCGAGCGGCGATGGGGTGCGCGGCGGGGACTTCGAGATGTGGTTCTGGCTGGTCGGCGGGCGGACGGAGCCAACGGGGATAGGCATCATCCCTAACATGAAGAGCGTCGTCCTGTCGAGGCCGGAGGTGCGCGAGGGCATCAATCTGGCGCTCAATCGAGACCGACTGCGCGAGGCGTTGCCGGAAGCATACGATGTGGCCACGGATCAGCACTTCGACTTTGCAAGGGCGCGCGAGTTGATTGGCCGGCAGGAGTTGCCGGACCGGATCATTATCGCGAGTTCGACGCCGAACTTCGAGAGGCTAACTGTATTGATCGGTCAGGCGCTCACGGAGCTGGATCTGGGGATTGAGTATGGGCAGCGGACCGTAGAGGATGTTGTGGCAAACGCACGACAGACATTGGAGTCGGGCCACCGGCTGGACATGGTCATCGGAGACGAGGGTCTGGCCGCAGCCCTGGCGGCTGAGCTGCCGGGCACGTTTGATGGCCCCTTTATCCGGTTCTAGCCGTGCAACGGGAGGACATAGTGCCGTGAACTGTTGAAAATGTTATGGACCCGTCCTCATTGATGGACGTGAGAGCGGCGCTTGGCGGCGGAAACGGTGCAATCTCTCCACACCGCCTTGCGCTCGTTCGCAGTGCAGATGAGGCTGTGCATAATCGCAAGTCGCTGGGCAAGCACAACCGAATACGCCGGGTGACAAGAGTTCAGGGCTTGTGTAGAGAGAAAAGGACTGATCGACGTCGCAGATCTAGTGTGTCGCTCACGTGCCGCCCGAGTACTGCCACTGGCGTGTGAGCAGGTAGCATCGGCTGCGACGGGGCGACATAAGACTTTCTAGACTCCCGCGTAAACACCATGGTTCGGAAGCGGGTGGCACATGTCGGCATGGAGCTGAACTGGTTCGAGTCCAGTACCGCCCACCATCAGACCCGCGTCTCCCACTGCGAGAAATCGCAGGAGGGGCGCGGGTTTTGTCGTTTTTCACGTACCACAGGTTGAGGTGCCCTTCGGGAAAGTACTGTAAAGTTACTGCAGACGCGGCGGCGTAGACTCCATCCAGCCCAGGTGGACAGGGTACCGACGAGGCGGCGCTGGGCTGCACGGGGGCCGAAAGGCAGAGGCTGCCTACGCGTCGTCCGCAGGACAGGGGTCGACGCCAGTACGGCAGGCATGTCCAGGCCGAGGGCATGAGGATGGGCAGGAAGGACGGTCTGCGTGACGCAACTCTACGCGGGGGTTGGTCGGGCGAATCTGACGCCAGCGATCGGTGCGTGGCTGGTGGGCTTCCGGGGGCGCGCCTCCGAGTGCACCGCAATCCACGACGATCTGTACGCCACGGCGCTGGTCCTCGCCAACGGGGACGAGAAGGTCGCCATCGTTAGTTGCGACCTGATCGCCGTCCATCCCCAGGTCGTCGCCGAGGTGCGCGAGCTTGTACGCTCTACGACTGGCATCCCCGCTCGCAACGTAATGATCTGCTGTAGCCACACGCACTCCGGCCCGCCCGGATATGCAGTCGAGGGATCCCATGCGATCGACCGCGCGTACGCGGCGTACCTGCCCTTTCGGCTAGCGGGCGCGGTACGGCTCGCGAACGACAATCTCCGGCCCGCGCGCCTCGGGCACGGCAGTGGCGAAGCAGCCATCGCGACCAATCGCCGCCAGGTGATCGGAGAGGGCCGGACGATACTCGGGGCCAACCCCGATGGCCCGCTCGACCGTGAGGTCGGCCTGCTCCGCATTGACTCTGCAGAGGGTGATCCGCTCGCCACGCTTCTGAACTACGCGTGCCACCCGGTGATCCTGGGTCCGAGCAGCCTCGTCGTCTCGGCAGACTTCGTCGGGCGGACCCGCGAGGTCGTCGAGGGCGCGACGGGCGCACCGATGCTCTTCGTGCAGGGTGCGTGCGGCGACATTAACCCTCTTGGGGGCGTCACGGAGGATTACCGCGGCTGCGAGCGACTCGGGACTGTCCTGGCGGGAGAGGCGCTCAGGGTGCTCGCCGGGATCGAGCCTCGCCTGACGGATGTCCGCCTCATGGCAGCCAGCTCGGAGCAGGATCTGCCCGTGCATCCGTTGCCGGGGCAGGTGCCCGCTACGTGGCCGGACGTGCAAGACGTGCTCGAC
>JAUJMR010000053.1:4883-6000 GCA_030446765.1 Chloroflexia bacterium
GACCTTCTTCGCCGGCTATACCAACGGCTGTGTCGGCTACGTGCCCACCGCCGATGCCTACCCGCACCGCGGCTATGAGGTCGCCGAGGCGCACATCGGTTACCGGCTGCCCGCTCCGGTGGCGCCGGAGGCAGAGGGGATGCTGGTCCGGGCGTGCATTGATGCGCTGAGGCAGGTCAGCGCGGCGGCTCAGGCGTCCTGGCGACCGTCATAGCGCCGCGCCCAGCACCTTGTTGAGCGCTTCGGTCATCTCCGAAACGTTCTCATCCGTGAGATCGGGGCTGATGTGCACCTGCAGGGAGCGCCCCAGCAACTCCAGCGTGCGCGGGCACATGTCCCGCTCGTAGCGTACCTCCTCGTCGTGCAAGTCCCACGACCCCTTGGCAGACCACATGCGCTTGTTCAGGATCGGCGTCCAGTGGTAGTACACGTGGTAATCCGTGCGTTCGGGATCGAACAGCATCGAGGCGCGCAACCCTTCGGCGTCGAGCGCCCGCGCTACGTACTGCGCTCGCTCCGCGGAGGGCACGGAGAACACCAGCGAGATGGCGGTGTCTCCTTCAGGGTCGTTGATCGTCCGGAACTCGACGCCCTTGCTGCGGGCGATCTCTGCCATGCCGGCCTTAAGCGCCGACTTGCGTGCCCGCAAATCCGTCAATATCTCATCGATGCGGCCGAGTTGCACCAGGGCAACGGCACCCTGCAGCTCCGCCATGCGGCAACCGGTACCGATGATCGCCTCTTCGCTCGGTATGTCGCCCCCCGAGCTTGCTGCGACGTCGTGGTACATCAGGGCCCGCTCGTACAGCTTGCGGTCGCTGGTGGTGAGCATGCCGCCTTCGCCGCTGGTGATGATCTTCGTGAACTGCAGGCTGAACGCGCCGACGTCGCCGATGCTGCCCAGCCGCTGCCCGCGATAGCTCCCGCCGCAAGCCTGGGCGGCATCCTCCAGGAGCCCCACGCCGTGTTTTTGGGCGATTGCCTTCAACTCGGCCATCCGGCACGGCGCGCCGCGCATGTGCACGGGAATGATCGCCCTGGTGTGCCGTGTGATCCTCGCCTCCACATCCGCCGGATCCAGGGTGAGCGACCCGTCCACCTCGGCGAGTATCGGCAC
>JAUJMR010000013.1:0-32112 GCA_030446765.1 Chloroflexia bacterium
GTATCGTTTCCTTTTGGAGGTGAGTATGGCAGAGGCGCCCGCGCCGGTTATAGAGGAGTTCCTGAGCTACTGCCTGGTGGAGGAGGGGCTCGCGCCGTTGAGCGTGCGCACCTACCGGCAGGTGCTGTGCAGCTCGGCAGCGTGGAGTAGAGGCGCGAGATGGCGTCGGCTTCCGGCCGGAAGCCTCTCACGACAACTCGTGAAGGTGGCAACGCTACCTCGTCGCCGAGCGAAACCTCGACGATGCTACGTACACCAAGTATGTCTCCGCACTTCGGTCGTTCCTGGCCTACCTGCACGAGGAGGGAGCCAACGCGCGACGACGCGAAGTTGCCCAAGGCTCACCTCGATCTGTCCTCCGTCAAGGCACTCTCCCCGGCTGCTGCGAGCGCCAGACCCTTCAACGCCTGGGGCCGACGGGACTGGGCACTCCTCGCGCTGCTGTACTGCTCCGGCATGCGCGTGGGTGAGGTGTGCGCGCTTGACCGGGGACAGTTGCCGCTCGATGCTCGTGCAGGCAGCCGGTGCTCGAGCTGCCTATCGTGGGCAAGGGACGCAAGCCACGGGTGGTGTACGTGGACAGCCTGGCGCAGGAACTCCTCCGTGAGTACCTCCGCCACCGCAAGGACGATCTGCCCGCGCTCTTCCCGCCCGTACAAGGGGCCGGACGGCGGGGCAGGCTCACCGCCCGCGCAATCCAGGGCGCTCCGGCGTTACTCCCGCGCCGCGGGGCTGCTCGCGTCGCCCACACGACCCCACGCTACGTCACACCTTCGCCGTCCACAAGCTGCAGGCAGGCGCGGACACGCGCATCGTGCAGGCGTTCCTCGGGCACCCAAGTCTCGCCACCACCAGCGCCACACGCGCATCACGGACGCATACCTCCGCGAGAGTTGGCGCCGAGCGCACGCATACGCCCGCCCTTCCATAAACCCCCCTCAGCCGCCTGACTATCCTATCGACGTGCCCGTACTGAGGTAATGGTATTGAGGAAGTATGTGCCGCACCCCAGTGGCTGTACTCCGTCGAGGCAATTCACGACCTGGCAGAGTTGACGGCTGCGTGAGTTCAACCACATCCCCTCACCTTGCCTCCGCCTGATCTCAACTTCCCCGCCTATGGGACAATCATAGGCGCCGGTTGGTTTACGTTGCGCAGGCTTGGTAACATTATTGAGGTGCCCTGGATCTTCTGACAAACCTCGATCCTGTTTTGAAAGGCGTCTTGATTCGTTGAATAAGCGTATAGTGCTCCTGCTGCCGGTTCTGGTGTTCACGGCCGCTGTAATGGTTGTGGTGTATCTGCCTGGCAGTGATGGCCCTTCCTCGCAGACGCCTTCCCCGACGGCAGTAGCTGAGGCGGTGAACCCTGCCGGCACCGCAGGTAAGACAGGTCGTGCTGTGCTCTCCGTGTCGTCTGCTCCGTCGAAGCCGGTCGCGGCGCCAAGTGCGGCGTCTGGACAGCAGTCACCCTCCTCATCAACTGGTGACGGTGCTACGTTGCGATTGAACGCGGATGGTACCGTAGCTGGAGTGGCGGTCCAGGGCCGATCCCCGCCTCGCTTGTCGGGCAGCGGTGGCTTCTCGATACGCATGGCGGGACACAATCCGAACCTAATCCCGAACCCCGGCTTCGAGGCCGACGTGGATGGCGACGGCATGCCGGATGGCTGGAGCATCGATTCTCAAGGAGACGACCCCGACTTTGGACGCGACCACCGCGCACTCTGGCAGGCGCTCCTTCGTTGTATAACCACCGCCACCTCCCGCAGCTTCACTACTGTCATCCCCAGTGAGGCCGTTCACGAACTACACTTTCTCTGCGTGGTTCAAGACCGAGAATCTTCTTCCTACTTCGCCAACCGTGGGTAGGCGCTGTATGCGTCAAGGTCCAGCAACTCTCCTCCACCGGCGTTGTCAGTGCCCACACGGCATACGGCTACACGAACACGGCGGATTGGAACCGGCAGTTCGTCGGCTTTCGCACGATTGGGACGACCAGGCACGTGCGGATCAGCGGCTACATCGAGGCGGCTCTGGTACTGCCTGGATAGACGATGCGTATCTCGGGGAGTTGCTCAGCCGTACGCCTATTCCCGTACGCGGCACTGTCTCCCCGCGGCGCCGAGGGCAGCGAGCCAAATCCAGAAACCACCTGCTGCCGGGCGAGGAGCTAGCATTCAAGGCCAAATATACTCCCGGCAAGGACCATATCCGGATAGACGGTGCTATCGAGGACACAGCTTCGGAGAACTCGCCGAGGTCAGACAAGGCGTTGCGGGTGACGTATACTCTGCCGGTCAACGCTGTTGGCTGGCAGTGGGGCGACTACGCTCGCCGGTCGCGAACGATATCGGGCGGGACGTACCTTTATAACACGATCAGCTGGCAGCAGACCTCTAGGTATCCCTTCAGCACCATCTACGACGATCGCTCCTCCCTCAGCATAGGAGTGCCGCTCAATCAGCCTCGCTTCTTCACGACGCGCTACACGACCGGTGGGGCTTTCGATAACGTTCGACCTGGTATCGAGGGCGGCCACCAAGCTACGATCGAGAGCTACGTTCTCCTTTATCATCTACACCTCGGATCCACGGGGCTATCGAGCCGCCACACAAAAATACTATGATATCTACCCCGACTTCTTCCGGCGGCGCACGGATCCCGCGCGAGAGGGCAGGGTTCCCGCGCACGTACGGATGGCTACCAAAACGCTGCTGATGATTTCGCCGGCTTGCTGCGATGCTCTCGCTGGGCACGGACCACCAGCAGAAGAATGATACGTCGGGCACCAGGATGGTACGCTGGGATAACGAGCGTGATATCTATACTTCCGCCTACAACCACCATTGGGCGTTCTACTACGCAGGTGATTACGGCGGTGGGATACCCGCCTACGAGGAGGTGATCAGGAGACTTGGGGCCGACGCGCGCATTACGCCCCGCGACGATCCCGAGGAGCGCTTGCGAGGCCTCGGCCGCCCTCGCCTCGACGCGCGTGACTTCAACGGGCGCCTCTATTACGAGAGGTACGCCAGGCGGTTCCTCGCGTTCTACGAGAACCTCGACCCCGACATCTCGCCCTCGATGGACTGGGCAGCCGCCGCGCAGAAGCACCAGGTGCAGCGAGCGATCGACCTTGCCGGTTCCTCAGGCGGCAGGCTCGACGGCATACACCTGGACTCGACCAGTGGGCGCGCGGTGGCTTTGGTGGATAACTACAATCGCCAGCACTGGGCAGTCACCCGACGTACCCGTTCACGACAGCGGACTTGTGACCAGCGAGGACTCTTCTCGATGTACGAGCACGTGAAACGGCTCAAGTCTTATCTGGAAAGCAAGGGGCGATACTCTCTGCCAACTTCAACGCGAACGAGGCCACCTCCGGTGGCTTCTGCATGGCTGATCTCATCGATTACTTTGGCATAGAACAAGTATCCAGCAAAGGGACAAGTCGGCCCGCCTGGTGAGCGTTGATAGCTTCGCGATGCTCAAACGCACCATGGCCAACCAACGCCCTCTTTCGCTCGACGAAAGAATCGGACGACCTCACGCTTGAACAGGTCGAGGACCGAATAGAGCAGAGCCTGTTCTACGGTATCTGGGTCGGCGGCCGCGAAGGGGACTGGAACGGGGCGGAAAAACAGGCGATGTACGCAAGGTACACGCCCATCTTTCAGTCGGCGCGGCCGGCCGGCATCCGGTCACGAACGCGCGCGTTGCTCCAACCGGAACGTGTGGCCGGAGCGCTTCGGCACGGTAGCGCGGAACGACCTGCGCTTCACGGTTCGCAACGAGACGGACACGCCCCAGAACTATACGCTCACTGCGGATCTCAACTGACGGTGTCGGACGGCACTCGGAGTGCGCGCGACCGAAGAGCTGAGCGGCAGCACCCTTCCGGTGACACTCAACGGCGAGGAACCCAGGCAATGATTTCCGCGAGCATTCCTGCTGTGAGCACGCGGGTGATCTCGCTCGACGTGGAACCCACGGATCTCGCCTTCCGTGAATGCTCGCTCTCAGATCTTCCCCGACCACGACACTCGCCACTCTGGATTGTGTACTCCCGCTCGTAGGTAGCTTCCGGCGATCGCGGCGTGCAGGCGAATGTTGGGCGTGCGGGGTGCAGCCTCCCAGGAAGCCGCGTGGACGTGGGTGCCTTCGTGGTGGTGCGGTAGTCGGCCAACACAGCACATGCGTTGTCGGTGATTTTCAAGAAGCGCGCCAGTTGCGACCGTGACCATTCCTTATCCCGATTGTTGTTGTCCGCGAACATGTCAGTCTAATTGTGCAGTGACTCGGTCAGTGGCTGTTTGAACGCTCACTTCCCGCGGGTGGTTCAGTCCTGGCTTGTATGGTGCTTGGGGCTGTCGCCGTCGTCCCCAGTGGTCGTGCCTGGTGCGGGTTCGAGGGCCACGGCTTTAGAGGGATTGGGTCGTGCAGGGTCGAGCCTTCCGCGCGCCTGCAGCTGGTGCTTGTGGCGGAGCCTCCCCCGTAGCTATCTGCCCCCCTGATGGTACACGGCCAGGCTACCGTCTAACCGTTCGTGTATCTCGACTCTAGCCCTTGCATAGCTACGCCCTCTCCTGGGACCAGGCAAGACCTGTATCCGGTGCCTTCCCTCTCTCCCCCTCACGGTGTTATCCACACCGACGGTGCGCTCGTACTTGAAGCAGAATACCTGCTCGGGCTTGATCTGAGCAGGCAAGAGTCGGTGGGCATCTTCCTGCTTGGGCGGCTCCGACGGCGAAGCGACGGTTATAGTCGGGTAGATAAGCCTCCAGCGCCTGATTGGCTGCTTCGGATAGTGGCGACGCTGGCCAGTCTCAACTCCGGAGTGTAAGCGCCGGAAAGCAAGTGGTACAGGGTGCCGGGATAAAACTGATACAGCTAGGCCGATGCCTCCTGTGTCGTCGTGGCTCAGTTGCCTTCCGCGGGTCCTCCACGACGGACCCTTGAGGTAGAACACTTCGCCGTGGTGCATGAGCCTGTCCACCAGGGCGGCCGCCAAGGAGACATCCTGCACCACCCTCCCCAATCGGTCAGGCTCTTGTTGCTCGTGATGATCGTCGGCCGCCGCTCGTAGCGTCCCGCGATCACCTCGTAGAGCGCCGGGCCGAACGAGTCTTCCGTCGGCAGATACCCGAGCTCGTCGAGCACCAGCGTCGCATGAGCAGAGGTGCGAGCGGCCTCTGCCTCCCCCTTGCCGTGTTGACCCTCCCGAGCTGGCCGCCAGCGCCTGGGCGGTGACGAAGCGGGCGGTGTAGCCGAGCTGCACCTGCTTGGTGGCCACGCAGACGGCGAGCATCGTCTTGCCGAGGCCCGGTGGTCGATGAGCGTGAGCACCTCGCCTGCTCGACGAAGCTCGGGGTCGAGGTAGCGCAGCACCACCTGGCGCTTGAGGTCGGGCCTGAACCGAAGTCGAACTGCTCGATGGTCGCGGCGAACGGGAAGGTCGCATCCCTGAGCCTGCGGGCAGTTGCTGCCGCAGTCCGTGCCGCCAACTCTTCTTCCAGCAGCTGCAAGAAGTCGGCGTGGCCAAGCTCATCGGCGGCGGCACGATCGAGCCACTGCGGCAGCACCTCTGCTGCCTGATCGAGGTGCGCTGCGCGAGCATAGTGTCGAGACCCGAGCTCATCTCGCCACCTCGAGCGCCACGTCGACGTGGACCCATGCCTCGTATGCGGCGAGCTGCCGGTCGACCTCGTCCTGAGCGGGGGATGCCGGGCACCACCAGAGTGGACGCCGGTGCGGGCCGCCGGGCGATGAGCCCGGTAGTAGCGAGCGCGTCGGCACCGTAGGATCCGGCGTCGTCTGAGCGCCATCGCGGCGAGCAGGTCGGCGGCACCGTGCCGCTCGTAGAGAGTCCAGACACCGAGCATCTCCTCGCCCAGCCGGTCGCGCCGCTCGCGCGACAACTCCGAGAGGTACGCCGGGGCCCGGCCACCCAGACCCAGGAGCATCTCCCGGTACAGCATCGCCCGAGCACGCGGCTTGCGCCCCAGCACGGGCTCAAAGTGCGCGCCTTGACCACCTGCTTCGGGCGCCGTCGGGGCATCGTGGGTGGTCGGCCACGCACACGGTATCTCGCCAGATGCGGACTCGGTCGGCGCAGCCGGACCGTCACCGGAGCGCCGACGTGCTCTACAGGTACCGGACCCAGAGGGTGCCCCGCGGTTGCCCGCGACCGCCACCAGCGCCTCCGGCGATACATGCCGGCTCTCCAGCAGTCCGTAGTCCCCGGCCGTCAGGCAGCACGCCACCCTTCGCCACTTCCTCGGTCAGGCGCTCGATGGGAGGCACTCCGGTCGCAGAGGGAGGGGCGGGCGTTGGCGTACCCGAGCAGACGCGCGTCTGCTCTGGTGAGGTCCGCGTCGTCGGTGAAGGAGCGGCCTGGAGATTCCCCTTCACCCACTTGACGAGTGACTCGACCGAGCCTTTCTGGTTCCGCGCCGGGGTCGCACGCCTGCGGGTGCAAGCCGAACTCCCCGGACATCTGCAGCGCCGGCGTCCACACCGGTTTGCCTCGCGCCATCTCTGCCGCTGGTCACCGTCGTCTGTCACCCACGGGACCAGTCAAGGGCAACAAAGCAGCCAACGAGCCCGCGTAGCAGCGTCTCTGGCGAGGTCGGCGGTCGACCCAGCGGCTGTGCCAGCAGGCACAGGAAGTAGCGCCTCGAGCAAGCTGGTGCGTGAAGGGGAAGGATCTCACCTCGCCCCAGTCCACCTGCAGGTACTCCCCAGGCAACCCCTCGAAACGCATCGGCACGTCGGCGCTCGCTTGTTGTTGCTGTTCTCTGCGCATTCGGCGGACGCGCTCGCCGAAGTGGCTGCGGCTGCCGGTGTAGGGCTCGTCGGGGTCGCCTCTCGCCAGCTCCAGCATCCGCACCACCGATAACCCCTCCCGGAGCCACTCCTGGATCTGTGGCCTCCAGGGATCGAGACCCGACCGGCGGTGGCGAGGCGCTGGCTCCCGATCCACCGGCTCCTTGAGCACCTTCGCGATCGTCGTGGGACTGCGCCAAGCTCCTGGGCGATCCGGCGTATGCTCTTGCCGCGCTTAGACAATAGGTGTACCGTACTGCGCTCCATCGTCGTAACATCCTTCCCCCCAGTCACTCGACTGAGGTTGTACTACGACATCGGCAGCGTGTACCACTTCTACACCGGATCTTACACCGAGAGCCGGTCCTGGAACGTGCCGAACAGCCGCTCCATCCTGCCCTTTGCCTGTGGGCTGTAGGCTGCTATCGACCCTATCTCGAGTTCGTGCTTAGCATGTGACCAGTGCGTGGAGCGAGCCCACCCGCGTGTTCCCCCACCGTCGGCCGCTCTCTGGGCAGCCTGCGGAAGATGCCGTGCCGGTCATGGTACACCGCAAGCGGTAACCTGTGGTGAGGACCACCTGCTGCACCAGCAGCAGCTTCGGCGGCGTCCTCCTGCTCTCGGAACCGTGCGGCGGCACCTCTCCGGTGGCATCGTCCATTGCTGCCACGAGTGTCAGTGTCGGCCCTCTCTTCCAACCAGTCATGAGGACTGGCGTCCAACTGCAGCAGCATCCCGCTTTGAGCCATCCTCTTCCTGCGACTCCGGTGCCTCGACGATCTGCGCTTTCTGGGGCTCTTGATGCCCGGATCGAGCAGGACGCCTTACAATGGACCAGGAGATGCTCAACTCTTCCTCTTCTGACTTCTCCGTCAGATGCGTGGTTGAACCCTTGTACTTGCCCAGTGCCAGCTCCAGCACCCGATGCTTGAGCTCAGATGCGGTGGTGTGAATAGGCGCTCTACCACTGTTGCCGTGGGGCAGGCACGACGCCCCGTCTGTCTATCGCCAGTAGCACATGTCTCTCGAGACGCCCAGCACCTCGGCCGATTGGGGTGTGATCTGCCCGCCGTTGGCCTGGTTGAGTACGTGTGCCCCTCTGTGCCTTGGGGTTCAATGCC
Source organism: Chloroflexia bacterium (assembly GCA_030446765.1). Lineage (GTDB taxonomy): Bacteria > Chloroflexota > Chloroflexia > Thermobaculales > Thermobaculaceae > JACDAU01. Next base: position 7,949 of record JAUJMR010000013.1, read on the forward strand.
ACTGTCTCCCGTACGAGCACACTGACATCTTCACTGAACAGTTACACCTTCTGACAGAATCATAGAAGTATGAGTCCCATCAAGCCGTATGCCTGAGGGGCATACAAGACGATGAAAATCAGTGGCACAATTCGCTCAAGTGGCGGGTGTCGTCGAGGTCTCACACCATTCGGTGCTAGGAAGCCCGACCGTCAAGCTGACCCAGGGCGTGCCCAGGATGACAAGATTGTAGCCGCTGCCGTGGCAGCGAGCACGTGTAGGAAAGCTGTAAGCGTCACACGCCCGAGGCATCCGCCACTGTCTCTCGGTTCCGCTGGCAAGGAGGAGGTGAGCGATGCAGGTGGTACACGAGCGATGCTGCGGACTGGACGTCCACAAGAAGGCGGCTGTGGCATGCGTCGTCGATCACGGACGAGAAGGGGAGGGTGCAGAGTCGGTATGCACCTTCCGCACCCTCACCTCGGACCTGCTCGCCCCTCGGGGACTGGCTGGAGGGCATGGGCGTGACGCACCTGACGATGGAGTCGACGGGCGTGTACTGGCGGCCGGTGTTCAACATCCTGGAGGAAGGCCGTGAGGTCACGCTCGTCAACGCCCAGCACATCAGGAAATGACCCGCAGGAAGACCGACGTGAAACTCGGAGTGGATAGCCGATCTTCTCCAGGCACGGACTGCTGCGGCCAGCTTCATCCCGCCCGCCCCATCCGCACGCTCAGGGAGACGACCCGGTACCGCAAGACGCTGGTCAAGGGCAGGCGCAGGAGGTCAACCGCTGCACAAGGTGCTGGAGGGGGCCAACATCAAGCTCGGGATGGTGGCGACGGATGTCCTGGGGTGAGCGCCAGACGGATGCTGGACGCGATGCTGGGCAGAGAGCAGGACCCTGAAGTGCTCGCGGACCTGGCGCGGGCGAGCCTGGTGAAGCTGCCCGAGCTGCGCCTGGCGCTCGAGGGGCGGGATCGACACCACCTGCTGCTGATAGAGCAGATCCTGGCACATATCGACTTCATCGACGAGTCGATCGAGCGTGTAGAGCTTGGAGGAGGTAGATCGGCGCCTGGTCCCGATGAGGAGGCTGTGGAGCTGCTCCAGACAATACCGGGGGTGAGCGAGGTAGCTGCCGGCGACGATCGTGGCCGAGATCGGCACGGACATATCGGTGTCAAGAGAGTACCCTCCTACAACGAGCGGTGATGTGTGTGTCGCTGCCGCAGCTCCTGTAACAGCGCCGGATCATCGGGGATCAGGTAGTAGCCCGCAATGGGGTGGCACTGTGCGGGGATGGTCCCATCGCGGATGCGTGCATAGATCCAGTTCCGGTCCGCTTGTAGCGCGCGCGACAGGCCCCGCACTGTCCAAGCGTCCTCGATCTTATCCTGACTACGGAACTGTCCAGCCAGCGATGGCTGATGCTGGGCGCGGCGCACGCGCGTTACCAGCGAGGCCGGGATGCCTGGTTGCCGTGCGGAGTGAAACCCCTCCGCCGTGAGTCGTTCGGCGATCTCCCGGTCTCGGTATCCGGCCTCAGTGAGTTCCGCAATCCTGCCGACCAAGTCCTCGTACCGGTCAACCTCCGCGGTCCTGGAGGTCGTGGTCGGGATGCTCACACGCGTCATCGCCCCGCTGACCCATACGATAGTCGCCTCCAACGAGTCCGGCCGCGGCCTCAGGAGCACCACCCGACGGATCAGGCACCGCAAGAGCTCCTTCTTCTGCTGCAGGTGCAGGCGCCCACTGGACCACAAAGCCGGCATTTGCACCCCCAGGTCGCTCAACTGCTGCCGTAGCAGTGGGTCAAGCGCCGTCAGGGCCTCAGGCTGGCTCGCGAAGCGCTCGGCAGCTTCCCGCGCCTCGGCGAGCGCTCGCAGGGCGAGCTCCCAGCGGCGCTCCAGCTCTGAAGCGACGAGGCGATTATCGGGGTCCACAGCGTTGTATTGCCTCTGGGCGAGCCGGGCCTCGTACTCAGCGCGCGCCACCTGGTCGGCGTACTGCCGCTGCAGCCGATCGTGGCCAGCCCGCTGATCTGCAAGGACCTCGTCGAGCAGCGCCAGCTCGGCCGGCTGCAGCGCGTCGAAGAACGCCACCACCACCGCCGCGTCTATATCCGCGCCACTCAAGTACAGGCACACGCTCACGCCGTGCTCCTTGGCAAGCGCCGAGCAGACGTAGTGGTGGTGGGTCTTGTACTCCACGTGCATCTTGCGGCCGCAGCGCCCACACGCGACCAGCCCCACCAGCAGCGCCTCGCCGTCGCGGGCAGCGCCCCGCCTGTGCTCAAGGTAGCGGTTGGAGTTGTCCGCCAGCCGGGCCTGGTTGCGCATGAAGTCCTCCCACGTTATATAGGCGGGGTACGCATCATGCCGGATCACGGCCCACTCGTCCAGCGGGCAGTTGACGCGCGGCGAGCGCTGGCCTGGCGGGCTGTCCGGATTCCGGCGATGTCTCCCGTAGACGAAGGCCCCCGCATAGGCGGGGTTGTGCAGGACGGCATAGATCGCACCCTCGGAGGGGGGCTTCCACAGCACCTCACCGGCTGCCACCCCTCCCGTCTGCCGACGTGGCAGCCGGATGCCGTCGTCGCGCAGGCGCCGCAGGACCTTCTGGCACGAGCCCAGCTCGGTGAAGCGCTCCAGCACCAGCTCGATGCTGTGCTGGATATGCAGGTCCGGATCCTTCACCACCCGGCCGTCGGACAGCCGCAGCAGGCCCGTCGGCAGGCTCTGGCGGTAGGCTCCCCTCTCGATCTGTCGCATCCGCCCGGCCGCCATCCGCAGCTGCAGCAGGTGCAACTCCGCCTCGCTCAGCATGCCTCGCAGGCCGAGCAGGAGGCGGTCGTTCGGGGTGCGCGGGTCGTATATGCCTTCGGTGTCCGCGATCAGTGTGCCCCGCAGCGCGGCAAGGTCCAGCAGCGCGTACCAATCGGCATTGTTGCGCGCCAACCGGCTGGCCTCGTAGGCGAGCACCACGCCAACACGGCCGAGGGAGACCTCCGTTACCAGCTCTCGGAAGCCCGGCCGCTGACCGTCCTGCCCGGAATGTCCCAGATCTGCGTCGATCACGTGCACCAGCTCGGCTTGCCAACCGAGCATCACGGCGCGCTCCACCAGGGCGTACTGGTTGCGCTGGCTCTCACGGTGATGCTGCACTTGCTTCTGACTGGACTGGCGCACGTACACGTAGGCGCGCAAAGCCTGCTGGCTCCGGGTGATCTTCTCACTCCCGACCATCATAAATCGCCTCCCGAACCACCCGCAACAGGGCCTGCCGAACCTGGGACTGCGTCGTGGGGCTCATGGTAGACCAGACCTGGCCGGTGGCGATGGTGAGCACCTGCTGGGTCTGCGCCTCGTGCGCACGCGGGACATCCAGAGGCAGAGGGATCTGCTGGCTGATCGGGCAGGGGTTTATCCGACGACGGTTGGGGCGCTCCATGGTTGTCCTCCTGTTCATCTAGCGAAGAGGACGCTACCACAGACAGCAGATCTGAGATAGCCGCGATGGAGAGCCGACAAATAGGCTTTGAGATCCAAGAGCCATCAAGATCGGTCGCGCTTACCGGTACCAGCCGCTCAGCATCAGCTTGAAGGACGACGGCGCAGACTCGACCGAGACGCGGGTGAAGGCTAACGCCTCGTAGGGGCAGTGTCAGGCCGTAAAGGTGGTGATCTGGATCAGCAATTGTGACGGTATCAGCACGAGATGCCGTGACTGCTGAGGTATCATTCAGGGATCGATATGGTGCTTTCTCTTTCGACTAAAGCATCCAGCGGCGGGCGGTGTCCGGGCAACCACGGAAGGCGCGGGCAGGAGGCTGCTCAGGCCGACTGACGAGGCCGGGGACGTGGCTCAAGGCGGTGCTTCGAGGAAGTGGCGTGGGCGGTGGCCTGCAGGGACAGCTACCTGTCGGCGCAGTACCGCGGATAGCCCGCAGGCGGGGGAAGCTCAAGGCTGTCGTGAGCATTAACGCAGCGTACTGGGCTGATCGCGCTATCCATGCTCAAAGCGGTAATATAGGACGCTCAGGCCGGACGCTGATGGAACTGGTACAAGGCGGACTCGGCGCCACCACATCAACCGTCAGAACGCTTGGTGAGGACGAACAAAGCCTGAAGCCCTTGCCAGATCGGTTTCAGCAAAGGCGGCAACTTCTTCTTCCAGGAGAACGCAGAGGTGGTGAAGCTCTGCAGTTCATCGGAGGAGAAGGCTGTGGCTTCAGTCTCGCTGGTGTCGTGTGCTGGGGTTGGTACGCTCCGGCTACTACGCCTGGAGAGGTAGGGGAACCTTCGGGTAGGGCGGCTAATGCCGGAGTGGCTGCACGGATCAAAGGTCGATCCACCCAGAGCCGAGGGACCTACGGATATCCGAGGGATCCTGTATGCATGGCCAGGAGGTGGTGGGGCGCAACCGGGTGAAGCTGGAAGCTGATGAGGGGGGCGGGGCTTACGGGTGCCATAGGAGGCGTTTTTTTTCGGGATGCGGTTCGCCAAACTGCTCCCGGTCGCCGTTGGGCGCCGCTTATCTCAACTCTTCCCGATGCGGTGAACAATGGGTGGCTATTACAGCCGCCGATACAGGAGAACTGGCTGTATCTGGACAACCGTGCGCTTAGCCGGACATCAGCTGGATATCATCCAGGCCTGCTCGCTGGAACTGATGAACCGGTTGCTTTCTCTCGACCAACGTTATCGCGCCGAAATACAGGTGGGCTATCTATCCCTTCCGATGAGGGCGCGACCACATCCGCGTGGAGTTCTGGCGAGGATCCGGAGGCGGGCATCTGCCTTCGTCGGGGCAAATGGGATGCGATACATTTCAGCGCGATGGCGGAGTCGTTCGTAGCCACGATCAAGAAGAACGCACACTGCGGGGTGCACTGGCCCTAGGGGCGTCGGCGAGAACGGCGATCTTCGAGTACATCGAGTGTACTGGCCTCCAGGCCTGCCGCAATCAGGCGGACTGGTTCCGGCATTTGAGCTGTGGGTTCATATAATCGATCCCTTCATCCCTGTACGGGCTGGGCTACGCCCAGCAGGCTGCCGTTTCAGCCTCGGTGCGGTCAGGTTTGTGTGGTTCTTCCCGGGCATCGACGTGATCCCTATCAGGCATTCCTTCTGCCAAACCATTTTTGATAGCTCTGCGCGGAGATCAGCTCCAGACTCTTCGCAAAACATTGCTGGGTCACTGCTGCCTGATTAGCTGGAAGGTCAGCTGGGCATTGCTTGCTGGATAACGCAACTCCGCTTCGATATTATGGCACGCCTGGCGGCACAAAACTGCAGCAACTGGCCCGAGCAGGGCTGGAACTGGCACTGGATCCCGTACTGAAGTCAGTATTGGTGATCCGTTCCCGGTAAAATCATTTTGGGGCGATCACGTTAATTATTCCCGGGAAGATCACCGCCGCCCACTATGAAGTACGCAGGCATACGTACGTCAGGCGGTCACTTCAGCAGACGCAGGACGTCGTCTGCTGGCTAAGAGGAGATTCGACACCCTGGTTGGCGCGCGCGGTCAGCGGCTGTGAGATCGGTATTCTGCGTCACCGGGCAGGATTGATCTGGGCTGATGGAACAGCAGGACTGGAGCATTCCAAACCAATGGAAGTTACCGGTAAGCGGTGCGTCGGCATCGTGCTCGCCTGCAAGTGAAGTCGGCTCGCGCGCAATAACGCCGACTGGTACGCGCTGTTGGTCTACGCTTGCCGTGTCCGTTGCTCGGCTTCTCGCCGATATCGCTGATGGCGTGTTCGATCCCGGAAGTGAAAGCGATGAACCGTTTATTCTGGAAACTGGGGATAATGGGCGGGCTGGCTACCTGTTATGCGTCAGTACCAGCAAGCGGCGCCAGATCCGGCAGGGACCTACCGGGCGATCGCTGCCGACAGTTCGACAAGCTGCCGGATGGGCGTGATGAAGTCCGGACTGCGTTGCGGCGCGCCATCGGCTGGTGTTCCGAACCATTAGCTTCGCACCTGCCCGAAAGGTGCTCAAGGCTGCGGCGAGGATCTGCCTGCCGCGCAAGCAGGTAAGGAGGGCCGCACGGGGCGGCTACTGACGGACTACTCCAGTCGGCCATCCACGAGATACTGACGAACCCGGCGCGTATGCCGATGCGTTCGTCTACGGGCGTACAACCTAACGGTGCTGGCCACAAGTGGGTTGCACCACTGGAAAAACCTGGAAGTGAAAGTGATCGTCGAACGTCTATCCTGCTTATATCGGTTGGGGTACTTGGCTAAACAGGCGGCAGCTATCCGACAACGCCAGCAACTGGCCTGCGGGGGTTCCTCGACGGGGGTAGCCATTACTTTAGGGCCTTTAGCCGTTGGCGGCCCGGTGCAGCCAGGTGGTCCCGGTCTGGCTGGCACGATCCGCTATGCAGGGCGATGTATCGTTCTACGGCGACACGGATATCTATCTGAACGGCGAAGTTTGTTGCCATTGTTGGTGATCTTGCGGCGCTGGCGCGCACGAGCTCGATCTGCTCGACGAGGTATTGGCCACGCAGCGGGCAGATCACCAGGGTGCTGCGCCAGCACGCCGAGCAGGTGCAACGCGCCGAATACGAGGTGAGGCTTGCCGAGAGGCGGTACATGGCGGTGGACCCGGACAATCGACTGGTCGCCGCTGAGTTGGAGAAGGAGATGGGAGCGCGCGCTGCAGACTCTCACGCAGGCTCGGGAAACCGCTGAGCGGGCCTCGCGCGTTCCGCCGGTATCACCTCGATCCGCAACTGCGTGCACAGTTGCGCGATCTGGGACCTCGGCTGCCCGAGTTGTGGGTGAGCAGTCGTTTCACACTGAGCAGAGAAGCAACGCTTGCTGCGCGGTCTCATCCGATGTCATCCTCAGGCGACTGGTGCCGGACCAAGGTGGGAATCAGGATCGTATGGGTGAGCGGAGCGTTTTTCCGAGCTATCCGTTCGCCTTCGATGCGTAGCACCTCCGATCTGGAAGGGTGAAGACAAATCTGGTCGAGCGCATACGGCAGTTGGCACTACGAAGGCTATGACGACATCCGGATGGCGCATCGATACCGGCTTCCTGCTTTGCCGGAGCAGGTACAAGGGGTTGGTCTGCAAGGTCGTCGCACCTTACGACTCCGTCGCCACCAGCTGAAGATACCGCACCAGCGACAAAGATCGACTGGCTGTCTGGACTGCTCTGGTCTGGCCCGGGCTTCCCGGAGTTTCGACATGCTCGAAGTCCGGTCTGGTGGGATGGGGTGCCGCATCACCCGGCTCCTCCCGTGCAGCAACTACTCGACCTGGATGATGCCGCTGTACTGAAGCCTTCGGCAGGTTCGAACCCTGGAAGGCCGTTGTGGCGCAAACCAAACCAGCAATGGGCATCCTGCCCCGAAGACATGCCCGTAATCACGTCAGGCATTCCGTGGGCTGGCAGGCCCGCAGGCTATGAGGAACGCCATGCCAAACTGACATGTCGCCACGCCTGAGACGGAACTGTCCTGCAGGTGCTCCGGGGCCTGCAGGCACGATGATCAGCTCTCAGGATGATCTCTCGAACACTCATGGGCGCTGCCCGTCTCGGCGGCATCCGCTCACTGGTTATCTTGTATTCGCTCTTGCCGCAACCTCTGCTGAAAACCGGGTAAAACCAGAGCCATCAGCCAGACTACCGGAAATCAGGTGACCCCTTCCTCAACTGCTGAGCCTGAACACTGGAACGGAACGCCGCTCTCGGTATCGTTGCTGGTGCAGGGCGTGGATGACGGCCTGCTGGGCCACTGGTGACCTCCTGCGTCCGCGTGCAGGCTTTGCTCGTCAGGCCGCCGCGTATTCTCCAGACGAATGAGCTGCTCTGTTGAAACAAGTTGGCGCAGACCAGTAAATCGTCAGAAGTGAAACAGGCCACAGCGCGTGTAAAACCTGCCTGCTATACCCTTTCTTGGCACCATCTGCAATCGACTACCATCACTTCACAATCGTGAATCCACAGGTTCTGGTACTGGCCTGTTTCTGCCGGGCATCTGGCTCTACTCTAACCAGCCAGTAGACCGGACAGCCTAGACTGCGGCAGGTGCACGTAGTCAGAGGATACTGTCTATGAAGGGCGGGTACCTACGGTCCCGGCCCGCCGTCTCCTTGGGCGTTTGGCGTAGTATCTGCTTGCCATACCCGGCGATGTCCGAGCGACACTCTCGGCGCGAATCGTCTACCGTGGATAGCCCGGCCGTGAGCCGGACAATGAATGCATGATCCCTCGGAACCACGGTCGCGGCCGCGCGCTCCATACCCCTCAGCGCGTTTTACTCGCCGTCACGGGCCTACCTCCTCTTGTCACGTCGACATTTTTCCCCTGAACGCCGTCCAATGGGGAGTACTGGGGGCTTAACCAACAAGACGGCCTGGAGAAAGGCTGGTCGCTGGCGGGTTCGAAACGCATTACTTCCCGCTACCCAAAGTACGGCGCTATCCCGCTATGTTGTCGCTCAACCGCTCTACTCGCCTGGCACGTCGATAGTATCGGCTGCCCGGTCCCCGCGGCGCCGCCATATGACACTACAGCCCCCGCACAGCAAGGGTGGGGCCGCTCGAACCTGCCTCAAGGTGAGCAGATTCCTGTACGACCACCGGCGAGTGTTAGGCATGCCGCTGCCGGGCGTGATGCTCGAAACGACCCCGTGCCAGCGGCTGGCTGCCGCTGACCAGGGCCAACAGCGCAGGAGATGGAGGATGCCGCAGCGTGTAATAGTGGCTACAGCGGGTTGGCCCCAGAGAAACGTATAACGATTTCAGCCCTAACGAAACCGTTAACCACGAGTCAGCACTCACCGACGGGGACGTGGAGGAGCTAATATCCACGCGCTCATACTGAAATGATGGTCACTCGGCATCCGCACCATCGAGGATGAACTGGCCTTCGCCTTCACCATTCCTATTATCCACGCGTCGCGGACAACCACACCCAGCGGTCGACTGCGGCCTGCCGCCCGTCGACCACCAGCGTTAGCCCTGGAGATACCCTGCGCGGCCAACCGCCGCAACTTCCCGTCGGCCGCGGCACCGCGTCTGGAACCGCAACACCCGGCTTCCGCGCTCCCGATCGATCCCAGTGCCCGCCCTAACCTCCAATCTGCGCCCCTCACGGGCCTCGCGATCCTAACAGCTCTGCTCCTGCTGCTGGTCGTGACGCGCATTCGGAGGACCGCCTGCAACAGGGACGCCGTGCATGAGCCGAGCGCCAGCCCGTCAGGCCCTTGCCCCGGCCTGGAAGATCGCGGAAGGTAATCCGCAAGCAACGATCGGTAGCGCCTCCTCGTCCACGCAGCCCGTCGGAGATCATCTGCGGCACGCTCGTAGCAGGGCTGGCCGAGTTGGGCTACCGGGACCCGGTACCGGTTCTGGTATACCGCCCCGCGCCGCGGGGTGGGGGAGCCCCCCGAGGCACCTCGTCTACGTCTCGTGCCGCCAATACCCCGCGGAAGGGTCCACGGAGGACCTGCAGGCGGGCCTCTCCGACGCCCTGGGCGTCCAGCTGCGCGTCAAGCAGGTCGGAACGAGGGTCGTCTGCATCGATGTGCCTTTCATCGGGGCGCGGGAGGTGAGCACGATGAGCGCGTCCGGAGTCGTCCCCCGCTGTTCGATGCTCGGCGGGGCACACTGGCCGGCACAAGCGTGTACAACTGGGATGCGCTGGGCAACATCCCTGTTCGTCGGCGCGCACCCAGTAACCGCCTCCTCCAGACCACCTGCTCCGGCCCGTGGTCGACGAGCTGCGTGGGAGGGACTCGACATCTGGGTGGCGGGTAATGCCCGCTATGTGCCGGAGTGGCTGCGGTCGTTGCCGGGGGTAATTCGACGAGCCCCTCTCACTCGAGAGGCTGCACGAGCTCGCGCTCTCCGGGATGGATCCGCGCGGGTCCGTCGATCCGGGCGCACCCATCGGGCCATCGTCCTCGTACCGGAGCTCGTCGACTTCCTGAAGATGCGCGATCTCGTCCTGTACCTCGAGGTCGAGAGCTCCCTCATGGCACCGTGCTCTCCAGTCCGCTTCGTAGCGGCCACCAAGGACCTCGAGCGCGTAAGGGGAGCGGCCGACTCCCCTTCCGAAGCCACATCTATATCCACCCGCGCAACTACGGAGAGTCCGGCCACTGGCTCCTCCGGCGGTCTGGGCAACGGCTACACATGGGTACTCGACGTGGCGGGACACCGCTGGGTGCTGGGCGACAGGCGGTTGCCGAAAATAGCGACCGAACCCGGCGCCCTCGAGGGGTCAGAGCACTCGGAGCCGGGACCATCTGTCGTCCCCGTGGCCTCAGCACGAGGGCCGGTCACGTGCGCGCCTCCCACTGAGGAGACCCAGGGAAACCCTGGGTCGCGCAACGAGGTGCCTGGGGGCATACTGCCGAGCTCCCGGCCAGACAGGCAAAAACTCCGCGTTCCGTCCGGCCGCCCCTTCGCACCTCGCGTTGGTGACTACGAGCTCGGGTCCGGCGTTGCGAGCACCGGACCGGACGGCCAGCCGGGCAGACAACGCCCGACGGCGTCCTGGAAGCTGCTGGAGTACCTGTGCCGGCATCCCGAGGGCTGCAGCCTCGACGAGCTCGTGAACGGCCTCGTCAGGCCCGCCGACATCACCAGGGAGCGGGAACGACGCGCGCGGCGTGGCCAGGACAAGCTCTCGAGACGGGAGAAGCTAGAGTTGTATTACAGCGAGGAGTATAGCCGGAGTGCAGCCAAGCGGATCCGCACCCGGGTCAGCCGGCTGCGCAGCCTGCTGGATTACCATCTGGAGGCCGCGGGGGCTGAGTTCACCGCCGAAGACCTGTTGCCGCAATCATCCAACCAGATGTACAGGCTGAACCCGGTCCGGGTGACGATCGAGCCTGACGAGTGAGGCATGACCGGAGGAAGGGTGAGGGGACCGAGGAACGAGAGAAGGGGCACTAGATAGAGCCGGGATGGGCAGGTTGAGCAACGAGAGGTGGCGGAGGGGAGAGCCCGAGGTAGTAAGCAGGAAGAGAGTCGATAGTTAATAACTCCGGACGCGGTAACAGCCCGCTTCCGCGTTACGTCCCTGCCTCCCATGTAGCCTCTGTTCCAAGGAACTGCCTGGTCTTTAGTCCCCTCCAGCAGCCTGACGGAATCTCCGTAACACCGATGTGCACGCGGTTTCGGCATGACACCCGAAACCGCGTGTACGAAGGCTGCGCGTAATGCCCCGCGTAATCCGTCAGGGTCTCTCTCGTGCCCGATCGAGCGCCCACTGCTGGCGCCTCACCCGCTCCTGCAGCGCGTCCACTACCGCCTGGTGATGCAAGCCGACACAGATCCCGTCCAGCTCCTGGACGTCTCCGCCGGTCGCCAGTGCCCGGTCCAGGTCCACCCACTCGAGCCAATAGAAGCGCTGGCTGTAGCCGTACGCCGACTCGTGGTGCTCCATCGCCCGCTCGCGCACCTCCCGGGACGTGAACACTATGGTCAGGTGCACGTCGAAGCCCCTGCCTTCCTGCCGAAGCAGGAACTGGGCGAGCTGCCGATATCGGTAGTGCTTCTTGCGAACGGCCGCCCTCTCGACCGTGCCCTCGACCTCGATGGCCCACAGCTGATCGTCGCCTCGGTAATAGAAGTCGGGGACGAGGAAGCGGGTTTCCCCGCCAACCCGGAAGTACACCCTCTGCTGCATCACCCAGTCCGGGTCCTCTAGCAGTCCATAGTGCTCGCCGAACCGCGTGCAGTACAAATCGTGCGCGTCCTGAGCGGCCTTGCGCGACCGCTTGTACTTGTGCAGGCCGGACCGGGTCAGAACCGGCTCTCCCTCCGCGACCTGCGGGGCCTTGATCCGTCTACAGCGGCCCGGCTCGGGGCAGCGGGAGAGCACCCGCGCTCCGAACTCCGTCAGCGCGTACAGGTCCGGGTCCCTGCCTCCCTGAGCGCGTCCGCGCCCCTCGATACAGGCCAGTACGTTCATGTCGACCAGCTTTCCCAGGTCGCGTCTCGCCGCGTCGGCGCCTATACCGAAGTGCTGGGCGTATAGGGCAGCGGTCCATTTCTGAGAGCGGGCATACAGGGCAAGAGCCTCTCGGAGCCGCTCTCCGACTCGCGGCGTCCTCGCTATCCGCTCGTACACCTCGTCGATCACTCTCGTGGCCGTGCGCGGTTTCCGGCTTCCGGCTCGCCCCGGCCGAGTGCTGTCGTCAGAACCGCCACTCATGTCGTTTCTCCCGGGTATGCGCCGGACCCGACGAGTCCGGCCTTGCGTGTCTGTGGCTGGCTTATCCCCGCGTCTCCGGTACTAGCCGGATTACTGCTGGCCGCCGAACATCCGATCGAACTCCTCCCGCGTGTATCCGCGCGCTCCTCCGGCTCTCGCGGCGACCCAGTCGTGCAGCTCCTGAAACTCAGCCGCCTTTATCTCCTCCATAGGGGGGCGGCGTGCCTTGAGCTCGCCGCAAAGATACGCTCGTAGCCGCTCGATCTGCCACCTGCGTTCCTCGGCGCGCGCTATATCGCGCTCGATGCCCTCCGGGAGACCGTCGGCGGCGATGTCCTGCATGTATTCGGCGACCTGCTCCAGCAGGTCGAACCAGTCGTACCACCTGTATTGGAGATACCCATCCACGATGGTCCGCCGACGAGCTAGCCAGCTCGGGTCCACCCCTTTCGGCCTGCGGACCGAGACGGTCGCCCAGTCCACGACGGCGGATATTAGTCGGCGATACTCTCCCGCCCACTTCGCATCCTCCAGTGCGTTCACCCGGGGAAGGACGTGCCGCGAGTAATCCCGGACGAGCGCGGCGGCGGTGCCCTCGTGCCAGCGGTCGACCCGAGCGAGGAGTTGCCCTTCGCCCCCACCCCTCCAGCTCGGTCGGTATCTGACCGTGTACAGCTGGGGACCGACGTTCTGAATGAGCTCGCTCTCGGTCCTGACGACGTGTGTTGAGTCGGAGCCCCGCCGCCGCCAGAGATGACGCCTCCCACCCACTCACCCGGACGGCGCCGCCCGGGCAGGGGCCACTCACCATTCCCCCAGTGGTCCAGGGCCGCGTCCTCGCGAGTGCGCCACATGTACACGTACATCGTCCCTGGTCCTATGATCGGCTGCATTCTTCCTCTCCTCCGTTTCGCTCACCGCTCCAGCTTCCTGCTCGGTGTCTTGCCCGGCCACACGTTGGCTCTCTCGCAGATACACCTCCGAACTCGGCTCAGGAGAGCCGGACATCCCCAACCGGACCGAACGTTCCCTGCACGCCACGGCCGTCGGACGCCTCAGCGGATGACATGGAGCGTTGCCCTTGCCCTTCGGCCGACATCTCGGCGTGATGTCGCTCGGCTTTCCGTTCGCCCGCTCCCAGCCCGGCTCGCCCTGCTGCTCTCCTCGTGGTCTCCTCGCCCCGGTCGAGCTCCAGCGGATCGAGACGCCCATAGTGGTCAAGGAGCTCGCGTGGGTGGTGTTCACCGGTGGGACCGTCGTAGTAGCGGAGTAGACGCGCTGCCCGATGTCGCACTTCGGGGGCGGGACGTATGACCAGTGCGTCCGCGAGCCGGGCCGAACCGTCACTGAGGAGATCCGGCATCACACACATACGCGCGGGCTCGAGCGGCTCCTCTTCTCCTGGGGCGACCTGGAGCGACTCCAAGATGACCGCCTCTCGAGCCCAACCCGGGGACTCGTCGCCTTGTTTGACCGTGATCGCTCGCCGTGACAAGCTGCTGGCAGCGCGGACGCGCGAGCGCGCTCCCCACCCTCGCGAGCTCGGCCCGAGGTGTGCCTGGCGATGGAGAGCAGGATCTTGAGTTGCGAGCGGCCCAGGACGGACAACCACTCGTCGGACGACACGCCGCACCGGCGTCCAGGTCGGGTCTCTGCGACCGCCTCCCTCCGCTCGATCAGTGTACGCTCATCCATCGACTCGACCTGCCACTGGGTATGCGGGCGACCGGAGATCTGAGTCCCGGCGTCCTGGCTCGGCGGTCAGTACCTGGGCACTCTCTGCTTGCGTGGAGTGTTGGGCAGTATCGCCGGGCACATCCTGCTGACCGCCCTCACCTCCACTGGGAGCGAGCAACAGCTCCCAGAGCCGGTGCCAGGCGACCAGTTGGGCCGCGGCCGGTGGAGCGATCTCCCGTGCGGTAGCGATACGGCGGGCCATGCTAGCGTCCGGGCCTCGGGGCCCGCTCGCGGATCCACTCCTCCAGCACCGACCTGGAGGCACAGATCTGACGTCCGACTCCGATCATCCCGGCGATCTCGCTCTTCGAGGCCCGGACGTGGGCGGTCGTCGGGCTGATCCCCATCGGCCGGGCGTACTCAGGGACAGTGAGTGTACCGCTCTCGGTATCGGTCACTTGTTCGCCGGATGTACTCATGTCGCATCCTCTCGCTAGCTGGCCCGCCGAGGTGGGGGCTCTATCGAGAGGTTACGACTTGTACCTGCCGGGAGCTGTGTTTTTCGTGCCGGGTGCTATGCTTTTCGTGTCAGGTTTCTCGTCAGGTTTGTCGTCAGGTATCTTGGACAGCAGGTCAGGTGCAAGATACCTGACAGATTCCTTCGGTTCGACGCAACTCCGCCCGGCTAAGGCGGCGGGGATCGGCGAGGCCGCCGTCCACGGCGGGATCTCCGAGCAGCAGGGGGCGGGGGACATACCGCGATCATCGGAGCCGCAGGGTCGGACGCAATGAGTCGGCGCTCGGGGACCCGAACACCGCGAGCGGGGATATTCCGAGCCTAATAGGACGTCCAGGCCGGTGGCGCCTGGCGGACACGACCGCTTCGGGTGCGCGGCCGCCGCCCGGACCACTCCACCGGGGAGAGCGCCCCGAACCTCCTCCGTGGCCTCGCGCCGCTATCCCTGCCCCCTGCGACGCCGACCCCACTCCGTGCGGAACCGGCGCCACCTCGCCAGGACCTTCCTCCCAATGCCGCGGCGCCCCCCGATCTTCGACGATGAGGAGGAGGGTGCGGGTATGGAAGAGGGGCGCTACCCATGGGAGCGGCAGGGCGAGGGAGTAGGGCCTACGCGGTCCTGACGGTCGAGTTCACGGACGAGGACTAGCGGCGCCGGGACGCGGAGGGGATGGCGGCGGCCGGGTGGGAAACGACGATCCTGACGCCCACGGACGGGAGGCGGGTCGTGTACGTGCGCGAGCGGCGCCCGTGCCCTGAGGCGCTCCGCGCGTAGCGAACAACCACCTACCCAGATGGCCTAGTCTCGAAGCACCTTCCCACCTTCGCCCCCGCGCTCCGCGCTCCGACCTTCACGGAACAATCCCCGAAACGAAGCGACTCACGCTCCGGGTTGCGTCCGTGGGCTGCAAGGCGCTGCCACCACGACCCAGGCTCGCCCGGTCTCGATCCGTCCCTCGGAGGGTGAGTCTAGCGCTGATTGGTACGGTTGTAGCTCTACAAGCGCTACTGCGCGCAACGCCTCTGCGATATCTGCCCGCTCAGCCAGCTCGCCATCTCAGACAACCCCGCTTGACGCTGACTTTCCGTGCCCCGTACCATTTCACAGCCGTTGCAACGAGACCATGCGCGGCCTAGTATCAGTAGTGCTCCCTCCGGGGAGAAAGGACGAGGCAAGTGAAGGTCGTACTCCTACAGGAAGTTCAGGGTATCGGTGGGCCGGGCACGGTCAAAGACGTCGCCGACGGCTACGCGCGGAACTATCTGCTGCCCAGAAAGCTGGCAACACCCGCGACCGCGGGCGCGCTGAAGCAGGTTGAGCGTGCCCGAGACGCCGAGAGTCGCCGGCAGGCGAAGCTGGACGAGCAGGCCGCGGCGATGGCGGCGCGCATCGAGGGTCAGCAACTGTCGTTCCGGGTGCGCGCGGGCGAGGAGGGACGGCTGTACGGATCCGTGACCAACGGTGATGTCGCAGAGGTTCTGTCGCGCCAGATCGGCGAGGATGTCGACAAGCGGCGCGTGATCCTCGACGAGCCGATCCATGTGCTCGGCACGTACGAGGTACCGGTGCGGCTGAGCGCGAGCCACTCGCCCGTTGTGAAGGTTGTCGTGGAAGCGGAAGGCTAAGCATTTGATCGAGACGCTGGAGAAGCTGCCCCCTCACAGTATCGAGGCCGAGCAATCCCTGCTGGGCAGCCTCCTGCTCGATCGGGACGCCATTATTAAGGTCGCGCCGTTCCTGCGCACCGACGACTTCTATCGCGAAGCGCACGCGCGCGTGTACGAGTCCATCCTGGATCTGTACAACCGACGCGAGCCGCCGGACCTGATAACGGTGCATGAGGAGTTGTCCCGTTCCGGCGATGCCGAGCAGATCGGTGGCGCCAGCTACCTCACATGGCTGATGAACTCCGTGCCGACCAGCGTGCACGTCGAGTACTACGGCCGCATCGTCGAGCGAACGGCCACCATGCGCCGGCTTATTGACGCGGGCAGCGAGATCGCCGGCATCGGCTATGAGGAAGACACCGAGGTCAGCGAGGCGATGGACCGCGCTGAGCAGACCCTCTACCGAGTGGCCCAGCGAAGGAGCGGCGGCGATTTCGTCACGCTGCGAGACGCGCTCGCACAGTTCTTCGATCGGCTCGACTACCTGCACCAGCACCGTGGCGAGATCGTGGGGGTGCCGACGGGCTTCCACGATCTCGACCAGCTCACCGGCGGGCTACAACGGTCCGACCTTGTCATCGTCGCCGCCCGGCCCTCTGTTGGTAAGACGGCGTTCGCGCTGAGTATGGCAGCGAGCGCGGCTATCAAGCACCAGCAGCCGGTGGGGATCTTCAGCCTGGAGATGAGCGCAGAGCAACTCGTGCTGCGCCTGCTCGCGATGGAAACAGGGATCGACTCCCACCGGCTGCGCATGGGGTATCTTGACGAGGACGAGTGGGGACTCCTCACCCAGGCGTTCGGTAAGTTGTCCGAAGCGCCCATCTACATTGACGACACGGCCGGAGCATCGTCGCAGGAGCTGCGCAGCAAGGCGAGACGGCTCCACGCCCAGGCCGGGGTTGATCTGATCCTGATCGACTACCTGCAACTGATGCAGGGCGGACGCTCGGAAAACCGGGTCCAGGAAGTGTCGGAAATCAGCCGCGGGCTCAAGGGCCTCGCGCGCGAGTTGAACATCCCCGTCGTGGCCCTCTCGCAACTCAGCCGCGCCGTCGAGCAGCGCCAGGACCACAAGCCGATGCTGTCGGACCTGCGCGAGTCCGGCTCCATCGAGCAAGACGCGGACGTGGTGATGTTCATCTACCGCGAGGAGCTGTACAACAAGGACACCGACCGGAAGAACATCGCTGACATCATCGTGGCAAAGCACCGCAACGGCGCGACTCGCGATATCAGTCTGCGGTTCTTCGGTGACACCACCCGATTCGCGGACCTGGAAGTAATGAGACGCGAGGTTTAGGGCATTGGCTAAACGGCTAGGCGAACTCATACAGCAAATCGCGGAGCGCATCCCGGCGGGGACCGCCGTTCCTCGGCGCGCCGAACCGGAACAGTGTCCGATCTGTGGCGGCGCCGGTTGGCTGCGGATGGACGCACACGTCGGCGACCCAAATTTCGGTCGGCTTATTATGTGCACCTGCCTCATGCAAGAGGTGGATGAGCGCAAGCAGATGGAGATGCGCGAGAAGAGCAACTCCGATGGCTATGCCAACCTGACCTTCGAGAACTTCAGCGCCGGCAGCAGTCCGAGCGTCCGCGAGGCCTACACCGCGGCGGTCGGGTTCGCGGAACAACCAAACCAGAACTGGCTGCTGCTATCAGGATCGGTGGGCACGGGCAAGACTCACCTCGCGGCGGCTGTCCTGAACGCCAGCCTGGCTCGCGGCGTAGATGCTATCATATGGACCGTTCCCGACCTGCTCGATTACCTGCGCGAGGCGTTCAACCCGACCTCCGTGATCACCTACGACCAGCGCTTCGAGGATATACGCCGCATTCCGCTGCTCATCCTCGACGACCTGGGGACCGAGAGCGCCACCCCATGGGCGAAGGAAAAGCTGTACCAACTCTTCAATCATCGCTACAACGCGCAGCTTCCAACGGTCGTCACAACGAACCAGGACCTGGAGACAATCGACTTTCGCATCCGGTCCCGCCTACAGGACCGGTCGCTCGTCCGGCACGTCAAGATGAGTGCGCCCGACTTCCGGCCGCGAAAGAGGGCCGAGCCCCCGGTGTAGAGCCGCAGCACGTGCAACCCGTTCTGGCGCACGGCCAACGTACCGCGCCGAACTATGGCGAGCGAGTGCCTGCCTCCGCTGATCCTGCATCGTCGCCTCCCGTACCCGAGGTGCTTGTAGAGGCTGTTGCTTGGGAGGTCAACGCCGGGAGTGGCGTGCTATACTGCCTCTGTTACATAAAGGAGATTGATGTTCCGTGACCGCGCTGCTCAACCAGTTGCAGCAAGTCGGACCGCTCGTCGCACTCCTCGATGTGCTCGCGGTCGCCGCGGTGTTCTACTGGTTACTCGGCATCGTCGGCGGTACACGGGCGGTTCCGGTGTTGCGCGGACTGGCCGTGCTCATCGTTGCATCGGTGGCGCTTGGCACCTTGTTCCAACTGGGCCAGATCCGTCTGGCCGCGCTCGACTTTCTCATTCGGCGCGCCATACTTCCGGGTTTCGTCGTCGCCATCCCGGTAATCTTTCAACCCGAATTACGGCGCGCCCTGGAGCGGCTCGGGACCTCAACCAGCCTGCAGGTCCTCATGCCACATCACGATGCGGAGGGGCACGATCAGGTCGCGTACGCGATCTCTAAGTCGGCAGCCGACCTCGCCGAGCGCCGCATCGGGGCCCTGATCGTTCTGGAACGCGAGACGGGCCTGGAAGACGTTACGATAGCCGGAACGCGCATGGACGCGAGCGTTGAGGTTGGTCTGTTGGAGAGCATCTTCGTGCCGGGCGGTCCCCTGCACGATGGAGCGGTCGTCATCAGCCAGGGGCGCATCGTGGCGGCTGGGTGCGTCTTACCACTCAGCGACAACCTGCGGGTTGTCGGTGACCGCGGCACCCGGCACAGGGCCGCACTCGGGATCACCGAGACCTCCGATGCGGTAGCGATCATCGTGAGTGAGGAAACGGGGTCCATCTCGGTAGCCCAGAACGGGCGCCTGCTAAGTAATTTCTCGGAGGAGCGACTGTATCGCTTTCTCTCCGCGACCCTCGGCGCACTGTAACCTGCTTCGTATTGTCACGTAGAGCAGCGTGGCAATGGTGATGCGTCGTGATGTTATTGCCGCCGTGCTTGGTCGCTGTTACCATAGAATCACAGCGGCCGCACATACATCGTCTACCCTAGTTCCGTGACCGGCAAACGGGCCAAGGATAGCGCGAGCCGTGCGGCGAACGATTTCGGGAGGTGAGACGAACTGACCACCACGGACAGAGACACCACTCTCACGACCCGGCTCCGAGGCATGCGGGAGCCGGCGGGTCTTTCTCGCCTGCCTCGCCTGGCAGTCGCGTTGGGTATGTCGCTGCTCTTCTGGCTGTACGTCTCATCGATAAGCGATCCAACTCAGCCGCAGACCCGTACGATCCACCCGAAGGTCCCCGTCGCCGTGCGCAACATCAACCAGGATCTGCTAATCGTCGGCGAGTTACCCAGCGTCGATGTGCAGATCGCTAACGCCGGCCAGAACGGAGCCGGCAGAGATAACGTTGCCCCCGAACCGTACGTGGACCTCAAGAACCTTGGGCCGGGCACCACGACGGTTCCAGTGCGGATCGAGAATCTCGAAAACACGAACGCGCTGGTCATCCAGCCGCCGCAGATCACGGTGCGACTCGAGGAGGCGCAGCGGACCGCGTTCCCCGTGAAGCTTCGATATATTGCGGCAAACACTCAGTCCTTTGATCCCGCAGACCTGCGATTGAGCCCGAACGAGGTGATTGTTACGGGCCCACAACGCAGCGTCAACCGGGTAGTTGAGGTGCGCGCGAACGTCGACCTGGGTTCCCTCTCGCCTGATGTTGCACAGGCTGAGAAATTGTTGGCCGTAGATCGCGCTGGTAAGACGGTCGACGATGTCAACATCGAGCCCGCCGAGGTCCTGGTCCGGATACCGCCACCTGCCACGAGCACGCCGACGCCGTAATCATCCGCTATTGACCGATATGGCCGATGTCCAGTCTCGCCGAAACGCCGCAGTGGTCCGCGTATGCGGATGCGGCAGCAACGTACGTGGAAGGAACAGTACCCATCCGCACGGACTCGTCGCTGAGCGTCGCAGGCAGGCGATGGCAGGCCGCCGGATTAGCCCACCAATCAGGCTGCCACAGTGATGCCGAGCGCTGCCAGGAGCAGCCAGGCCGTGATAACGAAGAACGCGGCAACCCGGCTGACAGGCTGACTCTCGGCTGCTCGCGCCCGCCGGCGCGCCTCCGCGAGCACCGAGGCGGGCATCAATCGCAGTGCGAGCGCGATTCCCAACGGCAGAATCACCAACTCGTCTAAGAAACCGACGAGGGGGATAAAGTCAGGAATGGGGTCGATCGGGCTGAACGCATAGCCGGCAACGAGGAGCGTGACAAGTTTCGCGTACCAGGGCGCTCGTGGATCCTTGCAGGCGAAGTACATCGCGTAGGTCTCTGTCCTTAGCTGGCTCGCCCGGCCTTTCCAGCGATCGATCACACGCACCCGGCCCATCCCCCGCTCCGCCGAGATTGCATCGTCGCTCCCGCGCGGTCTGGCCGCGTGGATACCGGCGTTTGGCTGCTGTCGCCACAACTCAGAAAACCGGAGGAGCGGTAGGGCGAAGTCTGTGCATATGACGCCAAGGACAGGGCACGGATGAAGGCTTACCGTGGCCACGATCAGCACCTCCTTTCCGCTCTGACGCTTGTGCGTCAGCCCCATCAACCGTATCATGCAGCAGCGGTTGCATCAGCATGCGGGCTGTGTAGGTGCCGCCATGCTTGTCTTAGGTAGTGGTGGCCACTCCGGGTGCTTAAACACGTATGGCCTAAGGTACAACGGTGCCCCACGTGGCTTGCGGGAGGCGAGGCGACTAGCCCGCTCGTGCACTGCGGTACGACACCTGACTGCTCCCATAGCCGAGGCGAATTCAACGGTGTGCGACCGTGCGCCCGCGGTGCACGAGCAGGCAGTAGACAAACGGCAAGGAGAGTCGAATGACGTCTACACGCGACCGGACCGCAATCGGAGATCCCGAGGCGCAGCCAGCAAGCCCGCGTCGGTTGCCCGCCGTGCTCCAGCTACTGCCGTGGACGGTGCTGCTGGGGATTGTCGTGTTCGCGCTGCTCCTCACGGGCGACAACCGCAGGTCCGCCGTGCTCGGCATCGTACAGGGCTTGGGGGAGTTCCTGCCTATCTCCTCATCGGCACACCTGATCGTCGTTCCATGGCTGTTCGGGTGGGTTGCTCCGGGCTCCTTCCTCAACTCCCAGACCTATGATGTCGCACTGCACATGGGCACACTGCTGGCGCTCCTCGGCTTCTTTTGGCGCGACTGGGCGAGTCTCCTGCTCAATGCTCACCGCCCGCGTACGGAGCAGGGTCGGCTTCTCTGGCTCCTCGTCGTCGCGTCCGTGCCTGGCGCCGCAATCGGCTTCGTGCTCGACCGACTTGCTGAGGACTACTTCCGGGATAAGTACCTGGTCATCGCCGCGGCACTGGTGGTGATGGGCATCGTGCTCTACCTCGTGGACCGCCGTTCGCAGAGCAACGACGACATCGGCCAGATATCGTGGGGGAAAGCGCTGCTGATCGGGTTCGCCCAGTGCCTCGCGTTCGTGCCTGGTGTGTCGCGCTCCGGATCAACAATGACAATGGGTCGGGCGCTCGGCCTGAGCCGCGAAACGGCAGCGCGCTTCGCCTTCCTGATGGCGACGCCGATAACCGCGGGTGCCGGCTTGCTCAAGCTCGGCGACCTCGACACCGCGGCGCTCGGCTATGCGTCGTTCTGGATCGGGATCGGCATCTCGTTCGTCGTGGGCGTGCTGGCTATCGGTTTCCTGCTTTCTTACCTCAAGCGCAACAGCTTCCTGCCCTTCGTCCTCTACCGGATTGCCCTTGCGGTAGTCATCGTCACCGTATATGCCGCGAGGCAGTAGCAAAGCGACCATACAGCACGTTCCAACGAACGGTCTTGCCAGATAGTCTGATAAGCGCAGAAAGGAACGGGATGTCGTCACTACATTCTGATGAGGGACGGCCCCAGACGGTGCAGGATGTCGAGGCGCCGCTGACAATAGGGACGGACGCCGAGGCAAAGCTCGACGAACAAGTCGGGCTCATCCCCTCGCGCATCTCCATTCTCACCGTCGGCTTCGCGCTCGCGTTGCTGGCGCTTTCCGTGTTCGGCTGGCTCGCCAAGAACGTGTACGACGAAGAGGCAACGATCCTTGACGACAGTTTTGGACCATACCTGCACGGTCTCTCCGCACCCGCTCTGGACACTGCCATGCGCCTTGCCAGCCTCGTCGGGTCGATTCTGGTGATCGGCCCGCTCTTTGTCCTGGTGGCGGTCTGGCTGATCAAGCTCGGTCGGGCGCGCGAGGCACTCTTCCTTGCCGTGGCGCTCGTTGGTGGCATCGTACTGAACCAGACGATGAAAGTATTCTTCCGCCGACCCCGTCCTGTCCTGTCATGGGCCGAGCCGATCCCCGAATATAGCTTCCCGAGCGGACACGCTATGAACTCATTCAATTTCTACGCGTCGCTGGCAGTAGTTGCGTGGGTGGTGTTGGGTCGGAGACGAGGCATCGCGGCGTTCTGTGCTGCGTTCGTCATCGTGTTCGCGGTCGGCGTGAGCCGCATCTACCTGGGACATCACTACTTCAGCGACGTGCTCGGGGGCTACAGTGCCGGACTCTTGTGGCTGCTGATTTCCGTGACCGCCGTCCTGGGCAGACGAAAGGCACACTCCGCCCCGTCGAAGGCATTATGGACAACCGGCACTAACCTGCCAGCGAACGATATTGAGGAACAAAGCGCGTAGGCGGCGGACAGATGCTCACCGGAATAAGCGGGGGAGACGTTCCCGC
Source organism: Chloroflexia bacterium (assembly GCA_030446765.1). GTDB lineage: Bacteria > Chloroflexota > Chloroflexia > Thermobaculales > Thermobaculaceae > JACDAU01. Next base: position 30,900 of record JAUJMR010000013.1, read on the forward strand.
CACGGGCCGGGGAGCAGCATCTCCATAACGTCATCCACGGTGACAATGCCCAGGATCTGCCCCTCCTCCACAACCGGCAGAGCAAGCAGGTTGTACTCGCTCACCACCCGTGCCACCTCCTCCGCAGGAGTGTTGGGTGTCGCGGCGTGGAACGAGGTCGTCATCACTTCCTCCATCCGCCGCTCCAACCCACCGAGGATCATATCGCGCAGGGACGCGATGCCTAACAGCAGCGGGGTATCGTAGTCCAGCGAGTCGACAACGTACACGTAGTAGATGATCTCCGGCTCGAACGGCAGGCGGCGCGTGTGGTCAATCGCCTCGCTCACGCTCATATCGGGCGTGACGCTCACGAACTCGGGCGTCATCAGCCCACCAGCGGTGTCCTCGGCGTATGCCAGTAGGTCCTCGACATCGCCCGAAGCCTCCTCCTCCATACGGTCGAGGAGATCGCGGGCCTTCGCGTCGTCGAGGTCTGCGATCAGATCCGCCGCATCGTCCGGGGCCATCTGCTCGATGATCTCCGCCGCTCGCTGGACGTCCATCCCGGCGACGAGATCAGCCTGACGCTCGGGCGTCATCTCCTCCATGGCCTCCGCGGCGGTCTCGATCGGCAGGGACGCAACGATCTCGGCACCGTGTCGGAATGGCACCGCATCAACAAGGTGCGCGATGTCAGCCGGGTGCAGGCGAGCGAGGCGTTCGTGGGTCGCCTTCGGGCTACCAGCCGGTACCTCGCTCGTGAAGTACTCGACATCCGCCCAGTCGAGCATTTCGCGCGGCTGATCCGTCCGCGCTGGACGCCGAAGGCCCAGGCGGCGCGCGAGCGGCTGCGGGCTTACGTCCACGGCGGTCACGCGCCAGCCAGCAGTCGTGCTAGTCAGTTGCAGATCGTTGACTCGAATGATGCGCTTACCATCTAGGTCGATGAGCTGGTGGTCGAGTACATGGCGCGAGAGGAGCACTTCCTCGCCGGTGCGGGCGAACGGCTCGAGCTTCTCGCGAGTGGTCGTCAGTCCTGGACCATTCTCGGTTATCTCCGCAATCTGCGCGGCGGAAACGAGCCATTCGCGCCGTCCCTGCCGCACGACAAGGCCCGTAACAACCGGGAACCGCTCACCATGCATTGTGACCACGACATCCCGAACACTCCCGATCCGTTCTCGATCACTGTCCAGAACGGGCCTGCCGAGAAGTTGAGACAGAAAAAGCA
>JAUJMR010000013.1:32212-51048 GCA_030446765.1 Chloroflexia bacterium
CGTTCTCGATCACTGTCCAGAACGGGCCTGCCGAGAAGTTGAGACAGAAAAAGCATGCGTTCCTCCGCTGTCGAGCGCACACCCTATTTTACCCCTCGGGTTCGGGCGGACGCCATAGCAGCGACTGCGATATATTTTGTCATGCAGCCCGAACCGTGCAGAGCATTGACGTGTGCAGCATATGCCCCGTCCTTAGGCAGAAGCCCGATGCAGCATGACCGCCTCCGCGAACGCGGCAAGCGATTCGGACGTGTCGGGCGCGAGTCAACAGATGAGATGGCCCACCCCCAGCTGTTTGTAGGCATCGAGCGCGGCCGCAATCTCGGAAGGTGATCCGGACAGATGGCTGGGAGCCTCGGTATCCCCCGCCGGCGTGCCATCCTCGTAGGAGACGTTGACCCCCACGGTCACTTCCAGCGTGTCGGGGTCGCGGTTGACCTCCGCGCACGCCGCCTCCAGCTTTGCCCTTCGCTCCGCGAGCGGCTCCGGCGGACCGAGCCACGCGGTGTTCCAGCTATCGGCATACTGTGCGGTGAGGCGAAGCATCCGCGGTCCGGACGATGCGACCATGACGGGCAGGCCGCGCGGACGGGGCCCGCGGGGGCGCAGCTCGCAGTTCGGCGCGGAGTAGTACGTTCCCTGATAATCGACACTTCCTTCGCGGAGCAGCGGCGTGATGATCCCGAGCGCCTCCTCGAAGCGCGCGGCCTTGTGATCGAAGGGAACACCGAAGGCGTCAAACTCTGGCTGATGCCAACCCGCACCCAGCCCCAGGATGAGCCGCCCCTCGCTTACTTCGTCGAGGGTATCGGCCATCTTGGCAAGGATGGCGGGGTTGCGGAACGGTACGCACAGCACAACGGTACCGATCTCAACCCGCTCCGTCGCCTCAGCGAGCGCGGACAACACCGTCCATATCTCCCAGATGCCGACGGTGGACTGATCGGGGAACCGGAACAGGAGGTGGTCGTAGAGCCAGATCGAGTCCAACCCGGCCGCCTCTGCCTGGAGTGCTCTCTCACGGATCGTTGCGTACGACGGCATCCCGCCCGCATCCGCGTCCTCAGCGAATGGCAGGACAACCCCGATCTTCATGGTCCCTCCGAGTCTTGATAGGGCGAAGCCCGGGACCGGCACGTCCCGCGCTCTCATCGCTGACCGGCGTGGCGTACGTTCGCCATCGGCCCTGCCCTTCGAACGATCAACGCGCATAATACTGCGATCTGAACTGCGCGTACAAGCGCTGGCCTATCCGGTCACCAATCGATATGCTATGCCGACCAGAGCACCGCCGAGAATATGCCACGCTGAGTTGAGACGATACCGCAGGAGCACGGCGACGGAAAGGCCCGTAAGGAGGGCGGTGACCCAGTCCACCACCGCTGACCGGGCGAGTTGCAGGGTCACCGCGGCCATCAGCCCAACGGCTGCGACATTCACGCCGTCCAAAAACGCAGACATCCACGGCGACGAGCGCAGGCGTGGGATAAGCGGGCCAAGCAAAGCGACGTAGGCGAAGGAAGGCAGGAAGATGCTGACCGTCGCGAGCGCCGCGCCGGGCAGCCCTGCAACGACGTATCCGACGAACGTTGCGGTAGTGAAGACCGGGCCAGGGGTGAGTTGCCCCACGGCAACCGCGTCAAGGAGTTGGACATGCGTGAGCCAGCCAAATCGCTCCACCAGGTCGTTCCGCAAAAAGGCAAGCAGCACATAGCCGCTACCGTACAGCAGCGCGCCAATCTTCAGGAAGGTGAGGAAAAGCGTCGGGAGTGACACCGGGACAGCGGTGACTGCGACGGGTAAGAGCCAGCCGGGCAGAACACCAGCGACGAAGTAGGGCTGCGGCTGGATGCCTGACCGACATTTCGGATTCCCGCGAACAGGATTCCTGTGCCAAAAAGGAGCAGAAACTCGTTCACGCCCAGCAGGAACAGCGCGAGCGTGGCGATGGTAAGCGCCGCCAGCAGGCGACTCCGCACGGCAGTGCGCGCGAGTCCCCAAAGCGCCTGTCCAACGATGGCAATTATGACCGGCTTGATGCCGTACAGGAGCCATTCCGCCTGTGGCCGAGAGCCATATCCAACATACGCGCAGGCGAGTACGAGCACGATGAGCGCTGCGGGAAGGATGAAGAGACTTCCCGCCACGATGAGGCCACGCCACCCGGCCCTCTCCCGTCCGACGTGCATCACCATCTCGGTGGAGTTCGGGCCGGGAATGAGGTTTGTCGCGCCCAGCAGATCGAGAAACTGCTGCTCAGATAACCAGTTGCGGCGAGAGATGACTTCCTGTCGGAGCATCGCGATATGTGCCGCTGGTCCGCCGAACGCTGTCGATCCAAGCCGAAGAGCCAGGCGCACCAACTCCCCGAGATTTCCTCGCTTTTCGTGCGGTACTATGGCCGCCTCACCAGCCTGCCGTCTCCCTTGATGAAAGTCAGCTGTTTATAGGACGATTATTGGACTGGTGGTTGTGTTCCGGCCGCACGATCATCCGCTGTCGTTGACGGGGACGAGCTGCTCAACTGCCGGCGACCACTTTCTAGGAGAGCAACTCCGCCTAGCGCGATGACGACTCCCGTGAGCAGCGATGCCAGCCAAGCAGGCATACGGGTGGAAAGGGCGCGAACGATGCCCTGGACAATGTAGATCGTGCCGTATGCCGCGATGCTTCCTCCGGCGAGCATCATCGCGGTGGAACGAGCCATAGGCGTAATGCGCTCGACGGTCTCCTCGCGCAGGTTCTCGCCGATCTGATTCATCTCCTGTTGCGCGGCGACACTGAATGCCCGCCGGAACAGATCTGCACTACCCTTAGCGACCCCACCAAGCCGGCTAGAAGGGGTCTCGTTCGGTGTTCCGCTCTGATTCGTGGTTTCCATGCTGGTTCACCTTTCACTCGACCAAGTGGTTGCACAAGCCGTGCCACCTCGGCGCTCATTGTCACCGCCAACCGGACGGACGCTGCTTCACAATCCTCTTTTGAATGATGCCTATCTGCCGCAACCGGGCGACAATAGTGCCTCACGCAGATCTACCGCATAGTCACGCACCAAGGCACTCAATCATCTTGGACGCGGCCCATCATAAGCGTGTCGACGAAGACGCCGCCGCGAAACATGGAGGAGCGCTTGATGCCTTCACGCTTGAAACCGAGGCTCTCGTAGAGCTGGATCGCCGCCTCATTATCGGTGATAACCTCCAACTCCAGGCGCTTGAGCCCTAGGTAGTTGTCCGCGACATCAAGCAGCGCCTGCATCAGTGCGCGGCCGATGCCCTGTCCCGTCCACAGGTCGTGTACCGAGAGTCCCACGTCGCCCACGCGCGCGCGCCGTCGATTGCCGACGTGCATCCCAGCCGCACCGACGATCTCACCGTGGAGCTCTGCCACAAAGGCGTGGAAAGCCGTGTCGGTGAGGGAACTCTCCATCTGACGCCGGACCTGGTCGAACGTCATCGAGGGGATCTGCATCGTGCCCCACATAACCCCCGGCAGGGTGCGCAGCTGGTGCAGACGGTGGGCATCATCGAGCTTGGGCGGGCGGATGACGAGATCAGCGGGTGGCTTGGACATCGGCGGTCCTCCTCGAACTCTGAACCTCTTGGCGTGCGCGCGTGTCGGGACTGGAGCCGCTACCCCGAACCTGACTCCTACCCGGTCGTGGCGGAGCTGGGCCGGTCCGGCACCGCCGGCATGCGGCGAATCACCTCTTCCAGGATGTCGAGCGTGCGGTCGTTCTCCGCCTCCGTGTTGTAGAAATACGGCGAAAGGCGCAGAAGACCGTGGCGGTAGTCCGCAATCACCCCCTGCTCCGCGAGACCGGACACGGCAGCAGCGGCGTCCGGGACCTCGACCATCGTGATGGCCGCATGCTGCTGGGGATCCTCAGGGACACGCAGTTGCAGACCGCGCACCCGCGCCTTGGCCACGAGGTCGCGGGTGAGGTGATCGGTCCGCTCGCGAATGCGTCGCACGCTCACCTCTTCGACAATCGAGAGCCCGCCGAGCGCGGTGTACGCGGTCGGGATCGATGGGGTGCCGTACTCGAAGCGCACGGCGTCGTCACGCAGCTGCAACTCCGTGTTCTGAAACGAGAACTGCGCGTAGGCAGCGAACCAGCCCGTGACGGTCGGCTCCAGCGACCGGATCAGGTCCGGGCGCACCCACAAAAACGCCATCCCCTGCCCCCCGAGCAGCCACTTCAAGGAGCCGCCGACGTAGAAATCCGCCTCCAGGGCATGAACGTCCACCGGGATCTGACCCGCCGACTGGTAGCCATCCACGAGGCAGAGGGCGCCGCTCCGGTGCGCCATCTCCGTGATCGCTGCCACGTCCTGGATCTGACCGCTGGTATACAGGACGTGCGACGTGGCGACGAGCGCGGTGTGATCATCGATGGCCTCTGCCCAGCGTTCGAGCGGGATGTGTACCCGCCCTTCGCTTGGGACCGTGACGACCTCAACGCCGAGTCGCCGCTTCGCGAGCCATTGGTGCGCGATCGTCGGGAAATCGACGTCCGCGACCACGACCTTTCGCCGCTCGGTGTGGTCAAGGCATGAAGCCACCATGGTCAGCGCAGTGGAGACGTTGGGCTGGAGTGCGATCTCCCCCTCGCGTGCGCCGATGACCCGCCCGTACGCCGAACGAAGGTCCCCAAGACGCGCGATCCAGCGGCAATACCACGCCGCCGCACCATACTCGTTCCACTCCTCCTGAAAATCGGCCAAGCCTTGCATCGATCGCCGGGAGAGCGCGCCGAGTGAGCACGAGTTCAGGTATGTCTTGCGTTCCAGGATTGGGAACTCGGCGCGGTACGTGAGCAGATCATCGTGTACGCCGGGGATGGTCGTCGTCACAATGCGTCTCCTTGGTGATACACGGCATCCGCGCGGAAAAGAAACTCCCGTACCGCTGCATTGAACGCAGCCGGATTGTCCAGGTTCGAGATATGCCCGGCGTTTGGGATGGCGATGCAGCGCGAGCCATGTATGCCGGCGTGCAGCTCCTCGGAGAGCCTACGAGGCGTAATGGTATCATGCTCACCCCACAATATTAGCACCGGCACCGTGATGCGTCCGAGCAGCGAGCGATAGTCCGGGCTCCAGGTTGCGGCAGAGCTCTCCGCGTACACGCGTTTGTCCTTGTTCGCCATCTGCTCGATCGCAGCCACAAGCTTCTCGGGATCTGGATCCGGCCGGAGGCACGCGGGGATCCGCGCCTCAGCGATCTCTCGCATCGACATGAGTTGCAAGTCACGCTCACGCTGTTTCATCCCCTCCTCCCAGCCGGGAAAGGCGGCGAAGGTATCGGCAAGTGTTAGAGAGAGCACGCGTTCGGGGTACAGACTATACGTCTCCAGCGCGATGACCCCACCCATCGAGAGGCCAACCAGGTGCGCGTGCGGGATATCCAGCGCGTTGAGCAGGCCCTCAACATCTGCGGCGAACGCTGCGCGATCTATCGGCGCTGCAGGGATCTGAGACTCGCCGTGGCCTCGAAAATCCAGCGCGATGGCGCGGTGATCGTCGCCGAGGTCCGCGAGCTGTTCGCGCCACACAGCTCGGTCGGAACCCACGCCGTGTAGAAACACCACCGCGGAGCCGCCCGCGTCAACCGCATCGTACGCGATACGTAACTGGTTCACTTTCACAACGGGCACGGTTGTTCCCTTCCTCCACGCTGATGTTCACGATGGATTGTAGCCGAGGCCGTGAAGTCGATACAGTGCGCTGCTGCCCCAGCCAGGCTTATGTCCTGTCTGCTGGTGTACAGGGGGATCCAATCAGCTCATAAGCGTAAACCTTATCAGGGCAGTGTCAGAGACAGTACTTTGTCGGTCTCCTCCGCTTATGCTAGCGAAACGCGCCGCTGCCGGATTTCGTAGGGGAGCCCGGCCCGGCTGAGGCTCGCCTCGCTCGCGCCTTGAATCACTGCGGAGACGGCGTGTAGCTCCGCCGCGCTGTCGGTCGGGAACCATGGTCTGCCTTCGCGCACCACAATGAACAGACCGCGCTCATCGCCGACCGGTGAGAATGTGTTGGAACCCTCGCCGTATCGCGCGAGATCGAACGTGTCGATCAGCCCGCGGACAAGTTCGGGGACATCGGGTGTCGGCAACCCGATCTCGCTGACGCACAGCAGGTGCTGTGAGCCGAATGGACCGGGCAAGTCATCGGACAGGGTATGGAGGGCTATGAGTTCGCCGATGTTGCCAGCGGGATCACGGAAGTAGATATTATCGGCATTCCAGCTCTCGGAATGAAACAGATCCTCGCCCGCCTGATCGAGCAACGGCACATGCGACGAGAGCCAGGCTTTCGCCTCCGATATCGTGCGGGGCGGGATGTTGAAGGCGAAGTGATATGTCGGATCGCCCACACCCGTGGAGCGTACGAACGTCATTTGCGTCATGCCTACGCCATATGTTGCAGACTGTGGGGACTCGGCGACGAGCGGTAGCCCGAGGATGTCCGCGTAGAAGGCTTTCAACTCATCGAGATGGCGGGTGCGCAGCGAGAGAGCGGCTATTCTCATGATCGTTTTCTTCCCTCGTGTTCGTGAGTCGCAGATGTTGCGCGCCGCAAGGGGTGCAGTAAACTTGCCTATGGCGACGTTACGTCATTGCCCGTAGCTCTATGTGCACGTCGATCAAACAGTAGAATCGTCGAGGCATGGTATACGCCCGTGCCTACCGGCGCGATACCCAGTTGCTTCCAGACTCATAGAAACGCCACGGCAGGTCCACGCCGCGGGTGATACCGATCCGGGTGGTGCTTACGATCTCGCGCACCGGATCGCCGGGCAGCACGATGAGGTCTGGTCCCTGGAGCGCCGTGCCGTTGAGCGCCGCGCCGATCCCGAGTGCCTGGCAGAGTTTCCCCGGCCCGGAGCACAACAGCCGGATCTTGTCCACACCTCGGCGCCGACGCATGAGATCAACGCCGTCCAGCGGCTCCAGCGCTCGCAACAACACTGCAGCGGCCTGCCCTTCGGGTTCCGTAACGAGGTTCACCATGTAGTGCATCCCATACGTGAAGTACACGTACGCCCTGCCCGGTGGACCCCACATCGGTGCGTTGCGATTGGTCCGCCTGCGATACGCGTGCGATGCGGGGTCAATCAGGGGAACGTATCCTTCCGTCTCCACGATCCGGCCGGCTGCCCGTCCTTCGGGGCTTTCGCGCACCAGCACGCAGCCCAGCAGATCGCGCGCTACATCCAGGGTCGCTCGATCGTAAAACTCGGGTGGCAGTGGCTCCTTCGTGTTCACCCTATCGCTGCTCCGATGGCTGAGCCGCACGGGGCCGCAGCAGGGCGTAGAGACTGACGACGGCCCATACCCCCTCGAGAGCGATGAAACCGTACTGGCTCTCCACAATGGCGACGTATGCCAGCAGCGCGCTCCCCACGAGGTTGAGCGCGTTGTACGCCGTGCTGCCCGGCCGCATCCGCCCCAGTTGCGGGGCGACGTATGCTGCGAGAATTAATGCTGCGCCGAGCAGGGAGATGATCTGTGTCAGGCTCACCGGTAGCTACGCTCCAACCTGTTGTGGCAGGTACTGCCGAACGAAACGACCCACAACTCCGGAGAACTCGTCGGGCTCGGTCATCAGCCAGTCGTGACTAGCGTTCGATACATACAACTCCGACCGAGGGATGAACCCCTGGAGTCTGAAGGCGCAATCAAGAGGCATGGTCCAATCTCGCCTGCCCCATGCGAGGAGCGTCGGCGCCTCTATCTGTGGTGCGTATGGGAGGAGGTTCGCGGTGATCGCCGCCTTGAGCTGATGTTTGAAGGTGCGGCGATGGTACGTAAGGTTGTAGACCACGTGTTTCCACGCATCGAGGTTCAGCTCCATTTCCAGCCAGGCATCCAATGTCCGTCCGCCAAGCACACCGATCGGCGATGCGGAGGCGCGGGCTCCAACGGTGTCGACGAGCACCAGGGTGTCGATGCGCTCAGGATACTTGGCTGCGGTCACCAGAGCCACCCCCCCTCCATTAGAGTGCCCCACGATGGTGGCGCGTTCGAGTTTGAGGGCATCCAGAAAGCTCGGAGTCCAGTCGGCATACTGCTCAAAGCTCCAGGGGGCCGGAAGCCCGCCACTAAGGCCGGACCCGGGAAGATCCGGCACGATCGTGCGAAACTGCGAGCTTAGCCGTGAGATGAGCCCACGATACGTCTGGGCAAGAATGAACACACCGGGCAGCAGCACGAGCGGCGGGCCATCGCCAGCCTCCACATAATGCGTTCGGGTCGTTCCTGTGCGGACGTATCGGTCTTGTAGTTTCTCCATGGACGCCATGGTAGCAGGAGCCACACCCGCACCGCTCGGACCCTGCAACCCGATGCCTGCACCATGTGTTTAAGGACGCAGAGGCGAGTCGAAGATCAGGCGCCTCAACAAGGCACCGCGGAGGGCTTAATGGAAATCGTTGGGTTACTGATCGTTCTGGTAGCATTCGACATGGCCGCGTGGCGCTGGAGCGTCGATAGCTCAGAAGGATTCGAGAGTGGGGAGTGGGAGCGGCGACACCACTGGTCCCGGGCTGGTGGCGAATGAGCGCGGAGCGGCGCGTGATTGAACAGTTCGATGAGACAACGGCAGACCTCCCGCGCGACCTCGCGCTCGGTCTTGACGCACACTTCGAGCGCCTGGTGCGATGCTACCAGGATCGGATTTACGTGTTTTGCCTGCGATACACCGGGAGTCCGGAAGATGCGGAGGAGATCGCGCAGGATGCTTTTGTCTCCGCGTATCGCGCGCTCTGTGCCTACCCGACTGATCGGATACGAGCGCTCGCGCTCCGGCCCTGGCTCTATCAGATCGCGCTGAACGGCTGCCGCAACCGCGCCCGAGGGAAGCACGTACGGCTCGTGCAGATGGAGGGGGACGAGGACGGACATTCGGAGATCGAGCCCGAGGCGGATGAGCGCGAGCGGCCCGACGTGGTGCTCGAGCGCTACGAGGGGACCCGGGAGCTGGGTGTCCTGGTGGCGACGCTGCCGGAACGATACAGGGAGTCGATAATCCTGCGCCACATCGACGGGATGGGATACGTCGAGGCCGCCCGGGTGCTGGGCGAGCCAGTTGGGACGGTGAAGTCAAACGTCCATCGCGGAGTGCAGATGTTGCGCGAGGCGATGGGCAGAACAGCGAACGAGGGGAGCATCCAAGGATGAGCGAGGGTTATCAGGCCACAATTGCTGGGACACAGCGCGTTCTGGACGGGCTACACAGATTGGGGAATGTGCAGGCCCCGTCCGCACTGTTGCCGGGCGTGCTCGCGCGCGTGGGGCTGCGGGATGCATACTGGCAGCAGGACAGTCCCATTGGGCCGGTGTACGTCGCGTATGGTGAGGCCGGTATCTCGGCGGTTCGGCAAACGTCAACTCCTGCCGAGTTCGAGGAATGGTATCGTGACCGCTTCGGTCGACCTGCTGCCCAGGTCGCGCGTCCACCCCGACCGCTTGCCGACGTAGTGGAGCGGCGCTTAGGATCCGATGTGCAGGGGGAGATCGAGATCGACCTGCGCGGCGTATCGACGTTCCAGCGGGCGGTACTTCAGAAGACGATGGAGATCCCACGCGGTGAAGTCCGCCCGTACGGCTGGATCGCCCGCGAGATCGGCAAGCCGGGCGCGGTGCGAGCGGTCGGCACGGCGCTGAACCACAACCCTGTGCCGCTCCTCATCCCGTGTCACCGGGTCGTGCAGACGAACGGACGAGTGGGCGAGTACGCGTTTGGCAGCGCGGCGAAACGGGCGGTGTTGGAGGCCGAGGGCACCTCGCCGGATCTCTTGGAGGACCTTGCCAAGCGGGGTGTGCGGTACCTGGGCGATACGGAGGACCACACCTTCTGCCTGCCGACGTGCGCGGGGATGCACCGGCGGCTGACCGAGCCGCGCTTCGTAACGTTCCGTACACCGCAGCAGGCAGTCTCGGCCGGGTACCGAGCGTGCGATGTATGCCGCCCCGCGCTGGCGAGTTAGAAGCTGTGGGAGAAGAAGAGGAACCCGCGGTCGGGGCTACGGATCCGTCACGGCATCTGGCAGGGCACACACCATGGTTCAAGTGGATCGCGGGTGACCAGATGGGTCACGGTGCGTGCAGTGCGCGCGTCAGCGGGCGGTGGCGCGGGCGGGGGTGGCTGCGGGTTCCGATCTCCGCTCCTCGAACTGTTGCTCGCCGCTCGGCAGTCGGAGCGACAAGGCAAGCGCGAGCAGCAGCGGCACAGTGAAGACGAGAAAGGCGTCGCTGTACGGGATCGCGTCGCGGCCGTACAGGGGGTTGATGGCGCTCGACGCCGACTGGCGCAGTGTCAGGATCGCCGTAAGCATGGCGGTGCCAAAACCACCACCCAGGAAGAACGCCATGCTGTTCATGCTCAGCCCGGAAGACTGGCGGTCCCGACCGGCGACAAGGGACACCATCGTCGCGATCGGCGAGTTCATCAGGGCGAAGCCCACACCCTGTACCCCGGCGAGCAGGCTCACGAACCAAACCGCATTGCCGACCCCGATGGACGAGAAGGCAACCTGCGCCACGAGGATCACGACAAGACCAACCCGCAAGGGCAACCGCCCCCCAATGCGGTCAACGAGACGCGCCCTGCCACCGGTCCCAGCGTTGCCACGGCGAGCGCGTTCGGCAGCAACACGAACCCGATCTGCACTTCTGAGAGGTTATAGTCGCGATTGAGCAGCAGTGGCAGTGAGACGAATGTCGCGACGTTCGCGGTCATCGCGCAAAAGCTAACTATGACGAGCGACGAATTGGCCGTTGTGCAACAACTCACGGCACGAATGGACTCGTGGTAAGCCGCCGACGAAGCACCAGCAATACAAAGGAGACCAGGGATACCCGCCGCCGCGCCGAGTACGACGGGCGCTGTGATGTCTCCACGCGCGCGCTGTCGCCGCCAGCAGCGCGCCGCCGACGCCGAGTCCGAGGAGGACGCCGCCGAGCAAATCGATGCCTTCGCCGGGCCTGCGCTCGCTGGGCGGCAGTACGCGCATCGCTATCGGTACGATCAGTCCCGAGTGCGCTGAGCAGGAACATCATATGCCAGTTCAGCAGGCCGGTGATCGTCCCGCCGACGATCGGACCGACCGCAGCGCCGGAGCCAATCGTCGCGCTCACGTACCTGGCGCGGTGCCCCGCCGCTCTGGCGGGTACACCGCTGATAATCGCCATGCCCAGGCCGGCGATGGATGCGGCACCACCACTGTGCGATCCTGCCCGCGAGCAATAAGGAATAGCTCGGTGCGATCGCGCAGGCAAGCGAGCTAAAGGAATAGATAAAAAGCCCGATCACGAAGAGCCTGCGAGCGCCGAAGCGATCCGCAAACCGGCCAGGGCACGGCCACGCCAAACACCAGCAGATACCCGGTGGCTATCCATCCGAGCCGCGCGGGCTCGATGCCGAAATCGCGGCCAATGGCGGGCAGGGCAATATTGACCATCGTGCCATTCAGCACGTTGAAGAAGAGCACCATGCACACAACCAGCAACGTGAGTTGTTGCTGACTGCACCGGTGTACCAGGTTTGTGAGCCTCGCCGTCACTTTCCCTCGCCTTGTCTCGGTAGTCTGAGCACGTCCTGCACCACGGCTCCTGCCATCCACTATGTATAACAGATCGAGACGATCGGAGCCCCTCACCAAGGCTATTGAGTGTGGATCGAGCAGTGCGGTACAGTAACGCACACCGATGGATGATAGAGGGTCGAATGGTACTCGCGCGCACGCAGTCACAGCAGGAGATCGTGGAGACGGCTCGCTTGCTCGCGCCGTCGTTCGCGGAGCGTGCAGCGGAGCACGACCGCGAACTCCTTCCCGTATGAGAACTACGATGACCTCCGGCGAATCGGCTATCAGGCGCTGACGGTTCCCCGTGAGTTTGGTGGCAGGGAAGCGGGGTTGTTCGACACGTGCCTCGGCCAGGGGCTCGGTGCCGGCGATGGGGCAACTGCGCTCGGCATCGGCATGCACCTCGGACTCTTCGGCAGGCTTTCAGAGGATGGGGCATGGCCGTCCGCGATGTGGGAGCGTGTGTGTCGTGATGTCGTCCAAAGGGGGCGCTCGTGAACGCCGCAGCGACGGAACCGGAGATGGGCTCACCCAGCCACGGGGAATGCCCACCACCACAGCCCACCGCATCGACGGGGGATGGGAGATCTCCGGACGAAAGACGTTCACGACACTCGCGCCGGTGCTCGATTACTTCGTCGTGCTCGCAGCCGTCGGGGAGAGTGAGCGCGGGAACTTCCTTGTCGAGCGCGGCACACCAGGACTCTCGGTCGTGGAGACGTGGGACGTGCTCGGTATGCGCGCAACGGGTTCGCACGACCTTGTGCTGGAAGGTGTCGTCGTACCCGAGGAGGCCCGCATCGTGCCACCGTCGGATCGACCGCCCGGCGATGGGGGGAGCGGCAGAGCATGGGCGGCGCTCTTGCTCTCCGCCGCCTACCTCGGCGTGGCGCGTGCCGCACATGATTTCACCGCGAAGTACGCACAGGAACGGGTGCCTACCGGCCTCGGCAAGCCGATCGCGGAGCTGGAGGGAGTGCAGGAGAGCCTGGGTCGGATGGAGATCGCGATTCGCGGTGCGCGACCACTGCTGATGGATACCGCGGCGGCATGGGACCGCGATCCCACGAGCAGGGCACGACTCACACCGGATATCGCAGCGGCCAAGTACCCTCGCCACTAATGCGGCGATCCAGGTGACGGACATCGCGATGCGCACCGTCGGTGGCCCCGCCCTGTCGCGCAGGCTGCCGCTGGAGCGCCTGTTCCGCGACGCACGTGCCGGATTGTACAACCCGCCGCAGGACCCGGCGACACTGAAGCTGCTCGGTCGATGGGTACTGGGGGATGAGCAGCCACTCGCGTGAGTCGATGTCCGCGCGGCGTCGGAAAGCACTGACTTACTTCGCAACTCTTGGCGCAATGAGAGCACCGCACGATTACCATGGCACGTGCACCCGTGATACGGACTCCGGCTGAACGGTAGGTCATATGTCATTCCGAGCCTGCGAAGAATCCATGGTATGGGATACGGATCCCTCACTGCGTTCGGGATGACACGCACCACGGTTCAACCAGATTGCAAACCACCCACGAGTGGAGTCGTGTCGCCACCACAGGCACCCACGATGCGGAATGCCGCGCCGATGTTCCGAGTCCTCGACATCCTGGAGCACGAAGCTAAGCGCCATCGGCGGCCGCTCTTTTGCCTGAGGAAGTCCTTGAGCTCCGCATCTTGGGTTACTTTACCCCGCCCTCATCGTCAAGCAGCTGAGGTACCGCCGCTCGGAGATTGCCCCTGCAGCGACCGCCTCCTTGACGGCGCAGTCCGGTTCGTGGGTGTGGCTGCAGTCGAGGCGGAAGCGGCAGTGCCCCAGGTACGGGCGCATCTCCGGGAAGAGACCATCGATCTCGTCGGGTTCCACATCCCACAGGCCGAGCTCACCACATGCCTGGCGTGTCCACAACACTCCCGCCGCCGTCGAGCGGGAACATCTCCAGGTGACTCGTGGTGTGCATACCCTTGTTCGTAAGCTTGCTCACCTCCCCGACGCGCAAGCCGAGACCTGGCTGGATGGCATTGAGCAGGCTACTCTTACCCACACCAGAGGGACCGGCGATCACCGAAGCGCGCCCGCGCAACGCCTCCTTGAGCGGCTCGATGCCCACACCGCGCACGGCGCTGGTGAGAGCACAGGGTATCCCGCACGGCGGTAGGTGTCGACCTCATCTGCGACCGCGTCCCCGTCCACCAGATCCATCTTCGTAATGACCACACGGGCTGGCAGGCCCGTCGACTCCGCGGCAGCGAGATAGCGGTCGAGCGTCTCCCAGTTTGGTGCCGGCCGCGAAGCCGCGAATACGACGACCACCTGATCGACGTTCACGACGATCACCTGCTGGAGCGCCTTGCGGCCAGCGGCGCGACGCACGAGGGAGTTCCTGCGCGGCAGCACCTCGATGATCATACCGGTGTCGTCGCCGCTGTCCGTGAAGCGCACCTTGTCGCCGATCGCCACGGGATCGACCGTGCGAATCTGATGGACGGCAACAACGCGCGGGCGCAGTGACCACGGGGCCGCTACCGGATACTCAAGGTTCTTTCGCAGGGTGCTTGAGATCGTACAAAGTACGGTATTTCCACCGGTGTTTACGCAGTGGAATCCCTGCAACTTCTTGTATACCGTACCCTCGCCGAGGATCGTTCGTGGGTCCGTTGTTTCGTCGGCTGCGCGCCGCTCCTCGGACTCCCGGTCGGACATGCTATGTTCTCCATTGACTGCGGCGGTGCCGCCGAAGATTGTCGGCGGCACCAGCCTCTCTCCCTCGCTGCGAGGGTGTTGTTCGACGATAGGGTGCGGTACGTCTCACTCAACATATCTTACCTCCTTACGCAGCTCGCCTTGGCAAGCGCAGATTACTGCTCGGCGGTCAGGACCTGTGCCTGTGGTGCCGGGTGCGACCTGTTCTTTCGCAGGGCGTATCCGTACAGCAACAGTGCCGGGGAGAGCGCCGCAGCGGCCGCAGTGAGCGCGACCCGAAGTCCGTATACCGTGCCGAGAGCACCCCGATACCCGGCCCAACGGTGAACTGGCCGAGGGCGTCGGTCTGGCCACTCATGGATAGGACCGTTGCACGCACCTTGGTGTCCACGTTCTGGTTAAAGCCACGTCGAGTACACCGGGTACTGCAGCGAGCGCATCACGGAGACGACCCAGAACGCGCCGAGTGCGAGCGCGAAGTTGCCCGCCAGCGCGAACACGAACATGCTCACGATCAGCACAGAGTTGAACCCAAGAGCGCCTTGACCGCCACCGAAGGCTGCTCCAGCGCGAGTCGCCTGCGGGCCAACTCGCTCGCTCCGATGGTTAGGAGCATCCCGCCCGCGGCGATGATGCCGAACCACACAACGGTATCGAGGTTGCCGATTCGGGGCAGGCCGATCACCTGGATGAAGTGCGCCTCACCCAGACGATCGAGCCCCTCCGTGAACCCACCCCACACACCAGCGATCGCGAGGATGGTGAGCGCGCGAGGGGTCTGCGTCGGATGACATTGGCACTCTGCCGAAGCGTGCCCCCATGTCGTGCAGGCTGTTGCGCACGGTCGCCGCCATTTTCCCTTCCAGAGACTCGCGCTCCGAACGCGGTGGCCGCTGGAAGGACGCTCCGTCATCGCGACCATCAGCCAGCAGGCGAGCACCAGGAACAGCACACCGCCGACGACGATCGGCATTGCGAGTCCGATACTTGCGAGTGCCACGCTGCCGCCGATACCGACGAGGCCCGTGACATTGGCAACCTGGAGCCGCGCAGGAATACCTGCCCGACGCGCTCCTCGCCGACCTCGTCTGAGATCCAAGCCTCGAGCGCACCCTCCATGAAAGTGTAGCCGAAGCCCTCGATCACCTGCGCGAGGATGATCGCGCCGAAAATAGGGAAGCTACCCTCCAGCACGAAGCCCATACCGAATAGTAGCACCCCGATAACGACCGAGAGTTTACGGCTGTATGTATCCGCGACCACACCGGTGGGCACGTTGAACAGGAAGTACGTCACCTCCAGTGCCGTGCCGACGAGCACGAGCTGTAACGGGTTCGTGCCGGCCACCTGAACGCGGTAGACCGCCATGATGGTGAATATCAGCGCGAACAAAAGCGATGTCGCGCCACTGAAGATCAGATAGACCCTGTATGGGCCGGGACTCCACAAAACAAGCCTCTCCTCATGTGCCCGTAGCGTACCCTCCGCACGCAGTGCACGGCGGAACGGTGATACGGGTCGTCCAAGTTGGGCTCGTGAACGGCGTGGGCCACGCCATCTGGACGTTGCGGGCCCGGAACTGGCCCGGCGAAGGAGTAGATACGAGGAGGCGCTATCCGGCTTGCGCCGGAACTCTATCGCTCGGCAAGCTCTCTGGACGAGCGGGGCTGATGGAACAGCAACAGCGCTCACGAGCGTCGGTATTACAGCCAGCGATAGAAGTCTCATGGGCGCCCTCCGTGGCGTCACGGCTCCTATGGGAGCGTATCTTTCAGCCTTAGCATACGATCGCCTCCCGATGCTGTCAAGTGGTATCCGGTGGCGCGGTTTGGCCAAATAGGGCGCATCGGTTGTGAACACCGACGGCTGTTGGACACCAGCGTTGAGCACCGTTGCTCTGTTGGTTTCATATCTCCGTGACTGTCCTCCCACCGTTTCATACGGACTCCGGCTGAATGGTAGGGCATCTGTCATTCCGAGCCTGCGAGGAATCCGTGACCCGTGACACAGATCTCTCATTCGGGATGACCCACATCACGGCTCAAGCGGATTGCGTATCAGACGCGGGCAGAGACCAGGGCGCGGGGCGCCCGCCATGTGCATGTTGCGACGATGCTGGTAATCGCCTGGTCCGTTGGGTGCTACGTAGCGTGGGAAGGACTGGTCACCAGCACTACCATCCGATCGTGCTCACCCTTCATCGGCCAGCACGTCCCGCACTAATCGCTGGGTCTGTGGTGGCACATCAGCGATCTCTACCTTCGATGCCACCCGCTCGCGCTTCCCGCATGAAGCCCTGAAGTGCCAGCATCGCTCAGATCCACCCTGCCCAGCCCATCCAGGTGTACCACGACACGGCGCGCCTCCGGGTGACGGGTCATGAGCGTGACACACACCGATCCCAGAGGTCCTGCGCGGTGGCGAACCACAACACACCCAGCGGCTTCAGGTGCAAGGTGCCCGCCTCTTCCCACTCGGCCACCTCGATACGGGCTCCCGCCACAGGTGAATGGCAACCGCCAATCCCAGACCTCCCAGAACGCCCAGCTCCACGCGAGGGGCGAAGGCGAGGGTGAGCAGCAAGGTAAAGAGCGCGATGCCAAGCTGGGGACGGCTGCGGTGCCAGAGTTCTGGTACGCGCTCGGCGCAGCAGCCCGAGGGCTGATGTCGCCACGATCGCCAAAACCGCCTGCGGCAGCGGTGCCAGGTACGACGCGAATGGCAGGAAGGCCAGGACGGCCAACCCAGCCACCGCCCCGCTCCACCTGGTGCGCGCGCGCCGGCGGCACGGGCGAGCCCGCTCCTGCCGAAGCTACCGCCGACAGGGAAGCCGCCCAAAAGGCCGGATGCGATGTTCGCGACACCCTGGCTCAGCCATTCACGGTCAGGGTCCCATCGCCGCCGGTCTTGCGCCGCATAGCTGCGAGCGATCGCCGCGGGCTCGGCGAACCCCACGATAGCGATCACGAGCGCAGGCACCAGCAGATTGGGCAAGCTTCCCCACGGCAGGTCCAGCGCGAGCCCTGGCAGACCAGCTGGCACGGCGCCGATCGTGGGTCCGGTGTATCCCGACAACAGGGACCAGCTTATCCCAAGTACCGCCGCGAGCAACACACCAGGGAAAAACGGGTGTATCCACCGAATGCCGAGCATGAGGATGGCCGTCCCGACTGAGAGCAGCACCGATTCGGCTTCCCATGCGTTCGGATGCCGTAATACCCACGCTATCTGCCCTAGCACCCCGCCAGGAGGGGGATCGGTCCCGAGCATGCCGGGTATCTGGGACGCGATGATGAGCAGCGATGCCGCGGATGCGAAGCCGGTCAGCACCGTCTGCGACAGCAGATAGGCCAGGCGGCCCGATCGGAGTAATCCGACAAGCGAGCGCACGATGCCGACAAGGAGCGCCAGCAGGGCCGCCGTCTCCACGTACTCTCCATCAGAAACCGCCACGACGCTCACGGATCCGACGGTGAGCAGGCTTGCCATCGCGGTCGGTCCGGTCTGCAGGTACGGCGAGGAGGCGAACACCGAGGCGGCTATCGCCGGGAAGGCGGCAGCGTACAGGCCGACATGGGCCGGGAGGCCGGCCAGCTCCGCGTACGCAAGGCTCTGCGGGACGAGCACGAGTGCGACGCTAAGTCCCGCCGGTATGTCGCCAATCGCGACTCCGGGCACCCATCGCTTCGTGATCATGCGTCCTGCAACCCTAACTTTCACGTCCCCCGCGAGCAAGGGGCTTTCGATCGCATCCCGTCGGCAATCTGCGAGCGTCGCTGCATGCCCTCACCACATTCGTATTGTTCCGCCCCTGCAGTGTTGGCAGTCAGATAGCCCAAACCTGAGAAGACTAAACAGCACGCCACGCAGCAACTCCTGCCGTGCGCTATCCATGGGAACTCGATCGAAGGACAAACACCTAGCGACCGCCCGTTGGTGTAAATCTCAGCCGACGGGGACCGGCTCGGGCTCGGCCCACACTGGTGCGCTATTCGAGAGAATCGCGCGCTGTCGGGGACTGACTGCTGCAAGCGTCTCGGGATTTGGCGCGTATCCGGGCCACGCACCCGCGTCGTGTCTGCCGAAGTTCATTATGATCGTCTGACGCGTCTTCCTGGATGGGTTCGGACGCCCATTGTGTAGCAGCCCCTCATCGAACACGATCACATCCCCTGCCCGCACGTCGTCGAAGATCCTCTGTCCCGGCAGATCGCGTCGATCCATATCGATCTCGAACGCTGCCTTGTGGGAACCGGGCACGACGACGAACTCTCCCTCGTCCGGACCAACGTCAGTCAGGCAGTAGAACACTTTCACCATCGAGCAGACGAACTGGCCGTCTACGACGTGGCCCGACGGGTTAGCCCGCACGCCACGGTGCCAGCCACCCCCCTGGAACCCAGGGTGCGTGAAGTACAGGTCGTTGTCGATGTGGCGATACTCGGCGCCGAGGAACTCCACCAGCAGCGGCTCGACGGCGGGGTGGTCGAGGAAGCGGGCGAAGCGGGGATCGGCGTCAATGATGCGCGAGACTGGGCGGTT
>JAUJMR010000013.1:51148-58187 GCA_030446765.1 Chloroflexia bacterium
GTCGGACTTGGAATGAACGAAGACGAGCTGCGGGCGAATCCGCGGCTGGATGCGTACCACGTGCAGGACCTGAACGAGCACCCCCTCCTGCCCTATGCAGAAGCGGAGTTCGATGCCGCCGGAATCTGCGTATCGGTACAGTATCTCACCCGGCCGGTGGAGGTGCTGCGTGAGGTGGGGCGGGTGCTACGCCCCGGTGCGCCGCTCGTGATCGCGTTTTCAAACCGCTGCTTCCCGACGAAGGCCGTCGCGATCTGGCAGTCGCTCGACGATCCGGGGCACCAGCGGCTCGTTGAGCGCTATCTCGTAGATGCGGGAAACTGGCGGGATATTATGCGGCTCGACCGCAGCCCACGCAGGGGCGACCCGCTCTATGCCGTGATCGGACGGGCGGATACTCAGCCATGAGAAAGGGGCCGGGGTAATTCCCGGCCCCTGAGATATCACCGTTGACAGCTTAGCTACGACTATCCCCGGCGAGATCGATGCGTGCTTCCTGAACCATCGAAACCATCTCCTTACTAAGATCGGGCGTTCCGTGTGTAGCCGACTACGAGGGCAGTCTATCACCGCGCTCGGGCAGCGTCGAGCATGCACTTCGAATAGCGCATGATTAGAGGCAACCCACTGGATAGGAGCGCTTCGACGCAGTCATCTTTGCTAACTCCGGGGCCACGGTACCGAGCCCGCTTGCGCACAAGCGATTGCTGGAGAGCCAGATGCTGGTAAACTATGCCCGCGTCGGCTATCACGCAAGAAGGATGTGGTTTCCATGGATGCTCCTTTGGTCCCGCCGGTGATATCGCAGGGGTCACGACACTCCGTCTAACCCGTGGCGGCACGTGCTTCCGGCAGCATAGCCTCACCTGCGGCATCCTGCTCCCGGTGAGGGCGGCGGAAGCGGGACCGCTTCGGCTTGCGCCGCTCGTCTCGCAGCGTCGTCAGATCCTCGATCCGCTCCGTGAACAGCACGCCGTCGAGGTGGTCGATCTCGTGCTGGATGCACTGGGCGAGCAAGTGCTCCGTAGCCCGAAGGCGATGCTCCTTCCCCCGCACGTCTCGGTATTTGATCGTCACCTGCGGCGCACGGGGCACATCCGCAAATCGCCCGGGCAGGCTAAGGCACCCCTCCAGCATCGGTAGCCGCTCGTCCGCAATCTTGAGGATCTCGGGGTTTACGAGCACAAACAGTTCCGGCGGCTTGATCTCCTCGAACGCGCCGTCCTCGCGCTCATCGTATTCGCCGGGCATCTCCATCGTCACCACCCGGCGCAACACGCCCACCTGTGGGGCGGAGAGGCCGACGCCGTCCGCCGCCCGCATGGTCTCGACCATGTCCTCCACAAGGAGCGTGAGTTCCTGGTCGAAGCTCGTGACGCGCGACGACTTGTGCTTAAGCCGCGCCAGGTCTTCGGGCTGCTCCATCTGCAATATACGGCGTACGACCATCAAACACCTCGGCTCAGCAAACATCGAGTACTATCAGGCAATTGTATCACGCCCCTCGGGTACCGCCGCCCAGAGACGGACAACAACACTCCCACGCCCGCCTCCGAAAGGTGACTGCGATCGACACGCGCGTCCTGTACCATCTGTCCATGGAGCGCGAGGTCTCGGCATACCACAACGTCCTTCAGAGCCGCGATGGACGCGTCGGCTTGGCCCGCCTACCGATACTCATGCACCATCATGCGGGCGACGGCGCGGCAGCCGGAGCCGACGTACGCGGTTATTGATCGATAGGAGACCTACTTTATCAAGCCACGGGCAGAGGAGCACAATGAGCGCACACACCATCATGTCTGCCAGCACACGAACTGCCGCGCGGGAGCATAGCAGCGTCCTCATTGGCGAGGTTCCAACACCACTCGGCCTGTTCGTGGCGGTGTTCTCACAGCAGGGGCTGGCGCGACTGACGTTCCCATCCGAGCAGCTCGCGGTATGCGAAGCGTGGGCCGCACGCCACCTACCCGGCGCACAACGCGTGGCCGACCGCCAGCCCATCGCAACGCTCGCCGAGCAACTCACCGCATACCTGGACGGCGACCTTCGGGTGTTCTCCGTGCCACTCGACCTCCGGGGCACGCCGTTTCAGTTGAGCGTGTGGCAGGCGCTCCTCTCGGTCGAATACGGCTCGATATGCAGCTATGCCTCCCTCGCAGCAAGCGTGGGAAGACCCGCCGCCGTACGAGCGGTGGGACTCGCGAATGGATCGAATCCGATACCGATCATCGTGCCTTGTCACCGGATCATCGGCAGCAACGGCACGCTCACCGGCTACGGCGGCGGTCTGCCCCTCAAGGCACAACTGCTCTGCCTGGAGGGCGTCACGCTCACGAGTAGCCTGGCCAATCAACAGACTAGGCTGCAGCAGCAAAGCTTATCGGGCGGGTGTAATGTCATTCACCCACACGGTCGACCCTATTGTAGTGCCTTTTCAACCCCACCCCTGCCGGACAGCTAGTAGCGTTAAGCCGCCGCTCTACGAGATACCCGGGTCCGACGGGTTGGTTGTGGGGACAATCAACTCAGACAGATTCGCACGTAGCTCTTCAGGTGAGCGAGCATCCAGAGATCGCAGGGACACGGCAAGCACCGCACCCGGTGGAGGATCGGCCGGCATCGGGGCATCGATGATGACTGGTGTGTCTGCCGTGACGTTCTGAACAAGCTCCGCAGGCAGCCGCAGAAAGTCGGGGCGCAGCGCGAGTGCTTGCGCGACATCCTCCATAGCCGCGACAACCGCGACAGTCGCCACATCCGCCGCCTCGCACACGGCAGCGATCTCTGCGTCGAGCGGCGTGGCGCTCACGATGTGGGCGCCCGCCTCCACTGCCTCCCAGGCTCGCGCCGCGGTCATGACCGCTCCCGCCGCCACGACGAAGTCCGACTTAGCCTGCACCACTGCCGCCACAGCCGACGCGTCGTCGCCTACGGAGATCTCCACCGCACCGACACCCGCGTCCATCGCGGCGCGCACGAGGTCCTCAGAACTCTGATCACCATCGAGCACAAGCAGGACGCGAGCATCCAGCATACGGCGAACGGCGTCGCGCTTCGGCAATCGTCGCTCCTTCTACTGCGAATTGACGAGCGCGGCCAGCTTCGTTCGCGCGTCATCCACTTTACGGCCATGGCCGCTCACTGCTGTATGGAACTGGTACTGGAGCAAGGTCTTCAGGGATGCGCGAGCCTGGGCTGTATCCTCATTCAGAAAGAACGGCGGAACCCGGAACTTCTCTGCAGTCATCAGCGCGTCCGCGGCAAAGAGCACCCCTCCCTGCAACAAGGAGACGTGACCGGGCGTATGTCCCGGTGTGTGGATCACCTCCAAATCGCCGATACGCTGGCCGTGGGCGAGCGGGAGCGTATTCCGCGGGGGACCATACCGCATTCTCCCGCCCATCAGCCTGGTTGCTAATCTAGCTCCAAGCGCACGCGCGGGCTTCTCCCGCAGGGCGTACGGCACGTCGAGCGGGTGGAGGTACACCTCCATGTCGTTCACCCGGCGCAGTTCCTCAGCACTGCCGATGTGGTCCAGATGCCAGTGGGTGAGGATGAGCCGCTGCACGTCGCCGAGCGCGAGACCGATCTCGGCCAGCGCATCGGCGATCATCTTGCCTTTGCGGGGCGTGCCGCTATCTATCAGCGTCGGGGCCGGCTCCGTAACAAGGAAGACGTTGCTCGCCCGTCCTGCGCTTAACTGATGTACCCCTGGCGCTATCTCCATCGGTATTCCTCCCGTCGTACGGCGATGCAAGAAGGTGGCCGGGAATGTGCGTCATCTTGCCCGAGTATAATGGGGCGTCTCCCGCCCCGATCCACGAGGAGGACTCCCCGCCATGCGGTTGTACGATACCCTGTCCGGTGATACCCGGATGTTCGAGTCTGGACCCGAGGTCAGCGTCTACGTTTGCGGCATCACCCCATACGACACCACGCACCTCGGCCACGCCTTTCTGTACGTCGTCTTCGACGTGCTCATGCGGCATCTGGAGGCGAGCGGCCATACCGTAACCTACACGCAGAACGTCACGGACATCGACGACGACATTCTTCGCAAGGCCGCGGAACTTGGCATGGACTACCGGGAGTTGGCGGGCCGCGAGACGGAGCGGTTCCAGCGCGACCTCGCCGCGCTGAACGTACGCCCGCCCGATCACTACCCGCGCGCCACCGAGGAGATCGACCGCATGGTGAAGCTTATCGGGCGGTTGATCGATGATGGCCACGCGTACGAGCGCGAGGGCAACGTGTACTTTCGCATCAGCAGCTACTCATCCTATGGCGCACTCAGCAAGCTCGATAGAGACGAGATGCTGGTGATTGCCGCCGAGCGTGGCGGTAATCCGGACGACCCCCTGCGCGACGACCCGCTCGACTTCCAGCTCTGGCAGCAGGCCGCGCCGGGCGAGCCAAGCTGGCCAAGTCCCTGGAGCGACGGCCGGCCCGGCTGGCACATCGAATGTTCCGAGATGGCGCTCCGCTATCTTGGTCAGCCAGTGACCATCCACGGCGGCGGCAGCGACCTCATCTTCCCGCATCACGAATGCGAGCGGGCACAGTCCGAGAGCCTGGACCCCAACCACCCGTTCGTGCGCTACTGGGTGCATGTCGGGATGCTGCGCTACGAGGGCGAGAAGATGAGCAAGAGCCTGGGCAACCTCGTGCTCGTCGGCGACCTCCTTGAACGATACTCTGCGGACGCCATCCGCCTCGCACTCCTGTCACGCCATTACCGGGAGAGTTGGGAGTATAAGCTCGATGTTCTCACGACGGCGCAGGACTGGGCGGACCAGCTCGCCGCCGCGCTCGAACTTCCGTCCGGAGAAGGCCATCCACTTGACCCTTCGCTTAGGAACACCGAGTTTGCCATGGCGCTCGACAACGACTTGGACACTCCTACCGCGATCCACGAGCTTCTTGGCCTGGCGGGCGAGATGGAGGTGGCTAGCGGCGCGGGTGCGAGCATAACCGCCGCCAAGGACCTACTGCGCGCGAAGGGCGACATTCTGGGCCTGACATTTCAGCCTGCCTTATCCCCCGCGCGCCCAACCTAGCGCAACGATCGGCGTCCAGAACATGACATACCAGCTAATGCCTGAACCCGGAGCGAAGGGGCGGCGCTACGCCCTCCGAAACGCCACGAACGCGGCACCCGCAGCTACGGCGATTGCTCCAGCCGCAGCAAGCGGAACGACCGGTAGGCCTCCCCCCTTGTCGGGCTCGGCTGCCGCCGCCGGCGGTGTGTCCTGCTGGTCGGCGGGGGCGGCGGCAACAACGGTTGGCTCCGGCTCCGATTCCTGCGTGGGTTGCGCCGGAAGAACGGTACTCTCGGCGGCAACTCCGGCCACCGTCCGGCCCTGCGTCGGGTCGGCCTCCGCGCTGACGCTATCGGGGTTGGTCGTCGTGGCTTCGGGCGCGGCGGTGCCGTACGGCTCATCCGGCTCGCTGGCCACATCAGGGGTGGGTTGAGGAGCCTCCGCGGCCTCCGTCGGCTCTGGCTCAGCCTGCTGCGGTGCCTGGCTCGCGTCCACGAGCTGGATGATGGAACCCCCGCCCCCGACAGCCATCGCGCTGCCATCCTTCAGCACCGAGACCTCGTAGAACTTCTCCTCGACCGGGAGACGCACGCGGCTCCAGGCTTTCCCGTCCCAGTGGAAGGCAACACCTTCCTCATCGCCTACCGCCCAGCCGTCTCTCGCGCTTGACATGGCGATGTCGCTCAACCGGCCCTTCGCGGGACTCTCGACACTCTCCCAGGACGACCCATCCCAGTGGATTATTGCACCATTGGACCCGACCGCCCACACATCGTCCTCGGCTACCGCGTCGACGCCGTACCACAGCTCGTCGACCGGGCTCTCGTCGAGGCTCCACTGATCGCCGTCGTACGAGGCGATCAGCGGGACGGTCTCCTTCTCCTCAGACTCCGTATTCCAGCCGCCGCCGACCAGCCAGCCGGAGTTGGCGTCAAGCATATCCATGGATCGAACGGTCTTCATTACGTCCGGTGCGATAAATACGTCCCACTTCGAACCGTCATAGGTGAAGATCTCCCCGCCGCCGCCGGCCATCCACGCGTCGTCCTCGGTAATGGCGGAGACCTCGCTCATGTACGGCACGCGCGGAACGGCACGATCCACCTTCGTCCACTTACCGTTCTTGCGGTGGACACCGGCCATGTAGTTCTGGCCCACGGCCCAGCCCTCGTCTTCGTTGAGCATGTCAATGCCGTGCAGCCAGTACGGCACTTTCGCTTCTTCTTTCCACCGGCGACCGTCCCAGCGGAGGATGCTACTCTCCCACGCGTACTTCTCGTCGACAAAGGTCGCGTCACCTGCCACCGCCCAGCCGAGATCGGGTCGAACCATGTCCACGGCGAAAAGCTGCTGCTTCGTCGGGCTCGGCAGGGCACGCCAAGCCTTCCCATTCACGGAGGTCCGGTCGGGCTTGGGCGCGCTCGGGATGTCCTTGAACGCCTCGGACGGGTGATCGACAACCCAGACCCGCGTGCTTCCCGGCCGCACGTAGTTCTTGTATAGATCGATAATGTCATCCGGCGGACCGGCTATGCAGCCGTGAGTGGTTTGCCCTCCCGTCGCGCCGAAGCGCCAGAGGTCAAGAGTGCGGCCGGTATACGTGTGGATGCCGATGCCGCCACGGTTCGGCACATCGAGGCGCATGAAGTAGGGGGTGAGGGTAACGTCACCTGTGTCGCTGAAGTCGTATCCCCCCTGCACCGGGCTGTTCGACTTCTCGATGATGGTAAAGAAACCGCTTGGCGTCTCCAGGCCCTTCTGCGTCCATAGGGCGCCGGTCGTGACCGGGAAGTCCTTGATCGCGTCCGATTTCTCCGGGTTCGTGGGGTCGCCCTGCGCCAGATAAAGGCGTTGCTCGTCCTTGACGATGACGATGTAATACTGTTCCTGCGCGCTGACCTGGGCCAGACTGCTGATTGCGCTCACTAAGAGCAAAGCTACGACGAGACCGCGCCAGAAGACCCGCATGACACCCCCGGTTGTTTAGATTGCTTGGA
>JAUJMR010000013.1:58287-80661 GCA_030446765.1 Chloroflexia bacterium
ACGAGACCGCGCCAGAAGACCCGCATGACACCCCCGGTTGTTTAGATTGCTTGGATTCCTCCTAGTTTAGCAAACAGCCTGCAGGGTTGCGGCCTGTTACAGGAGTGATAACTTACCCGCGTCACGCCGCTCTTGGAGCCGTGCGACAAGCGCGTGGGAGCTTCAAGGTCCCACACCCTCAGGAGCATTGCCAGACGGCGCAGAGCGGTTCAGACGCTCCGTCAGCCACGCGCCGATTGCCTGCAGCTCCGCGTACTCGACTTGGTGGGCCATCGGGTACTCGTGGTATGTCAGGTCGACCGCGACGCGCTCCAGGTACGCGCGCGCCTCACGGCCAAATGTCACAGGAATCACCGCGTCCTGCGTGCCGTGGGCAACGAAGTACGGACGCCCGGCCAGTGCCGGCTCGTCGATGGGCAGCCCCGAGTGCAGGGGGAGGTACCCGCTAAGCATCACTGCGCCGGCGACGAGTGGCGGATTGGTGAGGGCCAGCGCGCCCGTCATCACCGCGCCCTGGCTGAAACCGAGCACGTACAGTTGGGCGGGATCAATGCCATACCCCTCGACCGCCTCGTCGACGAACCGCCGCAACGTACCCAGTCCCTGCTCGAACGTCTGGGGGTCTGGCACGCCAACCTGCGAGAGCTCGTACCAGTGGTAGCCAAAGCCGAGCGCGAACGGCGCACGTGGACTCAGCGCCAGGAACCGTCCGTCTAGCGCGTCTGCGAGGTCCAGGAGGTCCATCTCGTTACTGCCACGGCCGTGCAGCATCAGCAGCGCGGGTGGCTGACCCGACGCCTCCTCACGCGGTCGAAGCACGCGGTGGTACAGGCTCGCGTCTATCGATCGTTCTTCCCGCGTACCCACTCGCACATCCTTCCTTGCCAATTTCAGTCAGCTATGTTTCTTTGCAGTCCGTGAGCTCTCTCCGGGCTCTGCCTATGCCAGTGGGGCGCCGACGAAACGCTTATTCGGTAGCGTTACGCGGAGTCACGTTCCCTACCAGGAGTCTCTCGGACCTCCCTGCAGGTACTCCTCGATTCGGCGGCGGCTAGCCGGTGAGGTGTCAGCCGGTAGCTCGTGCACGGGAAACCATCCGACTGCGTCAATCTCCCTGCTGCCTTGCCGCGCTTCTCCATCGAACCCGCCGGCGACGAATACGGCAACGTGGTCGCTCTTGCCCTCGCTGCGGCTGTGATACAGTCCGAACAGACGAAGATCGCGGACAGTCACCGCCGTCTCCTCCTGTACCTCGCGCGCGGCGGCTTCCCTGAACCCCTCCCCATGCTTGACGCCACCACCGGGCAGATACCACGATGGTTCATAGCTATGATGCACAAGCAGCACCCGTTCCCCGGTAATGACCAGGCAGCGGCTACCGAGCGTCTGCGGCTTGAGCAAGCGCCAGTAGATCTTCCGCAGCCGATGTGCCCACCACAAAACCACCGCGCCCCTCCACTTCGGTGACGAGCATACCACACGCAAGTCAGGCGACTCGACCGTATGCAGTAAAATAGTGCGAACAGGAACTACCAGCACAAGCCTTAGAAAGCGAGAACCATGATGACCACACGCGAAGAGCCGCTGTTTCGCGGCATCGAAGCGTACAACGACCCCGACGGACGATTCACCTTCTGGATCCCGTCGGAGTGGCACGCCTTCAAGCCCGCTGGCGATCAGGAGGGAATCATCTACTCCCCCTATCCCTCATCACCACCGGTGACCTGGTTCTCGGTGCTCATCACCGAACTGCCCGGCACCGTCGTCGCCGAGGACCTGGAAGTTGTTCGCGAGGGCGTGGACGCGGGGCTGTCGCAGCTGACGAACTGTGTTGTCGAGTCCGCCTCCGAGGACGTGCTGAACAACATGCTCAAGTTTGAGCGCGTCTATACGTTCGAAGAGGACGGGACCACCCGCAAGCGCCGCGTCTGGATCCTCTACGTGGACCGCTGGGTGATGGTGGTCGCGTGGCAGGGGGAGAACGTGGAAGAGTACGAGCATTGGTTGATGATGTCGAACTACAGTTTCAGCACCTTCGACATCCCAGACGTGCTCTGGTTCGCGAGTGACCGGACAATCGCCGGAAACTCGACCCGGGCCGAGCTCATCGATGCTACCACCGATCCGAAAAAATCCGACACGCCAGGCACGGTACAGTAGGCCGACGCAAATCAGCCAGCAGAACGGTCGGGAGTTAGAATGCTGCAGGGGCGCTCAATTGGGCGCCCCGACGGTTTCTTCGGCTTTGTCCTCTATGTAAGACTACTGCGGGGAGACCGTCACCCCACCGTTGCTCGAGCCCGCGGGCGGTGGCTCGGTGCCCTTTACCTGAAGCCGGTTAGCGTCTGCCGCAGACGGCGCCGTCGTGACCGGGATCTCATTGAGGCGTGGCACGCCCTTGAGGTTAAGCTCCTCCGAGAAGTGACACGCGGCCCAGTGGTTTGGCACGACCTCCCGGAGTGGTGGTCGCTCAGTGACGCAGACATCCTGAGCGTAAGGACAGCGTGGGTGGAAGTAGCAGCCGGTGGGCGGGTTCGCGGGGCTCGGCACATCGCCCGGTAGCCGCACCGGCCGGTCCCGGTTCCGCGGGTCTGGCTTCGGGATCGCCGCGAGCAGCGCTTCCGTGTACGGGTGCTGTGGGTTGTAGTACAGATCTTCCGTATCGGCCATCTCCACGAGATACCCGACGTACATCACGGCAACGCGGTCGGAGATGTGCTCCACGACGCTCAGGTCGTGCGCAACGAAGAGATACGTGAGGTTGAACTGCTCCTGCAGATCTTCCAGCAGGTTAAGCACCTGCGCCTGCACCGACACATCCAGCGCGGACACCGGCTCGTCGCAGATGACCAACTCGGGGTTGAGCGCAAGTGCGCGCGCGATGCCGATACGCTGGCGTTGACCGCCACTGAACGCGTGCGGGTAACGCGTCGCATGTTCAGGACGAAGCCCCACCACAGTGAGCAACTCCGCCACTCGGTCGCGCAGCGCCCGCCCCTTCACGACGTTGTTTATGACCAGAGGCTCCGCGACGATGCGGCCGACCGTCATGCGCGGGTCGAGCGAGGAGAAGGGATCCTGAAAGATGATCTGCATATTCGGGCGAACGCGCTTCAGATCCTTCGCGTTCAGTTCCTCAATGTGCACCTTGCCGAGTTTCGGATCATGGAAGATGATCTCGCCATCTGTTGGCTCATGGAGCCGGAGAATCGCACGACCCGTCGTACTCTTGCCACATCCGGACTCTCCCACCAGGCCGAGGGTCTCCCCCCTCTTGATGAAGAAGTTCACGCCATCGACGGCCTTGACCTCCCCGACGACCCGGCGCATCAGCCCTCCCTTGATCGGGAAGTGCTTTTTGAGGTTTTTTACCTCGAGGAGAATCTCGTCCTCGTTGACATTACTGCTACTCTCTACTGTCATGTATCCCCCTCACGCTGCACTGTAGCTGGAAGGTCAGCTCGCCCTGCCGGTGTTCGGCGCGGTACCACTCGTCCCGGTTACCCGGCCATCCCCATCAGCGACTTGCGCTGGAGTGCTACCGGGGTACAGGTGACACCGAACCGTGTGATGATTCTTCGCCTCGAGGGTCGTTTCGACCGGCAGGACGGTATCGCACAGGCCAGGCATGAAGCTCGGGCAGCGCGGATGGAAGGGGCACCCCGTCACCGTTGTGTACGGGTCCGGGACGCCGCCCTTGATTGTCTCCAACTTCTGCCCGCGATTTGTCCCAAGTCTCGGGATCGAGCGCAGCAGGGAAATCGTGTATGGGTGCTTCGGATCATAGAAGATGTCGTCCACCGTGGCGCGCTCAACGATCCGGCCTAGATACATGACCGCGACCTCATCGCACATTTGCGCTACCACGCCCATGTTGTGCGTGATGAACATGATCGAGGTCCCAATGTCGTTCTGGAGGTCGCGCATCAGCTCCAGGATCTGCGCCTCCGTGGTCACGTCGAGCGCGGTCGTCGGCTCGTCCGCGATCAATAGCGCAGGAGTGCAGGAGAGCGCCATCGCGATCATCGCGCGCTGACGCATCCCGCCGGAGAGCTCGTGCGGGTAACTCTTTGCAATGCGGTCGGGGTTCGGCATGCCCACCTTCTGCAGAATGTCCACCGACTGGGCGCGTGCCTCGTCCTCGTTCGGGTTCTGGTGCAGCATGATGGCTTCCCGAATCTGGTGTCCGACGGAGAACACCGGATTCAGCGAAGTCATCGGCTCCTGGAAGATCATTGAGATATCATCGCCGCGGATGCCGCGCATCTCATCGCTGTGTCTGCCAAGCGACAGGATATTTAGGGGCTTGGCAGTATCCGGCTTCTCCTTGTAGAGAATCTCCCCGGACTCCATTCTTCCCGGCGGTGGGACGAGCTGCATGACGGAGAGACCGGTGATACTCTTGCCACTCCCGCTCTCGCCCACCACGCCGAGCACCTTGCCGCGGGGGATGTTGAAGCTCACGCCGTTCAATGCACGGACGACTCCCAGCGTCGTGTGGAAATGCACGTGCAGATCCTTCACCTGGATAACATCGTCCGTCCCATCTTGCCTCGCCGAGCTAGTCTCGACGTTTGTTACTGGGTCAGCCATATACGTGCTCCCTCCCTCGTCCTAACCGTACGGCTTAGCCGCATCGCGTGGGGGCCATCCCCCAGCAACTCGTACCAGGGCAAACCATACGCGCGTCCCTCCTTGGCCTAACCGTACGGGTCCGCCGCATCACGCAGGCCGTCACCCAGGAACTGGTAACAGAGCAGCGCGATCACTACCGCCACGCCTGGGAGCAGCAGCCACGGATACCGCGTTACGACGGCGATGCTCTGCGAATCCTGCAGCAGCGTGCCCCAGCTAACCGCGGGTGCCTGCATACCGAACCCGAGGAAGCTGAGTGTCGTCTCGGCAAGGATGGTTGCTGGAACGGCGAGCGCGGCCACGACGATGATGTGGCTCATCGCATTCGGGATCATGTGCGTGAGGATAACCCGCATGTGTGAGCCGCCAGCCGCCCGTGCGGCGGAGGTATAGTCGGCGGTCCGGTAGCTGAGCACCTTACCGCGCACCTGTCTGGCAAGGCCCGTCCAGGCAATCAACGATAAAATCAGCGTGATGAAAAAGTACCGACGCACCACCGAGATGTTGCCCGGTAGTGCTGCCGCTAGTGCGGCCCACAGTGGAATCGTCGGGATGGAGCCGATGAACTCGATCACGCGCTGCATGACGTTATCGATCGCACCGCCGAAGTATCCCGAAGCGGTGCCGAGGATGGACCCCAGGACCGTCGCGAACACCACACCGACAAGACCGACGGTTAGCGACACGCGCGAGCCCTGTAGCATCCGTGAGAACACGTCTCGGCCGTCCTTATCGCCACCGAAGAGGTACAGCTTCGCGGGGATCGGCTGTCCCTCCACCGGCACTGCATTGGGATCGACAGGCTGTTCGGGCACGCCGAAGAGGTGAACGTTCGTCGGGATGAAACCGAATAGCTTGTACGGGTAGCTGCGGTTGAAGAACTTGATCGGGTAGGTCTTCGTACAGTCAGTCGCGTACTTCCACTCGAGGTTCGCCTGATCAAGCGTCTGCACCACCCCGCACACCGCGGGCCCCCCGGCCCACGTGATCTTCGTCGGCGACTTGTACGAGTTGCTGCTGTCGATCGCGTCGTAGTCGTACGGCGCGAGGAAGCTGGAGAAAAGGGCCATCGTATACATGAGAGCTAGTACGATCAGGCCGAAAATGGCTAGCTTGCTCTGCTTGAAGCGGCGGAACATGAGACGCCGCTGAGACATCTGCCCCGCATCTTGCTTGTCTTTCTTGACGACGGCTCGGGTATCGTCCGCCGCCCCTGCCTGCACTGCCATAAGATTGCTTCCTTTCCGAAGTTACCTCTGCGAACTAGACAGTGTTTCGTGGATATTACTCCAGTCGGATGCGAGGGTCAACCCACGCAAGCAGGAGGTCGGCAATCAGGTTACCGATCACGAGCAACACCGAAAAGAACATCAGGAACGTGATAGCCAGATACATGTCCTGGTTGCGGAGTGCGTTGATGAACACCGGCCCTGCGGTCGGCAGGTTCAGCACGATGGAGGCAACCACATCGCCGCCGATGAGCGCCGGCAGGACACCGCCAATTGTCATGATCAGCGGGTGCAGCGCGTTGCGCACGGCGTGCTTCCAAATGACCTTCGACTCCTTCAGGCCCTTCGCTCGTGCCGTCTGAACATACTGCTGGTTCAGCACGTCAAGCAGATTGGCGCGCATGACCCGCGTCAGCCACGCCGTGCTTCCGGCGGACACGACAATCACCGGCAACCACAGGTGCTCCAGCAGGTCCACGAACTTCGCAAAGCTCCAGGGCGCTGTTTCCATGTCGCGCGAGAAGAGCCCGCCCACGCTATCGAACGTCACCATCAGCACGACGGCAAAGCTCGGATCACCTTTGATAGCTTCTGACATCGCTGTTGACGTAGTCAATAACATATAGCGGTGCTGTGACCACGATTGAGGATTGCAGACAGACGGGCGAAAGACTGAGCCTGACCGTTAATGACGTTTTTTGGTTTCAGTTTTGCTGGTAGCGACTTTCATCTTCGCCAGAAGCCAGATGCCCCTGGACGTATTCAGGGTAAACTGAAACAGCTTTCTCTGGAGATCGGTTTTTCAGGCCTGCTGCCCACGAAAAACAACAGCGCGCTGGGCTTGTTCCGGTCACCGCCAAACGCCTGACCTTTAATCTCCACATCAAAGCGAATGAAACGCTCGTCAGATGTTAGATAAATCAGATGAAGAGCAGTGTCGCCATCACCGTTGACGCCAGTGACCGGTTGCGTCACGGCCTGCTCCTCTGGACCTGCTTCCACCTCGCGGTATCTGGCTATCAGCAAAGCGGAATAATGTGCCACGGACGGGCGGAACTGCTTACCCGATTGCTATGGCGTAGCAGGCACTGCGATACTCGTCCGATTTCTCCCAAAGCCAAATCTCGGTCATACACAGGCGAGGGAGACAATCCCAGTTCTGAACTTTGCTGGCGGGCTTTAACCGAACTCTGCTGTCAGCCGCATTCATCCCGGTCACCCAACGAACTGCGTGCGGCGGTTTGCTGACCGCACTGAAGAACATTCCCTGCTCGGCGTGGTTTCCAGTAAGTGTTCCAGCCTGAACGCCGCTCGGTGAAGGTTTGCTGGTCGCACAGCTCTCGCGTGGCCAGCAAGGTCTCTCGATGGGCACACCTTATACCCTCTGCGGCAGCTGCCGCTATGCAGGTCACCCTTCAGCTCTGCTTCTCCCTGCTTCGTGCCCGCTGACTGCCGCCGCCGCTGGCAACAATGGTCGCACTGGTCTTTGGTCTGCAGGTATGATGGTCGGCATCGCCGACCTCCCGATGAGTGTCGTCATCAACAGCCATTGCGCGCGATTTTATGGACTCGGCGGAACAACAGCCAAACCGAAGCCCAAATCGCGGGCCAGGTCGCGCACCGAAGGTTGTTCTGCTGATGCTCGGTCGCCGGGTACGCCGTACTGGAAGCAGCTCGACTACTGCCGTCGGCGGTGAACTTCCCGCCAGCCTGCTGCCAGAACTGGCCTGCGTGATGACGCTGCCGCCTTGTCCGGTTACGCTTATGCCGCGCGCGTCGCGCCTTCCTGTAGCCTGTACCGCGCAATCATTGAAGATTTATGCTATGCCTTCGCCGGAATGGTACCCGGTGCTCGCTCAGGCGCCTGATTGGTGATCCCAGCCATTTAACCTCGCGCGTTCCCGCGTGGGACATGGCGAACTCGCTACGGTATTGCGGAAGAACTGTATGCGATGATGTGGGACGGAAAGAACATCAGGCCAGTGGGGCAGTCCCAGACCATCAACTCCATCTGTTGCTCGACACTCAACACCTGAGCCTGCGGCAAAAATGCCAACGTCAGCAACGTATGACCCGCAATGCATGATTACCATGCCTACTGGGCGGAAACCCGACACCTCCGCGTTGCAGGTACAGCGACGGCGTTACCGTCTGTACGCTAACTGCTCACCTGGAAGGACGGGCAACAAAAAATTTTTCGTTGGTTCAATCCCCTTCTGCCGGACTTGACCTCCCACCGATGTCATCAGGCTGGCAGGTCATTCGCAGTCCTTCCGCTGGTCATTGCCAGCGTGGCCCAGTCGCCGCCTTCGCCAGTCTTCGCCCGGCATGGGGACGACACCATATCAACGTTGCTTCGGCTGCCGCCAGTGTCGCCGATGCCCTGGCACCCACGCTCGGCAAACCAGTTCGGCACCAACACCGCAGAGGCCATCGAACATGAGGCACAAACGTCCGTCATCCACCACGCCTCGCCGAGCATCCCCGTGGCAGATCGATAGTCAATCCAGCGGGTTCCAGGCCAGGTCCTCATCGGGATAAACGCGCAGCTCCACTGACCTGATTTTCAGCGGTGTCCACGGCCGCCGTCAACCCGCCAGGCCCTGCGCCAGGATTGAACAGAAATGGGTAATCGACGTTCGCTTACCTTGTAGCTCTCCTGGAATGCAGGGCCAGATCGCGGCCATCGCGCAACCAGCACCTGGATCGCATTTAGCCCAGCCTGCATCTCTCTGGATGCCGTCCGGCACCAGCCGTCACATCAGCGAAGACATCTACCGGGTAATAGCCTCGCCATACCCGACTTCACCCACTCATGTGGTGACCATGCAGGTTGTTCGGCAACCGCTCTTCCACCGGAGGCAGTTCATATTGTCCAGCATCGGTGCTGCTTGCGGTTCGCCTGTGAGGCCTCTGAAGGTCCCCCCAAGCTGACCAATCTCGGTCTCTGGCGTATTTGCAGGGCCAGCCACCTCGTGGGCTGGCCAGCCGGCCCGGCCGCCGTGAACGCCGGCGCCGGTGCCCTGGGTAACGGGATCATCACCGCCGCAATAAAGATGAGCGTCGTGCCGCCCGCGGCTATCGCGCTGCGGCTGCGCAGGAAATCGCCGCTATCGAGCCTCTTTAGCTCTTCCAACTTTTCCTCCCTTGGGTATTCTTACCGGTACGCATTATCGGTGTCGTTGCCTGACGAACTCGGTCCAACAGATGTCACGGACAGACCTCACCCCTCTGGGTCAGTCGCACTCTTCCATGCTGATGTCCTGCGTCGTTATCAAGGACTTTATGTACCGTGATATGCACTACCCCCTACCTTGTCCAAACCGCCCGGCGTTCGGTGGCAAGGTTGGCGATATGTACTTGTCGCGGGCGGTGTGGGCGTCGCACGGGGACGCCAGACGCCTGGTGTTCACGCCAATCCGGCGCACACAGGAGACCGAACGATGACCGCTATGTTACCACCTATGGAATGACGAGTGCTTCCGGTAGTGCGCGTGCGCCCCTTCCAGCGTCGTCGGTACCACGTTGTAGCGCTCGCGCAGGGTATCGAAGTAACCTACGAGCGACGTGAGCGTCGTGGTTTGCACCGTGTCATCCAGATGATAGCCGAACAGGTTGCGCGTAGGTATGCAAAGGCGACCGGAACCGGACACCCTCCGTTTCCATCGCCGCAGTTGTGCCTCAATGAGTGGCTGGTGCCACTCGTCCCAGTAACCCTGATCGAGGCTCAGATCGTACGGCACGCCTCGGCGGTAGGTGCTCTGCGCATCTGCGGTCACCGGTACCTCTGGGAACGGCATGCCGCCCTCCACAAGCCGGTCCTCCGGATGGACGTAGTGCGGATCCTGTGCTTGCCGGTCCATACCGCGGCATCGCCCTTCACCTCACGGCCGGGCTGGGACACCGAGCCCTGCCGGAAACCCTGCTCGAACGCTATCCGGTACGTGTCATCGCTCGCGGAGTACATGCCCGAGCAGAAGGGATCGCGGTATGATCCCGGTCGCTGACTCGATGCGCCGTGCATCGCCGATAATCGTCCGCTGGTCGTGCTCGCGGTACTGCCCGAGCGGGCGCTTCAGGTCCGGCGACAACTGCGGCGGATGGATATGCGCGCCAAGCTCCACGCCATTCTCCACCAGTTCCTCGAATAACCGGGCATGCTCGTCCGCGGTGCGCGGCGAGACGAAGAGCGTTGGCGGATACCCCGCCGTGAGGAGCCGGTAACTGAAGCCTTCGATGGAGCGGACACTCTGCTCCCAACTCTTCGGCCCGCTTCGCACCGCTTTGCTCGCAACCGGCTCGCAGTCCATTGTAAAAACGACGTACAGCGCTGGCTTTGAGTCCATTCTTCTGTTTGACCTCCCCGATACCAGTCATCCCTTTTCCGGGCAGGTCTCCGAGCCTCGCTCGGGGAGCACACGCCGCGACCCGAAAAAATCATATCACAGAGCTCATGACCACTGAATGAGCAGGCGCACCGCACGCAAGCACGAGAGGCACGGCGAGCAGGACGAAGTTGCGCAGCAACCGGCCGCGCTCCACACCGTAAGCGCAGCGCGGCTCTGCGCCCCCCAATGCCACCACGACAAGCACCATACCCGAGAGCAGGGTCCCGATGAGGATAATCGCCTGTGTCCATGGGGTCGGCCCGACGAGCAGCGAGAGCAAGGGCACCACCGTCTCGCGGAACACGAACAACGCGGCGACGCTTATCACCAGCCAGCCACGATCACGTATCGAGAGCACTGGGACTTATAAGCTGGGGGCATCGCGGACCTCGAGTCTACTCGCGCACACGCGTTGCCCAGAACTTGCTGTGGCTTTCGACACCGCCCGGGATCGGCGTATGCTGCGGAGCATGCGGACCTCGAGATCGCGGCACCGGCTATTGTAGTGGCAGGGAAAACGAGAGAAGCGATCCCGCGGTTTCCGTTCGAAGTCACCGCGTTTCTTGGTCCACTACTGCCAACTGCCCTCGCCCGCTCTACCCTCGCAGCACCATCTGTAAGAGGACCCCGAGCGCTATGATGACTACCATCGGCACGGTGATCCGCAGGAAGCGCCTGCCGAGTTGCCGGTGCCTTGTGTTGAGGCCACCTTGCAGGTAGTAGTATGCGCTGAACACGAAGATGAACAGCGGCACCGCGAGTATCAGGAGTACACCCTGGAACGCGCCTCGGGTGGCGGTACTGCCGGGCTCCAATATTTCCCCCACCAGCAATCTGAGGGCCGCGTACCACACGAAGAAAAGGAAGTAGCTCAGGACCAGTATTACGGCATACAGGGCGAACATCAGCATATAGTCGGCGGTGCCCGGCCTCCATCGACTGCTCGGTTCGGACATCCTACCTCCTCGCCATGCCGGTCACCGCGCCTTGGAACGGGCGGCGTGCTCCGCGGATGGGTCTCGTGCGCCATCATACCCGACCAAGAGTTGTGATTTACACCGCTTCCCCAAGCTTGACGGCCTCGAAGATACGCATCCGGCGGATGAGGAGCAGCGTTATCAGGATCGTGAGCGCGAGCAGCGCGCCTGCGACCGCGCCAAGGATGGCGATCTGCTCCCACGCGATGCGCACGAGGAATGTCGGAGTATCGGGGAACTGGCCCGTTCGCACCTGCAGCAGCGGGACGAACACCCGGCTCGCGAGTACCCCCAGCCCCGTGCCCACCACGGCTCCCACCCCAACGACAAGCATCTGCTCCGACACCAGCATCACGGCGAGCTGGCCCGTGCTGAGCCCCATCGCGCGTAGGGTGCCCATCTCCACCAGGCGGCGCTGGAAGCCAACCAATGTCGAGGCGAGGTAACCAATGATAGTGACCAGTGCCGCGGCGAGGAATCCCACGGAGAGCAGCCCGAAGAGTCCCTGGCGCTCCGGCCGCAACAGATCGGCTTCGAGCAGTGCGCGCGGTGTACCCGGTAGTACCACCAGGTCATACCCGAATGCCTCGCCCTCGATACGATCCAGGTCGGCTCCCGGCGCGATGTTCATCCAGACCTGGTACGGATATGGCGCGCCCTGACCCTCGTAGCTGTACTCCAGGTTGCCTATAAGGAACGGGGCGTTCTGCTGGTACAGCGTTGGGAAGTACTCGATCACCCCTACGACGACGAAGGTTAGGGTCTGCGCCTCGCCCGTGTCGCTC
The DNA here is from genome assembly GCA_030446765.1 of Chloroflexia bacterium. Classification (GTDB taxonomy): domain Bacteria; phylum Chloroflexota; class Chloroflexia; order Thermobaculales; family Thermobaculaceae; genus JACDAU01. The sequence continues at coordinate 70,302 of JAUJMR010000013.1, forward strand.
AATTCCAGCGTCAGCCGGTCACCAGACTCGAGTCCTTGCTCCCGTGCGTACCGACCTGAGACCAGCACGGCCGAAGGATCGAGCGCGAGCCGGTTCATCACCGCACCGAGCGATTCCGATGCGTAGTCAGCGCGCCAGGATTCCTCCAGAACTCCGGGGAGGGTCGCCCGATCCACCGCGAGGAACGTACCTCGCTCCGCAGCACCGCCCGGCACGCGGATCGTCGCGGTGCTTGGCGCGACTCGCGTCGCCGCCCGCACACCAGGGATACTCAGATACTCGTCGACCGGGCGGGTGGTATACTCCGCCGCGTCGCCCGGCTCAGGTGGTGGCACTGTGGCGGGATCTTCGCCTCCCGGGATCCCGTTGCCCGCAGCACCGCTATCGAACCCACCCTCAATACTTGCCTGAGGCGGGGTCTCCCCATTCTCAGGCAGCGCTTCGAGATCTTCACTGCCGCCCTGATCGCCGCCCGCGCCGCCTTGCAAGACTCCCTGGAGGAGGCCGGGGGAGTACACCAGCCGAATATCCGCGCCCGTGCTATACCGCGCGCGAGCGACGGTGTGCCCATCCAGCGTTCGCGCCATTGACGCGGTATATGCGGCGAGGCTCAGCGTCAATGTGATCAGGAGCACCGGTCCCGCGTACGCCTGGGCACTCTGCGCCAGGTAGCGCAGCGTCAAGAGGCCCAGACCACGCGTGCGGCCGAGCAGCCTCGCCAAGATCGCAAGCAGGAGCGGCACCAGCCGGAGGGCAACAAGCGCAAGCGCCAGCACGAACAGCGCCGGAGCGAGCATCAATAACGGATTGCGAAATGGATCCTGCGCCGACGGCGCGATGCCAGGTATCCCGATCAGCCCGTTTCGTCGTAACTGCACGACGCCATACAGGGCAGGCACGAGGAGCCATACATCGAGGTACAGCCGCCGCCAGAGCGGGGGGCGCGTCGTGCGCGAGCGCTCCTGCTTGAAGCTCACGATTGTGCGGGCCGAGGCACGCAGGCTCGGCAGCGTTATCGCCGGTATCGCGAGCAGGAGCGCGAGCAGCCCATGGCGCCAGCTACTTGCCAGCAGTTCGACGGGCGGGCCGGGCGACGGGTTGAAGGACAGGAACGACTGCGTCCACACAAGCAACTGCGCGATCAGGACTCCGAGTGGCAGACCCGCGGCGAGCGCCAGTGCGCCTAGCGCCAGCCCCTGGCCGAGAGCGAGTCCGAGTACCTGCGCACGGGAGCTCCCCCGGCTGCGCAACACCGCGATCTCCTGCTGTTGCCGCTGCACCGTGAGTGCGGCCAGCTGGGCGATAAAGTATGCGATGACGCCGAGCAGGGGAACGCTGAAGAGCGCGAGCGTGAGGGTAAGCACCCGCACCTGGGCGCGATGCCGCTCGAGCGCCGCCGTGGGGGAGCGCTCTAGCTCGATCCCCGGCAGTGCTACCCGCAACTGACCGCTGACGCTCTCGATCTGACCGAGCAGGTCCGGCACACCCTCGCCGCTCACCGCCTCGGTGTCCAGCGCGGAATACCACGTGGCGTAGCTGATTCGCGCGATTCGTGGATCACCCAGCGCCCTGGCGAACGACTGCTCGGGCGCGATCAGCATTGAACTGAACGTCGCGGGCGGCTGGAACCAGTAGGTGCTCTTCGGATCGGCAGGGCGCCAGATGCCAGCGACCCGTACCGGCAGATCCACGCCGCCAGCAAATGCGAACGGACTCGATAAGCGATAGGTGTCGCCGACGAGTAGCGTCAGGAAGTTCGCCTCCTGCTCTCCCACTAGGACATCGATCGGTCCCTCGCCCGACCATGCCGCGGGCTGCGCGCCGTCAATGATCTGGATGTTGCGCTCGAAGTCCGAGACAAACGCAAAGCGCGCTGTCGTCACCTCCAGTGGCTGGCCCTGCCGCTCCCATAGCAAACTCAGCCGATCGGTCGCGGCGTACCGCACCTGGCGCTCGGCGGGCACCTCAATAGTGTTGGCAAACAAACCGGACGCTTGCCGATCGACCGCTTTGTACCGGTCCCACGTTAGCGCCGGGCCGCTGGTGCTTTGGTAGCGGTACACGAGCGAGAACGGCGGCACCGGATCTCCGGCGTCCTCGTCAGAATCCCGGAGCGCCGCGAGTAGAATACGATACCCGGCCGCATCCGCGTACACAGGGATGCTCACGACGATGCCCACCGCAAGCGTCAGCCCCGCCCACACCGAGAGCAGCAGCGGGGCGTGGCTACGCAACCGGCGCCCGACGAAGCCAAAGAGCCCGAGCCAGTGGAGGTTAATACGCATGATCTCGGTCCCATTCTGACACAACGGGCGGCAATGGACCATCCGCGATGTGCCCGCGCATACCCTCAGCGGGTATGACGGTGGCCAGGCCCAGGTGCTGGAACGACCTCGAGGTGGGTGTCTTCGACGCGAATGTCGTTCATGAAGCCCCCGGATCGATGGTCGATATCGGCGCTGATGTCGAGTACGCGCAGGACGATGTCGCTCCCCCGCACGCGAACCGTCTCCTCGACCGGATACACGTGACCCAGGCAGTAATCAAAGATTGCCCTCGTCCGCTCGTCCCCCGCAGCCACGTCGGGCGGTATGGCTTTGAGCCGTACCCAAGTTCCCGCTCGGATCACTACCTCGACACTCCTGACCGTCCCCACTCTGCATCGAGCAGTGGGTTATGCCACCGCAACAGTCGCCGCGCCACACCGGTTGCCGGGTCCACAATCCACACAGTCTTGTCTGTGACGTACGTCAGCCGGCCATCCCGCGTCCACAGGGGCGAGCGGGCATCCCTGCCCGCGGGCAGCGCAGCGCGTACCCGCCACCGGTATGTGCCGTCTTTGCTGGAGCGCCACAGGTCCCCGTCCTCGAAGAAGTACACGGAGTCCCCGGCGGGCGACCACACGTGCGCGTGCGCTCTTGCGCTCAGCTCGTGGATGCGCCCGTCCCGCCGCAGCATCAACGTACCCACGCGCCCATGCCGGTTCGCGAGATAGAGCACACTCGAGTCGTACGCCAGCGTGCTCCCCTTCGGCTCCGAGGTCTGCCCGAACTGCATCGTGCGCCGCGTCGTCCGGCTGACAACGTGATACTCGACCGTGCGCGCCACGCCTGCCGCGAGCACGGTGTCGCTCGCCGCCGACCACTCCGTCGCGACCATAACATTCGGATTTCGGCTGTACGCCAGCGCCCTGCCATGGAGCTTTGCCGTAACGGGGTCTACGAGGTACACGCCGAGCGGCAGGTGGCGGAAGTAGCGGTACCCGTAATCGCGCGGCACGACGACGAACGTAATCAGCGTCCCATCAGGCGACCACTCGGGGTCCGCGAGCCGAGTGTCGGGGTCCGTCACACCGTCCTCAAATGGCAGCACCAACCGCTCCTCGCGCGTACCGACATTCAGGATCCACAAGCCATAGCGGTCGATGTAGACAACCTCGCCACCACCGGGCGATGTGTCCCAGGCCGACACGTCCGCCAACCGCTCCGGCGCCTCGCCGCGCACGGACATCCACAAGGGAGAGAACGCCGACTGAGATTTTCCTGAATCCGTCTCCAGGTCCGTGAAGAACAAGGCCGGCGACCCTGGTGCCGGCTCCACTACTGGCTGGGGCTCATTTCGGACCGTATCGGAGCCAAGGCTCAGTGGGATCCATGCCATATCCTCATACGCCGAGCCACCAGACGCGAGCCACTCGCGCCTGCCAGTGCGCAGCTCCCGGGCCCAAAGTGTGGTGGTGGTGCTCTCCAGCACGTACGTACCGCCTGGGGAGAGCGACGGCGCACCGTACCGGCTTTGTAGAGGGCCTGCAGCCACGGTACGCCGCGTCGACAGGTCGTGGAGCGCTAACCGGCCTGTCTGCGTAGAAACCAGCACGGTATTCCTGTTCACCCAGCGCAGGCCGGAGTACCCCAAGGGCAACCGCGCTATGACCCTCCCCCGCAGGTTCATCACTGCGCTTCGACGCCCGGTACGGAGCAGCGTTTCTTGCCCTGGCCGCCACACATACCCTGAAGCCGTGGGCAGTGGTGACATCCGTCCGCCCTTCAAATCCTTTAGGTACCATTCCCCACCGGCTGCGAGCAGCATGTGACGGCCGGACGGAGAGTACTCGATCGAGTCCGGTGCTCGGGCCTGGTTCGGCGCGCGCATCACCGTTCGACGGTGCGTGCGGAGATCCACCCGCACCAGCCTAGGCGGGAACTTGCCCCGCCCGCCGTTCTCGCTCTCCACATAGGCCACTTCCACCCCGCTCGGATGCCATGCCAGGGCACCGATACTGACATCCTCCGGCGGTTGCTCCAATCGGGTGAAGGTGCCTGCCTCGAGATTCAGCACTTCCAGGGCGCCATCGGCCGCGACGAGCGCGGATGTATGGTAGGGAGACACGGCGTACCGCAACCTCACACCGGTCCGTAACTCGTTCGCGACACCATTCACGGGGTCAAGCAGCATGAGCGCCCGCCGCTCGGACGGCATCCCTCGATCGACGCTTCGGGTGTAGAGAATCGTGCCCGACTCCCGCAACGCTGCGCGCGGAGGGACATAGCGAGCAGGGTCGCCCCGCCATCGTAGGCCGCGAGCAAGCCCCGGGACTCCCGGTAGCTCCACTGCCTCGCCATCCGACACGCTTGCGACCCACGCGCCGCGGGCCATCGTGAAGGCAAGGTAGCGGCCATCCGGCGAGAATACCACCTCACGAACGCCACGCCCCATCGCGGGCACGTCCGACACCTTTTCGGGTTCCTGGGATGCGATGTTACGTCGCCACAGCCCCATGCCGCTGCCGGCCCGCCTGCCGTGTCGCACAAACAGGATGTCCTTTCCGTTTGGCTGCCACGTCACGAAGGCGGCTGTACCGAGCACCCGGTAATCGCTCCCATCAAGCTCGGCCACACCGAACGGCGCATCCACCCCCGGTTCACGCCGCTCCGTCACCAACAGGGAGCGGTATGCGGGGTATGGCGACCAGTGAACGTCACGGTTGTCCAGGAAGAACGAGCGCCGTGCCCCCTTAGCATCCATCCGAATCACGTGGCTGCCCCGCCGCGTGCGCAGTGACAGGTACTTCCCATCCGCGCTCCAGCTTAGCGCCTGCTGTGCCTCGTCGGTGGAATCTAGCACGAACAGCGGCTTGCCGAGGGCGGCGTCGAGATCGGGGGTATAGGTGAAGACCGCTTGTCCGGCCGCGCGCCCCGACTGCCACCGTCGCGAGCGTCGTCGACAAACGCGATCGTATGCCCCTGTGGGTGCCACGCCGCGTGCCGAGCTCGAAGCATCCCATCCACGTCTCCCGGCCCGGCTCCCCGGGGCAGGCCCGTCTGGGCGCGTCTGGTGAGAGGGGCGAGATACCGGATTCCGCCGTCGGCGTCCTGCGTCCACAGCCCCCGCCCCGTGCTGTACGCCACCATGCCGTCGGTGGGCGAGATGTCGTAATCCAGGATGCCCGGCCCAATCCGCAGCACCGCTCCGGTGAACTAAGCCCGGATGGATCGCGTGCCCCGAGATTCACCGAGAACAGCTCCGGCACCGTGCCGGGCTGCACGTAATACAATTGGCCCGCCAGCTCGCTCAGCGCTTGCCGGCCCGGTCCCGGGTATAGAGCGGACGGGCGAACGTGGGCCTGGACGCTGACCCGGAGAACGCGGCCACGAACGTCGCGGACGGTTGTGCCGCCGCTCCGGCGATCCGCCTCGGCTCCTGCGGCACCTGACGCGTGAGATCAGCCAGTACGACCCAGCGCCGAGCGCGAGTGCGAGCAGCAGTATCAACCCCATCGGCAGCAGCCACGTTGGCGCGCTCGGGAATGGACGACTGGGCACGTACTCCTCGCGTCGCTGCCCATACTCGTGCCAAACACGCTCGTGCAGACCCGGTACGACCTCGACCGAAGTGTGCAGGCCGACGAGCGCCGTTACTATGGCGACGGTCTCCAGACGAAGGGAGTCGGGAGGCGCGGCGTGGTCACCGGCGAGGAGTGCAGATACATAGTAGTCAAGCTGCTCCGGCTCGGGCCGGGTTGGTGAGAAGGGCGGGTAGCATGCTCGCCCGATACGCGCCAACGCCGTCCCGAGCAGCGCATGCACCGCGCGCTCCGACCGGCCCATCATCGCTTGGGCGATCACCGCGACGGGGAGGGCATCCGCGAAGCGCATGCCGAGCGCGAGCTGTTCCACTCGGCTCAGCCGCGGCAACGTCTGGTGCAAACCCGCGCTCAGTCGAAGCGGGAGACCGGCACGGTGGTGTTCGATGCCGGACTCGAGTACCGGATCCGCGCCGATACGGGATCGCAGTGTGTGCAGCGCTGTCGCAAGCAGCCAGCCGAGTAGCGGGCGGGCATCCCCGATCGTCTGTGGCGCGTGCGCTCTTGCGGCGAGCAGGGTGTCCACCAGCACATCCTCGGCCTCCTCCGACTCGGAGGTGCGCCGCGCGAGAAAACCGTAGAGAGCGTTGCCAGCGGCTCGATGAGGATGCGAGCCTGATCGCCACCGTGATCGGCTGCGCGCGCGAACTCGGCGACTGTGTCTCCGCCGAGGGACTCCGCCCGGTCCAGACGCATACGCCGCGTGCTCCTTCGCGTACCACCGGTTGACCACGCGCAAAGACCTGGCATGGGTGAGAAAACGAGGTGTGTAGGGATCATACCCGGCAGAGAATGAGCGCACAAGTCAGCACACCGCGATGCAGGGACGCGAAGCCGCCGATGTGTGCCTCGGGCCTCGGTTCGCCGCGTACCCCGTAGAGCGCACGGCTGCGTACCTGGCCGCCCGTTGCGCGGCGCTACGACACAATGGGTGTCGATGCGCCGACTCAGCGCACTGCGGCGATGCCAACGAGCGTCAGGCCGCCAAGAACCAGCCCAACGTGCAGCGCAACCAACAGCCAGCGGTGCGGAGAAAACGGGTCGTGCAACCATCCCGGCACCGGCAGCCAGCGGAACCAGAACCAGATGCCCAGCGCACCGCCGAGCAGGATACCCGCGGTCAGGATCTGCCAGCCCACCGTCGCAACCACTCCCTCCGCCACGCCGCTTGCTGCGATGACCAGAAGCGGCACGCCGACCAGCGACGACGGGACGACCAGCGCGTATCGCAGGAGCGGTCGGCGCAGGCTGAGCATCAGCAGGGACGGCATGAGCACCCAACCTGCGGCGAGGCTGAGGTCGATTACCGGATGGATATCCAGGGTGACTACCGCCAGCCACCAGATTAGCCCGAGTGCCACGCGGCTGGGTAAGCGCGAGCCTGACAATGCGGCGCGCGAATGCCGGATCATCAGTCAGCTCCACCGGTCTGCTGGGCGCCGTCCGGGATGCGGCTGGCGCGGCATCGTGGCTATGTGCCCGCATAATTCCTCCGGGCCAATGGCAGGGCCTTTGTCAGGAACGCGATGAACAGCACCAGGAAAATGAGGTCGAATACCGCGAACCAGGCGAACACCTCGTGCAGTAACTCACCGATCGCGAGATAGTACACGGACATCGCGATGTAGAGTGCCTTATAGATCACGCCCAGAATGACGATATCGACGTTTCGGAGCATATCCCGAGCGACGAACCAGTAGCCGAGCCCCTGCATGAACACGTACGCGGCGGTTATATGGATGTATGACGTGTTCGCCGGCGGATCGATGCCCAGCGTATCGAAGAGCCATTTCCAGAAGAAGAAAAAGCTCAGCCCCAGAACGATGTCGTACGCCGCACCAACCCAGAAAACCGTCCGGTAGAACCTCAACCTGCGATCCGTGGATTGCATATGCTGCCTCCCGTGCTACTGCGGTACCAGCCGATTGTGCCGCCTGAACGCCCCCACCCGCGCCGCTTGCCTTCGGACGAGTACAACTGCCGGCCAGGTCGATCAGCCCCCCGCTCCAGCTCCGGCACGGACATGTGCAGAGGTTGGACGTTGACATCGAACAGTGTGCACTTCTCCCATGCCGTCTCATCCAGCAGGCGTCCTTCCCGGCGGAGGCGTTCGTACAGCGGCGTGCCGGGGTAGGCGGTGAGCACGCTGATCTGCACCTCGCGAACACCGCTCTCCTCAACAAAGCGCCGCACATCCTCGAAGACCGTGGGTGTGTGGCCGTCCAACCCAAGCACGAAGCAACCGGTGACGACGATCCCGTGCGACTGGATGCGCTCGATGGCCTCGCGATAGCGATCGAACCGGCCGCGCTTCCAGTTTCGGTTGAGCTCGATGCCATCAAGTCCCTCAGACGTGGGGCTCTCCAGGCCGATCAGGACCTGGGCACAGCCGGACTCCCGCATAAGGTCGAGCAGTTCGTGATCGTCCGCGACCGAGATATCCGTCTCCGTGAACCACCGCACGTCCTCGCCGGCCACGGCTCGGATCAGCTCGCGAGAGTGCTTCTTGTTCACGAAGCTGTTGTCGTCGGCGAATTCGATGAAGGGGTGGGACCAGTTACGCTTGATCGCCCGAATCTCCTCGACAACTTTCGCCACCGGCTTGAGCTTGTATCGGCGCGTGAGCGTGATCGAACTGGCGCAGAAGTCGCACCGCCAGGGACAGCCTCGCTGCGTCTGCACCGTGATCCGATTATATTTCTCCGGGTCCAGCAGGTCGAAGCGGGGCATCGGCGCATCGGACAGGTCGAACTCCCACCCATGCGCGTGGTAAACACCTGCCAATCGCCCGGCCTCGAAGTCGGCAAGCACCGACGGCCAGCTCAACTCGCCTTCCCCCACGACCACGGCGTCGAAGTGGCGCAGCGCCTCCTCCGGGAGTGCCGTCGCATGCAGGCCGCCGATAACCGTCTTCGTGCCGGCCGCGCGATACCGCCGAGAGACTTCGTACGCGTCTTTCACCTGTGCGGTAAACGTCGAGATCGCCGCGAGGTCGCAAGGTGGCAGCGAATCGAGCTGGCGCAAGTCCGCGATCTCGTGATACTCGACGTCGAATCGATCTGGCGTCATACCGGCGAGTGTCAACAGACCCAAACTCGGGAGCGACGCGATGGTCCGCCCGCGCTCGACAAACCCCGGCAGAGACATGCCGATGCGGTTCAGTTCCTCGCTGAACGCGCGGACCCCACTCATCGCGATCATCGCGATCTTCATGGTCTGTGCTCTCCCTTCAACGACGAACTCCGCCATCTGTCTCAAGTGACTGTCCCAATGCTAGCAGGCACCCACTGCGGCGAGACTGCGGCAGCCGGCCACATCGCCCGGTCCCGCGCTTTCCAGTTGCATAGCGCGCGCTTGCCGCCGCAACAGGTATGGTTTCCCCACCGTGGTGGGGGCCGTCTGCCCAAGAGTTTCGAGTTTCCAGTAGCCGCCATCCCACCCCGCCCGCGTGGTCTGTGCTATAACGGCACCTGTTTGTATGCGCCAATGCGGGAGAGAGGAGCGGTCTGTGAGCGATGTACCGAAGCTGGGGCTGGGTGGGCACTCATTCATAGAACAGTTGGGGAACGACCCACCCGCCTCGTTCGAGGAGCAGTGCGCGCTCGTCGCCACGTGCCTCGACAACGGCATTCGACTCATCGACACGACGTACTATCAGGAGCGAGTCGCGCTGGGAAAGGTCCTGCACCAGCTCGGACGGCGGGACGAGGCGCGGATCATGGCGTGGAACTTCTTTCGACAAGAAGGGCAGGAGGACGACCTCGTGCCGTTCACCCCGTACGAGCCGCACCACCTCGACGTGATGTTGCAGGAACTCCAGACCGATCGTCTGGACGTGCTCGTCGTTCACGTGCACGCGGACCGAGAGCGGCTCGCGCAAGAGCTGAAACTTGCGCACGGGTGGAAGGAATCCGGCGCAGTCGGCAGCGTCGCGCTTGGCATGGTGGAGCCTTCATACCTCGATGATCTGCCCGAAGGGCATCCGGTCTCCGCCGTGCTCGCACCGTATAACGCGTTCAAACGAGGGGCCGCGGACTCGTTCGAACGGGCGCGGGCGCTAGGGTTCCAGACTATCGCGCTCTCGCCGTTCATCCGCGGCTGGAAGCTCGACGAGATCGGCGGCGACAAGGCGCACGTATCGGACGTTCTCCTGCGGTGGGTCACGGCGCAAAGCTTGGTGGACACCGTAATAGTGTCGATGCGGCAGGCGGCGTGGGTCACCGCGAACCTGGCTTCCGAGCAGCAGGGACCGCTATCCGACGAGGAGGAGGCGGAGCTTCAGCGGTGGCTCGACTTTGTCGGCTGAAGGTCGGGACCCATGGGCAGTGCCGCTGTCCAAGTGACAGAAAGTGCACAAGGGTCGACGCCAGGAACGGCCAACGCGCTACATCGCCTCACCACGCAGCGCCACGGCAAGCGCATCGCCCTGGAAAGCCAAGCCGACCGTCGTAAGCCGGGCGCCGCGCGTGGCGAGTTGATCGGTGAGCGCGAGCTCCA
>JAUJMR010000013.1:80761-92754 GCA_030446765.1 Chloroflexia bacterium
ACCGTCGTAAGCCGGGCGCCGCGCGTGGCGAGTTGATCGGTGAGCGCGAGCTCCATCGCCCGGTTAGGATCACTCAGGGCGTTGCGAGCCAGCTTCTCTACATCGAACGCCCGGAGCGCTATCTTCGCGGCGAAGCCCGCCTCCTGCTGGACGTTGAGATCTTCGAGGCGTATCCGGGATGGTTCGGCGGCGTTCGCTAGCACCGTCCGCACCCGTATCGTCGCGCTAATCGGGCTCTGCACAATCACGGTGCCCGAGCCCACCGCGCGGCTGTTCTGGATCACGACAGACATCTCCGGGTCCGCCACCCGAATCATGTTCTGCCCCGCCAGGAACTGTCGGACGATGCTCGCCAGAATCTGAGCAAGTTGCGGTCCGGTCAGCCGGCTCTCGTGGTGTCCGGTCTGTCGCAGCGCCGTGGCCGCCTCGTCCAGCAGCGGCAGATCGATCTGTGGATTCGTGTTCATATTCATCCCCTACACTGTGTTGTCGCAGACTGTGCCCTTGTTCTGTCATTACCCCCCAAGATCCGGGCTCACCCGCGGGCACGCACGGAGACCTGCCCCTACCCGCCTTTACGTCAATGTCCACGCCTGTGGACGCTTCGGTTCGGCACCTACAGGAGCTGGGGTTGATTCACGGGCACGTCCGGCAGGTCGATCTGTGGTGTGGGCTGGCCGAGTAGCTCCAGCAGGTCCACCGCGTTCCGGACCGCGTAATTGCCGTAGTTATTGTTCAGGAGCAGGTGAACCTCTCGTGCCGTGTTGGAGACATCGGCGATTCCCGGCAGCCACTCGGCAAGCTCTTCCTTGGTGTACTGATATTTGAAGCGCTCCGACGAGCTCTGCAGTCCCTTCTTGAACCAGGTCTCCGCGTTGCGTCCATGGAAGCGCACAATAGCCAGATCCGGGTTCGTCACCGCCACCGTCGGCGGCACGGTGCTGGTGCCAATCTGCGGCTCATCCACCATCACGTACGCAAGTTTGTGCTCGCGCAGGAAGTCTAGCGTGCGATCGGCGGCGTCGCCCTGGAGCCACGAGCCATGACGAAACTCCACGGCGATCAGGTCGTCCGGCAGAAACTCGCGCACGGCCACGATGTACTCGAGGTTATTCTCCCCAAAGCGGAACCAGGGTGGAAACTGGAAGTGGACCGCCCGTAGCTTGCCACACTCGCGCATCGGTGCCAGCGAGTACGAGAACTTCTCGAACGTCTCCGCGCGCGGCATCTCCACCGCTCCGTTCTCGTCGCGGTCGTGCTGCGTCAGCTCACGGTACGCCTTGACGTTGAAGATAAATCCTTCCGGCGTGCGCTCGCACCATGCCTCGAAGTTGCGCCTCGGCTGTAAGGTGTAGTACGTGCTGTCGACCTCAACAACCGGGAAGTGCCGCGCGTAATAGCTGATGCGTTCCGTGCTCTTCAGACCGTGCGGGTAGTAGCCCTGATGATCCGCCCAGTTGCACGTCCCCACCAGTATCTTCGCGTCCATGAAATCCACTCCCCGCAAATACACCGAAGTCTAACAGTATGGCGGTCCCGTTGGCGGTTCCCTGGGCAGTCCACGCCCACCGGGCGCACCAGGCGTAACATGGCCCCAGGGTCAGTGGCAATGGATCTGGCGCTCCGAGCGTGAGAGTAACTCCTTACGCGGCCCACGAATCCCTCGCCACGGACGGAATGGCTTGCATCGTCGTTGCAGTGGATACCATATGCGGCTCGGAGCGATGGCGTGGCACTCCAAACGACAGTCGCGCATACCCACATCTGTGTCATGCCGTGCATGACGTATGCTCTAGGGCTTTTAGGATCGGTGCACTACAAGAATGACTCACTTGCTAGTCTGACTATACTAATTCTTATCAAGCCATGAATATCTCTGATTTACCTATTGAAATCAATCATCACGTGTGGTAAGGTGAGCTCACGGCCAGTCAGGGCCGGGCAGCGGCGGGACGATGAGGGGAGACAGGCAGATGTTTGATCCGATGTTAATGGAGACGGCGGCGCACATGGGGGCGGGCAGGTATGAGCAGTTGCTGCGCGACGCAGAGATCCGCCGGATGGTCCGGCAGGCATCGCCCCAGCGTCAGGGCGCCGGTGCGCGCGCCCTCATCAAGCTGGCCGACTCGCTAATCGCGCTTGGCCAAGCGCTAAGGTCGCGGCACGCAACGGCGTAGCCGGCCATGTATTCATAGAGCCAAAGAGTTGGGGCCGGGCTACATGCCCGGCCGCTCTTGTGCCTTGGCAACGGGGCTGCATGCCTTGGCCTCTCAAGAAGGCTACGTTCGCGGCTACCGTGATGACAGTAGCAGGTCGACCAGACCGTCCGGGTACAGCGGCGGGTGGCCGGGCACGAAATCCGACAGATGCTTCCACACCGCCTTGAAGGCGTGGGACCCCTCACGCCCCGAGAGGTTTTTCCGACCGTACATAGAAGGGTCCCCGAACGAACCATCGTAGATGAGGACGATCTCGTGGCCCGGCTTGCCATTGAACGTGAAGATGTTCTCCAGCGTGCCCAAGTACGCTAGGTCGTGCACCACTGCGGCGAGTTCCTCGTGTATCTCCCGCGTAGCCGCATCGATCCCCCGCTCACCGAACTCGATACCCCCGCCGAGCGGCCGGTAGAACGTTTCCCGCTTCGTCGGATCGAAGTTCTCGGAGACCAGTATGCGCCCGTCGTGCTGGAACACACACAGGGCAAGCGGTCGGATCCTCGGTTTCTTCATCGATCTCTTCCGTCCATTCCCTCGGTCAGGAGTGGCGCGACCAGTTCCTGCAGGCGGGCCCGATACAGCAGGCCACCAGTTCCGGCCTGTAGGAGTGCCTGGTGCACGGGCCCGGCGAGTTCCTCAAGATCGGCCCACCGCGCGGCCGCAATCTCCCTCGTGTCTACCGGGTGGGGCTCGCCGGAAATGTACCGCATCTCAAAGACGTGGCTCAACCAGATAAGACGTTCCGCTCCTCGGGTGAACGTCGCGCGGGCACGAAGGAGATAGCGCGCCGGCTCCACCCGCAACCCCGTCTCCTCCCAGGCTTCCCGCACAGCGCCGTCCTCGAACCGCTCCCCGGGAGCGACCCCGCCGCTCGGCGTGCGCCACGCGTCCGGTGGGTAGCTCGGCTTCCGGATCACGGCGAGCGTGCCTTGCCGCGGGATGAAGAGCGTCACGTCATGCGTGCGCCCCCGCCCCACACTGCGTGTCACCAGCTCCCACTCGCGTTCCTCCATCGGGCACGTAAGATCAGCACTCACCGGTGTGCCCCAATCCTTCTCCAGGCGGCGCTCTACCTCGGGCGTGACATGCATGCTGCCTTATACTCTCGCCTTCGTCGGCGGGTTCGAGCTCGGGTGCGATGCTGCACTCATTCTGAGATACCAGGTGACTCCGCCGTCAAGGGGCGCGAGTTCCTTCATCCCCAATCGTGCGAGGATTACCCCGTATCGCAAGTGTTCCGTCACACCGGTGTCCTGTACCTTCATGCTCGTTTCACTTCCCAGAACGGCATCTGTACCGAGAACCGCAGCATATCATCAATCACTCGCAGCCGCCCGCTACGCGCCGATGCATAGGTAAAGGCGAGCGAGATACTTGGAAGTGACAAGGATGGCGCGCCCGCTTGACGCGAGCCCGGCTGCGACCTCATAGCGCCGTCGTTCACACCAGAACAAGGCAAACATCCACCGCACGAGGTGTGCAGTATATCCTTGTGTATCTGAAGGGATATGTCGGAGGGCACACACTAAACTGTGTGCCCTCCGACTGCCCAGCCGGACCCAAATCGTCATCAACAGCGCAGGCACTTCAGCCCCGTGGAAGCGGTGCTCGCTTTCACCCCGGCCGACAGAAGTGGAATGTCTTTCCGTCGCGCTGTCGTAGCCATCCGTCGTCTATCATACTCACAGAAGGACAGCGATTGGAGACAGTACCGCAGTGGAGTCAGAGACGATGTACCGGACGTTCATGGCAATTTTCGCACATCCGGACGACGAGTCGTTCGGCACAGCAGGGACGTTTGCGGCACTGACAAAGGCAGGTGCGCGGGTTGTGCTTGTCTGCGCGACGCGCGGCGAGGTCGGTGAGATCGCAGATCCGGCACTCGCCACACCCGAAACCCTTGCGGCCGTGCGCGAGCGAGAGTTGCGCTACTCCGCGCAGGCGATTGGAGCGGACCCGCCCATCCTGCTCAGCTACCGCGATTCCGGTATGGCTGGCACCGTCGATAACGAGCATGAGAACGCGTTCGCCGTTGCCGCGCCCGATGAGGTGATCGGGCAACTGGTGCGGCTCATCCGCGAGCATAAGCCGGATGTGCTCATCACGTTCGATCCCAGCGGTGGGTACGGCCACCCTGACCACATAGCGGCGCACAAGGCGGCAACCCGCGCGTATCGCGACGCAGGGAACCCGGAATGCTTCCCCGAGCAACTCGCTGCGCTAGAGCCGCACGCACCAAACCTGCTCTTGTACATGGCGATCCCGCGTACCCAACTTCGAACGCTGGCGGAAAAGATGGACGCTGCGGGCGTCTCCATGGGGATCATTGAGAACTTCGAGGAGATCGGCACGCCGGATGAGCACGTACATATCGAGCTCGATGTCTCCGAGACCTACGACGCGAAGCTCGCTTCGCTCAACTGCCACGCCACGCAGAACCCGGAGCAGAGTCTGTGGCGCACGCTACGCCCGGAGGATCTACGCGAGATCCTTTCCCTCGAGTCGTTCACGCAGGCTCATCCGCCACCCGACCGCTTCCAGTCCGGCACCCCGGCGGAGATTTTCCTCCGACGCTGATACCCTTGGGCGGATAGTGTTAACGGCGATCGCGAAGCACCGCGCCAGAGTGGACGGACACGCAGTGTAGACCCACACCTCAGCGGAGCAACCTTCTAACCTTCCCGTCGTTGAAGTTGCCTTGGCCATCGTCAGCCGCAGCGGGCACCTCCGACGCGTCCTGGGGATCGGGAGTTGCGGGTGCTCGACATCCGAGCCCGTTCCCCGACGATCGTCCGTGCTGGCCCGCGCCCCGCCGACGATCAGACAGTCGTGCTTCCTGCTCTTGCTGGCTGCGGTTGGAACAGGGACCGTGGTGGGCGCTCGTTACCTTCTCAGGCGCGCTTGGGGCGGTGGAGGGCCCCATACACTGTGCAGGACACCGCATCTGACGCGTGGTTAGGCAATCACGGCTCTCGAATCTGCAGAGTTCGCATCATTGCCACGAAGCATGGTACCTACTGCGACGGAGGCTGGGTCGTCGAGTCTGCGGCGCTGTAGTCTACCGTCGTCTGGGCCGGGGCTGTGGAACCGGCTGGCCGAGCTCTCAGTTCCGCTTCGAGCTCCCGCACTCTTCGGTCCCTGCGGCGCAACTCCAACGATGTGCGGATACGACCGCGCAAACCGATCAGGAATGTGAGTGCCGCCCCTACGAGCGCGGATGCCAGGATTACCAACGCAAGCGGCGCGGAGCCCGTACTGAATCCCAGGAAGTTGACCCTGACCCCCTCGGTGTTCTGCACACCGAACACGGTCAACAGCACCCCAAGTATGAATGCAACGACGAGTAGTACGTTGGACACCGCAGTCTCCTCTCCTGACACGATCGGTAGGATAGTGCCTCCGTCATACACACCGCCAGCGACGGTCGGCGTGCACGAGCCACGAGCTCGATCCTTCTCCGGTTGATACCGCTCCTGATGGCAGCTCGGATGCAAGAAGCAGGCCAATCCCGCAGGCCAGGGGGGTTCACGATATATGGTACCGGCCACGAGTCGTCCTACCACCACCTCAGTGCCTCACGACGACCGTAGCGGCTGGCACGGTTTGTGCCCATCTCGGCTCCGGAACCGCAACAAGCTTGTACGCTCCAGAACGGCATTTTGCCACGTGTTCTCGTCAGGCATCTGCGTCCAGAGGTAGTCCCACAAACAGACCTGCCCGAGATGGATGCCGGGTTATCTTCCCGTTCCTTTACGAGCTTATCGTCGCCATGGAACAACTTGCCTTGGCATAGCCGAAACTCTAACAAAAGGAGACTTCTATGCCCGTGAAACTAAAGGACGCGGTCGTCGTCATCACCGGCGCGTCGAGCGGTATTGGCCGCGCCACCGCGCGGGAATTCGCGCGCAAGGGTTCGTCCCTCGTGCTCGCAGCCCGGCGCGACGATGCGCTTCGCGCGGTACAAGCGGAGGTGAACTCCTTGGCGCGAGGGCATTGGCCGTTCCCACCGATGTGACCGACGACGCGTCGGTAGAGCAGCTTGCCCGCAAGGCCATGGAGGAGTTCGGGCGCATAGACGTATGGGTGAACGACGCGGGTGTCACGATGTACGGCCGGTTCGATGAGATACCGGTGGAGCTGAATCGGCGCTTGGTTGAGACCAACCTTCTTGGCACCTTTTACGGCTCCCACGCCGCGATCAGAAGGTTCCGTGAGGGCAACAGTGGTGTGCTCATCAACGTGTCTTCGGGCTTCGGGCGGGTCGCCGCCCCCCTGCAGGCGGCGTACGTCGCCACAAAGCACGGCCAGCGAGGGTTCTCCGAGGCGTTGCGTCAGGAACTCCACGACACGAACATCCACGTCTGCACTGTCCTGCCCACCGCGATCGACACCCCCGTGTACCGTGCGGCTGCCAACTACACCGGCCACCAGCTTCGCCCACTCGGACACCTGCTGGAGCCGGAGAAGGTGGCGAAGACCATCGTCCGCCTCGCGGCGAAGCCGCGGCACGAGGTCGCCGTCGGCGGGGCTGTACGGGGGTCACGGTTTTGCACGCGCTCGCACCCAGGCTCTATGAGCGAATAAGCTCCCGACGCGCTGTAGAACGGCAAATGGTACGGGACGAACCGCTCGATCCGCACAGCGGCAACGTCTTCGAGCCGGTGCCGGAGTGGACGGGTATCAGCGGCGGCTACAAACCCGCCGCGCGCGCAACTGTCCACCGTAGCCTGAGCACCCCACTCACCGTCGCCGCCACCGGCCTCGCACTGTACCTCCTACGCTCCCGCCGATAGACAGCCAAAGGTGCGGAGCGAACCCGTAATACGGAATCCCGGTGAATGATGATGCGTGTCATCCCGAGGAAAGTGAGGGGTCCGTGAACCGTAGCACGGATTCCTCGCGAGCTCGGAATGATACGCAATCCGGATGAACAGAGGCGCTGTCATCCAGCGTGCGGAATCCGTGGTATGAGACGGATCCCTCACTGTGTTCATGAGATAGCGCCCCGCCCCGCTTCATTCAGCCCGAGTCCGTATGAGATGCTCCGGCTGCCCCGCTTCCTCATACTCACGCCTCGGCGGTTCGGCAGCTTCCGAGCACCGGATGCGTCGCGACCAGGCGAATCGTGCCCGTGTCCTGCGCCGTACGCACCCACACCGCGCCGACACCACCAGTCAGCGCAAACGGGTTCTCCCCGATGATCTCGCCCGGCCCCTCGATTGTCAGCGTCACGGCACCGGTGGCGAACGGCTTGGTCGCGCCAAACTCATCGGTCACCCGAAACACCGCGCGCGTCGCGTCGATCCCGTCGCCCTCGAGCTCCAAATCGTCCAACTCCAGGAAGAAGTCCCGGTCCACGCCCCGCGCCGACATGCTCTTCGAGATGACCTTCTGTCCGCCGATGTAGCCATCGATCCGCAGGTCGCTCCACACCTGTCCCCACAAACCCGTGAGCTGATCGGTGGTGAACGGGGGTGCGGCAAGTTGGGGTACCGCTCGCGATCGGGGCGGATCTCCGCACGCAACTCCCCGCCGATATAGAGCTTCAGCTCCTCACAGTTCGAGCAGATGAGCCCGGTCCCTGGCCCGCCACCCTCACTGTTGTCGCCGATCGACCAGTGGAACGCCGGCTCAAGCACGACTTCTTCCGCCGGGTCGCACTGGGAACGATAGAAGCCCGCTGCAGGCTTCGGGATGCGGAAGATGTCCGATACCCCGTGGTAGCAGATGCGGTCACCGCTCCCGAAATCGGCATGGGTGTTGTAATCGAACGCGCACCAGCCGATTCCCCAGCGAAGTCGTCCCGCGCACCCAGCAAATCGTGCACCCGCGCGTGGCGATCCACGTGCTCCTGCACCCGCTCCACGTTGTCGATGTGCTTCGTGGGGAACATGTGCCCCACGAACTCCGTGTTGAGATACCGAGGGTGGTGCGGGGGACGGATAAAGTCGGGGTCGAAGTCGTTCATCGTGTAAACGTCCTCGAGCAACTCCGAATCGAAGAAGTTGTGGACACCACCGGTCTGCCTCGAAGGGATCGAGGACCACGAGCAATCTCGTTTGTGCGCGTGTAAAACGTGTGATCATCGCGAGACTCGTTGATTCGGACGCCCCACATTATGATGGAGGGGTGGTTCCAGTCGCGGCGGATCATCTCCTCGACGTTGCAGCACGCCACCTGCTTCCAGCCCTCATCGCCGATGTGCTGCCAACCCGGTATCTCCTCGAACACGAGCAGCCCCAACTGTCGCAGGCATCCAGGAAATGCGGCGATTGGGTAGTGCGAGGTGCGCACGATGTTGCACTTGATCTCCCGCTTCAGGATCTCCGCATCGCGCTGCTGCACTCGCGCGGGCATCGCCTGGCCGACGTACGGGTACGTCTGGTGCCGGTTCAGCCCGCGCAGCTTGACGTGCCTGCCATTGAGCGTGAAGCCATCCGGCGTGAAGCGAGCGTCCCGGAAGCCGATCCGCACGGTGTACTCGTCGGAGACCTGCCCACCTTCAAGCAGCCGCGTGACCACCGTGTACAAACGGGGCGTGTCGAGATCCCACAGTTCCACATCGCCGAGATCTTCCAGTCGAACGGCCACTTCACCGGGATCGGTGCCGAGGAGGAGTTCCGTTCTCCGCCGAGCGAGCACCCGATCCGCATCGCGCAGCTCCACTTCCAGCGTCAGCGGCGCCGCGATGGCCAAGCCCTCGAGAAAGCAGCGAACGTCCACCCGCCGCCCATCGCCGAGCACGTCCACGGGCAGGGCGAACACGTTCTCGATGAAGGTCTGCGGTACGGCGCGTAGGCTCACCTCGCGGTAGATGCCCCCGAACGTTAGGTAGTCGATCTGCCCACCGAAAGGCGGGATGTCCGGCCGCTCCGTGGAGTCCACCTCGACCGCGAGCACGTTCTCCGCATCCCAACGCACATGCCCGGTTAGTTCAATCGTGAACGGCGTGTACCCGCCGCGATGCTCTCCCAGGCGCTCCCCATTGAGGTAGACCGTGGCTGCCGTCATCACCGCACCGAAGTCCAGGAAAGCCGCCGGCCGCGCACATCCGACGGTGGCGTGAAGTGGCGGCGGTACACGGAGATGAACTGGTAGTCTCGGTCATCAAAGCTATGCCAGGGCAGGAGCTTATTGGTGTGGGGTATCGTCACGCACTCGAAGCCCGAGTCATCGAAGTCGAACTCTGTGCTCTCCGGCGTTGCCTCCCGCCGTAGAGCCAGTTTCGATTCATCGGGTAAAAACTCCGGCCCATGACGGTACCTCCATCTTGTAGTCACGGGACGCAAGTACAGTCCGCCTGCGGCAATCAGCAGTCAGCCCGCCACTGCCCGCATCCATCTCGATCTCAGCGCATCCGGGGTTCGGATACACCACGAATCAGCCGCCCCATCGCATTACTCTATCGCACCTGCATTGTACTTAGGACCGTGCGCAGGACCGGCAGGTATCGCGAACGCTGGCCCTGCGGGTTAGCGAGCGTGACCACCCACCCTCGGTCCCCCTGTATCCAGATGGCCTGGGTTATCTCGAGCACTTGACGTGGACGGCTCCGATCCAGGCGCGTGATCAACACCGCGTCGCGTCCCGCGGCCCGTACTGTGCCAGCGCGCTTTGGCTTCGGGCCATTCGCACGGCTGATCTGCTCCAGGTTGAGGCTCACGTATTCCGCCGTATTGATTTGCTGGCCGCGCAATGGCTCGGCTAAGACATTGACGGAGACCGTGTTACCCGCGATTGGCTGCAGGAACAGGTCGCCCCGGATGCTACCAAACCGGAACGCGTTCCCCGTGCGCGCCAGCCGCGCGGGTAGCCGATGCTGTACGGGTTGACTTTCGAGTTGAAGCGGCGATACCCGGCCGGAAGCGGCGCAGCAACAACCGTTGGCTCCGACACGGTTTCCGTCGGCGCGACCGTCGACTCCACCGTCTCGACCAGCTCGGCAGTCGGAGCCACAACAGGCGGGGTAGCCTCCAAGAGGAGCCGGCGACTCGGCGGCTGGTGCGGTCTCAGGGGTCGCAGGCGTCTGCACAACGCTCGCGGTCTCATCAGTCGGTGGGGCACGACCGCCGCGGCGGTCGGCTGACGTGCCGGAGTTGGGTCCGCACCGCCCAAGCTGCACGAGACGAGCACCATGCCGATACAGAGCAGCAGCAGGACTCGGTTGCCTGTAAATCGGATCGTGCCCTCAGTCATACTCCCCTCCCGTCCGCGCACCGCACGGGCAACAGGTCCAGCATCGTCGCCAGTCCAGGCGGCCGGAGGAGCAACGGGGGAAGAGCGTTCAGCACCATCCCCGCCGTCGCGCGATCCCCGTGTACGCCTCCCCGCACGAGCACGTCGATATCGGGAGATCCCGACACGCATACCCGATCGTGCGGATCGGCAGCACCCACATACATCGATAAATCCATTTGCAACTTTTCCCGTTCCTGGTACAACGCACGGATCGTCTGTCGCACGCCGGCGACCTGCCCCGGCCGTATGGTGGCCACGTCGGTGCGCAGTTCTCGCTCGGCGAGCACCGGCTCGATACTCTCCTCCCACTCATCCACCTGCGATCCGAGACCGTCCACGATCATTCGGGCGGACTCCATCAAGCCCACGTGCCGGACTGTTCCAGCGAACACCATCGTGTCGAACTCCTGCACGGAAAGTCCCGCGCCTACCTTGCGCTGCAACGGTCCGCGCCGCCCGGCCGCGTCCACGACGCGTTCCACATGGACGCGCGTGACCTCCTGACACGGCGATGTGAGGATGAGTGGCAGGATGTCCATGACGAAGCCTGGATTCACGCCTGTACCGAGCAGACGCGCACCAGATGCCCGCGCAACCGCGTCCATCTCCCGCGCAGTGCCGCCCTGGGTATGTCGCGGATACGACAGTTCCTCGCACGTCGAGATAACGCTAACACCCTGGCCGACCGGTCCCGCCACCTGGTCCCACACGAGCGGTAGGGAGGAAACCGTGGAGTGCAGAAGGGCGTCCACCGAACCGGCCGCGGCAACTTCATCGAACGAGGCGCTGACAACCACCTCACTTGCCGCCCCCGCCACGGCGCGCAAGGACCGCCCCACCTTTGCAGGGTCCACGTCCACAGCGCCAACTATCTCCACATCCGGCCTTGAAGCCGCGACCCGCGCGATCTCACAGCCAATCGGGCCGAGCCCGAAACAAACGACTCTCATCCCTGTCTCCCGCTCGATCTGTCTTTCGTCACCAGGTGTAAGGGCTATCCCCTCGGTGGCGGGCCGAGAACACTACTCCTACATGTTAATAGGAGTTGCGGCAGTTCGGTTGGGCGCGTTTCGGAGGCAATCTGGAAATTGCCCACAACATCGCAGTTGATGTGTGCCTGCGAGCACAGAAATCCTGCAAACTCTGTGCAATCCGCCAGGGGCTGCATCACGACAGAAACCGGAGGAACGAGTAAGGCACGCACCACGAACAAGTCCGGGATACATATTCGCCAATTGACTACACGCCACGGACCGAGAGGCCCTGCTCAGCTTCGAGCCCTAGCGTCCTTGGCGACATTACCGTACGGTGAGCGGCCGTGTGCGTGCGTTTGAACAACCCGAAGCGTGTGGGGGGTGGCCAGAACCCCCCCCCCCCCCCACACCCCCCCGCCAAACCCCCAGCAAAACGAGGTAGTACCGCACCGTGATTTTGATCTCGCACGGCATAACCATGGGCAATTGCATACCCACAAAATGGCGGGCGCGCGCCCGGGGGACCGCCACCCGGCGGCCCACCAGCACCACCGGAATCGGCGGG
>JAUJMR010000013.1:92764-94821 GCA_030446765.1 Chloroflexia bacterium
AATACTCCCCCCCGCCCCGTCCCCCTCCGCCTGTCTCTGGTTCGCCCCATCTGGTGCTGGCCCAATTCCCGTTGGGGGGGGGGGCGGGGTGGTGGCTTTTCAACACCCCTCGGGTTGGGGGTGTGCGCCCCACCGCCCACACGACCGAAGACCCACCGCCAAGTGGCCGTGCTAATCGAGGAAGTCGCGCAGCTTCTTGTTCTGCTCGCAGCTCTTGAGCTTCTGCATGGCCTTCGCCTCGATCTGGCGGACTCGCTCCCGGGTTACGTCCAGCGTGCGACCTACCTGTTCCAGCGTATGCGGCTGGTATCCCTCGAGACCGTAGCGCAGTACCACCACCTGGCGCTCGCGCGGCTGCAAGCCGTCGAGCACGTCGGAAAGATTGGACTTGAGCAACTGCTTCGTCGCCAACTCCACCGGCGTCTCCGCGCTGGAATCGGGAATGAACTGTCCCAGGTAACTATCGCCATCGCCCACCGGTCCCTCCAGGGAGAGCGGCTGCCGCGACGCCTTGAGGATCTGGCGCACCTTCGCGGGCTGGATCTCGTTACACTCCGCGATCTCTTCGATGCTCGGCTCGCGGCCGAGGTCCTGTGAGAGCCGCCGGGAGGTCCGATACACGCTGTTGATCGTCTCCGTGATATGCACTGGGAGCCGGATCGTCCGGGACTGGTCCGCGATGGCCCGGGTAACGGCCTGACGGATCCACCACGTCGCGTACGTGGAGAACTTGAACCCACGAGCGTAATCGAACTTGTCCGCCGCGCGCATCAACCCGATATTCCCCTCCTCGATCAGGTCCAGGAGGCTCAGGCCGCGGTTCATGTGTTTCTTTGCTACGCTCACGACCAAGCGCAGGTTCGCCTCGATCAGGTGCCGCCGCGCGGCCTCACCCCGCAGGCGCTCGTGCTCCAGGCTGCGCCTGTGTGACGGGCACATCTCCACGTTCGCAACTTCGAGGGCTTCCCTCGCGAGCTTGCCGCGCTCCATCCGCTTCGCAAGTTCCACTTCCTCGGGGCCGGTGAGCAGGGGTACCAACCCTATTTCCTTGAGGTACATCCGGACGGAATCGTCAACATCTTCGTGCTCGGGGTCGACAACGACTTTGCTTTCGAAGTTGGTCTCGTACTCGCCACCGAAATCACGCATCTCATCGGTGTGGTCCAGGGGCAGGTCCTGCAGTCTAACGTCCTGGATACTTGCTGACACAAATCCCTCCCAGTACTCTCTTCTGTTGTAGCGATACCCAGACCCCGCGCGGAACTGCACCGTTTGCGCCAGTTTGAAGAAGGCGCGGGAGACGGTATGCGAGTGACGTGCCGCGTTATTCCGGTATCAATTGGTTCACACTATAACACACGAATACTGGTAATCCAAGCATTTTCGCGCACTTTCGCGGCCAATCGCGCCGAGGGAATGTGCTGTGCCGCCCCGATGTCGATGTCTGACACGGGACCCCGCTACGCGAGCGAGCGCTCGAACACCTCCTCCAGGGCTGGGGTCTCGCTCTCGCCCGGTACCGTCCGCTCGATACGCAGCAACGCCTCGCGGCCGTTCACGTCGAGCGTCGCCACCTGATTGTCGAACCAGGGTCGCGGGTGTTCAAGCTTCCACGTCATGTCCGGATGGCGTAACCCCACCGCGCGGGCCAACACCCAGCCGAACAGCCTGATCGGCCGCGACCACGCGGCGAGGATCACCCGCCGCTCGTTCGCGTCGAGTGGATTGCGGAAGGGTGAGCACACCGCCTGATACACGCGGCTCTGTACTCCCGCGCCGCGACGGAAGAGCGCCTTCGCTAGGTACGCGTGGTGCACGTCCCCCGAGAGGATCGTGATGGAGGCCGGCGCCCGACCGCGCTCGCCGGAGCCGACCGCTTGGAGCAGGCCGACGACTTGGCGAAACGAGTGGTCGAACGCGCTCCAGTGCTCCAGGTCGAGCGCCTGGCGTAGCTTCTCACCGCCGAGCGCCAGCCACCTACCCCACGCCCCGGCGCACACCGCCTCGTTCCATGCCTCGGTGTAGTGCAGCCCCGGCGCGAGCAGTACCGGCAGCGA
>JAUJMR010000013.1:94921-97117 GCA_030446765.1 Chloroflexia bacterium
TGCCGTGCTCATCCTCGTCTTTGCGGAGCGTGTACGGCGGTTCATGCGGCACGGAAACCCGGCAAGAACCAAACATCGTCCGAATGGGCTGCCCCTTCGCGACCGTGCGGATCACGCTGGGAGGAAATGGCGAGTCGTGCTGGGGCCATACCGACACACCGTCGAGCGAGACGCCGTAGGCACGGGTCTCTCCAGGATGGAGTCCGCGCACCTCGACGAGCGCGTAGTGGTGCCCTTCGACGTGGAAGGTCGGCGAGCAGTGCCCGAGCACCTCGACGATGCACGCCGAGTCGGTCTCAACCCATACCGTCGCGTCCGTCTCGCCGACGTAGCGCAGCAGCGGCCCCAGGACCAGCTCAGCCACGGTTGCTCGCGCGCTCGGAGCCGCGCAGGGCTCGCTTCATCGTGCTCACTCGGGCGACCTCCTGATAGGTGGGGCGGCGGATCTCGGGCACAGGAGCATCGCCCTGCAAGCCGCTCCGCTCCCCATTGTATACCCGCCACGTCGTACCCGACTAGCGCCGGGGACGGAGACGGGCACCCAGCGGAAGGGCGTATATTGGGGCTCAACGTGTTGCCGGGCATCGTCCGCGGGAAAGGCACACTCGAACGGCTGAATAGCGCCGCGTGCGGTTCGCTAGCCGTCCACTTGAATGACCACCGCGTCGCCCTGGCCCGTGCCGCTACAGATCGCGGCCAGCCCCACACCGCCGCCGCGGCGCCGCAGCTCATGCGCCAGCGTCGTGATGATGCGCGCGCCCGAGGCGCCGAGCGGGTGACCGATGGCTATCGCCCCGCCATTCACGTTCACCCGCTCGGGGTCTACCCCGAGCCGCCGCGTGCTGATGATCGCCACGCTCGCGAACGCCTCGTTGATCTCCACCAGGTCCAGGTCCGCTGCAGTTAGACCAGACCGCCGCAGCGCCATCTCCCCCGCCATTGCCGGCGTGTACGCGAGGTATGGCGGGTCCCACGCGGCGTGACCGTGCGCGAGGATCGTCGCGAGCGGCAACAGCCCATGCGCTCGGGCGTACTCTTCGCTCGCGAGCAGGAGTGCCGAGGCCCCGTCGTTCGTGCTTGGGGCGTTGCCGGCCGTCACCGTCCCCTCCGGGTCGAACACGGGCCGCAGACGCGACAGCGCCTCCATAGATGTATCCGGCCGCGGCCCCTCGTCGCGCTCCACCACCACGGTGCCGCGCTTGCCTGCGGGTGCCACGACCGGCACGATCTGCGAGGACACGTAGCAGTTCTCCATCGCGGCGACCGCGCGCCGGTGGCTGCGCAGGGCCCACTCATCCTGTTCCTGCCGGCTCACGCCCTCTTCGGCGGCGACGCTGCTGCCATGATGTCCCATATGGACATCCAGAATCGGGTCCCAAAGGCCGTCGTGCACCATCGCGTCCACGAGCGCGCAGTCGTTCATCCGCAGGCCCCAGCGCGCGTCCCGCACCAGGTACGGCGCGTTGCTCATGCTCTCCATTCCACCCGCGACGATGACGTCGTGCTCCCCGGCGCGAATCAGCACATCGCTGAGCGTCACGGCGCGCATCCCACTGCCGCACACCCGGTTCACCGTGTCCGAGGTCGTCTCCCGGCGCAGCCCCGCACGGAATGCCGCCTGCCGGGACGGGATCATGCCCAGCCCGGCACCGAGGACGTTACCCATCACCACGTGCTGCACGGCCTTGGGCGGGACCCCACCACGCGTCACCGTCTCTCGGATCACCACCGAGCCCAGCTCCACCGCATCCAGCGCTGCAAGCCCCCCGCCGAACTTGCCAATTGGCGTCCGGCACGCGCTCAGGATCACCGTCCGTGACATCTTGTGCCCTCCTGTGTCGCGAGGCTATCGCTCGCGAGCGGTGGAACGCTCGATCGGGGAAATGGGCGCCGCCATATAGGCACTTCCGATGGCAGACTGACAAATCAGAAGCAGCGGTGGCTCCACAACCGGATCTTCCGTGGTTCCGCGGTGCGATAGTCCGGAAGCGTCCGCTCTTCTATGAGATAGAGCTGGAAGCGCGCCAGCTGTTCGGATCCCTGGTAGCGAGCGTTCCACTCCCGGCAGATGTACATTCCGAAGTACAATCTCAAGTCTTCATTCCTCTTCGTCTCGATGGCGGTCATGTACTTGCGCCAGCTCTTGTCTCTGAAGATCTCAGAGACCCTACGTGGCTTCGCCTCGGTGACGCCTTC
>JAUJMR010000002.1:0-7600 GCA_030446765.1 Chloroflexia bacterium
GGGAAGAGGCAGCCCGAGTTCTTGATCGCGGCCCGCACGCGCTCGCGGGCTTCCTGCACCGCGGTGTCCGGCAGCCCGACGATGGTGAGGTTCGGCAGCCCCGGCCCGATGTCCACCTCGATGTTGACCAGTGCTCCCTGGAGACCGAGGACCGCGCAGCTGTGGACGGTTGCAAGCAAAGAGGCTACCTGCTTTCTCTCGTGGATACCCGTTGAGAATACTCGCTGCCCACAACCGGGTCAATAGCCGTTTTGTCCGGACATCCCCGGAACCGGTCAGCGTCTACCGCGCGCGCCGTGCCTCGGCGATGTCGCGCTGTATCTGGGCGACGAGCGCGTCGACGCTCTCGAACCGGCGCTCGTCGCGCAGCCGCGCCTCGAAGGCGATGCGCACCGACGCACCGTAGATATCGCCGGACCAGTCGAGAATATGTAGCTCCACACTGCGGTCGGCCGCGTCGAAGGTGGGCCGGATCCCGATGTTGAGCACGCCGTGCATGGATGCCTCGGTCTGCCCTTGTATCGTCGCGCCGCACCGGTACACGCCGTTGCGCGGCACGAGGATACTCTCGGGAACCCGCACGTTTGCTGTGGGCACGCCGATCGTGCGCCCGCGCCCAGCACCCTCCACGACGACACCTGCAACCTCGTAGGGACGACCGAGCAGCTCTGCCGCGAGGGAAACGTCCCCGTGCTCGTTCAGGGTGTTCCGGATACGGGTGCTGGAGATGGGCGCTCCGTGCTTCACCACCGGTGGGAATGCTACCACCTCGAATCCCATCGCCGCGCCGAGGATGCTCAGCTCGTCGATGCCGGCCTCGCGCTGCTTGCCAAGCCGGAAGTTCTCGCCGACGACCAACGAACGCAGCGGCATCCGCGCCCCCAGCCGCTCCAGGAACTCGCGTGCGGAGAGGCTGGCAACCTCGCGGGTGAACTCCACGGTCTCGACGCGAGAGACGCCGCTCTCGCGGATAAGTCGCACCCGGTCCTCGATGCTCGTCAGTTGGAGGATCCCCGACGCGCCATTGAGCACGGTCCTCGGGTGGGGAGTAAACGTAACCACGGCAGGCTCTGCGTCGGCAGCTCGACTACACTCGATGGTGCGGCTGAACAGCGCGCGGTGCCCGAGGTGAACACCGTCGAAGGTGCCAATGGTCACGGCGTATCGATGGGCAGGGGATCGGGGATCATCTTGCATCACCGCCTACTTTAGCAGTAGGCGGGGGGCCAAACCACCCTCCGCACACCGGAGTATTCCCAGGAGTGCCCCCTCCTCATCGTAGCCCCGTACCGGTGTGCCCGTTGGGAGGTCGGTATCTCGCCGTATTAGCACACCGTTGCGCAGCATGACAGTCTCCTGTGCGCTCAGGACCACGGCGTGCAGGTCGTGGAGCACTACGTCGGCGGGAAGAATGAGCGCGTGGATGCCGAACGTGGCGGCGAGTGACTCCAGCTCCTCGGGCGTCAGGGCCTGTTCCAGGCGAAGGGGTCCGATGGCAGTGCGGACCAGGGTGGTAAGGTGTCCAACGGTACCAAGCGCGGTCGCGATGTCACGACCGAGCGATCGAACGTACGTGCCGGACGAGCATCGCACCTCGAAGCGAAGGCAAGGGCCGTCCAGCGCCAGCACGCGGAGTGCGTGGATGTGTACTGTCCGGCGCGGCGGATCGACGGGGATACCGGAGCGTGCGTGCTCGTACGAACGCTTGCCTGCCGTGCGCACGGCGGAGTATCGCGGTGGCTGCTGTTCCTGCTCGCCGAGGAAGGTAGCTAACGCTGATTCAACAACTGCTGTGCTGAGCGCGGGTACCGTATTTGTGGCGGTGACGCGTCCCTCCAGGTCTTCGGTGTCCGTGGCAATGCCAAGGAGCAGTGTCGCCTCGTATGTTTTCGGGAACGCGTGGATGGTGTTGACCAGCCGCGTGGCCTTGCCAACTGCCACGGGCAGTAGTCCCGAGGCGAACGGATCAAGCGTGCCCGCGTGTCCGACCCGCATGGTGTGGACGAGGCGCTTCACTCCCCGGAGGAGTGACTGGGACCCAGGGCCGACCTCTTTGTAGAGGAGCAGGAAGCCGGAAAGCTCCGGCTTAGTCTCGCCGCTCACCTTCCGGCTCGTCCTCGGGCAGGACCTCACTTAGCAGCTTGCTGATGTGGACCGCGTGCTCGGTGCTTCGGTCGATCTGGAACCGTAACTCGGGCACGTGCCGGATCGGCATGCGCTGGGCGAGCTCGGTCCGGAGGAACCCGGTGGCTCGCCGGAGCGTTGCCAGCGTGGCCATCTGTTCCTCCGGATCACCAAGCACGCCCACGTGGATGCGGGCGTACCTGATATCCGGAGAAACGTGCACATCCGTGACGGTGACGCTACCCAGGCGCGGGTCACGAACCTCCGTCAGCAACAGCTCGCTGATGGTCCGGCGTATGGCCTCCGCGACCTGTTCGGTACGCCGGCTCACTACCGGCGTACCTGCTCGCGATGGTAGAACTCGACGTTGTCTCCGTCCTCGAACTCGTTGAAGCCCTGGATCTGCAGGCCGCACTCGAAGCCGGTGGCGACCTCGCGGGCATCGTCCTTGAACCGCTTCAGCGAGGAGATCGACCCGTCGTGCACGACCGCGCCGTTGCGCAGGACGCGCACCTTGCTGTTGCGTATGGCCCGCCCATCCGTGATGTAGACACCAGCGGCCTGCTCACGGCCCGGCAACCGGAAGATCGCGCGGACCTCGCCGTAGCCGTCCGTAACCTCGCGGAACTCCGGATCGAGCATGCCGGTAAGGGCTGCCTTCACCTCGTCGATCAGGTTGTAGATGATGTTGTAGAAGCGGATATCGATGTTTTCCGACTCCGCGACGCGGCGAGCCGCAACGTCCGGTCGGACATTGAAGCCTACAACAATCGCACCAGAAGCCGCCGCGAGCCGAACATCCGACTCCGATATGGTGCCGGTTCCCGAGTACACGATCGAGACATTCACATTCGTTTCGGTAAGCTGGCCGAGCGAGTGCTGGATCGCGCCGAGGGAGCCTTGTACGTCCGCCTTGAGGACGATCCGCAACTCCTTGGACGTGTCCGACGCACCTTTGAACCACTCATCCAGGGTCGCTGGCCGCAACGTTGCCGTGCTCATGATCTGGTTTGTACGGGCCCGTTGGTCCGCGACCTGGCGCGCGAGCCGCTCGTCCGTGATCACAAGTAGCGAGTCGCCGGCCGCTGGGACGCTTTCCAGACCGAGGATACGCACCGGGGTTGCGGGCTCCGCCTTGCGGAGCTTCTGCCCCTTGTCGTCGTACATCATCCGAACGCGTCCGACGACACCACCGACGAGCACCGAGTCGCGCAGCTTCAGCGTGCCGTTCTGTATGAGAACGGTGGCGCTCGGACCCTGATTCGGGTCCACCCTGGCCTCGACGATCACACCCTCGGCGAGCCGCGTGGGGTCCGCCTTGAACTCTCGGATGTCTGCCACGAGCAGCAGAATCCCCAGGAGGTCGTCGATACCGGTGCGCGCGAGCGCGGAAACATTGACGAAGGGCGTGTCGCCACCCCAGTCATCGGGTACTAGCCCCTGATCGGAGAGTTGCTGCTTCACGCGGTCGGGATTCGCGCCCTCTCGGTCGATCTTGTTCACTGCGACGACGATTGGCACATCGGCCGCCTTCGCGTGTGCGAGTGCCTCGAGCGTCTGGGGCATCACGCCGTCGTCTGCGGCGACCACGAGCACGACAATGTCGGTGACCTGCGCACCGCGAGCGCGCATGGCGGTGAACGCCTCGTGCCCCGGTGTGTCTAGGAACGTGATCTTGCGGCCTTGTATCTCTACCTGATAGGCGCCGATGTGCTGTGTGATACCGCCGGCTTCACCCTCAACCACGTTTGTCTGTCGGATCGCGTCGAGCAGGCGGGTCTTGCCGTGGTCGACGTGGCCCATGACTGTGACGACAGGCGGGCGCGTCTGCAGAGCGGCTTCAGCCACGGGCTGCTCAAGCTGCGAGATCAGGCGCTCCTCGTCGGTCTGCGGCACGACCAGGCGCGTCTGATAACCGAGTTCGGTGGCGATGATCTCTGCCGTGTCGTAATCGATCTGCTGATTGATCGTCGCCATTACGCCGCTACGGATGAGCGAGCCGATGACTTGTGGTGGACTGATGCTGAACGCATCGGCGAGGTCCTTCACAGACATCACCGGCGGCAACTCGATGATGCGCCGGGTGCGCACCGTTACCGCGGACGTTCGCCCCGCGGCGAGTGGAGCGTTCCGCGGTCCACGATTCGGGCCGCCGCGTCCTCGGCTCGGCGGTCCCCCGGTCCGTCCACCGCGCTGCGGCCCCTTCGGTTCTGTCCCCCACGGCGGTTTCCGCCACCGCCAAAGCGATTACCACTGTCCTGGGTCATACGTTCTCCTCCTAATCGCGGCCTCGCGCCGCGACCCTACTGGTTACTATCATCCGCCACCGCTCGTGCGAGCAGTTGGTCTGTCACCTCCGTGCCGACGGGCACATTCAACGCGCGGCTCAAACCGCCCGTCTTTACGACCTTCTGTACGCATTCGACGCTCGAGTGTACGTACGCCCCCCGGCCGGACTTCTTTCCGGTGCCGTCGAGCTCGACCGATCCGTCCGGTGTGCGTACCACCCGCACCAAGGTTCGCTTCCCCGCCACATCGCGGCACGCGACACACGTTCGCTGTGGCTGGCGCCGCACTCTCGGCGGCTGTGGCGGCTTGGGCATCAGCCCTGGGCCGACTGGGGAGTGGCCAGTTGCGCGTCGTCCGCGACGGCGGTACCTGCGTCAACAGCCTGGACTGCCCCATCTTCCGATGTGACTGTGGCACTCGCCTGCGCGACAGCGGAACTCTCCAACGCTGCCGTTCCACCATCCGCGACCCCGGCGCCACTCTCCACCGTCGGCGACTCGGCGACCTCAGGCGCGGACTCGCGCATCACACTCTCCAGGCTGCGGATATCGATCCTCCAGCCGGTGAGGTTTGCCGCCAGACGCGCGTTCTGGCCGTTCTTGCCGATCGCCAGGGAGAGCTGCCGTTCCGGAACGATCACGGTAGCGGTGTTCTCCGCCGGATTCAAGTTGACGCTGGTTACCTGCGCGGGACTTAGCGCCCGAGCGATAAATGTGGCCGCGTCGTCGCTCCACTGAATAATATCGACCTTCTCGCCGTATACCTCGTCCACAACGTTCTGAACGCGGATGCCACGGACTCCAACGCAGCTGCCCACCGGGTCGATGCCTGCCTGCCGGGCGGCAACCGCGACCTTGGACCGCTCGCCCGCGACCCGTGCGATGGCCTTGATCTCGACCGTGCCGTTGTAGATCTCGGGGACCTCGATCTCGAACAAGCGCTTCAGCAGCGTCTTGTCCCGTCGGGAGACGATGATCTGCGGACCTTTTGGTGAGCGCTGAACGCGCTGCAGGAGCACTTTCACGCGCTGGCCGTGCCGGTACGCCTCGGAGTCCACCTGCTCGCTGCGAGGCATGATCGCCTCCGCCTTGCCGATCTCCACGACAGCGAGCGTCGGCTCCATGCGCTGGATGACGCCGGTGACAAGCTCGCCCTCCCGGCCGTTGAACTCGCCGTAGACCGTCTCGTGCTCCGCCTCGCGGATCTTCTGCAGCATCACCTGCTTCGTCATCTGCGCGGCGATACGACCAAAGCCGCTCGGTGGGTTGATGTTCTGCCGGATAACATCCCCGACGCGGACATCTCGCTGCAGCTTGCGCGCGTCCGTAATACTCATCTCCGCGGCGGGATCTTCGACGGACTCCACCACCCGAGACACGCGGTATACCAGAGCCTGGCCGGTGTTCTGGTCCATCTCGACCTCCACCTCATAGTCGGGCTCGTAGCTGCGCTTATACACCGCCTTGACGGCTTCCTCGACGGAGTTGATCAGCACATCGCGGGGGATGCCACGCTCCAGACTGAGCTGCGAGACTGCTGCGTAGAATTCACCCTTCATGACGCATCACCTCCGGAGCTATTTGGGTGTAGATAGAAAAAAAGTGGGGCAAGCCCACTTCACAGACACCCCTATGCGTTTGACAAATTATACCACCGCGTCGAGGGTCCCGGCAAGCGTGGGGGGTTGCTTCTAACTGGTATAATGACCGCCATCCAGAGCGGTACCTTTTGTCCCGATATATGGGCGTGCCGGTTCTGGCAAATCGGTGAGTTAAGACAATGTTCGAGTGGAGGAAAGTATGGCACGCGTGGCAATCAACGGCTTCGGACGCATCGGAAGACAGGTGTTCAAGACGATGCGCATGTACTACCCGGACGAACTGGAGATCGTCGCGGTAAATGATCTTACGAGCAATGAAACGCTAGCGCACCTCCTAAAGTATGATTCCAACTACGGTCGGTACGAGGCCGATGTTCGCGCCACGGATTCCAGCATTCTCGTCGACGATGTAGAGCTCCAGGTGTTTCAGGAGCGGGACTGGACGAAGCTCCCCTGGCGCGACCTGGGGATTGATATCGTGATCGAGTCGTCCTCGGTCGGTACTGATGCCACTCGCGCGCGGGCACATATCGAGTCTGGCGCGAAGAAGGTGATGATTTCCGCACCTGCGAAGAACGAGGATCTAACGGTTGTGCTGGGGGTGAACGAGGAGAAGTACGATCCTGCGCAACATTACATCGTGTCGAATGCTTCCTGCACGACCAATGCATTGGGGCTCGTCGCGAAGGTTGTGCTGGAGCAATTCGGCATCATTCGTGGCCTCGTTACCACGGTCCATTCGTACACAAATGACCAGGTAATCCTCGACGCGCCACACAGCGATCTGCGGCGCGCTCGGTCCGCGGCGACCAATATCATCCCCACCACGACCGGCGCGGCACGGGCGCTCTCACTCGTCCTGCCGGAGCTCAAGGGGAAGGTGGATGGCTTCGCGCTGCGAGTACCCACCTCCACGGTCAGCATCATCGACTTCGTTGCAGAGACGGAGCGTGACGTCACCGTCGAGCAGATAAACGACTGCTTTCAGCAGATGGCGACGGGCCCCATGAAGCACGTGCTCGGGTACACCAATGAGCCGCTCGTTTCCTCGGACTTCATTGCTGAGTCCCGAACGACCATTATCGACGGCCTCTCCACGATGGTCATCGGTGGCAAGCTCGTCAAGGTGATCTCCTGGTACGACAATGAGTGGGCGTACTCCGTGCGCGTCGCAGATGTCGCCGCCATGATGTCCTCCCGCGGCTTCTAGTCGGATGCGCCTAATCGAGACGCTTGACTACCACGGCAGGGCGGTATTCGTGCGCGTGGACTTCAACGTGACGTTCGGAGACGATGGCAGCGTCACGAATGACACCCGTATTCGGGCGGTGTTGCCGACTCTGCGATACCTGCTTGATGCGGGGGCCAGGACGCTGGTCCTGGCCTCGCATCGCGGCAGGCCGAAAGGTGTCGACCCCACGCTGAGCCTGGGACCCGTTGCCGAGCGGCTCGCTGCCTTGCTGGAGCGCCCGGTATCGGTCCTGCCGTTCGATCTGGCCGACGCACGGCGCATCGTCGGCGCCGCCGGGTCTGGCACCGTGTTTCTCTTGGAGAACACTCGTTTCTATCCCGGCGAGGAGGCGAACG
>JAUJMR010000002.1:7700-11715 GCA_030446765.1 Chloroflexia bacterium
GGCACCGTGTTTCTCTTGGAGAACACTCGTTTCTATCCCGGCGAGGAGGCGAACGATCCGACGTTGGCCAGCAACTTCGCGTCGCTCGCGGATGTGTTTGTCGAGGACGCTTTCGGTTCCGTTCATCGGGCTCACGCGAGCACGGAGGGCATCGCCCACATCCTGCCTTCCGCTGCCGGGCTGCTGGTGCAGCGCGAAGTCCACGCTCTCGAGCGGGTGCTGCAGCAGCCGGAGCGGCCATTCACGGCCGTGCTGGGCGGCGCTAAGGTGTCCGACAAGGCGAGGGTGATACAGAACCTCCTGCCGCGCGTTGACCGCCTACTCATCGGCGGAGCGATGGCGAACACGTTTCTGCTTGGGCAGGGCATAGAGGTGGGGAAGAGTCTTGTGGAGCCGGATCGTGTTGAGTTGGCTGTCAGTCTCCTCCGCGGGGATGGCTCGGAGAAGCTGGTGCTTCCAATTGACGTCGTTGTTGCGGACTCACTGAATTCCAGTGAGGTATCGGCTGTTCCTGTGGGAGCCATACCCGCTAGTAGCGCGGTCTACGACATCGGCCCCGAGACGACGCGGTTGTTCGCCTCTGAGATCGTGCGCTCCCGCACCGTTGTGTGGAACGGTCCGGTTGGTGTCTTCGAGCGCGATGTGTTCGCGCCGGGTACCTACGCGCTTGCGGAGGCGGTCGCGCAGTGCCCGGGATACACGGTCGTTGGCGGTGGAGAGTCGATCACCGCTCTCGGGCGTTCAGGTTTCTCCGATCGCGTGGACCACATCTCTACTGGAGGCGGCGCTTCTCTGGAGTTCCTGGAAGGTCGTGTACTGCCCGGTCTCGCGGTTCTAGGATACGCGAATGCGTAGACCGATCGTCGCGGGAAACTGGAAGATGAACACCACGCGTAGTGAGGCGGAGGAACTTGTCCTTGCCATTCGCACCCTGGCAGCCGCCGCGCCCACTGAGGTGGTGGTCTGTCCGCCGTACGTGTGGCTTGAACTCGTGAGTCGTGCGCTGGAAGGCAGTAACATGAAGACCGGCGCGCAGGACGTGTACTGGGAAGACTCGGGGGCATTCACCGGGCAGGTGGCGGTGACTCAGCTCGTAGGGATGTGCGAGTATGTCATCGTTGGGCACTCGGAGCGTCGGCGGCTGTTCGGCGACACGGACGAGATTGTGGCTCGTAAGGTCGCGGCTTGTATGGGTGCCGGTCTCATCCCGATCCTCGCGGTAGGGGAGGACGCCGGGGACCACGCCGAGGAGGTGGTGCGCCGACAGGTTACCACGGCGCTGGCCGGGGTGACACCGCACCCGCTCGTCGCGGCCTACGAGCCGGTGTGGGCGATTGGGACCGGGGACGCGGCGATTCCCGAGTACGCACAATGGGTTGCTACGGTCATTCGTGATGAGCTCCGCATCGCGGGCTTTGACCCGCAAACCGTTCCGGTCCTGTATGGCGGGAGTGTGAACCCGGAGAATTTCCCCGGTTTCGTCGCACAGCCCGACATTGATGGCGGTCTCGTAGGCGGTGTGAGTCTCGATGCGCGAAAGTTCGCCACGCTGGTTGAGCAGGCGTCGACCGCAGCATATTAGTTGCGCTACACCCGGTGCGTTGCTATAATCCGACCAAGGGGAAGGAATCAGAAGTTGCAACAGCCCGCGGAAATCGGACAGATCATACTCTCCGTGTTGCTCATCGTCGTGATCCTGTTTCAGACGAAAGGCAGCAGCTTCAGTGGAGCGATGGGGGGTGATTCGGGCTCCATTTACCATACGCGCAGGGGTCTCGAGAAGACGCTGTTTCAGTTGACGATAGTGCTGGCGGTGTTGTTTGTCGTCGTTGCTGTCTTCAGCGCCGCCGTTACCGCGTAAGTATAGGTTCGCATCCGCATTCGGATGCAGAGGAGGTTTCTCGTGTTTGGATTGGGACCGACAGAACTGATTATCATCCTGGTGTTAGTCATGCTCGTGTTTGGTGTTGGCAAACTGCCCGAGGTCGGTTCTGGCCTTGGTAAGGGTATCCACGAGTTCAAGGAAAGCATTTCGGGACGCAGTCGTGACGATGATAATCCCCCGCCACCGGAGCTCAAGGCATAACGGGTATCAAAAATCAGGTATGAAGAATCGGACGGCCGATAGGTCGTCCGCTTCTTTCATGTCTGCGATCTCGTGATTTGCCTGGCGAGCTTGACTGTGTGTCGCGCTTCACGAAGAGTTTCTGTCGTTCAGCTATTGTTCTAGTCGATTCAGCGGTCGAGCGTGCAGGGCTTGGGCTATAATACGCGATAGACGAGCACGAGCAAGCCGAGGTGCAACGAGTTGAGGCACGAACAGACGGATACCGCAGCTGCTTCCGAATCTGCTCCTGCTGCGCACCCAGTACACCGTACGAAATCGTGGAGACACTCCTGGGAGCGAGAGCTCGTGGAGACCCTCCTGTTGACGGTGTTAATCTTCTTCGCGGTCCGCGGTGTTGTCCAGTCGTACCGCGTGGATGGCGAGAGCATGATGCCAAGTCTGCGGTCGGATGAGTTGCTCCTGGTGAACAAGGCAGTGTACTGGAAGGTCGATGAGGCCTCGCCGCTCGCCAGCCTGGCCCAGGGAGGCTCTGATGGCACTGGCGAGCGCTATCTGTTTCATCCACCCGAGAGGGGAGAGGTGATCGTGTTTGAAGCCCCGCAGGATCTGGGACGCGACTATATCAAGCGCGTCATCGGGGTGCCAGGGGACTTGGTCGAGATCCGTGATCAGGCCGTCTTCGTGAACGGAGAACGCCTAAAGGAACCGTACATAGGGCAGACACCCACGGATGCGTTTATTTCCAGCAAGACCGAGTGGCCCGTGCCGCCGGGCAGGTTGTTTGTGCTCGGTGATAATCGGTCGGGTAGCAGCGATTCTCGTGCTTGGGGACTCGTGGAAATGCGGAAAGTCGTTGGCAAGGCGACGGTCACGTACTGGCCGGTGAGTGAAGTGGGTGGTATACCAGGAACCATCCTGCTCCCGCTGACCTGGCGCTAGCGAACGTGGCAAGCCGCCTGCTCCAATTAACCCAGAACGCAGAGGGATCTCGCCTCGGAGGAGTGGCAACGTGGTAGAAGCAGTTATCGAAGCAGTTCGCATCAATGTCGTCAACGACCAACACGTTGTCATACTCAAAGAGTTGACTGGTCCGAGAGTCGTCCCCATCTGGATCGGTCCCGATGTTGCTCACGCTATCGCGATCGTGCTTCGTGGCGACGAGGTGAGCCGCCCACTGACCCACGATTTGCTGCGCTCCGCAATCCTTGAGATGGGGGGTACGATACACCGGGCGATAATCAACGACTTGAAGGACAGCATCTTCTTCGCGGTGATCGAGGTAGACCAGGATGGCAAGCGACTGCAGATCGATGCGCGCTCCAGTGATGCTATTGCATTGGCGGTCCGTGCCCAGTGCCCGATTTTCGTAGAGGACCATGTGCTGGAACAGGCAGGCTTCACCCTGCCCGGTGAGGAGAACGAAGAGCCCGAAACGGTGGCTGAGCAGCAGACTGAGCCGATCGATAATGAGCGGCTGTCGGTGTTCCGCGAATTCATCAACAACCTGGACATCGACGATCCGAAGCGCGAGAACCAGTAGCGCGCTCGATACACAAGTATGACGCGACGAGCCGCCGCACTGGCAGCCTTGCAGGTACAAATCGGATATACGTTCCTTGATCCTCAACTGCTCGAGACCGCTCTCACGCACGCCTCGCATGCCAATGAGAGTAAGGCATATGTCGTCACGAACGAGCGAATGGAGTTCCTCGGGGACGCGGTGTTGAGCTTTCTTGTCGCGGAACGGCTGTACCGCGAAAGGGTCATGGCGTCAGAGGGTGAGCTGACCCGTATGCGGGCCAGCGCGGTGAACAAGCGAACGCTCGCGGACGTTGCGAGAGCGCTGGACCTTGGCAGTGTGCTGCGCCTTGGCAAAGGTGCGCGTGCGGCGGGTACGCATCGGCTCGACTCAGCGGTCGCCAACGCGTTCGAGGCACTGCTCGGCGC
>JAUJMR010000002.1:11815-61858 GCA_030446765.1 Chloroflexia bacterium
GAGCAAAGCGGAGGCAGAGCAGGCGGCGGCTCTGGAGGCCCTTAGAGGTCTGGAACAATAGTGCAGGACGACCCGTTGCCCGTTCGTCATCGCGCTGATGGCAACAAGGGCGCGCGCTAATGCCGAAGCAAATCCTCACGCGCGGTGACCTCGTCGGCCTGCGGGCGGAGGCACAGTTCGTCCTGGGATCGGGTTTCTTTAACGAGGTTCACGTGGTCGAGGACGAGGTGGTCGTAAAGGTCGCCAAACCATACGGGCCACTGCAGCAGCCTCTGAGTTGGCTGCGGCAGAACAGAAAGGAGCACGAGGCCTCGGCTCGTCACCTCCGGGTTCCGGCAACGTACCATGTTCGAATGAACCGGCGGGATGATCGGCCCGTGAGTGTGATCCTGCAGGCGCGGCTTCGGGGTCGGCTGTTGTCCCAGGTGCCGGATAATGAGCTGTATCAACCGCCGGTGCATGCGGAGCTGGTACGCACCGTTCGTGCGATAGAGCATTTCGGTCGGCAATTCGGGTGGCTCCCGGACGTGATCGGCGGTCCACCGCGATGGGGCATGCACGACCTTCGTCGGTCCAATAACCTGTTCGTCACGGATGAAGGGGAGATCTGGCTGATTGACCCCGGCGCGCTCTTTCTGTGGTTCTCGCGGCGGAACCCCATAGGGATGATCTATACATCGGTCCTGTTATGGAGCGGCAGGCGAATGCTGCGTCGGAAACCGGTGGAATGAGAATCTACCGTGTCAGGATCGTTGCCTCCTGAGAGGGCAGTGACCGGTTCAGAGTAGCTCGATGTGCTTGAACGCCTCCGCGTACTGCACACCAATGCGCTCCCCGGTAAGTTCCGCCCACTGTATGACGCGATCCTGCCAGTTCGGCAGGTGTCCGAGCTGGCTGGCGTGGCAGGCAAGCGAGCCCATTTTCTTATCCATGAAGTCGCTGACGTCCTCCAGGTGATCAGGAGCGTCAGTGCTGAAGAGGAAGACATGGGTCGTGTGGTGCGGCTCAAGTCCGGCGACAAGCTGCTCGGGCACATAGAGGTGATCACGGGCGGCGACGATCGCGTCGACACTGACGGTCCCGATGGCTCGATGGTCGGGGTGAATTTGGTATGAGCGCCACGGATCGTGCGTGACCAGTGCCTCAGGCTCGAACTTGCGGATGAGGGCGCTCACCTGATTTCGAAACGCCATGGAGACTTCAAGCTCGCCGTCGCGGTGGCGGAGAAAGGTGACGTCCGCGACGCCCAGCATGTCCGCCGCACGCTGCTGCTCCGTTTCCCGCAACTCGGCGATCGCATGGGGCGACTCGGCCCGATCCTTCGTACCCTTATCGCCGCTTGTTGCCACCACGAGGTGGACCTGCGAACCGGCGTCCGCCCATTTGGCTACTGTGCCGCCGCAGGTGAACTCCATGTCGTCCGGGTGGGCAACCACGACCATGACGCTGCGCGGCACAATGGAGTTATTCTGCACAAGGACCCCTTTGTATTACCGAAGGTGAAAGAAGCAAACGATCGGTGACCGGCTCGAGACACGCAAGCCCGCCGGACGCAGACCCCGCTACCTGCTGCTGGCTCCCGTAGTGTAGCAAGTATGGAGCGTTAGTCGTCGGCCACCGCACCGACATACAGGTTCATGTCGTAGTCCACATGGTGGTGAATCGCGAAGTGCTAAGATCCTCTTCGGGTGTGTATTGTAATGCCTGAGCGTGTCGGCGATGTTCCTCCAGCCCAGGTCACGCAGGAGGGCGCTGAGGGCGTTCCTGATCGCCGTCATCGCCTGCGGGGTACTCCCGGTGTGCGCCCACCCGCGCGGCATCGCCCACTGTCACGTCCTGGAGGCGATGCACTCGGTTCTCTATCCCCAGTACCCCGCCATAATCCCTCCATATTTGCCTGGCCCGCCCGCTGCGGCCCCAGATTGGTGACGGCGTAGGTCATCCTCTCTGTATTAACCAAGAACAACCCCCTGCGCAGCG
Organism: Chloroflexia bacterium; assembly: GCA_030446765.1. GTDB lineage: Bacteria > Chloroflexota > Chloroflexia > Thermobaculales > Thermobaculaceae > JACDAU01. Next base: position 13,796 of record JAUJMR010000002.1, read on the forward strand.
TGGACTCGCTCGGCAGGTTCCTATCCGGCACAATAAGCTCCTCGCTTAGCACCTGGGAGTGCTCCATGACCCGTTGCGCTATCGCTCTGGCGTGCTTCTGCTCAGAGACCACCGCGGCGCCTATCGGAGCTAGCAACAGCCCCACCGGTACCTCACCCCGTGCCTCGCGTTCGGGTCCGGTACATCAGACAGCGCCGCCGCCAAACTCCTATAATGACACCCGTCCATCGTGAAATGTCCTCCTGGGTGGTTCTCGAGCGAAGTTTGCACGATTGGCTCTGACTTTGACATGACCCTAATTTCTACTCTATACAAGAAAGCGGAAACAAAGGTCTGAGACGACAGGGAGATAAATACATGGCTGATTTCCGATTCGGTCACGTGCTGTCCGACGAGACTGAGCAGTTGCTCAGGGAACTGGCCGAGCGGCTCGACATGACGGACGACGAGGTGCTCGAAGAGGCCGTCCGAATGTACGCCACGACCGCTGCCCCGAACCCCGAGGACGAGGCGGCCGACATGTCGATGGACCGGATATCGGCTGCAATAGCGTTAGACGCCTCACCAGCGATGGTCGTGCAGCTCGCGGAGGCGGGGCGGATCAGGATGGTCCGTACGGAGCAGGGCGACCGCTACAGCCGGCAGGATATCCAGCGCGAGGCCGAGGCTCTAGGGCGCGACAGGGAGCGCAGCGGGTACGAGTAGAGCCTGGTGTTCCCGGTGATCCCAACCTTTACGGGAATCTCCAACTGGCATACTTGCAGAACCAGTGACATCCTGACCGAGGGCTCTCGTCGCATACCGACCACCATGGGACTACGACCCTGCACCGGGTGCTCCGGCAGGCAGTGGACTTGAACCTCGTTCCCTGTGCCCAATCTTTGGTAAAAGGCACCAAAACGCCCCTCCAGCCAGATAGGCGGAGGGGCGTCTGTGTGGGAAGGAAGTGGCGCGCCGTGGACTTCTGCTGGCGGCCCCGGAGGGACTCGAACCCCCGACACGCGGTTTAGGAAACCGCTGCTCTATCCCCTGAGCTACGAGGCCAGCGACCGAGAAAGCCATTGTAGTATCTAGCCTTAACCTATCGCAAGCTCCGCCCCGACCATGACCAAATGCCCCTGGTCTGCAATTCGACTGCAATCACTATCCGAAGAGGGACATACGCTTGAAGGCAGGACCGGGCACCGCCGCATACTCGCAGCCCATGTTAGGTAGAATGTGGCTGTAGGTGTCCAGTGGAGTTGTATAGTGCGCTGACCATCATGTGATCGCGGCATCTCACCAGTATCTATACGTGGATGCTCGTTATGAGCTGCTCCAGTCGAGAGATGGCGGATACCGAGAGCGGGTATTGACTGAAGAGCCGCGCTCTCACTTTAGGGTGCACGCCCTCAAGCAGTATAGGAGACGACAGAATCCTGACAATCTGTAGCTGCCTTCGGCGGCACCCCACTCGCAAGTCTAAGCCCCAAAGCATCAGGCTCTGCTGTTCAGACTGGTCTACCTCACTGCTGAAGGAATCTGTACCGATGAGCGACGTGCCAAGGGTGTCTATGTGCTTCTCTCGGAGATGCAAAGTGGGGCATTTGACCGAAAATAAGACGGCAGGGCGAGCAGTCAAAAGCATAAAAAGCTGCCCGCCTTCAGAAGCGTGTCTTCAGCGTATGCGTGGCGCTGTTCGCCCTCCGCGGTCTTCTTCCCTACGTGTGTGCTCAGGATGCGTCCACTGGAAAGTCGGTTCTCTCCCACAATCGGTTGGAAGCTGAGTTTCGGAAGGGCTCGAACCCGTAAGACTCGATGACGCGCATGGTATATACGGCCGGATTGCGGTTCTCTCTAACACGTCCTACCCCATAAGAGACGCGAGCCACTCGAAGACCGCAAAGATGGCAATGATGATACCGGTGAAGAACATGATGGCCGTGACTACAACCGGCAACCAAGACAAGCCTAGCCGGTCAAGTCCAGCGAGCAGTAACGCAACTGCAGCGGCTGCTATTACTACGATCGCCAAGTACTGCAAACTTTTTTGAACCCCACAAGCCAGACTATCCAAACCACCGCGAGAAGGATAGCGCCTGCACTGAGGCCAGCATCAAGGCTCGACGGATTATCCCCGAATAGCCCTGCCCAGAGCCCATTGCTACCCATTCCGACGAGGACCGCCCACCAGACCGGAGGCTCTCCTTTGTCCTTTCCGAGAAAGCGCATCAATCCTGTACGCAAGGTCATAGCTTCCCCATTAGCTATTACAGTGTGGTTGGCATTATAGACCTGCTAGGTGTAGTCCGAAAAGGGGCACGGTCAGCCATCGCCTCCTCGCAGCACTGCTCGATATCCTACATAAAGAACCCTCCGACGGTCCTATCGGAGGGGTTCAATCGAAATGTGGCTACGGTCTGCATCTGTTACTTGTAGGCGGCCAATAAACGCTCCAAATCTGCGTAGCTGCTATGGTTGTCATCCTCTGGGCGGTTTAGGAAACCGCTGCTCTATTCCCTGAGCTACGATGCCAGCGACCGGCACGAGTATAACAAAGCGTCCATGGGGCGGCGAAGCACCCGGACACAATCGATGTGCGGGTTTGATGAGGGTCCGCGCCGTGTGCTATCCTAACTCCTGGTCGGACGGGGTGTGGCGCAGCCCGGTAGCGCGCACGGTTCGGGTCCGTGAGGTCGGAGGTTCGAATCCTCTCACCCCGACCACACAGGGACGGCGCACGGATGCCGTCCCTGTGTTTATTGACCGGGCCGGAAGAATGGCTGCTATGGGGCACTCGAAGCGGCGTGGCGCCAGCGTGGGGAACCGAATGTTCAGACTTCCCGTACTGCTCATCGCCATAGCTTTGTTCCTCTCGACGGACGCGTCGGTGCAGCCCCAGTCCGCGGCGTCCGCTCCGGTGGCCAGCGACGAGGACTATCGCACGGAGCAACTTCTTCGGCGGACCGCCTTGCCGCCACGTGACCTCTATACCCTGGTTCCGCGGCTCCGTGGGATGCAGGCGGAAAATCTGCGGCGTACTGCCGGCAACACCGAAGGCTGGGCCGTAGGAACCACGGAGCGCTTCTGGGTTGGCAACCTGGAGACGAATGAGTACACCCGCCGGCCCGCGACCTTGCGGCACGTCTCCCGGGAAGCGTACTGGTGGATCGAGGATGGCCGTGCCTACGACCAGGCGGCGCTGGAGCAGGCGGCTACCCGGTTCGATGCGACCGCTGCACGTAACCGCGAAGTGTTCGGCACGGAGTGGCGGCCGGGAGTCGATGACGATCCGCGTGTTGTCGTGCTCGTCGCGAGTACGCCGGGTGCTGGTGGCTACTATTCCAGCGCCGATGAGTATCCGCGTGAGATCAATCAGTACAGCAATCAGCACGAGATGATCTATATCGACGCCACACCAGGCGACGACCGCTTCGATGCGACGATGGCGCACGAGTTTCAGCACATGATCCACTGGAACGAGCACGCCAGCCAGGCCGTATGGCTGAATGAGGGCATGGCCGAGTACGCCGAGGAAGTGAACGGCTTCGGCACGGGTCTCGAAGCTGCGTTTGCCGCGCAGCCGGATACCCAGCTCAATACGTGGTCGGATCAGCCTAGTGCGTCAATCGAGCACTATGGTCAGTCGTTTCGGTTCATGTCCTATCTCGCCGCCCGCTTCGGACCGCAGATGATGGCAGATCTTATTCGCGCTGAGGGAACGGGGCTGGACGCGGTGGAACAGGCACTGAAAAAGCGTGCGGATGCGCCCTCGTTTTCGCGCGTGTACGCGGACTGGCTCGCGGCGAATGTGCTGGCTCGGCAGGGCGATGGTGATCTCGCGTACAACCGCCGGATGACTCCCGTGGCAACCACTCCGGCTCCGCTCACTTACCGGACGACGACGAACGTACGTCAGTGGGGTGCAGACTACTACGCACGACAGGCAAACGAAGCGTTCACCCTGCGATTTCGCGGCACGCCGCGGGTGCCGTTGGTCAGTAATACCCCGAACAGTGGCAAATTTCAGTGGTACAGTAATCGGGGCGATCTCATCGACTCGACCCTCACTCGCGAGCTCGATCTTCGATCGGCGCGCGCCGCAACGCTTGAGCTAGATCTGTGGTATGACATCGAGACAGACTACGACTATGCGTACGTCGCGATCTCGGACAACGCTGGCGACACATGGCAAACGCTGAAGGGTGACCGCACAACGAACAGCAATCCGAACGGCAACAACCTCGGCAACGGCCTGACCGGTGCAAGCGGTGGCTGGGTGACGGAGCGGTTCGACATCGCCGCCTACGCGGGGAAGCAAGTGCTGCTCCGAATAGAGTACGTGACGGACGACGGCTATAACGCGCAGGGCATCGTCGTTGACGGTGTCCGCATCCCGGAGATCGGTCTTTCGGACGACTCTGAGACGGTAAATGGATGGCGTGCCGAGGGTTGGGTACGGTCCAACAACTACGTGCCGGGACGATATCGCCTGCTCGTGCTCGATCCGGATAACGCTGGAACGTACGTTGAGATACCGGTTGGCGCGGATGGTCAGGCGTACGCGACGTTCGAACGGGGCGCGGGCAATGCGCCGGTGGTGATTGTCGGTGGCGCGGCTTCGACTACAACGCAGGACTCGGAGTACACATTGCAGATCGAGCCCCCCGGTCCTGGCAGCCTCGGCCTGCTTGGCGGTCGCGCCGACGCCAGCCGCTAGACACTTGCACCTCGGACCAGAGCTATGTGCCGCCACCCGGCCGGTCAACGAGCACGTTCCCACTGACGCAGGCATTTCTCGAGCCGTGGTTGTTGCTTCTCGACATCCTGTTCTCCACTCGTCTTACGCTTCGCTCTCGCGCCGGTGGCGTAAACCGAACGAACTCGCTGGTATAATTGGCGAGCAGTAGGAGTGGATAGATGGTGGCGGAACGCGTTGTCGGTCCGGAGGAACAGTTGCAGGAGGATGGACAGGAACTAAGCCTGCGTCCTCGTAGGCTGTCGGAATACATCGGGCAAGATAAGATCAAGGACCGTGTCCGCGTCTTTATCGAGGCCGCGAAGGCACGCGAGGAGTGCCTGGATCACGTGCTGCTCTATGGGCCGCCAGGCCTCGGCAAGACCACGCTCGCGAATATCATCGCTATTGAGATGGGCGTGAACATCCGCGTCACGTCCGGCCCGGCGATCGAGCGGCCCGGCGACCTTGCCTCCATCCTCACCAACCTGCGCAAGAACGACATCCTGTTTATCGACGAGATTCACCGTCTGAACCGTGCCGTGGAAGAAGTGCTGTATCCAGCGATGGAGGACTTCGCTCTCGACATCGTGGTAGGTAAGGGACCCAGCGCGCGGACGCTCCGCCTCAGTATGCCGCCGTTTACCTTGGTGGGCGCCACAACACGTCCTGCGCCTGCTCAGCTCGCCCTTGCGCGACCGCTTTGGGGACACCTTCCGGCTTGAGTACCAGGAGATCCCCTCGATGAAGGAGATTATCGTCCGGGCGGCAGGAATCTTGGAAATCGACATAACACAAGAAGGTGCGCACGAGATCGCGAGCCGGAGTAGGGGAACACCGCGAATCGCGAACCGGTTGCTACGTCGCGTGCGTGACTACGCGCAGGTGCGCGCGGACAAACTGATCGATTTGGAGACGGCACGCGAAGCGCTTAGCCGGCAGGGTGTGGACGAGCTGGGCCTGGACGAGATCGATCGACGGTTGCTGCACTCGATCATCGAGAACTTCGACGGTGGTCCCGTCGGTCTTGACACGCTCGCCGCGTCGACGAGCGAGGAGGCGGATACGGTGATGGACGTGTACGAGCCGTACCTGTTGCTGCTGGGGTTCATCCAGCGCACTCCTCGGGGGCGGATCGCCACGCGCAAGGCGTACGCACATCTGGGAGTCGTCTATCCCGAGGCATCGGGGCCGGAGCAGCAAGTACCGCTGTGGGATGCGGACGAAGATGAGTGAGATCGGGCGGCTCCTGGTCTTCGCTGGAGTCACGCTGCTCGTCGTCGGACTCTTGCTGACCTTCTTTGGGTCGTCGCTCCCCTTGGGCCGGCTACCTGGTGACTTCCGCTGGGAGCGAGGCGGGATGAGTGTGTACATCCCGATTGCCACAGGCCTGCTCCTCAGCGTGCTGCTGACCATCATCGCCAACGTTGTTTTTCGCCTGCTGAGCCGCTAGGGTTGTCCCTCCACGAGTACGATTACGAGCTTCCCTCCGACCTGATTGCGCAGGGACCGGCGGGCGAGCGCGACGCCTCAAGGCTGATGGTCGTCTCTCGGGGCGACGGCGCGCGTACGCACCGGACGTTTCGGGACCTGCCAACCTTCTTGCGTCCGGGCGACGTGCTCGTCTTCAATGACACGCGCGTGCTCCACGCCCGAATGCACGCCCGCCGCGAGGCGAGCGGCGGGCGCGTCGAGTTGCTGCTGCTCAGGCCCACCGGTGCGGGCGAATGGGAGGCGATGGCGCAACCGGCCAGGCGGCTGGTTCCGGGGGAGCGGCTACGGCTCGACTCCGGTGCGGCGGTCACCTTTGTTGACCGAACCGAGCTTGGGACGGTGAGGATCACGGTGCCGCCGGCCGTTGAGAGTGACCGGGCGGCGCAGGCGCAGGTTCCGCTCCCACCGTTTATCCTGTAGTAAACGGGCACCCCGGAGGGGTATCAGCCGTTTGACGCCCGAGTGGCGGGCGGGTTTGCCGCCCCGAGGGCGGGGGTGCACTTCACGCCCGAGCTCTTTGAATCGTTGCAGAGGATGGGGGTGCAATTTCGGTATATCACGCTGCACGTCGGCGCTGGGACATTCAAACCCGTCCAGACCGAGCGGCTCGACGAACACGTTATGCACGCGGAGCGCTACCTGGTGCCCGCCCAGCTACCCGCTGAGCTCCGGACGATGCGGCGGCATGGTGGGCGGGTAATCGCCGTAGGAACTACGTCCGCGCGGTCGCTCGAAGCCGTCGCCGCGCAGCCGGAAAGCGCAGGCAGGTGGGCCGAGACGGACCTGTACATCCGGCCAGGGTATGAGTGGCAGATGGTGGATGGCCTGATCACAAACTTCCATCTGCCGCGCTCGACGCTGCTCATGCTCGTAGCATCGCTGCTTGCCCGCAACGACTGGCGCACGATATATGACGAGGCAGTTCATCGTGGGTACCGATTCTACTCGTTTGGTGATGCGATGATGATTATATGACATATCCCATAAGAAACCCACCAGTCACATACACCGTAGAGGGAATGTCTGGTAACGCGCGGGCGGGCATTGTGACTACACCGCACGGGCCGATACCAACTCCGGTGTTCATGCCAGTCGGTACACGAGCCACTGTCAAATCTCTAGCGCCACGCGACCTGATCGAGGTGAACGCACGTATCGTGCTAGCCAACACGTATCACTTGCACCTGCGCCCCGGCGCCGAGATCGTAGCAGAAGCGGGAGGGCTGCACTCGTTCATGCAATGGGGGCTCCCGATCCTGACGGACAGCGGGGGCTTCCAGGTCTTCAGCCTTGCGGGCCGCAGGGAAGTCACCGCGGATGGCGTCCGGTTTCGCAGCCACATCGATGGCAGCGAGCATTTCTTTACCCCTGAGTCCGTCATGCGCCTTCAGCAGCAGCTTGGCGCCGACATCGTGATGGCGTTCGACGAGTGCGCGCCGTATCCCGCGGAAAAGGAGTATGTGAAAGCCGCCGCAGAGCGAACCCACGCCTGGGCTGAACGATGTCTCGCGGCACACCAGCAGCCAAATCAGGCGCTGTTCGGGATCGTGCAGGGAGGGGTGTGGCCAGACCTGCGCCGCTGGAGCGCACAGTACCTTGCGGGCCTCGACCTGCCCGGCTACGCTATCGGCGGGCTAAGCGTCGGTGAGGAGAAGGGTCTGATGCGGGAAGCGTTGGAGGCGGTCATGCCGTACCTGCCGGCCGGGAAACCGCGCTATCTGATGGGTGTTGGCGCGCCCGAGGACCTGCTCAACAGCATCGAGGCGGGCGTCGATATGTTCGACTGCGTACTGCCTACGCGCAACGCGCGCAACGGCTCGCTGCTCACGTCGTACGGCCGTCTCAACATCCGCAACGGCCAGTTTGCGCGCGACTTTGCTCCAGTCGAGGACGGGTGCGACTGCTATACCTGCCGCACATTCACGCGGGCGTACCTGCACCACCTATTTCGCACCGAGGAGTTGCTGGCCTATACGCTTGCTACAATCCACAACGTTCGCTTCCTCATCCGTCTCGTCGAAGGGGCGAGGGCGGCGATCTTGCAGAACCGGTATGCCGAGTACAAGAACACGTTTCTGGACGGGTACCGTCCGACGGACCCGGAGGCGCGCGCACGAAACCACGAGGCTCTGCGGGCCGGGCGGCGAGCGCGTGACCAACGCACCGCCTGACCAGAGCGCGAGACAAGGCGAACGAATCGCGCTTCATGAGCCGAAGGCAGGAGAACGCCATGGACGAAGTATGCTGCCGACCGTACTGTGGGATCGACATCGTCGAGGTGCCGCGGATCGTCGCCGCGCTCGACCGTTGGGGAGACCGCTTCCTGGAGCGTATCTATACGCCAGCCGAGCGGCAGCGATATGCCACGCGCCCGATGTCCCTTGCCGCGCGCTTTGCCGCCAAAGAGGCGGTGATGAAGGCGCTGGGTACCGGCATCCGGGGGGTGAGCTGGAAAGACATTGAAGTCCTACCCGATCGACGTGGAAAGCCAACGCTCACGCTCTGCGGGCGCGGCGAGGCTCGGGCCAATGCACTCGGGATTGAGGTGTGGGAGATCAGCCTGACCCATTCGCGCGATACTGCGATCGCGAGTGTCGTCGCACTCGCACCACGGCACCGGAAGCAGGAGGCATCATGATCCCACTGGTCACCGCAGAGCAGATGCGTGCTGTCGAGGCGATGGAGTTCGACCGCGGAGTCACGGAGGATGAGCTGACGGACCGGGCGTCACGCGCGGTCTACGGACACGTGGCGGAAGTGGCCGCCTCGGCGCCGACCATCGTAATCGCTGGACCCGGCAATAACGGCATGGACGCGCTCAAGGTCCATCGACTCCTGGAAGCAGCCGGGTCGGAGAGTCTGTTGCACTGCTGGAACCGCAGTGACTGTCCAGCGCCGTTCGATCAGTCCCGGCTCGCCTCCGACCTGGCGCGTGCGCGGACGGTGCTCGACGGGCTGTTTGGGATCGGCCTGGCGCGCCCGGTAGAGGGTGAGCCAGCGGCGATCCTGCGCGCCGTACAGGCTGAACGGGAGCGACGACGTCCTGGAAAGGACGACCTTGCGGTTGTTGCGCTCGATATACCAAGTGGCCTGAATTCGGACACCGGCGAGATCATGGGCGTGGCTCTCCACGCGGACACCACGATCACGCTCGGCTTGCCCAAGATCGGGCTATACGTCGGCGGCGGACCCAGCGCGACCGGACACATCATCCACGAACCCATAGGGCTGGACAAAATCGCCGATACTGCTGGAGTTGTAGTCGGTTTCGACAGCAAAGGGGATCTGGTGCTGCCGCCACGGCTGCCCGGATCGCATAAGAACGACAACGGCCGTGTCATGGTCATCGGTGGCAGCTTGCGCTATCCCGGCGCACCCGTCCTGGCCGCTCTCGCCGCACACCGGGCAGGCGCGGGGTATGTGACCGTCGGCTTCCCGCGATCCATGCTCGGCGTGATCGCCTCGCGCCTGCTGGAACAGACGCTGCTGCCCCTACCCGAGGCGGAGATGGGGACGCTCGGTGAGGCCGCGGTCACGGATGCCCTGGACGGGGTCGCGGACTACAAGGCGCTCGTACTCGGCAATGGCGTGCACCGAGAAGATGCAACAGTGCGCTTCGTACTGGGGCTAATGGGGGTCTCGGCGCCGGTGCAGCGCCGCGTTGTCGGCTTCCGGGTGGATGAACGAGCACCAGCTGTGGCACAGCGCAGGCCGGTCGGATTCAACAACACGGTCGTCCCGCACCAGGAGACCGCGGACGACGAAGGGTCGGATCCGGGAAAGATCGCCCCGTCCACGGTGGTCGATGGCGACGGGCTGTTCGCGCTTGCGTCGGCAGATACCTGGTGGGAGAGCGCGGCTTCAGTCGCGCTCCTGACCCCCCATCCCGGTGAGATGGCACGGTTGGTGGATAAATCCGTCGCCGAGGTCGAGGCCGAACGGATCGAAGTGGCGACTGCGGCGGCGCAACGGTGGGGCAAGACCGTTCTCCTGAAGGGCAGCTATCCTGTTATTGCCAGTCCGGATGGGCGGGTGGAGGTGATGATCGAGGCACATCCCGAACTGGGGACCGCCGGCACGGGCGACGTGCTCGCTGGACTCTGCGGTTTTCTCCTCTCGCTCGGCCTGGAGCCCGCCGCGGCGGCGCGATCCGCTCTGGTGTTGGGCTCCCGTGCCGCGCACATCGCGGCGGAACGGTTCGGCCGTGACACGGTCCGAGCGTCTGATCTCATTGATGCGCTCCCGGAGGCGCGGAAGCCGCGTGGCCGCTAGCCTGACCGACGAAGGCGCCATGCCGCTCGATGCCCAGCCCTGTGGTCCCGCGTGGGTGGATGTGGATCTCGTGGCCGTACGGCACAACGTTCGAGTGCTGCTTGCAATTGCACCATCGGGCTCCAAGCTGATGGCTGTCGTGAAAGCGGACGCGTACGGGCACGGCGCGGTGCCGGTTTCGCGCGCGGCACTGGAGGCCGGGGCGTGGGGTCTTGCGGTCGCCCGAGTGCGTGAGGGCGTCGCTTTGCGTGATGCTGGAATCACCGCTCCAATACTCGTGCAGAGTTACACGCCAATCCGGGAACTATCCACCGCGCTCGAGCACGACCTCGCGATCACCGTATCCGGCCTGCAAACGGCGCTGGCGCTCTCATCGCTGGGCATGGCCACCGGCCGCGACGCGCGCCTGCACCTGAAGGTCGACACGGGTATGCATCGCTACGGCGTCATGCCCGAAGAGGCAGTGGCGTTTGCGGCGAGAGTAACCGCACTACCGGGCGTGTGCCTCGAAGGGGTGTACACGCACTACGCCACGGCTGACGAGGACGACTCCGCACTGTATGCGCAGCAGGCCGCACGGTTCGCGGATGTGGTACACGCGCTGGAGCTCCGCGGGCTCCGACCGCCGCTGGTCCACGCGGCGAACAGTGCGGCCGCGATCAACGGTCGCGAGCCGCCCTGGGACGCGGTGCGGGCGGGGATAGCACTGTACGGAGTGCAGCCCTCGGAAGGGAGCACGCTTGACTTGCACCCTGTCATGAGCCTGAAGGCTGAGGTTGGACGTGTACTTGACGTTCAGGAGGGGGAAGGGGTATCCTACGGGCAACATTACCGGGCCGCGACCAGGATGGCAGCGGCGGTAATTACGTGCGGTTACGCCGATGGCTATATGCGGTCGCTTGGTGGCACGGGTGAGGTGTTGCTGGCCGGGCGGCGATGCCGTGTGCTCGGGCACGTTTGTATGGATAGTCTCGTCGTCGGCTTACCCGGTGATCTGGAGCTCGTGGTCGGTGCGGAGGCGGTGTTGCTCGGCAGCCAGGGTGCAGAGCGAGTAAGCGCCGAGGAGTTGTCGCAGCGAGCGGGCACAATTGCGTACGAGTTGTTGTGCGCGATGGGGCGCAGACCGGACCGGCGATACAGCGGTTGAATTACATAATGGTTATTATCGGAAGTTGTTTGTCCGACACGTTTCCGGGTACATTACGCAGGTATTCAAAAAGGAGGCACCGCCACAATGCTACGTCGTAGAGACCTCAAGGCCAACGAAGTGGCCACGGAAGAGTCCAACACCGAAGCGGCAACGACCGAAAGCTCGAGCGCTGCAGTTACCGCACAGGACGGCGGTACCACCAACGCGAATATCAGCCCCGGCGGGCTGGCATGGAGGCCTATGCGACAGACAAATGAGGAGTGGCGGCCGCAGACCCAGCGCGCAGCGACCACGGGCGAAGAAAGCATCATCGGCGCGGAAGACTTCTTCAACGGCAACTACCGCTCCGAGCGCGGTGTGCGTGTCCAGGGGCGCGTTGAGGGCTCGATCGAGTCCAAGGGGCACATCCTGATCGAGGATCAGGCGCAGGTCATGGCGGACATGACGGCTGAGGATATTACAGTCGCAGGTCGTTACAACGGCAAAGTCCAATGCCGCCGGCGCTTCGAGATAACCCCCTCCGGCGTGGTTACGGGTGAGATCAACACCGATCTGCTCGTCGTGCAGGAAGGCGGATACTTCGATGGCAAGCTCAAGATGAAGGATCGCTCCGGCACCGGACGCAACTCCCCGGCACAGCGCTCTGGTGAGCAGGGCGGCGCGACCACGAGCACGAGCGGAACCGAGGAGCAGACACCGGCTCAGGTATAATCGAGGAGTACCCATCCTCGAGTGATTCCTAGAAGGCCGGTATCTTATTGAGAACCCCGCGTGATCCCCTGCTCCTCGTCATCGCCTTCTTGTCGGGTGCAACTGTTATGTCAACGGAGATGGGCGCGTCGCGCTTGCTTGCGCCCTACTTCGGTACATCGCTGCTGATCTGGGCCGCGCTCATTGGGCTCGTGCTCATCTACCTCACAGTTGGTTACACCGTCGGCGGCAGACTGGCCGACCGGTATCCCGCCCATGCGGCACTGTATAAGCTGACCGCCTGGGCGGGCTTTTCGATCGTCTTAGTACCCATACTGGCTCGCCCGTTCCTGCTGTGGTCCTCCCGCGGCTTCACGGAGTTCTCGCAGAGCGCGTTCTTCGGCTCACTGTTCGCTATTATCCTACTCTTTTCCGTGCCCCTGACTCTCCTGGGCTGCGTTTCACCCTGGGCGATCCGATTGCGCGTCCAGAGCGTCGCAAGTGCCGGCACCTCGGCGGGCGGCATGTACGCCCTGAGCACCGTCGGCTCGATTTTCGGCACGTTCGCTTCTGTACTGTTGCTCCAGCCCGAAATCGGCACGCGCGCCAGCATCTGGGTGTTTGGCATTGCACTGCTCACCGTCTCCCTCGCCGGGCTCGCCGCCGAGGTCGGGGTCCGGCGCGCGGTACCATACGCGGCGATGCTGGGCGTGGCGGTACTACTCGTGCTCGCGTTCCAGGGTGGTAGCATCCGAGCGGCGGAAGCGGGTGACACCCTGCTGTATGAGGACGAGTCGGCGTACAACTATATCCAGGTCACCGAAGACCAGGGGTGGCGCAAGCTGATTCTCAATGAGGGACAAGCGGTTCACTCGCTGTATCATCCGGATGTGCTCCTCACCGGTGGTCCATGGGATTACTTCCTGCTGGCACCGCTCTTTCGTCCTGAGGGTATCAGCACGCCTGTGAAGGACGTAGCCGTCGTGGGTCTCGCGGCGGGCACCATGCCACATATGTACAACGAGGTATATCCCGAGGCGAAGACCGATGGAATTGAGATTGACGGCCAGATCGTCGAGGTCGGGCGCAAGTACTTCGACATGAACGATCCAAACCTGAACGCCATTGTGGCGGACGGCCGTCAGTTTCTGCTGACGACGCAGAAGCAGTACGATGTCATAGCAATCGACGCGTACCGCCAGCCGTATATCCCGTTCCACCTGGCGACTCAGGAGTTCTTCCGCACCGTACACGATCGCCTGAAGCCTGGGGGGGTGGTTGTGATCAACGCCGGGGGCACGCCGGGTGACGAGCGACTGGTCGAGGCGATGGGCGACACTATGGGGTCAGTCTTTCCGAATGTCTTCATGGTGACGACAGCAAACCGCTACAACACGCTGGTGTATGCAACGAAGGCGACAATCACCCAAGCGCAGTTCCGACGTAACGCGTCGGCGGCGCAAAATCCCATCCTCCGCCGGGTCGTTGATCAGACGTTCCTGATCGGTAACTTCCGGGAGTATGAGCCTCGAACCGAGCGCGCGTTCACGGACGACCTTGCACCGATCGAGCGCGTGATCGATCAGATCATCGTCGACTACGCGCTGAACCAGACCCGCGACTAAGCCACCGTGCTCTCCGTCCTGACGAGCACTGTAGCGCCCGTGTTCGGCATCGTGTTGGTTGGTGTGTGGTTGCGCAACCGTGACATCCTTGATCCTGGAGCACTTTCCCGTATTGCGCTGTACGCGCTTAGTCCGGCCCTCATTTTCTCCAGCATCGCCCGCAGCACCGTGCCGGTCTCTGAGTTGGCACTAGTTGCCGCGGGAGTCGTGTCTCTGATGGTCTGTCTGTACGTTATCGGGATGGTGGTCGGAGCAGTGTTAACAACGACCGACGAGGGCCGGGCCGCGTATCTGTTGTCCACCGTGTTCATGAACTCCGGCAACTATGGCCTGCCGATCATCCTTTTCGCCTTCGGCGAGGACGGCTTTGCCATTGGCGTGCTGTACTTCGTCACGCAGAGCTTTCTGACGAACACGGCTGGCGCGTATGTCGCGTCGCGGGGAGCGGCGCGGCCCCGTGAGGCGCTTAGCAACGTCCTGCGCGTCCCGGCACTCTATGCTGCGGCCCTCGCACTGCCGTTTCCCTTGCTTGGTGTCACGCCGCCAGACTGGCTCTTGCGCCCGGTTGCACTGCTCGGGCAGGCGGCGATCCCACTCCTACTCCTGATTCTCGGGTCGCAGTTGACGTTACACTTGCGCCGCGAGCATTTGCAGGTCTCCGCGGGTGCGTTAGCAACGCGCTTGCTGCTCTCCCCCCTCATTGCCGCGGGACTGGCGTGGACCCTTGGTTTCCGAACTGAGACGGCTGCGGTGTTTGTCGTGCAGTCGGCGATGCCTACGGCGGTGTTCACGATCGTGCTCTCACTCGAATTCGGGGCCGATACCGATCTGCTCGCTGGTATCGTGGCATATGCCACGCTGCTCAGCGTTATGACTTTAAGTATCCTCATTCCACTGGTAAGCTAAATATGCAATCAATGCACCGACTGTCTCTTCTAGCGTTTCCAGGTCCGCGTATACCTGGTGTCATCTCGGGCCTTACCCCTCCCCACGACGACGTTGGCACGCCGGTGGACATGGGTACACCGGGTGACTGGATGCACCGCCTGCCAACCCGTCCGGATGGTGCATCGTGGCAAGCCCACTGGATTCAACAGGTGCACGGCAGGGCGGTACTGGCGGTACACGATACCGCGCCCTCGGGAGCGATTGGTACCGCCGACGCCATGCTCACCAATCTGCCGGGCGTGTTGCTCGTCACGCGTCACGCAGACTGTGCTCCTGTCCTTTTCTGGGATTCACGGATGCGAGCACTTGGCCTAGCGCACTCCGGACGGCGGGGCACCCTGGCAAACATCGCGGCGGCGGTGATCGCCGCTATGGGTGAGCTCTACGGCACCGCGCCCCGTGACCTTCATATCTCGATTGGTGCGGGTATCAGCGCATGCTGCTACGAGATTCAGGAGGACGTAGTCTCTGAGGTCCGGGAGGCGGACGGCGACCGATACCTGGTGCATCGGCAAGGGGCAACGTATTTTGATGGCCCGCGCATGATCGGCGAACAATGCCGCGACGCGGGCGCTGTGCACGTGCACGGCGCGGTAGACAGGGAGTGCACGTGTTGCGGCCCCAACCAGTACTTCTCGTATCGACGGGATGGCACCAAGCGACGGTTTGGAGCTGTAGCGGGGATGCCATCGTGAGTCAGTATGCCGATATCGTGGCGCGGGCGGGGCACGTACTGGAGCAGTGTCGAAGCGCCACACGCCGAAGCGGCCGCGCGGAAGAAGCCGTGACGCTGGTCGCCGTGGCGAAGACCCATCCTCTCAATCGGGCCCAGGCAGTGCTTGCAGCCGGGGTGCGCGATATCGGCGAGAATCGCGTGCAAGAGGCAGAGGAGAAGTGGGGAGGTCCCGAGCGAGAGCAAGTAGTGCTCCATCTCGTCGGACGGCTGCAACGCAACAAGGCGCGCCCTGCCTTGGAGTTGTTCGACGTTATCCACTCGTGCGACTCTCTGCGCCTCGCGGAGCGGCTCTCGCGCCTTGCTCGCGAGCGCGGTTTGTCCATCTTGCTGGAGGTTAACGTGAGCAGTGAGCCCCAGAAAGCGGGGTTCGGACCTGAAGCATTACGCCGGGAGCTCGAATCCCTTGCGGTGCTCCCGGGTTTGCGCCTTCAGGGGCTGATGACGGTCGCACCAGCGTCGCGCACGCCCGAAGTAGCCCGCCCATATTTTGCGGCGCTCCGCCACTTGAGTGAGGACTTGCGAGCGCAGTACCCATCGCTCGGCGGCACCCTGTCAATGGGGATGACAGACGACTTTGAGGTCGCTATCGAAGAGGGCGCGACGCTGGTCCGGGTCGGAAGAGCGATCTACGGTGAGCGCGGCTTACCCGGATAAGGATCGGGCATCCTCGTTCGCCGCCTCAACGGTGCCTTCGGGTGTGTACCACCACTGTAGGCTTCGCTCCTCTCCGTCAAGCCGGTACGAGAAACTCACAAGGTAGCGCTCATCTCCTTCCTGCACGGCGCTCCACTCGCCCGCCACGAAGCTATAGCCGCGGCGTTCCAGGGTCATCCAGTACACCCGGATTACGTTCGCCAGGGTGTAGCCGTTGGCCGTACGATACTCCTTCATGCGTTGAATGACCTTGCGCGCCTCCGGACTGGGCGCCTGCGCCGGACGATGCTCCGCGACCTCCACAGACGGCGCAGTAGGCACAGACGGCGTACTGGGCGCGGGCGACGCCACGAGCTGGAGGCTGAGTCGTTGCGCGGCCTGTGTGGCGATCGCGTGCAGCACACGACGCTCCTCATCCGATAACTCCGTCCCGAGGCGCTCGACAACGGAAAGCGCGCCTTCGAGACCATCGGGACCGGGGGCAGCCGCGGATGGCTGGACCTCGGTGGCCTCTTCCTCCGCGATCTCGCCCAGGAAGACCTGGACCTGCCGATGCAGTGCTGCTCCCTTGAGCGCCCCGTCTTCTACCGCCGCAAGAAGTTGCCGTCGCTGTGCTTCGTCGGGCACGCGTGCGAGGTGGATCGCGTCCGCAATCCCGATCCGCTTTGCCTCGACCGCTTCCCGGACATCGTCATGACTCAGGAGTTGCAGGCGGCCATGGACGTGCGCGGCACTGCGGCCAGCTAGCTGTGCCAGGTCGCGATAGCTCAGGCCGAAGCGCCGGATAAGCGTCTGAAAGGCGAGTGCCTCTTCGAGAGGTCCCAGGTTTTTCCGCTGCAAGTTCTCCGCTAGCGCGATCTGCAGTTCCTCCTGAGCGTCTCGAGGCTCGATCACCCGCACCGGAACGTGCTCAAGCCCTAGGATTTGGGCGGCCCGGAAGCGGCGCTCTCCTGCGACGATCTGATAGAACCTGCCGGTGTCCTTTACCAGAAGCGGCTGAAGGATCCCGTGCTGACTGATGTTTTCGGCGAGATCATTCAAGCTGGCGGTCGAGAATCCGGCCGAATCGGGACGCCGCGGCTGATCGGGGTTTGGCCGGATGCGGCAGAGCTCCACCTGCAGCACGCCGGTTCCAGGTACATCTCCCGCTGTAACCTCGACGGGCGCCAAAAGGCTCGTCAGCGAAGTGAACGTTTCCTGGGCGCTTTCCGTGGTGATCCTGGGTCTTCGGTTCATGCATGGCCTCCATCTACCTCAACAGCCAGACTGCGGTACGCCGCTGCAGCCGGCGTCTCACCGGCGTACGCGAGCACGCTCTGGCCCGTCATAGGAGCTTCCTTGAGCTTTACATTGAGTCGTACTACCGTGTCGAACACCCGGACACTACCCTGGAGCGCGCTTCGGGCGCTCGCGATGACGTCGCGCGTATGGACGGTTCGAGCATCGGCCATGGTGAGTAGGACGCCCTCCACCTTCAGGCTGCGGTTCAGCTTGCGTTGCACCTGAGAAACGGTGCGAAGAAGCAGGTCGACGCCTTTCATCGCGAGGTAGTCCGCTTGGAGCGGGATGAGCACGGCATCCGCGGCGGCGAGCGCATTGACGGTCAGCAGACCGAGCGACGGCTGGCAATCGATGAGGATGGTGTCATAATCCTTGCGCACCGGCTCAAGCATCTCTCGGAGAATCAGCTCGCCCAGTGTCGCGCGAAACAGGTCGAGCTCACCCTGCGACAGTTCTATGTTAGAGGGGGCGAGATCGATGCCATGTCGGCTGTGCAGGATCACGTCCGGCAGGCGGGGAGCCCGTTCCTCGGCAATCGCGGCGTGCAGTACATCATACACCGTTGGCGATAACTCATCCGGCCGGTAGCCGAGCGATACGGTAAGGCTCGCCTGTGGATCGAAGTCGACCAGGAGCACTCGCTGACCCTGTTCGACGAGGGCTGCGCCCAAATTGAGTGCGGTGGTCGTCTTGCCCACCCCACCCTTCTGGTTCGCGATAGCGAGCACACGACCCATTTTCACAGCCCTCCTCAAGAAGGAATTCTAACACAGCGGTTCGCGACCATGTAGGATACTCGTATACGAGTCTGGCGTCAGTTTGACAGGTAAGCGCGGCGAGGGCTATAGTCCGATTGGCAACAGGAGGCTTCATCACGATTAGGGTTACTTGCCTGGGCAGCGGCAGCTCGGGAAACTGCATCCTCATCCAGCATCACGGACGCGCACTGTTGGTTGACGCCGGATTCACAGCATCGCGGCTCACGCAGCTCCTGCGAGAGCGGGGGGTGGTACCCGGCGACCTCGACGCCGTGCTCGTCAGCCACGAGCACTCGGATCACATCCGTGGCGTGGATGTGCTCGCTCGCCGATTCGGCACGACGGTCGTGGCGAACGACGCCACCTTGCGCCGCGTCCCTAGCCCCGGCAGGCGCTTCACGTCGACCGTTCTGCCGACAGGGAGCTCGGTGAGTATCGGCTCCTTCGAGGTGGCTTCCTTTCCAGTCAGTCACGACGCAGCGGAGCCCGTCGGGTACCTCGTCGGCATCGGAGGTTACCAGGTCGCTGTCGTGACAGACCTTGGCTACGGCTCCCAACATGTGCTCGAGGCTGTCGCGCTCGCGGATCTCGCGGTGATAGAGGCGAATCACGATGTGGACCATCTCATCGGTGGCCCGTACCCGTGGCACCTCAAGCGCCGAATCCTGAGCGAGAACGGCCACCTGTCCAACAGGCAGTCTGCGGAGATCATCGCCGATGCGCTCACGGCCCGGCGTCAGACATACTGGCTCGCACACCTGTCTCGCACGAACAATACGACGAGCTTGGCCGAGCAAGGTGTACGGGAGTTCCTCGACTCGCACGGTCTTGCCGCAGACGTCGCCGTGCTGGAGCGCGACCGCCCGAGCCTCATCTGGGAACCGCAAGCACCGGGGATCGGCTAGGTAGTGTCTGATGAATCATGCTGCCAGCCAGAGGATGAGGGATGCGATGATGATGCCGGCTCGGTAGTTGAGAGCCCGCTTGTCGTATCTGGTGGCGATCGCTCTCCATTGCTTGAGCCTGTTGATACATCTTTCCACTACGTTCCTGCCTCGATACACCTCTTTGTCGAAGCCAGGCTTACGTCCTGTGCTGGCGGCTCGTCGCCGCCTCTGGTCACTCCTGTGCGGTATCGTATGAGGAATCCCTCGCCCTCTGAGCAATCGCCGACACGTCGGGTAGCTGTAGCCCTTGTCCGCTACCAAGTGCTCGGGACGCTTCCTCGGCCTACCCGCACCCTCCCTTGGCACTCTGATGGTGTCGAGCACCATCTGTAGCTGCGTGCTATCGTGCCTTTGTCCCGGTGTCACCACTATCGACAGCGGCAGCCCTCGACCATCCACCGCCAGATGCACTTTCGACGTCAGTCCTCCTCGACTACGACCCAGCGCCTCACCCTCAGGATTCTGGGTCCCCCCTTTTTGTCGCCCTTGCCGAAACTACTCCTCGCTCCTGCCGCGTGCTGATGCGCTCTTGCCGTCGTGCTGTCTACGCTTACTGTCCACCGTATCTCGCCCACTGCATCGGACTTGGTTTGTACGTGCCCCAGTAAGCATTCCCACGTGCCGTCCCGACTCCACCTCGCGAACCGGTCGTAGCACGTCTGCCACGGTCCGTACCTATCCGGCACATCCCTCCATGGTGCTCCCGTCCTGAGTCTCCACAAGATGCCGTTTATCACCTGCCTGTGATCGGTCCACTGCTTGCCTCTTCGCCCATTCCTCGGCAGCAGCGGTTCTATCCGCCCCCAAGCTTCGTCCGTGAGTTCCCCACGCCCTGCCATGGCCTCTCCTCGTCACTGTCAACACGCCAGTATACGAAGCAGACCCATTCATCAGACACGCCCTAATGGCGACCGAGCCACCTGCCGGGTTCTTGCCCGCTACTACCCGATCGCACCGGTTCGCGAACCCGCCCAGTCCGCGTGTCCTGCCAGGAAAGCCCGGCCATCAACGGCCCGACCGCCCGGTACCTGCACCTGATCCAGCACGAGCGCGCCATTGCTCGTGTACACCCCAGGCAGCCGTGTGTGGGTGTCGGTGAACGCCTCCCCAATGTCGCCGGCCCGTGAGGTGTCGGCGTGGGCTCGCAGGATACGCAGACGCTCGCCCTTCCAGTGCGTGTATGCCATCGGCCAGGGGTTATACGCGCGGACTCTTCGCGCCAAGACCTCGGACGGCTCCGAGCAATCGAGCAGTGCATCCTCTCGGGAGAGCTTCGGCGCATACGTCGCCAGCGCGTGGTCCTGTTCCACGGGTGTCACATCTCCCGCCGACCAGCACCGGAGGGTACCGAGGAGGAGGTCGGCGCCGACCTGCGCTAACCGGCTCGTCAGCTCGCCCGTTGTCTCGTTCGCACCGATCGGGGTGCGGGTCTGCGACAGCAACGGTCCGTCGTCGAGTCCCTCTCGCATGAGGAAGATCGACACCCCGGTAGACTCCTCCCCCGCGAGAATCGGCGCGGCCACGGGCGATGCCCCACGGTGCGCGGGCAAGAGCGAGGGATGTACGTTCAGCCATCCCAGTCCGGGCACCGCAAGCGCCCGCGGCGGCACGAGCAGCCCGTACGACGCGAGCACGACCGCAGCAGGCTCGTAAGCCGCAAGTCGGTCGAGGACTTCCGGCGTGCGCAGGCGCGCCGGTTGCTCCAGCGGTAAGCCAAGCGCGCGGGCCGCGAGTGCGATCGGTGTGGACTGAACCCGGCGTCCTCGCCCGGCGGGACGGTCCGGTTGCGTGTACACAGCGCGAATCGGGTAGCCGTCGCCGTGCAGGGCGTGCAGGGTTGGCACGGCGAAGTCGGAGGTGCCAAAAAAGAGTAGCGCGGGGCGTTCGGGCATAAGTGGCATGCTACAATGTCGCACCAATGTTTGTACAGACCGCAAAGGCCGCTGCAACCCCAGCGAGCCGTGCATCATCGGCCTTCCTGCTCGTCATCCTGCTGCTCGCCGCCGTTCCACGCCTTATGGGCATCGGCTGGGATGGTGGCTACATGGCACACCCAGACGAGCGCCACATCTACGACGTGACGGCCAATCGCCTGCAGTGGTCGGGGCCATCGTCCGCCTTGCTCGACGCCGAAAATAGTTCCATGAACCCCCGCCGCTCGGACGGTGCCGGCGGCCATCTCAGTTACTCCTACGGCACCTTACTCGTATACGGTCTCAAGGGTATCTCATCCGCGGTGGGGGTTGTCGCGGGCGAGCGATATGCGGAATTTGGCGGGTTGTACCGCATCGGACGGCCGCTCGCTGCGCTTGCCGACCTGCTGACGATCGTGTGCGTATACCTTCTCGGCGCACGCCTCTTCAGCGGCCGGGCTGGCTTACTCGCTGCCGCCCTTTCCGCAGCGACCGTGTTGCAGGTGCAGTACAGCCACTTCTACGTCGCAGAGCCGATCATGACACTCTTCCTCACCGCGGCGCTGCTTCAGGTGGTCCGGGCGTCGCAGGACCGTAACGGTCGCGCGGTGCTTTACGCGGGCGTCCTGCTCGGCCTGGCGGTGGCGACGAAGCCCAGCGCGGCCGCGTTCGTGCTCGCGGCCGTGCTGCTGCTGTTCATCGGCGGGTACGTATCGCTGCCGGCGACGGGTGCAGCTGGATGGCGAAAAAGTCAGCGCCGCCTCTTTCGTGCAGGCCGGCTTGCTATCGTTGCGGGGGCAGTCTCGGTCGCCACGTGGGCGGTTGTTGAGCCGTATGCTGTTCTCGACACTCGGACGTATATTGAGAACGTCCTTGCCGAAAGCCGTATTCAGCGCGGCATCACGGATATGCCGTTCACGAGACAGTACATCGGCACGGTCCCTGGCTGGTACCACCTGAGCGAGTATGTTCGCTGGGGCGTGGGGCTGCCCCTCGGGGCTGCGGTGATCGCTGGATTCCTCTGGAGCGCGTACCGCGTGGTCGTTCTGCGCGACTGGCGTTGTGCGTTGCTGCTTGGCTGGATCGCGCCGTACACGCTCTCGATCCTCGTACTCGAAGCGAAGTGGCTTCGCTACATGCTCCCGATCACGCCCGCCCTCCTCCTGCTGGTATCCGCGGCATTGTGGACATGGCACGCGTACCTGTGGGCAGGCAGGCACAAGCACGTCCCGTGGCGTCCTCTCCGGGCTCGACTGGCACTCCTGGCGATTGGGTCGGTGCTTGGCGGCTCCGTGCTCTGGACCGTTGCCTGGAGCAGCATCTACACCCGCCCGCACAACTGGATGCAGGCTTCGGAGTGGATCTACGAGAACGTTGAGCCAGGCTCAACGCTGGCTCAGGAGGCGTGGGATGAACGGCTGCCCTACGCGTTGCCCGGTGAGGACGTGGAGACGTACGAGTACCATCGGGTCGACACGTACGAGGATCTCTCGCCGGATCAGCGGCTCTTCGCCATTCAGGACACCCTCGCAGCGGCAGACTACATCGTGCTGCCGACGCCCCGGCTGTGGGCCACCGTGCCGAAGTCGCCGTGGCGGTACGCGGTGGCGACACGGTACTTTGACCTACTTTTTGAGGAGCGCCTGGGGTTCCGACGGGTCGCTGTGTTCCAGCAGGGTCCCGGATTCGGCGGCGCCTGGATCGACGACACTGGCGCGGACGACAACGTCGCGGTGTACGACCATCCGCAGGTGCAGATCTTCAAGAAGGAGCGCGAGCTCCACCAGTGGGAAATCGACGCTCTGTTCGCGGACGCCCGGGAAGCGCCGTGGGAGCCGACGCGGCACGGGACCACCGAGAAGAGTTTGATGCTCGGGCCGTACCAGGACTCGGCGGTGACAGGCATGGCTTATTTTCAGGGTGCCTGGAGTCGCGGAGTTACGTCAACCGTTGCGTGGCTCATCGTCCTGGAGGTGCTCGCTTTCATGGCGTGGTTGCTGCTCCGTGGCCTGCTGCGCCCATTGCCGGATGCCGGATGGGTCTTGAGCCGAGTGCTCGGCCTCCTTCTCGTCGGGTGGTTGAGTTGGCTGCTCGCGTCTCTCGGGGTGCTTCCCTCTACCGTATGGACCGTGTGGGTGGTGCTCGGCGTGCTCCTGGCTATGTCGCTCGTTCTTGGGTTCCGTGCGCGCGTCGAGTTGCGGGCAGATATACGCGCGGTCGGATCGACACTCGCGGGCTTCGAGGCGCTCTTCCTGATGCTGTTTGGCCTGGGCCTTCTACTGCGTGCCGCGAACCCAGACCTGTGGCAACCGTACTGGGGTGGCGAGAAGCCGATGGAGCTAGCGTTCATCAATGGAATTTTGCGTTCCACCGAGTTGCCGCCCTACGATCCTTGGTTTTCCGGCGGCTACATCAACTACTACTATTTCGGCCAGTGGCTTGTCACGGTGCTGATGCGGCTGAGTTCCGTTGGGCCGCAGTATGGCTTCAACCTCGCCGTAGCGACCGTGCTCGCACTCACCGGCACGCTCGCCGCGGGTTTGGGCTATACGTTGGCCCAGGGCCTCGGCCGCGCGGCGGGTGTGGCCGTAGGTGGACTCTCCCTCGGCTTGCTGCTGTTGATCGGAAACCTGGACGGCGCGGTGCAGATTTTGGAACCGCTGAGCAGGTCCGAGGCTCGCACGCTGCTGCGGGATGGTGATCTGGTCGGTGCGTTGAGTGCTGGCTGGTCGAGGCTGGCCGAGACGCTGCCCCGATTGTCGGAGCAGTTCGACTTCTGGCGCAGTACGCGCCTCCTGCCGGAGCAGAGCTTTATCAACGAGTTCCCGTTCTTCACGTACCTGTACGGGGACCTGCACGCGCACATGCTCGCGATGCCGCTTGGGCTTGCGCTATTGAGCCTCGGTGTCCTTCTCGTCGGCGCGCACGGGGGATTCCCAGTACGTTCTGTCTACCTCGCGTCGGCCCTGGGTGGCTTGCTCGCAGGAGCGATAGCAACGACGAACCCGTGGGACACACCCGCTTACGCCGGACTGTTCCTGTTGGCGCTCACGTACTACTGGCTCTGCAGCGGCGAGCAGCGGCTGGGGAAGGCCGCACACATTGCCGGAACCGCAGGACTCTTCGTGCTCGCCGGTGCTGGCGGCTTCGCACCCTTCTTTCGGGCGTCCAAGAGCTTCTACGGCGAGGTGGGCCGAGTGACGACACCAACCCCCTTGCCGGTGTTCCTCGTACTGCTTGGACTGTTCCTGTACCTGGTGGCGTGGTACTGCTTCGTCCAAAGCTGGAGATCGAATCTTGGGCGCCTGCTCTTGGGGGGAGCGGCGGTGATAGTGGTGCTTGCTGCGACGCAGGGACGTGGGGTGTTGGCACTGCTCCTCGCGCTGCTTGGCCTTATGCTGTACACCGGCTGGCGCAACCGGCGCGCGTCCGCCACGCTGATCTGGACGGCTCTCGCGGCGGGTGGCCTTCTGCTATGGGCGGGTATCGAGGTTCTCTACCTCCGCGACTTCAATGACGGAGGCCCGGCATACCGGATGAACACGATCTTCAAGTTTGGTCTCCAGAGTTGGATCCTGCTTGCACTCGGATGTGCCGGGTTGCTGTACCTGACGTACTCGGAAACGCATGGGTTGCTCCGACGCAGCCTACCGCTCGCTATGGCGTGCGTTCTTCTCGCGAGCTCACTCGTCTACCCTGCGTACGGCAGTGCGGTTCGCCTGCGGCAGCGCTTCCCCGAGCCACCGCCCGGACGCACGCTCAATGGCGAGGTGTTCCTGCGGACCGCGCAGCTGCCGAACGAGTCGGGACGCCCAGCGAACTATGCGCACGATTACGCCGCGATCCAGTGGATGCGAGCGAACATCACCGCCCCACACCCGTTCGTCGAGGCTGCGATCGGCCCGTATCGAGGTAACGGCGGGCGAATCTCCATGTTCACCGGTCAACCCGCCGTAATGGGCTGGGATAACCACG
This sequence comes from Chloroflexia bacterium, assembly GCA_030446765.1. GTDB lineage: Bacteria > Chloroflexota > Chloroflexia > Thermobaculales > Thermobaculaceae > JACDAU01. Next base: position 38,956 of record JAUJMR010000002.1, read on the forward strand.
AGGCGCAGCAGCGCTACCCCGAGCCGGTTGCGCAAAGAAACCGGGATGTCCGAGATCTTTACAATTCCCCAGACCCACAGCGCGCGCTGGAGGTGATCTCCCGCTACGGTGTTCGCTATATCTATGTCGGTCCCGTCGAGCGCTTGCACGAGTTCCCAAGTGAGCCGAGGCCCGAGCGGTACGCGTCCGCGGCGGGACTGGCGAAGTTCGAGCGCATGAGGGGCGAGACTTTGCGCACGGCCTACCAGAACCGTGGGGTAGTAATCTACGAGGTTCTGCCGTCCTGGCGGTGGCGGCTGCCGCAAGCCGTCGGGCCGAACGCGCTCGATGGCTGAGGCTATCCGGTGGTGGTTGTGTCTGGAGGTCCTCGGCCTAGCCGGGCTACCACTCAGCGGTATGATCTTCCGCTGCCTGCCCGATCGAGGCTATTCTCTCTCCAAAGCAGTGGGCTGGTTCGTAGCGGCATGGGTCGCGTGGGCCGCTGCCTCGATCTCGGTATTGCCCTTCGGTGCAGCCACCGCACGCCTGACGGTGAGCGCGATGGCGCTCGCGAGTATCGCGCTGCTCGCCTTGCACCGAGGCCGATATACGCGTGCATGGATGGTCTACTTTCGCGAGCGAATCGGCTACATCCTCGCGGTCGAAAGCCTGTTTGCCGCCGCCTTCTTCGGTTTCGTCGTACTGCGCAGCTACTCGCCGGAGATCATCGATACAGAGAAACCGATGGAGTACATGTATCTCCAGGCGAGTCTCTCTGCGCACCGGATGCCCCCTGCGGACCTGTGGCTCTCGGGTCACACCGTAAACTACTACTACTTCGGCTTCTTCGCCCAGGCATACCTCGCGCTGTTGTCCTCCGTTGCGGCGCCAATAGCGTTTAACCTCGCGCTCGCTGGCACGTTTGCGGTGACGCTCCTCTGCCTAGTCGGCACCGGGTACAACGCCGCCGCCGCGTGCAACTTTGGGCAGGCCGGCCGGGTAATGGCAGCGGCGCTTGCACCGGTCCTCGTGCTGTTGCTTGGCAATCCGGAGGGCATACGGCAGAGCTGGACAGCCATGCGCGAGGGACGCGATGGCGATTTCTTCGGCCTCTTCTTCGGCGCGACGCGGGTGATCGACGATCGCGCGCCCGGAGATACGATCAACGAGTTCCCCGCGTATAGCTATCTGCTCGGCGATCTCCATCCGCACGTGCTGGCAATGCCGCTCTTCACGCTCAGCCTTGCCAGTTCGCTTGCCCTCGTCCTGTATCTGGACCGACCGCGACGACAGAACCTGACCGGGGCAGCGGCTACTGGCGCGTTGATCGGCTGGCTGTATATGACCAACAGTTGGGACGTACCCGTGATCGCAGTCATTGCGGCAGGAGGTGTTCTGCTCGTGGGCTCGTACTACAACCTGACGACCCGTGCGCGCGCGACCGTGCCGGTGCTTAGTGTGCTGGCCGTGATGGCGGCCCTTGCGTGCCTGCCCTTCCTGATCAACTTCGAAGCTCCCGTGGACCGCAATGCGCAGATCCCGCCGTGGGTGGCCGATATCCCGGTGCTGCGCACGCTCGGCCGGTATGTCGCGCCCGTGTGGTGGGAGCGCACCGATGCCCGGGAGTTTCTGCGTATGTGGGGCATACAGTTCGCGATGACTCTGCTCGTCCTCCTCGCCTATGGGCGGCGCATAGTGGTCCGGAAACTGTTGATCGTGCTCATCCTGGCCGTGCCGGCTCTCGTCGCTGTAGTGGTGCTGGATGCACCTGTGTTATTGCTCGTGCCACTGATCCTGTTTTGTGTCCTCCTCGGCATCGGGGAGGGTTCTCCTGTGGTGCGTTGGGCATTTCTCCTGGCGGCGGCTGGATGGGGGCTTGTGCTTGTTCCGGAACTGGTGTACCTGCGGGACGTGTTCGAGAACCGAATGAACACGGTCTTCAAGTTCTACTACCAGGCATGGCAGATACTCGGTGTCGCCCTGGCCGTGCTGCTGACCGCATCCCTGCCCCGACTATCAATCTCCTTTCGGGGTCATCGTACCGCCGCTCCCAGCGTCGTGTTCGTCCTGTGCCTCTTGCTCGTATCGCTCATCCCGACCGTCGGTGGCGTTCGGGCAAGAGCGGAGGGCGGAATGGACGGTCTGGATGGCACCGCGTTCCTGCGGACGCGGGACGCCGAGGCATACGCTGCGGCTGCTTGGCTCAGAAGGAACACCGCAGCCAGCGATGTGGTGCTCGAGGCGACGGGCGCGGCGTATAGCTTGTACGCCCGGCTTGCCACGTATGCTGGCCGGCCCACCGTTCTCGGCTGGGCGAACCACGAGCGCCAGTGGCACGCCGGTCAACCTGAGTTACTGGCCGAGATCGCCCGGCGCGAGGCCGACGTGCGCCGCCTGTACGGGCCGATGCCATCCGGGGAGCAGCAGAAGCTTTTCCGCCGATACGATATCAAATACGTGTACTACGGGCAGATGGAGCGACAACTCCAGTCCGAGCTCGGAAAGGCGCAGCGGGATCCGTTTGCCGATTTACTGGAGGCGGTGTGGCGTGACGGCGACTCCGTGCTGTATCAAACCTTTACCCGGAGACAGCCAACGACGAGCCATAATCCATCTGCGCAGTCAGTGACACGTATTGCACAGCAACACCTACGATTTTTGTTTGGGCCTGCTTCATTCGGTTCTTGCTCCCTATGGCATGTCCCTGCTTGCCAACGTACAGAGTTAGGAATCGTCGGGATTCCCCGCCGTCACCGACCTGCTGCCTCGTGGCACCTGGTGTGGTGAACTCATACGCAATCCGGCTGAAGACTATCGCATGTCATCCCGAACGCAGTGAGGGGATCCGTAGCCCGCACCACGGATTCCTCGCCCGCTCGGAATGATAGATACCCTATCGTTCATCCGGAGTTGGTATCACTCGGTGGGCGGTGGCCACGCGGGCTGTTGGTGTTGCGGCGCTTGGCTAGCCTTTCGCCGGTCGCGGATGAGCGACGCGCCGATTCCGATACCGATTAGAGCCACGATCACCAGTAGGGAAAGTACGATTGGAATCTTGTACACATCGGTGAGCACCATCTTCGCGCCGACGAAGGTTAGCACCGCTGCCAAAGAGAGCTTAAGGTAGTGGAATTTGTCCACCGCGCCCCGGAGCACGAAGTACAGCGACCGCAGCCCGAGGATGGCGAAAACGTTCGAGGTGTAGACAATGAATGGATCCGTCGTAACGGCGAAGATCGCCGGTATCGAGTCGATCGCGAAGACGAGATCGGTGCTCTCCACCATGACCAGCACTACAAACAGCGGTGTTGCCATCCGGACGCCGTTGCGCCGAACGAAGAAGTGGCTACCCTCGTAGTCGTTGGTGACCGGCAGGAGGCGGCGTACCATCTTGATGAGCGGATTGCGCTCCGGATGGACTTCCTCGTTCTTACTCGTCGCCATGCGGATGCCGGTGAAAATAAGAAATGCGCCAAAAACGTAGATGATCCAGTGGAACTGCTTGATCAGCGCCGCGCCGGCGAAAATCATCGTGCCGCGCATTACCAGCGCCCCAAGGATGCCCCAGAAGAGCACCCGGTGCTGGTAGATTGCGGGCACAGCGAAATAGGAGAATATCAGCACGAATACGAAGATGTTATCCATGCTGAGGGTGTACTCAATGATGTAGCCGGTGAAGTACTGGAGAGCCGGCTCCGAACCGCGCAAGAAGTACAGCCCGACCCCGAATATGAGCGCCAAGGTCACCCAGACACTAACCCAGATGCCGGCCTCCTTGGTGGAGACAACGTGCGCCTTGCGGTTGAAGATGCCGAGGTCAAGTGCCAGCATTGCCAGCACGAAGATATTAAAGCCGATCCAGACCAAGGTAGTAGGGGACAAAAGCAAACCTCGCTTTGCAGGTTGGCCATGGGAGGCACTACGGCGAGGACCCACGGCACGCATCGGTACCTTATAGGTCTCGCCATCAGTGCCTAATTAATTGGCACCTACCGGTCAACCGAGGGTCGAGAGACCCCGTATTGACGACCGACCAGCCCGTGCGGGTGGCTACTCCCCCAACAATGACATTCTATCTTGCAACTCTGGTGCCAGCCACTTCACTTCTCCGTATTGCTGGTAGAAGGTGATTAAATCAGCGCTCGTAGATTGCTGCGTCGCGAAAGTACTGTTACCGAAGAACGAAATGGCCTTCGGAGACGCGCAGCAGTAATTCAATGGCGGAACTGTGCGGCGGTCCGGATGGTATAATCACGGGGAGCGGGGTGTGGCGCAGGGGTAGCGCGCGCGCTTTGGGAGCGTGAGGTCGGAGGTTCAAATCCTCTCACCCCGACCGCGAGCGGGTGTGGTGAAATGGTATCATAGGTGCCTTCCAAGCACTTGGCACGGGTTCGATTCCCGTCACCCGCTCCCTGTGCTGGTCGCTTGCTGGATTGTTGAGCGGTCAGCACTTTTGCGTCGCCATACTGCCCTTGATAAACACCCCGAATGTTGATACTCTCTTAGTGGCACCCCGATGGAAGCCACCAGCGCCACTGAAGTTTTGAACCAACACTCAAAACTTGGGAGCTGAACTCTTGATACCCGCGTAAGCACGAGGGGCCTCTGGTCCGACTAGAGTAACGCTACAGTTTCGAGGTAGGCGCCCACCTGCACAGGCAGGTTCAAAACGAGGCTGTTGGTTGGCCCCACGGGGTACTACTTTGTCTGGAGCTCCCCACTGATGGTGATCACCCTCTGCGGCGACGATAACGCCCGGCTTTCGGCACGGCTTCGCCAGCTTGTTGCGCAGCACGCACCAGGCGAGCTTGCCACGTTCAATCTCTCCGAGCTCGATGGCGCCGACCTTACCCTCCCTACTCTGCGAGCGGCGTGCGAGGCGTTCCCGTTCATCGGAGACGAGCGCGTCGTTGTCGTGAAGGGACTGCTCGGCCGTTTCTCCGAAAAGGATGGTGAGAACACACCGGAAAAAGGCGCCGCAGCATCCTTCGCAAAGGAGCTCAAGGCCTACCTGCCCGAAATTCCCGCTTCAACCGTGCTAATCGTCGTTGAGCGGCGAAAGCTCGGGGCTGGCGTCGTTGCGAAAGTGCTCCGTGACTCTAGCACCCTGGAGGAGTATAACTTTCCTGATGGGAGAGATCTTCAGGGATATGTCGCAAACCTAGCACAACAACACGGTACAAGCGTTGATCGCGGTGCTGCAGCGCTGCTGGCAGAGGCGGTTGGGGGGCAACCCGCGCGACTGCAGACCGAGCTGCAGAAACTGATCGCGTACAAGGCGGGCGAGGCTCCCATCACTGCGGAGGACGTGCGCTCACTGGTAGACATGCCACTTGAGATTGTCGTCTGGGACTTGACGGACGCCATATACGCCCGACAATCTCGAGCGGCGCTGCGAGCCCTGCGTGCTCTCCGGGAACGCGGCCAGCCGACACAGATGGTAATCGGCGCGCTGGCATCTCAGATCCGGAATCTTGTGCTTGCGGACGACCACCGAGGGAAGGGTCCGGATCAAATGGCCAAGGCAGCGGGTATGAAGCCATACTCCGCACGAAAGGCGTCCACTGCGCTCCGCAATTTCCAGCCGAAAGAGCCTAGCCGAATACTCAAGGCACTGATGGAGCTCGACTTCCGGTCTAAAACCGGTAAGGCCGAGATGGACTCGGCCCTCGAACTGCTTATCGTCAACGCCTGCGAACGGAGATTGTGAGGGCTACGCGGACGGCGTGGCCTTCGCAAGCGCCCGCATCAAGCGAGCCTTCCGTCGAGCGGCATTGTTGCGGTGGATGATCCCCTTCGAGGCGGCTGAATCGAGCGCGCTGACCGCAGCCCGAAGCTCCTGCTCTGCTGTCGGCTCACCGGTCGTGATCGTTCGCCGTGCCCTCGTGACAAGGGTGCGCGCGCGACTCTTCGCCGCCTGATTACGCTCCCTGCGCTGCTCGGAGGTGCGGTGCCGCTTGTCCACCTTGTGCTTGTTCTCGGTTGTGCGCTGGTGTTGTCTGCTCATACGGCGAGTATAGCAAAGCGCGAGTGGCGGCGGCAACTTGACGCTCACTCCCGCTACACTGTTAACTAGTACATGTAACGCGGTGCAGAGTCGAAGGACAGCCTTGCTTCAAGATCATATCCGGAACTTCTCCATAATCGCCCACATTGACCATGGAAAGTCGACGCTGGCCGACCGGCTGCTTCAGATGACAGGTACGGTCTCTGAGCGCGACATGAAGGAGCAGCTCCTGGACTCCATGGATCTGGAGCGGGAGAAGGGCATCACGATCAAGGCGCGCGCCGTACGCATGCAATACACCGCAAGCGACGGCGAAACTTATGAGCTCAACCTCATCGACACGCCGGGGCACGTTGATTTCTCCTATGAAGTCAGTCGCAGCCTCGCGGCTTGCGAGGGCGCTGTACTCGTTGTAGACGCCACACAGGGCATCCAGGCACAAACGCTGGCGAACGTCTACCTCGCACTCGGTTCCGACCTGGAGATCATTCCGGTCGTGAATAAAATCGACCTACCCAGCGCGGATGTCGCGGCGGTTGCGGGCGAGATCGAGCGCGTCGTCGGACTGCCTGCCGACGAAATCATACCGGCGTCGGCCAAGACCGGCACTGGCGCCCGGGACGTTCTTGAGGCGATTGTCCGGCGGATCCCACCACCGTCCGGCCAGCAGGATGCTCCCCTGCGCGCGCTGATTTTCGACTCGCATTACGACCCCTACAAAGGGGTGATCGCGTACGTTCGCGTCGTGGATGGTCAGGTCCGTCGTGGCGACCGGCTACGTATGCTTTCAAACGACAAGCAGACGGAAGCCGCTGAGCTCGGCTACTTCGTCCCCTCCTTGCGTTCTGCCGAATACCTCGGCACGGGCGAAGTTGGGTACATCGCTACTGGCTTAAAGGTTGTTGGTGATTGCCGTGTAGGCGACACCATCACGCTGGAACGCGCGGGCTCGGCGGAGCCACTCCAGGGCTACCAGCCCGTGAAACCAATGGTATTCGCCGGGATTTTCCCGGTTAATGGCGAGGACTATCCGCTGCTGCGCGACGCGCTGGAAAAGCTGACACTCAATGATGCGTCGCTCACGTACGAGCCGGAGACGAGCGGGGCGCTTGGCTTCGGGTTCCGCGCGGGCTTTCTGGGCCTGTTACATATGGAGATCGTGCAGGAGCGGCTGGAGCGCGAGTATGACCTTGACCTGCTGACCACCGCGCCCAGCGTGGAATATCAGGTGGAGACCACGGACGGGAAGATGACCCCGGTGCATAACCCGACGGAGATGCCAGCGCCACAACGCACCCGGCGCGTGCTCGAACCCTGGATGCAGATATCCGTCGTTGCACCTTCAAACCATATCGGTACCGTAATGGAGCTCGTATCCAAGCGGCGCGGTGAGTTCTCGAAGATGGAGTACCTGGACGAAAACCGGGTCTTACTAACGTACGAGATCCCACTCAGCGAGATCGTCTCGGACTTTTACGACCAGCTAAAGTCGCGCACGCAGGGCTACGCTTCCCTCGACTACAGCTTCGGAGAGTACCGCTCCGCCGACCTGGTGAAGCTGGACGTGCTAGTTAACGCCCAGCCCGTCGATGCGCTGTCCCTCATCGTGCACCGTGACCAGGCATACAACCGTGGCAAGATGCTGGTCGAGCGGCTGCGTGAGCTTATCCCTCGACAGATGTTCGAGATCCCTGTTCAGGCGGCGGTCGGACAGAAAGTCATCAGTCGGGAGACGATCCGCGCGATGCGAAAGAACGTTATCTCCAAATGTTATGGCGGGGATATCACCCGAAAGCGGAAGCTTCTAGAGAAGCAGCGAGCCGGCAAAGCCCGGATGAAAACGGTCGGCAACGTGCAGATTCCGCAGGAGGCGTTCATGGCGGTTCTCCGGCTGGACGGCGAGGAAGCCGCCCGCCGATGATCGAAGCCCGCGCGCCACAGATCACGGTCGTCGGGTTGGGACCGGGGGATCCCGCGCTACTCACCGTAGGCGCGAGCCAGAAACTGGCGGCCGCTACGGCCGTGTATCTGAGGACTACGCGCCATCCAACCGTGCAAGCACTGGAGCTTGGCGAGCGGCAGCACAGCTTCGACTACCTCTACAACACCCTGCCAACCGTCGATGAAGTCTATGAGCGGATTGCGGATACACTTGTGCAGATCGCGCTCGGTGATCCGCTTCACGAGGTCGTCTACGCGGTTCCCGGCAGCCCTGCCATCGGAGAACACTCGGTGCTGCTGCTGCGTGAGCGAGCGCGCACAGCCGGTGTCAGTCTCTCGATCCTGCCCGGAATCTCTGCCCTGGAGGCAGCGTTCGTCGAGCTGGGAATCGACCCTATCGGCGATGGGCTGCAGACGGTGGATGCACCGGAGCTTGCACACCTGCTCGAAGAACGCCCGAGCGTGATATCACAGTTCCTAAATCCAACGCTGCCGATCCTGATAACAGGAATCTGGCAGCACGGTCTCGCCGCCTCCGTAAAGCTGTTCCTGATGGCGAACTATCCGCCGGACTGGAGTGTACAGCTCGTACGTGCCGGTTTGGGTGAGGCACCGACTCCTGTGGCGCTGGAGAACCTGGACCGCGGTGCCCCCTTGGACCACCTGACCACCCTTTATGTCCCGCCGCTGCCGCTGGATGAGCCTGGCACGCACTTCTACCAGCTCACACACATCGTGGCGCGGCTACGGGGCACCGGGGGTTGCCCGTGGGACCGCGAGCAGACGCACGACTCGATCAAGCGCAACATGCTGGAGGAGGCGTATGAGGCGGTTGAGGCCCTCGACTCCGGAGATCTGCATGCGTTCGAAGAAGAGTTGGGCGACGTGCTGATGCAGGTCAGTCTGCAGAGCGAAATCGCACACACGGACAGCGACTTCGACATCGGCGATGTTATCCGCGGCCTCTCCGCGAAGCTGGTGCGGCGGCACCCGCATGTCTTCGGTGATACGGAGGCGAGCTCCGCGTCGGAAGTGCTCGCAAACTGGGCTCAGATCAAGCAGGAGGAGCGAGCCGACCGCGGTGAGACACGTCCGTCGGCTCTCGACGGGGTCCCCACGGCGCTGCCCGCGCTCGCTCGGGCACAAATGATCAGCGGTCGTGCCGCGAAAACAGGCTTTGATTGGCGAGACACCGCCGAGGTATGGCAAAAGGTGCGTGAGGACTTCTCGAGGTTGAGCAGGCACATCCCGACGATCGCCTAGAGGAGTTGGGCGACCTCTTCTTCGTGCTCGTCAACTGGGCGCGCTTCCACTCCTTAGAGGCCGAAGAGGCGTTGCGGCGCGCCACGCTGAAGTTCGAGCGCCGGTTCCGCGAACTGGAGCAGCGTGTTCGCGACCGCGACCAGGAAATACGGCAGCTATCACCCGAACAACTCGATGCGATTTGGAACGACGTGAAGGGCGCGGCTGCCCTCCCGTCGCACGGCTAGAGACCTGGGGGGAACGTGGGGAAAGAAGTTACGTGCGGCGCGCTTACGCGTGCCGACGAGGGGCGAAGGATCACCCTGCACGGCTGGGTGAACAGCCGGCGCGACCACGGCGGCGTTCTGTTTCTGGACATCCGCGACCGATGGGGGCGAACCCAGACGGTGTTCAACCCCGATAACGCCGAGGCGTTCCACACCGCGGATTCGGTTCGGAACGAGTGGGTCGTCGCCATCACCGGCACGGTGCGGCTCCGGCCAGCGGGAACGGAAAACCCGCGCATGTCCACGGGGAAGTCGAGCTCGCCGCGGAGACGATAGCAGTGCTGAACGCCGCCGAGCCGCTGCCTTTCGAGATCAGCGATGACTCCTTGCCAGACGAGTCCATTCGTCTCATGTACCGCTATCTCGATCTCCGTCGGCCACGGATGCTGCACAACCTGGAACTGCGGCACAAGACCGTGAAGTTCATCCGCGACTTTCTCTCCGAACGAGAGTTCCTTGAGATCGAGACACCGGTCCTGATGAAAAGCACACCGGAGGGCGCCCGCGATTACCTCGTGCCCAGCAGGGTGCACGCTGGCGAGTTCTACGCGCTCCCGCAGTCGCCCCAGCAGCTCAAACAGTTGCTGATGGTCGCGGGCGTGGAGCGCTACTTCCAGATCGCTCGCTGCTTTCGAGACGAAGACCTGCGCGCCGACCGGCAGCCCGAGTTTACGCAGCTCGATCTCGAGATGTCGTTTGTCAACCAGGAGGACATCCTCCGGCTCGCCGAAGACCTTTTCACTCAGCTAACTGAGACGGTAACGACTAAGCGGATACAGACCAAGCCGTTCCCTCGGCTATCGTTCCAGGAGTCGATGGATCGATACGGCACGGACAAGCCGGACATGCGCTTCGGGTTGAGATCCACGATGTCACTTCGCTGATGGCACAGAGCGGATTCAAGGTGTTTTCCAGTGCGGCGGCGACTGGCGGGACCATCCGCGGCATCAGCGTTCCTGGGGCATCTACGATGACCCGAAAGCAGATCGACGAACTGACCGGGATGGCACAGAGCTTGGGGGCCAAGGGGTTGGTGTGGATCGCGGTGGAAGACCGCAATCAGGGCACTGATAGGTACCGCTCGCCCATAGCAAAGTTCCTTTCAGCCGAGGAACTCTCCAGCCTCACCGAAGCGTTGGGTGCAGGCAACGGCGACCTCCTGCTTATCGTCGCAGACCAGCGGCGCGTCGCGCTTGATGTGCTGGGACGGCTCCGGAACCACTTGGGCGGGGCTTTGGATCTGATCGATCCCGAAGTTATGGCGTACGCGTGGGTTGTCGAGCCGCCCCTGTTCGAGTGGAACGAAGACGAAGATCGCTGGGACGCATCACATCACCCGTTCACCGCGCCGATGCCGGGCCAAGAGGAACTGTTGCGGAGTCGGCCTGAAGAAGTCAAAGCTGAAGCGTATGACATCGTCTGCAACGGCTATGAGCTTGGGAGCGGGAGCATCCGCATCCATCGCCGCGAGGTGCAGGCCGACGTTTTCCGGCTCATGAAGTACACGGACGAGGAGATCGAGGCGCGGTTTGGCCACCTCCTGCGCGCGTTCGAGTATGGCGCACCACCGCACGGTGGCATTGCGCCAGGCATCGACCGCTGGGTCATGTTGCTGGCAGACGAGCCGAACATTCGGGAGGTGATCGCTTTCCCGAAGAATCAGGCGGGCGTTGACCTTATGCTCGGAGCGCCTGCTCCCGTGGACGAACGCCAACTGCGGGATCTGCACCTGCTGCATCGCCAGCCAGTCAAGCCGCAAGCCTAGCGCTCAGGCGCTTTCGGCAAGCAGGTTGGGAGGACGCCCCGGACTACGAGAGCGAGCGCAACAACGCGCGCGCGGTGTCGGCCTCGCTCCAGGGAAGGGAGCGATCGGACAGCTCGATGGACGTTTCGTGTCCCTTGCCGGCCAGGAGCACAAGATCGCCTGCCTCGGCGCGCTGGAACGCCGTGTGTATTGCCTCCTCGCGATTGGGTACAAGGGCGAAATTCCGGCCCTCCGCTGCGCCTTCACACACGGCTCCCGCCGCAATCTCCTGAAGGATCGCGACATCGTCTTCCCCGCGTGGGTCCTCATTGGTCAGGACAGCGAAGTCGGCCCAGCGCGCCGCCACCGCACCCATCGCCGGCCGCTTCGCACGGTCCCGCTCGCCGGCGCTGCCAAACACGGCGATCAGCTTCCCGCGCGTAGCGGGTCGCAGTGTTCGTAAGACCTTCTCCAGTGCGTCGGCTGTGTGCGCGTAGTCGACTACCACGCCAAAGGGCTGTCCTGCTTCGATACGCTGCAGGCGTCCGGGAACGCCCGGAAAGCCCTCCAGTGCTCGTAATACCGCCGGGAGTGACATTCCATGGGACAGGCCCACACAAGCAGCCGCGAGCGCATTGTAGACGTTATACGCGCCCAGAAGAGGAAGTAACAGCTCCTCCTGGTGCTGATCATGCCGCACTTTGAAACGGATCCCCTCGAGCGACTGTTGGATGTCCTGGGCCACTAGATCAGCGTGCCTGCTTGTGCCGTATGTTAGCGTCGGGCCGGCAGTGGCACGCAGAAATAGGTCGGCGCTCGGGTCGTCGGCATTGACTATGCCGACCCGCTCCGTGCCCTTGTCGTGGCTTCGTCCCAGCATGGTGAAGAGGCGCGCCTTGTCCAGCCGATACTGCTCGACCGTTCCGTGTAGTTCCAAATGCTCACTCGTGACGTTGGTCAGCACCGCCACGTCGTATGCCACGTCGTTCAGGCGAGAGAGCCGCAAGCCGTGCGACGAGCTCTCAACGACCGCGTGTGTGTTGCCTGCGTCGACCATCTCGCGCAGACGGCGGTGGAGCTCCGGGGGTTGCGGCGTCGTCGTCCGGTCGGGATTTGACAACCGCTGCCGCCCTATTTTGAGATCGACCGTGCTGACGTATCCGGTTGAGTTTCCGCCCGCCTCCAGCACAGCCGCCGTGAGGAAAGTCGTTGTCGTCTTTCCATCCGTACCGGTAATGCCCACGACGCGCAGTTCGTGGCTCGGATTGTTCCAGTATGTTGCAGCGAGCCGGCTGAGCGCCACGCGGGCGTCACGTACCTGCACCAGTGGGATGATACCGTCTACATCGTTCGATGACTCGGTCACGATCGCGGCGGCACCGAGCTGCTCGGCATCACGGAAAAACCGAGCACCGTCCACATGATCGCCGGGCAGTGCGACAAAGATTTCGCCCAGTTGAAGACGCCGGGTGTCCGAGCTCACACCGGTCACTATCGTATCCGGAAGCGGGACAGGGATAGATGCGTCGTCGAGTGCGGCAAGCAAGTTTCGCAGGCTAGTCGCAGTCAGGACTATAGCTCCTTGCTTCTGCGCAGGCGGGACCAGAGCAGATACAGCGGACGGTTATACGGATAGTCATACGCCCCAGTGTATCGGCTGTGCTCGCCGCCGAAGCCCTGCTTGAAGCGATAAACGCCCCAGAGCCCCGTGCGAACGTTCTTGTCTTCCAGTGCTTCCCGCTCGTCCGTCCCGTCGGCCACTTGCTCGGGGATGCCCCACATGTCATACCGGGCGCAGCCGTGCTCCATGCACCATTGGATCGCTCGCCACTGCAATAGGTAGGTTGGCATCTCCCGGCGGTGCTCGTTCGAGGACGCGCCATACATGTAGATGCCCTCAGCTCCGTACGCGAACACCATGATTCCGGCGACAATCACATCGTTAAACTCTGCAAGCAGAAGCTCGCCCTGCCTTCGGCTTCGGAACGCTTCCAGTACATCGCGATAGTAGGCTTGGGACCGCACGGGAAATCCATCGCGCTCACCCGTCTCGACCATCAGTTCGTGGAAGCGCGCCAAATCTTCCGCGCCGCTAGCTGCACGGATCTGCACCCCTCTCCGCTCCGCAAGGCGGACGTTGTAGCGCGTCTTGCCTTTCATCCGGGCCAGCACCGCCTCCTCCCCGCCATCGAGCGGGATGTGCAGAGTGGCACGCGCCTGCACCGTATGCGGGCTCCGCAGAAATCCGTGGGACCTCAGGAATGGCTCGACGGGGGAGCCAGCAAGCTCATTTGGCTCTAGCTTTAGGAATACCCCGTGGCGTTGAGTGCCTAGTCGGTGCATAGCTTCTAGGAGTGGTGCGTAAAGTTCCGGCCGGTCCGACGCCACCACAGGACCGCGAGCGACGTAGGGCAGAGAAAACCCCGCGATGGAGCGGATCAGCACCTGAGCTCCGGCTAGTATCTCGTCGTCGATCGACAGTGCGAGACGCACTGGTTGCCAACCATAGGCGCGCTTGAACTCGCCCCACGCCCAGCTCTGCAGGATATGACCGTTCGGTGCGCCGGACACGAAGGCGTCCCAAACCGACTCCTCGCCTGGACCAAGCTCGCGGATGATTGCCGTGCGCGGTGCGATGTCTACCACGCACACCAGCCGAGAGGTCTACGCGTCATACCCACCCGCATACGTGGCCTCGCCGAGTGCCTCCTCGGCCGCCTCGCAAACATCCTCCGCATCGCACTGCGTGAGCAACTCAAGCTTCTCCCTTGCGAGTTTGGAGCCGATCTGACCCAGGGCCCAGATGGCAGTGGCGCGTACTTCAGGATCCGATCCATCTGAGAGCGCTATGAGCTGTGGCACTGTCTCCTGCAGACCCATCTCCCCGGCGGCGCGTGCAGCCTGGAAACGAATGCCCGCATCCTCATTCTCTAGCTCGTCCACCACAGCATCACGCCACCGCATGTCCATGCTTCGGCCCATGGCGACAAGGGCGCTCTCCTGTTCCGGCTCCTCACCCTCCCGGTACAGCCGCCCGATGAAGTCATGCACGAGGCTATCGTCATGGAAATACGCGAGCGCCTCGACCAGTCGCCGCTGCAACTCCGTGCCATCGCTGGTGTCGACGAGTGCCCTCCGCAAGACCTCCTGTAACTGGTCTGCCCGGGGACCGGGCAAGTCACCCGCCGCCGCCAGGAAGGCAAAGCGGCCGAGCCCGGTGGCAGCCGCCGCACGCACCGCGGGATCAGGATCGTTGACCACAAGGGATTGGAGCCGCTCTAGAAGCGCGGTCCCTTCGTCCTCCCACAGACCTTCTATCGCTACTTGCCGAACTTCGGGGCTTGGATCGTCCAGCCCGAGTTGAAAGATCGAATTGAAGTTCAACTCAACGTTGTCGTCGGCCAACGAACGCAACATCATCAGGAGTTTATGGCGGCGCTCTGTAGGCGCGCCAAGCCAACGCTCTTTATGGCCCTGCAACTCAGCGGCAGGTACGTCAGAGAGCGCGGTCAGCGTGGTGGCGCGCAGTGGCTCTGCACTCTCCAGTACGTCCCGTAAGGATTCCGGTAAGGTCACGATACTTGTCTCCGCTACGGCCGGTAGGCGGCGAGTCCGATCGCCGGGTCCTCGAGCGTGAACTGTGGATACTGCTCACTCTCGACGATTGACTCTACGTATGACCGCGAGAAAGGCCGGTCGATGTTCATCACCGGCGTCAGGTCGTCTACCAGCGCGGTCAGCGAAGCATCCGTGCCCCGCTCACCGACGAGTTCGAACGCTTGCTGCAGGAGAACGTCCGGGCGCTTTCGCTCACTGTCCAGTGCGCGCTTCCGGCCACTGAGTTCGCCCACACGCTCTTCGGACAGCAGATAGGATGGATCGACCGGGCACTCGTATACCACGGGACCGAAGAACCAGCGCTCGCGCCGGTCATCCCACTGCAGGAGACGCGACTCCTGCGCGGCCTGACGCTCATACTCTATCGTGAACTCGTTGCAATTCGCGCCCTGTACAAGGGTGAAGATCGCCCCAGGAACCAGAGTGCTCTGGAACAGCTCCTCGAGACCGGCGATATGCGTCCCCCGGTTTCCGACGCCGAGACGTAGCTCCGCCATGTGTGTGGCGAAGTTCTGCGGATCCTGTATGCGCAGTATCACGACCGGCTGGTCCTCGAGCAGCGGGACAGGCATCAGCAGCTGCGTTGCAGGACCGACCGGCAGCACGCCATTCTCGCTCTCATACCACGTCAGCACGTGCCGAAGCTGCAGGCGCCCGCTCGCATCCGCGCCACTCGCCGGCGTCACGGGATCCGCATCGGCCAGTTCCGGGTCGGTCAGGTACCGATAGTCCTGCGCGATCTCAGACGGCTTGCGGTACGACTGGCCGATCGGCGGTAGTGACGTCGTGGCCCATCGGCGATCTTCCGCCGTGCCAACAAAGCGGAAGTCCTTTCGCTCGCGCCCAAGCCGGTAGTTGATCGTGAACCGCCATAGGCTGTAATCGGCGCCCTGCAGTGGGCGGCGGAGGGCATCGGAGATCAGCTCCTCGTCGGTCAGCGGCTCTCCCCGCTCGTTGATGTAATCCTTTATATCGCGCAACTGCCCCTTGCTGAGGCGCTCAAGTCGATCCTCGACGTAGTATTCCCCGCCGAATCGCACGAAGCGGAAGTCCTCATCCAGGTACTTGCCGAGCAATTCCTTGAAGGGGCCTGCGTGCTTTTGTGCGATCGAGTTGGCGTGCTCTGAGAGGTCGATCACTACGTCGCCAATACGGACGCGTCGATTCGCAGGCTGTGCCTCGGGTTGTACCTCGGGCTGCTCCTCGGCCACCACCCGCTCTGCGACATCAGCAAGCACGGGCTCCTCGTCCGGCTCGAACAGCTCGGGGATGTCAAGTGGGAAGACGGGATGGACCACCTCCGGGTACGCCATGATGATGTCCGGCATCTCGCGAGCCACACCACGTACCGTCTTCAGCTCTTCTTCCGAAGGCTCGTGTGCGCCCTCAAATAACCGTGACTTGAACGAATGTGCCGTGAGATCTTCGCCGCCAGCGCTCGGTGGAGTCCCCCGCTTCGTGGTAACGAATACGGGGCCATCCTCCCCCTGTTCGCATGCGAACACGTGGTCGTTCAGAGTCAGGCTCGTCTCGATAAGTTCCGGGTAGTTAGTTTCCTTTGCCTGCAGCTCAACTGGATGTTGCTTCTCAAAAAAGCCCTGCAGGTGCGCCAGACTCTGGCGTATCGGCGCATCTTCCGCGAAGAAACGGGCCCGCCCGGTCAGTAACTCGTACACCGTACTCGCCACCGCCTTCTGATCGTCCGTGCCTTGCCACTGAATATCGACTGATATCGTCACTGGCTACCTCCCCTGCTCGCCTGAGACACGCTCGACGACGATACCGATGTACCAGTCCGTGAGCGAATCCAGCGCCTGAGGTGCACCAACCCGAACGAGCCGATCCACCAGTTCGCGAATGTCAGCCTCTTCGATTCTCAACTCTTCTGGTTCCATAGATCCTTCCAATTGACCATTCGCGGTCGTACTCACTGGCCGATACCGCAGCACAAAAGCGACCAGGCTGCGTCAGCGGTACGCTTACAAAGCCGTTCTGGCACAGAATATGTGGCCCAATTATACCAGTCGGGCCTTCGCGCGTTCCACGTCCGTGCCGGAGGGACCGTGCGTGCGATCGAGGTCATGTTGCAGGCGTGCGACGAGCTGTGTGTAGAACTGACTCGGCGGGGTCATGCGAACGAAGCTGGCTCGCACGTCGCTCGTCGTGATGAGCAGCCGGTCGCCGAGCGAGAAGGTCGTGTCGACTTGTCCGTCTACGGTAAGCGAAGCGTCCTGCGAGCGGACCAGCTTAAGCTCCACCCGCGATTCAGGCGAGACTATCACCGACTGGACGATACTCAGATGAGCAGCGATCGGTGTCAGGGTTATGTTCTGCAACTCAGGCGCGAGGATCGGTCCGCCGGCAGCGAGTGAGTATGCCGTGGAGCCGGTCGGCGTAGCAGCAATGATTCCGTCTGCCACATAGTTCGCGAGGTGCGAGTCATCCACCGAGACGGAAATCCAGAGCGAACGAGGCGAACGCCCGCGCGCCAGTACGGCGTCGTTGAGGGCGGTATGCTCGCCGTGGGGGCGACCGTCCCGCTCGTGGACTACACACAACATGCCCCGATGTTCGATGCGATAGTCACCGTTCAGAAGTCGCTGTATCGCGTCATCGAGTTGTGCCGGCGCAATCTCGGCCAGGAAACCGAGCCGCCCAGCGGCGATGCCAAGCACAGGAATGCCCTCCAGCACCGCCATGCGTTGTGCACGCAACACCGTGCCATCACCGCCCACCGCGATCAGAAGCTCCACATCGGCAGGTAATCTGCGGTCCTTGCCGCGCTCGCGCTGCGTTCGCAGTGTGTGAACCCCGGCCGCGCGTAGCATCTGCTCCAAACGCTGCGCGATCTCCGCAGCCTCTTGGCCCCTCGGGTGCGTCAGGAGTGCTACCTTTTTCAGTTGTCCGTCCCTCCGTGTCTTGACTGCCTGATCGTGTCGGCTTCGCGCAGTGCGGCTGCTATAAGTCGATCCGAGCCTTCGATGTCCGTAGTCCCGTCTGCACACCACGCAAGGAACTCCACGTTTCCGGCGGGTCCGAGTATCGGCGATGCGGTGAGCCCGCGAAGCGTCAACCCGAGGGTCGCGATGTGTTCCGCGATCTTTTCCAGGACGCGCCGGTGAATCGCCGGATCCCGCACGACGCCGTTCTTACCAACCTCTGCCCGGCCAGCCTCGAACTGCGGCTTCACGAGGAGGACGTAACCCGTGCCCGGACCGGCAACTTGACGCATGGCCGGCATTACCAGGGTGAGCGATATAAAAGAAAGATCCGCCGTGACGATCTGGACCGGTTCCGGCAGCTCGCGGACGTATCGGATGTTCGTACGCTCCATCGTCACGACGCGGGGGTCGGTGCGGAGCTTCCAATCGAGCTGACCATAGCCAACGTCAACCGCATATACCCGCGCCGCGCCGCGCCGAAGCAACACATCCGTGAATCCACCGGTCGAGGCGCCGGCGTCCAGTGCGGTCATGCCTGTGACATCAATCCGAAACGTGTCCAGCGCATGTGCCAGCTTGTATCCTCCGCGGCTCACATACGCGTCGGGCCGGTCGCATTCGACCTGTGCCTCCGCTGCCACTAGCGCGCTCGCCTTGTCGATGCGCTGGTTATCGACCCGGACCTGACCGGCAAGGATCAGCGCGCGAGCCTTCTCCCGGCTCTCCGTTAGCCCTCGCTCCACAAGCAAGGTATCGAGACGCTGTCGGCTCAACTTCACGTCCGTCATCGTGCTTGTTCCGCAAGCTGGTTCAGGCGGTAGCTGCCACAGTGACACAAGGCAACAGCCAATGCGTCCGCAGCATCATCCGGCTTGGGCACGGCTTGCAGGCCGAGCATCATCGTGAGGAACGTCTGGATCTGGAGCTTATCGGCGCCACCGTACCCGACAAGCGCTTGCTTGATCTGCATCGGCTTGTACTCGTACACTCGCCGGCCACTCTCAGCGACGG
The DNA here is from genome assembly GCA_030446765.1 of Chloroflexia bacterium. Taxonomy (GTDB): domain Bacteria; phylum Chloroflexota; class Chloroflexia; order Thermobaculales; family Thermobaculaceae; genus JACDAU01. The sequence goes on from JAUJMR010000002.1 coordinate 57,727, forward strand.
TCAGCAAGATGACGCCGCGCGCATGGCCCACCGCGAGCGCTGTCTTCGCGTTCTTCGAGAAGAACAGTTCCTCCACGGCAATATGGTCGGGATGCATCCGCTCGATCAGCCCAGTGAGCTCACGCTTGATCTGCAGCAGACGCTCAGAGAGTGGCTGGTCCGGCGAGGTCCGCAACACGCCATGCTCCAGGCACTCGAAGTTCTGGCCATCATAGTCCACAAGGCCGTACCCCACGATTGCGGTACCGGGATCGATGCCGAGCACGCGCAGATTCAACCCCTAGACGCTGGAGTTAACGGCGACTTCCGAGTCGACCTGCAGATTCGTGTAAACCCCCTGCACGTCGTCAAGGTCCTCAACCTTATCAATGAGCCGCAGAACACTCTGAATCTCGGATTCCGACGGTTCGACCGTGGTCTTGGGAACAAACGTCTTCTCGGCCGATGTAACGGAAAAGCCTTGGGCAGTCAGCGCTTCCTCTGTGGCCTTGAGGTCTTGTAGCTGCGTGTACACCTCGACCAGACCGTCCTCGACCTCGTTGACGTCCTCCGCCCCGGCTTCGATCGCACCCAGGGTGATGTCATCCGTATCCTGGCCAGGGTTTGGCTCGATAACCAAAAGCCCGCGCTGCTCAAACAGCCAGCCCACGGAGCCGGCCTCGCCCAGCCTGCCACCTGCTCGGTTGAAGACGTTTCGCACCTCGGCGACCGTGCGGTTGCGATTATCCGTGAGCGCCTCGACGATCACGGCCGCGCCACCCGGACCGTAGCCCTCGTACAGTATCTCCTCAAAGTTGTCGGCTCCCGCGCCGTCGGCGGTGGCTTTTTCAATCGCCCTCTTGATATTGTCCGCCGGCATATTCACCGACCGCGCCTTTTGGATGGCGAGCCGGAGGCGGAAGTTGGTTTCCGGATCGGCACCGCCTTGCTTCGCCGCGACGCTGACCTCACGGGCGATCTTAGTGAACACCTGGCCACGTTTGGAGTCGGTTGCTTCCTTCTTGCGCTTGATCGTGGACCATTTGGAATGTCCGGACATCCGCCTACCTCCCCAAAACGTACCAGTCACCGAGCCAGATTATAGCACGGGAGCCCTCCAGCAACACGTTGCTTGCGCGCCGACCGCTCCGTATAATCGGCGAAGTATGAGTACTGACAGCGCGCTACAGCCGCGAATCGAGCCCACTGCGGGCGAGCTGGACCTAACCTCACAGCTCGCTCAGGTCAGTGAAACCGTGCCGGTTGCTGTGCCGGTGCAGGAATCAGTCGTCGTGCTGGACTTCGGCTCGCAGTATACCCAGTTGATAACGCGACGCGTGCGTGAGCTGAATGTGTACTCTCAGCTCGTCCCCAACGACGCATCTTGGGAGACCGTCCGAGCGCTGCAACCACGCGCCATAATACTGTCTGGTGGTCCGTCCAGCGTGTACGATACCGGCGCACCGGGGCTTCCGCCCTGGGTGGCCGAGAGTGGCCTGCCAGTGCTCGCCATTTGCTACGGGCTGCAGTTGCTCGCACACCAGCTTGGCGGCAAAGTCGAGCCATCGAGGGTGCGTGAATATGGCCCCGCGACGGTCCGGGTGGTTGCGGACGCCGAGCTGTTCGACGGGTTGCCCCGTCAGTTGCCGGTATGGATGAGCCACGGAGACGCCGTCACTGCACTGCCCGAGGGCTTCGAGCTCCTCGCGAGCAGTCCGGCGGCCGAATTCAGCGCGGTGCGCCGCGGCACAACCTATGGCTTGCAATTCCACCCTGAGGTGGCGCACACCCCTTCCGGTGGCCAGATACTCGCCAACTTCCTGTTCAAGATCGCCAAACTGGAGCCGAGCTGGACGCCCGCGCACTTTGTCGACGATGCGACGGAGCGGATACGCGCTCAGGTTGGCGAGCACCGCGTGCTCTGCGCCCTATCCGGTGGTGTCGACTCCGCGGTTGCCGCGACGCTTATTCACGCCGCGATCGGCGATCGATTGACGTGCATCTTCGTTAACAACGGCCTACTACGCGAGGGCGAGGCGGAACAGGTTGTCGATATCTTCCGGGAGCAGCAGCACCTCGACCTGCGGTATGTGGATGCGAGCGACCGCTTTATAACCGCGCTACGGGATGTGACAGACCCGGAGGAAAAGCGCAGGCGCATCGGCGAGACATTCATCCGTGTCTTCGAGCACGAAGCACTCTCGCTCGGGGAGATTCCGTTTCTCGCCCAGGGCACGTTGTACCCGGACGTCATCGAGAGCACGACGGCAGAGACGCGTTCGGCCGCGCGCATCAAGACGCACCACAACGTCGGCGGTCTGCCGCTCGACATCCGATTCAAGCTGGTGGAGCCGCTCAAGCTGCTCTTCAAGGATGAAGTGCGCAAGGTAGGCACGCAATTGGGCCTGCCGGATGAGATCGTGCATCGCCAGCCATTCCCCGGTCCCGGCCTGGCGGTACGCATTCTAGGTGAGGTGACCCCCGAACGGCTAGGAGCGCTTCGTGCATGCGACGCGATCGTACGCGGCGAGATCACCGTCGCTGGACTCGATCGGCAGGTATGGCAAAGCTTCGCAGTACTCACACCGATGCGTACCGTGGGAGTGATGGGCGATGGCCGAACATACGGCAACGTCGTTGCGATTCGTGCGGTGACGAGTGAGGACGCCATGACCGCTGCATGGGCGCGCCTTCCGTACGACGTCCTCGACCGGATCAGCACTCGCATCGTGAACGAGGTGCCAGAGGCTACCCGTGTCGTGTACGACGTGACGAGCAAGCCGCCTGGCACCATCGAATGGGAGTAGCGGCCGCTTCTCCGCATGTGCTCGTCATCGGGTCCGGTGGACGCGAGCATGCATTGGTCCATCGGCTCAGCCAGAGTTCGCTCGCACCGCGCCTTCGCTCCTATCCCGGCAACCCCGGAATTCATCAGCTTGCGCCTTTGCTCGCACTACCGGACGATTCCGCAAAGACCATCGCCGCTACAGCACGAAGCGAAGGTATTGATCTTGTTGTCGTGGGTCCTGAGGCGTACCTGGCGGCGGGGCTCGTGGATGCGTGTACCGAATCGGGCATCGTGGCTTTTGGTCCTACTCGCGCTGCAGCACGTATCGAGACGAGCAAGGCGTGGGCGAAGGACATCATGCAGCGCGCCGGAGTACCCACCGCGGCACACCACACCTTCACCGACACCACAGCGCTGCGAGACTACCTTCGTGCCGGCAATGGCACCGTCGTGGTCAAGGCTGACGGCATTGCTGCAGGCAAGGGCGTGCTAGTGTCCGATGACCGGTCGGCGTGCTTTTCGTTTGGGGAGGAGTATCTGCGCCAGGGCAGCGACGTGCTGGTGGAGGAGCACCTGACCGGCCCAGAGGTAAGCCTATTCGCGCTTGTCTGTGATGCAGCGGTGTTGCCTCTGGCATGCGCTCGTGACTATAAGCGAGCACATGATTGGGATCAGGGGCCGAACACGGGCGGTATGGGCGCTATCTGTCCACCCGACCTGCCGCCGGAATTCATCGAAACAATGACGGAGGAGATCATCCGCCCGGTCGCTTTGGAGATGGTTCGGTCCGGGTCGCCCTTTCGTGGCATTCTGTACGCCGGTCTTATGTTGACGGAGGCTGGACCGAAGGTGCTCGAATTCAACGCGCGCTTCGGGGACCCCGAAACCCAGGTCATCCTGCCTCTCCTCCGCTCCGATCTCCTGCCCCTGCTGGAGGATGTGGCGCGGGGAGATCTATCGGAGGCGCACATAGAATTGAGCACAAGCTACGGCTGCGGCGTCACCGTAGCATCCGCTGGCTATCCCGGAACTCGCGCCGCGCCACGCACCTGCACATTGGGATCGATCCCCCCTGGTAGCGTCCTGTATCACGCCGGGACAGGGCTAGGACCAGACGAAGAGCTCCGGGCCGTGGGGGGGCGGGTCTTTACCGCGGTAGGGCAGGGCGATTCGCCTTCAGAAGCTCGGAAACGAGCTTATGAATTGGCAGCACAGGTCGACTTCGAAGGGGCCTGGTTTCGCACGGATATCGGCGCGGAGTAGGCAGCCCAGACCCGTTCCAAATGCGGCAGAATGGCTGGGTCGCACGTGACCCCGACAACGACACCGATGCGACTTGAAGTGGAAGCAACCGCCGACCAAGAG
>JAUJMR010000002.1:61958-98210 GCA_030446765.1 Chloroflexia bacterium
TGGAGGCGACGAGCGGATTCGAACCGCTGATCAAGGTTTTGCAAACCTCTGCCTTGCCACTTGGCCACGTCGCCCTGTGCCGCTATCGTAGCCAAGCCCGCGCCACAGTGTCAATGCGACCCAAACGGACCGCTCACGTTTGCCTCGCTGCGCCAGCGCGCGCTATAATGCGGCACGTTCATGCGTTACTCGCATACCGTTGAGGGAGATTACGTGCCCCGCAAAACAACTAAGTCATCCAGGCAGCACGGTGATCAGCGGCGAGCCACCAGCAGGAGCACTCGTCCTACTGGTACACCCGCGCGACAGGAAACAGCACCAGCCGCCACATCAACGGTCGCCACAGCCCCCCCGCGTTTAGCGCAGGAGCGAGCGATACGTCGCCCGGCTACTACCCCATCCGGTGGCGCACTTTCTTCCGAGCAGGTCGGCCGGGAGATGCGCTATATTCGTCGGGATATCGTGAAGCTCTTGATCACGACCGCGGTCGTGCTCCTCTTCATCATCGCCGCAAACTTGGCGATCAACTAGCGGAGCCCCGCTAACCGCTCGGGCTCCCTGGGCCAGTCAGCCGGCGCAACTCGCCCCACCCAGTCGCCCCCTCGCGGGCGGCGCTACTCCTCGTTTTCGTCCGTGTCGTCCGGCCCAGCAAGCGATTCAGTCTGCGGATCGTCGCTATCGTCGGTGTCCTCATCCGGGTCGGTCTCCGCCATGATCTCGTCTCCGGTCGACGCAGAGACCGCAGTACCCAGGAGGGCGGCACGATTCTCCGGCGCCAGCCGGGTAAGGGTCGGGAAGGGCAGCCTGCCATGCGTTTCCGGACTCCGGTAGGTCTCCCGAAGCAGTACACGGACGACATCGAGACTCGCGTTCACGACGTCAGCGGAGTACTCATTCCCCGCCCGTATAAGCTCGATCAGGCGGTGCGCTGTCTTCGCCGGTACGAGGCCGACCAGGTCACCGCTGCGGGTGTACAGGCGCAGGTACGGCCCATCGACCTGCAGCTGCAGACTGTCACCGGGAAGGATGGTGGCGATCTGCTCGGCCGGACTGAGTTCCTCCAGCTCGATGACGTCCGCCCGTCCGGTCTCCATCACGAAGTTTTCCGCCCGGATGTTCACCGGGTCCGACTCCTTGACAACCTCCGCGTCTACGTTCTCCAGCACACCGCGCAAGCGGGCACTGTTGCGAAGCGCGATAGCGTTCGCGGGATCGATCTCCGTCGCATGCTGGTACGCATCAAACGCCTCACGCAGCCGGCCAAGCTTAGTGAGTGCCCGACCGATCCGGTTGTGCGCCGAGACATCCCGCGGATCCATCTCGATCATAATGCGATTGGTCTCGAGCGCCTCGTTCCAGAGGCCCTGCTCGCTCTGCTCCAGTGCGGCCTCTTGCAGCTGCGCCCTGGTGCGTGTCTCCTTGGTGTCGGTCGTCGTCGAATCAAATGTCAAGGTTTCGTATGACTCCTTATGCCTGGGCGCCAACCAGCTCTCCGGTCCGTATCAGTTCCGCCTGCATCGACCAGGCGCCCGTCTGTGTTATCTTCACTGGAAGGGTCTGCCCCGCCAGGTCATCCGCAGACTCGACGAATACCAAACTATTCGTCCGCGTGCGACCCTTCCACTTGCCCCGCTGGATCTCTTCGAAGAGCACCTCCGTCGTTGTGCCCAACAGCGCGGCGTTGATCTCATTCGAGATTCGCTCGTGCTGCGCGTCCAGGACCCGATATCGCCGTTGCTTCTCCTCCAGGGGCACGGGGTCGCCAAGCTCGTATGCCTTGGTGCCTGGACGTGGCGAGTACACCGCGGTGTGAACCGTGTCCAGCCGCAACTCCTCCAGGACATCGTACGTTCGCTCGAATTGCTCTTCGGACTCGCCCGGGAAGCCCACAATAACATCCGTCGCAATGCTCACGCCGGGGATGATCCGGCGGGTCCGCTCAACGACCTCATAGTATTGCTCAATCGTGTAGCCCCGGCGCATAGCGCGCAGCACCGCATTATCGCCGGCTTGGAACGGGATATTAATGTGCTCGCACACCTTCGGCAGATCTGCGACGGCTTGCAGTATCTTGTCCGTCATCGTGCGGGGATACGATGTCAGGAAACGAATCCGCTCGATACCGTCCACCTCGTGTACAGCGGTCAGCAAATCACCAAGGTCCGGTTTGCCTGGCAGGTCGCGCCCATAGTGATTGATCGTCTGACCAAGCAGCGTCACCTCCTTGACGCCCCGCTGCGCCAGGAGCCGCACATCGTCAACAATCTCCGCCACGGGGATCGAGCGCTCGCGCCCGCGCCGGTACGGCACGACGCAAAAGCTACAGAACTTGTTGCAGCCCATCACCACCGGCACGAATGCGGTCACTGCGGAGTCCGCCGCGAGGTCGTACAACTGGGTGCCCCACTCATCGTCGACCGGCGGCACGGAGGCCATCAACTCGTCGACATCACCGGCCGGGATGAAGTGGTCCACGAGCGGGAACTGCCGATGCAGCAGCTCGCGATCAGGATGCACCATGCAGCCCATCATCACGACGATAGTATCGGGTCTGCCCTGCTTATGGCGGGCGAGTGCGCCGACCTTTCCCGCGGTACGCCGCTCCGCACTGGCGCGCACGCTACACGTGTTCAAAATGACAACGTTCGCGTCCGACACCTGCTCCGTGCGCGAGTAGCCGGCATCCCGCATCGCAGCCGCAGCCCGCCCGCTGTCGGCGACGTTCATCTGGCAACCAACGGTCCAGATGTAGAAGTTGTTCGCTGTCATGCCCTCCCCTTGCGCACGAGTGTGCGGCTTCCGTGCCGCATAACCTGCGATTATAGCCGTCGCGCGGGAGTCGCGGCAAACGACCCTGGGGGGCGGAGCGCTGAGCCGATGGCGGCCAACAACGCAGGCTCCTCGTCCGGCTGGACCGTGCGTGGATCGAGCCATACCCGGTCTTGCTCACTCCGCGCCATGACCGGTGTGTCACCCGTGCGCAGTCGCTGAGCCAACGCATTCGGCGTGAGACCGTACTCTGCGGGATCCAAGACAAGGGCGGCACTCGGCAATTCGGCGTCTGGCAAGGAGCCGCCGCCAACCGTGGACGCGCTAGGGCGGACCGCGATGCCCGCCGGGGACAGGGCGTCTCGCCATTGCTCGGCGCGAGCCCTTATCTCGTCCGCCGTCAGTCCGAGCATACGCAACGTCGGGATACTCTCATACTGCTCCCCGCGCGCGTAGTGCCGTAGGGTCGCGTACAGCGCTGCGAGGGTGACCTTGTCGCAACGCAAGGCGCGGGCGAGTGGGTGGCGACGCACGCGTTCCACGAGCTCGCCGCGACCCACGACGAGCCCGGCCTGGGGACCACCGAGGAGCTTGTCCCCACTGAACAGCGTCAGTCCCGCGCCGGCTGCGACACTTTTCTGGACAGTCGGCTCGTGGCGCAGACCGAACCGTGTGGTATCCACAAGACAACCGCTACCCAGGTCGTTTACGACCGGCAGGGACATTTCGCGGCCGATGCGGGCCATCTCCTCGATTTCGACGTCCGCGACAAAGCCCGATACGAAAAAGTTGCTCCGGTGCACCTTAAGCAGGAGAGCCGTTTGATCTGAGACGGCATCTTCATAGTCCGAAGCATACGTGCGATTGGTGGTGCCGACCTCTCGGAGCGTCGCCCCGCTCTGCGCACACACGTCCGGTATCCGGAACTTGCCGCCTATCTCAACCGACTGACCACGCGAGACGATTACCTCCCGCCCACTGCCCAACGCGGTCAGCGCCAGGAAGAGCGAAGCGGCGCAGTTATTCGTGACTGTCGCGGCCTCGGCGCCGGTGATCTCCACGAGCAAGCGCTCGATGTGCGTGTCGCGCGAGCCACGGGTACCGCTCTGGAGGTCGACCTCCAAGTCTGAGTATGCCGCTGCGTCGAGCATCGCCTGCCGAGCCGCGTCGGATAACACGGCGCGTCCCAGGTTGGTATGCAAAATCACACCCGTCGCGTTTATCACCCTCGTCGGCCAGGGCGCTACGTCCTGTATCGCACGTGCTGCTACCTCGAGGGCAAGATCCTCCTGACTGACAGAGCCACCCGCAAGGATGGTCGCCCGCGCCTCGGACAGCACGTGGCGGGCTGCCGCAACCCACACATCGTGCGGCACGGAGTCGTTAGAGGTCACTTCCAGCAGCCTCGTGACCGATGGCAACAATCGGGGTTCGGTGATAATATCCAGGCTCACAGGTCCTCCCGGCTCATTGTAACAGGGCACGACATGAGGCCCCTTACCAGGACATTCTGAGCGATGGACACCTCTAAGGTCGCGTGATAAACTGAGTCTTGAGTACATAAGTTGCACACTGGGGGACCACGTGGCAAGTCTACTGAATTTCTTTCGCGGCAACTCGACGGCACGTACCGCCAAGAGGTTGCAGCCGATTGTCGACCGGGTGAACGCGCTGGAGGAGAAGATTCAGCGTCTCTCTGATTCCGAGATGCGCGATTACACTGCCTCGCTGCGCGAGCGGGTTCAGGCTGGCGAGAAACTCGACGCGATGCTACCCGAGGCATTCGCCCTCGTGCGCGAAGCAACGCTGCGGACCCTGGGCAAGCGTCAGTTCGACGTGCAGATCATGGGCGGCGTTGTGCTCCATCAGGGCAATATCGCGGAGATGCGGACCGGCGAAGGAAAGACGTTTGCCGCGCCCCTCGCCGTGTATCTGAACGCCCTTGAAGGTAAGGGCGTCCACGTAATCACCGTGAACGACTACCTGGTCCGCCGCGACTGCACATGGATGGGCCAGGTCTACCACTATCTCGGACTCACAGTGGGATGCCTCCAACATGAATCAGCGTTTGTCTTCGACCCAGATTACGAGGGCGACCTGCCGATGCTTCGGCCCGCCGAGCGGCGAGAGGCATACGCGGCCGACGTCACACACGGCACAAACAACGAGTTCGGATTCGACTTCCTGCGCGACAACATGGCGCGCAATCTTGCCGACAAAGTGCAGCGTGAGTTGCACTACGCCATCGTCGACGAGGCGGATAACATTCTGATCGACGAGGCGCGCACCCCGCTCATCATTAGCGGTCAGGCTGAGCAGAATACGCAGGTGTACTATCAGTTCGCGAAGATTGCCGAGCAGCTGCAGGAGAACCGCGACTACACGGTAGAGCTCAAGCACCGCAGCGCAAACCTCACCGAAGAAGGGATCACCCGTGCGGAGAAGCTGCTCGGCCTGACGCGTACCCAAAAGGATGAGGAGGAAGGTCGGTCGCCACTCTACGCCGCCGAGAACTTCGAGGCGACACACTACCTCGACAACGCGATCAAGGCAAAGTCGCTCTACCTGCTCGACCGTGACTACGCGATCGTTGACGGCCAGGTCATTATCGTCGACGAGTTCACCGGCCGCTACATGTACGGCCGCAGGTACTCGGAGGGTCTGCACCAGGCGATCGAGGCCAAGGAGCGCCTCAAGGTCGAGCGGGAAACTCAGACCTTGGCCACGATCACCATTCAGAATTACTTCCGGATGTACACCAAGCTCGCGGGAATGACCGGTACGGCCGCAACAGAGGCGGAAGAGTTCGGGAAGATCTACAACGTCGACGTCGTGCCGATCCCAACGAACCGCGAGATGATCCGCGATGACTTCTCAGACCGTATCTTCAAGACCGAGGCGGCGAAGTATCAGGCGGTGGCTGATGAGATTGAGGACCTGCGCGAGTCCGGTCGCCCCACGCTGGTCGGCACCACGAGCATCGAAAAGAGCGAGTATCTGAGCGATATACTGCGCCGGCGGGGGATAAAGCATGAGGTCTTGAACGCCCGATATCACGAGAAAGAAGCGGAGATCGTAGCGCGGGCGGGGCAGGCAGGCGCGGTGACGATTGCCACGAACATGGCGGGCCGCGGCACGGACATTGTGCTCGGCGACGGTGTCGCGGAGCGTGGCGGTCTGCATATCATCGGCACGGAGCGCCATGAGTCCCGCAGGATCGACAATCAGTTACGAGGCCGAGCCGGCCGCCAAGGCGATCCCGGAACCACCCGGTTCTATGTGTCGCTTGAAGATGAACTGATGCGCCGGTTCGGGCTTGACCGCGTGAAAGGCATCATGGAGCGGCTCGGGGTAGATGAGGACGTACCTATCGAGAACAGTCTGGTGACCCGGCAGATCGAGGGGGCACAGGCAAAGGCCGAGGGCTACAACTTTGATGCCCGCAAGCACGTCGTCCAGTACGACGGGGTCATGAATACTCAACGCGACGTCATTTATACGATGCGCGACAGGATCCTCGCAGGCGAGGGAACGCGCGAACGGGTGCTCCAGGCCATACAGGGCGAGATAAGCCGTTTCGTAGATGAGTACACGGATGACCCGGAACCCGAAAACTGGGATCTGGAAGATCTGCTGCGCGCCGTGAACACGGTCTTCCCTGTCCCGGAAGATGTCACCATCGAATCCCTCACCGGACAGGTGCAGGAGGATCTAAGCGACTTCCTCCAGGAGCTGGCGGTCGAGGCATACGATGCGCGCGAAGCGGAGATCGGTGCGGACGACGCCCGCCTACTGGAACGCGTCGTCCTCCTGAACACGATCGACACCCAGTGGATCGAGTATCTGACGCACATGGAGGAGCTCCGGCAGGGCATTGGGCTCCGGGCGTACGGGCAGCGTGACCCGCTCGTGGAATACAAGTCCGAGGCTTATAGACTCTTCGAAGGCTTGATGCAGAGCATCGAACACGAGGTAGCACACGCGATATATAAGGTGTCCATCGCGCGTGAAGCTCCGGCACCGGTGCAGCAGGTGCATACCAACCGCGAGGAGAGCGTACCGCAGACCCAGACCAAACGGAGCGGTCAGAAGATCGGGCGCAACGATCCGTGCCCATGCGGCAGCGGAAAGAAGTACAAGCGCTGCCACGGCGCAATCGCGACTCCCGTGTAGCCGACCGAATCTAAGGTCTGCAGCCGTGCAAAACCCCATCCCACCGATCTATGAGCGGGATGGGGTTTTGTGACCTTGCCATATCGCGGGTGGCTAGAACACGATGCGGTCGCAATCTTAACTGATTGCGTGGAACACCTCAGGCGCGGTACCGGTCCAACGCTCCCAAGCCGAGAGTGTGCGGTTAGAACTCCAGGCCGGTCATCTGGCGGACGCGTGCGTACAGGTCTTCGCGCTGGTGCGGCTCCGGGCGAAAGATCCGGATCAGAAGCCAGACGACCACACCGAGCCAGAAGAACAGGCTGAAAACTTGTGTGATGGCGGACCCGGTGGCACCAGCAGCCGAGCGTACTGCGCGGGCACTAGTGTCGCGGGCCGCTCGTGCCCCCATTGCGGCCGTGGCGCCCGCCACCATCGCGGCTTCGCCAGCCCGCACTGTGCCGGTGTACAGCGCCTCCGAAACCACCGGGCGCGCGTCCTCGATGCGATCACGGGCAGCGGGGATCCACTCCTCACGGGTCGTTTTGGCGAGCCGCCCGCCGGTATTCGCGGCCTTGGTGGCCGCGGCCGCGGTACTCGCGCTGACGCTCGCGAGACGGGGCGACGCCTGCTCACGCGCCGACATGGCCGCCTGCTGTGCGCGCTCAGCGGCGACGCGGGCTACATCAAGTCCCTTACCGGAGAGATCTCGCGCCTTGTCGCGCGAAACCATATCGACCAGCGCATCCGGGATTTCGATCGTCACCTCTCGCGTGCCAAACTGGGGCTTCGCTATCGTTATTTCTGCCATGTCTTTCTCTCACTTTCGCTACACCGCGTGCCTATGTGTCTGGAAGAGCGTCAAGCCGCGCTGCCGAGCTACGCTCGCTGAGTACCCAGGATCGCGCCCGTTGATGGCAGTGCTCGAGCCATCAGTAGAGCCGATGGGCGCCTCCTGAGCTTTCGCACAGTATACATCCTGCCAATGGACTTCGGTTGCCCGGCTACGCGCTCGTGGGCTATACTCCTGCGACCCGGCGCGACAGGATATGAGAGTTAACAAGCGGGGTTCGTGGTATGCGATTTGGCGTGTTCAGTGATATCCATGCGAACCTCGTGGCGCTCGAGGCCGTATTGCAACACATGGGACCCGTCGATCAATTCTGGTGCCTTGGTGACGTCGTCGGCTACGGACCAAGTCCGAACGAGTGTGTGCAGACCTTGCTCGACCTCGACCACATTATCGTGATGGGGAACCACGACGCCGCAGCGGTCGGCAGGCTTTCTCCGCGGGACTTCAACGGCGAAGCCCGGCGCGCCCTGGAGTGGACTGCCCGCACACTGGACCGCGAGAGCACCGCCTACCTGAAATCCGCGCCCGAACAGCTCACGCGCAACGAACTTCTGCTTGTCCACGGCTCCCCCCGCGAGCCGTTATGGGAATACATCACGACCGTCGATCAAGCGCAGGAAAACTTTGCTATCACGGATAATCCCTACACGTTTGTGGGACACACCCATGTTCCCCTGGTGTTTCTTCTCGACCGCGAAGGCAACGCCTTGAGCGGCACACCCGGGGATGGTATGCTCCTGCGCCTGGCGGGAGAACGTATGCTAATCAACCCAGGCAGTGTAGGGCAGCCACGCGACGGCGACCCACGGGCCGCGTACGCGATCGTGGACGACGAGCAGATGCACGTGGAGTTTCACCGCGTGGGGTATGATATAGCGAAGACGCAGAGCGACATGCGAGCGTTGGGCGCGAGCACGTGGCTGATTGAGCGAATCGCCTACGGAAGGTAGTATGCAGCCGTGATGTTCGACTGATGAAGGTGGTAATTCTGGGATGCGGCCGGGTCGGGAGCACGCTCGCGCGTTCGCTGGATGCGGAGGGTCACCATGTGACGGTTATCGATCGCAATCAGCAGCAATTCCAGCGGCTTGGCACGGACTTCCATGGTGCAACGGTACGCGGCACGGGCATCGATGAAGATGTGCTCCGCCGCGCCGGAATCGAGGAGGCGGACGTCTTTGTTGCCGTGACAAACGGCGACAACACCAGCATCATGGCATCGCAGATCGTGCAGGAAATCTTCGAGGTGCCGCACGTGGTGACTCGGATCTATGATCCTGTGCGTGAGCAGTTGTACCGGAGCCTTGGCCTCGACACCGTTTGCCCTACCACACTTATCGCTGGCCTGGTACACGAAAAGCTAAGAGACAACGCGACAGTGCCAAGCAGCGGAGGGGCGGGCTAACGTGTTTATTCTCGTCATTGGCGGTGGGAAGATCGGGTACTACCTGACGAAGACGCTGGTCAGCGAGGGCTACGAAGTGCTGCTGATCGAGCGAGACCAGCATAAAGTGGTGACCTTCACCGACCGTTTCGGCGCTGTCGTGATGCAGGGCGACGGCGCGGAAGCGGCCACCTTGCAACGTGCGGGAGCATCTCGGGCGAATGTCGTCATCGCAACGACGGGCGAGGATGAGGATAACCTGGTCATCTGCCAGCTTGCCAAGCGCATGTTCCAGGTCGGGCATGTTATGGCGCGCGTGAACAATCCCAAGAACGAAGAGATTTTCAAGCGATTGGGCATCGACACGACCGTCTCCGTCACCAACATCATTCTCAGCTACATGGAGCAGAGCCTGCCGGACAGGCCGCTGACCCACCTGCTCACCCTCTCTCATGCAGATCTCGCGATCGTCGAGGCAAGCATCACGGGCCAGAGCCCTCACATCGGTCGTCCACTCAGCGATGTCAAACTACCACCCGACGTAGCAGTGAGCGCCATCATCCGCGGTGAGGATCTGCTGATCCCCGGTCCGGAAACCCGCCTGCAGCCTGGCGACGAGGTGATCGCCGTTACACACCGCGCGAGCGAGGAGCTACTGCGCGAGGCTCTTAGCCGATAGACCTCGGCACAACACAAACCGCCCGAGCCAAAAGTCGCGGTACATACTAGAGAGCCGGTCAAGAATTAGCTCTGGGCCGGCGTGATGCCCTACCGAGCCGGTCCGAACTGGCGAGTACACTTGCAATCCCGTACGGCGATCCGGCCCATATTGACCACTTCTTGGAATACTTGACCGGCTCTCTAGCTTTGCGTGCCGCGCTTTCCGCCCCTGCCTGAGACCCGGGTCCGCGCGGTAGTTCGGCGCGTGGTGAGCGTGTGTGGCGCCGGGACATACGTGCGCCGTCGCTCTTGTTCCGCGCGCTCCATCCGATCGAGTTCGGCGTACCGGGTGTACTTGTAGTAGAGGGCGTACAGCACAACGGCATAAACCGCGAACAGCATAAGGTAGAGAAAGAAACGACGGGTGAAGAGAGCACCTTCGTAGAAAAACCAGGAGACGGCCAGCGCGGTGAGACCGACGCTCAGCATCCAACCACCGAGCTTGCGCAGGTGCTCGATCTGCAGGCGCTTGGCGGGCTCTAGCCGGCGAGCGGCCAGGTAGATGACCAGACCAAGGAGAGTCGTAGTCGCGAACACGATGAGCATGGCACGCATCGCCGGCTCCACGGTGAGCGCATCGCCTGACACCTGGCCAAACAGATAGTTCAAGTACGTCCTCCCCTTACCCGCACAAGCCTAAGCTCGATCGTAGAGCAGCTTGCGCTTCACTTCCTCCATCACGTTGGTCACCTGTATACCACGCGGGCATGCGTCCGTGCAATTGAACACCGTCCGGCAACGCCAGACACCCTCTCGTCCACTGATGACATCCGCCCGTTCCGCGCCCGCTTTATCCCGACTATCGAAGATGAACCGGTGCGCGTTCACAAGCGCCGCAGGCCCAACGAAGTCCGGATTACTCCAGAATGGCGGGCACGCCGTGGTGCATGCGGCACACAGGATGCACTTCGTCGTGTCATCGAAGGCAGCCCGTTCCTCGGGAGTTTGCAGACGTTCCGTGACGGGCGCTGGGTCGTCGTTTACGAGGTAAGGTTTGACCGCCTTGTACTTCTCGAAAAACGGCTCCATATCGACGACGAGATCCCGCAGGACCGCGAAGCCCATCATCGGCTCAATGGTCATCTTGTGACCGATGTCTCGCACCAGTACCTTGCATGCGAGCCTGTTCCGTCCATTGATGCGCATTGCATCGGAGCCGCAGACGCCGTGCGCACAGGACCGGCGATACGTCAGCGTGCCGTCTAGCTTCCACTTGATCTCATTGAGCAGATCGAGCACGCGATCGGTCGGCTCCATCCGAACTTCATAAACGGAGAAATACGGTTTCTTATCCTGGGTCGGATTATAACGCCGAATCTTACATTTAACCTGCACAGCCAACGCCTTTCATCTTGCGAACCGAACTTGCGGTGCTTCGTGTCCGTCCCATAGTGCACTCCGGTGGACCGCACTATGTACCGTCTAGTACTTCCGCTCTTTCGGCTCGAACTTGGAGATATTCACCGGCTTATGGGCGATCCGAAGTCCATCCGGCGTGTTGTATACGAACGAGTGGCGCAGGAAGTTTGTGTCATCGCGTTCGGGGTAATCTTCCCGATAGTGCCCGCCTCGGCTCTCCTGTCGGGCGAGCGCCCCAGCGATGATGCTTTCCGAAAGGTCCAGAAGGTAGCCGACCTCCAACGTCTCCAGCAACTCCGAGTTGTACCAGGTCTGCCGGTCCTGCATGGCTACCTGCGCGAAGCGAGCCTGCAGCTCGTGCACCGTCTTCCTCGCGCTTTGCAGCGTTTGCTCTGAGCGCACGACGGAGACCTTGTCCATCATCTCCTCTTGTAAGGTCTCCCGAATCTCCGCGGCGGACTCGCCTCTCTCTCGCGACAGGAGCGCACTTACCTGGTGGCGCGCTTCGTCATCGGGCGCCCTGGGTAGCTCGGTGAAGGGCGTTTCGTGGACGTACGCTGCCATGTGCTTACCCGCGCGGCGTCCGAACACCACGATATCCACGAGGGAGTTGGTGCCGAGGCGGTTGGCGCCGTGGACCGATACGCAAGCGCACTCCCCCGCCGCGTAAAAACCGGGCAGGACGGAACTCGCCTCGTCCACCAGCACCCTGCCATCCACATCGGTCGGAATCCCACCCATCGCGTAGTGTGCCGTGGGCTGGATCGGGATTAGCTCCCGGACTGGATCAACGCCGAGGTACACCCGCACGAAGTCTGCGAGATCGGGGAGCTTGTTCTCCACAATGTCCGCGCCGAGGTGTGTGAGGTCGAGATGCACAAAGTCGGAACCATTAATGCCGCGGCCCTCCTTCACCTCCTGGTAGATGAAGCGCGAGACCATGTCGCGCGGTGCGAGGTCCAGCAGCGTCGGTGCGTACCGCTCGGTGAATCGCTCACCGTCGTTGTTGCGGAGGATGCCGCCCTCACCCCGGGCGCCCTCCGTGAGCAGTATGCCCAGCTTGTAGACGCCGGTGGGATGGAACTGGTACAGCTCCATATCCTCCAGCGGAATGCCGCGCCTGAACGCAATGGCGACGCCGTCGCCGGTGTTCGAGAGAGCATTGCTCGTAATCTTCCAAGCTCGTCCGAATCCCCCGGTCGCGAACAGGATCGCCTTCGCGTGGAAGATGTGGATCTCGCCGTCTTTGATATTGAGCACGACCAGACCACAGCACACGCCCTCAGAGATAATAAGATCGAGCAACTGAAACTCAGAGTAAAAATTGACCTCGCGCTTGATGCACTGCTGGTACAGGGTCTGGAGAATCATGTGCCCCGTACGGTCCGCCGCAAAACAGGAGCGGCGCACCGGTGCCTCACCGAAGTTACGCGTATGACCGCCAAAACGCCGCTGATCGATCTTGCCTTCCGGTGTTCGGCTGAATGGCAGCCCGTAGTGCTCCAACTCGTACACGCTCTCAACCGCCTCGTGGCACATGATGTCCGCGGCGTCCTGATCGACGAGGTAGTCGCCGCCCTTGACTGTATCAAACGTGTGCCACTCGGGATAGTCTTCTTCCAGGTTGCCGAGCGCGGCACCGATACCGCCCTGTGCCGCGCCGGTGTGGGATCGCGTGGGGTACAGTTTGCTGATAACCGCTGTGCGGATTCCCGGTGTGCGGGCAAGCTGCATGGCGGCCATGAGTCCCGCACCTCCAGCGCCGACCACGATTGCGTCAAACCTGTGGTACATCAGCGCCCTCCGGTGGCGGACACCTACTCGGGCACCGGCTGAAAGGTGACGATAACCAGCGCGCCGAGCACGGTGAAGATTAGCGCCGCCGAGTACAAGACAGAGTACGCGAAGACCCGCCACGGGCGCGAGCGGACGTAGTCGTGCAGGACGAGGCGCATGCCGTTCACGCCGTGACTCATCGCGAGCAGCAGAAGCAGCAGATCATACGTGCGCCAGAAGGGTTTGGCGTATCGGGCGGCGACAAAGGCGTAGTTGACCTGCTCGATCGGGGTCAGAATGTGCACTATATAAACGTGCCCTAGCGCGAGGAAGAGCAGCAGCACGCCGGAGATCCGGAAGTAGTACCACGACCAGAGCTCGAAGTTGGTCCCCCTGCGCGCGACGGCACGCTCGGCCAGGCTCATGAGCTCATCCTTGGCGAGTTTCTATGCCGAACACAGGGCCGAGTAGGAAGTAACCAGTAGGGATCAGCGCAAGCACGGTAAGAGCCATCGCGCCGTAGAACAGATGTCGCTGGTACTTGTAGCCCTTCGGCCAGAAATCGATCACGATAACCCGCAGGCCATTGAATGAGTGGTAGAGCACCGCAGCGATAAGCGTGAACTGCAGGAACCGGAAGATCGTCCACTCGTGGTAGATGCGAGTGACCGCGTTGTACACGCCGGGCCCCCAGCCGATGAGTGCGGTATCAACGATGTGAATGAACAGAAAAAGCAGGACTCCAATGCCGCTAACGCGGTGGAAGATCCATGCCCACATGCCCTCTCGGCCCCTGTACATCAGATCGCCCCCTTCCCTGTGGTGAATCGCATGACCGTTGTGGGCAACGTCGGGCACCGTTGCGCCATTAGTCGATTGACGGTCACCCTAATGTCATTATAGACACAGACCGGAACTGCAACAACGCACTCAGGCCCGGAGCCGCTCGACCAGTGCATCGGCGACCTGGCTCGTACCGAGGGCGCGTCCTCGCTCCTCCATGGGCAGGAGGTCGTACGTGACGTTCCTCCCATCGGCGATGGTCTCCGAGAGCGCGCGGTCGAGCCGATCTGCCGCGTCCATTTCGCCCAAGTGTCGCAGCATCAGCACACCGGAGAACATCATTGCCATCGGGTTTGCTTTGTTTTGTCCCGTGTACTTCGGTGCGCTACCGTGGATGGGCTCAAAGAGGGCGGTATCCACGCCATAGTTGGCGCCGGGAGCGATGCCCAGTCCACCGACGAGTCCGGCGCACAGGTCGGAGACGATATCACCGTACAGGTTGGGGCAGACGAGAACGTCATACAATTCCGGCTTCTGCACCAACTGCATCATCATGTTATCCACGATCACGTCGTTGAACTCGATCTCCGGATATTCCGCCGCGACGCTCCGGGCCACCTCAAGGAACAGACCATCGGCGTACTTCATTATGTTCGCCTTGTGCACCGCCGAGACTTTCTTACGCCCGTTTGCGCGCGCGTAGTCGAATGCGAAGCGAACGATGCGCTCCGATGCTTCCGGTGAGATGAACTTGATTGCAAGCGCGCTGCTTTCCGGTATACGTGTCCCTTCGAGCTGCTCGATGACCCGGATCATCTCGCGCGCACCTTCCGAACCGTCATCGAACTCAACACCGCTGTACAGGTCCTCGGTGTTCTCCCGGACTACGACCACGTCAACTTCTTCATACCGTGACTGCACGCCCTGATACGTCTTACATGGACGCAAGCAGGCATACAGGTTCAGTGCCTTGCGCAGTCCGACGTTCACGCTTCGGAAACCGCCACCAACGGGCGTCGTGATGGGTCCCTTGATCGCGACCTTGTTACGCCGGATGCTATCGAGCACCGCATCGGGCAGAGGAGTACCACTCGCTTCGATCTGGTCGGCGCCAGCTTGCTGCACATCCCACTCCAGCGCGACGCCGGTAGCATCAAGCACGCGGCGAGTTGCCTCCGCGAGCTCTGGCCCAATTCCATCGCCGGGGATAAGGGTGACTTGATAGCTCATAAGGTATCCTCCTGGAACGGGTCGAGACTCAAGATCGTAAGGTCGCGGCTCAGCGACAGAAATGCACGCATGTCTCCGCCCTCATCACATGTGAGACTGCGGGCGGCCAACAGGCGTCCAAGTCCAGCGGGTTCGGAGACACCGAAGCGTGCTCCGCGTGTTTGAGGGGGTCAAAGGCGAATCAGCTGGCCGCTTTTGAGGCACCGTTCTGCCGAACAGCTGCCAGACGCGCATCCAGGTCCGATGGGGAGAGCGCGAGACCCGCGGCCGCTTGGTCACGGTCGCCGCCGGCTTTGGCGACGGCTTCCACCAACAGCCGGCTCTCAATCTCCCGCATCGCATCGTCCAGTGACCGGGTGTTTTCCAGCACATCCCCCAGGTCCAACGTTCGCCCCGACCGAACCTGGCTGAAGACGAGATGATGTGTCGTCACCACACCACCCTGCGCGAGGATCACCGCACGCTCAACCGTATTCTCCAGCTCGCGCACGTTACCCGGCCAGTCGTGCTCCATGAGCAGCCGCACCGCGTCCTGGGAGATGCTCGCAGGCGGCCCGTCGCTGCGATAGCGATGCTTGCCGAGGAAGTAGTCAACCAGCTCCGGAATATCCTCCTTGCGCTCGCGCAGGGGTGGCAAGTGGATGTGGATGACGCTTAGTCGGTAATAGAGATCCTCTCGGAAGTGTCCTTCGGTGACTTCTTCCTCTAGCACCTTGTTCGTTGCCGCGACGACGCGCGTGTCCACCTTCACGGTCGAGACGCCACCCACCCTCTCGAACTCCCGCTCTTGCAGGACGCGCAGCAGCTTCTTCTGGGTGCCGAGCGTCATCTCACCGATCTCATCCAGGAAGATCGTGCCCTTGTCCGCCAGCTCGAATCGGCCTTTACGCTGGTTCAGGGCGCCGGTGAATGATCCCTTCTCGTGACCGAAGAGTTCGCTCTCGAGCAGCGTCTCCGGCAGCGCGGCACAGTTCACCTTGACAAGGGGGCCACGGCTGAAGGTGGAGTTCGTGTGCAGCGTGTGGGCAACGAGCTCCTTGCCGGTACCGGTCTCGCCGGTAATCAGCACCGTAGCATCGGAACCTGCCACGCGCCCGATATTCTTGTATACGGATTGCATGGCGGGGCCATTGCCGATGATGCGATCCGAAATGTCCAGCGGCTCGGCGCGACCGCGCACGTTTTCCAACTCACCGGATCGCTTTTCCCGCTCGAAGAACCGATCAACCATACTACTGACATCGTCCAGATCGAACGGCTTCGCGATGTAGTCATATGCGCCGAGCTGAATGGCCTTGATGGTCGTGGTCGAACTGCCGTAAGCGGTCATCACAATCACCGGCACGGCGTTGCCCGTCTGCTTGAGTTCGGTAAGCACCCCGATGCCGTCCAGCTTAGGCATACGTACATCCATGAGGACCAGGTCCGGGCCGTCATTCCGGATTCCTTCGAGCACCTGTTCGCCATCTAGAGCGACACATACGTCGAATCCCTCATCTTCCAGGAAGTCGCGCAGAAGCGATCGTATGGACGCATCATCATCGGCGACCAGTATTCTGCCCCTGTCCTCTGGCAAAGTGTGGTTCCTCCAGTACAGTGCTTGGGAAACGAGGGAAGCCCCAAGGCCGTATTATAGAGAACATCCCTAGGCTGCGCAACAGATAGGTAAAGCAAGCGCCGGATGCCTGTGGTTCTCGCAGCCAAACAGGCTGGACCTGTGTGAACGCCCGCCTACGCGTGCGCCACTGGCGTGCGGTATAATGCCGCGTTGATGGTAACAAATCATATGCAGCAAACATCTAGCGCGGACTTGGCCGAAAAAATTCGGGACATACCTGACTTCCCGAAACCGGGCGTCGTTTTCAAGGATATCACGACGCTGCTGAAGGAACCGGATGCCTTCAAGCGCGCGATCGATGACCTTGCGCAGCGATTCGAGGCGGATCACATTGACATGGTCGTGGCGGCCGAGAGTCGGGGATTCATCATCGGCGCGCCACTCGCTTACCTGCTCGGGGCTGGCTTCGTACCCGCGCGCAAGCTCGGCAAGCTGCCGGGCAAGACAGTGCATGCGCAGTACACCCTGGAGTACGGCACCAACGACGTAGAGATGCACACGGACGCCATCACGGCAGGCGACCGGGTGCTGGTGGTCGACGACTTGTTGGCAACCGGGGGGACTGTCGGGGCTACAATCGAGCTAGTAGAGCAGTTGGACGGCGAGGTCGTCGCGCTTGCGTTCCTCGTCGAGCTTGAGTTCCTGCAGGGTCGCGACAGGCTTAAGGATCATCGGATCGAGGCCGTTATAACGTATTAGTGCTGTGAATCGATCGTATACCCAGTAATAGGAGCGTGAGTTGACGACCACCGAAAACCGATACGATGTGAAGGATATGACGCAAGCAGCGGCGGGGCATAATCGGATTGCCTGGGCTGAGCGTGACATGCCGGTCCTTCGACAGATCAGCGAACGGCTCGAAACGCAGAAACCGTTTCAAGGCATTCGCATCGCGGGGTGCCTGCACATCACGACCGAGACCGCGAACCTGTTGCTCGCACTTCAGGCCGGCGGCGCGGAGGTCGCGTGTGCGGCGAGCAACCCGCTCTCTACCCAGGACGACGTGGCTGCAGCCCTCGTCGAGCGTGGTATCTCGACGTATGCCGTCAAGGGCGAGGACGAGACTCGCTACTACAGCCATATTGAAGCCGTGCTAGCTACCCGCCCCCACATTACGATGGACGACGGCGCGGATCTGGTATCTATGCTCCACCTCAAGAGCCCGGAGCTCCTGGAGAACGTGCTCGGTGGTACGGAAGAGACGACCACGGGCGTGAACCGTTTGCGTGTGATGGCGGCCGAGGGGGAACTCAAGTACCCGATCGTCGCCGTGAACGAGGCATATACCAAGCATATGTTCGACAACCGGTACGGCACCGGCCAGAGCACGCTTGATGGCATCTTGCGGGCTACCAACCGGCTACTCGCCGGCCGGGTCTTCGTGGTCGCCGGCTACGGCTGGTGCGGTAAGGGCATCGCCCTCCGCGCGCGCGGTATGGGCTGCCAGGTTGTCGTCACCGAGGTAGATCCGACGCGTGCGCTGGAGGCCGTCATGGACGGCTTCCGCGTGATGCCGATGGCAGAGGCCGCGCCCATAGCAGATATCGTTGTTACCGTCACCGGTGGGCTACACGCCCTCGGTGAGGACGCGATCTCGAAGCTCAAAGACGGAGCGATGCTCGCGAACAGCGGCCACTTCAACGACGAGATCGACATCCCCCTGCTGGAGCGCCTGAGCAAGACAAAGCGCACGTTGCGTACCTTTGTCGATGAGTATGAGATGGAGGACGGCCGCACGCTGTTCCTCATAGCCGATGGACGACTGGTGAATCTCGGCGCGGCCGAGGGCCACCCGGCTAGTGTGATGGACATGAGTTTCGCGAATCAGGCGCTCTGTGTCGAGTGGGTGCTGGCGAACCGGCAGGACCTCAAGGGCCAGGTATACGACGTGCCCAAGGAGATCGACCAGCAGGTCGCCAAACTCAAGCTCGCGAGCCTTGGCGTGCGCATCGATGAACTCACCGCCTCGCAGAACGCGTACGCTGGTGACTGGCGCTCCGGAACGTAGTGCGGAGAGGCGCTTCAATCCGAGGAGTACCATATTATGGCTGGTAGCACCATCAAGTTCGGGACGGACGGCTGGCGGGCGGTTATCGCGGAGGACTATACCTTCGACAAGGTTCGGCTTGTGTCTCAGGCAGTGGCTCAGTATCTCGAGAAGAACGGCACTGCCAGCGGCCCGCTGGTCATTGGATACGACACGCGCTTCGGCAGCGAGGACTTCGCCCAAGCATGCGCCAGCGTGCTGGCGGCTAACGGGGTTCGTATTGTCCTGACTAGTGCGGCGACCCCAACGCCTGCGGTCTCCTTGGCGGTGATTGAGCAGAAACTGGCTGGCGGCATCATCATTACCGCGAGTCACAATCCCGGCCGCTGGAACGGGTTCAAGTACAAGCCCGACTACGGTGGATCCGCTTCTCCGGAGGTGATTGCCGCAATTGAGGCGGAGCTGGCTGCAATCCCGGATGGCGGTGTCAAGACTATGTCGTTCGTCGACGCCATTGAACAGGGCCTGATCGAGACACAGGACGTCGGACCGTCGTATCTAGAGAAACTCGCGAGCCTAGTGGATCTTCAGTCACTCACAGCACGATCAGGCACGGTGGTGTACGACGCGATGTTCGGTGCAGGTGCCGGTCACCTGAACTCGTTGCTTGATGGTAGCGCGCTGCGGCTCGTCAGTATCAATCAAGAGCGCAATCCGTTGTTCCCCGGTATCCACGCGCCGGAGCCGATTACGCCGAACCTGGCGAAGCTATGCGCGGCAGTGCCGGAGTCGGATGCCCTGCTTGGTATCGCCACTGATGGTGACGCCGACCGGGTCGGTATCGTCGACGAGAACGGGAGGTTCGTGAATCAGTTGCAGGTCTATGCCCTGCTCGCACTGTACCTGCTTGAGGTGCGTGGCATACGAGGGCCTCTCGTCAAGACGCTTTCTCAGAGCTATATGGTGGACAAGCTGGGTGAGTTGTATAGCGTGCCGGTGCACGAGACGCCGGTCGGCTTCAAGTATGTCGGACCGAAGATGACCGAAACGGGCGCGATTCTGGGTGGGGAGGAAAGCGGTGGTTTCGGCTTCCAAGGGCACATCCCCGAGCGGGACGGGACGCTGGCGGGGCTATATATGCTTGATCTCGCTGCCCAGCTAGAGCGCCCACTCAGCAAGGTGATCGAGTACCTGCAAGAGAAAGTGGGCCAGTACTACTACAATCGGCTCGACCTAACGTTCGATGGCGGCTTGCGATCCGAGATCGAGCAGCGGCTGCGCGCCAATCCTCCCGACTCCTTGCTTGGCAAGAAGCTCGCGCGGTTTCAGTCTGATGACGGTTATAAGTACGTCCTTGAGGACGGCACGTGGCTACTCCTTCGCTTCTCCGGCACGGAGCCGGTGATGCGCGTGTACACCGAAACCGACGCTGAGGAAAACGTGCAGCCGATGCTCTCCCTGGGTCGCGAACTGGCCGGCGTGTAGGCGTGCCAATGGCGGATTCCAACAGCCCCAGCAACATCCCGCATCGGCAGGATTCGCTGGAACTGATTGCACGGGAAGTGCGCACCTGCCAGCTTTGTCCACTGAGCAAGACTCGCACGCACGCCGTGCCGGGTGAGGGAGATCCTGAAGCGGCGCTGCTGCTGATCGGTGAAGGCCCGGGGTACAACGAGGACAAGCTGGGGCGACCGTTCGTCGGCGCGGCGGGCAAATTTCTGGGCGAGCTGCTTGCATCAGCGGACTTGAAGCGGGAGGACGTGTTCATCACGAACGTGGTGAAGTGTCGCCCGCCACAGAACCGCGACCCAGCGCCTGATGAGATATGGGCCTGTAGTGGCTACCTTCAGCGGCAGATTCGGCTCATCCAGCCATCGGTGATCGCGACGCTGGGTCGACACTCGATGGCGGCGTACTTCCCTACGGAGCGCATCTCGCGCATCCATGGACAGCCGCGCAGCGTCGACGGGCTCACGGTCGTGCCACTGTTCCATCCCGCGGCGGCGCTCCACCAGCCTGCGCTCAAGGCGGCGGAACTAGAGGACTTCGCCCGCCTACCGGATATCCTTCGTCAGGCGTGCACGCCGCAGGCATCAGTGGTGGAGAAACAGGCAGGCGCCGAGCCGGAGGAGAACACGCAGAGGCCCCAGCAAGAAGAGGTTGCTCACGAGAAGCAAGCGCAAGAAGCACCGGAACAGTTAAAGCTATTCGAGTAGGCAAACACGCCTGCTGATGAGGAAGATATCGTGAGAAGTGATAACGTCAAGATAATACCGCTCGGTGGCGTTGGCGAGGTCGGCAAGAACATGATCGCCATCGAGTACGACAACGAGATAATCATCGCGGACTGCGGCCTCGCGTTCCCGGAAGATGACATGCTGGGGGTCGACTTGCTGATCCCCGACATCAGCTACCTTCGCCGAACGAAGAAGAGGATCGTGGGGTATGTCATCTCGCACGGTCATGAGGACCATATCGGCGGCCTGGCATACATACTTCCGGAGATCAATGCCCCAATCTGGGCGACGCCCCTCACGCGAGGACTGATTGAAGGCAAGCTACGCGAAGCGAAGCTTCTCGATAAGACCCAGCTGCATACGTTTGAAGACGGCGACACCGTCCAGGTGGGCGGCTTCACGGTCGAAACGTTCCTGGTCAGTCACAGTATCCCGGACGCGGTCGGCCTGGCCATAACATGCGGCGCGGGCACGGTGGTGTACACCGGCGACTTCAAGTTCGACCAGACGCCGGTGGATGGCCGCGTCTCCAACTTCGCGAAGATGGCAGAGATCGGTGGCAAGGGTGTCCTGGTGCTGCTTTCAGACTGTGTGCACGTAGAAACGCCGGGGCACACGCCGAGCGAACAGGTCGTAACTGAGACCTTCCGACGGGTGTTTGGCCGGGCTGAGGGCCGGATCATTATCGCGACCTTCGCCTCACTCATCGCGCGGATTCAGCAGTCGATCGATGTCGCCGAGGAGTACGGCCGCAAGGTGGCGGTTGTCGGACGATCGCTGGAACGCAACGTCGCGATCGCATCGGAGTTGGGCTATCTACGCTCCCGACCGGGGACGCTCGTTAGCTTGCAGGAGTTGGGGCGGGGAGACGCAGAGAAAGCAGTACTGATCGTCACCGGCAGCCAAGGCGAACCAACCAGTGTGCTGAATCGGATCGCCAACAAGGACCACAGAAGTGTTAAGCTGCAGGAGGGCGACACGGTCATCGTCTCCGCTACGCCTATCCCGGGCAACGAGACGGCGGTGTCGCGGATCATCAACAACCTTTTTGTCCAGGGCGCGGAGGTGATTTACAGCGCGATTGATCGCGTACACGTCTCGGGGCACGCGAGTTCCGACGAGCTTCGGCTGATGCTCAACATCATGAAACCAAAGTACGCCGTACCCATTCACGGGGAGCGTCGGCATCTGGTGATGTATAGGAAATTGGCGGTAAGTGTCGGTATCCCGCACGAGACCGTCGTACTCCCTGAGAACGGTGCGGTCATGCAGTTCGGGCCCGAGCGCGGCGGCATCGTGGAGCGCACGCCGAGCAATCTCGTCTTCGTGGACGGTGTCTCGGTCGGCGATGTGGATCACGTGGTGCTCCGAGACCGGCAGTTGCTATCGCAGGACGGGATGCTGCTCGTCGTTCTCAGCATCGACCGGCAGACAGGCCACCTCGTTGCTGGTCCGGACCTGATATCTCGCGGCTTCCTGTACGAGGGCGAGGAGTATCGGGTAACGGAGGAAGCACGCGAACTGGTGCGACGCACCTTCCAGCATGATGGGGACATACCCTCTGAATGGAGCTGGGCGCACAGAAAGATCAAGAACTCGCTCGGACAACTGGTGTACCAGCGCACCGGGCGTAGACCGATGATACTGCCGGTGGTGATGGAGGTTTAGCCCTTGGGCGCCTCCCTCGCGTGGTCGATGGAGGTGCAGTGTGACAGCAACTGGGCGCCAGACGCCAACCAAGGAACGAGCCGCGTCGAAACGGCCGGCGGCAAAACAAACCATACCGAAGCGGGCTAAGGTGGACCAGCCAGTATCGGCCGCGCGAAAAGGGAAAAGGCTGGTAAGTGCGCCTCGACCTACCGTGCCAAAGGCGGCGGCGAATGGGCACCCGCATCTCGCTAGTCGGGCCCTGGGCTTACTGCTGTTTCTCGGCGCGCTATTCCTCGCGTTCACGGGCATTGACCCAACACTCGGACCAAGCGGGCCACTTAATGCGCTCAAAAACCTTGCCGGCGCGGCGACCATTCCGGCGGTCATAGTGCTCACTGGGGTCGCGCTGCTATTGCTACTGCGACCCACCCGGTCACTCGGCGGCAGAGTCCTCCGTCTCGGAGCTGGATCTGGGCTAGTCGTCGGATCTATTGCCGGCCTGCTCGCAGCGTTCAACTCAGGTGGCACAGCTGGCGAGATCGTGTGGAAGGCTCTTGCGGACGTAATGGGCCTGGGAGCGATTCCCATTCTGCTAGGAGCGATCCTGCTCGGCTTTCACCTCCTGGGGGTGCCGCCACACACTTTGTTCCGCGGTGCGCGTCGGGTGGTCGGCGCCCTCGCAGCAGCTGCTTTCTGGCTCGTGGGCTCGCTGATCTGGCTACGCAGGAAGACGACGCCGCAGCCACCCGCGGCCACCGGGCAACAGCCGGCGATGCAGAGGAAACCGGCTAAGGCACGCCCTGGGCCGGTGCCACCGCCTGTGGAAAAGCAGGAAGCTACGCAGCCGATGCTACCCGTGATCCACACCCACGTCGATGAGCCGCCGCGTACGCCGCCGCGCCCGAAGATTGGGCGCTTCCACCCGATCTCCATGCTCCAGCTGTCGGAGCAAGTAGAGGTCAGTGAGGTGGACGCCCGGCAGCGGGCAAAGGTCATCGAGAATACCCTCAGAGTTTCGGCGTCGATGCGCTCGTACGGAGAGACCCCGGCCCCACCGTAACGCAGTTCGCGCTCGAACCTGGCGTGGGCACGAAGGTTGCGCGGATAACGTCGCTGCAGAACGACCTGGCGCTCGCCCTTGCGGCGCCGTCTATTCGTATCGAGGCGCCGGTACCGGGTCAGTCGCGTGTTGGGCTCGAGATCCCCAACGCGCAGGCCGCCTCCGTCCTGCTTCGGGACGTTATGGACAGCGGCGCGTTCCACAACACCAAGGGGAAGCTCAAGCTGGCGCTGGGACGCGACGTGACGGGCCGCGCGGTCGTTGGCGACCTGGCCCGAATGCCGCACTTGCTCATCGCAGGAGCGACCGGCGCAGGAAAGAGTGTGTGCCTGAACTCTATCATCGCGGGGCTGCTCTTTCAGCATACACCCGACGAACTTCGCTTCCTGATGGTTGACCCGAAGATGGTGGAGCTGAAGACCTTCGATGGCGTGCCCCATTTGGTCTGGCCGGTGGTCACAGAGATGGACAAGGTGGTAGGAGTCCTCAAGTACGCCGTCGGCGAGATGGAGCGGCGCTACAGGAGTTCTCGGAGCTCGGCATTCGCAACCTTGACGGTTACAACCGGAAGCTCGAAGCGGAGGGAAAGCCGAAACTTGCCCGCATGGTGGTAATCATCGACGAGCTCGCAGACCTGATGATGGCCGCTCCTGAAGAGGTCGAGGCATCCATCTGCCGCCTGGCACAGATGGCTCGCGCTGTCGGCATCCATCTCATCCTGGCTACCCAGCGCCCGTCGGTGGATGTTGTTACTGGCCTCATCAAGGCGAACTTCCCGTCGCGCATAGCATTC
Source organism: Chloroflexia bacterium (assembly GCA_030446765.1). GTDB lineage: Bacteria > Chloroflexota > Chloroflexia > Thermobaculales > Thermobaculaceae > JACDAU01. Next base: position 86,330 of record JAUJMR010000002.1, read on the forward strand.
GCGGTAAGCTCACAAATCGATAGCCGCGTGATCCTCGACATGCCTGGCGCCGAGCGCCTGCTTGGCCGCGGCGACATGCTGTTCGTCGGACCAGACTCCGTCAAGCCTCGCGGGTTCAGGGCACCTTCGTGGCCGATGAGGAGATCGACGCCGTGGTCAACCACTGGAAGAGCATGCAGCCCGCCGAGTACGACCAGGAGGTCGGCCGAATGCTCGATGCCGAAACGCGGAAGGCAGAGAACCCAGACGAAGATCCGCTGTTCAAGCAGGCACTCGCCCTCGTGGAAACGCACGGCTGGCCTCTCGACCAGTCTCTTGCAGCGTAAGTTGCGCATCGGTTATAACCGCGCTGCGCGCCTTATGGATGCGCTCAAAGCAAGTGGCGAGCTTGAAACAGAACTTGGTGACTGATATACGGTTTCGTCGAGACGACGCAAAGCTCGAACTAGCGCGAGCGTTATGCTAGAGACAATGTGATGAACCAGGCAACCGGCACCGACTACGATGAGGTCGAGCAAGCTGTGGACACGGCGAAGCAGATGGTCCGTGACCAGCTCACCCAACTACGGGCGGAGCAAGATCGATTGACCACTCTCCTGAGGTTGCGCAAGACGGACCTGACATCTGCGGGTACTGATCGAAGACCTGACTTATCGTGACGGTGGTGCACATCCAGTCACAAGTCGGCTGATCGCTCACCTCGAAGAGCTGTCGGGAAAAGAACGAGAGCTAGGGGATGCGATTCACCTGCTCAGTGCCGCCCTGGTACATATGAACTCGCTCATTTCGGCGATCTCAAGCGTGAGCCCACCGGACGTAGGACGGAACTCCAGTGGCGACGTCGACCCACTCGAGGTGGCCATTGCGGCGCGCACGCTGCAGGGGCAGGGGGCCGAGCGCTCACGTCTCGCGCGGGAAGTCCACGATGGCCCTGCTCAGTTTCTGGCGAATGCCATTATGGGACTCGAGTACTGCGAGAGCTTGACGGAAAGGCGCCCGGAATCGGTGCCGACCGAATTACAGCGGCTCAAAGCTGGACTGGTGGATGGACTCGACGAGGTACGGCGTTTTATCTTCGACCTGCGGCCGGCCAGTTTAGAGTACGATGGATTACGGATCACACTTGAGCGATACGCCGCCGACTTTCAGGACCGCGTCGGCATCACCGTAGCGGTCAATTGTCCCGACGTGGACAGTATAATCACATCGGAGCAGCGGTTCGTCATCTTCCGGGTAATTCAGGAAGCCATGCAGAACTGCCGAAAGCACGCCGTGGCATCGAAGCTCGACATCGTGGTGGAGATGCTGTCCGATCAGGGTGCGGTATCGATCACGGACAACGGGAAGGGCTTCGATTTGGATCGCAGTCCATATCGCCCTGGACATTACGGACTGCAAGGAATGTACGAATGGGCCGAGTCCGTCCAGGGGCGGATCGTCCTGTTCTCCGAACCGGGTTATGGTACGGAGGTCAGGATGCGCTTCCCGATAACGAGCGCATCGTAGCGCGGCAAGCAGAAATCACCGGGAGACAGGCGCTGTGAAGGCATTACGGGTTATTCTGGTCGATGATCACCCCCTGTTCCGGCAGGGCGTACGGCACGTGCTAGACGGCGTTCAGGGCATCCAGATCATCGGTGAGGCATCGGATGGCCAGCTGGCGATCCAGATGGCCGATAGCCTCGCGCCCGATGTGATCCTGTGTGACATCAATCTGCGGGGGCTGAACGGGCTAGAGGCAACCCGCGTCATCCGCCGCCGCAACCCTCACATCGCCGTGATCATACTCACCGTTCACGAGGATGACGAGCAGCTATTCCATGCCATCAAGGTAGGCGCAGCAGCCTTCTCCGCAAAGGATGTCGGACAGGACAGGCTCGTCGACATGGTGCGTTGGGTCGGGCGGGGCGAATACCTGATCAATGAGAACGTGTCGACGAAACCCTTTGTTGCATCTCGGTTACTGAAACAGTTCCGCGACCTGGCCGCCATGGATCAGGATGAGGAGGGACTCTTCGCGCCGTTGACCAGTCGCGAGATTGAGATCCTGGACTGCATCGCCCGTGGCATGAGCAATAAGACAATCGCCCGCAACCTGCTTATCTCAGACCAGACGGTGAAGAATCACATCACCTCGATCCTGCGTAAGTTGATGGTCAACGATCGCACGCAAGCTGTGATCTATGCGCTGCGGCGAGGCTGGATAAAGATATCCGACGAGGTGATTTAGCGCGCACCCTTGCGGCCGAATTCGCGTTCGAGATCGAGCCGCGAGATCTCCAGCAGGGTCGGCCTGCCATGCGCGCAGGCGGTCGGTACGCGAGTTTGCTCCAAATCCCGGATCAGCCTGCGCATTTCCGTCTGGTCCAGCACCTGACCGGCACGTATGGCACTGTGACACGCGGTAGTCGCCAGGAGCACACGGTGCCGCTGTTCCGCCGTGTCGAGACCTTCCAGCCCTTCCTGCAGCGCCGCGAGCAACGTCGCTGCGCGGTCCGCTGGTACCGCCGCTGGTACCGCGCGGATCAGCAGTGCGTCAGTACCGAATGGCTCCGCCGTGAATCCGAGGGCGGTAATCTCCTCCGCCCAACGTGTCGCGTGCTCCGCCTGTGCACGGGAGAGCGGAACGACCAGGGGCTCCAGGAGCACCTGGCTTTCCCGTACGCCGGTAGCGTCGGACGCTTGTAAGCGCTCGAGCAACACTCGCTCGTGCGCGGCGTGCTGATCAACGAGACACATGCCCTGGGGACCTTCGGCGATGATGTAGGTCGCTGCGATCTGACCGAGTATCCTGAACGGCGGCAGGCGGCCATCATCATGCTCGTTCGAGGCACGCCACTCCGACGGCTCGCGCGCTGGTGATCCGTAACCCGGCTCCGGAACCGCGTCCGGTACCGCTCGCCCGACCGATGTCGGCGCTGCGGAAAAGGCGAACTGCGCCACGGAGATGGGTTGCTCGGAACGATCGTCCTCTCCGGCACCGTGGAGCGCCGCGCGGACGCTTCGGCCGATGAGACTTGAGACTCCGCGCTCGTCCGCAAACCGCACCTCGTTTTTCGCGGGGTGGACGTTCACATCGAGCCGGTCGGGCGGCACCCGAATGTCCAACACGGTGATGGGGAAACGGCCAACCATCAAGATGGAGTTGTACGCCTCCTGTATGGCGAACAGCAGCGAGCGACTCTGCACCCATCGGTGGTTGACGAAGACGTGCATGTCCGACCGATTCGCCCGTGACAAAGGAGGCATACTCAGCATGCCAGCGAGGCTACCCGGCTCCTCACGCGAACTGACGGGGACCATCTTCTCGATCAGCCGCCAGCCGTAGATGGCCGAGATAGCTTCCCGTAAGTCTCCCGACCCACTGCTGTGCAGGACTTCCCGCCCGTCTATCGCGAGCTTGAACGCAACACCTGGGTGCCCGAGCACGTATAGCCGCAGCACGTGCCCGACCCGGCTGGCTTCCGCCGAGGGGCCTTTCAGGAAGCGCAGTCGTGCGGGTGTGTTATAGAAGAGGTCGCGTACCTCCATCTGCGTGCCCACGGGACAGCCTGACGGGGTCTCGCGAATCAAGGTGGGGCCATCATACTGCGCCTCCACGCCTAGCTCATCGACTCTGCATGTGCGAATGCGCAGGCGCGAGACAGAAGAGATCGCATGCAGTGCTTCGCCCCTGAAACCGAGGGAGCGGATTTCTGCCAGGTCCTCAATGCCACGAAGCTTACTCGTGGCATGGCGTGCGGTACAGAGGGGCAAATCGTCCCGCGCCAGTCCGGAACCGTCGTCGACTACCCGGATCACGTCTAGACCGCCGTTTGCAATCGACACCGTTATGGACCGGGCACCCGCATCAAGCGCGTTGTCAACCAGCTCTCGCACCACGGACGCCGGTCGCTCCACCACCTCGCCCGCCGCGAGCTTGGCGGCAGTTCCGGCTTCCAGTACCATGATCGTCATCGTTGCCCACCTTAGGAGGCCATTGTATCAGGCACGATGCCCGGTTCGACCGATCAATACCGCCATTCAATCGGTGATAGAATGAGCTATGCACGAGAGACTGTACAAGACGCATGTGGTTGTTTTGCGCCGCTACGACTTCGGGGAGGCCGGCAGGCAGCTCGTGGTGTACACGCCGAACCTCGGCAAGCTCTCGATGATTGCAAAGGGCGTGAAGCGGGTTACCAGCAAGCTTGCTGGTCATTTGGAGCCACTGACGCTCAGCTCCATCGTCGCCGCACGCGGACGCAACCTGGACACCGTCACGCAGGCCGACACCATAGAAGCATTCGTCCACGCACGCACGGACCCTGATCGAGTGTACTATGGGCTGCTCGTCATCGAGCTGCTCGACAAGCTGACGCTCGAGGGCGAGGAAAACCGCGCACTGTGGGATCTGCTGATCCAGACGCTCCGCCGGATCGACGCCGAGGACGATCCCTGGGCAGCCGCGGCATACTTTCAGGTGCGCCTCTTCGTGCTGTCAGGGTACAAGCCCGAGGTGGGCCGTTGTGTAGAGTGCGAGCAACCACTGGAAGCAAGCAACATCCACTTCAGCCCGACTCTGGGTGGCACGTTGTGCCCGAACTGCCGGACGGCGGACACCAGAGCCTTGGCCGTGAGCGCGAACGCTATAAAGCTCCTTCGCCTGGCCGCGTCACCTTCGTATGCCACGTATGCTCGGGTACGCGTGCCCATGGGGGTACGAGACGAGCTAGACGCCATTCTCCACTCATCCCGACTCTCGATCACCGATCGTGAGGTTGGCAGCGCGACGCTACTGGAAACGCTGAAGCGTTCCAGCTACCGCCCGATCGGTGGACGGCGGGAGTCGTAGAACGTGGACTCGACTCTGATGCGGTTTATAGCGTCAGTAAACGCGCCTTACCATAGATAGGGACCCTACTACTGGTGATACTCATACGGACTCCAGCTGAACGGTAAGTGATTTGCCATTCCGAGCCCGCGAGAAATCCGTGGTACCATCCCTTACCGAGTTCGGGATGACACGCACCACGACTCCAACGGATTGCGTATCGTCTCGTCCCCCAAGCTCTGAAGCTCAGTGTCGCCAATGACCTTCCACTTCACATCGCAGTAACGAGTTTGTTGCGCGATGGACTGATTCATGGCGCTCTCCGATATAGATCCGCACCTTGCATTTGCAGACGGCTTATCACCAGGTCGCGGATCTGAGACTGCGGCATCCGAGGACGTTCACACTACCAATCAGAACTCCTCGGGAATCGGCAGGCCCGGATAACGCTGTGGGCGCTGCTCGTCACCCGGCTCCTCCGCAACAGGAAGCGGCTGTGCCTGCTGATCTGGCTCGGGCTCCTGGGCGCTCGTTCCGGTTGGACGCGGCTGCTCCTCCTCGTCTGGAACGGGCTGCTCCGCCGATAACCGTTCAGAGACGAGCTCGAAGACATCGTCAGCGCTCAAGTCACTGGTATCCACTCGCACCGTCGCCTCTGCCCGCGCGGAGCGCAGCCGATGAAGCTGCTCCTCGTAACCACTCTCGCTCATGCGTGACGCCCGGCGACGCTTTACCGCCTGATAGGATGCGTGCAGATAGATCGTGGTCGGTGCGCCGCTCCAGCGCCATAGCTCCGGGATGGCAGAGTGTTCCTGTGCAACAGTCCGGGCGAACAAGCCATGCTCGCGCAGTCGATGCGCCAGTGTGCTTTTTCCGGCTGCACAAACGCCGAGAATCACGATTTCCATAGTGCTATTGGCCAACGCTCAACTCCTTCTCGCAGAGCATATCATCGCGAAGGGGCATGGACACCGTCATGAATCGTCGCTCGTCCGGGGGCTCCTGTGCCAGGACACCCAGCACAACGACCGACATATCATCGACCGGGCGGCCCCGATCCCGCTGCACGGCGGCGGCGAGAATACGCTCCGCGACGAACTGCGCGTCAGTGGTATCCTCCACGTACGCGCGGACAGCCGCGCCGATGTCCACCGCAATGCCTGTCCGCGACCCTGCACGCGCCACTCCATCGGTGACGGCAACAGCCCAGATGTTCTCGCCGAGCGAAACGCTACGTTGGACTGGTCGCAGACCGTCGCTCGTCCCCATGGGCTTGGACGGTTCGTCCGCCACCTCCAATCTGCCGTCGCAGACAAAGTATGCCGAGATGTCGGTGTTGCGCGTAATGGTCAGGACGCGGCGCCGGGTATCCGCAGTCAGAGTCGTCAGAGTACAGCTGACTTTTCCGCTCTTGTAGTGGTAGAGATGATCGTGGACTGCCTCATGGACGGCAGTGTCGCGGACGCCGTCTTTGAGCAGCGATACCGCCTGTGCGGTGACAAGGCTGCTGAGCAGCTTCGCACCAGGGCCACTACCCTGAGCGTCCGCGACCACGACACTAATGCCGCCTCCCGGCCGCTCGACCACCTCCACGGTGTCCCCGCTGTCGCGCGACGCATAGCGGTTCATCTTCCCGACGCCAACGAGCAATCGCGGCACAAGCTCCCCCCTTGTCACCCGATGATAACACAGTCACTGCGTCATCGCTGCGACACTTTACGTTGTTATTGCTCTGGGGTGCGACCCGGCATTTGTCCCTGCACCGGGCATGGCTTGGCGTTTCATGGTCCGTGCGTCCGCTATCATGTTGAGGGTCTGCCGCCGGGGAAGATAGGTACTGCCACGCAAATACGCTAGAATGAGGCATAGGAGACTGATGGACGCACAGTACGAGCCGGTCATCGGCCTGGAAGTTCATGCGCAACTGCTGACCCGGAGTAAGATGTTCTGCCGCTGTGGCACCACCTACGCGGGTGCGGCTGCGAACACGCATATCTGTCCCGTCTGCGCCGGCTTCCCGGGCGTCCTGCCCGTCATCAACGAGCACGCCGTCGAGTTAGCTATTCGCGTCGGCCTCGCACTCACCTGCGACATCGCGGAGACCAGCCGCTTCGACCGCAAGCACTACCCGTACCCCGATCTGCCCAAGGGATACCAGGTAAGCCAATACGACCTTCCGCTGGCGTCCAAGGGATACGTGATGGTCGGTGATGGTGATGATTGCCAGCAGATCGGCATCGTCCGGGTCCACATGGAAGAGGATACCGGCCGACTCCTGCACCGGACAGCGGCCGACGGCACGGTGTATAGCCTCGTGGACCTGAACCGCTCCGGTGTTCCGTTGTTGGAAATCGTGAGTGAGCCCGAGATACACTCCGCGGCTCAGGCGCGCGAATACGTGATGAAGCTCCGGCAGATACTGCGCTACATCGGCGCCAGCAGCGGCAACATGGAAGAAGGGGCACTCCGCTGCGACGCGAACGTTTCCGTGCGACCAGTCGGCGAGCACACGCTCGGAGCGAAGGTCGAGATCAAAAACCTCAACAGCTTCCGTATGATTGAGCGCGCTATCCAGCACGAGATCGGAAGGCAATCACAGGCTCTGGCCAAGGGCGGCAAAATTGAGCAGGAGACTCGCGGCTGGGACGAAGCCGCTGGCGTAACACTCGCGCAGCGCACCAAGGAGTACGCGAGTGACTACCGCTATTTTCCCGAGCCGGACCTGCCACCCCTCACGGTCTCAGTGGACCAGCGCAAAGCCGTTTGGGGGCGGCTTGCCGAGTTGCCCGATGCTCGACGAGCACGCTTTATATCCCAGTATGGTGTGACGGCGGACGATGCCTCCGTACTGACAACCGCGCGTGAAACAGCTGACTACTTCGAAGCTGTCCTTACCTACCTCGGCGAACGAGTGCCGGCACGCCTCGCCGCCAGCTGGGTGACAGGAGAGTTATTCCGCTTGCTAAATCGCGATAGCCTGCCGATCACAGAAACGCGTGTGACACCGGAACTCCTGGCGGAGTTGGTTGGAATGGTCCATACGGGCGAGGTCAACCGCGGCTCCGGCCGAACGGTCCTTGAAGAGTTGTATGAGATCGGAGGCTCACCCCACGGCATCGCCGCCGAGCGTGGCCTCACTCAGATCTCCGACTCGGACGCCCTGACTCCAGTAGTTCGAACAGTGCTTGGCAACCATCAACGGGCAGTCGAGGAGTTTCGCGGTGGCAAAAAGCAGGTCATCGGTTTTCTGCTTGGACAGGTGATGAAACAGACCGGCGGCACCGCCGACAGTGGAACCGTGCGCACTCTGCTCCTGCGCGAGCTTTCTGAGGAGCCAACCAAGGGGCCGGTTTCGCACTAGCCAACAGAGGCACTAAGACTGCACGAAGCAAGTGGCATCCGGCGACCAGACGGTTCTTGGCTCGTAAGCTGAAGCAGACGGGGGGTAGGAAAAGTGGCCCAGGCGGAAGCTACAATCACGGACGAATTCAATGCGTTCACGGTAGCGCAGCAACAGTTCGATATCGCGGCGGACCATCTGGGACTGGAGGATGGTCTTCGCCTCGTGCTACGAACGACCAAGCGCGAGTTCACCACCCACTTCCCGGTACAGATGGACAATGGTGATGTCGAGGTGTTCACCGGCTACCGGGTCCAGCACGACCTCGGGCGCGGACCGGCGAAGGGGGGCATACGGTACCACCCCGATGTCACTCTCGACGAGGTGAAGGCGCTCGCGATGTGGATGACGTGGAAGTGTGCCGTCGTCCGTCTGCCATACGGTGGTGCGAAAGGCGGGGTCGTATGCGACCCGAAGAGGATGTCACTCGCCGAGCTGGAGAAGCTCACACGACGCTTCACTACCGAGCTTGGGCCGATGATCGGCCCTGACAGCGACATCCCAGCACCTGACGTGAATACGAACTCCCAGACGATGGCCTGGATCATGGACACCTACAGCATGCATCACGGCTATAGTATCCCCAGCGTCGTAACCGGCAAGCCCATAAACATCGGCGGGTCCGAGGGCCGCGTCGAGGCGACGGGACGGGGTGTCGTCTACACCATCGAGTCCGCTGCACGAGAGATCGAGCTGGACCTCGCAGGCGCGACGGTGGCTGTTCAAGGCTTTGGTAACGCCGGGTCCGTCGCCGCCACGCTCCTTCACCGGGATTATAACTGTCGGATCCTTGCCGTCAGCGACACAAGCGGTGCTATCTACAGCAGCGCGGGGATCGACCCCGCACAGGCGGTGGCATATAAGCGGCAGAATGGAGCGCTTGCCGGGATGCCCGGTACCGAGCCACTGACGAATGTAGAGTTACTCGCCCTGTCGTGCGACATATTGATACCTGCCGCCCTGGAAAACCAGATCCTGGCGTCCAACGCGAACAGCATTCAGGCGCGGATCATTGCGGAGGCCGCGAATGGGCCGACGACGCCAGAGGCGGACCAGATCCTGTACGAAAATGGCCAGATGCTAATCCCCGACATCCTGGCGAACGCCGGGGGTGTCACGGTGAGCTACTTCGAGTGGGTGCAGGACAAGCAGGCGTTCTTCTGGAAGGAGGCTGAGATCAATGAGAAGTTGCGCTCGATCATGACTTCCAGCTTCGCCGAGGTGCTCGCAATGGCCAAGCGAGAACACGTCGACATGCGCACCGCCGCCTATCTGATCGCTGTCCGACGCGTGGCCGACGCGACGCGAGTCCGCGGTATCTACCCCTAATCGTTTCGCGGTGCCAAGCGGCACCTCTTGCTCACCACGTGCCGGTCTCGTTCGTGGGCCAATCCGCCGACGGATGGAACACGCACACGGAATCTATGGTGAGTCGGATTCAAAGACGCGGGACGTGACCCGCAACCGTCGCGTGCAGGAACGTTCGGCAAGGAGGTAAGCGCCAGAGCAGTTATGCAGGCCACCAAAGGATCGTCACCCTGCTTTCGCAAGTCAATCGCAGTCGCGCTATGTTCCCTCACGGATGAGCGTGAGCTGGCTGTCATGGGTTTGCTCACCGTTCCCAGGACGCTTACGCGAGTAACACCCGTCCATATTTAGCTGCCATGCGTTCACGTTATCCGCGATCTGAAGGTCCAGTATGCGACACACCCGCTCCCGGTGCTGCTGCTCGCGCAGAGGGAAGAGCGTCTCGACCCGTCCGTCGAGGTTGCGCTCCATCAGGTCGCAACTGCCCAGATAGACCTTCTGTTTCTCGCCCTCACCAAAGATCAGCACCCGCGCATGCTCAAGAAACCGTCCGACGAGTGAGACGACGGAGATGTTCTCACTTACCCCCGCAACACCTGGCCGCAAGGAGCAGATACCCCGGATGACGAGATTGATCCGCACCCCGGCCTGCGAAGCACGATATAGCGCGATGATCATCTGCTGGTCCGTCAGAGAGTTGAGCTTCATCGTGATTCGCGCTGGCTCGCCCCGCTCCGCAGCCTCCCGCTGCTCCGCGATGAGCGCCAGAAGCCGCTGTCGCAGCGTGACTGGTGCAACCAGTAGTTTGCTATACTCCTCTTGCTTGGAGTAGCCCGTCAGGTAATTGAACAGGTCAGAAACATCGTTCGCGATCTCCGGATCGTCAGTGAAGTACGAGAAGTCGGTGTAGATCCGTGCTGTGTTTGGGTTGTAATTGCCGGTGCCGAGATGGACGTACCGGCGCAAGCCCGAGTCATCTCGGCGCACGATCAGGCAGAGTTTTGCGTGCGTCTTGAGCCCAACGACTCCGTAAGACACGTGGACCCCTTCCCCTTCAAGCTGCCGGGCCCAAACTATATTCGGCTCCTCATCAAATCGTGCCTTGAGCTCCACTAGTACCGCGACCTGCGTGTCCTCATCCCGCGCGTCCAGCAACGCTTCCACGATGGGAGAATGGGAACCAACGCGGTACAGCGTCTGCTTTATCGCAAGCACGTCAGGATCGCTGGCCGCGCTGCGCACGAAGTCAACAACAGGCACGAACGAGTCATACGGATGGTACAGCAGGAGATCGCCCTGCTCGAGCTTCGAGAAGAAGGACGGATCACCCAGCGTTTCCTCGGGCAGGCGCGGGCTTATGGATGGATACAGTAATTCGGGGCGGTCGAGATGTGTGAGCTCCACGACCTGCGCCAGGCCAATCGGCTCGGGCACGGCATGGAGGCTACCCGCCTGCACACCAAGGTGGCCCGCAAGCCACGTGCGGAGCCGCTGGGGCATGTCTGAGGTAACGACGAGGCGTACTGACTCCCCGAAGCGCCGCTGATCCAGCTCGTCCTCGATGGCTTGGAGAAGGTCGGCGGCCTCATCCTCCTGTATGACAAGGTCCGCGTTGCGCGTGACCTGAAAGACATAGCTATTGACGACATGATGTCCGGGAAACAACTCATCGAGGTTCACGGCAATCACCTCCTCCAGACGCACCAGCGTGACCGGATGGTGTTTGCCCGGCTCCGGCGGAGTATCCGGCATGGAGAGGCGCAAGAACCGTGGCAGGGTGTTGGGCACCTTCACCCGCGCCATCACATCTCGATCCCGGTCACGAATCACGACGAGCAGATTGAGCGACAGGTTTGATATGTGAGGGAACGGATGCGCCGGGTCCACGGCTAGCGGTGTGAGGATCGGTTGCATCTCGCGCTCGAAACGGCGTCGCAGCTCTTCCTTGTGTCCCGAGTCCAACTCATCGTATGGCACCAGATGAACACCGGCAGCATGCAGTTCCGGCACGAGCTCTTCGTGGAGAATGCGGCGCTGCTCATTGTAAAACCGGCTGATGCGGCTGTGGATCTGCACCAGCTGTTCCTCTGGCGTGGTCCCATCGGCGACGGTTGCCGGGCGCTCCGTCGCGACCTGCTTCTGCAAGCCGGCCACCCGAATCATGAAGAACTCATCCAGATTCGTCTCCGAGATCGCAAGAAAGCGCGCACGCTCCAGGAGCGGGTGTCGCTTATCCTTTGCCTGCTCGAGCACCCGCTCGTTGAACTCCAGCCACGACAACTGGCGATTGATATACAGCTTGGGATCGCTAAGGTTAACGCTTTCGACAACCGCCATGTATGTGTCACCTTCCTCCACGC
>JAUJMR010000002.1:98310-106029 GCA_030446765.1 Chloroflexia bacterium
AGAATGTCCTGCAAGTTGGTGAGCGACGCGACTAGCTCCTTCGCTGGCTTGCCATAGATATCGCCAAAGAACTCGAGTGCATAACGCAGCCGTTTCCCCTGTTTGCGGAGTTCGTGATATTCCTCGGGTGGCGACACAGCGGTAATAGCATCACCCAATGTGCGGACACGACGGTAGCGCTTCTTCACAAGGGCTGGTGCCGCGTCGAGAATCGGAGTCTGACTCGCTTCGATCCCAGCCACGGGGCCGCGTGTAACCATCGAGGTGAAGGAGCCCATAAGCTTGCGGTACCGGTCCGAATCCAGAACGGCAAGCATGCGCTGCCGCGCTTCGCGCCGGTGTCGCTCCAGCACCACGTGCAATGGAGCCAGATCCTCCTGCCGGTCGCCAGCTTCCTTGCGCCACTCGACTAGCTCTTCCATTTGGACATCGAGATCGCGAACCTCACCCAGAGCCTGTGCCAACCATCGGAGCTCGTCACGCACGTGCCGAGCGCGCTGTGGCAGGACGCTGCCAAAGAGGCTGAGGGCGGCGCGCAACCGCCGTGTAGCAACGCGCATGTCGTGCAGTTCCTCCGGGTCGTCCCCCAAGCGAGTACCTGGCTCGTGTGCAAGCAGCAATCCAAGCTGCTTGCGTAACACCGCATAGGCAGCGTTGCCAATGGTACTATCGCTGGTGATCACCAGCGAGTCAAGATCAGGCAAAGGGGAGGGACGGAGGCCCGCGACGCTTAGGCCGACGTGGTACTTCGTCAGGCCAGCCGCCTGAAGGGCACAGCCAATGCGCAGATCCTCGACCCACGCGCGCGCACCGGGATACTCCCCGTCCGTGACTTGGACCTTCACGCGATGGAGCCGCTGACGCTGCTTGCCGTCGCACGTCGCCACGAGGCTTTCATCCACCACCAGCTCACCAAGCAGCGTCTTCCGATCAGCAAGCCGATACGGCTTTCGGGACGTGGTAACCGTAAAGAGTGGGACGAGCTCCTGGTCACCGGCGAGTGCATGCAGGCGCTCCGTGAGTGGCCCTGTTGCGGTCCGGAGGTCGTCGAGCGTGGCGATCGACTGCGTAAAATCCGAACTGTCACGCGCACCGTTACTCGCACCAGCGATTTTTTGCAGTGCGGCCTCATGGCGGCTGCCCCAGCGACGAATGCGCAGCGAGTATTCGGCCCGGTTGAATCGCCAGTCCGGCGTGTCGTAGTACGTGTCTACCAGTCGCCGCGCGCTGGACCGTGTGGTCGTCAGTCCTTCAGCCGACCCGTGCTGCGATAGCCACTGAACTACTGTCGCGGCATCGGCGGCGTCAAAGTACCACGCAGCTCCTTGGCTAGCTTCGGCGGATCGAGGGTGTGTCATAGGCGGAGTATACCAGCATACATCTCTTGACGCTCAACGCGAGATAGTCGTCCTCCGCAGCGCACCCAGGATGAGACTACTCGCCATCACTCGTGCTACTGCGCAGGACACGAAACAGGGACCAGACCGCCGCCGCGACGATGAGCACGAGCAGCGTCGCATAGATCCAGACAATATTAGAGTCGCCCATGACGCGCATGAGCTGCATTAGCTCGGTCACGATCCAGATGAGCGGCGTGAGCAGAAAGGCGGTGACGACCAACGCACCGATAATGCGCCAGCCACCACGACCAGCAATCTCCTGGCGCTCCTCCACAACCCGTGACGCCCCGCCCTCGTCCTGTGAGTCGCTTAGCGCGGAGCCACCACCGGTATCCTCGGAGTTAACGTTGCTCACAGCGATACCTTTGCCGCGCTGGCACCGCTCTCGTCGCGAGCTTCGGGCGGCGGAGAATCATCCGAAAACACCGGCCACAGCCAGTGAGAATAGCGCTTATCCAGCCCGCGAACAACCCGGTCGTACGCCGTCATCAAGAGGCTCGTTACCTCGCCAGCGCACCCAGTGCCAACTCGTCTCCTGTCTATCTCCCCAACCGGAACGACCTGTGCGCCGGTTCCGCAGAGAAACACCTCGTCCGCAATGTACAACTCCGTGCGGTCGATGCTCCGCTCGACGGTCGGTATGCCGATAACGTCCGACGCGAGTTGCAAGAGCGTGGCGCGAGTTATACCCGCTAGTACGTTATCCGTTACGGCCGGCGTAACGAGCTTGCCGCCAATGACCGCAAAGAGGTTCTCCGCGCTACCTTCGGCGACGTGACCGTTCTCGCTCAACATCAAAGCCTCGTCGTACCCATCAAGCATCGCCTCGGTTTTCGCAAGCGCGGCATTCACGTACGAACCGGTGATCTTCGCCCGCGCCGGAGTCGCGGTATCCTCGACTCTACGCCATGAGGAAGTCCGGATCCGCGCCGCGCCCTCGATCTCGACGTACGCACCAAAAGGCGCCGAGAACATCGCAAAGTCCTCCTCGAGGTCGTGCAGGCGCACCCCGATAATCGGGGAGGACTTGTACATCAGCGGACGGATATACGTGTCCTGAACGTGCTCGTTACGCCGGAGCAATTCCGCGGTTAACTTGCACATCTGGACGGTGGTGTGCGGCGGGTGCATCATCAAGATGTGGGCGGATGCCGCGAGCCGGTCGAAGTGCTCGGGAGCGCGGAACAGATAGAGTTGCTGCTGGTCCTCGTTCCAATGCGCACGAATCCCCTCGAAACAGCCTGTGCCATAGTTCAGGGCGTGCGTCATGATCGGGACATGCGCCTGTTCTACGGGCACAAACTCGCCACGGAAGTACGCGAATCTGCCGGTCCTCACGCTGACTGCCTCCCTGACGCTCGCACGCCTCTACTGCTGCGCCCGCCTATCCTATGGGGCTCACCGTTACCGTCGGTGCCGGGATCGGCGTGGGCGGGATACCAATCTCCAACGCGCCCTCTTTCTTCAGGCGCTCCCTCTGCTGTTCGACGAAGTCCGCGACCTTCTTCTGGCCGACCTGCTGGCGCTGCTGCTCGGTCAGCGGACGGGATTCATCCCGCTCGATCAACTGGATTATGTGGTACCCGAACTCCGACTTCACCGGGCTACTGAGCTGACCAGGCTTCGTGAGGGCGAAGGCTACCTTCGAGAACTCTGGGACATACGCTTCGGCCGGTGCCCAACCGAGATCGCCGCCCTTGTTGCGATTGCTCTCATCGATCGAGTGCTGCTTCGCGAGCACCTCGAATTTCGCCCCATCTCGCAACTGCTGCAGGATCTTGTCCGCCGCGGCCTTCTCGTTCACCAGAATATGCCGAACATGCACCTGCTCCGTGGCTTTGGGCACGTTCTTCTCTTGATAAAGGTCACGAATCAGCGCCGGGCGAACAACCAGATCGCGATAGTCCGCTTCGGAAACGCCGAGAGTGTCGTTAAACAAACCGAAGAAGCCCTCGACATCGGCGTCGCTCGGTGGCCCGGCCGTCGGCGTGACGGCTGGCGCGGTCGCCTGGCGCGTACCCGGAGTTTCCGTGGCTTGCGGGCTTGCGGCTGCAGCGGCCGGCGTTGCCGTGCCCTCCGCATCCGCGCCTGCGGCACCCGCCGGATACAGATACTCCCGAAGCTTCTGGCTCACCTGCTCGTCCGTCACCGTGATGCCCGCTTGCGATGCGGACTGTACCAGGACCTCGGCGTTAATCATCGGGTCCAGACCTGTGGCCCGTTACCTCGGCAAGCTCGTCGCTCGGGGCTTGCTGCTGCTGACTCTCCAGCGCGTCGCGTACCTGCTGCGGGTTTTCCCGGTACGGCTGGAAGATCTGCGGCAGGACGCTCGGGTCGGTGCCCAGGTTACTCGCGAGTTTCTGGTACTTCGCGTACTCGCCACGGGTGATGGTCTCATCACCTACGGTAGCGACCTGCCGGCTAGGATCCCAGAGCGACGTCTTCAGATACGGCACAAGGAGAATGAGGAGGGCCGCAAGCATACCCACAACGACCACACCGATGATGATGCGCTGCCGCTGCTGCTCCTGCTCATAGCGACTGGTGTGCCTGCGCGCAACTGGCCTGCTGCCCGGCACATTCCGAGGTTGTGGTGTCTGCTGCGACATTCGCCTCTCTCTGCTAGGACTGCTTGCTTAGACGTAGCGATAAGGGGCGTGGGATGTGACCCCCATGCCCCTGGTTCGTACGGTGGTATCCCTATCGCGACGCTATGGGCGAATGTGGGTCGAGGTGTAAGGCAGCAACGCCATGTGGCGTGCCCGCTTGAGGGCAACGGCCAGCCCGCGCTGGTGGCGAGCACACGTACCCATCTTTCGCCGCGACTCGATCTTGCCACGATCGGACACGTATCGGCCAATACGGCCGAGATCCTTGTAGTCGACGTACGCTACCTTGTCCACGCAGAACAGGCAAACTTTGCGGCGCGGAACGTATCGCCCACCTGGCCTCCGGGGCCGGCGCTCCTGCCCACTATCCCCGCCGGACTGTCCATCTCGCGACGGTCCAGACCGCTGATTGTCAAAGCTCATTACTTCTGTATCCTCTCATATCCTGCCCAGTAACCGAACCGAGTTGGCAGACTTAGAACGGCATGTCCTCAATATCTTCCATACCACCAGCTCGACTCATAGGATCACCGCCAACGTCGTCACCCTCAGCGCGATCTCCGCGTCGGCTGTCGAGCATGATCATGTCGTTCGCAACAACCTCTGTAGCGTAGCGCTTCTGGCCACTCTGATCGTCCCAAGAACGCGTTTGCAGACGCCCCTCGACATAGACCTTCGAGCCCTTAGTCAGATAGCTGCTCGTGATCTCGGCCAGCTTCTCCCACGCGACCACGGTGAACCAATCCGTTTCCTCGCGGACATCGCCTTCTTGTCCCCCTCGCCGTCTGCGGGTGCACGCCACGCGGAAGTTGGTCACCGCTGTACCGCTCGCCGTGTAGCGCATCTCAGGATCGGCGCCCAAACGGCCGATCAGCATCACCTTGTTCAGGTCTCTAGACACTCGCTTCCACCTCGGTTACTTCGGGATCCGCCACATCAACCTTCTCAACCTGGGGCCGGGTCACGAGGAACCGAAGCACGTTCTCATTGAGCTTCAACTCCCGGTCGATCTCCGCAGCGGCGCCCGGATCAGCCTGATACCGGAACAGCGTGTAGAAACCCTCGGTCTGGTCATTGATCGGATACGCCAATCGACGGCGGCCCCATGGTGCTTCCAACTGGTATTCCTGGATGATTCCGCCGCGGCTCATTATGTAACCGGCAACCTCGTCGAGAGCGCTAGGCATCTCCTCGTCCGATATCGTCGGGTGCATCACCACCATCAACTCGTAGTCACGCAAAGTCAGACTCCTCCCTCTGGGATTGCCGAGTTGTAAGGATTCTCCCGGCAGAAAGGTTTGTAGACCCTAGTATACCAGCCGTTACCGTGGGGTATCCACACGGGCGGCTCGCGCTAACCGAAGAGACCCGGGATCCTTGGCATTTTCCCAGAGGTCAACTGCTTCATCATCTTCTGCATCTGGTTGAACTGGCTGAGCAGCGCGTTGACGTCTGCGACCGACGTGCCACTCCCTGCGGCGATACGCTTGCGCCGCTTGCCGTTCTTCAGGAGATCGGGGCGTTGCCGCTCGGCGACCGTCATGCTCTGGATTATGGCCTCAATGCGCTTCATCTCTCGGTCGTCCACCTGCACGTCCTGTCCACGCATCGCGCTGCCCATCCCGGGGATCATGTCGACGAGCTGCTGGAGGGGCCCCATACTCTTGATGGTCTGTAGTTGGTTGTAGAAGTCCTCCAACGTGAATGTCGCCGTGCGCATCTTGCGCTCCAGCTCCTCTGCCTGCCGCTCATCAAACGCAGACTGCGCCCGCTCAATCAGGGAAAGCATATCGCCCAGGCCCAGGATGCGCGAGGCCAGGCGATCCGGCATAAACGGCTCGATGGCCTCTGGCCGCTCGCCAGTGCCAATGAATTTAATCGGCACGCCGGTTACGGACCGGATCGATAGAGCCGCGCCACCGCGCGCATCGCCGTCCATCTTGGTCATAATGAGGCCCGTTACACCGAGTCGCTCGTGGAACTGGCGTGCGACCCGCACCGCCTCCTGTCCTGTCATCGCATCCGCGACGAGCAGCGTCTCGGTTGGGTTGACCTGAGCCTTGACGCGTTCAAGCTCCTGCATCATCCCCTCGTCGATGCTCAGGCGTCCGGCGGTATCGAGGAGCACATGGGTATAGCCATTCGCGCGGGCTTCGCGAAGTGCGTTGGCGGCGATCTGTTCCGGCGCCACCTGCACGCCCTCGCTGTGTACCGGGATATTGAGGCTGGCACCGAGGGTCTCCAGCTGCTTTACCGCCGCAGGGCGATACACGTCCGCCGCCACGAGCAGCGGGCGGGCGCCTTGCTTGCGCAGATAGAGCGCGAGCTTGGACGCATGGGTGGTCTTGCCCGCACCCTGTAACCCAACCAGCATAAACACAGTCGGCGCTGTTTGCGCGGTTTCTAGCTTGCTCTGCGTGCTGCCCAGAAGCGCGACTAACTCCTCATTGACGAGCTGAATCACCTGCTGGGTTGGGTTCAGGCTCTCCAGCGCATGCGCCGCCTCCACCTTCCCCTTAACATCAGCGATGAACTGCTTCGCCACCTTCAGGTTCACGTCCGCTTCCATCAGCGAGATGCGGACTTCGCGCAGCGCCAGGTCTATATCGCTTTCGGCAATGCGACCCTTCGAGTTCAGCTTCTTGAAGGTCCCCTGCATCCGGTCGCTCAGGCTCTCAAACACCTGCTCTCTCCTCTGTCTCTAATTCCAAAGCGCATCGACGAATGCCCTTGCATCAAACTCCGCGAGGTCATCGATATTTTCGCCCGTTGCGATGTACCGGATAGGCACGCCAAGCTCTTTGACGATGGCAAACGCTATCCCCCCCTTTGAGGTGCCATCCATCTTTGACAGTACAACGCCGTCAAGCGTGACCGTGCCGGCGAACTTGCGCGCTTGCTCCAGTCCGTTCTGGCCGGTGGTCGCATCCAGAACCATCAGATTCTCTAGCCGCGTGTTGCCACCACGCGTGACCACCCGCTGGATCTTGCGCAGCTCTTCCATCAGGTTGTACTTCGTGTGCAAACGGCCCGCGGTATCGACCAAAAGCACATCCGCCCGGCGCGAGATCGCGGCACTGAGTGCATCGTGCACCACGGACGCCGGATCGGAGTTCGGCGCTCCCGCGATAACCGGAACTCCGGCGCGCTGGCCCCACACTTCCAACTGGTCGATTGCCGCGGCGCGGAACGTGTCCGCCGCGCCGATCACCACGTTCGCACCGTTGTCTCGGAGGCGATTGGCGATTTTGGCGATACTCGTGGTCTTGCCGACCCCGTTGACGCCTACGACGAGGGTCACCAGAAGGGCGCCTCCGTTGAGCGGCTCGTCCCGTGGAGCTGGGAGACTGGTGAGCATCTGCAGCAGCTCATCCTTGAGCGCCTGCCGCACCTCACTCGGACGCCGCAGCTTCTCGGACTCCACACGGTCCTGCAGATGCTCGACGAGCCCGAAGGTGGTCTCTACACCCACATCCGAGGCAACCAGCAGCTCCTCCAGTTCCTCCCAGGTCTCGTCGGTTATCTCCTCACGATCGAAGAGCGCAGACATCTGCCCGAACAGGCCGGTACGACTGCGTTGCAACCCCTCTTCAAGTTTCTCATCGCGTACTTTCGGATCCTGCCTGCCGCGGAAAAACCGTGCCAATGCCGTTTCCCTCCGTGTCTTCCAAGGTCACGGGATTATAGCAAACACTCTCCGGAGCACCGGC
>JAUJMR010000002.1:106129-115598 GCA_030446765.1 Chloroflexia bacterium
TCGCAGGTCGCCGACTTCGACTACATCGTCACGGACTCCGAGCAGGAAGCGCTAATCCTGGAGTCGACCCTGATCAAGCGCTACCGCCCCAAGTACAACGTCGTTTTCAAGGACGATAAGTCGCTGCCGCTCATCAAGGTCACGGTGCAGGAAAAGTATCCCCGCGTGCTCCGAACGCGCCAGGTAGTGGAGGACGGTGCACGCTATTTCGGTCCGTACTCGGCTGGCGGTTCCGTATCCCGAACCCTCACCCTCATCGAGCGCTTGTTTCCGCTGTGCAGCCGCAACGAAGCGATCGAGGGGAACCAGAAGCGGCCGTGTTTGCAGTATTTCATCCATCGTTGCATGGGCGCGTGCGCGAATAAGGCCGATGCCGAGGAGTACCAGGCGGCGGTGCAGGAGGTCCTGCTCTTCCTGGACGGCAAGCACGAGCAGTTGATGTATCGGATGCGCCAGCAGATGGAAGAAGCGTCGGGGAGCATGCGGTTCGAGCAGGCAGCGTACCTGCGAGATCGGCTCAACGACCTTTCGGGTGCGTTTTCCCGCCAAAAGGTGGTGCTGCCGCAGTTGATCGATATGGACGTGATCGCCCTCGCACTGGAGCAGGACGAAGCGTGCGCTGAGGTGCTCTTTATCAAGGGCGGCAAGCTCTTCGGCCACGAGCACTTCGTCATGAAGAACGCCGAGGGAGAGTCAGCGGCGGCGATCGAGCAGGCGTTCGTGGAGCAGTTCTACTCCGCAGCCGCCACGATACCGAAGCATCTCGTCGTCCAGCACGACCTGCTCGATCCGGAGCCTGTGCGGGAGATGCTTGAGCGGAAGCGCGGCTCGAGCGTGACGATCCACGTCCCGAAGCGCGGCGAGAAAAAGGCCCTACTCGACATGGCGGCTAAGAATGCGAAGGAAGGTCTGGCGCAGGAACGGTTCAAGTGGCTCAGCGACGAACAGAAACGCACTGGCGCACTGTCCGAGCTTCAACAGGCACTCGACTTACCGGGAAAGCCGCAGCGGATCGAGTGCTTTGACATCTCGAACGCACAGGGTACGAACACCGTTGGCAGCATGGTGGTGTTCGAAAATGGCAGTCCTGCGCGCTCCGAGTACCGCCGCTTCCAAATCAAGACGGTGGAAGGACCGAATGACTTCGAGTCCATGCGGGAGGCTCTAACCCGCCGGTTCAAGCGTGCCGCCTCCACGGACAACGAAGACGCAAAATGGACCCGGCTCCCCGACCTGCTGATCGTCGATGGCGGGAAGGGTCAGCTTGGGGTGGCGATGGAAGTGCTCGCCGCCGCGGGAATGAGCGATCTGCCGGTGGTGGGTCTCGCCAAGCAGATGGAGGAGATCTTCCGGCCGGGTAGGCGCGACTCCCTGCTGCTACCGCGCAACTCCGAGGCGTTGTACCTGATACAGCGCATACGGGATGAGGCACACCGATTCGCGATCACGTATCACCGCGACCTGCGCAGCAAGAAGAGTATCAAGAGTCCACTTGACGATGTGCAGGGAATCGGTCCGAAGCGGAAAAAGGCGCTCATCAAGACCTTTGGCAGTGTTGCGGGTATCCGTGCCGCGTCCGTTGACGACGTTGCCGCGGTGCAAGGGATCGATCGCGCCACCGCAGAGCGCGTGAAGGAACGGATCTAGCCGTGACCCGCTTATTGCCAATGGCCGATGCCACGGCTCGGCAGTCTGCGGCGCGTTTACTTGCGGCAGGCAGCGTTGTGGTCTTCCCGACGGACACGGTATACGGGATCGGCGCACTGCCCGCGCCCGATGCGGTCCGGGAACTGTACATCGTGAAGGGACGCCCTCCGACTAAACCTATCCCGCTCCTGCTCGCTAACGCCAACGACCTGGAGCGCTACTCACCCGAGACCAGCGACCTAATCCGCTCGATAGTGGCTGCGTACTGGCCTGGACCGCTGACCATCGTCCAGCGTGCCAGGTCGGAGATCGCTCTCGCTGTCGGCTCCACAGACGGCACGGTTGGATTTCGGGTACCAGCGCACGACGACTTGCGCGACCTCATCGAACTCTGTGGCGGCGCTCTCGCGGTAACGAGTGCGAATCGCTCGGGCGAGCCCGAAACGCGCCGCGCGACGGAGGCACGGGATCAATTCGGGAGCGCTGTTCCACTGGTGCTCGATGGTGGAAACGCAGGTCTGGCCGCACCGAGCACGGTAATCGGCGTGCGCGGGGACGAGGTCACTCTGTTGCGGGACGGCGCACTATGGACGGAAGTGGCGGACTACGCCAGAGCGCGTGGCACGACAGTACGTGACAGTTCGACAGTAAGGGTAGGCAACGGTTGAATAACGACACGCCAGCACGGGCAGATGGACGAAGCGCAGAGGAGCTCCGGCACTGCCGGATCGAGCGCAGTCCGGTGGACTTCGCCGAGGGCTCCGCGCTAATCCATTGCGGGAGAACCCGCGTCCTATGCACCGCGAGCGTCGAGGATGGCGTCCCACGGTTCATGACCGGCTCCGGACGAGGCTGGATCACCGCGGAGTACTCGATGCTACCCCGGTCTACGCACACTCGCACACCGCGAGAAGCGACCACCGGCAAGGTGCAGGGGCGAACGCGCGAGATACAGCGGCTGATTGGCCGGTCGTTGCGAGCGGCAGTGGATCTGGATGCGCTCGGTGAGCGTACCGTCACAATCGACTGCGACGTCTTGCAGGCCGACGGTGGTACCCGTACGGCCGCGATCACGGGCGGCTACGTTGCCCTCGCGCTGGGCCTGCGCCAGGTGCTGCCGGACCGGTGGGAGGACTTGGTGACCCCCGTGGCTGCCGTGAGCATCGGCATCGTCGGTGGGGTACCGCTACTCGACCTGAACTATGAAGAGGACTCCACGGCAGACGCCGATGCGAACATCGTCCGTAACAATCAAGGCGAATACCTCGAGGTGCAGGCAACGGCGGAGCGCGCCGGCTTTCGTCGCGACTCCCTAATGACCATGCTTAGCCTGGCCGACTCCGGAATCGACCGCCTTCTGCAAGTCCAGGCGGACTGCCTTCGCGGAGCGTAGCCCGGTCCGCTTGCAGTTGGTGATGCGCTCCCATATGAGGTCGAGCAGCAGGTCCACGGCGCCATCTCACCCGGGACTGTTCGCCTCCAGGTCGTTTGTTGTTGTGCTATCGGCGGGAATATCAAGCAATCGTCGGTGGTGCCGGTCGGCCATCCCGTGTGCCAGGTAGGCGAGCAAACCCGCGACGAGGACAAGGACAGCGAGGGCCGCTGATGCGTCGCCGATGATCCCGGCCAGGGCGATCGCCGCAGAGCCCAGCCCATAGCACAGACCTGCGTACAGCACCACCCACACAACCTCGCTAGGGACGTCGTAGAAGGCGAATGACCGAAAGCGGTATCGCTCAACCCCGGCAACGATATTGACCGCTCGCCCGAGAGGCGAGAGCAGGAACCGCGTCAAGAAAACCGTCAGGCCACCCCACCGATCCAGCGACGCTCGCCTCGTGCTGGTCCCACCGCTGCTCACCTTCAGCCAGCGACTAGCCCGGGAAAGCAGCACCGGCCCGCCAAGGCGTCCGGCCCAGTAACCAGCAAAGTCACCGGCCACGACCGAGGCAAGGCTCACCGCCAGCAGGACCCATAGGTTGAGTCCCTCGGTGCTCGCGTACGCCCCTGCGCCGATCAGCAGCAGCGTGGCCGGTAACGGGAGCCCGAACGCGGCCCCGACGAGCACGAGTACGAGCGCCGGATACCCTTAGCGCGGTACCAGTTCAACGTATGCGTCGTTCATTCGTCGCTTTTATCTTCGCCCGGGCAGGAAGATACACAGCCGATGCTAGAAAGCGCAGTGCGGTGTTAGGTCGTATCGACGCGCCAAGCACCGTTGAGACAGTGGTCGAAGCAGGTTCACCGCGTCGTCCACGTATCACTGTACACCCGGGTAATTAGACGGTATCAGTAAAACCGCACACCGAGCTAAAGCCGAACGGCGATACGGCACATGGCGACCATAAGGGTATCGGTATGCTGCGGCGTGCCGACGGAGATGCGCAGGTGATTCGGCAATCCTTCTTCACCACACCAGTGGATCAGCACACCCTCACCCGCCAGGAGCTCCACTATGTGCTGAGGGTCTCCGCGCGTAACCTCACACAGCATGAAGGGGCCATGTGAGGGTAACGGCTGCAGAAAGTTCAGCTTCCGCAGCCGGCGAAACAGCCTTGCGCGCTCGAGGCGCATGTGCTTCACCCGGTTCAGCAGCAGCGCGGAATCATCCAGAGATGCGCCAGCCGCGATACGGGATGCTGCGGTGAGATCCGCTTGTGGCCACACTCGGTCGAGCCTCGCCGCAGTTTCAGACGCCGCAACGGCGTAGCTGACTGGAATGCCCCAAAGCCCGGCCCACGGCGCAAAGCTCCGCAAGGAGATGAACGAGGGGAACTCGCCGACCAGGATGCCCAAGCCCCTCTCGGTGAACTCCGCATACGTCTCCTCGGCGATCACGGTTGCGCCTGAGCGCAGCAGCGACAGCACTTCGAGTGGGCTAGCCACATCACCGGTCGGATCGTTCGGTGTACCGAGGAAGACCGTGTTGACCGTCGCGCTCCGCAGGCGTAACGCCTGCGTCGCTACGACCTTGCCGTCGATGCGGGGTGCGGCCAGCACATTCAGCCCCGCGTTCTGCGCCGCCTGAGTCAGCTGCGACGTGTGCGGTGCGTATGCGATAACCCCATCGCCCGGCTCAGCACAAACGCGAAGAACGCGCTCCAGTAGCTCGAATGGCGTGTTCGTGAGGTAAAGGTCTGATGCTGGACGGCCAAGGTAACGGCTTACTGCCTGCAGCAGCGACTGCGATATCGGGCCGGGCTGGTAGGCGAATCCGTCGTGAATCGAGAGGGACTCCTGAACGAGCAGAGAACAACCATACGGGTTCTCGTTCTGATGAAGCCTCAGCGCGCTCTCCACTGCCTCGGCACCAACGAGGTCGGCCGAATGGCTGATGGGAGTCCTCACCGGCTCATCCGTGAGAGGCGTCTCATGGCTGATCAGACCCACGAATTTCGGCACCCAACTGTTCGCGTAGGCCGCGCTCGATGGCACGCCGTCCTTTCGTGCCCTCGGCCTCTGTGAGGGTACGATCGTCCGACTGGAACTCCAGGCCATAGAGCAGACTCTTCATACCCTCGGGTAACGGAGCGCCGCGATAAACCTCTCGTAGGCGCCAGCCACGAAGGTTACGCCCGCCATACCGGACGATCACCTGCTCCACGGCGGCGGCGGGTACGCTGTCCTGGGTGAGTATCGCAACATCTTGCCGGACCGCCGGGTAGCGAGAGTACGCGGCAAATGTCGTCGCCCGCGTCGCGGCTCCAAGAATTATCTCCCAGTCCAACTCCGCCGCAACGACGGGACGGTCGATGTCCAAGCGAGCAAGCAGCTCAGCATCCAGTGCCGATGCGAATCCCGCACATCGCCCACCTATCTCGACGCCGAGTGAGGCTGGACGCTCGTTGTCGGCCACTAAGGCATACGTGTGAACACGGAGGGCAGCCAGGAGCCCATCGACGACCCCCTTAAGGTCGTACAGGTTAGTCTCACCGTCGGCGAGATGCGGCGAGCTTGGCCGGCGTAGACCGGCCAGTGCCACCGCCAACCGCCTCGGCTCAAGCGGCAGCCCATCGCCCTGACGGACGAACACACGGTCCAGCTCAAACAACCAGACCGCTTCCTGGTGACGCAGGTTGTCTCGGAGGTTCTGTAGAACGCCTGGCAGCAGTGACGGGCGCAGGTACTCGCGCTCCGTCGTGAGCGGGTTGCGGACTTTAATGAGCTGGTTGACCGGCTGCCAGAACGCAGGGCCCGCACCGGCGGGCAGAGCACGGAACGGTTCTAAAGCCGCGACGGAGGTGAGGTCGTAATTGATGACCTCACGCAAGCCCGCAGCGACGAGCCATTCGCGAGCCCGGCGCTCCAGCAAGGCTGCCTCATCGCTCCGCTGGACCGGCAACGCGCCGGACGGCAGCGTCGCTGGAATCTCGTCGTAACCATGGATGCGGCCGATCTCCTCCACGAGGTCAGCAGCGAGGGTGACATCCTGGCGGTAGCTCGGGGGCGTAACCAGCAAGCGATCCGGCTGGGACACAACATCGAACTCCAGCGACCGAAGGATACACTCCATCTCGTCGGGCGCTACCTCGACACCCAGCAGCCGTTTTACCTCGGCATACGGCAACTCGATCGCCCGCTGCCGTATCGGCTCCGGGTACCAGTCGTATGGTGCGCCAACCGGGACGGCATCCGCCTCCTGCACCAGTAGTTCCACTGCTCTCGCCAGAGCCACCGGTGCGAGCTCGGGATCCATACCACGCTCGAATCGAGCTGATGCCTCCGTACGCAAACCCATCGCACGCGCGGATCGGCGAATACGGATAGGGTCGAAGGTGGCTGACTCTAGCAGGATCGAGGTGGTGGCCTCGGTCACCTCGGAATTGAGGCCGCCCATGATGCCGCCGATGCCGATAGCTCGTGCGGCATCCGCGATCATAACGGTGCCGGGTGGCATTGGGCGGCGCTGATGATCCAGTGTTTCAAACACCTCGCCGGTGTGCGACGCCCGAACGACGACATCGCCTTCACTGGCATCCCGGTCGAACCCGTGCAGTGGCTGGCCATACTCGAGCATTACGTAGTTAGTCGCGTCCACAACGTTATTGATCGACCGCACGCCGCTGGCCTGGAGCCGCTGCTGGATATAGGGGGACGATGGCCGAATGACGAGGTTGTCCAGCCGCTGCAGCAGATATCGTGCTGCTAGGTGCTTTCCCTCGACAGTCGCCATGGTCGCGGCGCCCGTCGCCGCTAGAATTGGCACCGACCGCTCCCTGCAGACAACGCCGGTAATGGCCGCGATTTCGCGCGCGAGACCGACCACGCTGTTGGCGTAGGCAAGGTTGTTCGGCAGATCAAACGTCAAGATATGGTCACCCAGCGCCGTCGCCAGCGGCGCTCCAACGGTTGCATCGCCATCAAGCACGAGAATACCCTCGTGCTCGCTGCTCAGTCCCAGCTCACGCTCGGAACACACCATGCCCTGGGAGCGGATTCCCTTAATCTTCGTCGCCTTCAGCTTGCGCTTGCGCGGGGTGTCGGCGTATGCGTCCACCAGCACCGCCCCCTCCAGCGCAAGCGCGACCTTCTGCCCTTCAGCGATGTTCGGCGCACCGGTGACTACTGTGAGACTATCCGCGCCATAATTCACGGTGGCAAGCACCAGTCGATCCGCCTCGGGCACGCGTTCGATGCGCTCGACCATGCCGACGAAAACGCGATCCCAGCCACTACCCGTGTCCTCTATGCCCGTCACTTCAAGTCCGGCGATCGTCAGCAGATGCGCAAGCTGGGTCACCGGCTGATCCAACTCAATGTATTCTCGGAGCCAGCTAACTGGTACTCTCATATCGTCCTTGTGTTCCTCGGTGTGTCCGTGCTAGGCAAACTGCTTCAGGAAGCGGAGGTCGTTCGTGTAGAAGTGTCGTATGTCATCGATGCCGTGCCGAAGCATGGCATTCCGCTCGACCCCCATGCCAAACGCAAACCCGCTCACGATGTCGGGATCGTAGCCACCGTTGCGCAGGACCGTTGGATGCACCATGCCGCCGCCGGAGACCTCCAGCCAACCTGTGCCCTTGCAGACAGCACAGCCCGCGCCGAGGCAGTTACACGTGATGTCGATCTCGACGCTCGGCTCCGTAAAAGGGAAGTACGATCCACGGAAGCGCACCTTGCGGTCCGCGCCGAACATCTGCTGGGTGAACGCTTCGAACACCCCCTTGAGGCTCGCGAGCGTGATGCCCTCGCCAACCGCTAGGCCCTCTACCTGATAGAACATGCTCTCATGACTCGCGTCAACCGCTTCGTATCGATGACACTTGCCAGGCAGAATGACCCGCAGGGGCTCCGGATTGAACTGACGCATTGCCCGTATCTGTCCGGGGGACGTGTGCGTACGGAGCACCACATCATCGCTGACGTACATCGTATCCCACATATCGCGGGCTGGGTGATCGGGCGGTAGGTTGAGCAGGCCGAAGTTGTATTCGTCCGACTCTACTTCGTTCGTCTCGAAGACTGTAAAGCCCATCCCAGTGAAGATGCGGATGATCTCATAAAGGGTATGTCTCGTGAGATGCAAGCCGCCGATGACCGGCGCTATACCCGGTAATGTCACGTCGAGTGCGTTATCTTGCTTCGCGCCGATCTTCAGTTCCCCCAGCTTTGCGGCGTGTGCCTCCTGGAGGGCGGCCTTTGCACCGTTGGCGGCCTGGCCAGCGGCACGACGCTCGTCGGAGGACACGCTCCCTAGTTGGGCTATGGCACCCGCGAGCTCGCCCTTGCGGCCAAGATACCGCACACGCCAATCTTCCAGGTCGCGCGTGGTCGCGACCGTGGTAAGGTGGTCAAGCGCGGCGCTCTGTATCGCCACTATCTGCTCAGGCAGGGACATGGGATGCTCCGGTTTCATGCCGCGTTCGCTGTCGGCGGGCCTCGAACAGGAGTACCGACCCCGCGACGGCGGCGTTCAGGGACTCCACTCCGGCTGCCAGGGGGATGCTGATCGAGCGTGTGGCGAGTGCCCTCGCCTGCTCACCGAGACCGGCGGCCTCATTGCCAATCAGTATAGCACAGGGCCTTGCCAGATCAGCCTCGTAGTACGGAGTATCCGCTTCCGCTTGCGTAGCATACACGCAAGGTAAGCCCGCCAGTCTGCGCGCGAAGTCCTCCCACGACAGTACCATTAACGGCACCATGAAGATGGCCCCCACGGAGGCACGCACAACTTTCGGGCTGAACGGATCGGCGCACTCCGGCGACAGCAGCACGACATCTGCTCCAGCCGCTGCTGCTGATCGCAGGAGCGTGCCAACGTTTCCGGGGTCACGGACTCGATCAAGCACGAGGCTCAGGCCCGACGCCATCATCATCTGGTCAGGCGCCTGTTGAATTAAAGGGAAGGCCGCGAGGATTCCCTGCGTCGTGCGGGTGTCCCCCACGGAGGCCAGAACGCGCTCACTCACCGGAACTGCGGATACATCCGCGGGGAGCGCCTGCAGGACTCGAGCAGCGTGATCGCGCTGTGTTAGCAGCTCGGGCGCGTACGCTGTTAGCGCCGGTTCCGCGCCAACACGCAGCGCCTGCTCGATAGCATGCGGACCCTCGACGAGAAAAGCACCGGCAGCCTCTCGGCCCCGGCGCTCTTTCAAACTTTTCAGCCAGCGAACTCGGCTGTTCGAAACGCTCGTGATTGATGGCGTGCTAGGCGGTTGGGACACCACCGGCCTGTTTCGCCCGTTCCGCCAGGCCCGCGAAAGCCACAGGGTCGTTCACTGCAAGCTCCGCCAGGAGCTTCCGATCCACGGCGATGTTTGCAAGCGTGAGTCCGTGAATCATCCTGCCGTACGTGACGCCATTGAGGCGCGCGGCGGCGTTG
>JAUJMR010000002.1:115698-141620 GCA_030446765.1 Chloroflexia bacterium
GAGTCCGTGAATCATCCTGCCGTACGTGACGCCATTGAGGCGCGCGGCGGCGTTGATGCGGACGATCCACAGCTTGCGGAATTCTCGCTTCCGGGCACGGCGGTCGCGATACGCGTAGCGAAGCGCTCGCATCATGGCCTCGTTACCCTTGCCAAACAGCTTACTGCGTGTCGCGCGGTGCCCCTTTACCTGACTGAGCACCTTGCGATGACGGCGTCTAGATTGTACCTGGTTCGTTGCGCGCGGCATTTTCTCTCCTACAGACCGTACGGTATAGCACGCTGCACCCGCTGCCGGTCGGCTGGGTGAACAGGTAGCATCTTATCGAACTGTCGACTCACTCGCTTCGACTTCTTGCGTCGAAGATGGCTCTTCATGCCCTTCGTCCGCATGATCTTGCCCGTGCCGGTTACCTTGAACCGACGCTTGGCACTCTTATTCGTCTTCATCTTTGGCACGGTTATGCTTCCCCTCTAGTGGACGCTTCGACCCCATCTGCTGCGGCGCGGCGGGGACGGCTTGTCTCTTTGCGCGGGCTGAGCATTGCGGTCATGCTCCTGCCCTCCATCTTGGGCGCCTGCTCGACGACCGCAGAATCACCCAAAGATTCTATCACCTGATTCAGTATGCCCTGCCCGATCTCGGGATGGACCACCTCTCGGCCCCGAAACCGTAGCGTCAACTTCACCTTGTCGCCTGCTTCGATGAACCGCTTGGCGCTGTTCGTTTTTGTCTTCAAATCGTTGTCATCGATCTTGGGGAAGAGGCGCACTTCCTTAATGGTGATGACCTTCTGCGTCTTCCTGGAGTCGCGCTCTCGTTTGGTCTGCTCGTAGCGGAACCTTCCATAGTCCAGGAGCCGGCAAACCGGCGGGACGGAGTTTGGCGCAACCTCAACGAGATCCAGTCCCCTCTGCCGCGCCAGGTCGAGCGCAGCGAGCGGGTGCATGACTCCCAACTGTGTACCGCGATCATCGATAACGCGAACCTCGCGCGCACGGATGCGGTCGTTGATGCGTACGTTTTTGCTGATGGGTTACCTCCAGAGTGGGAACACGGGGCTCGGCGTTCCGAGCCCCGATATGTCATCTAGTCTAGCAAAGGCAAATACGCCGGTCAATCAGCCGTACCGGTAGCGATAGCGACAGTTTCGGCGTTGTCGACCGTTGTCATGTCGCCCCACGCACGGCCCCACTTCCAGTCCGCCTTGAGCGGCACGGTGAGGGACTCGGCCGACTCCATCTCAGCAACAACCAGTGCTGCCGCATCGTTCAGTTCGTCTTCTGGTGCCTCGAACACAAGCTCGTCATGTACTTGCAGGAGCATTCGCGTCCGAAGGCCGCGTGCCTGGAGGCGAGCAAAGATGTTGATCATCGCCCGCTTGATGATATCGGCCGCCATTCCCTGTATGGGCATGTTGATCGCCGCGCGGCGCGCAGCCTCCCTGCGCTGTCCGTTCGAAGAGACCAGGTCCGGCAGGTATCGACGGCGGCCAAGCGATGTCACGACGTAACCGGTCCGTTCAGCGCGCCTGAGCGTGTCCTCGAACAACTCATGAATCTTCGGGAACTGCTCGTTGTACTTGCGGACAAACTCGGTGGCCACCGGCTGGCTCAATCCTGTTTCACGCGCTAGCCGGAAGCCGCTCATGCCGTATATGATTCCAAAGTTAATGGTCTTGCCGGTCCGTCTCTGTTCAGGCGTCACCTCGTCCAGCGCGACCTCGTACAGTTGGGAGGCGGTCAGCTTGTGGATGTCCTCATTGCGCGCAAACGCTTCGCGAAGCCGGTCCTCGCCCGTGAGATGCGCCAGAATGCGTAACTCCACTTGAGAGTAATCCGCGCTGAAGAGCACCGTCGGGCCATCGATGATCGCGCTCTCCGGCGTGCTGCTGGCGACAAACGCCCTGCGCACCTCCCTACCCAGCGGCGTCCTGACGGGTATGTTCTGCAGGTTCGGGTCGGTGGAAGAAAGCCTGCCGGTGCTCGCCACCGTCTGATTGAAACTGGTGTGCACCCTGCCGGTGCGGGAGTTTACGAGCAAGGGCAGGGCATCGACGTATGTGTTCTTCAGTTTGGCAAGCTGCCGATGTCGCAGGATCTCGGAGCGCCTCGAGCGTGCGCATCGGTCGGGCGCTTGTTCTCCGGCTGCCCGCCTCAAGGGCGTGCACATCGGTCGAATAACCCTTGCTGTTCGTAGATCATCGTTGCCGCGCCGTCCTGATCGATCGAGCAGCTTGCTCAATTGCCCGCCAGCTCTGCGATGTCGGCGCTCGTAGACCAGGCGACAGCCGCTTGAGCGCGTCCGAATCGATCGTGATGCCGGCCAGCTCCATGTGTCGGTGGCAAGGATCAGCACGAGCGGCATCTCGAGCTCGTCGAGCAGATGCCGTTGATCTTCTCCGTCTGCACAAACGCCACCATGTATGGTGCAGCTTCCGACACCGGTACCTGCGCCATCGTACGCTGGGCCTTGCCCTTACCCAGCAGCTGCTCGATCGGTGTCATGTTCAACGCCGAGCCGCGTCACCGCCGGTCTCCAGGCTCGACGGAGGTCTCATTCAAAGCAGGAACGCCGCTAGCGATGTATCGAAGGCTAACGGTGCCAGATCCACACCGTGCTGGCGATGACCATGAGATCGTACTTCGCGTTATGCGCGACCTTTGGCGGCCCTTCCGGGCCCCAAGAGCGGTCCGAGCGCCGCGAGCAACGCGTCCCCGGTCCGTCTCGGCCTATCGTGGCTGATGGGAACGTAGCACGCCGCTCCCTCCTCCTAACTAAAGCTCAGCCCGACGAGCTCCGCCGATACCGCGCACTCTTCTGATTGGTCTCCGTGTCAAACGCCAGGCACGGCGCGCAGAGCGCCTCCGTACCACTTTTGCGCTTCCTCGACGGTGTGCAGGGTTCGGTAGCGCGTCTGCACCTCGGCCTGCGACAGGGATACGCCTGCATTCGCCGTGACCAGGCGACTCGTTGCTCACAGCCGGCAGGCGTGGCAACAAGCTCGAAACTCCAACTCCTGCAAGAAGACCGACGATCGACTCACGATCATATCCATTGGGAGCGTCGATGAGCGTCTTTTGCATCGACATCCAGGTCTGTCACGATCGTCGCCAGCCGCTTGCTCGGCGCAACTGATCTATGTTGTCCAGCGATCTGCGGACACGGTCTGGCTTACCTCCCCGATGCGGCGAGGATCTGCTCAACGTCGCCGCTAGGTACTGATCAAGGTTCGGAGCGGTTTTCCTCGCCGATTCCGGGAACGCCCGGGATGTTGTCACTTGTGTCGCCGACGAGTGCTTTGAAGTCGGCCACGAAGTGGGGGCGAAACCGTAACGCTCTTCGACTTCAGCCGGGTCGTACAGGCGCACCTCGGAGAACCGGCCGTGGTTCGGAGCAGCGACCGGAGACGCGGTCCGTGACCAGTTGGAGCATGTCGGTGTCGCCGGTCACGATCACGGTCTCGTGGCCCTCGGCTTCCAGCTTCTTGGCCAGACTGTTGATGACATCATCCGCTTCGTATCCGCGCATCTGATATATAGGAAAACCGAACCTCTCCACCACCTCGCGCACGCGGCCGATCCGAGACCGTAGCTCCTCCGGCATAGCAACCCGGTGCGCCTTGTAGCCTGCGTACTCGTCGTGACGAAACACTTTACTGACATCGAACGAAACAGCCACCGATCGCGGCGCTCGTTGCAGGATATTAATCAGCATGGTGCAGAAGCCGGAAAGGCACGGCATTGGTGCGCTCACCCTTGAGGTCGTCAGCTCCACGGGAAGCGCATGAAAAGCGCGAAAATAAGGAATAACCATCGACAAGGGCATACTTCAACGGGGCAATCCTCCTGCGGTGGCTGCAATTATAACAGAGGTCCCGTTCACCCTAAGACATCGAAGTGAGGAAAAAAACATGCGAAACAAGCCTTGACAGTGTGGGTGGGATGAGGGTAGTATACATAGGCGTTGCGGCTGGGGGGATTGATCTTCTGTTGTGGCGGGGCAAACAATCGAACACCGCTCACTTGCATGCTCCACGCCCTGCCGAGCATAGAGGAGGCAGATGTCGCCCTCATCGAAAAGCACATCGGCGAAGCACACACCGGCGAAACCATCTTGGCTGTTCAATGCAACCAGGCCACCACAAGAAAGGCCTGCACGTGGAG
Organism: Chloroflexia bacterium; assembly: GCA_030446765.1. Classification (GTDB taxonomy): domain Bacteria; phylum Chloroflexota; class Chloroflexia; order Thermobaculales; family Thermobaculaceae; genus JACDAU01. The sequence continues at coordinate 119,865 of JAUJMR010000002.1, forward strand.
CATGCTCTCGCTAGGTGTCGATATGACGGGTAAGCCCTGGTTGCTGCACCGGCTATACCTACGCCGGAAGGAGCGGCCGGATACATCACAGGTGGAGTTTCTCGCGAACGTGAGCCACGAGCTGCGCACGCCGCTCACCGCAATGGCGGCTGCCTCCCAGGTAATGCTCCAGGAGTACCAATCCATACCGTCGGACCAACTGGGTAATATGCTTGCGCTCCTCGTACGCAACACGCGGCGCCTCGAAAGCATGGTCAGCAACCTAATCGATGCGGCTGGGCTGCAAAATGGGAAACTTCAGTTGCGTAAGTCGGCAACGACGGTGCATTCGCTCGTCCGCGATGCCTATGATTTCGTGTTACCCCTGTTTGATGCGAAGCATCAACGCCTCGAGACGCGCACAACGGGTGACCCGCCTATCCTCACTGTTGATGCAAAGCGAATGGTCGGCGTCCTGGTTAATCTCCTCTCGAATGCCAACCGATACGGCTTGCCAAACGAACCGATACAGCTGCTAATCGCCAATGAGGGTGCGTTCGTCCGCTTTACCGTCCGACAGAAAGGTACGGGAATACCCAAGGAGGAACAATCCCTACTATTCGAGCGGTTTTACCGCACCAGTAGTGGCGCGACGGTGAGTGGCGGCTCGGGGCTGGGTCTTGCTATCGTGAAAGACATCGTCGAAATGCACGGCGGAACGGTCGGCATGCACAGTAAGCCGGGCCAAACTACAGCATTCTGGTTTACCCTGCCCATAGACGGCACAGAGGACGTTGCATGAAAATAGCAACCGCCAACGGACAAGCAGAAGACTCAGAGCGGCTCAAGGTTCTCATCGCGGACGACGATGCCGACCTGCTCGACATCCTGGAGTTCTCCCTGCAGCGGGAGGGCTTCGAGGTCGTCAGTGCGCGCGATGGCCGTCAGGCGCTGGCTCGCGTGGCGACGGACCAGCCTGATCTCGCCGTGCTCGACGTCAGCATGCCAGAGGTAGACGGCTTCGAGGTCTGTCGTCGGCTTCGGCTGGAGAGTTCCATCCCGATAATCATGCTCACAGCCCGCGGCGAGGACGAGGACATTGTGCTCGGACTTGAACTCGGGGCCGACGACTATGTCACGAAGCCGTATTCGCCCCGTGAGCTCGTCGCACGCGTACGGGCACTGGCGCGTCGCTCGAACGCCTCCGTCAATCGTCGGGATCTCCTTGTCGCGGGCCCCTTCCAGATCGACCCGGACCACATGGAGGTCCGGCGCAATGGCGAAACGATCCGGCTGACGCGGCTTCAATTCGAGTTACTGCGCTTTATGGTGGCGAACCAGGGACAGGTGCTCGCGACGGAGACACTCATGGAGAACGTATGGGGCTACAACGCCCCGGCCGATGCCACCCTGGTCAAGACGCATATCTACCATCTTCGACAGCGCATCGAAGAGGACCCATCACACCCACAGTATGTTGTCACGGTCCCGGGTGTCGGATACTTGTTTCAGCCACGATAACAACCTCGGCTCGGCGCATCAATAGCAGCTGGCGAAAGCTCGACACTGCATTCACGTAGTCCCTTCGCTGCTGCAGGTATGTGTCACTGCGCCAGGAACACGTAACCTCTCCGCAGGTTGGACTCCTACTCCATGTTGCAACGGTTTTGGCGATCTTGCGCGCTCAACGAGCTTTGACATCGAACCCGCCACCGAGTATACTTTGAATTAGAACAAATGTTCTTAGTGAGAGGTGATTGAGGTGAAGAAGGAGTTTATTATCGAGCGGCAGGGCAAGCATTTTGTGCTGTATGCCGGCCTGCTGGAGGAGGCCCATAGCCAGGGACTCAAGGAGATCACGACGACGCTGATACAGCTGCCAAATCCAGACAACGCCAACGTAGCCGTGTGCCACGCGGTTGTGGAGACGGAACGGGGCCGGTTCACCGGTATCGGTGACGCAAGTCATGAGAATGTCGCGCCGATCATGCGGCAGCACATCATTCGCATGGCCGAGACACGGGCGAAGGCTCGCGCGCTGCGCGACGCCGTCAATGTGGGGGTGACAGCGCTGGAGGAGTTGGGTGGAGACGACGATGTCCTGCCAGCCCCGGTCGGCAGCGTCATGGCGTCGCAGCCGCCGCGTCCCGTGAGCGCAATGCCGACGTATGGTGAAGAGCGCGACACTGAGCCACGAGGCTTGGGACCGCGCACCGCGACGGAGAAGCAGCTCAAGGCAATCTTTGCCATAGCACAGAGCGGCTTGAACCTTGGCCGGACTGACGTAGAGGCCAAGTGCCGGGACATCTATGGCTACCCGCCACAGGAGCTTTCCCGCTGGGAGGCGTCGCAGTTCATCGACCTGCTGAAGCAGGACAAGGTTGCATAGGAGTTGGGGATGAACAGCAATCGCGCCGGTTCCACGCGCCGTATCGAGCGCGCATCCCTGCCTTCGCCTACCGGACGCAGTGCCGTGGAGCGAGATGCCCTCTCGCATCTGGTGGCAAAGCGCAACGCGCTCGTCAGCAGGCTCGAGAACGGTAGCCAACAAATAGAGCAGCTTCGCGAGGCGGGGGAGGACGTGGAGCAGTGGGAAACGTTCTGGCTTCGCCTGTTGCGCCAGTATGAGAAGGTATGTAATGAACTCGCCGCGTACGAGGCATCGCGCGAGCTACAGAAGGCTGGCTGAACGGTGTTGCGCCTGCTCAGGAGAGCGTTGATCCGGTCCTGCACGCAGGGAACACGTATTTGGGACCTCAGCCCCACACCGCAGTAGTAGCACCCTCAAACACCCCGTAGCCCCATCGGCCCGGAGAACAGATATTCTCCGGGCCTATTCGTGTCTCCGTCTATAGAATACCCTGCACTTGGCACCGCGTCTCCCATATAATCCGTGCCGTCGAGCTTACATCGGGGAGGTCGCGGTGTCGACGGTAGCGGACGGCGTCATGGTGGTTGGAACGGGCTCGTGGGGTACCGCCCTGGCGGTCGCGCTCGCCCGTGTCAGGCCCGTCACCCTGCTGTGCCGCACACCAACTGAGCACGACACACTGCAGGAGTCGCGAACGAACGATCGTTTCCTGCCCGGCGTCAACTTTCCCGCTGCGCTTCGGCTGGAAGACGACATAGAGCGCGGCTGTAGTACCACCACGACGATTGTTCTGGTCGTTCCCACCTCCCGTATGCGGGAGAACGCCCGCCTGCTCGCCCCATACATTCGCACCGATCATGTCATCCTGAGCGCGGCTAAAGGCTTCGAAGGAGGCAGCCTGCTCCGGATGACGGAGATTCTCGATCAGGAGCTCAGCAACCGCCGCCCGCGCGTCGGCGCGCTCTCCGGACCGAATCTCGCCGGCGAGGTCGCGGCTGGGAAACCGGCGACCGCCGTTGTCGCGAGCGCTAGCTCAGAGGCACTGTCCGTCGCACTTGGTGCGCTCAACACTCCCCGTTTTCGGGTCTACGCAAACCAGGATGTCCTGGGCGTGGAGCTTGGTGGTGCCTTGAAGAACATCATTGCAATTGGCGCCGGCGCAGGGGACGGCTTGGGCGCCGGGGAGAACGCGAAGGCGGCTTTCGTGACGCGCGGTCTGGCAGAAATCAGCCGGCTCGGAGTTGCGCTCGGCGCACAGCCGCTCACGTTCGCCGGCCTTACCGGACTTGGCGACCTGCTCGCAACGGTAAGTAGCGTCAGCAGCCGTAATCGCCGCGTCGGCGAGCAGCTAGCGCAGGGAAAATCAATCGCTGCCATCCAGAAGGCACTTGCGCCGCAGGTGGCGGAGGGCATCGCGACCACGCGCTCCGCGCGAGCGCTCGCTCAGGCGCACGGTGTCGAGATGCCGATCACCGAGCAAAGTTACCAGGTGCTGTACGAGAACAAAAACATCGCGACCGCCCTGGCTGATCTCATGTACCGCGATCCCCGGTATGAGATAGACCGCTGATACCAGTCGAGCTAAGCAACGTCCAGCGGGTCCCGCAGCACCAGCGTCTGATCCCTGGCCGGACCTACGGCAACAATTGAAACCGGAGCGCCCATCAACTCTTCTATGCGCCGAATGTAGCGCTGCGCCGCAGGCGGCAGGTCCTCCCAGGTACGAGCGTTTTGGGTGGACTGCTTCCAGCCAGGCAGGTCCTCATATACGGGCCGCGCGCGAGCGAGCACATCCGCCCGTGACGGCAGGTGGCTCACGCGCTTGCCGTCGATCTCGTACGCCACGCAGATACGAATGTGCCCGAGGTGGTCGAGCACGTCGAGCTTCGTCACCGCCAGCGAGGTCGCCCCGTTGACGTCCAGAGCGTAGCGACTCGCCACAGCATCGAACCATCCGCACCGACGCGGCCTGCCGGTGGTCGTGCCAAACTCATTGCCGACGCGCAGCAGATACTGGCCCGCCTCGCCCTCCAACTCGGTGGGGAAGGGTCCTTCCCCAACGCGTGTCATGTAGGCGTGGAGCGCCACCACGATCGGCCCCACTTCGCGGACCGGGATTCCCAGTGACGCGCAGGCCCCAGCCACGCCGCTGGATGAGCTAGTCACGAAAGGGTAGCTGCCTGCGTCAATATCGAGAAGCGCACCCTGGGCGCCCTCGAGCATGACGATCTGCCCCTGAGACAGCGCGGCGCGGATCTCCCGCTCCACGTCACATACCATCGGTGCGATCTGCACAGCCCACTCCGCACTTTGCCGAGCGAGTCCTTCGACGTCGATCGGCTCTCCACCGAAGACAGCGGTAATGTACTGGTTGGCGATCTCCGCGCGTCGGCGCACCAGCTGGACAAAGCGATCCGGGTCCAGCATGTCGCCCGCACGCAAGCCGTCACGCGACACCTTGTCGGCGTACGCGGGGCCGATCCCCTTCCCGGTTGTACCCAGCCGGAGGTCCTGCCGTTGAGCCTCGAGATACCCGTCGAGCTGGCGATGGTAGGGCATAACCAGGTGCGCTCGCTCGCTGACGTACAGCCGATCCGGACGCACCCCTCGTTGCTCCAGTTCCGCAAGTTCCGCGAGCAACGCCTCCGGATCAAGTACAACGCCCGCCGCGAGCATCGGGGTCACACCGGGATGGAAGATGCCACAAGGCACCTGGTGGAACGCGAAGGTGCCGCGCTCATTCACCACCGTATGCCCCGCGTTTGACCCACCACTGTAGCGGACGTTGTACGCGCACCTTCCGGCGAGCAGGTCGATCACCTTGCCCTTGCCCTCGTCTCCCCAATGACCACCGAGAATTACGGCTGCTGGCATCTACACCTCCCGGGCATCGACGCCCGCGGTTCGCTTAGTTTGCCCGAATGATCGGCCCCCAAAAGACCCCGGTGATTATATACGTTCGTTCACGCCGGGCGCGTTCCTGGTGGCTATCCGAGATCGAAAAACGGTATAATTGCTGGTAAAATCTTGACTTTCGCCGTCGCCGGACCCAGCGGCTGAATAAGGAGATCGCAATGGAGATTGGAGTCGTCAGGCCCAGGAGTATCGACGATGAGATGCGCTCGTCGTACCTTGACTACTCCATGAGCGTGATCGTCGCGCGGGCCCTGCCAGATGTGCGCGACGGCCTCAAGCCGGTTCACCGGCGCGTCCTGTACGCGATGCAGGGTCTGGGCCTGGGCAGTGGCACGCGCTTTCGCAAGAGCGCGGGTATCGTCGGTGAGGTACTCAAGTTGTACCATCCCCACGGCGACACATCGGTCTATGACACGCTCGTGCGCATGGCACAAGACTTCTCCCTCCGCTATCCCCTCGTGGACGGACAGGGCAACTTCGGTTCCGTGGACGGAGACAGCGCGGCAGCAATGCGCTACACCGAGGCGAAGCTGACCCGGATCGCAGAGGAGCTTCTTGTCGATATCGACAAGGAGACCGTCGACTTCAAGGAGAACTATGACGGCTCAGACCGCGAGCCGGCCGTTCTTCCCGGTAAGCTCCCGAACCTGCTTCTCAACGGCTCGGCTGGCATCGCGGTCGGCATGGCGACGAACCTGCCGCCGCATAACCTCACCGAGATCTGCGATGGCATCGCGTACCTGATCGATCACCCTGACGCCACAGTAGATGACCTGGTCAAGATCGTTCCCGGCCCGGACTTTCCGACCGGTGGAGTCATCTTGGGTCGGGAGGGCATAACGTCCGCCTACGGCACGGGTCGGGGACGGGTGATCGTCCGCGCGAAGTCCCATATCGAGGAGATTCGTGGCAACCGTTACGCCATAATCGTGACCGAGCTGCCGTACCAGGTGAATAAGTCCACGCTCATCGAGAAAATTGCCGACCTCGTCAAAGAGGAACGGCTCGCAGGCATCTCGGACCTGCGGGACGAATCCGACCGCACCGGGATGCGCATCGTGATCGAGCTCAAGCGCGACGCGCAGCCGCAGAAAACGCTTAATGCGCTGTATCGTTATACCGCGTTGCAATCGACATTCGGCGTCAACTCGCTGTCCCTGGTGGATGGCACCGTGCCCCGCATGCTCACACTCAAGCAAATGATGCGTTATTACGTCGACTACCGCCAGGTGGTCATCAGACGCCGCACTGAGTTCGAGCTGCGACGGGCGCTGGCGCGGGCCCATGTACTAGAAGGACTGAAAATCGCCCTCGACAACCTCGACGCTGTCATCAATACGATTCGCAACTCGCGCAGCGCGGAAACGGCGCGCGGCGAGCTGATGCGCAACTTCCAGCTCTCGGAGATACAGGCGCAGGCAATCCTCGATCTGCAACTCCGTCGGCTCGCGGCGCTCGAGCGAAAGAAGCTTGAGGATGAGCTCAAAGAGGTGCGCAAGACGATCGCCCGACTCGAGGGTATCCTTGGGAGCCCGGCGAAGATCCTGGGCATGATCAAGAGTGATCTGGCTGACCTAAAAGAGAAGTACGGAGATGCGCGACGTACGGTGATCCTCGATCAGAGTGGCGATATAAGCGACGAGGATCTGATTCCGAACCAGGAGGTCGCGATCAGCGTCACGGACCGAGGCTACATCAAGCGACTCCCACATGACACCTATCGTCCGCAGCGCCGCGGGGGCCGAGGGGTCACCGGCATGGGTACGCGAGAATCGGACGTGGTCGACCACATGCTCGTGTGTAACACACACGACAGCGTGCTCTTCTTCACGAATCGCGGCAAGGTTTTCCAGCTCAAGGCGCATGAGATTCCCGACGCGGGTAGAACCGCGAAGGGCCTTCCGCTAATCAACTTGATCAGCTTGGAGCCGCGAGAGCGAGTTACTGAGGTTATCGCGGTCAAGAAGTTCGACACGGGCCAGTATCTCACCTCAATCACTCGTCAGGGCAAAATTAAGCGTTCCAGCCTCTCTGAGTTCGCGGCGGTGCGGGCAAACGGGCTGATCGCTATGACCCTGGAGGAGGGTGACGAGATGACCGAGGTTCGGCTCTCGACAAACGAGAACGACATCCTCGTCCTTACTGCTTCGGGGCAGGGTATCCGCTTTCACGCTACCCAGGTGCGCTCAATGGGGCGACCAGCTGCGGGTGTGAACGCGATGAAGCTGGCGGATGGGGATCACATCGTTGCGATGGAGATCGGAAGTCCAGGCGACGATGTGCTCATGGTGACCATGGCGGGCTACGGCAAGCGCACCTCGCTCGATGACTTCCCGGTCCAGGCTCGCGCTGGCAGCGGAGTTCGGGCGTTCAAGCTCAACGAGAAGACCGGCAAACTGGTCGCGGCGCGTGTCGTTGCGCCTGGCACTGACGTCCTGGTCGCCTCATCCGGCGGACTCGTGGTGCGCATGAGCACAGCTCACATCAGCCGCCAGGGCAGAGCCGCCCAGGGCGTCTCGGTGATGAACCTCAAAGGCAAAGACACCGTCGCTAGTATGGCCTGTATCGCCGACGAGGAAGTACTGGCGAGCAAGAACGGCCACGCCGGCGTCGCACACTGAGAGCTCGTCTGCACCGTACCCTACAGTCTGAATGTACTGGGTGCAGCCCGGAGCGTTTAAGGCTGCACCCATCCATGCACCGAGCCAGGACGGCACCAAAGACCTGTGGCGATGTTCGATAACCTCCTGGCCGGTGGGCTCGACCTTCGCCCGCAGGGCCTTTGTCGCGCTGGTCATCATCCTCATAACCATCGCTCTGGCACGTCGCCTCAAGCACCGGGTCCTTCGAACTGGAACGCAGGCAGTCGAGGACAAGGCCGTCGCTACCTTGGTTGCAAACTTGGCCTACGTCGGGGTTATCGTTATTGGCGTAGTCACCGCACTGTCCATGTTGGGCACGGATGTAAACGCGCTTATCACCGCGCTCGGCGTCACAGGACTGGCCTTCAGCCTCGCGTTACAGGACGTACTGCGCAATTTTGTCGCAGGCTTGTACATCCCCTCGTGGAGAAGCCGTTCAATATCGGTGATCGCGTCGCCCTGCGCGATGTGGACGGCGTCGTGGAGAGCATCGATCTGCGCACCACCTATCTGCGAACGACTTCGGTCTGCAAGTCATCGTACCGAACTCGGCCCTGATGACGGACATCGTGACGAACCGCTCGTTGGGACGCTTACAAGCGTACTCGATCAGCGTTTCCGGGGGCCCGGAAATCACCGGCGAAGCATTGACGCGATATACGGCCGTGCTGGACGGAAAGAGAGGGGTGAGTACACAGCCAGAGCCAGAGGTCGTGGTCGAAAGTCTGGACGTAGATCAAACGACGGTAAGGCCGCGCTTCTGGGCAGACAAACAGAGCACGGTAGTTAGCGAGATCGCGAGGAGCTACGTGCCTCGTTACCTGAAGCCACCGTGAGCGCAAAGGCGGACGACTCCTGACCCGCTCTCGCATCGGTATCATCGGCGGCACGTTCGACCTGCCGCATTTCGGGCATCTCGCGGCCGCAGAGGAAGCGCGGCACCGGCTGGGGCTGGAACGGCTTGTGTGGATGGTCGCCCGCACTCCGCCCCACAAGAGTGATCGCGTGGTAACTGCCGCAGAGCATCGCTTCCAGATGGCGAAGCTCGCGACACGCGATAATCAGGCCTATGAGGTAAGCGATGCCGAGCTGCTGCGAGCGGGCCATCCTATACGGTCGACAGCTGCTGCGCGGCATAGTGAGCGGAGAAACCGGACCACGATCTGATTTTCTTCATAGGCTCCGACGAGTTCGCAGCCTTTCCTGACTGGCATCTCGCAGAAGAGGTGGCGGGCCTTGCGCATCTCGCGGTGCTCCTCCGCTACGGCATCAGCTTCAGTCCAGCCGTTGTGGAGGCCGCGCTCCCGCCGTACGGGGACGCTACAGCGTTGTACCGGTCCCGAATCTTCCCATCAGTAGTTCGGTACTCCGAGAGCGAGTACGGCAGGGACTACCGCTTCGCTACTTGGTGCCTGAGGCGGTGCGGGAGTATATAGACACGAACGAGCTGTACCGTTAGCGTCCTATGAGGCGTCCCGTTGCAGCGCAGCGGCTGAAAAGCAGGTTACGGGCGAGCATCAGGTTCGTCAGGGGCCTGATCCCGCCCGGCACGGGGGTAATCTGAGGAGGCAACGCGCCGGACCGACTCGAAGTGAACGTCTCCCACCATCGCATCGCCGACGAAATTAATGCCGAAATCAAGGACAACAGCGCCTGGCTTGACCATCTCGCTCGTCACCAGCTGCGGCACCCCGACGGCTGCCGCTACTACATCCGCCATCGTGATGGACTCGGTGATGTCCCGCGAACGGCTGTGCAGCAGCGTTACCGTGGCGTTGCGCGCCAGCACCAACTGCGCGAGCGGCTTGCCCACCACGTTACTCCTGCCGAGGATGGCCACATGTTTCCCTCGAGCGCAATGTCGTTCACCTCAGGAGCGCCATACCTGCCAAGGGAGTGGACGGAACAAAGCGGGGTTTGCCGGAGGCCAGAAGGCCGATATTCTCAGGATGCAAACCCTCGACATCCTTCACCGCGCCATCGCGGCAAAAACGTCGTGATACTCGAGGTGAGGGGAAGCGGCATCTGAACCAGTAGGCCAGCTACAGCGCGATCGACGCTCGCCCTATCGCTCGCGTCCTCGGGCAGGGTCCCGCACTCCGATCGAGGTGAACCAGCGGACGAGGTTCTGCATACAACACGGAGCGCTCGCCGACGAGAAGCGCTCCCGGAGCCCGCTGCTCGCTGTGCAAGGTCGCGAACGTCTGGAGGCTACTCGAGCCCGCTCATCATGCGTTGGAGGTGAACTGGTTCCAGCGGACTATACAGTCCAAGGTGTCTGCGCAACGACTAGCACTTGAGTTGTCCTGAGGACGTATCGTCGCAGATCCATCGCCCTATGAACCGCATCCCGTCCCCGCCTGTGCGGCACGCGTGTCAAACCCGAGGAAAAAGCGTAGGCAAATGCACTGGGGGCCGATCGATGATAGGAGCGGCCTGAACCAGCGACCACGCGAAAGGTCAGATCTTGGCACTCCTGGCGGTGGAAACAGCTGCTGCTCGATGCACGGGCGTCGTCGGCCCCGCGGGCGGGCGAGCGACCTTCGCCGAGAGACGCAAAGTGCACCGAACGGGAGCTTAGGTGGGGTGCAAGAGAACTCAGCGGCGCCCGCTGCTCGCGGGGCAAGGTCGCGACGGGCACAGTCACTACGATGGACGATCTGCTGGTTGTGGCGGCTCAGCATCAGACCTCACGGCGAACCAGCCGGAGACGTGGGGGCGATGGAGATGACTTGTGCGAGGATCCGAATCTGTTTGCACTGGTTCCATAAGTTGCATCGGACTATAGCCGTCCAGTTACCAATAAGTGCAAGGCATGTGACCGAGGGCGAGGATCAGGCGCGGCACAGCGAACGTAAACATAGGTGAGGAACTCCATCAGCCTACTACGACACCGACGCTGTTCGACTGGCAGAAGCTCGCCTTAGCCCTCATCGGCGCTCCCACAGCGCGAAAATGCTCGAAAACAGCCTTGACAGTGAGAGTGAGTTGGGGTAGTATACATAGGCGTCGCGGCTGGGGGAGTGATCTTCTGGTTGTGGCGGGGCACCTTTACAGGGGTAAATAGGAAGCAGCAAGCGTGCGGGTGAGGGCGAGGTCTGCGAGGAATCGCGGATCTTGCATCTGACAAGCGGAGCGATGGGATCACGGGCTTATCACAGAGACGAGACTGCCGGTTCAAGACTGGACTGGTTCGAACTTTGGAGAGTTTGATCCTGGCTCAGGACGAACGCTGGCGGCGTGCATAACGCATGCAAGTCGTGCGCGTCCATTCCTTCGGGGGTGGATGAGCGGCGAACGGGTGAGTAACGCGTGAGCAACCTGCCGCCTGGTGGGGGATAACCTTTGGGAAACCGGGGCTAATACCGCATACGTCCGGGTGATCGATGGATCGCCCGAGCAAAGCCGAAAGGCGCCGGGTGAGGGGCTCGCGGCCCATCAGCTAGTAGGTGTGGTAATGGCGCACCTAGGCTATGACGGGTAGCTGGTCTGAGAGGATGATCAGCCACACTGGGACTGAGACACGGCCCAGACTCCCACGGGAGGCAGCAGCGAGGAATTTTCCACAATGGGCCGTATGGCCTGATGGAGCAACGCCGCGTGGGGGACGAAGCGTTTCGGCGTGTAAACCCCTTTTGGGCGGGAAGATGATGACGGTACCGCCCGAATAAGCCCCGGCTAACTACGTGCCAGCAGCCGCGGTAATACGTAGGGGGCGAGCGTTGTCCGGATTTATTGGGCGTAAGAGCGCGCAGGCGGCCCGCCAAGTCACCACGTGAAATCCCCGGCTCAACCGGGGAGGGTCGGGTGAAACTGGCGGACTTGAGGATGGGAGAGGGTGCGGAATTCCCGGTGTAGTGGTGAAATGCGTAGATATCGGGAGGAACACCAGTGGCGAAGGCGGCACCCTGGCCCATACCTGACGCTGAGGCGCGAAGGCCGGGGAGCGAACGGGATTAGATACCCCGGTAGTCCCGGCAGTAAACGATGGACACTCGGTGTCGGCGGTGTTGACCCTGCCGGTGCCCGAGCTAACGCATTAAGTGTCCCGCCTGGGGAGTACGGCCGCAAGGCTAAAACTCAAAGGAATTGACGGGGGCCCGCACAAGCAGCGGAGCGTGTGGTTTAACCTGATGCGACGCGAAGAACCTTACCAAGGCTTGACATGTTCATGTAAGCCGGTGGAAACATCGGCCCCCATCCGGTTCGCCGGATGGCATAGTCACAGGTGTTGCATGGCTGTCGTCGTCAGCTCGTGCCGTGAGGTGTTGGGTTAAGTCCCGCAACGAGCGCAACCCTTGTCGCGAGTTATACTTCTCTCGCGAGACTGCCGGTAGAGAACCGGAGGAAGGTGGGGATGATGTCAAGTCGCGATGACCCTACGTCTTGGGCTACACACACGCTACAATGGCCGGTACAGCGGGCAGCGATGGGGCGACCCGGAGCCAATCCCTAAAGCCGGCCTCAGTTGGGATCGGAGGCTGAAACCCGCCTCCGTGAACGCGGAGTTGCTAGTAACCGCGGGTCAGCATTACCGCGGTGAATATGTTCCCGGGCCTTGTACACACCGCCCGTCACGTCATGAAAGCCGGTAACACCTGAAGCCGGTGGGCTAACCCTTCGGGGGGGCAGCCGTCTAGGGTGGGATCGGTGATTGGGACGAAGTCGTAACAAGGTAGCCGTAGCGGAAGCTGCGGCTGGATCACCTCCTTTCTAGGGAGACTCGAGAGTCATTCCCGAGGTCAACGTCCGGATCCCTTACGCTTTTCGCGACGCCGCTTGTTGCTTCCTATTTACCCTTGTAAGTGCCACCTTTGGGGGGCGGGCTATCTGGCCCTCCCCCCTTCTTCGTCGGGCGTTTAGCTCAGTCGGTCAGAGCGCGGTCCTGATAAGACCGAGGTCCGTGGTTCGATTCCACGAACGCCCACCGGTGGTAGCCGTTGGCCGTCAGCGCCGAGCTGATAGGTGGCGGAGCTATCCATCGGGGACGTAGCTCAGACTGGGAGAGCGCCGCCTTTGCACGGCGGAGGTCGGGGGTTCGAGCCCCCCCGTCTCCACCCCGATCGACCCCTTTGCCACCCTTGACAGGGGGCGGGGCCGGGGGGTAATATATCGAGGCCGCGCGATGGGGCGGCCGGGCACCTGAACAACCGAATAGGGAAGAGCACAGGGTAACAAGTAATACGAGCTTCGAATGAATGGGGCTCCCCTGTCCTGGCCGTCCGGGTGGCGGCGGGATGTGAGGGGGAGTGGTTCGGAGCGGGCAAGCTACTACGGGCGCACGGTGGATGCCTTGGCGTCTGGAGCCGATGAAGGGCGTGGAATAGCTGCGATAAGCCCGGGGGAGAGGCCGATCACTCGTGATCACCCCGGGATTCCCGAATGGGGCAACCCGCCAGGTTCGCCTGGTACCCGCCTTCGGGCGGGGGGCAAGTGGGGGAACTGAAACATCTAAGTACCCCGAGGAGAAGAGAGTATTCCCCAAGTAGTGGCGAACGAACGGGGATCAGCCTAAACCCGACCCGCGTAACAGGCCGGTCGCCGTTGCGGGTTCGGGGGTTGTGAGTATATTCCGGAGGGGCCGACCGGGCCCGTCGGGGAGTGAGAAAGCGAGCGGTTAGCGGAAGCGGCCTGGAAAGGCCCGCCGCAGACGGTGATAGCCCGGTACGCGAAAGCCGGCTCGCCTCCCTGGGAATGTCACTCGAGTACCACGGGGCACGTGTAATCACCGTGGGAATCCGGGCGGACCACCGTCCAAGGCTAAATACTCCAGACGACCGATAGTGAACCAGTACCGTGAGGGAAAGGCGAAAAGAACCCCGGCGAGGGGAGTGAAATAGAACCTGAAACCGTGCGCTCACAAGCTGTCGGAGCGCTATATGCGTGACGGCGTACTTTTTGTAGAACGGACCGGCGAGTTGATCTGCGTCGCGAGGCTAAGGGGGCGATACCCGGAGCCGCAGCGAAAGCGAGTCTGAACAGGGCGACCATTAGTGGCGTGGATCAGACCCGAAACCGAAGTGAGCTACCCATGGCCAGGGTGAAGCGCGGGTAAAGCCGCGTGGAGGCCCGAACCCACCAGTGTTACAAAACTGGGGGATGAGCTGTGGATAGAGGTGAAATGCCAATCGAACTCGGAGATAGCTGGTTCTCCCCGAAATGCATTTAGGTGCAGCCTCGGGAATAACGTTGTCGGAGGTAGGGCGCTGGATCGGCTAGGGGGCATCAACTGCTTACCAAACCGAACCAAACTGTCGAATGCCGATAACCGATACCCGGGAGTGAGGCCACGGGTGCTAAGGTTCGTGGCCGAGAGGGAAACAACCCGGACCGCCGGCTAAGGTCCCGAAGTGCTGGCTAAGTGGGGAAGGTTGTGTGACCGCGTAGACAACCAGGAGGTTGGCCCAGAAGCAGCCATCCTTGAAAGAGTGCGTAATAGCTCACTGGTCGAATGTGGTCGCGCGCCGACGATGTAACGGGTCTAAGCCAGCCGCCGAAGCCGCGGATGCCAGATAAATCTGGCGTGGTAGGGGAGCGTTGCGTAGGGCATTGAAGCGGCACGCGTGAGCGGCCGTGGAGCTATCGCAAGTGAGAATGCCGGTATGAGTAGCGTATTGCCTGCGAGAACCAGGCACACCGAAAGCCCAAGGTTTCCTAAGCAAGGTCAATCCGCTTAGGGTTAGTCGGGCCTAAGGACATCGGTCGGAGTACCGATGATACCGATGGACAACGGGTTTATATTCCCGTACCGGTGTGCGATCGTTACTAGCTATGGGGGGACGCGGCAGGGTAGGCCGGAGCGGGGCAGCACCGTCCAAGCCCGACCAGGGAGCGCACGCAGGGAAATCCGCGAGCGCGTTGTACCTGAGGGTGATGGGGAGAGATGGGAAGCCATCTCAACTCGGCACGAACTCCCACACCGCCTAGAAAAGCCTCTATGCGAGATCGCACATCGACCGTACCGCAAACCGACACTGGTGGGCAGGTAGAGAATACCGAGGTGAACGGGATACCCTTCGTCAAGGAACTCGGCAAACTAGCCCCGTAACTTCGGGAGAAGGGGCGCCCCCAGAATATGGGGGTCGCAGAGAAATGGCCCAGGCGACTGTTTAACAAAAACACAGGTCCCTGCT
The DNA here is from genome assembly GCA_030446765.1 of Chloroflexia bacterium. Taxonomy (GTDB): domain Bacteria; phylum Chloroflexota; class Chloroflexia; order Thermobaculales; family Thermobaculaceae; genus JACDAU01. The sequence goes on from JAUJMR010000002.1 coordinate 134,906, forward strand.
AACACGCGAGTGGATGTATAGGGGCTGATGCCTGCCCAGTGCCGGAAGGTTAAGGGGAGGGGTGAGAGCCTGAACCGAAGCCCCGGTAAACGGCGGCCGTAACTATAACGGTCCTAAGGTAGCGAAATTCCTTGTCGGGTAAGTTCCGACCCGCACGAAAGGCATAACGATCTGGGCGCTGTCTCGACGAGGGACCCGGCGAAATTGAAGCACCCGTGAAGATACGGGTTACCCGCGACAGGACAAAAAGACCCCGTGGAGCTTTACTACAGCTTGACACGACTGGCTCGGGGCTAGCTATGCGTAGGATAGGTGGGAGCCTGCGATATCCCCTCGCGGGGGGGTGGAGGCGACGGTGAAATACCACTCTTAGCTAGTTTTGAGCCTAACCCGGCACAAGTCGGGGACCGTGTCTGGTGGGTAGTTTGACTGGGGCGGTCGCCTCCCAAAAGGTAACGGAGGCGCCCAAGGTTCCCTCAGGCCGAATGGAAACCGGCCACTTGAGCGCAAAGGCATCAAGGGAGCTTGACTGCGAGGGATACACCCTGAGCAGGGACGAAAGTCGGGCTTAGTGATCCCACGGTACCGAGTGGAAGGGCCGTGGCTTAACGGATAAAAGCTACCCCGGGGATAACAGGCTTATCTTGCCCAAGAGTTCACATCGACGGCAAGGTTTGGCACCTCGATGTCGGCTCGTCTCATCCTGGGGCGGAGCACGTCCCAGGGTTGGGCTGTTCGCCCATTAAAGAGGCACGCGCGAGCTGGGTTCAGAACGTCGTGAGACAGTTCGGTCTCTATCCGTCGCGGGCGCAGGAGGTTGTGAAGGGAGCTGTCCCTAGTACGAGAGGACCGGGATGGACGGACCTACGGTGTACCGGTTGTCAAGAGTTGGCACCGCCGGGTAGCTGAGTCCGGAGTGGATAACCGCTGAAAGCATCTAAGCGGGAAGCCCACCCCGGGATGAGACCTCCCAATCAGGCCCCGGGTAGATTACCCGGTGGATAGGCCGCAGGTGCAAGCGCGGTAACGCGTTCAGCCGTAGCGGTACTAACGGCCGATCGGCTTGCCCGCTCCAAATCACCCCCCACCATCCCCCCGCCCCCCGGACAGCCCGGCGCGGGGGCCCCATACACGACACGCTCGCATTACATCATCCGCCGCTCTTCCCTATCCGGCCCCATCCCCTGTGGGGGGCGTGGCCACCGGCGCCGGGGCACCACACGGTCCCTTCCCGAACCCGCTCGTGAAACCCGGCAGCGCCAATGGTACTGGGTCTTCCCGGTAGAGTAGGCCGCCGCGCCCCCTCTTTCAGCAATGTAGAAGAAGCCTCACACGCTGGCGTGTGAGGCTTCTTTTTGTCCTCATTTCATTCGCTTAGAGTTCGATCAAGATGCTGCGGTCGCCAAAGTGCTTCGCGCCTTCAGCACGCCCTCCACGTCCAAAGCCCATCGAGTTTGACGGTGCCTGGGGCCAAACGCCTGCGACCGAAACCGGTCAGCCGATTTCCCTCGTTGCCTTATCGACCAGGAGGACGTCGCGCTCGATGATCCGCACGATCCGCTCACGTTCCCCACCGCTTAAGGATGGCGCGAGACGACCCGCACGTAGTGCCGAGGTCGCGATTGGGCAAATCGCTGTGATGATATCCAAGTGGTCGAACGCTAGCGTCTCAGGTAAGGAGGGCAGTTGGAAGAAGCGCGCGTCGCTTGCATCGGACCCATGCTTTGGGTCAACGTCCTCAGCAAGAACCACGGCAACATAAGGAACGCTCAGTACCCGTCCCCGCGGGTCGCGCTGAACGGCGTCGAACACCGGCCCGGGCAGCACCGCATCAGGCCGCACACCTGTTTCCTCTTCAAGCTCGCGCAGTGCCGCCTGCTGCAGGGTTTCATCGATCTCCAGGAAGCCGCCCGGCAGAGCCCAGCACCCCTTGTACGGCTCCGAACCCCGCCGGACGAGCAGAAGCGATACACTGGAACCATCCCATGACAGCACAAGTATGTCGACTGTTACGGCCGGTTTTGGATGTTGATTAGAGGTCATCTAACACCGCTTCCCCTGCTAGATTGCGCGCATTATAGCACGGGGACTCAGGCGGCTTGCTGAGCGCCGTCGAGTAGAATCGAGTATGAACCAGCTACTGATATCTACAGCCGCCAGCGACAGTACCTTTAGCCGCACCGGTACCAGGTGGATCGGCAAGTGTCTTATCTGCAACGGCAACCTCAGCTTTGATGAGCGGACCGGGGTCGGTGCGAATCTGGAGCACATCGTACCGAGGTCGCGTGGGGGGACGAACGACCTGGCGAACCTCGGGGTGACGCATCCTTCCTGCAACGCGGAGAAGGGACGCAACTGGGACTCCCAGAGGGGAAGACGCAAGCATACGCAAGAAGAATATCAAGCGCTGCTCGACCGGCTCCTGCAACGCCGACAGGAACGATGGCTAGGCGCAGGGACGGCGCCAAACAGGCATAACCCAATCAAGTTATGAAGCGGTGGTCTGCCCACCGCGGGGCCAGATAGCGGTGTCGATGTCCGTTCCGAAGAGACGGATAGACACCGACACCGTGCAGTTCCAGGGATGAAGGCTCACCGCTCCAGGTTGAGCCACTCCAGGTCTTCGGGTGAGAGTTGGATGTCCAAACCGGGGAGCGATGTACGCGTTTCGGCAAGCGCGCGCGGACCGATCAGCGGGAAGGTCGGAAACGGTTGGCACAGGACGTACGCAAGCGCGATGTTGATCGGCAGGACTCCCCGCTCCGCCGCCATTTGATTGACCCGCTCTAATCGCTGAAAGTTGTCATCGCTGTACCAGCAGCGCACCAGTTCCTCATCGGAGAGATCGTCAGGACGCGCTCGGCCAGTGAAGAAGCCACGTGCCTGACTGGACCACGGCATCAGCGGCATCTGGTTCTCCGCGAGCCACCTCCGGGAGTCCGGGTCGGACGCGGAAATGCAGCCCGCCCACACCGGATCGACCATTCGGGCGAGGCTGAAGTTATTGCTCATTGCACCGAAGCCTAGTAGGCCATGCTGTGCCGCATAACTGTTTGCTTCCTCCACGCGCTGTATAGACCAGTTCGAGCCCCCGAACATCCGGATTCGACCCGCCCGGTAATGCTCGTTCAACACATCCACGAATGCGCTCGCGGGATACGCTGCATTGTCCCGATGCAGCATGTAGATGTCCACATACTCCATTTGCAGCCGCTCAAGGCTCTCCAGCAACTGCTTGGTGACATCCTCCGGAGTGCAGTGCGGGGTGTGCGCGCCCTTGTCGAGGATTACGACCTGATCGCGTATATCCCTGTTTTTCACCCACTGGCCCAACATTCGCTCAAGCTTGCCACCGCCGTAAATGTAAGCGGTGTCGAATGTGTTTCCTCCTCGCTCGAAGAAGTCGTCGAGCATCACTGCGAGCATCGGCATCGTGCGCTGGTTGTCGACGCCCATCACCAGGCGTGACACCGGCTTGTCGACGCCCTCGATCTGTCCGTACTTCATGTTATGACCTGAGCGTACGGCAAGTGGCCCACCGTGAACGGGCCGCGTCTGGGCTTCGGGCTGCTCCATTGGGTATGTCAACCCAATCGCGGCGCGCCATTGGTCGAGCATGCGCATGTTGCCGAGCGTATCCTCGAGCGTCATCGCAGGTGGCGACGCTTCTCGCTCCTCAATATGCCGCGCGACGGTATCGGCCTCTAGCGCGTATATCCCGATGTCGGCTGCAATCTGGATCTCCTCGGGCTCCGTTACTCCCTTCCTGTGCAAGTACAGGGAGACCGGCTCGCCCTCCCTGCCGGGTATCCACGGCGAAGGCACATGAATCGACCCGTCGGAGCCATATACTCGCACCGCGCTTTCCTGGCTAACCTGGACCCCAGTGCTGAGCTGCGCAACGATCCCACCCGGAAACGTAGCGACAGCTGACGTATAGTGATCGACTCCGGTCTCCTCGCCGAGGTGCGCAACCGCCCGTAGCTCGTCGGGCTCTGCGAAGGGCTTCCCCGACGCTGCACCCGCAAGAAGTCGTGCCATTGACGCACAGTAACAGCCAACGTCGAGGATAGCGCCGCCCCCAAGCTCCGCCTTGAGCAGACGCCCTTCAGGGTTGTAGCCGCTGTCGAAGCTGAACGTGATCTGCATGGTGCGCAACGCACCGATTGCCCCTTCCCGCACCAGTTCTACGAGCTTCGCCGTCTGCGGGTGGCAACGGTACATGAACGCTTCCATCAGGAAGACGTCGTGCTGGCGAGCCGCCTCGACAATTGCCATGGCCTCGGGATAGTTCAGGGCGACTGGCTTCTCGCAGAGAATATGCTTGCCGGCCTCCGCAGCTTTTATGGCCCACTCAGCGTGCATAGGATGCGGCGTCGCGATGTACACGGCCTGGACCGTCTCATCCGCGAGAAGTGCCTCATAGCTGCCATACCGACGCTCCAGCCCGAACTCCTCACCGAAGGCGTCCGAGGATGCCTGTGTGCGACTACCGACCGCGGTCAACTCGCCGGTCTGCGAACCCTGCACTCCGCGAGCGAATGTCCGTGCGATACTGCCGGTCCCGAGCACGCCCCAGGCAATCCTGTCACCCATAACTATCACCCTCCTTTACCTGGCAAAACGAGAGCCTGCCGGATGTTCATGCCGGGCAGGCTCTTTGATAACCGCGCCGTAAGCCGTGAGCTAGGCTACGACACGCACGAGGTGCGGTCCGAAGTCCGCCTCGTAATACGGCACGACGGCCCGGCCGGGTAGCGACACTTCATTTAGCTGGTTCATCTCACTCTCCGAGAGCTTCACGTTTGCCGCCCCGAGGTTATCCTCCAATTGCTCCATCGTGCGCGGGCCGATGATCGGGCTGGTGATGGCAGGCTGGTCCTTCACCCAGGCAAGCGCGACCTGACTCGGTGAGCAGCCCTGTTTCTGAGCAATCGACTGGACGACTTCGAGCACATCAAACGCGGCATCGACCAGAGTATCGCGCCCGCCGCGCTGTGGTTGCTGGCCATAGCGCGAATCTTCCGGCAGCTCACCGCCACGCTGATACTTTCCGGTCAGGAATCCTCCGGCGAGCGGGGACCAAGGGATGATCCCGAAGCCATAGGTCTGCGCGAACGGCACCAGTTCCCGCTCGATGCGCCGGTCGAGCAAGTGATATGGGGGCTGCTCGCACACGAACCGGTTCAGACCGAGTTCCTTGGCAACCCAGAGTGCTTCAACTAGCTGCCACGCGGCGTACGTGCTGGTGCCGATGTAGCGCACCTTACCTGCGCGGATCAGGTCGTCAAGTGCGCGTAGCGTTTCATCGATCGGGATCTGCGAATCGGGCCGATGGATCTGATACAGATCGATGTAGTCCGTCTGTAACCGGCGGAGACTTGCGTCGCACTGCTCGATGATGTGCCTGCGGCTGTTACCCTGAGCGTTTGGGTCGTCGTCGGCCATGGTGCCATGCACCTTCGTAGCAAGAACAACTTTTTCTCGCTTGCCGTTGCGCTTCAGCGCCTTACCCGTCGCCTCCTCGCTGCGGCCGCGCGTGTAGACGTTCGCGGTGTCGAGAAAGTTCCCGCCCGCGTCGATGAATCGATCAATAATGTCGGCCGACGCCTCGTCCTCGGTGCGGCCACCGAACATCATGCATCCGAGGCATAACTCGCTGACCTGCACACCTGTTCGCCCTAAACTGCGATACTCCAAGGTGGATAACCTCCCGGTTCGTCTTGAGTGATCAAGAGGCGAACCAGCATACCCGTGGTGCTGTCATTGGCAGAATACGTCGCTGGCCCACAGAAGATCAGGGTCGCAAGATACACGCCGTGGGGCGTCCGATATCCATCGCCTACGTCTCCCAAGCCGACCGATGCACGACTTCCGTCGGGTGAGGCTAGGATAGTTGCCCGTATCGGCGCATGACAGGCAGCAATCGGTCCGGATCGAGGCGGTGGGCAGTGACATGGTCGCGACCCGTCATTGTCTCCGCTGCCAGGAGCGCATTCAGGATAGCTTCCTCTGTTGCTTCTACCACCGCGTCGAACAGTGTGTTGATATACGTGTTCGAGAGCATGTGTAGCGGAATGGTGATCGGACTATCGGGAAGGTAGTCGCTGCCGGGCAGCCCACGGTTCCCGGTGGCGAACGCGACGAAAAGATCGCCACTGGAGTGTTCCCCCACCCCGCCGGTCCTGGCTATCCCGAAGCCCGCGCGCTGGGCGAGGCGAGTGCACTGGTTCGGCAACAGCGGAGCATCGGTCGCCACCACGACGATGATCGAGCCGACCCCCTCGCTGGCCGCCGGTGCCCCTGGGAGCGGCACTGTCGAGGCTGATAACTCCTCGCCCACGGGCACGCCGTCGATCCGAAGCCTTTCTCGTCGACCGTGGTTCGCCTGCACGAGCACGCCCACCGAGTAGTTGCCAGCATTGGCAGCAACCACGCGCGACGCGGTGCCGGTCCCGCCCTTGAAGCCATGGCAAATCATGCCGGTGCCACCGCCCACGTTGCCCTCCGCCACCGCGCCACTCGCAGCGCTGCACATGGCTTGCATAACGTGTTCTCGCGTGACATGAAACCCATTTATGTCATTAAGCGCGCCGTCCCATGTTTCTCCCACGACCGGCAGTGCCCAGTACGCCACTCCGGGGTCGCGACCCGCAACGGCGTGCCCAACGAGCGCATCGCGCACCACCCCGACGCTATGGGTGTTCGTCAGTGC
>JAUJMR010000002.1:141720-160848 GCA_030446765.1 Chloroflexia bacterium
CGTGCCCAACGAGCGCATCGCGCACCACCCCGACGCTATGGGTGTTCGTCAGTGCAATGGGCGACGACAGCGTACCGGACTCCCGAATCCATTCGAGTCCAGTCAGCTCTCCATTGCCATTCAAGCGATGGCAGCCGGCGAATACGGGCTCCTGCCAGATGTCTCCGTCGTGCGGCACGATGACGGTGACGCCGGTTCGGACGGGTCCACGGCCTACCGTGAGGGCGCCGTCGCCCTCGATCAGGGTTGTATGACCAACACGCACGCCGGGAACGTCCGTGATCGCGTTGTAGGGACCCGACGTGCCTCGCCCCACAACAATGCCTAGCGTTCGCGCCCGCGTCCCATTCACGACGCGCCGACCGAGCGGGTCTCGGTCACCGAGCGCAACGCGTCATCGAGTACTTCGAGCGCGCGTTCTAGTTGGGGCCGTTCGATCACCAGGGGTGGCTGGATCCGCACCACATTGCCGTCCTGCCCGCCCACACCAAGCAGAACACCCTGCTCGCGGCAGAGGCGGCGGACCGTGGCGGCCTCGACAGCCGCAGGCTGCTTCGTTGCATGGTCGAGCACGAGCTCGATACCGATCATGAGTCCGACGCCGCGAACATCGCCGATAATTTCGTGTTGCCGGGCCATCTCCTCGAGTCGGCTCTTGCACCATGCGCCGAGCTCAGCAGAACGCTCGACCAGTCGGTCGTCTTGCAGCACCTCTATCGTCGCGAGACTCGCAGCGCAGGCAACCGGGTTGCCGCCAAAGGTGGACAAGTGCTCTCCCGGCCGGAAGCTGTCGGCGATTTCAGGAGGCGCGATGAAGGCTCCGAGCGGAAATCCGTTCGCGATCCCCTTTGCCATCGCCATGATGTCCGGCTCCACGCCATAGTGCTCGATGGCAAACATGGCACCGGTACGGCCGAATCCACTCTGCACCTCGTCCGCTATGATCAACACGTCGTGAGCGTCGAGGACCTGCTTGACGCGCTGGAAGTAGTCGGGGTGTGGGACGATTATGCCACCCTCACCCAACACGGGCTCGGCGATAAATGCTGCGACATCGCCCGACGTTTGATACTTGACCACGTCCTCGACGGCGTCCGCGCATGCGAGTGTGCAGCAACTGCTGCAGTAGCGACAACGATACGGGTTTGGGGCAGGAGCGAACGCGACGCCAGGCAGATACGGACCGCCATGGGTCTTGCGGGCGGCATTCCCGGTGACGGAGAGCGTGGCGCTTGTCCTGCCGTGGAAGGAAGTCTGCAGCGCGATGAACTCCCCCCTGCCGGTATATGCCTTGGCGAGACGCATAGCCCCTTCGACTGCCTCCGCGCCGCTATTGCCAAAGAACGTCTTCTGGAGTCTGCCAGGCGTGATCTGCGCGAGGCGCCGGGCGAGCTGGGCCACCACAGGGACATGGTAAATGTATGACGCCGCGTGGACGACCCGATCCATCTGCGCCTTGGCAGCAGCGATGATCCTGGGGTTGCTATGTCCCGCGTTGACGACAGAGATGCCGGCGAAGAGATCAACATATTCTTCCCCGTCGGCGCCGTGTATCGTTGCACCGAGCGCGTGATCCACCACGACGGGCTCAATACCCTTGACGAAGCTCGTGTTGACATACTCGGAGTACAGCCGTTCGGTGTCCATATCTCCTCCAGGATGTGCAGCAGCTCGGGTAGTCACGGCCACACCTAATCGCCGGCGCGTCTCCTGGTCAGCCAACGCTTACCAATGCCCACGTGCATCGCTCGCGCCGCCAAACCAGCGCCGGATAACGATACGCCGGTCGGTGAAGAAGTTGATCGCATCGGGCCCCTGACCGTGTTCCGTTCCGAAGAACGACTCTCGCGCGCCACCAAACGGAAAGTACGCCATCGGCGCGGCCACCCCGATATTCACGCCGATGTTGCCAACATCCACGCGCGCACCGAACTCGCGCGCCGAGCCGCCATGCTCGGTGAAGATGCTCGCTGCGTTCCCGTACGGGCTGGCGTCGATGACGGCTATCGCGTCGTCGAGGGTCTCAACGGGCATCATCGACAGCACGGGTCCGAAGATCTCCTGTGTCGCGAGGCGCATGGTAGGACGTACGTTGTCGAACAGCGTCGGCTCCACAAAGTACCCGCCCGGCCGGTCCGCAACTCGCGCCGCACCACCACCGGTGAGCAGTTCAGCCCCTCGGCCACGCCATCCGACATTGCCGCGAGAATGCGGTCCCGTGCCTGCGCACTGATTACCGGTCCCATTACTACTTCGGGGTCGAGCCCATCGCCGACCCGTATCTGCTTCATACTTGCCAGTAACGCCTCACGGACCGGCTCGTGCGCAGCGCCCACCGGGATGATGATCGAACCCGCCAGGCAGCGTTGACCGGATGAGCCAAACGCGGAGTTGATCACGTTAGGGATGGTCTTCTCCAGCACAGCGTCGGGCATGACCACGATAACGTTCTTCGCACCGCCCGATGCTTGCACACGCTTGCCGTTCGCCGCTGCGCGAGCGTAGATGTGCCGGGCAACTGGGGTAGAGCCGACAAACGAAATCCCGCGCACGAGCGGATGGTCGAGCAACGCATCGACAGTGCGCTTTTCGCCATTGACCAGGTTGAGCACGCCGGGCGGCAGGCCGATCTGGTCGATAAGTTCAAAGACGAGCTGCTGGGAAAGCGGTACCTGCTCCGATGGCTTTACGATGAACGTATTGCCTGTCGCGACCGCGTACGGCATGAACCAGAACGGAACCATCAGTGGGAAGTTGAATGGGGCGACGCACGCGAACACGCCGACGGGCCGCCGCACCGCATCTTCGTCGATCTCTCTGCCCGCGCCGTTCTCGAGCCCGTAGCCCATCATCAGCGACGGAATGCCAGCGGCCACCTCAACGTTCTCGATGGCCCGCTGAACGGAGCCTCGCGAGTCGGACAGCGCCTTGCCATGCTCGATCGTGATAAGCCGTGCGAGCTCATCGGTGTGCTGCACGAGAAGCTCGCGGAGCCGGAACATGTATCGTGCCCGCTCGATGGGCGGTACGGAGCGCCACGAGGTAAACGCCTGGTGTGCCGCCTGTGCCGCCCGGTCCACGGTTTCGGCGGTGGCGATCGGCATCGCCCCGACGCTTTCGCCCGTGGCAGGGTTCAGGACAGGCAGACGCTCCGCAGCCGGATCGCCAAACCACTCGCCGTTGATGTAGTGCGATAGCGTCTTCACCGCCGTGGTGGACGGCGATACCTGGGTTTGCAAACGAATCTCCTTCCCGTAGCGTCGTCGGGCTTCAGCACATGGGTGCGGGCGTCATAGTAATCGGTGCGCACTGGTAAGTAAAGGCAGCTCGCTTCACCGTGGTGCTGACAGGCTTCCCCGTGCCGGAGTACATGTGCCTATTCCGTACAGAAGCGCATACGCGCCGCCAAGCCCCCAGGCACCGCCTACCCTTCGCGAAGCCAGCGAGCGATCTCCTTGGCGTGGTACGTGATGATGATATCCGCGCCCGCGCGCTTGATGCCCGTCAGGATCTCCGTCACAATCCGGCGCTCGTCGAGCCAACCATTTGCCGCGGCTGCTTTGACCATCGCGTACTCCCCGCTGACGTTGTATGCCGCCACAGGAAGGTCCACCGAGGCCCGCACCCGTGTGATTACATCGAGATAGGCGAGTGCCGGCTTGACCATGACGATGTCCGCTCCCTCGGCTACGTCCAGCGCGACCTCGCGCAGCGCCTCCCGTCCATTGGCTGGATCCATCTGATACGATCGCCGGTCACCGAACGAGGGCGCCGATGCCGCGGCGTCGCGGAATGGGCCATAAAAGCCGCTCGCGTACTTCGCGGAGTATGCCATGATCGGCGTACCCGTGTACCTTCTTTCGTCGAGGGATCGGCGAATCGCCCCCACGGTCCCGTCCATCATGCTCGACGGCGCCACGATATCCGCGCCCGCCTCGACGTGCGAGATAGCCGTCCGGGCGTGCAGATCCAGCGACCCGTCGTTGTCGACGTGTATTCCCTGCAGCAGGCCGCAGTGTCCATGGTCTGTGTACTCGCACAAGCAAACGTCCGTAATGACCAGCAGGTCGGGGTATCGGGCCTTCAACTCCCGCGTCGCACGCTGCACGATTCCCTCCGCCGCATACGCGCCTGTGCCGACAGCATCCTTCTGGTCCGGTAGTCCGAACAGGAGTACCGCAGGGATGTCCAGCTCAGTGATCGTCCCAACCTCCTCGACCATGCGGTCGATGGAGAGTTGCGCCACGCCCGGCATTGAGGGCACCTCCCGCCGCACACCGGAACCCTCCGTTATGAAAAGCGGATACACGAAGTCCGCAGGATTAAGGACCGTCTCCCGCACCATCGCGCGCATCCGCTCCGTGCTTCGCAGCCTACGGCCCCGTACATCGGGGAAACCGGCACGCCCACGCGTCTCTCGAATCGGATCTAACACCCTGTTCATTCTTCACCTGCTGTTTGTGATTCGTGCGCACTAAGGTTCCTTGACTCAACGAACTCGTCCCGCGGCAGTATCTCGCGCAGTGCAGCCACGAGCCCCGGAATAGTGTGCTCGGCGGCGACCGCGTCCACGCGAATACCGAGCCCCCGCGCCGTCGTGGCGGTGATCGGGCCAATGCATACCACCTTGATGCCGCGTAGCAGCGGTGCCACGTCCGTGGCCCCTGCATACTGGGCGAAACTGCGCACCGTTGAGGAGCTCGTGAACGTCACCGCGTCGATTCGACCCGACGCGATCTCCGGCAACACAGCCCCAGCGTCCCCTTGCGCGGAGAGGGTGTCGTACAGCGGCAGCACGGTAACGGCAGCTCCCGCCGCTTCTAGCCCGTCGGCCAGAACCGTGCGAGCTGTAGCTGCCTGCGGCAACAGAATCTTCCGGCCGGATACACTCTCCGCACCCAGGGCCGCGAGCGCCGATTCCGCCACGTACTCCGGCGGGACCAGATCCACTTGTAGCCCGGCCACCCGCAACGCTTCCGCCGTCGCGGGGCCGATGGCCGCAACCCGAACGCTCGCCATGACACGTGCGTCGAGAATGAGCGTGTGCAATCGCTCCATCCAGATCCGAACCGCGTTCGCACTAGTGAACACCACCCAGTCGTAGTGGGTGATCACGCGAAGTGCCGCATCGACCGCCGACCAGTCATCAGTCGGTTGGATCCGGATCGTCGCGAAATGGACTGGCTCCGCGCCTTCTCGGCGGAGCAGTTCAGACAGACCCGCCGACTGCGATTGAGCGCGAGTGACTAGGATGCGTCGTCCGGCGAGGGCGCCGGCTTCACCTGATACTGTCGTCCCAGACGCCCCGTCCATCACTCTGCACGAAGAAGCGGCGCCGTAGTACGCAACTCCTCAAGGATCGCATCCGCCCCTTGTTGAGTCAGTGCTCGTGCGACCCTCGGACCGAGCACGGCAGCGCTCGCAACCGGAGCGTACTCGCTTAGCCGCAGTATCCGCCGACCATCGGGCGAGCCAACAAAACCCGTGAGTTCGACAGTACCATCTCGCAGCGCCGCATACCCGCCCACTGGCACACTGCAGCCACCGCCGAGCGAGCGTAGAAAGGCACGCTCGACGGATGCGCAGAGCATCGCCTCCTCGTCGGAGATCATGGCGAGCATCGCCACCACTTCCGCGTCATCGGTCCGCGCCTGCACCCCGATGATCCCCTGTGCGACGGCCGGCACCCATGGGTCAACGGGAAGGAGCTGGGCGGGAACGCTCGCATCCAGCCGGTTCAACGCCGCCGCCGCCATCATGATCGCGGCATAGTCGCCGGCGCGGAGCTTCCGAATCCGGGTGTCAATGTTGCCTCGGATCGGCTCGACACCGAGACCCGGCCTCGCCTCGCGAAGCAGTGCAGCACGCCGGAGACTGCTCGTGCCAACCACTGCGTCGGCGGCTAGGTCGTGCAACTGCGCGCCGTCAACGCTGAGCAGGGCGTCGCGCGGATCCTCACGCGGGCTCGTGGCCACCACCGATAATCCCTGTGCATCTTCCGATGGCAGATCCTTGAGGCTGTGCACGGCGGCGTCGATCTCCCCGTCGAGCAAGGCCACCTCAATATCCCGGGTGAAGACGCCCCGCGACGCCATCGCGGTGATGGGCACCTCCGGCCGGCGGTCGGATTCGACTCGAATTACGACCTGCTCGATCTCGGCTTCGGGGATTTTGGCACGCACCGCCGCCTCGACCCACGCCGTCTGCCACAGCGCGAGCCTGCTGCCCCTGGTACCCAGCCTGATCCGCCTGATCATAATCTCACGTCTTCCCTGGCCCTATGGCGCGTGCCTCCTGTCCTTTGAGTGTACCGCCCGCACGAGTGCGGGGCAACGGAAGGGCGGCGGGGGCGTGTTATACTGCCGATGGAAGATTGGAGGTCGACGTATGCCCACCGAGGCAGTGTACATGGATCATGCGGCAACGACGGGGGTGCACCCCGAAGTGCTTGAGGCGATGCTGCCCTATCTCGGCCCCCAATACGGCAATCCCAGTAGCGCGCATCAACTTGGCCAAGCGGCGCGTCGCGCAGTCTCTGACGCGCGCGAGCGTGTGGCGCAGGTCCTCAACTGCGGCCCGTCGGAGATCATCTTCACGAGTTGCGGCACCGAGAGCATCAACCTCGGAATCAAGGGCATCGTGAAGGCCGCAGGGGGAACCGGCCACGTCATCACCACAGCGATCGAACACCATGCCGTGCTCCACACCGTCGAGCAATTGGAGCGCGAGGGCCACGAGGTCAGCGTACTGCCGGTGTCATCGGAGGGTATCCTCGACCCGGAGCAGGTGCGCGCCACGATTCGTCCGAACACGCGCCTGATTTCCGTGATGTACGCAAACAACGAGATCGGAACGATCCAGCCGGTTCGAGCCGTCGCGCGGATCGCACACGAAGCCGGGATTGCCTTCCATACCGACAGCGTGCAGGCAGCCGGTGCACTCCCACTCGATGTGCGGGATCTCGGGGTGACATCTCTTGCACTCTCCGGCCACAAGTTCTACGCTCCCAAGGGCGTCGGCATCATGTACTTGCGGGAGAAGACGAAGATTCAGACCCAGCAGCAAGGCGGGGGACAGGAACACGGCCTTCGCGCAGGCACAGAAAACGTGCCGTATATCGTGGGGATCGCGGTTGCGCTGGAGCGCGCGGACCGTCGCCGTAAGGCATACAATGCACACTGTGTAGAGCTACGCGATTTGCTGCTCGACGGCCTCTTGCGGGCTCTGCCGGACTCTCGAGTCAACGGACACCGGACCGAACGCTTGCCGAACAACGCGCACCTCTCGTTTCGTGGCGTCGAGGCTCAGGCGATACTTATGGGGCTCGACCTGAAGAACATCTACGCATCCAGCGGCTCAGCGTGCGTCTCAGCATCGCTGGAGCCGAGTCACGTCCTCACGGCGATCGGGGTGCCCCGTGAGTATATCTACGGTAGCCTGCGCCTCAGCGTCGGCGAGGCGACCACGAGAGAGCACGTCGGCCGCGTGTTGAGCCACCTGCCGTCCCTAGTCCGCCGGCTGCAAGCACTCTCGCCCGTCGCCGCCGCCTCCTGATGCAGTAAGTCCGCAGTGGGATAACGGTAAGGTTCTGTGCCTGTGCGGAACATCCACTACCACGAGTAGGGGCCGGGTATTTCTCACCCGGCCCCTTTTACTCTCCGTGGCCCAGCACATCACCTGAAGACCCTACCGCACGAGCCACGTACCGACGTTGACCGTGCCACTCTGTGCTGCTGTCATGTCGTTCGCCGCCATGTATTGGTACAGGGTGCGATTCTTCATGCCGCTCGAGAACGAAACCGCCCAGCTAACGGTGAGTTGCGTTCCACTGTGTGAGACCGAAGTGCGGCCGATGTCGAGGGAGGCGTATCCGGTCGCAACTTTGACGGCCGAACCCGGTGCCACGCCACCAACCCAGCCGCTCAGGTCGGCCTTGCGCATCCACACGCGATTCGTTGCCACATCGTAGCGCAACAGCATCCCACGGTAGGCGCCCGGCTGATTGTTCACTATGTACCAGACACGGGACAGGTTGTTGGCGCCGTCACCATCCGTGTACGTCGTAGTGAATGTGACCAACGCGCCAGCAGCGCTCGACGTGCTCTTCGGCGACACCGTGCTGACCTTCGGCGGGTAGTTGACGGTTAGCCGACCCACACGCTTCCATCCCGACCGCAGGGCAAACGCGTCCTGCACCTGAGCGTACACATTGTATGTCCGACCGCTCACCGCAGGCTTATACGTGAGCGACCACTGGATGGTCAGCGTGCTCCCCGACCGCGATACTTTCGTGCCCAGCGCGTTCAACGTGACACTCGAGTTCGTGACTGTGGCACTCGTACCCGGGGTGATACCACCGAGCCACTGTGTATTGGCACTATCCCGGAGATACAGCCTGTTCGCGTTCGCATCGTAGCGCACGAGCACCGCACCTGTCGCGCTCGCGGGGCTCCCAACCAGCAATTCGGCGGTGTTAATGCTCCCCGCACCATCTGCGTCTACGTACTTCGCTGTGTGCAGAACGACTCGCTCGGGCAAGGTTGTGAGCAGGGCGGGTGAATGCGCCTGGGGGACGGGCATCGCGGACACGCCGTACGTGCCCTTCTTTACCCATGGCAGCGCAAGCATCGAAGTGCCCTGGTCCGCCGCGACACTGTATATGTTATACGTACGGCCGCCGAAACCTTGCTTGAATGTCAGTCCCCAGCTGACGTTCAGGACACCGGACGCCGCAGAGATGGTGGTCGCCTGCCCATCCAGTATCGCCCGACCGTTATCCAGCCTGTCAGTCCCGCCGGGGGTTATGGGTCCCAGCCAACCGCTGTTGTCCCCATTCCGCATGTAGAGCCGTTGCTGGGGGGCATCGTATCGCAACCAGACCGCGTCGGTGCCCGTCAATGTCGTGTTGAGCAGCAACTGCACGCTCTCCAGGTCCGCGAGGCCATCGGGATCCGAGTATGCCGATCGAACAGCCACGGGGACGCCAGTCACCGCCACCTTGCCGGCATCTGCCACCGCGCCCGCTACCGGTGGCCGATTCACGAGCCACGTTCCATGCTTGACCCACGGGGTAATCACCCCACGGCTGTCTTGCGCCTGCAGGTAAACGTTACGCAGGTTCCCACTGCTCAAGGGGCTCTCGCTCACCGCCCAGCTTATGGTGAGGGTGCTGCCCGACCGGGAAACGATGGTCTTCGCGACATCGAGCCGAGCATATCCGTCATCGAGAATCGTCGCCGTACCGGGACGAACGCCGCCCAGCCAGGCGGTGTTCGCCGCATTGCGGAGGTAAAGCAGGTTGGTCGCCTGGCTATACGAAGCATACAGCGCCTTACTACCCGACACCTGTCCATTTGCTAGGAGCATCACCGAGCGTAGATCGGTTGCACCGTCCATATCAAAGTACATCGTCTTCAATGTACGCCACTCGTTCGGGGCGCTCGTCAGGGAAGTCGGGGAAATACCTTGCGTGACGGGATCGTTATCGCCACTCGGGGAGGTTACCTGCATCGTGCGCGAGCCGGCGCCACCAACCCAGTCGGTATAGTCGCCATAGCTCGTGCTGGAGCCGTCAAACTTTCCCTTCGCGACGACGAGCATCGTCGCGGTCCCGTTGTAGTTCTCGGGCGCAGTGACCCTCCATGAGACCGATTGTGAGGTACCGCTCTGCGTGATGTTGGGCAGCGACACGATCGGGGTCGAGACGCTGAAACCGCTCGGCACACTCAACGTCGCCTGGCTGTTCGTCACCGGCGCTCGCGCCTCCATCGGGTGCGGGCCGACGTAACTCACCGTCGCACTGACGGTGACGGTGCTGCCGCCGGAGGTACTGGCGGGCGTGGACACACCCACTTTCCAGGGGCTCATAGTCACCCCCCAGCGATTGAACTTGGTCCACAGATCGTCGACGAAGAACTCCTGCTGAAAGTGAACATCGGGGCCGTAGTATGGCGCGCTGTACCAGGGGTCGTGGACGATGAACTCGCCCGTCGAATCGTCGTAACCCTTGACCACCCGGAAGTGACCGATGACGTGCCTGCTGTCATACCAGGTGAGCACGAGAACGGGGTGTCCACCGACGATGAGCTGCTTGAGGTCCGTGTACCGCGACGCATAATCAGGGTCCGAGGTCCCGCCGTACGACCAGAAGTTCGAGACCGCGCCGTAGCCCAAGGCACGCTCCTTGAAACCAACAAGCGCGGCGTCCTGCACGGAGCTACTGATATAGCTGAACCGCGCCGTCCGCACGAGGTCGTCGGAGTACACACCACTCCAGCTCCCCCAGTCCTTCGCGTTGGACACCTTGGCAATGTCGTACTGCGAGCCTATCGCGGGTTTATAGTGGTCGAAAAGCATCTGGAGGCTTGCAGGGCCGCAGAAGTAGCTGTTCACCTGATAGTAGTGTGGCATGGTGATGGTCGTCGCCGTGGGCAGTGCCTGGGTTGTGATCTGACCGCCGCCCGTCGAACTGGAATCCTGAGCATCGGTGACGGCATACCGGCCGGGTCGGGAATCCCTGCCTGAGTTGGTACTTGCCTTGAGCTGTTCCCGTGTGCGGACCTGCGTGGCGTCGTCCGCGCTCACGAGAGTACCACCGCCCGACGCCGCACTCCAGTAGAGCCGGTTGTTCGAAGTGCTGAGCATACGGGGTTCTGCGCCAAGCTTCGCCTTTGCCTGCCCGCGGCTAACAGCGGGGAATCGCCCCTTGCTGTATGAATCGGTGTACCACTGCCACGCACGACCGTCCGGACTCACGCCAGCCAGTCCAAGCGTCCGTCCGCCCCGCTCCAACGGGACGATATAGTACTCGGGGCGGCCCGTCTCCAAGGAATGCACGAGCACTGGTTCCCCTGCTGTCGCCCCTTCGAGCTTGCCGGTAACACGACCGAGCAGTTGCTGCGCGGTCCGTTTCGCGGTAAGCGCATCATCCGCCGCGTGCGCCCTCATCGCCGATGCTAGAACGGCCAGAAGCACGAGCGCGAAGCCGAGCAGGGCCAGCCTGAGGCTCCGATAAACGCGCAGGCGACTCTCCTGGCCAAGGGTCGCGGTGCTGTGGTGATCAGCGCCGAAGACTTGTCGTGACACATTCCCCTCCGTGGTGACATCCAGCACTCGCATCAGTGCAAAAATAGTGATCCTCCCGACATAGTACAGCGACGAACATGGCTGCACCATAGGACTTTGGTCACATTTTGTTACCGAATTGGCTGGTACACACGGAGTGGCGGCTGGAATCGCAGAAGGGTGGACAGACGCTGGGAGTGCGTCGCACGGTTCAACGTGTCGCTTGCAAAAGCTTCCCAACGTCGGGCGTATCGCCAGCGTCGGAGCCAGGGCAGGCACTGCGCAGGGTCTCAATCCTGCGTTTGGCGGGCAAATCCCGATCGAAATCCGGGCAGTGGATGTTGTTCAGCAGGTCTAGTCGGAGACAGTTACGCTGTCATTGCCGTCCTCGAAACAGATCAGGCACCAGCGGCACTCCATCGTCCGTTACTGGAGGTCGAACTCGTTGCCTTCGAGATCAAGCATCGCGACCCAGTATTCGCCGTTCTCGTCGTACGAGCGCACGGTGGTCGCGCCGATCGCAGACAACCGCTCAGCCTCGGCATCGACGCGCGTGCGCCGCACCTCCACCGGCGTTTCTCGACCTCCGCCAACGTTCAGGTCAAGATGCACCCGATTCTTGGTGGTTTTGTGTTCGGGCACCTGCTGAAAGAAAATCCGCGGACCAGAACCGGCCGGGTCGACAATCGCGCTGGCCGAGTTGAACGCATCTTCGGGGACGCCGATCGAGGTCAGGAAATCGTCCCAGGTCGCGAAGCCCTCCGGCGGTGGCTGCACTTGGTACCCTATCGCCTTCGACCAAAACGCCGCCATCCGTTGAGGATTAGCGCAATCGAACACCACCTGCAAGCCTGTCGCCACGTCGGTCCTCCTCTAACTTGCCATACCCATCCAGCATGCACAGGGTAGCAGCGCACCGGTTGGCATAACAGTCCTATCTCGGTTCCGACGCAACGGGGCATAACATTCACCACAGCCGTTGGCAGTCCGGCTTGATGGACATGCACTGCCCATCCGGCTCACGTGTTCATGCACGGACAGCCACCATACCTATGATACGCCCTATTTGTACGCAATCTGCTTGAACCGTGGGACGGGTCATCTAAAATACAGTGAGGCATCCGCCGCCCGTGCCACGGATGCCTCTCACGCTCGGAATGACCCAAGCGCTACTATTCAGCCGGAATCCAACTTACACACGGGCATGCGCTCCCAGATCGACTTGCACGTACTCGCCGTGCCGTTCTGCTTTCGGGATCAGGACGAGAGCTAACAGTCCGGCCAGGACGGTGATAAAGCCGGCAACGGTCAGCATTGGTACTATCCCGAATAACTCCGAAAAGGCGCCCGAAAACGTAACGCTCGCCAGGCTCAGTATTGCCATCGTCGTGGACAGCGCTCCATAGACGCGACCCCGATACCTGTCTGGCACCCTGGCCTGGAGCATTGTCTGCGAGCCCACGCCGGCCCCAACCACAGGCATGAACATCAGAAATCCGAGGACCATCACGACCGGGAGGGACGTCTGGTTATACATCGTCACCATGAACAAGCCCGTGAGTACGGTGCCGAAGCTGGTGAGATGCCACGGCCGCAGGTTGCTCCCGATCCAACCGACCACGACGCCGGCGAACAACCCGCCAATAGCGTAGGTGGTCAGTAGCCAGCCTATCGACGCAGGATCGGCTTGCAGTACCGACAGTGCGAACGGGTAGAACAGGGGGTCGATCATTGCCCCACCGAAGCTGGTTACGCTCATAACGACAAACAACACCGCGATGAGTCGATCTCGCGGCACGAGCGCAAGGCCCTCCAGCCACTCACGCCACACCCTCACCCAGGCGCCGACGGCCTCCTCGGTCACGTCACTCGCTGTGGGAGCGGCCTTTGTCTGTGCGGAGATAAGCCAGAACAGCACAGCGGCGATCAGAAACGAGGCGGCATTAAAGAGCGCGACGCTCGCGAGCCCGAAAAGCCCGATCAGTAGCCCGCCGATCGGCGGCCCCGCGAGGCGGGCGAGGCTGTTATTCATCGCACCAAGGGAGTTCGCCGGTATCAGGTGCTCCTCATCGACCAGGTTCGGGACAAAGGCGTTCTCGGCGGTCTGGAAGAATATGCTCGCCGATGTGTCCAGCAAGCTCACAGCATACACCAGCCACAGCCAACCGTCGGAGCGCACCAGCAGCACGAGCAGCATAACGGCTGCCTGGACCAGGTTCGTGACTATCATGATCTGCCTGCGATCCCACAGATCCACGAACACACCCACAACGGACCCGAGCATTACCGCGGGCAGGTAGTAGGTGGCCGCCATCCCGGCAGTAGCCAGGGTAGAGCCGGTTTGCTGGTAGACGTAGATCGGGAGAGCAATGCGCATCGCCCGGTCGCCCGTCAAAGAGATCAGTCCGCCAAGCCACAGAAGCACGAAGTTGCGCTGACGAAGGACGACGAGCACTAGCGATCCCTCCCTGGGGCTCCATCGCCGTAAATGCCGACAACCTCCAACGAGTCTCGAAGGGAGAGAATGTCCAGGCGGGCGGTGTCTCTGACGCTTTCGAAACTCATCACCACCGCCGCCTGTCCCTGGGCGTCGACCGGCCGCTCCGGCAGCGTTCGTATCCGGGAATGGTGTCTCCGGAACTCCTGGGCATCCGGCAAAGACATCATCAACCCTCTGGCGGACGAAGACACGATCTCGCCACACGCTTCACAGGCAGCATAGACGCCGCGCGAAATCTGGCCGGTATCCGGCTGATCGATCGCCTGTTGAATACGAAGCTGCGTCGGGCGTCCGCAGTTCGTGCACGCGACGATGCACTCTCGCAGGGCTGGCGTGTAGTAGTTGTGCACCCACGCCGCCGCCCTGTTGAGGATCGATTGCGGTCGGTTAAGGTCGCCGATCAGGCGAGCGAAGTGCGCGTTCGCGAGTCGATACTCGAATCCACCCCTGTCGCGAACCGGCTTACAAGCTGGGCAACGGAAGGAGATAGTGCCGGGGCTCGGCGGAATGCGGGCCTCCAGTTTGTGCCGTCCGCACTGGAGACACCAGCAGCGTGTTTCCTGCCAGCCCTCATGCGACCGATCGGCGAAGCCGTATGCCGCCGCCTCGTCCCTGAATCGCGAAGTGATGGTGCGGCGCAGCAGCAACCGGCCCCTGTTGAGCCGCATCGATACCGCATCCTCGCTCAGGCCCATCCGCTCTGCGATCTCCGCGTGGGGCGATTCGCGCACATACCGCTCGACCAAGATATCCCGGGTCGCCGGTGGCAGTAATCCAAGGGCGCGATCCAGCAACCGAGCCAACTCATCCCGCTCAAGTTCGAGCTCAACGTCGAGATCATCCGCCGCCTCCACCTCATCGGCATGTTGTGGCAGTCGCGGAAGATCCCGGCCATTGGAGCGCACCCAGTTCCGGCAGACATTGCGGGCGATCCCCGCGAGCCACTGCGGACGCTTGTTAGGGTCTCGCAACGTATGAGCGCCACGCCACGCCTCTAGCAGCGCCTCCTGCGCCAGATCCTCCGCAATATGCGGGTTCCCCGTCAGATGCGCGCACAAGCGCACGAGCTTGACGTGTTCGTCTGCTAACGACGCTCTCATCGCTCGTGCCGGTTCTGCCTCCCCCACCCACATGAAGTACCCCTCCCAATGGTCAATATCGCTGGTGATGCGTCTCTACTTACATGTGGTCCCGACGGTCGGAAAGCCAACGCGGTTTTCGGTGCCATAGCGATCAAAACCGAAAACGGCTGGTACTTGGGCGCGAGAGTCGCGATCGGCAGGCGTGGTCGCGAACGGTCAAGGGGGGATTGTCCTTATCGATGAAGACAACGTTGCACGGGATGCGTCGTCGTGCATCAAGCATAGCCTGGCGGCAGCCCGTACCGACGCGGCGGACACCCTGCCGGGCCTTGCCACTACTCATCGCTTCGGAATCACCGGCAACGGATTACCAGCTTGACGCGATGCCATGCCGGTCAGTTAAGGCGTCTTGTGCGTCCTAGTGTCCGCGGTCACCGCTTGGGAAGGACTCGGTCGAGGATCTCCAGCGTTGCGTCGAGCGCTTCGCGTTTCACGTCGAGATGTGGACGCACCCGGACGGAGCGAACGCCGCAGCCAATTAGCAACAACCCCGCGTCGTAGGCATCTATCAGCAGGCGGTCGCGTGCCGCAATATCCGGCATATCGAACGCGAGTAACAGGCCCCGACCACGGACGTTCCGTAGTGCGGCTCCGCGGTCCATCACGCCGCGCAGCTCCGATAGCATGTACTCGCCCTGTGCCACCGTGTTGTCCAGCAGGCTGTCTTCGTGCATGATCTCCACATACCGCTGGCCGCGCACCATGTCGACGAGGCTGCCGCCCCACGTGGAATTGATACGGCTTGCCTCAACAAACACATTGCGCTCCACCTCATCGACTCGGTGCCCGACCGCTACCCCGCAGATCTGTGCCTTCTTGCCGAATGCGAGGATATCAGGCTCCACACCGACCTGCTCATGGAGCCACATCGTCCCGGTCACCCCCATGCCTGTCTGCACCTCATCGAACATGAGCATTGCCTCGCGCTCGTCCGCGATGCGCCGTAAGGCCCGCAGGAATTCCGGACGGAAGTGGTTGTCGCCGCCCTCGCACTGGATCGGCTCGATCAGGATCACCGCGATCTCGTCCGGACAGCGATTGAATGCCTCCTCGATCTGGCGCAAGCTGGCCGCTTCAGCGGCGATGACTTCCGCTGTCGCCCGTTCGTCCTGCGGAAACGTCATCTTCGGGTTGTCGACACGCGGCCAGTCGAATTTTGGGAAGTACATATGCTTGCGCGGGTCCGCGGTGTTGGTCAGCGAGACGGTATATCCCAGCCGTCCGTGAAACGCCTCGCGGAAATGCAGCACCTTGCACTCTTTGGAGTCCGTGATGCCACGCTCCAGGTTCTTGCGTACCTTCCAGTCGAAGGCGACTTTCAGCCCGTTCTCAATCGCCGGGGCACCGCCCGAGATCAAAAAGAGGTGTGGTAGACCCGGGGGCAGCGCGTGATGGGCGAAGGTCTCAACCGCTTCCGCCATCTCCACGGTGTACACGTCGGAGTTCGAAGGATTGATGAGCGCGACATCGGCGATCCTCTCGCGAAACTCCGGGGTCTTCATTTTCGGATGATTATGGCCGAGCGGCGAGGAGGAGAAAAAGCTGAACATGTCCAGGTAGCGCCTGCCGGTGATCTGGTCGACGAGATACGACCCCTCGCTAGATCGATGGTCGTACACGAACGGATACCCATCGGCAAGAAGATGCCGCGCCAGCTTCGCGTGGACCTTCTCGGGATCGATTTTGGTGGGCTGAAACCCGCTGTGCGGCTTTGCTACGATCGCCATCGGCGTGGCGCCTCCTTGAACTCTAGACCTCGGTCCATTGTACCGCACGCCACGCCCCCGATAGCCCCACTAGTTCGTGTATTGACACCCCCGCCGTGGGCTGCATACAATCCGGAACTGCCTCGTCATCAGCAACACACTAGCCCATGGGAGAGCCCCGAATGGTCGCGCCCGTCACCCGCGCAACGCCGAGCACCGAGAGACAATCGAAGGATGGACCGAGCATGCCCGACCGAACGGCCAGCGGAGCCAGGAGGTGATACCGCTTCAACGCACCACGCTGCTCGCAGGGATCGTGTTTGGCCTGACAATCGTCGTGGTGGACACAGTAATGCTCGCGATGACCAGGGACGTCAGTCGAGAGAGCCGGGAAGCGGGACTCACGCTCTGTTTCAACCTCCTCCTCAGCAACATCTTCTACACGCTGAGCGGTTACATCGCCGGTGCGAGCGCACTCAACCGAAGGCAAGGTTTGGCTGCAGGTCTTCTTGCCGCGATCATAGTGGGCCTGCTGGGTGGCATCACCACGATCTTCATTACCCGGGAAACCGAGACAGCAGGCCAGATCGTTGTGGCTCTCTTATATCACCTCCTGAGCAACGTCCCGATGGGCGCCGCCTTCGGCTTTGTCGGCGGCAACATTGGTACTCGGCCACAGCAGTAACACCGCTGCGATCGCGGCCTAAACCTCTCCCGTAGACGCCTGCCGAATGATGGCGTGCCTACCGTTCCGAGCCACTTTCTACTCTTGACTGCGAACCATGCCACGCAACTTTAATTGCGCTCGCCGTGCCAAAGTCTCTGAGCTGGATGGCGTGAGGTATGCTCCCTGCGGGTAAGCGATCGCTCCGTGCCAATGCGTACGGACGTTTCTCGTATCAGGTATGATGCGGCACAAAACAGATGGGGAGGTACGGATGGCAATCGCGCCATGGACGGAGCAGGTCGATACTATGGCGGCGGAACTCACTGCGACTCGCCGCGAGTTTCATCGCATCCCCGAAATCGGCTTCGAGGAAGTTAGGACGAGCGCCCTCGTCGCCTCGAAGTTGCGCGCGCTCGGCCTTGAGCCCCATGAAGGGATCGGCAAGACGGGCGTCGTCGCAATGATCGAGGGTGCCCATCCCGGCAGGACGCTCCTGATGCGTGCCGACATTGACGGTCTACCGATCGAGGAACGGACCGGCCTGGAGTACCGCAGCACTCACCCCGGCAGGATGCATGCCTGCGGTCACGATACGCACATCACGATGATGCTGGCCACCGCGCGGATACTCCTGGAGCACCGCGAGCATCTCCATGGCCGCGTCAAGCTCGTATTCCAGCCGGCGGAGGAAAGCGTTGCCGGGGCGCGAGCAATGATCGAGGACGGTGTCCTCGAAGATCCACACGTCGATGCCGCGATCGGATGCCATATTTGGAACGATATGCCCACCGGACATGTCGGCGTGCGCGAGGGACCCATCATGGCCGCGAGCGACCGGATACGCATCACCGTCGAGGGGCGGGGCGGGCACGGCGCGATGCCTCACCTGTCGAGCGATGCAATTGTGGCTGCCGCGCAGGTCATCAACAGCCTGCAGACTGTGGTCAGTAGGCGCGTTTCACCGCTTTCCGCAGGCGTTGTCACCATTGGCACCATACACGGCGGCTACGCGAGCAACATCATTGCCGACCGAGTGGAGATGGAAGGGACCGTTCGAAGCTTCGACGACGAGGTGTGGCGGCAGATGCCGGACTTCATCGAGCAGATCGTCGAGAGTACGTGCAGAGCGCTGGGCTGCACCGGGAGTGTCCAGTACACTCGGGGGGTGCCGACCACGGTTAACGATGCGGAGATGGCCGCGCTCGTGCGCGAGGCGGCGACCGAGGCGCTCGGTGCGGATAGCGTGCTTTACCCGCAGCAGAGCACGGGCGGCGAGGACATGAGCGTTTTCCTCCAGGCCGTGCCCGGATGCTTCTTCTGGGTCGGCTCCCAGAACTCACAGAAGGGCGCGGACCGTCCTCACCATCACCCAGAGTTCAACGTCGACGAAGACGCGATGCCGCTGGGCGTCAAGGTGCTCGTCGCCAGCGCCTTGAAGTATCTCGATGATCAGCATTAATACGGGATCCCGCCAGCCTTCAGAAATAGCACAATGCCAGAGACCCCATAAATCACGTTTCCACGAAGGTTCAATGCGCGCATCGGCCTCACCTTGAAGGAAGAACTCCTTTCTGATCGAAGGCTGCGGCAAAAAGCCAGCGAACTATGAGACGTTCAAATGGAGGCACCGATGTTCGACAGCGTCGATGTAGAGCCCAGACGGCTAGAGGCATATCGCGGAATCGCGCCTGATGAGCAGATAGAGGAGATCAGAACGCTCGCCGCACGGTTTAGCGGTGCGCGCGTCCTCCACGTGAACGCGACCGCGTTCGGTGGCGGCGTCGCCGAGATGCTCGCGACCATCGTGCCGCTCATGCGCGATGTCGGGATCGACACGGAGTGGCGGGTCATCGAGGGCGCGACAGAGTTCTACGAGGTCACCAAGAAGTTTCACAACGCCCTCCAAGGCATGGATGTCCCCATCTCACAGCAGGAACTCGACACCTACCTTCGGTACAACAAGCTCAACGCCGACCGATTCAGTCGCGACTATGACTTCGTCATCATTCACGATCCGCAACCTGCCGCGATGCGCCGCCTCATGCTGGA
>JAUJMR010000002.1:160948-162108 GCA_030446765.1 Chloroflexia bacterium
GTCGTCGCGGAGGCACTCTGGAAGCGCACGCCAGTCGTTGCTGGAAACGTCGGTGGCATCCCCGTCCAGATCCGAGATGGACAGGACGGGTACCTGATATCGACAACCGAAGAAGCCGCCGAGAAGGTGGCGCGCCTCCTCCTCAACCCTGACGAACGGACGCAGATGGGAGAGAGCGCTCACCAGCACATCCGCTCCGACTTCCTCATCACGCGCAAGGTCCTCGACTACCTGCGCCTCGTCACACTGCTAAGTACTACGAAATCCGCTTGAAACATGGTGCGAGTCATCACGAACAGGGCGAGGGATCCGTAGTCCGTACCACGGATTCCTCGCACCCTCGGAATGACAGATACCTCACCGTTCGGCCGGAGTTCGTATAACTAACGAAGAACCCGACAGCTGGCCACCGGCGTATCGTGCCCGTACCCGCAACCCGGCGTCGATATCGCCTCGGTCTCGATCTCAGGCGCACGCGGCCGTCCGCGCCTACCCCAAGGCGTTGTCACGCTTCAACTCAGCCACGAGCAAGTTTCGCAGGTCCATCGCGCGGCGGGCCATGTCAGGTGGCGCCGGAATGGTACTGTAGCGGGCTTGGGCATACACTGCCGCGAGTTCACGATAGGCTGCTGAGCGCTGGGACCGAGCGTGCTCCTGAGCCGTCTGTGCTGCCTCTCTGCCCCGCCCGTGCTCCTCAAGTAAGGCCGCTGCGTCGCGATACGCCCGACGTACCTGCGCGGTGTGCTGCCAAGTTGGATCGCGCAGCATCTCATCTAACGGATCGTGCTCCCGCACGGGCCGCCGAAGCAGATCGCGCAGTCCGCGCCGCAGGTCAGGCAGTTCCCACACCGACTCACGCGCGACGGGCACACCAGCAAGACTCTCACGGCGCGGTCGGTAACGCGTGAGCACATACAGCACAAGCAACAGCGCGCCGAGCGAAACCGACCATACGATCCAGTCCGGCACCTCCAGCATGCGCTGCTGTATTGCGTCGCGCCAGGCATCCGCATTCTCGTCGGGGTTCGGTGGTGGTGGCCGCCGGAATGGTATGTCCGGTAAAAGGCTCAATATTGCCGCGATGAGCCACGCGAGCGGCCAGGTAAGAGCCCTAAGGGCGGTGCTGACTACGACGATACCAAGAAACACGATGGCAGCCA
>JAUJMR010000002.1:162208-180324 GCA_030446765.1 Chloroflexia bacterium
AGCCCCAGCACCCAGAGCCAAAGCCAGCCCAGCGGCGCCGTGTGTGGTGAGCCTGCGAGCAGTGCCGTAAGCAAGTGCAGGAGACTCGTCTCCGCGCCGGTGAGCAGAATGACCACAGCGGTCGTATTGCCGAAGCCGCGCCATGAGTCACGCATCACACTGGCACCTCCTCGCGCCGGGCGCGGGCGTCGACCAGAAGTATGCGGTGGCCAGTCCTGCGGTAGATCTCTATCTGCTCCCGCACCTGCTCGGTAGGGGCGGCACTGACCGCGACGATTGTCGTCCCACGGGGGATTTTCCGGCGCTCCGCGCGCAGCAGGTCCGGAAACGGAATCGACGGGAACGGCGGCGCCTTCGCGAGCGCCTCCATCACGGTCGCGAGTGGTGCGTCGCCGCGGGCAAGGCCGAGCCGGATACGGTGGCCGGTGCCGGACTGCAAGCCATTCACGAGCAGGCCGAGCGCCCATCGAGCAGCATGGGCGCGATGGGCGAGCGTTGCCGCGGTGCTGATCGCCCGCTCAAGGCTCTCCGTATCGATCAGCTGCCACGGGCGCTCCGAGCTCGCGACATCGAGCAGGATGAGAAGGCTGGGCTCCGTCGTCGGGCGCAACACCTTCGACCAAAGTTCCGGGCTGCGGGCAGTCGCCCGCCAATGCACCTGCCGGAGCGTATCACTCTCGGTGTACGGACGAGCACCGGTGATGTTTAGCGGATCATCCAGGGCAGCGATACGTGGCCTGCTGCCCTCGAATGGGAAAAGCCGCCCAAGGTCCAGGTCCTGCAAGGGGAGCAGCCTCGGGTACACCAGGATGGCGACGGTGTCGCGCTCCTCCCGCTCCTGCTCATACAAGCCGAACGGGTCGCCGGAGCGCAGGCGGACCGGCCCGATACGATAGTAGCCACGGCGCGTGCACGCAACATCGTACGTGAAGCACAACCGCTCATACCACCCGACGGATACCTGCTGGCGAATGCCCCAATGCCTGCCACGACGTTCCTCGTCACCGACTCCTTGGACGTGCAAGTGCGAATCGAACTGGTCCTCCAGATGCAGCCACGGAACGGCGAGCGGCTTGCGGTTCGTAATCTGTATCTCCAGGCGAACGGACTCACCCGCGTACACGCGCTCCGTTGAGAGCCTGCGATCATACTGCACTGCGCGCAGTACGAAATGGGCCCAGAGGCGTGCCGTGAGTACCGCGGCGAGCAGCAGCAACCCGAGTGTGGCCACCGCGTAGCTGCTTGCCAGGAGCCCCACGAGCAGCAGCAGCCCACCCGCGAGTAGCCACAGGTCCGCGAATATCTGTGCGTTCACGGCACTCCTACCGCTCGACCGGGACGCGCAGGCGACTGAGCAGGTCGTCAATAACCCCTGTGGGCGTGCGACCCCTCAGGCTCGCCTCCTGGTCGAGCACGAGCCGGTGACCAAGCACCGGCGCCGCGAGTTCCTTCACGTCATCCGGAAGGACGAACGCCCGGCCGCGCAAGGCCGCGAGGCTCTGTGCGCCGCGGTACAGGGAGATCGCCGCGCGCGGGCTCGCGCCGAGCTCGATGGCAGGGTGGGATCGGGTGGCGCGGACGAGCGACGTGATGTAGGCCGTCACTTCCGCCTCGATCGCCACCTGCCGCGACTCCTGGATCACCGCCTCGATGTCGCTGACGCCCGCGACCGCGTCCGCGGCCCGAAGAGTCCGCGTCGCGTACTCGCGGAGGATCTCCTGTTCCTGTTCTTCATCGGGATAGCCGAGCGTGAGCCGCAGGGTGAACCGGTCGAGCTGCGCCTCTGGTAGCGGGAAGGTACCTTCCAGCTCTACGGGGTTTTGCGTGGCCAGCACGAGGAAGGGCCGGGGAAGCGCACGTGTCTCTCCCTCAATCGTCACCTGCCGTTCCTGCATCGCTTCCAGCAGTGCGGACTGTGTGCGTGGTGCGGCGCGGTTGATCTCATCGGCGAGCACTATGCCGGCGAACACTGGTCCTTCACGGAAGAGCCATTCCGACGTGCGCTGCCGAAAGTAATACGAGCCGGTAACATCGGACGGCAGCAGGTCGGGCGTAAACTGAATGCGCCGGAAGGCGACGCCGAGCGATGCAGCGAGCGTTCTGGCAAGACTCGTCTTCCCCACACCCGGCACATCTTCGATGAGCACGTGCCCCTCAGCAAGCAGCGCAACAAGCACCAGCTCAGTGGCCGAGTCCATCCCCACGAGCGAGGCCGCCACACTCCGCTGTGCGCGCTGCAACAGTTCCGACGCGGTCACGTCCCGACACTCCCCCATTGCGATGTGGCGTGGAAGTGGCACACCATCCACTTGGCGACATACTTCAGGCGCACCCTCGTCCACGTGCGCTCGCCGCAAGGTGCGAAGTCGCGACGCGTGCGTCACGCATGGTACCAGAACGCGCCACGCGGCAGAGACGCGCTCCTCTTTTTGCTATCATGGCTCTAGGATCGCCCATCGTCCAGACAGAGTGGTGAGCGGCATCCCAGACTTACGGTACAGGAGATACTATGCAACGATACGGTAGCTCTGGCGGCTATCGAAGACCCAAGCGATCGCATCCCGTGCGCAACACGCTAATCGGCATGCTCACGCTGTTGATCGCCGGTGCGCTGCTGGCAAGCACGAACGCAGGCGCACGAATCCTCGACCGATTCGGGTTTCCCACCCTGCGCGGCGAGAACGCGGTTGTTGTCGAGGGGACACCCACCGCGGGGGGCACCGCCGTCGCGGGAAACACGGGCGACCCAACGCAATTGCCCACGGAACCGTCCAGTAGCGAGCCAACGGCAACGAATGCCGACGGCACGGGTGGAGTCCGATCCACCGCAGTCGTCACGCAGGAACCTGGTGAGGCAGCGACCGAACCAACGCAAGCCCCGCCGGCGCCGACTCCTGCTCCAACGGCCCCGCCCCTGGAGGTCGCGCGCGCGTACCTGCAGAACTGGCAGGCTGGTCGGTACGACCTGATGCATAACTTGATCGCCCAGTCGTCTGAGCCGCGCTACACGCGTAAGCAGTTCGTAGATCGCTACGAGGCGATCTACGCGATGGCGACGATAAAGAGCGTCGCGCCGAAACTCGCGCCCGAGGCGATTGAGGAGGCAAAGCGCGATGAGCTGCTGCTCCGGCTACCATACAGTGTGAAGATGAGCACGAGCGTGGTCGGCGACATCAGTGAGACGAACCTGCTCAGCCTCGTGAAGGAAGAGAATGCCTGGCGCGTCCAGTGGAGTCCGAGCCTGATCTTCAAGGGCCTCTCCGGCGACAACCTGATACGCCGAGCGGACTTTCCCGCAACCCGTGGCGGTATATTTGACCGCAACGGCAAACCACTCGCTATCGAAGGGCCGATACCGCAGATCGGTGTCGTCCCGGGCGAGATAGCCAACGAACGCGAAATGCTTGACAAACTCAGCGCCGGGCTGGGTATGGACAGGAACTTTATACAGCAGCAGTACAAAGGGCGAGAACCGACGTACTTCTGGCCCATCCGCGACCTGCTGCCGGAGCGGTCGAAGCAGTTGCAGTCGCAACTCGGGAAGATCCCTGGTGTCCGATTCAGCGAGCGGCTTGGTCGCGTGTATCCGCAGGGTCCAGTAATGGCCCAGGTCCTCGGGTACGTGACCGGCGTGTTCGCGGAAGATCTCGAGAAGCCAGAGTACGCGAACTACACCGCATCTGACGTGATCGGCCGGGCGGGACTGGAGGCTTGGGGCGAGCCGCATCTGCGCGGCGATCCGGGCGGCAAGGTCTTCATTGTGGATCCGGACGGAGTAGAAGTACAGACTGTCAAGGAAAAGCCATACCGGCCAGGAAATAACATCTATCTCAATATAGATCTGGAGTTGCAGCGCAAGGCGGAGCAGGACCTCGCAAGCGTTAAGCTTCGCAAGGGACCGGTCGCAGGGAGCGTCGTTGCTCTCGATCCGACAAACGGGGAGATCCTCGCCCTTGCCAGCCTGCCGACGTTCGGAGCGTCGTTGTCGGGTTCCCGGCGAATACCGACGAGCAAGGCGGGAAAGAACCCGTTCCAGATCGACTCGCTCTTCGTTCCCAGCGTTCAAGCCGACGTTCGATCGCCGAACAAGTTCGTTGTCGGGTTCCCGGCAGAAGAATACAAGCGGCTTACTAGCAAGGCAGGAAAGAACCCGTTCCAGAACCGCGCGACTGGCTCCTCGTTCCCACCCGCGTCCACGTTCAAGCCGATCACCATGGCAGCCGCTATCGCCGCAAACCTGCCGAAGCTGGATCGGACCTGGTACAGCACGGGCACCTGGGATCGCTTGGGCCGCCCCGTTCGTCGAGACTGGAAAGAAGGGGGGCACGGGTACGTCAAGCTCATCGACGGCATAACGGAAAGCGTCGACACGATATTCTACGACCTTGGATACGAACTGTACCTGCGTGACCAGGACTACCTGACGGAACACGCCAAGAAATGGCACCTCGGGAAGTCATTCAAAGTAGAGGGCCTGGTGGATGAGGCGGCCGGACAGGTACCCGGTCCGGGCGTACCGTACCCGTACTGGGCCCATGGCGACAACGTCAACCTCGCCATTGGGCAGGGCAGCATGCGCGCGTCTCCCCTCCAGATGGCTGTGGTATACGCGACGATTGGCAACGGCGGGACGATTTACAAGCCCCTGCTCATTGATCGCATCGTATCCGCTGAAAACAGCAACACGATCGTTAAGCAGTACAAGCCGGAGGCAATTGGCAAGGCGCCCGTGGACCAGCGGACGGTGGAGTTCCTGCAACAGGGTCTCCGCACCGTGACCAACGCGGAGAACGGCACGGCCACGCAGGTATTCAAGGACTCCGCGATCTCCGTCGCGGGGAAGACGGGCACCGGTCAACAGGATAAGAAGGATCCGTTCGCGTGGTTTGTCGGCTACGCACCCGCAACGAGCCCGAAGGTCGTGGTCGCAGTCGAGGCGGAGGACGCGGGCGAAGGCTCCGAGATCGCGGCTCCCGTCGCGCGCAAGGTGCTGGAAGACTACCTTAAGCCCCCGGCGGCACGGCCATAGACACACGGAATGCCGAGCAGGGGAATCCCGCGTTGCACGCAACCGGGCAATCGCCGGCGAGCGAGCCAGGGCAAGGCGCTGATTCACATCCTGATGCCGCGAGGAAGGAGAAGCGCCGCAAGGCCGGCGGCTGGGTGCGTGAGCTGGTAGAGACCGTTGTTCTCACCGTGGTGATATTCTTTGCTGTCCACGCGGTCGTCCAGTCATACCTCGTAGATGGCCGTAGCATGCAGCCGAGTCTCCAGCCAAACGAGCGGCTATTCGTCAACAAAGCGGCATACTGGCGTATCGAGAACGACAGCCCACTCGCAGCCGCGGCCCTCGGTCCTGACACTGGCACTGGCGAGCGATACCTTTTCACCGCGCCGGAGCGTGGAGATGTGATTGTGTTCCATCACCCGGAAAATACTGGTGACGATCTCATCAAACGCATTATCGGTCTGCCCGGTGATACCATCCGCCTCAGCGGCGGAAAGGTTCTGCTAAACGGCAAGGAGCTGGATGAGCCATACACAAGCAACGCGCCCACCGACGCGTACGGTCTCCGAGGAAGGACGCGCTGGACGGTGCCCGAGGGTGAGTTGTTCGTGCTCGGCGATAATCGAGCGCGCAGTAGCGATTCCCGCGCCTGGGGTACGGTCCCGGTTGACAACGTCGTCGGGAGCGCCATGTTCCTGTACTGGCCGCTAACAGAAGTGGGTGGTATTCCAGGTTCAATCGTGCTCCCGTTGCTACGCTGATACGCGTTAGAGTCCAAGTCCTTCAGTGGCGGGTTCTCAACCACGCGATCGGTCTGGCACTTCTGCTTACCGGCAACGTTGTCGGCTTCCTCGGCGCCCTAGTGCCCTGATCCCAACGTCCGGCCCTATAAAGTGACGACCTTTCAAACCCTGCAACGTTCCGTTCTCCTGCAATACAGGCATTGCACCCGCCAGGAGTCGGGAGTACAATCTTATAGGGAAACCGACGAGCCAGTCGGTTTATTGCTGGGGAGATTCGGGTGCGGACGGAGCAGGCAAGAAGTGTTTCGCGGCGGCAGAAGATCATGGACTCCGCTCTCGACGTGTTCGCGCGGCGGGGATACCGTGACGCGGCGATGGATGAGATCGCGACTGTGGCTGAAACATCCAAGGGCGGTGTGTACTTTCATTTCCCCAGCAAGCAAGCGATCTTCCTTGCGCTGCTTGAGCGAATGGCAAACCTCCTCCAGGGACGGGCGGAGGCCGCGATGGCGGCGGAACCGGACCCGGTGGCGAAGTTTGATGCGGCGCTCCTTGTCGTCGTCCGAACGTTCGCGGGGCACCGGCCGCTGGCCCGGCTCTTTCTCGTTGAGGCACTCGGCGCAGGACGCGAGTTTAACCAGCGCATGCTGGAGATTCACGCGGACTTCGCGGGGCTCATAGAGCGACATCTTGATGAGGTGGTCGCGCTTGGCGTCATACCGCCGCTCGATACTCACATCGCGGGGAAGGCATGGTTTGGCGCGCTGAATGAGGTGGTCACCGCCTGGGTGCTTGCGGATGATCCTGGGGACCTGGAGCAGCGATATCCCGCGCTCCGTACGTTCTTGCTGCGCAGCGTGGGGATCACTATCGCGGAAGGACCAGGGGAGGTAGGCGGGTGAGCGTGCTTGTACCGGACACGGCCTTGGCGACGCCTCATCTGTTCGAGCTGCTTCGCACCGGCGTCGAGCGGGCGAATGCGACTGAGCAGCCGGTAATTGTCAGTGCCACGCAGCGCGTGCCGATGACGGACCCGCTGCGGTTTTACGCCGCGTGGTCTGACTCTCAGGCCCGGTGCACCTATTGGGAGCGGCCGGATACGGGACACTCCCTCGTTGGTGTCGGCGCGGTCCGCACGCTGCGGTCGCCGGGTGCGCACCGGGCGTCGGAGGTGGCGCGCGAGTGGAAGGCGCTGCTCGCAGATGCCGTGTTGGATGATGTAGACGCCTGGGGTGCCGGACCGCTCCTGCTCGGCGGCTTTGCATTCGACCCGGAGACCCCAAGCACAGCAACCTGGGAGCACTTTCCGGCGGGAATGCTCGTGCTGCCGCGGCACACGCTTGCGAACTCAGTCGATGGTTCCTGGCTCACGACCAACGCGATCGTAGAACCGGGCGACCAGCCGGAACTTCTGGTCAAAACCCTGACGTCCGAAGTCGAGGCAGCGATGGACGGTGAGCGGCGATACCCCATCACTTTCAGATGATCGGGCAATGGGCGGCGTTATGATGCGAGACCTTTGCCCTGCATCGGCGTGGAAAAGTGCAGTGGCGCACATCGCACACGAGGTGCGAAAGGGCGCTGTAGAGAAGGTCGTGCTTGCCCGGGCGGTCGGTATCAGCGCCCGCCAGCCGATTCCCGTGACGCCGACGCTTGACCGGCTCCGGCGAGAGTATCCCCATTGCACGGTGTTCGCCGTGGGCGCGGGTGGCAGAACGTTCCTGGGTGCAACGCCAGAGCGTCTGGTCTCGTTGAAGGTAACTGAAGTACGAGTCTCCTCAATCGCCGGCTCACGGCCACGCAGCGCGGATCCGAGCGAGGACCGTTGGTTGGGCGAGGATTTGCTGCGTAGCTCTAAAGACCGCGATGAGCACGCGGTTGTCACACGGGCGCTCGCAGCATCGTTGCGCGAGGAGTGCTCGCATGTCCGGGTCCCGCCGGCACCGGTCCTTTTGCAGATGTCGAACGTGCAGCATCTCTATACGCCCCTCACCGGGTTTGCGGCAGAAGGGCAGACGGTGCTGCACTTCGTGGAGCGGCTGCACCCAACGCCGGCCGTCGGTGGGGCGCCGCGCGCCGAAGCCTTGCGGCTCATACGCGCCCACGAGCGACTGGACCGAGGGTGGTACGCCGGGCCGGTTGGCTGGATGGATGTTCACGGCCAGGGTGAGTTCGTCGTCGCAATCCGGTCCGCACTTCTGGATGGCAGCGAGGCCACGATGTTCGCTGGCTGCGGCATCGTCGGCGGCTCCGACCCCGACGCCGAGTACGCGGAGTCACAACTGAAGCTGGAACCGGTGCAGCGAGCGATTGGCGGCGGGCAGACGTGAGCATCGGACTCGCGAACAGGGCGGTAGCGCAGGCCTTCGTGGATGAGCTTGCGCGATGCGGCGTGCGCCACGCGTGTGTCAGTCCTGGCTCACGCTCCACGCCGCTCGCGCTCGTGCTCGCGGAGGATCCGCGGATCAGGGTGTGGATCCACCCGGATGAGCGCTCGGGGTCGTTCTTCGCGCTCGGGCTCGCGAAGGCGTCGGGCATCCCGGTGGTGCTATTGTGCACCTCCGGCACGGCGGCGGCGAACTTTTTCCCAGCCGTCGTTGAGGCAGCGTATGCTCGTGTGCCGCTGCTCGTGCTGACAGCCGATCGCCCACCGGAACTCCGAGACAACGGTGCTCCCCAGGCGATCGATCAGAGCCGCCTGTATGGCGTGCACGTTCGCTGGTACACGGAGTTGCCCGTGCCGGACAGCTCGCCGGGCATAGAGCGTCACGTCCGCGTCACTGCGTGCCGGGCATTCGCCGCTGCGCTCGGAATTCCCGCCGGGCCAGTGCATCTCAACTTTCCGTTCCGTGAGCCACTGCTGCCCGATCCTGCGGACTTAGTGACCAGTATGCAAGTGGGCGACAGACCGGATGGAGAGCCGTACGTGCGCGTGACCCGCGGGCCGCGAATCCCGGACAGCACACAGATCCGACAGATGGCCGCGGATCTGGACGCGCGGCATCGCGGCCTGATTGTAAGTGGCCCACAGGATGACGGACGGCTGGCCGAACCCCTCGTGCGCCTCGCGCATCGGCTCGGGTATCCGGTGCTCGCCGATGGGCTTTCTCCCCTGCGCACGGGTCCGCACGACCGCTCTCTCGTGATCGATACGTACGACGCTTCGCTACGCGACCCCGTTTGGTGCGATGCCCACGAGCCGGAGGTCATCTTGCGCTTCGGCGCAATGCCGACCTCTAAGCCGCTCGTACAGTACCTCGCCCATTTTCCTCAAGCGCGGCACATCGTCGTCGATGACGGTGAGGGTTGGCGCGACTCGTCGCTGCTCGCCGCCGAGATGGTGTACGCGGACCCGGTGGCGTTCTGTGACCAGCTCGACGCTGCGCTGGCGCAACGACCAAACCTGTCGATGGGGTGGGCCCAGGAATGGCTGGACGCGCATGCACGCACCCAACGGGCGATCTCGGACACTCTGACCGGAATGTCCGGAATGTTCGAGGGCAGGATCTTCGCCGAGCTTCGCGGGTTGCTGCCCGACGGCGCGACGCTGTTCGTCGGCAACAGCATGCCCGTTCGCGACCTCGACACGTTTTTCGGTGCGACGGATACGGCGATCCGCACGCTGTGCAATCGAGGGGCCAATGGAATAGATGGTGTGATCTCCACGGCGCTGGGTGCGGGCGTCGAGTGCACGGGGCCGCTCGTCCTGGCGATTGGCGACCTGAGCTTCTATCACGACATGAACGGACTGCTCGCTGCGAAGCAGTATGGCCTGAACGCGACAATCGTGCTGATCAACAACGACGGCGGCGGGATCTTCAGTTTTCTACCCCAGGCGGAGCACCGCGAGCACTTCGAGACACTGTACGGCACTCCACATGGGCTCGACTTCCGCGATGCCGTGCGGCTGTATGGTGGGGACTATATGCGGGCGGATACGTGGTCCGACTTCCGCGCCGCGATGGTGCGCGGGATCGCAAGTCCGGGGCTCACCGTCGTCGAAGTGCGCACCGATCGGGAGGGGAACGTTCGGCTGCACCGTGATGTGTGGGCTGCCGTCGCCGAGGCGCTGCAGGCCGGCGTCTGTGCCGAGGCCACGCCATAGTGCGCCTGATGGTAAACGGCGCTGGATACAACGTCGAGGTGCACGGCGAGGGGCCGCCCCTCCTGCTGCTTCACGGTTTCACGGGCAGCACGCGGAGTTGGGACCCCCACGTGCAACGTATCCGGGCGCTCGCTCCGGCGAAGGGAGGATGGAGCGGCCACTCGATCGTCTCCATTGATCTCCTCGGCCACGGCCAGTCAGATGCGCCCGCCGATTCCGAGCGGTATCGGATGGAATGCGCTTGTGAGGACATCTCCACAGTACTGGACACGCTTGGCCATAGCCGAGCCGCCGTGCTGGGCTATTCCATGGGCGGCCGGCTGGCACTCCACCTCGCGGTGGAATGCCCCGACCGAGTGGCCGCGCTCGTTCTAGAGAGCGCTTCGCCGGGCATCGCGGATCCTATGGAGCGGCGGAACCGAGCGGCGCGCGATGAGGAGCTCGCGATGTCCATCGAGCGGGAGGGCGTTCCGGCGTTCGTACGACGGTGGGAGGACACCCCGATATTCGAGACGCAGCGCGTTCTGCCTGAGGCGGTCCGAGCCGCATTGCGGTCGCAGCGGTTGAACAACAGCCCCACCGGGTTGGCGAATAGCTTGCGAGGCATAGGTGCTGCCGCGCAGGACCCCTGTGGGAGCGGCTTGGCGCTGTTGGTGTGCCCACGCTGTTGCTTGCGGGCGAGCACGACGCCAAGTACCGGGGGCTCTTGGAAGGCATGTGGGAGCGGTTGCCGCGGGTTGGGGCCGCCATAATCCCGGACGCAGGTCACGCGGTGCACCTGGAGCAACCGGAAGCATTTGTGCATCGGGTGGTGGAGTTCTTGTGGGGACAGTTACCGGGCTGGAACAGCCGGGAGGAGATCGAATGGCGGTAGAGTGGCAAACGGCGCGAGAGTATCAGGACATCCTGTACGAGAAGGCGGAGGGCATCGCGCGCGTCACGATCAACCGGCCCGAGGTGCGCAACGCGTTTCGTCCCCGGACCGTGGCCGAGATGATGGATGCTTTCTCGGACGCGCGCGAAGACCCGCAGGTCGGCGTGGTGCTGCTCACTGGTGCGGGTGACCTGGCGTTTTGTTCCGGCGGTGACCAGAAGGTTCGAGGCGATGGGGGATACGTGGGCGATGATAAAATGCCGAGCCTGAACGTTCTCGACCTTCAGAAGCAGATAAAGTACCTCCCCAAGCCCGTGATCGCCGTCGTCGCCGGGTACGCCATCGGCGGCGGTCATGTATTGCACCTCATCTGCGACCTGACCATCGCCGCTGAGAACGCCCGCTTCGGGCAGACCGGTCCGCGCGTCGGTAGCTTCGATGCCGGGTACGGCGCGACCTATATGGCGCGCGTTGTCGGACACAAGAAGGCGCGGGAGATCTGGTATCTCTGTCGGCAGTACGACGCACACGAGGCGCTCGAGATGGGTCTCGTGAATACAGTGGTGCCGCTGGAGCGCCTGCACGATGAGGCGATACAATGGGCGCGAGAGATTCTGGAGAAGAGTCCCATCGCATTGCGCTTCCTCAAGAGTGCCTTCAATGCCGACACCGACGGTCTCGCCGGAATCCAGGACCTCGCGGGCAATGCCACGATGCTGTACTACATGTCGGAGGAAGGCAAGGAGGGACACCGCGCCTACCTCGAGAAGCGCAAGCCCGATTTCACGAAGTTTCCTCGACAGCCATAGAGGCCGACCGACTTAGCGCTGTCCGTGCGAAAGGAGGAGATGATGACCGTCAAGCAGCGGCTCACTGCCGAAGAGCTCTGGACCATGTCGGAGGTCCCGGCAAGCGCTATGAGCTTGTGGAAGGAGAGTTGATCGAGGTGCCTGGTGCTGGAATGCCTTGCACGGCTTCATCGTAGGATTACTGTTCCGCCTTATCGAGGCCCATACGTGA
The DNA here is from genome assembly GCA_030446765.1 of Chloroflexia bacterium. Classification (GTDB taxonomy): domain Bacteria; phylum Chloroflexota; class Chloroflexia; order Thermobaculales; family Thermobaculaceae; genus JACDAU01. Next base: position 173,959 of record JAUJMR010000002.1, read on the forward strand.
GAGCACAGACTCGGTGTTGTCGTTCACAGATGGCGTCAGCTACATCATCACACGCGATCCAGATATCGTGCGCATTTCCGATGTTTCGTTTGTGAGTCGTGGTCGGCTCCTCGGGAAGGTATGATCCGCAGCTTCTGCCCTGTCCCCCCAGATCTCGCGGTAGAGATCGTCTCGCCGAACGACCGATTCAGCGACGTGCAGGCTAAGGTGCGGGAGTATCTTGCGGCGGGCACCCGGCTAGTCTGGGTCGTTTGGCCAGAAGGCCGATCGGTGATCGTCCACGGTGCGGATGGCGTTGTGGAGCTTGGACCGGAGGATGTCCTGTCGGGCGCCGATGTCCTGCCCGGTTTCGAGGTCCGGGTAGGACAACTCTTCGAGCAGGAGATATAGCGGATGGCACCGGACCGGATACTGCATGAGGAGAACCGGCGCTCGTGGAACGCCGCCACGGACGCACACAACAGTCACAAGGGCGACCAGGCACGTCGCTATCGCGAGCGGGAGCAGCCTCTCCATCCGGAGGAGCGCAATCTGCTCGGCGACATACGTGATCTTGCGGTGGTGCACCTGCAGTGCAACTCCGGCCAGGACACCCTCAGCCTCGCGCAGTTAGGTGCGCACGTCACCGGCGTGGATATAAGCGACACCGCGATAGAGTTTGCTCGCAGGCTCTCGGCGGAGACCGGGGTGCCGGCGACCTTTCAACGCGCCGATGTTTACGACTGGCTGGAGGAGACTGCGCGAGGCGATCAACGCTTCGATGTCGCGTTCTGCTCGTATGGCGCGATCTGCTGGCTGTCGGACCTCGCAACCTGGGCGCGGGGGATAGCCGGCGTCCTCAAGCCCGGCGGTCGGTTTGTCGTCGTAGATTTTCACCCGGTGTGGCTGATGCTCGACGACGATTGGACGCTCAAGTTTCCATACTCCCATTTCGGTCCTTCTCAACCAACGACGTTTCCGGACGGTATTGGGGACTATGTGGCGATGCAGATGAAGATCACCGACCCTGATAAGCCGCTGCCGGGCGTGCAGGACTTCCAGAATCCGCACCCGGTGCATGAGTTTATCTGGGGGATCGGGGACATTGTGACCGCACTCCTGGATGCGGGGCTCGTGCTCACCGCACTGCGGGAGTACCCGTACACGAACTCCGCACATTTTCCCGCAATGAACATCCTCGCTGAAGGCCGCTTTGCACCGCCCGAAGGTGTGCCGCCAATCCCCCTGATGTACGGCATAGCCGCCCGCAAGGGATGGTGAGTGCCCGCCCCATGCTAATCCGTTACGCTACGGTGCAGGCGTTTCATACCTGTAAATGTCGGGGTGCGTTCTGAGTAAGCCCGGTACCTTGCGCGCCTGGTTCGCCGCCGCACGCCCCGCAACCCTCCCCGCCGCGGTCGTTCCGGTGCTCGTCGGCACTGCGGCGGCCACGCGCGACGGTCTCTTCCGGCTCGGGCCGTTCCTGGCCGCGCTTGGCGCGAGCGTGCTGATACAGATAGGCACCAATCTCGCGAACGACTATTTCGACCATCAGAAGGGTGCGGACACGGCGGAGCGGCTGGGGCCGAAACGCCTCATTCAGAACGCCGTGGCAACGCCGCAGCAGGTCCTGCTCGCAACCCTGCTCTGCTTCGGCGCTTCGGCGCTTATCGGCCTCTACCTCGTCTTCGTCGGTGGCTGGCCGATCCTCATCATCGGGGTACTCTCCATACTGTCGGGGCTGGCATACACCGGCGGACCGTATCCCCTGGGGTACAACGGACTGGGGGACCTGTTCGTGTTCGTGTTTTTCGGGCTGGTCGCGGTGGCGGGCACGTATTACCTGCACGCAGGCACGGTAGACGTGCTCGCGTGGTGGGCTGCGATCCCCGTGGGGCTGCTTGTCACCAATATCCTGGTGGTGAACAACGTACGTGATATCAACACGGACAGGGCGGTGGGGAAGCGGACGCTCGCGACGCGCATCGGCCGCCGTGCCACGCGGGTGCAATACGTGCTCTTTTTCGTTGTCGCGTATCTGGTCCCCCCGTTGCTGTGGTTTGCCAGTCTGCTCTCGGCATGGGCGCTGCTGCCGTGGCTTTCGCTTCCGCTCGCCGTGCGTGCCGTGCGCGGGGTACTCGTCCACGAGGACGGCCCTACCTTGAACAAGATGCTGCGCGCTACCGGCCGCCTGCACCTGCTGTATGGCATGCTGTTTGCCGTGAGTCTGCTGCTGTGAACTCAACCGACGATCCGTCAGCGGTGCAGGCGCTAAGAAACTTGGAAATCAAGACGCGGTACCCTGATCTCGCCGCCGCCGGGTGCTATGCGCGTCAGCTGGGTGCGCGCGAGGCTGGTACGAGCCGCGACGTAGACACGTACTTTCGCGTACCGGAGGGCAGGTTGAAGCTTCGGCAGGCGGAGGGCGCAGCGCACGGCATGCTGATCTTTTACCACCGTCCGGACGCGCCAGTGAGCCGCCTTTCCGAGTACCACCTCTCCCGCGTCGATGATGTGCCGTCGATTCTATCGTTGTTGCGTTCTGCATTCGGCGTGCTCGTCACGGTCTCCAAGAACAGACAGCTCTTCCTATACGGCGCGACGCGCATTCACCTCGACCAGGTGGCAGGACTGGGCAGCTTCGTCGAGTTGGAGACGGTGCTGCACGGCCAGGACGCAGTCGAGGCTGAAGCGGAGCACGAGTTGGTGAAGCGCGCGCTCCGGCTGGAGGAGCAGCAAGCCGTGTCCGCCAGTTATAGCGATCTCCTGCTGCACGGTGGCGCGGAATGAGTGGCATCCTGGTGCCCGACTGGCTCTCGCACCATGCACGGGCAACGCCGGACCGGACTGCACTGGTCGCCGATGATGTCCGGTGGTCTTGGGCGGAGTTGGACCGCAGGACGGGTGCGATGGCCGCGCGGCTCGCGACGGCTGGTGTTCGGACCGGTGAGCCCGTGGGCGTTCTCCTCGCGAACGGACCGAACTACGTGCTGCTCGTCCACGCGCTCATCCGGCTTCGGGCCGTCCTGGTCCCGCTGAACACGCGGCTGGCCACCGGCGAGCTGGACTGGCAGGCGCGCGATGCGAGTGTTCATCTGCTCGTGTACGATGAGTCGAACGCCGCCAGCGGATGGAAACGGCTCGGATCGCGGCAGTCCCTGCCCTGCCCATCGAGAGATTGAGTGCACCAGACCACGGGGAGGATACGCACATTGCCGCGAGTCTGATGGACCTCTCGATGGTGCACGGGATCGTCTACACATCGGGTACAACGGGCCGGCCGAAGGAGCGATCCTCACGTATGCCAATCACTTCTGGAGCGCAACTGGCTCCGCCGTGAACCTCGGCGTCCAACGCGACGACCGGTGGCTCGCCGTGCTGCCGTTCTACCACGTCGGCGGGCTCGCGATCCTCATGCGGAGCGCGATCTACGGCACGCCCGTCGTGGTGCAACCTCGTTTTGACCCTGCTGCAGTGAACGACGCCATCGACCGTGGTGTGACGCTCGTCAGTGGGGTGAGCGCGATGCTGCGGCGGATGCTGGATGAGCGCGGTGACCGGCGTTTTCCGGCGAGCCTGCGCGCGGTGCTGCTCGGCGGTGGCCCGGCGCCACTTTCGCTGCTTGAGGAATGCGCGCGGATCGGTTTGCCGGTGCTTCAGACGTATGGCATGACGGAAACCGCGTCACAAGCAGTTACCCTCGCACCAGAGGAAGCGCTACGTGAGCCCGGATCGGCGGGGAAGCCGCTCCTGCCGACCGAGCTTCGCATCGAAGCGGGGGAGATCCAGTTGCGTGGGCCGAACGTCTCCCCCGGGTATCACAACCATCCACCGGAAACGGGCCGCACGCCGGACGGCTGGCTATGCACGGGTGACCTGGGGCAGCTCGATGAGGACGGCTATCTCTTTGTCCTCGACCGTCGCGACGACCTGATCGTCTCGGGCGGCGAGAACGTGTATCCCGCCGAGGTTGAAGCCGCGCTGCTCGCCCACCCCGCAGTGTTGGAGGCTGGTGTGACCAGCAGACCCGATGCCCGCTGGAGCGCCGTGCCCGTGGCGAGTGTCGGGCTCCGGCCTGGTCACCGAGTCTCCGCCGAGGAGCTACAGGAGTTTTGCCGGCAGCGGCTCGCGGGATACAAGGTGCCCGTCGAGATCGAGTTCGTGGCCGAACTGCCGCGGACCGGGTCGGGCAAGCTCCTGCGCCGCTCGCTACGCGACCGCTGGGCGGCGCGGTGAACCCACGCATCAGCCTGGGCCTGACGGTGTTTCTGTGGGCGTCGGCGTTCGCCGGGGTGCGCGCCGGACTCCAGGGCTACGGCCCCGGTCACCTCACCGTATTACGCTTCATCGTGGCTTCCATTGCACTCGCTGGATACGCGGGCGTGGTTCGCCTACACCTGCCGCGCCTCCGGGATCTGCCGCCACTGGTCCTTGCTGGCTTGCTGGGCATCACCACGTATCACCTTGCGCTCAACGTTGGCGAGACGACCGTCACCGCCGGTTCCGCCGCGCTGCTCGTGAACACCGCGCCTGTTTTCACGGCGCTGCTCGCTACGGCCTTTTTGGGCGAGCGCCTGCGAGCGGCGGGCTGGGCGGGAATCGGCGTGAGCTTCTTCGGTGCCGCGATCATCGGCGTCGGCGAGCGGCGAGGGCTGAGCTTCGAGCCGGGTGCGCTACTTCTGCTCGGCGCGGCATTCGCGTTCAGTTTGTACGCGATCCTCCAGCGGCCGTATATGCAGCGCTACACTCCTTTGCAGTTCACAGCCTGCGCGATGTGGGCCGGCACTGTCCCGCTGCTTGTCTTCCTGCCCGGCCTGTTCGAAGCAGTGCGATCAGCGCCAGCGAGCTCTACCCTTGCAGCGCTCTACCTGGGACTGTTCCCCTCTGCTGTGGCGTACATCACCTGGGCGCACGTGCTCTCGCGCGTGCCGGCCTCCACCGCCGCGAGCTTCCTGTACCTCGTCTCGCCGCTCACGATTCCAATCTCCTGGCTCTGGCTCGGGGAGACGCCGTCCGGCCTGTCCCTTCTCGGTGGCGCGCTCACGCTGCTTGGCGTGGTGATCGTCAACACGCGCGGTCGGGCGGGGAAACGCTAGAGGGCGTTGCCCGGTCGGATAAGCGCATATACCGTCCGCTGTGGCTGAAAGCACGTGGCGCCAACCGATGAGCAAAGGGTTACTCACCGCGCGCGGTGACCACGTCGTTTCTGGCCGCCCACAGGGTCAGATCCTGCTTCTGTATGGCGGCGGCCATGAGGTCCGGGAAGAGGTCAGGCGTGCAGGCAAACGTCGGTACACCGATGCCTGCGAGCGCGGCGGCGTTCGCATGGTCGTACGAGGGCGCGCCTTGATCGGAGAGCGCCAGGAGGCATATCACCTGGACGCCGCTGCCCACCAGATCAGCGGCGCGCTTGAGCATGCCCTTTGCATCGCCACCTTCGTAAAGGTCGGTGATCAGCACGAGCACCGTATCGGCCGGTCGGGTGATCAACCCCTGGCAGTATACGAGCGCACGGTTAATATCCGTACCGCCGCCAAGCTGGGCGCCGAACAGCAGATCGACCGGATCGTGCAGGTCCTCCGTGAGGTCGGCAACCGCGGTGTCGAAGACGACCATGCGGGTGCTGACGGCACGGATGGAAGCGAGCACCGCGCCGAAGATGCCCGAGTACACGACGGAGGTAGCCATCGAGCCGCTCTGGTCCACGCACAGCACGATGTCGCGCAGGCTGGATTGTCGACGCCGATGCCCGTGTCCGATCAGTCGCTCGGCTATTATGGTGCCCCGGTCCGGCAGGTAGTTTTGAAGATTTGCCCGGATCGTCCGGTCCCAATTGATCTCATTGGGACGTGGGCGGTAGGAGCGCGTTGCCCGGTTCAGGCTGCCGCGCACGCTTTCGACCATCCGGTACGCGAGCTTGCGCTCCACCTCCTCAACCACGGTGCGTACCACGTGGCGCGCGGTTTCCTTAGTCCGTTCCGGTATCACGCGACTGAGGGTGAGCAGGTTCGCGACGAGTTGTACGTCCGGTTCCACCAACTCAAGCATCTCGGGCTCGAGCAGCATCTGCCGCAGGTTGAGCCGCTCCAGTGCATCCTGCTGCATCACGCGAACCGTGCTCGACGGGAAGTACGTCCGAATGTCGCCGAGCCAGCGCGCCACGCGGGGGGAGGACGCTCCGAGGCTGCCTGGCCCCTGATCGCCACCGTACAGCGCCTCAAGCACCCGGTCCATCCCGAGGTCTCCGCCCGCCAGGCCGGGCACGCCGAGACTCTCGCCTGCTTCGCCTCCAAGCACGAGCCGCCAGCGCCTGAGCCTTTCCTCTTGCTGCGTGGTCCCCTCATCAATCATGCAGTGGTACTCCCAGTATCTGGGCGAGCACGGGCA
>JAUJMR010000002.1:180424-182909 GCA_030446765.1 Chloroflexia bacterium
GCAGCCTGTGTGGGCGGCGTCACGGGAGTGAGCACCAGTCCCGCCAGCCGCTGCAACTCCCCGGCATCCAGCGCCCCACCCTCCAGCAGGAGTCGGCAGGCCCAGCCCCGAAGGAGACCGTGTGCCCCCTCTGCGTGGGCAATAACCGTGAGCGTGTTAGTCCACGACTCGCGCTGCTCTGCTCGGTCGAGGAGCACGACGCTCTCCTGCACGGCCGCGATCCCCTCCGCCAGTTTCCCGGCCGCTTCGTCGTCCACGTTCCGGCACGCGAGGGGCAAACCGACAAGCGCGCGCTCGAAGAGCGCAGCGATCACGGGATCTACCTGCGTCGCGCCGGAGCCGCGCACATCGCCGTACCGAGCAACCCGCGCGAGTGGCGGGAGGGCGTTCATCAAATGCAGTACATCCGCACTCACCGCAGCCTGGTCCCGCACGCGCACCAGGACGTGATCTGTCGCAGGCTGGAGCCCGCCCAGAATCGTGGCGTCGAGCAGGGCGGTTAGTGCGGGTAGGTCCGGCGCGCGGTTCGCATCGTCAATCGCGCGTGCTGTTGCCGCGGTCTCGACGCTGTTCCCCCACACGCTCGCCTCGATCAAGGCTACCGCGAACTCCGGCTGCCATTGCAACCGCCAGAGCTCGTGGAAGGTGCTGACCTTTCCTGCGGCGCGCTCCGGCTGCCCCCATGATATTCCCAGCCGGCGGAGCCGGTGTAGCAGTCTGCTCCGAGCAAGGTCGATATCACGCCTGAGGTCCAGGTCAAGGGGCTTCAGCTCAGCCGAGGGCTTCAGCCGCAGCGAGCGCTGCAAGGCGGCCAGGTCGCGTGCGAGCGGGACGGTTGGTGTGTCGTCCGGAACCTCGCCCAGGCGCTCGCCGATCTCGAGCTTCTCACGAATCAACGCCATCGGCGCCAGGTCGCCGTTGCACAAGACCGTCTGAATCGCCTCGTGCAACTCGGCCAGTCCCGGCATCGGGAGTGTCCGCATCGCCGCCAGTGCATCCGCAAGCCGCACCGCCTCAATCACGTTCGCGGAGGACGCGTCCAGATCCTCGTCCCGGAGCAGGCGCGCGCTGCGTGCCACCCAGCGCGCGGCGAGATGATCCTGAGAACTCCAGAGGTGCTCGTACCAGCCGGGTGCCTCAATGCCCGCGCCGTATCCCGTGCGATAGGAAAGGCGCGAGTTCGTCCAGGGCACCCACGTCGCTTCTACCTTGCCCTTCTTGAGTCCGGTCAGCAACTTCGCGTCCGCGCCGGCTGTGCCGCCGACGATTGCGGGCGCATGCCACGCGCCGCAGACGACCGCGATCCTGTCATGACCCTCAGCCTGCGCTTCCCTGACGGTGCGACGCATCCACGCCTCCCGCTGTGCCTCCCTGCCCTCCGGCTTCGGGGCTTGCGCACGGAGTTCCGTCATCGCTTCCAGAATCGCATCGAACAGACCCACCGCGTCGCGCCGTTGCTCGATCTGGTGCTCCCACCACAACTCGCGGTCCGTGTAGCCTGCCGAAAGCGCAAGCTGCCCGATTGGATCCTCCTCGATCGTCGGTTTTGTGTCGGCGGGCTGCTCCTCCCCTGTGGCGTCTGTACCGGGCGCTACATCCGCCGAAGTTTGTGGTTCTTCGTTGCTTCGCTGTCCGAGCTGGTACGCCTGAGGCAGGTCGATGAACCGGGCGGGAATCCCGCGGGTGAGTGCGTAGGCTAGCGCCTGCCACTCGGGGGAGTAGTGCACGAAGGGGTAGTACACGGCGTCCTGGGGGCTATCGGGCGCATACACCAGCAGCGCAACCGGTGGCGTCATCCCGGGCCGGATGAGCGCCGGTAAGACCGCGTGCGCATCGGGAGGTCCCTCGACCAGAACTATGTCCGGTTCGAGCGCGCAGAGCGCGTCGCGTAGAGAACGCGCGCACCCCGGCCCATGGTGCCGGATGCCGAAGATGTGCACCGTCACCTGCTACAGCATCTCCTGACAGGCGCGGTACAGGTCCTTCCAGTCCCGCCGCTCCCTGACCACGGTCTGAAGATACTCCAGCCACACCAAGCGATCTTGTACCGGGTCCTTGATTATCGCGCCGGTGAGTCCCGCCGCGATGTCGTTCGCGCGCACGGAACCGTCGCCGTAGTACGCGGCGGTGGAGAGGCCGCTCGTCATCACGGAGATCGCCTCTGCTGGCGAGAGCGTGCCGCTCGGCGACTTCAACTTCGTCTTGCCATCAACGGTGACGCCGTCACGAAGCTCCCGAAAGATCGTGACAACGCGCCGGATCTCTTCGAGCGCGGGCTTCTCGGCGGGCAGTTCCAGCGCACGGCCCAGGCTCACGACGCGCTGGTCGACGATCTGGACCTCTTCTTCGAGGCTTTCAGGCACCGGCAGGACCACGGTGTTGAAGCGGCGCATCAGGGCGCTGGACAGCTCGTTCACGCCCTTGTCGCGGTTATTCGCGGTCGCGATCACGTTGAAGCCTTTGCGCGCCTGCACCTCGGTGTTCA
>JAUJMR010000002.1:183009-234642 GCA_030446765.1 Chloroflexia bacterium
GTGCGCACCGCCCAGGGCGAGAGCTGCCAGTTGGGGGGGCGCTGTCGGTCGTCGTCGCGAGCGAGCTGTTCCAGCTCCTCCGCATACTCATGCTCGGCGTGCCGTCGGAGCACTACGCCCTCTGGACCGGTTCCCGTGCCGTGACCGTTGCCCGCTTGGATACTCACGCGTGTATCTCCTCTGCAATCTGCTTTCGTAACCGGATGATAAACTGGAAGGTCCCGATCTCAGTGTGCCACCGCTGCCACAACCAGTCGTCTGTTTCGCGAAGGTTCATTGGCTCCAGTGCCTGATCGAAGCAAGATGGTGGCAGGGCAAAAGCGGCAACGGGTATGGTACCCATCCATGAACCGGGAGAAAGCGACTTCACTCCGCGTGCACCGGCGAGGTACTTGCGTAACGACCGGAGGTAGGTCGCGCCGAGGTCCGCACTCCAGGGCTGCCTAATGACTTGCAGCCCCTGTGAACAGGCTCGGCTCATAGAGTCGATACTGACCTCGGGACCCCTAGCTGTCTGTTGGACGGTGGGTTTCCCGCTCGCAGCGACCAGTTCTTGGCGCAGCCGAGGCTCCAGCTTGTCCGCCGACATATGGGTCAGTACCAGTTCCAGCGAGGTCCACGCGAGCGTCCGGTCTCCAGCATCCTTACTTGTATCGTACCGGCTGCGAAAACTCTCCCACAATGCCGCAGCCCACGCGTCGCCGGCGTCCAGCGCGAGGGCGTGTGCCCAACCATTGAGGACGACCGCGCCCCACTCGGGGTTACCTGCGGCGGCCCGAACCAGTTCCCTGGGATCGGCACCAAGCGCATCGTTCCAGTGACTCAGCGGGACGAGCCCCAGGATCTGCTGCATCCACCAAGCGCGCTCGCCGATCCCCTGCGGCGGTTTCGCCGCGATGCCGTCTCGAATCCAGTCGTCTGGTAGCGATTCCGGTGGCCGGACGTGGAGCGAGCCCCGCTGACCGCCGCGGCCGAGGCTACTCGCAATCCTTCGCAATCCCCACGGTTCCTGCTTAGGTGCCTCATAGCGGAGCTGCGCGCCGGCGCGATCCCGCATTCGTACGGAGAGCGCGGAGCCCGTCATGCGCGCCAGGAGGCCAGCCGCACGGGCACGGACGTTCGCGCTGCGATCGTCCAGCGCATTCTCCAGGAGCGGCTCATCCGCCTGCGAGAGACCCTCGGTGAGGGCTTCAAGCATCTCACGGCGAAACTCTGCTTTCTCGCCCCGCCAGGCAGAAACAATCCAGGCGCGCGCCTGCTCGGGTGCTTCCGTCCGTACGCGGCGAAGGGCTGCGAGCCGCTGCGGGGGAGCGCCGTCCTCCCACGCGGCAAGTTGCACCTCAATCCCAGCGGATGCTTCCGGTAGTATGTGATCCTGGACCCACCTCCATTCCGGATTCTGTGCGGCGAGCCAGATGCCTCGCTGCCCAAGTATCGGTAGGAGTGCGGAACGCAGCGCCGTACCGCGCAGTGAGAGCAAAGCGGGCAGCAACTCAAAAGGTACCCGCATACCCGCTTGGCGCAGACGTTCCAGAGCCTCCACTAATAGGGCGTCGCCCTTCTGACTGAGGAGCTGGCCTAGGAGATCTGCCACGCGTGGCGGGCAGGCGGGTACGTGCTCCAGGGGTGCGGGTACCGCCTGTGGCAGGGTGCCTGGGCGAAGACCCGCCTTCCGGTACACCGCACGCGCCCCGGCCGCGAGTAGGAGCACCCGCTCCGGCTCGACGCCAGACAGCTTCTCTATCAGCTCGTCGAGCGTCGTGCCGGTTCGGACCGGGCCGCACGTCGCTCGTGACGTCCCGGCGAGGGCGACACTCAGGAGGGTGTCGCCGGTTTGTCGCCGCATCATCGCTGCTCTCCGACTAACCGATATGCGCCGTTTGTGAGCACGCCAAGCGGGAGCAGCGCGTCACCATTCCACTCCCCGCAAGGTCGACGGGACTTCCGCCCGAGAGCGCAAGGAGATCCCAGTGGTCCCAAGGAGAGTGGCAGCGCGCACCCTTCGTGATCGCGCACCCACCACACCATCTTCCGTCCGCAGAAGCGTTACCTCACGCAGCACGCAGCCGAAGCGGTCCAGTCCATGGCCGACGGGCGGTGGCGAGCGCGACCTCTCGGAGGTAACTTCCGATCGACTCGGCGCCGGGCAGTGTGTCCGTGATCGAGACTGGGGCGATAAGCGCGGCGCTCACCAGCGCTCGCTGTGGGTAGGCACTTGGCCAGTAGACTACCTCTGCATGCTGGTGCGCCGGGAAGGGGCGACTCTTCCTTGAAGGGCCGCCCCATTGCGGAAAAATGCAGCACGAGCGCCAGGCAGCCCGTCTCGCGACCCAGCAGGTGCGTGAATCTGGTCCTTAGCCGATCGTCGCCCGTGACGTGCCGGCCAGGCAGAGCCCTCGTCTCTGACCACCTCTCCACGCTGCAGTACTTCCTCCTGGTTAAAGGGTCCATCCTATTGCGTGCCGCACGTCTTCTTGGAGGAGGGGATCGAGCGATTCCCGGTTGCGATAGGCCTCAGTCAAGAGTGCGAGCCGACCGAGCGCGTCGAGCAGCCGAGCCGGCCAGTCAGGGGAGGAGTGCGGAATGGCGGCCATCGCCTTCAATCGAGCCGCGATTCCCGGTGCCTGCGCGTCCACCATCCGTGCCGCTTGCGCCTCCCAGAACTTAATCGGTTGGGTCTCCACACTTGCGAGGCCATTCCGTATCAAGTCCGCTAACCACAGGTCAAGCGATGCCAGACCCTGTTGCACCAGTTCTTCCCGCTTGCCGGATCGCTTCGCACGGGTGGCAGGAGCCTTGGCCTTGGACTGGCGTTTTGTCGCCCTCGGTGCGTTTAGCGAGCCACTCAGCGACCCAGTCCGGCGGCGGGGCTTCGGGCACGGCGGCGGGCGTGCTCGCCGCCAGGAACAGCAGGGCCAAGGGCGTGCTTGCACGGGAACTTATGGCTTGGGCAGGTGCATTTGGTCGCGGTGTCCGCGAGACTCACACGCGTGTGGTACACCGCACTCACCCGGCACCTCACCCCAAAGCGCGGTGTCGTTGCGCCCGAGGCCCTGCCAGTGGTCCGAGGATCGAGCTTCCGGCCAGCGGTGGCCGACCGGGAATCGGGTGCGAGCGTGGCGATCTGTTCGGCGGAGAGCAGCATCGGTTGGGGGTTACCTCACACTTCGTACGGGCGTTCCCATCATCGGGAGTGGCCTTACTGCGCAAAATGCAGTCAGGCTTACGTGCTTTGAGCAGCGACAGTCGGATTATAACAAGGCAATAGTTGCCTTGTAGTCCCGCAGCAGCCGACAATCGGTCCGTCCGCCGGACGAACAAGCGGCACCATGTATTGGCGATGAAGATCTGAGCGGCATCAAGCCGCATTTGTGTACGGTCGCCTGCAGGCGGTGCTAGACTGCGCGGTGGAGGCACAAGTGTGATCGCAGACCATCAGTCGAGCCATGAGACAGGAGGCGCGAAGGCGTGAGCAGCTGGCAACCCTGGGTGCTGATCGTCCTGTGGACGATCTGCCTGGTGGCGGGTCTGCTTCTGGCGTTCGCCGCATATCAGTCCGGGCCGCTTCCCGGGGACCTGGCCCTCGGCCGCGCACTTCAGCAGGCGCTGCCGCCACGGGCGCAGCCGGGTCGCTGCTCGGCGTGCTCGGCGATGCCGCGTGGCTTCTTCCGGTCGTCGCCGTACTAGTAGGCATCCTGGAGGCGGCGGTGGTGTCCGGTGGTTCTGCTGCTCGTAGCCGCCCTCGGCGCAACTTTCGTGGCTGAGGTGATCCTGGCCCCGATCGTCGAGCGTCCCCGCCCGACAGAGGCACTGATACGGGTGTACGACCGGGCAGGCGGTTACGGTTACCCCAGCGGCACGTCATACTCAGTGTGGTGGGGTGGCGCTCGCCACCCTGGGCGCGATAGCGCACCTCGTGGGAACAACGACAAGCCATCCGTCCTGGCCGGATAGGCACGGCGTTGGTAGCCTCTATTGGGGTGCTCACCGTGTTGATCGGACTCTCGCGGGTGCACGCAGGGGCGCACTGGGTCAGCGATGTGCTGGGCGGCTGGCTGCTCGGCACCACCTGGTTGCTGCCGGTACTCGCCTTGTATCACCGGGCCCGACGAGACCATCCCGCCGGCTGGCAGGCGCGTTCGGAAAGCACGCGGTAGGCACGTCAGGGCCCTTGGTGCGCATCCCAGTCAGTTCGCCCGTGGCGCATTTACGGATGTGTTGGCTCACCCGGCGCGCGGCTGGTACCCTCGGTGCCATATTGCGATGGCCCGTACCCCTGATTGCCTGGGCTGGAAAGCTCTACTGCCCAGTTAGTGCCAATCCTGGTCGGTGTGCATTTGCAGCTGCTCCGCTGCCGCCGTGATGTCGGCAAGATCGACCGTACTGTCGAGCGGGTCCTGATCGAGCTGCGACGCCCGGTTCAGCCGTGCCTGCCAGTGCCGCAGCTCCGCCACGTAGGGCTCGAACGGTACGCGGCAGAGATCCCCGTCCTGCTCCACCAGGTCACAAGTGCCGTTGTGCAGCCACTCCCCGCTGTGCCAGTTGGGCATATCGACCGACGGGAAAAGGCAGACGCCGTGAAGGTCGATGCCGCGCCGTACCGCCGCCAGCGATTCCTCGATGATGTCCTCCAGCCATGAAGGTCGACCGTCGCCCAGTCCGCTTGTCTCACCCACGATCATCGGTCGGTGGTAGCGCTCCCACGCGAACGCAAGCAGATCACCCAGCGGCTTGATCCGCTCGTCGTCCGGTGGCAGCGACACGTGTGGACCCTGCTCCCTGAACTCCATCTGGCCGAACGAATAGCAGTTGACGCCCACGATGTCGAGAATCTCCGGGGATCCGCCCAGCTCCGGGTGCCGCTTCCCGGCGAGCGTGTCCCATGCATAAAACGTGTCCTCTTCCGTCTCATGCTCGGCCTCGTCCGCCAGGTCGGGGCGGTCCTTCGGTGGCACAACCAGGATGAGCGGGTCAATGTGCACCATACGAGCCTCGGGGTCTACCTCGCGGATCGCCGCGACGGCTTCGATATCGGCCTTGCAGAGCGCAAGCCTCAGTTGATGCCGATCGTCCTTCGTCTTACGGAACGGCGCTGCCCAGCCCCACTCACCACCCATGAACCCGTAGAACGTTATCTCGTTGACCGGTGTAAAGAAGTTCGGCCACTGCCGGTCCGGCTTGCTCCCGCGGACGCGTGGGATGACGTACTCAGCCGCCGCACGGGCATACGCGCGGAACCGATCCGTGAAATCGGCATCGAACGGGTCGGTGTCATCGGGATACCCATAGTGGCACAGATCCCAGATCGGCACGATCTTGTGGCGGTTCATCGCCTCGATGAAGGGATCGATGCACGAGAAGTCGTAGTGCCCGCCCCGGTCAACCAGGGGCCAGGGGATACCCTCCCGAGCGACGGCTATGCCGACACTACGCAGAAAAGCGTAATCCTCATCCGCATGCTCCGCGTGCTTCGTCTCCGCGACGAGGTTACGCCTGCCCTGATCCTGCCACACGAAGGTGGAGCACTCGAAGCCGGACAGGAAGAACGTCGGGAAAATACCATCGCGCTTGGTCACCGTTCATCTCCAAGATTGCGGCTGCAATTGTACACGAAGCAGGTTCGCGGCGTACTCGCCAATACCGCACCAACTGTGATGGCTCAAAAGTGGTCGCCTTCAAGTCATGCGCCGCATGGACCAATGGCGGCGATCTGCATAGTGGTCGAGGTCCTTCGTGCGAAAACACCCGACGATCTGCTTTGCTCGACTGAACGCTCCAGCGAGCTTTTGGTATAAAGTTACGCTCGGCGTACAGCACCAGTTCGAGTCCAACGCTCCCAAGCCAACCGCGTCAACGTCGGATCCTTCACCTCACCCGTCGTCACGCTCCAAGGGCTGTACCCATCGTACGCAGAGTGAAACGGATCAATCGCGCACGGCATCGAACTGTGGATTTGGCCGCCCACTTTCCGCAAACCGTAATGCTATAGCTTGCGCTTGAGGATACGCACGTACAGGGTCGTGCTACTGGGAGCAGGTGTCTAAGCACGTCCATGATCTCGTCTGCGATCGATGATCTTCGTTGCGTACCGCCCGGACGGCCGCTCGGCTGGGCGCTTTGTCAGGGTAGAGCGCGTTACGACGTCATGGAAGTCGTACCCAGTCCCAGCGGAGACCAGTGAGATTCGGCGGGCAGTACGGTAAGAACAGCAGTACGCATCGCCTCTCCGTGCTGTGCCGCATGACCCGTACAAGATAATGGACATTATGGTTGTCCACAGCCGCGATTTCGCCGGGCATCGGCGAGAGAGCCAAGACGCGCTGCACCTCTGCTATATAAGGCGTCGCCGTCTACCGGATCCTCGAGCATCAGCACAGCCTCTATCCCCATGTTTCCCATCGATGCAATCAGGTTGGTGTCTTGCCATGGTTCCTGAGTGCCGCCGTATCGGCCCCTATCGATACTGCTCCATAGTGTAGTGGGACCGGCCCGAGTGGATTAGGCGGGAAATGCAGTACGACTGCGGTAAGGTCACGCATCGGACTTTAACCAAAGAGGCTTCCAGAGACGGTGACCGGCCCCACCGTTACGTTTTCTCGCAACTGATGGGACCGGTTCTGTGGCTCCCCGACGAGGACTCGAACCTCGAACCTACCGGTTAACAGCCGGGCGCTCTACCATTGAGCTATCGGGGATCGCGGGTACGGCGAAAGTATAACAAACAGCATGGCGCCGCGCAAATGAAAACGGGGCCGACGCATGGAAAGGCAGCCGGTAGCTCGGCTCGTTCCCCCGTCGCGTCCAGCTATCCCGCCGACTCCTGTTATACTTTTCTCATAATGAGTAGCGAGACCCCAAATCCCGAAGAGGCTTGGCAACGCGCCCTCGAGTGGTTCCAGAAACAGGAGATGGGGCGCCGTAAGGTGGAGCTCACGGCGATCATCCGTCCGCTTTATGAGAGCCTCAAGCAAGCGCCGGATATTGAGGCGCTGCATCGTCTCTATCTCGATCCGAAGGATGCCGAGGCCGCGCTGCTTTCGTCGCAGAGCGCGTACCCGGAGAACAAACACCTCTGGGATCTCTCCCGCACTCGTGATGTCGCGTACGGTTTGCGGCTCGCCGAACTGCGGCGGGACTCCTCAACGTCCGGTTGAGCGGCGTGCCTTCGGCCCCGCCATCCACGGCCGTCGATGCTGCCCCACCCGTCGAGCGGCGCAGGTTCGGCGCGCTGCAGCACCGAAACTTCGCGCTTTTGTGGAGCAGCTTGATCGTGTCCAACACGGGCACGTGGATGCAGAGCGTCGGGCAAGGGTGGCTCGTCCTCGAGCTGACGAACCGGCCGCTGTACCTCGGGCTGGTCTCCCTTGCGTTCGCGCTGCCGATGATCTTTCTTCCACCGGTCGGCGGCGCGCTGTCCGACCGGGTAGATAAGCTGGTGCTGCTTCGCGCCGTAGAGACGCTGCAAGCGGGCAACGCGCTGTTACTCGCGTTCCTCACGCTCACTGGGCTGGTGACCGTCTGGCACATCATCGTGGTGGCGTTCGTTGGGGCGACGCTACTGGCCGTCGCGAACCCCAACCGCCAGGCACTGCTGCCCTCGCTCGTTGGTCGCGACGACTTCATGAGCGCGATATCGCTCAACTCCGCGGTGTTCACAGGCGCTGCGCTCGTCGGGCCCGCGCTTGGTGGCGCATTGCTCGGGGTCATCGGCTCCGGTGGTCTCTTCCTCATCAACGCGGCGAGTTACGGTGTGGTGCTGGTCGCCACCCTCCTGATGCGCGACCTGGATACCCGCCCACTCGAACGACGCGTAGTTGGCTTCTGGAGCGATGTCACGGAGGGACTGCGTTTCGTTGTCTCCACCCGGCTGCTCCTCTTACTCATCACTGTCTCGACACTGTCCGGACTCCTCGGGCGCTCGTACCCCTCGCTGCTGCCCGTGTTCGCACGGGACGAGTGGCGTGTCGGCACGCAAGGCTATGGGTGGCTCCTGAGCGCGCCGGGCGCCGGGGCGCTAATCGGGGCGTTCGGGCTCGCGTACTTCGGGGAGGTGCGGCGCAAGGGACGGCTCCTACTGGGCAGCCTGTTTGGCTTCGCGCTACTGCTCGTCCTGTTCGCCTATTCCCCGTTGTACTGGCCGGCGGTCGGGTTGTTGCTTGTCGTTGGTGTGCTCAACTCGTTGTCTGGGGCAAGCATCGCGACGCTGATTCAGAGGAACGCCCCCGGAAGGCTGCGTGGCAGGGCGATGAGTGTCTATACGATCACGGTCATCGGAATCCCCAGCCTCGGCGCGATGGGCACGGCGTCCGTCGCGGAAGCCCTGGGTGCACGCAACGCCGTCGGATTCGCGGCGATTGCGCTCGTCCTGGTGACCATCGTACTCTTCCTCCGCAGCAGGCAACTCCGCGAGGCGGGATAGGCCGTGGGGTGGGCGGAGGGACCACGGGAATTGTGCTCTCCGCCCCGGCCTCTAGTTCACCTCCGCCGCGACTGCCACGGCATCGGGTGGGGCGATAGTGGCGGGCAGCTCATCGAGATAGTCGGGCACGGGATGTAACTGCCACGTCTCCTCTGGTTCGCCGAGCAGTACCCGGTTCATGACCTCCACGCCCTGCATTGTCGAATGATCCATGTTGCCGATCTCATAGCACCACGCCCCGAATCGGCCGCGGCTGTAGATATCGTTCTCCATCAGGTAGGGCTGGATCACCGCGAGGCCCCGGTCGCGATACACGCTCGGCACCGGATACCAGTACTTGACGTCGATCACCTTCGTCGCAAGGATCTTCTCTCGCTCCTCCTCCGTCATCAGGTCTACGTTGATGAGCCCCTGAATCGTGCGCTCCAGGATCGTCTCCTTGTCCTCGTGCTTGTACGGGGAGTACGACGTTTCAGTCAGGAAGAGGGTCGTCGCCGGTGGGGCGATATGCGGGGAGTAATGCGAGAGGTAGGTCACCCGGTAAAACGGCGCATCCTCCTCCGGGTAGTACATCCAGCACTTGGAACTCTCCGTATGCCGATCAATGCCGACGCCGATGGCGAACCCGCTGGAGTACAACAGGTCACCCGCCGCATCTCGCACCCGGCCGGGGCAGCCATCAAGTCGCGGCAGCAACTCCGTGATAGGCATCGTGTTCAGCAGTACGTCGTAGTCAGTCGTGTCGCCGTCCGCAAACGTCACCTGCTTGGCGACGGGATCGATAGCGACCGCCCGCTTGTTCAGGAAGAGGTTGTCGTCGACGAATGGGTGATACCGGTCGTACAGACCCCCGGTACCGCCGTACAGCGGGAACTTGAAGGAGTTGTTCGGTCCCCAGTTCACGTCGTCCTTCTGCTCAATGATGTTGCGGAGGATGCGCTCTAGATCCACTAGCGCTACACGCTCCCCGATCCACTCCTTGTTCATCATGTCCGCTGGGTGTGCCCACACCTTGAAGTTGTACGGCAGCATGAAGTACTTGCAGATGCCCTCACCGAACTGCGCGAGGTTGAACTCCTTGAAGTTGCGAGGTTCATGCTGTTGCTTCTGTGTCTTGATCAGTCCCATCAGGCACTCGAGGAGCACGTCATCCGGCAGGTGGCGGATGTTGTTCTGGAACGGATACGGCACCCAGCGCTCCATCATCCACACCCACGCCTCGCGCTGGATCTGCATGTAATCTTGTCCGAGCAGGGTATCCACGAGCTTGTCGAAATACTCGTAGTGGGAGAACATCACGTGGCCACCGATGTCGTACGTGAATCCGTGCTCATCCGTGAACGAGCGCGCTAGCCCGCCGATCACGTCGGTCGCCTCATAAATGTTCCAGTTCCGGTGTCCCAACTCACGCAGCCGGTACGCCGCGCCCAAACCGGTCGGCCCCGCACCGAGAATCACGATCCGCTTCTCCCCGCCGCCGCTATGCTCCCCGCTCATGATCTTGCTCCTCCTCCGGGAAGGCAGTTATGGCAACCAGTTCGCCAACCCCTGCTACCACCGATCCTTCCATCCGTAAAAATATGTCACCGACTTGGACACAGTGGGCGAGTCCCCATGCATGCCGTCCCGAAACCTGGTACCGGCCCACGGACATCGAGCGCTCGGAAGCCTCGATGAAGTGCGTGATATTCGCCGCAAGATGTACGCCTTGGCCGTGGGGTCCGTGAGATAGTGCACCGCCGCGCCCGCGATCATAGTGCCGTCCACTTTGCCCCACGGCGTCTCAATTATGCTGATAGACGCTCTAGCCTCGTTGGGCGGCAAAGCCGTCATAGCGATGCCGACGCTGCGCAGTTAGCAGGGTACCACCGCGTATACCCGGTGCACGGGCGCTGGAAGCCGTCGCCGCGGATGCCGGCACAGAAGGTCTCAGTGAGGAATACGGGACGCCAGGACTTTCACATGATCTTCCCTTCCGCCAGTGGCTCTTGCCACTCCCAATGCGCCATTTGGGCGATAAAGCCCTCAAGCTCCACATCGACCGGTGGCTGAAAGCGGAACGCTGGGAGTTCCGCTGCCGTTATCTCTCCGCGCGCGAGCTGACCGTAATACCGCGACAGCAACGATGGATATCGGCTCCCTTTCGTCGGGTCGAGCCAGTAGATGCCGACCGGGTCCACGTTGCCACGGGCGCGGCGCAGCAAGGAATCCCAGTCCGTCGAGTCGATGAACGGGAACCAGCAGAAGCCCCGGAAGTCCACGCCGTCATCGGCGAGCTGCTCGCACTGCTCGACCATGTACTTGAGCCAGCTCACGCGATCGAAGACATAGCCGCGCACGTTCGTCTCCGTGAGCATCACGGGGAGCTGGTATCGGTCGATATAGTCCCGGGCGACGGCCGCGAATCCTCGTGGCTCCTTGCTCGGAACTATAGCCCCGCGCTTGTCGAACTGATACTCCGAGTGAGAGTAGTAATCAAGGCCGAGCACATCAATCCGCGCCGCGTGCTCCGAGAACCAGTGCAGGTCTTCAGGTGTGAGGCCGTGACTGGATAGATATCCATACATCGCATGCTCCTCGTCGATGCGACCAAGGATCAGGTCGTGCATCACGAAGCGCCGGTCGTTCAGGTGACGGACCCACGTCTCGTTCTCGGAATCGACCGCTTTGTGATGCTCGCAGGTTTCCACGTGCACGAGTTGCACATCAGGGACTGTCACCGCGAGTTCCGCACTGACGACGCAGATGGCGCGACCCACATTCAATAGGATCGGCACGAACGTCGCCGCGTCCCGGCCATGCGGTGACCACACGCCTTGGTGGCCGCACATGAACGCCGTCAACCACGGCTCGTTGAACACGGTATACCGCCGCACCCACGGGTAGCGGTCCGCGAACCGCCGTGCGAACGCCAGTTCCGCCCGTGGAAGTTCCGGGTTCGAAAAGCCCCCCAGCAGCCAGTCGGGATAAGAGGTGTGATGGACGAGGTCAACGATCGGGTCCAGTTCCAAATCCCGGAGGGTCCGCATCGTCTCGTCCATCCAGCCCCACTCGTACCGGCCGCGCTCGGCCTCGATGCGGTGCCACGGAGCAGGGTAACGCAGCGCCCGGATACCCGCCGCACGGACCAACTCGAGATCATGCCGGTAAAACTCGATATGTCGGGTCGTTGCCAGCGCATCGACGCGGACGTGCGGGATATAGGTGCTCTCGAAGCCAGTAAGGTACGGGAAGGTGGCTATATCCGCTCCTCTCTTCACGAGGCGTAACGCTTTCCGTCGGCGTTGGCTTGGATACCAACTGTAGCCAACATGGCGGCGGTGTCGCGGCGTTCCAGCAGGGAGGATGCACGTGATATGCCAGGGACACCGGTTCACGGAGGCCTGGCATGCCTTGTGGCCGCGCGGTAAAAAGCCAGCGCACCCTAGAGCGCGCTGTCATTCTCTGACGGATTGCCGCGCTCTGTAGGTCGCGAGATCTACCGTCGGAGCGAGGATGGGACTGAACGAAGGGCAAGCATACCCAGCCCGATTGCGGCTGCATCCTCCGCGACCGCAAAGACGATGTCGGGATATCCTGTGGCGTCGTGCGCAACACGGCGATATGATGCGCCGGCGAAGGAGCCGGCCGCCGCACTTGCCGCTCCGAGCAGTGCACAGGCGACCAGTGGGGACCGTGCCGCGTGGCCGACGACGACACCGACGAACGCACTGATGGCGACGCGAACGACCAGGGATGCGGGCTTCGTTCTGGGTGGAGTGGCGGGCAACTTGTCAACGGCAAGCTCCACGGCGGCGGGGATGAGGGCGACGAGTGCGCCGCGAGAGCGCAAGAGGCCAAGCGGGGCCGGAGCGCCGGCGGCGAATGCCCCACGGTTGGCGGCAACGACTAGCAGGGCAATTGGTAACTGCGAGCGCAGCCCGGCGACGCCGCCGAGGATCCCGGCACGCGCGTATCCGGTGGTGGTGGTTTCCGTGGGCATAGAGCGTTTCATCTCCTTATGGGCTAACGGCAGCCACGCCGCAGCATGGTCTCGATCATCCGCATTGCGGTGGTTGCGGTGTGCGGACCTTCGCGTCGATCGTGCCACGCGGCTTATCGCCCAATCGGGAAGTTCCTCACCGTGCGCCGCCGCGGGTTCAGGGCTGGTAAAAAGGTTCGGATTCTATCTTCGTGGATTCCCGTCGGACCCATTACTACTGCGTCGGGAACCCAACTGAGCGTAACAACCGCCTGTTGAGGGCGCAAAAAGCAGCCATTTTGAACAAGTTAGCCAACCCGTGGACCTAAGCACCCGGGCTGGAGTCCCGCGTTTCGGCGAGCAGGTGGCCGCGATTGACAGCGAGGGGTATCGCACCGTAGTATTGAGGCACAACCTGCGAATCCGAGGCGTTGACCGGGAGGAGTAGGTGGCGCAGGCGCCATATAGAGAGGACGGGCCACCGGCTGAAAGCCCGACCACGGAACGCCCCGCTGCCGAACGTCGCTCGCGAGCCGGCAGGCTGAACCGGTGTGCGGAACACCGGCTAGGCCCGCCCGGGAAGGGCCCGATACAGCCCCTGTAGAGGGCGCCTTACGGCGCGCTGGGATGGACACAACGCCAGCTCGGCGCGATCTGAACGGTTTGGCGCTGAACCAGAGGTGGTACCACGGAGCGCACCCTCCGTCCTTCGGACGAGGGGTGTTTGTGTTTTAGCCATCAGCGATTCGCCAGAATCTTCCTGCTGTGAGCTGACGGCTGCGAGACTCCGGAGGTGACCATGAACCGTGAGATGGCCAAGGCGTACGAACCGACGAGCGTCGACGGGCGCTGGTACGACTGGTGGGACAACCACGGCTACTTTGAGCCACGGGGCGAGGACGAGCCGTTCACCATTATTATGCCCCCGCCGAATGTCACCGGCGAGCTCCACATGGGACACGCGCTCTTCGTCACGGTCGAGGATGTGCTGGTCCGATGGCGGCGGATGCAGGGCCGTCCGACGCTCTGGCTTCCGGGAGCGGACCATGCCGGTATCGCCGGGCAGTGGGTCGTGGAGAAGGAGCTTGCGGCAGAGGGGCTGACCCGTCACGATCTCGGGCGCGAGAAGTTCCTGGAGCGCACGTGGGCGTGGATGGACCTGTATCGGGGCCGCATCCGCGACCAGCTCCGTATCCTTGGCGCGTCATGCGACTGGTCTCGCTTTCGCTTCACCATGGATCCGGGCCCGGCGCGCGCTGTCCGCACCGCGTTCAAGCAGCTCTTCGACAAGGGACTAATCTACCGGGGCGAGCGTCTCATCAACTGGTGCCCCCGCTGCATGACCGCGCTCTCCGACCTGGAGGTGAGCCATGAGGAGGTGACGGGCCACATCTGGACGCTGCAGTACCCGATCGAGGGGGAGTCGAACCGCTTCATCGAGGTGGCAACCACGCGTCCTGAGACGATGCTCGGCGACACCGCCGTGGCCGTCCACCCAGGCGACGAGCGGTACGCGGATCTGGTCGGGAAGTCGGTTCTGTTGCCGATCATGAATCGCAGCACCCCCATCATCGCGGACGAGGCGGTGGACCCCGAGTTCGGCAGCGGCGCGGTGAAGGTGACCCCCGCGCACGACCCGACCGACTTTGAGATCGGCCGTCGACACAACCTGCCGTCTATCAACGTGATGAACCTGGACGCGACGATGAGCGAGAAAGCCGGCGTGTTCGTCGGCCAAGACCGTTACGCGGCGCGCGAGAGCGTTGTCGCACGACTGAACGAGCAAGGATACCTGGTGGGTACCGAGGAGCACACCCACGCCATCGGCCGGTGTGACCGATGTAACACGATTGTCGAGCCGCTTATCTCGAAGCAGTGGTTCATGCAGATGGCCCCGCTCAAGGCTCCCGCCGGCGACACGGCGCAGAATGGCAAGGTGCGCTTCGTGCCCGAGCGATATAAGGGGGTGTATCTCAACTGGGTAGAGAATGAGCACGACTGGTGCATCTCCCGCCAACTCTGGTGGGGACATCGCATCCCCGTGTGGTACTGCATGGAGTGCGGCGAGGTCACCGCGAGCGATCAGGAGACGATCGACCAGTGCGGCACCTGCGGCAGCGCGCGCATCGAACAGGATCCCGACGTGCTCGACACGTGGTTCTCCTCCGGGCTCTGGCCATTCTCCACGCTTGGCTGGCCCGACGAGACGCCCGACCTGGGGCGTTTCTACCCGAGCTCCGTGATGGAGACGGGCGATGACATCCTCTTCCTCTGGGTCCACCGGATGATCCTCTTCGGGCTTGAGTTCATGGGGGAGGCGCCATTCCCGGATGTGCTGCTGCACGGCCAGGTGCGCGACGCCCAGGGCCAGCGGATGAGCAAGTCAAAAGGCAATGGGATCGATCCGACCGAGATCACCGCGCAGTTCGGCAGCGACGCGCTACGTTTCGCGCTGGCTACCGGAGGAACGATGGGCTCGCCCTTGAAGCTGAGCACCGAGCGAGTTGAGGCTAACCGCAACTTCGCGAACAAGATCTGGAACGCGACGCGCTACGTGCTCCGCGCGAACAGCGGCGCGACGCTGGCCACCGCGCCCGACGGCTCTGCATTGCCACCGACCTCGGGGACGTCACTCCCCGACCGCTGGATCCTGAGCCGCCTACACGGGGTGACGCAGGAGGTGAGCGATCAGCTGGAGCGCTACAACCTCAACGAGGCGGGTCGCACGCTGTACGATTTCCTCTGGACGGAATTCTGTGACTGGTACATCGAATCCACGAAGGTGGCGCTGGCAAGCGGCGACGAGGGCGCACAGGCCGCCGCCCGGCAGACGCTCGTGTTCGTCCTGGAGCGCAGTCTGCGGCTCCTGCACCCGTTCATGCCATTCGTCACCGAGGAGCTGTGGCAGCACCTCGCGCATCCCGGTGAGGCGCTGATCGTCGCCCCGTGGCCCGAGGCGGGTGAGCGGGAAATGCGTGCGGAGCAAGACTACGGCGTGCTCATAGAGTTGGTGCGTGCCATCCGAAACGCCCGGGCCGAAAGCGACGTGCCTCCTGCACGTTTCGTTACAGCCCTGATCGCCGCGGGCGGACACACCGATACGCTACGAGGGCAGCAAGACCTGCTCTGCAGGCTGGCCCGGCTTGAAGCCGGCACACTCGTGATCGAGCCAACCCTTGCTGACCCTCCGGCGCAGGCGGTCTCGATCGTCGTGCGTGGGGTACAGGTCTACCTCCCGCTCGCGCACCTCGTGGACCTGAGTGAGGAGCGCGCACGTCTCGCGGGTGAGCTCGCGGAAGCCCAGGCCGCCGCGGACCGAGCCCGCGCGCAGCTCGCAAACCCGCAGTTCGTCGAGCGCGCGCCGGCGACGGTCGTCGAGGGCACTCGCAGCCGCCTGGTGGCTACCGAGGAGCGGGCGGGCCTGCTGGACGAGCGCCTTCGCTCGATGAGTTAATTGGTAAGATGCGCCTGTCACCGTGTCAGGATTGGTAGTACGGAATGGCATGAGCACATTCGATGAGTTCGTAACCACCGAGCAGAAGAACGAACGCCTCGAACGGTTGAGGGAGTGGGCCAAGGTCGTCGCCGACCGCTTCGAGCCGGAGAAAATTATACTGTTCGGATCGTATGCATACGGCAATCCCACCGGCCATAGCGACGCCGATGTGCTGGTGGTAATGTCTACGGACCTTCAAGGCACGGAACAGGCGGGGGCAATTACCAAACTCTATCCGCAACCCTTTGCCATGGACCTCTTGGTGCGCACTCCGGAGACTCTGCGTCAGCGAGTGGAACTCGGCGACTTCTTTCTGAGAGAGATAACGAACAGGGGCATTACGCTTTATGAATCCTCTGACGAATGAGTGGGTCCAGAAAGCGGAAGGTGATCACCATGTAACGATGCGGCTGCTTGAGGACGCAGCCCCTGTGTATGATGCCGTTTGTTTCCATGCTCAGCAGTGTGTCGAGAAGTACCTGAAGGCGGTTTTGCAGGAAAACGAGATCGGCTTTCCAAAGACACATAACCTCGTCGAGTTGGCTCGGCTAAGCGCGTTAGCGTTGCCCGAGGTGACACTTCTAGAATCTGCCCTCAATACCCTAACCCGCTCTGCTACTGAGGTCCTCTATCCCGGCACATTCTCATCCGCCCAGGATGCGGCTGCCTCGGTCGATGTGATGACCCAGGTAAGAGGACTGGCCCGCCACAAGCTGGGACTAGAGTTCTAGCAAGTCCGGCGGCATTCACTGTGGCCCGATGGACAATAGCAAACTAATGGAGGGAAAGGATGACTGTTCTCGACAATCTGCTCGACGAGCTCTTGGCATCCCGCGTCACTATTGTGGACCTGACGGCTCCTCTGTCTGACCGGACGCCGATCATCCAGTTGCCTCCGCCCTTCGCGAATACTCAGGGCTTCTCCCTGCAGGAGATCAGCCGGTACGACGAGCGCGGTCCGGCGTGGTACTGGAATAACATCTCCGCCGGGGAGCATGTGGGCACCCATTTCGATGCACCGGTCCACTGGGTCACGGGACAGGATGGACTCGACGTCTCTCAGATTCCGACCCAGCACCTCATCGCCCCGGTGGTCGTCGTGGATAAGAGCGCTGAGTGCGTCCAGGACCCGAACTTCCTCCTGCAGATTGCTGATCTTGAGGCATGGCAGCAGAAGCACGGCCCTCTCCCGGATGGCGGCTGGCTGTTATACCGCACGGGCTGGGACAGCCACGCCGATGACCAGGCGGCGTTCCTGAACGCGGACGAGACCGGACCGCATACACCCGGCGTTTCCGTCGAGTGCGCACGTTGGCTCGCTGAGCAGGCACCCATTATCGGTATGGGCGTCGAAACGGTGGGCACGGACGCAGGCACGGCGCACAGCTTCGACCCACCGTTCCCCTGTCACGCATTCCTACTCGGTGCGGGCAAGTACGGCCTGACCCAGTTGGCGAACCTGGCCAAGCTGCCACCGACTGGCGCCATCCTGGTCGTCGCGCCGCTGCCGATCGTTGGTGGATCCGGCAGCCCCGCGCGGGTGCTCGCCCTCGTCGCAGGCTGAGGCAGCTGGTGAACGTCGCCGAAGCGGTGGGAACTGCGCTCGCGCGCCGCGGCATTCGCCACGTGTTCGGGTTGATCGGCAGCGGCAACTTCGCGGTGAGCAATGCCCTGGTCGCCGCTGGCGCCGAGTTTATCGCAGCGCGGCACGAGGGTGGCGCGATCACGATGGCGGACGCGTATGCGCGGGTCACGGGCCGCGTGGGTGTATGCACCGTGCACCAGGGCCCGGGGCTAACGAACACGATTACCGGGCTCACCGAGGCGGCGAAGAGCCGGACGCCCCTGCTGCTGCTCGCCGCCGATACCGCCGCCGCTGCCATAAGGTCGAATTTTCGCATTGACCAGGCTCAGCTTGTGGCATCGGTCGGTGCGGTGTCCGAGCGGCTGCACGGACCGGAGTCCGCGGTTGCCGACGCTCAACGAGCGTACCGGCGAGCCCTGATAGAACGCCGGCCCGTTGTCCTGATGATGCCGCTGGACGTGCAGGCTGCCGCCTGTCCTGAACCCAGCAATGCGGAACCAGAGGAGACGGTACTGCGTCCGGTCCGGCCGTCTGCGGCGGCGGTCCGCGAAGTGGCCGACGTGCTCGAGGGCTCGCGGCGTCCATTGATCATCGCGGGACGGGGAGCGGTTCTCGCCAACGCCCGCGAGCCACTGGAACGACTCGCCGACCATGTGGGTGCGTTGCTCGCCACGTCCGCCGTGGCCAACGGTCTCTTCGCAGGCAGCCCCTGGTCGCTCGGCATATCCGGCGGCTTCGCCTCCCCCGATTCAGCTGAATTGATCGCAGAGGCAGACGTGGTGCTCGCGTTCGGCGTGGCGTTGAACATGTGGACGACGCGGCATGGCCGACTCTTGGATCCCCGCGCCACGGTGGTGCAGGTCGACTATCGGGCCGAGACCATCGGTGCGAATCATCGGGTCGACATCGGCGTGCTGGGAGACGTAGCCGAGACTGCCGAGGGGCTCATCGAGGAATTACAACAGCGAGGGATGGCGGCATCCGGCTGGCGGAGTGCCAGGGTGGCTGAGCGCATCCGTGCGGGTACCTGGCAGGGAACACCGTTTCAGGATGCGGGCGACGGCGTGCGGGTCGACCCACGGTCGCTGTCCGTCACACTGGATGCGATCCTGCCCGGCGAGCGTACGGTCGCGATCGACTCTGGACACTTCATGGGCTACCCCGCCATGTACCTTCGCGTGCCGGATGCCCAGGGTTTCGTCTTCACCCAGGCGTTTCAGTCGGTGGGGTTGGGTCTGGCGTCCGCCATCGGCGCCACCGTTGCCCGTCCGGATCGGCTGACGGTCGCGGCAGTCGGCGATGGTGGGGCACTCATGGCGCTCCCCGAATTCGAGACGGTAGCTCGCTTAGGCCTCCGGATGCTGATTGTCGTGTATAACGATGCGGCATACGGTGCAGAGGTCCATCACTTCGGCCCGCATGGCGCATCGCTCGACCTCGTCCGCTTTCCAGACGTGGACTTTGCGGCCCTCGCTCGTGGGGCTGGTCTAAACGGGACAACGGTGCGGAATCGCGAAGACCTCCAGGCAGTAGATGCCTGGCTGGCCAGCGGCGCTGAACGCCCACTCGTCCTTGACGCCAAGGTCGTACCCACAGTGGTCGCCGAGTGGCTGGAAGAAGCGTTCCGCGGCCACTGAGTGCGGGGCTAATCATCAAGATACCACTTGTGGCGTGATACCGAGTCCGACGAAGCAGTGAGGTCCTTCGTCCCCGCACGGCACCAGAGGCGAGGCCCTGCTACCCCGTCAGTGGGACTTGGTCGAGTGGCACTCGTGGCAGCGACCGAAGATCGCGAAGTGCGTGAGCGTCGCGTCGAAGTTGTAACGGCTCGATAACTCTGCCTGCAGCGAGTCGAACACATTCTGGTCGACCTCTGCCACCGTGCCACAACTCTGGCAGATGAGGTGGTGGTGCGTCGCCTTCTCCAGGGGGTGATACTGCCAGTGCCCCCCACCGAGATCCGTCTGCGTCACGAAGCCGGCATCGCGCAGCAGTTCCATCGTGCGGTAGACCGTCGAGAGGCTGATGTGGGGGTACCGGCGCTTGACTAACTCGAATAGATCCTCCGCGGTGACGTGGTCTTCGCTCTCCAGCACCGCCTCGAGGATCAGTATCCGCTGGGGGGTGAGTCGGTAGCCCAGGTCGTGCAGGCTACGCGCCGCCCGCTCTGCCGCCGTCCCTTCCGCCATCGTATCGCCTCCTCGCAGGCAGAGTATAACCGATACAGAGTCGCAGATGCGAGTGATTTGCAGGTGTGTCCGGCTGCGACTCCTTACCGACGATGGCGCATCTCAGTTACACTTCGCGATGTGACTACGGTTTGGCCGGGCTCGCAAATCGCCCAGTCGGCTGCGGGCCTGATCCCGACACGGCCCCACAACCTATACACGTGGTTAGAATACAAGCGCTGTGTGTCGATGTCGGAACGTGCTGAAGGTTGGGTGCAGTAGGCGCCGAGTTTCGAGGCTCGTCCGCCGGTAACTGATCAGTGCCTGGCTCCGCTACAGGAAGGGATGGAACGCGATACGAGTCAGCGAGACGCCTCATGGAGTATGAGCAGCACCTCCCCCCCGATCAGGGGACCAACCGATCGGCGTGGGTGATTCCACCAGACGCGCGTGCCGATCAGCGACCGCGCTCTACGATTCGCGTGCTCCCACCCGCGGCGGTGGCGCGCATCGCGGCGGGAGAGATTATCGAGCGCCCTGCGTCCGTGGTCAAGGAGCTGGCGGAGAATGCGCTCGACGCCGGGGCACGCACCGTCCGCGTGGATGTGCGTGGTGGCGGACTTACGCTGATCCGCGTTGGCGATGATGGCACGGGCATCCGTGCGGACGAGCTGCGCCTGGCGTGCGAGCGCCATGCGACGAGCAAGTTGGCGAGCGATGATCTCGGCAGCGTGCGCACGCTTGGCTTTCGTGGGGAGGCCCTGCCGAGTATCGCAGCGGTTGCGGAACTCGCAATCGTAAGTGCGGCCGATGACAGTGGGGTCGGACGGCGCCTGACACTTCGGGATGGCCACGTCGTGGTGGATGAGCCAGCTCCCCGCCCCCGGGGTACGACGGTCACGGTCCGCCACTTGTTCGCCAACGTGCCGGCCCGCCTCGCCGCGTCGGGGAGAGCACAGGCCGAAATCGCACAGATTGGCCAGACGGTGCGGCGCCTCGCACTCGCCGCGCCCGGTGTGCGGTTCTCGCTCCTGATCGACGAGCGCATGGTACTGCAAACGACCGGTGCGAACGATCTGGAGACCGCGCTGATCGAGGTGTACGGCCCAGCGCTTGTCGGTAACGTGCTTTCTCTTGGGCCGCTCGAGCCCGGTGGTGCGCGTGTGGCGGGTGTGGTGAGCAGCCCCGAGGTAACCCGACTGGGCCGCGGGCAGGTGAACATCATCATCAACGGCCGGTGGGTCCAGCCGCGCGGGTTGCTCGCGTTGATAGAGGCGGCGTATCGGCCGGTGCTGCCGCGTGGACGGCACCCGGTACTGGCACTCGTCATTGAGGTACTGCCCGGGTCAGTGGATATAAACGTACATCCGTCGAAGCTGGAGGTCCAGCTCCTGGAGGAACGCAGCATCGGGGCTGCGTGTGGGGAGTTGATTCGCGCCGCGATCGGGCAGCGACCGGTCATCCTGCGCGAGCGGCTGTCCACGGGTCTCGCAGCACTACGTTCGCCAATCGCGCTGGCCGAGGCGCCGGCTGAGTACAATGAGGATTCGGTGATCGTCACTCCAGGCCTGCCCCCGTTGCGTCTGATCGGGCAAGTGCGGAGCCGGCTGCTGATGCTTGAGGGGCCCGCTGGTGTCTACCTGGTGGACCAGCACCGCGCGCACGAGCGCATCCTGTACGAGCGGTTGCTGTCCACGCACGATGGTCCTGCGCCGGAGCCAATCGCCCTGCCAGAGCCGCTACTCCTGGAGCTTCGCCCGGCGCAAGTCGCGCGCTTCAGCCGCCGAATGGACGACCTCGCGGCGCTTGGCTTCGAGTGCGAGGTCTTCGGCGGTCGAGCTTTCCTGCTGCGCGCCGCGCCCGTTCTGCCTGGAGTGATGCACGGTGGCATGTTGCAGGGTCTGGGCGAGCCGAACGAGCTGATTCCCGCGCTGCTCGGCCTTGCGGAGGATGACCGTGAAGGGGCGGGCTGGCGCGAGCGCTTGCTTATCAGCCTCGCGTGTCGCACGGCTGTGCGCAGAGGCAGGCCGCTCGAGCGTCCGGAGATGCGCGCGCTCGTCGAGGGGCTGGGCCAGACCAGCGCTCCCGCCGTGTGCCCGCACGGCTCGCCGCTGTTGATGCACGTGAGCGAGACGCTGCTGGAACGCGAGTTCGGTTGGGGGTAACGGCTCCCGCGATCTCGCGGTAAGCCTTGCGGTGAGTAGAAGTATGATACGCAATCCGCTCGAGCTGTCGGGCGTGTCATCTCGAGCGCGGTGAGGGATCCGTAGCCCATACCACGGATTCCTCGCCTGTTCGGAATGACAGATGCCCTGCCGTTCGGCCGGAGTCGGCGTTACTTCCCGATCTGCCGCAACTCATCGAGCATCTCGACTATACCATTCGTCGCCGGCGCCCCGCCGTTTGCCGCCATCTGCGGCAGGAGCTGCGCCAGGACGAGCGTCGAGAGCGCCGAGGACTCGCCGTTGTCGCCGCGCACCAGCACCGGCCGTGGAGCGTGCTCCATGAGGTGTGCGCCCACCTGGAGCTGTCGGCGGGCCATCTCGTACTGCAGTACCGCACGGTTGTCGCGGTACGCCGGCCCCAGGTGCCCGAGCGCCGACGCCTCGCTCTCCGCCTCTGTCAGCATCACACGGCCGCGCGTCTCGATCTCCAGGCGGACCCGCTGCGCCTCCGTCTGCTGCTCTTCCAGCATCCGGGCCACATCCTGACGCGCCTTGTTTTGCGCCTCCTTAACCTCGATCAGCCGCGCGTCTCGCTCCTTTTTCACGCGCTCGATCTCCATTAGCAGGGTGTCGATGCGCTGCTTGCGAATCAGCTCCCACTCCCGCTCGTACGCCACCAGTTCCTTCGCCACCCGTTCTCGCGTCGCCAGGTGCTGCTGGTATTGTCCGGGCAACTGCACATCCGGGATGTTCGCACCGAGGATCCGCACACCGTAGCTTGTGAGTTGGCGGTTCAGGTACGCACGCATGTCTTCTACGTCGCTCCCGCGCAGGTCGTACGCTCGCTCGGTCCGGATCTGCCGGCTGCGCTGGCGTATGGCGTCCTGTACCGCGCTGCTGAGGACCATGTCGAAGTTGCTCGCCCCGAGCGTGCGTACAAATGCCACTGGATCCTCGATGCGGAACCGAAGGAAAAACTCGATCGACTTCAGCGGCACGTTCTCCTGCGTCGGGCAGGATACGACGGGGGCCAGGTACGGGATCTCGGTGACGGTGTCTACGACGTACTCGACCTTCTCCCACGGTCGCCACAGGTAGTGCCGTCCGGGGTTCAGGGTGCCGACGATCTTGCCGTAGCGTGCCAGCACCCCGGTGGTTCCCTGCTCGATCTCGATAATCGACCCGCGCCACAGCCACAATAGACCGAGCAGCGCAACGCCGATCCCGAGCAGGACCAACAGAAAGCTGATGCCGATGTTCCCGGCGAACAGCGCGCCACCAAGCAGGTAGAACGCGACACCGAGCACGATCAGCCAGCTGTTACGACGCCGGTCGCGCGGGATGACCACCGGGACCGACTGGCCGCCCTGGCCGCCTCGCAGGATCTGACGCATCTCTGACCAGCCAGCCACGGCCTCCTTGATCCGGGAGAACTCGCGACCCGCTTGTGCCGGTGTGGCAGGTATGTTGGCGCTTGCACTCACGATTGTCCCTCCTCACGGCCCTGTGGCACCACGGCGTTGCCCGGTTCGTCCTGCGGCGCTGCCGCCCGCTCGCCATCGGCCCCGCTAATCCGCACCACGCGCTCCTGGAGCCGCTGATCGGTCACGGACTGGCGGATCTCCTCAACGCGGTCCGCGGTGGCCACTTCTGCCGCTGGCGCGCGTTGCGGCGTGTCACCCACGCTGCGCTCCTCCGCCAAAACGCGCTCGATCTCCGATGACCGCTCGCGTATGCGTCCCTGTATCGTATTCGCCCGCTCGCGGATTGTTTGCAGATCCTGGGTCGTGTACAGCGCCTGATTGTCCATACCGATCATCCGCTGGGCTATCTTCAGGAAGTCGATTGGCTCATCGCCGTTTGCTCCGAGCTGGACGACCTGTGGCAACCGAGCAGCGACGCCGCCCAGGCGTTCGAGGACCTCCTGCTGGAAGCGGTACTCCAGAATCTCCGGGGCGGAGGCGCTGCTGATTGCGCGGATGTCCAGCGCCTGCGCTTCCAACAATGCGGCGTTTGCTTTCGCTGTGCTCTCCGCCTCGACTAGCCGCTGGCGTGCGGCTGCGCTCGCCCGGTTTGTCTCCCGTTCGCGCGCCGTATCCATCTGCGCCTGGTATGTGGCGATCTCGGCACGGATCGCGGAGAGCGTTTCGCGCAGCGCCGCCAGCTCCTTGTTCAGGTCTCCCTCGTTCTGCTCCTTGCGGAGCTGCAGCTCGTACTGGTACGTGTACGCCTCCTTCGCCACGCGCACCATCTCGGGCGCCGCCAGGTCCATGCGGTACTCCTGGCTGGAGGGTTCGGCGTGGGTGATGTTCGCGTTCATGAAGCGCACCGCGGGGAGGAACTGCTGATTGAGGTTCTCCAGGAACGTGTTCGTGCTCTCGCCGACCAGGTCGTATATCGTCTCGGCACGCTGCTCGTAGATGAGTGCGCGCGTCACCTCGCTGATCGCGTTCTCCAGTTTGTCCGAGAACCCCCGGACGCTGCCGAGTGTGAAGACGAACTCCGCCGGATCCTCGATGCGGAACTGCAGGAAGATATCGACCGAGGCGTTCACCCGGCTAGCGGTCGGCGCCTCGCGGATCGGGGCATTGTACGGGTACTCGCGGCTGGTGTTGACGATGTAGCTCACCTGCTTCCAGGGATTGAAGAGCGTCGTTCGACCCGGACCGACGATTTGTTCCAGCTTGCCAAACCGGGTGATCAGCGCCTGACAGCCGTCGGGCACCATCACGACGCTTCGCCGCCACCAGCAGACAAGGGCTACGGCGAGCAGGAGCAGCCAGAAATGCGGCCCGACCAGCAAGGGCCATTCTCGTAAAGCCGGGCAACAGATCGAGCGCTACCACGCCAAGGCTGCCAAGCAGACCAAGAGCGCGACCAGGCCAACTGGCAGCGGCCACAGCGAGAACCGCTGGTCCGGTATCACCAGCGGGGAGAACACGTTCGTGAAATGCCCCGCCGGGTCGCGCTCGGGGGAAGCTGCGGTTCACCGTTTCCGCCGCGTTCGCGAGGCTGGCGGTGCGCTGCTCGATCCGGGGTAGTGACCGCCTTGCCTAGCTCCCGTACCGAGAGGAAGTCCTGTGCGTTGATCCGGAACCCATCGGTCCGACCGCCCTGGACGACGCCCTCGATCACCCTCCCGGCCCGTTCCGCGATACTCATCGTTGACCTCGTCTCTTCTCAGTCGATGTGAATAAGTGCGGCTATCTTACTATTTAACGTCGTGATACGGAGCAAGGTCACTGCTCTCCATTCCGCTGGGGTGGGAGAGGGACTAACGGGGAAACTCGGTGCCTTCGTGTGGGCTGGTTCGCCGGCCCTACGTCTACCGCCTGCGTGGGCACGCTGGCCCGGTGGCGGTTCGGAGGTCTGTGACACCGTGCTGCTCGGATGGTAGAGCGCGACTCCGCGACCATAGGCAGCGCTCTCGCACTGACGATGGCCGCTGTGTCGGGAATCACCATCAGCCCCTCGTCCTCCGCGCCTACGGTGGTTGCCAAACCGTGGCGCCACAGATTGACTGTCAACGCGCAGACGACGGCGTCGAGCTGATGCTCTGTTGCCTCCGGGTGATCTAGGCCGGGCACGAGCGGTTGCAGCGCCTGGTGGATACGCCGCCGTCCGAGGCTCAGTCCGGTTGCCGTGCGTCGGCAGCCCCAGAAGCCGGAGCGTGGCGTACGGATAGACCTCAAGCGGTTCACACCCGGCCAGCCGCAACGCGAGCGCGAGCGCCGCCGCGCCGTGCCAGCACCTTGATGAGTGCCCTGGCTAAGATCGGCACGCGCATGCGCAGGAGTGCTCGCTCGATCTCCCCGGCTTCGTGTTCCGGGATCGTGGCTGCATGGGCAATCGTCGTCGAGACAGCAGCGCCCGCGCGGTATAGTCAGCGGGGCGTTCACCGCGACCGTGATGTCCGGTTCCCTGATTGCCGGAAGCGCCAGTATCTCCGCATCGCTGTTTGCTGAGGTCAGCAGCGCGAGTTTGCCCTATAGAGTACGGCGATACCTGTCTCGCGGTGTTGAGCCCCGCCAGGTCGATGCCCACCACACGCTATCTTCAATCATCTGAGTGATATGATCGGACGGGTACGGGACGGTCTAGAATGTACTCTCCCACAAGGTACATATACTCTCGGAGCTGAGGGCGTGCGGCTTACTCTTGCGACCCCACTCCGTCCAGCTGGTTCCGCTCGTCGTAGGCACGTAACTCCTTCGCGGCGTGGTCGAGCGCCCGCTCCAAGTGCTTCCGCTCGCCCATCTGCAACTTGTGTATCGTGCCTTCCAGTTGACTGCGAAGCCGGTTAGAAGCGTCGGAGTACCGGGATACCGCATCCAGCGCCTGGTTCGCCGCGCCGAGTGCGCCCGTAATCTCGCCTTGCTGCCGCACCATCCGCTCATCGGAGATCTGGCGCAGGGTGCGGATTGCGCTCTCTCGAGTTCGTCCCGCATATGACCGATCTCTCCGCGCAGCCCGACTTCGTTCTCCGCGACAAGCCTGCCCAACTTCTCCAGCCCGGCCTGCGCGCTCTGGCCCGCAGTCGCGAGGTTACCGAGCGCGACGTGTATTCGCTCAAACTCCGACTCCTCCGCGCGGCGCGCTCCTCGAGGCGGGCGAGCCTGTGCCCCGGCTCGACCGACGCTTCGCGAAGGGCGTCGAGTTCGGATCGAGTCGCTTCGGCATGCTCCGACTGGTTGTCGCGAATGGTATGCAGTGCCTCGACCGTACGCCCGAGTTCCGTTCGTAACATGGCAACGTCGGCAAGCGCCCGTTCTGCCGTGCGCCGGTCCTCATCCAACCTGCCCTCAAACGATTCGATCCGTGCCCAGACGTTCTCGATCCGTCGGGTGGTGTCCTCCTGCCGGTTGTCGAGGGCGTGTTCGGTCGTCTGTAGTCCACGCACCGCACCCGCAAGGGACACCAGTTGCGCGCGCAGCTCGTGGATCTCCCGCGTCGGGCTCGACGCCGCTTCGATGGCCACGCTGAGGTCGTGCCGGAGACGCTCCTGATCCGCCTGGCGCCCGTCGCGCAGGCGCGCGAGTTCATGGCCAAGGCGGACAGTGTCCGACTCCAGTTTTTCCAACCGGGAGTTTACGCCCCGTATGCTCGCCTCAATATGCTCCAACTGGCGTCCCGTCCCCTCTCCCCCATCCGGATGGCCAATAATCCGTTGGAGGACACCATCGACGTATCCTTACCTGCGCCAGGATGCTACGCCAGGGATGCTCTTCATAAACGGCATAGCACCGTCGCAGCCGTCCAGCCTGCTCTGGTCTATGACTCAGCTCGCGGCGCTTTGACCGAGATTCACCCTCAGCCTCGGCAAACTGGAAACTCGGTAGGTGCTCTGCTATCGTGTTTGGCATGGACGTGATGCGCTTCAAGGTGATAGACCCGACCGGAACGATTAGCTTCGTTGGACCATGTCACGGTCTGAAGGTATTGACCGCAGCGTGCGCGAAGAACCCCACGACGCTTGCCGAACTACTGGAGTATACCCGAGCGTACGACGCGCAATTGTCAACGTATGTACTCAACGGCCTCGCTGTGTTCGATGAGCATAATACCACCGAGGGACACGACGCGATTCTGGGGACGCTTGAGTCGGCCCCGCCAGCAGAGACCCCGCCGTTTCGCGTGCTCGATGCGGTCACCGAGGAAGCCAGCACCGAACCCGTAGGTGCGGGGCTGGTGATCTTCAACGTGCCGGCGAGGCGGATCATCCAGGTGCAGAACGCGTACGCTAGTGTCGAGCGGCAGGGACGGGGCCGAATTCGGGAGAACGGGGAACCCACGAGCAAACTGTATCGCTACGCCCTCCCGAAGGAGTGGCGCGTTCTGCCGTGATACTGGTGTTTCGGGGCGCGGCCTGACGCCCGCGCTAGAACGATTGGTCAGTCCCGTCTGCGGCGAAGTCCCCCGAGGAACAGGCGATTTATATGCGAGTCGATGCTTGGGCGCGGGGTGTCATTCTGCGGCGCGGCAGGCTGGAGCCAGCGTTCTCGTGCGCTTTGCGCATCGGCGAAGAATCGGAGCAGCCGCTCGGCTGCCTCGGTGTCTCCTCGCCCGGCGAGGTCGCGCAGTTCTCCAAGCCGCCCGATCAGGCTGTCGAGCCAGCGCACCGCCTCATCGGGCGAGAAGGCGACCATTCCCGCCAGTTCCTCGGGCGGCATCGCGGCGAGCCGGGTAAGCTCCGCGAGGTCACTGGTGGCCATACCGCTCAGGTCACGCCACCCCGCGCCCCCACTCGCGGTATGCATCAGCGCCACCGCGGTTAGCGCGGGCAGCATGGTCGTCGCCGCCACCTGCGCATCGTGCTCCGCCGGGTCCGGGAAGTATGGCTTTGCCCCGATCGCCTGCACGAATCCCACGACCAGCTCGGTGGCGCGCTGCTCGGCACGCGGGGCGGGGAATAGTCCATAAGTTACGCCCGCGAACAGATCGACGGACGGCTCGCGCATGTGGTCTATCGGCAGTACCGGATGCCCGGCGATGAAGCTAACGTGTGCGGGGAGAACCTCGGACGCGAGCGCCAGGCTCTGCTGCTTGTGCGGCGAGGTGTCAGTCAGGACCGAATCTTCCCCGAGCAGCGGCGCGAGCTCTTCGAGTGCCCGCCGTTCTTCAGTAGCCGGGACGGTCAGTATCACGAGGGAGGCGTCCCGAACCGCCTGGCGAAGGTTCCACGGGGTTTGGTCCACCGCCTTCAGGCGCGTCGCCGCCTTTTGGCGGCTCGTGTCAAAGTCGAAGCCAATGACCTCGATCGCGCGACGGCTCCCGCCCAATGCTTCCGGCGCGCCGATCCAGCGCTTGAGCGCCAGGCCAATGGAGGCTCCGGCAGGTCCTAAGCCGATGACGCTGATCTGCTCCATGCTACTCCCCACTGGGTCATCGTCGTGGAAATGTCACAGTTACGGCGCCTGCTCACCCGGCTTCCGTGCGAGCGCAAAGCTCTCGATCAGCACGAGGATGAGCGCGAGGAGCACGGCGTTCAGTGCGCTCAGGAAGCCGCCCATGTTCATCGCCGCGCTGAGCACCACGAAGAGTGCCGCCAGGTACGCTTCCCGGCGCGCTCTCCCAGTATCACGCCGGTGCACCCGCAGCGTCAAGAGTTTGAAGCCGATCGCATAGCCAACCGGCAGGCATATCGAAGCGACCACGCCAAACAGCGCAGCGGTGAACGCCAGGTACCCGGGCAGTCCTGCGGCCTCGGGGCGCATGAACGTGAGCATGAGCACCAGTCCGGCCCAACAGCCCGTGGCCTCCCATCCGAACGTGCGGAGTCCGATGAGCCGTGCGATCGGGAAGAACGTGAGTGCCGGGGCGGCGAATACGAGTGCGTAGTACACCAGCCGGAGCGGATGCAGGGGCTCGACGAGCGCGCCGATATTCAGCGCGAATAGCATGTATGCCACATCTGCCCACGCCGCGAGTGAGGTCGCCCACAAGAGCGCTATCATCCGCTTGCTCACGTATTCTCCCCTTCCAGACCACTCTGCTTGCTTTCTATCTGTGCCTCTCCGGCAGCCTTGGCCGGGCGCAGGTACGCTTGCCAATCACAATACGCCTATTCCCAGACGCGTTTCTCACCGGTGGAAGCCCGGGCTTGGCAGTAGCCGGCACAGGAGCCTTGCGCCATGCCGCGCAACCCCACTGTAGCAACAGCGTGTGCCCGGTTGCAAAGGAGCCGTGCATGCCTGTAAAATGCGAAAACTTTAGGAGGTGCGCGGTGTTTGATGACAAGTTTGCGATGGAGGGGTATACCTTCGACGACGTGCTCCTCGTACCAGCGCGGAGTGATGTGCTGCCTGCCGATGCTTCTACCGCAACAAACCTCACGTCCCGCATCCGCCTCAATATGCCGCTGGTGTCGGCGGCCATGGACACGGTGACCGAAGCCCGGCTCGCGATTGCCATGGCTCGCGAGGGAGGCATCGGTATCGTCCACCGGAACTTGTCCATCGAGGACCAGGTTGGTGAGGTAGACAAGGTCAAGCGCTCCGAGTCTGGGATGATCGTTGAGCCCGTCACCCTCTCGCCCGAGGAGCCTGTCGCCGAAGCCATCGCCGTTATGGAACGCTATCACATCAGCGGCGTGCCGATCACGAACGAGCGGGGCACGCTGGTTGGGATCATCACGAACCGAGACATTCGCTTTCAGTTGGAGACAGCGACCCCTATTAGCGCAGTCATGACCACCGAGCATCTAATCACCGCCCCCCTCGGCACAACGCTTGAGCAAGCACAGGACATTTTGGGCAGGCACAAGATCGAAAAGCTGCCAGTGGTGGACGCCCACGGCTGTCTGAAGGGGCTCATCACCGTAAAGGACATCCAGAAGAAGGTTCAGTTCCCGAATGCGACGAAGGACGACACTGGACGGTTGCGGGTCGGTGCGGCGGTTGGTGTTGGTGTGCCGGGTATCGATCGGGCAGAAGCGCTCATTCACGCGGGAGCCGATGTCATCGTCGTGGATACCGCGCACGGCCACTCCACCGCCGTTCTCAAGACCGTCCACGAGATACGGTCGCGTCACGATGTGAACATCATCGCGGGCAATGTGGGCACCGCCGACGGCGCCGAGGACCTGCTACGGGCCGGGGCGGACGCCATCAAAGTCGGCATCGGTCCAGGGGCCATATGCACGACGCGCATCGTTGCAGGCGCCGGTGTGCCGCAGATTACTGCCATCTACGAGTGCGCGCAGGTCGCGGCCCGTTTCGGCGCAACGGTAATCGGCGACGGCGGTATCCAATACTCCGGCGACATCGCAAAGGCCATAGCCGCCGGGGCTGACAGCGTGATGATCGGCAGCATGTTCGCGGGCACGGACGAAAGCCCCGGCGATGTCCTGCTAGACCAGGGAGAGCGGTACAAGGAGTTCCGGGGCATGGGCTCGATAGCCGCGATGAAGCAGCGTGGCTATTCCAAGGATCGCTACGCACAGGCAGACGTCCACAACGTCTCCAAGCTCGTGCCCGAAGGGATCGAAAGCCGCGTGCCGTACAAGGGGCCGCTCTCCGCAATCGTGTACCAGCTCGTCGGTGGGCTGCGCTCCGCGATGGGGTACTGTGGTGTTGGCACGGTGCCGGAGATGAAGGAGCGGGCAAGGTTTGTCCGCATCACCGGCGCGGGCTTGCGCGAGAGCCACCCACACGACGTTCAGATCACCCGCGACGCCCCGAACTACCGACTCCGCTAGCCTACAGCACGAACGGTGGACAAGAGGTTGCCGGGGCTATAATGGGTTAGGACATACGGTTGGCGGTGCGCGTGGCCAAGGCGGAGTGCCCCTGTAGCGACCGCGATCTGCGCCCACCGACCGCTTCCAGGTCCTGCGTCACGCATTGCATTTGAGCAAATGAGGGAGGGCGGAACGTGCCATCTCGACCACGGGGCGGCCTTGGCCGCGGGCTTGATGCGCTCATCCCGCAGCACGACGCTCCTGCAGATACCACCGCTGCGGTAGATCGCATCACCGCCAACCCGTACCAGCCCCGTTCCTCGATGGACAGCGAGCAACTCCGGGGGCTCGCAGCGTCGATCCGGGAGAACGGCGTGCTGCAGCCGCTGCTGGTACAGGCAGATGGCGATGGCTACCGGCTCATAGCAGGTCACCGCAGGCTGGAGGCTGCTAGACTTGCCGGGCTGGATGAAGTGCCCATCGTGGTGCGTCCGCAGCAGGGTGAAAATGTCCTGCTGCTCGCGCTCGTTGAGAACGTGCAGCGCGCGGACCTGAGTCCGCTCGATGAGGCCGCCGCGTATCGCGAGCTGTCGCGTCGCTTCGGCCTTTCGGCTGATGAGATCGCGGCACAAACCGGGAAGAGCCGCTCTGCTGTGGCGAACAGTATGCGCCTGCTTGACCTCTCACCCGCCGTGCGCAACCTGCTGGAGGCAGGATCGCTGACGGAGGGGCATGCTCGAGCGCTGCTCCCGTTGCGCGATCCCGAGCAGCAGGCGGGTGCGGCGCGGACGGTCGTCGAGCGCGGACTCAACGTCCGGCAGACCGAGGCGCTCGTCAAGCAGCTCCAGGCGGCCAGACCGGAGCGTCAGCCCCGACGTGCCGACCCGAACCTGCACCATATCGAGAACCGGCTGCGTGAGGCCCTTGGCACGAAGGTTTCGCTGAGCGGTACGGCCAATAGCGGCAGGATCACGATCCACTTCTACTCCGAAGAGGAACTCGACGGGCTGTACGCTGCCATCGTGGGCAACGACTGATATGAAGTCCCTGGGCCGCAAATCGTGGCTAATCGTCGGCCTCGCAGGGTCTGGGTGTCTGCTTACTCTCCTGGTCGTCGGTATGATGGCGCTGCTCTTATTGCGTCGGGGTACGCCGGCGGAGAATGGTCCGTCGCAGGTGGTAGCCGGATGGCCCGAGGCTGCGTCGCAGGCGGCTGTCAGCATCCTGGTCTACCGCCCTGAATATCTCCCCCCGAACTCAGGCGAGCCGAGAATCAGCGTGTTCGAGCTCTTCGAGAACCACTTCGAAGTCAACGCCGCGTATCCGAGCGGACTGCAGATCACCCAGAGCGGTAGTCCAAGGGTAATCGCGCCGGATGCGCGAGAGCCCGCCCAGGTCGACGACACGATGGAGGCGGCCTTCTCATCCGATGCTTCCGGCAGTGGCCGAGCGCTGATCATCAACAAGTCCGGTACGTGGATCGAACTCTCGGGGCAGTCCGACGATCAGCTTGTGCGCATCGCCGAGTCGCTGCGCGAGGTACAGCCTGGAGACTCCGGTGGCTAAGCTTGCCGCCGGGGGTGTGCAGCGACGCGTCGCGATGCTCGGCATCGGCGCGACCGTCGCTTTCCTGGTCGCGGCCGCGGCGTTGGGGATCTATCTGAGCCTCAGCGGCGTCGTGACCGGTGATGTGTTCCAGCCGGCGACGGTCTCATCGTGGCGTGATGCGGCTGCACAGACGAAAATGGACCTGTATGAGCCTGCGTATCTGCCAGCTAACTCGGGCTCACCAACCATTGAGATATCGCGGGTTGGTCAGCTTGTCGAGGGAGTAAACGTAACCTATCCCGGTGGTCTCTCGCTCGCGGAGACGAGCGATCGGCCGCCGACAAATGCGGAGATAGAGCGGGTGACGGTGCCCGGAGCGCAACTCGCCTATTTCGAGACCGTGGAGGGTGAGCGGTCACTTGTCGTACAAAAGGGCAATACCGCGATAAATCTCTATGGCGCATCAGATGCCGAATTGCTGAAGGTCGCAACTTCGCTGAAACCCGTACGGGAGGGATGAAAACGTGACGGTACAGACGCGGCGACGCAGAAGCCCGTGGTTCTGGGTGGCTATGGGGTGCGGCGGCTGCCTGGTGCTCACGATCATCGGCTGCGTACTGGCGACGGTGTTTAGCGCATCGCTGGCTACCTTCGTCGGCAGTCAGGTTGAGGGGGATACAACGAACAGTTGGAGCGAGGCGGCGGGCAAGGTGGATATGCAGGTATACGAGCCGACGTATCTTCCCCCAGCATCCGGCACGCCGGAAATCGTCTCTGTTGGCGTGGGTGGTCTGTTCCAAACCGTTACCGCTACCTATCCGCAAAGCGGTTTGCTCATTGTTGAGCTCAACCGCAACCCCCAACAGGGAAGCCCTGGCCAGCAGATCGAGATCGAGGGCACCGACGAGGCGTACCTGTCGGAAAGCGGCGAGATCGTTGTGCGCAAGGACACGACGTGGATAACGCTCTCCAACTTGCCGGAGGATGAGTTGCGTCGGGTCGCGGAGTCGTTGCGCCGCGTCGAGTAGTGCCGGACGCGGACCTGCCTACGCGTAGCCGGTTTGCGAGACGAGAAGCTCGATTACGCCGAGAACTCAGGTGAGTCGCTCCACCCCTTCATTAATCGAGTCCGATCTTGACTACCCTGCATCTGCGCTTCCGTCCCAGCGACGAAGCCGCTGAGGAAGATACGCGGGGACCTTGCCGGGCACCGGGTGCTGGGCAATCTGTTACACGGCCACGCGAGATCAGGCAGACGCGCACCGTGCTACAATGCTCGCCAACTGGTTAGTGGATGCCCGCGCTCGCCACACCGGGCACCATGGGCGGCGGAGATAGGTTGGTAACCATGACGACGACCGCAGTTAAGCAGGTGCTCACGGAAGAAGAGGTAGCCCGGTTCTGGGAGCAGGGGTACCTGCTCGTCAAGGGCGTGCTCGCGCGTGACGAAGCCGAGTACTACCGCGGGGTGATCCTTGATATGGTGCCCCGTGACCTCACCATCCCGGCGCACTGGCACAGCACCGCCGGGCGAATCAAGCCGATGAACCTCGACGGGAACCACACGTTCGACACCCCGGAGTTGCTGCCCCTGTTGTTCAACGAGCGGTTGTATGCAGTCGCTGCACAACTCCTGGAGTCGCCGCGGCTGCGAGCAATTGACGGCTCGCTCGGTATCACGCTGCGCAACCAGAGTCGGGACGGTATCCTCAGCCAGACGCCACATCTCGATGCGTCTGTACCCGCCGACATCCCGAACTTCCTCTTCAACCTTGAGGAGTTGCAAGTGGGCGGCTGCTACTATCTGGGCGATGTCGAGCCGGAGGGCGGTGGAATCCACGTCGTGCCCGGCGGTCACCGGCTGGTCGAGGAAAAGGCCGCGCCGCACTCCGAGGGCCGCCACCTCTACAACGACTGGAAGCGCATCGACGACTTCCCCGTTAGCGTAGAGGTAACGGGGGAGGCGGGTGACTTCGCGCTGTTGCACCACTTGATGCCGCACGCCGCATCGCACAATCGCCGGCCCCGACCGCGCGTTGCGCAGTTCACCCGCTTCATTCGCGAGGACCACCCACACCACCCCGCCAAGCCCGCTCCTCCAGGTCGCTATAACGACCGCCAGCTCGAGTCGATGACCCCGCTCGGCCGCAAGCTCCTCGGCGTTGACCCCTGGTAGGACACCATTCCAGGGCAGGTACCGCTCCAGAAGGCTGACCTGGCACGGCACGAAGGGTGTGGGGACGACCTACTCTCTCGTAAGTGCGTCCTAGTGAGGTCTTCGAGTGGTGCGCTTATTAGAGATTGGGTGAACTAGTGGGTCGTCCGTCATGCAGCTTGCCATTTTCGAGAACGGTCCCGCGTCGTCGGATGGCCCGACGTGTACATGCGCCACTTCCTCCCACCGCATGTCGGCGCCTGTAGGCTCGCTCTCGTCTGGCCTTGCGCCTCCGCCGAACGGCGTGGGCGATTCCACCCACACACGGTCGCTTCCAACCACTCGATGATCTGCTGGGAGCTTGTAGGGTGATGCCCTCCAAGGCTCGTCTCGTCAGATGCGCTGCACCGACTCGGCCATGTTGAGCCAACTCCCACCCAGCGGCGTGTACAGCGGCATCACCCCGTGCTCGAACATCCACAACACCATCTCCGGCGTCTTGTGCCCGGCGAGGTTGTCCAGCACCAAGAGCATCCGAAGGTGCGGCAACTCCTCGCTGAGCGTTATCCTCACCGATAGTTGCCAGCTCTTCCAGAGCGCCCCGAGTCTGTTCATCGTTGAGCATCTTCTCCGGCTCCAGGTAAGCGCTCCAGGATCTGCGTCGCTCCCCCTGGAGCCAGATGCAAATCGGAACTTGTAACCCCCTTCGCCCTCACCTCACCGCTCTTTGGGTGAAATAGTGTTCAGTTTCGCCGTCCCGCCACGGAAGTATTCGTGTGTGGTCGATGTGCGGGTTCACCCTCGGGCTCCCAACTGAGGGTACGGATACGGTCCCCGCCTCGTCCTGGGTCCAACCTCCAAACCTAACCGCTCGCCCTCCAGATACTCAAGTTTTTGGCTGTGGCGTCGCGGTCCGTTGACGGGCCCTCCCTTGCGCCTCCTCATCACTGTGCCGGTGTCGCACCAGCTGCGATCCCGCTGCCAACTCAAGCCTGCATCGCGATGATCTGGGCAGCCCATCAGCCGCTCCCCGCAACGCCCGCTGCAGCGTCCCGATAGCGACCAGGTGGCCGTGCCATCCGCCTCCCTGTCCAGGCGCCGCACCTCAGAGTATCCTCTCGCGCTCCTTAGCGGTGTAGGTAGGTGTGGGGCCCTCCTCCGTGTCTTGGCTCCAGCGCCGCTATCCCTGGTTGAAGCGAGACACCAGGTGGGAGACGATTCGCCGGTCCCTACCTTCGGCTACCGCTAGCAACGCCTTGGCGCGGGCTACGTGCGCGACGGGGCTCGGCCTGCGACCGGCTGATCCCGCTCCAGAAACTCATTCCTCCTCCGTGAGCAGTCGTAGGGTCGCTCTTTCTGCGTGCCATGCGAGG
The DNA here is from genome assembly GCA_030446765.1 of Chloroflexia bacterium. Lineage (GTDB taxonomy): Bacteria > Chloroflexota > Chloroflexia > Thermobaculales > Thermobaculaceae > JACDAU01. The sequence goes on from JAUJMR010000002.1 coordinate 219,058, forward strand.
CTCCTCCCGTCAAGCCAAGCACCGAGTATATTCTCGTCCCTATCCGTATGGCTGTGTCCACGACGGACGACCCACTAGCTGGCGGGGAAATTTTCATGCCGATGAGGCGCCGACGAGCAGCCACGGGCCATGCCCACTACGTCAAGGAGCGTGGTGATCGGCCATAACTGTATCGCTCGACGAGGAGAGAACGACCTGGGCATTGCTGATCTGGAAGATGTGGCCTTGCAGATCAAATCCGGACCGTCGTATAGGTCATCGTCGGGTCACTATGTGCTGAGGGCGGATAGGAACCACTTGGACTATTGGAGTTCTCTGCTCGTGCCCGTGGGTGCCATGATCGCTGACCGATGCCAGCACGGCAGCTTGGTGCGACGTGACCGAGTATCTGGAGTCCAATCCCGCCACAATCGATTCGGGTCCCTACACTATTCCCGCGGAGCACCGGTTCGACTCGGAGACATTCGAGAGTTCCGTGACCACTTCCTCTGGTGTTGCGAGAGGTAGAGAGGCCCATCCAACTTCGGTTGCGCTGGAGGGTTTGCTGATCTGGAAGATCCTGATCATGCACGCCCTGTTCTCTATTCCATCGCCACCGACCAGCGACCTGGTACTACCTGATCATTTGTCTCCGCAGCTTCGACAATCACCAGTTGATGTCCACCCTTGTTTTAGCCTTAGCCCATATCACCGGTTGCTTCGGCGATATCTATAGGTCGAGCCTCAATCATATTTCCGACAACGTACGCCGCCTAGGTGAGTCGTTCATCACGCGGTACTGGGGAAGGCATAAGGTAATAGTCCTTCTGCGCGCTGTGGACGAGGAGGGTTTCAACGTGGCCAGATTGGTGAGTGCATACATTCCCTCATAGACTTGGTTGAGCATCGAGACCACATCTTGGGCTTCATAGTCTTCGATGCAAGCGTCGATGAGGAGATTCGTAACCGAGCCCTCCTACTACTTATCTATTACGAGTCGCCAGAAGGCGCACTGAGCTAATTAATGCATACTGGCGCCGGTTTCCTGGTGCAGACCGTAACGGATGGCTTGTCGAGATGAAGCGGATGATCGAGGAGCATGGGGACGTGTAGTCGTATTAGACATGCTCGGGTCACCGTCGCTCAAGGATACGAAGGCAGCAGGTAGTGCGAGATGGCCCGCAAGTCGATTCAATCGGAGGATTCGAAGCATGCTTCCCGTAGTGAGCTCGCCGCAGGCACCATCTATGCTGCCAGTAGCCCGTGCCAGCGCCCCACAGAGGACCCGCTGCACATCTATCTCGGCAGCCTCTCACCCCGCAGCCGCGTGACGGTCCAGAAGCGTCTGCGCGCCGTCGCCAAGATGATACAGATTCCGTACGAGCAGGTGGATTGGCGCGAGCTGCGCGCACCACATTGATCGGATTCGACAGCCGCTCATCGAGTGGGGCAGCGCCTCTTCTGAAATTTCCACGGTACACCCACCGTTTCATATCAATGCTCAAACTTGCTGCCGACAAGCACCCAACCGAACTGTCTCAACTCCTATTAACCAGTGGTGCGAGTATCAGAGGCTAAACTCAGCGATGGAGAGGTGGAGTTTCCCGTGCGCATCGGGTTGGGGCCGTGCCACTGTATCAGGAGGTTGTAGGCGGCCATCGTGTTGCCCGCAAGCATTCCCAGACCGGTGACTGAGATGTTTGAAGCCAGCACCGTCAGCATCGATCGTCTCGACCACCATCCGCACATTCCACGTGCCCCGCTTGCATACCTTCATGTTGGCGGGATCCCCGTCTTTGCTGTGGAAGCCGGAGTCCGTCAGTACCACCGACTCATCGATGAGCCGCTCGAGCAGTGGATGAAAGGTAACGTCGTGCACGTTTGCGGTGGCGACCTCCCAAGCAACCACCTGACCTCGCTGATTGAGCACGAAGCAGAGCTTGCCTCCTACGATCCAGCGGTAGTTGCTCTTGCCCTTCTTGCCGATCTGCGCATCGCTCCTGCCTTCGCGGATCGGGTGCACCAGCTCAATGCCGTATGACGATACTCAGTGTGGTGGGGTCGGCCAGGAAGCGATCGGCCCAGTCCCGATGAGTAGAGAAGAGCCGGAACAGGCGGGTGCGCTCCGGCAAGTGTGGGAACAACGACAAGCCATCGCGCTTGATCCACCGGTAGAAGGCCCGGGCCCACCCCCTTGATCGCGAACAGCAAGGCGAGCGTGACCGTCTCCGGATCCCCTGCGGGTGCGCACCTCTCATTCCCCGCATATCATAATATCTGTGGACATAGGGCCTCCCTTGCTGCTTCGACAACAACAAGATGGAGAATTCATATCCGTCAAACTAGCACCATTGGTTATTAACATGTAGAGGATGTTTTCAACAGGGCTGGTTCGTTCAGCAGCGGGTTGCCAGCACGGTCGATCTCTCGCTCATTCTTCCTCCCTGTTGCAGCCCCTTCACTCGCCTTGTAGAATGGCAGGTGTGCCAGGGCCGATCGGGAGCGGTCGCGGCCACGGAAACTACAGAGCGATCAGGAGCGCCAGGCCTCTCGCTGGAGGTGCGAGAGGTGACGAGGTGGGGGTCTTTCGAGACACTCGGCGGGTGGCCCCCCGGCTTCGCGGCAGTCGACAGGACGGGCAAAGCGCGCGGGCGACCGCGCGGTACAACCCTCCGATCCCCACACCGCACCTTCTCCCGACATCACAATATCACGCCGCCCTTTTGGTGGCGTTCATATGGAGGTATTACTGTGTGCGGCATCTTTGCCTATGCCGGGCAGTCGACTGCGGCTGCCGATATGATCCTGGACGGCCTGCGCCGGCTCGAGTACCGTGGCTACGACTCATGGGGGTGGCCGTCCGCAACGATGGCGGCATCCTCACCGAGAAGCAGGTGGGTAAAATCGGCGGCGCGACCGTCGATATGCCTGCGAGTACGGCAGGCTTCGGCCATACCCGCTGGGCGACGCATGGGCGCGTCACCCAGCAAAATGCCCACCCACACACGGATTGTTCCGGCAGGCTCGCCGTCATCCATAACGGCATCGTTGAGAAACCATGACGAGCTACGCCGTGAGGTCCTCGCATCCGGCAAGCACGACTTCCACTCCGAGACGGACACTGAGGTCGTCGTTCACCTGCTCGAGGACGCGCTCGCTCAACGCGAGGATCAGCCGGAGGCAGTGGTAGATGCGGTGCGCGAGGTGTTCAACCGCCTAGAGGGCATGAACGCGATCATGGTACTCGACAGCCGCGCCGACACGCTCGTCGCGGTGAAGAACGGCTCGCCCCTGGTTGTTGGCTATGGCGCGGGATCAAACTACATCGCGTCCGACGCCGCAGCCTTGCTGCCGCACACGAAAAAGGTCACCTTCCTCTCTGATGGAGAGATGGTCGTCCTCTCACCCGACGGAGTGCTCACGACGTCCGTCGTGAGCGGCGAGCTCCGGCAACCCGAGATTACGGAGCTCGACTGGGATGTGGAGATTGCCGAGCTGGGCGATTATCCGCACTACCTCATTAAGGAGATCCATGAGCAGCCCGCAATCGTGCGCTCCATAGCGCTCACGCAGGGCGAGCTCGCACAGAAGCTGGCGGACATGGTCCGCGATTCGTTCGGCACCTTCTTCATCGGATGCGGCACAGCCGGGAACGCCGCACTGACTGGCCAGTACCTGTTCTCGCGCATCGCTCAACACCATGTGAACTTCGAGGTGGGCAGCGAGTTCGGGTACCTAGAGCACTTCCTTACCCCCCGCAGTCTGGTGATCGCCCTGTCCCAAAGTGGCGAGACGATTGACGTGATCGAGCCACTCGTACGCGCCAAGAAGGAGAAGGGGATTCAGATCGCGGCGCTCGTGAACGTCCTGGGATCCACGCTGTACCGCCTCGCGGATTTCGATGTGCTCTTGAACGCCGGCCCAGAAAAGTGCGTGCTCGCGACGAAGAGCTACACCGCGAAGCTGGCGGTGCTGACGCTCACGGCGTACGCGATGGACGGACGCCTGGAGGAAGGCAAGGAGTTGCTCCTGGGCGCCGCCGACCTGATCGAGGAGCAGCTCAACGAGCAGCAGAAGGCGCACATCGCCGAGCTCGCGGACCGGATCTATGAGGCAGAAGATATGTTCGTCATTGGACGCGGCCTCAGCTACGCCGCGTCCCTTGAGGCCGCGCTGAAGATCAAGGAAGTCAGCTACATCCACGCCGAGGGCTTTCCCGGCGGCGAGCTGAAACACGGCGTGATCGCGCTGATCGAGCCTGGTACGCCCTGCGTCGTCTTCGCGCCGAACGACGAGACGCGCGGCGGCATCCTGTCCGGAGCGCAGGAGCTCAAGGCCCGTGGCGCGTACATCATCGGCGTCTCCCCGGAGCCAAGCGACGCGTTTGATTACCACATTCGGGTCGGCGATGCTGGCGACGCCAGCCCCATCGTGAACGCGGTGCCCGCGCAACTGCTTGCGTACAACCTCTCTCTCAAGCGTGGCACGGATCCAGACAAGCCCCGAAACCTCGCCAAGAGCGTCACGGTCAAGTAGATAGCTCCGTTGGCTCACTGCATCGACAGGCGACACCGATGAGAGACGACACCCTCCGGCGCCGGGCGGCGATGATTCTGCCGCGCCCGGAGGAGAAGGCGGCGTACGTGCGCGCGATGTTCACGGGCATCGCGCCAACGTACGACCGCCTCAACCGCTTGATGAGCCTTGGCCTTGACCGCCAGTGGCGGCGGTGGGCCGTCGTGCATGCTCGCGTGCGGCCGGGGGATCGCGCGTTGGATGTGGCCACCGGCACGGGCGACATCGCATTCGCGCTCGCCCAGTGCGTGGGGCCGGAGGGCGAGGTGGTCGGCGTCGACTTCAGTGAAGGCATGCTCGCGCTCGCTGGCGCGAAGGCGCGGAAACGGGGCGTGGCTGATCACGTTCGGTTCCAATGGGCGGATGCGCTGGACCTGCCCTTCGGCGAGGGAGAATTCGACGCGGCGACCGTCGGCTTCGCAGGGCGCAATGTGACGGACCTGTCCCGGTTCTTCTCCGAGATGCGCCGCGTGGTGCGGCCTGGCGGACGGGTCGTGCATCTGGAGATCTCGCGCCCGAAACTTCCGATCTTTCGCACACTGTTCCAGCTCTATTTCTACCATCTCGTGCCGCTCATCGAGGGTCGGCTCGCAGGCTCACGCGACGCGTACACCTATCTGCCGAACTCCCTTACCCTCTTCCCGGGCGTCGAAGAGTTGGCGCGGATCATGGCCGATACGGGTCTGCGCGAGGTACGCACCTATCCGCTCGTGTTCGGCACAATCACGATACACGTCGGAGTAGTGCCGTGAGCCTCGGTTCCCGCGCCATCCTCTTCGACGCGCTCGGCACACTCTTCGCGATCACCCCGCCGCATATCATCTTCAGTCACGCAATGATCCGGCTGGGCTACCAGGTCAGCGAAAACGACGCGGCACTGCTCGTAGCCCGGGCGAACGCGTGGTGGCTGGATTCTACTCGGCCGCAGGCACGGAGTCGTGAGGAGGAAATGGTCGAGCGCCGGGAGTATGTTCAGGCCGTTCTGGAAGACGCCGGGCGCGAGAACGACCACCATCTCGCCGAGCGGCTGGTTGAGGACACGTACTGGCCGCGCTGGGTACGGCCATATCCGGATGCACTGCCCGCACTCCGAGCCCTCGCCGGAGGCTTTCGGCTCGCGGTGCTCACGAACGGCGGACCTTCGATGCGCGATGCGGTCGAGCACGCGGGATTTGCGGCGTATGTCCCTCAGGTGTTCGCCAGCCTCGAGATGGGCGTGCGAAAGCCGGACGTGGATGCGTACCACACCGCCGTGAAGCAGCTCGATATAGAACGACAGGCGGTCTGGATGGTGGACGACACCCCGGAGAACGTCGCCGGAGCGGAGGCTGCCGGGCTGAATGGTGTGCTGGTGGACCGGCGTGGACAGTACGGTGATTGGCTGGGCGCATGTATAATTGACCTGGAAGAGTTGCCCGCCGTGATCGGGCGAGCGTAGCACATGCAGGTGAGATGACAATGCCCCAGGTAACGATTTATACAACCCCGACCTGCACCTATTGCACGCAGGCGAAGGCGTACTTCAAGCAGAAGGGTGTCGCCTTTGCCGAGAAGGATGTGAGCGTAGACCGGGCCGCCGCATACGAAATGATACGTCGCACGAAGCAGCAGGGCGTGCCGGTAATCACGATCGATAATGAGACCGTGATCGGCTTTGATCGCCCGCGCATCGAGAAGCTGCTCGCGAGCGCGGCGCAGCGCAGACCGACGTTGGGCGTGGCGGTTGCCGACTCGAGCAAGATCGCGCTGGAACACGGTGTCGTACCGATCTTTGGGGCGTACGTGGGCCGCGTTGCTCCGAACTCTGCCGGGGAGCGCGCAGGGCTGCGCCCGACGGACATCATCACCGAAATCAACCTGCGACCCGTACACAACGCCGACGACCTGGAGAAGGCAATGGGAACCGTACCAGCGGATGGGCGGGTAAGTCTGGTCTGGGTGCGAGGTCAGCAAACGATGCGGGCCGAGATCGCTCTTTAGCCGGTACCACCCTTCACAAGCGGCATTCTTTCCATCGACGGTTCCCTTGTGGATGCGGCGTAGGTTGGCACATGTGCACTGACAACAGGAACTCGTGGATCTCCCCGGTTCCTGTATAGTTCCATTCAAGCGTCGCTCCGAATACTTCCACTGGTTTCATGTTTAAACCGACTGCGCCCCGCGCCGCGCATCGTTGCGGGCTACGCTCACTGGGGACAGATATGCAGCCAGCCAACCCCCAAGCAGGGCACTGAGGAGCGGAGCCAGAAGATACGGGGCTGAGGAAATCGGATCCCGATAGCAGCCGGAAACAAGTTGTCGCTGATGAGAGCTCGGATCATGCCGATTCAGCCCTGTCGTACCGATGAAACCGCAAACGAGACGGATGTGCAGCGCAAGAGGACCCCAGAGGCACCTCCTGCTCGGGTGACAGAGTAGCTGATGCTCTGTGATGTTAGCAGCCGCCAGGTCCAGCCGCGGCGAGGGTACATACCGTGGGCACGAGTACATCGGCGTGAGGTGAGAGAGCCTCGACGGTGCCGCTGCCCGATAACACTCCGATCGTGAGCGCTACCCTAGCCGCCCGCCCCATTACCATGTCCGCCACACTGTCCCCCACAACCACTGTCCGGGCTGGCGTTACGCCAACGGCCCGGCAGGCTGCCAGTACCATGTCGGGCGCTGGCTTCGTTGGTAGTGCCGCATCACCAGCGACTATCGTGCTTAGATACGGCAGGACGCCCAGAGGGGTCAAATCGCCCTCGATACCAGCCAGGTCGTCGGTGGATACCACGGCCAACCGGTAACCGCGAGCCGTCAAGGTCTCGAAGAGGGGCGCCAGCGGGCAAATCGGCGAGGCGGGCGGGCGGGGGGCTCCTGCCAGTGCTCGTTCGGATGTGGCCATCGCGTCGCTCCAGCCCAGCCCAGCATCGTAGAGCCAGGTTGCGACCACCGCTTGCAACGTCGTCAGAGATGCGATCGCCAGCGGTGTTTCTGCCTCGACGCGTTCAGACGCCGGATCCCACCCCAGCCGCGACAGTAGATCGTCCGAAGGAATGATCCGAGCAAGGCTAGCCGCCACGGACTCCGCCCACTTCCCCCATGGAGTGTGCAGGTCCACGAGGGTGCCATCTTTGTCGAAGACGATTAGCTCCGCGTCAAGCGTCAGATTTTGTGTCGCCAAGTAGACCACTTTCCCCACTGGCGGCATTAGCAGGCCGTGGACTCAGAGGCTGGTGAGTGGTAGCTACACAGTGGCAGCTACCACTCGTCTCTTTCCTACTTGTCGGTCGACTGCTTACACGTCCTTGCATTACGGAACTTTACTTGCCTGCTGTTGCCTTGCTGTCCTGGCCCGCCAGGGTGCGATCGAGAGCGGCCTGAGCCTCCTTGTGGGCCTCGTTGAGGGCCTGCTCCGCCGGTACTCCCTCGATCTCGACCTTGTCGGCGGCCTTGGCTAGCGCATCGTCGATCTTCCCGTCCGTAGGATCGATGAACTCCGGACTGGCCAACTCGAGTTGCTGGGGCGGCACGAGTATCGCTGGCCGCTTCTTCGCAGCCTCCTGCAGGATTGGTGATTTTATGGCGGAGAGACGCACCGGCATATACCCCGTCTTCACCGACCACTCAGCCGTCATCTCCGGCTGTGTCCAGAAGGATAGGAACTTGAAGGCGGCCTCCTGTTGTTCCGGCGAGGCAGTGGCGGGAATTATGGCTTGGAGGCCACCCGCTCCCGGCGCCGGCGGATGATCCTTCCATCCCGGTTGGATGTGGGCCGCGATCTTACTAAAGTCCAGGTCTCCCTGGTCACCGCTCGAGCCGATGTAACCGCAAGCACGACCCTGCATGACGTCGTCGATTGTCTTGTACCAGTAAGCCCAGCCTTCGCCGCCGTAATGGATGCGCATCGTCTTGTCTTCGTGTATGCGCTTGCGGAAGAGATCCCACACCTCGATCCAAGTGGGATCGTTGATCAGCACCTTCTTCCCATCGTCGCTGAGGATCTTGCCGCCGGCCGACATGGTGGCGTCGATCAGGTTGCCGGATCCCCACATCGGCTCCCAGCCGTACCGCGTCACCTCGCCACCTTTCTTGACGGTGCACTTGCGCGCCGCCTCATCCAGATTCTGCCAATTCTTGAAGGCCTCGTTCGGCTCTATGCCCAGCTGCTTGAAGAAGTCCTTGCGGTAATACATCACCTGGGTAGTCCCGTACATCGGCATGGTGTAGCGCTTGCCGTCACGCTCACCTACGGCGGTGAAGGCTGGCGCAACGTCGTCCCAGGCAAAGTTGGTTTTAGCAGCCATATCGTCCAACGGCTGCACCACTCCAGCCTCGATGAATTGATCTGCCGCCCCGCTGCCGACAAGGGCCAGCGCAGGTGGTCTCCTGGCGGCGATAGATGCCTGCAGCTTCGTCTCGGTAGTTGAATAGTCGGGCTGCACCACCGGGACAACCTCTACCTCGTCTTGAGATGCGTTGAACCGCTTGATAAAATCCTGAGCCGTTTCGCCCAGCTTCCCGCCCAAGCCAAACCAGAACTCGACCTTCACCGTTTCCTTGTTGGACGGAGCAGCCGCCTGTACGCCCTGGCCCGCGGTCGCCTTCGCCTCAGGACCACCAGCCGAGGTAGCGGCCCCTTGTGGGGCGCCCGTTCCAGCTTGACCGCAGCTGACAGTCAGCAGCGCCAGTATCAACAGACAGAATCTCGAACGTTTCATCTTCTCTCCTCAATCGTACGTTGATCAGTTCACAGCCTTAATTCTCAGATTAAGCTCATAACTCTCCACTGTGTTGTCTCGTTTGGAGCCCGGATCACCCCTTGAGTCCTATGGAAGCGACACCCTGGACGTACCACCGCTGCGCAAAGACGAAGAGGACGAAGAGTGGCGCGATAGCCAGAGAATTGGCGGCCATCATCAGAGGCCACTCGATTCCGTAGGCGCCAGCCTCGATGAAAAAGCTCGTCAGCCCCACAGTCAGCAACCTCATTTCTGGACTATTCGTGACGAGCAACGGCCAGAAGTACGCGTTGTAATAGCCTACGAAGGTGAACACGGAGAAGGTGATGATATATGGTTTGTTCAGAGGTAGGACGATCCGCAACAGGAGTCTGAGGTGCCCGGCACCATCAATCCTCGCGGCATCCAGCAGCTCCCGGGGAAGCTGACGGAAGCCCTGGCGAAACAGGAATATGCCGAAGACGTTTGCGCCGCTGGGAATGATCAGTGCCTTATAGGAATCGAGCCAGCCGAGCCTGGCCAGTATGACGTAGCTGGGGATGAAGGTGACGACGACGGGAATCATGAGCGTGGAGAGCACCACGATGAACAGGAAGTTTCGGCCCGGAAAACGAATGAAGCTGAAGCTGTAAGCGGCGAGGGCGGCTACGGCGATCTGCAGGACAAGGATCGCCGAGGCGGTGTAGACACTATTGAAAAAGTAACGAGTGAACGGCGCCGCAAACCATGCCTCCGGGAAGTTGCCCCACTGAGGCACGGCGGGCCACAGCGAGGGTGGGAAGCGAAAGACCTCGTCGCGGGTCTTCAGGGCGCTCGTGATCATCCATATGAACGGCCACGCCACCGCGACAGAGACCAGTAGAAGTACCACATGGGCCAAAGCATGAAGGCCGTGCTGCGACCGTGTGCCTGTGTTCGCCGTTCTCACCAGCGAAATCCCTCTAATCATAGTGGACCCACCGGCGGGCCATACGAAACTGCAGTAATGTCAGTGCCAGAGTGATCAGCAGCAGAACGATGGCCACTGCGGACCCGTAGCCTACATTAAAGTCTTCGAATCCGTTCTGGTATAGGTAGTAGACGATCGTCCGCGTTGCGCCGCTGGGTCCGCCCTGGGTAAGCACCCGAATCTGATCGAAAGCGTTCAGGGCGTCAATCAGGGAGACCACTACCAGAAAGAACGTCATTGGTGACAGCAATGGCAGCGTGACGCGCCAGAAGCGAGTCCACAATCCCGCACCGTCCATCTCCGCCGCCTCGTACAGTTCCTTGGGGACGCTCTGCAGCCCGGCCAGGAAAAAGACCATGCTGTAACCCATGCCCTTCCAGGCGGTGAACAGGATGATCGAGGGCATCGCCCACTGCCTGCTGCCCAGCCACTCGAGCTTGCGCATGCCAATAGAACTCAGAAGGTAGTTTGCTACGCCTACCCGGGGCTCGTATATCCAAATCCAGACGATGGCCGCTGCAACCGTGGGCGTTATCCATGGGGAGAAGATCAGCGCGCGGTAGATAGCAGATCCGCGCAGCTTCGTGTTAAGCAAGACGGCTAACAGTAGCCCGCCGGTCAGCGATAGCGCCACGGAGCCTACGCTGAAGTAGAGCGTGTTCCCAAGCACGCGTCTGAACTCGGCGTCCATGAGAATCCGAGTGTAGTTCTCCAGACCCACCCACTGCTTCTCCGGCCTGAGAAAATCCCACTCGGTGAAGCTCAGGTACAACGAGTAGGCCATCGGCCAGAACCACCACACGGAGAGAAAGGTTAACGCGGGCACCAGAAACAGGTAACCCGTCAAGATATCTTTTGTGTTAGCTGAAAGTCGCCATCGGGACGGTACACCACCTGCCCGGGTTACTATGCGAAGACGACGCAAATGCGTCATGTACACCCCTCAACAAAGATTGGATTGCTCCACGCCCAGCGCTGTTCGGCATCAACTACTTGTATGCGGAGGTAGTTGCGCGCCTCAATCTCGAACTCCGCATTTGTACAGAGTTCCGCACCGTTGGCATGGACACTCCCGCCCCGCGTGCCCTCACTCCAGTAGATAGCCTGAACAGGTGAGCATTTTACACGCAGTGTCGGCCCGTGCAAGGTAACCTCTTTAATTTCTGGTCCGCAGGTCGAGTAGAAGTGCCCTGCCTTGATAGCCCCAAGGATCGCTTCGGGTGAACGCTCGGGCGCCTTGACCTGTATCCACCCACCACCGAAGTCGGCGGTACTCCAGTGGGAGTCATCGCTGGCGAAGCCCACGCCGGTCGCCTTCGGCGAAGCAGATCGTCCCAGTACGGCTCAGCCAGGCCGGTGCGATTCTCGCGGTCGCAGCCTGTGTTGTACACCTCGATGCCGTCGTAGCCGGAGAGGTCGTCCAACTCCTCCATAGTCATTGACGACCAGTGTGGATGAGCAGCGAAGCAGGTCGCTCCTTCGGAAGCAACAAGATCGATGCCCTCCTGGGGCGTCAACGAGTTGGGCGGCGGAACCTGAAGGTCGGCGGGCAGGCCGAAGGCGACGAGATGGAAGGGACCGCCACCCTTCGTGACGCCGAGGCTGAGCTCCGTCCCCGGCACCGTGATGAGTTGGGGCTCGCAGAACTGAGAGGGGTCTGTGATGCGATTATGGTCCGTGATGCTGACGAAATCATACCCGTGCTGCTCGTGCCAACGGATGTTCTGGTCGGGCGAGCATGCCCCGTCGGATTCGGTGGTATGCGTATGGAGATTGCCCTTGAACCATTGGCCCGCTCTTAAATAAGGATTCGCTTCTTGCAATACGGCCTCGCAATGTGTATTAGGAATCGCTCGTTTCAAACTCGTGCTCAGGACGGACCGCCAAATCGCTATGTTGCCGCGGTCCATACTGCCTAAGTGCATGCTCTCTGCCAAAGTAGCAGGCAGACGTTAACGCGCCATTAATAGCAGGTTAAGCGGGCGTTAAACGAATGTGGTAGTACGGAGCCTGAATTACCCACAGCAGTGTCTGAGGTTTGAGACCCACCAGGATCTTGGAGGAGGAGGGCAGCCGCCCTCATCCACAGGTGGCTGCCGTTGCCTGACTCAGAGTGGGCGGTCTCCCGCTGGGCCGCTGACCCGACGGCGCACGCTCCGCACAGCATCCGCGCGTACCGCGGCAAGGCAGCCGACTCTCAACCAGAAAGCGTCACTCGCGCTGCGGCGATGTTCCGCAGCAGGGGATCGCGATGCTCGGCATAGCTATCGCCATACTGCGCGGCAAGAGCATCATACAGTATGGCGCACGCCTCGATCATCATCAAAATGCCAGCCGTGTGTTCGTGGTGAACTCCTTGAAGTCGCTCGATATACGCGGCACCGCCGCCCCATCGCGATGGTGGGTCGATCCCCTCCTCACGGTCGCGCAGCAGCATACAGAGCACGAGACACTGTTGCTCCAGTTCCAGGGCGAGGTGCAGCGCGATAAGCAGGTCGCCTCGCACAACCTTGTACACCGCAACGCCCGCCGCGAACCAGAATGCGTTCACCAACTGGTAGAAACTTGCGGCATCGTAAGAAGGTGGCGCAGGACGCGCAAAGGTCTGCGCGAGCGCGGCGTCGAGATCCATTGACCGAGAAAAGATGGCCCGGTGCCCGGACCAGAGCAGTGACGCACCCCACGCCGCGACGTCCGAAAGTTCCGAGCGCCGCCGGAACACGAGGTCGAGGCGGCGAAAATCTGCAAAGCGCACGCGTGTCGCCACGCCGCTCAGGGGCTGTTCGAGGGCCCACACAGTGCCCATTGGTCGTAGCCACTCAATCGACGGATAATAACGCTTCAGCGCTCCATCCTCGATCACGATCAATACATCCAGATCGCTCCAGGCGTCCGTCAGCCCCCCTGGTTGCCCGGCAGAACCGACAAGCACAGCGCCCAATATCTCCGGATCGGCGAAGAGCAGCGTGGTGAGGCCACTCAGCGTCTCCTGCTGACCAGTACAGTTCTCTATCCGGATGTCCTCGTTGTCGCCGCAGTGCTCGCAGATACCACCGAGCTTGTATTCGCAAGGTACTGCTGCCTGCGGAACAGGGTGTGCTGGAGAATCACCTGAAGCGCCGAGGCAATCGGCACCGCCAGGAGGGCACCGATAATACCAAGCAGCGCCGCGCCCGCGAGCACAGCGAGCAGCACCGTGAGGGGGCTCAGACCGACGGAGCGCTGCATGACCTTCGGCACCAGGAAGTTGTTCTCGACCTGCTGAATGCCGATGTACAGTGTCAGCACCAGCAAGGCTTCCTGTGGGGACTGGGTCGCGAAGGCAATAATCACCGCTGGTACCGCACCGATGATAGGTCCGGCAAGCGGAATGAGCTCACCAATCCCAGCGACGAGTGACAGGACGAGTATGTACGGCATATCGAGAAGGAGTAGGCCGAAGAAGGAGATCAGCCCGACGATCACGGCGAGGATCAGTTGCCCCCGCACGTACGCACCGAGCTTCGCCTCGATCTCCTCGATAACCTCCCGCGTTTCCGCACGCCGCGCCCGCGGTACGAGCGAAATCCACGTGCCTTCAATGTCGCGCCGCTCGAGCAGCCAGTAAAACGCCATCACGAGAACGATAAGCACACCGGCAACGCTTGTGACCACGCCGAGCGTGACATTCAGCACCCCCGCAGCTAGTGCCGGGGCCTGCTGCGCTATCTGCGTGACGTACTCTTGGAGGTTGGGGGTCACCGGTGGCAGGCGGAATTGCCGCTGTAGGTTAGCAAGCTGCTCTTGTGCCTGTGTGAGCAACTCGGGTGTGCTCTGTATGAGTTGGGTAGTCTGTCGAACAACGGGCGTGATTATAACTGCCATAAGCACAGCGAATACTGCGAGCAGACCTAGGTACACAACACCGATAGCGGCGGTGAGCGGCAACCGGCGGTTGAGTCGCCGGACCATGGGTGAAATAGCTGCCGCGAAGATGAAGGCGATCAACAGGAAGATAATAATGCTCAGCAGCCGGTAGACAAGGTAGGCACCAAGAAGCGTCAACAGTACTGACACGGTGCCGATGGAAACCTGTTTCGCTGTCATACGCGGTCTCCCATCACCATTTTAAGACGGCAGTCTGCGCACTCCAGCCCTATACACAGCGGAGACCTAATAGTGCAAGTCTCAATACGGTTCCAGGGACTCTTCACATTCCAGTGCCGGCGGCTAGTGCAGATCGTCCCGCCGCGGCTCCGCATCGTTGATATGTACCGGAATACGCACGCGCGAACGCTCCTCTCGTGCGGTTCGCACGGCTGCCATCCGGGCGGCCATGGCGATCCCGGCGAGGACTGCCAGGAAAAGAAGGCTGAGTATTTCCATATTCCCTGCTTTCAAATGCATACCAGCGAAATAGCCATACCGCAATAACTGATCCAGCACGGTGCCAGCCTTCGCCTACCAGATGATAGCACCTTCTGACGCGCATCACCGAGAGTGGCAGGCAACGTCATCAGCCTATCACGCAGGCGCCCGTTCCGTTCGATCACGGCGTCAGGCGATTCACGGCGCGGGGGAAAAGCGTCACCTCGCGTACGTTCTCCACGCCGAGGAACCGGGCCAGCAGCCGTTCCGACCCGATAGCGAAGCCACCCTCCGGCGGCATGCCATAACGAAACGCCTCAAGGTACCCCTCAAAGCCGGCTTCGTCGTAGCCACGGGCACGGAGCGAGGAACGTAATTGGCCATACTCGTGGATGCGCTGGCCACCCGTCACCAACTCGGTGCCACGGCACAGGAGATCGAAGCTATTGCTCTGCTCCGGGTGTGCGGAGTCGGGCATGGTGTAGAACGGGCGGTGCGCTGTAGGATAGCCGGTGACGAATACCCACTCCGAGCCATGCTCCGCCTCTGCCCAGCGACAGAGTGATCGTTCCTGCGATGGCGATAGGTCGGCTTGGTCCGGCTCCTCCCCATAGCGCGTAGCGAGCAGGTCTTGCGCCTCAGTAAAGCAGACCACCGGCACATCGCCCAGATCGGGCAAGCGTGCACCCAGCATCGCGAGATCCGGCGCATAGTCCTGCGCCAACGTGCCCAGGATATGGCGCAGCACCTCGGATAGCACCCGCATCACGTCGTGGTGGTCCTCAATGAAGCCCATTTCCATGTCCAAGCTGAGATACTCGTTCAGGTGCCGGGCGGTGTCATGGGGCTCTGCACGGTAGGCGTGACCGATCTCGAACACGCGCTCGAAGACACCGACCATCACCTGTTTGTAGAGTTGCGGACTCTGCGCCAAGTACGCCCGGCGGTCGAAGTACTCGATGCCGAACATGTTCGCGCCGCCCTCCGTCGCGGCACCGACGATCTTCGGCGTCG
>JAUJMR010000002.1:234742-343406 GCA_030446765.1 Chloroflexia bacterium
GTATGCAGTTGTCGGTGAATTTGAGGATACAGGCTGATCTTCTGCTCGTCAACCCGCCATCCGTGACTCCGTGACTTTGGTCGCACACGCCTTTATAATCCGGTGGAGGCGACCGCCCGCTAACCACGGGCCATCACGGAGGTGGACATGCTCAAACAGGTAACCCTCGGAGCATTGGCGCTCGGCGGAGCTGCGGCGCTGATACGGCGCCTATCGTATCAAGCCGGGCTCGGCGGACAGCGCCGCCACGCCAGCCAGAGCGAAGCAGAGTATCGAGAAGCCAAGACGCGCATCCTGATCCTCGGCGGGGGATTTGGCGGCATGTCGACGGCGCTCACACTCGACAAGCTCTTCAAGAGACAACGCGACACAAGTGTGCTGGTAGTGGACCGAGACAACAGCACGCTATTCACCCCGCTCCTGTGGCCGGTTGCCAACGGCACCGCCAGCCCGAACTCCGTAGTCGTACCGATCCGCGCATTTCAACGAAACCGCAACTTCCATGTATTGCATGCACAGATCGAGCGAATCGACATCGAGAACCAGATCGTGTACGTTGCTGGGGCACGTGCGCGGCCCTATGACGTACTGGTCATCTCACTCGGCAGCGTCACGAGAGTACCCGACCTGCCGGGACTCCGCGAGCGCGCGCTGCTCTTCGCCTCCCCTGCGGATGCGCTGACGCTGCGCAACCGGCTGATCGACGCCATCGAGCGTGCGCACCGGGCGACCGACCCGGACGAGCGCCGCGCTGCGCTGACCTTCGTGGTCGGTGGCGGCGGCGACACCGGCGTAGAGGTCGCGGCGACGGTCTGGGACTACCTCGAGTCCGGCCTGCTCGCGGAGTATCCATGGCTGGCCGGCGAGCGGCCGCGGGTAGTCGTCGTAGGGCGTTCCGAACGTCTCGTGCCAACCAGTCCGAAACGGGTGTCACGGGCGGTCCAGCGGTCGCTCGAAACAAAGGGAATTGAGGTGCAGGTCGGCTCCGCGATTCTTTCGGTCAGCGATACTGCAGTCTATACCTCGCAAGGAGAGATACCCGCCCACACGATCTTCTGGGCTGCGGGCACAACCGCCCCCAGGATCGTGCAGGACTTGCCGGTCGAGAAGGCGCGAAACGGAGCTGTGCTGGTCGATGACTACCTGCGCATGCGCGAGTACCCGAACGTATACGTGATCGGCGACTCCGGCTGGGGATACGACGCACGGACGGGTGATCCGTTACCGCCGACCGCGCAGGCCGCCGAGCAACAGGGAAATTATATCGCGAAGCTAATCGCAGCAAGCCTTGACGGGCGGCCCTCAAAGCCGTATTCACCACGAAGCTTGGGGCATCTGGTGCTGCTTGGACGCCACGCGGGTGTTGCCCACGTCGGACCGCTGACCTTCACCGGACTACCGGCGTGGCTGCTCTGGCACGCGTACTACCTGTCGCACATCCCGAGCTGGCGCAACCGCATCCACCTCCTCACTGGCTGGCTCCTCGCCGCCCTCACCGGACGTGAGACATCCCAACTTCGCCTGAATGCGGGTCTGCGGGAGTAGCTATCCGAAGGAGCACGGCGCGACGCGTTGTGGCATTCAAACCCACCGTCCGGCAGATGCATCGTTCAGTTGACAGTTGTGCCGGCGTCTACCTATAATTTGGCGTTAGAACGTTCAAATCGCTCAGACGAAACGGCGGAGGTTTTTCCTCCGCCGTTGCTGCGATTGCAAGCTGATCAGGAGCCCGCATGCGCCGTTCCACTGGCATTGTTCTTCTCCTCATCGCCCTCCTTACCATGTTCTCCGCGTACGTTGCCTGGCCGGGCAGCAGAACGGTTCTCGGCAGGGAAGCGCAGGTCGTGCGCGGGCTGGACCTCCAGGGCGGTTTGCAGGTGCTCCTCAGGGCCCGGCCCGGCGCACTCGACAAGTTGCCCGAGGGCAAGAGTCCCGCTGAGGCGATGAATGACGCCCGGCAGATCATCGAGCAGCGCGTCAACAGCCTTGGCGTGTCGGAGCCGGTCGTTCAGCGCCAGGGCGCGGACCGCATCGTCGTCGAGTTGCCGGGAGTGAAGGACCCGGAACAGGCCATCAAGACCTTCCAGGGCACCGGCCTTCTGGAGTTTGTCGACGCCGGTGATACCCCCCTGCAGCCCGACACCGTCGTCACAACCAGCCTGGGCGCCACGGGACAGCAAGGTGCGGCTTCGCCCGGCCAGACCCCTGGCGCCCAAGCCACGCCAGCGAGCACGGCGCAGGCAGGAGCAGCGGAAACTGCGCCAACGCCCGCAGCGACCGCAGCCGCCCCGGCGCCGCAGGGCCCGACGTATCAGACGATCATGACGGGCGCGGACATCAGCAGCGCGAGCATTGGCTTCACTGAAACTCGCGAGCCACTCGTCCAGTTCAAGCTCACGGGCGAGGGCTCCAAGAAGTTCGGCACGTTCACAACCAACAACGTGCAGAAGTATCTGGCGATCGTACTCGACAAGCGGGTCGTCAGTTCACCACAGATCCAGCAGGCTATTACCGGTGGTGAGGGACAGATCACGGGGGTAAGTCGCGCCGAGGCAGAAACGCTCGCGATTCAGCTCCGCTATGGCTCTCTGCCCGTGCCACTAACTATTGAAAGCTCCAGCACCGTGGGCGCGACCCTCGGGCAGGATTCCGTGGATCGAAGCATCACCGCAGGCACGATCGGGGTGATCGCGGTAGGGATCTTCATGATCCTGTACTACCGGCTTCCGGGTGTGGTTTCAGTCGTCGCACTCGCTATCTACTCCGTGATCGTGTTCGCGCTCTTCAAGCTTATTCCGATAACCCTGACGCTCGCCGGTATCGCAGGCTTCGTGCTCTCCATTGGTATGGCGGTCGACGCGAATGTGCTCATCTTCGCACGGATGAAAGAGGAGCTCCGGCGTGGACGCAGCCTGCTCCAGGCAGTTGAGGCTGGCTTTCGGAACGCGTGGCCGTCAATCCGCGACTCCAACGTGTCAACGCTTATCACCTGTGCGATCCTCGTCTGGTTTGGCTCGACATTTGGCGCCAGCATCATCCGCGGTTTCGCCTTTACGCTCGCCATCGGCGTGATCGTCAGCATGTTCACGGCGATTGTCGTCACCCGGTCGCTGCTGCGCATCGTAGTCAGCATCCCGGCCGTTCGGCATATCTGGCTGTGGGGCGTGGAGCGTGATGAGGCAGGCGGAACGACTGCCCAGCGACCGGGCGCGGCTCTGAGTAGCACCAGAGCACAATAGGACGGGTGCCGGGCACGACCTTCAGAAGTAAAGCTAGTCCGCAGCCTCAACTCCCGCGGACCGATACCAGAACAGGAGCTTATTGGTTGATAGACATCGTCAAGTATCGCTACTGGTTCTTCCTCTTCTCGCTGATACTTATCATCCCGGGGGCCATCTACCTGGCGCTATATGGTCTGCACCGAGGAATTGACTTCACCGGAGGCACGCTCTACCAGGTCTCATTTGTGAGGCCGGTGAGCGTTGAGGCCGTGCGCAGTACGCTGCGGACAAACGGTTACGAGAACGCCGCCGTGCAGAGCGCGAACCTGGGTGACACGGGAGGAATCGCAGCAGGCGCCACGCGCGGAATCTCGATGCGTCTCCCGGAAATTCGAGAGGACTCGCCGCAGAAACGCGAGCTAGCGAACCTCCTAACCCAGCGGTTTGGTCCCTTTGAGCAGAAAACGTTCGAGACCGTCGGACCTGCTGTCGGCCAGGAGATTCAGAACCGGTCCATCCTGGCAGTTGGGATCACCTCGCTTGGCATCCTCGCGTACATCGCGTTCGCATTCCGCAAGGTGCGCCATCCTTTCCGGTATGGCGTTTGTGCGATCGTCGCGATGCTCCACGATGCGCTCCTGGTGGTCGGGGTGTACGCGATCCTCGGCCGCCACTTTGGCGTCGAGGTGGATGCTCTCTTCATCACGGCACTGCTCACCGTCATCGGCTTCTCGGTGCACGACACCATCGTCGTGTTCGATCGCATCCGCGAGAACCAGCTCCGGCGCCCCGGCGAGAGTTTCAGCAGCGTCGTCAACTACAGCCTGGTGCAGACGCTCGTGCGCTCGATCAACACGAGCCTGACGGTGCTCATTACGCTCATAGCTTTGTACTTGTTTGGCGGCGTCACAATTCGTGACAACTTCGTGCTTGCGCTCCTGATCGGGATCGCCAGCGGCACTTTCAGTTCCATCTTCAACGCGAGCCTTATGTTGGTTGTGTGGGAGAACGGAGAGTTCGGGCGATTGTTTGCCCGGCGACGGGTACAGCCAGCAACGAGCTAATCTGGCCTCGTCGCGGAAAGTCCACGGGCGCGCGTTTCGGTATGGAGTTCGCCGAGCGCGCGCCCTAGGTGTGTCCGGGACCGGCATAGCGGTGGGCGGCTCCTATGGTAGAATGGGCTCCGCCTGTATATTTGCGTGCCTAACCGCGCGCTCGATCCGTTGCAGATAGAGGAGAGGCATGGACAACGAAACCCTGTACGCGGTCATTATTTTCGGAAGCGGCATCATCGGCATCTTGTTCGCGCTCGGGATGGCTCGCTACGTCCTCAGCAAGGACACCGGCACCCCGGAGATGAAGGACATCGCCGATACGATCTATGAAGGTGCGGTGGCCTACCTCAACCGTCAGTACATCACCATCGGCGCCATCGCCCTCGTTACCGCAATCGTGATCGGCGCGCTCATCAGCGCCGTTGGCCTCGGCGAAGATGTGGAGATCAGCGCGTTCGGCGCGGGCTGGCGTACCTCTCTTGCTTTCCTCGCAGGCGCGCTGGCGTCCGGTATCTCCGGCTACATTGGAATGATCGTGGCGGTCCGGTCAAACATCCGCACCGCGGCAGCCGCGCGCCGCAGCCTTGGCGAGGCGCTCCTGGTGGCCCTCCGTGGCGGTGCGGTGTCCGGCTTCCTGATCGTCGCCCTCTCGATCATGGGGGTGGCGGGGATATTCTATCTTTACAATGGTGCGAACGACCCGGCGACGGCCTCGCGACTAATCGTCGGCTTCGGCTTCGGTGCGTCGTTCGTTGCGCTCTTCGCGCAGCTCGGCGGCGGCATCTACACGAAAGCAGCCGATGTTGGCGCGGACCTCGTTGGTAAGGTAGAGGCCGGCATCCCGAGGATGACCCGCGCAACGCGGCGGTAATTGCGGACCTCGTGGGCGATAACGTGGGCGACTGCGCGGGGCGTGGCGCCGACCTCTTCGAGTCCACCGCGGCGGAGAACATCGGCGCGATGATCCTCGGCGCGGCGATTTTCACCGCGCTTCCTGCCGCGACCGGTGATCCTTCATACATCCTCTTCTCGCTGGTGATCGGCGCGATTGGTCTACTCGCCTCGATCGTCGGCATCCTGAGCGTTCGGCCGGGGGACAACCCGAACCCGCTCGCTGAAATGAACCGCGGCTTTGCCGTGACCGCAATGTTGAGCGTCGTCGGCCTCGCCATCGGCGTTGCCTGGATGCTCGACGGGGAGTGGTGGCTGTTCCTGGCGGGGCTCGTTGGTATCGTCACCGCCATTATCTTCCTGATCATCACGCAGTACTACACGGCGACGAACTACCGGCCAGTCCGCAACATCGCGGAGTCCTCGCGTACCGGTCCCGCGACGAACATCATTACGGGTCTCTCGATTGGCTTGGAGAACACCGCAGCTCCGGCCATCGTGATCTCGCTCGCACTTGGGGCTGCGTACTACGCGGGTCAACAGGCGGCCCTCACCGGAGACGCATTTATCAATGGCGTCTATGGCACGGCGGTGGCAACGATGGGCATGCTGATGAGCGCAGGGTATGTGTTGGCGATGGACGTCTTCGGCCCCATTACCGACAACGCGGGCGGCGTCGTGGAGATGAGCAATCAATCCGAGGAAGTCCGGGCGCGTACCGACGTGTTGGATTCCGTGGGCAACACGACGAAGGCGCTCACAAAGGGATACGCCATCGGCTCTGCGGCACTCGCGGCGTTCTTGCTCTTCTCCGCATACCTTGCTGAAGCGAACTTGCAGAGCGTGGACCTCTCGAAGATACATGTCTTCGTGGGTGGCTTCTTGGGGGCAATGCTGGTCTTCCTGTTCTCCTCGCTCGCCATCCGGGCGGTGGGCCGGGCAGCGGGCGATATGATCGAGGAGGTGCGGCGACAGTTCCGCTCTGATCCCGGCATCATGGCCGGTACGGTTCGCCCTGACTACGCGCGCGCGGTGGACATTAGCACCCGTGCGGCACTGCGCGAGATGATCCTCCCCGGCGCGCTCGCGGTCACCATGCCGGTTGTCGTAGGACTCGTGCTGCGTGCGGAGGCGGTCGCCGCCTTCCTGATCGTTGGCACGATGACGGGCATCCTGCTCGCACTGGTGATGAACAACGGCGGTGGCGCGTGGGACAACGCGAAGAAACTCATCGAGTCGGGCGAGATGTTGGACGGGGATGGGAAGGTGCTCGGCAAGGGCTCATACCCGCACGCAGCGGCCGTCGTGGGCGATACAGTCGGTGACCCCTTCAAGGACACCGCTGGCCCGTCGTTGCACGTGCTCATCAAGCTCCTCGCGACCGTCACGCTCGTGCTGGCTCCATTGTTCACCTAGTTCGAGTGCCGGTTGCCTGGC
The DNA here is from genome assembly GCA_030446765.1 of Chloroflexia bacterium. GTDB lineage: Bacteria > Chloroflexota > Chloroflexia > Thermobaculales > Thermobaculaceae > JACDAU01. Next base: position 241,347 of record JAUJMR010000002.1, read on the forward strand.
AACCGCCTCGACCTTTCCTCGTAATTGCGAGGTCCGTGGCCAGACATAACCGATCAAGCGTGGCGGTCCAGAGCACGTCTTGGGCGTGCCGATGGACTGCCGCAGCCCGTCCTTGTTCGCCTCAGCACACGAGCCTGCGGGAACCCCGCGAGCGCTGCACACGTTCAGCATCATGAGGCGGTTGGAATACACGCGGACGTCGCGGCGGTGCGAGATCTCGCCCACGCCCGAAATGGGACAAATCGGAAGAGGTGGCACAGGCATGCATATCGCGATAATTGGCGGCGGGTTCGCCGGGCTCAGTGCGGCGCACGAGTTGCTCAAGGCCGGACACGAGGTTGCTGTCTACGAGCGATCGCCGTTTCTCGGAGGACAGGTGGTGACGTTCCCGATCGGTGGCACTCGCATCGAGTTCGCGTATCACCACCTGTTCACGAGTGACACGATCATCCAGGAACTCATGGCCGAGCTCGGCATCCTCGACAAGCTCGAGTGGTACCCGTCCAAGGTCGGGTGGTTCCGAAGCGGCAAGGTGTACCCGTTCGTCACACCGATGGACCTCCTGCGCTTCAGCCCCCTGCGCCCCTGGAACCGCGTGCGACTTGGCCTGGCGGTGCTTTTCCTCCAGAAGTACAACAACTGGCGGCGGCTGGAAAAGACCACGGCGACCAAGTGGATGCGCCGGTGGGCCGGGAAGAACGCGTACGAGCAGGTATGGCGTCCGTTGATGCGCGGTAAGTTCGGTACGCGGCACGAGGATGTCTCGATGGCGTGGCTCTGGGGTAAGATCCACCTCCGCACGACCTCCCGCAAGAACATCAACAAGGAGGTACTCGGCTATCCGCACGGCAGCTTCTCGATCATCATCGACGCGCTGGAGCAGAGCATTCGAGAGAAGGGCGGGACGATCCACCTGGGCGCGTCCGTCGACGAGATCCTCACGGAAACGACTGATGGCGGTCGCACGCTACGTGCAACCGGCCTGCGCACGGACAAGGGAGACCTTCGATTCGACCGGATCATCGCGACGATCCCATCGAACCGCTTCCTGGCAATCGCCCCGCCAATGGGCGAGGCGTACGAGCGCAAACTGAAGGCGGGTCAGTATCAGGGAGCCATCTGCATGCTCCTGACACTCAAGCACCAGCTCTCCGATACGTACTGGATGAACATCGGCGATGAGGGCGTGCCGTTCGTCGCCCTGATCGAGCAGACGAACTTCGTGCCTCGCGAGTGGTACGGCGGGAAGCACCTGCTGTACGTCAGCAACTATCTCTCGACGAGTGACCCATACTGGGCAAAGACGCAGGAGGAGCTGCTGGAGGCGTACGAGCCATATCTGCAGCGGATCAACCCGGCGTTCAGCAGGGAGTGGATCGAGGACTGCAAGCTCTTCAAGGAGCCTTCCGCGCAGCCAATCGTCACGCCCAACTACTCGCCCCTCGTCCCTGAACTCCAGACGCCCGTCGAGCACCTGATCCTCGCGAACACCACCCAGATCTACCCCGAAGATCGTGGTACCAACTACAGCGTTCGCCTGGGCAGGCAGGCGGCGGAGTTGGCTGCTAGCTGTTAGCTGAGGAACCTGCGACACAGCTGGGTTCGGGCCAAAGTGCATCACTGACCAGTGGGACGCACCATACCGTCCCGCGAACAGCGCCTGCACCCTGAGATGGCGAGCAAAGACCTTGTGTCCGAACTGCTTGACAGTCCTAAGCCTACCGCTATAATGCACCTATCGTATCGGACGGCGAACGCCCCCTCCCCGCACTCAGCGTTGGAGAGGGCTGCTCAAGGGATGCCGCAATACTCTGCTCGTTGGGGGGTGGTACATTCACACTGCCGGTGTTCCGCGTAACACAAGACAGCACCAATTGTCCGAATCTGCATAGGAGGAACTCTAGGTGAAGGAAGCCCAGATAGTGAATAAGCGCCTCTCGCTGATGGTGCTGCTGCTCATGGTTGCGAGCCTCGTGCTCGTGGCGGCGGCGGCGGCGGCGACGCCGCCGCCAACACCCCGGCCACGGGTGAGAACGAGCCGATTGCGGGTGAAACAAGAGTCGGAGTACCTGTCGGTGAGGTCACCGCGGTCTCGCCGCAGGCGACAACCAGCGAGGCGGGTATAGCGACTGTAGCGGCTACGGTCACAGGCGTGGTATCAGAGGGTATCACTGAGGCGCCGAGCCCTGAGCAGCCCGGTACGGCAGAAGTCACCCCAGGCGCAGGCGTCGGGGCAACAGAAACCCCTGCAGGCCCGGGCGCGGGCGCGGGCGCTGGCGGGGGTACCGCCGGTCAGCTCGCACCACTGCTCGCAGGCGGTGGCGCGGACAACCCTGAGGCAGACCCGAACGCAACTCTGGCTCTCGCCCTCGAGTCCGACCCGGTGACGCTTGACCCGCAGGTGGAGTCGTTCTCCAACGAGATCGCCCTTAGCTCGCAGGTGTTCGCCCCGCTGCTGACGCTGACCCCGAAGAACGAGGTCGCGCAGAACGGCGCGGAGAGCTACACGGTCTCCGAGGACGGCAAGACGTACACCTTCAAGATCCGCGAGCACAACTACTCCGACGGTGAGCCGGTCACGGCTGAGAGTTACGCTGTCGCCATTCGGCGCGCGTGTGACCCGAACGTCGCCGGTAACTACTCGAGCATCCTGTTCGATGTTGTCGGTTGCCAGGAGTGGCGCACTGCCCTTGACGTCGAGGAAGGTGCCGCGAAGCCCGCAGATGCAGAGGTCAAGAAGCTGGGCGCCGCCGTTGAGCAGAGCATCCAGGCACTGGACGAGCGGACCCTCCAGATCAAGCTCAAGAGCGCTGCCGGCTACTTCCCGTTCGTGATGACCACGTGGGTGACGTATCCGACCCGCGCCGACCTCGTCGGTAACGACCTGAAGAACTGGTGGAAGGACCCGAAGAAGTACATCGGCAACGGCGCCTTCAAGCTCGTGTCGTACACCCCGAAGCAGCGGATGCAGTTCCAGCGCAACGATAACTACTTCCGCGGCAAGCCTGGCATCGCTACCATCAACTACCGGTTCGTTGGCTCGCCCCAGCAGGCGTACCTGGCGTACCAGCAGGGGCAGTTCGATGCGCTGGGCATCTCGGCCGATCAGCTTCCCCAGGTGAACAAGAACGCGGAGATCAAGGCGCAGCTCAAGCGCGAGATACGCCCGTCCACGTTCTACATCGGCTTCAACAACGGTGAGCCTCCGTTCAACAACGTGAAGGTCCGCCAGGCGTTCGCCGCGGCGATCGACCGCGAGCGGTACGTCAAGCAGATCAACAACGGTGTCGGTAAGCCTGCCTTTACCCTGCTGTACGAGGGTATCGCTGGGTACCAGACCAAGGTGCAGCAGAAGTTTGACCCGGCGCGGGCCAAACAGCTGCTTGCTGAGGCCGGCTACCCGAACGGGCAGAAGTTCCCGCCGCAGGAGTTGCCATTCGACAACACCGACGAGGCATCACAGAAGCGTGCCGTGTTCCTCGCTCAGCAGTTCAGTCAGGTGCTCGGGGTTCAGGTACGTGCCACCCCGCGCGATCCGGTCGTGTTGCAGGAGCAGTTCGAGAAGCGCGATCCGAAGCTGAAGTTCTACTTCCTCGGATGGCTCGAGGACTACCCGCACCCGCAGAACTGGCTGTCGCTGATCTTCGCGAACAACTCCCCGCTCGCACCCGCTGGGTGGAACAACAAGGAGTTCAACGAGTTGACTCGCAAGGCGGACGCCCTGCCGCTCGAGGAGGCACGGCCGATCTACGAGCAGGCTTCGGAGCTCCTGACCGAGCAAGCCCCCGTCGCGTATGTAACGCACGGTGAGTCCCTCGTACTGATCAAGCCAAACGTCAAGGGCTACGTCGGCTACGTTGGCCAGCCGTTCGGCTTCAACTACCAGCCTGAGAAGGTCTACAAGACGAAGTAGGCTGACTCTCGCAGTTGGGGGGCGGCCCGGAGGTTGGGGCAGCCGGCCAACCTCTCTTCAAGACCGTAACTTGAACCAGAATGTCTATCAAGCTGTTGTATACTCGCGGTCGTAATCTGATCTCTAAGTAGACGGTAGGTAAAACGAAGATGGCACGATTCGCTCTAAACCGTATTCTCTGGACACTCCCCGTCTTCTGGCTTGTAATCACAGTGACGTTTGTCTTGATACAGGTCACGCCGGGTTCCCCCTGGGACGCATTCAACGCGGCAAATGGCGGTCGGCTCAGTCCTGACTTGCGCCCAACATGGGAACGGGAGCACGGCCTCGACAAGCCAGTGGCGCAGCAGTATGTTAATTACATTGTTAACTCCGCCCGGTTCCAATTTGGTGAGTCCTACACCCAGCAAGGTCAGACGGTCAGCCAGAGAATAATGGAGGGCTTTCCGTATTCCGCCAGGATCGGCATTTACGCACTCGTACTTGCGGCGGTCATTGGCGTTCCTCTTGGCGTAATCGCGGCGTTGAAACAAAACACCATGGTTGATTATGTCAGCCTCTTCTTCGCTACGGTCGGGGCTACGGTGCCCAGTTTCGTGATCGGCTTCTTCATGCTTGCCTTCTTCGGGGTCCGACTAAACTGGGTGCCGATTCTGTGGACCGACTGGCGCAACTACATCCTGCCCGTAGTGGTGCTCGGTATCGGCACATCGGCCTTTATCGCGCGGCTAACGCGGGCCAGCATCCTGGAGATCACGCGCCAGGATTACGTCCGAACAGCACGTGCGAAGGGTCTGCCGGAGCGCACCGTGACGATCCGCCACATCCTGCGCAACGGCCTTATCCCCGTCGTGACCATTATGGGACCAGCACTGGCCGCGCTCATCACGGGAACGATCATCATCGAGAACGTGTTCGGTGTGCCCGGGATGGGGTATCTGTACATTCAGAGTATCGGTGCGCGCGACTACCCGGTGATCATGGGCACAACGCTCTTTTACACGTTCTTCATCGTCCTCGGCAACATGCTGGTTGATCTGACCTATGGGGTGCTTGATCCCCGTATCAAGGCGAGCTAAGAGCGAACGGCCACAGGGAGGCTCGGAGATGACGGTCGCAAAGACGGAGCAGTTGGGCGCATTGCGGGCAGAAGCCGCGCAATCCAAGCCGCGCGGCCTGTGGTCAGATGCATGGCGACGGCTGAAAAAAAACAAGGCAGCGCTCGCCGGGGTGGCCTATATCGCGGTGCTCGCCCTCATCGCAATTTTCGCCAAGTTTCTTGCTCCTCATGACCCGAATTTCATTCCGGCCGACGCGCTCGCCAACACGCCGCCCGTATGGCAAGAGGGGGCTGACCGGCGCTTTCTCCTGGGCACCGATAGCCTCTCGCGTGACATCTTGAGCAGGCTGATCTACGGCGCACAAATTAGCCTCGTTGTGGGCTTCATCCCGGTGGCACTAGAGCTTCTCCTGGGTGCGACGGTCGGTATTATGGCCGGCTGGCTGGGTGGGCGCTGGGATAACGTCCTAATGCGTATGGTGGATGTGGTGTATGCGTTCCCGTCGCTCCTGTTCTTCATCGTGGTATCCTCGGCCTTGGGGAGCACACCCTTCGGGCGTATGCTCTCTGGCCTGGTACTGTTGTTCGTGGCGTTCGCGGTCACCGGCTGGGTCACAATGGCACGCCTCGTCCGCGGGCAGGTTCTCACGCTTAAGAACAAGGAGTTTATTGAGGCTGCCCGTTCTGTCGGCGTCCCGACCCAACGTATCATTTGGCGGCATGTCATACCGAACAGCCTTGCACCGATCATCGTCTCGGTCACCTTTGGCATACCCGGGTACATCCTGGCCGAAGCCGCCCTGAGCTATCTCGGCCTCGGGATTCACCCACCGGCCGCGAGCTGGGGTAATATGGTCCGGGAGTTCAGCACCCTCATCAGCCTGAACGCCGTGTTCGTCCTGATGCCCGCGGCACTGATCGCGCTCACGATGCTTGCGTTCACGTTCCTGGGTGACGGCCTGCGCGATGCGCTCGATCCCCAAATGACCAAGTAACAGCCGCCCCCGCTCCAGCGGGAACCGGCCATCCTGATCCGGGACGAGGCATGTAGTCCATGCCTCGTCCCTTTGCGTTGCCCGCCATCTTTATCAGTTGTTTACGCCGATCCCCTTGTGAGCCGACACGCCCTTCCGGATAGTAGCCTGAGACGATTGGCTCTAGACGCCAGGGAGGCCCCATGACGACATATACCAGGCGCCCCGATCCCAGCCCGCTACCCACCAGTGCCGGGGAGGACGCGCAGCTCGTAGCGACTTACCTGCAGGCGCTACTGAAACAGACGCCGGCGACGGAGCTGCCACATATCTCGCTGCGGCTCGCACGGACGGACGCCGGCAATGTGCCCGGGATCGCCGTCGAGGATGCGGTAAATGCCGTGGGCAAGGTGGTCGTCCTTGGGAAAGCTGGCTCCGGAAAGACCACGATGCTCTCGAGCGTGGTGTCCAGCGTTGCAGTACGGTCACTCGAGGCCCACTTCGGCCGACCCGACGGCGACCGATCCCTCTCCCTCGAAGACCAGCGTATCCCGCTCTTCGTCGCGCTGGCCGATACGGAGGGACTGCACCTGCCCGAGCTTCTCCAGCGCTCGTTTACCAATGCAGGCGTGCGTGTGTCGGCGGCGTGCACCGAGCGCCTAGTCGAAGATTATCCCTTGCTCATCGCCTACGACGGTCTCGACGAAGTGCGCGCCGAGCGCCGACTTGAGGCTGCTGCGGAGATCGCCAGCACGGTGACCCGCGCAGGCTCACCGCATCGGTTCCTCGTAAGCTGCCGGGAAGATGAGTTTTCCCTCTACAGCGTCTGGTTCGATGAGTGCGAGACTCGTCACATCGAGCCCGTCACCCAGGAGCAGGCGCGCGAGTACCTGACCGCCACCGTGCAGCGCGCTGACTCCCAGTGGCGACTACGCGACGAGCGCGTTTGGGGCTTCGTTTCGACCGTCCGGGCGCTCGACTGCCTGCGCCAGGAACTCACTGACAACAAAGGCCCGGCTGGTTCGGCGGGCAAACTCCTGCTTGGCGTCGGCCGCAAGCTCCTTCTGCAGGCCGAGGCAAAGCGCCGAGCTCGCGGTGGAGACGCCGTACAGAGCCGCACCATGGTCCGCCTTCTCGCCGCGCTCGCGTTTTCGATGCGCGCTGAGGGCGTGGCGAAGATCTCTCGCGAACAGGCGTGTTCAGTGATCGCCGCTGCCTTGGGCGACGAGCTCACACCCGAGCCGCACCTGGAGTTGCTGCTCGACTCAGGGCTCATTGAAAGCACAGACGCGCGCCGCTGCCTGCAGTTCCTCGACACGGCAATAGAGGAAACCTTCAGCGCGTACGCGCTGCTCCTGCATGTCGAGTCCGGTGGCTCACTGAATGAGTACGTCGCCGCGGAGGCAGATCGAGAGCGCTGGAGCGCTCCACTGACCCTACTGTACGGTCTCCACCCCGACCGGGGTGCAATGCTCCGGGCCGTGATGGGCGATGGGCGAAATCCCGCGCTCGTCCGACTCGCCGTCCGCTGCCTCGTGGCGAACGAACCGGTGGACGAGTGGGGGCAAATTACTGCGCAGTCCGATCTGGACACGTCCGCGCATCTCTATCTGGGCACGGCGTTCGCGGAGCTCGGTCACCACGACCAGGCAATATTGGAGTTGGGGCGTGCGATTCAGGGCGGGCTAGACAGCGCAGAGGTGCACGCCCGGCTCGGTAGCCTGAATCAGACACGGGGCGATCACGCTGCCGCACGGTTAGAGTTCGAGCAGGCGCTCGAGCGAGAACCCGCGAATACGGCATACAAACGACACCTCGGTATGTGCCTCGCGCTTGACGGGCAGTACGAGCTGGCGATTGCTTGCTTGCGGGAGGTTATCGCCGATCTCAAGGGCGACTGTGCCCTCACCCAGCACGAGCTGGGTGGCATCTACAAACAGCAGGGACGCACGACGGACGCGACGGCGGAGTTGCAGGAAGCCGCGGACCTGGTCCCAGGCAGTGCGCTTTACCGCACCAGCCTTGGTGCAGTCCTCGCGGCATCTGGCGATCTCAATGCCGCAGCCACGCAACTCCACGCGGCCCTGGAGCATGACCCCGAGTTCGCGGCAGCACACAACGAGCTCGGTGCCGTGCTCGAGCAGCAGGGGCGCTTGGAAGAAGCACTCGTCCAGTACAGTCGGGCGGCAGACCTGCACCCCGGCGAACCGGTCTATCATCGCAACGCCGGTACGGTGCTGCGCATGCTCGGCCGGACGGCTGGTGCCGAGCGCGAGCTAACAACCGCGATCGAGCTGGATGCATCGTACGCCGACGCGTACAACGAACTCGGCATACTGATGCTCGAAACCGGGCGTCCAGCCGCCGCGCTGGAAAACTTCCAGCGGGCGGTGGAACTCGTACCGGCGCAGGCCCAGTACCACCTGCGCACGGGCATCGCGTACCGCGCGCTCAAGCAGCCGGCGGAAGCGATCCGCGCGCTGGAGACTGCGGCATCGATCGAACCTACGGCGGACACGCACGGTGTACTCGCCGATGCGTACTCGGCGGACGGTCATCTGCTGGAGGCGGTACAACAGTACCGGTGGGCGGTCGAGCTCAGCGGCGGGCTGCCTTCGTACCTCGTGAACGCGGCTCAGGTACAACGCCGAGCCGGATTGCTCGCGGAGGCGGAAGCCTCGCTGCAACGCGCACTGGCCGCGGACTCGAGCCTGGCCGGGGCACACTTCGAACTGGGTGTATTGCTTGAGGACCAAGGGCGCATCCAGGATGCGTTCGCATCGTACGCCCGCGCATCGGAGCTCGCGCCGGATGTCACGGAGTATCTGGTGGCGCTGAGTCGCAGCGCACGCATGGCCGGTGATACGGAACGCGCCAGGGCCGTGATCGACCGCGCTGTCGAACTTGCACCATCTTCGGGTGCCGTCTGGGATGAGATGGGCACTCTCGCACTTGAGCGCGGGGACACTTCGCTCGCTCTGCAGCACTCCCGCACAGCCGTGGCCCGAGAGCCGGAGAACGCTCGATACCGTACTCACCTCGCCCGTGCTCTCCGGCAAGGTGGAGCGATCAGCCAGGCGCTTGATTCGGCAACCGAGGCGGCGCGGCTTGATCCGCAGCTACCGGCCGCGCAGCACGAGTACGCACTCGCGCTCGCGGCGACCGGCGACCTTGATGCCGCCCTCGGCCGGTTGCGCACCGCCACACGCCTGGAGCCACAGGACCCCACATACGCGCTCGACCTGGGTCGCCACGCCCGGCTGCGAGGCAGGCTCAACGAGGCGCTCAACGCCCTGCACCGCGCGGTTGAGCTCGATCCACACTCCGGTCCCGCCCACATGGAACTCGGTCTGGCACTCGGCGACACCGGACGCTGGAACGAGGCGCTCGGACATCTGCGTTCAGCGCTACTCACGGATGACGGCGACGCGCAATATCGCCACCACTACGGCGTGGCGTGCCTTCGGACCGGCAACGTTGAGGCAGCCGTGACAAACCTGCTCACGGCGGTCGAGCAGCAGCCCGCCAACGCCGGGGCACAGGCCGACCTCGCGGAGGCACTTGCAGCCGCGCAGCGACCCGGTGATGCGTTGACGGCACTGCGCGCCGCCTCCGCCTCGGAGCCCGAGAACCCTGCCTACCTGGTACGGCTTGCTACGCTGCTCAGAGAACAAGGCGAGTACCGAGCGGCTCAGGAGACGCTGGATCGGGCGCTGGAACTCAACCCCAATTCCGCAGCAGCGCGGAGCGAACTCGGCCTCGTGCTATCGGCCCAGGGACTCGACGAGCGGGGCCTGGCCCAGCAGATACGCGCCGTGAAAGTCGAGCCGGATAACGGTCTCTATCACTTCCGCCTCGGTGCGGCGTACCTGCGCCAACGCGCGCACGCCCAGGCGGTAGAGGAGCTCGAGCTTGCCCTCCGCATCGAGCCTGGCCATGCGGAATGGCAGCACGAGCTAGGCCGGGCACTGAGCGGCCTGGCCCGTCGTGAGGATGCCTTGCAGCCTATCTCAAAGCCGCGACCCTCGAGCCGAATGTCGGCCCGTACCACCGCGATGCCGGCGTGACGTACAAGCTGCTCGGCCGCTATGATGAGGCATCGGAGCATCTGGAGGAGGCCGTACGGCTGCAGCCAAGCATCGCCTCCTGGCACAACGACCTCGGAATCTGCTACGAGCGCCGGGGCTGGCACGACGAGGCACTCCAGGAGTTCGAGGCCGCGATCGCGCTCGACGCCTCGCAACCGGTGTACATCTGCAACGCCGGCAACGTGCTGCGCCAGCAGGAACGGTATGAGAAGGCAATCGCGAGGCTCGAAGAGGCAAACGCTCTCAATCCCGAGTACGCGGAACCGTATCACCAGATGGCCATGACGCTCCAGGCGCTCGGCCGGCTGGACGAGGCCCTCGAGTACTACGAGCACGCCATTGCCCTCGCACCTGACACCGGCAAGTACCATTACAACCTCGGCCTGCTTCAGCAGCGCCGTGGGCGAATGGAGGAAGCGCTTGCGGCGGTGGAGACTGCGGTCCGGCTGCAGAACGAGGCGATGTGGCACCATACGCTGGGAGTCATGCGGCGAGAGCACGGTCCGGCGATGGAGGCAGTACCGAGCCTGCGCCAGGCCCACAACCTTGAGCCGACGAACGCGACCTACATTCGAGACCTTGCACGGGCGCTGCGCGAGAGCGGCGACCTAGAAGGCGCGATGGCGTGCGCCCGCGAGGCTTTGAAGCTTGTCCCCGACGACCCGCGCGCGATCGCGGAGCTGGCCTCAATACAGGAAGCGATGGGCGAGCTCACCGCCGCGCTCGCCTTGTACAAGCAAGCGTCGATGATCCAGCCATCGGAACCATCGTACCACCGCCAGGTCGGTACTGTCTCCCGACTACTTGATCGGCCAACGGACGCCGCCGCGTCCCTGGACCGCGCGCTAAAGCTTGCGCCCAACGATCCACGCACCCTGTATGAGATGGGCCTGTTGCATGAGGCGCAGGGTCGATACGAGGAAGCATATAAGCTCCTCAAGCAGGCGGTGACCCAGTGCCCGCGCGAGGCGGCCTACCGATACGTGCTCGGCGTCACGATGCGCAAACTGCGAAGCCGCGAGAACCAGCTACGGCAGGCGCGGCTCCTCGCACAGTCGTCGCAGGTGTCGTATTCCGCTGCGGCTGCGGAGCTTGAGGAGGCGATCAGGATTGAACCGGGACACGCCGCGTGGCATAACGAGCTTGGTGAGACGTACGAACTGGATGGGAGCCATGAGGAGGCGCTCAGACAGTTCAGGCAAGCAGCCGGGCTCGAATCTGACGTGCCTGTCTACCAATACAACCTGGGCCGCGCCCACAAGCGGCTGAGGGAGTACGACGACGCGGTACGGGCGCTGCAAACGGCGGTACGGCTCGACGGCGAGTATGCAGCCGCCTTCTCGGACCTCGGCACCACCTTCACCACGCTCGGCCGAAACGCGGAAGCGCTCCTGAACCACGAGCGCGCCCTGCAGATCGACCCCAATAACCCGGAGTATCGCCGGCAGGCCGGCTCCGCATATCGCCAGACCCGGCGCTATCGCGACGCGCTCCAGGCACTCGCCCGCGCTGCCGAACTGGACCCGCAGAACCCGGAGACGTACAACGAGCTTGGACTCGTGTACCGCGCACAGGGCAAGCATCGCGAGGCACTCGCGGAGTTCGAGCACGCGCTGAAGCTCTCGCCGGAGCACGCGGGCTACAACCGAAACGCTGCCATCGCGTACCAGGACCTCAAGCAACCCCGCCAGGCGATCGAGAAGCTGCGCCGTGCGGTACTGCTCGAGCCAGCACGCGCGGGGTGGCATCACGAGCTCGGTGCACTGCTTGAGTCGCAGGGCGATCTGCCCCACGCGCTTGCAGAGTATCACGAGGCGGCGAACATAAATCCAGAAGGGGCCACCTACTACTACCGTGCCGCTGAGGTGTATGGGAAGTTGGGCCAGATCGAACAAGGAGTGGATGCGTTGCGGCGGGCGCTGTGGCTGGAGCCGCGCAACTACGAGTGGCGCTTCCGGCTCGGGCAACTCCACACGGAGGCCGGACAACCCGCGCTCGCGGCCGAGGAGTTCGCACGAGCGCTTGAGCTCGAGCCCGATGCCGCGGAGGCGCACCTGCAACTCGGCCTCTCACTCGCCGCGCTGTCGCAGCCGGAACAGGCAGCAGAACGTCTCGCGGAGGCTGCCAAGCTCGAACCGGGCAACGTTGAGGTGCACAGCGCACTGAGCGAGGTGCTGGAGACGTTGGGCCGTCCCGAAGAGGCGCTGAGTCACATCGTCCAGGCGCTCCTGTTGGACACCTCACTCGTCGGCTTGTACCGCAGCGCGGGTCGGCTTTATATGCAGCTCGGACGGTCCGAGGAGGCAGCGGCCGCCCTTGAACGCGCGGTCGAGCTGGAGCCCGGGGACGCTGCGACGCACTCAGACCTTGGTCTCGTGTACGAGGCACAGGAGAAGCTGAAGCTCGCGCTCGGGGAGCAGCGGGAAGCGGTGCGCATCGAGCCGACCACGGCGCTGTACGAGATGCGTGCCGGATCGTTGTGCCGGCAACTGCGCTGGTTCGACGAGGCGCGAGCAGCCCTCACTCGTGCGCTGGAGATGAGCCCGGAGGATCCACGAACATACAATGAGATGGGACAGCTGTTCGAGGCGGTTGGGCGCCCCGAAGAAGCACGCGAGCAATACGAGGTCGCTGTGCGGCTCGCCCCGAATGAGGCCGAGTATCACCGCAACCTGGGCGTCGTTTACAAGCGCCTCAAGCGCTACGATCTGGCCGCAAACGAGCTGCGCTACGCGGTCAAGCTCAAGCCTGGCTACGCCGAGGCGTACAAGGAACTCACGACGGTCAGCACACTCTCGTTCATCACGCGTGGCTTTACCAGGGAGCGAGCATCATAACGAGCCGTGATCCCGGTAGCGTCAACAGGCGCTGTAACCTTGGGGCGTTCAATGGAACGCCCCGGGCTCCCGTCCGTGACAATGTGAGTAATACAATCGGTTGTAGTCCTTGGTGAAAAGACCTGTGGAGGTAGTACCCGAATGATCTTCTCGGACACGATGATTATCGAGGCCATACAGACTGGCCTCGTCCAGTTCGATCCCCCCTTGGATATCCCGGTTCAAGTCCAGCCTGCCTCCATCGACCTGCGGCTTGGCGACACCTACCGAGTGTACAACTACGCGCAGCACCACCTGATCGACCCATCCGCAGACGTGGACCTCGATGAGATCAGCGAGCTGGTGCACCAGGACGGCAAGCCGTTCATCCTGCACCCCGGCGCCTTCGTGCTGGGCTCGACGCTGGAGTACGTCCGCATCCCGAATAGCCTGGTGGGACGTCTGGAGGGCCGGAGCAGTATCGGACGGCTCGGCGTTATCGTCCACTCAACCGCCGGCTTCATCGACTGTGGTTTCCAGGGAAACATCACGCTGGAGATCAGCAACATCGGGAAGATCCCGGTGGCACTCCGAACCGGGATGCGCGTCTGCCAACTCACCCTGATGGAAACGGGTCCCGTCGCCCGGCCATACGGCCCGCTGCGCGGGAGCAAGTACCAGGGCCAGCGAGAGCCGACGCCGAGCCGCCTCCGCAAGGATGCCGAGTTCGCGCCATCGGTGGAGACGCTACTACGGTAGGTGCGGCGACAACGGTCCCCCACGAGGTAGAGCGACAACTGCGCGGTAATTCGAGGCGATTGGCGGCGAAAAGCACGATGCCGAACTTGTGCAACCGCCCATTGGTCTTGTAGCATGAGGTGGTCGACCTGAGCGGTTGGCCACTTTGGTATTTCCGCACGCCAGTCCCGGCACCTGAAACCGCCGACCTCGGTCAACTCCTGTCCTGGAGCCACGACTGCGGGTCGAGCCTATCGTAAATGGTATCTGGGCTTGGCGTCTCAGCCGAATCATGAGCGCCCCACGTAAACAACTGGCGCCGCCATGCAAAACGCACCACTGCGCCGGGCGCAGTAATGGGACCTAGGGAGTTATATTGCTACGTAAGGCCAGCATCGCTCGAACACCTCTGACTATCGCCATGGTTGCCCTGCTGTTGATAGCGGCCGCACTAGCTGCGCTTGCCGCGTTTCAGGCAAACAGTGACGGACCGAAGATCGCCAAGCCCCCTGCCAATACCCCGGTTGCGGGAGAGACACCCACAGTACAGCCGTCGCTACCGGTTGCCTCAAGCGATGGGCTTAAATTAGCACTCAACGAGGACGGGAGTATCGCGGAAATCAGCGATGGCGAGCGCACGCTACCGAAACTCGATACTCCAGGGGGCTTCTCAATGCGCCTCGTGGGCGAGGAGCCAAACCTGGCGCCGAATCCGAGCTTGGAGATTGATGTCGACGGTGACGGTACGCCGGACGGCTGGCGCTTTACGAAGGGCGCGGCCCGGCCACAACTCGTCAACTCAAAGGCGCACTCGGGCAAGCGCTCCATCACCGTATCGAACAAAAGGGTCGCTACGTCGGGGACGTTCAGCACCGAGATAGCGGTGAAGCCATATCGCAATTACATTGCTTCGGCCTGGTTTCGTAGCGAGAATGTATTACCGACCAGCGCGTGGTTTGGCAACCCACCGGTTAGAATACCGGACGGTTCTCCGGCGCAGATCAAGGTCGAAGAGTTGACGCGCGGTGGCGAGGTGATCAGTACCTACTACGCCTTTGGCTATACAAACACGGCTGGTTGGAACCGTCAGGCTGTCGGCTTTAAGACCCTTGGCAAGACACGAAAGCTACGCGTCACCGGGTTGCTGTATAAAGGCTCAGGAAGGGTATGGTTCGACGACCTGTACGTCGGTCAGCTGATCTCCGACACCGTGCGGCCTCTCACGAGCGAGACCACCGCCGGCGCCGACGGGAAGCTGCACCAGCACGCCGACCTTCCTGAGGAGCATCTCACGTTCGACGCAACCTACACCCCCACCAAAGACTACATCCGCGTCGATGCAGAGGTGACGGACACGGCGAAACAAGACGCCCTGGCCACTGACAAGGCGTTCCAGATCACCTACGCCCTCCCCGTGAACGCGGTAGGATGGATGTGGGACGATCACCCTCGAAAGTCACGCGAAATCACACCGAAGGTTCCCTTCAAACTCAACTCCGTCCAGGTCCCGGATCCCTCCAGATACCCGTTCGCGACTATCCACGACGACAAGTCAGCCCTGACGATCGCAATGCCGCTCAACACGCCCCGGTTCGCCACGACAAAGTACGACAGCCGTCGGGGACTTACCATGACCTTCGACCTCGGGGTCTCCAAGGCCGCGAAGAAGCTGAAGGGAAAGGCAACCTTCACGTTCCTGTTGTACAAATCGGATCCGGCATGGGGTATACGGGCGGCCACGAAGAAGTACTACGATATCCATCCACAGTCATTCGTCCGCCGGACCGATCCAAGACGGGAAGGCTTCTGGTTCGTCCGGCCACCTCTTGAGGCACTGGACAATCCGAAAACACCGAAGGACGAGTCGACGGCTTACGGGCTTGGCTTGAATATGGTGAGCCTGGGTACGGATAGCACCATCGTGCACAAGGTTTGGGGCGGCGACTACCTGAAGTGGGACAACCGGCGGAACATCTACACGTCGACCTACAATCACCATTCGGGGTTCTTCGCCCCGCGATGCGCGCCTGGTCAGCGTGGGTGTGAGAAGCTGACCTACGAGCAGTCACTCCAGAAGCTCCGCGCGGATGCCGCGAAGTCAACGGCGAACGGAAAGAACGACCGGCTGCGGGATGAGTCGCAGGCGACGTTGATCTCCGCATCGCGCGATATAAACGGGCGGCTGCGGTACACGAACTACCAGAACAAGTTCGGAGCATTCAATAAGTACTACCAAAACCCCGACCCCGACTTGTCCGACGGCATGGACTGGTCGGCGGCGGCCCAGAAGCACCAGATGGAGTATGCGATACAACTGGCCCGTGAAGCCGGTGCGAAGCTGGAGGCGATTCACTTCGACTCGACTTCCGGTCATCGCCGTTGGGGCGAGGATTACAGCCGGGAGCACTGGGCCACGGCGGACGTACCGTTGACCTTCAGCTATGAGTCGGGCGAAGTAACCGAGAAGCTGATATTCGCGATGTATGAGCATCTGGAGAAAATGGCCGACTTCCTGCACGACCGCGACATGCTCCTCACCGCCAACTTCAACGGCAACGAGGTCAACGCCCTCAACTACCTGGGCGCGGACCTGATCGACTACTACGGGGTGGAACAAGGTCTCGAGCAGCGAGTCGGAGCTGTATGGGGTGTGACCGCCGATAGCTTCGCCCTGAATAAACGCGTCATGGCATACCAGAAGCCCATCAGCACCCTCGACACCGAGATCGGCAATGGTAAGTTCAGCCTGGCGCAGATGGAGGCGAAGATACAGCGCAGCCTCTTCTACGGCATCTTCCCTGGTGCTCGCGGGCAAATTACGAAGACCAAAGGTTGGTGGTCGGATCAGGGGCTCAGAAAGGTCTACGCCCGATACAGCCCGTTGCTCGAGGAACTGGCGGTCGCCGGCTGGGAGCCGGTCACGAACGCCCGTTCGTCCAATCCGGACGTATGGCTAGAGCGGTTCGGGTACGCATCGCAGAACACGTTGCACCTGACCATTCGCAACGACACCGAGTCGAACCACGGCTACACGCTCACGGTCGATCTCGACAAGGATGGACTGAAATCTGTGCGAAACCTGACGGCCCGGGAAATGATCATGGACGAGTCCGTGGATGTTGAGTTGAACTCGGACGGCACCCAAGCCACGCTTTCCGGGACGATACCCGCAGGTTCTACCCGTATGGTCCGCTTCGACACACGTTAGCACGCTTTCACGGTCGGCGTAAGGTCCTCCGAGAAAGGGTCGGAGCCGGGACTATGAGTCCGATGTGAACGCTGGACCGCGGCTAACTCGCCCGCTGCTACAATCGATCAATGGAACTTCTGCAGGCGCCGCGGGCGCACACACGCTTCGGCCCCGATACCGGCGTCATTCGCGACAGCCTATATAACCGCGTACCGGTCAATGAGCAGGTTCTGGCGGTGATGGCGACGCCGGAGTACCTACGCCTCCAGCGGGTGAAGCAACTCGGCTGGGTCATCACCGTTTGGCCGGGCGCGACGCACACCCGCTACGAGCACAGCCTGGGGGTATACCATCTCGCCCGCCGCGCGCTGGAAGCGCTGCTCGCACTCGGCGCGATGCCTACGGCAACGGACGCCGAGATGCGCGTTTTTCTTGCCGCCGCGCTGCTGCACGACGTCGGGCACTATCCGTATTCACACGGCATTGAGGAACTCGGGCCTCCGGTTTTGCCGCATGAGCAAGCTGGAATCCAACTCATCGAAGGGGCGAATCTCTCATCGACGCTCGAACAATGGGGAGTGAACCCTACCGAGGTCGCGCAGTTGGTTCGACCAGCATTGGGAAAGGATGCGCCCAGCGGCAACGCCCGCGTGTACCGCGCGCTCCTGTCCGGTGCACTGGACGTGGACAAGCTCGACTATCTGCCGCGTGACGCGCGCGCGTGCAACGTGCCGTATGGCGGGGTTGATGTTGAGCGCCTGCTGGATTCGCTTCGCGTCATTGATTGCCCGGACGGTCCCACGCTCGCGCTGACCGAAAAGGGCATCAGCCCGCTCCACTCGCTTGTGCGCGCTCGGCAGGAGATGTTTGACAACGTGTACTGGCACCATACCAACCGCGCCTGCATGGCGATGCTGCTGCGCGCTGTTCAGGACGCGCTCGATGCCGGAGCGCTCCGGGCGCATGAGCTGACCGGCCAGGACGACGCCTCGCTGCTCACGCTCCTCTCCTCGCGGGCGATGCCACCGACGACACGCGCGCTCATCGGCTCCCTCTCCGTGCGACGGGTCCATAAGCGCGCGCTTGAGCTCGCGACCCGATCCGGGCCGGTCTTCGAGAAGGTCGACGCCCTATTCTACGACCCCAGAGCACGGAAGCGGCTGGAGCTGCGGCTCTGCGCCGCCGTCGCGGATGCGACGGGCCTGCACGTTGCGGCGCACGAGTTGCTCCTAGATATCCCGAAGCCGGAAAAGTGGGAGGTCGACGTGCTCGTGCGCTACGAACGGCCACCTGTCGGCATGGAGCGCGTTATGTCGTGGCAAGACGCTACCGGTATGACCGGGTCGGACCTCGCGACGTATGAATCACACCAGCGACGCATCCGGCTCGTCACATCCGCTCGCCTGCGCGACCACGTGTGGGAGTTGCGCGACTCCACAATCATTCCCGCCCTCCTCGCCGCCGACGCACCTTGTTGATCGCGAAGTCGGAACTAGCACTGACGCCCTTTCAGCGATGAGCACCAACAGCGACCCGCAACGCCGCTCTCAGGGCCCAACCACCGGATCATCCGGCCTCAGCCAACCCGTAATACGCAATCGGTCTGAACAACGAAGCATGTCATCCCGAACGCAGTGAGGGATCCGTAGCCCACACCGAGGATTCCTCGCAGGCTCGGAATGACAAATACGCCACTGATCAGACGGATTGCGTATGAGGCGTTTCGGCATGAGCGCACGATGCGCCTGCGTACAACTCCACACAAGCCGGTTCAGCGAAGAAGCGATAGCTGCGTTACCATGGAAGTGGATGGGTTATTCGAGGGGGTTCCTGATGCGGGCGAAGAGTAAAATTCGGTTAATCGGCTGGGCACTCTCCGTGCTGCTCCTGTCGCTGACGGTAAGTTATCCGGCACGCGCCCATGAGAAGTGGTTCACGGATTCAAGCAGGTTTCCTGTGCAGTGGGACGACGTGCTGAGCCTTAAGACCCTGCTCGTTCTGCTTGCGGTCGGCGTGGGGCTGGCCGCCACATACGCACTCGATGCCCTACTGCGCAAGCTCCGGACGCGGCCGCAACGGCATCCACTCCCGCACCTGCCCCAGGATCTGCAGCCCAACGGCTCCGCGCTGGAACGTATCTTCAGCTGGATACCCTTGATCGTTGCGCTCCACGCTGCGGTGCCGCTGCTCGTGAGCGGTCTGCAACTGCAGCTTTTCGCCGCGAACCTGAATCTGCCGCGCAACATCTTCGGCGGTCTGATGGCCCTCGCGCAGATTACGGTCGCGCTCTCGTTCGTATACGGCGCGTTGACGCGCATCTTCGGGCTCGTGCTGGTGGCACTGGTGCCGCTCGGCTTCTTCTTCTTCTCCCCCGCGTACGTGCTCGAGCATCTGGACCTCGCCGGGGTGGGCATTTTCATGTACATCCTGGGACGCGGACCGTACTCCGTCGACGCGCTCATCGGCACGCTGTCCCGGCCGGCGCAGTCTCTTATGCCGTATGCCGTGCCAGCGTTGCGCGTGCTCACCGGCGCCGCGATCGTTGTGCTTGGCTTCACCGAGAAGATCTGGAATGAGCAACTGGCGCAGTCTTTCTTAGCGTATCAGGACTTCAACTTCGCCCGACCGTTCGGCTTCACCGACGAGTTGTTCATCCTCGTCGCGGGCGTGATCGAGGTCCTCGTCGGCGCGGTGCTGATTAGCGGGAAGCTGACGCGGCTCGTGATCGCGGGTGCGTGGATCCCATTCAACCTCACGCTCCCATTCCTCGGATGGGTGGAGCTTGTGGGGCACTTCTCGATCTACGGTACGATGGTGGTGCTCCTGGTCTGGGGGCCAAAGGCGGACCTCACGCCGTACGTGCGTGCACTTTCGCGTAGCCGAGCGGACGTTCGAGCCGGCGAGCCGATGGCCGCGTCGGTGCCAAGCGTGGCGTCGGTTCGCCCTCGCGCCTGACGGTACCAGTCGGGGCAGTACCGCATTCAGCCTGATAGCGGACCACGTGAGGCAGTTACTGAGTCTCAGGTGATGAACGCACGAACCGTTGTCTCTACTGACTGATTTTGACATCCTCGCGACCGTACAGGGCGTCTGACCCAGAAGAGAGGATGTTGACGGGTGGCACGGCTACTGCAGACACCTATCCTGGTCAAAAAAGGAGGGAGCCTTGCCCGTATGTGATATTACCGTCGTACCCGGCGGCGTCGAAGATAGCTACGCTGCAGTGGACGCTGTGATCGAGACGATCGCGCAGTCCGGCCTCGCGTACGAGGTTGGCGCAATGAGCACCAGCGTCGAGGGAGACCTGGATGCGCTCTTCGACCTCGCTCGCAGGGCGCACCTCCGAGCGTTCGATGTTGGCGCTGGGAGCGTCCTGACGACGCTCCGGATTCACGATAGCCGGGAGCGCGAGCCGACCATACAGGACAAGACTCGCGGGCGGCGGGGCGGCGGATGAAGGACCTCGCGACCACGGCGCCGGATGATCAGGATGCCTGGTACCACGACCCGCTCGGCCGATGGGTAGAACAGACAGAGCAGGCGTTGTTACTCGACGTTCTTGCCCTGCACGAGGGCCAGACGGTCGTGGATATCAACGCAGGCACCGGCAGACTCGCTCGCACGCTGGCAGCCTCTACCGGCGCGAACCTGCTCGCCGTGGAGCCATGCAGGTCGGTGCGCGACATTGGGGAGGCGCGCACCCGCGGCCTACCAGTCCGGTGGCTCAGCGGTGGACCGGAGTCTCTGCCGGTAGACGATGCCACCGCCGACGTGGTGTTGCTCATAACCGTGCTGGAGTTCGTCCCGGACCGATACCGCGTGTTTGAGGAGGCTCGCAGGGTACTGCGACCCGGAGGGAAGCTTGTCGTCGGCGCATTGAACGTGCTCTCGCCCTGGGCCGCACTGTATCACCACCTCGGTCAGCAGGGCATCGGGCCGTGGGCGAGCGCGCATCTGTGGACGCCGGACCAACTCGCACAACTCCTGGGAATCTCAGACGCTGAGGTGCGTGGCGGTGTATACCTATCGCCCGCGGCGCAGCCGCCGTTTCGCGAGGCGGACGCTGCGGGCATGCGGGCCGGTAACCGCCCGGCCTTTCTGGTCGCCTCCTGTACGAAGTGATCCGCCGAACCTCCGATGTGCCACCGACTGCTGTGATACAATCCGCGCAATCGAAAGGGTATGTTTTGGTATGAAAGTTGTCATTCCCCTCGCGGGACTAGGAAAGCGCCTGCGACCGCAGACGCACACCCGTCCCAAGCCCCTGGTAAACCTTGCCGGCAAGCCATTACTTGGCCACATCCTTGAGCGTATTGCCCCTTTGCCCATCGAGGAGATCATCTTTATCACCGGGTATCTCGGGCACCAGATCGAGGAATATGTCAGCGCTAATTACGACCTGCCCGCGCGCTACGTTGAGCAGGAGGAGCAACTCGGCCAGGCACACGCTATCGGCCTCGCGAGCGACTCTTTGCATGGCCCCACCTTCATCGTGTTCGCGGATACCATCTTCGAGACCGACATCCGAAAACTCACCCAGGTCGAGTCCGACGGTCTCATATACACTCACGAGGTGGATGATCCGAGCCGCTTTGGTGTGGCCGTGATGGATGGGAAGCACATCAGCCGCCTGGTGGAGAAACCCAAGACGCCCGTTGGGAACCTCGCCATCGTCGGGCTCTACTACTTCTCCGAAGGGGAGAAGCTCATCACCGCGATCGATGACCTGCTGGAGAGCGGCAAGCAAACAGAGGGCGAGTACTATATCGCCGACGCCATTCAACTCATGATCGAGCACGGTGCGAAGCTGGAGACCGAGACAATGCCCGTGTGGCTCGACTGTGGCACATCCGAAGCGCTCCTCGACACAAATCGCTACCTGTTGGGCACGTACCACCAACCCGAGTTCGCGTACCCCGGATCCACCGTTATCCCCCCGGTCTACATCGCCGACAGTGCCGTGATCGAGAACTCAGTAGTCGGTCCGCACGTCAGCCTCGACCGAGAAGCTCGAGTCACCGGGTCCATCGTGCGCGACTCCATCCTGGGGCAGGGGTGCAAGGTAGAAAAGGCGACACTCGAGGGGAGCATTATCGGAAACGATGCTTCAGTGCGAAGTGCCTACAGCTGCCTCAACGTTGGTGACACCGCGTCGGTCAGTATCGGCACCGCCAACACCGAATAGCAGCCGATGGCTACCCGGCGGCTGCCACGGCTAAGCACGATGCCTGGACCGAAGCACTCGACGTTGACGTGGCCTGTTCTTCGACAGGATCATCCAGACATATATCGGCCCTGTGCTGGGCACGGCATGTACTGGGCTAAATGGCGCAGGCTGTGTCGGGCATCTACGGGGCCCTGATGACGATTGCCACGGCCGCATAAAGCGTTTAGCGTCACCGAACGGCGCTTCTGTCCCCGGCACGCGAAAATTGCGGCAAGCTCGAAGCACCGGCTTGCCAACGTTCCTCCGAACCCGATCTGTTATGATGGCGCGCGAGTCGTGAAGGTGCGTGTGGTGACGTCGAGAAGCAGACACTTGCGCTCCATATTGGGCAGAAATCAAACCGGCGCACGTATTGAGGAAGTGCCCGCTCGACCGTTCGCGCCAACCACACTATGCGACGCGCAACACCGTACACTCGTGGCACGCAAGCGGGTCCGTGGAGACGTCGGCACCGCGGTGATGCAGGCGCTGGAACTGATCGCGGGAGATCGAAAGATCCTGTCGGCGGAGGACAGCCCGCTCTTGCTTCCCCGATTCGGTAGCGGTCCTGCGCCCTACTCGACCGCCCCTGACTTCCTGGAGGCGGTAATCCACATTCTACAAAACCAGGGTTGTGGGCTGATCCGGTTACTGGACGCGCGCACAGAAACCTACCCCGATCCCGTGGATGTGCGGGAGATCTGCTACCGGACCGGATGCATGGTGGTAGATGTACGCCAGGAACCCTGGGTGCGTGTGCAGATCGGCCGAGGGCTTGGGCAGGTCACGATTCCCCGCGTGGCATATGAGTCGGATCGGCTTGTGTTTCTGCCTTCGGCGCTCGCAAATCCCGAGACACGCTTCACGATGGGGCTCGCGCTGGCGCAGGAGTTGCTCCACCCGGATGAGCGTGCCGTACTCCGGCACGTCAGACGAGAGGAGCGTCTGGTGGAACTCAACCTCGCCGTACATCCGTGGCTGGTGCTGATGGACGCACGGAAAGCGCTTGTGAGCGATGAGGGTGGTGGGAATGTGCGCGAGCCGGGTTATGTGCTCGCGAGCGGTGACCCAATTGCCCTCGACGTCACCGCGGTGAAACTCCTGAAAGGGTATCCCGCGAAGAACCAGCTCGATCTCACCGCCTGGGGTTTTCCTCAAGTGTCCGCCGCGATCGCTCTCGGTCTTGGAGCGGGTCGCGAAGACGACATGCGGCTTGCCGATGGCTAGCACAGCGACAGTCGAGCGGCGGGCACCACCGGGTATAAGGCCCGGCACCTGCGGAAAAAGCCGCGAACGTATCGGGCGAGAGAGTGAGTGGGAGAGGTCGTGACCACCGCACCGACACCGGGAAGAATCGTCGACAGGCTGCGCGCGAATCTGCGCGCCGCGGGAATTCCGTTCACTGACGCCGACATCGAGGGCATCGTCGAGACGGGCTTCCTGCAGGGCGTTATGGAGTTCGAAAGCCTTGCGAGCGATATCTATCTTGCTGGCGCGCCAGACTACCTCGACGCGTGGGGAGATGGCGTCGAGCCCGATCTCCCCGGCGCGAATCTCGTTGCCTTCCCGCACTCATCGGACGGCGCCACAGAACTAGATCGCGCCTCGATCAGGAAAATCGGCAGATTGCTTGAGCGGCGCGACATCTCGCCGATTGAGCTAACGCGTACCGCGCTGGATCGCATCAGGGAGCGAAATCGCACGCTGAACGCATTTCAGTGTGTGGTTGAGAAGGAAGCCCTCGCGGCGGCACAGGTAGCGGAACGGGAGATCGCGGAAGGTGATTACCGCGGCGGGCTCCACGGCGTACCGGTCGCGGTGAAGGACCTGTTCGACCTGGCCGGCACGCCGACGACCGCCGGCTCCGCAGCGTCCGCCTCCGGCGTGGCACGTCACGATTCCGCGGCAGTGGACCGGTTGCGGCGGTCCGGCGCCATCATTGTCGGAAAAACCACGCTCGCCGAGTTCGCATACTCCCCGGCTCGAATAACGCCCATTATGGACCGACAAGGAACCCCTGGAACCTCGCGCACGACACCGGTGGTTCCAGTAGCGGCTCCGGTGCGGCCGTGGCGGCGGGCCTTGTCTACGCCGCGCTCGGCTCGGACACCGGTGGCAGTATCCGCATACCTGCCGCGCAGTGCGGCATCGTGGGCTTGAAGCCGACCTACGGCAGACTCAGCATGCACGGCGTGGCGCCGTCTCGCTTGGTCACTCGATCATATCGGCCCGATGACTCGCAGCGTACCGGACGCAGCGTTGTTGCTGGAAGTTCTCGCTGGTCATGATCCTCGCGACCCACGCACACGCGTTGGGACGGCGTACCGAGTGTCGGCCGAGTTGGAGGCGGGCGCTCGCGGTGTTCGCATCGGCGTGGTACGCAACGATGGGGCTGATACGACCCCAGGCACCGCTGAAGGACTCGCGGCTTGGCATGGAGGCATCGAGGCGCTGGAGCGTCAGGGGGCAGAAATCACGGAGTTTGACCTGCCGGAGTTGTCCGCGATGCGTATCGTCAATAGCGCAATCCTCGCGCTGGAGGCGGCGGCGTACCACGAGAAGCGCTTGTGCGAGCATTTGCACCAGATCGGCGTCTTTGCGCGTCACCGCCTGCTGTCTGCCTACGCTCATGCTCCCGGCACGTTCATCCGGGCTCAGCAGGTACGGGCGGTGCTGCGGCGACGATTGCAGGACGCCACCGGGGACGGGGAAATCCTGTGCACGCCCACCATGCCCGCCTCGGCACCGCTGCTTGGCACCCCGTCCAGTACTCGCTACACGGCACCGTTCAACGCGCTCGGCTGGCCGGCGGTAACGGTGCCCGTTGGCCTCGCACCGGGGAATCTACCGATCGGCCTGCACCTCATCGGGCCGCCCTGGGCGGAGGCACGGTTGCTCCAGATAGCACGCGTCGTGGAACTCGAAGGACCATGGCGTCACACCAAGCAGATCGATCCGGCGCGTCCGGATACATCCGACGCATGATAGGGGGGAAGCGATTGACGGCGCGCGAGATACTGATCACCATCATCAGCTTTGTCGCGGTGCTATTGCTCGTGGCGATGACCTTCGTGACCATCCTTGGCGTGCTTGGGGAGGGGCTCATGGGTGGGCTGATGCGGGAGGCGAACGGCATCATGCTGTTCGTAATGGTGGTATTCCCCATCTTCGCGGTCGTCCTGCTGACCGCGCTGGGGTTGTGGATTATCCGGCGTGAGGGGGATAGTGCAGCGTACCCGCGGGCTATGGCGCTGACCTCACGTGGCGTCGTCCGTAAACGGACCTCTTAGCCCTCCGGGGCGGCTTGCGGACCCGGATATCCCATACCCTAACTCACGAAAATACCTAGGTCAGCATCGATGCGGCTGCCGGATGATGACCAAGATGCCGAGAGGTGCTCCTGTTTCTGTAGGGGCTGTTCCCGTACCACCAGTACCGGACGCTCGTCGCGCACACGCCGAAGCTCGCGGGGATCGCCGCTCGGGTCTGCTGATACCGCTCGCCTGGCCGGGCTGATACCGCTCGCCTGGCGCGGGCACGGCGAGCGGACCGATCGTTCGTGGCCGCCGTGCGCACGGAGATCGCGCGTCATCGAGGAGGAGAGCAGTTGCCGATCATCGGCAAGGACCCGTGTGCACGGGTGACGGAGCGCCTGCAACTGGAGCCGATCACGGGCGATCATGCCGAGGACTACTTCCGCGTGTTCCAAGACGATGCGATCGCCGAGTGGTATGCGGGCAAGCCGACGCGCGCGGAGGCACAGCGCGATGCCGACGAAGCGGAGCGTATCTGGCACAGCGTCGGTGTCCACAAGTGGCTGGTGTACGAGCGCGCTTCGGGCACCGTGGTTGGCTGCAGCGGACTGTCGGTCATGCGCCTCGACGCACACGACGGTGCCATCCGGTCGTTCCTGCCACCGGACCCTGGGCGGACGAGGGGTTCGGCACCGATGGGTCCGCCCCGTTCGCGCGCCGGTGGGCGGAGATCGGCTGGGCGCTATGCGGTGCGTACTGGGGCCGTGGCTACGCCGCGGAGATCGGCTGTGCCGGGCTCCGGTTCGCGTTCGAAGAGCTCGACCTGCGGGCGGTGGTCGCGTTCACCGAGCGCCACAACCTGCGGTCGCGCGCGGTGATGGAACGCATCGGCATGGGCTACGCCGGCGCGCCATTCGGGCTATACGTCGCCCTGCGGGATACCTGGCTGCGGACAAGATAGCGTCGCGGTGATGCGGTACAAGTCGGCGGTCGCCACGCCCATCTTCGGCGCACGCACCGTCGAGCAACTCCGCGAGAACATCGGTCGCCCTCGAGAAGGTTAGCGCATCACAGCGGGGCTGCTACCGCTACGGAGCATTGGGCTCGGGCAAGCGCGCGCTCCCTCGACGAAAGGCGGGCCTAAAGAGCCGGTCAAGAATTAGCTCTGGGCCGGCGTGATGCCCTACCGAGCCGGTCCGAACTGGCGAGTACACTTGCAATCCCGTACGGCGATCCGGCCCATATTGACCACTTCTTGGAATACTTGACCGGCTCTCTAGCGGGATCTCGTCGGAGCAGGTGACGTTCCCGTGAAAGCGCGACGTATAGGTACGCGCGCGCGCGCCGGGTGCTGTTTACGGTGCAAGCCCGTTGTTATACTCGGCGCATGGATCGGTTCATCGAGCGCTTTATCGTCTTCCTGCAAGGTGAGCGCAGGGCATCACCGCACACCATCTCGGCGTACGCAGGGGACCTCGCCGCTTACGCTCGCTTCCTGGAGGAACGGGGGTGCACGTGGGACGGCGTGGATCGCGCCACCCTGCGCGCATATCTGTCAACTCTCCAGACTTCTGGGCGCTCGCGCCGCACATGTGCCCGTAAGGTCTCCACGCTGCGTGCGTTCTATAAGGTGATGCACCGGGACAAATACATCGCACGTGATCCGATGCTCGGAATCCGTTCGCCGAAGCCGGAGCATCACCTGCCGGCATTTCTCTCAGCGGAGCAGGCTGCGTCCCTCGCCGGTTCCCAGCTGGGAGACGAACCCCAGGAGCTACGAGACCGGGCCCTCGTGGAGGTACTCTATGCGACGGGTCTGCGCGTGAGCGAGCTTGTTAGCCTGGACGTCGCTCAGATCGATCACACATCACGCGAGGCATTGGTACAGGGCAAAGGTGGGAAGACGCGCGTGGTGGTTGTCGGCGAGGCGGCGCTGCTATCGGTTTGTATCTACCAGGAGCGGGGCCGACCACGCATCGCAAACCGACCAGGAGAGCCAGCGCTTTTTCTCAATCGCTTCGGCGGGCGTCTCTCAGACCGTAGCGCCCGGAGTGTGATCGAGGCGTGGCGCAAGCGAGCGGGACTGCCGGGAGGGGTGAGCCCGCACACCCTCCGCCACTCGTTTGCTACGCACTTGCTCGAGGGAGGTGCTGACCTGCGGGTCGTGCAGGAGCTGCTGGGCCACGCAAGCCTAAACTCCACGCAAATCTACACGCATGTAACACAAAGCGAAAGCCGCAAGGCGTATCAGATGGCACACCCGCGGGCACGATCCACGAACGAAGCAGACGAGGCGTTGAAAACCGATGCGGTATAATTTGGTATGTCAACCATAGAGAGTACTCCCCGGCCGCGCTTGCGCGCCACCACGATCCTCGCCGTGCTGCGTGACGGCAAGCTCGCGCTGGCAGGTGACGGACAGGTCACCTTCGGTGATGCGGTACTGAAGCATCAGGCCGTGAAGATAAGGACGCTGTATCACGGAGCGGTGCTTGCCGGGTTCGCGGGAGCGGTCGCGGACGCGCTCACGCTGTTCGAGAAGTTCGAGGGACAGCTCGAACAGTATCACGGTAACCTGCGCCGCGCGGCGGTGGAACTGGCAAAGCAGTGGCGCACGGACAAGTTTCTGCGTCCGTTGGAAGCCCAGCTCCTGGTCGGAGACACGGAGCAAATCCTGCTGATCGACGGCGGCGGCGACGTGATCGAGCCGGACGAGGGGGTCGCCGCCATTGGCTCCGGTGGCGAGTACGCCCGCGCGGCCGCTCAGGCGCTGTTGAGCTACACGGACCTTTCGGCGGAGGCAATCGCGGATGCCGGCATGAGAATCGCCGCAAACCTCTGCATATACACGAACGATCAGATAACGATGGAGTGCATTACGAGCAGTGAGTGATGTTGGACGCGCGCGGTTCTGCCCGGTCATCGTCGGTAATCGCTGGATACATCTCACTCAAACACATGGTTGGCCGCAGGCTGGATTGGAGGCTGCTCACTGATTACCAGGGATCGACTGGTCGGCAGTGAGGAGTCTCCAATCTTTCCAACCCGGAGGAAGCCCATGCAGGATCTCACACCGCGGCAGATAGTAGAACAGCTTGACAAGTACATTGTTGGGCAGGGGGACGCCAAGCGCGCGATGGCCATCGCGCTGCGTAACCGCTATCGCCGCCAGCAACTGCCCGATGAGCTCCGCGACGAGGTCATCCCAAAGAACCTGTTGCTCATTGGCCCCACCGGCGTCGGCAAGACAGAGATCGCCCGGCGGGTCAGCAAGCTTGCGGATGCACCGTTCATGAAGGTGGAGGCGACGAAGTTCACGGAGGTGGGCTACGTTGGCCGCGATGTGGAGAGCATCGTACGCGACCTGGTCGAGATGAGCGTCAACATGATTCACACCGAGCGCCTCTCCCACGTGCGCGATAAGGCTGAGACCGCGGCGATGGAGCGGCTCGTGACCTACCTCGTGCAACAGGACCCGAAGGGTCGGGAGCTGGTCGCGACGCTCGAGGGCGAGCAGGTGCAGGCCGCGGCGGCGCAGCGCGTCTCGGTCGAGCGACGTCTTCGGCGGCAGCGCAAGAAGGTCGCGCAGATGCTGTCGGAGCGCACCCTCGAAGATCAAACGGTGGAGATCGAGATCGAGGTCGAGGTCGACGGGTATGGCTCGATGATGGACCTGATGGCCGAGGCAGGCACCGACGAGATGGGCGGGAACCTGGAGGACCTGCTCAACCAGCAGGGATCGCGCAAGCGCAGCCGCAAGGTCAGCGTCGCGGATGCCCGGCGCATCCTCATACAGGAGGAGGCGCAGAAGATGATCGATTTCGATTCGGTGATCGACGACGCGGTCTTCCGCACGGAGCAGAACGGCGTGGTGTTCCTGGACGAGATCGACAAGATCATCTCGAACGGGTATGAGTCGTCGGGCGACGTGTCCGGCGAGGGCGTGCAGCGGGATTTGTTGCCGATCGTCGAGGGATCGACGGTGATGACGCGGTACGGTCCGGTGAAGACCGACCACATCCTGTTTATCGCGGCGGGTTCGTTCCACGACACGAAGCCGGGCGACCTGATACCGGAACTCCAAGGGCGGTTCCCGCTACGGGTGGAGCTTGACAGCCTGGGCGTGGACGATCTGCGTTCGATCCTCGCGGAGCCGGACAACGCGCTCACGAAACAGTATCAGGCGCTGCTCGCGACGGAGGGCGTCGAACTAGAGTTCACGCCGGACGGTATCGAAGAGATGGCGCAACTCGCGTTCGAGATGAACGAGAAGCTGGAAGACATCGGGGCGCGGCGGTTGCAGACAATCCTTGAGCAGGTGCTGGAGGAGGTCAGCTTCGATGCGACGGAGCTGGAGGATCGCAAGGTCGTCGTTGACCGCGCGTATGTCCGCTCGAAGATCGAGGATCTTATCGAAGACGAGGACCTGAGTAAGTTCATCCTGTAGTTTTCGCTTTCGCGGATCCTGTGGTGGGTGGTTCCTTTTTGGGCCCACCCGCTTTTGGTTTCTCGGACGGGTGGGTGCTCGGTCCAAACGCGGGGGAGGGTTGCGCCCTGCACTAGGGGGCGTTGCCGCCTCTCCCCCACCCCTATCATACCCGCAAGCGCTTCGCTCTCCGGCTTCGGGCGCGGGGCTGGAGCCTGGCACGAAGCCTGGGCGAACATGAAGTTCGCCGCTACGGGGTGGTTTTGGCGCGGCGGTGGTGTTGGATGCGGCTGGCGAGGTAGGTGAGGTTGTGGCGCAGCCAGGCGTCGAGGTTGCGCCGCAGCGGCGTGGCGGCTGGTGCCGACGGCGCGGGCGGCCTCGCCGAGGAGCACGTCGTTGTCGTGGATGAGCGCCAGCGCGCGGATGAGGTGCTGCGGCGCGCCGGTGTGCCGGGCAAGCGCCAGGATCTCAAGTCCCGTGAGCCGGGATTCCAGGTCGCGGATGGGATCGTGGGGATCGGGGATCTCTCCCCATCGCGGGTGGTCCCAGGGGCTGTAGGCATCGATCTGCTCCCGAGTGGTCGTAGTCGTGGATGAGGGCGCGCTGTATGCGCCCTGCGCTCCTGTTTGTTTGGTTTCCGGTAGCGGCGGGTGCGCTCGCCGGGCGGGGTGTGCTCGGCACGCACGTCGGTCGCGGCGGTCTTGAGCAGCGCGCCGAGGTAGGGCATCACGCCGCGTCCGTCGGGATGGTAGGAGCGGGGCGGCCTGATGAGGACGAGTTCCCACATGGCGCTGGACGACATCCTCGTGGAGGTCGCAGTCCGCGAGGTCGGGCGCGACGCGGCGGGCGAGGACGAGGAGCCGGTCCCGCAGCAGGCGAGGGAGGGCATCCTGTGCATCCGGGTCGCCGTGGATGAACGCATAGAAGAGAGGTGGTCCTCGGGTTGGGGTATGTGGGGCAAGCGGCGCTCCTGTGGTCGGTCGGTTTGGCCCTGTGTGATACACCTCTATTAAGTACCCGCCACTTTTGGATTTGATGCGCGGATATTTGGGTGTTTTGGGGCGTTTTCTAACGGAACTCTAACCTTTGGGGGTTGGATGGGTTGGTCGGGCGGGCGACCCGGTGGGTCGCCCCTACGGGGTGGCGCGGAATTCGGTACGGCATAGTGATTGAGCGAACGCGAGGTTCGCCCTTACGCGGTGGGTCGGCGGGAGATCCTTATGTGGTGGGCCGCTCGGCAATCTGCGCGAAGCGCTGGGTGTACCTGCAGCCGCCGTTTCCAGACGTGCTTCCCCGGCTGGCGACGGTAAAGGTGGAGGTCGGTGCCGGTTGGACCGCTCCCGTACTGTGAGATCAGACGGAGACTGGAGGCGGCAGGCTTCGTGGAGATCAGCCAGAAGGGGGTCATGTCAAGTTCGTTCGGAATGCCGAGGGGACGGTACGCGTAGCGATCGTGCCAAACCATCGCGAATCCCCGTTGGCACGCTTCGCAGCATTCTGCGTCAGGCGGGCCTCACGGCAGACGAGTTCGATGAGTTGTAGTCAGCTATCCGCTACCTTGCTGAGGATCCCATAGTCATTGATCGTACAAGACAATTGCCGCCGCGCCGGAAAGTTTGCTAGACTACCGGTACATCCGAGCGGAGGTTGATGGGTTGATAGACTAACCAGGGCGGTTTTGGGCGACGCGGGTCCGGTTCGGGCTCCCCGGTTGGGGGCGCTGCGGGCAGGGGTCATGTCGTAGCATTTCTCCCTGGTGCGCCGTGACTCGCATCCTCTCCCATACCGCCTTCTTGCCACGCGCGATTCATCGCCCGTGGTTTTTTGTTGCCCGGCTTTACGTTCCGGAAGCCAGGCGCGGGCAGTGAGCCGATGGGGGAAAACAGGAGTTCGTCGGTGTTGAAGGTCAGCGGACTGTCGAAGTCATACGAGACACAGGAAATCTTACAGGATATGTCGTTCGTCCTGAACAGAGGGAGAAGGCCGACTGGTCGGTCCCAATGGCTGCGGGAAGTCCACGTTGCTGCGCATCATCTCGGGATTGGAGCGCCCGGACGCCGGGAGCGTGTGGCTCGATCCGGGCGACACGGTCGGGTACCTGGCGCAGTATCCCGCGGAGGACCTGGCGCTTTCCGTGCGCGAGTCCCTGCTGCGTGGCGCGGGTACCACCGGTGCGTTGATGCGCACGGTTACGGAGCTCGAGCAGCGGATGCCCTATGCCTCCGGGGAGGATTTGGATCGCCTGCTCGGGGAGTACGCGACCGTGCAGGCGGAGTTCGAGCGGCTAGGAGGCTACGAGCTGGAGGATCGCATCGTGGGCGTGGTGCGCGGCCTGGAGATCGACGCGCGCTTGGATGGGCCGGTCGGCACGCTCTCGGGCGGCAACAAGACGAAGCTCGGACTGGCTCGGCTGCTGCTCTCGGGCGCGACGGTGCTGCTGCTCGACGAGCCGACGAACTATCTCGACCTGCCCGCGCTGTTGTGGCTGGAACGGTGGGTGCGCGAGAGTCAGGCCGCGTGTGTGATCGTCTCGCACGACCGCCGATTTCTGGATGAGACGGCGGGTAAGATCCTGGAGATCGACGCGCAGCAGCACACGCTGCGGGCGTGGCCGGGAAACTACAGCGCATACGCAGATGCCCGGTCGCGTGAGAAGGAAAAGCAGCTAAGCAGGTGGCTCGATCAGCAAGCGCGGAAGAAGCGTATCGAGGAGGACATCCGGCGCACAAAGGAGCAGGCGCGGGGCGTGGAATCCAGGACTAACCTGGACACTGCCCGCCGCTACGCGAAAAAGGTGGCGGCAAAGGCGAAGGCGCGCGAGGGGCGGCTGGAGCGAGACCTCGCACGAAACGAGGTCGAGCAGCCAGTGCGCACGTGGGGGCTGCACCTCACCGGCCTCGGAAAGGGGGACATTGATGACGACCGCACCGTGCTCCATGTGTCCGGCCTGCACGCGGGCTATCCCGGACACGATGTTCTCCGTGGCGTCGATCTCCGGGTGCACGGCAGGGACCGCCTGGCGCTGCTCGGGGCAAACGGGAGCGGGAAAAGTACGCTGCTCCGGTGCCTGACGGGAATGGCGGAGGAAGATATACGCACGGCTGGCTTTGACCTGCGGACGTCCGCAAGAGCAGACGTCCGCATCACATCCGGCGAAGTGCGGCTCGGCAGTGGTGTGCGGCTGGGCATTCTGAGCCAGGAGGCGGCGGAACTGCCTCGGGACCAGACGGTGTACGACGTGTTCCGCGCGGGCACCCATATGTACGAGGACGAGGCGCGCGCCTACCTGCACAAGTTCCTGTTCGGGGAGGACGATGTACGGAAACGTGTGGAGTCACTCAGCTATGGCCAGCGGGCGAAGCTCGCGCTCGCATTGCTCGTATTGGGCGAAGCAAACTTTCTCGTGCTTGACGAGCCGACGAGCCACATGGACATGGCGGCGATCGAGGCGATGGAGACCGCAATCGCGGATTACACCGGCCCGCTCCTCGTCGTCTCCCACGACCGCTACTTCCTCGATCGGATCGGTATTACGCGCACGGAAGTAATGGAGGACGGGCGCCTGCACCGGGTCGAAGGCATCGCGGAATATGAGGTGGGTTTCAGGAGCGCGTAGTTGTCACCACGTTGTCACAGGGTTTGGAATGGCTTTGCTTCTGAATCGTCGTTCCTCAGAATAGGTGTCTTTGCCCGAACTCGGGTCAGGCGCTGCGGCTCGCTGGTCCGCAGCGCCTGATGCGTCAACACCCATTCAGAAGCTGTGGGTTCAAACCTCGTCCTCTGGCGCACATGCCTCGCAGCGTGGCTCCCATACCGACAGGGCATAACGGAGGTTGACGAGGTCACGAACCGCAGCGCTCTCGAAGCGGCGACTGCCGCAGTGGACGGGGACGTACCAGGAACAAGTCGCCTCTATGCAGCCGGAACGCGCGTCCCGATCGACGTAGATGGAATGAAAGTCGACTGCCTCACCCGTGAGCTCCAGGGCTCGGCCGGCCAGATCACACTGCAACTTCACGATGTCCTGGAGCTCGGAGCGCCTGCACGCGACGGCCGCGCGTCCGCTGTCAAATACCGCAACACATCGGACCTCCAGATGCTTGCTAATGAAAGTGCTCGACTATCCATCACTACCGTGAGCCTCCAAGGCGCACCGGGATGGGCCAGCCAGATCCCCAAACGAACGCCGCAACTTCTCGATGTCCTGGAGGGAGGTGATGATGGAGTTTCGAGGAGCGCGCGCCTGCACGTTGTCGCCGCCGTTGCGCAGGCTACCGGTTTCGAATCGCCAGGGTTTTGCTCACGTGGCTGCATCGCGAGCGGCACTGAAGACGAGCCCAGGATCGAAGGAATCAGCCGGCATCATGCTGTCATATACCTGCAACTGGACATCGGACCTCCACGGTTCGGTCTTTGCGCTGCTACACCGACACGCAAGTCGAGGCGCAGTCAAGTTGATGAGGATCCGTGCGCGATGTCTCGTCATCACTACCCTGTATGAGCCTAATCCAGATGCGCACTGGGATGGACCGGAATACGTCAAGCTGGCGGTACATCCCTCAATCGGATCGTCGCTGCCTATCCCACCGGCCGCTCTAGACCTCACACCTCGGAGAAGAGGAACATAACTCCGGTGGTTGATGAAGGTTCAAGATCCCGGCAGCGACGGCTCTCGAAGCGCCCGACTGGAGAGGACGACTCGCCGCTCCGCGTGGCCCATCTCTGCAACGCGGTGGTACGGTGGCTCCCCACCATCGAGGGCATTGACCCTGCCGGATTCAAATCGCCTACGTTCGGAAGCTTCGCTGCCAAGGGCAAGTGGTAGTTTGTGTAGTACGCCTCGAACGCCTCCGGGTCTTCCGGGCGGCCGAACAGGACTGTGAGCTTTAGCATTGATTCCTCCCCGTTCTCGCTTGAATACAGTTCTATTCCTGGCAGTGGCCAGACCGTTGGCGCTTTGACTGAAGCGGTCTCGGTCTCGCCAACCCTAGAAGCTGAAGCTCAACCGGCATCGAGCGCGACAACGTATGCCGCCGTGTCTTCAAAACACCGGCACATCGCGATCATCCCGTCCCTGAGCGTGTAGACGTGTGTGCCCACTCCTGCTCAAACGTGCGGCCGGTGGACTTTATGAGCTAAGACGACCACGGTGTCACCTTGTGCGATGAAGTCACGAGGCTCGAACCGCTGAAACTCGATGGTTTCCCCCACCGGGTGAAGAACTCCTCGACTGCCTCGCGCCCGTGGCGAGTGCCGGCAAACGGGATCACAGGTGGGCCCTGAAAGGTCCACTCCACATCTTCAGTCAGGAGGTCCAGCAGCGCTGGGATATCACCACGGCTGACTGCCGCATAGTTTCGTTGTACTACGTCCGCGTTCTGCTGTTCTGTTTCGAGGCTCATTCGGATGGCTCCTTTCTCGTTACTCCCATCTTCAACGGGCTTGCAGCTTAGGCCGGGTTTGGTGGACCTACAGGCACTTACTCTGTCTACCTCCTTCTGCTTCAAGGCGGGTTGGCCACCGCGACTGATCGCCAATAGCCTTATGCATCGACGTTACGGGGTTCCGGGGGTGGCGGACATCCCTCCTTTGGGGGATTTCACTGCGGTATAATGCGGGCTCGGTTATGGGCCGGGAGTCGTATTGCCCATATCAGGGGTCATGAATACTTTGGACCTCGCCAACGACCGGGTGTTCTCTGAGGTCAAGCGCCTCTGCTATACGGGCCTGGACGCCGCAACGCTTCGCCAGCGGGTGCTCGAGCGATTGAGGCGCGCCGTGCCGTTTGAGGATACGTCGCGTTCACAATGGACCCTTCGAGCGGTTTAATCACCGACGCGATTGTCGAAGTGATGGGTGATGAGCGGGGACTTCGCCTCTTCCTAGAGCACGAAGACGACGTGCTCGAGTTCAACTGGATGGCGCGAAACCGTCTGTCAGTGGGCCTGCTCTCGGAGGCCACGGGCGGCAAGCTCGACCGTGCCCTGCGCTATCTCTGCTCGGTCCCGCCGGGTTCGGCTACGAATCCCGCAGTGCACTCACCACGGGCGCAGAACTGTGGGGCGGATTGTGTCTTACCCGAGAGAAGGGGGCGCCCGGACTTCACCGCTCGAGATCCTTCGCAGGGTCTCCCCGCACATTGGTGCGGGTCTCAGGGCAGCAAGCCTCCGGCTGGAACCCAGGATGACCGGGACAACGACGATGCAGAGGAGTACTGGTCCTGGACCACAGGGGAACAGTAGTGAACGACAGCTACGAGATCTCGGCGATCTCGGCGCTGGTGGGAGGAGGAGGGCCTCCCCGCCTCCTGTCTGGGCAGTGATGGGGCTCTAAGAAAGGCACTGCAAGGGGGTGCGGATCGAGATGTCAACAGCACCCCGCAGATTCTGCGGGGGGGGGCGTTCGACGCTGGCTTACCCTTCAGGCATCACAGTCCGAGCCGAGCTTGACCCGCCCGTTCGAGTCGGTTCTGATCATCGCCCCAGCAGTTGAAACGTACTGAGCCTAACGGCCATCGGTTATGGGCTGAGCCCGCGCGAGCAAGAGGTGGTCGACCTGGTCGTACGTGGAGCCTCCACCAAGCAGATCTCCCAAGCACTTTACATCGCTGAGTACACGGTGAAGGACCACCTCTCTAATATATTTGAGAAGGTCGGCGTCCGGGGTCGTCGGGAACTCGTCAAACGACTCTACCTCGATACCATTTTCCCGTAGTTCATCACGACCGTGATGCATCGCGCACCCCCATCATTGTGACCGGCAGAACCATTGCTCTGCGCCGCCACCAGCGAAGGCACGCTCGGGTGGCGGGGCGCCTCCTGCACTCGGACTCGAACAGCGTGGGGAACGCGCTTAGAGCCTATCCACGAACCTGCATTTTCTCGATTTTGCGGGAGATGAGTTGTGCGCAGGCGAGGTGGATGAAAGCGAGAAAGTTCTCTGGCTTCTTCTCCCAGCGAACAAGCAACCGTGCATAGATACAACAGCCGTTCGGTTTGCACGGGGGCGGGCGTGCCCGCTGGCGGCAGTTCCCAGGCTTCTCTCTCTATCTGATGCGTTGTGTGGTATCATCTGGCCCAACATTACCGTGGCAGCCGAGATAACTGGTCCGCCGTGATGGCACAGTGCTGGGTCGTGGTTATGAAGAGGTGGGGCGATGGACGATCTGTTGGCGGCTCGCGTCCAGATGGAGGTCTCGCTGGCCTTCCATATGATCTTCGCTGCTATTGGCATCGGCATGCCGTTGCTGATGGTTATCGCGGAAGGTTTATGGCTTCGACGAGGTGATGAAACATACCTTCACCTTGCGAAGAAGTGGTCGAAGGTCACGGGGTTGCTCTTCGCAATCGGCGCGGTCAGTGGCACCGCACTCTCGTTCGAGTTGGGATTGCTATGGCCCAGGTTCATGGAGTTCGCGGGCGGCATCATTGGCGCGGCCTTCGCTCTCGAAGGGTACGCATTCTTCATCGAGGCGATCTTTCTCGGTCTCTATCTGTACGGCTGGACACGCCTCAGGCCCGTGGTGCATTGGCTCTGCGGCATTGTGGTGGCTGTGAGCGGTGCCCTCTCCGGGATACTGGTGGTGTCGGCGAATGCCTGGATGCAGCATCCAACAGGCTTTGACGTGGAGAATGGCAAGCCGGTCAACGTCGATGTACTTGCTGCACTGTTCAACCCTGGCTGGGCGGTCTTTGCAACGCACTATCTTGCGTGCTACGTGGCCACCTCGTTCGCAGTCGCAGCGGTCTATGCGTTCGGGCTGCTGCGGCGTGAACGCGATGAGTACCACAGCAAGGCGCTGAAGTTGGCAATGATTGTGGTTGACCGCGTTGGCACAGCCTATCTCCGGAGACCTCAATGCCCGGTTTGGTCTGCCCCTGGATTTGGGCCTGTCAGGATGTGAGTCCGGCAGCCTCTGATGATGATACGTCGGCAACAACAACCTGTTGCGAGCTATCTCTGCCGGCGTCCGATAGCCCAACGAGGTGAGGTCTCTCCTCGTTGTACTGCCTCCTCCACCTCTCGATCACTACCTGCGCGTATCGTAGGTTGTAGAACACCTCCTCATTCAAGCACTCATCGCGTAGCTTGCCGTTGAAGCTCTCGCAGTGGCCGTTCTGCCACGGATGCCCTTCGATGTACGCTGGTGGGCGATGAACTCCCCACCGTTATCGCTCCTCAGATACTTGGGCTCGCCATAGAGCAGTTCAGAGAGCGTCTCGAGCACCGGACTCTGATCCGATGACATTGCCTCGTGTATTCATCCGGGACCACCAGCAGCTTCAGCACCCGTTCGTCTCTGTTCGGTCGTACACGAAGTCATACGTCCACGTGCCCTCTGTATTCGGCCCTACTTGGCAGCTGCTGCTGGTTCCCTGCCTTGCGCCTCCTCGGTCTCCTCCTGGGCAAGCTCAGTCTGCCTTCCACACTCTCCACCCTCTTGGGGTTTACGGACTCGCCCCCTCTCCTCAGCATCGCCGTGATCCGTCGGTACCCGTACCGCTTGTGCTTCCGAGACAACTCTACCCGGACTCGGAACTGCTCTTGCTCGAACGTCCTTCGCTCTGGACTGGTACGTAGAGCGCCTTATCCCCACGCTGTTGCACGCCGTCCTTTCTGAGGCTCCGTTGTCGAAGCTCCTCTTGGCAAGGGCCTCTTTGACCTCGTTGTGGGCTTGTTCCGCTACCAGCTTCTTGACCGCGTTGGCTGCGAGACATCCAGTCCCTGGTACTCCTTCTTCCAGCGGTAGAGTGTCCACTCGCTGATACCGTACTTACGGCACACCTCCGCCTTGGTCGCGGCCGTGTCTGCTTCCCTCAGTATCTCGACGATCTGTTCCTCGCTGTAGCGCTTCTTCACGGTCTCCTCCTACCTGCCGGAGGATACCAGACTCACACCAACTGGCCCAGTTTTTGGGGGCAAGGTCACACCAACCCACAAAACTCGCCGCTATGGAGGGCCTGTTCGAGACCCAAAGGGGAGCACCTCTGACAATAGGTGGCTGGCCGGATGTCGGGGCCGGTGAGATTCGCTACGGCATTGAGATACCGAAGGGACTGAGTCTGCTCGCTAAGCACGATATCAACGCCGAGGTTATGGGGCTGAACGACGTGCCTCCGCGTGACAGGCCGAATGTTTATATCGTGCGTACCGCGTTCCAGATCATGGTCGGCTTCGGAACCGCTCTGATCGGGATCGCCGCGTGGTACTGGGCATCGCGACGGTGGCGGCGTCTGGACAATCGCTTGCTGTTGCTCGCACTGGTCGCATCTGGCTTTATGGGCTTCATCGCACTGGAGGCCGGATGGTTTGTAACTGAGGTCGGACGGCAGCCGTGGGTGATCTATGGGGTCATGCGCACCGAGGACGCGGTAACGCCGGTACCCGGAACAGCCAACGTCTTGTACGGGTTCTCACTCCTGTACGTTGTACTGGCCGCAACCCTTGTATGGCTCTTGCTGCGACTACGGCACCGCGGACCAGAGCAGGCACACGAACACCACAGTGGGAGCGAGTCTAATGTTTCCCATTGAGGAGATGTTGGCTGGGGTAGGCGTGCTCGCGGTCATTGCGTACGCGCTGCTAGCAGGCGCCGACTTCGGTGCGGGCGTGTGGGACTTGCTGGCCCGTGGGCCCCGAAAGGACCTGCAGCGGCAGGCAATCGCCGAGGCCATCGGGCCAATCTGGGAGGCGAACCACGTCTGGATGATCTTCCTCATAGTCATCCTGTTCTCCGGCTTTCCGCCTGCGTTCGCCGCACTGAGCATCGCTCTTTTCGTGCCGTTTCACCTGATATTGGTTGGGATAATGCTTCGCGGCGCCTCCTTCGTCTTCCGCGCGCACGGGGCAGCAGCGGCTGGTTTCCGTGCAGCATGGGGACCGGTCTTTGGGAGCGCCAGCGTGTTCACGCCTGTGTTGCTTGGCATGTGTCTGGGAGCGGTATCCTCTGGGTCAATCCGCGTCAGCAACGGCGTGGTACTGGCGGATTACTGGTCTGCGTGGACGGCGCCGATCTCATGGCTTATCGGCGCGCTGGCGCTCATCCAGGCGGCGTACCTGGCGGCGGTCTATTTGTGCCTGGAGACGGCTGGAGAATTGCGCGAAGACTTTCGCCGAAGAGCCCTTGTTTCCAGCCTGGTTGTGATTGTGATAGCCACCGTAGCCTTCCCCGTACTCATTGCGGAGGCGCCGCATCTCTGGCGCTCGCTTCTGCAGCCGCACGTGGTTCCCGTGATTCTCGTGGGGATGGTTCTTGGCGCGGCATCGCCCTGGGCTCTTTGGCACCGCCGGTTTCGGCTCGCACGTCTCGCCGCGGCCGGAGAGGTCTCTGCGATTATTGTAGGGTGGGCACTGGCACAGCGCCCCTA
This sequence comes from Chloroflexia bacterium, assembly GCA_030446765.1. Lineage (GTDB taxonomy): Bacteria > Chloroflexota > Chloroflexia > Thermobaculales > Thermobaculaceae > JACDAU01. The sequence goes on from JAUJMR010000002.1 coordinate 281,379, forward strand.
TATCATCTATCCAGATGTGACCGTCAGCAACTCCGCTGCGTCGCGGGGGATGATACTGTTTACGCTCTGGACGCTACCGTTCGCTGCTGCACTGCTTGTGCCCTCATTGTGGTTTCTGTTTTCCGTCTTCAAGGGACAGAATCCGGCCGCGGCTGAGCCGCCAGCGGGGCTTACCGGACGTCCTATGGGAGAGGCAACCTTCACCGTGACCCGAACGGATCGGGGGTCTTGACGCAGACACGAGGGACTTGTACAATCTTAGCACTTTCCCAACTTTCAACGTGCTTTTCGTCCATTAGAAACGAACCCGTAGCAGTGGTCGCAGATCCGGGCAGCGGCGGTCCGGGCATTTTATAGAGTGGGGGGGCGAGCATGGCGACAACGATCTCGCGTCGGGACTTTCTCAAGCTCGGCGGCTCGGCGACGGCAGGCACTGCGCTGGGCGGGCTCGCGGCACTCGGGGCCGACCTCGGGCCTGCAACTGTCCATGCACAGCAGGCACGAATCAAAGACCAACGCATGTTCCGCAGCGTGTGCCCATATTGTGCGGTGGGTTGCGGTCTCATTGTCCACAGCCAGGAGAAGCCCGGCGGCGAGCGCGGCGGTGGGTTGCGGTCTCATTGTCCACAGCCAGGAGAAGCCCGGCGGCGAGCGCGAGATCATCAATATTGAGGGTGACCCCGAGAGCCCGATCAACCAGGGGACGCTCTGCCCAAAGGGCGCTGCAACGTTCCAGCTCCACATCAACCCGAACCGGGCGACCAAGGTCCTCCATCGGAAGCCGGGTGCCACGGATTGGGAGGAGATGGACCTTAACGCCGCGATGGACCGTGTCGCCCAGCTCACCCGTGAGACCCGTGACCGGACCTTTGTCGAGAAGATCGGCGACAAAGTTGTCAATCACTCCCTCGGGATATTCTCGCTGGGTGGAGCGACAATGGACAACGAATGGAATCACATTCACCAAAAGCTGATGCGTGGCCTCGGAGTGGTCGCCATCGAAAACCAGGCCCGTATATGACACAGCTCTAGTGTCCCCGGTCTGGGGGTACGACTAGGGCGCGGCGCCGCGACCACTTTTCCCGGGAACCTCTCAACATCGGACTGCATCGTCATCCAGGGCTCGAACATGGCCGAGTGCCACCCGGTGGCATTCCGCTGGATTATGAAGGCGAAGCTCGCGGGTGCCACGCTGATCCACGTAGACCCCCGCTTCACGCGGACAAGTGCCTTGGCAAACGTGTACGCGCCGGTGCGGGCAGGCTCGGATATCGCATTCCTGGGAGGACTTATCCGGTACGTGATCAGCAGCAAGCGCTGGAATGAGGATCCGTTCTTCAAGGACTACGTCGTTAACTACACAAACGCCGCGACGCTGATCACCGACAAGTTTGAGGACACGGAAGACCTCGATGGGAAGTTCTCTGGGCTGATGGCGTATACGGGCGACAAGTTGAACGGCTTTCAGGCGGAGTATAAGAACGAGACCTGGCAGTACGAAGGCACTGTGGCCCAGGATCAGGGCCGAACAGCATCCTCAGGTCAAAGCGGTGAGCAGGGTGTGGAGTCCGGTCAGGAGGGCGCGGCACCTGAAACGCCAAAGGGACCGCCGTACGACGAGCTTGTGAAGTCTCTGCTGAAGCCTCCCGCGAAGACGGATCCGACCCTGCAGAACCCGCGCACCGTCTTCCAGTTGGTGAAGAAGCACTTTGATCGCTATACCCCCGAGATGGTCGAGCAGATCACCGGGTGTCCCCAGGCGGCGTTCGTGCAAGTGGCTGAGCAACTCTTGAAGAACTCCGGGGCTGAGCGCACGAGCGCCTTTTGCTACGCCGTCGGCTGGACCCAGCACACCAAGGGACCGCAGATGATTGGCTGCTGCGCGCTGTTGCAGTTACTCCTCGGCAACATGGGTCGGCCAGGTGGGGGCATCCTCGCTCTGCGCGGTCATGCCACTATCCAAGGGTCCACGGATATCCCGACCCTCTACCACAGCATTCACGGCTACATGCCCTCCCCCTCGGCGCTGAAGTCGAAGAAGCACGACACCCTGAATGACTACATCGCGAGCGAGACGCTGGCTAAGAGCTACTGGGCAAACTTCCCGAAGTTTATGGTCAGCTACCTTAAATCGATGTACGGGGATGCCGCGACCAAGGAGAACGACTTCGGATACGACTGGCATCCGAAGGTTGCGGGCGACCACTCGCACATGCCGATGATGCTCCAGATGGCCGACGGAAAGGTCGAGGGCATGTATGCCCTCGGACAGAACCCGGCTGTCGGCGGGCAGAACGGAATCTTCCAGCGGCGTGCCCTCGGCAAGCTGAAGTGGCTGGTCGTCAAGGATAATTTCGAGACGGAGACCGCCGCATTCTGGAAGACTGCGCCGGAGGTAACGAGTGGCGAGGTGAAGCCCGAAGACATCCAGACGGAGGTCTTCTTCTTCCCATCGAACCAGGTGGCGGAGATGGACGGCTCCTTCACAAACACGCAGCGGCTGGTCCAGTGGCACAACAAAGCAGCCGAGGCACCAGGCGATTGTCGCAGTGACATGTGGTTCACGTACCAGTTAGGTGTCCGCCTCAAGGAGATGTACCAGAACAGCACCAACCCGCGTGACGAAGGCTTCAAGAACCTGGTCTGGAACTTCCAGATCGATGAGGAGACGGAGCGCCTGCATGCGGCCGAGATTGAGAAGCTCGGTGGGGACGACGCGGCGAAACAGGTCAAGGAGCCTGAGGGCGAGCCGGATATTCGCAAGATTATGCGGGAGATCAACGGGTATCAGTCCGCTGATCCGACGAAGCACCTCAAAGGCTTCTCGGAGCTTATGGACGACGGCTCGACGACATGCGCCTCTTGGATCTACTCGGGCATTTACCCCGAGCCGGGGATACTGCTATGCAACAACCGTGACCCGCAGCCGGATCTGGACAACAAGGGGCTACCAAACCTCGGCTGGGGGTTCGCGTGGCCCGCGAACCGGCGCGTACTCTACAACCGCGCCTCGGCCCGGCCCGATGGCACTCCGTGGAGCGCGCGCAAAGCGTATGTCTACTGGGACGCCGATGCCGACTTCACCGACACGAAAACCGGCGAAGTCACAAAGGGGAAGTGGGTTGGCCCCGACGTCCCCGACTTCGTGCCTAACAAGGCGCCCGACTACCAGCCACCGGAGGGAGCAACGGGACTCGCTGCACATAAGGGTACCGATCCGTTCATCATGAAGGCCGACGGCAAGGGCTGGCTGTTCTGCCCCACCGGCCTGGTGGACGGTCCTCTGCCGACTCATTACGAACCGGCCGAGTCGCCCGTTCGCAACGTGCTCTACCCGAACCAGCAAATCAACCCGGTGTACAAGGCATGGGGTCGTGAGGACAACAAGCTTGCAGCACCGGGGGATCCTGAGTTCCCCCACGTGCTGACCACCTATCGCCTCACCGAGCACCACTTGTCGGGCGTCATGACGCGGTGGCTGCCCTGGCTTAGCGAGCTGCAACCGGAGCTGTTTGTCGAGATCAGCCCGGAGCTCGCGGGCGAGAAGCGCATTGGCAACACGGACAAGGTCAAGATTCGGACGCCGCGCGCAGAGATTGAGGCAAAGGCGCTCGTTACCCGGCGGATGCGGCCGATGAAGATCGACGGAAAGACGATTCATCACGTCGGACTACCATGGCACTGGGGCTACCAGGGGCTAGTGACGGGGGCTGTTGTAAACGACCTGACCGCACTGGTCGGTGACCCGAACGTGTCCATCCACGAGGGCAAGGCCTTCGTGTGTAGCGTGGAGAAGGCCTGATGCCAGCAGCAGTACCCCACGGGTTCTACACCGACACGACGGTTTGTATCGGCTGCAAGGCATGCGAGGTGGCCTGCAAGCAGTGGAATCAGTTACCCGCGTCTAAGGGTGGAGCGCCGCAGCTCAGCGGCCAGAGCTACGACAACACCCTCCGCCTCTCCGGGACGGACTGGCGGCACGTGAAGTTCATCGAGGACTTCAAGACCGAGGACCGATCCGGCGGGCGCTGGATGATGATGAGCGATGTGTGCAAGCACTGTGTCAAGGCGGGCTGCCTGGAGGTCTGCCCAACCGGCGCGATCATTCGGACCGAGTTCGACACCGTGGTTATCCAGTCCGACGTATGCAACGGCTGCCGTGCCTGCATCGCCGCCTGTCCGTTCGGCGTGATCGACATCAACCCGGCGAACAGCGTCGCCATGAAGTGCACGCTTTGCTATGACCGGATGAAGCTGGACATGACGCCCGCGTGCGCCCAGGCGTGCCCGACGGCATCTATCCAGTACGGGCCGATCGACGAGCTCCGCGACAGGGCCCAGAAACGCGTCGCGACGCTACAGGCACAAGGCGAGACACGCGCCCAGCTCTATGGTGCGGACACCTCCATCCTGGGGGGGCTGAACTCGTTTTATCTTCTTGTGGACAAGCCAGAGGTATACGGCCTGCCCGCAAATCCGGAGTTGCCATCGCGCAACCTGGCGGCGAGTAACGCTTTTTCCGCTATTGGTGCGGCCGTGATGGGCGTTATTGGTCTAGTGTCGTTCCGGAAGCGCCGGATGGATCGGTTCGCACAGCAAGGCAACAACGAGTAATCAGGACATAGCCACCACGTCATGCGTTCATCTTGTTAGGAGTTTTGGATGATCGATGAACTGTACTCGGCTTCCGCCCACTGGACCTGGTGGATCATTCCGTACTTCTTCTTGGGTGGGATAGCCGGCGGCTGCTACTTCATCTCGGCGATGCTCGATCTGGTCGGCGATCGCGATGACCGTCATCTCTCCCGCATCGGGTACCTGGTCGCTTTTCCAGCGATCTCTATCGGGCTGCTCCTCCTCGTGCTGGACCTCAACCAGCCGCTGCGCTTCTGGCACATGCTCCTGCGGCGTGAGGATTTTATTCCCATGCCGTTCGCCTTCAAGTGGTGGTCGCCGATCTCATATGGTTCATGGGTCATCTCGGTATTCAGCGGCTTCGCGTTCGTTTCCTTCCTCGCCGCACTCGTCCGACCTGGCGACACGCCTAGAAGGGGTCCACTGGGACTGTTTCAGAAGATTCACTCCGGCTTGGGCGTTTTCAGCAAGCTCTTCGTACTGCTCGGCGCAATTGCCGGGCTATGGACTGCGAGTTACACAGGAGCGCTGCTCTCGGTGACGAACCGACCGATCTGGGCGAACACCAATCTTCTCTCCGTGCTCTTCCTGGTTTCCGGGCTATCGACGGCGGCTGCGCTGATGTACCTTCTCGGTCGGCGGCGTCGAAGTGTCTCGGAGGACGCTCTCCACCGCCTGACGCGCTTTGATGACCTGTCGCTCGGCGTGGAGCTCATCGTGATCTTGGGGACTCTGGCAACTCTCGCGGCGGTGCTGGGGGGCCTGCCGTCGGACTGGGCACTCACGTGGGGCATGGTGCTGGGTGTGACGCTGCTGGCCGTGATTGTGTTTGGGATCATTGTGCCGCTCGCCATCGGCTTGCGACAATCGGGGGGCCGTAGTCTTGTGCTCGCATCCACGCTCGTCCTGCTCGGTGGCCTCTTTCTCCGAGCCGTCGTAGTGTTCTCCGCGGAGACGATGGAGAAATTGGGATGATGAAGCGCCGGCTCAGCCGTGTCCTACTGTTCGGGTTTCTTGCAGCGGCTCTCGTGGCGTGCGACTCGAGCCCCGAGGCGGCCCGTACCCAGGGCGGCGGCCCGGGGGCTGACCGCGGGAACTGGAACCAGGGAGAAGTTGACCTGCGCCAGAAGGACGGGTCTTATTATGATACGCCGCTAACGGGTGCGGGGCGTGACGACTAGGGCGCTCAGCACCGTTCAGGAGCGTCTGGTCGCGGTCACGCAGGACCATCCCGAGTGGAACTCCTGGACTACGCCGCTTGCGGAGGCTCTGCGGCAGATGGAGAACCCTATTTGGGACTCGATCAGCGTGGAAGTCTCCTCCAAACACCCTGACCATGCACCGCTTCTGGACCATGCCACAATCCGTCTAGACGCGAAGGCTGGCCGCGCGTCGGTGCGGCGCATCATGGATGCTGCCGCCGATGCTGGTGGCGCCGAGGCATCCGAGCTACGCACGGTCGCGCGCGGGACCGGTTGCGATGCACTCGCTCTGCTAGAGGCGACGGTCTGCCAGGACGACGAGCGGTTGACTGTCCAGGCCGCGTCGCTCGGTGTCGAGCGGAACGTACTGGTCGCGGTCGGCCTGCTCGCTGCAATGCCGCTGCTCGACGCATGCCGGCGGAAAACGAGCGATCGCGCACCGGCATCGTGGCCGCACGGCTACTGCCTAGTCTGTGGCGCGTGGGCAGCCTTAGCGGAGTTGCGTGGGCTGGAGCGAACGCGTCACCTGCGCTGCGGCCGTTGCGGCACTGGATGGGACATAGAGTGGGTCCGGTGTGCTTACTGTCGCGCGTCAGATAACTCTACGTTCAGCTCGCTCGTGCCTGAGGACGGAGGCGAAGCCCGACGCGTGGATGTATGTCGGGGTTGCAGAGGTTATACGAAGCTGCTTACGTCCGCGCGTGCCTGGCCAGCGGGACAGGTACCAGTCGAGGACCTGGCGAGTGTGGACCTCGATCTTATTGCCGTCGAGCACGGCTTCGAGCGGCCAGAAACGGTCGGTTACGCGGTACGCGCGCAGATCAACAGCCCTGCGCCCGGCTGAGTTCGCGCGACAACTGCTATCGTCGATAGATGCTTCCGAGGGTCGCCGTCGCAAGCGCAAGCGCGACACAACGGCCGATGCGATCGGTCTCGAGATAAAGCGCGACCTGCTAGAGGCGCTTGGAGCGGAGGACCCCGAGCCCGAGCAGATCGAGGAATGGCTGCTCGAGTACTGCCTGAGATCGGGTCCGGGCGACGGGGGGCAGCGGGCGATGGCTCTCAATGTGCTGGACGAGTGGCACCTGGCAGCAGCATCTCCCGAGTTCAGCGGATGGCTCCAGGAGGGTGCGCCGTCGGAGGATACGCAGGGCTAAGTGGTGCATCCGGGAGTGTGCTACCCTTTCGCACGGTGCCTGAGCAGGGCCAAGCGGTGCTGATACTAACTCCGGCTATATGGTAGTTCATGTGTCATTCCGAGCGTGCGAGGAATCCGTGGCCCAAGTGGACGGATCCCTCACTCCGTTCGGGATGACATGCGATAGCCTTCAACCGGATTGCGTATGAGTCGTGATCAGACCTGGGTATTCGCCGGCTCGCGGGGGTGCGTTGTCTTTACTAGATGCACCACTTTAGAACTCCAGCCCGTGCCGCTCCACGATGGGGGATCGAGTCCACCACGCCCGGGGTGGAGCGCTGGCTGTCGGATCTGCCTGACGGCAATTGGGATTCTGGCAGGCTACCCTCCTCGGTGCTGTCCGTCGCCGGCCGGGCACTGCGAATGGCTGAACATCCCGACGGTGCCGGCGAGGTCGCGGTCGCGCGAGCACTCTCGCGCTCCGGCACCTGGATCGTTCTCCATGGGGTCACACTCGATTCCGGCGGTTACCGCCGTGCCGCCGTCATCGTCGAGCCCGCACACCCCGCCCGGATCGCCCCGCTGCTTATGGCCGCTTACAGCCTGACTCAGCGCGAGCAGGACGTCACGCGACTGGTGCTGCAGGGCAACTCCACGACGGAGATCGCCGAGCGCCTCGTCGTCTCAGCAGACACCGTCCAGCAACACCTCAAGAGCGTGTTCGAGAAGACGGGCGTGCACAGTCGGCGCGACCTCGTCGGCAAGGTCTTCTTCAACCATTACGAACCCCGCGTGCGTGATAACGAGCGCCGAGCGATTGCCGGGCGACCACTTCACAGTGGCCCTCTGGATCGGCGCACACCGGCCTGATACAGTGCCTGATGACCCGGCAGGGGTGCCGTTCGATGGACGGTTTGCAAGGCCCACATAGAGCATAGGGGAGATGCGGCCGGCCTTGGGCTCATCGTCATCGGTTGACGCTCACCGCGTTGGCCCTGGCGTGCGTCTCGGAGACTCGGTAAGGCGTAGCGCCGCTGTTGTGCCAACCATATTCGTTTGGCGCTACTTGAGCTCGATGACGTAGTTGCGGTGGGGCGTCTCGCCGATGTTCGTCAGGCGGTTGTCCACCTTGCCGTCCGGTCCGGCGTTCACCCACGTTACCTGGTCGTCCTCAAACTGAATGTCCTGATAGTCCTCCGGATTGTCGGGGTCGGCGAAACGGATCAAGCCACCGGACACGACGATGAAGAAGTACGGGAGTCGATGTACGTGCTTCTCCAGTTGCTCGCCCGGCCCAAGCGCCAGATCCCAAACGCGCACGCGATCGTTCTCGTACATGATGCTGGTGCCGACGTTCTCGGTGGGTTCCGTGGCCACGGGCAAACCCCTTCCCTTCAGTATTTTCAGCTATGCTGTTCGGCTGCGCACGAACCGCCCGATACGCTCCAGCGCCGCCTCGATGTTCTCCATGGAGTTCGCGTAGCACAGCCGGACGTACCCCGCGCCCGACGGACCGAATGCATCGCCGGGCACTGTCACCACCTTCTCCTCGACCAGTAGTGCCTCAACGAACTCCTCCGACGAAAGGCCGGTTGGTCGGATGTCCGGGAAGGCGTAGAACGCACCGCGCGGCTCGAACGTAGGCAGCCCGATCCCATTCAGGCCATCCACGATAATCCTGCGACGCCGGTCATATTCCGCGAGCATCGCCTGAACATACGGCTCCCCGCCGTGCAGGGCCTCCAGGGCAGCGGCCTGGCCAGCGGTCGGCGCACACATAATCACATATTGGTGCACCTTCATCATCGCCTCGAGTAACTCGGCTGGGGCGCAAGCGTAGCCGACTCGCCAGCCGGTCATCGCGTAGTCCTTCGAGAAGCCTCCCAGCAGGACCGTCCGCTCCCACATGCCGGGCAGTGAGGCGAAGCTCGTGTGTTCCACGCCGTACGTGAGGCGGTCGTAGATCTCGTCCGCGATCACGAGCAGGTCGTGCCGCTGCGCGACCACCGCTATGCGCTTCAACTCTTCCCGTGGCAACACAGCGCCTGTCGGGTTGTTTGGATAGCCGAGCAGCAGCGCCTTCGTGCGCGGGGTGATGTGCCGCTCGATCTCTGCAGCGGTCGGCGCGAACTGCGTCTCCACACTTGTGGGCACGAGCACGGGCACGGCGTCGGCGAGGACCACCGCCGGGACATACGCCACGTACGACGGATCCGGCACGATCATCTCATCGCCCGGGCCGAGCACCGCACGGCACGTTATGTCCAACGCTTCGGAGACCCCTACGGTGATGAGTATCTCGGAATGCGGATCGTATCTGACGTTATACAAGCGCTCCAGGTGCTCTGCGAGGCTCTCGCGCAGCTCAAAGAGGCCGTAATTCGAGGTGTACGCGGTGCGGCCCGCGCGGACGCTCGCGATCGCGGCCTCGCGCAGCGGCTCCGGTGTGGTGAAGTCGGGCTCACCCACGCCGAGGGAGATCACCCCCTCCATCCCGGAGATCATGTCGAAAAAACGCCGGATCCCGGACGCAGGTATCCTCGATACCCGGTCGTTCAAGAACCGTGAGACGCCAAGTTCGCGCGTAGCGGCCATGTGGATATCGTCCTTTGCTGGATGCCGCTCACTATATCGCCACCCCGACGCGCGTGTCAAACCATTCCATGGCACAACGGTTGCCCATACCAGGTACGCACGAGAAGGTCGTGCGATGGAACACAACTACATAGGAGGACACAGTGGCACAAGGCAAGGAATTCGTGGTGCAGGAACTGAGCGACGCGCTCGCCGTCGAGAAGGCCATCGTCGAGAACGAGCGGACGCTCGCGAAAGCAGTCAAGGACGCGCAGCTCAAAGAGGCACTTGAGCAGATGGCCACCGAGGACGAGGGCCACGTGGCAAACTTCGAGCGCGTGCTGGAGAGCCTGGGCGCTAAGCCGATGAAGGTCGAGCCAGATGATCGCAAAATGGTCAACGCGCTCAAGAAGGTGGCGCAGGATGGCGAGGAGGAGATCGAGCGGCTAAGTGCCCACAGCCTGCTCAAGCACAAGGCAGTCGAGACGGGCGAGGTTTTTCATGCCCTCGCGGCACAACTTGGCAAGCCCAAGAGCATGCAGCCGCTGGATGTTAACCTTCGCGAGGACAAGCAGCACGCGAAGCAGCTGAGCACGTTGTCGCTGCAGTTGGCACAGGAGCAGGCCACGGGTGGTTCGGGCCTGCAGGAGCTTCAGGAAGCCGTCGGGGCGTAGGAAGCGCAGCAGACCCACAGGACTCGGTGCGGGGGGAGGCACGGTACGTCCCCCCGCACATCTTAACGTGGAGATAGCGCCTGCGTTTTAGCCGCCACCACCACGTGAGATGCGGAAGAGCCCCTCGAAGCGCCGCGCAGTTTCCGGGCTTACCCCCATCTCGACGAGCGTCTCCTCACTCGCGGCGATCAGGGCACCCTGTTCGTCTGGTTCGAGATCATATCCGTCCAGTGCGTCGTAGGTCTGCTCCGTGAGCAGCGCCCGATATGCTTCGTCACTGATAGCGCGCTCGACAACGGTGTTGACTGCGTCACGGCTCATACTAACCCTCCCCCTTGGGTGGGTGCAAGAGCGATGCCAGTCGTATCCGCCCCTTGCGCGATTGACGCGGACCCAGCATGAGTCTATAATCAGCGCTACCGGAGCAGCAGGCTGGTGTGCCCTTGATGACAGTTATCGCCGCGCCCCATACGATACCCGCAACCTGGACGTCCGGCAGGCGTGTGCCTGTGCCGGGCGTTTCGCTTTGCCGGCCTGCTTGCGTGGGTATCGCGGGCGGAAGGAGAGTCCCACGTGAACTCAGGACTGATAGGCAAGATCGAGAAGGCTCACCGATACGCACAGGAACCCGAACGCATCCGCATAACCGCTATCACTGCGACCTTTAACGGCGATAACAGTTCATATAATCTTTCTCTGGAGGGCGATACCTGGGTGTGTAATTGTCACACGCATGAGACGTTTGGTGATTGCCAGCATGTGATGGCGATGCAGCAACTGCTCCGCCCGATGCTGAGCGAGGATGCGCAGAGCAGCGGGCAGCCCGGTCTGGCCAGCGCGATGGACGGCGCGAGCGCCACGCCCCGCTAGCGAGCCGGACGGCAGACGCGGTGTATCAGTCGGACGGTGGCGAGAATCCCGGCCTCTTCACGGTGGTCGGGATTCTTTTCGCGTTGCTCCTTGGCGCAGGAGTCTTCATTTTGCTGTACAGCGCGCTCGCACCTCAAGACTCAGCCTCCGGGGGAGTACTGCCCCCGCTGGTACTCGTGACTCAAACTCCGAGCGACCAGCCCGGGGAAACAACGCCAGCCGCCCCAGCAACCGTGGCCGGCACCCCGGCCGCCACACCGGTTGTCACGCCGGTTGTCACGATTGCATCCGCGTCTCCAACAGCGGAGGCGACCGGCACCGAACAGGCGGCGGTCACCCCCTCACCGGCGGTCGCCCGCGCGACCGGCACGCCGACCACGCGGCCCACTCCGCCCCCAGTCATTACATTTCGCGTCGCATCGAACGGGCTCGGGCTGAACGTGCGGCGCATGCCCTCGCTCACGAGCGGCATCCTGGAGCGCCTGCCTGACGGCTCGACGGTGCGGGGTCTAGGACAGACCCGACGGGCCGGAGGGGTGCAGTGGCGAAGAGTCCGTACCAGCACCGACACAACGGGATGGGCGAGCGCGGACGTACTGCAACCGGCGCCGTAGCGCTCCTCGGCTCACCCGACTCGGCGCTGTGGCAACCATCGGGTAAGAAGGCGTCTCTTCCATCACGCTGGTTATCTGCGCGGCACAGACTTTGGCACGAGTCGGTGGGAGGGCACGCCGCAGCACACCTTCACCTATGATCCCTTCTCCTCCTCGACTATCCTCAGACTTGCCGGCCCGCTTTCGACCCCCTGTCCGTCATGCGATGGGCCTAACGAAACCGAGCTAGAGCACTTCTGCTGCTCCAGCTTCCCCAACTACCACAATCAGTAAATGTTCCTACGCGTCTTCGACGAGATCGCTGAAGCGCGCATCGAGGCGTTCCAAACGTCGATGCGGACTCGAAGTGGGCAAACGGAGCCTGCGATTTCACCGCTCCATGGATCTGCACCGTCGCAGCTGACTCTTGAGCCCCTAACGCCACCACCCCGTGTCAATGTTCACGATAATTAGGTTCTTCCGACATTCCGTAGCCGCTTGTAGTCCTGGTGGGCGGGTCACTGAGGCGGTTGCTCGGGCCTCGTCGCAAGCATACCCGACAGTAGTAACTCCTCGAGTCGATGGTAGGCGACATCGGCAGCACCTTGAACACGGGCGTCGTCGGCTCGGGGAGAGCGATGCGCAAGACTCTCCTCCTCAAGCAACTCATGAACCCTGCACGGCCATACATCTGCCTTTTCAGGCTTGAGTTGATCGGCCCTCCACGATGACCACTCGGTGCCCCCACCTCCGACAGATCCCGGCGGAGCCCAGAAGCAAATCCCACCAGCTCCGCTATCCGACTGCTTCCTCGCAGCCAGACATCCAGCCCCTCCCCGTCTCGCTGCCTCACTATCCGACCAAACTCGTGTGACCACGCGCTCTAGCATCCTGCCTTCAGGACAGAGCTCGCAGAAGCGTTCGAGGTACACCTGCTCCTTGGGACGAAGCTCGTCACTGTCTTCAGAAACAGCCAGGACGCTCGCCTTGGGGTGTAGCTCGGGACTCGAGGGAGGAGCTTGCTTCCTCCCCAAAGACCTACACGACCTCCCGCGCCTGCTGCCCTCGGGTCGCCACGTATGGACGTAGCGGCGTACGGTCACGGCTGAGCCCTCAAAGCCATCGCGCTGGAGTTCGGTGGAGTTGCGCGGCACCTGGACAACCCTCGTTCCATCGTCGCCTCAGGTAAGCCTCGTAACCTCCAGCATGTTCGGTAAATGCTTCGTCGCTCCGCCCGCATACTCCGGGAAGCTTCCCGCCGCCAGAAAGCTCCTCACCGTCGCTCTGCTCCTCCTTCGCCATCGCCTCCGGCTCAGTCCTCAAGCGCGACGACTCGGTCATAGCGCCCCTTCCTGCGCTCGCGCGTCTGCCGCTTCCTCTCCTCCGCTTTGGTCGGCTGCCTCGCAGAGTCGACGTAGGGACGGGAGTGGAGCGGGCAGCGCCCGAGGCTTGGACGACTCCGACGCTTCGGCTGCAAGAGCACCCGCGGTGGCTTCCAGCTGTTTGTGCCGCCTCATCAGGAAGTGTTCGACCGCATCGCCCAGATTGCGAAGCAGGTGCCATCTGTCAGCCACCTGCAACTGCGTCTGTGCGCCCCGCCTCCCTCCCTCGGCGTAGATCTCGCTCCTGTCTCGGGCTATCACCTCCACGCCCGGATGTTCAAAAGCCAGTGCGAGAACGATTCCGAGGACCTGTCGGGCAAGAGGTCCACCGGGAGATGATGCTCGAGATCCACCAGCATCGTGCCGAAACGCACTCGCTTATAGCTCCAGTCATCTACGCCAAGCGCTGAAGGTGTTGGTCGCTCGGGGAAGTGAGCTGCGCGCAGGATATGAAGCAGCGTATCCGCGCTTACCCTGATCCAACAAGCTGCCGCTCTGGCGCCCGCTTCCTCCCAGCTCATAGGCGATACCCAGCAACATATCGGTGAGTCTCCCGGTGCGCCTGGCACTTACTGTCGTTCCGACCAGGCGTTCGGAGAAGACCTTCCTGGGGCAGTCGGGGTTACGGCAACGGAAGTGATGAGCGCGCACCACCAGCCTCACACGCCTCCCCGACCAGGGCAGGTCAGTGTCCGCTCGCAATACCTGTGGATCCTCGAGGACGGCTGACCGCACACGGAACACTTACCGTCGCGAACGATGCAACGCGCCTCAATCGTGACGCCGCGCCCATCGATAGCGACGTGCTCGAGCGCAAGTCCCTCTGGCAAGAGTTGCCAGAGTTCCCAGCCCATCCGCGCTCCCTCCGCCGGGTACTTCCCAGGCCACCCGACGGAGGAATCTAACCACAACATCTTGTACCCGCCACCCAAAGCTCGGAAGAGCCAAATTACCACGAACAACGACACCCCGCGGTCCGCCTGCCTCCGCACACCTTTCCCGTAGCCGTCCTGCACCCCCTGCTGGATCGCCATTCGAGGAGCTGGTGCAGGCCGCGCTGCCGGACGCGATGCGTGCAACGAACTTGACAGGCGGCCGCTCAATTGCTATTCTATACCCACATTAGCACTCTATGGATGAGAGTGCTAACTACAGTGCGGCGGCTCAGAGAGTACTCCGTAGCCTCACCGGGAATGGTATGGAAAAGCAGCTAAGTGATCGATCAAAGCAGGTCCTGAAACTCGTTATCGAAGAGTACATCGCCACCGCGCGCCCGGTTGGCTCAGAAGTGTTACGCGAGAAATACAAGCTCGCCGTTTCCTCCGCCACGTTGCGCGCTGAGATGGCGGAACTCGAGCGCCAGGGGTACCTGGCGCACCGGCACACCAGTGGCGGCAGAGTACCGTCCGAGAGCGGCTACCGCCTCTTTGTTGAGAACTTGATGAACCGGATGGGCCTGAGCAGCTCGGACATGCGGCGGGTCGAGCACCAGTTTCATCAGGTCGAGGGTAACCCGGACCTGACCCGGTGGGCGGAGTTGGCCGCCTCGGTGCTCGCGCAGCTCGCGCGCAACGCCGTACTGGTCACCGTCCCTCGATCGGAAGCGACGGCATTGAAGCAGGTACAACTCATCCACCTCAACGACCGATCGGCGCTCACCATCGCTGTGATGGACGATGGAAGTGTGCGGCAGTCCGTTTGCCTGCTGCCGTATGTCACCTCGCAGGAAGAGCTCAACAGCGTCTCCGCCGCCCTGAACGCCGCGTTCGCGGGCTGTGTGCCGATTGAGATGCCGTTACGAACGCAGGGGCTTAGCGGGATCGCTGCGGAGGTCGCTCCCCAGGTGCTCGGCGTCGTGCGTCAGAATGGGTCGCGTGGCACGGTTAGCCATAGCGGTCTCATCAACATGCTCGCGCAGCCGGAGTTCCGCCAGAGCGACGCGGCTCGTCCGCTGGTGGAGATCCTGGAAGGTGGGGCGCTCGTGAACGAGTTGACCGATCGCGTGGTGAACCGATCCGGTGTGCACGTCATCATCGGTTCAGAGAACCCACTTCAGGAGATGGCGTCGTGCAGCATCGTGACCGCGTCGTACACCGCTCAGGGCGGCGGCTACGGCCTCCTGACGGTCGTGGGGCCGACCAGGATGCAGTACGAGCGCACGATCTCGTCGGTATATTACGTATCTCGGTTGCTGAGCAGCATGCTGCATAGCGACCACGAGAGCATCAGACACGCTGAGTCGAGGAGGTTCGATGACACAGCAGATTGAAAATGATCAGCCGACGGAAGCTGCGGAGCTCGAAGCACCAGTCAACGAGGAAGAGGCCGTTGCTGAAACCGAGGCGACAGAGCCTGCTAGTCCAGAGGTCACCCTGGAGGAGCAACTGGCCCGAGAGCAAGAGCGCTCTAGCGGGTATCTGGAGGAGTTGCAGCGGGAGCGGGCATCGTTCATCAATTACCGGAGGCGCACCGAGCAGGAGCGTGAGAACTGGGCACGTGAGGCTAACGCCGCGCTGATCTTCAACGTGCTGCCCGTGCTCGACGACTTCGAGCGTGCCCGTGGTGCGATTCCCGAAGACCAGCAGGATGCAGCGTGGGTGGACGGCCTCATGCTCGTCGGCCGCAAGCTGGATTCCACACTGGAACTGGCGGGACTACGTCAGATAGAGGCAATGGGCAAGCCGTTCGATCCCACGCTGCACGAGGCCGTGTCCGTGCAGCCCGCCGAGGGCGAGGAGCCGGGCATGGTTGTCGAGGAATACCGCAAGGGGTACATGCTCGGAGACCGCGTTCTGCGCCCAAGCATGGTTCGGGTAACGCGTTAGTGATGTATAGAAAAGAGGAGTCTGTATAACTATGGCAAGAACGATAGGTATTGACCTCGGGACCACCAACTCCGTCATGGCGGTGATGGAGGGCGGTGAGCCCACCGTGATCCCAAACGCGGAGGGTGGGCGGACGACGCCTTCCGTGGTCGCGGTGAATCCCAAGACCGGTGAGCGGCTGGTGGGCCAGATAGCCCGCCGACAGGCGATCACCAACCCGGAGAACACGATCTACTCGATCAAGCGATTCATGGGCCGCCGGTTCGACGACCCGGAGGTGCAGCGCGCGATCAAGACCCTCCCGTACAAGGTGAGCCAGGGGGCGCACGGGGCGGTGCAGGTCCACATGGGCGACCGCACGTACACGCCGCAGGAAGTCTCCGCCATGATCCTGCGCAAGCTCAAGCAGGACGCGGAGGCGTACCTAAACGACACGGTGGACAGCGCGATCATCACCGTACCGGCGTACTTCGACGACAGCCAGCGGCAGGCGACGAAAGATGCCGGGCAGATCGCGGGCCTCGACGTGAAGCGCATTATCAATGAGCCGACCGCCGCCTCGATGGCATACGGCCTCGACCGCAAGGAGGAGGAGGACGTCGCGGTTTACGACCTCGGCGGCGGCACGTACGACATCTCCATCCTCGCGCTCGGTGAGGGCGTGTTCGACGTCCAGGCGATTCAGGGCGACACCTACCTGGGCGGGGACGACTTCGATGACCGGATCATTAACTGGCTCGTGGATGAGTTCCGCAAGGACCAGGGCATCGACCTACGCACCGACCCGATCGCGATGCAGCGCCTCAAGGAGGACGCGGAGCGCGTGAAGAAGGAGCTCTCGACCACACAGCAGTCGGAGATCAACCTGCCGTACATTACGGTTAGCGCGAGCGGCCCCAAGAACCTGCTCGTCACGCTGACGCGCTCGAAGCTGGAGCAGCTGGTTGGCGACCTCGTGGACCGCACCGTCCCGCCGATGCGGCAGGCCCTCAAAGATGCGGGCAAGTCCGAGTCACAGATCGACGAGGTGCTCCTCGTTGGTGGCCAGACCCGGATGCCGCTCGTCCAGGAGAAGGTGAAGAGCGTGTTCGGCAAGGAGCCGAACCGGAGCATCAACCCCGACGAGGTGGTCGCGGTTGGGGCAGCGATCCAGGCGGGCGTGCTCGGCGGCGAAGTCAAGGACGTGCTGCTGCTCGACGTGACCCCGCTGACGCTTGCGATCGAGACCCTCGGCGGCGTGGCGACACCGCTCATCCCGCGCAACACCACGATCCCGACCCGCAAGGCACAGACGTTCACCACTGCCGCGGACGGACAGACGCAGGTGGAGATCCACGTCACGCAGGGCGAGCGCCCGATGGCGGCCGAGAACAAGACACTCGCGCGCTTCATCCTCGACCAGCTTCCGCCGGCCCCGCGCAACGTGCCGCAGATCGAAGTGGCGTTCGACATCGACGCGAACGGCATCCTGAACGTCTCCGCGAAGGACCAGGCGAGTTCTCGCGAGCAGAAGATCACGATCACCGCGAGCAGCGGCCTCTCGCAGGACGAGGTGGACCGGATGGTGCGCGACGCCGAGGTGAACGCCGCGGAGGATCAGCGACGCCGCGAGCTGATCGAGACGCGCAACACGGCGGACACGCTGGTGTACCAGACCGAGAAGACCATGCAGGAATACGGCGAGAAGATCTCCGAGGAGACAAGGTCGGAGATCAACCAGAACCTTGAGGCCACGCGCACCGCGCTGCAGGGCGAGGACGTAAATGCCATTCGCTCCAGCATGGAGGCGCTCGCCCAGTCCGCGCAGAAGATCGGCACGGAGATGTACAGCCAGGGCGGTGAGGGCCAGGCGACCGGCACCTATGGGGCGGATGCCGGTATGGGGCCGGACGGCGGAACTCCACCACCCGATGAGGGCACGGTCGAAGGCGAGTTCCGAGAAGTCTAGAGCTGACTTGGCTGGGGTGGGACAATACGATGTGCCCAACCCCAGCTGCCTTTGTTTTGACATACACCACGGCGGTACAGCACAATCGTGCGTAGCGACGCCCCGTCGGGGCGGCTTGCCGAGGCGCTAACGGGAATGATATGGAGAACATGACCAAACGCGACTACTACGAAGTCCTCAGCATACAGCGCGAGGCGAGCTCGGATGAGATTCGGCGGGCATATCGCAAGATGGCCCGACAGTACCACCCAGATGTGAACTCCGAGCCGGATGCTGAGGCGCGCTTCAAAGAGGTCACCGAGGCGTACGAGGTGCTCAACGACGCCGACAAGCGCGCGGCCTACGACCGCTTCGGTCATGCGGGTGTGAGCAACGGCGGCGGGTACGACTTCACGAACGGACCGTTCGGCTTCGGCATCGATTCCCTCTTCGAGAACCTCTTCGGCGGCGCGCGCACGGCGCGCAGGGGTCCGCGTCGCGGTGCTGACCTGCGCTACCACATGGTGCTTGAGTTCGAGGAAGCTGTGTTCGGCGTGGAGAAGGAGATCGAGGCCAGCCGTCAGGCCGTGTGTTCGCGCTGCAACGGCAGCCGGTCCGAACCGGGCAGCCAGCCCTCACGGTGCCCCGTCTGCGCGGGGAGCGGCGAAATCCGCCGCACGCAGAGCTCCTTCCTCGGCCAGTTCGTGAGCGTCACGGAATGCGACCGCTGCCGCGGTCAGGGCTCCGTCATTCTCGATCCCTGCAAGGAGTGTCACGGCCAGGGCACGGTGCGCAACACGCGCAAGCTCATGGTGCGCGTGCCCGCAGGCATCGATGAGGGCTTCCACCTGCGGCTCTCGGGAGAGGGCGAGGCGGGAGACCCCGGAGCGCCGGAGGGCGACCTGTTCATCGAGTTCTCCGTCAAGCCCCATCCCCTCTTCCGGCGGATGGGCCAGGATCTGCACCTGGAGATGCCGATCAACATCGCGCAAGCGGCGCTGGGCGACCGGCTGTTGGTGCCCACGATCGATGGTGAGACCGAGCTCCGGGTTGAGCCCGGCACGCAGAGCGGCGACACGGTGCGTTTGCGCGGTCTCGGCGTGCCGAGCCTGCGCGGTGGCGGACGGGGTGAGCAGATCATCTCCTTCAGCGTCGTGGTGCCGCAGCACCTGAATGAGAAGCAGAAGAGCCTGCTCCGTGAGCTGGGCGAGACGCTCGACGTCCCGAGCCCGCAGCATGGTGAGCGCAGCTTCTTCGAGAAAGTCCGCGACGCCCTCGGGCTGTAGCATCGTGGGCGTTCAGTAGAACGACGCTACGACGCCGCTTGGGGGACAGGCTCAAGGCACTATATATGGTCCATCCGCCAATCGGTACCCCACTGACGCGACCGGGCTTGTTGTGCGGCCTCACCTGCTGAGTGCCGGCAGCACCTCAACTATAAGCAGATCCAGCGTGGTGAGATCGGGGAAACCGGCGCAGTCGAGGATGAAGCGGTCCACCCCCAAGTCGACGAAGGAACGCATCTACTCCGTCACCTGCGCCGGAGTCCCCACGAAACTGAACTCGCCGTCATCCACGGCGTAGCGATCCCTCGCAAGCGCTTCGGCCTGTTTCTGTGTGGTGGCGCACACGCATCCGCCGCTCCACGACCGCCTGACCGTCGAAGGCTCGCGGCCCACCACATCGCAGGCGTGCGCGAAGTCCCTCACGAGTCGGCCGTACTCCCTAGGGCCGGTTGAGGACACATCCCACTGGTCGGCGCATCGCGCGGCGAGTCGCAGCATTCTCGGGCGGAACGCGCCTATCACCACGGGTGGTACCGGGTCGGGCTGCGGCTCGCAATGCGCCCCGATCACCCGGTAATGCATGCCCTCGAACGTGGCCTCCTCCTGGGTCCACATCGCCGTGATTATGTGCAGCGCCTCCTCCAACTGTTCAACGCGCACGCCCGCGGAGGGGAAGTTGTAGCCGTAGGCCCGGTACTCCGGCTCGTCCCACCCCGCGCCGATGCCGAGGATAAACCGCCCGCCGCTGAGCAGTTGCAGCGTGGCGGCCATCTTGGCGACGAGCGCCGGGTTGCGGAACCCCTGGCACAGCACCGTGTGTCCGAATGCTAATCGGGGGTGGAGGGCGGCCATGAAGGTGAGGGTGGTGAACCCCTCGAGCAGGTCGGCGTCGCCCGCCTGCAGGTGGTCAATGACCCAGGCCGTGTCGAAGTGTCCGCTCGCGCGCTCGAGGGCGCGATTGACGTCATCCACATACCGTGCCTGCCGCCGCTTGTCGAGGTCGTAGGCAGTGATTGAGAACCCGAATCGAATGCGCGCCATACCCTCTCCTTGCCGGCACAAGATGCCCCGGCGATTGGGGCTCGAGGTGATTGGTAGTCGATCAATTAGTGGGGAGTGTCTCCCCTACCCCAGACGCTCCTGCTGCTCAAACAGCCAGTCTATCGCCTCGCGCGGCGTCATGCGGGTGAGGTCCAGCGCACCGAGTTCCCACGCCAGTCGCTCTCTCGCGAGTACACCGGGAGGAATGCCCTCGAGTGCGAGCTGGTATGGCACGCGTTCTTCCGCGACCAGTTGGACCGGCACCGGCTGTTCGGCAGGGAGTGCAACATCCCCACCTGAATGAGGAATGACCACACCGCTAGAGAATGCGGGCGGTGAGGCAAGCTCGGCAAGCGCCTGCTCGGAGGCCGGCAAGGCGCGCAACGTGGATGCCGTACGCTCGGTCCGCAGGTCCCGGCCGCACCGCGTACAAGAAAACAACCCGGCCATCCTGCTCGATCGCGGCGACGTGGACGTTCGCCACGGCCGGCAGGTCAGCGGCGACGGCCGTCAGCTCCAGGTAGTGGGTCGCAAAGAGCGTCCGCGCGGCGATGCGCCCGTGGAGGTCCTCCAGCACCGCGCGGGCGATCGCGAGCCCATCGTGCGTGCCGGTGCCGCGTCCCACCTCATCTAGGATCACGAGGCTGCGGCTGGTTGCCTGGTGCAGAATCGTGGCGGTTTCCAGCATCTCGACCATGAACGTGCTCGCGCCGCGGGCGAGGTCGTCCTGCGCGCCGACCCGGGTGAAGATGCGGTCGACGAGGCCGACGCGGGCACTCCGGGCGGGCACGAAGGAACCGATCTGCGCGAGCAGCACGATCAACGCCGTCTGCCGCAGATAAGTGCTCTTGCCACCCATGTTCGGCCCTGTGACGACCAGGACGTGCGGGTGCTCCCCACCGAGGCAGCAATCGTTGGGGATGAATGCCTCACCCGCGAGGCTCGCCTCCGCGACCGGGTGCCGACCGCCGACGATCTCCAGTGTCTCGCCTTCCTCCAGATCGGGGCGCACCCAGCCGCAGCGGGCGGCGACACTCGCGAGTGAGAGCAGCGCGTCGAGGTGCGCGACGCGGTCCGCGGCCCAGAGCAGGCGACCTACCGAAGGGGTGACCGCCGTACCGAGCCGTGTGAGCGCCGCCCGCTCCAGCGCGGTGATCTCCTCATCGGCGGCGAGGATTCGCGCTTCCGCATCCTTCAGCTCGGCGGTCAGATACCGCTCGCCCGTGGCCACCGTCTGCTTGCGCACGTACTCCGGGGGCACGAGCGCGAGATTCGGCTTCGTCACCTCGATGTAGTACCCGAAGACCTTGTTGTAGCCGACCTTCAATGAGCGGATGCCCGTACGCTCCCGCTCGCGGCGCTCCAGTCCGGCCAGCCATTGCCGCGTGCCCCGCGCGCCGTCCACCGCGGCGTCGAGCGCTGGGCAGAAGCCCGGGCAGATTCGCGCGCCATCGTCGTGCTCCTCTATGGCCGACTCAATCAGCGCGAGTACATCGGCGCATGGATCCATCTCGCCCGCGTACGCGGAGAGCGCCGGCGCAGCGGTCGCGCGCAGCTGCTCCAGTAGTGTCGGCAGACCGCGCAGCGCGGCCCCGAGCGCGAGGTAGTCGCGCGAACCCGCCAGCCCCTGAACCACACGGCCCGTGAGCCGTTCGAGGTCGCCCGCGCCGTCGAGCAACCTGGCCAGTGCGCCACGATCCGCAGCCCGATCCACCAGCGCCGCGACCACCTGCTGCCGTTGCTGCAGCTCCGGCAGATCGCGCAGCGGCCGGCCGATGAGCCGTCGGAGCGCGCGGGCGCCCATCGCGGTGCACGTCTCGTCGAGCACGCCGAGCAGGCTGCCGCGGCTCCCGCCCGTGCCGAGGCTGCGGATGAGTTCCAGGTTGCGCCGCGTGGCAGCGTCGATGCCGACGCGCGTGTCGTTGCCTTCCGTCCGGAGGCCGGACAGGAGCGGGAGCATCGACGGATTGGTGCGGTCAAGGTACGCGAGGATCGCCCCGGCCGCCCCCGTCGCCGCCGGCAGTTCCGCGCAGCCATAGGGGAGGAGGGTCCGCGCGCCGAAGTGGTGGCAGAGCGCTGACCGAGCACGCTCCGGCTCGAAGTGCCAGCGCTCGACGCGGGTTCGGTAGCCGACGGTCGCCACGTCCCGCACGTTGTCGGGCACCAGACATTCCGCCGGGTTCAGCCGGGCGAGCTCCTCCGCAAGTCGCGTGGTGGCGTCCGCCCCCTGGAACTCCGCGACCGCGAACTCCCCCGTGCTGACGTCCGCCCACGCGAGGCCAATTCGATCGCCGCTCCTGGACACGGCCGCGAGATATCGGTTCTCGCCTGCTGGCAGCAGCGCGGGCTCGGCGACGGTTCCCGGCGTCACGACCCGCGTAACCGCGCGTTCTACCAGTCCCCGGCCCGGCTCGCTCATCTGCTCCGCGATGGCGATGGTGTGCCCCGCCCCGAGCAGCCGCCCCAGGTAGTGATTCAAGGCGTGGTGGGGGATGCCGGCCATCGGCACCCGGCCGCTGCGGCCGAAGGAGCGCGAGGTGAGCGTGATTCGGGCATCCCGCGCCACGACCCGCGCATCGTCGTCGAACGTCTCGTAGAAGTCTCCGAGCCGGTAGAGCAAGATCGCGTTCGGGTGCTGTGCCTTGAGATCGAGGTACTGCTTGCGGGACGGTACGGGACCCAGGTCCTTGCCGCCACTCCCCTTCGCCGCGTCTTCGTGAGTTGCTACGTGCGTCATGGCGCGATTATACCCACTCCCGAAAGGACTGATGGCTATAGCAGCATCTTCGGCATGCTTGCGTCAGAACAGAATAAATGCGACTATCTGCAACATCGACGCAATGCGACAGTTGCCCCTCGCCGATATTGCTCCAGTGCTCGGCGCAACCGGACACACGTTCGAGCGTCGCATCCAGCAGCGCGACGTTGTGTCGCTTGGGAGATCAGACAGCGCTCATCACACTCCAGAACGTAGAGCATCGATCACCTCATGGTAGGCATACTGGCGCCACACACGCTCAACCCTTACTTGCTGACGTTTCTAGAAAAGGAGAGGTCATGACAACCTTCACCAAGTCTGACGAACTGCAAGGAGCGGAGTTCATCGACGCGGACCTGCGAGGCGCCCGGTTCATCGGGTGTGACCTATCCGGCGTCGTGATGCGCGGGGTCGACGTACAGGGGACGGACATCGACGCACCGTGGCTCTTCGACGGCGAGAGCTTCTTGCGCGTCAACGGCGTCGACGTGATCCCATTCGTCGAGGCCGAACTCAACCGCCGCTTTCCCGGCCGCGTCGACCGGCGCGCCGGAGATCCGGATGGCCTGCGCGCTGCCTGGGCCACGCTCGAGCGCACATGGGCGGCCACGATCGAGCGCGTCGCGGCGATGCCGGCCGGCACGGTCGACGTTTCGGTGGGCGGCGAGTGGTCGTTCGCGCAGACGCTGCGGCACCTGGTCCTTGCCACGGACGTGTGGCTGGGCCGGGCGATCCTGGAGATCGAACAGCCATTCCACCCGATCGGTCTAACGTACTCCGGCGCCGAGGACGACGGCCTGGACATGTCGATCTTCACGACGGTCACGCCGTCGTATGCCGAAGTGCTCGAGGTCCGGGCGGGACGGGTCGCGATGGTGCGCGACTTCCTGGCCACAGTCACATCAGACGAGCTGACCGCGACGCGCAAGAACCCGTGGAACCCCGAGCACCAGGAGACCACTCTCTCTTGCCTGCACGTGATCCTCCAGGAGGAGTGGGAGCACCACCGCTACGCCGTACGCGACCTCGACGCTATCGAGGCAAAATCCGACGCATAAACCTGTGACCTCAGCCTTGAAGGCGTCGCCATTCAACTCGCACAAAAGTTAGCTGACCGAGACTAGCTCTACACCCCTGACACTGCAGGCACTGGAGATTACGCCCCCACTCCGATAATGCTGCCTGCGTGACGGTACGGGACCGAGGTCCTTGCTTGCGCTCCTCTTCCCCCCGTGTTCGTGGGTAGCTGCGTGGGTCATGGCGCGCTTATACCCAGTCCCGAAAGGGTTGAGGACTAAAAGAGACGCCGTCGGCCCGCTTGCGATAGAACAGAGTAGATGCGAATATCTACACCATGGATAGAATGCGACAGTTGTCCCTCACGAAGGTTGCCGAATGCTCGGCGTAACCGAGCTCACATTCGAGCGTCGCATCTAAAGAGCGCCGTTGTCGCATCGTACATCAGCGGCAAATGATATGTCCACACCAGCGACAGCTGTACCGCCCCGATGTTCAACGAGCCATTAGACGCACCAAGACCACACTCAACTGCGAGCCACCACGCACACGACTTCCCGCGTTCAGACGTCTACTCAACATGAGAACCATAAATTGAAGTTCACACGTGAAGCTAATAGCTA
Organism: Chloroflexia bacterium; assembly: GCA_030446765.1. Classification (GTDB taxonomy): domain Bacteria; phylum Chloroflexota; class Chloroflexia; order Thermobaculales; family Thermobaculaceae; genus JACDAU01. The sequence continues at coordinate 305,924 of JAUJMR010000002.1, forward strand.
CGTGCGCGACAGACTCCACGACCGGGCCTTCACCGATGGCATCATAGCTGGCACCATAACCGGCATCGCTATAACGATCGGGACATCTGCGCTTACTGGAATAGGTCATCTTGCCAGTCGCCTAATTGCCACACCCCTGCAAGCCCTCGGCCGACAGTTTGCACCCATTTCGGAGCTAGTAGTGAGCCTACTGGGATACAGGCTACCGCTATGGCTTCTCATTCTCTTAGGAGTGACATCATATCTAATCTTTCACAGCCTTCGACAGTACTATCACTGACCACAGACGACGATGAAACCCGCCCGCGATCGAATACTGAATGCCTACAGGTCGGCAGAACAGATATAGTCAGCGACGTCAAGTGGAGGTGGACCTGGGGCACCAATATCAATACCGGAGATCCAGCGACCGTTGCACTCCAGAGACCGTTGCACTAAACGCATATTGCCCTAAGTGTGACTATGAACTTGAGTTAGGAAGCACAACCAACTACGTCGGATGCGACAACTGCGATTTCGAAACTCACCTCCCTATGCAGGTGGGGATTTCTGGCCCCAGGTGGGACGACAAATAGAACTTCGCGCGCGGCAGAAACTGCGAATATAACTTCGCTGCACAGTACGTCAGACCCGCTGTATCTCGAGGCTAACCGAAGCAACACTGCTGACTTAATCTGTTCTAGCGCTTCGACCTCGTTTAGCTCCCGTTCGCGGATTCACGCCGCGCGCAGCTCCTCGGCCGCCCGGTGTAACTCCCAGCGCACGACAGCACCAGTATAATGGCTGGATCAGTATCGCTCCTCCGCCATGCCGAGCTAGGTAAACATCGCGAACTTGTACCACTTGACGAGTGCATTCATTGAGCAGCTACCCCGAGAACTCGGACCAGAATTAGCAGTTGAGCTGGGCAACCAAGGCAGAGAAGCCGTAATAATCCCCGCCATGAGCGGTTTCGCGCAGCCGACCGCAAGCATCAGCATCACCGCACCGCATTCCATCCTTGAGCCGACAGAGCAGTGAAGAACGTATCAGCAGGTGTGATTCAGATCTCATCAGCAGCAAGGGGGGAGTAGATCTGGCAGAGGAGGGCGTTCAATTGAACGCCCCTACAGTTGCAGTGAGCCCTCGGCCTGCCAATACGCCGCGCTGGAGGCGGGCACGCTCGTCTTCGCTGAGGTCCAGGTCTGCGGCGGCTGCGGAGTCGCGGATCGTCTCCGGCTGGAGCCGGGGATGGGGATCACGACGGGTGCGAGCCCGAGCATCCACGCGAGGCAGACCTGCTGCGGGCTAACGCCGTGCGCGTCGGCCACCTCCTGGAACACGGCATACCGGCTGCCCAGCTCCGAGGCGCTGCTAATTCCGCCCAGCGGGGACCATGGCAAGAACGCGATGCCCAGTTCCGCGCAGCGCTGCAACTCGCCCTCGCTGGAGCGGTACGACGGGGAGAACTGATTCTGCACGCTCACGATGTCCACGATGGACCGGGCTTCGTCGATCTGTGCGACGGTCGCATTGCTGATGCCGACCATCCGCACCTTGCCCTCGTCCTGCAACTGCTTCATCATGCCGATGGACTCCGCGTACGGCACGTCCGGGTCCGGGCGGTGGAACTGATAGAGTCCGATCGCCTCCACGCCGAGCCGCCGCAGGCTCGCCTCGCACGCCTGGCGCAGGTACTCGGGCCGCCCGTCCACCTGCCACGATCCATCGCCGGGTCGCACGTGCGCCCTTCGTCGCGACCAGTACTTCCGACGCGTCACCGCTCCAACTCTTCAGCGCCTGCGCGATCAGCCGCTCGTTATGCCCGGTATCGTCGCCGCCCTTCGAATACGCATCGGCGGTGTCGATCAACGTGATGCCCGCGTCCAGAGCGGCGTGCACCGTGGCGATCCCCTGCTCGTCCGTCGGTCGGTCTTCCAGCGAAAACGGCATCCCGCCGAGTCCGATCGCGCTAACGGTCGCTTCGCCTATGTGGTTGGTCCTCAAAAGTGCCTCCTGCTGCTGTGTCGAACGTCGTGGTTCTGCGCGCGTGGTGATCCCGTTCGGATCAACGCGGCACGAGGCGTATCGCACGATGGTGGCCGCGCGAGCCCACAGCGCGCGGGCGTGCTGTTGGACCACCGGCCGGGACCTTACGCGGGGGGAGGGTCTGCTCCACGAGCTCGCCGCGCCACAGCCGCCGCATCTCCGGGCTCGTCCGAAGAAGCAGGTCCAGGGTGCCCGTGGACTCGATAAGCCCATCCCGGAGCACGATTACCTGGTCTGCCCGCTCCAGAGCCGCGTGCCGGTGCGACACCGCAAGCACGGTCGGGCGGTCCTCCCGGCCCCAGGCGTCGTGGTGCGCGAAGACGCGCTCCCACAGGATGTTCTCCGTCTCCACATCGAGCGCACTTGACAAGTCATCGAACACGAGCAGGTCCGCCCCGCGAACGAACATCCGCGCCGCCGCGGCCCGCTGCACCTGCCCGCCGGAGAGCCGCACGCCCTTTGATCCGACAAGGGTGTCGAGTCCGTGCGGCATGTCCGCGAGGTCCGGTTCGAGCACCGCGAGCCGCACCGCCGCCTCAAGATCCAGTTCGTCCTCGGGCAAACCGAGCAAGATATTGTCGCGCAGAGTATCGCTAAAAAGGCGCGGAACCTGCGGCGTGTACGCGCTCTGCGGCGGCACGAAGAACGCAGCCGGATCTTCAACCGGCACGCCGTTCCAGCGTATCTCCCCAGAGTCGCGCGGAAGCAGACCCAGGAGCACACCGAGCAACGTGGTCTTCCCCGCGCCGATCCGCCCGGTGACGACGGTGAACGAGCCACGCTCCAGCCGGAGGCTCACCGGCCCTATGCCGCGACCGGCACCGGGATACTCGTACGCGAGGTCCTTGACCTCCAAGGTCTCCAAGCGGCCGAGCTTCCGTGGCGGCACACCGGGGATCTCAGGAAACGGCCCGCGCAGGTACACCGGCCCGTGCTCGACCAGGCTCATCGGCGGCACGCCCTGCATCAGCGCGGTCATACGGCCGAACGAGACACTGCTCTGCTTGTACCGCGCGAGAAGTAAGCCCACGAGCGCCGTGAACTCCGTGATCCATCCCAGGTAGTACACGAACAGCGCGAAGTCGCCGACGGTAAACGAGCTGGTGCCCAGCGAGCGTCCGGCCGAGAGCAGGACCAGCCCCGTGCCAACACTCACCGTGTTCCAGAAAATGCTCTGCAACACCTGATCGAAGACCCGGTCGCGCACCGTCGTGCGCAGCCGCACGGCGTTGAGCTTGCGGAAATGGCCAGCCATCCCCTCGTCCGCGTTCGCTACCTGCACCGCCTGCACCGCGCCGAAGGTCTCGCCGAGAAAGCTCGTCACATCCCCAGTTGCCTCCCGGCTCGCCTTGCGCAAAACCTCGATCCGCTTGCTCGCGAGGTTCACGACCACGACGATTATCGTGAGCGGCAGAAACACGGCGAGCGTGATCGTGACGTTGATCGTGAGCATCACGGCGAGCGCGACCACCGCGAACACCGTCGAGGCGACGAAGTCGTTGAACACGAGCATCGACTCGGTGACTTCCTCGATGTCGTCGCGGAAGCGGCTGATCGCTTCACCGGGAGAGCCCGGGAGCGCCCGCCCCGCCGGGAGCTCGAGGATGCGCCCCAGCATGTTCTTCTGTATGAGCGCCGCGCTCGTGAGGATGAAGGGCACGTTCGTCAGGGCAAGCCCAAAGAGACACGCGATGCGTCCCAGCGCCGCCATCGTGAGCAGTGCCACCAGCCACAACAGGCCAAGGTCTTCACCCCCCGCGTCCAGCCGATTAAAGAACGCGCGCGCCACGAAGCCGGGCACCATCTCGATCAGGAAGAGCAGGGTGATCGCTGCACAGTTGAGCCAGAACAGCCCGGGCGCGAAACGCGTCAGACTCCAGAAAAAGCGCCACGGACGAACCGGCGTGACGTTTTCTACTGAAACGGGTTGGGTGCTCGCCATCGATATCTCCAATGTCCGCGTCCGGTACGGCTTCTTTCGTGCCACATACGCCGCCTGCTTAGCGGGTCAGCGAGTCCGCGCACCCACTGGTCGCGCTGCATCTCGCTCCTGGGTGCCTTGCGCGTGCAACAGTGCCGAGAAGCGCGATCCGGGATCGGCATCAAGCGCCGCTCGCGGGCCCTGCTCAACCACTCTTCCCTCTTCGAGGATGAGAATCGTGTCGGCCCGCCGCACCGTGGCCAGCCGGTGCGCGATGATGATTCCGGTGCGGCCGGTCAGCAGCCGGTCCACCGCGCGCTCGATAAGCCGTTCCGTCGATGGGTCGAGTCGCGAGGACGCTTCGTCGAGCAGCACGAGTCCGGGATCCTTCAGGAACACGCGCGTGAAAGCGAGCAACTGCGCCTCGCCCGCGGAGAACCCCGAGCCACCGGCATCAACCATTGTGTCGAGGCCCTCCGGCAAGCGACGAACCCACTCCTCCAGACCCAGCTCCGCGAGCGCCCGCATAATGCGGGACTCGTCCACCGCCGGATCGAAGAAGCTCAGATTGTCGCGCACCGTCGCACGGAAGAGCTGCACGTCCTGGGTGACCACGCCGATGCGGCTCCGTACTTCTGCACGGCGCGCCTCGCGCACGTCCGCGCCGTTGAGGTACACCGCCCCGGTGGTGGGGTCGTACAGCCGAAGCAGGAGCCTGCCGAGGGTGGTCTTGCCGCTGCCGGTGCGCCCGAGCACCCCCATCACCGCGCCCGCCGGGAGCTGGAACGAGAGGTTGTGCAGCACCGTCTCTTCCTCGTAGCCGAAGGTAACATCGCGAAACTCCACCGACAGCGCGCCCTGCGGGAAGTCCACACCAGGCCCATCGGGCAACGTAGTTTGCGTGTCGAGCAGCTCCTGGATACGCACGATGCCCGCGCCTGCTTTCTGGAAGTCGTCTATCTGGTTCGAGATCTGGTGCAGCGGGAAGAACAGCAACTGGGTGTAGAAGTAGATCAGGAACGCTTCGCCGAGCGTGATCGTGCCCACACCGCCACGATACAGAAACGCGGCTAGCGCGAACGCGAGCCCGTTGCCCGCCGCGAACGCGAGCACGGGCACGCACCAGGTGATGGTGCCGACGAGACGCGCCTTGCTGCCCGCCCGCAGGCGTTCGCGCATTCGCTCGTACAGGCGGCGCATCACGTACGGCTGGGCGCCGCTGGATCGGATGTCCACGGTGCCAGCGAGTCGCTCCTCGAGGAAACCAAACAGGCTGGCCGACGCCTCACGATCGCGGGTCCAGTAAGGGACCGCTATGGAGCGGAAGAGCAGCATCAGCACGAGCACGACAACGGCGTACACCGCGAGCGCGGCACTGACGCGCCAGTCGAGCGTCCAGACGACGGCGAGCACGCCCAGCAGCAACAACAGGCTTCCGAGCACATAGATCACGAAGCGGGAGAAGAAGTTCGCAAGCGCGGTGACATCGCCGTCTATTCGCTCGATCAACTCCCCTGGGGTCCTGCCCTTGTGAAACGCCAAGTCGAGCCGCAGGCAGTGGAGCGCGAGGTCGGCGCGCAGTTCGTTCGTGGCGGTCCACCCAACGCGCTCGCTGTAGTAGGTCGCAATGACGGCGAGCACCTGTTGCAGGATCGCGAGGAAGATGAAGAGCAGCGCGGCCGCGGTGAGGTTCTCGCCGCCGCCAGAGGTGGTTGTGTCGATGAAGCGCTTGAGGATCTGCGGGTTGACGAGCTGCAGCGCGATGCTCCCGAACAGCACCACAGCGAGGATGGCAACCAGTGGAGCCTGCGGTCGCAGATACCTCACGAGTAGCGCGCGATACTGGATGCGACGGGTGGGCAAGCGGAGAGTCCTTTCCTTGCAGAGTTCTGGCGTGCGGCTGAGTGCTCGGTTCACCCCGGCTCAGGTCTCTCGCTGCATCCCGTGAGTATAACGGAAACGAATATACCGGAAGCCAGTTAAGGGTCTGATTTTATACCTCGACACACCTAATCAGGGCAATATACGTGATTCTGAGTAAAAGAGCAATAGATCACTGCGAAATCTCTTAGCTGCTGGGCCTATCGATAAAAGGATTCTGAATCTTTGGGCACGAGATCGCTTAGTCGCCGCTCGCTCTGTCCTGCAATCCACGCTGCGGAGTCAAGGTGACGCACTACGGAGGAGGTAGGTGATCGCCAGAGCGTGTCTTGCACTCTGGGTCTGCGGGGCAGCATCGGGGCATCTGTCCGGATGCTGCCAAGGGATCGAAGGCCAGGCGGGGCTTCGCGCTGTTGCCGAAGCGTTGGCTGACCGAGCGCACTATTGTCTGGCTGGTGCGCTTTCCCTGTTTGGCTTGAAACTACGAAAGGTTGCTGGAAACACTTGCCCGGTTGCATCTGCTCTCCGAAGCGGTCCTCTGGCCTAAGTGCTTCGTTACAGCGAAGGCACAATACACAGAACGCGCTGTAGAGGTCTGGCCGACGATTACCGACGCGGATGGCAGCCCGGGGAGGATGGGGCAATGTCGGGCGCTCGCCTCTTGTATGATGGGGTGGGCGAATGATGGAGGGCGACCGCTGGCCGCCTCTCGTGGAGGAGATGCATCGCGATGGGAAGCACGGGTGAACCGGCGGCGACGTTCCGCAATCCCCTCATGGCGGACGGGCCCGACCCGTGGATGGTGTTCCATAATGGCTACTACTACCTCACGGCCACCAGCTCGACCGAGATACGGATCCGCAGAGCGGCCAGCATCACGCAACTCGCGGACGCGCCGGACGTCACCGTCTGGAGCGACCGCACGCCGAGCCGCAATGCACAGATCTGGGCCCCGGAGTTCTACCTGCTGAATGGCCCCAGCGGGCGGCGGTGGTATCTCTACTACACAGCCTCCGACGGTAATGATCTGAAGCATCGTCTGCACGTGCTCGAAGGGGGTGGTAACGATCCCATGGGGCCGTACGCGTATAAAGCCCAGCTGCGTACCGACCCCAGCGACGAGCACTATGGCATCGACGCGGGTGTGCTGCAGACGGGTGATGGGAGGTTGTACCTCCTGTGGGCCGGGCACCCGGGCCACGTGTTGTTCGTCTCCGCGATGACCGATCCGTGGACGCTCGCGGGCGAGCGCGTGAACCTGCCGGCCAGCGGCTTCGGGTGCGACGAAGTCCGCGAGGGGCCAGTCGCGCTACGGCGCAACGGCAAGATTTTCCTGGTGTACTCCGCCTGCGATACTGGGAAGCCCGACTACAAGCTCGGTATGCTCATCGCCGACGAGCGAAGCGATCCGCTCGCCCCGCAGTCTTGGCGGCAGTACCCCCGACCGGTGTTCGAGCGATCCGACGCGAACGGCGTGTACGGCCCTGGGCACAACGGCTTCTTTCTATCGCCCGACGGCACCCAGGACTGGATCATTTACCACGCCAAGGCAAGCGCGGAGTATACCTACGTGGGCCGGACGCCGCGGGCGCAGCGGTTCACCTGGAGCCCGGATGGCACGCCGGACTTCGGCGCGCCGCTACCGCTCGATGCCGATATCCCGGTCCCCGCTGGCGATCCGGCAGGGGCAACGCCGGGAACTGCGAGCGTGCGCGAGTAAGCCTTCGCCGCGCCGGTGGCGCTACGCCTCCGCCCCGCGGACGGCCCATGCAACCACCCGACCACCTCGGCCGCAGCACTCGCGTGCCCCCCCGACGTGCGGGCGAACTTGGGGAAGGGCCGGCTGGTGATGCTGCCCCCCGGGGAGGCCTCGCTGCCGACACGGCTACACCAGGCACTACCCCGTGGAGCGGAACTGCCGCGAAGCCAAGGGCACCAACGAGAACCAGCGGACGGTGATCGGGCGCGACCTGCTGCGGCAGCCGGTCAGCCGGTCAGCCGAGCGAGTAGACCAGCAGGGCGAGGTTGGAGTTGCCGAGCTGTCGCGCGCCGGTCAGCAGCATCGGGCCAGGCGGGCGGACCGAGAAGGCCGGGACGCCGTTGATCAGCACACCCGCGCCGACCATCATGTGCAGCTCGTCGACCAAGCCCGCGGCGAGCAGGTCGTTCCATGTGGTCATGCTCCCGAAGGCGACGAGCGAGCCACCCTCTCCCTGCTTGAGCTCGGCGATCGCGTCCCTGGCCTCGGCACGCCTGACGATCCGGGTGATCTCCCGCCACGGGCCGGTCTCCGCCTCGGTCAGAGTGTCGGAGACGACGAGGTGGTCCAACTCCAGGTGCCGCCGCGAGATCGCCCGCTCGACTTCCGGCTGTGCTGGGTCGTCGGCAATGGGCGGCCAGTAGCTCACGAACCCGCGGTACGTCGTGGCGCCGGACACCAGCATATCGGCAGCCCGCATGAGCTCGAGGTTGTAGTCGCTGAACGTCGTGTCGAACGGCAGCGCCATCACGTCACCGCCCGGACCGGCGGCGTAGCCGTCCAGTGAGATCAGGTTGCTAACGATCACCTTGCGCATGGTCACTCCCGTGTGTGCGGCTTCGGCCGGTCCGGCGCGCCCAGTCCCTCATGAGTCGTCGAATGCCCGGTCGTCGCCGGACTGGTCGCGCTCAAGCAGGTGGACGTCGGTGTTCACATGGTAGCAGGCCCTCGCCGGGGCAGTCGATGAATAATCCGGGCTACCCTTCCGGCCTCGCTCCTATTGCGCGGCTGTTTCGGAAGTGCACACCACGCTCTAAGCGCTCATCGCCCGCCATACCTTCTCCGGACGCATTGGGATGTCGAGGTGGCGGACGCCAAATGGCTCCAGCGCGTCGATGACAGCGTTCGCGATCGTGGGGGTGGAGCCGATCGTCGCCGCTTCCCCGATGCCCTTCGCGCCGAGCGGGTTATGTGGGGTGGTCGTCACGGTCTGGTCCGTCGTGAACATCGGGAAGTGCGCCGCGCGAGGAATGGCGTAGTCCATCAGGGACCCACTGTGGAGCTGCCCCTGCTCATCGTACACCACCTCCTCGTAGAGCGCCTGGGAGATACCCTGCGCGAGGCCCGCCGTGGACTTGCCCTTCGACCAGGATGGGGCTGATGCGCGGGCCGCAATCGTCCACCGAGAAGTAATCGCGCAGGTGGACATACCCGGTGTCTCGCTCCACTTCGACCACCGCGACGTGCGTGCCGAACGGGTACACCAGCTCCGGCGGCTTGAAGAAGCTCGTCGCCTCCAGGCCGGGGTCGATATCGTCTGGCAGGTCGTCGCTGTACGCTCGGTCCGCGATCTCCGCGAGACGTAGCGCGCTATGTGGCGCGCCTTTGACCTGGTACGAGCCGCCCGCGAGGACGATATCCTCCGGCGCGGCCTCCATCATGTGCGCGGCGATGCGTGCCGCCTTGTCGCGCACCTTGCCGACCGCGCCCACGAGCGCCGCACCACCAACCACGAGCCCGCGGCTGCCCATCGTGCCCTGGCCCATCGGCGTCTCACGGGTGTCGCCGTGGCGGACGACCACCTGGTCGAACTCGACGCCGAGCTGGTCCGCGACGATCTGCGCGAACGTTGTCTCCTGTCCCTGACCGTGCGGTGAGATCCCCGTGAGTACCGTCACCGTCCCGCCCGGCTCAACGCGCACCACCGAACTCTCGAACGGACCGAAGCCACACATCTCCACCCAGCACGCGACCCCGATACCGAGCAGCCGATCGCTGTTCTCGGCCCTTCGTGTGCGCTGCTCCTCGCGCAGTGCCGGGTAGTGCGAGATCTCAAGCGCCTTCGAGAGTGCCTTGTCATACTCGCCGGTGTCATACAGCTCGCCTGTTGCCGTCGTGTGGGGGAAGGCATCCGGCGGGATGAAGTTCTTTCGGCGCACATCGACTGGATCCATGCCCAACTCGTCCGCGACCAGGTCCATCAGCCGCTCGATGTAGTACGCGGCCTCGGGCCGGCCGGCGCCCCGATACGCGGCCACGGGCGTCGTGTTGGTGAACACCGTCACGGCTTCCAGGTCGACCGCGGGGATGTTGTACGAACCGGTGGCCATTCGCCCCGTAAGCTCGCTTAACCCCGGCGCAACCGGATACGCGCCCAGATCGGCAAGGATGCGCAGCCGCAGCGCCGTGACCGTGCCGTCCGCTTGCACGGCAACTTCCGCGTCCGCGATCTGTGCACGACCGTGGGTGGTGGCGAGCATGTGCTCGGAGCGCCCCTCGACCCAGCACAGTGGCACCCCGTACTTCAGGGCCATCGCCCCGAGCGCGATGTCCTCCGGGTAGATGCCGATCTTCACGCCGAAGCCGCCGCCGACCTCCGGCGCGACGACGCGGACCAGGTTCTCAGGTAGTCGCAGCGCCTCGCAGAGGTCGGTGCGCAGGAGGTGCGGCGCCTGAGTGCTCGTCCAAAGGTTGAGACCGCCAGTCGCCGGGTCACTCGCGGCGACGACCGCGCGCGCCTCCATTGGGATGCCGCAGAGACGCTGATTCAACAGCCGCTGACCGACGATGTGGTCGGCGCTCGCGAAGGCTGCCTCGACATCACCCTCCGTATGCGTCCAAACCCGCTCCACGTTGTTCGGGACGTCGTCGAAGAGGAGTGGTGCACCGGGCTCGCGGGCCTTCTCCGGATCAACAATTGTGGGCAGTTGCTCCCAGTCAACGGTCACCTCCGCGGCGGCGTCGTCGGCCCACGCCTGTGTCCCGGCGATCACGGCCGCGACTGCCTCGCCAACATGGCGCACCCGACCAACCGAGAGCGCGTAGTGGGTATGCCCGAGATCGCGCTCATCGTGCACCGCTTCACCCTCGCCACCACTTTCCATCGGCATCGGTCCATATAGCGGGACCAAATCCTCACCCGTCACCACTGCAAGCACCCCGGGCATCCCGGACGCGGCGGCAGTATCGATGTCCCGAATACGGGCGTGCGCGTATGGGCTGCGGACGATCGACACGTACTGCATACCTGGCAGGCGCAGGTCGCCGACGTAGGTTGCGTTGCCCGTGATGAGGCGTGGGTCTTCCTTGCGCTTCACCTTCGCGCCGATCAGCGATGCATACGCCATGTTTCTTCCTCTCGATACGTGTCTACTTGGTTGCGTGGTGCACCGTTGCACCACGTCGGGGTTTCGGGAGCCTGATGATAGCCGCCAGGTCTGCGTCTGTCAAACGCCGGGCTACGAGTCCTGCCCCACCCCGCGCACGCCCGGCTCTCCCACGACGTGGCGCACGGCGCGCGCGTCCGCGCCCCGCTCCTCGCCCGATGGCTCGTGGCTGTAGCGATAGTCGTGCAGGCGAATGATCTCTCGCAGGTGCGCGCCTAGCGCCTCGTGCCAGGCAACAGCAGTCTCGATCAGCGTGCGGAAGGTGGGCTCGTCCGGTGCCGCGGCGAGCGCCGACCGGAGGTGAGGGAGGCATACCCCGCCCGAGCGCGCGTACGCATCGCGAAACTCCGCTTGCCGTATGTGCTCCAGGAGCACGTCGATGCTCCTCGCTTCCGCGCGCGCAAGGAGATCGCACGCCGGACAAGGACGGTGCGGCTCGAGTGCGTCCACCGTCCGGGCACCGCCGCCACCGAGTAGGGGAGCCGCTCCGGCCAGAAAACCGCGCTTACGAAAGCGAAGCGCTTGGAGCTCCGCGGTGAGATGGGAGAGCACATCCTCGTACAGGATCGCGGTGCCGAGCACGTGCTGACTCTCGAGCCACTGATGGGCGTGGACCGGGCAGAACGCGTGGGATTCGCGCAGCCGCGTCCGGATCTCCAGATCCGTCAGGCCGCCCTCTCGCGAGATCGAGTCCAGGTACGCCCGGACAGCGCCCAGTGCAAGCCGGCAGACGGGACACCCCGCCTTCTGAAAGGCGTCGAGCAGGTCGTGATAGATGCTGGTGCGGCTGGGTTGACGATCCATGCGCCCTCGTGGGTTTCTTCTGTTGCTACACGTCGAGAAGGTATCGCGCAGCATCGCTCAGACGCGCGCGGGTCTCTGGCCGGATATAGCCGCGCTGGTCGAGCTGCTGTGGCTGTCCGCGGCGGCAGAAGTAGGAGTGTAGCGCGCGACGTGGCGCATCGCTATTGTTCCGCGTTCCGCCGTGCCACGTGTGTGAGTTGAATACCACCACCGTGCCAGCGGGAGCGAGCAGTTGCACCTCCTGTGGATGCTGCGCGCTCGGCTCGGGCATTGCCTCGCTTGGAACCGTACCAGTACGATGAGAGCCGGGGACCACCCGAGTCGCGCCATTCTCCTCGGTGAACGGGTCCAGCAGCCAGATGGAGTTGCACACCAGATAGGCGCCTTCAGGCACAGGTCCGCTCCAGTCGGCGTGCAGCGCCTGCGCTCCCTGACCGGGTAACGCCGCGCGACTGTTCAGGGATGAAAGCTTTACATCGCCTCCGAGCACGTGCGCGATCGCTGCGAGCACCCGCGGATGCGTGAAGCAGACCTCGAACGCCGGGTGCTTGTTGACCAAGTCGAGAGCCGCGCGGTACCTGCCTCCTGATGGACCTCCTTGCCGGCGGCATCGCCTTCCGCCGCGAGCAGTTCCTCCAGCACTTGCGTGAGGTACGCCACCTGCCCCTGGTCGAGGATGTCCGGGAGGGGCAGGTAACCGTCGCGGTCGAGCGCATCGCGTTCCTCAGGCGACAGTGTGTCTTCGCGCACGCCGAGGGCGTACAGGGCTTCTGCGGATGTCATTGCTTTGACCCTCCTACGTCCACTCCACCACCACCTTGCCGGTTTGCCCGCTGTCGAAGAGCGCGTACGCCTCCGCCGCCTGATCGAGGGCGAAGCGATGGGTGACGGTCGTCTCCGGGTGCAGGCTCTTTCGCGCAAGCCACTCCACCAGCTGCTCCATCTCCACGAGCCCGCACACCCAGGAGCCGTGCAGTGTGAGTTGCTTGTGCAGCAGCAGTGGACTCGGCTCGAACGTGACCGTTCCCCCTTCCCCGACGAACGCCACTCGGCCCCACTCGCGCGCGGCCTCCAAACAGAGATGACGCCCAGCGCCGCGCCCGAGCAGTCGATCGCGGTCTCCACGCCGTGCCCGCCCGTGAGCTCCATGGTCTGAGCAGCGGCGTGCTCCCCCGCCTCGACGGTGTGCGCGGCGCCGGCCTCCCGCGCGAGCGCCAGCCGGTCCGGCAGGAGATCGACACCGATCACCTCCGCGCCCGACGCGGCGGCGAGCATCACCGCGCCCAAACCGACAGGACCAAGCCCAACGACGAGCGTGCGATCCCGCCCGGAGACACCGACGCGTAGGATGCTCTGGTATGCCGTGCCGAAGCCGCACGCGACGAGCGCGCCATCCACGTACGTCAGCTCATCCGGCAGGCGCACGAGCGTGCGCTCCTCCGCGAGCAGGTAGGGTGCGTGGCCGCCGTCGCGCTGCCAGCCGTACGCGGCGCGTTCACCGGTGCTGAGCAGTTGATCATGAAGCCGCTACGGCAGAACCGGCATACCCGCAGCCCACGATGTGGTACAGCACCACTCGATCCCCACGCCTGAAGGCCTGGACACCGGGGCCGACCGCCTCGACCTCGCCGCATGGCTCGTGGCCCGCGATGACGTTCTGATAGCGTTCCGCGCCGACTCCGGTGTGCTCACGGTAGATGGCCCGCAGGTCGCTGCCGCACAGGCCGACGCGCGCATCCGGACGAGCACCTGACCGTGGCCGGCTCCGGCACCGGTCGGAACTCCACCCGCCGCTCCTCGGCAGCACCACTCCCGCATCTACCCGCCTCCTCTTCTAGTCCACGATCCTCGATTCCCGTCGCCATCATAGCGAAGTCAGCGCATCACGTTGACCTGCCGATCGCCTCGCTAATATCAGGCCGCCAAACGATATCTCGTTTGCCGCGATATGCAGCATACACGCAGACGCGCAGTCGGTCCCGTGAGCGGCTGATCGGTCCCGGTCGCAGAGTTTTCGATGGACAGTGGGATGCCATCCACGGCGTCCTTGGCCGGGAGCGACTCCTCGTCGTTCAGCGCACAGGCTTCGGTATTTCCTGAGCACACGGCTCCTTCGAGACGTGACCCACATTACTGATCTCTCCTTTGCCTCACTGATGCGCAATCAGATCCGGATGGCGGAACGAGGCATCCGGGCAGCCACATCAACCGCAACCGCGATGACTGGGACTCTGTTATGGCGGCGATGAAATCGATGTCCTGCTCGTCTCTCCGGAGCGGCTCGCAAACGATGCATTTCGGGAGGAGGTGCTGCGCCTGCGACCGCCCGCCTTGCTCTTCGTCGTGGACGAGGCGCACTGCATCTCGGACTGGGGCCATGACTTCCGCCCCGATTACCGCGGATCACCCGCGTGCTGCAGGCAGCGCGCCGCACGGTGCCCGTACTCACCACCACCGCCACGGCGAACGATCGGGTGGTCGCGGATGTGGTGGCGCAACTGGGACAAGGGATAACGGTCTCTCGTGGGTCGCTGATGCGCGCGAGCCTGCAGTTGCAGACGGTCCAACTTCCGGGACAATCTCAGCATGGCGTGGCTCGCCGAGCACGCGGCGATGCCCGGCAGCGGCATTATCTACGCGCTGACGATTGCCGACGCACAAAGCTTTGCTGGTGGCTGCAAACGCAGGGCGACGCACACGCGTATTGGGGTGGACTGGAGGGGGACCAGCGGGAAGAGTTCGAGCAGCGGCTCCTTGACAACAAGCTCAAAGCCCTCGTCGCGACCACCGCGCTGGGGATGGGCTTCGACAAGCCTGACCTTGGCTTCGTGATCCACTATCAGCGCCCAGGATCCGTTGTTCACTACTACCAGCAGGTAGGACGCGCGGGCAGGGCCGTGGACGGTCGCATACGGCATCCTGCTCAGCGGCGCGGAGGACGCGATCACCGATTACTTTATCGAGAGCGCATTTCCGCCCGAGGGTCATGTCGCGGAGGTGCAGCCGTGCTCCGAGAGGCCGATGATGGCCTCTGTTCCGATGATAGAGGATCCATCAACCTGTCCCGTTCCCAGATCGAGAAGGTGCTGAAGTTGCTCGTCGTACGCTCGCCGCACCAGTCGCAAGGATGGTGCGCGGTGGTACGCGACGGCTGTTCCGTATATCCCGGAAACCGAGAAGGTGGCCCGCCTGACCGCCATTCGGCGCGCGGAGCAGGCTCGATGCTGGACTACTTGGCAGCGCGGAGTGCCTGATGTCATTCCTGGCTCGCGAGCTCGACGACGGGAATCCGGCACCCTGCGGCCCCTGCGCCGTTTGCCGCGGCGGTCCGATCGTCTCGGAAACCTGCCCGCCGGTCCTGGTAGACGCAACACGTTTCTCCGCCGCGACCGCCCCATCCAACCGCGACGCCAATGGCCGTATAATGTGCTCGGAGGCAAGGCCGCCGGGGGAACATCCCAACGAACCTTCGCGTCAAAACGGGGCGTGCGCTGTGCATCTGGGATGATGCCGGCTGGGGCGAGCTGGTGCGGGCCGACAGCGTGAGATAGACCGATTCGATGATGCACTCGTGACGGCCACCGTGACGATGATCCGGCAACGATGGCAGCCAGAACCGCCGCCGTCCTGGGTCACCTGTGTTCCATCCTCACCACCCGATCGACGTGGGCCGGCGCATCGCGGGAGGTGATGGCCTTCCTTCGTGCCGTGTATCCTGAAGGTACGCAACACGGAGCCGCAAAGAAATGCAGAACAGCTACCAGCAGACTTGCACGACTGGAAGGGCGTTCTCGGTAGCACCAGAACGCGTCCGGGGCCGGTGCTGCTAGTGGCGACATGGTGGACTCACGATGGACCTTCACCGTCACCGCAGATCCTGCGGCAGGCGGGCAGTGGCGAGGTATATCCGCCGCGCTGTGAGACGACGGGGACCGGGGGGATGAAGAACACGTGTGAGTACCCACATTCTTAGTCCCGACACCGAGGCTACGCTGCTGCTGTGCGGGCGGCTGGGGCAGGCAAAAATACCGACACCGCCCCGCCAACGCCGACGGAGTACGCTCGACTGGCGCGGTGGTTGCTCGACGCGAAGAAGCGTCGCGCCGACCTGCTCGGCGCCGATGCCCGGTGCGAGAACGACGACCCACCACTGCCCGCCGCGCGCCTGCTGGCTCTCCTGGATCGTGGCGGTGCGCTGGCACTGGCGATCGAGAGTTGGTCTAATCGGGGCCTGTGGGTCGTCAGTCGAAGCGATAACGAGATCTATCCTCGGCGTCTCAAGCCGTTCATCGCCACCGGTGCTCTATGGCGCGGGAAGCGCCACGCTCCTTTCACCTCGGGTTGGCGATTGTTGGATCCAGAAACGCAGATGACGATGCGAGACTTCACTACGAAGGGTATCCCGACATGCGCCGAACAGGGCAGCAAGTGGTATCAGGAGGCGCCCGCGGGGTGGAAGTGAGGCGTCCGTGTGGACGCCTGGGTCGGCGTGCGTGCAGACAGCCTTGCCAGGGCGGTGCTCTCGCGCAAGTACGAAGCGTTGCTCGACGAGCGACTGGCACTGGTCTCCGCATGATCCTGCAGCGGCAACGATCGGGGAACGCGATGGGCCGCAACAAGTCGCGCGTACGCGTGGCCGATCACGCCCTGGTCGTGAGTTCCGCAACCGATGAGCGTGGGCTGGCGCCTTAGAGGCGCTACGGCGAGGAGAACACCGGTCTTTGTCCGCGACACACCGGTGATATCCCGGAGGGTAACCGCAAACTCCAGGACAAAGGCGCGACGGCGTTGCGCCTGGGCCTGGGTGAACCTGGAGAGCAGCCTCGCATCCGTCCGGCCGAGCGACGGCGCGACGCGGCTGTCTTCGAGGGAGGCAGAAGAGCACGAGAACAATGCCAGGGGCGAAACCTTTCAGCAGGGACAACTTCTACCGCTCCACCAATCCACGCGGAGTGGCGTGGTTGAGACACATCAGCGTCAGCGCCACGGGCATCACTCGTAAGCGCTCCAATAATCGGGAGGCTGATAGACACATATGACTTCACGCGACTCACTGAACGACGTCTACCGCATCAGCATTCCTGAGGTGCGGCCACACCTGGGCTGTGGTCGCTACGCCATAAAGCGCGTCGTCGGCGACACGCTCCGCGTCACGGCGGACGTCACACAAGGAAGGGCACGACACCCTCGCCGCAGAAGCCCGCTATCGTACTACCGGGGGCGAGTGGCAGAGCGCGCCGATGACGTACTCGTATAACGACGATGAGTGGTCCGGCGAGATACCACTCGATGTGGTCGGGGAGGCCGAGTACACCGTCGCGGCATGGACGGACGTCTGGGCGTTGGGTCGAAGAGGTCCGGCGCAAGCTCGCGGCGGGACGCGACATCGCCTCGGAGCTGCTGGAAGGCGCGCAGCTTGTCCGCGAGGCAGCCGCGCGGGCCTCGGGCACGGCGGCCACGACGCTAGAGCGGTACGTGGCGTTTATTGACGGGGCGACCGATCAGGCGTCGGCCCTGCACATAGCGAGTTCGCCCGAGTTGGAGCTCCTGATGATCGAGACCGAGGAGCGCGCCGACCTCACGACGCACGCCCGCACGCTCAGAGTGGCTGGTGCAGCGCGAGCGTGCCCGTTCGGGTCTTGGTACGAGTTCTTCCCCCTGTCGCAGGGCACGGAACATCGGTCCACGGCACGTTCCGGGATGCGGAGCGACGCCTGCCTGCGGTCAGGCGATGGGCTTCGACGTGATCTACCTGCCGCCCATCCACCCCATCGGCATCACGAACCGCAAGGGACGAAACAACGCACTCGTCGCCGGACCGGATGATCCCGGCAGCCCGTGGGCGATTGGCAACGAACACGGCGGGCACGACGCGATCAACCCCGAGCTGGGCACGCTGGCGGACTTCGATCGCTTTGTCTCGGCCGCACGCGCGCTGGATCTGGAGATCGCGCTGGACTTCGCGATCCAGTGCTCTCCCGACCACTTCCCTACGTCCGCCAACACCCCGAGTGGTTCCGCCGCCGTCCGGATGGCACGATCAAGTACGCCGAGAACCCGCCAAAGAAGTACGAGGACATCGTCGCGCTCGACATGTGGTGCTCGGATTACTGCGCGCTGTGGGATGAGCTGCTGCGCGTTGTGCTGCACTGGGTGAGCCACGGCGTGGAGATCTTCCGCGTCGACAACCCGCATACCAAGCCGCTCGCGTTCTGGGAGTGGTTGATCGCCAGAGTTCACGAGGAGCACCCTGGGGTGATCTTCCTGTCCGAGGCGTTCACCCGCCCGAAGCGGCTGCAGGAACTGGCGAAGATCGGCTTCGCCCAGTCGTACACCTACTTCACGTGGCGCAACAACCGCTACGAGCTGGAAGAGTTCCTGCGCGACATGACCACGACCGAGCAGGCAGAGTATCTGCAGCCCAACTTCTTCACGAACACGCAGGACATCTTGCACGAGTACCTCCAGCACGGCGGGCGGCCCGCGTTCAAGATCCGCCTGATGCTCGCGGCCACCCTTCGCCTACGTATGGCATATATAGCGGTTTCGAGCTGATCGAGAACGTGCCGGTGCGACCCGGCAGCGTACCTGGACTCCGAGAAGTACGAGATCCGGTGCGCGACTGGGAGGCGCCCGGGAACATCATCGGCTACATCGAGCGGGTGAACGAGGCGCGGCGCTGCAACCCGGCGCTGCAACGACACCGGAACCTGCGCTTCCACTACCCCGAAAACCCGAACATCATCGCGTACAGCAAGATGAGCGAGGATGGAAGCAACCGGGTGCTCGCGGTGGTCAACGTTGACCCGCACAACACCCAGGAGACGACGCTGCACCTCGACCGCGGCGCTCGGCCTGGACGGGGGCAGTTTCTTTACGCACTCTACGACCTGCTCACGAACGCGCGGTACGAGTGGTGGGGCCTGTCCAACTACGTCCGCCTGGATCCGCACGTGGAGCCCGCACCTCTTCCGCATAGAGCCGTTGTAACCGACGATCGTGCCGAGTCCCGCGGCTCAATGCGGTCTGCCAGTGCGCTCAGTGCGACGTCGTAATCACCTCGCGCGTATAGTGACGCTCGTGCCGGTCCTCGAGCCGAACCAAGAGCGGCACGCGCGACCGTGGTCAACCGGTGCATTCGGCGAAACCCGCCACCTTGATGGCGTGGTCGCGCAGCGCCGCTCGGAGCTCTGGCGGCTGGCGAACCGACAAAGGAAAACCCAGGCCCGCGAGATACCGCGCCATCCACGGCAGATCACTCGTGTTGCCGTGCAGCAGCACCCCGTCCGGCGTTTCCGAAAGCAGGGCCACGACCGGTGACACCGCCTCGCGTGCCTCCTCGATCGTTGTCTGAAGCAGAACTTCGATCGCCCACTCCCCGGCCGGCTCGCGATTGATCGCTCCACCTCCGCGAGGGCATCGAACGCCACGGGACGCTCAAATCGCTCCTCGCGCGGCTCCACGACAAGGATCCGATCCAGCCGGAAGAGTCGCTGCCCGCGCCGTAGGTGACAGTAGCCGGTCGCGTACCACCGTCCGTCGCGGTACACCAGCCCGTATGGGTCGAAGTCTCGCTCCGTCTCCTCACCCGTCGAGGACTTGTAGCGCATCCAGACACGATGCCGATCCCGCGCGCCGGAACTGAGCGCGACCACGACGGCGTTCGGTGGGGCAACTGCCGCACGGCGCACCCCGAGCACGAGCGTTTCCTCGACCGCCCGCACCCGGTCACGCAACCCCTCGGGCAGCACGCGCTCGGTCTTTGCCAGGGCACTCTCCACCGCCGGAGCCGCTGAGGACAATCCAAGCTTGCGCGCCGTGAGCAGCCCGAGCGTAAGCGCGAGGACCTCGTCCTCGGAGAACATCAGGGGCGGCAGTTTGTAGCCCGGCCGCAGGCGGTATGCGCCGTATCGCCCACGCTCCGCCTCCACGGGAATCCCCAGATCCTGGAGCGTTTCCACATAGCGACGGGCAGTTCGGACGTTTACCTCCAGGCGTCGCGCCAGCTCACCGCCCGTCATCCGCCCATGCGATTGCAGTAGTTCCAGCACCGCAAGCACCCGCGCCGTGGGATGATACATGCGTACCTACTCTCTCCCTGCGGTCAGCTCAATTAGGACCAATTATGCCATCTTTCGGTAGTACGATCAACGTAGGTGAAAGAGGCAGTGAAAGGAATACAAGCGTGCTACCATACAACGCCTACGACATGGTCAGGGTCGTGCAGGAAGATCGTCAGCGGGAGGCGACGAAGCGTGCTCTGCTCCGCCTTGCCGCACACCGAAGTGGTCACGCCAATCACTGGCGCATGGTTCTGACCGCTCCGTGGCCGCGCGTGCATCTCGAGCTCACCGCGCGCCGGGGATAGCCTATTGGAGACGGCAGATTGGACCAGGGGTGGTGAGGAGGAAACGGCGGCCGCGTGGTAATCTCGGCGAGTATGGGGAGCGTGGCGGCAATCAGAATCGCCCGCACGGGTTGATCTTGTTGAAGTGACGGGGCGAGGTGGTAATTACCACCTCGCCCCGCCGGTGTCTGCCCTTTGGCCAAGCGCCGGGCAGTCTACCGTTAGTCCGTCTGGCTGAGGGAGCGGGAGCCCCGAAACCAGTCGTTCACCTGCTCGTCCGTGAGCTCCGGAACCCGGTAACCGCCCCCGAGGGACAGCCCAACGCCGAGTAGCGCGGCCAATACGAAAAATACGAGAAACACCATGAACCTTAACCTCCCTGATTAGACCTTCATGGTAGCCCTCCCCATCGACTGTACACATCGGGCACGAGGCGCATATTCGCGTAGTCCAAAGGACCTATTGTTGACACCGGTGCCCAAGCGATGGTAGAAAGCGGACTGTGCCCATGCCATACACTCAGGAGGTGACCTGCCGTGCCCGACGTCCAATTCGATACCTACTACCGCTACGAGGACCTGACCTGTATCCTCCGAGCCTATGCCGACGAAAATCCCAACTTGGTGCGTATCGAGAGCATCGGGCGCAGTCACGAGGACCGGGATATCTGGCTCCTGACCGTGACCCGCCAGGACACGGCGGACACCGAGAAGCCGGCGCTGTGGATCGACGGGAACATTCACGCCAGCGAGGTGTCTCCTTCCAGCGCGTGCCTGTACTTCATCGAGAAGCTCGTTACCGGATACGGCACCGATCCACAGATCACGCAGTGCCTCGACTCGCGCGTGTACTACATCTGCCCGCGCATGAATCCGGACGGTGCGGAGTGGGCGCTCGCGGACCAGCCGAAGATCATTCGTTCCAGCACGCGCCCGTATCCGTACGATGAGGAAGCGCCCCGCGGACTCGTGGAGGAGGACATCGACGGCGACGGGCGGATGCTGCAGATGCGCGTACGCGACCCGAACGGCCCGTGGAAGGTGAGCTCGGAAGAGCCCCGTCTGCTCGTGCGTCGCGAGCCGACGGATGTCGGCGGCGAGTACTACCGCGTGCTGCCCGAGGGGCGGATCGACGGGTACGACGGTGCGCTCGTGCTCCTCAAGCCGGACCGCGAGCGTCTCGACCTAAATCGCAACTGGCCTTCGGGCTGGCATCAGGAGCACGAGCAGCGCGGCGCGGGTCCCTACCCCACATCCGAGCCGGAGGTGCGTGCGGTCGCGGCGTTCATCGCATCGCACCAGAACATCACCGGCGCCGTCACCTTCCATACGTGGTCCGGTGTCCTGCTCCGCCCGTACAGCGACAAGAGCGACGACGAGTTCCCGGCTGAGGACATCTGGACCTACCGGAAGATCGGCACGAAGGGCACGGAGATCACGGGCTATCCGAACGTTTCGGTGTATCACGACTTTCTGTACTTCCCGAAGCAGTACATCCGAGGTGGATTCGACGACTGGATGTACGATCACATGGGGGTGTTCTCCTGGACCGTGGAGATCTGGAGCCCTCAACAGCAGGCAGGTATCGAGGACTTCAAGTTCATCGAGTGGTATCGCGAGCACCCGTTCGAGGACGATCTCAAGCTCCTGCGCTGGAGCGACCAGGCGCTGGGTGGCAAAGGCTTCGTAGACTGGCGACCCTTCGAGCACCCGCAACTCGGGCCGGTCGAGATCGGCGGCTGGGACGCCCTCTATGCCTTCCGCAACCCACCGCCGCAGTTCCTGGAAGCGGAGGTAGCCCGCTTCCCTGCGTGGCTAACGTGGCACCTCTTGATCTCGCCGCGGCTGGAGCTGTTCGACGTTCAGGCGACCGCGATCGGTGACGGCGCGTACCGGGTGCGCCTGGTGGTCCAGAACACCGGCTGGCTGCCGACGTACGTTACGAAGAAGGCAATGGAGAAGAAGGTCGTGCGCGACGTGGTTTGCGAGATCGAGCTGCCCGAAGGAGCGGAACTGGTAACCGGTGAGGTGCGCGAGGAAATTGGGCAGCTCGAAGGTCGCGCGTACAAACCCTCGGCACCGAGCGTGTGGAACGTGGATCCCACCGACGACCGCGCGAAGGTGGAATGGGTGGTCCGTGCGCCCACGGGCGGCACGGTCCGGCTCATCGCCCGCCACGCACGGGCAGGTACCGCGCGCGCGGAGGTGCAACTGGGTTAGACGCCCCCTGCGCTCATACGAACTATAAGGACACAGCCGCGGCCGCCTCGCAAACTTTCTCGGCAGCACACCGCCAGGATCCCAGTCGCGGAAGCGATGCCGGGGCAAGCGGGAACTCAGGCAGGGGGAAGGTTGCGTCGCCCACCCGCTTCCCGGCGGCGATCTGTCGCGCGAGCCGCACATACCCCTGTGCGGTGGATTCCCAATTGTACCGCTTCAGCACGCGCTCGCGACCTCGCTGACCGTGGGCGGCACGCAGCACGGGGCTGCTGAGGAGCCGCAGAAGCTGCTCGGCGATATGATGCTGATCGGTCGGGTCCACCAGGAGCCCGCAGCGGCCGTTGGCGGTGATCTCGCGGGGACCGCCGTTGCTGGTCGCGACGACCGCGAGCCCAGTAGCCATCGCCTCGATCAGGGTCAGGCTGAACGGCTCGTGCTCGGACGGCAGGCAGAAGACACCACCGGTCTCCGCTCCCCAGCGATAGAGGGCGGCGAGCGCATCCTGCCCCTCCAGGCTGAACGCCGACACGCTCCCCCACAGGTTAGCGACCTCTATCTCGTCGACGATTGTTCGCAAGAAAGGCGCGTCGGCGACCGGGCTGGTGCGCAGAGGATCACGCAGACCGCGGATGATCATCAGAAGGTTCGCCCGCTCGCGCAGAGCGGGGCTGCCCGCGAACGCGCGTACGAGGCCGATGTGATTCTTCTTCGGGTCCAGACGGCTCCACGCGATCACGGCAGGCAGGTCACGCCGCTCGGGCGCGACGTCCCGAGCCAGCGCCGCCGAGATGGTCGATCGTACCTGGGCCTCCCGTGGACTGCGCGCCTCGGCACCGAAGACCCCGAGGTCTACCCCTGGCGGAATCACCGCGAACCGGCGCTCATCCCGGGGATCGACCGCGTCCACGTATGCCGGGTGGGCGTACTGCATCCAGCGCTCGATGGAGCTGTTCGTGACGATCGCCGCGGCCCGCCCCATCGCCGCGCGCTCAGCAGCAAGCCGCGCGCCGAAGTTGTAGCACGCGTCAGCTTCGAGCAGGGCATTCGCGTGCCCGGTTGCGCATGCCCGAAGCAAGCCATCCAGCTTCCACGCGCCAAGAGAATGGGCGGAAAATGTGTAAGGCACCCCCGATTGCACCTGCAACAGCGCGGCACTCAGCCCGCCATCCGCGTAGTGTCCGGTGCAAAGATCCGGCCAAGCGCGCTCGGCCCTATACCAGGCGACGATGCGATCCACCCATTCCCGCAGGTGGGGCCACAATTCCTCCTTGCGAAGAAACTGCTCGGGACCACATGCAAAGCGCAGCACCCGCACGTTGGGATGCCCGGGATACCCATCCTCGGCTGTCGCAAACTCGGGCCACTCGGGGTCGATCACCTGCCGGGTAAGTATGTCGACCCGATGTCCCATCGCCGCGAGCCTGAACGCGACCTCTCGCACGTAGACGAGCTGACCGCCGAAGTCCGGGTGGGCGGTCATATAACTGCCGGCCGCATCGAAATTGCCCTGCGGGTTGACGAAGGCGATATGCATGCGCTTTGTCTCCCCACTTGGCAGGACGGTACCGAAGCCAACTGCTAGAAACCGGAAGTATACGAGCCGGCAACCGGTGCGTCAATGACGGTCCAGGGATACGTGGAACGCTGATGTTATCGCCGCGGTTAGCGTCTCTGAGGTTTCTATGCCTAAGAGTTCGTCAGCCCGCTAACTGATTCCTCCGCCGTATCCACCGGCACGCTGTGTAAGACGATGCCATTCCCCCACGGGTCGCGCAACGTGGCACCTGCCGCCTGGCGCTCGGACAATACCCCAGCCCTGTCCATGCGCTCGATCACCTCCTCAAGCGCCGCGGCGTCCGGCAGCTCGATC
Source organism: Chloroflexia bacterium (assembly GCA_030446765.1). GTDB lineage: Bacteria > Chloroflexota > Chloroflexia > Thermobaculales > Thermobaculaceae > JACDAU01. Next base: position 330,139 of record JAUJMR010000002.1, read on the forward strand.
GCGTACTCCCGGAGTCCCGCGCTGCCGGGGGGTGGGGGCGGCGCTCCGACGCCCGCCCAGGTGTTCAGGCCGATGTAGTGGTGATACCCCCCAGCAGAGACGAACAGCGCCTGCCCAGCCCACCGCTGCATCACCTCGAACCCGAGCACGCCGACATAGAACGCCTCCGCAGCGGCCAGATCGCCGACATGCAGGTGGATGTGGCCGATACGAGTTTCCGGCGCGAGCCCATCCCAGGCGCGCCCATTCCGCTCCGCTTCTTCAAGGATGCCCTGCGCGTCGAGCTGGGCGTTTCCCATCTGGAGGTTTCCGTCCCGTGCCGGCCACTTGGCCTTCGGACGGTCGCGGTAGATCTCGATCCCGTTCCCGTCCGGGTCGTCGAGATACAGCGCCTCGCTGACGTAGTGATCCGACGCCCCGGAGAGCGAGTACCCTGTTTCGTGCAGGCGCCGGAGCGACCGGCCCAGGTCGGCACGGGAAGGCACTAGGATCGCGAAATGGTAGAGGCCGGTCGTGCCCGCAGGCTGCGGCTGTGCTCCAGCCTCCTCAGTCAGGAAGACCAACGGCTGCTCGCCGTTCGCTGTGAGTGCCGCGGAAAGGCCGTCTTGGTGCAGGATCCGGAAACCGAGTGTATCGGTATAGAACGCGACCGACCGGTCGAGATCAGCAATCGTGAGACTCACCTGGCCGATAGCGGTCTGCGGGTGGATTGCCATGTGCGGTACTCCTTCGTTGTGCCACGCCACGGTTTGACGTGGCATACCGGGAACCCATATTCTAAGAAGCGTTGCACCCGTGGGGTGCATGCCGTTGCGTCAGCACGTCCGATTGGAGGAAACACTCGTCCATGTCGTACCCGACACCCATCACGTCTGCTCGCGACTGGTACAAGGACTCCATCATCTATGAAGTGAGCGTCCGCTCGTTCTTCGATTCTAACAATGACGGCAACGGTGACATTCCCGGTCTCACCAGCCAACTCGACTATATCCAGTCCCTGGGCGTTGACTGCGTCTGGCTCCTGCCGTTCTATTCCTCCCCGCTCCGGGATGGCGGGTACGACATCTCCGACTTTCGCAACCTCCATCCGGACTACGGTACGATCCACGATTTCGAGCATTTCCTCGACGAGGCTCACCGGCGTGGCATCAGGGTCATCACGGAGCTCGTTGTCAACCACACATCGGACCAGCATGAGTGGTTCATTCAGGCCCGAAGCGATCCTAACTCAGCCTACCGCGATTACTACGTCTGGAGCGACAACGAGGAGCGGTATTCGGACGCTCGCATCATCTTCACCGACACCGAGCGCTCGAACTGGACGTGGGACCACGAAGCCGGGCAATACTTCTGGCATCGCTTCTTCAGCCACCAGCCCGATCTGAACTACGACAACCCAAAGGTTCGGCAGGAGATCCTCGACGTCTGTGCGTTTTGGCTCAACCTCGGCGTGGATGGCCTGCGACTCGACGCTGTGCCATACCTCTTCGAGCGCGAGGGGACGAACTGCGAGAACCTGCCCGAGACCCATGCGTTCCTCAAAGAGCTCCGCGCCTTCATGGATAACGGCTGGGAGAACCGGATGCTGCTCGCGGAGGCAAATCAGTGGCCTGCGGATGTGCTCCCCTATTTCGGTGACGGCGACGAGTGCCACATGGCATTCCACTTCCCCTTGATGCCGCGCTTGTTCATGGCGCTGCGCCGCGAGGACCGGTACCCGATTTCGGAGATCCTGCGGCAGACCCCGCAGATACCGGAGAGTGCCCAGTGGTGTCTCTTCTTGCGAAACCACGACGAGCTCACGCTCGAGATGGTGACGGACGAAGAGCGCGATTATCTGTACTACGAATACGCGCAGGACCCGCGAATGCGGGTGAACATCGGCATTCGCCGCCGGCTCGCACCCCTTGTCGAGAACTCCTTCCGCCGGATGCAGCTCCTCTACCTGCTGCTGTTCAGTTTGCCCGGCACGCCGGCCATCTATTATGGCGACGAGATCGGCATGGGAGACAACATATACCTGGGCGACCGCGACGGGGTTCGCACGCCGATGCAATGGAGCGGCGACCGCAACGCCGGCTTCTCGCGCGCGGATCCGCAGAAGCTGTATATGCCACCCATCCGCGACCCCGTGTACGGCTACGAGGGTATCAATGTCGAGGCGCAGGAGCGCACGCCGACCTCACTCTTGCAGTGGATCAAGCGCGTGATCGGCATCCGCAGACAGTATCCCGTCTTCGGCCGAGGTAGCATCCGGTTCCTCCACCCAACGACCCGACAGGTGCTGGCATTTGTCCGCGAGCATGAGGGCACCCGTGTGCTGATCGCGTGCAATCTCTCCCGCTTCTCCCAGGCGGCGGAGCTCGACCTGAGCGACTTCGAGGGGCTGTATCCCATGGAGCTTTTCGGCAAGAATACGTTCCCGCGCATCGGCCAGCTCCCGTATCTGTTGACCTTTGGCCCGCACATCTTTTACTGGTTTGAGCTCAAGTCCGAGGAGGACCTCCATTGATCCCGGCTAGACAGGAGCTGTATATCGATGCGCGCCACGAGCGTTTGGTCGACGCCCTCCACGACGCCCACGAGCGCACCGCATTAGAGCTGCAGATCCCCGGCTATCTGCAGGCGCAGCGGTGGTTCGGTGGGCAGTCTCGCTCGCTGCATACTGCGTCAATCGAGCGATGGGTCGAGCTCGAGAGCGGTGCGTGCATCTTTGTCGTCGGGGTCACGGACACAACGGGCTTGGAAACGCAGCACCAGCTCTACCTCGTGACCGGGGAGCGCGACGGACAGCAACGAGTGGTGATCGACGCGCTTGAAAATGCCGCCGTGTGCGATGAGCTCTTGAACCTCGTCCTCTCCGGCGCGCGGCGACAGGATTACCGCGCAGCGCTTGTGTGCGAGCCCACAGGGCTAGGTACTGAAGACTGTACTGGTGAGGCGCGGCTCGCCGGCGTGGAGCAGAGCAACAGCTCCGTGGTGTACGGCGAGCATTGCATCCTCAAGGTGTACCGACGGCTCGAGCGCGGCACGAATCCGGAAGTCGAACTCGGGAGATACCTCTCCACTGAGGCAAACTTCGACCTGATCCCTCCGGTTCTGGCCACCGCGCGGTTAGAGAGTGCAGATGGTTATAGCGTGGATGCGCTGCTGCTGCAGCAATACGTGCCGAACGAGGGCGATGGATGGTCGTGGGCAGTCGACACCGCCAGGCGCGCGATGGTCGAGGCGCAGGGACCGGACGCTCTGGGCACGTATCTAGAGGCCGAGCGCAACACGCTGGACTTCGCGGGTGCCCTGGGGGAGGCGACCGCTCGCCTGCACGCGGCGCTCGCGAGCGCCAAGTCGGAAGAGATGGCGCCGCAGGCGGTGCCTGGGGAGGTTCTCGAGCGATGGGCGGCGGACCTGCGCCGGGAAGCGGACGAAACGGCTAGCTTGCTGCAACACAGCGATACTTACGCACCCGAGTTGCTCGAAGCGCTCCGACGGGTGACCGATGCCGTACAACTGCCCACGCCCGAGGCGGTGGGCCTCCAGATGCGCGTCCATGGTGACTATCATCTCGGCCAGGTTCTGCGGGGGCGGGACGGCAAGTTGTATATTCTCGACCTCGAGGGCGAACCCGCGCGGAGCCTTGCAGAACGCCGCGAGCTGCGATCGCCCCTGGTGGACGTTGCAGGAATGGTCCGCTCTTTCAGCTACGCCGCGCACGCCGCGGCGCTCGACCACGCATCCGAAGACATGGCAGCAGCGTGGGAACGCATCGTGCGCAACCGATTTCTCGAGGCATACCACGCGGCTGCGAGTGGCACGGAACCCGCGATTCTGCCGCGCGATGAGGCTGCGCACGGCCGGTTGCTCGCGCACTTCGAGCTTCAGAAAGTTCTGTACGAGGTGCGCTACGAGTTGAACAACCGCCCCGAATGGTTGTACATCCCCGCCGCGGGGGTCCGCCGGCTCCTGGGAGCGTGAGACGGTGACCGTGGAAAACCAGCGGCAAACGATCCGGTAAAACGAAACGACGCCGCTCTCCCATCGCAGGCCGAACGGTATGCCAATGGATAATGATCAACCGCTCGGACAGGCTCCCTGGGTAGAGTGCTCAAGGCGCTTGAAGGATAACCTGCTTGCCACGAATAACCCAACACGGCGACGCGTACCCTTTGGGTGCGACATGGAACGAAACCGCCACGAACTTTGCCGTATATGCTGGTTCCGCAAACCGGGTGGAGTTGTGCCTCTTCGACGGGAAGTCGGGCACGGAGGAAACCGATCGCGTGGAGTTGGTGGAGCGCACTGCGGGGGTGTGGCATACCTGCGTTGCCGGTATCCCACCGGGGCAGCTCTACGGCTACCGCGTGCACGGACCCCATGACCCGGCCCATGGGCTGCGCCACAATCCTCACAAAGTGCTCCTGGACCCGTATGCCTATGCGATCAGTGGTGGTGTGGATTGGTCGCCGGCCGTCTATGGCTACCCGGTGACCGGGGACGAGAATCGCGACCTGGTGATGGAGACCTCAGACAGCGCGCCATACGTACCGAAAGGTATCGTAGTCGACCCGGCCTACGACTGGGGCCACGACCAGGCGCCGCACACCCCCTGGTCCGATACCGTGATCTACGAAGCGCATGTGCGCGGCCTCACGAAGCTGTGTCCGCACGTACCGGAGGCTATGCGCGGCACGTACGCCGGCCTCGCCCACCCAAGCGTGATCGACTACCTCCAGGGCATCGGCGTGACGGCCGTGGAGTTGTTGCCCGTGCACGCGTATGTCCAGGACGAGCATCTCATGCGGCGAAAGCTCAGTAACTACTGGGGCTACAACACGCTCGGTTTCTTCGCGCCTGAGGGCCGCTACAGCGCAGCAGGCTCGCGCGGTGGCCAGGTCGCGGAGTTCAAGGGGATGGTGCAGGCGCTGCACGCGGCCGGGCTGGAGGTACTGCTCGATGTCGTGTACAACCACACCGCCGAGGGGAACCACTTGGGGCCGACCCTGGCGTTCCGTGCCCTGGATAACGGATCGTATTACCGGCTCGTCCACGAGAACCCGCGCTATTATGCCGACAGCACCGGCTGCGGCCACGCGACGGACCTCACCCACCCACGCACGCTGCAGCTCGTGATGGACTCCCTGCGCTACTGGGTCGAGGAGATGCACGTGGACGGTTTCCGCTTCGACCTCGCCACCACGCTGGCGCGTAATGGCGAGCAATTCGACCAGCGGAGCGCGTTCCTGCAGGCCGTGGCGCAGGACCCGGTGCTGGCGCGTGTGAAGCTCATCGCGGAACCGTGGGATCTCGGTACTGGCGGATATCAGGCGGGGAACTATCCGCCGCCCTGGAGCGAATGGAACGACAAGTATCGGGACTCTGTCCGCCGCTTCTGGCGTGGCGATCCGAACCAGCTTGCGGAGCTGGGATCGCGGCTCGCCGGCAGCAGCGACCTGTACGCGCACAACGAGCGCCGCCCGTATGCGAGTATCAACTTCGTCGCCGCACACGACGGGTTTACCCTCCGCGACGTGGTCAGCTACGACGGAAAGCACAACGAAGCGAACGGCGAGAACAACCGCGACGGATCCGACAACAACCTGAGCTGGAACTGCGGCGCCGAGGGCGAGACGCGCGACCCCGCAGTCCGCGAGCTGCGGTTGCGGCAGATACGCAACTTCCTCACGACCCTTTTTGTCTCTCAGGGCGTGCCGATGCTGCTCTCGGGAGACGAGGTGGCTCGGACGCAGCGGGGCAATAACAACGCGTACTGTCAGGACAACAAGATCTCGTGGCACCCGTGGAAGCTGACATCCGCGCAGGACGGGATCCTGGCATGGACCCGCCGCATGACCGCGCTCCGCCGGGCACACCCTATCCTTCGGCGGCGGGAGTTCTTCCGCGACCTGCCACCGCGCGAGGGGGAACGCGACATCCTCTGGCTGCGCGCGGACGGTGTGGAGATGACCGGTGACGAGTGGCACAACCAGCGCACGCGTTCGCTCGGCGTGTGGCTCTCCGGTACGCCCAAGGACCTCACGGACGAGCACGGCCGTCCCGTCCGGGACGACACCATGTTTATAATGATGAATTCGAACGACGATCCCGTCCGGTTCCACCCACCGTCGATCCCGGAGGGTGGCGTGTGGGCGCTGGTACTCGATACGTTCCGCCCCGATGAGCGGACCAATCCGGAGGTCTATCTCGACGGTGAGATCTACGAGTTGCGTGGCCGGTCCATGGCGATACTGAAGCACGTTTTGAAGGGTGGGGGCGAGGAGGTACGTAATCAATGACGCTGACGCTTTCCGATCCAGAAGTGCAGGGCTTGCTCTCCGGGACGCTGAACGATCCCCACGCATACCTGGGCATGCACTCCTCCCAGAGTGGATTGCAGGTGCGCGTTTGGTCCCCCACCGCCACCCGTGTGACGCTTCTAGAGTCGGGCGGACGGCGAAGTCGCATTGACCTCGGCCGGGTGCACCCCGCAGGACTCTTCGCTGGCGTCATCCCCCGCCGCCGCTCCGTGTTCCCATACACACTGGAGTTCGCCAGCGGCGACCACGTCTGGACGCAGGAGGATCCCTACCGCTTCCTGCCCACCATCGGCCAGGAGGATCTGTACTACATCGGCGAGGGTTCGCATCGCAGGCTGTACGATGTGCTCGGCGCGCACCCGAGAGTGATCGACGGCGTAGCGGGCGTGAGCTTCGCGGTTTGGGCACCGTCCGCACGAGGCGTTAGCGTATGCGGCGACTTCAACGGCTGGAACCGCCGTACCCACCCAATGCGTTCGATGGGGCCATCCGGCGTGTGGGAGATCTTCCTGCCTGCTCTCACGGTCGGCGAGCGGTACAAGTTCGCGATCCGGGGCGCGGATGGTATGGAGTACGAGAAGGCAGACCCCCTCGCGTTCGCCTCCGAATTACGGCCCAAAACGGCCTCCATCGTCGCGGATATCCAAGCGATGGAGTGGAACGATGGGGAGTGGATGGCGCGCCGCCGGGAGTGCAGTCCGTACCACGAGCCGATGAGCGTGTACGAGGTACACCTCGGCTCATGGCGGCGGCATGACGACGGCTCGTGGCTGAGCTATGCGGAGATCGCGGACCAGCTTGCGCCCTACTGCCGGGAGAATAACTTCACGCACGTCGAGGTGATGCCCGTCCACGAGCACCCCTACGACGGCTCATGGGGCTACCAGGTAACCGGCTTCTTCTCCCCGACCAGCCGCTTCGGCAGCCCCACCGACTTTCAGCGTTTCGTCGACCGCTTCCACCAGGAGGGGGTGGGCGTCATACTCGACTGGGTACCGGCCCACTTCGCGGTGGATGTTCACAGCCTGGCGCGCTTCGATGGCACGTATCTCTACGAGCACGCGGACCCGCAGCGGCGCATCCAGCCGGACTGGGGCACGTACAGCTTCAACTATGCCCGGCACGAGGTACGAAATTTCCTCGTCTCGAACGCGCTGTACTGGCTGCGGGAGTACCACATAGACGGTCTTCGCGTCGATACCGTGAGCTCGATGCTGTACCTTGACTACAGCAGGGAACACGGCGAGTGGTCGCCGAACCGCTTCGGTGGCCGCGAGAACCTGGAAGCAATCGACTTCGTCAAGGAGGTGAACGAACTCGTCTACTCCGAGGGCGGCGGCGCGTTTTCGATCGCCGAGGAGTCCACTGCGTGGCCCGGTGTGTCGCGGCCAACATATGACGGCGGGCTTGGTTTTGGCTTCAAGTGGAACATGGGCTGGATGCATGACACGCTGGAGTACTTCGCGAACGACCCCATCCATCGCCGTTTTCACCAGAACGAGATCACATTCTCGATGGTATACGCCTACGACGAGAACTTCGTGCTCTCCCTCTCGCACGATGAGGTGGTGCACGGAAAGCGCAGTATGCTGCACAAGATGCCAGGCGACGAGTGGCAGCAGTTCGCGAACCTGCGCCTGCTTCACGCGTACCAGCACGGGCACCCAGGCAAGAAGCTGATCTTCATGGGTGGGGAGTTCGGGCAGCGCAGTGAGTGGAACCACGAGGGAAGCCTGGAATGGCAGGCGCTGCTGTACCAACCACACGCGCAAATCCGCGATCTCGTTCGCGACCTCAACCGCCTGCATAGGGAGGAACCTGCGCTCCACGAACTCGACCACGAACATGCGGGCTTCGAGTGGCTGGACTATAACGACAGCGACAATTCCGTGCTGTGCTGGCTACGTCGCTCGCGAGCGGGAGAGACCGTACTGTGCGTGTACAACTTCACGCCTGTGCCGCGCTACGAGTACCGGATCCCGGTGCCCGAAGCAGTGGGCTATCGCGAGCTGCTGAACACCGACGCTGAGCAGTACGGTGGCTCTGGCATCGGAAATCTTGGCCGGGTGCAAGGGGAAACCCATCCGTACAATGGTCGCCCCTGCTCCGCTGCGCTCACACTTCCACCGCTTGGCGCGCTGTATCTCAAGCCGGAGTAGCGGCCACCAACTCGTGACCGGAAATGTTGAGAGGGGCGGCACCATGCCGCCCCTCTCATATTGTCTTAGACCGGTCCGCGCTTAGTCCTCGCGCGGAGGGAGGCCCCGGTTGTCCATCTGGCCACGGCCACTCGGCTGGAAACCGCGCGCGGAGCTCTCGCGAGGTGCCTGCTCGCGGGGCCGGTCCTCCTGGCGCGGCGGACGGCCTTCGCCGTGTTCGTCTCTGCCACCGCGCTCGAAGCGGGCTGGACCGCGGTCACCTCGGTCACGCCGCTCGCCGCGGTCGCCACCGGGTCGGTCGCCTCGGTCACCGCCGCGAGGCGGGCCGCCAGGGCCGCCAGCTCCGGGACCGTTGAACGGTCGTGGCCCCTTCGGCGTGGGCATCTCGCCCGTGAGCACCGCGCGGCGCGAGAGGCTCACCTTGCCGTTACGGTCGATGTCGGTGACCATCACCTCGATCTCGTCGCCTTCCTTCGCGACGTCCTCGACGCGCTCGACGCGGCCCTCGGCCAGCTCACTGATGTGGACGAGCCCGTCCTTGCCGGGGAGCAGCTCCACGAACGCGCCGTATGGCATAACCCGCACGACCTTGCCGCGGTACTGCTGGCCAACCTCGACGTCCTTCGTGATCGCCTCGATGCGCGCGCGGGCAGCATCCGCACTCGGGCCGTCGGTCGAGTAGATCAGGATCGAGCCGTCGTCCTCGATATCGATCTGCGCGCCGGTGGACTCGGTGATGCCGCGGATGATCTTCCCGCCTGGGCCGATCACCGCACCGATCTTCTCGGGGTTGATGTGAATCGTCATGATGCGCGGCGCGTACCCGGAAAGCTCACCGCGGACCGTTGGGACGGCCTCCAGCATCTTGCCGAGTATGAACGCCCGCGCCTCGCGCGCCTGTTCGAACGCCTCTTGCAGGATCTCGTTGACACCGGCGCGCTTGAGGTCCATCTGGAAACCGGTAACGCCGTTCTCCGTGCCCGCGAGCTTGAGATCCATGTCGCCGAGTGCGTCCTCAATGCCCTGGATGTCGGAGAGCACCGCGTGCCTGCCCTGCTCATCCGTGACCAGGCCCATCGCGACACCGGACACGGGAGCCTTGATCGGCACGCCTGCATCCATCAGCGCGAGGGTAGAGCCGCAAACGCTACCCATCGAGCTGGAGCCGTTCGAGCTGACCACCTCGGAAACGACGCGGACGGTGTAGGGGAACGCCTCCTCTTCGGGCATCACTTGAAGCAGCGAGCGCTCGACGAGCGCACCGTGGCCGATGTCGCGACGGCTGGGGCCGCGCATCGGCTTGGTCTCGCCGGTGCTGTACGGCGGGAAGTTGTAGTGGTGCATGAAGCGCTTCGTGTCCGCGATCCCAAGGTCATCGATCGTCTGCTCTTCCCGGCGCGTGCCGAGCGTCACGACGCTCACGACCTGCGTCTGGCCGCGCGTGAAGACGCCCGAGCCGTGCGCCCGCGGGAGCAGCCCCACCTCGGCGCTCACAGGGCGGACCTCCTTGGTGCCCCGGTTGTCCGGGCGGATGCCTTCATCGAGAATGCGGCTGCGGACGAGCTCCTTCAGGATCGCCTCGAACTCGCGGCCCGCTCGCTTCATTGTCGCGTCAGGGTTCTCCCCATCCTCGCTCACGAGCGTCTCGTTCAGGCGGGTGCGGACGGCGGCGATGGCCGCTTCCCTGCTTGCTTTGTTGGGGTTATATACGGCCTGGCGCAGATCGTCGGCGACGATGGCACGTATACGGCCAGCAAACTCCTCATCGGCCTCCGGGAGGACAAAGTCATGCTTCGGCTTCGCGGCTTCCGCAATCATCTGCTTCTGCAGGTCGAGGATGGGCTGCATCTGCTCGTGCGCGAACTGAATCGCACCGAGCATGACAGATTCCGGGAGTTCCTTCGCCGCGCCCTCGACCATCTGGACCGCGTCCGCGGTGGCCGCGACGGTGAGGTCCAGCAGGCTTTCCTCGCGCTGATCCGCGGTGGGATTGAGCACATACTCTTCATTGATATAGCCGACGCGCGCCGCGCCAACCGGCCCCTCGAACGGGATATCGGAGATGCACAGCGCGGCGCTGGCACCGATCACGGAGAGCAGATCGGGCTCGTTCTGCTGGTCGGTGCTCATCACCGTGTTCACGACCTGCACCTCGTACTTGTAGCCCTTCGGGAAGAGCGGGCGCAAGGGCCGGTCGGTGAGCCGGGCGGTGAGCGTTGCGTTCTCTGACGGACGCCCCTCACGCCGGATGAAGCCGCCGGGGATCTTGCCCGCGGCGTACATGCGCTCCTCGTACTGGACCGTGAGCGGGAAGAAGTCAAGCGTACTCAGGTTCTGCGAGCGGGTGACCGTCGCGAGGACCACGGTGTCGCCGTAGCGGACGAGCACTGCGCCGCTGGCCTGCTCGGCAAGCTTGCCGGTCTCGATGCTAAGTGGGCGCCCGGCCCATGTCGTTTCATATTTACTAGCCATATCGGGTCCTTGAACTCCTCAAGAAAGCCCAGGGTACGAAACCCTGGGCGAAATCAACGTGAATGGCTGGCGGCGCGTAGTGAAGCGTCGCCGGCGTGAAGTGCTTGCCGAAGCGGGGGTGCCCGGCAGGAATAGCCTCGGGTATGTCATCCTTAGCGGCGGAGACCCAGGCTCTGAATGAGGGAGCGATAGCGCTCTATATCGTTCTTCTGCAGATAGCGCAGCAGACGGCGACGCTGGCCGACCATCTTCAGTAGCCCGCGGCGCGTATGGTTATCGTGCTTGTGCTCCCGCAGGTGCTCGGTGAGGTGCAGTATCCTCTGCGTGAGCAGCGCGATTTGAACGTCCGCGGAGCCGGTATCATTCTCGTGCTTCTTATACTGTTCTACGACCGGCGCCTTTTCGGCGGCTGGTATCGGCATTGTCCCTCCTCGTTGCTTTCCATTCTTACCTTTTTATTCGGGACAGTATAGCACACCGGCTCGGGGGCTCGACTCATTACGGCCCATCGAGAGGCGTCAAGCTGCTCCGTGAACACCAGGGTGAAACATGCATTTCTTCTACCCGTACCGGTTCCAGCGGCCCTCTGGCGGGACAGCGAAACTAGGCTAGGTTGCTGCCGGTCAACTCGCGAGCCGCGGCCTCGGGGCGCAGCTCGAAGGTACGGCGGGCGAGCAGGAGGGTGAGCACGCCGAGCGCCGCGCCGAACCAGAGGGTGCAGAAGCGGATCAGCAAGGTCGCCGCGACGGCCTCCGAGCGGTTCATCGCGCCAGCGGGCAGCGTCAGCAGCAGGAGTGCGGCGACGGTGGCGTCCGCGACGCCGAGTCCACCGGGCAGCAGCGATGCGGAGCCGAGCAGCGTGGATGCGCCGAGCACGAACGCGGCAAGGAGGAGCAGCCGCCAACTCGGTTCCTGACCGAGCCCCACAAGCACCAAGTAAAACGCAACGCACTCACCCGCCCATGAGATGATACCCAAACCCACGCCGACCCCAAGCGGCACGGGGGCGAGCAAGCTGCGGGAGCTGTCGTAGAGTGCGGTGACATGCACGGTGCGGGTACGAAGGAAGGGCAGGCGCTCCGCGAGCGAGAGGATCAGGTGCCGTCCAATGTCCGTCGCGCTCACGACAATGATAAGGAGCGCGCCGATGCCGATCAGCAGCAGCACCTGCCAGCCCACCCGGAACAGGACCAATCCGCCTGCACTCAGGATCAGCAGCGCCACACCGTCCGTGAGCCGCTCTGCCATGACGATGGGGGCGGAGACGCTGACGGGCGTGCCGGAAACGCGGCGCAGCAGCACGCTCTTGAGGATCTCACCCACCTTGCCGGGGGTCATCGCCATCGTGAGCCCGCTCAGGAAGATCACGAGACTGGTCCCGACCCGCACCGCACCCGCGCCAATACGAGCGAGATAGTAGTGCCACTTCACGAAGCGCAGCCCGTAGTTGACCAGCGTCAGACCGAGGATGAGCGGCAGGAACTCCCACCGGAAGTCCTCCAGCGTGCGGCCGAGCTCGCGCAGATCGGAGAAGATAATAAGCGCGAGCACGACGGCGACCCCGATGCTGAAGCCGAGGAAGAGCTTGTTGCGCAGATCACCGAGCATATTCACGCCCCGAGTATATCGTATGGCGTGGCGTAACCGCCCTAAGGTTTCGGACGGCGTGAATGGCTTGTGTGATGCGCGGTCACGCAGTCCGGGCACGGACAAAGAAGTACGCGGAGAACGCGAAGGCGAGTGCGGACATCACACCCAAAAGGAGGGCCAGCAAGCCGTTCCCCGAGCCGTTGTCGAATGCGACCTCAGACGCAGGTGGGGTGTCGCGCATAAGCACGGGCGTCACGGTTGGCGCTACGAGCATTGCGCGTACATCAGGCGTGGGACTGCTCAAAGCGACCTCTACGGCGGGGGAATCAGCTGCCAGCGTCGCAATTGGGCCGGGCTGGCCGGAGGCATCCGAGCCACCAGAAACGCTTTGACTGGTTGCTATGGTGGCCTTTGGCGCGACACTCTGCGCTTGGCGGGAGGTTCCGGTGGTCGCTTGTCCTGAGGCTATTGCGCCTTCCTGGGCGGCGGCTCCGCCCGCGGCGGAAGTCGCGTCGGCCAGGGTGCCGGCATCCTGTGCGGGAGCTTCGCTCTCCGGCGCACCGGGCGCACTCGCGGCGTTGCTGGGCGCCTGGTCAGTCTCTGCGCCTGCGGAACCGCCCTGGCCCGCTGCTCGCTCTGTGCTGCCACCCGCACTCATCATCGTGCTGTCACTCGCACCGGGCAAACCCCCAAGCGCGCTGATCATGCCGATTGCCAGAACGATCGAGGCGGCGAG
>JAUJMR010000002.1:343506-360632 GCA_030446765.1 Chloroflexia bacterium
GAGAGGAGCACGACAATCCGATGCTCCTCGGGCAGCCGGAGCAGGCACTGCTCCACGGCGGAGACCGTCGCTGCGTTGAGGGCGGCATCCTCCGGCCCGGGACCTGCGTCGGCCTCAGAACCCAGCCCGACCCCCTGCTCCAGCATATCGTCGAGGGAGCTGGCGGGGCGCCTGCTCCGGCTGCGATACAGGTCGCGGGCCTTGTTTACCGCGATGCGGAACAGCCACGCCTTGAACGAACCGCCCTTGAAGGTATGAATGGCGCGCCACGCGGAAATGAACGCCTCCTGGGTGACATCCTCCGCGAGCTGGCGATCCGAGACGTGGCGCAGCACGAGGTTGTACAGAGACCGCTCGTGACGCTCGACAAGCGCATTGAAGCTGCGCAGATTCCCGGCCTGCGCCTCCCGGACGAGTTGCTCGTCGCCCGGCTCGATCACGCGCGCTCCCGGATCGCCGCGGCAACACAGGGCACGGGATCGATCGGCGAGAACATCGTCACCCCCATCGAGCTGCGGCTCTACACGGCCCATCATCGCGCCACCGGCAAACCGGCAGGAAAAGCGTTGCCGCCGAAGCCGATCAGGCCCGGTTGATATCCGCTCCGATCCATCTCCGGCGGCGCTGCCCCAGGGGTTCCGCTCGCTTGACTGACACCGGGCAGGCACCTATACTTTGGCGGAGCCGAAGTGGTGGAACGGCAGACACGCTCGCCTCAAAAGCGAGTGAGGGAAACCTCGTGTGGGTTCGAATCCCACCTTCGGCACCAGCACTCAACGGCCGAGGCGGCGACATTATAGCAGGACTGAGGTTGCGATGATTATCGGCGTGCTCACCGGCGGGGGTGACGCCCCCGGCCTCAACCCTACGATCCGTGCTGCGGCGCTTACCGCCCTCGCGCAAGGCGACCAGGTGATCGGCTTCCTTGACGGATGGAGGGGCGTGCAGCAAAACAACACGATCTCCATCGACCACGCATGGGCAGAGCGCATCTACGACGAGGGCGGGACGAACCTTGGCACCTCGCGCACAAACCCCATGCGCTCCGAGGACACAATGAACGCCGTCATCGAGAACTTCAAGGCGAACAAGCTCGACGCGCTGATCGCGATCGGCGGCGACGACACGCTGAGTGTCGCAGCAGAGCTTTCGCGGCGGGGGCTTCCCGTGGTGGGCGTGCCAAAGACCATGGACAACGACGTGCCGGAGACGGACTACTGCATCGGCTTCGACACCGCCGTTAACACGGTTACCGAGTCGCTCGACAAGCTACGGACAACCTCCGCATCCCACCACCGTGCGATGGTCGTGGAAGTCATGGGGCGCGACGCGGGCTGGGTCGCAGGCATCGGTGGCGTCGCGGGTGGCGCGGACTATATCCTCCTGCCGGAGGAGGAGCCGGACCTGGAGGCGCTATACACGCACCTCGAGACGGTGCGCGAGCGCGGCCGTTCGTACGCGCTCGTGGTGGTCGCGGAGGGGGTACAGTTGGGCAATATGTCCTTGCCAGAGAACGCGAAGACTGACGCATTTGGTCACGTGCAGCTGGCGGAGAAGGCGGTGGGCGAGACGCTCGCGCGGTTGATCGAGGAGCGTCTTGGCTGGGAGACCCGCTCCGTCGTGCTGGGGCACCTGCAACGCGGCGGCAGTCCGTCAGCCTTCGACCGGGTGCTCGGCACGCGCTACGGCGCGACCGCGGTGGAGATGGCGCATCGGGGTGAGTTCGGCCAGATGGTGGTCATCAAGGGCTGGCAGCTGTCATCTGTGCCGCTCGAAGGCATCGCGGGCAAGACGAAGACGCTTGACCCGACCTTCATCAAACAGGCGCGGAGCCTGTTCTAAGCCGACTCCCACCCGCCTCACCGCACAGTTCGTTCCCTTTGGGATTCCCTTGCCACCGTATGGGCGCCGTCTGAATCGCCCAGGTGACTATCGGTGAGCTCTGTGCCCCCGTTCAAGGAGATTATGATGACGCTACGACGGGATGCTCTGCTGAGCGTGGCGGAGCTTAAGCAGCACTTGGTCGGGGACCGAACGACGGCGACGTGGGTCGAGTACCTGGAGTCGATCGGTGCGCCAGACATCGCTATCGAGCTGCCCTCCACGGACGACTTGCGCCCCATACTGCTCGACTTCGCGGTGCCGCATGAGGACATAGATTTCCTGCTTGACTCTCTGCCGACGATGGAGAGGTCAGAAGGGCTATGGTGGCTGCTGGAGCGCTGTGCGCACTCTATGGTGCGGGAAATGGGCGTGATCGACGGCCCACTGCCCTTCCCCCCGCTGCCGGAAAGCATGGGGGTTTTGCACCGCTACTTCTACGTCTATGTTTTCGTGGCGGTTCTGCCGCATGTGAGGGAGTACTATCATGCGCAGGGGATTCCAGACCAGGTTTCCCGACCCACGCTGGCGGATCTTGGCCGAAACATGGCAGTACACCGCCGACGCTTTCAGGTGGGAGGGCTCGACAATGCGGACTGGATCACGTTGCATTTCCGCGGTGCGATCTATCAGCTTGGTCGGCTCCAGTTCGAGCGTTCAACGCTCGGCAACCGCACGGGGAAGGCAGTCGCCGAGGCTGGCCTGCCGTACGCGCCGGGCTCCCCGGCACTAGGCGTACACGTCCCCGCGTTCTATGGCCCACTGACGCCTCAAGCGTGCGACGCCTCCTTCGAACGCGCCGGTGTTTTCTTCGCCCGGCACTTCCCGGAGGAGACCTATGACATCGGCGTATGTCACTCCTGGCTCCTCGACGATCAACTAGCGCAGTACTTGCCGCCAGCCGCAAATATCCTACACTTTCAGCGCCGCTTCCAGCCGGCGTATCGACCCGCGGAGCCGGACGACGAGGGGATCGTGCGGTTCGTCTTCGGCCGAAGTACAACCGTGCCGGACGAGCTTCCGCGTAGGACGACCCTCGAGCGCGCTATTGGCGACCACTTAAGGGCGGGGCCATCATTGGTTTGGTGGCACCGGGCTCCAGCTCTGAAGGCCTGATCCCCGATCTGGTTGCAGGACTCATCAAACGCCGCACGGCCGCAGCTAGAGAGCCGGTCAAGAATTAGCTCTGGGCCGGCGTGACGCCCTACCGAGCCGGTCGAACTGGCGGAATGACCAGATCCCGTACGGCGATCCGGCCCATATTGACCACTTCTTGGAATACTTGACCGGCTCTCTAGCCGTGCCTTCACCCACCGCTGCAGCTACTGGTGGCGACCGCGGCCGATTCACTCATATACTGCACGGGATGGAACCGCTGCATCTGGGCGATAATCTTCCATACATGGCCGCCATGCCGGCGGAAAGCGTGCGGCTCGTGTACGCCGACCCACCGTTCGGCACGAACAGCGCGCGCGTTGCCGTGGGCGGGGAGTACGCCGACACGTGGGCCGATCCCGCAGCGTACATCGCGTGGCTCCGGCCCCGGGTGGAGGCGATGCACCGCCTGCTAACCCTTGACGGGACCCTCTACCTGCACCTGGACCGGCGGAACGTCCATCACGCGCGCCTGCTGCTGGACACGATCTACGGCGCGCATAACTTCCAGAACGAGATCATCTGGCACTACACCGGCGGTGGGAGGGGTGGGCGTTGGTTCCCGCACAAGCACGATAACATTCTCGTGTACCATAAGGGACCCGGCTACATCTTTAACGCCGATCTACTGCGCGAGCCGTACGCGCCCAGCAGCGGGTACGCGCGCGCGGGCATTCGGGCGCGCTCCGGCAAGCACTACACCCCACACCCAGATGGGAAGCTGATGGACGACGTGTGGCGCATCCCAATCGTCAATCCTTTGAGTCGTGAACGCACCGGATATCCCACACAGAAGCCGGAAGCGTTGCTTCGCCGGATCGTGCTCGCATCGACGAACCGCGGAGACCTGGTGCTCGATCCGTTCTGCGGCTCAGGGACGACCGCGGTGGTTGCCGAGTTAACCGGCCGTGCGTGGGTTGCGATCGATTCCTCGCCGTCGGCCATTGAGATCACGCGCGCCCGGCTCGAGAAGCTGGGCCGTGGGGAACAAACGTCGATGCGCGGCGAGAATGGCGCGGACCGTCCTCAGGCTGGGCGTGACAGTTCATCGCCGACCAGCCCATAGCGGTATGCGTACGCGACCACCTGCGAGCGGTTGCGTGTATGGAGCTTGCCGAACACGTTCTTCAGATGATACTTCACCGTGTTCTCGCTCACGAACAGTCGCTCGGCGAGTTCGCGGTCAGACGTTACGCCCTCGGCCATCAGCTCGAGCACATCGCGCTCGCGGCGGGTAAGCTGCTCATGCGGAGGAACGGCTGCATCGGCGCGCGCGAACTCATCGAGTACCCTGGGCGCGAGCGCGGCCGGCAACGCGGGTTCGCCACGGATCAGCCTTTCCAATAGGTCGAAGAACTGATCGGACTCGATGTTCTTATTGAGATACCCTGAAGCACCGGCCTTGACCGCCTCCAGCAGGTCGTCATCGTCCTCCGAAGCGGTCAGCATGACCACCTTCGACTCCGGCCACTGGGCGCTGATTAGTCGCGTGGCCGTGAGACCACTCATTACGGGCATCCTGAGATCCATGAGCACGACATCGGGTCGGGACGAAAGGGTGAGTTCCAGCGCTTCCTGGCCGTTATGCGCCTGACCGACCACATCGTGCCCCTGTTCGTGCAGCAGAGATTGCAGGGCACGACGTATGAGAGCGTGATCGTCCGCGATCAGTACTCGCATCCCATCCTCCAAACGAGTGACCGGCCTGTCAACGGGAGTACAGATGCCAAGCCGTGGGGTAAGTAGGAAGTGTGCGTTTCCCCAATGAGGGCAGATTCTCGCAGTTAGCGTGCCGCCAATGGGAATGCCATCGCTTGCGCCTGAAGCAGTCGAGAACAGCTCAACCGGATCTCAGCTTTAGGAGCGCGCAACATACGTAGGTTGGACCAGGCGCCGACGCACATGGCGCTCCGGCTCCGATCCCGACCAAGCAGGTCCAATGACGAATGCGGTAACACTCAGCTGGTACAAGCCCCTGATCTGATGTGCCGGGACGCTGTTCGTCACGCTCTACCGCCTACTTGAGCCGCCTGGGCTCGTTTGAGGAGCAGGTCGCGTTCGCGGGTATTGCGCGCGAGTGCCGCCGCCCGCCCGAGCTCCGCGTGGGCCTCATCGAACCGGCCGAGCTTGGCGAGCAGGTCGCCGCGAACGCTCGGCAAGAGGTAGTAGTCCTTCAGCGACGGTTCCGAGGTCAGCGCGTCGACCAGCTCAAGCGCGACAGTGGGACCATACGCCATCGAGAGCGCGACCGCACGATTCAGCTCCACGACAGGGGACGGCGCGATCTGGGCGAGCGCATCGTAGAGCGCCGCAATGCGTGACCAGTCCGTCTGCTCCGGCAAGCGCGCCCGCGCGTGGCACGCGGCGATAGCAGCTTGCAGGGCATACGGGCCGATCGCAGCGCCGAATTGTTGTGCGCGCTCGAGCGCCGCCAGCCCCCGGCGGATGAGCAGCTGATCCCAACGCCCTCGGTCCTGGTCGAGCAGCAGGACCGGCTCTCCCGAGGGACCGACCCGCGCGCGGAGGCGCGACGCCTGGAGCTCCATCAACGCGACGAGGCCGTGGACCTCCGCTTCGTTCGGAACAAGCTGGGCCAGGATACGGCCCAGCCGGAGTGCATCCTCGCAGAGCGCGGGTCGCGTCCAGTCGTCACCAGCGGTCGCCGCGTAACCCTCGTTGAAGATGAGATAAATCACCTCCAGCACCGACGACAGACGCGAGGCAAGCTCGTCCCCAGATGGGACCTCGAATGGTACGTGCGCCGCTCGAAGGGTCCGTTTCGCCCGCACGATCCGCTGGGCGACTGTGGTCTCCGGCACCAGGAACGCCCGGGCGATCTCCTCGGTCGTCAGCCCTCCTATCAGGCGGAGTGTGAGCGCGACCCGTGCCTCTGGAGCAAGCACCGGGTGGCAGGCGGTGAATATCAAGCGCAGGACGCCGTCCTGAACATCGCCGGCTGCGGCATCGATATCCGCCTCGGACATCTCTCCTCGGTGCTCCAGCTCGCGACCGAGTTCTCCGTGCTTGCTCTCCGACAGCTTGATCCGGCGCAGCCGGTCAATCGCCCGATGTTTCGCCGTGCCCATCAGCCACGCCCCCGGATTATTCGGGATGCCGGTCTGGGGCCACCGCTCCAGCGCGACCACCAGGGCGTCCTGCGCCAGGTCCTCGGCCACGCCAACGTCCCGCACGATCCGGGCGATTCCGCCAATGAGCCGGGCTGACTCGATCCTCCAGACAGCCTCGATGGCCCGATGCGTGTCGGATGTGGTCACAGCGCCGTGCCTGCCTTGAGATCACTCATTGGTGGCTCCTAATGCGCTAGGGTGGCGACCTGTTCGGGCGCCTGCCGCAGTTGAAAGGTCAGGTTCGTGGCGCTCCCAGCAGTCCGGGTGCGCCTTCACCATACCGACTCGTGCTAACGGTAGTTTGTTGGATGAGGGTGAAGCCCCTCCAATGGGCGCGATAGGCCGAGAGAAGACCCAGCAACGACGTAGTGAATTGGTTAGTGCGAACAGCCCTATATAGGCTCGTAGCCCAGAAGCAACAAAGTACCACTAACGTTCTTCGAGTCGGGAAGATGGACGTGTACAGTGCCGCCGCCTCCTCAGCGTTACCGTCGAACCACAGGAACGGCGTGATCTTCTATGTCGCTCATCTCCTCTTTGCGGCAAAGAATGGTCATTCACCAGCATCGCCCGCACCCGGTGCAGTCCGTTGACCGCGGTGCGGGCGTCCGACTTTCAGGACGCCCGCCGCAGGTCCTCGCTCCGCGGCGCAAGCGGATGCTGCGACGGAGGCTCGACGCCAGTGCCTGCCGCTAGTTGCCTGCCTGGTTCTGTTCCTCCAGCACGCGCACGCGGTCCTCCTGCTCCCGGAGCTCGGGGTGAACTCGTCGCCGAAGTCCTCGGCCTCGAACACCGGGCGGATCTCAACTTCGGCGCCGCCGTCGAAAGGCGCTCGCTTGAGCCATTCGACCGCTTCCTCCATTGACCGGACCTGCCAGATCCAGAAGCCGGCGATAAGCTCCTTGGTCTCGGCGAAGGGCCCATCGATCACCGTCTTCTGGTCGCCGGAGAAGCGCACGCGCTTCCCCTAGAGCTCGGATGGAGGCCATCGCCGGCCAGCATCACGCCGGACTTTGCGAGCTCTTCATTGTACTTGCCCATCTCGGCGAGGAGTTGTTCGCTGGGCATCGCGCCCGCCTCGCTCTCCTCGCTTGCCTTCACCACTACCATCACACGCATCGTCACGTCTCCTTTTGTGCTATCTCCCGTATGTTGTGGCCTTAGAGCGTAGGCCGCCTGGCGGATCCGGTCAGGAGCGAACTCCCGCTCTATATATACGTCGAACGAGACCGCCCGAAATCGACATCCACGATGTCCATCGATCCTCAATTGGTATGCCGGATCTGTGAGCGACATTCGCAGCGTCTCGGCTTACCGATGCAAGCGAATCGCAAGGACGGCGATCCTCTGGGAGCAGAACAAGCGACCGACTCGCGCGAGCCTTCTTGTATGTTTCGAATCAGCGGGCCGGTGCCCTCGCCCCGCCCGACGTACAGCAATTATAATGCTGGGTAAACCTTGTTACCCACTGAACACATTCTATTCGGAGGAAAACTTGCTGCCGCGCGAAAATAATCACCCCAGGCCACAACTGACCCGTCACCAGTGGACCGACCTGTCTGGTCCATGGCAGTTCGCGTACGACGACGACAACGCGCGGGACTTCGTGAGAACTGGGTCGACCGGCCAGAGATATACGACCGCACGATTACCGTCCCATTCCCGCCCGAGTCGCAGGCGAGCGGCATTGGCGACCCGGCACCCCATCCCGTTGTGTGGTACCGCCGCACCTTCACCGTTTCTCCAGAAGTCCGGCAGGGGCGGCTGCTGCTCCATTTCGGCGCCGTGGACTATGAGGCTCGGGTATGGGTGAACGGTCAACTCGTTGCGCGGCACGAGGGCGGCCATACGCCCTTTACCGCGGATATTACGGCCGCTCTCGCCGAGGGCGAGGAGCAGGTGGTTGTCCTGCGCGCGGAGGACCAACCGACCGACCTCACGCAACCACGAGGTAAGCAGTTCTGGGAGGACCGTCCGCGGCGCATCTGGTATCACCGCACGACCGGTATCTGGCAGCCGGTGTGGTTGGAGGCAGTCCCGGAGACGTACATCACGGATGTGCGCTGGACCCCTGATCTGGAGCGGGGGTATGCTCGGCGTCCAGGTTGTGCTCAACACGCAGCCCCAGCGACCGATGAATCTGCGCGTCCGTCTGAGCCTGAACGACGTGACACTCGCGGATGACACGTATGCCGTGCAGCGGCGGGAAACTCGCCGGGAGATAGCGCTCGAGCCCTCGGGGCTGACGATGAGTCGCGACCGGCTGTTGTGGTCGCCCGGCAACCCGAATCTGATCGATGCGGAGTTGACGCTCTTCGAGGATGACGGATCACCGGATGCCAAGACGCCGCAGCAGGACGTGGTGCAGAGCTACGCTGGCCTGCGCAGCGCCGGCTTCTCAAACGGGCGCTTCCTGCTCAACGGCAGGCCGTACTACCTGCGCCTCGTTCTGGAGCAGGGTTACTGGGCGGAGTCTCACCTCGCCGCCCCGAGCGGCGACGCACTCCGCCGCGAGGTCGAGCTTGCCAAGGAGCTCGGGTTCAACGGTGTTCGGATCCATCAAAAGGTCGAGGATCCGCGCTTCCTGTACTGGTGCGACCGGTTGGGTCTGCTTGTCTGGGGCGAGATGGCGAACGCGTACGTGTTCTCCGCGAATGCGGTGGAGCGGCTTACCCGCGAGTGGATGGAAGTGCTGCAACGCGACTATTCGCACCCATGCATCGTCACCTGGGTGCCCCTGAATGAAAGCTGGGGGGTTCCCGCGCTTGAACGCGACCCGGCGCAGCAGAGCTATGTTCCGGGGCATCTACCACCTCACCAAGGCGCTCGATCCGACCCGGCCGGTGATCGGCAACGACGGCTGGGAGCACCTGGCGAGCGATGTGTGGGGTGTGCATGACTACGCGCTCAACGGCGGGACGATCCGTGAGCGGTACGCCACGCCCGAATCGCTGGAGCGTACGCTGTACCAGACACAACCCCACTACCGCACGATCGTGTTGCCAGAGTACCGACGTACCGGGGAGCCTGTCGTACTCACGGAGATGGGGGAATCTCCTATGCCCCGTCCCCCGGCGAGCGGTGGTTCGGCTACGGCACGGTCAGCAGCCCGGATGAGTTCCTCGCCAAATACGAGGACCTGATCAGCGCCATCCTGGATTGTTCAACGATCGCGGGCTTCTGCTATACGCAGCTGACGGATACCGAGCAGGAGACGAACGGCCTGCTGCTCGCCGACCGCACGCCGAAGCTCGATGTGGAGGGCTGTACGCCGGATCAACAAGCGCACATCGAAGGCGATTCCCGGCGAGTTGATCGCCAACATCCAGACCAACATGGAGATCACCGCCTTCCAGGGTTCCGGGAGCTAGAACGACTCGTCCTTCAGGAGAGTGCGGAGCAGGGCTGAACAACCTTGCCCTGCGCTCTCCCGCCGATCCGGCTCAATCTACCGCCCAAGGCTGTAGGGCCGGGTACGACAGCACGAAGAGGAAAGCAGCATCCCCGACGTTGAGGCTGCTACGAGGGGACTGATACGCAATTCGGTTGAAGACTATCGCATGTCATCCCGAACGCAGTGAGGGATCCGTAGCCCGCACCGCGGATTCCTCACAGGCTCGGAATGTCAAATAGGCTACTGATCAGGCGGGTTGCGTATGACTGCTGCCATTGCCCCAACCCAACATCGTGTCGTGGCACCGATGAAGCATCTCCTCAAGCGAAGTGACGACTGCTCCTTGCGTCCGAACGGGCTTGTGTTCACACTGGGCACTCAGATACACACGGCGTAGACCAGGAGAGCTCGTTCATGGTGGTCCCTCAGGGTGGTAGTGCGGATGACCGTTCCTGGCCCGGGGGTATCGGGGCAATCACGCTGTTCGTTGAGGACCTAGAAGCCACGAAGCGGTTCTATTGCGAGATCTTTGGCCTACCCATAATGTTCGAGGACGACGACTCGGCGGTGTTCGACTTCGGAAATACGATCATCAATCTGCTGAAGACCACAGCGGCGCCGGAGCTCATTGAGCCTGCCGTAGTCGCAAGTCGCAGGGCTGGCTCTCGCCTTCAGCTCACCATACAGGTCGATGACGTGGATGCGATGTGCTCCGAACTGGCCACACGCGGAGTGGAACTGCTGAACGGGCCGATGGATCGGCCCTGGGGAGTGCGGACCGCCAGCTTCAGCGATCCCGGCGGGCACATCTGGGAGATCGCGAAGTAGCCGGTGATCGGGTCGATGAACGGACCCCATGTTATCCTGTGGAGGTAGCGATGTCGCAACCGATACTCAGTGCGGAGACTAAGTCGCTGCTTTCATCCCTGAACGCGCAGCGTGAGCACGTGCTTGGGATCCTGGAGGGTCTTGATGAGAGTGCGCTTCGGCGACCGGTCCTGCCATCGGGCTGGACCTGCCTGGGACTGGTACGACATCTTGCGCTGGATGTCGAGCAGTTCTGGTTCCGAGGCACTGTCGCTGGGGAGCCAGTCGACCTCGAATCCGGGGACGGCGCCTGGCGGGTCGCGCCCGACGTGTCTGCCGAGGCCGTGTTCGACTCGTACCTGCAGGAGATAGAGCTCGCGAACGCCATCATCGCCGCCACTCCTCTGGACGCCGCGCCTGCCTGGTGGCCCGCGGAGCTCTTCCGCGACCTGCCGCCCCGGAACCTTCGGGAGACCATCCTGCACGTGATCACTGAGACCGCGTGCCACGCCGGTCATCTTGACGCGGCACGCGAACTCATCGACGGCAGGACCTGGCTTATCCTGACGGAATGAAGCGTTCGCTCCTCACGCGTCGGGAGCGAATGTTAACCGCGCTACTGTCCTTGCTGCGCCGGCTGCGCGCGCAAGGGGGCGCTCGTGGCGTGCAGGTGCTCGAGAATCTCCTTGTATGAGGTCAGCATGGACGTCTCGTAATAGGAGATTCCGCGCTCCTGGCAGAATGCCTTGACGACGGCTTGCACCTCGCGCATCTTATTCCTGGGCAGCGAGGGGAACAGGTGGTGCTCGATCTGGTAGTTCAAGCCGCCGTACCAAAAGTCCACGATGGGATGCGCGCGGACGTTTCGGGAGGTCAGCACCTGCGAGCGCACAAAGTCGATGTCCATGCCCTCGTCAACGATGAGCATGCCCTTGTGATTCGGCGCGAACACGGTTGCGAGATAGAAGCCGCCGAAGGCCCGGCTGATGACGATCACGAGTAGTGCGGACCACGGGCCGAGGAAGTACAGCGGCAGGCCGAAGTAAATGATCGGGTGCAGGCAAAGAGCGATAATCTCTGCCCAGCGATAGCGGGGCCGCTCGCTCCACAGGAAGCGGGCGCTCGCCAGGTGCTGCCCCGGTGTCACAAAAAACAGGAGCGGGAAGAACAAATATGCCTGGTAGCTGGCGATCAGCCGAGCGAATCCTCGCTTCTCCTGTGCCTGCTCGGGCGAGAAGGCGATCACGGGGATGTCGATGTCGGGATCGAGGTCGTGGTGGTTCGGATTGGCGTGATGCATGTCGTGCTTGTGGACCCACCAGGCATGACTCACCCCGGCGAACAGGTTGCCGAAGATGATGCCGAAGAAGGCACTCACGGAGCGGTGTCGGGATATCTGGCGGTGTCCGGCATCATGGAAGAGAAATCCTCCCTGGGCCAGCACAAAACCCAGGAAGAGGGCATTGAGCGCCTGCACCCACGGCGATCGGAAGACCGCAAAGATGCCGAGTGAGGTGGCGAGGAGCGCGAAGTTGATCGCGATCATGGAGCCGTAGTACAGCGGCTGCCGATCCATTAACCCCGCCGACCGAACCCGACGCCGCAACTCCATGTAATCGTCTTGCATCCCCGTCTCCTCGCTGTGCTTGGCCTGACATCTTGCTGCTCCGGCAAACCGCCCTCAGCCGGAGCCCGCGAGGATGTCCCGTTCGGGACGAGGGATCCATCGCCGGGAAGAGATGCACGCGGCGAAGCGCGCGGTGGTGATACAACTCTCCGGTGATTGAATGATAACAGGTTGACGTCCAATGTCCAGGAAAGGGACGGCATGCCTGAGAACGATGCAGCGGCGTAGTGCGCACGTTACGAGGCTGCACCCTGCTTGCGGACCAGCATGTCCTGTATGAGAGCATGCATCTCAGCGGCGATGGTATCCCACGCGTAGCGCTGCAGCAGGTCCTCCTCCGTGCATCGCCTTGCCTCTCGGTCCGCCGCGGTCTCGGCCAGTGCAGCGTCCAACTGCGCCACCCAGGCTTCCGGGGTGTCGGCGATACGCACGACGGACCCGTAGAGCGAGATCACGTCCGGGATGGGTGTGGATACGGTGGGCTTATGCGCAGCCATGTACTCGAGCGTCTTCGTGGGGCTGATGAATCGGGTCGACTCGTTAAGGGCGAATGGCATCATCGCCACGTCAAACGCCTTGAGATAGGCGGGCAACTCGGCGTACTCTCGCTTGCCAAGGTAGTAGATATTTCCCGGTCGTGGCAGGCTGCTCTCCTGGATCTTCAGCGTCGGACCGACCATCACGAAGCTCGCATCCGGCCTTGCCTCAGCGAGGTATGCCAGCAGATCAAGGTCCATGCGCTCGTCCACGACGCCGAAGTAGCCGATGATCGGGCGCGGCAGATCGCGCACGTCCTCGGGAAGCGGCAGGTCCGAGCGCAACGCTTGAGCGAAATGCTCCTGCTCGACGCCGCTGGGAAAGAGGTGCGCGTCGTGGTGCCGGTCCTTCTTTCCCGCGTACAGGCTCGGGCCGCCGCAGAAGACGAGGTCCGCGCGGTCGAGCAGCTCCTGCTCCTGATCGCGCAGGCGCTGTGGGGCGAACTTGAACCCGCTAAGCTCGTCCATTACGTCGAACACTACGAGGTCGGGCTGCAGCAGATCGATAAAACCGACGACGACAGGGGTGTACAGCCACAGCACGAGCGGGACACCGGGCCTGCGCCACTGGGCCGCGTGTTCCTGTACATGCTGTACCAGGCGCGGCTGCTCGGGGCTCTCAAACATCAGGCTTGCGTATGTGACGTCCGCACTCACTGCGAATGGGTGGCCGACGGTGCGATCCAGGCTGGCGCGCAGCCGTTCCCAGAAGGTGTCGTGGTCGCTGCGCAGCATCAACGTCGCCGTCTTAATATTGGGTCCCCGCTCCGTCACCAGGAAGTCATTGAAGTCCGGGGCAATCTCGATATGCGGTTCCTCGACATACAGAACGGGATAGTGCGACGCGAGGCGTGAGAGCAAGTGCTGGGGTCGCTGCCACACCCAGTCCCACCACAGATGCGATACGCATATCAGGTCCGCTTGAACGTCCGCCAAAATCGTCCTCCCTATCCTAAGCCTGAAATAGTCTTCCGTGTCGCTGGAAAATCCACCCGTATAAGCGAACAGCAAAGGGCTGGCCTCGGCGAGCCAGCGACGAAAACGCCGCTCATCGCGCCGTCTCGACCCTGCTCCGGTACCTCGCGCCATGGATCAACTGCCCGGTCAAGAGCCCGCAGCGGCTCTGATACAGCAGCTTGCCTCAAGGAACCGGAAGGCAGCTAATCTCCGCCCCAACCGCCATCGCCGCCACTGTCCACACCCGCGTCTATCGCGGCAAAGGCACTATCAAGGGAGTCGAACGCCCCAATATCCAGGTCGAACTCGTCTGCGTCGAGCCCTTCCGTGCCATCCAAGGTGATGTCGTTCACCGTCTCGTCGCGGCCGGCTGATGACTCGCCCCCAGAAGCGAGTGACGCGCCAGAGTTGGTAGCAGTCTGCTCGCGTAGGCGACGGATATCCGGGTGGAAGGCGTCCATCAACAGCAGCGAGGAGCCTGCAACGTCGACAAAGGCGAGGGCGAGGGCGGGATCCGTATCCACCCAGTCGCGAAAACCACGCTCGCCCTGACCGGTGCGGCGCACCAGATCGGCGCGTGCCAGCTCCCCGGCGGTGGTGCGCTCCCAAGATGTCCTGGTGAGGATGCCCAGCGCCCTGCGCGTCTGCTGCTCATAGAGGCCGTGGATCTGGAGCTCGGGCAGGAGCACGCGCTTTACCCAGCCGGAGGGGCCTTCATCCTGTGCTATAGCCTGTGCCAGGTCCGCGACTGGTATGCCCACCGTACCGTCCCGATAGGAATGCTTTGGGTTCCGGTCATAGTGGTCCATCACGCTCGCGAGCGAGCCGGCCAGCTGTCCCGTGCCTTCGGTCGACCGCAGCACGGCGGTGTGCTTTGTGCGCCCAAATCGCTTCGATTCTTCGACGTTCACGACCGCGAGCCGCCTGCGGGCAACCAGTTCCAGCAAAGCCAGCTTCATTGCGCGTTTGCCATCCGCCGACGGACCCTCCAGCAGTACGAACGACTCTGCCCCGGGCAGCTCCCAGCGGGTACGAGGGAAACCATCATCGGGAACGATCATTCACGCCACGTCCTTGTCAAGTGCCTGCATGTCCGTGGGCAACCACAGCGCAACTCCCTGCGGCCATGGCGGCTCGCATATCTTATCCGAGGCACGTCCCGACAACTAGACCCCAACCGCCTCCAACTGTCCAACTACCGGCCAAGAGAGGGCAAGAGCCTTGATAGCGGCTGCATCCTGCAGTCGCAGCCGATGAGCTTTGGTGGTCCCATTACCTTCCAATGGACCAGAAAGAAGGGATGGGGTCGCTGCTGCGACCGTTCAGGCGCTTATACGCGAAACGTCGTGCCCAGTATCAATATCTCCCCCACCCTCTCGCGCGTGTTTGCCACGTATCGTGTGTCCCGTTCCACAGCCGGGTCGGATCGCGCGAGAGATCCCCACCGCGCAAGTGCCAGAGCCCCATGTGCGCCAGGTGGGAAACTACTGGCTTGCATCCGTCCGTGGCTGTACGTGCGTACAGTTCTTATATCGAGCTGTGCACGGCCTGACCCACTGGACTCCCGTATCGGCCGGGCGCGGCGCTACGGGCATCGGACAACAGTCTAGGCGCTCGGGCACTGCGCGCCATATTTGGGACCACTTTCCCTGGGCCAAAGCTTGCGAGCGTGTGGCGCAGGTGCCAGAATCGATCGAGGATGAACAGAATCATCCCGCGACGAGTGTATGGAGATATCTGTGGCGGAAGTAGAGTACAGTTTCACGCGCGACCGAGAAGAGGCCCGGACGCTCGAACGACACCTAAACCCACTGCCACGCTCCGTCATTCGGCGCAATGTGTACATCCTGTTGGACGGCGAGTGGCGGTTCGAGCTTGACCCCGAGGATCGGGGGCTGACCGAAGGCTGGTACCTCGGCCGCCGTTTCCCGGGGAAGGCGACCTGGCCCGGCTCTATAGAAGAGCACCTGGAGGCG
Organism: Chloroflexia bacterium; assembly: GCA_030446765.1. Lineage (GTDB taxonomy): Bacteria > Chloroflexota > Chloroflexia > Thermobaculales > Thermobaculaceae > JACDAU01. The sequence goes on from JAUJMR010000002.1 coordinate 358,968, forward strand.
GCGCGTGGGGCAGCACGCGGGAGCAGCACGTGGCATGATACCGTGGTTGCCTGGTACGAGCGCGACTTCGCCGTGCCTAGTCGGTGGACCGACGCGCCCGACCGCCTCGCACAGGTCACGTTCGGCGCGTGCGGGTACGAGACTCGCGTCTGGCTGAACGGGCACCCGCTCCGAACCGTAGAGGGCGAGGACGTCCACGTCGGCGAGTATACGTCGTTCTCGTACGAGCTGCCGCCCGAGTACCTGAAGCCCGTCAACCGCCTCACCGTGCGGATCGCGGACTCGCTGGACGCCGAGATCCCGCGCGGGAAGCAGGAGTCCCGGGTATACAAGCGCGGCGGCATCTGGTACCAGACATACACTGGTGCGGTGCGATCCATATGGCTTGAGCCGGTGGAACGCAACCGCCTCCGATCCCGCCTCGGCCTCATCTCCACGATCGAAGATAACCTTGTGGAGTTCAACCTCACCACGCGCGTGCACGACGCCGGCTTGTACGCGTTGCGGCTCGTCGTCGCCCCGAAAACAACGCAGGACGATGAGAATCCGGTCGTGATCTCGGAGTACCCGCTGCACCTCGACATCGGGGAGAGGCGCCAACGGGTGGTGATGGAGCTGCCCGGCGCCAAGCTGTGGTCGCCCGCCGAGGCGAACCTGTACCACCTCGTAGCCCAACTCCGCGGGCCGGACGGCGGCGTGTCGCAGATTGAGACACACTTCGGCCTGCGAAAGATCGAAGCTCGGGGCCGCAGAGTTTATCTCAACAACGAGGCGCTGTACCTTGACGGCATCCTGTACCAGCCCGGCACGGCGACATACGAGCAGATGCGGGCGCACATGCTCGGGATGAAGCGGCTGGGCTGCAACCTTGTGCGGGTGCACATTGCGGGCATAGACCCGCGCATCTACGATCTCGCCGACGAGATCGGGATGTTGCTGTGGGTGGAGGTACCCAGCCCGCACACATCGACAGAACGAAGCCGCGCGAACCACTGGGCGGAGTTGATGCGCATGCTCGTGATCATCCTCTCTCATCCGTCCGTCGTCGTCTTAAGCCTGTACAACGAGGACTGGGGTGCGGAAGATATCGCGACCAGCCCGCAGACACGCGACTACATCGCCCACGTGTATCACTACATGCGCGTGAACCATCCGCAGGTGCTCGTCGTGGACAATGACGGCTGGCACCATGTCTCGACGGAGGGCAGGCTGGAGAGCCACTTGCTGACGGCGCACTTATACACGCCGGACATCGAACGGTGGCGGGAACTGCTGGATGGGTTGACCGCGGGCGAGAACACCGGGGTTGCGGCGAACCCGCTGGTCGTCGGTGATCCGTTCTACTACCGCGGACAGATACCCCTAGTCGTCAGCGAGTGGGGCGGCTTCGGGTTCGAGCTGTACGGTGGGCCAGGGGAGACGAACGCGAAGGCGGAGCGCATCCGCGAGTTCAAACGAGAGTCGCGCCTGCGGGCGATCGCGGGCGACGTGTACACTCAGGCGACGAGTATTGAGGATGAGGTGAACGGTTTGCTCGACCCGGAGACCGGCGAGCTCCGTGTGCCGCCCGGAATCCTCGACTCCGCAACGTTGACATAGGGATTCGCAGTTCGCCGTGTGGTCATCCCTGCCGACCGAGAGCGCGAATGAACGACAGCCACCTGC
>JAUJMR010000002.1:360732-379235 GCA_030446765.1 Chloroflexia bacterium
TCGCCGTGTGGTCATCCCTGCCGACCGAGAGCGCGAATGAACGACAGCCACCTGCCGCTTGTGCATCATCCCAAGCGCAACGTGCAGCGCACCATCGAAGGAGACATCCACGGCGATGATCCGCGAAGGGTGTCCTCGGAGTCGGCTCACACAGCTGTTGCGAACTGGACGGTCGTGCGCGTCATGAGCCCAAAGATCGTATCTGCTTTGAAGCGCTGTAGTATTTCCGCTGATCAATCGATCAGCTTCCGGTGCAGGGGTATAGTAGGGGAGCAGGCACAGCCAGGCTACGTCCCAGATGTTTGATACCCTCGATCTCGAGTCCTTCCGGCGCCACATCCTCGATTGGTATGCGGTATACCGCCGGGAACTGCCATGGCGCGATGACCCCGACCCATATCACGTCCTGCTCTCCGAGGTGATGCTCCAGCAGACGCAGGTACACCGCGTCATACCGGCCTACCATCGGTTTCTCGCGCGCTTCCGAACACTCGGCGACCTCGCCAGCGCCCCGACGGCGGACGTGCTGCGGGCGTGGGAGGGGATGGGGTACAACCGCCGCGCCCTGTATCTGAAGCAGGCGGCGGTCGCGGTCCAGGCGGAGTATGGGGGCAGCCTCCCGCGATCCGTCGAGGAGCTGGAGCGCCTGCCGGGGATCGGACGGTATACCTCGCGCGCGGTGGCGTGCTTCGCGTTTGGGGTTCAGGTGGCGGTGGTGGATACGAACGTACGCCGCCTGTTATCCGGGTTCGCGGGACAGCCGCTCAGTGAGAAGGAGACGGAAACCCTCGCCGATCTCTTGCTCCCTTCCGGCCGTGCGGCGGACTGGAACCAGGCACTGATGGACTACGGGGCGTTCGTCGAGCGTGCTCGACCTCGGCGGTCGGCGGTCCCCCGGCAGCGGTTCACGGAGAGCGACCGTTTCTGGCGAGGGCGCATCGTGGACACTTTGCGGCTGCACGATGCGCTGCCGGTGCCCTCGCTGCTCGCGGCCCTCCCCGAGAACGGCCGTGACGAAACACGGGTGCGTGGCCTGGTGCGCGCCCTGCACGATGAGGGGCTGATCGCGTACGACGAAGCGGCAGACACCGTCGCCCTGCCCGCCTAACCGGGTGGGAGGCGCTCCGGCAGCCACAGCCGGGCTGCGCCGATGCGGGAGTCGGCCATGCCGTAATAGACATCGATGCTTCCGTCTTCCCGCAGGTCCGCGCCCTCGGGGAACACCACATCGTTCACCATGCCCTCCATCTCCTCAGGCGTCTCCGGCTCCAGCACCGGCATCGCGCTACGATACAGCACGCGTGAGAGGTCGTGCTCATCGAGCACCAGCACGCCCGCACAGTATCGTACCTGCTTGGGCACGGACGGGTCCAGCGGGATGGTGCCGCTCGCGCCGTGGTACACCAGCACCCAGCCCAGGGGCGTCAATACCGGTTGCGTCCCTCCACCGATCCGCAGTTCCTCCCACGGGTACTCGGGGTCGATCAGCACCCTGTTCTGCCCCCAGCGGGTTAACGCCCTAGTATCGCCGCGCACCGCTTCCAGCGGGGTGTAGGAGATCCACATGCTCGGACGCAGATCCGCCACGCCGTGTGGCACATCATCTTCGGTGTACACCGGTCGGTGGATCATCGCGAGCGATTCGGTACCGTCCGGCGCGGTCACGGCGCGGGGGAAGAGAGCCGCGTCCTTGTTGTGATACTCGTCGAACTCCACCCCGTACAGCGTATCCGAGCTGGTGTCGAAGTCGGTGATCCCCAGCCTGCGCCACTGGAACAAGTCCTCGGAGATCGCGAGCGCGACACGGGGACCATTCGGACCCCATGCGGAGTACGTCATCGCGTACAGTCCGAGTGGCTCGATGAACGTTACCCTCGGGTCCTCGCAACCGCCCGTCCCCTCCGAGGGGCGCAACTCATACGGCTCCGCGGGCTCGAGCGCGTAACCCAACCGCTCGACGCCCGTCGGGTCTCCGGCATCATCAAAACGAATTCGCCCGATGCCGATGCGTGAGTGGTTGCCCTTGCCGACGATGCGGGGGAAAATGTACAGTGCGCCGTCTGGGCCGCGGGCAACTGCGGGATTGAGCGTCCCCTCCACCTCCTCGGGAATAGACGGATCCGGCTCCATCACGAGACCGATACGCTCCATCCGAAACACCGCCGTCTGGCTCATTCATCCCTCCTGCCTTATCACCGGATCGCGTGAGCCTTTCGCAATTCAACTGCCGTCGCGGACCATAGTGTCTCTTAAGTAGACAAAAAACGGGTTTCGGCAACGATACACGCGGAGTCTCATTCGGAGACACTCGTGCGGGGTATCAACCGGCCGTCCAGAACAGTATCCAACGGACCGTCAGATGGTAACCTGGACGCCTGAGCCTTGTGAAACGTCCCCAATGACCCACACATCCTGTTCCAGCGCCGCCGCGTGCTCGATGAGGGTGGGCACGTGGTCCGGCGCGACGGCAATCAACAAGCCGCCACTCGTCTGCGGGTCAAGCGCGGCAGCAAGCTGCGCCGCAGCGGCATCCACGGGCCAGGAAGCGCGGGGCGCGCCATTGTGGTCCTCGGCAAGGTACTGCCGATTGCGCTGCAGTCCACCAGGTGCTACGCCGTCCGCGACGTAGCGTTGCACACCGGGCAGGAGTGGCAGCGTGCCGAGCCGGATACGGAGTGCCACTCCACCCGCTACCGCCATCTCAAAGGCGTGACCAAGCAGCCCGAAGCCCGTAACATCCGTCATAGCCACCACCCCGGCCTTGAGCGCAGCCTCGGCGGCGTGGTCGTTGAGGCGCGTCATGCTCGCGACCGCGGCATCGACATCCCCCTGCTCTGCTTGTTCGGCCTTGAGCGCCGTGGTGACGATGCCGGTGCCGAGGGGCTTCGTGAGCGCGAGCATGTCCCCCGGACGCGCGCCACCTTTCGTGGTGATCCGGCTGGGGTGGACAATGCCGGTGACGCACAGCCCGTACTTCGGGATATCGTCCGTGACCGTGTGCCCACCGGCGATCACCGCGCCCGCGCGCGCGACGGTGTCCTGCCCGCCACGGAAGATCTCGCTGAGCATCTCCAGCGGGAGGTTCGCGGGCCATGCCGCGATGTTGAGCGCAAACAGGGGCCGCCCACCCATGGCGAACACATCGCTCATCGCGTTCGCGGCAGTGATAGCGCCGAAGGTGTACGGATCGTCCACGATGGGTGGGAAGAAATCAAGCGTCTGCACGACCGCCTGGGTCTCGTTGATCTGATACACGGCAGCATCATCCGCGGTATGCAGCCCTACGAGGAGCTCGGGACTCAGACTATTGGCGAAGGGGCGCAGCACGTGCGCCAGGTCCTCTGGACCCATCTTCGCTGCTCAGCCGGCGCAGGACGCGAGGCTGGTAAGCCGTATCTGCTCACGGGTGGTCATAGGCTGACTCCTCCAGTCGTTTACACGCGACGTTGTGGTGATGACACAAGATGGCGGTTGATGAGCCCTGTGATCATCGAGATATCGAACGGCTTCCGAATAAACCCGTCCGCATCGCAATCGGCCACTTCCAACTTGTGCACCGCGCTCATCAGGATTATGACGATCCTGCTCGTGGTCGAATCGGCGCGGATACGCTTGCACAGCTCTCGTCCATCGAGCCGGGGCATCATGATGTCGCTGAGTACGAGGTCGGGCCGCTCCTCGCGCACGATCTCCAGTGCCTGCTCCCCATCGTATGCCGTGAAGATCGATCGATCATCCTGTTCTAGCACCATAGTGACGAGCTCGACGATCTCGGCCTCGTCATCAACTATGAGCAGCTTCTTCATCGGTTATGCTCCCTGTTCGCCCAGCCTGTCCGAAGTGAGTGACGCTCCCTTTCTGTGTACGACGGCTATGGGCAAGTCGGATTGATTATTCAACTGCCGCCGATCCTGCTCGGTATTCCCGTGAGCAGCCCTTGGAGCCCTTCAAGAGTCTCCCCAATGTGCAGGCCGCGCTCGGTGAGCTCGACACTGTGGAATGCAACGGCGTGGGTGCTGTTACGCATCTTGAGGACGTTCAGCGTTCGCGTGACCGAGCCATCCATCTCAACGAGCCGCATAAGTATGACGTTGTCTACTACAGTCCAAGCGGTATCATCAGAACTGCTGAGTTCGAGCATGGGTCCGAATAGCTGCGGTAGCTCGCGAGCAAGCAGCGTGGTGACCCCATGTGCCCGCAGGAAGTACGTGAGGGACGTCACGATCTGCACGGCGCGACCCTCCTGCGCAGCGTCTAGTTCGAACGCGTCAATCACGTCGAACACCAGGCGGTCCACGGGCGCGGAACGGACGGTGTCCATGATATGACTCAGCGTCCGGTCGACGTAGCCATCGCTTGGAGGCACGTACATGATCGTCAGAGCGCCGCTCTCTATCGACTCGCGGAGGTGGATCCCCCGCATGGCCGCCCGCGTTATCAGTTCGTCGGCCGTCTCATGTATCGCGACGTACAAACAGCGCTCGCCGTGCGCGAGTCCCTCGGCTACGAACTGTATTGCCGTTGTCGTTTTGCCCACGCCGGGCGTGCCGACGAGCAGGGTCACCGATCCCTGCGGTACGCCGCCGCCGGTTAGCTCGTCGAGTCCGCGCACGCCCCAGGAAAGTCGTCCTCTCCCAGGTCCGGTCGCGTTTGGGTAGGGCAGGGCTTCGATGCGTGGATATATTTCGAGCCCCCTGCTGGTTATCTCAAATGCATGCTTCCCGCCGATAGGGTTCGCGCCGCGCATTTTGATGACTTCAAGCTGCCGCAGGGCCGCGCGCCCCACCCGCACCACATCGAGCCGCAGGACCGTATCGCTGATTGCCTCGGCCGGGGTGCCGGCACCGATCATGGCGTGCCCGTCCTCGATAAGGAGCACCGTGCAGCCGACCATGAAGAGCGCCGAGCCAAGCCCGAAGAGGAAGTTCTGTACCCCCGCCTCATCCCCCGTGAGCAGGTACAGGCTCCGCAAGCTGTCCACGATCAGCAGCTCGATCTTCTGTTCGACAACGCTCGCGCGGATCTCCGCAAGGGTGGCGGCCAGACCCTCGTCCGTCAGCAGACGCTGGATGTTCAGTATCTCGATCCCGCTGCCAATGACACTCGGGTCGAAGTACTCCAGTCCATCCAGGTACGCGATCAGCTTTGAGTTCGCCTCGGAGAGTGCGGTAAGCATCAGGGTCTTGCGGTTATCCCGGGCAAGCCGGAACGCGAGTTGAGTCGACAGGATCGTCTTCCCGGATCCCGGAGGCCCGGTGACGAGCATGAGCGAGCCGCGCGGGATTCCCCCGCCGAACACCGTATCCAATCCCGATATGCCGGTCTCCAGCTTCTCCACTCAGCTACTCCTCAATCGCACGCTTCACTCGGCATCGCGTCGGCACGGCGCGGTTCGCAGGTCCACGCACCCCACCCAATTCGCTCAACTCTATCATAAGAGAAGATACCCTCTCGCGGTGTGGATCGTGCGACCGGTCCGCGTAGCAGGCGGGCATAGCACGGCCACCTCAACCTGCCGCGCGCCACATTCCAAACAAAGTATAAGAGACTGTATGTTCGCCCTATACTACTTCTTTCGGAGTGCGCGGTACATACCGTGAATCGGGGAGCAAGCGGGCTATCACGTGCTCGAGGAAGCGATGGTCACTGATACGCGGATGCCCGCTTTCGACATCATGATCTACGGTGCAACGGCGAGTGGGGTCACGGCGGCGGTCGCCGCCGCAAGGGCAGGCCTGCGGGTCGCCGTGGTCGAACCCGGCCGGCACGTTGGGGGCATGGTCTCGGGCGGGCTGGGGTGGACCGATCTGGGAAACCACGATGTCATCGGCGGCCTGGCGCTGGAGTTCTACGAGCAGGTCGGGCAGCACTACGGCGTGGAAACTTGGGGCGTCCTGGGACCTGAGCCGCACGTTGCCGAGCGGATTTTCCGCGACTGGCTGCACGATGCCGGGGTTGAGGTCATTTTCGACGCGCGGCTGGACTGTGTAGAACGGGTGGGACGGGCCATCCAACTTTTCACCACCGAGAACGGACACAACTTCGCGGCCAAGGTTTTTATAGATGCTAGTTACGAGGGCGATCTGCTTGCCCGTTCTGGGGTGTCACACACCATTGGGCGGGAATCGGTCAAGCAGCACGGGGAGAGCTGGGCCGGGCGGCAGCCGATCCGGCCCGACGAGCACAACTTCTCCGTCCCCGTGTCCCCATTCGACGCGGAAGGCGAGCCCTTGCCATTCATTCACCGTCGACCCATGGCTCCGGAGGGGTCGGGCGATGGTGGGGTGCAGGCATTCGGTTTCCGGCTGTGCCTGACGGACGACCCGGAGAACCGCGTGCCGTTTCCCCAGCCCGAGGAGTACGATCAGAGCGAGTTCGAGCTGCTCCGGCGGTACCTGGCCGCCGCCGGACCCGGTCTGCGCGCGGACCGGCTGATGAGCCTGAGCGGGAGGCTGCCCAACGGCAAGTGCGACGCCAACTCCATCGGGCCGTTCTCGACGAATCTCCTCGACGGCAGTAGCTGGGAGTACCCTGATGCGGACTACCATCGGCGGCAGGAGATCCGTGACCATCACCTCCGGTACACGCAAGGGCTGCTTTACTCCCTCGCGAACGATCCAGGCGTACCCGAACGCATTCGGGCCCAGATGAGCCGCTGGGGGCTTTGCTCGGACGAGTTTGTCGACACGGACCACTGGCCGCACCAGCTGTACGTCCGCGAAGCCCGCCGCATGCAAGGCGAGTACATCCTGACGCAAGCCGATCTGGAAGAAGGACGAGAGCAGTACGACGCGGTCGGCATGGGTTCATACAATATCGACATTCGCGAGGTGCAGCGGGTGTGGATGTGGGTCCCGCGCTCGATGAGTCTGGCCGCGGAGACCGTCAACGAAGGGTACCTCTCCGTTCCCGTCATGCCCTACCAGATCCCCTACCGATCGCTCGTTCCGCGGTACCACGAGTGCGAGAACCTCATCGTGCCCGTGTGTGTGTCCGCGTCGCACGTTGCCTTCTCGTCCGTCCGGATGGAGCCGCAGTACATGATCCTCGGCCATGCCGCCGGGCTTGCGGCGTTTCTGGCAGTGCGGGATGACGTGTCGGTGCAGAGCGTGAGCACCGTGCAGCTACGGCACGAACTCGCCGTCCAGCGGCAGGTCCTGGCGCTTTCGTAGCGTTCCACCAGTTGCCTCGCATATCGGCTAGACGGGATGGCCGTCTGAGAAGCCATCGCCCGCTGCGGGACAGGGAAGCTGGTCGGTCCTAGGTCCTCGCCCGGGACCAGCAGCCCGCTTTCCGAACTCGGTGTCTGGCACTATGTTTGCACAGTACCCCGTCAGGCGGGTACGGCGTGATGCAAAGGAGGAACCCACCAGTGGCAGTCGAAGATCTGCAAAAGAGCGACGTCATGGCGCATCTGCTTCAGTCTCTCGATGAGGGCAAAGACATAGGCCATTACGGCAGGCTCGTGTTCGCGATGGTCGCGCGGCACTTCATGGAAGAGGACGAGGTGGTGGACTACCTGCAGAAGGACCGCGACTTCTCCGAGGAACAGGCGCGCTCGCTCGTCGCACAGGTGCAGGGCCGGGACTACAACCCGCCGCGGCGTGAGAAGATCCTTGAGTACCAGGCGCAACAGGATTTTCCCATCATCCCGAATCCGGATGACCCGGACTCCGGCAACCTCTACCGCGACCTGAACTTCCCCGAGGCGGTGTACGAGAACATTTCCGGCTACTACGAGCAGAAGGCGGACAGCTAACAGTCCATGCCTGTCAAGCAGTGATCCAGAGAGGAGATAAAAACGATGACGCAGACCGATCAGCGAGACCAGCAAGAGCAGAAGATGGAGCAGCAGTATCAGATCCGCGAGGTGACCCAGATACAGGCCTCCTGGACGGAGCAGGAGCGGGGCGGTCCCGGTGCCTTCTCGATACAGCTGATCCTGGATAACGGCGTGGAGGAATATATCATCCGGCCAACCGCGGACGACACGGATGTGCTGCTGCAGTTACTGCAACGCAGCGACCATGCGATGTTCGATTTGGGGCGCAAGGTACTCATGTTCAGCAACCTCAACGTCGACTAGCGTCACACGCTGGCGGTGCTGCAGGGACTGGGATGGGATCCACCCCTGCCGCACCGCCATACGATCGTTTCCGCCACCGTCATCAGGCCGCGAGGGTTGAGCCGTACAAAGCCTTCCGCCTAACGGGCGTCGCGGCTACTTAAGGGGGTCATTGCCCCAGTTCATCAAGGAATATCGCCAGCGCGTGTGCTCAATGTCGCCATCGGGCCGTTGCGCCGTGTGCCGGTGCACATAGCTCACCACCCGCCGCATGTGCGCGATATCGTCCTCGGTGTACTCGGGTCGCTTCTTCCCAAGCAGCGTGACGATGCGCCTCCCGGACTCATGGCCGATGGACTCGTCCCCGTCGTCCTTTTGGCCAACCTGTTGGGATTCGTCGGTCTGCAGCCATTCTGACAACTCGCGCGCCGTCATATTTACCACGTCGTGGAATGTTTCGATCGTGCTCTTATCATCGTCCGCCATGGCTGCTCCTTTTCTCGTTTCACCGTCGAGCACCAGGATTACACGGGCCGTGCCGCTTCGCGGCGAACTTTTCCACCGGGTCGCTTAACCGTGCAAGTGGCTCGCATCATCGCCGCCTGAGTGCGCGTTCGCGGCATTAAAGTATCCCGTGGCGGACGACTCGGCGACAAGCAAGTCCACAACATCCGTCAACTTACCGCCGCGTGTGCACACATCCCGCTGCCGCGCCGCGCCGTTGCCGTTCCGCAACGTCCGGGCAACGAGCCCGGAAACCTCCTCCCAATCGCCGAGGGCTTCAAGCGCGGGGCGCACATAGCCGAGCAACCGCTCGATCACCTTCCCGGCGTGCGCGAGATCGCCGTTCGCGGGATCGAGCAGTTCCGCGTCCAGGCCATCGCGGGCGGCCAGCCAGTGGGTGGCGCGGAGGACCTCCTGACGCACCGGAGAAAACGGCACGCCGTTAACGGCCTCATCGTGGCACGTGAGAACGAGCGCGCGAATGAGGCCGGCGCACATCACCGTCTCGTCAACTGTCGGGCACACGTCCATAACCCGGAACTCGATCGTCGGTAGGCGCTCAGGCAACCGGATATCCCAGTAGATCCGGGTCGCGTCCTGGATTGCTCCGCTGCGGATGAGGGCGGCGACGAGTGCCCGATATTCCGCGTGGTCGGCGAACCACTGCGGCGGGCCGGAAATCGGCCACCTGCTCCAGTTGACCGTGCGATAGCTGGCATACCCCGTATCCTCTCCTGCCAGTAGGGCGAGTTAGCCGCGAGGGCAAGCAGGGGCGAGAGCCACACACGCGCACGGTTCAGCACGGCAATCCGCACGTCGGGATCGGCGAGGCCAACATGCACGTGACAGCCGCAGATCACCTGCTCGCGGGCCAGGTGGCGGAAATCACGAAGCAGATCCTCGTAACGCTGGTCGTCAACGAATCCCTGCTCTTGCCAGGCGGAGAACGGATGCGTACCCGATGCCATGATCGCGCCGCCGAGCTCCCCGGCCGCCTCGGACAGTGCCCTTCGATACTTGCGTAGTTGCTGGCGCACCTCCGCGAGCGTCTGACAGACGGGCGTGGCGATCTCTATCTGTGAGGTGCGCAACTCGGCGTGGACCCCCGATCCGATCCGCGCCTGTGCCCGCGTGACGACCTCCCCCGCGATGGGCGCGAGCTGACGCGTAGCACGGTCGACGAGGTGGAACTCCTCCTCAACACCCATGGTGTAGGCGTGCGCTTCAAGCCTCATTCTGGCCCCTTCTACGTTCGCTGCGGCTCCGGACGTGCCCCGAATCCACTACGCGATGTTCGCGTGCGGATCGGGGCACGTCCCGCAAACATAGTAACCGAAGAGTCTACTGCGCGGGCTTCGTCGCCGACACCAGCGGCTGGTGTTCCGTGATGGGCACTTGTCCTTGCCGGGAAAGCGCGCCCGGCCACCATACGCGGCGACCGAGGTCTATCGCGCGTGCCGGCACGAGCACCGTACGCACGATCAGGGTGTCGAGAAGCACGCCGAAAGCAACCACGAACCCGATTTCTGTCAGCGCTACCAGCGGGAGGACGCCCAGCACCGCGAAGGTACCGGCGAGCACCAGTCTCGCGGAGGTTATAACACCACCGGTCACTGCAAGACCGCGCAGCATTCCCTCGCGCGTGCCGTACCGCTCCGCCTCCTCCCGGACGCGTGCCATCAGGAAGATGTTGTAGTCCACACCGAGCGCGACGAGGAACAGAAACGAAAGGTGCGGCAGGCCGGGGCCGATGCCCGGGAATCCGATGCGGACCATCCCGCTGACGATCTAAGCCGGTGCTCATACCAGCGCGCTCAGTGCTGAGGAGCGCCGCATCATCGGGAACTTCCTGGAGGAGGTCGTGAGGATGATCGAGCGCCACGCGGAGCCGCAGTCCGAGGAGTAGCGGGAAAGCCGCCCGGCACGTCACTTGCCACTATTCGTTTCTCAGGCAATCAATAAAGTACGCAGGCTCGGGAGGGGAACCATGACACACTCTTTCACTTCAACGGGAACGGGCGCGCTCACCAAGACCGAAGGAGAAGCGCGCCGACGAGTGCTCGTCACGGGCGCGGCGGGGCGAATTGGGTCGTACTTCGCAGAGCACGCGAGGCAGAAGTACGACCTGCTCCTAATGGTTATGGAGGGCGACGACACCGGTCATATCCAGGATTTCGGTGAGCTACAGACCGGCAACATCGAAGACCTGGACCGGATGAAGCAGGTGTGCACCGGTGTGGACACGGTGTTACACCTGGCGGGCGACCCTGATCCCAGCGCCACCTGGGATAGCCTGCTCGGCACGAATATCGTCGGCACGTATAACACGATGGTCGCGGCCAAAGCCGCCGGGTGCCGGCGCGTGGTGTTTGCGTCCTCCATCCACGCGGTCTCGGGCTACCCGCCGGACGTGCAGGTGAAGACGAGCGAGCCGGTCAACCCCGGAGACCTCTACGGGGTATCCAAGTGCTTCGGTGAGGCGTTGGGCCGATACCTAGCAGAGAAGGAAGACCTTTCGGTGATCGCGCTCCGTATCGGCGCGTTCCAGCCGCTGGAGACGGCGCGCAACGAGGAGAACGTCAGCATGCTCGACGCCTTCGTCTCGCAGCGCGACCTGCATCAGCTCATCGAGCGCTCGATCGACGTGGAGAACATCCACTTTGCGATCCTGCACGGGCTGAGCGACAACCGCTTCAAGCGGCTCGACATCTCCGATGCGCGGGTGCTTGTCGGCTACGACCCGCAGGACGACTTCGTGCGGGAAAACCCCGCGGTGGATGTGCTCAGCCAGCCCGAAGCAGTGAGCGCGCACAGCCGCGTCGACGGCCAGGAATCCGGTATCCGCGAGGAATTAGAGGGTTCTTGATACCTGGAGTAAGCGCATACGGTGGTTTCTCCCACGGTCGCGCACCCCCGGGACAATGGAACGGCAGAGGCTAAGAAGGATTGCGGCGCGCGGGAGCATTGTCGTGCACAGTACCCTCTATATCCTGTGGCCAGCCCTTCTCCCGAAGGCTGCCGCCCATGACGAACTGCCCACCAGGAGGGACTGCGGGGTTGTGCGCTATAAGGCGCTCATCTCGTGGCCTCGGCCTGTACGGCGTCCATGTACTGGCGGATGGCGTCGATATGGTCCGTCGGCGAAGCGAGGCCCGCGCCCATGGTGTTGACGGTGATGTGGGTCGCGCCGATCTCGCGCCACGCCTGCGTCTGCCGGACGCACTCCTCGATTCCTGTGCCGAAGTTCACCCGCGCCTCGATGCCGACCGTGTCCGGGTCGCGGCCTGCTTCCTCCATGTAGCGGCGAAGGAGGTCAACCTTCCGCTGCATCTCCTGGTCCGGAGGACCTTGCGGGAACCAGCCGTCTCCCAGGCGCGCGGTGCGCCGCAGTAACACGTCGGCTCCGCCGCCCATCCAGACCGGGATGGAGCGCCGCACGGGAAGGGGGTTCAGGCCGGCCTCCGTGACGCGGTGGAACTTTCCCTCGTACGAAATGACCTCCCGTTCCCATAGCCGGCGCATCAGATCCACCTGCTCCTCGATCAGCTTCCCGCGTGTGTTGAAGTTCATCCCCAGCGCCTCGTACTCCACCGCGTTCCAGCCGACACCGACGCCGAGCCGAAACTTGCCACCGGTGAGGACATCGACCTGCGCGGCTTGCTTCGCGACAAGCGCCGCCTGTCGCTGCGGGAGGATCACCACGCCGGTGACCAGCTCAAGCCGTGGGGCGATGGCGGCGAGATAGCCGAAGAGCACGAAGATCTCATGGAACATGTGCTGATGGGTGTATCCGGTCCATCCCTCGCGGTTCGCGGGGTCTGCACCGAGCACGTGGTCGTACGCGAGGAGGTGTTTGTAGCCCAGCTCCTCGGCCGCTTGGGCATACCCGCGGATGTCGACCGGATCGGCGCCGATCTCGTACTGGGGAAACGTGACACCTATCTGCATCAAGGCTCCTTGCGTCAGACGCCGGTTTCAGGGGCACGCAATGCAGGTGTGCAGGTGCCCGACGTTCAGGGCCGCATTATACACGGCACTGATTCCAGTGAAGGGACTGGCACAGGTGGTGCAAGCAGCAAGCAGGATTACCGGAGACACAACACGGGGCGTTGAGGATGAAACGGTGCGAAGACGCGGAGTGATGGTGAAAGAAGCTCGAAGACTGTGGACGCCGGTAGGGCGGAGATCACGGCAGCAGGGCGGACTCCTACTGGTATCGATGGGCGCTCTGATTGCCGGAGCGGGTGCGCTGATCGGCGTCCGTCGCTGGCTCGTCAATAACCGCACTCCAACGGAAACCCGGCCACCGATCACTCCACCACCCTGTATCCATCCCTTGCCGCCGGACGCATCCCCTACCCTCGCCGTCATCGGCGATTTCGGACGGTGTCAGAAGCCCGGCGTGGAATGCCTGAATGAGCGGGTGGTCGCTCACCTCGTGGACTCGTGGTCGCCGGACTACGTCATCACAACGGGAGACAATAACTACCCCGACGGGGAGAGATCGACGCTCATCGCTAATCTGGACCCGTTCCGCCGCTACATTGAGGATGGTTGCTTTCTGCCGGTGCTGGGTAACCACGATTGGAAATGCCGCGATGCGCCCCTGCCGTATATCGAGCAGTTCCGCCCGCCGGGCAATGGCCGGTACTACTGCGTGGTGCTAGGCGAGTTGGCGGTGTGGGCGCTGGACTCCGACGAGCAGGAGCCGGATGGGATCGACGCTGGATCGGTGCAGGCGGCGTGGCTGCGCGTGGGGCTGGCCCAAAGCAGATCGCGCATGAACCTGGTCTTCCTCCACCACCCGCCGTACAGTTCCGGCCATCACGGCTCCTCGCCCACGCTGCGCTGGCCGTTCGCGGCGTGGGGGCGGACGCGGTATTCGCAGGCCACGAGCACAGCTACGAGCGGCTGGAGATCGATGGCATCCCGTACTTCGTCAATGGGTCCGGCGGCTCGCGGCTGCGCGGCTTTGGGCGTCCGCTGCCTGGGAGCAGGATGCGTGATGCGGCTAATTATGGTGCGCAACGAATCGTGTTGACCGACGAGACGGCGACGGTGGAGTTCTGGAGAACGAAGGGCCAGTGCCTCGACTCCGTCCAGCTCTGCCTGCGCCCCGCCGCCAAAGCGGTCGTCGGTGCGGCCTGATACCCGCCGCGAGTCACGGCGACCATCGGGAACGCTCAGGACTAGCGTGATACCGTGGCCGCCCTCTCGCTTCTCAGCCCGAGTTCCGCGCGGTTCACCAGGACCCGCATCAGCCCCAGGCCATCGTCGACGAGCTTCTTGTTCTCAGGGTCGTTCAGCCAGCGGCTCACGCCCGAGGGATGCGGCAGCGGGAGCCAGTGCCTGCCGTCCTTCTCAATGAGCGTCCCCACCCGCTCCCGTAACGGTGCGCGGCCGAGGAAGCGGTCGATCGCCATCGCACCCACGAGCAGCACGAGGGGCGGGTCGAGCAGTGCCAACTCCCGCTCCAGATAGGGGGCGCAAAGCGCGATCTCGGGCGGGCTTGGCTTGCGGTCGCCCGCCGCACCGCGCGGGGCAGGACCGGGGAAGCAGCGGGTGAGCGAGGAGAAGTACACCGCGTTGTCCTGCTGCGCCCGCGGGATACCGCCGCGAGCCAGCCACTCGCGCAGGAGTTCGCCGCCCGGCCCCATGAAGTGGGCGCGCCGGACCATCGAGCGCACGCCGGGCGCCTGGCCGATGACGAGCACCGATGCGCTTGGCCGTCCTCCGGCAATGGGATGCGCCTCCCACAGGTATCCGGCGCACTCGCACTTTCGGCACGCGAGGATCTCATCGTGGAGCTGTCCGAGTGCGCCGGTGGTCTGGGGATCGTGGGTATGCATCGGTACGGACAGTATATCGGCTGGAGGTACACGGCGCGTGCCGCCTTTCTGACTGCACCACGTCACCGCGAACACCGGCGTTGAGCCCTATGGGCAGAGGGAGTATCATTGGATGGGAGGCAGGAGCGATGTGGTATGAGCACGCAGGCCGCTTCGGGGATCGAGCGGCCGGTGACCTCGCGGCAGACGAAGATCTGACGGAGTTGCGCCGGCAGCTCGCGCCCCTGCTGCCCACGCTGTACACCTTCATCGCCCGCCGGTCGCAAGACCCAGAAGAGGCCGAGGACCTGCTGGTCGAGACCCTCTGCCGGGCAAAGGCGACCGCAGGTCAGCGCGCGGTGGACAGGGACCTACTACCCTGGCTCTTGCGCATTGCCGACAGGAACCTGCGCGCGCGCATCGATCAGCATCCCTTGAGCGATGCCGGCCTCGCTCCGAACTGGGTGGTGCCCATAGCGCGCCTCCCCGCGGGTTTGCTCGATGGGGTGGGTCGGCTGGGTTGGGACGACCGACAGGCACTAGGGCTGCGATATGGCGATGGCCTGCCGGAAGAAGTGGTCGCGCAGACCCTCGGCGCGGATCCAGATACGGGCGGGGCGCTGGTAGAGCGCGCCCTCGCTTCCGCGCACGACGCGTGGACTCGGACGCTACAGGAGTACGTCCGAAGCGCCGGTGCTCCTTCCGTTCAGGTCATCCGTGAGACGCTCACCGCACTGCGCGCCGGGGCGTCCCTGTCCCGTGCGCAGGAAGAGCGAGTATGGCGGCGAGTGGGAGAAGAGCGCGAGGACGTGTTCGTCCCCTGCCGGCCCCTGCCGGTGCTGCCTCGCTGGTTCGGGCGCGCGCTGCTGCCCCTTGCCTCAGTGCTGGCACTGACGGTCGCTGGGCTCCTGTGGTTCGGCAGCGGAGCCGCATCGCCTGAACAGGAAGGGCGACGCCCAGCAGTGGTGCCAACGGCGCGGGAAGCGGGCAACGTGGATGCCGGAAGTGCATCCGCATGGTGGCCGCCCACCACTATCGGGCAACTGCCAAACGTGAGCGGCGGCACACCAACGCGGCGGTCTTGGGATCAGTCCGTGCAGGGGCGCCGAGGGTTTCGGCACGAGGGCACGATCTTCTATGTCCTGGCGATCCCCGCCGGATTTCAACTGGCCGCGACCAGCCCGGACAACAGCGCGCAGAGCGGCACACTCATCGCCAAGAGCTACGCCGAGATGACGTATGCACCCTCGCCCGTAGACGGGCGGGTCGTCATCGGTGACCGGCAGCGGCTCTGGCTGCAGGACGGAAATGCGACCCGTGAGCTGATTCGTGGTCATTTCAGCGGACATCGCGGTCCAGACCGGCCAGCTTGGGGTGGCACAGGTCAGCTCGCGTGGCATCCCCAAGGCCGCATGGTCGCGGTGACGGTATACGACGACGCCGACATCAACACTCCCGCCCCGACCTCAATACAGACCGTCACGACAGAGACGCTGGAGAGAGTGGCCCTGGCAACACTCCTGCCCGGGGAGTTCGTCTCCGCTCTGAGCTACAGTCCAGATGGCCGCTTCCTGCTCGTGAGCAGCGACTACCGAGTGCTTGTGATCGACACGGTGCGCGGGAACAAGGTGGTGCGCTTGCCTGCGGCGGTGCGCCGTGCGTACTGGGCACCCGACCCGAGTGAGACTCGGTTACTCTGGATCGGGGAACGCCGGGCCGGTGCGAACAGCCCATTTGGGACGGTTCAGCGCGACGGCCGAGGTCTGACGGTACTCGGTGCGGCGGCTCACGTGGGTTGGCATCCCGAGGGAGAGGGTATCCTCACGGCGCGCGTCGGGCGGAGTACGGGGTTCGAGTTCTGGTCGTACGAGACACCAAGCGGCAAGCGCGAGAAGATCGCGAATGTGGCCGAGATGGATTCCACTGTACGGGAGCTGGCTTTCGGGCCGGACGGTCGGCACCTGGTGTACGGGAACAAGGAAGGGTTGTTCATGGTACATCTGGGTTCGGAACGTGTCGAGAAGATCCTCGACGCGGTTGGCGGGGCGTACTCCGTGCGCTGGTTCGCGGCGGAATCTCAGAACCAGCCGGAGCCGGGACCCACGGCGCGGTAGCCGTACGCGGAGCTTGCAATCACGGACCCTGCGCGAGGCGGCTCAGCGGCCGTAGAGCTCAGTCATTCCACGCAGCCGGGCTGCGAGATCGGGAGTGAGCGCGTCCGCGGGCAGCCGCCATTCCCAGTTGCCGTGCTCGGTGCCGGGGAATATTCATCCGGTGCTCGCTCCCCAAACAAAGCACGTCCTGTGCGGGCAGCACGGCGAGCGCGGAGACGGACGACAACGCGACCCGAATCATGTCCCAGCTGGGCTCGGCGAGCTCACGGTCGAGGTAACGGCGAACGAGCGAGCGCTCGCCGTCCGTGGCGTGCTCCCACCAGCCGCGCGAGGTGTCGTTGTCGTGTGTGCCGGTGTACACGACGGAGTTGGGCACGTGATTATGGGGCAGGTACGGGTTCGCGGGGTCGGTGAACGCGAACTGCAGTACTTTCATCCCCGGCAAACCAAGCGAATCGCGCAGATGCTCCACCTCGGGCGTGATGATCCCCAGGTCCTCGGCGATAATCGGGAGATCACCGATCTGCGCGCGCAGTGCCGAGAAGAGCGCAAGTCCCGGTCCCAGTACCCACCTGCCATTGACAGCGGTAGTCTCTGCCGCAGGCACCTCCCAGTAGGCCTCGAAGCCTCGGAAGTGGTCGATGCGGGTGAGATCGTACAGTGAGAGCGCGCGCTGCAGCCGTTGCACCCACCACCGGTATCCGTCGCGTGCGATGGCGTCCCAGTCGTACAGGGGGTTGCCCCAGAGCTGACCGGTGGCGCTGAAGTAATCGGGCGGGACGCCGGCCACGATGGTGGGCTGGCGCGAGGCGTCGAGATGGAACAGTTCCGGGTGCGACCAGACGTCCGCGCTATCGAGGGCGACGAATATGGGCAGGTCGCCGATGATGCGGACACCACGCGCATTTGCCTCCTGCTTCAACGCGGCGTACTGTTCGGCGAAGCAGAACTGTACCCAGGCGTGGAATTCTATCTCCTGCGAGAGGTCGCGCTGCACGCGCTCCAGTGCCGCGGGCTCCCGCGCCGCGAGATCAGCCTCCCAGGTGTGCCAGGCGGCGCCATCGTGGGCATCCTTGATCGCCATGAAGAGCGCGTAGTCTCGAAGCCACGCGGCCTCCTGTTCCTGAAATGCCTCGAAAGCAGCGCCCCGTGGAAACCGCGCGTGGGCCCGCCGCAGAAGGTTTAGCTTGTGTGCGCGCGCGGCATCGTAGCCCACACGATCATCGGAAAGACCGAGCTCGCCGGTGACTTCCGCCGCGTGGAGCAGCCCCGCATCCACGAGCCGATCCGGGCTGACCAGCAGCGGCTCGCCCGCGAACGCAGAGTACGAGGCGTACGGCGAGTTACCGGCGCCAACGGGACCCAAGGGAAGCACCTGCCATGCTCGCTGTCCGGCATCCTCCAGGAATCGCAGGAAGCGGTGTGCCTCGGGTCCGAAGTCCCCGACACCGTGGGGTCCGGGGAGCGATGTGGGGTGCAGCAGCAGGCCGCTCGCGCGCTGGAGTTGCATCAGGGCAGGGTTGATCCGGCGGGGTCGCGCATCACGAGCGCTACGTCTTCCCGTTCTACCCAGCCGTTGCGCTGATAGAATCCCCGCGTGTATGACTCGCGCGCGCGCCGGTTGAACAGCATCAGGCGGGTGCACCCGCGCTCCCGTGCCTCGTCTTCGATTGCAGCCAGCAAGCCGCTGCCGATTCCCACGGATCGGTGCGCCTCCATAATGAACAGCTCGGAAAGGTAACCTTCCGGTCCGATCAGCAGATTCGGGAACCAGTGGACTGCCGCATACCCGACCAACCGTCCATCCACCGTGGCGACGAGCACTGTCTGGCTCTCATCACCTTCGCACGCTTCAAGGCCATGCCGCACTCGCGCTTCGGATCGTTCCGGCTTTTCGCGATTCACATGGTCGAACCAGCCCACGTCACGAAGGATCGCCGCTATGGCCGCCGCGTCGTCGGGACGTGCCAGACGGATGCTCCGCTCACCCTG
>JAUJMR010000002.1:379335-380787 GCA_030446765.1 Chloroflexia bacterium
GTGCCCTCCTGCAGGTCCGTGAGATAGAGCTCTCCCGCCTCGTCCTCACCAAACGAGCTGATGCTTCGACCCGTCGAGATCGCCTCGGTCGTTACCCACCGCCCGGCGGCGTTTCGGTGCAGGGTGAACAGGATTCCGGACACGTAGTCCCCGAAGAGATACGCGCCACGGAGTGCCGGGGAGCGCTCGCCCCGGTAGACGTAGCCGCCGGTGATCGACTGGCCGACATCGTGGCTGTACTCCGCAACGGGCGAGGTGAGCCCCTCCCGGTTGCACTCCTCGGCTTCGTAGCAGTGGTTGCCCTCGGTGATTGGCCAGCCGTAGTTGTGTCCGCCCTTGTCATCCGCGGCCTGGAAATACACGTACTCCCACGCGTTCTGCCCCACATCGGCGATGTACAGGTCGCCGGTCTCGCGGTCGAAGCTGAAGCGCCACGGATTGCGCAGGCCCGTCGCCCAGATCTCGGGCCGGGTGCCCTCCTGGTCGACGAAGGGGTTATCCTGGGGTACGCTGTACGGGCGGTCCCCACCAGCATTCACGTCGATGCGGAGGATCTTCGCCAAGAAGGTGTTGTTGTTCTGGCCGTTACCGTAGGTATCACCCGCACCACCGCCGTCGCCGAAGGCGATGTACAGGTAGCCATCGGGGCCGAACGCCAGCATCCCGCCGTTGTGGTTCTCCGCCGGATCCTCCTGCGTGAGCACGATCTGCTCGGTGGCGATGTCGCCCTCGCGACGGTCTCCGGTGGCGGTGTAGCGCGCGACGGTGTTGTTGCCCTCCTGGTCCGTGTAATTCACGTAGAAGTAGCCGTTCTCTCGAAAGCGCGGGTGGAACGCGAGGCCGAGCAGTCCCTGCTCGCTGCCGTCGGAAAGCACCTTCTCGCTCATGTCGAAGAAGAGGTCACCTCCGGGGATGGTGCGAATCGTGCCGCCCTTCTCGACCGCGAAGATACGCCCGCTGCCGTCACCAGCGTGGGTGACGAAAAGCGGCTGATTGAGCTCGCCCGCGAATCGTTCCAGGCGAAGCGTGACGCGCTTGGGGTCGAAGCGCGTGGCAGCGCGGGCGGGCGGTGCGGTGGCAACGGCCGTCTGCGGCACGCCAGTCTGCACTGCTTCCCCGGTCTCGCTGCGACCGCGACCGGTGGTTGCAACGACGGCCTCCTCAACCGGCTCGGTCGCCTGGGGTGCCGAGCCCGGTGATTCGGTAGCGCCGACCGCGACGGTGGATTCCACAGGGAGTGCCGTAGGCTCCTGCCCGCCGCACCCAGCGGTCAACAAGGCCATACAGAAACCGAGTATCCCGGCACGCAAGCTGGTCGATTGGAGCTTCATGTTCGCGG
Source organism: Chloroflexia bacterium (assembly GCA_030446765.1). GTDB lineage: Bacteria > Chloroflexota > Chloroflexia > Thermobaculales > Thermobaculaceae > JACDAU01. The sequence continues at coordinate 380,675 of JAUJMR010000002.1, forward strand.
CGTCCCCTTCCCCTGGTCTGTAAACCGCCACCTGCTGCGGACCACACAGAACGTGAGGAATACCCGCGTGCCCCCTGGGATGGGGCTCCTGGTCCCAGTATACACCGCTGGCT
>JAUJMR010000014.1 GCA_030446765.1 Chloroflexia bacterium
GAGGACACCCACTACATCTGGTAGCCTGCACCCGATGCGCGGAAGAACCACCAAACCGGGGTAGGTCCAGATCGTCCTGAACGTCATCCTGTGTGTCGTCATCTGCGCCCTTACCGGTGTCCGTGTCTTCGTCGTCTTGCCGGATGTCGTCCTGAGTGTCGTCCTTCGGGCACCTCCTGTTCATCGCCGACGCCCGTGCCGTCTTCGAAGTTGTACCAGGCGGTGTTCGTCATGTCGACGCTGAGGGTCTCCGTGCCAGAGTGGAACACCTCATCCATGCCAGGGTCCGCCCGAACGAAGGCAAACCCGATGGTGGTGCCTGCGGTAATCACCACGCTCCTCGTGTACACGCCCTCCTTGCACGACGGCTGCGACTCGGCGAGTTCTGTCTGGGGATCGCCGCAGAAGACCTAGATGGTGCCTTCCCCACGACGCTGCCCATAACCGATGGAGAACGCCTGGTCCGCGGGCACCGTGCCGTGGAGGGTGAGCTGAAAGGTCTTGGTGACCACGTCCTTGCCGCCGCTTCTGTGTTGACGATCCGGGGTGGTCAGCTTGGCACCGGCCCACTGGTCATCCTGTCCATCGCCACCTTGCTGGTCGTCCGGGATGTCGCCAGGCCTAGGGCGGGATCTCTCGCGCGGTCAGTTCACGCCTCCGGACGCCGAGGAGGACCACCAAGCACGCCAGAAGGATCCCCACCATATCCACGATGACCGGTGTCCGAATCAGGCGCCTGCGTCCCATCTCTTCCGAGCAAAGTCTCATCAATCCCACCCCCGGCACTCCGTCCATCTCCCGTCTGTGACACCACTGTCGAATGCCCACCCTACGGCGCGACAACGGTGGTGACGGAGTGTGAGGCGATACGATGACTATTGGCCTGACTTCTACACCCGCCCGCAGCTCGTCTCGTGGCCCCGACCTACTCGTCCCATGGACCTGTCGCCGCCCGACCGCCTGGATCAATCGGCATTTTGCCCGGCAGCGTCGCACAGTTCGGTAGTCGAGCCTGTGGCCAGTGCTTCAGCCCCACTTGTTCAGCTGTGAATCAGGGACTGAGCGGTCAGGCTGTAGCGGAGACGTTCGTAGTGTGGCTGGCGACGGTAAAGCAGTGCGCGGCGAGGTGGAAGCGTGATCCCGTCGATGCCCTGGCACCGAGGACACCGCGGGTCGGCACTGAACATCGACGCACGGCACTTCAGGACGCTGTCGGCGCGGCTTGCGACAAGTGCGACGGCCAAAGCTGCAGAGCACGCGTGGTTATGGAACGAAGCTCGGGGAGCCAACCTGAGCCAGTGGACGCTCGGGCGTGTTTTCCGTCGTTCGAGCTAAACAAGAATAAGCCACCGCGCGTGACAAGCGCTCCCGGACCGAGTACAGACAATAGGTGAGGTCGCGCGACATGAGCGATTTCGGGATGGCGACCAAGTGGCAGCACCACGAAAGTCGTACATCGCTCCGCCCGGGCACTTCGATGTGAGTGGGCGTACCGGTCGGCTCTTAGGAATACAAGGTGGAACACCACGCTGGTCGCCGACCCCATGATGCCGGCGATGGTACTCACCTGAGGTACAGACACTCCCGGGTTCGAGTCGTACATCGAGCGAGTGCTGGCGCCGAGCTTGGTCGCCGGGCGGGTGGTGTGGATGGGCAGCCTCTCGGCGCACAGGAGTATGCGCGTAGGAGAGCTCATCGAGGCAAGAGGTTGCGAGTTGTGGTACCTGCCCGTCTACAGCCCTGAGCTATTACCGATCGTGGAGGTGTTCTCCAAGACGAAGCCCCCACTCAGGAAGTTCGAGGCGAGGAACAGCGCTGCCCTGGAGCGGTCGAATGCGGCTGCATCGGTCGAGGTCACCGCCTCCGGCACGACTGTTGGGATAGCTTGATGACCATGCCCGCCGCTCTAAAACACGAAAGGCCAAGCAATGCCTGGCCTCTCAACGGTCGGGGCGAGAGGATTTGAACCTCCGACCACCAAGCCCCCAGCTTGGTGCGCTACCGGACTGCGCCACGCCCCGTCGTTGCCGCGATTATAGCATAGTGCGACGTCCCTTATACCAGCGAATGTGGCAGGGCGACGAGCCGATAAAAGCGCCGCCGCCCGCCTCGGTGTCCTTACTTGACGTCCGCGGTCGCCCCTGCCTCCTGCAAGTGCGACTGAGCCTTCGCCGCTTCCTCGCGGGGCACGGCCTGCAGAATCGGCGCCGGAGCCGACTCCACGAGATCCTTGGCCTCCTTGAGGCCGAGTGGCGTCAGGTCGCGCACCGCCTTGATGACCGCGATCTTGTTTGCCCCTATGGCCGTGAGCACCACATCGAACTCCGTCTGCTCCTCAACCACTTCCGCCGGCGCAGCAGCACCGCCGGCGCCCGCACCTGCGGCAGCAACGGGGGCCGCGGCACTCACGCCGAACCGATCCTCGAGTGCCTTCACGAGCTGCGAGAGCTCGAGAACGGTCATGCCCTCAATCGCCTGAATCATCTCTTCCTGTGACGTTGCCATTTCTTGTTTCCTTTCCTGTTTTACGACGCGACCGGAACCGCTTCGCCATCTGAATCCTCCGACGCACCACCGAGCTGATCAATGCGCGCCTGAAGAACATACGCGATAGAGCTAATGCTCGCGTTCAACACACCGACAAAACTCGCGATCGGCGCGTTGAACCCGCCGAGCACCTTCGCCAGCAGGACCTCTCGCGGTTCGATCGTGGCAAGGGTGCCGACTTCCTCCGCCGAGATCATTCGGTTGTTCAGCAGTCCCGCGCGAATCGTCAGTATCCTGCTGGTCCGGGCGAAGTCGTTCAACACCTTCGCGGGCGCGGCCGGATCTCCGAACGCGAATGCGAGCGCGGTCGGCCCGGTGAGTGCGGGGGCCATTCCCTCGATGCCGGCAGACTGCGCCGCCCGTGATGCCAGGGTATTTTTCGCTATGTGGTACTCGCTGTCTACACCGCGAAGCTGCGAGCGCAGACCGCTTAGTGCCGACACCGAGAGACCGCGATAGTCAGTCACGATCACGGCGGTAGACCGTTCCATGAGCTCTTGTAGCTCACCGACCTGTTGTTCCTTTCGTGCAGTTGGCATTTCCTGTTTACCTCCTTTCCTTCGTGATGATCAAGCGAGTCGTCTTCCCCAAAAGAAGAACCCTCGCGACGCCTGAAGTGCGTGCGAGGGCTGAGATTGCGAGTAGACCCTAGTGGCCCATCGTTCTGCTCTGCTCCCACACCTCGGCCGGCATTCTCGATTAAGCGCACTACGCGCGCCGGCTGTCTCAGGTCTGGTGTTGCTTTATTGCGGTATGCAGTTCTCCAGTTAGGCCGCGTGCGCCTGCGATGCAAGCGCTAACGTCGATGATATGTCGAGCGGAATGCCCGGTCCCATGGTGCTTGTAAGCGTCATACTCCGAACGTATACCCCCTTCGCACCTGTGGGTTTGTTGCGCTGTACCGCGTCCACGAGAGCCGCGAGGTTTTCGCGAATCTGCTCCGCGGAGAAGCTCGTCTTGCCGATCGGCACATGGAGCAGGCCGGTCCGGTCGTTCCGGAACTCGACCTTGCCTTTGCGGACCTCCTCGATCACGCGCGCCAGATCCGGACCTTGCACGATCGTGCCGCTGCGCGGGTTCGGCATCAAACCTCTACGGCCCAGAATCCGGCCCAGTTTGCCTACCTTGCCCATCATATCGGGCGTCGCGATAGCGACATCGAACTCCATCCACTCGCCCTCGATCTGGCGGATCAGGTCGTCGGCTCCGACGTAGTCCGCGCCCGCCTGCTCTGCAATGCGGGCAGCATCGCCCTGAGCGAACACCAGGATACGCACGACTTTCCCAGTACCGGCGGGCAGGGTGGCGGTGCTCCGAATCTGCTGATCCGCATGACGCGGGTCAATGCCCAGCCGTGCGTGGACCTCGATCGTCTGATCGAATTTTGCGGTTTTCTCGGCCGTCTGCTTCAGGATCTGTATCGCCTCGCCCGGGCCATACAACTTCTCGCGATCCACGAGCTCCGCTGCCGCGCGATAGTTCTTGCCTCGCTGTGCCATGTTGCTCTCCTCTGTGGTCATAACGGAGCGCCGGCGGCGTCCTGCCACGTTCCGTTGTAGCTGGGGGAACCCCTACGCTACCTCGATACCCATGCTTCGCGCTGTGCCTTCGATCATCTTCATCGCCTGAGTCAACTCGAAAGCGTTCAGGTCCTTCATCTTTAGTTCGGCGATCTCACGGATCTGATCCTGAGTTACCCTGCCGACCTTTGTGCGGTTCGGTACACCCGAGCCTTTGTCGACGTTCGCCGCCTTGCGCAGCAGATCCGCCGCAGGCGGTGTCTTGGTGACAAACGAGAACGAGCGATCTTCGAATACCGTGATCTCAACCGGGATGACGTTCCCGGCCTGCTGCGCGGTGCGCTCGTTATACTCCTTGACGAAGTTCATAATCGCCACGCCGTGCTGACCGAGCGCCGGCCCGACCGGCGGTGCCGGTGTCGCTTTGCCCGCAGGTATCTGGAGCTTGATTATCGCCTTGACCTTCTTAGCCATGCTTCCCCTTCCCGCGTTACGGGTTCAGCTTCTCGACTTGCAAGAAGTCGAGCTCGACGGGAGTTGCGCGGCCAAAGATGCTGATCAGCACCTTCACCTTGCCCTTCTCCTCGTTTATCTCATCGACAGTGCCCTCGAAGTCGGTGAACGGCTCATCCGTGATGCGCACAGCCTCCCCAACGTTCAGGCTCATCTTGACCTTCGGCGGTTCCTCATCCATGCGCTTCAGGATGCGATCCACCTCGCGCGGCTCCAGTGCCGTCGGCTTACTGCCGTCGCCCACGAAGCTGGTCACACCCGGCGTGTTGCGGACCACCGACCAGGATGCATCATCCAGCGACATGTTGACGAGCACGTATCCGGGGAATACCTTGCGCTGCACCGTGTGCCGCTTGCCATTCCGGATCTCGATCTCATCGACAGTTGGTACGACGATTTGCTCGATGCTCTCCATCAGGCCCATGGTGTCAACCCGATGTTGCAGGTCGCGCTTCACCTTGTCCTCGTACCCGCTATACGTATGGATGACGTACCACTTTTTCTCGGTCGATTCCTGGATCGTATCAGAGACCGACTGCGTACTATTGCTCATCCGATCGATCCCCCTACAAGCCTATAATCCGGCTATAAAGCCAGAAGAACGCCCGGTCGACGATCACACCGAGAAACAGGGCCAGCGTGATCGAGAGAGCGATGACCACCAGCGTCAAGCGGATCGTCTCCTCCCGTGTCGGCCACGTAATCTTGCGCAACTCGGCACGGGTATCCTGATACGCTCGGTTCAGGTTAACCCGAGCCGCACGTGGCGCGATACTACGCCTGGTGGTGCGAACGGCCCGCACTTACCGGGTCTCCCGATGCAGGTTGTGTACCCTACAACGCGGACAGTACTTCTTGAACTCCAGGCGGCCCGGATCATTCCGCCGGTTCTTTTCGGAAGTATAGTTCCGCTCACGGCACACCGTGCACGCCAGCGTCATAATGCTCCGATCCGCCTTCTTGGCCATTTCCTCACCTACCTATATCGCGACCATCGTATTGGCCGTCAGTGTTACTTGGTGATCTTGGTGACGACGCCTGCGCCGACGGTGCGGCCGCCCTCGCGGATCGCGAAGTTCAGCCCCTCCTCCACCGCCACCGGCGTGATCAACTCCACCGTCATCTCCACGTTGTCCCCAGGCACCACCATCTCTACCCCCTCGGGCAGTCCGATCGATCCGGTCACGTCCGTCGTGCGCACATAGAACTGCGGCCGGTACCCGTTGAAGAACGGCGTGTGCCGACCACCCTCCTCACGACTGAGCACGTACACCTGCGCCAAAAACGTCGTGTGCGGGTTGATCGAGCCGGGAGCCGCGAGCACCTGCCCACGCTCCACGTCCGTGCGCTCAATCCCCCGCAGCAGCGCTCCCACGTTGTCCCCAGCCTGACCCTCATCGAGCGTCTTGAGGAACATCTCCACGCCCGTCACCACCGTGGGACGCGGCTGCGGCGCCATACCCACGATGTGCACCGTCTCGCCAACCTTCACCCGGCCACGCTCCACCCGGCCCGTCACCACCGTGCCCCGTCCCTTGATCGCGAACACGTCCTCGATCGGCATCAAAAACGGCCGGTCCACCGCACGCTCCGGCGTCGGGATGTAGCTGTCCACCGCGTCCATCAACTCCTGGATCGGCCCGTACTCGGCCGCTCCCGCGTCCGAACTCCCAGACTCCAACGCCGCTAAGGCCGAGCCGCGCACGATGGGGATCTCATCGCCAGGGAACCCGTACCGCGACAACAGCTCGCGCACTTCCATCTCCACGAGCTCGAGCAGCTCCTCGTCGTCCATCACGTCTACCTTGTTGAGGAACACCACGATGGACGGCACCTCCACCTGCTTGGCCAACAGGATGTGCTCGCGCGTCTGCGGCATCGGCCCGTCAGGCGCCGACACCACCAGGATCGCCCCGTCCATCTGCGCCGCGCCTGTGATCATGTTCTTGATGTAGTCCGCATGCCCCGGGCAGTCCACGTGCGCATAGTGCCGCGCCTCCGTCTGGTACTCCACGTGCGCGATCGAGATCGTGATCCCTCGCTCGCGCTCCTCCGGCGCCTTGTCGATCTGGTCGAATGCACTCGCCTTGTTCGCCGCGTCCCGAAGCGACATCACCTTCGTGATCGCCGCCGTCAACGTCGTCTTCCCATGGTCCACATGACCGATCGTCCCTACGTTTACATGCGGCTTCGTCCGCTCAAACCTCTGCTTCGCCACTTTAATTCCTACTCCCTTGGTATAACTGCTTTATTGCTATAAATCGGCGCCAGGATAATCCCTAGCGCCGTGCCTTTGCTTGAATCTCGGTCGCGATGTTCGCCGGCACCTGCTCGTAGTGGTCGAACTGCATCGTGTATGATGCTCGACCCTGTGTTGCAGAGCGCAGGTCCATGACGTAACCGAACATCTCCGCAAGTGGGACCAGAGCGCGCACCACGGACGCATTGCCGCGGGTATCCATACCCTCGATCTGGCCACGGCGAGAACTCAGATCACCGATCACCGAGCCCTGAAACTCCTCGGGCGTGACGACCTCGACACTCATCATCGGCTCAAGCAGCGCTGGTGCCGCTCGCTGAACGCCGTTCTTGAGCGCCATCGACCCCGCGATGTGGAACGCCATTTCGTTCGAGTCCACCTCGTGGTACGAGCCATCCACTAGCGTGGCGCGCACACCGACAAGCGGGAAGCCGGCGATAACGCCACCCTCCAACGCCTCCTTGACGCCAGCCTCAACAGGACCGACGTACTCGCGTGGAACGACGCCGCCGACGATCTTGTTGACGAACTCGAAGCCCGTCGCACCCTCCATCGGCTCCAGCTCGAGCCAGACGTGACCGTACTGCCCACGTCCACCCGTCTGCCGGACGAAGCGCCCCTCAGCGCGCGTCGGCCGCGTAATTGTCTCGCGGTACGCGACCTGTGGCCGCCCGATGTTTGCGTTCACCTTGAACTCGCGCATCATCCGGTCAACGATTACCTCAAGGTGCAACTCGCCCATCCCTGCGATGATTGTCTGCCCGCTTTCCTGATCGGTCTGTACTCGGAAGGTAGGATCCTCTTCCGCCAGCCGAGTTAGGGCAACAGACATCTTATCCTGGTCGACCTTAGTCTTGGGCTCGATCGCCTGGGAGATGACCGGCTCGGGGAACGTGATTGTTTCCAGCACCACCGGCTCGTCCTCCGCGCACAGCGTGTCACCGGTGAACGTGTTCTTCAGGCCCACCACGGCGGCGATATCGCCAGCGTGCACCTCCGTGATCTCTTCACGGTGGTTCGAGTGCATCCGCAGAAGGCGACCAACCCGCTCGCGCGAACCCTTGGTGGAGTTCAAAGCATAGGACCCAGCGGACAGCGTACCCGAATAGACCCGCAGATACGCGAGCTTCCCGACGAACTGGTCCGCGACGATCTTGAAGACTAGCGCAGAGAATGGCTCATCCTCATCGAGCGTCCGGGCGATTTCTTCGTCCGTACCCGGTCGAAGACCAGTCACTGGCGGCACATCAAGCGGACTCGGAAGATAATCGATCACCGCATCAAGCATCGGCTGTACGCCCTTGTTGCGCAGCGCGGAGCCGCAGAGCACAGGGCAGAGCGTCTGCTCCACCGTGCCTTTTCGCAGCGCGGCGCGAAGCTCATCCGGCGTGATCTCCTCGCCCTCGAGGTATTTGAGCGTCAACTCCTCGTCGGTCTCCGCCACGGCCTCCACGAATTTGGCGCGGTTCGCCTCTGCCTGCGCGCGGATGCTCTCGGGGATCTCCGACTGCTCGACATTGCTACCGAGGTCGTCGGTGTAAATAATCGCGACGTTGTTGATAAAGTCGATGATGCCCTGGAAGTTATCCTCGGAGCCAATCGGCATCTGCACTGGCACGGGGTTCGCACCGAGCCGGTCACGCATCATCTCGATAGTCCGCTCGAAGTTCGCTCCGGTTCGGTCCATCTTGTTAACGAACGCTATGCGGGGCACCCGGTAGCGATCCGCCTGACGCCAGACTGTCTCGCTCTGCGGCTCGACGCCGGCGACCGCGTCGAACACGACAACGCCACCGTCCAGAACACGGAGTGAACGCTCAACCTCGACGGTGAAGTCCACGTGACCAGGGGTGTCGATGATGTTGATGCGATGGTCCTGCCAGCTGCAGGTCGTGGCGGCAGCGGTGATCGTGATACCACGCTCCCGCTCCTGCTCCATCCAGTCCATCGTGGCCGCACCCTCGTGGACCTCGCCCATCTTGTACAAGCGGCCGGTATAAAACAGGATTCGCTCTGTCGTCGTCGTCTTACCGGCGTCGATGTGGGCGATAATGCCTATGTTCCGGGTACGCTCAAGCTGTTCGCGGCGCGTGCCCGTCAATTGTTTCGCGATCGTTGCCAAAAGATGTTCCTCTCAAAAGACCGCCGGCCCTCTCCGGCCGGCCCATGCGCCTACCAGCGGTAGTGCGCGAATGCCTTGTTTGCTTCCGCCATGCGGTGCGTATCTTCACGCCGCTTCACCGTCGCGCCAACGTTGTTTGACGCATCCAAGATTTCCGCCGCAAGCTTCTCGGACATCGAACGCCCGTTGCGGTTCCGGGAGGAGCCGATCAGCCAGCGCATCGCGAGCGACTGCCGGCGATCGCCGCGGATCTCGACCGGGACCTGATACGTCGAGCCACCCACGCGCCGAGGCTTGACCTCGAGCACCGGAGTCGCGTTGCGCAGCGCCTGCTCGAACACCTCAACCGGATCCCGACGAGTGCGCTCCTCGACGATGCTCAGTGCGCCATACACAACGCGCTCGGATGTGCCCTTCTTACCGCCATACATCATCTTATTGATGAACCGGCTGAGCACACGGTTCCCGTAGCGCGGGTCCGGCAGTATCTCTCTTTTCTGTACAGTCGCTCGACGTGGCATCTCGGCCTTCCTTAGCTCACTCTGGTAACGCTATGTCTCGCGCAAAGGGGATCCACCCCCCAACAATTTTTGACATCGCCTACTTCGGCTTCTTCGCTCCGTACTTGGAGCGGCCCTGCTTGCGATCTCGCACGCCCTGCGTGTCGAGTGTGCCGCGCACGATGTGATAGCGGACGCCCGGCAGGTCGCGGACGCGGCCACCACGGATCAGCACCACCGAGTGCTCCTGCAAGTTATGCCCCTCACCAGGGATATATGCGGTAACTTCCATGCCGTTCGAGAGGCGCACCCGCGCGACCTTGCGAAGCGCAGAGTTCGGCTTTCTCGGCGTCACGGTCTTCACCTGCGTCGCCACACCGCGCTTCTGCGGCGCACCATCGCGGCGGCGGAGACGGCCCGCGTACCGGCCCATGCCGTTGTTCGTGAACCCGAGCGCTGGAGCCTTCGTCTTCTTCGTCGACTTTGACCTGCCCTTGCGGACCAGTTGGTTAACCGTCGGCATTCGTGTCTCCTAAAGTTATGCACACAATGATGGTTGGGCGCCTGCTGCGCCCAACCACAACGGATTACTTTACCAAAGCTGGGAGCCCCCGGTCAAGGACCGGGGGCTCCCGCCAACTTGCTTAGTCGGCCTGCATCAGTCCGATCAGCGCCAGTTCCTCCGGCGCCAACGCGTACTCATCATCGTCGCGATTCTGCCAGCCCGAGCCTGCCGGGATCAGCTTGCCGATGATGACGTTCTCCTTGAGTCCACGCAGGTGGTCGACGCTGCCGTTGATCGCGGCCTCTGTCAGCACCCTCGTGGTCTCCTGGAACGACGCTGCCGAAAGGAACGAGCTGGTCTTCAGCGATGCCTTCGTCACACCCAGCAGCTCCGTGAACGCGGTAGAGGGCACACCGCCCTCCGCGAGCACGTGGGAGTTGACTTCCTTGAGGGTGAATCGGTCGATCAACTCGCCCGGAAGCAGCTCCGTGTCACCAGGTTCCTCGATCGTGACCTTGCGCAGCATCTGCCGCGCCACGACCTCGATGTGCTTGTCGTTCGTATTCACGCCCTGGCTTCGGTACACCCGCTGCACCTCGTCCACCAGGTATCGCTGCACCTCGTCCCGACCACGGATGCTGAGGATCTCGTGCGGGTTCTGAGGTCCTTCTGTGAGCTGGTCGCCAGCGGCGATCGAGTCCCCGTCGCTCACCCGGAGCCGGGCTGCGTGCGGGATGGTGTACTCCTTCTCCTCTGTCGTGACACCGGAGATCTCGATGGTGTTCCCCGAGACAACCGCCTGACCCGAGGTCCGGGCAGTCAGTTCCGAGACATCGTCACCGTTCGTGATACGCGCAAGCGGGCTGCCTTCGGAGACGTTCTGCCCGCTCTCGATGAGCACCTCCGCTCCCGCAGGGAGTGGATACGCATGCGTGAAGGGCTGGGACGAAACCACGCGGATGCGGCGGCTTCCATCCTCCGTCTCCGGTATCTCGATCACACCGTCCTGTTCTGATAGCGTCGACTGCCCCTTCGGGTTACGCGCCTCGAACAACTCCTCCACGCGCGGCAGACCGCTCGTGATATCACCTGCTTCGAGCGCGACGCCTCCCGTATGGAACGTGCGCATGGTGAGCTGCGTGCCCGGCTCGCCGATGCTTTGGGCCGCGATGATGCCCACTGCCTCACCGATCTCGACCAGCACGCCGGTTGCCAGGTCGCGCCCATAGCACATCTGGCACACACCCGACTCGGCCGTGCAGGTAAGTGCTGACCGGACGGTAACCTCTGAGATATTGCTGGACAGAATCCGCGCGACCGCTTCCTCGTCGATCACATCGTTCTTCCCAACCAGTACCTCCCCCGTTTCGGGATCAGCGACTGGGCGCGCCGCCTGCCTGCCGAGGATGCGATCCTGCAGCGGCGGCGTCATGCCGATCTCATCCGAGCGGCGTAGCGTGATCCCTTCGTCCGTGCCACAGTCGTCGATGGCGACGATTACATCCTGCGCCACGTCCACAAGCCGGCGCGTCAGGTACCCGCTGTCCGCGGTACGCAGCGCGGTGTCGGCCAGCCCCTTGCGCGCGCCGTGCGTGGAGATGAAGTACTCCAGCACCGAGAGACCTTCGCGGAAGTTCGAGCGGATCGGCAGGCTGATGATGCGGCCTGAGGGGTCAGCCATGAGCCCGCGCATACCCGCCATCTGGCTGATCTGCTGCATGTTACCCTTCGCCCCGGATGTCGCCATCATCGAGATAGGGTTGTGGACACCGAGTGCACTCTGAACGTCCTTCATCAACTTCTCGCGCGTCTCGGTCCACGTCTTGACGGTCTCAACCTCGCGCTCATCTTCGGTCATAAGTCCGCGGTTGTAGTCCTTGTCGATTCTGCGAACTTGCTCGTCCGCGTCGTCAAGAAGCTGCTGCTTCGATTCCGGTATACGCACGTCATCCACAGCGAGCGTCATACCACCCTTCGTCGCGTAGCGGAAGCCGACACGCTTGATTGTGTCCGCGACCTGAGCGGTTCGCTCCGGCCCGTAGCGTCGGTACACCTCCGCGACGACCTTGCGGAGTTCCGTCTTCGGCAGCACCTTCCCAAGCAGCTCAGTGTTGTACTGCATCGCCGGCGGCAGCGTCTCCGCGAAAATCAACCGTCCCACCGTCGTATCGACCATGTGCGCCGGTACGCCGTTCTCGGGGATATACACGCGTATTGGGGCCTGCAACTCGATCGCACCCAACTCGTACGCGAGCTGTGCCTCCTGCGGTGACGAGAACGACTTGCCTGTGCCCTTCGCGCCAGGCTTCGCGAGGGTCATGTAGTACACACCCAGCACGATGTCCTGCGTCGGCGTGATCACCGGGTCGCCGTTGGACGGCAGCAACAGGTTCGCCTTCGAGAGCATCCGCTCCCGTGCTTCCTGCTGGGCAGCCTGGGAGAGCGGCACGTGCACCGCCATCTGGTCGCCATCGAAATCGGCGTTGAAGGCCGAAGTCACGAGCGGGTGCAGCTGAATCGCGCTCCCCTCGATCAGCTTCGGCTCGAACGCCTGGATGCCCAGACGGTGAAGGGTTGGGGCGCGGTTCAGCAGCACCAGGTACTCCTGGGTGACCTCCTCGAGTACGTCCCACACCTCGGGCCGCATGCGCTCCACGATCCGCTTCGCGCTCTTGATGTTTACCGCGTGTCCGCGCTGGACGAGCCGCCGCATAACGAACGGCTTGAACAACTCCAGCGCCATCTTCTTCGGAAGGCCACACTGATGCAGCTCCAACTCCGGACCAACGACGATCACGGAGCGGCCGGAGTAGTCCACGCGCTTGCCGAGTAGATTCTGGCGGAACCGCCCCTGCTTGCCCTTGAGCATGTCGGACAAGCTCTTCAGCTTGTGCTTGCTCGAGCCCGCGACGGGCCGGCCACGCCGTCCGTTATCGATCAGTGCGTCCACCGCTTCCTGGAGCATCCGCTTCTCATTGCGGATGATGATCTCCGGCGCGCCTAAGTTCATCAGTCGGGTCAAACGATTGTTGCGGTTGATGACGCGGCGGTATAGATCGTTGAGGTCGCTCGTCGCGAACCGGCCACCATCGAGCTGCACCATCGGACGCAGGTCGGGCGGGATCACCGGCAGTGAGGTGAAGATCATCCACTCCGGCCGGTTGCCGCTCTTGCGGAAAGCCTCAGCGACCCGCAGCCGCTTCGTCGCCTTCTTGCGGCGCTGCCCCGACGACGACTGCATCTCGAGGCGTAACTCCTCCATCAGCGCGTCCAAGTCAACCCGCTTGAGGATCTCCAGCACCGCTTCGGCGCCCATGCCTGCGGTGAACACAGGGCCGAACTCGTCCTGTAGTTGCCGGTACTCGCTCTCCGTGAGCAGGGCCATCGGCCGGACGAGGTCGAGCAAGCGGCGGCGCTCCTGCATCTCCTGGCGCAGCGCGTCGGTGCGCTCCTTCTGCTCGTCGGAAACCTGCTCGCGATTCTGCTGGCCGGCGCTGATAAACTGCTCGCGCTCGGCACCTAGTAGAGCCTGTGCGTCCGCGATGCGGCCACCATACAACTGGTCGATCTGCCGCGCGGCCTCATCGGCCGCCTCGCGCAACTCCTCCAGGCGCGACTCGTTGATCGCCTCGCCCTCTTCGAGCAGCACACGCCGCCACGCCTGACCTTCGCCGAACACGATCTGCTCCGACGTCGCCGTGTTCATCAGTGCGCTCAACGTTTCCTCGATCGTAGTCGCCTCTTCGTCGACCGCGTCATGCGCCGCCTTCTGCTCCGCCCGCAAGGTCGCAATCGATGACTGCCCCGCCTCTTCGATCCGCGCAAGCTCGCTCCTGCGAGACTCGTCGAGTTCGCCAATCCGGCCCGCGATGTCGCTCGCGATCTCCGCTGTGCCCGCTTCCAGGCTCTCGTCAAGCTCCGTGCGAAGGCGGGTCAACTCGTCGTCCTGTACCGTCGTGACGATATACGTCGCGAAGTACAAGACGCGCTCAAGGTTGCGTGGCGTTATGTCGAGCAGGAGCCCGAGACGGCTCGGCGTTCCCTTGAAGTACCAGATATGACTCACCGGGCTCGCAAGCTGGATATGGCCCATCCGTTCACGGCGAACGCGGCTTCTCGCCACTTCGACGCCGCACTTCTCGCAGACCACACCCTTGAACCGAATCCGCTTGTACTTCCCGCAGTAGCACTCCCAGTCCTTCTGGGGACCGAAGATGCGCTCACAGAACAGGCCATCGCGCTCCGGCCGAAGCGTCCGGTAGTTGATCGTTTCGGGCTTGGTGACCTCCCCGAAGCTCCACTCGCGGATATCCTCTGGCGAGGCGAGCCTGATCTTGATAGCGTTGAAATTGTTAACTTCCAGCAATGTATATCTCCAGTGAGCTATCCGCCCTCAACAGCCAGCTCCCAGCGGGTGATACCCACTGATCGCTGACTGTCGAAGGTTATTGGCCGCTCGCTATGCGTCTGTCCGCTCAGGATGGGAGAGATCGATGTCCAGGTCCGGGATGAAGTCGCCCTGGCCGTCGCCGACCATGGAGACCGGCGCCTGCTCATCGTTGAGCACCTCGACCGACAAGCCGAGGCTCTGCAGCTCCTTCATCAGCACCTTGAAGGACTCCGGCACGCCGGCGCCGAGGATCGGCTCGCCCTTCACGATCGCCTCGTAGGTCTTCACACGACCTACCACGTCGTCCGACTTCACGGTCAACATCTCCTGGAGGGTGTGCGCCGCGCCGTAGGCCTCCAGCGCCCAAACCTCCATCTCACCGAACCGCTGTCCGCCGAACTGCGCCTTGCCCCCCAGCGGCTGCTGTGTGACGAGGCTGTACGGTCCCGTCGACCGTGCGTGGATCTTATCCTCCACCAGGTGTGCGAGCTTCATGATGTACGTGATACCCACGGTCACCGGCTGATCGAACTTCTCGCCCGTGCGGCCGTCGTACAGGTCCACCTTGCCATCGCGCGGCAGTCCCGCCCGCTCCAGCTCGTCGTGGATCGTCGCCTCGCTCGCGCCGTCGAACACCGGTGTGGCGACCTTGAAGCCCATCTCCGCGGCTGCCCACCCCAAGTGGGTCTCCAGGATCTGGCCCAGGTTCATCCGTGACGGCACGCCGATCGGGTTCAGAATCACGTCTACCGGCCGGCCATCGGGCAGGAAGGGCATATCCTCCGACGGCATGATGCGGGAGATCACGCCCTTGTTCCCGTGGCGCCCTGCCACCTTGTCTCCCTCGCTGATCTTGCGCTTCTGGGCAATGGAGACGCGCACCATCTGGTTCACGCCTGCCGGCAACTCATCGTTCTCCGCCCGCGTGAACACCTTCACGTCGATCACCTGCCCGCGTACGCCGTTCGGCACCCGCAGGCTCGTGTCCCGCACCTCGCGGGCCTTCTCCGCAAAGATCGCCCGAAGCAGGCGCTCCTCCGCCGTAAGCTCCGTCTCGCCCTTCGGCGTGATCTTGCCGACCAGGATGTCGTTCGGCTTCACCTCCGCACCGACGTAGACGATGCCCCGCTCGTCGAGGTTCTGCAGGCTCTCATCACCAACGTTGGGGATGTCGCGCGTGATCTCCTCCGGGCCGAGCTTGGTGTCCCGCGACTCCGTCTCATGCTTCTCGATATGGATTGAGGTGAACACGTCGTCCTTCACGAGGCGCTCGCTCATGATCACCGCGTCCTCGAAGTTACCACCCTCGAACGGCATGAACGCGACAAGCACGTTCTGTCCAAGCGCAACCTCACCCTTGTCGGTGCTCGCGCTGTCCGCAACGACCTGTCCCGCACTGACGCGCTCACCGCGGGTGACTATCGGGCGCTGGTTCAGGAACGTGTCCTGGTTCGAGCGTACGAACTTCTCCAGCCGGTACTCCTGTGTCTCGCCGTTGTCGTTGTCGATAACGATCGCCGTCGCGGTCGCCGCGCGAACCACGCCGTCGCCGGTCGAGACGATCACCTGCCCGCTGTCGCGGGCGATCTGCAGCTCCACGCCGGTTCCCACACGCGGGGAGTCCGGCACGAGGAGCGGCACGGCCTGCCGCTGCATGTTCGCGCCCATCAGTGCCCGGTTCGCGTCGTCGTGCTCCAGGAACGGAATCAGCGCGGTGGCGATGCTCACCACCTGCTTCGGCGATGCGTCGATATACTGCACATTCTCCGGCGTCACGAGCACGAAGCGGCCACCACCGGCCCTTGCCTCGACACGCTCCTCCAGAAAGTGTCCATCGCCGTCGAGCGGCGAGTTCGCCTGCGCGACAGTGAAGTGATCCTCGCGGTCGGCGGACAGGTACTCGATGGTCGGAAGAACACGGGGCCGGACATCCACCTGCCCAACGCCCATGGCGATGATCTGCTCGGCCACCTCCGGTGTGATCTTAGTACCCGCCGGTATCGGCGCGATACCATCACCACTCTCAACCGCCGCGCGAAGCTCGTACCCGACGAGATCCTCCGCATTCGTCGCGGCGACCTTCTGCACAACCGGGCGGTACGGCGTCTCAATGAACCCATACGCGTTGATCCGCGCATAAGTTGCGAGCTGACCGATCAGGCCGATGTTCGGGCCTTCTGGCGTCTCGATCGGGCAGATGCGGCCGTAGTGCGAGTGGTGCACGTCGCGCACGTCGAAGCCCGCGCGGTCGCGGCTCAGTCCGCCCGGACCGAGCGCGGAGAGGCGCCGCTTGTGGTTCACCTCGGCCAGGGCGTTCACCTGGTCCATGAACTGCGAGAGTTGGCTGCCGCCAAAGAACTCGCGCATCGCGGCGACCACGGGGCGGATGTTGATCAGAGCGTTCGGTGTTGCGGAATCAGCGTCCTGGATGGACATCCGCTCCTTCATCACCCGCTCCATCCGCAGCATGCCCACGCGGAACTGGTTCTGAATCAGCTCGCCGACCGCCCGCACCCGGCGATTGCCAAGGTGGTCAATGTCGTCGCTGATCTCCAATCCTTCGCTGTTGTTGAGCCGGATCATGTTGCCGACGATGTTCAGGATGTCCTGACCCATAACGGTACGAAGGTTCTCGCGCTGAACCCGCTCATCGACCGGGAAGTTGTACAGCTCCCACTTCGTGGTCAGCTTGTACCGCCCCACGCGCGCAAGGTCGTAGCGTCGCGAGTCGAAGAGAAGCGAGTTGAGCAGGTTCCGGGCGTTCTCCTGTGTAGGAGGATCACCCGGGCGAAGCCGACGATACAGCTCGATCAGCGCTTCCTGCGTCGTCTTGGTCGGGTCCTTCTCGATCGTCAGCTCGAGATTTGGATGGGACGCATTCGCCGTCTGCTGAGAGTACAGCGCGCGCAGCCACTCATCCGAGCCGGGAGTCGTCTCCCCGAACTCACCTGTAGCGGGGACCACTTGCGTCGCGATGCCGGCGATAGCGCGTAGCAGCACCGTCACGGGAATCTTGCGCTTGCGGTCTACCTTGACGTACATGACATCCTTGTTCGTCGTCTCGAACTCCAGCCACGCCCCGCGATTCGGGATCAGCTTGGCGGTCCACAGACGGCGACCGCTGGTCTCGTCGAAGACATCCTTAAAGTAGACGCCGGGCGAGCGCACGAGCTGGGACACGACAACGCGCTCAGCGCCGTTGATGACAAAGGTACCCTTCTCGGTCATCAGGGGGAAGTCGCCGAGAAAGATTTCCTGTTCCTTGATTTCGCCGGTCTCTTTAATAAGCAGTTCCGCGCGCACCCGGAGCGGTGCGGCGTATGTGAGGTCGCGCTCGCGACACTCCACCTCGGTATAGCGAGGGGTGCCGAAGAAATACTTACCGAAGCGCAGGTCCATGATGCGCCCGGTAAAGTCGCTTACGGGGTTGATTTCGTCGAATAGCTCTTGCAGTCCTTCGCGAAGGAACCAGTCAAATGAGTCAATCTGCACCTGTATAAGGTTGGGCATCTCCAGACTGGTCGGAATCTTGGCGTACGAACGGCGTCGGCCCTGCGCACCATCAAGGGCCGCAGTCTCGATGCCCGGTCGGACTTGCGAGGCAATCGTCATATGTACTTTTCTCCTCGGGAAACAAGTGGGAAGACAGAAGCCGCTGGAATGGGGCGATGGGCATCCCCCTGAAAGCCCATCAGCGATAGTGCGGCCTTGTATAGTAACAAGGGCCACCCAGCTATGTCAAGGTTTGGATCCTAGCGAAAGTAGTGTCTTTGAGGCGCCTCGACTTACGTTCGGGCCAGAGGCTTCTCCGGCTGCGTGAGGGAGCGGTAATACCACCGCAGCCAGTGGTTCGACCAGCCGAACGCGGTGGTGTTGCGCACGATCAACGACACCTGGTCGCGCCCGATCTTCGCCTCGCTCAACAACACTTCGGCGTTGTTGCGGCTCATCGCGAGCGTCTTTGCCGCGAAAAAGAGCGGCCAGATGCAGGCGAGGCGGATGCGGTGCTGCCTACGCGGGAGCGCGAGCACGAACGCCATACCCGCGTTCAGGTGTCGCTCCGCCTTGAGCGCGAGCAAGTCGATCACCTTCAGCGCCTTGTCCATATTGGAAGGATCGAAGAGCTGGCTTGGCGTCAGCCCGACGCTCGCGCAGAAGGTCCGTGGCACGAAGATCCAACCTCGCTCGAAGTCCTTGCGCAGCCCGCGGATCACGTTCACCGTCTGCAGCGCCAGGCCAAACTCGCGCGCCAGCGGCATGAGCTCCTTACGCCTGCGCCGCACACCGGGCAGGTACCACGCGAAGATATCGGTGACCAGGTAGCCAACGAGTCCAGCGACATGGTGCATATAGTCGTCCATCTCTGCTTCGTCGTCGACGTTCGGGCCGTGTTCCTGCCAACGGGCCATACCAAGTGAGGTCTCTCGCACGTGCTTGAGGATCGTCACCTGAATCTCTTCGGGCAGGCTCTTGAGCTTCTCCATAAGCTCGCTCGCCTGCTGCGTGACGTAGACCTCCGGATCAGCGCTGTCCAGGTCGGCGACCGCGTGCGTCAGGCTCTCGACAGGTACATCACCACTGAGTACGCGGTCCCAGAGACGCAGGAGATCCGCCTTGCGGTCGGCGGGCAGGGTCGCGTGGTCCTCCAGGCAGTCGGACACGCGGAACAGGAGGTATGCAATCGTGACCGAGTCGCGGAGCACACGGGGAAGATGTTCGATCGAGAGCGCGAAGGTACGGCTAACGGCGCGAAGCATCTCGTACTGTTGCAGCATCGCCTCTCACCTCTGCATGTGTAACCATCGGAGGAAAACATGGCCAAGCCCGCTGAATTGTAAAGCACGTGGCGTACCTCGCACTATAGCACAATAAATTGCGGACCTATGCGGCGGGCGGGAACTTACCGTTTCTTGCTGCGGAATGTACTCTCGGAGCGGGGGAACGGGCTGTAGCGACGGTGCACGCGCGTTTCGGCCCCCGATAACCCGCCCGACCCGCCTCTGTCCGGGCCTTGGGGGCCCTCGGAAGCAACCTGCCCGCAGTTGGCACCGAGCCAATCTGGAACCCTGGGACCACGCAAGGCGCCTTGACTCCCATTCGCCACGCACCTAAACTTAACCTCCATCCGACGCCACCAGGATAGCGACGAGAGGAACCTGCTTGTCCACGACCACGCACGAGACCGATACCACTATTACCTCCGCGACGTACACGATGCGGGAAGTCCGCAGCGCGACGCAGGAACAATGGAATGGTTGGCTTTGCGATGTGCCCGGCGGCGGGCATATCTATCAATCCTACGAGTGGGGCGAGTTCAAGCGGACCATCGGCTGGCGGCCCATCCGTCTCGTGCTTGAGCAGGACGGAAAGATAATCGGTGCCGGACAGTTCCTTGCGTGGAACACCCCCGGCGTGCCCGGCTGCCTGATGTACTGCACGAAGGGCCCGTGGCTACCCTGGGACGACGAACAGTCCGTCCGCACGTTCTTCGCCGGTGTCCGCACCGTCGCCCGGCGGGAGAACGCCCACACCGTCAAGATCGAGCCGGAGGTTCTGGAGGAGCAAACAGAAGTCAAGGCCGTCCTCGCCGACATCGGCTTTGAGAAGTTTCGGTGGGACCTCCAGTTCAAGACCACCATGCTCATCGATCTGACCCCTTCCGAGGAAGAACTCCTCGCCGCCATGAAAAGTAAGACGCGCTACAACACGCGTCTGGGCGCGAAGAAAGGCGTTCAGATCGTCGAGGACAACTCGCTTGAGGCCCGCGAGGAATTTCACACGATGATGGAACTGACCGCCCAGCGCGACGGCTTCTTCAAGCGGCCGCACGACTATCTCTTGGCGTGCTGGCAGGCGATGTATAACGCCAATCGGGCACACCTCTTCTTCGCGGTTCACGAGGGACAGAAACTGGCCGGTATTCTGGTCTTTACCTTTGGGCACAAGTACTGGTACACCGTCGGCGCCTCGGCCGACGAGAAGCGCAACCTGATGCCTACGTATCAGCTTCAATGGGAAGTGATGCGCTGGGCCAAGGAACAGGGCATCACGTTCTACGACATGGTGGCGATACCCAACCCGGAGAACCTGAGCGAGGACGACTCGATGTACGGCCTGTACCGGTTCAAGTCCGGCTTCGGTGGGCGCATCGTGGAGTTCGTCGGCTGCCTCGACCTGCCCGTCGCCTCACTCCGTGCCGCTGCATGGAACCGGATCGAGCCCCTCTACTATCGCGCGTACAAGCGCCTCAAACACGACGTCTACTACTAACCCGCCGGTGAGCAGCCGACTCGCTCGATTCGCGGCGATTACCGCCCTCGCCTTCGTGCTCAGCCGCCTGCTCGGCCTGGTGCGCGACCAGGTGATCGCGTGGCGTTTCGGTGACACCAACCAGTTCGACGCGTATGTCCTCGCCTTCCAGATACCTGACACGCTGTTCATCCTCGTGTCCGGCGGCGCGCTTGGCACTGCATTTATCCCCGTTTTCACCGGCCTGCTCCACTCCGGCGACGATGAGGCCGCCTGGAGGATGGCGTATGGGGTCATGGTGGTGCTCGGCGCCGGGCTGGTTGCCCTGATCGCCGTCACATGGATTTTTGCCCCGACGCTAATGTCGGAAGGGCTCGCCCGTCGCGATGCACCGGAGACGCGCATACTCGCGACCGGCTTGATGCGCGTGCTCCTGTTCTCACCGTTACTGCTCGCGATGGGCAGTATCGCGACCGCAATCCTGCAGTCGTTCGACCAGTTTGGGGTCGCGGCCTTTGCGCCAGCCGCATATAACGTCGGAATCATCGGAGGCGCGCTCTTCATCGCGCCCCTCTTCCCGGATGGATACGGCATGTATGGCGTCGCCACGGGTGTCCTCGTCGGGACGTTCTTCTTCCTGGCCCTCCAATTGCCGCTCACGCTCCGGCTCGGTCTGCGGCGATTCTCCACCGCTCCGCTCCGCGACCCCAACGTGCGAACGACCCTGCGACTCTTGTTCCCCCGCATACTGGGACAGTCGGCCATCCAGATCAGCACACTCATCACGTTCTTCCTTGCGGCCGGTCTGGCCGATAACGGCCCCACCGCGTACCGGCTCGCGTTCACGCTCTTCGTGCTGCCGGTAGGCCTGTTCGCAACCAGTATCGGCACAGTCGCGTTCCCCTCGATGTCGCGGGAGGCGGAGGAGGCCGACACCGCGACGTTTTCCTACCTGTTGCGGCGCTCGATGCGCGCCATCCTCTTCTTCGTCCTTCCGGGCAGCGTCGGCCTGGCACTCCTACGGCTGCCGATCACCAAGCTGATCTATCAGCACGGCGAGTTTTCCGCGCAAGGCACCGAGCTCACCGCGAACACGCTGGCGTATTTCTGTCTCGGTATGTGGGCCTACGCTCTGCTGGACATCGTGCCACGCGCCTTCTACGCCATGCAGGACACCCGCACGCCGGTCCTAATCGCCTTGGGTGTCGTCATCCTGGACGTCGCGCTCTCGTTTCTGCTCGGTAGCCTTATTGGTCTCGGCGGCCTTGCGCTCGCGTTCGCCATTGCCAGTATGGTGCAGGTGCTCGCGCTCCTGGTCGCCCTGAACCGCCGCACCGGCTTCACGCTCGACCCGGGCACACTCCGGTTCGGCCTGAAGGCAGCGGCCGCCACGATGGTCATGGCTGCCATCGTGCTGCTGACGGGTCCGTTCTGGCGCGGCTATCAGACCCTCGGCACCGTCGAGTTGCTGCTACGGCTCGTCGCCGTCATCAGCGCTGCGGCCGGTGCGTACCTTCTGGTCAGTTTTCTGCTCAAGCAGGAGGAGGTCGGTACGCTCCGACGGATCGTCAGGAGGTAGGAGCAACGACGACCATGCGCTTTGACATCTTCACAACGCTTCCGGCTATGTTCCAGGGCCCCTTGAGCGAGAGCATCATCAAGCGCGCCATTGCCCGCGGGCTGCTCCAGATAGAGGTGCACGACATTCGGCGGTGGGCGACGGACAAGCACCACACAACAGACGCCCCACCGTTCGGTGGCGGACCTGGGATGGTAATGAAGCCGGAGCCGATCTTCGCTGCGGTCGAGACAGTGCTCGAGCTCGAACCGGGCACACCCAGTCCCACGCCCGTGATCCTGCTCGGCCCCGGCGGCGAGCGATTCACGCAGGCTCTTGCGGAGCACCTAGCCCTTCAGCCTCGGGTCGCGCTCATCTGCGGGCACTACGAGGGCGTGGACGACCGGGTCAGACAGCATCTGGCTACCGACGAGATCTCGATCGGCGACTACGTGTTGAGCGGCGGAGAACTACCCGCTATGGTGCTGGTGGACACAATCGCGCGTCTCGTGCCCGGGGTCATTAAGACGCGATCACGCGAGGACGAGTCGCATACTTCCGGCCTGCTGGAGTACCCACAGTATACGCGGCCAGCTAAGTTCCGGGATATGCCGGTGCCCGAGGTCCTGCTCAGTGGCGATCACGCTGCGGTCGATCAATGGCGTCGTGAGCAGGCAATTTGGCGGACCGCCGCAGAACGGCCGGAGATGCTTGCGGCTTGGCGTGCAATGCAGGAGACAGAGGGAGAGTAGCCCTGATTCCGCGCTCCGGCTAGGCCCTGTCTTCAAAGCGACGTCGTAACCAGTCATTGATGGCGGCGATTTGCACGGTGGCCTCGTAGCTGACGGCGAGCTTGTCGTACATCGTGGCCACCGCGCGGTGTCGCTTGATTGTGTTGATCCCGCACTCGACCGCGTGACGTTGCTTGCAGTGCGCGGAGTACTGCATCCGCAGTCTCCAGTATTGATTGTCATCTTGGTCGATGACATCACCTACCGGAGACAAGCTCGGCCAGGTGGTGCAGCGAGTTGGTGAGATGCTCAGGGCCGAACGGCGGGAACTGGAGGTACTCCCGGATGAACTGCGGCACCGCCGACCAGTCGTAGGTGAGCGTGACCTCGGTCTCGGACGGACCGAGCGGCGCAAGGTCGTAACGCCAGATCCAGCCGCCGAACTCCAGGTGACCGTCGCCCTTCTCCTGCCCCGTCAGCCAGCCGATGGCGCGCGGCGGGTCGAGCACCTGGACCTTGTTGGCCACCTGGTAGCCACCGTTTGGATGGTTGGCGTGATACATGTCCATCCGGAAGATCTGCCCCACCTCGGTCAGCGGCGCCCGGTCGACCGCTTCCTGGACCCATCCGGTGCCATCGATCGCAGAATGGGTCGTCGGGTCCGACAGCACCGCGAACAGCCTCGCGGCGGGCACGGCGACGGCCAGGGTGGCGCTCACGTACTCCCGGTCCACGGTGTGCACGCTCCTTGTCATCTCATCTCGGGCCGCCTGTAGGCGCGAGAGGGAGGGACGGCCCCAACATGCAGACGACGCGGCTAGTCGGAACTCATCGGTCGTGTGGGCGGAACCCGCACCCGTGCCACCAATGGCGGGCTTGTAAGGGTCAAGTTTCGAGCGCCGGGGAGGCAGTCTCACTCATACGCATCCTGCGACACGCCACCGCGACCAGCAACGGCACCCACCATACTCGTTTTTGAAGACACGGTCTAGTACGACTCGATACGCGCGACGACCTCGTCGATCACCTCGTCCGGCGTCGATGCGCCTGCGGTCACACCTGCGACGCTCCGCTGGTCAAACCACTCACGCCGCAATTCATCGGGCCACTCGACGTGATACGTCGTCACGCCCTCTTCCTCGCTGATCTCAGCTAGGTGTCGCGTGTTCGCGGACTCGTGCCCCCCGACGACGATCATTACATCGACATCTTGCGCGAGGTCGATGACCGCGCTCTGCCGATCGAGCGTAGGGTCGCAGATCGTGTTGTGCACCTGGATCTCGCGGAAGTCATCCGGCAGTTGGTTGAAAAGGTCGGAGACAAACTGCTTGAACCGGGAGGCGGGTTGCGTGGTTTGGGAAACAATCGCGATGCGCTTCGGTACGCGCTTGCCTGAACGGGTCAGCCCAATCAGGCGAGGCACCAGCTCCTTGGCGTCCGTGCTGACGAGCGCCGTATTCTCGGTCCAGCCGACGATCCCCCGCACCTCCTGGTGAGTTGCATCGCCAAAGACTACTACCTGGTGCCCCGCATTGTGCAGGTCCTGCGCGATTTTCTGAACCTTGGTGACGAGCGGACATGTGGTGTCGATGACGCGGAGACCCTTCGCCTCCGCCTCGGCGATGGAGTCAGGAGTCGCACCATGAGCGGTGATCGTTAACGTCCCGCTCGAAACGTTGGCCACGTCGCCGATAACGGTAACACCGCGCTGCTTCAGGCTTTGCACCACCTGGGGATTGTGTACCAGCGTGCCGAGGGTGTGCACCCCCTGACTATCGCCGCCCATATCGTCGAAAAGCTTCAACGTCTTCTTCACCCCGAAGCAAAATCCCAGCTCTCGCGCCCGCTTGACTTTCATCGTTCAATACCACCCTTGCGCGTTTGATCTCTCTTGTGCAGTTTAGCAACAACGGCAGGGCGAATCAAAAAAGACGCACGCAAGCGAGACTGTTCGCTTGCGTGCGCCGGGTAAGTTCCGCGAATTTACTTGCTCAACTTGAAGCTGACGCGCTTGCCTGCCGCAATATCGATTTCTTCACCAGTCCGCGGGTTGCGCCCCTTGCGCGCGGCCCGCTCCGTGACCTTGAAGTTCCCAAAGCCGCGCAACGTCACCGAATCTCCACTCTCGAGCGAGTTGCGAATCTCATTGAGGGTCTCATCGAGGACCTGTTGCACCTCGGTCTTCTTGAGACCCGTCCGCTCGCTCACCTGATTGACTATCTCGGTCTTTCCCGGCATTCCGCATCCTCCTTTGTCGTGTCAGTACTGCCCCGTCGAATCGTCGAACGCGATAGGCGCGGATTATAACATGACCCACCGGTCGACAAGTCAAGGGGTATAGCCAGGCGTCGTCCCGCTCAGGTCCGACCCGGGCTCTTTCGAAGGGTTGTCCGGGTCGTCTTCGTGCGTCTGCTCACGGGCTGCGCGGGTGGCGATGCCCTCCTGCGGGGAAGGCTCGTCCTGCAACTGGTTCGTGTACTCCATGTCCCCACCGGTCCCGCTTCCTGGATCGCCACCAGGCGATCCGGTCGGCTCACTGCGTGCCGGATCGTTTCCGCCCGCCGTTCCACGTGATGTGTTCCCATCCGCAAACGGATCGCTTGCCTGGCTCACGTGGGAGCCGGCTTCCGCGCCACTGCGTGCTGAATTGGTCATCTTCCCCTCCATGAGGTACGGTTTTCGCACACGTCGTTGCAAGAAAAGTGCCATTTCCGCCTCGTACTCCGCCTGGGCGGGATGCGGTACAGTAGAGCCACAGCGGTGGCAAAAAGTAGTTTTCCAGGAGCAAACATGTGGGCATGCGACCTTCTACGTTCTCGATCGTGGCGTTCGATCCGGAGCGACAACAGCTTGGCATCGCGGTGCAGAGCAAGTTCCTCGCGGTCGGCTCCGTGGTACCGTGGGTGAAAGCGGGCGTGGGTGCCATCGCCACTCAGTCGTGGGCAAACACGGCGTATGGGCCGGCTGGTCTGGACCTGCTGAGTCGCGGCGCAACCCCACAGGAGGCCCTCGACGATTTGCTGGAGGCGGACCCGGACCGCGATTCGCGCCAGGTCGGCCTGGTAGACGCCGAGGGTCGAGCAGCCACCTTCACCGGCCGCGCCTGCTTTCCGTGGGCTGGCGGGCGCACGGGCAGGAACTACGCGTGCCAGGGGAACATCCTTGTCGGAGCGGACACGGTCGATGCACTGGCAACACACTTCGAAGCTACGGACGGCCAGGAGTTGGCTTTCCGCCTCGTCGGGGCACTGCAAGCGGCACAAGCGGCCGGTGGCGACAGCCGGGGACAACAGTCGGCAGCGGTGGTCGTCGTCCAGGAGGGCGCTGGCTATGGCGGCTTCAATGACCGCTACCTCGACCTCCGGGTGGACGACCACCCAGCGCCGATAGAGGAGCTGCACCGGCTCCTCACGCTGCACGTCTTGTACTACCCACGGCCTGACGAGCCAACCGTCGCGCTCGACGGCATTGCCCAACAACTGGGTACGGATCTCGCGACGCTTGGTTACCTGGACCAGCCTACCACCGACATCAACGCGGTGACCGACGCCCTCCGGCGCTTTAGTCTGACCGAGAACCTGGAAGAGCGCCTGCGAGACGACGGACGGGTGTTTCAGGTTGTGCTGGAGTACATACAGAAGAGAGCGGCGGAGGCTCGGTAGCCTCCACCGCCTGTCGTCTGGTGACGCTAGCGCACCTGGAACGTCTTCGTTATCGGATATGCGATCGCCCTGTTTGCCGCAAGGTCGGACACATACAGCGACCACGTATATGTACCAGCGCTCACGTTGCGCCCATCTGAGGTAGTACCGTTCCAGGCGAGGGACTGCCCACCCGGCGACTTGATCACAGGGCCCAGCTGCGCGACCCGCTCTCCGGCACCGTTGGTAATCACCGCGCTCACTAGTGCCCTCTCACTGAGGTTGAAGGCGAGCGTGTATGGCGCAGCGCTGGTTGCGCTCAGACCTGAGACCGAGGGCCTAACATTGTCCACGGTGATGTTGCCGGCTCTAGTAGGACCAGGGTTTCCCGCGAGGTCGCTGTATTCCAGCGTGTAGCGGTAAACACCGTCTGGCACAACGCGGCCTGTGGAATCCTTGCCATCCCACCGTGCCGCCTGGGTATTGCTCGTTCCGCCGTAGCTACGCAGGAGCGACCCGCTCGCGCTGCGTACCCGGACCACCCACCGTACTACTTCGGAGAACGAAGCATTGATTGCGGATACATCGTTCCTTCCATCTCCATTCGGCGAGATATACGCGGGAGAGCGGCGCACACCCGATGATGCCGGGGGCACAAGGTCAACACTGACCGGTATCGTTTTCTCCGATATGACCCCGGAGGAGCTGCGGGCGACGATCCGGGCCAGATACTGGCCCTCCGGCAGCGTATAGGTCTGCGAGCGCACCGTGTCGTAGTAGTTAGGGATCAGCTTCGCGGTGTGCAGGGTGGTGTCCACCGCGCCCCACGGCTTTAGGGTCTTAACCCATTGACCGGAGGCCGTGTACAGCTCGATCTTGACCTTCTGCGCCGCCGAGAGTTGATAGCGGATCGTGGCGTAATCCCCCCGACCATCACCGTTTGGGCTGACCGCCGGAGGTGAGGCATAGGCAGTCGTGAACACCTTCTCCGAAGTCGCTGTTGCCCCGGATGTCACCACGGATACGTTCGCCATCCCTACGCCGGATGCGACAGAGCTAATGTTCTCCTTGTTCATGCCCGCCCAGAACGAGGCCACGCCTGTTCGTGGCAGCGTGATGTACCCAACGATCACCCGCGACTGGTTAGCGAGAAGTGGCATGCCCAGCCCCCAGCGGTACGGCCCTGGGTTGCCGGTCGGATTGCGACTCTGGTCGATCAGCACTCGATACTTGCCATCGACTTTCGCGAAGCCCTTGTCGATCCAGTCCTGATCCTCCGCGTACACAACGCCGGGATTTGGCGCCTGGGTCTCCATCAAGCCCGTGCCGTCGTTGCGCACGGTGACCTCGACTCGTAATTGTCCGCCATAGTTCAACGTCGTAGGTGCAAACGTCACATCGGTTATCACGGGTTTCGGCGTTGGCCGGTAGCCCATTATCACCGCAACGTCATTCCGTATCTCGCCGAACCGGTTGTACAGGTACGCGCCGGGATCGACGTGATCATTGTCACACGGCACCGAGGACAACGAGGTATCGTGGTGGGCAAGAATATTCGGAAGGTCCGCTTTTGGCTCGATGTTGCGTTTCATGAATATGCCGCGGCCGAGCGGATCAATGCCCGCATGATCGAAGTGCCAGGCGATCAACCGCTTGAAGGAGCTTACCATGGCTTCCGAGGGATGAACTCCGGCGGGCGTGCCACCGTATTCCGGACCATGCCAACCCAATGCCGAAATGCCCAGCGTGCCAAAGTTGTAGCAGAGTGCATGACCACCGACCACGTTCTGTCCACCGGCCCTGCCCTCGTAGATCCGGCCCTGCTCGTCGATGAGATAGTTGTAACCAATATCACCCCAGCCACGGGTTACGGCGTGGTAGTAGTAGATCGACCGCACGGTGGCCGCGGGGTTCGGGTCGTTGTTGCGCGTTACTGTGTCGTGCAGCACTGCCTTGGTGATCGGCAGGTACTCGCGCTCCCAGATCTCCTTGCCGCTCGCGTCAAACCGGTACTTCTCATCCGCGCCCCAGCCCGCGCGCGAGATGATCGCCGGCTTGCTCACACCGAGAGACTGGTATTGCTGCGTTGCGCTCGCCTGAGCCTCCTGCGTGGAGGGGCCGGAACTCGCGTCGATATACGTAAGCGTCACATCTGAAACCCGGGGCCACTGACCACTCGGTGACGGGAAGGTCTTCACGCGATACTGCGCGTATCGGGACAGTTCGCCCACGACGAGGGTACCGAACGTTCGATCATCCCGATCACGGCCTTCGTCACCATGGCTCTCATCGGTGAGCCGCCAGAATGTCCAGTTCTTGCCGTCCGCGCTTGTGCGCACCGAGACCTCGACCGCAGCCCCGGAGGAAACGTCGGCCAGCCAGTTCGGGCCGACCGCGGTGAATGCCTGCTCCGGTTTATGGATCCTGCTGGTATATGTCGTGCTTTCCGAGAAGCGGCCAGCCGGTTGGGCAGGAGCATCTGGAGTCATGTGTGTGCCGCCCTGCCTGGTATCGCGGGCGGAGCGAGTTACGGTACCTCGGCGAGCAGCTACGGTTTCCTTCCACTCCGAGGCGACCGTCTTGCTTTCTCCAGTCGTGGGGCCAGCCGCGTATGCTGGCAGGGTCGCCAGAGCGAGCGACATGGCAACAACCTGAGCGAGTACCTGTGACATTCCATATTCCCTTCTGTAACAGTCCTGACAAATAAGGGGCGATGCCAGTCCCTCACTACCAGAATAGACCAGTTTCCCGGGTAACAGAATAGTACTTTGATACCCAATATATGCTGCCGTGACCCAGAGCCGAGACCCGTGCTCAAAGAGTTGTACACTGAACCAGAAGACATATGAGTTTCCCAGAAGGAGTGCGCAGGGGATGAGATTGCCGGATATAAGACTATTGATCACCATAGTGGCGCTGCCTTTTGTCGCGGCGTGCAGTCTCACTGACTCGGAGACCCGGTCCGCAGTTCCGAAACCAACCGCGGTAGCGCGACAAGCCAAGCCGCGAGCGACAAGCGTCTCATTGAGCAACCCTCGAAGGGCCGCAGAGGCTCCTAGGGAGAATACAGCAGGATCTTCGGCGAACGAGACCGCCAGGATGGCGGATTCGCCCGGGATCAGTCAGAACCAGGGAATGTCGGTACCTGCCGTTGTGCAATCTGTCCGGGGTGGTGTAGTCGAGATCATCACGCAGACCAGGCAGGGTCAGGGCGGCACCGGGTCCGGTTTTATCATCGACAAAGACGCCAATATCATCACGAACAATCACGTTGTTGAGGGCGCCACGCGCATAACCGTCGTGCTCGACGGCAACCGCATCGCCCGAGCGCGACTCGTGGGGCGGGATCCGCTCACGGATGTTGCGGTCGTCCGCATCGAAAACAGAGACATCACCGTTGTGAAGCTCGGCAACTCAGACAAGCTCCAGATCGGCGAGCCGGTGATTGCGATTGGGAGTGCGCTTGGTCTCCGTGGTGGTCCGACGGTGACTACAGGCGTCGTCTCGGCCACAAAGCGAGTGGAGACGGAGCCAGCAGGGGATCCGCAATCACCCGCGGACGATATCGCGCTGTACGACCTTATCCAGACCGACACGGCGATCAACCCCGGGAACAGCGGTGGGCCCCTCGTGAATGCCCGCGGCGAGGTGATCGGTGTCAACACGCTCGGACAGCGGTTGACCGAGTCGGGCGTACCGGTACAAGGCATCAACTTTGCCGTCTCGATCAACACGGCGCGGTCGGTTGCGCAGGAGCTCATCCAGACCGGAGAGGTCGAGTACCCGTATCTCGGCGTTGAGGCGAGCTTCCTGACACCGCAACAGGCCATCCGTGAGGGCATACCGTACACACCGGGACAGCGAATAGGCACGGTTCTGCCTAACCTGCCGGCGGCGGAGGCGGGGATCCGCCCGGGCGACATCATCACCGGTATCAATGGGACACGCATTGAAGACGAGAGCACCTTCACCCTCCTGCTTCGTCAGAACGACCCAGGCGACAGGGTTACGCTAACCGTGCGCCGGAACGGGCAGGAGCGTGAGATCGAGGTGACGCTCGGCAGACGCCCTGCGGAACGCTAGCTGAAAGTTTCACCGGAGGAAGCAACACGATGACGTTCAATACAAACGACGTACGCGCGCAACTCGACCAGCTAGATCTCTCGGGCGGCCTCACCCGCGACCAGCTGTGCGAGCAGATCCCCACGTTGCCGGAGGAGGTATATCTGTACCTGCCGGCCGCAAAGAAGTACTACTCGACGGATGAGGTTCTGAATCAGACGGGAGAGCACGCGCTCGCCCGTGCCGAGGGAGAGACGGCTGGACCGGAACTGGACATGCCGGCCAGCGGCGCGGAAGATGATGACGGACCGATCGCGTTTGGTGACAGTCTCTCCCCCGGCGACCACATTGTCGAGGGTGTGGGCGACTATCCAGGTCCGGTGGATGATCTGTCCGGAAACTCCCTCGAAACGCGTGCCGGACGCGGCATCCCCAGGGAAAACCGGTAGCACGATACACGGACAAGCGCTTGGGACACGCCTCAGAAGGTTACCTTGCCCTAAGCGCACCTTCCACAGCGGTACGCTAAAACAGTTCGGGGCTCCGATTTATATCGGAACCCCTATACGTGGAGCGGGAGACGAGATTCGAACTCGCGACCTCTTCCTTGGCAAGGAAGCGTTCTACCACTGAACTACCCCCGCGTCTGCCTGGAGCGGGCACCGGGAATCGAACCCGGGCCAGATGCTTGGGAAGCACCTATGATACCATTTCACCATGCCCGCCAACGGCAAGGGAACGTTACGCCCCCACAGCGATCGCATTATAGAGCGGCGTGCGTAGCAGTGTCAAGCAATGACGTGCCACAAGATCGTGCCGGTTCGCTCCACTGAGCCCGCCCCTGACATGACCCGCGGGGACAGTGCGGTCGGTAAGGACTTCACCGGCTCCCCACGGGCCATCTGCATTGCGGTATGCCGTCTCCGCCTTACTGCGGCACCGCCTCCTGTCCCAACCGACGCAGCAACCGGACCCAGCCGATCTGTCCCCGCCGAAAGCTACGGAGCCGCAGAAACTCATTAGGTGCGTGAAACTGCTCGTCATCGAGACCGAAACCAAAGCTCACGGTGTAGGCGTTCAGCTCGCTCTGGAAGATGGCGCAGACCGGGACCGTGCCGCCGCTTCTCGTGAGGTAAGGTTGCACCCCGTACAACTCGGCAAGGACCTCCGCCGCCGCGCGGTTGCCCCAGTGATCCTGCGGAATGACGTATGGAGTGCCGGAACCGGGTAGTGGCAGGGTCTCCGCGCGTATTCCGGTCGGGGTATGCTGCTCAACATGCGCGGCGATTGCCTCGAGGATCCGCGCGGGATCCTGATCGGGCACCAGCCGACACGTGATCTTTGCGTGGGCCTCACTCGGCAGCACCGTCTTAGAGCCCTCACCCTGGAAGCCACCCCAGATCCCATTCACCTCTAGCGTCGGTCGCACCCACACCCGCTCGAGCGGGGAGTATCCCGCCTCACCGGCGAATTGCTCCACGCCGACCGCCCGTGCGTACTCCGCCGCATCGAACGGCACCTGGGCGATGGCCGCTCGATCCTCGTCAGATAGCGACTGGACGTCGTCATAGAAACCATCAACCGTGATCCTGCCGTCTCGGTCACGCATCGAGTCGAGGATGTGAGACATCGCGTGGATTGGATTCGCCACCATCCCGCCGTAGATACCCGAGTGAAGATCCGAGGCCGGACCATATACGTCTACCTGCAGGCCCGCCAGCCCGCGAAGCCCCAGGGTCAGCAGCGGCTGCTCCTCCGACCATTGCCCACCATCCGCGCTCACGACCAGGTCACAAGCGAGCAGCGCCTTATTCACCGCGACAAACTCCGGCAGTTGCGGGCTACCGATCTCCTCCTGTGCCTCGATGAGAAACTTGAGGTTGATCGGGAGACTCCCCTCCGTGCGCAGCAGCGCCTCCACTGCGAGAATGCTCTCCAGCAGGTTGCCCTTCATGTCCGATGCACCCCGGGCGTAGATACGGTCGCCGCGAACCTCGGGCTCGAAGGGCGGTGAGTCCCACAGTTCAATGGGATCGACCGGCTGCACATCAACGTGACCATATATCAGCACGGTTGGCAGCTCCGGACGGTGCTGCCACTCGGCATACACAACAGGATGCCCCCCCGTCGGCATAACGCGGGCGCCTTCCATTCCAGCAACCTGCAGTCGCTCTGCCACCCACTCCGCAGCGCGATGCACATCCTCGCGGTGCTCGGGTAGGGCCGATATGCTGGGTATGCGCAGGAGGGTTTCCAACTCGTCGAGCGAGACCGCCTCCCGCGATTCCAATTGTTCCTCTGCAGTCATGGTGCGCTCCTCTCCTGTACTATCTCACTATCGCCTTATCGCCGAGAACCTGCGGGGACAGCCGTGACTCTCTGTCCCGCGACAAGCTCGAGGTTCATACCACGAAACCACTGTCGTGGGACACCAGCGGGAGCGAGCGCAGTCGCACCCCCGTGGCGTCGAAGATCGCGTTCCCCACCGATGGCGCTATCCCGACTATCGGTGTCTCCCCGGCGCCCGCCGAGGGTAGGTCTCGACGGTCCAACAGGACGACTTCGATCTTGGGCACATCCGCGAATCGTGGCACCCGGTACCGGGAGAAACGATCGCTCAGGATCATGCCGTTCTCGAAACGGATCTCCTCAAACAGTGCACCACCGAGCCCCTGAATTATCGCCCCCTCGTTCTGAAGCAGCACCGCATCAGGGTTGATTATAGTTCCGCACTCGAACGCCTGCACGACCCGCACCACTGTGATCCGGCTGCTTGCCTGATCGACCGCCACCTCCGCGCACGTTGCTACAAAGCTGTTCTTCTCCGTGCCGCACGAGATACCAACGCCACGACCATCAGTTGCAGGTCGCATACCCCAGCCGAAGCGCGACGCGGCCGCCTCCAGCACCGCCCGCAGTCTGCTCTCACGTATGTTCCGGAGACGCAGGGCGAGAGGGTCTAGCCCCAGCGCATGCGCAAGCTCGTCCATGTGCGTCTCGCGTGCGAAGTGGTTTACCGTGGCGGCCAGGGCACGGTACGATCCCTCGCGAAGCGGTGATTTTGTCGGGTGAAAGGCAACCCGCTGGTTCGGGACCGTATACGGTGTCCTGATGCCTGCCCCGCCGGCGTTGTAGTTGTGGTACTCCCACGCGGTGAGCGAGCCATCGGAACGCACCCCGCTCGCCACATCGATAACTCCTGCCGGGCGAACGTACGCCTGCGTGAACTCCTCCTCCCGGGTCCACACGACCTTCACCGGCCTGCGCACAGCCCTGGCCAGTCGCGCCGCCTCAACCGCGGCGTCCCTGGTGTGCTTGCCGCCATATGCCGCTCCGGTGTCCGGCACGATGACCCGTATTCGCTCCTCGGGGACATCGAACGCAATTGCCAATTCACCACGAACCCCAAACGGACGTTGGGTGCCGGTCCAGACCGTTAGCCTCTCACCGCTCCAGTCCGCGACCGCAGCCCGCGCCTCGGGCGGTGCGTGCGCGATGTAGGCGGCGGTATACGTCGCATCGAGGGTCAAATCGGCCGCCGCCCGGCCCACGGCCAAGGAGCCTGTATCCTCAACCGGCGGTTCGAGGACACCGTCGGGCGGTTCGGCGAGATGCGTCCGAAGGTATGAGTGCAAGTCTTCGCTTGAAGGCTCCTCATTCCGGTGCCACTCCGCGCGCAGCGCTGAGATAGCGCTAGCGGCGGTCGAGGCATCCGGCGCTACGACCCCAATGAAATCGCCCTCCCAGACGACCAGAACATCCGGCATCGCCTCGGCCGCGGTCGTATCCACAGACCGCAAGGTCGCGCCAAACGCGGGCGGACGGAGGACTCTTCCGGCCAGCATACCCGGCACGGTCAGGTCGGTGACGTATTGGTGCTCGCCGGTGACCAGCGCACGGCCGCCGACTCGGAGCGTGTTGGCAGTGGTACGCCGATCGGGCGGCATGACGGGAGCAGCTTCGTTGAAGTGCTCCTCGATCTTCTGGCCCTGGGTCAATGCACCGTATCCCGCGGATCGCCCGCTTGCAGGGTGCAGGATTGACCCACCGGCGGCGCTCAGTTCCTCGCGCAGCACTTGCAACTGTCTCGCCGCCAGATTCAGGAGAAGTTCACGGGCTGACGCGGCCACCGTGCGCAGATGTGGCGTCATGATCGGGGACGTGCGACTGCCGAATGTGCCTGGATCAAACGGGGTGAGATCGGTGTCTCCCATCACCAGCTTGACCCGATCAATAGAGACACATAACTCCTCGGCGACGACCTGCGCCAACGAGGTGCGTATGTTCTGCCCTACGTCCACCTTGCCCGTGTACACCGTAATCAATCCGCCAGCGTCGATGTGTAGCCAGTCGCCGATCTGCGGCGCGTCGGATTCCGGCGATAGCGGCCGTTGGCCACCGCCCGATTGCCCGGCGCCCGGCTCAGGGCCCGGTCGTGTCCTTGTATCCCGCTCCTCGCTCACCGGCGGGCCTCAAACGCGGCGCTCGCATCGAGGTGTCGCGACGCCTGCTGGATCGCTCGCACTATCCGCGGATAGCACCCACAGCGGCAGACGTTCCCTTGCATGTGCGCGATAATCTCCGGCTCCGTCGGCATGGGATTGCGCTGCAGTAGGGCCCACGCGGCCATGAGCATGCCCGCCGTGCAGTAGCCGCATTGCAACGCACCGCATTCCAGGAACGCCTGCTGGAGGGGATGCAGCTCACCGTGCTCCTCCAGCCCTTCAACGGTCCGTATCCGCTTACCGATTACTGTGCCGACCGGCGTCATGCAGGCCCGGCATACCTCGTTATCGACAAGCACGGTACAGGTGCCACACTCGCCCTCGCCGCAGCCGATCTTGGCACCAGTCAATCCCAGATCGTCCCGCAACACGAGCAGCAGGGACTTTTCCGCCTCCGCATTGACGCGGTGAGCCGATCCGTTGACACACAATTCCATAACGCTCGACACGCGGCTCCCCCCGCCGGCGGGACCTGCCATTCCGAACCATGAGGCCCAGAGCTCGGCAAACTGGGCAAGAGTACCCATAGGACGAACGATAACCTTGAGCACACCGCTTGCCAAGATGGGCACCATCCCATGATAGGACTCCGGACCGCCGGATGCTCCCAACGCAGGCAAGTGCACGATAAAATACGATCAAAAGCGCAGATGTCGGCACAAATGAATCATTCCGTGGTGGCGTGAGGAAGGAAGATCCAGGGTGCAACGCTACGTGTACAAGCGGCTTATCAGCCCCACCATGGACAGGCTCGACTCGGAGACATGGCACGATCGCGCGCGGCGGGCCCTGCACCGCGCCGAGACCAGCGGTCCGGCGCTTGCAGTGGTCGAACGCTGCGCGAGCCTCGGCGGCACGGTGCGGGACGATCGGCTGACGGTCACGCTTTCCGGTATCGAGTTGGAGAACCCGGTGATGGTGGGCGCTGGCTGGGACAAAGCGGGCACGGCCGTGCGCGGTCTCTATTCCCTAGGTTTCTCGGGTGTGGAGGTCGGCTCCGTGCTGGAACATCCTCAGCCGGGCAACTCGCGACCGAGGCAGTTCATGCTCGCACCCGGTGTGGCGCTATACAGACTCGGTTTCAACAGTCCCGGCATGGTGCAAGTCGCGCGCAACCTCAAAGCGTACGCGGGCAGTAGTATCCCGATTGGGATCAGCCTTGGCAAGAACCGCGACGTGGGACCCCGAGACGCGCCCGACGCGCACGCAGCCGTCGCGCGGCTACTGTACCAGCACGCCGCATACTTCGCGGTAAACGTCTCCTCACCGAACACCCCTGGCCTCCGGCAGTTGCAGGACCGCGGCCCATTGACGGATATCGTGCAAGCGGTGAGTGCCAAGGTGCGGGAGATGGGCGGTCGCACTCCGATCTTCGTGAAGATTGCACCGGACCTCTCGCTCGGAGCAGTCGACGATGTACTGCAGGTCGCGCTCGACAACGGCGTGGCCGGAATCATCGCGACGAATACCACCAACAACCCGGAACTAAAGGGACGCTACGGGGAGTACTGGCGAAAACAGGCTGGCGGACTAAGCGGGGATGACGCCGAGTATCGACGGATGTCCACCGCGATGGTGGCGCACATACACCGCGAGGCAGGCGGGCGCCTTGAGATCATCGGGGTGGGCGGCGTGAAGGATGCAGAAACCGCGCTGGAGAAGCTACTCGCGGGTGCAAGGGCCGTGCAAGTCGTGACTGCTATTCGCGGGGAAGGACCAGGCGTCGCCGTGCACATCAATCGGGGCATTCTGCGTTGGATGGAAAAGGAGGGCGTTGGGACTCTGCGAGAGGTTGTGGGCGCTGCGGAGTAGTCCGGCGTCACCCTACCATGTACGCTGTTTTTGGCCGGCGGCCGGTACCTTCCCCCACTCGTAGTATCCAATGCGCAAGCATGACCGGTTGAACAACTGGAGCAGGCAAAAGAGAAAGAGCCGATCAACCGCAGGAGCCTGACGGGGTCGGTCGCGGTCGGTTAGACTCAGGTCGCAACGACACGCAACCGAGCGAGAAGGAGGCTGGCGATGGAAGCACAGGGCGAATCGAGATATCCGCAGACGGTGCTAGTGCCGCTGGACGGCTCGATACTCGCCGAGCTGGCGCTCAACTTCGCGGAGTCGCTGGCGCGAGCGAGCGAGGCGCGGCTGATCCTGCTTCGTGCGGTCGTGCCATACACCTTCGGAGGGACGGACGAGGCTGAGGCACGCGCGAAGGCCATCGACGAGGCTGAGCGTTATCTGGCACGCCTCGTGGATCGCCTGGCTCAACGCGGGGATCGAAGCGGAGGCAACGGTCCCTTACGGAGACGCCGCGCCGTCGATCGTCCAGCCCGGCTGCGCGCGGTCGATCTGGTCGCGATGTCGACGCACGGCCGCGGGGGCCTTGGACGCTGGGTGTACGGTAGCGTCGCCGAGCAGGTGCAGCTGGCAACGGCGCCGACCGCGGTCCTGCGTGCGTGCCTGGCAGGCGCTCGAGTCGGGCAGCCACCAAGCGATCGCGCGTTCTTGTACCACTCGACGGCGGTCGATCTGGTCGCGATGTCGACGCACGGCCGCGGGGGCCTCGGGCGCTGGGTGTACGGCAGCGTCGCCGAGCAGGTGCTGGCCACGGCGCCGACCGCGGTCCTGCTCGTGCGTGCCTGGCAGGCGCTCGAGTCGGTAACCCCGGCCACCGAGCGACGTTCGCGGAGAAGGCGCGCCGAAACGCCGAGCTTGTACCGCTCGACGGATCGGCGTTGGAGGAGGCGTTGCCGGTCGCCGAACAGCTGGTCCTTGACGCAGGAACTCGATGCTGTTGCGTCGTATCTCGCCGAAGAGTTGGAGACGAGTGAGTCCGCCGCGAGACAATACCTGCAGGAGCGTGGCGGACAGGCTGGTAGCGTAGTGGTCGTTCGCCGAAGATGTACGGGTTGGTACACCGGCGTCAGTGATCGCCGACACTCCCGATGGATACCTGGAGGGGTGCCGGCGTCGCTCTCCCGATGGCGACGCACGTTCGGGCACCGAGCGCCTGATGATGGGAAGCGTCGCAAACGTCGTAGTCCGCCGCGGCGACGTCGCATTCTTGGTGATGGCGTCCCGCGGCGATGGAAGGGACGAGCGCCTGATGAACCGATTCCGTATCACGTCGCGTCCTACGCGGCGGCGTTTATCTGCCGGTGGGCCGCGGCGATGGATGACCTGACGGGCAATAGCGAACTCCCCGATGTGATTCGTTGTGGTCCGCAACCAGCGCACTACGCGCTGGCGCAGCAACGAGTGCCCCCTGCCGAAT
Organism: Chloroflexia bacterium; assembly: GCA_030446765.1. GTDB lineage: Bacteria > Chloroflexota > Chloroflexia > Thermobaculales > Thermobaculaceae > JACDAU01. Next base: position 38,375 of record JAUJMR010000014.1, read on the forward strand.
GACCTAGTCGGAGAATGCGTCGACCCCGATGTCGCCCGTGTTTCCGCCCACGGAATCTCGCGAACAGCAACGAGTGCCCCCCTGCCGAATGGTAGTGCGGCTGGATCGGTCTGCGGCATCGCGAGCCGGCCCGTATCCCTCCCCCAGGTCCTCCGTATAGCTTCGATTCTCGCGCGAAGTCGAGGATGTGCCTGCTGGGCCAGCCGGCCAGGTGCTCCAGGCATCTGCCCGTATACGGCACATTCTCGCGTGGTGTTGTCCGGTCCATCGGGAAATCCGCGACTGTATGGGAAGTGGGCGTTGCTGGGTTCCGCAGGTCCATCCAGCAACGCCACGGCACGGCACATGCGGCCGCGTGGTGTTGATCCGCGCCATCATAATCCGCCCTCCTCATTGAAGGTCTTGAGACATTCTGTTGCGGGTGGTGGTGCTACGCAGGAGTGGTTCATCTCTTGCCATCCAGCCGACGCCAGCAATTGCGTCGCGGACAGGCATCCCACCCGTTCGGTAACGATGTACGGGTTGGTACACCGGCGTCAGGTCACTGCCGACTCGGCACCGATGTCTGCATTCTTGGTGATGGCGCTGTGATGATGGGCAGCGTCGCAAACGTCGCAGTCCCGCCGCGGCGAAGTTCCCCGCTGTAGGCCCAGCAGCGATGTCATCGCGCAACCGGCATACCTACGCGCGCCGTAACGCCAGTCTTCATGACCTGTCGGAGAATCGAAACCCCGATGTGCCGTTGGGTCCGCAACCAGAGAACGGCGAATGGTGTGGGGCCTCAAGGTCGGTGTGCTCGGCAACCACCGTATTTCCCCGGTCCTCGGAAATCCGCTTCCATAATCGCCTGGGCATCGCGGGCCGGCCAACAAGCCAGGGCATCTCCGAAGCTCGATTCTCGCGCGAAGTGTATGTCCCGCTGGGTCAGCCGCTGAAGGTGCCACGGCGTCATGATTGTGTTGATCCGCTCCATCGGGTTCCGACGCCATCGGATGGGCGTGCCCTCCACGGCCACAGGTTGTCATCGAGGCTGGCTTCATCCGCCGATGCGAACCGGCATACCACCCGCCGTAATCCTCCGGATGATCGGCGTGCTCGAACACCGGCCGGGGTGCTCGGTAATCGGATAAAACAAGAGGAGAAACTGAGATGTATGGTCCCAACTGGCACCACCGGATGAGCGGACTGTATCGCTGGTTCGCCGATATCGAACCAATCTCTACACCCTCCGGTTCCCGCCGTCGCTAAAGACGGCCACGGATTGGATCGAGGACCATGAGCAAGGCACCTGTGGATGATCACGGTCGACGGCGGACCATCGCCATGACACCATCAACTGGCACCATCGCGGGACAGAATTATCGGGGAGAAAGGGGAGTGGGGCAAGGGCTACGGCACAGAGGACAGTCCGGCTGATCACCCGCTTCGCTTTTGAGGAGCTCAACCTCGAGAAGCTCATAGGCGAGGCCATCGTTGACAACGTCGGAAGCGTGCGGGTGATGGAAAAAGCAGGATACCGACAGTGGGGGCTGGCGCGCAGGCACTTCTATCAGGACGGCCACTGGAGCGATATGTGGTTCGGCGAGGCGCTGCGCGATGAGTGGGTCCCGCACGCAGCTACGCCCTGAGTCACCGCTACCGTTACGGGTCAATGGCCCTATGCGGTCCAACAGAGATAGAGGTCGCCGACCGTGAGCAGGCCAATCGTAAATGCGATCATGAGCACGGGCACCAGCAGGACCAGTTGCGGGTTCCGGCGAAGTAACCGGCTCGCGAAGAGCAGCAAAAGCAGCCAGACCGCGAGCAGCAGGCCAACGCCCCACAGCGGGGCGACAAGCCCCATGAACAGGAGCGGCGGCACCAGCAGCACGTGCAGCACGATACCCAGATACGCGGCTACGCGCGCGGGGAGAGATGCCCTCCGCTTTGTCCTCATACGTCGATCCTCCATCACGAATCCTGCACACTGTCGCCGCTCTATAGGCAGAACGTTGCGTCGCAGGTGCCGTGGGGCAGGTCATTCGGGTCTACCATCACCGCGTGCATCCCCCGGTGACCAGGACGGACGAACGGCGTATAATAGCGCCCACGTGCGCTGGCATACGCCGCCGGCGCGAGGCTTAGCACCCCGGTATCAGGGCGTAAGGAGAACAACCGTGGCAGTCCAAGAGCGCAGTAAAGCCAGGGACGGTATCGGAAACCGGCTGGAAAGCCATATCCTCACACATTACAAGCCCGTCTGGACTATCATTCAGCTCATCCCACCGGTGCGAAAGCGGGTCAACAAGATCCTGATCAACCGGCTGATTTACAAGATCCCGGCGCGGCCCTACACCATGAGCACCATGGCGGACTACACCTCCTGGGATTCACTCACCGATCGCACCTTCACCGGGCGGCACCTGCCCCCGACCACCCGACAACCAGACACGTTGCCGAGTGTGGACGCCGTGGTGCAACTGTTCGAACGCGTGCCAGGGCAAACCATCTTGTCGTCCAAGTCGACCATGCTCTTCCCTCACTTCGCCCAATGGTTCACGGACGGCTTTCTCCGGACGGATCGCGAGAACTATCTCAAGAACACATCGAACCACGAGATTGACCTCTGCCAGGTGTATGGTCTCACGCGAGCGCATACCGAGCTGCTGCGCAGTCATCAGCATGGCTTGCTGAAAAGCCAGACCATCAACGGCGAGGAATACCCCTGCTACTATTTCAACCCCGATGGGACTGCCAAGGCCGAGTTCAATGGGCTCCCGATCGTCGTACCGCCCGATATCACGCCCGAGCGCAAGCGACCCTCTTCGCGATGGGCGTGGAACGAGCGAACGTCCAGGTCGGCTATGCCATGATGAACACGTTGTTCCTCCGGGAACACAACCGCATCTGCCGGATACTTGCCCGTGAGCATCCCGACTGGGACGATGAGCGCCTCTTCCAGACCGCGCGCAACATCGAGATCGTGCTCCTCATCAAGATCGTCGTCGAGGAGTACATCAACCACATCGCCCCGTATCACTTCAAGTTCAGGTTCGACGGGTCTGAGTTCGGCAACGAACGATGGTATCGGCAGAACTGGATGACCGTCGAGTTCAGCCTAGTCTATCGATGGCACGGCCTGGTGCCCGACTCTGTTCAGCTCGGGGGCAAGGATATCCCGACAGAGCAGACCATGTTCAACAACGCCCTCGTGACCGACAGGGGATTGGGCGGCCTGTTCGAGGATGCCTCCACACAACCAACCGGCGAGGTCGGCCTGTTCAACACCCCCCAGTTCCTGCTTGATGCGGAACGCGCGAGCATCAATCTGAGCCGGCTCGCTCGCTTGAGATCGTACAATGACTATCGGAAGCTGTGCGCTTATCCCCCGGTGACCGCTTTCGATCAGATCACCAGCAACCCTGAGTTGCAGCGCGCGCTCGAACGTCTGTACGGCCACGTCGACAACATCGAGTTCTATGTCGGCTTGATGGCGGAAGATGGCCGGCCAAACTCCGCGGTCGCACCGCTCATCGGCCGCCTGGTCGGCATCGACGCCTTCTCCCAAGCCCTCACAAACCCGCTACTGTCTGACCCGGTGTTCAACGAGCATACGTTCTCGTCCACGGGTATGAAGATCATCAAGCAGACCAGGTGTTTGTCCGATGTGCTGCATCGGAATCTCCCGGATTCCAAGAGACGATACCGCGTGACGATGACCCAGTCCGGCGCTGCCTAGCACGGTACGCCCGACCGCCTTACCGTGGTGCGCCGTACTTGGTGGGCTGCCGATCGCGATCAAACAGCATGAGGGGACTATACGGATGCGAACACAGGTTAGCACCAGCAGCCGCTTGATGATGGTGCGTCTCAACCCGGGGGACGATGTACTGGAGTCCATGCGGGTCGCCGTCCGCGAGAACGACATCCGCAACGGCATCATCCTGAGTGGCGTCGGATCGCTGAATCGGTATCGCGTGCACGTGGTAAACAAGCCGGTGCTGCCAACCGAGGATGTTTTCTTTGAGGGAGAGGGGCCGTTCGATATCCTTACGCTTACCGGCGCGATTCTCGAGGGTCGCGTCCACGCGCATATCACCTTCTCGAACACCGAGCACGCGCTGGGAGGACACCTGGAGGAGGGCTGCACGGTTCTAACCTTTGCCGTGATCGTGATTGCCGATACGCCGGATGTCGAGATCGCGGGCTGGGATCGGGTCGGCAGTCTCTGACCGTGCCGTTACAGAGAGTACCCCCGCGGGGAATCATGCATCGTACCGGTTGCCTGGCAGAAGTTGAGCAACGGAAGGAGACTTAAGGGAATGACCGTTCGCAATCGAACATCTTTGGCTGTGGTGGACACAAGTCTGAGCCCGCGCACGAAGCTACGGCCCGTGCCGCTCGACGCCGTCCAGCTAACGGATCAGTTCTGGGCTCCCCGCAGGAAGATCAATCGGGAAACCACGCTGCCATCACAGTTCCAGCACCTCGAGACAACCGGGCGGCTCGATAACTTCCGTCGGGCGTCGGGGAAGCTGGACATACCTTTTCAGGGTATCTACTTCAACGACTCGGATGTGTACAAGTGGCTCGAAGGTGCAGCGTGGACGCTGGCCACCGAAAATGCCCCAGACCTGGTGCGCATGGTCGATGTCGTGATCCGCGAGATAGCTGATGCGCAGCAACCAGACGGGTATCTCAACACCTACTTCATGTTCGAACACGAAGCGGAACGCTGGTCCAACCTGCGCGACCTCCACGAGATGTACTGCGCCGGACACCTCATCCAGGCAGCCGTTGCCCACCACCGCGCAACCGGCGAAGATCGGCTGCTCAATGTGGCGCGCCGCCTGGCGGACCATATCTGCACCGTGTTCGGACCAGAGGCAGGCAAGCGGCCCGGCACGGATGGGCACGAAGAGATCGAGATGGCACTCATCGAGTTGTACCGCGACACGGGCGATCAGCGATATCTGCGACAGGCGGACTACTTCATCAACGCACGCGGGCAGGGACTGGTCGGCGGCGACGAATACCATCAGGACCATGTACCGTTCCGGGAACAGCGCGAGATCGTGGGGCATGCCGTGCGTGCGGTATACCTGAACGCCGGAGCGGCCGACCTCTATGCGGAAACCGGCGAAGAGAGCCTGCTCGAGGCGCTCGACGCACTATGGGAAAACATGACCCAGAAGCGGATGTACGTCAGTGGTGGCATCGGCTCGCGCTATGAGGGAGAAGCGTTCGGCAAGGACTACGAGCTGCCCAATGCGCGCGCCTATACCGAGACGTGCGCGGCGATCGGTAGCGTGATGTGGAACTGGCGAATGCTCCAGCTCGACGGCGAAGCGCGGTATGCGGATCTCATCGAGCACACGCTGTACAACGCGGTCCTGCCCGGCCTCTCACTCGACGGGCAGTCGTACTTCTATCAGAACCCCCTTGAGGATGACGGCACACATCGACGCCAGCCGTGGTTCGGCTGCGCGTGTTGCCCGCCTAACGTCACCCGCACCCTCGCCGCACTCCCCGGCTACTTCTACAGCGCTTCCGATGAATGCGTCTGGGTCCACCTGTACGCCGAGGGCAGCGTCCAACTTTCGCTACCCGATGGTCGGACAGTGGAACTGTGGCAACGCACCCAGTACCCATGGGACGGTGTCGTCGAGTTCAAGGTGCGGGGCGAAGGTGAGTTCGCGCTACGGCTGCGAATCCCCAGTTGGTGTGAAACAGGCGCGACGCTCGAAGTCAACGGCACACGGGCTGATATGCCACTCGTCCCGGGCACATATGCGGAGGTGTGCCGAGACTGGACATCAGGTGACGTGGTACGTCTCACGCTACCGATGCCCGTCCGGCGAATGGCGTGTCATCCATCGGTCGCTGAAAACGCCGGCCGGATCGCTTTGACGCGCGGTCCGATACTGTACTGCGTCGAGACGGCCGATAATCCCGGCATAGATCCCCGATCCATCATTCTCGCGGTGAACCAGAATCTCACTCCGGAGTTCCGACCGGACCTGCTAAGCGGCGTTGTACTGCTGAGGGGCGAGACGCATCTCTCCCCCCCGGAGGATTCCTGGACCGGCGTGCTGTATCGGACGGCAAGTACGACGGCGGATCAGCGCCGTGGCAAGCCAACGACGATCACCGCCATCCCGTACTTTGCGTGGGCGAACCGCAAGCCGGGCCCAATGTGTGTGTGGCTACACCACGGACCATAACGACCATCCGAATCCTGACTCGCCAGTGCCCCTACACTTTGGCACGCGGTACCTCGGGAGTAACAACTACTCACGGTGCCGACCCACCGCAGTCTTACCGCAGTCGGCCTGCGGTACTATCCTATGTGAAGCGTTGAACGATTGACCCGAAACGATGTCGGTCAGCGGGTCAGCGTCGAGGCAATGGTGCCAGGCTCGCGGACAGTGCGGATCCGACCGCGGAGCCTCGGACAGCGCTACGGGTCCGAGCGAAGGAGCGAATCGTGGGCGAGATGGAGACTCTGGGCAAGCTTGGCGATATCCTGCGAGGGCACGGGGAGCGGCCGGCGATAGTGGCGTTGCAGCGGGAGCATGTCGAGCGGTGGTCGTACGCCGACCTTTTGGGTTGCGCTCATCAGCTGGCCGGGGGTATGGCCCAAGCTGGTGTCGGGCGCGGGGACCGAGTGGTGATGCTTGCGGGTAACCGGCCCGAGTGGATCATTGTGTGCCTCGCGGTGCTTGAGTGCGGGGCGGTAGTAGTCCCCACCGATGTGCAGTTGCCGGACGACGGCGTCCATCATATCCTGCGGGACAGCGGCGCCCGATGGGTGTTCAGCACCGCCGATCATACCAACCGGCTTGAGCGGCTCGACGCCGATGTGACGCTTGTTCTGCTGGATGCGGATGTGGACGATAAGCGAAGCTGGCGACGCCTTCTCACCGCGGAAGCGGTCAACCTGCCACCCGTGGTGCCAGATGACACAGCGATTCTTTTCTATACCTCCGGCACTACTGGCACGTCGAAGTGTGTGCCTCTGAGTCACGGCAACCTGGCGTTCCAACTGAGTACGGTGTCTCAGACCGGCATCGTGCGGAGCACCGATCGCGTTCTGCTCCCGTTGCCGCTGCACCATGTGTACCCCTTCGTCATCGGGACGCTATTGCCGCTGACGCTCGGCCTACCGCTCGTCTTCCCACAATCGCTGACCGGGCCGCAGCTCGTCCGGGCGATTCGCGAGGAACAGGTAACCGCGATCGTCGGCGTACCTCGGCTGTACAGCGCGCTGTACGCCGGCATCGAGGAGCGCGCCGCATCCCGCGGGCTCATCGCGTCCCGGCTGTTCAAGGCGAGCCTCGGGCGGAGTATGTGGTCGCGACGCCGCCTGGGGCTGCGCCTCGGCAAGCGACTGCTGCGCCCGCTCCACCAGCAATTTGGGCCGGACCTGCGGCTCCTGGCGTCGGGCGGGCTCGGCGCTCGATCCGGACCTGGCCTGGAAGCTCGAGGGGCTGGGCTGGCAGGTCGCGATCGGCTACGGTCTTACGGAGACGGCGTCGCTGCTAACGATTAACCCGCCGGGCACGCCCAAACTCGCAAGCGCCGGGCAGCCCATCCCCGGCGTTGAGATTCGCATCGACACCGACTACCGGCGCGATACGCCGGAGGACGGAGAGACGGAGGCTGATGGAAGTGATGACGAGCTGCAAACAGCGGGCGAGATCCTCGCGCGCGGCCCGAACGTTTTCGCGGGCTATCTCAACCTGCCGGACAAGACCGCGGAAGTGTTCACCGACGGATGGTTTCGCACCGGGGATCTCGGCCATCTGGACGATGAGGGGTACCTGCACGTCGCCGGACGCGTCTCCACGCTGATAGTGACGGAGAGCGGCAAAAAGGTCCAACCCGAGGACGTCGAGGATATCTATCTCCAGCATCCGCTCATCGAGGAGATCGGCGTGATCGGCGTCCAGGGGCGGCTCGTCGCCGTGATCGTGCCCGATATGCACGAAGTTCGGCGGCGTGGAGACATCGATCTCGACCAGGCGATGCGGGATGCGGTCGGCGAGATATCTCGCCAGTTGCCATCGTACCGGCGCTTCTCCGACTATGCCGTCACTCGCGAGCCGCTGCCGCGCACCCGCCTGGGCAAGGTCCGACGACACCTGCTGCCCGAGCGGTACGAAAGCGCCAAGCGCGGGGAGACGCAGGGTCCGCTGCCAGGTCCTATCGCCGTTGAGGAGATGTCGGACCAGGATCAGGCACTGCTGGAGGACTCACGGGCACGGCAGGTTTGGGACTGGCTGGCCGGGCGCTTTCCCCGACCAGCGCCTGACCCCGGATACCAGCCCTCAACTCGACCTCCGGATCGACTCGCTGGGGATGGCTGGATCTGACGCTGGAGATCAGCCAGCGCACGGGTGTCGAGTTGACCGAAGAAGCGATCGGCCGCATCGAGACCATCCGGGACCTGCTAGCGGAGGTCTCCGCGCAGGCAGAGCCGGGCCAGGGCGGTTTGCAGTCGTTGTCGCTCGAGCGGCCGGAGGAAGGGCTAACATCGGTGCAGAAGCAATGGCTGGAACCGCTCGGTCCGGTTCGCGCCGCACTTGGCCGCGGCATGTTCGCCACAAATCGCTGGCTGCTGCGGCGCCTCTTCCGGCTACAAGTAACAGGGCTCGAGCGGCTACCGGAACATGGACAGTATCTGATCGCGCCCAATCACGTGAGCTATATGGACTCCGCAATCGTGGCGGCTGCGCTCGACCGGCAGCGCCTGTCTCGGACGTACTGGGCAGCCTACTCAGGCATCGCCCTCGGCAACCCACTCTTCCGGCTGGGAAGCCGGTTGGCGCACGTCGTACCTATCGACTCCGCCCGCGCGCTGTTCTCAAGCCTCGCCTTCGGTGCCGCTGTGCTCAAGCGCGGAAACAACCTGATCTGGTTCCCAGAGGGCAGGCGCTCACCGATGGGCCAGTTGACACAGTTCAAGCCAGGCATCGGCATGCTGCTGAACAGATACCCGGTGCCCGTCGTCCCGGTACACATTCAGGGGGCGTACGAGGTGATGCCGGGCAAGTTCATCAAGCGGCTGGGACAGATAACCGTGACCTTCGGCGAGCCCCTGGATCCGCGCCAGTTGGAGCAGGAAGGAGAGGGCGAGCAGCCGCACGAACGTATCGTCAGCGGATTGCGGAGCCACGTGGCGCGCCTGGGGAGGAAGTAAGGCGGACTCAGCACAACGGCAAAGGCGCCGCCGTGCCCACGATATCCGATGTGCAAGAGTAGATAAACCGCGGCAAACAGCCCCCTCGGAAGAGGGTGGAAGGACGGCTGCTGAAGTTCTGCGGTGCGGACCGGATCCCGCACCGCTCCTCGACCCATGCGCGCATCGATGGCTCCGGGAACCGTGAGACGGCTCCCGGCGGTCGGTCCGAACCGGGGAACGCGCTGCCATCGACCGGCAAGTGCCCGGACCCGAGGTGCGGAGGAATATCAGGACACTGGACTTGGCGCCGAACTCTTCGTTCTGTAACTCGTTATGTCGTATAATCCCGTCGCGGTACTCAGACCGATCCGGCGCCAGTTCGATAAAGAGATAACGCATGCCTCTGCAGAACATCTTGCCCGATTTCCTCGTCGCGGTCCTGGCGGCGTGGCTGGGTGCGACCGTACTGAGTCGCACACGACGCGAATACCCGCAACTCGTGTTCGGCCTTTTGACGCTCCTTGCGGCGACCTGGGGCATGTCGCGGGTGATATATCGTCTATCCGGGGACGGCACGGTACGGGCGGTCGCGGACAGCGTGACGGCAGGGGTGGCGACCTTGCTGCCGCGCGGCGCTGCTTCACATGGTGCTGGCATACACCGTAGGGCGTCGTACCAGCCGGTCGCAGTGGGCCCTGCTAGTCTTCGCCTACGCCTCCGGCCTGGTCATCGGCTACCTCTCTGTGACCGACCGCACCCGCGCCATCGCCATCAGCCAGCCAAATCGCGGCCTGCTCGGCGTCCCTGGTACCGTGGTGGGATGGAGCTGGATCATCGCCAGGGTGGCCATAATGGCGATGGCGATCTGGTGGGCGTGGCGCGCGTGGCAAGCCGAGGGACCCGACGGTCAGAATGCGCGGCCAACTCACAGCGACACTCGCCGCAGTCACGTGCGGTGCTATTGGCGGGGTAGTAGCGATCCTCCGCAGACAGATCTTGGGACCGGACCTTGATTGGCCCGGCTCGTTGCTGATAGCTGCGTCCCTTGGTCTTGCTCTCCTACGGCATCTTCGGCCACCGAATCTTCCTCTCGCCCGCGACTGCGCGCCGGTCATTTCTTACCTCAGTCGGCACCGGACTGGCCACCGCGGCGTATGTGACACTGGTACTGGTCATGGATCGGCTTGTCCGGAACGCGCTGGAGATACCATCATCTGTACTCACGGCGGTGGCCCTCGTGCTGACTATCGCCCTCTTCGATCCGGCACGGGAGCAGATTCGCTCGGTGATAGACAGACGGTCGGGTAGTAAGGACGTTGCGCGCAGGCGCTTGATCCGAATGCTCGGCGGTCAGATGCTAGGGGTTCAACGTCCGGAAGCCGCCATAGGGCCGGCCTTGGAACGGCTCGCCCGCGCGCTCGGCACGCGGGCTGCGGCTGTGCTAGATCCTCAGGGACGCCCAATCGCCGCATATGGCCAGGCGCCGGCGCCACACGCCCACTTTCCCGTTGCCCTTCCTATGACCGCGGGCGACCACAACCTCGGCACCCTCGTCCTGGCGAACAAGCGCGACCGGTTGCCGTACTCGACGGAGGAGATGGAACTACTCCAGGACGCGGCGCGTTCATGGGAGCATCCCTCCGGCTTGCCGAGCAACAAGCGGCGCAGGCACAAGCGCTCGACGCGCTCTCCAAAAGAACAGGCCGCACTCGCGAGCGCGGAGACGCAACTCGCGAGTGCCATCGAGTCCACCGACGATTCCGCCACGCGACACAAGGTCTCAAGGTGCACGCCCTCGGGCCCCTCCACGTCGAGCGAGGCGGTGAACCGGTTCGCCGATGGGGCGGTGCGAAGGCGGGAACGCGTCAGGCCGAGGCGATGTTTGCCTTCCTCTTCGACCGGGCCGAGCGCGGAGTGGCGAGGATGATGAGTTCATCGAGGTGATCTGGCCCGATGTGCCGCTGGAGAGCGCGGATCTGGCGTTCCACCGAACACTCGGCGGGCTGCGCGCACGCTGGAAACCGGTTTACAGCGAGGAGGCGAGTCCACCTTCATCACCTATCAAAACGACCGCTACCGGCTCAGTGCCGCTGCCATTGACTGGAGCGATGTCAACACATTCGAGGAGCTCATCTCCGGGGCCGCAAGCTCGCCTGACGGCGGCATTCTCGCACTTGAAGAGGCGCGCAAACTGTATCGTGGCCCCTATCTGGACGACTGTCCCTTCTACGGCGACAGCACGTATGTCGAGGAGCACCGAAGGCTCCTGGAAGGTCGGCGTATAGACCTGCTGCTCGCGCTGGGAGAGTTGTACGAGGCAGCGGGCGACAGCACCGCCGCGGCGGGATGCTACCGGCAGGCGCTGCAGGCGGCGGGTGATGACTGCCCGCGGGCTGACGACGGCCTGGCCCGGCTGGGACTGCCCCTGTAACACCGTCTGCAACAAGGCACGGAAGGATCCCAATGCAGCGACTCGGCGCAATGCACGTTGACCGGGGCTAAGTCAGCATAACTGCAAACCCAACGCCGACTATCTTCCTCAACCGCCGGCGAGTCCGCCATACACGTGTAGTCACCTTCGGTTTCGCGGGCGATAGTCCTGCCCTCAACCTCCAAGAGGGTTCTCTCACGCCAACGGGCAGGACCGGGTCGCTTGACGGCACACACCGACCAGGCTGATGCAGTTTGCCCTTCCCGCCCCACCCCAACCTCATTGTAGCCTAGCGCTATGTGCGTCGGATGCAACTCGCATCACGCGTAGTTCCGCCGCAGTTGCGTCGTAGTCCAGCCGCAGTGCACGCATGCGATGGTGTCTGCAGCGACGGGCACCGATCCTGTGAGGAGGTGAAGTATGGACGCGTGAGAGCAACAGACGGCAGCGAGACGACCTTCGAAGGATGCCAAGTACGAGAAGGGGACAACAATGATAGGCAAGGTATTGAAGTCGGTGTGGATCTCGGCGGCGATGGTAATGTTCCTTGTGTTGAGCGCAGTGCCAGCATACGCGGATCACGACGGCCCGGGCGAGGGCGAAGAACTAGGCGTGGCGGTGAGCATCAACTCCGTCGCCAGGCAGCGCGGCGTGCTGGTTGTCACTGGCAGCATCGTCTGCGAGCAGGCGGCAGAGGCTCAGTTGTACGTCGGCGCGATGCAGGCAGTCGGTCGCTGGCACGCGGTTTACGGCTCTGGCATGGTGGACCAGTTGTCATGCGGGTCGACACCGACGGATTTCATAACGAGGATCACGGCCGAATCGGGCAGGCAGTTCCAGGGCGGACGAGTCCAAATATTCGCGGACGCGTTTGCGTGCAGTCCCAGCTTCCCCGACTATGAGGAGTACAAGGCGCGGGAGCCCGACGTCCTGTGTGGATGGGACTACGATGAATTGACAACTAAGGTACGGGCGGCACGCCGCTAGCCATTGCTCAGGGCCGGGCTTGGAACTCGGCCCTTCGTGCGTTCATAAGCACCCACCGAGCGCAACGGCTCGGCATAAGCGCCATCAATTGTCCTCAGGGTGGCGCGGGCGGCATCACGTCTTCCCCAGAGCTTGAAGCGCTGTGGGGAGCAGCGTGAGTTCAGGCACATACGCCCGCGGCGGCAGGGTGATCGCAAAGAGACAGGACGCAGCGACATCCTCCGGACGCAGGCTCTGCTCCCGCATCTCGGGGCTCGGGGGCTCGGTCGCCGGTCCAGGATCGGCGTGTCCACCATGCCCGGTAGAATCGCCGTGCAGCGTACACCGTTCTCGTGCTCCTCCCGCGCCGTGGCGCGGGCGAGGGCGAGCAGGCCCGCCTTGGACGCCTGGTATGCGGCGCCCGAGGCATCCGGCCAGCTACCGGAGACACTGCCAATGAGCACCGCGATTCCTCGGGATCGACGCAGGTACGGCAGGGCGGCCCCGACGCAGTAGTACGCTCCATTCAGGTTCACCGCCAGGACCGTGCCCCAGCGTTCCGGCGTGAGTTGTTCGAGGCGCCGCTCCGGCAGGTTCGTACCTGCCGCACAAACGAGGATATCCAGCCCATCCCGGTCCCCGATCTCCCGGATGACCTGCTCGACCGCTCCTGCATCTGTTACGTCAACACCGTGCGGCGTCAATGCTCCCTGTACGTCATCGGGTGCCCCACTCGGACCTGATTCTTCGAACCGCCGCGCGACACCATGCACCCGCGCGCCCGCGTCAGCGAGCAGACGGGCGGTGGCAAGGCCTATCCCGCTACTCGCGCCGGTCACGAGCGCGACCCGTCCTTCCAGCGGGCGCGGTGATCCACTCATCGCGTTTTCTCCTTCGGGCATACCTGTTCTCCTGACTGCAATTTTGATCCTTCGCACCGCCAGTCTACCGCGAAATGTGGGCCGCCACCGGTCATGGATGGTCAACCCATACGGCAAGTGAACCGGGACCGGACTACAATGGAGCATCGATGACCAGGATACTTATCGTTGCCACGGCCGACAACCACCTGAGCCGGCCGCACGCGCGGATGTCTCCCGCGAAACTCGAGAGCCGCCGGGAACGGTTGCGGCAGGCGTTCGGCGCGGCGGTGACCCACGCCATCGAACATCGGGCGGCACTCTTTCTCCACGGCGGCGACCTGTTCGACACGCCGAGTCCGACCAACGCCGATCTGGCCTACGTCGCAGACTGTCTCCGCCGGCTCCGGGACGCTGGTGTGGTGGTGATTGCGGTCGGCGGCAATCACGACACCCCATCGGGGCGCACGGTCCAGGGCGGGGTTGCTCCCCTTTCTCCCTCGCGTACCTTCACGGGCTGACGTACTTCGGTACGCCGACGCTCGAGCGCACAACGCTTGAGGTCGCCGGGATGCCGCTCCACATCGCCGGCCTGACGCCCGCACCTGGACAGAATGCCATGGACCCGCTGGAAGCGCTCGTTGGTGCCGCAGGCGACGGGGTCCAGATCTTTCTAACGCACGGCGCGATCGAGGGCCACGGGTCCGGCAGTCGGGAACCAGTGCTGCGTCGACACACCGCGGCCTCCCTGCCTGACCTGCGCCTGGTCATCACCGGGCATATTCATCGACATGCTACAGAGCGGGTGGAGTAACGTACTGCTCCTCGCGCCCGGCGCGACCGAGTGGATGACTCACGGGGAAACGGACGCGACGCCGGGTTTCGTCACCTGCGTCTGGGATGGTGAGTGCGTCCGTGACGTTCGGCACATCCCCGTGCCACCGCAGCCACGCGTCACGATCGACGTGGACATGGAAAGGCTCGAAGACGATCCGCACGATCAGGTATACGAGCGCATCACGACGCGGTCCGCCGCCCGCGCGCTCACCCGCCTTCGTGTGACCGGAACAGCGAGACGCGAGCAGTACGCCAACTTGCTGCTTCGTCAGCTCCAGGAGTACGGTGCGGAGCGAAACTTCCACTTTGACATCGACGTGACCAGGCTGCGCATCACGGACAGCCTGCAGGCAGGGGCCGTACGCGGCGTGCGCAGCTCCCAGCCAGAGGAGATCGCCGCGGTCGCGCAGGAGTTCATCGATGCGTCGAGCACGCAATACGCGCGTGCGCTCTGGAAGGCAGCGCGGGCCGATGTGCTCGCGCAGTACGAATGATTACCCTCGACTGGCTGGCGGTCACGACGTTCAAGTCGTTGCGCGAGATCCGAATCCAGTTCCCGGCGAGTGGCGCGGTGCTCATCGAAGGTGCGAATGAGTCGGGCAAAAGCACGCTCTTCGAGTGCATCTACTTCGGTCTATACGGCTCCGGCCTCGTTACTGAGGATAACCGACGATCATTCGAGAGCTTGATCATGTACGGCGAGGAGTCAGCACGCGTCTGCCTCGGGCTTCGAACGAGTGACCGGACGCTGAAGATCGAGCGCACGATCCGGCGAGGCAAGCTGACAACGGCGTCCCTGACGGTGACCGGCGTAGACTCGGTGCCCGAGAGGATCACCGCCGTGCGCGAGGTGAACCACCGCATCATCGACGAGCTTGGCGGGCTCGACGGCACGGCCCTACTCAATTCATGCTTCGTGGAGCAGAAGCGGCTCGGCAAGCTTGAGGAAATGGCCGCAGGCGAGCGCAGGAATTCGCTGCTACGTATCTTGAATTTGGACAAGATATCGCAACTGGAAGATCAATATCGCGTACGACAAGCCGATGAAGTCGCCGTGCGACAGCTTGCGGACCAAGCAGCAGCCGCATGCGCAAGACAGGAAGAGGCGGTGTTACGCGTTCAGGTTACCCAGCTACGTGCAGCGCTGGATCGACAGAACAGGGAACTGAAGCTCGAAGCCACCAAGCGCCAAGAGGACGAGCTAACAGCATTAACAGATCGCATCGCGCGGCTCGAACGATTGAGGCAGATCGACGCGCAACGTGCGGCCGCGCCGAGACGCGCCGATCTCCAGGAGCGGCAACGGGAAGTCGGCGTTCTGCTGGCGCGGAGGCCGAGAATCATCGGTGCCGGTCTGGTTGGAACCGCCGTGTTGCTGCTCGTTACGTTTGGTGCCCTGGCCGCCGGATCGCCCGTGGCGGGAATTGCAGCAGGCGCTATGCTGTTGGGTCTCAGCGCCGCGGTGATCTACACCCTCGTGCGCACGTCTTCGAGGATCGAGACCGCACGCGCCGAGAGCCTCCAACTGAGCCGGGCAGTACGCCAAGCCGATCTGGAATCGGAGCGCCTGCGCGTAGAGCTTGGGCTCGCGCCGGAAGCGGACATCGAGCACGCCTTAAGCACGGCGAACAGGGCACAAGGAGCGGCCGAGCACGAGCTGACTCAGCTCAGAAACGAGCTTACCGCGTTCCCGATAGCCGAGGATGGACCGGATCCGGAGGAGCAACCAGCAACAGTCACCGCGGAGACGCTAGAGGCGGCTGAGGAGCGGCTGCGTGAGCTCGTGGCACAGGTCCGGCATCTTTCGATCACGGTCCGCGACCCGGAACCCCTTGCCGACGCGGAGGATCTGGAAACGAAGCACGCACGCGCGCTCCGGGATCTAGAGGTACGTCGGCATGCCGGTGAAATCTTAGCCGAGGCACGCCGTCGCATGGTCGACCGCGTCCTGCCGGAAACGGAGCGCAACATGTCGATGATCCTGCCGTTGCTGACAGCGGGGCGCTACTTTCACGCCCGCATCACGGAGGATTATCGCATCGATCTTTGGGACGAGGCCGCTGGCCGGTATGTCGGAAAGAACGTCTATTCCGGTGGAACGAAGGATCAGATCAGCCTGGCGCTCCGCCTTGCGTTTGCGATCGCCAGCCTGCCGCAAGAGATGGGCTCGTCACCCGGTTTTCTGTTCATGGACGAGCCGCTGAGCTCCTTTGACGAGGAGCGGACGGGCGCGCTCGTGGAGCTGATCACACGAGGCGAGCTCGCGGCAATCTTTCCTCAAATTTTCCTCATTTCCCACAGCCGCAGTTTCGATCCAGGCAGCTTCCCGTTCGTACTGCGCATGGAGAACGGCGGCATAGGGTACACTACGCTCGGCCAGGACCCAGTGCTACGATAGATGCGCAAGCGTGTGAGCAAGCAAGACGGGCGCGACCACCGTAGAGCACGGACGGCGTGCCAATCCGGAGGGACGGCATGAGGCCAAAGGGTACCACTGGACGTCTGAGCATGATCCTCTTTCTCACCTGGCTGCTGTCGAGCGGCTGCGGCGTTTTCTCGCGCGCCGCTGATCCAACACCCATCCCGACGGTCCCAACCGCACAGCCAACGTCTCAGCCCACCGTCAAGGTCGCCATGGTTCCCACCAGTCCACCGGCAATGACCGCGACGCCGATGTACGGTCCACCGTTCATACCCGCGCCGACGTTCGGGCCACCGTATGGGACTCCTGCGACATCGATCACGCCGACCGCCCAAGCCCCCACCGCTACGGTCGCAGCCACCGCTCTCGTCACCACCGGAGTCACCACGATCAGTCCTCCACCGACCGAGGAGGAGGCCGAGGCAGTCGTACGAGCGTACTTCGCCGCGATCGAGGCTGACACGTCCGATGCCGCACGTGACCTGACAACCGGCGTTGCAACTGAGCAAACAGACGCTGCTGCCGAGCAAATCAGTAAAGAGGCAGATGCGGAGGGCGTCACGGTTGATCTTCGCGTTCCAGAACTTGCGACGCAGGCTCTTCCGCCTGGCCTGGAGGGCACACCGGTGCAGACCGACTACGTGGTGGAGGCGTGGGTGGATTCAGGTTTATTGGGCGACGTGAAGGTACGAGAAGGTCGGGGAAGCACAGTGATTCATACGGTACGAACGAACACGGGCATCAAAATCGCCCGGATCGAAGGTGGTCTCCTTCCGCCAGCAGAATGAAACGCGACCCTCCCGTAGTGTGACCGCCGCTGATTGAGTCACCACGGTGAAGATTAGGGGGCCGCCTGTGCGTCCCCCTGCAAGTCGCTGAAAGCTGCCTCCGGTCCCACCAGCTGCCCGCCTCGCGGACGGGATCGCACGATACCGGTATGATACGGACCCCGGCTGAACGGCAGGGTATCTGTCATTCCGAGCGTGCGAGGAATCCGTGGTCCGGGCTAAGGATCCCGCACTGCGTTCGGGATGACATGCATCAAAACACAGCCTGAGTCCGTATGACTACCTGTCCATGCGCTCGTGGACGACCGCGATGATCCGCTGCGTGAGCGCCGTGGATTCGGCCTCCGTGTTGTCCAGCGCTGCCAGGTAATCAGCCGCCTCCGCCCGATCCTTCATGAGCGACGCGTTCACCCGCACGTTCAGGAGCGCGGAGCGGGCTGCTGCGTCGGACAAGAGCGCGCCCGCACCGGCATCGCTGATGACGTTCGCGTTCGTCTCCCGCGCCACGGGCTCCAGCCAGCGCAGCACCTCGACGCAGGTCTTCGCCGTTTCGAGCGGCACATCTGCCGCGTGCCGCAGCGCGGACTCCACCGCAGCCGCGCGGTGTTCCTTTTGTTCCGGCGTGTCACGCGGCAGCTTGTATTGGGCCATAAGCGCCGAGTACGCCTGCTCGTCCGCCCCCGTGAGCTCGCGCAGGCGTCCCCGCAGCCGCTCGGTCTCCTGCAGGGCGTCGCGCATCTGAGGCTCGACGGCGGCGTACTTTGCCCTGCCAACGGTGAGATTGCACACCATTGACCCGAGCGCTGCACCCAGGGCGCCCACGAGCGCGC
Source organism: Chloroflexia bacterium (assembly GCA_030446765.1). Lineage (GTDB taxonomy): Bacteria > Chloroflexota > Chloroflexia > Thermobaculales > Thermobaculaceae > JACDAU01. The sequence continues at coordinate 56,672 of JAUJMR010000014.1, forward strand.
TCGCCGCACCACCTCCCGGTGTAGAAGCGCTGCTCGCAAGATCGTCCAGAAACCCGTCCAGCTCCAACCTCCCCTCCCATTCCCCTGCTTCCAGCTCCAACACCTGCCGAGCATCCAGCGACGGCAAGCCGAGCGCGTGCGCGGCGGCGCGCAGCACGGAGCCAAGCGGCAGCAAGCCGACAAGCTCCGATTCCGCGAGTGCGAATCCTTCCGCCCGGGCGATCTCTCGGACTCGCTCCACCGCGACATGTGGCGGGGTCTGATCGGTCCGGGTGATATTCATCGAGACCTGTACCCTGCTCGCTCCATGAAGCGGGAGGCCCAGCGCCTTCACCCCGACAGGACCACCGCCGTTCTCCCTGGTTCGGGCAGCGATGCGCCGCGCCGCGTCCAGATCTGGTTCGCCCAGGAAACAGTTTAGCGCAACGAGTGGCGCTCTCGCCCCGATCGCCACCGCACCTGCACGGGGATGGGCGTCGGCCGGTCCGTAGTCCGGCATCAGGGTCAGCCCACTCACTCTGGCCTGTTCATACCGACGCCGCAAATCCGCCAGGTTCCGGAACTCCGATCGGGTCGCCGCCCACTCGTACAGGAACACGGGCACATCCAGCTCCGCGCCGACCCGCTGGCCCAGCGTGCGAGCCGCCAGCACACACGCATCGCGGCTCACCCCCGCCACGGGAACGAAGGGCACCACATCGGCCACGCCGATGCGCGGGTGTACGCCCCGGTGCTCGCGGAGGTCGAGCAACGCCACGGCCCGCTCGATCGCGGCGAACACTGCCCTACCGAGCGCGTCCGGCTCGCCCACCAGCGTAAGCACCGACCTGTTATGGTCGGCATCGAGGTGCACGTCCAGTAGGCGGACGTCCTCGGTCTGTGTCGCTTGCGCGATGTCGAACACCGCCGCGGTGTCCCGGCCCTCACTGAAGTTAGGCACGCACTCCATGACCCTACGCCGCACTCGCTGCCTCCAGGCCGATCTACGCCGAATTCCGGAGTGCTCTCTCACGAACCCCGCCGGTTACCGGGACGCCACTGCGACCGAGCAAGCGCGCGGTTGGTGCAAGGGGAAGGCCCACGACATTGCTATACAGACCGCGTATCCGGTGTACTGGCTGCAACCTGTCATCCTGGATAGCGTATGCCCCGGCCTTGTCCATCGGCTGTCCGCTCGCCACCGAATCGGCTATCTCCCGCGCGGTATAGGCGCGCATCTCCACCTCGGTGGTACACGTCACGATCCGCAGGATACCCGGCCCGCCCAAGGCAACCGCTGTGTGCACGAGGTGCCGCCGTCCGGAGAGTGCGCGCAGCATCCACACCGCTTGCTCCTCGGATGCCGGTTTACCGAGAGCTGTGCCGTCCAGGTCCACAACCGTGTCCGCCGTCAAGACCAGCACGCCTGTGCGCTCCACCCGCGCCGCGTCCATTTTCAACAGCGCAAGGCGTCGTGCCGTGGCCCAGGGATTCTCACCCGGCAATGGCATCTCCGGCACGTCCACGGGACACACGCGGAACGATACCGCGAGTTCCTTCAGCAAAGCCGCACGTCGCGGCGACGCCGAGCACAGGAGTAGTTCGAGCTGCGGCGTAGTTCTCATCACCTACTGATTCGGTTCGTATCTGCACGACAACGGTATTCCGCGCGCGTGAAAGCTTTGCGTACTGGACCGGTGCCGCCCCTCGCCACCAGTCCCAGCGTCCCTAGTGGTCTGCTGTACCGGCGGGATTATCGTCATCAGGAGCACAGTATACATCAGGGCATTGAGGACTCCTTCGACATCTGGTCCTTGACGTCCTCGTAGCTAATTGTTATGCTGAGCTTAGCGATTAGTTAAGGAGTGGGGCTTTGACGCTGGCGGAAAAGCTGCGAGCCCTACGTGAGGAAGAGGGGCGGGCGCGTGGTCTCGGTCGAGCCCTGTCCAAGGCGGATGTGTCTCGACTGATGCATGCGGAGTTGGGCAACGGCCTGAGCGCCGCCTATATCTCCCAACTCGAAAGCGGCACCCGCGTCCACCTGTCGGCGACGACGCGTGAGCTCCTCGCCGCCTTCTACAAGGTCCACCCTGGCCACCTCGTCAGCGACACCGTTCCCCAAATGCCAGACGCCGATAGCTCGTATCATCTGTCGGCGTGGCTACGCGTCCACGCGCAGCAGTTCCAACGCGATCACCTCGTCGCAAAAGTTCTTACCGAGCTTTCCGCTCGTGCCGAACCGCGACGCTACTTCGAGATCCTTGATCGGCTGCTGGCCCTGTCCAGCGACCAGCTCAATCGCGTGACCGAGCGCGACTTCTGCATCGAACCCGAATAATCGTAGGAGCGGGAATGTGGAGACCATTCTTCTGGGCGTGTTCCTCTTCGGGCTGATCTTCACGGTGCTCAGCTTCCTGTTGGGCTTCGCCGAAGTGGAGCTCCCGACGCCGGACTTTCTCGATGTGGACCTTGGAGCGGGTCAGGCCGCGCTCTCGCCGTGGAATGTGAGTACGATTCTCGCCTTCCTGACTTGGTTTGGAGGTATTGGCTACCTGCTGGCCGTACAGACCTCGTTCGCGGGCGTGGTCGTCCTTGCCCTCTCAGTCCTCGGCGGACTGTGCGGGGCGGCGGTCGTGTTCCTGGCCATCGTCCGCCTGCTACTCCCCGGTCAGACCGCACCCATGCGGGCCGAAGACTATCGGCTAGAGGGCACACTCGCTCGCGTCACTATACCGATGGGCGGCGCCCGGACGGGCGAAGTGGTTTACAGCAAGCGCGGCACGACACGCAGCGAGGGCGCGCGAAGCGCCGATGGCAGCCCGCTCCCGCGGGATACCGAGGTGGTTGTATTGCGCTACGAGAAGGGCATCGCATACGTGGAACCCCTCGACAAGCTTCTCTCCGAGCGTCCCGCGCGGTCTGCTGGTGCACTTCCGGATGCTGATTGATTGTGCGTGACTTCTGGCGCGCTGAGGCGTTTTGTCTGTAGTAACCGCCCGCTGTGACGGAGAAGATGGAAGGTTGATGGAAGCGTTTTTCCTGGTACTGTTCCTGACGGGTGCCTCGCTCGCGGTGCTATCGGTGTTGTCTGGCATCGGTCACCTCGGCCTGCACCTGCCCCATTTCCACACCGCACACCTACCTCATCTCCATATCGGAAGCGCCCATACCAGCGACGTGGCACCAGTGAACGCGACGACGATCACCGCGTTCCTCGCGTGGTTCGGTGGGATCGGCTACGTCCTGACCTCCACTACGCATCTGCCGACGCTGCTAATCCTGCCGCTCGCGGCTCTGGCGGGGGCTTTTGGGGCGTCTCTCGTCGCCCTGTTCCTCCTGCAGGTCCTGCTCCGCGGGCAGACTCCCGAGCTGCGCCCGGAGGACTATCGCATCGAGGGCACACTCGGGCGCCTCACGGTGCCAATAAGGCGAGGAGGAACTGGCGAGGTGGTTTACGACAAGTTCGGCGTGACACGGAGCAACGGCGCACGGTGCGCAGATGGTAGCCTATTGCACCGAGGCACCGAGGTTGTGATCCTCCGGTACGAGCGCGGCATGGCATATGTGGAGCCGCTCGACCGGTTGCTCGCGGCGCGCGCATCGCATGACACCGAACAGCTGTGAGCAAGTACGAGCGATGGATGAGCAGGGATCCCACCCACACCGACTGCACGTCCGCGGTTTGACGCACACAACGTAGTACAAGGAGACAGAAGTGGAAACCATCATCGTCGTCGTCGCGGCGCTCGTCGTCGTTACCCTGCTTTGTATCTCCGCGCTCGCTCGTATGTTCCGTAAAGTGGGGCCGAACCATGCGCTCGTCGTTTACGGTTTCGGCGGCACCCAGATCGTGACCGGCGGCGGCCGGTTCATCATCCCGATGGTGCAGAGCCATCGCGAGCTGTCCCTGGAACTGATGAGCTTCGACGTCGCCCCCACCCAGGACCTCTACTCCGCACAGGGCGTGGCCGTAACCGTCGAGGCCGTCGCGCAGATCAAGATCAAGAGCGACCCCATGAGCATTCGCACGGCGGCCGAGCAACTCCTGACAAAGGCACCCGCGGAACGCGAGGGGTTGATCCGTCTCGTGATGGAGGGGCACCTCCGCGGCATCGTCGGCCAGCTCACTATCGAGGCGATCGTGAAGGATCCGGAGATGGTTGCCGACCGGATGCGCGGCAACGTCTCCGAGGACCTCGCCAAGATGGGACTTGAGGTGGTCAGCTTCACAATCCGGGAGGTCCGCGACAACAACCACTATATCGAGAACATGGGCAAGCCCGACATAGCGCGAGTGCAGAAGCAGGCAAACATCGCCGCGGCGGAGGCCAGCAGCGCCACGGCGATCCGTCAGGCCGAGACGACGCGCGAGGCCGCTGTCGCACAGGCGCTCGCGGACCAGGAGCGCGTGATCGCGCAGGCAGCCTCCGCGACGCGCCAGGCCGAGGCCCAGCGGGACCTCGACCTCAAGAAGGCGGAGTTCGACGCGACGGTCCAAAAGCAGCGGGCCGCCGCGGATAAGGCCTATGACATCCAGGCAAACATCATGCAGCAGCAGGTCATCGCGGAGCAGGTAAACGTCCAGCGAATCGAGCGCGAAGGACAGATCAAGGTGCAGGAGGCCGAGATCGCTCGTCGCCAGCGTGAGCTCGACGCCACGGTCCTCAAGCCCGCGGAGGCCGAGCAGCGGCGGGTGGCACTGATCGCGGAGGCGCAGAAGCAGCGCAGTATGCTGGAGGCGGCCGGTCGGGCGGAGGCGGTGCGGGTCGAGGGGCAGGCAGAGGCGGATGTCATCCGGGTGCGCGGGCAGTCGGAGGCCGAGATCATCGCCGCGAAGGGCACGAGCGAGGCCAACGCGATGCAACAGAAGGCCGATGCCTATAAGCAGTACAACGAGGCCGCGATCCTTGATAGCCTGATCACCGGACTCCCGGAGCTCGTCAAGGGAATGGCCGCGCCGCTCTCCAGCGTGGACAAGATTACCATCGTCTCCACGGGCGATGGCCACAACGGCGCCGGGATGAACCAGATCACCACCGACATCGCCCGGATGGTGGCGACCGCCCCTACTCTCGTGGAGTCGCTCACTGGGATCAAAATTACCGACCTTCTCGCCCGAGTGCCTGCGTTGCGCGAAGAGGTCAGCGCGATCCAGAAGGAAAACGGCATCAAGCCCCGGTAGGTAGCGATTACTCGAAGGGCAGAAACACTTCCTGCCGTTCGGTGGTAGTGCAGGCTGGCGGCGCGTGGCAACGGGCCCGCGCCGCTGCTATATTCGGTGCGTGCCTCACTCCCTCGGTCGAACCAGTCCCATACGCATCTCCTTCCTCCCACACGCGCGTGAGGCCGCGATCCAAGCCGGGCAGACGGCGCTGGAGGCGGCCCATGAGGCAGACACGGTACTCGTCGCGCCGTGCGAAGGGGCGGGGCACTGCGGCAAATGTGTCGTACGCTTCCTCATCCACGCACCCGAACCATCCCCGTGGGATGTCCTTCATCTCGATCCCGATGCGGTAGCTGAGGGTTACCGGCTAGCCTGCACGGCCCGGCCCGCGGATGACTGCATCATCTCCGTGCCCAGGCAGCCGTCCCCGATAGAGATCGGTGAGCACTCGTATCCGTACCGACTGTCACCACCGGCGCAGACTGCCCAAATCACGGCGAGCGACGCGGACGTGACGGAGGAATTGCGATCCGTACTGCCCGTCGTCGCGCTCCGCGAGACGCCACGCCGGCTGACCCTCTGCTCGATCGGCCGCGAGTTGCGCACCGTTGAGCTGGGCTGGGATCGCACAGACCACCTCGGGGTGGCGGTAAGCGTGCACGGGGATACCGTCGAAGGTACGCTCCACGACCTCCGCGATGGCCGCACGCTGGCCAGCGCCACTGCTGGACTTATCGGCGATTCTGGGTCCCTCGGATCTACTGCCACGGGCATAAGCTCGGCCACTCGACGGCTGGTTCGCACATTGTGCGACGATGCCCGCGTCGCGCCTGCGGCGGTTGCGGACATCGTCGTTCTGGGGATGCCTTCGGGCACCGCAGAGCCCGACGAACGGCTGCGCTGCGCCGGGCTGGGAGAGAGTCAATCGGTCGATACGGCCGCCGCCGCCGCTGTCGCATGTGCCCCAGCCAGCGATGCGCCACTGCTCCTGCTCGGGCTGGAGCCATATCCATGGGCTCAGTGCTCCTCTGGCGGCTCGGCACGAATCGCGATAGCACCGGATGCCCGTCTGCCGCAAGGAGCTTCCTTCGTGCGACTCAGCCGTTGACCCAAGCCATAGGTCCTGGGCACACCAGCCCACGGGCGGTCCCGATGTCGGCGAGGCGACACGGGCCGGATCTTGGAATAGCAGTAGACATGGTGGTGGAACTGCGGCGCGCCGGGCTGTTGGATCGTCGCGGTGCGCGCACAGCGCGTGTGGACGGGAGCGAGCCGCAAGACACCGACTCGGGTCTCTATGCAGATACCTACGGAGGTAGCCGGGAAGGGCTGCGCCAGGAGCACGTTCGCGCAGTTCAGCGGCTGAGGGCGACGCTGCGCATGCTGCGGAGCGCCGTCATCGAAGGAATGGGCGTGCACGAGCGCGACCTGCAAAAGGTCGTGCTGGTCGGCCCGGAGGCGGCATCTCTCGGCTATTCCAGCTTGGCCGCGCTCGATATTGTGCGGGAGGTTTCCGCCCCCTTGTGCGCGGGTTCCCTGATGCCACTCACGTGGGCGCGCGATTGGCGCTCCTTTCGACGAGCGCGGGAGCGGAGATCGCCGCACTGGCACAGCATTCAGAGCTTATCACGTTGTCCTCAAGCGCACCCGCCTGGGCCGAGGGTCTGTACCTGGATCTCGCGGGCGATGGCCGCGCGCTTGACGGCCCACTGCAACCGTTGCTAGACTTTCCGAGCCTGAGACGGAGCGCGCGAGAACGGCCCCCGCCATTCGCTGATCGCTCCGCCCTTGGGTGCGCTGGACCAACACGCCGATGTGGTGAAATGGCAGACACGCACGGCTTAGGACCGTGTGCCCGAAAGGGCGTGGGAGTTCGACTCTCCCCATCGGCACCCATCAGCGCCCCACCGCGCCGCAGCGATCCACATTGATCCCTTCGAGTGCCCGCGATTGGCCCCACCCCCGATGGAAACGGGCAAGATGCACTTCTCACTGCCGGACGACCCGGGTGTTGAAATAGCTTTGGGGATATGTTGCCGCCGAGGCCGCTAACCGGCCCTCGCCGCTAGGTCCATTTCCAGGGATGTGACCTCGACGGCGGCCCAGAACGCGTCCTCGGGGTCCCGGTGCTCATCCCCCGCACCGCTCAGGGTGATACCGCCCGCTCGCTTCGTGCCGTCAATCTCCGCCTCGCCGACACTCCACCAGTACACCGGGGACTGCGTAGGGCCCTCATGCCAGCGTTTGCTCACGGTGATATTGAAGCGTCGCCCCCTGCTCGGCACACGGACCGTGACCGCCGCGAGTGGCGACTCGCCGCGTAGTAGGCGAACAGACTCCAGCGCCGACTCGGCGAGTACCTGCGCTATCCGATCCGTACAGTCCATCGTGTGTCGCCTACCCCACCAATCACCACGCGGTTACTTGGCGGCCGGGGAAGCCCCAACCTCCACCCGCTCCTCGATGCGCTCGGTATAGAGGTGTGCGTCATCCGATGTGAGACACCGGCCACTCTCCAACTCGAACTGCCAGCCGTGCAGCGTGCACGTGAGCACGCCGTCCTCCACCTCGGCAAAACGTGTGAGGTCCGCCTTCAGATGGGGGCAGCGCTTCTGCACCCGATAGCCGTCACACTCGAAGAGCTGCTGGTCCGGCGCGAGCTCCGCGTAGTAGCCTTCGGCATACTGCACCCGCTCCGGTGAGAGGCACTTGAAGAAGTTGTACACATACTCGTTGAACGGGCCTTTGCGCTCCGCCTCGAACCGGCACGACAGGAAGAGATCGTTGATCCAGTCCTCCACGTGCCGCTCGATGCACGACTCCACGATGCCTGGTTGCATGTAGAAGCGGTAATCGCAGTCTTGTCCATCCCAGGCATACACCGTGCGCTTCTGAAAGTCGAGCACTACCGCCTGCGTCTCGCAGTCAATCAGGATCCGCTGCCCAACGCCCAGGCACGCCATATCCGCCTGCTGGATCAGCGGCTCGAACCACTCCTTGAGTGACGTGACAATGTCCACCTGCCCCACTGGCCACGTCGCCTTGACGGCGTCGATGAGCGGTTGCTTGCGCGCCTTATACGCTTCGAGATAGCCGCGCTTGTCGGTGAAAATCGCCTGTACCTCGTCCTCCGTGATGGGGTGCTCGATACGACACGAATCGGTCTCAATCTCCGCGATGCTGCCCGGAATCATCAGCCGCGCGTTGTCATGCCCGTTCTCGCGCATGTACTCGATGAACACGGTCTGATCGGGGAAGACGTTGGCCGAATGGCCGTCAAAGTCGTTGAACTCGAACAGCCCATCGTCGAGGAAACACGGCGGCCCGGCGGATGGAATCACAACGCTTGCCCCGACGCTTTCGACGTAGCGAAACGCGCGGGCCATCCCATTCTCGCGCTTCTTGCGTCCCAACGCCTGCTTCGCCCGGTCGGGCAGGCGGTACACCATCGGGTACCAGATCGCTCCAGAGAACTGCAGGAAGTGCGCGTCGAAGGGACCAAGCGAAACCAGAGTCTCCAGGTCGATGGGCCGCGCATCGTTCTGATCGTAGATCCGCGTCTGACCGTCATCGACGACGAGGCTGGAATCCCCGAGCGGCCCGTCCGTGGGAGCAACCATCGCCATGATGGTAAACGTAAGTCCGTTCGTCTCGATGGGCTCCGCGTTCTTTGTCCGAATGAACCGCGTGAACCCCAGGCCGCGCAGCTCGCGCTCCATCGTATCCAGTGGAAAGTCTGGGAGGAGCACTGTCGCATCCTTGGACACGTGCTCACGCAGGAACTGCGGATCGTAGTGATCGTGGTGCAGGTGCGATAGATACAGGTAGTCAGGATTGCTTATTCGCCCGAGATCCACGCTCTCATTACTGGGGAAAGGAAACCACGAGGCGAAGTAGGCCGGGTTGAACCAGGGGTCGCAAAGGACACTCCCGTGGCGGGTCTCAATGAACAGACCTGCGTGACCAATGAACGTAACCTCCAACCAGACGCCCTCCTGCGTACCCCGACTTGTTCCCCGTGTATCGCAGCGCACCGGCGCGTCCGCGCATCGCAGCCGCCGGACCACCGTCCCTCTAGTCTAGCATCCCTGTCACGGGTAGCAACCGGTTTCGGTACGATCGGCCCGCACGTATCGGGGTCTGCGTGGCACACCGGGTTTGGAGGCACGGGAATGGAACATCGCGACCGGTGCCGGTCACGGAACAGGAGACCCTGCATGGTCCAGCTGAGCGATTTACTCTGTAAGCTCGAATAGTTGGCGCAGGTATGGCAGGGCCGCGTGCGTCGCGAGTGCGCGATGACTGATCCCGTTCTTCTCCGCTGCTGAGAGCTCAGCAACGGTCCGCCCCAGGGACGGCACATACAGTATCGGATCGTACCCGAAGCCGGCGGTACCCCTGGCCGCCTCCGCCAGATATCCTTCGAGCGCCCCCCGGAAGGTTTGCGCCGTGCCGTCGGAACCGACGATCGCGACCACGCAGATGAACCTGGCCGTTCTCTCGGGAGCCGGTACTTCGCGCACGCGATCAAGGAGGAGGCGCACCCGGTCCGTATCCGTCGCGTCAGGTCCGGCCCACCGGTTGGAGCGGACGCCAGGCTCGCCGCCGAGGGCATCCACCTCCAGTCCGGAGTCGTCCGCGAGCGACGGCAGCCTGGTCGCCTCGGCGCAGTGTCGAGCCTTCAAGAGCGCGTTTTCCTCGAAGGTCTCCCCGGTCTCCTCCGGCAGATCTCCCACCCGTAGGTCACCCATCGAGCGCAGCGTCACCGGCAGCGACGCAAGCAACGACTGATACTCGTCCAGCTTATGTGCGTTACCGGTCGCCACGCAGAGTTGTGGGCTGCTCATCGGGGTACGCGCATCCGCAGTCGACCGGGGAGCACCTCGAACAGATGGGGGTGTTCCTCGGTCAACTCACCATCGATGCTGAAGGGCATTTCCGGCGTTGCGGAGAACTCCACCCGTTGGGCTTGCAAGGTGATCACGTCCTCCCGGTCCGTGTGCGTTGCGCTCAATATGCTGGGGATCAGCGATATCAGACCGAGTTTCGATCGGCTCTCCATGATGATCAGGTCGAGCTTGCCGTCCGAATATACCGCATGCGGCGCTAGCTCCACGCCGCCGCCGGCAAAGCGCGCGTTCGCGACGGTGACGTTCATGGCGCACACCTCCAACGGCTCGCCATCGACCACGAGCGAGAGCCTGTATTCCTGCGGTTCCTGCGCGGCGTCAATAGCGGCACGCCAGTAGCCGAGGGGACCCCAACGCGACTTCACGTCGTCCTCCAGCTGCTGCGCCACGCCGCCACCGAGGCCACCGTTCGCCTGGTTCACGAAGACCCGCCCGTCGTCCAAACGTATGCCGTCCAGAGGCACGGTTCGCCCTTCAACGATCACCGCCACACCCTCGTTGAGGTCCGCGGGAATACCGAGACTGCGACACAAGTCGTTGGCGGTGCCCAGGGCCAAAAGTCCAAGCATCGCATCGCCGCCTGACCGCACAAGCGTGTCCGCAACCGAGCTTACGGTACCGTCGCCACCGCCCGCGACGAGTACGTCACAGGAGTACGCTGCCTCATGCAACCGCTTGTCGGCATCCTCATCGAGCGGCAGCACCACACACTCCACGCCGAAGGCCTGGAAGGCCGCGCGCACATCGTCCTCGCAGGCCGCGGATCCGCTATTCGGGTTCAGGGCAACCGCCACTTTCACCTGCACCACCATGCCTTTCGTGATGCTTGCACAATCGTGGACACAGACACCTTCTGCTATACTGCGCCGCGCAGCCGCGCCAGGAAACACCTGTGGTGGGTAGTATAGACATATCAACAGACTCGTGGGTCGGGCTAACGCAGAGTAGTGGAGGCTGTCCAATGGAAGCTCGTGAGATCATGACCGGAGAGGTGGTCGCCGTCTCGCCACAGGACACCGTCCATCAGCTGGCTCGCGTCCTTACGGAAGCCGGCATTAGCGGCGCACCCGTCCGCGACGACGAGGGCAGACTGCTTGGCATCGTCAGCGAGGCGGACGTCATCAGCAAGCGGGGAGCGCACGTCGAGGACGTTATGCAGCGCTCCGTGCTGACGGTCGCCGAGCACACCCCGGTGGAGGAGGTATGCTACATGATGTCAAGCAACAACATTAACCGGGTGCCCGTGCTGCGCGGCGAAGTTATTGTTGGCATCATCACCCGCGCCGATGTGGTGCGGGCATTCGCACAGGGCAGGACCGGCCACGCTGGCGGGGGCGCAGAACTCGATGCGCCGCCCGTCGGCACGGACACGGAAAGCCAGGTCAGCGGGGCATAGTCTCCCGCCGTGGGCGAAACGATCAGCCCTTCACCCGAAGCCGTCGAGCGGGCGCCACGCGACGAGTTGGCTCTTGCCCGCTACTGGAATAGGGGCCGTCTACCCGACGGCTGCCGGACCACAGACGGCCAAGTGATCCACGTCGTGTATCGCGGTCAGTGGAGTCACGGCTACGGCCCCGATTTCCGCGGTGCGATCGTCACCTTCGATCACGGCCCCGCGACTCGCGGCGACGTCGAGATCCATGTGCGTGCCTCAGCGTGGAGGCAACACGGTCACAGCGCGAACCCGATGTACGACGGTGTCATTCTACACGTCGTCTGGTTAGCCGAGGCGCGCATCCCCAGCCCTGCACCCGTGCTGGAACTCTGCCGTTACGTTGCACCAGAGGACTTCGCGGCCCTGCCCAACCCGGGAAGGCTCGACGAATCGCTGTGCTCCGTCTTTCAAAACCGAACCACCGCTGCGCGCGCCGTGCGGATCATCGAGCGCGCGGGTGATTCCCGGTTCCAGGCGCGGTGCACGACGTTCGAGGGTGACCTCGCGTGCTCGACTCCAGAGCAGGTGCTGTATCTGGCGCTAATGGAGTGCATGGGCTACGCTGAGAACAAGCTCCCGTTCCGCATTCTCGCCGAGGCGATCCCATACGAGAGCGTGGCCAGCCCGCACGCCGCGACAGTTGCAACTCGTCTGCAGGAAGCCTCCGGCCTGATCGACGGTGCATCGGGGCAGGGGCTGCTTCATCGCGACCAATGGAAGCTCGGACGCGTGCGACCGGCGAATAACCCGCTGCGCCGGATTGATGGACTTGCGGAGGTCATCGCTCGGGCGGAGCGCCACGGCGGACTGGTTGCCTTCCTCGCCGGTCCCGAGGCCATGACCGACACGTCGACGCTGCTGTCCCGCCTTCAGGCCCACACCGGAGAAGAGTCGCTGATCGGGCGAGACAGGGCGCTCGAGATCGCGGTCAACGGCGTACTGCCGTTCGCCTCGGCGCTAGCACGCGACGACGGGCGGGTGGACATGGACGATTCCGCCCAGCGATTGTGGCGTGTCCTTCCCGCCGGTGGCCGCTCACGTGTGGAGCGGGCAATGCGCGACCACATCGCCATCCCCTCTCGCAACAACGCCCTGCGAACGGCGCGGCACCAGCAGGGTCTGCTGCATCTCTACAAGCGTACCCTACAGCGCCGATACCCACACCTCCGCCATCGTCCGGATCTCCGTCTGGCAGCGTTCCCGGCAGCAGGCTGAACTCGATCTCATAGCGGTCCCCCTGGTGGTCTCGCCGCCACACGCGGACCTGCGTCCCGAGCGCGGTGAGCGCCAGGCGTCGCTGCTCCGCGGTGAGCCCGTCAGGTCGCTCGAGGCGCTCGCGTATCCTGGCGATCCAGTCGGTCACACTGTGCAACTCGTTGCGGCGGGCCTCGCGGCTCTCGGCGAGCTCCGCCAACTGCGCCCAGGTACCGCTGAGCGTACGCTTCTCGTCGCCAAGGGTCTTGAGCTTCGTGAGCAGTGGGGCGGCGGCGTCCTCGTCGTCCAGCCGTGCGACGCTGTCAGCGAGACGTGCCTGTTCCCGCGAGACCTCCGCCAGCCGCCGGTCGATGGCCCCGAGGTCGACCTCAATCCGCTCGTCACCCCGGAGGCGCTCGATCTCCCGGCGGACAACCTCCGGCTTCAGCAGGATCTCCATAACCCGCTCCCACACCGCAGCATCGAGCTCCTCGGCGCTAATTGTGTGCCACGAGCACCTGTTGGGATCGTCGCGATGTCGCCGTAGTTTTTCTGGCACTGGTACCCCATCCGATAGCCCGATTGCCGGACGTGCTGCCAGCAGACCCTCATAACATCCCTGCAATGTCCGCAGCGGACAAATCCGCCCCTGAGCAAGGCCTCATCAGCTCTACTTCTCTGCTTGATGCCATTTCTCTTATTCCACTCCAACCGGTCGTTTGCGGCCTGCCAGGTGGTGGCATCAACCAGCGGTGGGACCGTACCGTCAGGCAAGGGGATCCACTCATCCTGGGGGCGTACGGTCTGCTTCTTGTACCTGCGGCCGTTCTCCTTCCTATCAGCGCTCTTCTTCACGAACGCGAACGCGTCGCCTTTATAACCCGGCCACTGAACGATCTCCTTTATCCTCTGGGGATGCCATAGGGAGGGCACATCAGAGTCAGGCCCGCCGCGAGGTGTCATTATTTCGTCATCCGTGAGTCCGCGGGCGATGGCCTTGAGCGGACGTCCCTCGACGACTTCCTTGTAGATCCGGCGAACGACCGCCGACGTCGCGGGATTCTCGACAAGATGCGACTTCGCGTCCGGATCTTTCCACCGGTAGCAATAGCGCGGTCGCTGGCCGGCGAGAAGTTTACCGCTCTCAACGCGAGCACGGCGCCCACGGAGCGTCCGCAACACGATGTTGCTCTTCTCCTGTTTGGCGACCAACCCCAGCACCGCTCGGATGATCTCCCCTCGAACGTATCACGGATGTCCTCGAGTGATGAGGCCACATCAACCCCAGCCGCGCGCGCCTCCGCGATCACCAGCTCCTGCTGCCAAGGTTCTCGGCTGAAGCGGTCGAGCTTCCACACAAGGACGACATCCATCGCCCGCCTGTGGATCGCCTCCCGCAACCGGGTTAGCCCCGGACGGTCGAAATCATCGCCGCCATATCCAGGCTCGATGAACACCGCTGTCACGCCCCAGCCCTGACGCGCCGCGTAAGCCCGGCAATCGGCCTCTGCGACGAGAGTGAGTAATTGTGCTCCGCCTGTTCTCGGCTGCTAACGCGTATGTATAGCGCCGCCCTCAACGCCTTGCCCCTCGCGCTCCGTGAGCACCCGCGCGACGTCTGCCCGGCGGTACAGTATGCCGCCGGGGATATGCAGCACCCGGAGCCTGCCGCTGCGCCCCATCGTCCACACCATCTGGGGGTCCTGTCGTTTCCCGAGCCGCTTGCTTCGCCGAGAGCCAGTCGCGCTCAAGCAGCGCCTCCAGATCCTCCCTGGCCGGCTCAGGCCCACGTACGGACACGTCCATAGCCTGATCCTACTATTGCACTGCCGATTTGATTATGGTCTAATAACGGCGTCGTTGCAATCCCGGGTGTGGAAACCTCCTGTAATTATTGCTGTTTCACTATCTTCCAGGAGCGAAGGAAGCAGTGCGAGAACCAGCGCGTTGGCGCCACACTCGACGATCGTGGGTACTCCGTCATGACGGAGGTCGCGTCGGTGCCGGGTGGCCGCCATCGACGAACCATTGGCAGAGGTACTGGCCTCCGCGTAGTCCGCGTCTGCTGCAGTGGCACCAATCCATTGTGTAGTCCAGGAGCCTAACTCAGAGTGTTGATAACAGGGAGAGTACAATGCTGGCGAAGCTGACCAAGGATCATTCAACGGGCCAACTCTCAGTTGCATCACCCGAGGAGATCGGGTTCCAGGAGTTCGTGCAGCGCCTTCTGGGCACGCAGGGCAAGGAGTCACACCTGGAGGAACTGGTGCGCTTCAACGTCGAACTCCTCTTCGGCAATGATGTCTCAGCACTTATTGTCGGCCAGCAGGTATGACCGAACAACAAGGTTCTGACTCTGGTCGCACTCGACGACAAAGGCAATCTGGTGCTTATCGAAGCTGAAGCGTTCGGGTGAGAGAGACAAGACTGATCGGAGCCGCTGGAATTCCAAGCGATTCGCTACGCGGCTACCGATGCGACGATACGTTCCATCGACGACCTCGTACGCGACATGTTCGAGGATTAGCGTTCGACGACATCGCGTCGAGCTTGATAAGGAAGGATTGACTGCGCTTGTCAATGTTCACGATAATTAGGCTCTTCCGAGCTTTGGGTGGCGGGTACTACATGCTGTGGTTAGATTCCTCCGTCGGGTCGCCTGGGAAGTACCCGACGGAGGGAGGAGCGGATGGGCTGGGAATTCTGGAAGTTATTGCCCGAGGGACTCGCGATCGAGCATATCGCTATCGATGCGGATGACGTGACGATTGGGGCGAGTTGCACTCGGTCGCGACGCTAAGTGTCCCGTGTGCGGCCAGCCGTCCTCCAGGATCCACCGGTATTGCGAGCGGGACACTGGCCGACCTCCCTTGGTCGGGGAGGTGTGTGCGGCTGGTGGTGCGCGCTCGGCACTTTTGTTGCCGCAACCCCGACTGTCCCAGGAAGGTCTTCTCCGAGCGTTTGGTTGGAACAGCAAGGTATACGCCAGGCGCACCGAGAGACTCACCGATATGTTGCTGGATATCGCGTACGAGCCTGGGAGGGGAGGCGGGTGCCAGAGCGGCTGCTTGTTCTGGTATCTATGTAAGCGGCGATACCCTCCTGAATATCCTCCGCGCAGCTACACTTCCCGAACGGTCAACACCGTCGGTGCTGGGCGTAGATGACTGGAGCTATAAGCGAGGGGGCCGCTTCGGAACGATGCTGGTGGACCTCGAGCATCATCTCCCGGTGGACCTCTTGCCCGATAGGTCCTCGGAATCGTTCTCGCATTGGCTTTGGGAGCATCCGGGTGTGGAGGTGATAGCCCGAGACAGGAGCGACATCTATGCGAAGGGAGCGAGGCGGGGCGCACCGAAGGCGGTGCAGGTGGCTGACAGATGGCATCTGCTTCGCAATCTAGGCGATGCAGTCGAACACTTCCTGATGAGGCACCACAAGCATTGGAAGCCACCACGAAGGCTCTCGCAGCCGAAGCGTCGGATGTCCAGGGCTCGAGCGCTGCCCGCTCCACACCGATCGCTGCGCCGACTTCTGTGAGGCAGCCGATCAAAGCGGAGGAGAGGAAGCGGCAGACGCGCGAGCGGAGGAAGGCGCGCTATGACCGGGTGGTAGCGCTTGCCGGACGAGGACTGAGCCGGAGGGCGATAGCCAGGGAAGTAGGTCTGAGCAGAGCGACGGTGAGGAGCTTTCTGGCGGCGGGAAGCTTCCCGGAGTATGCGGGCGGAGCGACGAAGCATTTACCGAACATGCTGGAGGTTATGAGGCTTACCTGAGGCGACGATGGAACGAGGTTGTCGGAGTGCCGCGCAGCTCCACAGGGAACTCCAGCGTGATGGCTTTGAGGGCTCAGCCGTGACCGTACGCCGCTACCTCCATAAGTGGCGACCTCGAGGGCAGCAGGCGCGGGAGGTCGTGCAGGTCTTTGGGGAGGAAGCAGGCTCCTCCTCGATCCCGAGCTACACCCCAAGGCGAGCGTCCTGGCTGTTTCTGAAGGACAGTGACGAGCTTCGTCCCAAGGAGCAGGCGTACCTCGAACGATTCTGCCAGCTCTGTCCTGCCGCCAGGACGCTAGAGCGGTTGTCACATGAGTTTGGTCGGGTAGTGAGGCAGCGAGACAGGGAGGGTCTGCGGGTCTGGCTTGGGGAGACGCAAGGCAGTCCTATAGCGGAGCCTGGTCGGCTTTGGCCGAGGGGCATCCGCCGGGACCTGTCTGAGGTGGAGGGAGTACTCTCGACCGAGTGGTCATCGGGACAGGTCGAGGGTCAGACCACCTGACTCAAGATGCTGAAAAGGCAGATGTATGGCCGTGCAGGGTTCGAGCTGCTTAGGCGGAGGGTCTTGCGCATCCGCCCCTCCGAGCCGACGACGCCCCTGTTCGAACGCCGCTGCCCGCCGTCGTCGGCTACTCATACTGACTCGAGGAGGTACAACATCTTGTACCTGCCACCCAAAGCTCGGAAGAGCCCGGTTTAATTATCGTGAACACGACACGGTTGCTTGTTCTCCGGATGCGCTCATATCGCATCCTCGCTAGCTGGCCCGCCGAGGTGGCGGCTCTATCGAGAGGTTACGACTTGTACCTGCCGGGAGCTGTGTTTTTCGTGCCGGGTGCTATGCTTTTCGTGTCAGGCTTGTCGTCAGGTTTGTCGTCAGGTATCTCGACAGCAGGTCAGGTGCAAGATACCTGACAGATTCCTTCGGTTCGACGCAATTCCGCCCGGCTAAGGCGGCGGGGATCGGTCCCGAACTCTTCAATCCAGCGAGCCACAGCGGACCGGTCGATCCTCGCTGACACGAATCCCATATTCATAAGGTGCCGTAGCGTTGCGGGCAACATGGCGGTCTGCACCGGTGGGAGGGCGTCGAAACCAACGCCGAACTCGTCCGATAGGCGACGGAGGTGGCGATCCGTTATCCCGTAATATGCTGCAACGTCCGATCGGGTCTGCGAAGGGTTCCAGGTAGATTCTGAGTACGACCGGCGCTTTGCTAGTAACTGCTCCTTGCTGTCGATCTCGCGCGCCCTACCGGCGATGGAAAAGCCGACACCGAACACATGCGCCGCCATTGCTTCCACGGTCTCCCGTCGCCGATCTACGAGGGCATGCAGGCGTGGCACCACGTCGGCCGGCAGTTGTATGGCCGGTTCTGAAACGCATCCACCCTGCTCCGTACACAACTCGATTCTCCAACTGAGTGAAAAGAATTGCCGGCGCCACTTGTCGAAGCTGAACGAAGCCGTGGGAGGTGCCGTTCGGATCGAGCCGTTGCTGCCAAGGCCGCGGCGAGTTCGCTAAGTAGGGCCGCTCCGTACCGGTCTATCCCTGCCTGGTCGGAGAATGGGCTCAAGCTGGACCGCTCCCCGTGGATATGACCGTTGGTGTACGCCTCTCGTGACGACGCAGAACAGCACTACCTCGCTCCGTGGGTCCCAGGCGGTGCTTACGATCGCCATCCGCCTCCGGCTCCTCTTCCAGTACGGTGAGCGGAAGATGCGATTGCAGCAGCTGCCTCCTCGAGCAGATCGAGGGCGCCAGACGCTCTACCAGCCTGCTGGCCGTGACGTCGGTGACGCCCAACGCGGCGACCAGTCACGAGCGGACGTCGGAAGAGCTCGAGCAGACCCGGGGTTCCCGCAGTAGCGCCCCGTGGGGCTCCGCCCAGGCGCACCATAGCCCGAGCGCTCTCCGTCGCCTCCTCCGCCGTCTCGGTCTATCCCAGTTGCCTGGTGCGCCGGAGAGATAGGCAGATGCCGGTGTGGACCCCGGCGAGGCCGGACCTTAAGGGATGCACCGATAGCGCTGGCTACCGGCACATCCCGATCCGTCCACCTGAGGGTGATGTGTCTGTTAATCTAAACTCCGGCTCTCCCTAGTATTTGGTGAAACGAAGATCTGAACCACCAGACCTAGTACAGACGGGACCTGCGGCAACCACTACGGGTTGTGGCCATCACCAAAAGGCTGGGAGAGCCAGTTTTCGGTTGACAAACACAGGTACTCAGTACTCGTGCACTAGAGAGGCCAGGCGGTGCCTTGACGTGCAGGTTGTGGACAACGGCGGAGCGGCGCAGGAACTGGTTCTTCCTCGTGCCGATGTAGCGCGCCCGCTCCTGCCACTACCGATGTGCGCCAAGCTGTGCTCCAGTGACGGTCGGGCGTCAATCTGCGGAGCCCTCTTCGAGATGCGATTGCGGGTCACGCTACGCCCGCGCTTGCGCTGGTGCAGCGCTGCCTCAAGACAAGATCGACGGGAAATGCACTACACCTCCCGACTCAAAGACGCTCTACATCGGATCCGCTGTCGCCCCCAGTCGAGGTCGAACTCCGTCTTCGGGACGTCGGTGCAGACCTCAAGCCCAACAGCTTGCTGCTCAGATAGCCACGGTCTATGTGCAACTCCCCGACATCTGCCTCTCCAAGTCAGAGGCGATAGCGTCGGTCACAGCGGCTTCCGGCACGTTGGCGGGGAACCGCGGGCACAAGCCCCGAGTCCAGATCCCTGAGCACGTGCCGCTTGTACCCGTCTATGAGCGTGCTTCTGCTCTTCCTGCCGTGGCGCATATCGGCGTCCTCTACCGATATTCCTTCGCCACCCCACGCCGTAGCTGCGGCGCTCCCCCTATCTCTACGTCCTGGCTCTCTATCTGCCTGGCAATATCCACACTACCCTTCGCCTCTGTGGTGGCACCATCCAGATACATCTCCACCGCTTCAAGCGCCTTCAGCACCCTCACCAGCGCCTCTTGTCGCCGCTGTGGGTTATCCCAGTCGAGGTCCAGCGCCGCCTTCAGACTCGTAGGCCACTATTTCGGCTCCAGCCCAGCCGCCACTTCCGCCAGCCCTCCCCTGCTGACGGGCGATCACGTCCAATGCCTTACCGAGGGCGTGCCCCAGAAGGTTGTACGTGTCTTCCACCCTGCCCGCTCCCCACAGGGCTGGAGTCGAGCGCTGCCCGCAGCTTGCGACCGCCGAATCCGCCCTTCTCTTGGGCCACCTCGACGGTGCGGTCTATGAGCCGCGCGTCCAAGGCTCTATGAGCGCCTTGCGGAATCCCACCAGCGTACCCTTGAGAACGGCGGCTCCTCGCAGTCCGGACAGTCGAGCACCAGTTGCCATCGTCGGTCCATCACCGTCGCCTCGATGGCCTCGTCGTCGCTGACTCCGGTGTACGCTTGCAGTATTACTGCGAGCGCCAGCTGGGCGGGCGGTATCGGTGGCTGCCCAAGGCTGCTGTCCTTATAGATGGACGCTAGCCTCCTCCTGGAACGCCTCGCCGAATATCTCCTGGCGGTGCTCCCGCAAGAACACGAACAGCTTCGCCTTCTTGATACGCCCCAGCACCGCCCGCTCTTCAGACGGCTCTATCGGTGGTCGCCACGCTCGTGGACGCATTGTTCGCTACCCTCTGCAATCGGCGCCGGGTAGCAAAACCATACCCACAGACCCTCGGTCAACTACTTGACCGGCTCTCTAGGGAGCAGCCAAGCGGGAGGTGTTACTGGGTGTGGAGCACCGCCAGAGTCGCTATCTGAACAACCGAGCCGAGAACTCGCACCAACCGACACGCAAGCGAGAGAGGGTGATGCAGCGGTTCAAGTCAGCAGGACACGCCCAAGGCTTCCTATGTGCCTTTGGCCCCATACGTGATCACTCCTGTCCTCAACGGCATCGATTAAAGGCAGGGGAATACCGTGCTGAGAGACAGCGTTGGTTCCAGGTCTGGGATGAGATATCAGGCGTTGGGGTGGCAGCCTGAGGTTGTAGCGGTAGGACTGAGGACAGTCCCGTCGCGCCCTCAACCGACAACCGGCAATATCTCAGGCGGTAAGTTGACAATGCCCGTGAGAGATGGTCTCCTGAGGGAGGCGGAAGCTTTTGTATGAGGGAAGAGCGGCTGTGTGCATGCATCGAATATGGCACAGGTTCCGCAGTCTCCGTAGCCCTGCCTCTAAGTTGTAAATGCCCCAAGTGCCCACCTCGCTGCATGAGAACCTTCGTCCACTATGTCGTACGCTGACGCTCCTGGAGGGAGGTGCCCAGATGGTGGATGCTGCAGACTTTCCTGCTATCCAGCGTTGGCTCCGCACACTCAGCCGACACCACGTACGGAGTTCATTACCTTCGACATCATGGGTGACCTCGCCACAAACGGGTAGAACGTGTTGTAGCTCCACCGCAGGGCCGGGTTGGAGACGTAATCGTAGGGTCCCGGGAAGAGCGTCACCTGCCCCCCGAAGCCAAGCTTGAAGTAGGCAGGGGTCTGCCTAATCTCCTCGGGAAGGCGCCGGCCGCGCAGCAACGCATTGGCAGCGGCCATCTCTATACCTTCCAGATCACAATACCGATAACCTGCCGACGCGGCCCATTCGAACGCCTTGTAGATCAGGACGTCATTCGGTTTAAGATTTGCGTGTTTTCCGACCAGCCGAACGTCTTAAAAAGACGGTATCCCTGAATGGGATGACGATCTGAGTAGACACGGCCTCCTTCATGTTCGGCTACGAACAGCTTCAGGTAGCCACGAGGATGGAGGACCCGCCACAGTTCGTGGATGTGCACCTCCGGGTATACCGGACCTTTCTGCCGTTCGCTCGTCGCAACTACAAACCGGTATACATTACGAAGATCGCTCTCCGTCCCCTCCCGAACCACGATCCCCCTACGCAGCCCCCGACGGATGTTCTTGCGAGTCTGCTCCTTCATCTCAGCCAGAACGCCGTCTAGCCCCTTGCTCAGATCGATGAGGACGGTCGCGGTGGGCATGGCATTCACACGACTCGGGCGAAACCCCCAGTTCGGCAGCCGGTGGGCCAACGGCTCTCCACCGGGCGGCGGTTGCACTACCATGTATTGTACTCGGTGGGCTTTGGCCAACTGGTGCAGTTGCTGCATGAGGATCTGCTCAACCTTGGGGTCCTCGGATATATCAACTGGTCCCCAGGCATGTAGCCGACGGAGCCGACAAGGGGTAGCGGACGTATCAGCATCTGCCCCCCCCGCTACGATTCCGTCTGCGCGCATCACGATGACGCGCGCTGCTCGCCAACCGACGGCGGCCTTCACCTGCGCCCATAGGCTAGTCTGAAGATGGTGTCCACAGGGGGTCAGCGCTAGGAAGGCGTCCCAGTCCGGATCTTCCGCCTTACCTGATAGCCATACCCGGTACTCTGGGTGCGTCACATTTGACCGCTCGCGTCGAGTTGAACTTTCTCGCGTTTCCACTCGCCACTCCCCTCCTGCCCTTAGTCTCAATCACGCCGGCGTACCTCCCAGAAGCGCAGGGCAAAGTCCTGGAGCGTCAGTGCGTCGATGTCACCTGTCACCGCCAGGGCGCAGCGCGCGCCGTTGGGCCATCGCCACAGCCGTACAAGCGGCCCCGGAGCAGACTCGATCTCGGCTAGCACCGCTATCTCGTCGAACCGCCCGTCCGAAGGCAGCTCGATGTACGCCCCAAAACGTTCCCGATCCTCGGAGACCTCGACCGCGAACCCCTCCTCGCGCAGGAAGTCAAGCAGCGCGCGAGTTGCACTTGGAGGAACTCCTACTACCGGCTTGACTGCGCCGCCTACTTCAAAGGCTGGTGCCTGCGCGATCAGGTCGCGCCCGCACCACGGAGTAGCACCCCCGGGTGAGAGCCCACGCACCAGTAAGGTTGCCTCCGGTTCCCCCTCCAGGCGCACCCAGTAGCGCTCGTCCCCTACCTGCTCGACCGCGAGGACGGCACGCCGTCGGCGCAACCACCACGTGGCCAGCTCATCAAGCGCCGCAATCCAGACTTGCGGCCGGAGGCGTTGCGCCTCCCGCAGGACCACCTCGAGTACCTCGCCGGTATGGGGGATGCGCTCGGGGTGGAACTGCATGGTGAACAGTTGGCCCCGCTCGTGCGTACGGCGCAGGATCGCCAGCCATGCCTTGGCCTGGGCCTCCTGGTCCAGGCCAAGGCGGTCGACCATAATCTCGTCGTCCGGGATGGCGACCGGGATCATGACCAAGCCCCCTTCATCTCGCGGCCGCACCACCACTTGTTCGGCATCCGGAGCTCCGTAGAGCTCGAGCGCACGCCGGTAGGCCACGATCTGTGTGCCGGGGAGATCCTTGGGTAGGACCCCGAACGCCACAGCCTGGCTGCTGTGGTAGATGAGACCCAGATCGCGGGCCGCTTCGTTGGTGGCGCCGTTGTAACGCAGGTACGGCCCGCGGAAGCCCGCGAAAGGTATCCCTGCAGACGCGAAAATACCACCAGCCTTCGCCATGCGTTCACGCTGAGTACGTAAGTCGAGTGCCGCGTGGTCCTCGTGCACCAGGCCATGGATCGCAAACTCCACATTTCGGTCTACGTACCCCCGTATGAGCTTCGGGTGGCGGGCCAGAACGCTCGCGGTGATCGGCAGAGTGGGCCGGACGCCGAACTCTTGGGCGATGTCGACGTAGCGCGCCAGGCGCCCCTCCATGCGAGAGGGTGTAGGTCCGAAGCGGTCCGCGATCATGCCCGTCCGCGCGCCGAGGCCGCGGGCGCCCTTTGCGCGCAGGGTCAGCAGGATACCCATATCCGTCCTTCCGCGCCCCTCGCGCCGTCGCTCGCGCTGCCGCTCATGCTACGTGCTCGTCAGCGTGGAGGAACGGATTCTCTCCACACGCCCACGGCAGCGCCACCGTCACTCCGTCATTCGCCATCGAGTACGACGCCGCCTCAAGCGCCTCGACAACGCGTAGCCCCGAGGCGCCATCCGCTTGTACTCCCGATCCCGTGACTATCGCCCGCACGAAGTCCTCGACCTCGAGCCGCAGCGGTTCGGCGGTGTTGAGGGGCGGGATCACCACGTTGCCGTGGTGGTAGCCTGCAAGGTGATCGGAGTAGTGGTCGCCCTCCGGCTCGGCCGTGTAGTGCTTGTCATAGATTCGGATCTTCTCGCTGGGCGACACGTCGTTGAAGACTACCATCGCACTGCTGCCCACCACAGTGACGCGGCGCACCTTGCACGGATCCAGCCAGCTCACACGGAGGTGTGCCACCACTCCGCCGGAAAACGTCAGGTCGGCGAAAGCTACGTCGACCTCCCCCGGCAGCGTGTGGCTGCTACCCCGGGCGCTCACCGCAAGCGCAGATTCGCCCAATATGCGATAGAGGATAGATACATCGTGCGGAGCGAGGTCCCACAGAACATTGACGTCGCGCCGAAACAGCCCTAGGTTGAGGCGTGCGGAGTCGATGTAATAGAGCTTGCCCAACTCGCCACTTCCGACCAGGTTGCGCAAGTACTCGACCGCGGGGTGGTACTCGAAGGTATGCCCCACCATGAGCACCACCCCCTGCGTACCGGCGAGTTCGATCAGTTTGCGGCACTCGGGGCTGCTAGCCGCCAGGGGCTTCTCAACCAGTACATGCTTACCCGCGGCAAGCGCGCGTGCGGCTAACGTGTAGTGGGTCGAGACCGGCGTAGCCAGCACGACAGCATCAACGTCGGGTCCCAGGGCCGCCTCGATGTCGCGTGTAACGGGCACCCCACGGTACTCCGCCTGGATGTGTGCCAGCCGATCCGCTACCGGATCTACGGCGAGCGTGAGCCGCGCCGACTGCATTTCATTCACAACGCGGACATGTTTGGCGCCCCAGTAGCCGCAACCAACCACCGCTATTCGCGGTTTCATACTACCTCCCCATACTTAAGAACTGTCACAATGTGCGACGCCATATGAGCCATACGTCCGAGGTAGGAGCAGCACGCGGAGGCGTCCCCCGCGTGCTGCTCGGCCCACTTTGCATAGCTATCAACCTAATATACGAAATCCACTCGCCTTTGGATTCCGATGCACAGGGTTTTGCTCGAAAGTATCAGGCGGAGCGGGAGATTGCTCGGGAGCCACCGCTCGGACTGCTTCTCACCGGGGATGACCGCGGCCTCGGCGGCCCGTCTGAAGGCGCGTCCTGGGATCAGCGTAGCGCTTCGTCACCCTGGCACCGCGCCTATCTTTGGCCACGAGCTTCATCGCCGGCAGGTAGGGGTGTGCCCCACGCTGGCAAGACCGTAGGTTCGCGTTAGCTGTTGTAGTCCCTGCTCCCCCTCGTAGCGATCATAACCCACCAATCGCCTGACGTGGGTGTAGTTCTTCTGCTTCACGTGCGCCTGATCGTTCATCCTGTTTGTCGAGTGGCGCAGGCTTGACTTGCGGTTTCGGTCTGTGCGAAAGAACAATGTCGAGCGGGTGCTGTCCCAGGACCTACGAACAGGACGCCGAGTCTTCCTCCTCGAACCGAGCTTCAAGGAGATACTCCGCAACCGCTACCACATCCGACCCGAATCCAGACGGTGGCAGGTTATCAGAGCGACAGGAAGCTAGGGCCGACGTACTTTCAGCGCGGTGTTATGTTGCAGCGGAGTGGGCATCAGGCACAGGCACACCCGCAAGGGCGATCGACTGAGAGATGGCCGGGTCAGGCAGCGCCTACAGAATCCGGGCAACTACGGCCACGCGACCATGAGTCGAAGGTGCCGCGGGATAGTGTCGGTGAGCGTCGAGAAGCCGCCCCGATGTACTGGATGAGGGCGTGAGCCCGCGCCATGATGTTGGCGGAAACAGGACGCTTGAAGCCGCGCATCGGACGGAGGCTCTGCCCGAGATGGCCGAGGCTCCGCTTCAGTCCGTTGCACAGGTACTTCGACTATCGATATCCGACATCAGGTAGCGTGGACTTGAGCGCTGGCGGGTAGCACTTGGCTTTGTCGGTCGTCACTCGTGTCGGTCTTACACCCGTTTCTTCGATGCTTCGTCTGAAGAAGCTCTCCGCTGCCCGCGCCTTGTGCCGCTCGCTGAAGTACGCATCCACCACCTAGCCGTCCTGACCGATCACCCTGTACAGGTACGCCCACTGTCCGTTGAGTCGGCGGCATGTCTCATCCACCATCCACTCCCCGCCCGACCGGTCGCTGATGGCCGCCGACCGCCTTCCCGAACAGTGGCAGGAAGCGCCGAACCCAGCGATAGACTGTGCTGATGTCGGCCTGCACGCCAGGCTCCGCCAGCTACTCCACGATGTCGGCATAGCTCAGTCGATAGCGCACGTATCAGCGCACGGCCAGTGAGATTAGGTCGGCAGGCAATCGATGTCGGGAGAAGGCACTCGTCGAGCGGTTGGTGAACCGGCGCCGAAACTGGTTACAGAGTCACTTCTGTCCGCTGAGTCGTGTCTTCCCGTCTCGCCGGACCCTTTCGCTGCCGCATCGTACGCACCCCATCGCTTAGCCCCTTTCCCTACCTCCCATCTGACGGCACATGGAGTTACCTTGGTCTAGTGGACAGTTCTTGTCTAGGCAGCGGTGTCTTCGGTCATTGTACTGCTTTCATACTCGCAGGGGCTGAGATAGCCTAGAGCTGAATGCCTGCGCGAGGGGTTTATAGAAGCACTCGATGTCCACTGTACGAAGATCGCCGTCCGAGCAGCCGCCTTCGTCGGATCACCTCGGTCTTGAGGAACTCGTCCGGTGGTTATCAACTCGCACAGGACCCAGCCCATCGAGGGCATGATGCCCCGCCGATCGCGCAATCCTGGCCCCGAACTCCGACGGATGGCCACGTCCCCCTACTCGAGCCATGATGCGTTATCCCATCACGCGCTTTCGCAGGCTACCGCCATATCCATCGAGATCCACTACCAGCGATCCGCCCGCCGAGATCGAGTATTCGCGTATAGAGATGTTCGATCCGACCTCACGGATGAAGCCTACTCAGTTCCGAGCTAACGCCGACTGGTGGTGGATCTGCTATCGTGTATGACCCTCATCGCCGATGCTGATGGCTTTCGCCGAGGAACCGCCTCACCTGTTACGCCTGCGTCTCGATGACCAAGCGGCGCCATCCAGGACTACCAGCTCCGCCGGAAGAACCTGGGCGCGTGATGAAGGACGACAATAGAGATGCTTCACGAAATGTCACCTGACCTCGACGAGGGGAAGAAGTAACTTTGACCAAGAGACGAAGCGCCAGTTGCCTCACAGTACAATGTCACCCGACGGTGTAGTCGCCAAGGAGTGGAAAGGAGGGAGTCGATCATCCTTGATCAGCTATCGTCGCCGCCAGCGGCTATGAGTTCCTCGAAGCGCCAGGGCTTGTGGTCCGCCTGCTGCAGGTCTCCTACAAGCCCGGTATGCCGATGCTCGATTCCCACGGCGCCGATCACGGATGCATGTATGCGGCAGAGGCCGCCGTGGTGGAGTCGATCATCTGCTCGACGAGTTCGTGCGTTTTTGCACCGGCTACGAGCGCAAGTACGCCATCCGCCTGCTGAGGAGGTGCGCGTGCAGACTCTCGCCCTGAGCGGGCCTCCGCGCGCTGATCGCCTGCTGAGGCCGATCTGGGAGCGGCGATACGATCGGCCCTGAGGTAGGGATGCGCCCACCACCGATGTCATCCTCCGGCGCTTGGGAGGCGCCAATCCCGCATCTGCACCTTCTCGATTGGGACGACCGCCCTGCTACGGCAGTTGAGCGCCGAGGCTATGACATGGTCGCCCAACCTGGAGCGCAACGGTTCATTCACGACGTTGACGGAATACCGAGCGATATTGCCACGTGTGGACCATCTCTGCTGGCCCTCGAGTCACGGTCATCCGGTACTACCCGCTGGATAAGGCTTCTGCGGATCATGCCGCCGATGAAGCCTTCGGCGAGGTTCGGATGTGGCACCAAACCAAACAACAATAACGGGAAGCGTAGAAGCATCGATGTACTCGAAGAACGTGGCGCCCTCGTTGCGATCAACTCGGTCTTGATCGTGGACACGACTCACCCATTGCGTTATCATACGCGTCGCCGCGGCTCCCCATCGAGGGCAGGATGCCCGCCGCTTGTATGGAACCCGAACTCCACGGATGTGTACTGGTCCCCCTATCGAGTGGTGGATGGACCTGGTCGCCATATCCAGCGCATCCACTACCAGCTCCGCCCGCTGTTAGACGACAATAGAGATGTTCGGACCTCACGGAAGGTAACTTTGACCAAGATGTTGCCTGTGCGAAGTAATGTCACCCGACGGTGTAGTCTCGCCAAGGTCCTGACGGATATGGGCGAAGCGCCAGTTGCTGCTGGGTCGCCGGCAGGTACCGCCAGTCATGCGCAGAAGTCGATCACCTGGACGAGTTCGTCGCCGCCACCGGCACGCGTACGCCATCCGCCTGCAGTCCGGTACCACCGCCAGCGCCGATCAAGAGGCAGGAGCGGCTGGACGGGAGTCGGGGATGCGCTCACCGGCTTGGGAGGCTCATCTGCGGTCGTTGTTGTTGCCCGAGCTGATGGAGAACCTGGACACGGATGCGTTGACGGCCGAGGTGCGTGTGCAACTGCTCTGAGTCCGGCAACGATCGCCTGTGGCGTGGAGTACTGCTCAAGCGCAGATACCCATCACCTTCGCCGATTGGGACGATGCCCACCGGGCCTTCGACCTGGTCGCCCAGTGGGAGTGCGGAGGGTTCATTCCTGTACACCCTGACTGACGGATATAGCGACCCGAGACCGAGTGCCTGCCGTGCTGCAACCCAGCAGTCGGTCATCCGGGCGCTGGAAGGCTCGGCGCTCCCGGTGCTGGGGCTGGACACGCGATAACGGCAGTTCATCAACGAGATGCTCGTGGAGTACTGCGAGCGCGAAGGTCACCTTCACCCGCGGCAGGGTGGCAGGAAGAATGACCAGTGCTTCGTGGAACAGAGAACGGCTCGGTGGTGCGGCAGATCGTCGGGTCGACCGCTTCTCGGGAGCGGTCGTATCGGCGCTGCGGAGTTGTACCGGGCTGTGCGGCTGTATGGGAACTTCTTCCGGCCTTCGGTGAAGCTCAAGACCAAGACCCGCGATGGGAGCCGAGTGAAGCGCACGTACGACGTCGCGGCCACACCCTTTCGGAGGCTACTTGCCTCCGGTGTGCTAGTGCCGAGGAGCGGGAGCGACTTGAGGCGATCTACTCCGGGCTGGACCCGGTGTTGTTGCTGCGGCAGATCGAGATTTTGCAGGAGGCGCTGTGGCGGCACGCGGTGCTCGGCGGTGTCTTCGCCCCTGTGGCGCTGCCATGCGGACACGTCGCCCTCACTGATGGCGAGCAAGTACCTCAGGCCGGACTGGAGGACGACCCCTTCGCCACCGTCCGCTTCGATCCAAAAGCAGGCGTGCCGGCTGATGGGACGGCGCCCGAGGAGACGACGTGCTAGGCGCAAGTAGCGCGCCATCGAGGAGCGAGAAGCCAGGTGGATGGAGCGCCACTCGGAGGACGCGGGAGGACCCCTTCGCGCAGGTCCGGGGAGATACCACCACTATGGTCAAGAGCCGTCTCTCCCTCTCGAAGCAGCACCCGATGAGGACAGCGAGGTCGGTGTTCGAGGACGTCTGGCCGCGCTGCGATCGAGGTCCCGAGCGCGGTATCCGATTGGGCGCTTCCCAGATGTCCAACTGCGGACGCTGCAGCGGCGGGTCAAGGAGTGTTCGTCTTCGATGCGGGCTACGAGGCGCTCGTGGAGTTGCGACGACGAACTGCTCGCCCGCGTCGACGGGGGGGAGGTGGCGAGGGCCGACCTCGCCGGATCGCCATCGCGCCGCAGTTGAGCGCGCGCATCGAGCCGTTGGGCATAGCCACGGATGCTCTGGCTCTTCGGCACGGTGATACCGGGCGTGCATCCACAGGTGGTGTGGGACGCACAGCCGACGCAGATATCTAGTTGGCTGGGTGGATCCGTCCTTGGGTAAGATCTCTCGTGAGGCAACGATTTGCGCAGGGTGAGATTCTTCCGTGAGGCAATATGAGCCGTTATTCTAGTTGACGTTCAACACTGGGGACCGTCCAGGCGGCGCCTTCGGCGACAGGTCGTCCTCAGGGTCCCGCCACCCCTCGCCACCCACCGCTTGAGCGTCGCCAGCCCCACACCGAACGTTCCCGCCACCTGCGCCCTCGGTGCCCCGCCCTCAACCGCCTCCACTACCCGCTCCCGTAGATCCACTGAGTATGCTTTCATACCGCTCAGGTTATCACCTGGCTCACTATATCTGCCCCAAGCTGTAGAAGACCTCGATGTACTCGAAGATAGCAAGGCGAGCGATTTCTCTCGTCGGCCACGCGCTCCGGTTGGTCAAATCACGCTTCAGTGTGGACACGAACGATTCCACCATCGCGTTGTCGTACGCGTCAACCACACTTTCCATCGATGGGAGTATTCTCGACTTCTTGAGCATCCGCCCGAGCTCGATCGAGATGTACCGAAAGCCGTGATCGGAGTGGTGGATAGGCTCTGGGTCCAGCCTCCTCCTGGACACCGCCAAAGCTAGCGCATCCACCACCATCGTCGCCTGCATGCGCTCTCCCATCGACCAGCCACCGCCCGCTACGCGGGTACGCAGCCTGCGGTTGTAGGTATCCAGAACGAATGCCAGGTACAACCAGCCCTCAAGGATCGGATATCCTCGACCATAACAATCGCCAAGTCCTTCCCTCAGGAAGATCTCGCCCGCACACAGCTTCCGCCTTCACACGTTGCGCGGCAAGAGTAGGCTCGGGTGTGCCGTCCGTCAGCTCGACCGATGTCACCAGAACGGCGCTTTAGCCGACACATACTCCCTCGAGGGTTCCCGATATGCGTAGCCACCACATGGTACGGAGACCGCGGCGCCCGGACAACGTGACTCGGGCGCCGCCCATTTATTATGACTAGCTCTCATCTAAGCTGCCGTGCTGGAGAGAGTTACCTGCCTGCACGTGGCGTGCAGGCAGTTTTTTACGTGCCTGATCCACCCGGATAACCCCAGCTAACCCAGGGTTTCTCGGCGAGATGCTTCTTCACAGCCACGATGTACCCGTCGTTGTTCCGGTACCACTCGCCCGAGTACCAGCGGCCCACACACCCCCACAGGTCGCCCGTGGTGTCCGTCACGTAGTCCCAACCGTTCAGGCAGCCCCGAATCACCGCCCCATAGTAGTCGAGGTTGAAGGCGGTAGATGTCTCCGAGTAGGAAGGGTACCGGGATGCGCGCACCACTTAATCTGCATGATTCCCAAGCTCGCAGGGCCGGACGACCCGTATGGCCCGCCCGAGCAGTGGCCGTAATCACCGTAGCCATTGCCGGCGACGGGGTTGCCGCTCGCGTCCTTCAGGTTCTGGTACCAGGTGGATTCCGTCACCGCCTGCGCACGTACCACGTCCTCATCTAGCCCCCACTTGCACGCGTAGTGCTGGATGAGCTCATCCGTCGTGCCGTTCGCCTGTCCGTTTACTCGCGCCCACGTCAGCTCCGGGTGCTCCATCCCGCCGTATCCGTTAACCTTGTAGGTCGAGGGCGGGTGGGTCCTATTCACCGCCACGTTCGCCGGACGCGGCTCCCATCGGTGACGGCGCACGCGGGCGGCGCATTCGGCGTCGGTCGGTAGCGCCGCCCCGGGCGGCAGGGTGCGGAAGTAGATATCCCTTCCCAGCGGAGCCGTAGACCGCAGGTGGTCGCTTGGGACGATCTGCTTGCTCGTCCTCCGGGAAGAGTACGAGAGGCTCGCGATGGCAGTACCGTACGCCTCGTAGTACTCGAGCTTGACCGGGTACCACTCGCCCGCCTGCAAGTAGATCGTCCCGGTGTCCGTCATATGGGAGTGGTCGGTCCAGTTTTTGATTATCTGCCGGCCGCCTACCCACAGCCGCACCCCATCGTCGGAGTGGGTGTAGAAGGTATACATCTCGCCGTAATCGGCCTTCACCCACCCCGTCCAGCGTGCCGAAAAGGTCCAGGCGCGGATGGACGAGTCAGGAGAGCCGTCACGCCAGTCGAAGTTGACGGTGGGATCCGTGCGGGTTACCTTGCGCTGGGTCAGATCCTGACGGTCATAATACTCTGCCTTCAGGCCGGCCGTGCCCGTCTCCTCCGCGCGCGCCGTCGAGGGATGATCTGATAGTATCTGGCTGCCCCCCAACAGGAGGAGCAGCGCCAGCGACGCGACGCGGAAGAGAGGGAGCGAGTGCTTGGTGACAGTAGGGTGGACATCCTCAAACTCCTCGCTGAGTTTCCATCACAGGAAGGCACATTCGGGGTCGGACGGATTCAGCCAACAACTACCTGTACGGTGATCTTCGTTTCGGCGACCAGACTGACTCGGGGAATCCCCTTGCTTTGTGCCCCGGCCTCGCGGCTGGTTTGCCCCGTCAGTCGACCGGCCATTGCGTTTTCGATTGCTAGTAACAGGTTAGCATACTTTCCAGGGGCACGAATGGGCTGTTGGTGCTGCATGGAGTCCTTTAGGTGTGATTCGGGATCAACTTTAACGACACGCGACCCAGTCGGTTGGTGATCTCTCAGCCTCTACCCATCCAGCTACTGTCACTCCAATCCCACTCCACTTCGTGGTAAATCCTTGGCGTGACGTAGCGTTACACGGACTCCTTACTGGTGAAGCCCCTCCTCTCGCCGAGCTTCAGATTGTCCTCGACGGAGTAGTAGGTGGCCGCGGCCTCATCCTGCGGGCGCGGCTCGATTCGCTCGAGAAGCGGCATTGTCTGCCGAAACAACGCCCAGCCATACTCTAGCGCACGGTTATACACGTCCACGACCTCATCGAAAGCGGGATAGATGGAATACTTTAGCTGCGCGACGATGGGGCCGTCGTCTATACCCGGAGTCACCTCGTGTATTGTCACGCCGTGCTCCGGCTCGCCGTTCTTCAGCGCCCAGTTGATCGGCGACACGCCCCTGTAACGAGGGAGAGGGCCATTGTGCAGGTTCAGTATCTGCCCACACTTCGCAATAAACCATGGCCTGAAGATCCGGTCGTAGAAGACGGAGAACACGAGATCCGTGCGCCAGTCGCCGTTTCTCACACTCTCTAGGTCGTCGTAGCGGCCGGATGCAACGTACCGAATCCCGTTCCTCTCAGCCCACTGAATGAGAGAGTCGGCCCAGGCCGGTTCGGGCACCGTCGGGACGACCTGGGCGAGCTCATACCGGTCGCTCTCGATGAACCACTCCGCAACCCGTATAGCCAGGGAACCTTTGCCCATCACAATCACTCTCTGTCTCACCTCACCGCTCTCTTTCCCACCTAGTGCTACGCAGGCTTCCACCACTCGTCCGAGTGCTGCAACACCGTCCCGTCATCGCTAATGGGCAGCACCACACCCTCGCGAAGCAGTTCGCCGATGATCCCCGCAATGGACTCGACCTGCGCCCGCGTTAACTCCGGGAAGATGGGCAGCGAAACGACCTGGTTGGCTGCAGCTTCGGACGTGGGCAAGTCCCCGATCCGGTACCCAAGGTGGCGAAATGCAGGTTGCAGGTGCAGGGGAATCGGATAATGTACGCCGGTGGAGATGCCCTCCGACTCCAGCCGCGACCGGAACTCCTCGCGCGTCGCCGTCCTGACGACATAGAGGTGGTAAACGTGGGTGGAATCGGGGCGGACCCGGGGCGGCGCCAAGCCGGCGAGAGCCAGTGCTTCATCGTACCAGGCGGCGACCCGCTGCCGCTGACGGTTCCACTCATCAAGATGCTGAAGCTTGACCCGCAGCACGGCGGCTTGCAGCGCGTCCAGGCGGCTGTTGTAGCCGACCACGGAGTGCTCGTACTTGGAAATGCGGCCGTGATCGCGGAGCTGTGACACACGGCGCGCCAGCTCCGCGTCGTTCGTCGTGACCGCACCTCCGTCTCCGTACGCTCCCAAATTCTTGCTCGGATAGAAGCTGAAGCAGCCGAGGTGCCCAATCCCGCCTACGCGCTGCCCTCGATACTCGGCTCCGTGCGCCTGCGCGCCATCCTCGATGACGACAAGGTCGTGCTGGTCGGCAACCTCCAGGATGGGCTGCATGTCGGCAGGTTGCCCGTAGAGGTGCACGGGTATGATGGCGCGAGTTCGGGGCGTGATGGCAGCTTCGACCCCAGTGGGGTCCATGGTGTATGTCTCTGGGTCTATGTCGACGAACACGGGACGCGCGCCCGACATTTCGATCGCCGCCGCAGTCGCGATGAACGTGTGGGCGGGAGCGATAACCTCGTGATCGGCCCCGACTCCAACGGCCCGCAACGCCAGGTGCAGGGCATCGGTCCCGTTAGCCACCCCGATCGCGTACCGGGTGCGGCAGTATACGGCAAAGTCTCGTTCGAAGTGATCGAGGGGGACCCCTCCTACATAGGCACAATCATCGAGGACTGCCCGGATCGCCGCGTCGACCTCATCTTTGATGGAGGCGTACTGCGCTCTGAGGTCTACGAATGGGACCTGC
This sequence comes from Chloroflexia bacterium, assembly GCA_030446765.1. Lineage (GTDB taxonomy): Bacteria > Chloroflexota > Chloroflexia > Thermobaculales > Thermobaculaceae > JACDAU01. Next base: position 90,585 of record JAUJMR010000014.1, read on the forward strand.
ATCAGCACTCCTTGTTGCTAACGCGCTCCGCGCCGCATCAACAGCGCCGGGACGGTCAGAATGATCAGCTTGATGTCCAACCACACCGTCCATGTATGCGCGTATCGCACGTCCAGTGCCGTCATCTCGGCAAAGCTCATCTTCCCGCGCCCGTATACCTGCCACAGCCCCGTAATACCCGGCTTGACCAGGTGCCGGTTGTGGTGCCAGTCAGTATAGTTCTCCAGCTCGTAAGGTATCGCGGGCCGCGGCCTGACCAGGCTCATCTCGCCGCGCAGCACGTTCAGCAGCTGCGGCAACTCGTCCGCGCTGGTATAGCGCAGCAGCGCTCCCACCCGGGTAATCCGCTCGTCGTTCGCCAGCTTGTACGGAATCTCCGGGTCGTCACTCATGGGACGGCCGGTGGCGTAGCCGCGGAATGCCAGCTGATGCACAGTCTGGTCCGCGTCCCGGCACATGGTACGGAACTTGTAGCAGGTGAAGAGTGCTCCACCCTTTCCCACTCGGATCTGGCGGAACAGAGCCCGCCCCGGGCTATCCAGGCGTATGACGAGCGAAATCAATAAAAACAACGGCCAGAGCACTCCGAGCGCGACCGAGCCGAGCAACAGGTCGAGCAGGCGCTTGAGCGCGCGTTGTCCAGCACCCGAATCGGACTGGACGCGCGACGCACTAACCAACTTCGTCATCCGCTTCCACTCGTTGAGCGAGCGCCCATCTCATCAGAGCGTCGGATGCGACCACGAGAGGCTAGGCGACCACGATCCAGGTGTGGATGAAATGCTAAGTAGCTATACACAACCGGCTCTGTACATTGTGGACAAAATTATAACAGGTGCCGGGGTGCCGACGCCATTCCCCGCATTGCCTCACAATCGATCTTACTTTTGGACGTGAGGCGAGAGTGAAGTGAACCCCAAATACCGGGTCTTCCGCGCTTCGGGTGCAGGCTACCGGATGTAGTGGTATGCCCGTCGCCCTCTCAGCCTAGTCGGTGCCGGCTAGAGAGGTGGAGGGCGACCGAAAACGAGCTGAGTGGCCATACACGTCCGTCTCGTTGCTGCACCAGTGTTCAGGAAGCGCCTGCGCAACGTCTCGAACCCAGCCCTTCCGTACATCTGCCTCTTGAGTAGCTTCAGGCGGTTGACGTTGCCCTCCGTCTGCCCCTGGCTGTAGGTCGAGGTTAGCCCGGCCACCACCGCATCCACATCCTGGCGCAACTTGGTCACGAACGCTCCCATCTCGGGCAGTCCGCACTCTCGGCGCGTCCCATCCACAGCTCTAGCTCTTCCCGGGGCTGCTCATCGGTTCGGTCTCGAAGCATGCGGGCGAATCCCTCCAGCAGCGTGGTCGCCGTTTGAACGTCTGGATGGAGCGCTTTCTACTGATTGATGGCTGCCCATTGCTGCTCGGACTTACATCCTCTGGACGAATGAGCAGCAACCCGGTCGCCTGTCTCGGTGTGAGGCCGACTCTGGGCCGTGGCCACTCCGCGCGCTGTTGCCGACGTAGGTGAGCCACGAATCTAGACACGTTGCCGCGGGTGTCGGAATACCCCAACGCCACTATCTCCCTCCACAAACCCAAACCGTTGCGATACCCCTGCCTCCATCGCTTCAGTAGATATGGCTCGTACGGAGCCAGGATGCTGGTCTTGTGAGTGTAGTGAGGCCTAAGGGGGCAGTGTCGCAAGACGAATAACGCTGGACCGTATGGCGGTGTATGCCTAGCGCTCGTTCTATCTCCAATTTGGAGTTACCCCGGTTACATGGACAGGTAACCTCTAAGCAGCTGCGTGGGTCATTGTATCTCCGCGCTCGAACTGTTCCGGACTGAGGTAGCCGATCGCCGAGTGCAGCCGGCTCCGGTTGTACATGTCTTCAAGAGGATGCCCCTATTGTTGTTTGGTTTGGTGCCACAACGGCTCTAGGTTTCGAACCTCGCCGAAGGCTTTCCAGTACGGCGGCATCATCCGGCACGAGGTTACCGGATATGGGATGCCGGGTGACGGGTAGTACCCATCCTCCGCAGACCGTGGACTCGACATACGAAACTCCGAGGGGCTCCTGGCCAGACCAGATGGTCCCCGAGCCGTCGATCTTGTCGCTGTTGCGGTGTAGGCTAGTGGCGATGACCGTGAGCGTGACGAACCTTGCAGACCAGCCCCTTGTGTACCTCGCTGCTCCGGGCGCTGTGGAAGCCTTCGCCGGTGAGCCGATGCGCTATCCGGATGTCGTCGTAGCCTTCGGCGCTCAACTGCCGTATGCGCTCGACCAGATGGTCGTACCCTTCAGATCGGAGGTGCTACGCATCGAAGGGCGAACGGATAGCTCGGAAAACGCTCGCTCACCCATACGGTCTCGTTTCCACCTTGTCCGGCACCGGTGGTCGCCTGGATGACATCGGATGAGACTGCGCAGCAGTTCTTCTTCTGCTCGGGTGTGAAACGACCGCTCTCCCACAACTCGGGTAGCCGAGGCCCCACATCCACCAACTGGGCACGCAACTGCGGATCAAGAGCGGATACTGGCTGAGTTCGCGAGACCCTCTCTGCAGCTTGGCGGGCCTCCGCCAGAGTCTGCAGCGCGCGCTCCCATCTCCTCTCCAACTCCAGCGGCGACCAGCCGATTGTCCACCGCCATGTACTGCCTCTCGGCGAGCCTCACCTCGTATTCGGCGCGTTGCACCTGCTCGGCGTGCTGGCGCAACACCCTCTGGTGATCCGCCCGCTGCGTAGCCAATACCTCGTCGAGCAGATCGAGCTGTGCGGGCGCGAGCGCCGCGAAGAACGCCTCCACCACGGCGGCCTCCAACCTCTCGCCGTTCAGATACATGCATCCGTGCTCGCCGTGGGCATCGAGCAGCGCCTTACATATAGCGGATCGTCGGCTTGTAGGAGACCTGCATCCGTCTGCCGCACCGGCCGCACACCACAAGCCCCGTAAGCAATGCTACCCCCTGTCGAGGAACCCCGGAGCATGCTTGCTGCTGTAGTTGCTGGCGTTGTCGGATAGCTGCCGCCTGTTAGCCAAGTACTCCTCCCAACCGATATAGAAAAGCAGGATAGACGTCGTGACGGATCACTTTCCACTCCTCCAGAGGGCGCCTGAGGGTGCAATCCCGACTTCTGTGGCCAGCACCGTTAGGGGCCGTACGCCCGTAGACGAACGCACCGGCATACGCCGGGTTCGTCAGTATCTCGTGGATGGCCGACTCCGAGGGCTTCCTCCACAGCAGTTACCCCGCGTGCGGCCCCCGACCTGCTTGCGCGGTAGCAGTATCCCCCTCCTCTAGCGCAACCCTTTGAGCACTTTCGGGCAGGCGCGAAGCTTCGCAAAGCGCTCGAACACCAGCTCGATGGCGTGCCGCACCTGTAAGTCCGGATCCTTCATCACCCGCCCATCCGGCAGCCGCACGAATCCGGTCGGCAGCGACTGCCTGGGTCCCCTGCTCTATCTGGCGCCGCTTGCCGGCATCGAGACGCAGGCGTAACAGGTGAAGCTCGGCCTCGCTCATTATCCCCCGAAGCCCCAACAACAACCGGTCGTTGTACTCTCCGGGATCGAACACGCCATCAGCATCGGCGATGAGCGTGTCGGACACGGCAGCGAGATCCAACAGCGTACCAGTCGGCGCGTTATTGCGCGCGAGCCGACTGGCTTCGTAGGCGAGCACGATGCCGACGTAGCCCAAGCTTACTGCACCGACAGGCGCCTGGAAGCCGCTCCTGTGTCCGTCGCTCCCAGACTTGCCCAGATCCTCGTCTATGACGCGAATACTCGATCTCAGCCAGCCGTGGATCGCGCGCTCAACCAGGGCGTACTGGTTCTCCTGGCTTGTGCGATTATCCCGTACCTGCTTTGGCGTGGACTGCCTGACGTACACCGTATGCCTGCAGCTCATAGTGGGCAAGGTGAGATCTTCTCGGGAATACTCATCGATCGTCTCCTGTATCAGACGCACTAACGTCCGACTCACCACGGACTTCTGGTACGGATCCAGGCTGTTCCAGGCCTGCTCGGGTGTCGTGGCTGTGTGGTTTCTGGTCGTCGTATGCGTCGAGAATATCGGAAGCGGGAGTTGCGTGATCCGCTGCGCGGGCCGTCATAGCTGACCTCCTGGGCTGGGTCCTGTGCGAGTATGGACCCTAGCACAGCCAGGAAGTTCGAGCCGATTCCGCGCAGAGCTTACAGGGAGGTATCGGTTTGGGGAATGGGGGACAGGTTAGTCGCCTCGATAGGGATCGGCCGCTCGATGCCCGGGAAGAGCCGAACCCACAAACCCGACCTAACCGAGGCTTAGTCATCAGAGCACGCAGAGAACGTTAGCCCGTACAGTGGATGAGTGGGATCGATTATATGAACCCGCTCTATCGCCGGAACCATATCACCGATTATGGCAGTGTCTTGGTCTTGTAGAAGCACTCGATGTACTCGAAGACGGCAAGGCGCGCCGCCCCGCGTCGGCCACAGGTTGCGATGGATCAGCTTGCGTTTCAGGGTCGAAACGAACGCTTCCGCCATCGCGTTATCGTACGCGTCACCCACGCTCCCCATCCCGAGGGGAGTATCCCCGCCTGCTTGCGTGTGCGACCGGAGCTCAGGCAGGTGTACTGCCGGCCGTGGTCGGAGTGGTGGATCAGCCCCTCCGCGGGCTTTCTCCTCGCCACCGCCACGTTGAGCGCATCCACCACCAGTTCCGCCCGTATGTGCTCCGCCATCGACCCAACCCACTACTTTCCGGCTGTAGGCATCGAGCACGAACGCGAGAACTGGCCAGCCTTCAGAGGTCAGCACGTACGTGATGTCCAGCCAGAGCCTGTCGGGGGGCATCGGCGAGGAAGCGGCGCTTCACCAGGTCGGCGGCAGGCGTGGCATCCTTGTCCCGTCGGGTGGTATACGTTCGGCGCGCCGCGCAACACCCCGGAAGCCCGCCGTTCTCATCAGCCTCGCTATCCACAGTTTTGCCCTGGATTCCCGGCCCCGCAACTCGACATGCACCCTCAGGTATCATAGGTGCCGGGGCTGCTCGCGTGGACCAGTCTGATCCTTTCGGTGAGCTCGATATCCAGCCATCTCCTGCTCGACGGCCCCCCGCCCCTCCACGCGTAGTAGCCGGATCGGGATACCCCCAGCACTCGTCATCAGCGAGACCGAGTACTCCGCCTTCTGCGCGTCGATGAACTCATAGAGCTTCACCTGGTCTCGCTCTCCCTGGCGAAGAAGGCAGCTGCTTCCTACGAAAACCCGATCTATGCGGCTCTGAAGCGAGCTCCACCTCGGCCTGGCGCCTTGAGACGGTTGACGTGGTGGCGCTGTATCCGCTCGGTGTCCAGTCTGTCGAAGTAGTCCGCTCCGAGGTCTCTATATGGCCGCTTGTCTTTGAGCACGTGATACGCGATCACCAGCACGCTGTGGCACACGGCCACGGCAATGAGCTTCCCCCGCCTGCGGGCTATCCGGTGGTACTGCGCCGACAGGTAGTTGTCCCTCGTGCGGGCCACCGCCCACGCCACCTCCCCGAGCACCGCCTTCAGCCACGTGTCCCCGCCCGTCCGGCTTGCCCGAGCCTCTTGCCTGCCCCTCTCGTGGTTGCCCGGACACACCCCCCGCCCAGCTCGCCAGATGTAGCCGAAGAAGCGGCCCATGTCCGTACCGATCTCGGCGATGATCGTCGCCGCTGCGGCCTCGCTCACCCCCCGGTATCGTCTGCAGCAGCTGCACCATCCTCAGCGAAAGGGGCGAGCCGCCGACCTATCTCCTGACCAAGCCTCTCGATCGACTCGTCCAGGAACTCGACGTGCGAGGATCTGCTCGATGAGTATCAGGTGATGGGGAAGTACCCTACCCTCCAGCGCGCGCCTCAACTCCGGCGACTTCCTGCGCAACTTACCCATCGCGAACTCGAAGGCACCTCGAGATCGTTCCCCGTGCAGTATCGCCTCGAGCATCCGCCTGCCCGAAGTCCCCAACACGTCCGTCGCCACCATCGAGCTTGATATTGGCCGTCTCCAGCACCTTGTGCAGCCGGTTGGCCTCTACGCCCGCTCCCCTATCAAGCTCTTGCGGTACCGGGTCAACTCCCTCAGCTCTCGGATGGGAGCCGGCGGGATGATGCTCGACCTCAACGGCCCGTGCCGCAGCAGGTCCGCTATCCACTCGGAATCCTTCACATCGGTCTTCCTGCCCGGTACCGCCTTGATGTGCTCGGCGTTGACGAGCATGACCTCGCGGTCTTCCTCCAGAATGTTGAACACCGGCTTCCAGTACGGTCGACTCCATGACGACCGCCCACCCCAGGCTGTCGAGCCAGTCACTCAGGAGTAAGAGGTCATCCCCGGTCATCGTCGAGAATGTCCTCACCTCTTTGTCTACCTTGTCGCTAGGCTGGGTAACGAGCACACACGCCACCACCGTCTTCTTATGCACGTCAGCCCGCAACGCCGCCTCGTGAACTACCTGCATCTTGCCCTCCTGGCCTACAAACATCGCGGTCAGTGGGTGGGCGCAGCAAGCTCTACAACGTTCCTACGCGTGCTCGCTCGAAGGCGGCGACAATCTTGTTCATCCTGGGCGCGCCCGGATCAGCTTTTTTCTCGGGCTCACGGCACCGAGCGGCGCCAGATCTCGTATCCACCGACCGCTGCCCTATTCTGCCACCGGTTTTCATCGCCTTGTATGTCTGAGCCCAGACATAGTGCTTTTTCCAGGACCTCCCGCTCCTGCTGCAGGATGCGGATGCTCTCGACAGGCCTGCTGAGCTCCTCGCGCTCATCGGTAGTGAGCCCGTGGCGCTCGCCCGAGTCTGTCTCGGCTGCTTGATCCAGTGCCCTCAGGCTCTCGAACGACACACCCAGCTCCCGCGCTATCTGCGCCACGGGCTTGCCGCTACTCTTGACCAGCCGGACCGCCTCTTCCTTGAACTCCGACGGATACACGGCGGCCTCGTCTTCCCCACCGTGGACCCCTTTCTGACGACTTCTTACCAAGCCTTCTTCTGTCCACGCAACTGGGGTAAGCTCACCGCCGAGCTCGTACGCTATGCCCAGCAGCGCCCGACTCTGATGATCCGTGCGCCTGGCGTGCGGAGCCGCGGTCTCACTCAGTCTCTCGGCAAATACCTTCCTCGGACACTCGAGCTCCCTGCAGCGGAAGTGGCGTACACGGACTCGGAGCCTCACCACCCATCAAGGTAGATCCGCAAGCACTCGCTCACCGTGTCTATGAATGCTACGAGAAACAGAGCCGCACTCTGGACAAAGTGCACTCTCTGTTGCTGTCGCCGCCTCGATCGTTACGCCGTCTGCCGCTGGGATGACATCCCGGATATACAGTTCCTCCGGCACCAGCAGCCACAGGTCCCGAACCCATTCATGGTAACCCTCCATCCAGAGCCTTCATGCTCGACTCGATGAGAAAAGACTACCCTGCCTACTACATCTGATAGCCACCCGAAGCGCGGAAGACCCGCTGTTTGGGGTGCAGTCCACTATGCAGTTACCAGCCTAAGGCCCACAGAGGCGGGGCCGGAAGATCTGGAGAGGTTATGGCGGGGACACTGGGGCATCGAGAACCGGGTGCATTACGTCAAGGACGTGATGGGCGAGGATGCTGCGAGCCAGGCATACACTGGCAGCACCCCTCAGGCACTGGCAGCTCTTCACAACTGCATCATAAGCGTGCTGCGTAACAGTGGCTGGTAGAGCATCGCCGACGCTCTCAGACACTACTCCGCACACCCTGATCGATGCCTTTGCTCTCATCGGCGCTATCCCATCTCGACTTTGACACGACCCTGCGCAGTTCTGCTGGTGTACTCCACCGATTGCCGGTCTGATGCTATACTCAATCCAACCTGGTCTGCCTCGGATGCGCCGACAACGTCTACGAGAGCTATCCGGGGGCTGCACAGTTGTGATCTGGGTAACGGCCCCTTACTCAAAGTAGGTGTAACAGGGCCGGAGAACGACGCCGAGTAGCAATTCGTCTGCTTCAGCGGCTGGGGGTATTATGATGTGTGTACTCCAAGGTCTGGTCCAGCCGGTGGACGGGGAGCAGCAGGTCCGAAGGAGCAAGAGCCGGAAGCCTCGATGGTATTATCACCGAGGAGGACGTGAACCGTGCCGGGCGGGCCGCAGAGCAACGGTTGTCGGGTATCCGTCCTCGGTAGTAGCTCAGATAGGCTGATCTACTCCAGTTCCAGCAGGGAGGATGCCCAGCCAGCATGGAACTGCCTGTGATGTGGATAGAGGATTAGTTATGCAGACCCGTGCAGACAGAAGCCAGCATAGTTGGTATTGCCGAATACATCTCCATGCTGAGACGTCACTGGTGGCTCCTCCTCTGATACCGCTGCTCGCCGCCGCGGGCATACTTGATCACCTCCGTACGGACGCCAACGTACGTGGCCTCCGCAATACTCCTCGTCCTCCTGCCTCTCTTCGGATGATGGGAGCTTGGGCGACATCTCGGGGCTAACCTGCTAGCGCAGACATACAGCGAACTTGTGGCGTCCCCACCGCCGTCCTCGAGCAAGTCGACGCACGCCTGGGAGCTTCCCGGAAACGATTTCGGAGATCGCCACTATGGTCGATGCCGAAGCTCTGTCGGACACGCAGGCTATTCGGATCTCCGCCACGTATCACGACTCGAGGGTGGCGGCGGACATTGCCAACACTACCAGCGAAGTCTTCGCCGTCTGGCTGGCGCAACTTCGGACGGGGGATCAACGCGTGTGATCCCGCAACGGGGGCGCAGCAAAAACCTAGTGGTCTGTCCGCAGAGCTCAATGCGCTGCTAGCGCTGTTCTTAGGCTTCGCGTTGGCAGCCACAGGGATAGTGGTTTTCGAGCGGACTAGGGAGCGGGGGCAGCTACCTGAGGATGTCGGTCCCCAAGTTGGGCTGCCAGTATTAGCTGCTGTGCCTCAGTCCCAAGGAGATTCATCCGTTGACATTCTTGCCACACCTCGCTCCGCGACGAGCGATGCTATTCGCCGATTATGCATCAACCTACAGCTTGCCGCGGGTGGACGCGGCGTCGGTGCATTGGCCATCGGCGGCCCGGGAACGAACGAGGGGGGATCGCTCGTCGCCGCAAATCTCGCCGTCGCCTTCGCGCAAGCGGGGCAGACCGTAGTGCTGGTCGATGGGAACCTCCGCAGTCCGCGTCAGCACGAACTCTTCAGCATCGAGAGCGGGCAGGGGTTGTCGAACCTCTTGGTGGACTCCAATCTGCGATTAGAGGATGTGATGGTCACCGGCCCTGTTCCCGACCTGAGTCTATTATTGCCTGGGCCCGCGTTGAGCAGCCCAGCGGAGCTAGTAGCTCCTGGCCGTCCGATGTCACATTCCCGCGAGATTCTGATAGTAGAAGATCCCCTCGAATTACTCAATGCCCAGCAAATCAGGAAAATCATGGCTGACATCAAGGCTGTCTGTGACGTCATCGTGATAGACACGCCAGCCCTCTTTTCGTCACCGGACGCAATGCTATTCTTAGCGTCTGCCGATACTGCCGCGATCGTAGTTGCTAACGGACGGACGCTCGAGGATGATCTACAGGCGATTCTTACCAACCCCGATGTCAAGTCAAGTGGCGTGCAGGTGCTAGGTGTCGTACTACACGCTCTCGATCGAGAACATGCTGCAAACGGAGTGGTGCGGTCGCCCCAGCAGTCCGGATAGCTTAGGTAAAGATCATCAATGCTTTCTGTTGATATATAGGGCCTAGCGGGTCTAGTAGATGCGTCTTGTGGCTCGCCGGATCTCATCGAGATCTCGCAGAGCCTAGTCTCCCCGGCAAGACCATGGTGTCGGTACATGAGTCCATCTTCAGTCTACGGGGGTTATCGCCCAAGTCGATTTAAAGGTTTGGTCTGCCGGAGGTGAGCGTGAACAGATCGGGCGTGAGTTACTTGAGGAAACAGCTCGATCTTGGGCGGAACCGATGGCTAGGAATCGCTGGCGTAGGGAGCTCTCTCTCCGTGGCTGTGGGAATTGTCCTGAGTCCGCTGCTTACCGTAGGAGCAGCGCTTGGACTAGTGGCGCTAGGGAACGCGCTGCTGTATACCTCTCGTCTGCAGAGGTTCTGGCTGAAAACTCTTGCTCTCCTGATCTTGGGCTATGTCTTCCTCGGTCGGGGCTTCGCACATGTCGGAATCCCACCACTCTACCTGGGCGAGCTGGTGCTCACGTTAGGACTCCTGGCCGGGCTTGTGGGAGGAGGCGTAGGATCGTTCCCTCACTCCCCTGTACCCTGGTTACTAGTCGCGTTTGCTCTGCACGGTGCTTCTCGAACCTTGCCGTACATAGACGCCTATCAGATGGATGTTTTTCGGGATGGAGTCACTTGGGGATATGGATTGTTCGCTCTCTTAGTATTTGCATTCCTGTCGCGCTCCCAGTCAGTCTTATCTGTGCCCAAACTCTATGGCCAGCTGCTTCCCTGGCTGCTGTTCTGGCTGCCGTTCGTGATCCTGTTCCAGACTGTGGTAGGAGATTATCTCCCTACACTTTGGGGGAGTACTGCGACGTTACTAGACGTGGAACCCCCGGATATAGCGGTCCAGCTGGTGGGGATCTCCTCTTTTCTCGCACTCGGCCTACACGTGTTGTACAGGCAGAAATCGGATCGCGCTGCATGGCTGAAGGAATGGGCCTGGTGGGTCGCCTGGCTATTAGCCGCGCTGATGGTGTCATCGGACCAGCGGACAGCTCTACTCACGATCGCCACAGGAGTAGGCCTCGTGCTGGTGTTCCGACCGATGCGTATCGCCAAATATGGGAGGGCTGCTCTGCTTTGCAGCATTCTTATAGCCTCCCTTCTCCTGTTTAATGTCGAGGTCAATACTGGCGTGCATGGTAATGGGCGGACAGTGTCTGCCGAGCAGATCATTACCAACATCAAGGCTATAACCGGCGATACGGAGGGAAACGAGGGTAATCTCGACGGGTCAAGGCAGTGGCGGCTCGACTGGTGGAGCTATATTATTGACTACACCTTTTACGGTCAGTATTTCTGGACTGGCAAAGGCTACGGCATCAACCTGGCGGAAGCTGATGGATTTCAGTTCGATCCTACAAATCGGTTGCGAAGCCCTCACAACGCCTATATGACTGTCCTTGCCCGCTCGGGTGTGCCCGGTCTGGCCCTTTGGGTGCTCTTACAGTCCACCTTTGCCACAAGTTTGATCGCGGCTTATTTTCGAGCTCGCAGGAGTCGACAGGAGATGTGGGCGAGGCTCGACCTGTGGATCCTCAGTTACTGGGCCGCCTTCATGGTGTCTATGTCCTTCGAGGTGTCTATCGAGTCGCCGCACTCGGCCATTCCGTTTTGGAGCCTGTTCGGGTTCGGGATGGCGGTCCTCGAGGCACAGCGACGGAGAGTCGTG